>NZ_JAFCJZ010000001.1 GCF_018130765.1 Bradyrhizobium iriomotense
AAAGCGGCCTTGCTTCTCGAGCCGCGCGTTACCTTCGGGCAGCGGCACATAGGCAATGATGCCCTCGTCCTCGCACGTCTTCAGCTCGAAACTGCTGTAATAGCCCTCATCGGCCAGCGCCTGCAGTGTCTCGGCTCCAAGGGCCTCTTTGGCCGCCCTGGCCATCGCAGAGAGTTGTCGGACATCGCTGCTGTCATTGACCACCTCGCTTGCGACAATGAGCTTGTGCTTGTCATCAACCGCGGTCTGCACATTGTAGCCTGCAATGCCCTGACCGTTCTTGACCAGAAGCCGGGCGTCCGGATCGGTCAGCGACAGTTGTGTCTCGCCATTCTCTTCCAGCCGAGCGAGATCGGCCTCGGCACGCGAACGCTTCGCCATCAGTGCCGCGACCTTCGCACCGATATCGCCGCCATCTCCTCGGCCATCGCCGCCCGCGCGGTCCTTCCCCGGCTTCTTGGCTTCTGCCGCATCATTGTCTTCAAGAGACTTGCGGTAAGCCTCGATCTCCTGGTCCAGCCTTGCGATCTGCTCGCCGAGCCGCTTGCGGGTGAAGATGGAAGCCTTGCTGGCGTCGCCGTGGAACAGGGAGCCATCAATCGCAACGATCGTGCCGCCGACAAGCCCAAGCTCCCGAGCCAACAGCACGAAGCTCCGGTTCGCTGCCTTCAGGGCCTTCCAGTTCTCCTTGCGGAAGTTGGCGATCGTCCGATAGCCCGGCTTCAGTCCCTTCAGCAGCCAGATCAGCTCCAGATTGCGGCCAGCTTCCCGCTCCAGCCGGCGCGACGACCTGACCTGGTTGGTGTAGCCGTAAAGATAGAGCTTCAGCAGATCCGCAGGATCGTACGGCGGCTGCCCGACTTCTTCCGCGCCACGGTCCGCGTGGCGGAAGCCGAGCTTGGCAAGGTCGAGCGCACAAACGAAGCTCTCGATCGCCCGGACCGGATTGTCCGACCCGACATAGTCCTCAATCCGCGCAGGCAGCAGACTGGGTTGCTCCCGGCTCTCGCCGGTCTTGAACGTGCGATTCGCCATAAGACGAATCCTACATCAACTCCCAAAAAGCAACATTCTTGCCCAGCCTCGTCGGGCAAAACAGTGGCATTCTGTCAACTTCGGAAAATCCGCCGAGGAGAAGGCTGCTTACGTTTGGCGCTTCCATTGAGCGCCGTGCGGGGCCGGGAGTGCGGTGGACCGCAGCGACACGCATTGTCAGCTGTTTTGAACCATCCCGTCGCATGGACCCCGTAATCGGCCGGGGTGACTGGGCCCGTCAGCCGGCCAGGCCGCTAACCTGGAATTAATCCAAAAAGCTCACAATTTTAGACAGTTGTGTATGGGTGCTGCGTAAAGGAGGCGTCGCGACGACGTTCCGGCGACGGCTTCCTTTTGCTCGCTCATGAGGTCAATGCAGATGACCACGACGTCCGGAACGCAAGGCCTTGTCGAACAACTCGACCCTGCAGCCCTTGCAGCCGCCGCAGCCCCCGAACCCGAAGCCCTGGAAGCTTCTGTGCCGGCCAAGCGGTCCAGCCGGAAATCGGTCTTGGCCCTGTCGGTCTGTGCCCTGGCCATCAACGGTTCGGCGGCCGTCTACACATGGCCGTCCGATCTTCCATCGCTGGATGTCCGCAAGCTCGCCGAACTGTTTCCGCGCCCGGAATCATCCGCGCCAAAGCCGGATCCAGTGGTCGCCGCCTTGAAGGATATCCAGTCGGCCCAGCAGCAACACACGGCTTCGCTGCAGGAGAACAACGCCTTGGTGCAGCAAAATGCAGTTCTGCAGCAGCAGGATACATTGGTGCTCCTGTCCCTGCGACAGAGCATCACGGACGAGCGGGTCGATGTGAGGAAGATATCTTCGCAGCTCTCCACGCTGATCGCGAAGGTCGACTCGCTGCAGAACACGATGATGTCGGACGTCACGTCCTCCATTCGACGAGCGAATGCGCGCTATGGACTGTCCGCAGCGATGCGCAAACGGCTGCTGGTTCGGGAGTCGAAACCTGTCGGGCCCGTGTCGGTTGGAGGCGCGCCGCTGAGCACGCCGGCCGCGACGGCGGCTCCGGAGAGCTGAAGGCTCCCTGACTGAATAAGGTTGGCCGAGTGCAGCCCGTCACTTCGAGGCGTGGTCGATCTTGTGCCGCAAATGCCCGGTGTCGTGATCGCGGCGCAACTGGCTCAGCGACGTCTCGTTCAATTGAGGCAGCACCTCGCTGAGTTGGGTCGTATCGGCATAGCCGGCCGCAAAACCCTTTCCGTAGATCTTGCGCAACGTGCCGACCAGCGTGCTGCCGTGCTTCTTGCTGATCGCGCCATCCTTGTCGCGGTGGCGGCCATCCAGGCCAGATTCCTTCATGTGTCTCTCCCTGTACGGCGTCTTGAGCGCCTGGAGAGAGCGTGCTCCCAAACGAGTTGATTGGCAACGGCATGGCGCGCGGCAGTTGAGCGTTGGTCCGTGCCGCCGCAACAGTGTTGCCGTCACGTGTGCATCGCTGAGCTGTGATGCCGCGTTGGATTGCGGCGGGATCGTTGACGCATCACATCAACCCCGGGCGGCGTTCGATTGGAACTGGTACGATGCGCTCTGTTCTGGCCTTGGGTCTGTTGATTGTCCTGTGCACCGCTGCGAACGCTGCGACGGCGCATCGCTCCCGCACACATCATCCGCGCCATCCCGCGGTCGATCGTTTCGGCGCAGACGAAAATCCTCGGGCACGCTTCGCGGTCCCCGGCTGGAGCGATGAAGCAACGCAGCGCTGGCTGAACAGCGCCTCGTCCAATGTCGGCCGAGGCGGATAGTCACCGCGATCAAATGCGTTGTCGGCCCGCGCTGGCGAGCTGATGGGGGGCTGATTTCCGAATAGCGAAGGCGGAGTGGCTAGGCGGCCTGCTCCTCGAATGAGGTGTAGACCCGGCCGGTTGGATCAACGACCTGAACGTCCCAGCACCCGTCCTCAACAAGCTCTTTGGCTTTCTTGAGGGCGGCGGTGAGTGAAAGCCGCTTGAGGCTGACGACGCCCGCCGTGTCGAAACCGTTGATTTCAAACATGCCGCTCCTCCGGTTTTCTTGAATCCTACACATTTCCGGCGGGTTGTCTCCCGCCATTTTGACGGAGACGGCTCTTGGAACTGCAGGCAGATGCCAAGCAAGGGCGGTAAGCGAGATAGGTTGAGTGCACACTGTGACCGTAATCTCTTACGAGGACGGCGGCCCAATAGCGGCCGTGCGCAATTTACCGGGTCGGAGGTGCCTTCCATCCATAGGACTGGCGCGCGATCTGGCCAGTGACGTCGAGATCCTTCTCGTCAGAGAGGCGCCAGGCCGCCACGCCGAAGCAGACGGTCAGAACGACGGCGGACACTAGCAGCAGCATCGATAGAAACTGGCTCACGCCTAAACCCCTGAACGCGACGCATGAGCGGAGCGACCACGGAACGTCGATTCGGAAAATGCAGAGGCGCTGACCCATCCCCGATTTTCCCCAGCACTCACACCGGACCAAAGGCGCTCACGAGTCCGATCGTGATTGGGACCAGCGCCACGATGATCCATAGGACGGGTGAACCGGAGGAAAGGCCAGCGATGAGTATCCAGGCACCGAAGCCCACGAGGAGCGCCGAGATGGCATAGGCAAGAGCTTTTTCCATCGTTCGATCCACGAGCAACACACAGGATCAATTGCGACTGTAAGATTCCCCGCGCGTGGGAATGTTCCTAAAAGTCACGTGCTCTACCGGCTGAGCTACGCGCTCCCTTGGCGGCGGATGGCTTTGCAAGAGATCGCCATCGTCTTCGAAACTGCAATGACGGTGGCCGCGCACCGAATTGATCTCGCCTCCAGCAAACATCCTTCGGCGAGGGTGACTACACGCTAACGCTGGCGGGCCTTATTCCTTGCCGGTCAGCGCGTCGATATAGGACTGGTTCTTCTCGCGGATCTTCTTGAGCGCGGCGACGATCTTCGCCTTCTTTTCCGGGGGGAGGTCGGGTTGATCCGCGAACCGATAAAGGCTCTTTTCCGCTTTGAGCCAAAACTCCGGGCCGCCGGAGAAAGTCTCGGCAATCCATTGCAGCGACAAGGAGACGGTATAGAGCGTCGAGACGGTCAGGATCAAAGCGACGATCAAGACCTTGACCGTGAAGCTGCCGATCGATCCGTTCCGCATCACCATTCCCCTTCGCCGCCGCTCCGCTTGCCCGATCACGATCGGTGGGCTCGTGAGGCCGATCTCAGATAGCAAAATCTGTCTGGAGATCAATGTGGTGAGCGCGCTGGGGCTCGAACCCAGGACCCCGTGATTAAAAGTCACGTGCTCTACCGGCTGAGCTACGCGCTCCCATGGCCGCTGATGGCTTTGCAGAGAGATCGCCATCGTCTTCGGACATTCGAGAAACATGTCTTGCCGCCACGCTGAACTCGCGTTTCGGGGAAAACCGGCTGTTTCCGGATCATGCTTTCGGCTCGCGCTGTGTAGGGGGAGTGGCTGCCGAGGTCAATAGCGGGGGCGGCTGCCGAAACTCGCGGCAGGAGCGGGGATTTGCTTGCGGTGTCCGCAGTTTAGGCCTGGATTTTCGAGTCGATTGATGGGCCTTCATCCACGCCCAAAGACCCCATGACTTTTAATCGCGGGGTCTTGGACGCCCAGGTTTGGACGTCCGGTCAGTTCGCTTCCCGCCGGACCTCGTTCGGCACCGGCTGCGGCGTGCCGGCGGGGGTCGGCAGGGCGACCGGGCGCAGGCCGATCAGCTCGGCAGTCCGGATCGCGCTGTCACGCCAGAACTGGAACGAGTTGATGCGGCTGAGCTCGAGGATGGCGATGGCGACCGCGGCGAGGAACGGCAGGCTTTGCAGCACCAGCACGCCGGCGAAGATGTAGATCTCGGTGATCTGCCGGAAACTGTTGGAGGCCACCAGCACGCCGGCGCCGACCAGGAGCAGGATGCCGATCACGGCCTCCCAGAACGCCTGGAACTCGATCGACATCCTGCTAAGGCCGCCCTTGGAGGTGCGCGCGAAGGCGATGTGCTCGGTGATGAGCCCCTGCGCGACCGCGCGCGACACCGTCCATTGCACGCTCATCGCCGCGATCATGGCACCGAGCATCTGGCCCGGCTTGATGGCGACGCGGGCGCGGTACATCGACAGGAAGTGCACCAGCGAGACGATGAAGGCGCCGATGATCGGCAGCGTCAGGATCTTGTCGGGAATGGCGATGTCGGCAAAGGCGACGATCGGCACCCAGACGAGGTTGAGCAGCGCCACGACCACGCCGAGGCTTTCCGCGCCCAGCCAGTTCAGCCAGCCGAGACCGTATTCGCGCTTCTGGTCCGCCGTCAGCCGGCTTGCGCCCGGCAGGAAGCGGCGCCAGTGCTTCTTCACGATCTGCAGGCCGCCATAGGCCCAGCGATGGCGCTGCTTCTTGAACGCCTCGTAGGTGTCGGGGAGAAGGCCTGCGCCGTAGCGGGTGTTGGTGTAGTGCGTGACCCAGCCGAGCTCCTGGATCGCAAGGCCAAGATCGGAGTCCTCGCAGATCGTGTCGCTTGACCAGCCGCCGGCCATGTCCATGGCGGCGCGACGGATCAGGCACATCGTGCCGTGCACGATGACGGCGTTGAGCTCGTTGCGCTGGACCATGCCGATGTCGAAGAAGCCGGCATATTCGCCGTTCATGATGTAGTGCATGATCGACAGATCGCCGTCGCGATGCTCCTGCGGCGCCTGCACGAGGCCGACGCGCGGGTCGGCGAAAGCCGGCACGAGGTCCTTCAGCCAGTCGGGTTCGACGACATAGTCGGCATCGAGGATGCCGATGATCTCGGCATCGACGGCGGTGCGGTCCATCGCGATGCGCAGCGCGCCGGCCTTGAAGCCCTGCACCTTCTCGGCGTTGATGAACTTGAAGCGTTCACCGAGCGCGCGGCAATGGTCCTGGATCGGCTGCCAGAAGGCGGGATCGGGCGTGTTGTTGATGATGACGACGCATTCGTAGTTCGGATAGTTCAGCCGCGACAGCGCATCCAGCGTCTGCTTCAGCATGTCGACCGGCTCGAAGTAGGCGGGGATGTGGATCGAGACCTTCGGATAGTAGTTCTCCGGCACGTTCTCGACCGGCTTGCCCTTGGCGAGCAGCCGCTGCGGCGGCCGGCCGAAGGCGACGGCCGCGATCTCGTCGATGCGCGCCATCGCGATCAGGACGAGGGGAATAAGGAGGATCATGCCGAGCGTCAGCGCGAAGGCCGAGCCGAAGATGAAATAGTGCCCGTTCCAGAACGCGAACACGGTGGCGGCCCAGGCGCCGACACCGTTGGCGGTCGCCGAGAGCAGGAACGCCTGCTTCGCGGTCGGCTTTTCAAGCCGCAGGATCGGCAGCGACAGGAGGATGCCGACCAGGAGTGCGATCGTCATCAGCTTCCAATAGTCAGGGTTCTCCACCGGGCCGGTCCAGGCGAATTTCGGCTCGCGGCTGGCGTTGAGGATGCCCCAGTACGGACCGACGCCGCCCTCGAAGAATTTCCAGGGCTGATCGATGGCCTCGACGATGTTGTATTCCATGCCGATGGCTTCGGCGCGGCTGACGAAGTTGCGCAGGGTCAGCGCCTGCTGGAACGGACCGGGGTCGGCGTTGCGCAAATTGTAGCCCTGGCTCGGCCAGCCGAACTCGGCGATCACGATGCGCTTGCCGGGGAACAAATTGCGCAGCAGGTTGTAGCGGTCGACGGCCTGGTCGACCGCCTGATCCGAGCGGAAGTTTTCCCAATAGGGCAGCACGTGCGCGGCGATGAAATCGACGTTGGAGGCAAGGTCGGGATTGTCGCGCCAGATGTTCCAGATCTCGCCGGTCGTAACAGGCACGCGGACCGAGCCCTTCACCTTCTTGATCATGTCGATGAGGTCTTCGACCTTCTGCTCGCCGCGGTAGATCACCTCGTTGCCGACCACGACGCCGACGACGTTGCTGTTCTTGCGGGCAAGCTCGATGGCGGCCTTGATCTCGCGCTCGTTGCGGTCCTTGTCCTTGTCGATCCAGGCGCCGACGGTGACCTTGAGGCCGAACTCGGCGGCGATCGGCGGCACCAGTTCCACGCCACCCGTCGACGAGTAGAGGCGGATCGCGCGCGTCATCGTCGACAGCGTCTTCAGGTCGGCGCGGATTTTCTCGATGCTCGGGATGTTGTCGATGTCGGGATGGGCCGAACCTTCGAACGGCGCGTAGGAGACGCTGGGGAGCAGACCCCTGAAATCGGGAGCGGGTTCCTTGTCGCGCAAGACTCCCCACAGCCCGGCGTGAAGCGCGGACACGAGCAACAGAACGGCGGCGACAACGCGCATCGCGGCTAAACCAAAAGGGGCTGAGGGGGCAGGGAAGCGGATCCGACCCCGAGATCCGACCAAGTCCGCGGCAAATGGAGCATACCTCTGCCGCGCGGTTTCACAACTGTCATGGGCTCATGTCCTTATGAGGGCATGGGCTTTTCGAGCAACGCGTGGCAGTGCCAACCGCGTCTATGGCCGATCGTTCCTGAACGGAGGCTGAAGCGACCGGCGGCTATTTCTGGGGTGCCGGTGTCGGGCTTGCCGCAGGCGAGGGGCTCGCGGCCGGCTGCGGGGCCGGCACGTTGCCGGTGGTTGGCGCAGCCGGCTGGGAGGCCGTGGCCGCGGCCTGCTGCGGCTGGGAGGCCGGGTTGATCCAGCAGGCGTGCACACGGCTGTCCAGGGTCTCGGCGACCTTGGGATCGATCTGACCGCCGAAGCGGGTCAGGCAGCGGAACGCCGCCTGGATATGGCCGCCGGGGCAGCCGAAGCGGTCGTAGAGGTCGAGATGGCGGAACGCGGTATCGAGGTCATCCCGCCACATCAGCCGCACCACGCGCCGGCCGAGCCAGACGCATTCGGGGTTGCCGGCCGGGCCGTTGATGACCTGCGCAGCTTCGGCGAATTCGTCGGTGCGGCGCTGGTTCTGGGCGGCGTCCTTGGCAGCGGCGTCGGCGGGCTGGGCGGCGGCCTTGCCCTGGTCGGGGGCCGGCGTGCCGCTCTGGGCGGAGGCACTATTAAGGCCGGCCAGACCAAGAAGGGCGGAGACGGCCAAGGTGGCGGCGAACTGCCGCAGGACCGCATTTCGTGACTGACGCACCCGTTGCCGCATGAATTCCCCAACTTCTCCACTGACCGCCCGCGTCAGGATCCCGCGGACGCGTCGTGATGGCGTCCAAATGGGTCTCCAATGCGGCGGAAAATTCCCGCCGAGTCCCATGACCTGTATTTCGAATTTTGTCCAGCAAAGTCACGATCCTAGGTCTCTGTCGAACGGCCGCAGGTAAATTCCTTGGGGGCGCGAGGGATCCACCCGGAGTGCCCCCTTGGCAGATGGCGTGCGAGCAGGTAATCGACGGCACCTCGCGGAGGACGGAACCGATTTCTCTTCGTACGCCACTGGCGCTTCTGCTCGTTTCACTGGGTGCGATTGCTGCCGTGTGGTGGTGGCTGGCCACGCCAATCACGCTCGCGCGCGCTCCGATTGATCCTGCCGATAAGGTTCAATGCGTCTCCTATGCGCCGTTCCGCGGCGAGCAGTCGCCGCTGAACGCATGGACCCATATCGACGCCGACCAGATCGAGCAGGACCTGCGCCAGCTCAAGGAGATCACCGACTGCGTTCGCACCTATTCCATGGAGAACGGGCTCGACCAGGTTCCGGCGATCGCCGCCAAGGTCGGCGGTCTGAAGGTGTTGCAGGGCATCTGGCTCTCCAGCAACCGCACCAAGAATCTCGAGCAGGCCGCGCTCGCCGTCCGTCTCACCAAGGACTTCCCCAACGTCATCACCGCGGTCATCGTCGGCAACGAGGTGCTGCTGCGCGGCGAGATGACGACCGCCGATCTCGTCTCCATCATCCGCTCGGTGAAGGCGCAGGTCAGCGTGCCCGTCACCTATGCCGATGTCTGGGAGTTCTGGCTGAAGAACCGCGAGGTCTATGACGCCGTCGACTTCGTCACCATCCACATCCTGCCCTATTGGGAGGACTTTCCGGTCAAGGCGAAATTCGCCGCCTCCCATGTCGAGGCGATCCGCGAGCGCATGGCGGTGGCGTTCCCCGGCAAGGAGATCCTGATCGGCGAAACCGGCTGGCCGAGCGCGGGGCGCATGCGCGAGGGCGCGCTGCCGTCTCGCACCAACCAGGCGCGCGTGGTCTCGGAAATCCTCAGCCTTGCGAAGGCGAACAAGTTTCGCGTCAACCTGATCGAGTCCTACGACCAGCCGTGGAAGCGCAAGCTGGAGGGGACCGTTGGCGGCTATTGGGGACTCTATGACTCGGTGCGCCGGAACCTGAAATATCCGCCGGGTCAGCCGATCAGCAATTTCCCGTACTGGAAATGGTACATGGGCGCCGGCATGGGCCTGTGCGTGCTGGTGTTCGCGGTGGCGCTGATCACGCTGCGCCGGCGGCCATGGACGCCGCGCTTCTCGGCCTGGCTCGGTGTCGCCATCTCGGCAACGACGGCGGGGAGCCTGCTCGGGATCGGCGCCGACAAGATGTACTATGAGAGCCTCGGCCTCGGCGGCTGGGTGCATTGGGGCGCGCTGCTGCTCGCCGGCATCCTGTCGCCGATCTTCTGCGCGCAGGCGATGGTGATCGGCCGAAGCCTGCCGACCTTCCTCGATCTGCTCGGTCCGCGCGAGGGCCGGAAATGGTCGAAGCTCACCGCCGTGCTCGGCCTGACGCTGGCGGTGACCGCGGTGATCGCGGCCGAGACCGCGCTCGGCTTCGTGTTCGACCCCCGCTACCACGACTTCCCCTACGCCTCGCTGACGATGGCGGTGGTGCCGTTCGCGCTCTTGATGCTGAACCGGCCGCAGATCGGCCAGCGTCCGATCGCGGAAGCGGTGTTCGCCGGCGTGCTCGCGCTGTCGGCGATCTACGTGCTCATCAACGAGGGGCGCGACAACTGGCAGTCGCTGTGGACCTGCGCGATCTATCTCTTGTTTGCGCTCACGCTGTGGCGGGCGCGGGCCGAGCAAATCCAAGAATGAGCAGGCCGATCGCAAGGCCCGACAGCACGACATTGTAGAGCACGATGCCGAGGCCGGCGGCGATGATGCCGACGGTCAGAAGCACGATCGACGGCCGCATCAGGTTGAGCGTCGCCACCACCAGCGCGACGATGCCGAACACCGAATTCTTGAACAGCACGGTCGACACCGAGCGCGCCTTGCAGATCAGCGTCTGCAGGCCGGCGTCGCAGGCAAGGCCGACGGTCGAGAGCTCAATGCCGAGATAGCGCAAGTAAAGCGCATAGCCGACGGATGCGAAGCCGACGACGATCAGGAACTGCACCTGGTAGGGCGTGAGGCGGAAGGGCTTTTTTCTCATGGGTGCAATATGGTCGGGAAGGGGGGATGGGGCAACAGGGGAGGTGGAGGTTTTCAGCAAGTCTGCCTGACAAATCCGGAACGGGATTCACAGCGCGAATATGTCGCCGATCGCCCGCGCTTCGACTTTCTGCTCCCTAAGACGAAGCCCACTACCGCCTGAAGAACGACGTCAGCGTCGATCCCGCCGACGCCGTCTCCGGCTTTGCCTGCGCTGCGGGCTGCTGCGGCGCCGGCGCAGGCGCGGGCTCTTCGCGCTTCGAGGATCGCTTCGAGGAATAGCTGCGGCGGCGTTTGTCCGGCTTTGCATTTGGCGCGGGCGCTGGCGCAGTTTCGGCTTGCGGCGCCGCGTCCTGGGGCTTGTCGGTGCTCTTCTCCTGAACCCGGTCCTGGGACTTCTCTTGTCCCTTGTCTTGCGCCTTCTCCGAACCGCCACGCATCGACAGCCGCTGGCCGTCGAACACGGTGGTCTCGCAATGGCGGCTGCTCTCGGATAGTCCGGCGCAGAGCTTTGCGGCTGCGGCGGCATTGATCAGCGGGCCGGCCCCCAGGCGCAGCTGCATACCGTTGCCGCCTTCCTTGATCATGATGATCGGCCGCAGCGCCGCGACTTCCGGATTGGATTTGGTCACGCCGCGCCAGAGCGCGCGCAGGCCGTCGATCGAGTTGGCGCCGCCGAGATCAATCGCAAAGCGCGTCTGCTGGACCGCGATCGCCGGCGCCTCGCTCTCGGCCGTCTCCGGCGCCTTGGCTGGTGCGGCCGCGGCGACTTCGGTCGCGGGCTCCGGCTTCTTGTCCGCCTCGGGCTGAACCAGCTTGGATGCGGCGGCATCAGGCGGCGCCATGATCGACTTGGACGGCACCAGCGGGAGCATCGGCAGCGCCGAGGTCGTTGCCGGCGCCTGCGAAACCAGCGAGGCGGCAGCCGCGCTCTGCGGCGGCGGAGTTGCCGGATCCTTCGCTGCGTCCTTCACCGTGTCTTTTGCAGGCTCCTTCGCCTGGTCCTTGGCGGCCGCGCGCGACTTGTCGCCGGAGGGCGCCGGCACCGAGGCAACCGGCCCGACGCTGGGCGCAGCCGCCGCGGGCTGCGCGTCAGGGGCCGGCGCGTCCTGCGCCTTCGTGCTCTGCCTGGCGATCGCGCCGGTGACGGAATCGAGGCCTTGCTCCAGCACGGTGACGCGCGAGTAGAGCCGGTCGCGATCGGTGTTCAGTGTCTCGATGGCGGCGGCCAGGCGGCGGGCCTCGTTCTGGCTTTCCCTGGTCAGCAGCTGCAACCGGTCGGCCTGGCGCGCGAGATCGGCCGAGGCAACCTGGTCACGGCGCCAGCCGAGCTGGGCCTGGTTGGCCATCACGGCGACGACGACGGCACCGACGGCGGCCGCGCCCCACGAGCCCAGCCGCCACATCATGCGGCGGTCGAACGCGCTTTCCTCGGCCAAAAATCCGGAGAACAGCCCGCCGGTCTCCTTCGTGCCGAAGGCATCCGCCAGTGGGTCGGAATCCTTTGCCATGAACGTTAAATGCCCAGCCCTGTCCGGCTTCCCCGAATCAATCAGGGAACATTAACAGGAAAACTCGGTCGCACTTGAATTCCGGGCGTTTGCGGGGGTAGCAAGGCGGCAGCTCACGAGGGCGGCCTGCCGCCAATTGATTCGGCCGTATCTGACAGGATTGCGATGACCGCCCGTTCCAGCCTCACGATCGTGCTCGCCGCCGGTGAAGGCACGCGTATGCGATCGAGCCTGCCGAAGGTGCTGCATCCCGTCGCTCACCAGAGCCTGCTCGCCCATGTGCTCGCCGCCGCGCCGAAGGGAACCGGCACCTCGCTCGCCGTCGTGATCGGCCCCGATCATCAGGCGGTGGCGGAGGAGGCGAAGCGCATCCGCCCCGACGCGCTCACTTTCGTGCAAAGCGAACGGCTCGGCACCGCGCATGCGGTGCTGGCGGCGCGCGAGGCCATTGCGCGCGGCGCCGATGATCTCCTGATCGCGTTCGGCGACACGCCGCTGATCTCGGCCGAGACCTTTGCGCGGCTGCGTGCGCCGCTCGCGAAGGGGGCCGCGATCGCCGCGCTCGGTTTCCGCGCCGCCGATCCCACCGGCTATGGCCGCTTCATCGTCGAGGGCGAGCGCCTGGTCGCGATCCGCGAACAGGCCGATGCCAGCGAAGCCGAGCGCAAGATCGATCTGTGCAATGCCGGCGTGATGGCGATCGACGGACGCCGTGCGCTCGACATCCTCGAGAAGATCGGCAATGCCAATTCCAAGGGCGAATATTATCTGACGGACGCCGTCGAAATCGTCCGCAAGCAGGGATGGGAGTCCGTGGTGATCGAAACCAGCGAGGACGAGGTGCGCGGCATCAACACCAAGGCGCAGCTCGCCGAGGCCGAAGCCGTGATGCAGGCGCGCTTGCGCAAAGCGGCGATGGAGGCCGGCGTCACGCTGATCGCGCCGGAGACAGTTTATCTCTCCGCCGACACCGTGTTCGGCAAGGACGTCACCATCGAGCCGTTTGTGGTGATCGGCCCGGGCGTCTCGATTGCCGACGGCGCGGTGATTCATTCCTTCTCGCACATCGTCGAGACCACGCTCGGCAAGAAGGTCTCGATCGGTCCCTATGCGCGGCTTCGTCCCGGCACCTCGCTCGGCGACGGCGCGCGCATCGGCAATTTCGTGGAGACCAAGGCGGCGACGCTGGAGGCCGGCGTCAAGGTCAACCATCTCTCCTACATTGGGGACGCCACCGTCGGTGCCAATTCCAACATCGGCGCCGGCACCATCACCTGCAACTACGACGGCTTCAAGAAGCACAAGACGGTGATCGGGCAGGGCGCCTTCGTCGGCACCAACTCCTCCCTGGTCGCACCGGTGAAAATCGGCAGTGGTGCCTATATCGGTTCCGGCTCGGTGATCACCAAGGACGTGCCTGACGACGCCATGGCGCTGGAGCGCAACCAGCAGACCATCCGGGAAGGCGGCGCGGCGCGTTATCGCGAGATGAAGACGGGCGGCAAGAAGCCGGAGAAATGAGCGGCGGAGTGCCGGCCCCCGATCGGTATTGTTAGGGCTGCGCTCATGGACGACGACTTCATCGACGAGACGATCTCATTCCTCGTCGAGCGCGTCATCAAGCCGCCGGGACGATGGGTGCTGGAACAGGTCGGCGAGCCCCGCCCAACCGAGATCGCATCGCTGGTCACCGGGCTGGCGTTCTGGGCGTTCGTCGTCTTTCTCGTGTTTGCCCTGGTGCTGGGGTGGTGAGGCGCGCGGCTATTCGTCGTCGGCGAATTCGGAGAAGATGGCGCGGGTCAGGCGCCAGCCGCGCGGCTTGGCGCGCTTGGCCGGCTCGCCCTGCACATGCTTGACGAAGACGGGCTTGCTTTCCTTGCCGCGCTGGGGCGGCGGCCAATGGGCGAGGTGCGTGCCCGAGGTCTCACTGGCACGCAGATACAACGACGACAGACCTTTGCGGTCGGATGAGCCTTTCATGGCCTTGTTCTCCTACCCCGGAATCGTTGGTCAAACTTGTTGACAACAAGTTAACGTGCGGGGTTAAAGGCCAGCCACATCGACGCAGGCTTGCCGTGGTGCAGGCGAATGCTGTCTCAATCGGCAATAATTATTGAGTATATGGTTCCCTCGGAATTTCGCTAAAAACTGAGCGCGTCGTTTTGGCGATTTTTCGACGATTTGGGGGATATTGATCCGCATGTGCGGGATTGTCGGCATTCTCGGGCGCGAGCCGGTTGCAGAGCAATTGGTGGATTCGCTCAAACGTCTCGAATATCGCGGCTACGACTCCGCGGGTGTCGCCACGCTCGAAGGCAAGCATCTCGAGCGCCGCCGCGCCGAGGGCAAGCTGAAGAATCTGGAGAAGCGGCTGGAAGCCGAGCCGCTCAAGGGCACGACCGGTATCGGCCACACCCGCTGGGCCACCCACGGCAAGCCGACCGTCAACAACGCCCATCCGCATGCGACCGAGCGCGTCGCCGTGGTCCATAACGGCATCATCGAGAATTTCCGCGAGCTGCGCGAGGAGCTCGAAAAGAAGGGCACGGTGTTCCACACCGAGACCGACACCGAGATCGTGCTGCATCTCGTCGACGATCTGCTCACGCGCGGCAACAAGCCCGTGGAAGCGGTGAAGCTGGCGCTGGGGCGCCTGCGCGGCGCCTTTGCGCTCGGCTTCATCTTCGCCGGCGACCAGGATCTCATGATCGGCGCCCGCAACGGCCCGCCGCTCGCGATCGGTTACGGCGACGGCGAGATGTATCTCGGCTCCGACGCCATCGCGCTCGGCCCGTTCACCGACACGATCAGCTATCTCGAGGACGGCGACTGGGTCGTACTGACCCGCAAGAGCGCCACCATCTTCGACAAGGATGGCCACGCCGTCCAGCGCGAGAAGATCAGGCACGCCGCGTCGACCTCGCTGGTCGACAAAGCCAATTACCGCCACTTCATGGCCAAGGAGATCCACGAGCAGCCGGAAGTGGTCGGCCACACGCTAGCGCGCTATGTCGACATGGCCACCGAGCGCGTCGCGCTGCCGGTCAAGCTGCCGTTCGACTTCAAGACTATCCAGCGCATCAACATCACCGCCTGCGGCACCGCGAGCTATGCCGGCTTCGTCGCAAAATACTGGTTCGAGCGTTTTGCGCGCGTGCCGGTCGAGGTCGATGTCGCCTCCGAATTCCGCTACCGTGAGGCGCCCTTGCGCAAGGGCGATCTCGCCATCTTCATCTCGCAGTCAGGCGAGACCGCAGACACGCTGGCCGCGCTGCGCTACGCCAAGGCCGAGGGTGTGCACACGATCGCCGTCGTCAACGTGCCGACCTCGACCATCGCGCGCGAGAGCGAGACCGTGCTGCCAACGCTGGCCGGTCCCGAGATCGGCGTCGCCTCGACCAAGGCCTTCACCTGCCAGCTCATGGTGCTCGCCAATCTTGCGATCGCGGCCGGCAAGGCCAGAGGCGAATTGTCCGACGAGGACGAGACCAAGCTGGTCCATGGCCTGGTCGAGGTCCCGCGGCTGATGTCGGATGCGCTCACCACCGAGCTGCAGATCGAGAAGCTCTCGCGCGAGATCGCGAAGTCGCGCGACGTGCTTTATCTGGGCCGCGGCACCAGCTTCCCGCTTGCGCTCGAAGGCGCGCTGAAGCTGAAGGAAATCTCCTACATCCACGCCGAGGGCTATGCTGCCGGCGAGCTCAAGCACGGCCCGATCGCGCTGATCGACGAGACCATGCCGGTCGTCGTCATCGCGCCCTACGACCGGGTGTTCGAGAAGACCGTCTCGAACATGCAGGAGGTCGCCGCCCGCGGTGGCAGGATCATCCTGATGACCGACGCCAAGGGCGCGGAAGAGGCGACCGTCGATTCCCTCGTCACTATCGTCATGCCCGACATGGCGGCGGCGTTCACGCCGATGGTCTATGCCGTCCCGGTGCAGCTGCTCGCCTATCATACGGCTGTCATCATGGGCACCGACGTCGACCAGCCGCGCAATCTCGCGAAATCGGTGACCGTGGAATAGGCAGAAGGGACCGGGCTGCACTCTTCCAAAACCTGCTAGAAGACCCTAGCTTGAGTGCAGCGACTGACCTGGAACCCGAATGACCACCCGCGACGACGTCCCCGCGCCGCTTGATCCCGCTCCGGAACCGCATACCGGCCTGATGGGCCGCTTCCGCAATTATTTCCTGACCGGCCTCGTCGTGACGGGGCCGATCGCGATCACCCTCTATCTGGTCTGGTGGTTCGTCACCTGGGTCGACGGCGTGGTGCGGCCTTTCGTGCCGCTGGCCTATCGGCCCGAAACCTATCTGCCCTACGGCGTCCCCGGCTGGGGACTGATTGTCGCATTCTTCTCGCTGACCTTGGTCGGCTTCCTCGCCGCGAACCTGATCGGCCGCACGCTGGTCGATGTCGGCGAGACCTTCCTCGGCCGCATCCCGGCGGTGCGCGCCATCTATCGCGGCCTGAAGCAGGTGTTCGAGACGCTGTTCTCGGGCAAGGGCTCGAGCTTCCGCAAAGTGGGCCTCGTCGAGTTTCCTTCGCCCGGGATGTGGTCGATCGTGCTGATCTCGCAGTCGCCGAGCGAGGACATCGCCCGCAGCCTTCCGGGAGAGGAACATGTCTCGGTGTTCCTGCCGTGCTCGCCGAACCCGACCACCGGCTTCTTCTTTTACGTGCCCAAGAGCAAGATCATCGAGGTCGATCTCAGCGCCGAAGATGCCGCGACGCTGATCATGTCGGCCGGCGTGGTGCAGCCTGGCTCGGCGCCCGACCCGAAGAAGGTGGCCGCGCTCGCGGGCATGGCCAATGCCGCGCGCATCGCCAACGCCTCGACGACGTTGCAGCCCCAGCCTGCGAAGGTGGAGTAGGGCCATTCCCGTTTTGGATGGCCGCATTCACGCAAGCAGTTTCGTCCTCTGCTAGTGTTCCGGTTGAATTGAGCGCCTCGCTCGCAATTCGACCTGGAGTGCACGATGTCAAAGACCATTGCGATCCTCGCGCCCGGTGCCATGGGCAGCGCCGTGGCCCGCCGCCTCAGCGAAAACGGCGCGCGGGTGCTGACCTCGCTGAAGGGGCGGAGTGAGGCGACGCAGAAACGCGCGGCGGATGCCGGCATGATCGGCGCCGAGGACGACGCGATCGCAGACGCCGACATCATCCTCTCGATCGTGCCACCGGGCGAAGCCGTTGCACTCGCCGAACGCCTGGCCGCGCTGATCGTCCGGCGCGCGAAGAAGCCGGTCGTGGTCGACTGCAACGCGGTCAATGTCGACACCGTGCAAAGAATCGAGGAGATTATCGGCTCGGCGCAGGCGCCGTTCGTCGACGGCGGTATCATCGGATTCCCGCCGCAGCGAGGCGGCAAGAGCCCGGCCTTCTACATGTCCGGCGAGTACGCGAAGGACGTCGCGGTGCTCAGGGATCTCGGCCTCGACGTGCGGATCGTCGAGGGACCGGTCGGCGCGGCCTCCGCGCTGAAAATGTCCTACGCCGGCATCGTCAAGGGCCTCGCCGGCATCGGCTCGGCCATGGTGATCGCGGCGACGAAGGCGGGCGCGGCGGATGCTCTGCGCGACGAACTCGCGCTGAGCCAACCCGCGATTCTGGCGCGGCTCGAAGTAGCGCTGCCTGACATGATTCCGAAAGCCTATCGCTGGGTCGCAGAGATGCGGGAGATTTCCGGATTCCTCGGCACCGATCACCCGGCCAGTCAGATCTATGAGGGTTTTGCGCGCTGGTTCGAGTACCTCGCGGAGGATGCGAATGGCAAGGCTCTGGATGCGGAGCTGATGAGGGCATTCGCTGCGAGTATCGCGCAGAAGAAGTCCTAGTCATCTGGCCTAGTCAGCCTGATTGACGTGTGCAGAACTTCATCCGCATCGTCATTGCGAAGCGAAGCAATCCAGAATCTTTCCGCAGAGGGATTCTGGATCGCTTCGCTGCGCTCGCAATGACGAGGAGGAGACGTCGCGGGGGCCATCTGCTATTGTTCTGCGGACGCAGTCCCCTGCAACGGGAGTTCGAATGAGAGTGTTAGTGATCGGCGCGGGGGCGCTTGGCGGCTATTATGGAGCTTGCCTCGTCCGAGCGGGCCGCGACGTGACCTTTCTGGTGCGCGAGAAGCGGGCGGAGCAATTGCGGCGGAACGGACTGCAGGTCGTGAGCCCGCACGGCGACTTCGCCGTGCAGCCGAAGCTTCTTGTGGCAAGTGATCTCAAGGGGGCGTTCGACGTCGTGCTTGTCGGCGTAAAGTCCTATTCCCTCGACGATGCGATGAGTCAATTTGCTCCGGCCGTCGGTGCTAACACGATGATCCTGCCCATCCTGAACGGGCTGAAACATATCGACGCCCTGACCACAAGGTTCGGCGCCGCGCGCGTCCTCGGCGGGCTCGCGAACGTCAGTGCCGGGCTCGATGCGGAGGGGCGTGTCGTCCAGCTCATGGCCAGTCAGACGATTGTCTTCGGCGAGATCGAGGGGGCGCTGAGCGAGCGTGCGCTCGCACTGGAAGCGCTGCTCCAGGTCCCCGGTATCGACGTGCGCGCCAGCGAAGCGATAATGCAGGACATGTGGGAGAAATTCGTCCAGCTCAGCACACTTGCCGGCATCACCTGCCTGATGCGCGCGAGTATCGGCGACATCCTGGCCGTGCCGAACGGCGAGCAGTCCATTTTCCGCCTGTTCGCCGAATGCTGTGCCGTTGCGACGGCGTCGGGTTTCGAGCCGCGCGCGCCGTTCATCGAGTTCGACCGAAAACTCTTCACGACCCTGGACTCGCCGCTCAAGGCCTCGATGCTGCGCGATATCGAGCGCGGCTCGATCACCGAGGCGGAGCATATTTTGGGCGATATGGCCAATCGGGCCCGCGCGCTCGGCATCGACACGCCGCTGCTGGATCTGGCCCGCGCGCATGTGGCGGCCTACGAGGTCGGGCGGCGAAGGGCAGGGAGCTAGCCCGCCCCGATCAGCGGGATCGCCTCGTCCCGCTCATACAGATACAGCAGGCACCGCAGCGCCTCGCCGCGCTCGCCCTTCAGCTTGGGGTCGTCCTTGAGGATGCGCAGCGCCTCGTCTCTAGCCTGGGTGATGAGCTGGCCGTGGACCTCCGAGCGCGCGATGCGGTAGCCGGGCAGGCCGCTCTGGCGCACCCCTAACACGTCGCCTTCGCCGCGCAGCTTCAAATCCTCCTCGGCGATGCGGAAGCCGTCGGTGGTCTCGCGGATCACTTTCAGCCGTGCCTTCGACATCTCGCCGAGCGGCTCGCCGTAGAGCAGGATGCACGTCGAGGCCTCCGTGCCGCGCCCGATGCGGCCGCGCAGCTGGTGCAGCTGGGCAAGGCCAAAGCGCTCGGCGTTCTCGATCACCATGATGGTGGCGGCCGGCACGTCGACGCCGACCTCGACCACTGTGGTCGCGACAAGGAGCCCGATCTCGTGGGCCGCGAACTGGCCCATCACGCGGTCTTTCTCGGTGCCCTTCATCTGGCCGTGGACGAGGCCGACACGCTCGCCGAAACGTTTTTGCAGGCTCTCGAACCGCTTGGTCGCGTTGGTCAGGTGCTCGGTACCCTCGGCTTCGGATTCCTCGACCAAGGGGCAGATCCAGTAAACCAGCTTGCCGGATTCGAGCGCGCGGCCGACGCCGTCCATGACCTCGCTGATCCGGCTCATCGGTACCGCGCGGGTGTCGATCGGCTGACGGCCGGCGGGCTTTTCGCGCAGCTCGGAGATGTCCATGTCGCCGAAATAGGTCAGCACCAGCGTGCGCGGGATGGGGGTGGCGCTCAGCACCAGCACGTCGACGGCTTCGCCCTTGGACGTCAATGCGAGGCGCTCGCGCACGCCAAAGCGGTGCTGCTCGTCGACGACGGCGAGCGCGAGATCGTGGAACATCACATCGTCCTGGATCAGCGCATGGGTGCCGACGAGAAGGTCGATCTCGCCGGCTTCAAGTTGCGCCAACAGCTCGCGCCGCTCCTTGCCCTTCTCGCGGCCGGTGAGGATTGCGACCCTCATCCCCGCGCGTTCGGCGAGCGGGGCAATGGTCTTGATATGCTGGCGCGCCAGAATTTCGGTCGGTGCCATCAGCGCGGCCTGCTTGCCGACTTCGGCCACGGCGGCGGCCGCGAGCAGCGCCACCACGGTCTTGCCGGAGCCGACGTCACCCTGAAGCAGGCGCAGCATGCGCACCGGCTGCTTCAGATCCTCGGCGATGGCTGCCGCGGCGTTGCGCTGGGAAAGCGTCAGCGCATAGGGCAGGGCGTCGATGATCTTGTTGCGCAGGTGGCCGTCGCCGGCATTGCGGACGCCGGCGGGGCGGCGCAGCTGCGCGCGGATCAGCGCGAGGGCGAGCTGGCCGGCCAGGAGCTCGTCGAAGGCGAGGCGCGACCAGAACGGCTGGTCGGGCAGGATGTCCGTGAGTTCGACCGGCTGGTGCACGCGCGTGAGCGCTTCCGCGATTGGCGGGAAGTGGCAGCGGCGCATCACCTCCGGGCTGATCCATTCCGGCAAGGCGGGGAGCTTCTGCAGCGCCTGCGCGATCGCGCGGCGCAGCGAGCCGAGCGCGAGCCCCTCCGTCAGCGGATAGACCGGATCTATCCCCGAGAGCTTTGCAATCGCCTCCTCGTCGAGCACGCGGTCCGGATGCACGATCTGCGGAATGCCGTCATACATCTGCAGCGTGCCGGAGACGTAGCGCTTCTCCCCCATTGGCAGCAGTTTTTCGACATAGCCGGGCTTGGCGCGGAAGAAGGTGAGCACGACATCGCCGGTATCGTCGCTGGCATAGACCAGATACGGCGCACGCGCGTTACGCGGCGGGGGCGGGCGATGGCGATCGACGGTGACCTCCAGCGTCACCATGGTTCCAACGGCCGCGTCGCGGATTTTCGGCCGCGCCCGGCGGTCGATGACCTGGCTCGGCAGATGCAGCAGCAGGTCGACCAGCCGCGGCGTCTCGTTGCGGCTGAGCAGGTACTGCAGCAGCTTGTCCTGCTTCGGACCGACGCCGGGCAGGCTGGTCACGGGAGCAAACAGCGGATTGAGCAGGCTGGGGCGCATCAGGCGAATCTAGGATCGTTTTGGCCCGTCATGCCCGGCTTTGTGCCGGGCATCCACGACTTTTTTCGCGTCCCGATACGGTCGGCGGCCATGACAAATCGAGGGCTGACATGGGCACCCCGAGTGGCTATATCACCCCCGCCCGGCACGTCCGGGCTTTCTGCGTTTGACTGGATTTGAGACATGACGGGAACGACACGATCGAGCAGCGGGCTGGATGATCGCCGCAAGCGGCTTCTGTTCCGCTGCTGGCACCGCGGCACGCGCGAGATGGACCTGATCCTTGGCCGCTTTGCGGATGCCGAGATCGGCAACCTGTCCGACGCCGAGCTCGGCGAGCTCGAGCGCCTGCTCGAGGTCAACGATCCCGACCTCTATGCCGCCATCACCGGCGACAAGGTGCTGCCGGCCGACGTCACCGGCGCGCTGTTTGCCCGCATCAAGGCGTTTCCGATCGCGGACGGCAGCGCATGAAGCAGGGGATGAAATCGCCGGCCGAGCTGCTCACGGCCGGCCGCGCGCTGACGCTTGCCAATGTCGCGGAGGGCGCGGAAGGCCTCGTTGTCTCCGATCTCGCCCGCGCGATCGCGGCGCGGCCAAAGAAGCCGGCGGTCAGCCTTGCCGTGGTCTGCCGCGATGGCGCACGCATGCAGCAGCTCGAGCGCGCGCTGCGGTTCTTTGCGCCCGATCTGCCGGTGCTGACCTTTCCGGCCTGGGACTGCCAGCCCTATGACCGCGTCTCTCCGCATGGCGGCATTCTCGCCCAGCGCCTGACCACGCTGGCGCGGCTGGCCTCGCTCACCGGCAGCGACAAGCCGCTGATCGTGCTGACCACGGTGAATGCGGTGGTGCAGCGCGTGCCTGCGCGCGAGCTCGTCGCGGCGCAGGCGTTGTCGGTCGCGCCCGGCAATGTCGTGCCGATGGACACCGTCGTCGCCTGGCTCGAGCACAACGGCTACAACCGCTCGTCCACCGTGCGCGAGCCCGGCGAATATGCCGTGCGCGGTGGCATTCTCGACCTGTTTCCGGCCGGCCTCGAACAGCCGGTGCGTTTCGACTTCTTCGGCGACAGCCTGGAATCGATCCGCTCCTTCGACGCCGAGACCCAGCGCACGCTGCTCGACATGCGCTCGCTCGATCTCGTGCCGGTCTCCGAATTCCAGCTCGTCACCGACACCATCCGCCGTTTCCGCATGGGCTATGTCGCCGAGTTCGGCGCGCCCGAGCGCGACGATGCGCTGTACGAGGCCGTCAGCGAGGGCCGTCGCCATCCCGGCATGGAGCACTGGCTGCCGCTGTTCCAGGATCGGATGGACACGGTGTTTGACTATCTGCAGGGCGCGACTGTTGCGATCGAGCCGCAGGCCGAGGACGCCGTCCGCGAGCGCTTCAAGCAGATCCTCGACTACTACCAGGCCCGCCGCGAGGCGATGGAGCATCCCGGCGGCGGCGCCATCTACAAGCCGCTGCCACCCGACCGGCTGTATCTGACCGACGAGGAATGGGCCAAGCGCCTTGGCGAGATCCCGCTGGCGCGCCTGACGTCGTTCTCGGTGCCGACTGACGGAACGAGCGTCGTCGATGCCGGCGCGCGCAAGGGCCGCGACTTCGCGCCGGAGCGCAACGACACCACCGTCAATGTGTTCGAATCCGTCGTCAGCCACGTCATGGCGCTGCAGGCCCAGCGCAAGAAGGTCGTGATCGCGCTCTGGACCGAAGGCTCGCGCGACCGCATGAATTCGATGCTGCGCGACCACAAGCTCGCCCATACCACCAGCGTCAACAGCTGGCGCACGGTGCAGGCGACCCCGCGCAACGAGACCATGCTCGCCGTGCTCGGCCTCGAGAGCGGCTTCGAGACCGACGAGATCGCGCTCATCAGCGAGCAGGACATTCTTGGCGACCGCCTGGTGCGGCCGCGCAAGGCCAGCCGCAAGCTCGACAATTTCATTTCGGAGGTGACGAGCCTTGCCGCCGGCGACATCGTCGTTCACGTCGAGCATGGCATCGGCCGCTTCATCGGCCTGCAGACCCTCGACGTCGCCGGCGCGCCGCATGACTGCCTCGAGCTGCATTATGCCGCCGAGACAAAACTGTTCCTCCCGGTCGAGAACATCGAGCTGCTGTCGCGCTACGGCTCGGACCAGACCACGGTCGAGCTCGATCGCCTCGGCGGCTCCGGCTGGCAGACCCGCAAGGCGAAACTCAAGAACCGCATCCGCGAGATCGCCGGCGAGCTGATCAAGATCGCTGCCGCGCGCCACTTGCACGAGGCGCCGAAACTGCCGGTGCAGCAGGGCCTCTATGACGAGTTTTGCGCGCGCTTCCCCTATGATGAGACCGAGGACCAGCTAGGGGCGATCGAATCCACCCTGAAGGACCTCGAGCTTGGCCGTCCGATGGACCGTCTGATCTGCGGCGATGTCGGTTTTGGCAAGACCGAGGTGGCGCTGCGTGCGGCGTTCGCCGTTGCACTCGAAGGCAAGCAGGTCGCCGTCGTGGTGCCGACCACGCTGCTCGCGCGCCAGCACGCAAGAACCTTCACCGAGCGCTTCAAGGGCTTTCCAGTGAACGTGGCGCAGGCCTCGCGCCTGATCGCGACCAAGGAGCTGAACCAGGTCAAGAAGGGCATCGGCGACGGTTCGGTCGATATCGTCGTCGGCACCCATGCTCTGCTCGGCAAGGCCATAAAGTTCCGTGACCTCGGCCTCGTCATCGTCGACGAGGAGCAGCATTTCGGCGTCACCCACAAGGAGCGTCTCAAGGCGCTCCGCTCCGAGGTGCATGTGCTGACGCTGTCGGCAACGCCGATCCCGCGCACGCTGCAGTTGGCTCTCACCGGCGTCCGCGAGCTCTCGATCATCGCCTCGCCCCCGGTCGACCGCCTCGCGGTCCGCACCTTCGTCGCGCCGCACGATCCCTTGATGATCCGCGAAGCCCTGCTGCGCGAGCGCTATCGCGGCGGCCAGGCGTTCTACGTGGTGCCGCGCATCGACGATCTCGCCGAGGTCAAGGACTTCCTCGACAAGAACGTGCCGGAGATGAAGGTCGCGGTCGCGCACGGCCAGATGCCGCCCGCCGTGATCGAGGACATCATGACCGCGTTCTACGACGGCAAGTTCGACATTCTGCTGTCCACCACCATCGTGGAGTCCGGTCTCGACATCCCCAACGCCAACACGCTGATCGTGCACCGCGCCGACATGTTCGGCCTCGCCCAGCTCTATCAGCTCCGCGGCCGCGTCGGCCGTTCGAAGCTGCGCGCCTACGCGCTGTTCACGCTGCCGGCGCAGCAGAAGATCACGGCGCAGGCCGAGCGCCGGCTCACCGTGCTGCAATCGCTGGAGACGCTGGGCGCTGGCTTCCAGCTCGCTTCGCACGACCTCGACATCCGCGGCGCCGGCAATTTGCTCGGCGAGGAGCAGTCCGGGCACATCAAGGAGGTCGGCTTCGAGCTCTATCAATCGATGCTGGAGGAGGCGATCGTCAACCTCAAGGCCGGCGTCTCAGAGCCCGCCGCCGACCGCTGGTCGCCGTCGATCACCATCGGCATGCCCGTGCTCATTCCGGAGGATTACGTCAGCGACCTCTCGGTGCGGCTGTCGCTGTACCGGCGCCTCGCCGATCTCGACACCGAGGAGGAGATCGAGAATTTTGGCGCGGAGATGCGCGACCGCTTCGGCGTGCTGCCCGACGAGGTGCGCTACCTGTTCAAGGTCGCCGCGATCAAGGCGTTCTGCCGCAGGGCCAATGTCGAGAAGATCGACGCCGGCCCGAAGGGCGCCGTCATCGTCTTCCGCGACAATTCCTTCGCCTATCCCGATCGTCTGGTGACCTTCATCCGCAGCTACGGCCAGGCCGCCAAGGTGCGGCCCGACATGAAGGTGGTGTTCCTGCAGGATTGGGAGACACCGGAGGAGCGCCTCGTCGGGACAACGGAGATCATGCGCCAGCTGGCCCAGCTCGCGGAGAGCAAGAAGGCGGCGTAGCGGCGAAGCGAGATCTCGTAGGGTGGGCAAAGCGAAGCGTGCCCACCATTCGTTGTGATCAGAAAGAGATGGTGGGCACGGCGCAAGTGCACCTTTGCCCACCCTACGGCAGCGAGGTCGTGACTACGACGCCGCCCTTGACGCGTCGGCCGACAGCCGGGCCAGCAACGACCGCGCCGTATCCGACGGCGATAGCGAGTCGACGCTGATGACGGGATCGCTGCGCATCTCGTGCTTGCCGTTCGACGTATGCCGCATCACCGCCGACAGCCGGCGCGCGATCATGTGCGCGGTGCGGAAGTCGGTCTCGGCGAACACGACGATGACCGAACCGTCCTTCTGGGCCGCGCCAAAATCCATCTGCCGCATCAGGCGGCTGAGGATGCGTGCCGCATCGAGCTGGGCGCGGGGATTGTTGGGATCGAAGGCGAAACGTGCCACCGACAGGCCGCCGCCGCGGGCCTGCGTCTGCTCGACCGCCTTGGCAAAATCGCGGGCGAAGGCTTCCGTGGTGAGCAGGCCGCTGCGCGGATCGAGCCAGCCGCCGGCATCGATCGAGCGCAGCGTGCGGCTCAGCTGGGCCTCCATCGCATGCTGGCGGATCAGCGGCAGCGCGTTGGCGGCGATCCTCGCCGGCTCGCCCGCGATCAGCTCCAGATTGGGCAGGTCGTAGCTCTGCACGATCTGGTGCGCGGTGACGACTACGGGCAGGGTGCGGAAGCGGGTGTCCTCGGCGAGCACCGTGAGGAAGGCATCGGTCACGCGCGCGGTAAAGCCTTCGGCGAGCACGACGCCGTCGATGTCGCGGGTGTTGAGATGCTTCGCCGCGGCCTCGATCGAGAGCGCGCCGACCACGCCGACGCGCTCGCCGAGTGCGACGGAGAGTGCGGGATAAGCGGCGCCGCGGCCGATCAGCAGCACGGTGGCATCGCGCGAGGGGTCGCCCTCGGGCAGCGTGACCTTCGCCTCGGGCAGCCGGCGAAGCACGGTCGAATGCAGGGTGCGGACGCGGAGCGCAGCGCGTAGTCGCGCGCTCAGACGGTCGGGCTGGCCGCCGCGCGACGCGAAGGGCAGGGCGTTGTGCGGCAGCGTGCCCGCAGCATCCAGGGCCACGAAGGGAAGGTAGGGCGATTGGTCGGCGATCTTCCTGGCGAGCAGCGCCAGATGCGGCTCATGTCCGCTGTGCATCGCGGCGAGCACCGCGGCCGGCTGCACCTGCTCGACCGCGCGCGTCGCGCTGGCCCAGTCGGTATCGACCACGGGGAAGAGACGGGCCTCGTCCAGCGCCGCAACGAAGGCGGGGCGCTCGGCATTGGACACAAACAGGATCGGGCCCGCCTGGGACATCGAAAAGCTCTGATCACGCAACAGGTGCCGCGCAATCTAGATTGGCCGCCTTAATGCGGCGTCAACGGAGCCGGCGAAACTGTGCTCAAGCCGGCCCGGAGCGGTCGCGAAAAGCCTCGACCATCAGAGGGTTAAGCCCGAGCTCGCTGAGCGCCTCGCGGGCGCGGGCATTGTCCTGGGCCCGCCCTGCCAGCCGGTGACCGGAGAGGCGGTCGGGCAGTGCGGTGAGAAGGGCGCCCTGGCCGAGCCGGCGCGCCCATTCCTGGAGGTCGTTGGAGAGGAAACGGTAGCCGCCGACGGCCATGATGCCGGAGGGCGGCGCGGTGATGCAGATTGCACCGCTCGGCCGGTCGAGCCGCGCGGCATAGCCGGTGTCGACATAATCGCGCGGCGGCTGTGCGATCAGCGTCTCGCCGACCGGCTGCGGCGGGGCATAGGCCGCGATCGGCACCATCGCACCGCGCAGGCCAAGCGTGCCCCTCGGCGTCAGCAGGATCTCGCCGGCGATGGAGGAGCCTGCCTGTTCGCGCGGCGCGCCGTGCGGTCCCGGCATCACAGGCACCGGCATGCCGTCCTCGCCGCGGCGGGCGCCGAACAATCCGGCCTCGCCGAACAGATAGACGTCGGTGAGCGGCGCATGCGGCGCGATCCAGGCATCGCTCGCCGCCACCTGCTCCGGCGCGCGCCAAAGCCCGATGATGTTGCGCAATGTCGGCATCCGCGCCGCGAGGTCGGCATCGCCGAGCCGCAGCGCGAGCTGCGCCGGCGCGATCAGCACCTCGCATTCGTGCTCGTTGATCTGCTGCTCCAGCACGTCGTTCTCGAACGGATGATGCAGCGCCAGCGTGCCGCCCGACAGCAGCCACACCGCGAGCGAGGAGGCGAGGCCAGCAAACGACATCGGCGTGAACGCCGCCATCAATGTTGCGCCCTGCTTCACGTCGGCTTCGAGCGACATGGCAAGACCGCCGGCGATCAGGCTGAAATGCGGCCGCGGCACCGGGCGAAAGCCCTCCGCCGTGACGTCGAAGGAAATCATCGCCGCCTTGCGGCCGTCCTGGATCACGGCGCGCGTGGTGCCGGGCGGGCGGGCCAGGACGTCGTCGAGCGAGGCCATGCCTTCGGGCAGGTCGCCTCCGAAACCGAAGACATGACGGATCGAGAACGCCTCGGCGGCGGCGTGCATCGCGAGGTCGGCATAGCTGACGCCGTCGACCGTGCTCATGGTGACGATGGCGCGCGCCGCGGTGCGGTTGAGCGCCGCGGTCAGCTCCGCATGCCGCCACAGCAGCGGCAGCACGGCGACGACGAGACCGGCGCGATGCGCGGCGAGCACGGTCAGCACGAACTCGACCGTATTGGGCAATTGGATCGCGATGACGGAATTGGCCGGCAGGCCCGATTCGACGAAATGGGCCGACAGTGCCTCGATGGCGGTGTCGGCCTCTGCATAGCTCATCCGCCGCGGCTGATGCCCGGTCACGCGCGGCTTGTTGAGCGGATCGAGCAGAGCGGTCGCGTGCGGCTGCCGCATCAGCGTGCGCTGAAACAGCGTGTCGAGCGTCGGCGATACGGCTGGCTGGTTCACGGCGTCACTTCGTTTGCGTCGCTTGAGGCTCACCCTTCGACCACCAGGTCTCCGGAAGATAGCCGGACAGCGCGGTGGCCTTTGGCCGTTCTATCCGATTCCAGCGCGCGATCCATTGCTCGGATACGTTAAACAGCGGGATTGTGTAGCAGCCCGCAATCAGGGCCCGGTCGAGCGCGCGAACCGCCGAGACGAATTCCGTATGTTCACGGGCCTCCAGCAGAGCGCCGATCATGGCGTCGATGGCGGGATCCCTGGCGCCCATGTAGTTGCGGGTGCCCGGATTGTCGGCGGCAGCGCTGCCCCAATAGAAATACTGCTCGTTGCCGGGCGACAGCGACTGGTCCCAGCGGTTCTGGATCATGTCGAACTCGTAACCGAGCCGGCGCTGGTCGAATTGCACGGGATCGACCGCGCGCACGCTGGCTTCGATGCCGGCGCGCTTGAGGTCGCGCTGGAAGGCGAGCGCGATGCGCTCCTGGTCGCGGGTCGTGACCATGATCTCGAAGGTGAAGGGCGCTCTGGTCGCGCGACTGCGCAGCACGGTGCCGTCGAGATCGTAGCCGGCTTCCGACAACAGCTTCAGCGCGGCGCGCAGCGTGGTGCGGTCGCGGCCCGAACCGTCGGTCACGGGCAGGCGGTAGCTGCCGTCCATGATCTCGGGCGGGATCTGCGCGGCGAACGGCTTGAGCAGCTCGCGCTCGCGCGCATCCGCAGGCCTGCCATAGGCCGACAGCTCCGAGCCGGCGAAATAGCCGGCGACGCGCGAATAGAGGCCAAAGAAATAGTTGCGGTTGACCAGCTCGAAATCGAACAGCAGCGTCAGGGCCTTCCGCACCCGGATGTCGGCGAAGACCGGGCGGCGCGTGTTGAAGACCAGGAATTCGGAAGGCTGCGGCACGCCGGGCTTGACGGTGTCGCGGATCACCTCGCCGCTCCTGGCGGCCGGAAAATCGTAGCCGTCGTGCCAGCGCAAGGGCTCGTGCTCGACGCGGAAATCGTAGAGGCCGCGCTTGAAGGCCTCGAACTGGCCGTTGGCCTCGCGAAAATAGTCGAGCCTGATCTCGTCGAAATTGTTGAGCCCGCGATTGATGGCGAGGTCGCGGCCCCAATAGTCGGGATTGCGCGTCAGCGTCACGCTGGCGCCAGCTTTCACCGCCGTGACGCGGTAGGGGCCGGAGCCGACCGGCCCCGTCAGCGTCGTCTCCTCGAAGGTCGCGACATCGACCGCGTGCTTCGGCAGGATCGGCATCAGGCCGAGGATCAGCGGCAGTTCGCGGTCGTTGGCGCCAGTGAGGTCGAAGCGGACGGTGAGGGCGTCGGGCGCCTCGGCCTTCGCGACCTTGGCGTAATATTGCCGGTGGTTGGGACGGCCGTGGTCGCGCAGCAACTGCCAGGAGAACAGCACGTCCTCGGCCAGCACCGGCTTTCCGTCCGAGAAGCGGGCGCGGGGATCTAGGCGGAACGTGACGAAGGTCCGGTCGTCGTCGGTTTCGACGGTCTTGGCGAGCAGGCCGTAGAGCGTGAACGGCTCGTCCTGGCCGCGCGCGAGCAGGCTCTCGACGACGTAGCTGCGGATCGGCTGCACCGCCAATCCCTTCACGATGAAGGGATTGAGACTGTCGAAGGTTCCGAGAATGCCCCAGGTCAGCCGGCCGCCCTTGCGGGCCTCGGGATTGGCATAGGGCATGTGGGTGAAATCGGCGGGCATCGCCGGCTTGCCGTGCATGGCGATGGCATGGGCTTCCTCGGCCCGTGCAGCACCCGCCGACAGGCCCCAAGTGAGCGCACAAGTGAGCGCGCAAGCGAGCGCAAGGGCAAGCGCGCAGAGGCGGAGACCGGGGCCCTCGACGAGGCGCTGGAACATGAACATCGGCACACGTTGATTCGAGGACCGGTAAAGCCTGAATCCTATCACAGGGAATTTCACCGGATGCAGCTGCGGATGTGGCCAAACATGGTTGTCGGCATTGATCTTTTCGTCGGCCACGCTAAGAAGGCACCCGATCGCGCAAGAGCGTCGAGCCCGTCACTTATCCGCCTCAATTGACGGGGAGAGAGCCGCGCCCAAGGCGGCCAGGTTCGGCGCTTCGGAGCGGTTCGGGCACTTCCCGTTCAGAAAGGGTTTTCCGCAATGAATTTCTGTTACTTGGCCGCGTCCGTCCGGCCGCGCGGGCGACTTCTCGCCTTGTTGACGGCGACGGCGTTGGCCGTCCCGTTTGCCGCCGAAGCCCAGACCCCGGCGCCGGCCCCCGGCGCGCCCGCCGCGCCCAAGGCCGCTCCGGCCCCGAAGGCGGCGGCTCCGAAGGCTGCCCCCAAGGCTCCGGCGCCCGCCCAGGCGCAGCCGGCCCAGCAGGCTCCTGCGCAAGGCGCCCCGGCGCAGCAGGGCGCGGCCCAGCCCGCCGACCAGCAGATCCAGCTGATCTACGCCCCCTGGACCAAGTTCTGCCTCAAGGGCCAGGACGCCAACGCCAAGCAGGTCTGCTTCACCGGTAAGGACGGCCGCATCGAATCGGGCCAGCCGGTCATCGCCGCCGTCATCATCGAGCCGGAAGGCGAGCCCAAGAAGATCCTGCGCGTGACGCTGCCGCTCGGCATGCAGCTCGTGCACGGCACCCGCATCATCGTGGACAGCAACGCGCCGCTGCAGCAGCCCTATGTGATCTGCTTCCAGAACGGCTGCATGTCCGACTACGAGGCGACGCCCGAGCTCATCAACAGCATGAAGAAGGGCCAGAATCTCGTTGTCCAGGCGATCAACGCCAACGGCGCACCGCTGACCCTGCCGCTGCCGCTCGCCGGCGAATTCCAGAAGGCCTATGACGGTCCGCCGACCGATCCGAAGGTGTTCGAGGAAACCCAGAAGAAGCTCCAGGAAGAGCTTCAGAAGAAGGCCGACGAGCAGCGCAAGAAGCTTGAGCAGCAGGGCACGCCGCCCGGCGCACCGCCGGCGGGTCAGAAATAATTGGGACCAAATCCCGGACATGAAAAAAGGCGCTCATTCGAGCGCCTTTTTTAATGGCCGCATTGTCGGCGGCGAAACTTCAATTCAGCGACGGATTGCGCGGGCGGTAGCCGCCGGTCTTGTCCTTGATGAAGATCTCGGCGACCTGGGAATGCCGGACCGGCTCGCCGGAATCGTCCGGCAGCAGGTTCTGCTCGGAGACATAGGCGACGTACTCGGACTCCGCGTTCTCCGCGAGCAGGTGGTAGAACGGCTGGTCCTTGTGGGGCCGCACCTCCTCAGGGATAGACAGCCACCACTCCTCGGTGTTGTTGAATTCCGGATCGATGTCGAAGATCACGCCCCGGAACGAGAAGATCCGGTGGCGGACGACCTGTCCGATCTGGAATTTGGCGGTCCTCGCTTTAATCATCCCTCGTCGATAGACCAGGATTGTGGCCGATGCTAGTGGCCTTAGCGGGAATTAACCTTCGCGTAAGGGGCGGATAGCCCCCAAGTCTTCAGAAAACACTTCATCAATGGTCGATATCCTCAATCTGGCTCTACCTTATTTTGGCCTGATCTTCGTTGGTTTCGCCTGCGGCAAGGTCAAGGCCCTGCCGGAATCAGGCCTCGCCTGGATGAACTTCTTCCTGCTCTACGTGTCGCTGCCGGCACTGCTGTTCGCGATCATGTCGAAGACGCCGTTTGCGGAGCTGAACAACCCGCCGTTCCTGATCGCGACCACGCTGTCGACGGTGGCGGCATTCACCCTGGCGCTGGTCGTTGGCAAGGTGCTGGGACGGCTGAGCCTGCGCGAGGCGACGCTCGCTGGTCTCTCCGGCGGCTACGGCAATATCGGCTACATGGGGCCGGGGCTCGCGCTCGCAGTGCTCGGGACCAAGGCGGCGGCGCCGACGGCGCTGATCTTCTGCTGCGACAGCATCTTCCTGTTCACGATCGTGCCGCTCTTGATCGAGCTCTCCGACCGCGACCATCCCTCGATCGTGCATGCCTTCGGCGTCGTGCTGAAGCAGATTGTGCTCAACCCGCTGATCATGTCGGCGTGCTTTGGCGCCGCGGTGGCCGCGCTCCATATCGAGCTGCCGGTCGCGCTCGACCGCACCATCACCTTCCTCCAGAACGCAGCCGCGCCGACCGCGCTGTTCGTGCTCGGCGTGACGGTGGCGCTTCGTCCGTTCGACCGCGTGCCGTGGGAGGTGCCGGGCGTGATCGCGGTGAAGCTCCTGATCCATCCGCTCGCAGCGTTCGGCCTGATGCTGGCCTTCGGCCCGTTCGCGCAGCCCTGGGCCGCGACCGCCGTGCTGATGGCCTCGCTGCCGCCGGCATTGAACGTGTTCGTCATCGCGCGGCAGAACGATGCCTGGATCGAATCCGCCTCCGTCGCCGTGCTGCTCGGGACCTTCGCGTCGGTGGTCACGCTGACCAGCGTGATGTGGGCGATCCAGACGGGGCGGCTGGCGTTTCCGTGAACGAAAGGCCATTCAGGACCTGACGGGCGGCTCTTCCGTCACGACGCTGCGGTCCGCGCGACGAGAAATGCCTGTTCCAGATGCGCGCGCATGCGGGTCGAGGCCAGCGGAGCGTCGCCGTCGGCAATGGCCTCGATGATCGCGAGGTGCTCGCGACACCATTCGCGGACACGGCGGCTGTCGAAATAGCTGCCGAATTCGAGCAGGCGTCGAAGCCTGTTCTGGTACTGGACCGCCTGGGCGAAAAATGCGTTGCCGCAGAACTCGGCGCACATCTCGTGAAATGCGGCGTCCGTCTCGAACAATTGCGTGCTGGAGACCGATGCGATGTCGGGGTGCGAGACCAGGTAAAGGTGCTGCAGGCGCATCCGTTCGATGGCGGCGAGATCCGGCTTGAAAGTCGTGAGCAGAAAGGCCGAGGGCTCGATCGTCAGACGAAATTCGTAGCTGGCGCGCAGCGAGACGAGGGAGTCGAGCGTCGGCAGGAACGCCCAGCCATGCCCTTGCTTGCGTGCGATCAGTCCGTCTTCGGCAAGACGGGAGAGGGTGCGCGCCAGCGCGACGCGGTCCACGGCGTAGCGGCGGGCAATTTCGCTCTGGGTGATGGAATTGGGAATACGATGCTCGAGCCGATCGCGAACCAGCTTTGCGTAGAGCTTCTCCTCCGCCGTCGACGGGACCTCGATCTCGATGCGATGCAGTGAATCGAATGGCTTGCGCAGGAAGAAGCCATGGTTCTTCCGCGTCTCGACAATGCCGCGCTCGGCAAGCAGGTCCAGCGCCGACCTGATCGGGGTCCGCGAGACGCCGATCAGATCGGCGAGCTGCTGCTCGCGCAGATGGTGGCCGGGCTCCAGCTTGGCGTCCCTGATGACATCCAGAATCTGGTTGGCGAGGCGAAATCGGGTTTGCTGGGTGGACCGCGCCATGGCGGGAGGCTCTGGGATCCGTCCTGAAGTACGAGTTGTTGCTTACGATACAATGGCTTGAGCTGCGATCCCGGTCAAAACCGATATGACTAAAGCTTAGACAGGGATGCCCGCGGATCAGGCTTGACGCAAAAGGTGGCAAAGATTGTATATTAGCCAACAATAAAACAATCAAGCCACAGGGGTACCCCATGTCTCGTTTACGCCTTGCCTGCGGAATCCTGTCGCTTTGCCTGTCCGGATCGGTGATGGCGGCCGACCTCTCGTCGGCCACGCTGGTCGAAAAGGGCGCGCTGACCTACGGCGTTGCCGGCACCTTCGCGCCGTTCGAATTTCAGAAAGACGGCAAGCTCTCCGGCTTCGACATCGACATGATCGGCCTGTTGAGCAAGAAGCTCGGCGTCGAGGCCAAGCCGATGAACATGGAGTTCAAGGGGCTGATCGTCGCGCTGCAAGGCGGCCGCGCCGACATCATCAATTCGGCCATGTACATCAACGAGCAGCGTGCGGCTCAGGTGGACTTCGTCCCCTATTTGAAGATCGGCACGCTCGTCGTGGTGCAGGCGGGCAATCCCGCCAAGATCACCGGTCGCGACGATTCCCTCTGCGGCAAGACCATCGCCGTCACGCTTGGCGGCATCCAGGAAACCTACGCGCGCCAGGACGACAAGCGCTGCCGCGACAAGGGGCTCGCCGCCATCAACGTGATGACGCTGCCGACCGCGCAGGATTCGGCGCTGACGCTCCGGCAGGGGCGGGCCGATGTCCTGTTCAATTCCACGCCTGGTGTGGTCGAACTGATGGACAAGGTGCCCGGCGTCTACGCCGTGGCGGGCCCGGAGTTCGAGGCCAACACGCAGATCGGCATGGCCGTGCGCAAGGGCGACAGCGCGATGAAATCGGCGGTCGAGGCCGCGCTGAAGGAGATCGTTGCCGACGGCTCCTACAAGAAGCTGATTGAAACCTGGAAATTTCCTGCCTCGGTGTCGCTGTTCGACTAAGGGAGCCCTCAGGTGTCCATCGAACTCGTCCTGAAGTACCTCACATCGCCGAATTTCCTGCGCGGCGCGGAGATGACGCTGCTGCTGACGGTCGCCTCGCTGGTCTTCGGCGTCCTGATCGGCCTCGTGCTTGCGTTGATCCAGGAGAGCCAGACCCGGATCGGCACCGTCGTCACGCTGGCCTATCTCTGGCTGTTCCGCGGCACGCCCGTGCTGTTTCAGATCATCTTCATCTACAACGTGCTGCCGTCCTTCGGCATCAGGCTTTCGGCCTTCGTGTGCGCGGTGCTGGCATTGTCGCTGAACGAGGGCGCCTACATGGCGGAGATCCTGCGTTCGGGGCTTCAGGCCGTGAAGAAAGGCCAGCGTACCGCCGGCCTCGCGCTCGGCATGACCCGAACCGAGATGATGCGCTACGTCGTGATCCCCCAGGCCGCCCGGATCGTGCTGCCGCCGATCGGCAACCAGATGATCGGCATGCTGAAGCTCAGCGCGCTGGTCTCGGTGATTGCGGTGGAAGAGCTGCTGCTGGTCGCGAACCAGACGGCGAGCGCCGACTTCCGCTACTTCGAGGCGTTGACCGCCGCCGGCATCTATTATCTCGCGATGACCACGGCCTTCATGGGCCTGCAAATCCTGCTGGAGACCGTGCTCGACCCGAAGAAGCGGCAGCGGATGCGGCGGCTGACGCTGACCGAACGGATGCTCGGGACCTCGAAGGCGCTGGCTGTACGGTAGCGAGGATGCAGCATCTTCTCGAAATCGTCGGCATCAACAAGAGCTTTGGTGCGACGCAGGTCCTGAAGACCTGCACGCTGACGGTCGATCCGTCGGAGACGCTCGTCGTGATCGGACCATCAGGGTCCGGCAAGTCGACGCTCTTGCGCTGCGTCAACCTGCTGGAGACGGTCGACAGCGGCGACATCTTCTTCGAAGGCGAGAACATCACGCGCGCCCGCCGCACCGCGCATCTGCTGCGCCGGCAGATCGGCATGGTGTTCCAGAATTTCGAGCTGTTCGCTCATCTCTCGGCGGCCGAGAACGTCATGCTGGCGCCGGTGAAGATTTTGGGAATGAGCCGCGCCGATGCCCATGACATCGCGGTCGATCTCCTGCGCAAGGTGCAGATTCCCGAGAAGGCGGATGCCTTTCCGGACGAGCTGTCCGGCGGCCAGCAGCAGCGCGTCGCCATTGCCAGCGCGCTCGCGATGCGGCCGAAGCTGATGCTGTATGATGAGCCGACCTCCGCGCTCGATCCGGAAATGATCCGCGAGGTGCTCGATGTCATGACGACCCTCAGTGCCGAGGGCATGACGAGCATCGTCGTCACCCATGAGATGGGGTTTGCCAAGCGCGCCGCGGACAGGATCGTATTCATGGAAAGCGGCGAGATCATCGAGAGCGCGCCGAGCGACCAGTTCTTCGGCGGCACCGTCAACGACCGCGCGCGCCGCTTTCTCGATCAGATCCTTCACTGACCCCGATATCCGGAGCCCGTCGATGTCCACTTCTCCCGATGTCGCCCGCATGAAGCGCGAGCTCGCAAGGCTCATTGCGATCGACACGCAAAATCCTCCTGGTCACGAGGCGCCTGCGGCGGAGTATCTGCGTGATCTGCTGGTCGGCGGCGGCTTCGGTGTCACGGTTCAGGAGTACAAGCCGGGACGGGTCAACGTGGTCGCGCGGCTCGAGAATGGCGCCGGCCCCGTCTTCGCCTTCAACACCCATATGGATGTCGTGCCTGCCGGCGAGGGGTGGGCCTCGGATCCCTTTGGCCTGATCGAGAAGGATGGCCGGCTCTACGGCCGAGGCGCCTGCGACTGCAAGGGGCCTTTGGCCGCCATGCTGGAAGCCATGCGCATGCTGGCAGACGATCGTACGGCATGGTCGGGAACGCTGCTTGGCGTTTTTGTGGCCGACGAAGAGATCGCCAGCGAAGGCGCCAAATTTTATGCCGCGAACCATCCCAGGATCGACGCTGCCGTGATCGGCGAGCCGACGTCGAACGCCGTCTTCTCCGCGCACAAGGGCAGCTTGCGGCCAGTTGTGCGGGTGTACGGCGTCTCGGCGCATTCCGGAACGCCGCATCTCGGTGAGAACGCGATCTACCGAGCTGGCGAGTTGCTGGGCCTCGTCGCCGAGCATCACGACAAGGTCGTCCGTCACCGCAGCCATCCGCTGGTCGGAGCGGCCAGCCTCACGGTTACGAGGATCAATGGCGGCCACGCCGACAACGTGCTGCCCGGTGCCTGCGATCTGCTGCTCGATCGGCGGATGGTGCCGGGAGAGGACGAGGGCGCCGTGAAGCGCGAGATCGACGATCTTCTCGCGGTCGCGCGCGAGCGTTTCGGGCTGCGTGCCGAGGTCGTCGATTACAAGGCGACGACAGGCGGGGCGACGGAGACGGCGCAGGACAGCGTGATCGTGCAGGCGAGCCTTGCTGCCAGCCGTGCCCACGGTGTGACCAAGCCGGGTCCGTTCGGCTTCCAGGGCGCCTGCGACCTCGTGCATTTCGCTGGTGTTGGTGCGCAGGGGACCGTGATCGGTCCGGGCGATCTCGCCGTTGCTCACAAACCCGACGAGTTCGTTCCCGTCGATGAATTCATCACCGCCAGCCTGATCTATCGCGACGTGGCCAAAGCCATGCTGCGCAACTAGGACCCGAGCGTCTTGCGCGTCTCACTGCATTTGGCCGATCTGCACTATGGCGGCGGGCTCGTCCTGCACACCGCCTCGTCGGGCAGCATTCCCGCCCTGAAGGAGATCTACCTGCGGCTCGACGACGGCGAGACGGTGGGCGTCGGCGAGGTGAGAGCCAACATCGCCTACCTCAACGGCTATGATGAGAGGACCGTGGTGGAGTCGGTCGTCGCCGCAGTTCGCGACATCGACTGGCGGCGCGATCCGCTCGATCTGATCGCGATGATGACGCTCTGGGAGGTGCCATACATCGCGCCGGTCCGCACGCTGATCGATTGCGCGTTGCACGATCTGGTCGCGCGCCGCGAGCGCAAGACCCTGGCCGCCTGGCTTGGCGCGCCGAACGGGGATGTGACCTGCAAGACCAACCAGACTCTTTTCTGGTCCTCGCACGAAGACTTTCTTGCCAAGGCCCAGGCTTACGTCGATCGCGGCTATGCCGATCTCAAGGTACGCATCGCCGTCGGCGATTTTGCCGAGGATCTGCGACGTGTCGCGGCCCTGCGCCAGCGCTTCGGCGGACGGGTGAAGATTGCCGCGGACGCGAACGGACGCTGGACGGCCGATGAGGCGCTGGCCAAGCTGGAGGCGCTCGCCGCGTATGATCTCGCTTATGTCGAGCAGCCGGTGCCGGCCGGCGACTGGGCAAGCATCGATGAGCTCGCGCGGAAGAGCCCTGTTCCCGTGATGCTCGACGAGAGCATCGCCACGACCAGTGATATCGCAAATGTGTGCGCTTATCGCGGGCGGGTCTTTGCGCATCTCAAGCTCGTGAAGCTCGGCGGCATCGCGCCGACCGTTGCGGCCGCGCGGAAGCTCTGCGAGGCCGGCGTACCCTTCATGATCGGTCAGATGAACGAGGGCGCCGCTGCCACTGCGGCGGCGCTGCACGTCGCTTGCGCGACCAGGCCTGAATTCGCCGAGCTCTATGGCGCCGACGGGCTCGTCAATGATCCGGTTTCAGGCATCTCCTACACCGACGGGGCCATCCATGCGGAGCGCGCCCCTGGCCTCGGCGTCAAGTTCGACGCCGCCACCACCAAGCTCATCGGAGACTACAGCTATGACTAGCGACGCCGTCCAGCAGGGCTCTGAATCAGCGTTCCCGAAGCAGGAATATGATGGACGGGTCGCTCGTGCCCGCGCACTTCTTGCGAAGGCCGGCATCGACGTCGTGGTCGTCACCGGGCCCGAAAACATCTTCTACCTCACGGGTCAGCAGACGCCGGGCTACTACACATTTCAAGCGCTGGTCCTGCCGGTCGAGGGCGAGCCGGCCTTCGTCGTCCGGCAGCTCGAATATTTCAACTTCATCGCGAACACGTTCATCGCCAATGCGCAAGTCTACCAGGACGGCGATCAGCCGGTGAACTTCCTGGTCAATGTCATCAAGGACCGCGGCTGGGCATCGAAGCGCATCGCAATCGACAAGCGCGGCTGGTTCTTGCCTGTGGCGAATTATGAAGCGCTCCAGGACAAGCTTGGGATACTGCACGATGGCGCCGGCATCATCGAGCAGCTTCGCATCGTGAAGTCGGCGGCCGAGCTCGAGAAGATCGCCACCGCCGCATCCTATGTCGAGGCCGGCATGCGCGCCGGCCTCGGCGCGGTCAAGTGTGGGGCGAGCGAGAACGACCTCGTCTCTGCGATGGTGGGAACGTCGATCGCCGCGGGCTCCGAATATGTCGGCATGGAGCCACTGGTCTCCGTCGGCCGCCGCTCCGGCGTGCCCCACGGCACCTGGCGACGTGGACGGATCGGCGCGAACGATCCCGCGTTTCTGGAAATGGCCGCCAGCCATGATCGCTACCACGCGGCGCTGATGCGCAGCGCCTGGATTGGTGCCATGCCGCAGCGCGCGATCGACATGGAGAAGACCTGTCAGGATGGGCTTTCCGCAGCGCTCGAGGCGATCAAGCCGGGCGCGCCCTGCGAGGCGCCGCATCTGGCCTGTCAGCGGATCATCGATCGCGCCGGCTACACCGAGAACTTCAAGAAGCGTGTCGGTTACAGCATCGGCATCGCCTTTGCGCCCGATTGGGGCGAGGGGGGCGTGCTCAGCCTGTACACGGGCGTGACCACGGAATTGCGCCCTGGCATGACGTTCCACCTCCCGGTCGCAATGCGGGATTTCGGTCAGTTCACCGTCGGCGTCAGCGAGACCGTCATCGTCACGGAAACCGGCTGCCGGCCACTCAGCACCATCGATCGGTCCATCCTGCGTGTCGCAGGCTGACGCCAACTTGCCCCGAGGGCAGCAGCCGATCGGGGAGTATGCCGGAAAATAACGTTAAAACAGTAACTTAAGGTGAGGCGGTCACGCAGGATCGAGGCGCCGCCGGGCTAACGCCGCCAGGTCGGCGTCAGTCCCTCGCGCATCGCAAAACGCCGGAGCGGGCCGATGGCGCCGAGCAGATGCATGCCGACGGCGCGGACCGGCTGGAGCGGCAGGAAATCGTTGAGCAGCGAACGGTTGGCGATGTCGATCGCAAAGGTCCGGCTCAGGATGTCCGGGCGCCGGGCGCGGTCGTAGCCCTTGAGCACGTCGTCCGCGCCGGGATCCTGGTCCGCCGCGATCGCCTCGCCCGCGAGCCGCGCAATGTCCGCGGCATCGCGCAGGCCGAGATTGAGGCCCTGGGCGCCGATCGGCGGCACCACATGGGCGGCTTCCCCGACCAGCGCGATGCGGTCGCGGCCGAAGGATTTGGGACGCTCGATCGCCAGCGGAAACAGGTTGCGCCCGGGCTCGACCGTCATGCGTCCCAGGATCGAATGCGACTGCTTCTCGATCGCGGCGGACAGCTCCTCGTCGCTGAGGCCGCGCAGCCGCTCGGCGTCCGCGGGTGCCGAGACCCAGACAATGCTGGAGCGGTCGCCGGGCAGGGGCACGAATACGCAGGGCCCGTGCGGCGTGTGGAACTCGGTCGAGACGTTGCGATGCGGCCGCGTGTGGCCGACGTTGAAAGTCAGCGCGGTCTGCGACAGCTCGCGCCGCGCGACCTCGATGCCGGCAGCCTCCCGGCACAGCGAATGCCGGCCGTCGGCGCCGACCACCAGCCGGGCCGAGAGGAATTGCGCGGAGACGGTGCGGATCGCGACGTCGTTGGCTTCGATGACGACGCTTTCGGCTTCGTCGTCGAAACGGACGATCCCGGGCAGCTCTGCCGCGCGCTCTTCCAGCGCCAGCATCAAGGAGCGGTTGTCGATGTTGTAGCCGAAGGCGTCGAGCCCGATTTCGTGACAGGAGAAACGGACCTCCGGTGCACGGAACAGCCGGCCGGTGTCGTCGACGAGCCGCATGACCTCGAGCGCGGCCGCCTTGTCCCTGCAGCGCGCCCAGACGTCGAGGCCTTCCAGAAGATCGATGGAGGCGCCCAGCAGCGCGGTGGTGCGATTGTCGGCATAGGGCAGGCGCCGTGCCACCAGCGCGGTCCGTGCTCCGGCCTGGGCCAGTGCGATCGCCGCTGCGAGCCCGGCCGGTCCGCCGCCGATCACGGCTGCGTCAAAATGTGTCGATGCATCTGTCATGGAACGACATTTGACACGCTCGCCGGCAAATTCAAGCCCACCTATTTTTCCTAGGGTTTATGGCGAATTGTGCGACCGGGCGCCGCAATGGCTTATGTGCAAACCGGTCCCGTTCTGATAGCAGAAGCCATGGACAGCCGAGAGGATTCCCTGAAGCCGACACCCGCGATCCGCGCCGCGGCGTTCTCGGTGCATATCTTCACCGCGTTCGGCGCGGCGGTCGCGCTGCTCGCGATGCTGGAGGCCGTGCGCGAGCACTGGGCGGCGATGTTTCAGTGGCTGGGCGTCGCGCTGATCATCGATGCGATCGACGGTCCGATCGCGCGCCGGCTCGACGTCAAGAACGTGCAGCCGAACTGGTCGGGCGACGTGCTCGATCTCGTGGTCGACTTCGTCACCTATGTGTTCGTGCCGGCCTATGCGATCGTGGCGAGCGGGTTGTTGCTGCCGGTCGCAGCTCCCTTGCTCGGCGTCGCCATCATCGTCACCAGCGCGCTATATTTCGCCGATCTGCGCATGAAGGCCGACGACAATCACTTTCGCGGTTTTCCGGCGCTGTGGAATGCGGCGGCGTTCTATCTGTTCCTGCTGCACTGGTCGCCGCTGTGGTCCACGCTGCTGGTCGCGACCCTGGTGGTGCTGACCTTCGTGCCGTTCCACGTGCTGCATCCGGTCCGCGTCGTGCGGCTGCGCTGGCTGACGATGTCGCTGATCGCGATCTGGGCGCTGCTGTCCCTCTACACGCTGGAGATGGACTTTCACGTCGGCATCGGCGTGACCGCCGCGCTGTGTGCGATCGCGCTCTGGATCAGCTTCAGCGACGCCTTGATCCGCCTCGCAAGATCCTTCGCATGATGCATCTGATCACCAGCCCCGAGGCGTGGGCCGCGCTGCTGACCCTGACCTCGCTCGAGATCGTGCTCGGCATCGACAACGTGATCTTCCTGTCGGTGATCGTCTCGCGCATCCCGGAGCAGCAGGCGAACCGCGCCCGCCAGATCGGGCTGGCGCTGGCGCTGGTCTTCCGCATCATCCTGCTCAGCGTGCTGGTCTGGCTGATCGGCCTGACCGCGCCGGTGTTCTCGCTTGCGGGTTACGACTTCTCCTGGCGCGACCTGATCCTGATCGGCGGCGGCCTGTTCCTGATCGCGAAGGCGACCCACGAGATCCACGCCGAGGTCGAGGTCGATGACGACGAGGGCGATGAGAAATCCGGCGGCAGCGCCTTCTTCTGGGTGATCGTCCAGATCATCGTCATCGACATCGTGTTCTCGCTGGACTCGATCATCACCGCGATCGGCATGGCCCAGGACATCGAGATCATGATCGCGGCAGTCGTGATCGCCTGCCTGATCATGTACATTTCGTCCGGGCCGGTGTCGCGATTCGTCGCGGAGCATCCGACCACGAAAATGCTGGCGCTGGCCTTCCTGGTGCTGATCGGCGTCGCGCTGGTTGCTGACGGTTTCCAATTCCACATCCCGCGCGGCTACATCTATTTCGCAATTGCGTTCTCGGCGGCGGTGGAGTTCTTCAACGTGCTGGCCAAGCGTAATCGCAAGAAGGCGAGCAAGCCGTCGATTTAGGCGTTCCAGTCGCCGTCGAGTTGACAAGGCGGGCGCGATGTCTTTCGCTCAGCCTTGGAGAAGAGGAGGTCAGGTGATGACCAAAGCCGTCCGGGTGCACAAGGTCGGAGGTCCCGAAGCCCTGGTCTATGAGAGCGTCGAGGTGCCGGCGCCTGCTGCCGGAGAGGTGCGCATCCGCCAGCATGCGGTCGGCCTCAACTTCATCGACGTCTATTACCGCACCGGCCTCTACAAGGCGCCGGGGCTGCCCTTCATCGCCGGCAACGAGGCCTCGGGCGAGGTGGTTGCGGTCGGGCCGGGCGTCACCAATTTCCATCCCGGCGACCGTGTCGCCTATTATCACAACCTCGGCGCGTATACCAGCGAGCGCAACCTCCCCTGGGAGAAGCTGGTCAAGCTGCCCGACCACATTACGCATGAGCAGGGCGCCGTGCTGATGCTGAAGGGGCTGACGGTCTGGTACCTCCTGCACAAGACCTTCAAGGTCGAGCCGCATCATCGCGTGCTGATTCATGCGGCGGCCGGCGGTATCGGCCTGCTCGCCTGCCAATGGGCGAGTGCGCTTGGAGCCCATGTCATCGGCACCGTCGGCTCGCGCGAGAAGGCCGAGCTCGCGGAGGCCAACGGCTGCGACCACGTCATCCTCTACAACGAGGAAGACTTCGTCGCTCGCGTCAAGCAGATCAGCCGCAACGAGGGCTGCGACGTCGTCTATGACGGCGTCGGCAAGGCGACCTTCCCGGGCTCGCTGTCCTGCCTGAAGCCGCGCGGCATGTTCGTCTCCTTCGGCAATGCCTCAGGTCCGGTGCCGCCGTTCTCGATCGCCGAGCTCAACAATCACGGCTCGCTGTTTGCGACCCGGCCGAAGCTCAACGACTATATCGGCACGCGCAAGGAGCTGCTGGAAGGCGCCGACACGCTGTTCGCCGCCGTCATCAACGGCAAGCTGCACGTGCCGATCAATCATGCCTACGCGCTCAAAGACGCAGCGAAGGCGCATATCGATCTCGAAAGCCGGAAGACCACGGGCGCGTCGATTTTGAAGCCGTAGGTCTCAACGTCGTTCTCCGCTCTCGTGTCCCGGACGCGCTGCAGCGTTCTTACGCTGCTGCGCAGAGCCGGGACCCAGAAGGCGGTGCTGCATGCTGCGGAGAGATGGGCCCCGGCTCTGCAGCGCACCGCCGAAGAGGCGCTGCGCTGCGTCCGGGGCACGAGACCATCTCTACGCCACCCGCCGCGCCGCGCCGGCCTTGGTCAAGATGCCGTCGAGACAATCGATCATCTCGGCGATCTCTCCCTTGGTGACGTTCAGCGCCGGCATGAAGCGCAGCGTGTCGACCTGCGGGGCGTTCAGCAGCACGCCGGCCTCGAACGCCTGCGCGACGATCCCCGGTGCGATCGGCAGCTTGAGGTCGAGCGCCAGCAGCAGCCCGCGTCCGCGGACGCCGCCGAGGCCGTGCCGGGCCGAGACCTTCTGCAGCTCGCTTTCGAGCAACAGGCCGGTCTCCGCGACCGACTTCAGGAAGTCCGGCTTTTTGATCTCCTCCAGCACCGCAAGTCCCGCCGCGCACATGATCGGGTTGCCGTTGAACGTGCCGCCCTGGTCGCCATGCTCGAAGCAGGAGGCGCGTTCGCCCGCGAGCAGGGCTGCGAGCGGCACGCCGCCACCGATGCCCTTGCCGAGCGTCATGATGTCGGGTGCGATGCCGGCGTGCTCATAGTGGAAGAGCTTTCCGGTCCGGCCCATGCCGGTCTGGATCTCGTCGAAAATGAGCAGCAGGCCGTGTGCCTCGGTCAGCGCGCGCAGCTCCTGCAAGAACTTGTCGGTCGCCGGCCACACGCCCGATTCACCCTGGATCGGCTCGAGCATCACAGCGACCGTGTTGGCGTTGATCAGCTTCTCGACCGAGGCGATGTCGTTCAGCTTCGCCTTCTTGAAGCCTGACACCTTCGGCTCGAACAGCGGCTCGAACGCCTTCTTGCCCGAGGCCGACATGGTCGCCAGCGTCCGGCCGTGGAAGCCGCCTTCGAAGCTGATGATCTCGAACGCGCCGTTCCCGTGCAGGCTGCCATATTTGCGCGCGAGCTTGATCGCGCCCTCGTTGGCTTCCGCACCTGAATTGGCGAAGAACACCTGGTCGAACGCGCTGTTCTCGACCAGCGCCTGCGCCAGCTTCAGACTCGGCTCGTTGTAGAACGCCGGGCTCGGCGTGAGCAGCCGCTTGGCTTGCGCGGTGAGCGCATCTGCAACTGCGGGCGGGGAGTGGCCGAGGCAGTTCACGGCCCAGCCCTGCACGAAATCGAGATAACGCTTGCGGCCATCGTCCCAGAGGTAGGAGCCGGCGCCGCGGACGAACACGGCCTTGGGCCGTGCGGTGATGTCCATCAGCGCGCCATACGGATGGGTGGCGGTGGTCATGTCGAACTCCTCTGGAGGCGGGTGAAAAAGGGACGCAAAAAGCAAGAAGGCCGCACTTTGCGGGTGCGGCCTTCTCGAAAACTATGCTGAATTCAGGTGTTCAGCGGCGTCGTCGGACATGGCGCAACCCATCATCGTCGCGGGTGCGACGACGGAAAGCTGCGCGGCGGTTGGTCCGAGAGTTGATCATGGGGCGCGTCCGTACAGCCGAATGGCAGGACTTGTCAAGCGGCCGTTTTGCGAGACACCCGCCGAACGTGCACCGGGTCAGGTCAGGTGCGGCGCTTGCTCGGCGTCCTCGTCGCCCCAATCCGCATCCGCAATCGCGGTGTCGATGAGCTCACCGCGCATCAGCTTGAGCGGCGATTTCCAGTACAGCGCGATGTTGTGGAAGGGGTCGGTCAGTACCTTGAACGCCCACACCAGCCCCGTCGTGACGTCGCGTGTTGCGAACAGCTGCAGCATGCGGGCAAGAGCGCCCCCGATCCCGACCGCGAGCCAGAGCGCGCCGACATGGCGGACGAAGTCGAAGCGGTCGGTGGGAGGATCGAAAATCCCGAGCAGGGTGGGGAAGATGTACAGCGCGATCGGCGCGCTGCCCCAGACCAGGAGCAGGATGATCTTGCGCGTCTGGTTGTAGCCGACTTTCACCGCCTCCTTGTAGGCGTTGCTGACGTCGTTGACGGCGTCATAGCCGTTCGGCTCGAAGAAGAAATGCCCGGTCTGCCGCGTCAGCATCGCGAGCCAGCCGACGAGCCCGGCGAGGGCAGGGTCCTTGAACAGCAGCGCATAGCATCCGAGGAAGATCACGGCGCTGACGAGGTGCAGCGTCTGGTTGACGGTGCTCTGGTGGTAGAAGCGGTAATCGTCGAAGCGCTGCGTGCGCAGCATGTCTGACAGACGGCTCATCAAAAATCCTCGCGCGCGTTGAAAGGCGCGCGAGAATTAGGACGAGTCCGTGACCCCTGCATGAATGCACTATAGTGTCACATTGCATGCGCAGGCAGGGCGGCGCGAGAGGATCACTCGACACCGTAATGCGCGAACACATCGGCGATGCCGGCGTTGATCGCTTTCGCCGCTGCGATGTCGCGTTCGGCGCCCTCGTTGTCGCCCTTCTTTCGCTTCGCAAGCCCGCGGCCGTAGAGTGAGCTGTCGAACTGCGGCCTTGCGTTCAGTGCTGCGTCATAGTCGGCAATCGCCGCGTCGAGATTGCCGAGCTTGAGATAAGTGAAGGCGCGGCTGTCGAGCGTATCAGGATCGTTGGGCTGCATCCGCAGCGACTGCTCGCAATCGGCCAGCGCCTCCTGCAAACGCCCGAGGATCGCGCGTGTCATGCAGCGCGAATTGAACACGCCGGCATAACGCGGATTGGCCTTGATCGCGCGGTCGTAATCCTCCAGCGCCAGCGCATAATCATGCGTATCGAAATACATGCTCGCGCGCGCATAGTAATCGAGGTCGTTGTTCGGAGAGAGTTGAAACGCCTTGGCGAAATCGGCCAGCGCTCGGGCACGGTCGCCGCGGTCACGATAGATGCGAGCACGGTTGCCATAGGCCGGGCCGTAATTCGGGTCGAGCTTGATCGACAGGTCGAGATCGGCGAGCGCGCGATCGGCCTCGCCGTGCTCGCGATAGGTTGAGCCGCGGTTGTAATAGGCAAGCGCAAATTTCGGATCGAGCTTGATGGCCTGATCGTAATCGGCGATCGCATGCGCGTAATCGTTCTTGCCGATGTAGGAATTGCCGCGGTTGTTGTAATATTGGGGATCACCAGGCTCGAGCCGGATCGCTCTCGTATAGTCGGCGATGGCATGGTCGCGATCGCCGAGATCGTCATGGACAATGCCGCGATTGTACCAGGCGATGGCGTCCTTCGGATCGAGGTCGATGGCGCGGTTGAGATCGGCCAAAGCCCGCTCCGTATCCCCCTTGCGCCGGAAGATCTCGCCGCGATTGGCAAGCGCCCGCGCATGGGATGGGTTGGTTCTCAGCACCGCCGAGCAGCCGGCGAGGCGCTGCTCGTCGCTGACCTCGTCGGTGCCGAAGCACCATTGTCGCGCCTGCGCCGGCGATGGGGATTGGGCAGCGGCGGGAAGCGCAAGCAGGATCAATGCTGTGCCAATGGCGTACAGCCCGCTCCGGATACCAACCTTGTGATTGTATTTCATCGAATGTCGCGCAGAAACCATTGAGCCTCTAGCGCGTTTGTGATCAACGGACGCCAATTGGTTCGAACCGAACGTGACTCGGCTCAGACCAAGGGAGACGGGACCAACCAGACAGTTTTCAGCCTTGTCCGATACCCCTTACCCGATAGACCTCGACAGCATTCGCGGCGCGTTTCCGCCGGGAATCGAAGCGCCACCGCTGCTGGTCGACTTTGCCGCCTGGCTCAAGGGGCGCCCCTGGGGCAGCGTCGGCTGCTTCTCCCTGCAAGGCCAGTTCTCCGATTCCGCGCCGATCGTCGACGGCAGTCCGTTGCGCGACAGGTTCTCACTTTTCATGCGCTTGCCTGACGGTTCGGCTGTCGGCGGCTGGTATGGCGCCGGTCTCGACCGCGACAACCCGCCGATCGTCGGACTGGGATCGGAGGGCGACTACGAGCTGCTCGCACCGAGCCTCGACGGGCTGCTCGCCAAGCTGACGTCGCAGCAATTCGACAAGGCCTGGAGCGATCTCAAGCCGCATGAGGAGGTCGAGTGCCAGACGGTCGAGCTCGCGCAATGGCTTGCCGGACAGCCGGCGGGCGAGAACCTCGCCTGTGACGACGGCGCGCCGGAGTTGCCTGATTTCCGCGGCTTCATGGAAAAATGGAGCCGGGATCGCGAAGACTACTGGGCCAATCACCGTCTGATGGCCGAGCTCGGCTGGCGTCTCGCGGCCCATCTGCCCAAGGGCAAGAACTCGTGGGACAAGACGCATTTCGAGGTCGCGATCGTCGGCAAGCAATACCAGGCCCGCGTCCTTTCGCGAGGGCCGCAGCCGTTCGAGGAAGCCGCCTCGATCGAATCCCTGCTGCGCGATCTGCGCGAGGAAATGCGCCGCGCGCAGCCCGAGCTCGGGCTGTGGTACGCGATGAAATTCGGCCTCTATGCCGACGGCCGCGTCATGCCGAGCTTCGAGTATGACGTACGCCCGACCATCGACGGCGAGCCCGCGAAATTATCCGAGGCTCAGGCCGATCTCGCCCGCGCCCCGCGCCCCGAGCGCTGGGTGCCGAAATGGCTGGCGGCATCCTGAAGCTCGCAATCCTGCGATGCTGGCGCCCAGCCGGCGCGCGGAAATCTTCTGCTGTCGTGCCATGTTGACTTCGCGGGAACGGCACCTTCGATCCCCCTTGACTTAGAGTGCGCTCGAAGGGGTATCTGTACGTGCGTCAGTACGAGAACGGGCACACATGAAGATCGGCGACCTCGCAAAACGAACCGGCTTGTCGACTCACACGTTGCGTTATTACGAGCGCATCGGGCTGCTGCCATACGCAGACCGGGATCGTTCCGGCCAGCGTGACTTTGACGCATCGATCCTCACTTGGATCACATTCATCGGTCGGCTCAAGACCACGGGAATGCCGATCCGGGACATGTTGCGTTATGCGGCGCTTCGTGATGAAGGCGAAGCCACCGGGCCAGCCCGGCGGCAGATGCTGGAAATCCACCGGGAAAAGGTCCGCACGCAGATCGCCGAACTCCAGGAATGCCTGCTCGTCCTTGATACCAAGATCGCCGGCTATGCCGGCGACGAACAGAGGACGAAGGAAAATGACGCACGCCCAAACCCAAGCCGAAAGCCGCTTCGATCGCGGCCAGCGGGCCCTGTCACGCATTGACGGCAGAGCCGGCGAAAAGGTCGTCGCCTCACTCGCCGACATCGCTCCGGATTTCGCACGATACGTGATCGAGTTTCCCTTCGGCGACATTTACAGCCGCCCGGACCTCGGCCTGCGCGATCGCGAGATCGCGACGATCGCCGCGCTGACGGCGCTCGGAAATGCCGCGCCTCAGCTCAAAGTGCATATCGAGGCGGGTCTGAACGTCGGGCTGTCTCGCGACGAGATCGTGGAGATCATCATGCAGATGGCCGTCTATGCGGGCTTCCCGGCGGCGGTGAACGGGCTGTTCGCAGCCAAGGAGGTGTTTTCCGCGCATGACGGACGGCAGGCGTCGGGAGACGCGACATGACGAACTTGCTCCGGACGACGCGAAGCGCGCCGATCTCGCCCGCGCATCCAGGCCGGAGCGCTGGGTGCCGAAATGGCAGGCGTGACTGAATTCTAAATCCCGACGGCGATCCGCTCCCTCTCCCGCTTGCGGGAGAGGGCTGGGGAGAGGGTGCCTCCACAGAGAGACTCCCAATGAGGAGAAAGCCCTCACCCGCGCCTTCGGCGCGACCTCTCCCGCAAGCGGGAGAGGTTGCAGCGAGTTCGTGGCTGGACCGATCGTGACGGCGGAAGATCAGAACCCTGCGACGCTGCCGTGCAGATCATACGCGTCCGCGCGCTCGATCTTCGCGGTGACGATCTCGCCGACGCGCAACGGACGGCGGCTCGACAGATAGACCGCGCCGTCGATCTCGGGCGCATCGGCCTTGGAGCGGCCCTTGGCGACGGTTGGGCCGACCTCGTCGATGATGACCTGCTGGCGCGTGCCGACCTTGCGCTTCAGCCGGCGTGCCGAGATTTTCTGCTGGCGGGCCATCAGCGCGTTGTAGCGCTCCTGCTTGACCTCTTCCGGCACCGGGTTCTCGATCGCGTTCGACGTCGCGCCCGCAACCGGCTCGTATTTGAAGCAGCCGAGCCGATCGATCTCGGCTTCATCCAGCCAGTCGAGCAGATAGGTGAAGTCGGCATCGGTCTCGCCGGGGAAGCCGACGATGAAGGTCGAGCGTAGCGTCAGATCCGGACATTCTTCGCGCCAGCGCTTGATGCGCGCCAAGGTCTTGTCCTGCGCGGCCGGGCGCTTCATCGCCTTCAGCACCTCGGGGCTCGCGTGCTGGAACGGGATGTCGAGATAGGGCAGCACCTTGCCTTCATTCATCAATGCGATGACTTCGTCGACATGCGGGTAGGGGTAGACATATTGCAGCCGGACCCAGGCTCCGAGCTCGCCGAGCTCGCGGGCGAGATCGAGGAATTTGGCGCGGACCGGGCGGTCCTTCCACGGGCTCTCGGCATATTTCAGATCGACGCCATAGGCCGAGGTGTCCTGCGAGATCACCAGCAGCTCTTTCACGCCGGCGCCGACCAGCTGCTCGGCCTCGCGCAGCACGTCATTGGCCGAGCGCGAGACCAGGTCGCCGCGCAGCTTCGGGATGATGCAGAAGGTGCAGCGGTTGTTGCAGCCCTCGGAGATCTTCAGATAGGCGTAGTGGCGCGGCGTCAGCTTGATGCCCTGCGGCGGCACCAGGTCGAGATGTGGATTGTGCGCCGGCGGCAGCGCGCGGTGCACGGCGTCGAGCACGCTCTCATATTGCTGCGGGCCCGTGATGGAGAGCACGCCGGGATAGGCCTGCTCGATCGCTTCCGGTTCCGCACCCATGCAGCCGGTGACAATCACCTTGCCGTTCTCGGCCATGGCCTCGCCGATCGCCGACAGCGATTCCTGCTTGGCGCTGTCGAGGAAGCCGCAGGTGTTGACGATGACGATGTCGGCCCCGTCATGCTTGCGGGCGAGCTCGTACCCTTCCGCGCGCAGGCGCGTGATGATGCGCTCGGAATCCACCAATGCCTTGGGACACCCGAGTGACGTGAATGAAATGCGGGGCGCTCTGTCCATGGTATCGCCTGGAGCCTAGATCTGAATTGTCCGGATTTAGCGATCCAACTAATTGAACCGATGGCGAAATTCAATAACTAACCTATGGGCCGGTTCCGATCGTGTGCGTGGAGGAGCCGAGATGAATTGCTCCAGCGTGCACGTTCTTGTCGCTATTCTGTTTTTACGTAGTTCCACGGAGCTAAACTGCGATGCGCCGTTTCATCTTCGGCATGGTTTTCGCCGTCATTTCCTGGAGTGCGATGTTTCCGGCGCGGGCTGAAGTCGACAAGATCTTACGTGTTTGCGACGGGCAAAAAGGCCTGTGTCCGGAATTCAGGCCGCGTGTGAAGGCGCCCGACGGGTGGGCGAAGGACGAGGCCGCAAGCCTCAAATACGGCGCCTCCATGTTCGTGCCCAGGGGGAAGGGATTCGGTAACGCCGAAGCAATCATCTATGCCGAAGGCCGCTACAACAAGGATCGAACCGAACTGGTTCAATGGGTCGCAACGAGCGATCAGGATTGGGCGGCGACGTCCGGCAAGAATGCCAAGATCACCTCGCTTCAATCGGCCAGCCCCGGTGTCATCATCAACCGGTACGACAATCCGTCCCTGAAGGACCAACCGGTCGAAGTGATCGCGCATTACGTTGATGTCGACAAGGATGGCAACTCCTATGTCGTGCGGCTGGCGGTCTCCGGCAAGAACGAGAGGGCGGTGTTGGCCGCCGTGCCACTTCTCGACAAAATGATCGCTGGCGCGAGGATTCCGTGAGAGCGTAAGCCCAGATGGCAGCTGCCGTCGGGCGGGAGTGGGCGGCTTTGAAAGTTTACATTCGTTGTCTCAGGGGCACCCGAGCGACACGAAGCTGACCTTGGGCGCAGCCGTCTGATCCATATCTGATCTGCCTGATTGACCGGCCTGAGCTAGTCCCAATTGCCCATAATTACAACCCTTTGCATGGCCCGCGGGCGTGCTATGGATGAATCACCTGCCGTGAGTGAGCCATGAGCGCCGAACAGTCGCCCAAAATCGTGATTGTCGACGAGAGCCCGATCCGGGCTGCGATCCTCGAGGAGGGGTTGCGGGAGGCCGGATTCACCCAGGTCGTCCATATCCGCGAGATGCAGAGCCTCTTGGCCCGAATTTATGCGGTGGACCCCGACATCATCCTGATCGATCTGGAAAACCCCAGCCGCGACGTGCTGGAGGCGATGTTCCAGGTCAGCCGCGCCGTGAAGCGGCCAATCGCGATGTTCGTGGACCAGAGCGATTCAGCCTCGATCCAGGCCTCGGTGGAAGCCGGGGTATCGGCCTACATCGTCGATGGCCTCAAAAAGGAGCGCATCAAGCCGATCCTCGACCTCTGCGTGTCCCGTTTCAATGCCTTCGCAAAGCTCCAAGAGGAGCTCGAGCGCACCAAGTCGCAGCTCGAGGACCGCAAGATCATCGAGCGCGCCAAGGGCATCCTGATGAAGGTGAAGGGCCTCACCGAGGACGAGGCCTATGTGCTGCTGCGCTCGACTGCGATGCGCGAGAAGAAGAAAATCGGCGAGATCGCCCAGTCGATCATCACCGCATCGGAGATGCTGAAATGACTGGACCGCTCCGCATCGGGTTCATCCCGCTGGTCGATGCCGCAGCCCTGATCGTGGCCGTCGACAAGGGATTTACCGCCGCCGAAGGGCTCGACGTCGAGCTGGTGCGCGAGGTGTCCTGGTCCAACGTGCGCGACAAGCTCAATATCGGCCTGTTCGACGCGGCACATCTGCTCGCGCCCGTCGCGATCGCGTCCTCGCTCGGGCTCGGCCACGTCAAGGTGCCGATCGCCGCGCCCTTCAATCTCGGCATCAACGGCAACGCGATCACGGTGTCGCCGACACTGCATGCCGCGCTGATGGAGGAGATCGACGGCGACCGTTTCGATCCGCTTGTCACCGCGAAAGCGCTGGCGAAGGTGGTCGCCAAGCGCCGCCGGGCCGGGGCTGATCCGCTGACCTTCGGCATGACCTTCCCGTTCTCGACCCACAATTACCAGCTGCGGTTCTGGATGGCGGCGGCCGGCGTCGATCCCGATGAGGACGTGCGTCTCGTGGTGCTGCCGCCGCCCTACATGGTCGACAGCCTCAAGAGCGGCCACGTCGATGCATTCTGCGTCGGCGCGCCCTGGAATTCAGTCGCAGTCGATCTCGGTATCGGCCACATCCTGCATTTCGTTTCCGACATCCTGGTGCGCGCCGCGGAAAAGGTGCTGGCCGTCCGCCAGGTCTGGGCCGACAAGAATCCGGACGTGGTCGCTAGCCTGGTGCGTGCGGCCGTGAAGGGCGCCGAGTTCATCGAGCAGCCTGCGAACCTCGCTGAGGCAGCGCAGATCCTGGCCCAGCCGGAGCGGATCGGCGTCGATGCCGAGGTCATCCAGCGCACCCTCACGGGACGCCTGAAGATCTCGCCGGACGGCACCTTCCGGGAAAGCGGCCGCTACCTCCTCGTTGGGCGCGAAGGGGCAGGGCGCCCCGAGCCGGTCCAGGCCGCCTGGCTCTATGCCCAGATGGTGCGCTGGGGGCAGACGGCGCTGACGCCTGACGGCGTCAAGACGGCCATGGCCGTGTTCAGGCCGGATCTCTACGACGCAGCCGTGGGCCGCCAGCCGCCCACTGAGGCGCCCGCGGCCTTCGGTGCGTTCGCCGGACCCGCCTTCGATCCCGACAACATCCGGGGCCACCTCGAGGCCTTCGAGGTCGGCCGCTGGAAGGCCTGATTCGTCTCCTGCATCGTTTTTGGGCGATGGGCGGCAGCGGCTAAATTTTGGGCCGAGTGCTCGAATTTCGAGTGAGTTCCGGGACCCGTACTTTCCGGGGGTGCCCGTACTCCATTGAAAAATATAGATTTTCTCTTTCGTGAAAGCTGGCACGCAACTTGTATGTTGCACTGCGGCCAGCTTGTCATTGGTGCCTGCTGAGCCAAGTCCCACAGCAACGAAGCTGATTGGACCGTCGGGTTGCGAAGCAGGCTCTTGAGCCAGCTGAGTGTCCCGCGGGTCGCGCAATTATCCGTCGATCCCACTGAGGTGGCCGCAGGAGCTTCGTTACCGACCATGAAAATCGATACGCTCTCAGTCGACTTTACCGACGAGCAGAAACGCTATCTCGAAGGCTTCACGACCGGCCTGCAGATCAGCCGCGTCGGTCGCGGCCTTGGCGGTGGCGGCGGCAAGGCGAATGCCGAGCCGACCGGTCCCGACGCTGTGCATATCAAGGCGCAGGACAAGGTCATCGCAGCAGGCAAGAAGCTCGCCGACCAGGAGAAGTTCAAGCGCGACGAGCATCCCTTCGATGCCTATCCGCGCCTTCGCCAGCAGGCGCTCGACAACACCCCGCCGAGCCCGGCGGATAATTTCCGCTGGCGCTATTACGGCATCTTCTACGTCGCGCCGACGCAGGACTCCTACATGTGCCGCCTGCGCATTCCGAACGGCATCATGAAGCAGTGGCAGCTGTCGGGCCTTGCCGATCTCGCCGACGAGCTCTGCGGTCCCTACAGCCACGTCACCACCCGCGCCAATCTCCAGCTGCGCGAGATCCCGCCGAAGCACGCGATCAGGATGATCGAGGGCATCCAGGATCTCGGCCTGTGCTCGCGCGGCTCCGGCGCCGACAACATCCGCAACGTCACGGGAACGCCGACTGCCGGCATCGATCCGCAGGAAATTATCGACACGCGGCCTTATGCGCGCGAGTGGCACTACCACATCCTCAACGACCGCTCGCTCTACGGCCTGCCGCGCAAGTTCAACGTTGCCTTCGACGGCGCCGGCAAGATCGCGGTGCTGGAAGAGACCAACGACATCGCCTTCACGGCCTATGAGGTGAAGGACGGTTTCGGCGTGGAGCCCGGGGTCTGGTTCCGGCTCGGCCTCGGCGGCATCACCGGCCACAAGGATTTTGCGAAATATTCGGGCATCATCGTCAAGCCGGAGCAGGCGACCGCCGTCGCGGATGCCATCGTGCGGGTCTTCATCGACCACGGCGACCGCACCAACCGCAACAAGGCGCGGCTGAAATACGTGCTCGATGCCATGGGCCATGACGGCTTCCTCAAGCTGGTCGAGGAGCGGCTGAAGACGCCGTTCACGCGCGTGCCGGAAGAGGCGTTTCTCCCGCGGCCCGCCGCGGATCGCATGGCCCATATCGGCGTGCACAAGCAGAAGCAGGACGGCCTCAACTGGATCGGCGTGTCGCTGACGCTCGGCAAGCTCACCTGCGACCAGATGCGGGGCCTTGCCAAGGTTTCGCGCGACCTCGGCGACGGCGAGATCCGCCTGACCGTCTGGCAGAACCTCTTGATCTCCGGCGTGCGCGACGAGAATGTCGAGCTCGCCATTGCCGCGATCAAGCAGATCGGGCTCGCGGTCGAGGCCTCGCATATCCGCGCCGGCCTGATCGCCTGCACCGGCAACGCCGGCTGCCGTTTCGCGGCCTCCAACACCAAGCGCAACGCGGCCGAGATCGGCGACTGGTGCGAGCCGCGCGTCGCCATGGACAAGCCGGTCAACATTCATGTCACCGGCTGCCACCATTCCTGTGCGCAGCATTACATCAGCGACATCGGCCTGATCGGAGCGCGGGTGCCGGTCAATGAGGAGGATACGGTCGAGGGCTATCACCTCTTCACCGGCGGCGGGTTCGGCCCCGACGCCGATGTCGGGCAGGAGGTCTATCACGACCTCAAGGCCGAGGACGCGCCGAAGACGGTCGAGGCGCTGCTCAAGGCCTATCTCGCCCATCGCGCCTCGCCCGACGAAACCTTCCTCTCCTTTGCGCGCCGCCACGACGGCGAAACACTGCGCAAGCTTGCCGATGCACAGGTGTCCGCATGAACCAGATCACGCCTCCGCCGAAACTCGATATCATTCCTGCCAGCGCGCCGTTCTCCGACGCGCAGCGCTCCTGGCTGAACGGCTTCTTTGCCGGACTGCTGTCGCCTGACGTCGCAACGCCGTTGTCGGCGGAGCAGGGCGCGGCCGTCATGCAGGCCGGTGACGGCGACGACGGCGAAGCGCCATGGCACGACCAGACCATGCCGATCGCCGACCGCATGAAGCTCGCCGAGGGACGTCCCGTCCGCCGCAAGATGATGGCGGCGATGGCGCAGCAGGATTGCGGTCAGTGCGGCTACAATTGCCACGACTATTCGGAGGCGATCGCGAGCCGCAGCGAAGCGCGGCTCAATCTCTGCGTTCCCGGCGGCAAGGAAACCGCGCGGATGCTGAAGTCGCTCTACGAGGAACTCGACAAGGCGCCCGCCGCGAAAGCACCTGAGAAGACGGACGCGGTGGCCGCGCCCGCCGTGACTGTGACCATCGCAGAGCCCGGCCGCTCGCGCGACAATCCGACCGAGGCGACGTTCGTGTCGCGCCGTCTTCTCAACAAGGGGAAGTCGGAGAAGGAGACCTATCACATCGAGTTCGATCTCTCCGCGAGCAAGCTCGACTACGTGGTCGGTGACTCCTTTGGCGTGTTCGCGCGCAACGATGTCGGTCTCGTCGACCAGATCATCGCGCTGCTCGGCGCCTCCCACACCACCAAGGTCAACGGCAAGACGCTGCGCGAGGTGCTGATCGACGACGTCTCGCTGTCGCCGGCGCCGGACTCGCTGTTCGAGCTGATCTCCTTCATCACCGGCGGCGCGCAGCGCGAGAAGGCGCGGGCACTGGCGCAGGGCGAGGATCCCGATGGCGATGCCGCAACCCTCGACGTGATGGCGGCGCTGCAGAAGTTTTCCGGCACGCGGCCGCATCCCGAAGCGTTCGTCGAGGCGCTGGAGCCGCTGCAGCCGCGGCTTTACTCGATCTCGTCCTCGCACAATGCGACGCCGGGAAAACTGTCGCTGACGGTCGATTCCGTGCGCTACATGATCGGCAAGCGCAAGCGCATCGGCGTTGCCTCGACCTTCCTCGGCGAGCGCATCGCTGAAGGCGACAAGCTCAAGGTCTATGTGCAGAAGGCGCACAATTTCGGCCTGCCGCAGGATCCGAAGACGCCGATCATCATGGTCGGCCCCGGTACCGGCATCGCGCCGTTCCGCGCCTTCCTGCTCGATCGCAAGGCCACCGGTGCGCCCGGCAAGAACTGGCTGTTCTTCGGCCATCAGCGCAGCGATTGCGATTTCTTCTACCAGGAAGAGCTCAATGCGATGAAGACCTCGGGTCAATTGACCCGGTTGTCGCTGGCCTGGTCGCGCGACGGCGAGAAGAAGTTTTACGTGCAGGACCGCATGCGCGAGGTCGGTCGCGAATTGTGGACCTGGCTCGCCGAAGGCGCGCATCTCTACATCTGCGGCGATGCCAAGCGCATGGCCAAGGACGTCGAGCGTGCGCTGGTCGACATCGTCGCCCAGTTCGGCGCGCGTTCGACCGATGAGGCCGTCAGCTTCGTCGCCGAACTCAAGAAGACCGGCCGCTTCCAGGCTGACGTCTACTAAGCTGCGACGGGACCAGGGTGAGGAAACCCGTTGCCACTTTGCTCGGTGCTGTAGGGTGGGCAAAGGCGCGCCCTTCGCGCGCCGTGCCCACCATCCCTAAGTGGTGGGCACGCTTCGCTTTGCCCACCCTACGAGAGCTGAAGGCGTGAGCCCGACTGTCATCCCACCGTCATCCGCGGCGGTTCCAACTGGCTCGAATCCTAACGAATAAGATTCTCGGAACCCGGGGGCGGGGAGAATTTACGCCTGCGATGGGGCCTCGTAGGAGGACCTTCATCGCTATTTCCACCACCGTCTTGCCTCCCGCCAGGGTTGATCCTTCATACTCCCGCAAATGGGGCGTTGGAGATCGACCATGCGCGAACTATCGGCGGAAGCCAGACTGCACTTCTACGCGCGCTCGCTCTCGCGTCGCACCGGGGCGAGCGCCCATCATCTGGCGCTCTACAGCGCCTTTGCCGTCATTGCCGCGATCGTGTTCGGCACGCTCTCGGTGCACCCGTTCTGACGAGCTCTCGTAGGGCGGGCAAAGGCGCACCCTTCGCGCGCCGTGCCCACCATCTCTCAACAGACGAGATCGATGTGGTGGGCACGCTTCGCTTTGCCCACCCTACTGCACCGAGCGCGCCTCACCCGCGCTTGAACGGCGCCACCTCGATCCCCGCAGCCTTCAACGCCTGACGCAAGGTCCGCGCGATCTCGACCGCACCGTGCGTGTCGCCGTGGATGCAGACCGTGTCCGTGCGCATCTTGATGACCTTGCCGGTCACCGACACCACCGCGCCGTCCTGCACCATGCGCACCACGCGATCGGCGATCATCTTCGCATCGTGCAGCACGGCGCCGGGCTTCTTGCGCGAGACGAGGTTGCCGTCGTCCTCATAGGCGCGGTCCGCGAACACCTCGTGCACCAAAGGCAGGTTGGCGTCCTCGCCGGCCTTCACCAGCTTCGAATTGGCGAGCACGACGAAGATCAGGCTGGGATCGACCGCCTTGATGCCGGCGGCAATCGCCTTCGCCGTCATGTCGTCCTCGCAGGCGACGTTGGAGAGCGCGCCATGCGCCTTCACATGGGTGACCTTGTGGCCGGCCGCGGTCGCGATCGCCTGCAAAGCGCCGATCTGGTAGGCGACGAGGTTCTCGATCTCGGAGGCTTTCAGACCCGCGATCGGATGCCGGCCGAAGCCGTGCAAATCGCGATAGCCCGGATGCGCGCCGACCGAGACGCCGCGCGCCTTCGCCAGTTCGACCGTCCGGCGCATGATGTCGGGGTCGCCGGCGTGGAAGCCGCAGGCGACGTTGACCGAGCTTGCGAGCTCGATCATCGCGGCGTCGTTGCCCATCTCCCACGCGCCAAACCCTTCGCCGAGGTCGCAATTGAGATCGATTGTCTTCATGGGTTGCTCTCCGCTTCTGGTCTTGCTGCCGCTTACGGTTCCGCCGTGACCTGCCATGTTCCGGCGTCGACGGCGCTCACCGCGTAGCCGGCAACGTTAGCATCGCTGAGCGCCTCGATGTTGAGCTCGACGGTGTCGGAGGAGCGCAGGCGGTCAGGGAGGTTGCGGATCAACTGGGCGAACTTGCGTGCCTCGTCCTGCGCCTCCGCCATGCTGACCTGCTTGAAGCGGAACGCGGTTCCCGCCGAGGTCTGCGCAAGGCGGCCGACATCGGCCGTGATCACGGTCGCGATCTTCGGATAGCCGCCGGAGGTGCCGCGGTCCATCATCAGCGCGATCGGCGAGCCGTTGCCGGGCACCTGGATGCTGCCGTTGACCGTGCCGTCGGAGACGATGTTGTGGCCGTGCAGGTGCTTGATCGCCGGGCCCTCGAGCCGGTAGCCCATGCGATCTGATGTCGCCGAGATCTTCCACTCGCTCTCAAGGAACAACGCCTTGTTGGCATCGTCGAACTCGTCGTCCTGTGGCCCCAGCAGCACGCGGATCGGACCGCTCACTGGCTTGGGCAATTCGATGCGCAGTTCCGGCGCACCGCTCGCGGCATCGACGGTGAACTCGTCGCCGGCCTGAAGCGGGCGCGGGTAGGGGCTGCCGAGACCGGCGCGGGCATTCACCGCGAGGCTGCCGAACACCAGCTCACCTTTGATGCCGCCTTCGAGCGCGAGATAGGTGAAGGCGCCGCCGCGGGCAAAGCCCAGCGTCAGCGTCTCGCCATCCTTCAGCGTCACTGATGAGTCCATGGCCACCGGTTTCCCGGCGACATCAGCGTTGCGCGGAGCACCTGATATCGCGACGCGCACCGCGCCGTCACGGGCGGTGAAGGTAGCGCCGAACGGGCCGATCTCGACCGCGGCCGCGAGCGGCTCGTTGCCGACGAGCGTGTTCGCCGCCGCGAGCGACAGGCGATCCATGGCACCGCTGACCGTCAGGCCGTAGCGCTGTGCGCCGTGGCGCCCGCCGTCCTGGACCGAGCTTGCAGGGCCGATGCTGGCGACGACGAAGCGGCTCATGCGACCACCTGCTCGGCGACGATCTCGCCGGCCTCGGCGGCGCGGTCCATGTCCTCGAACGTCTTGTGGTCGATGGCGAAAAACGTCACGCGATCACCGGGCTCGGTGAGGAAGGTCGGATTGCGGTGGAGCTGATAGGTTCTGACAGGCGTGCGGCCGAGCAGGTGCCAGCCGCTCGGGGCGGCCAGGCACTGGATCCCGGCCTGGATGCCGCCGATCGAGATCGTGCCGGCCGGCGTCAGCAGCCGCGGCGACTGCCGCCGCGACATGTGCAGGGATTTGTCGAGGCCGCTGAGATAGGACCAGCCCGGCGTGAAGCCGATCATCGCGACCTTGTAGTCGCCGCCCGCATGGCGGGCGATGATGTCATCAGGCGTGGTGTTGAGCGCCTTGGCGACGTCCTCGAGATCGATGCCATGCTCGCCGCCATAGGCGACGGGAATGCGCCAGCGGCGCGCCTTGGTCGCGGGGGGCAGTGGCCGCGTGGCGATCGGTAGGATCTTCTCGCCAAGCGCGTCGAAGCCGATCTTGCCGGGGTCGTAGTGAACGAGCAGCGAGCGATAGGTCGGCACGGTCTCGGTGATGCCGTCGATAGGGCTCGCTGCGAGTGCCTTGTCGAGCGCGAGCACGCGCTGGTTGGCGTCGTCATCGATGGTGCGGCTGAACTCGACCGTGACGGCACTGTCGCCACTGGGCAGAAGGCGGGGCGGGGGAAGCGTCGCGGCCATGAGCTGTCAAAGCGCTGTCGAAATCGGGCTTCTCGGGAAACGCGGGCTCAGCGTTGAGTTCCGCGTGTCCCTGCTTCGCGTAAATGCGCCCGCAAGTCCAATAAATTAATGCTGGGGCAAGCGATAAGGCCTTGTTATCGCGTCGCATAACGGCGCTGCGGCCCTGCATTCTTATGGGTCTTTTGGCCCTTGACGGAAAGCGCCCGGCTCGCAAGATGCGCCCGTTCTTTTCCCGCCTATCCGGAGCTCGTTCTCGTCCATGTCGCTGTCCCCCGAAGCCCGCAAGACCCTCGCCGGCATCACCACTGCCACCATCACCACGGTCCTGCTGAAAAAGGGCCTGCGCAATGTCTGGATGCGCGGCGCGCGTCCGCTGCGCCCGGGCCTGCCGCGCCTGGTCGGACCTGCCTTCACGCTGCGCTTCGTGCCGGCGCGTGAGGATCTGGCGACGCCGGAATCCTGGTCGTCGCCGATCTCGACCCGCACCGCGATCGAGGCGATGCCGGACGGCTGCATCGCCGTGGTCGATGCCATGGGCATCACCGATGCCGGCATCTTCGGCGACATCCTCTGCGCGCGCATGGTCAAGCGCGGCGTCACCGCGCTCGTCACCGACGGCGTGGTGCGTGACGTCGAGGGCGTGCTCGGCACCAACTTGCCGGTGTGGTGCGACGGCTATGCCGCGCCGCCGTCGGTCGCGGGCCTGACCTTCGTCGGCTGGGGCGAGCCGATCGGCTGCGGCGGCGTTGCCGTTTTCCCGAACGACATCGTGGTCGCCGACCAGGACGGCTGCGTGCTGATCCCGCAGGCAATGCTCGACCACGTTCTCGCCGAGGGCGTCGAGCAGGAGCGCATGGAAGCCTGGATCGTCAACGAGGTGAACAACGGCGCGGTGCTGCCGGGCCTCTATCCCATGAACGCCGAGACCAAGGCGCGCTACGCCGCCAGCAAGAAATAACGGAAGAGAGGACCCCCATGGAGATCACCGTCGCAGGCACGCGGCCGACCCGCCGCGCGCCCAAGGAACACTTCACCGGCACCGTGTGGCAGGACCCCGTCATCATGGCGCCCGCGCCGGCACGGCTGAACTGCTCGCGCGTTGCGTTCGAGCCCGGCGCACGCACCAACTGGCACCACCATCCGCTCGGGCAGACGCTCTACGTCATCTCCGGCGTCGGCCGCGTCCAGTCTAAGGGCGGGCCGATCCGCGAGATCCGCCCCGGCGACACCGTGTGGATTCCGCCGGGTGAATTGCACTGGCACGGCGCCTCGCCGACCAACGGCATGTGCCACATCGCCATGCAGGAAGCGCTCGACGGCGTGTACTCGACCTGGCTGGAGCCGGTGACGGACGCGGAGTACGGCGCGGCGGTCGGCTAGTCTCGTGCCCCGGACAAGACGCATCGCCTATGGCGATGCGTCGCCGAGCCGGGGCCCAGAGTCTTGTGGTGACAAAGAGTGCTGGGTCCCGGCCCAGCGTCGCGTCATTTCATGCCGCGCCGCGTCCGGGACACGGAATCTTACATCCTCTCCGCCGTCCATGTGCCCGTGCACATGGCACCACGCCACGTGCCGGAGCCCGAGGTGCCGCTGAGGTGGCCGAAGCCGACCGCGCGCTTGATGCCGGTGCTCAAGGTGACGTTGATACTGCCGGCATCCGCCACGCGGCCGGAGGCGTTCACTGCGGCGCTGCTTGATGCAATCTGACCGTTGTTGATGCCGATCGCGACGGTTGCGCCGTTGCCGCAGGTCTCGCTCGATGACGAGATGCGGACATTCCATGTGCCGTCGAAAGTGCTTGTCGCAGCATCAGCCTGCGTCAGCGGGAAGGCGATGGCGACAAGGGTAGCGAAGAGAGCTCTGCGAATGCCGTTCATGGCACGCCTCGATGGTTGAACCTTGCGCATCGTGGCATGGGGCCGGGGCGGGCGATGTGAGAGGCGTCACGCCGTAACCCGGCTGTTCAGGGCTTGGGCCATTTCTTCTGTGCGCAAGAGCACAGATCGGCAGCGGGGCGACCCGCTGCCGATGGTCCGCTTGTCCGCAGCCTCAGGGCAGGACCGGCGGATGATACGTGAAGGTCGACATCAGGATCGCCGCCACGATCATCACGATCGGGAAGTGGATGAAGAACTGGACCGACGTGTAGCCGATCAGATCCTTCGACTTCAATCCGAGGATGCCGAGCAGCGGCAGCATCCAGAACGGATTGATGAAGTTCGGTAGCGTCTCGGCGATGTTGTAGACCATGACGGTCCAGCCCAGATGCGCGCCGACGGCATTCGCGGCCTTCATGATGTAGGGGGCTTCGATGATCCACTTGCCGCCAGCGGACGGAATGAAGAATCCGAGCACCGCGGAATAGATTCCGACCAGGAAGGAGAACACGGTCGAGCTGGCGGACGCATCGACGAACCAGTGCGCGATGGTGTCCGAGAGCGTCACGCCCTTGGCGTTGGGCACCTTGGTGAGCATCTGGGCAATGCCGGCATAGAAGGGAAACTGCAGCAGCACGCCCGAGACGCTCGGCATTGCCTTGGAGAACGCCTCGAGAAGGCTGCGCGGACGCCAGTGCAGCAGGATTCCGAGGATCAGGAAGACGAAATTGTAGGTGTTCAGGCCCGACAGCGTGATGAGCGGATTGCCGGACTGGAAGGTCTGCCACAGCCAGCCGAGGGCCAGGACGACGATCAGGATCGTCAGGATCGGGCTGAACTCGAGGAAATCGCCGGGGCGGGCCGGGGCCTTGGGCTTGATCGTGTCGTCTTCGAGCGACACGCCGAGATCCTCCGCGGTCTTGGTCTCGGCCGCGTTCGGCGCGGTCAGATAACAGATGACGGCCGAGAGGGCCGTGACGAGGACGGTCGTCAGCAGATTTTGCCAGGTCAGGATGGTCTCGGAAAACCCGATGACGCCGGTGATGGGCAGCAGCGAGCCCGGAATGCTGGCGGCATTGGCCTGAAGCTGTGCGGCCGACGAGGTGATGCCGAGCGTGAAGCCGCAGCCGAGGCCGAGATAGCCGGCAGCTCCAGCGGCGCGATAGTCGAGCTTGATATCCGTACGCCGCGCAATTTCGCGCACCAGCAGGCCGGAAAAGATGAGGCTCAGTCCCCAATTGACCAGCGAGAGCAGAATGCTCAGGACCCCGACGAACACCACCGCGCCGCGTCCGGTCGACGGCACGGCGGCCAGCCGCCGGAGCGCGGCCGCGATGGGCGGCGACATCGCCACCACGTAGCCGCCGATCGCGACCAGAGCCATCTGCATCGTGAACGGAATGAGATTCCAGAAGCCGTCTCCGAACGCGCGGCTGACGGCAAGCGGAGATCCGCCATGCACGATCGTGCCGATCGCAATCGCGATCACGGCGATGAGGACGAAGACGTAGGCGTCCGGAAACCAGCGCTCTCCACGAGACGCTGCGAGAATCTCGCCAGCAGGTTGGCCTCGCTCGGCACATTGTCGCTAAGAGAGTCTCCGGAAACAGTGGTCATGATCAGCCCCCAATTTGGCAGTGACGGTTGTGGTTGGACGTGTTGATGCGTGGTCAGAGCGCGAGCGTGAGCTCCGAGAGCGGCACGGCCTGACACGTCAGGCAGTGTTCGGCCGAACTGTCGCCACTGCCGAGCTGTGCGACCTGGCCGTCGACGATGCGCATGGCGCAGCTCTCGCACTGGCCGACGCGGCAGCCGCTGGGAAGCGGCACGCCCGCGGCATGCGCGGCATCGAGCAGCGTGCCCAGCTCGGGCGACCAGACAAAGCTCGTGTCGCTGCCGGCGAGGTGAACCGTCTGCGGCGCCAGCGTCGCCGGCACCTCGGGCGGCGACGCGAAGGCTTCGGCGAAGATGTCGAAGCGAGGAAGACCGCGTTCGACGAGGCGCTCGGTCATTGTGGCCGTGAAGTCCGGCGAACCGCAGAGATAGACGAGAGGACGCCTTGAGATCAGCGGATCGAGCACCGACAAATCCGGGCGACCGGCATGGTCGTAATCCCGGTGCAACCGATCGGTCGAACGAGGCGCCGTGAACGCCGTCACGAGCTTTAGTTGCGGCAGCTGTTCTGCGAGCTCCCGCAGCCGTGTGGCGAAAGGATGCTCATTTCCATTGCGGCACGTATAGAACAGCAGGACGTCGTTGACCCGCTCGGCCGGCGCCAGCGCCAGCAAAGCTTCGAGATGGTTCATGAACGGCGTGATGCCGATACCAGCGGCCAGAAAGATCAGAGGGCGATCTCCCTGCAAGGGCGGGGTGAAGATTCCGCCGGGGACTTCAAGGAAGACCTCGTCGCCAACCGTGAGGCGATGGACGTACTCAGAGAGCTGGATGCCGTCGCTCGACGGCTGCTTCTTGACGGCGACGGACAGCACGTTCTCGCCGCCACTTCCGGTCAGTGAGTAGGCACGGGCGACATCGACGCCCGGCAGGCTCAGGAGGACATGTTGCCCCGGCCGGTACGCGGGAAGCGCATCGCCATCCTTTGGAGCAAGGTCGATCGCGACGACGTCATCGGCCTCAAGGCGGACGCTCGCGACCGAGAAGGCGCGTCGTCCGGTCCAGCGGCCGCGATTGGCGGCCTGATCGCGTCGGATGTCGCAGAGCGTGGCACGCAGGGGCACCGAGCCGCTGACCGGATCGCGCCATCCGTCGCTCAACGCGTCGTTCATGTTCGAGGTCGCGGCACCGGCAGGCGGCGTGACGTTGCGTCCGAGCGGCGGACAATCTTCCCACCAGCCGAACTCGGCCAGCACAAGACGGTCGTCGAGCGCGTCGTTGAGGCGGACGCGGAGCCGGACCTGGCCGGACGCCGTCTCGACGATCGCCCAATCGCCGTCCTCAAGCCCCCGCTGCGTTGCGAGCGTCCTGCTGATCTCTACGGCGGGATCTGGCGATTTCTTACGGAGCGATGCCACATGCCGATGCGAGCTGTGGACGAACCAGCCGCTCTTGGCGGTCGTCAGCACCAGCGGAAACCGCTCGCCCGCGGTCAACGTCATCGGGCTCTCGGCCGGCTCGACATGGCCGGCGAGCGGCGCATAGCCATGATCGAGCATCAACTCGGAATAGATCTCCACGCGCCGCGTCGGTGTCGCGAAGCCCGCGATCGTTCCGTCGCTCCTCTTGTCGGCGTATTTTTCGTGGTGAAACGGCTGCGGAAAGCGCATGCCCTCTGGTCGCTTGCGCAACTCCCCTACGGTGATGCCGAGCGGCGCGAGTTGATAATTCCAGCCGGCGCGGATGTCGCCGCCGAAGAATTGCGCCGCCATGCCCATGCGCAGCGCCAGTTCGGCGACGATCTCGTAGTCTGGCTTACTCTCGCCGTGCCGGGGCAACATCTGCGGCCGGAACTGGATCGTCTCGACGGCCTCCTGCGTGATCTCGAAGCCGATCTTCAGCGCATCTCGTTCCCAGGGCATGCCGGCGGGCAGCACGATGTCGGCATTCTCGGCCGTGGGGTTCATGAACATGTCGACATGCACATGGAAGTCGAGCGCGCGCAGTGCCTCGCGATTGCGCGAGGAATGTCCCTGCGACACCACGAAGTTCGTGCCGAAGCTCATCAGCGCGTTGACGCGATAGGGCTCTGCCTTGAGGACCGCGCGGCTGAAATCGCGCGCTGTGATCCATCCGCGGCTGGGCGGGCCGAGCGGCAATTCGTCGAGCCCCAGTGCCTTTGCCTTCTGTCCTGGCGGCAGCAGGCCGATGTCGTTGACCGTGCGTGTCGGCGGCGGGACCGGCCAGACATTGCCTCCCGGCCGGTCGCACGCGCCGGTGAGGGCGTAGAGGGTCGCAATCGCACGCTCGGTTGCAGTCGCGTTGGTGTGCTGGCCGACGCCAGTCCACGAATGATAGGCGAGCTTCGGACTGTTTTCGAACAGCGCGCAGAACGCGGCGACTTTCGATTCATCCAGCCAGGTCGTCGCGGCGACATTGGACATCGTGTAGGGAGCGGCCTCAGTGGCGAGGCGTGAGAAAGCGGTTCTCGCGGCAATCACGCGGCCGTCCACGCCATCGAGCGTCGCTTCGGCATCGAGCGTGCAGGTCGCCGGATCAAGCGTCTCGGCGCGCGGATCGTGCGGCTGCGCCTTGCCGGATCGGTCCAGCACGGCGAACGCTTCCGGCGGCTGATCCGGCCACAGCTCGTTCGCGCGGACAAAACGTCCGGTCTGCGTGTCGACGAGAAACGGGCCGTTCGTCCAGCGCGTCACGAAAGCCGCATCGAACGTGCCGGTCGAGATGAGATGCCGGATCGCCGCCATCGCGAGAGCGCCGTCGGCCCCGGGACGGATGCGCAGCCAGAGATCGGCCTGCTGTCCCGATCCGTTCGGCTTGGGGTCGACGACGGCCACGCGCGCGCCGCGGCGGCGCGCGTCCGCGACGCGGGTCGCCTGCGCAAGCCAGGTCCGCGCCGGATTGTGTCCCCACAGCACGATGACGTCCGCTCTGTCGTAATCGGGGAAGCCGATCCCGCGACCGAACGTCAGCGCGTGCGCGAAATCCTTGTGCCAGCCGCAGACCTCGACGGCGTAGATCAGATTGGGGCTGCCGAAGCACCGGATGAACCGCTCGACCCATTCGAAGCTGTCGACCATGGGTGTGCCGCTCGGCGTCGTGACGGCGAAGGCGACGGATTCCGCGCCCGCGGTGCTGCGGATCCGACCGAGCTTCTCGGCGGTCTCGCCGAGGGCTTCGTCCCAGGAAATCTGCACCCAGCCCGGATCGGCGGCGTCGCGCGGCGCGGTGCGGCGGAGTGGGTGGGTCAGGCGGCGCGGGCTATGCACCATCTCGGGCGCGGCGCGGCCCTTCGAGCAAAGCGCGCCGCCGGTCGGGTGCCCTGGCGCATTCTCCACCGCGACCATGCGGCCGTTCTCGACGACGGTCGTGGAACCGCATCGCGAACGGCAGAGAGTGCAATAGCCGGGATAGCGTTCCGCCATGGACAGTCCAAGAGTAGCGCATTAGAGTAACGCGCTACATGCTTCGTCGAGGGCCCTGTCATGTCAAGTGCATTCTTTGAGCGGTGCTGATAGATCGGGCGGCAAGCGACTGGGGCGGAGGAGACATGGACCAGAATCTGCGCGAGCAGGTTGTGCAGCAGGTGCGCGCGGAGATTATTTCCGGTCAGAGCATGCCGGGCACGATGTATTCGGTGCCGACCCTGGCGGCGAGCCTTGGCGTATCGACGACCCCCGTGCGGGAGGCGCTCCTGGAGCTGTCTCGGAGCGGGTTGATCGAGCCCGTGCGCAACCGGGGCTTCAAGGTGGTCGAACCGACCCTGATGGAGCTTCGCAATCTGTTCGATCTGCGTGAGGTTCTCGAACTCCACGCTGCAACCCTGGTTGCGCGGAAGCCGGAGAAGGATCTGAGCGAACTCATTCCCTGGGCCGAGGACATCGCGCGCGCGGTCCGGACCGAGGACATGAAACTCTACATCGAGGCTGATCGAAGCTTTCACCAACTGCTGACGGCTGCCGCCGACAATCCGCGGCTGACCGAGATGGTGATGGGATTGCGCGATCAGATGCGCCTCTACGGCATCAATTCGCGCGCGGGCCTTGCCCGGCAGAATGACTCCGCAACGGAGCACTTCCAGATCATCGAACTGGCGAGCGCTGGAAAAGAGGAGGCGCTGACGAACCTTCTGCGCCACCACATCAGGGCCTGGGAGCCGATCTTCGTTGAAGCGCTCTCCCAGGTCGGCGCTGGGCGCGAGCCGATTGCTGCCGCACGCAAGCGGCAGCTCTCGACGACTTAGGCCGAGCTCAGTTCACCCGCGTCCAGGTCTGGCCGCCGCAGAACATGCCGCCGAAGGCGCAGCCCTGCACGCGCAGCCGGTCGGTGCCCTTCATCGCGATCGTGGAATCGTAGGTCGAGCCGGAGTTGGGATCGAGGATGCGGCCGGACCATTTCTGGTCCTTGCCGGGCTTCATGTTGATCAGAACCTGCTCGCCGTTCTGGTTCGACTTGCTGTCGACCGAATAGCCGCAGAGATTGCTGCCGCATTGCTCGATGCGGACCTTGCCTTCCTTCTCCTCGGTGAGCCAGACGCCGAGCGGTGAATTGAGATCACGCGTGGGCGCGGCTGCGGGAGCCGGGGGAGCGACGGCGGCTGACTGGACCGGCGCGGGCGCAGGTGGCGGAGCGGGGGGCGCCACGGTAACAGCGGCTGGCGGTGCGGCCGGTGCCGCGGGAGCTGCCTGCTGCTCCACAGGAGCTGGTGGCGGTGCGGGCGGAGGCGCGACAGCCGTAGCGGCCGGCGCAGCAGTGGCGGTTGCCGGCGGCGGCGGAGCCGGTGGCGCGGGAGGCGGTGCGGCCACGACGGGCGCGGGAGCCTGCACGGCTGCGGGAGGTGCTGCTGCGGCTGCCGGCGGAGGCGCCGGTGCGGCCGGCGTTTGCGGCTCGACCGTCGCTTGCTGCGGCACCTGCTGGCCCGGGCTTGTCTCGTTCTTCTTGGCCTTCTTGGCCTTGCCCTGGCCCGTGTTGTCGTACACGCCGGGAATCTGCACCGTGCCGCGGTCCGGATCGATGCGGATGGTGCGCCCGCCATATTCGAAGGTGTACTGCGCTTGCGCAGCGGTGCTCGCCAACAAAAGGAATGCGGCCGTGGCCAACAGCTTCCTCATTTCGCATCTCCTGAACAGATGGTCCCCGCACCAACGCTTACGCGCCGGCTCGATCGCAAAAAGTGATCTAGATCACTGTCGTCCGTATGAGTCGTGCTCCGGCAGGTTCCGGTTCAATGCGCCGGGAACCCGTCCACAATTTGGCCGACGCAAGCGACAGGAAGACGCGGCTGGGCCTCGTGCCGAGGAGATCGGAACGAGGCGCCAGAGTCCAGTATTGACGCGTTTTGAGCGAGCCGGAACGGCCTAGTCGAACCAGGCAGCGTAGATCTTCTTGTAGCTGCCGTCTTCCATGGAAATGTGCAGCCACTGGTCGACAAACGCCTTGAGCGCCGTGTCGCGCTGCAGCCAATAGGCCTTCTCGGAGAAGTCGAACGGCTTGTCCGGATGCACCGCGCAGAGCACGCCTTGATGCTGTTTCTGCTGGTAGCGTGTCTCGGAGGCGTCCGTCATCATCAGGTCGGCATTGCCCTTGGCGATCTCGTCGAAGATCACGGTGTTGTCGGGGAATACGGTGATCTCGGCGTCCTTGATGTTGGCGCGTGCGAAGCGTTCGTTGGTGCCGCCGGGATTGACGATGACGCGGGTGCCCTTCTTGTCGATATCGGGAAGCGTCTGGTACTTGCCGACATCGGCGCAGCGCGCGATGGGCGTCTTGCCCTCGCGCATGATCGGCGTCGTGAACAAGCCCTTCTTCTGCCGGTCGAGCGTCACCGATACCCCGCCCATGGCGATGTCGAACTGGTCGGCCTCGAAATCCTTCATCAGCTTCGGCCAGGCCGTCGGCACGAATTCGACCTTGACGCCGAGCGCCTTGCCGAGTGCCTCCGCCATGTCGACGTCGAAGCCAGAGAACTGCTGCGTGGCCTTGTCCAGATAGGTGAAGGGCTTGTAGTCGCCGGTCATGCCGACGCGCAGCGTGCCGCGCTTGATGATCTCGTCGAGGCGCGAGGGCGCCGCCTGCTGGGCGTGGGCCGAAAGGTTCATCAGCAGCGCCACGGCCAAAGCCGCCAAAACTCGAACGGATATTCGAACGGTCATCTCTTTTCCACCCATGCCCGAGCTGTCATTGTACAGCTCCTCCGACCTGGATTTAGACCAGATGCCCGTCGCTGGCGAGGCGGAATTGAAAGGAAGCTTGGGGTGACGATTTCGATGTACGAGGCCTCGGTCGGCCTCTTCGTGCCGTATCTGCGCAACCTGTCCGCGCTGCTGGACAAGGGCGTGGCCTATGCCGAAAGGCGCAAATTCGACCCGGCCGTTCTGCTCGGCATGCGGCTGGCGCCGAACATGTACGATCTCGCGCAGCAGGTGGGCGAGGCCTGCCGCCACGCCACGGTCACCTCGGCCTTGCTGGCAGGTCGCGAACCGGTCGCGTTGCCGGCGCTGGAGCACGACATGGCCGGCCTACAGGCGCGGATCGCGACGTCGCTTGAATTCATCGAGAGCCTGCCGCACGCCGAGATCGACGCGGCTGCGGAACGAAAGGTCGTCTGGAGGCTGAAGGACGGGACCGAGCTGCCCTTTACCGGGCGGACGCTGCTGCTCATCAACTGCATTCCGCAGTTCTTCTTTCACGTCACGACGGCCTACGACCTGTTACGGCACGCAGGCGTCGAGCTCGTGAAGAAGGATTTCCTCGGGAGGAAGTAATCCTAGGCTTCGCCCCTGCGCTCGTAATCGGCGAGCGAGCTGCGGCCGGCGATCTCGCTGCGCAGCTCTTCGAAGCGCCGATGTGCCTCGTGCTCGTGCGCGTCGACGAAATGCACCGCGGCTTCACCCGTCATCGGGCCGCTGATCACGGGCGCTGACTGCTCGCCGATGGTCTCGTGGACGTAGTACTGGCCGTCGTCGCCACGATGAACCGTCCATTTGAGACGGATCGCCACCATCGGCCCGGGGCCGACCTTGCTGTAGCCGTCGGCATCGGTGTGCTCCGGCACCAGCGGCTGTTCCTCCACCACGGGATGTTCGTGCTCGGCGACCACAGGATGCTCGTCAGCGGCCGCCGGATGTTCGTCGGCGACCGGCTCCTCGTCGGCAGCCGCCGTCTCGGTATCGCGGACGACGAGAACGGGCTCGGGGTGCTCCAGGATGCTGGCGATGGTCGCCAGCGCATGGTCGGTCGGGTCGATCTCTGACAAGGGTCCATCCTCCAGCTCGACGCGGCCGGCAAGTCTGTCCCACTGCCGCCGCGGTCGGGAACATTAGGCGCGTTTGATTAAGGCTGAGTTGGGGCTCGATCTGCACCAAAATGGGACGCTTTCTGGCGTCCCGAAGGCGGGCGGAGGGGGCCGCCCGCCGAAGATCGGCTCAGCTGAGCACGTCCTGATTGATGACGTTCTGCCGGATGGGATCGCCGTCCAGGACGCTCAGGATGTTGCGCGCGGTCTGCTCGCTCATGCGCTGGACCGCCTCGACCGTGACGCCGGCGACGTGCGGGGCCATGATGACGTTGGGCAGCGCGAACAGCGCGTTGCTGACCGGCGGCGGCTCCACCTCGAACACGTCGATGCCGGCGCCGGCGAGCTTGCCCGAGACCAGCGCGTCGTAGAGCGCCGCTTCCTTCACGATGCCGCCGCGCGCCGTGTTGATGAGGTAGGATTTCGGCTTCATGCGGCCGATCCGCGCCGCATCGAACAGGCCGACGGTCTCCGGCGTTTTCGGGCAGTGGATGGTGACGAAGTCGGCGTGAGGCAGCGCGGCGTCGAGGTTGGTGACCGGCTCGCATCCGGCCGCCTTGATATCGGCAGCTCCCTTGTAGGGGTCGTAGACCTGGACCTTCATTTCCAACGCCAGGCAGCGCTTGGCGGTGCGACTGCCGATGCGGCCGAAGCCGATGACGAGCAGGGTCTTGCCGTAGAGGTCGAACGGCAACATGCCGAGCCGGTCGGCCCATGTGCCGTCCTTGACGCAGGAATGCAGCTCCTGCGCGCGCTTGGCGAGCGTCAACATCATGAACAGCGCCGCTTCCGCGACCGAGGGCGAGTTGGCGCTGCCCGCCACCATCAGCGGCACCTTGCGGCGGGAAAGGGCGGGCACGTCGACGGCGTCATAGCCGACGCCGATGCGGGTCACCACCTTCATGTCCTTTGATGCCTCGAGCTCGGTCTCGCCGAAGGCGGTGGCACCGAGAGCGACGCCGTGGACCGGCGCATGGCTCTTCAGCAGGGCCTCGAAGTCCTTGGCGGAGATCAGGTTGGAAAACTCGACGAGCTCGATATCGTCCCGTTGGGTGAGGAGAGCGCGTGCCCCTTGCGACAAGGTTTGTGTAACGAAAATCTTCTTCTTGTTGGTCGCCATCGCTCCCCTGCCTGCCTCGCGTTTCTTGGACCGGCGTCACAAGACGATGCCGGTCTCTTCGTTTAGCAGGTGCATGTTGTTGAGGTCCATCGCCAAACGCATGGGAGCCCCGTCCGTGGCGCCGGCATTGGGATCGACGCGGCCGCAGACCGGCGTGCCGTCGAGCCCGAAATAGACCAGCGTCTCCATCCCCATCGGCTCGGTGACGTCGAGCACGGTGTCGAAGGTCTCGACCCCCGGACCCAGATGCGCGTGCGACTCCGTGAGATGCTCGGGACGGATGCCGAGCAGCAGCTTGTCGGTGCGCGGCAGCGCGTTGTAGCGCGCGGCGCGGGCCGGCGGCAGCGCAAACGCGATGCGGTCGGTGAGGCGGAGCTGAAGCGTGCCGCCGACATCCTCGAGCCGGCACGGGATGAAGTTCATCGCGGGCGAGCCGATGAAGCCTGCAACGAAGCGCGTCGCCGGCTTGTGGTAGAGCTCGTTCGGCGTGCCTATCTGCTCGATGCGACCCTTGTTCATCACCACGACGCGATCGGCGAGCGTCATCGCCTCGACCTGGTCGTGGGTGACGTAGACGGTGGTGGTGCGCACCTTCTGGTGCACCTTCTTGATCTCGATCCGCATCTGCACGCGCAATTTCGCGTCGAGATTGGACAGCGGCTCGTCGAACAAAAATACCTTGGGATTGCGTACGATGGCGCGTCCCATCGCGACGCGCTGGCGCTGGCCGCCGGAGAGCTGCTTCGGCTTGCGGTCGATCAGGTCGGTGATGTCGAGGAGGCGGGCGGCTTCCGTCACCCGGGCCTTGATCTCCGCCTTCGGGTAGTGCTTCAGGCGCAGCCCGAACGACATGTTCTCCGCAACCGTCATGTGCGGGTAGAGCGCGTAGTTCTGGAACACCATCGCGATGTCGCGATCCTTCGGCGGCACGTCGTTAACGACGTCGCCGCCGATCATGATGTCGCCGTCGCTGATGTCCTCGAGCCCGGCGATCATGCGCAGCGTCGTCGACTTGCCGCAGCCGGAGGGGCCGACCAGCACGATGAACTCATGATCGGCGATGTCGAGGTCGATGCCGCGCACGGCTTCGACGTCATCGTAACGCTTGACTACCTTCCGCAAAGCAACGTCAGCCATGAGTCATCAACCCTTTGTCGCACCGGCGGTCAGGCCGGCAATGTAGTAGTCCATCAGGAATGCGTAGATGATCAGCGGCGGCGCGGCGCCGAGCAGCGCGCCGGTCATGATCTGTCCCCAGTTGAACACGTCGCCCTTGATCAGGGTGGTAGTGATGCCGACCGGCAGCACGAGCTGGTCGACCGACGTCGTGAACACTAGGGGATAGAGGAACTGCGCCCAGGACACCGTGAACGCGAAGATGGTCGCGGCGATCAGCCCGGGCAGCGCGACCGGGATGAATATCCGGGTCAGGGTCTGGAGCCAGGAGGCGCCGTCGATGAGCGCGGCTTCATCGAGCTCCTTCGGGATCGAGGCAAAATAGCCGATCATGATCCAGGTGCAGAACGGCACAGTCAGCGTCGGATAGATGAACAGCAGCACGTACCATCGGTTCAGCAGCGTGATGCCGGTAAGCTCCTGGACCATTGCCAGCATCTTGAACAACGGGATGAACAACAGGCTGTCCGGAATGAGGTAGGTGAGGAAGACGCCCGTCGCCAGTGTCGCCGAGCCCCAGAACTTCATGCGCGCCAGTGCAAATGCCGCGGGAACGCTGATCAGCATGGTCACGAGGACGACCGCCAGCGACACGATCGACGAATTCCAGAAGAAGCGCAGGAACTGGTTCGAGGTCAGGAGTTCGACATAGTTCGACAGCGTCGGGTGGAACACCCACCACGGGTTAGTTGCCGCCGAGATTTCCGCGCTGCTCTTGAGCGAGGTGATCAGCATGTAGATCGGCGGCGTCAGGAAGAAGATCGCGAACAGCACCAGGAAGAAATAGGACCAGCGCAGCGCCCAGGCGCGGTCCCGGCTCATGCTGCCATACTTGACCTTGCGCGACGGTCCGGCCTTGTCGATTGCAAGCGTGCTCATCAGGCTTCGTTCCCGCGTTTTGAGACATCGCGCAGGATGAAGATCGCTGCGACGGCGAGGATCGGCACCATGAACAGCGAGACGCTGGCGCCGAGCGGAATGTCGCTGCCCTCGATGCCGACCTTGAAGGCCCATGTCGCGAAGATATGCGTCTGGTCCAGCGGGCCACCCGAGGTGAGGATGCGCACGATGTCGAAATTGGCGAACGTCACGATCAGCGAGAAAAGCGCCGTGATCGCGATAATGTTGCGCATCATCGGCAGCGTGACGTACCAGATCTTCTGCCACCAATTGGCGCCGTCGATCGCTGCGGCCTCGTAGAGCTGGTCCGGTACCGACTTCAGCGCGGCGAGATACATGATCATGAAGAACGGCGCACCGTACCAGATGTTGACGAGGATGACGGAAAAGCGGGCCCACACATTGTCGCCGAGCCAGTTGATGGGGCCGATGCCAAAGAATGAAAGCGTGTAGTTGAAGGCACTGTAGGACGGGTCGAACAGCCACAGCCAGGCCAGCGTGCTCATCGCGGGCGGGATGACCCAGGGCACCAGCAGCATGCCGCGCCACTTGCGCTGCCCTTTGGCCGGAATGTTGTGCACGAAATGGGCGACGATGAATCCGATCAGCGCCTTGAAGAACACGGCCGTGACGGCAAAGATGCAGGACTGCTTCACCACCATCCAGAACGTGTCGCGCTTGAACAGGAACAGGAAGTTGCCGAAGCCGACGAACTTCTGCATCGACTTGTTCAGCGTCGCGAGGTGGACGGAGTAGACGGCGGGATAGAGTACGAGCAGCGCTATCAGCAGGATCAGCGGCAGCGTCAGGAAGAACGCGACCGTGGATTTTCGTCCCAGGACATTGCGGAGGCTGGTCGGCTTGCGCGCGCGCGCCGCACGGACTGCTTGACCTTGCTCAACGACGACATCGGCCATGGCGTAGCTTTCTCGGAAATTGTCGATTGGCGAAGCCGGCCCGATCGGTCGGCTTCCTGCGATTGGCGGCGGCACGCGATGCGCGGCGGCTCACGCGTCGAGCGTGAACCGCCTGGCACACACCCGGCATCAACTCCGCATGAAGCCTTCGCACTCGCCCTCGGCCCAGGCGAGCGTGGCCTCCATCTTTTCGCCCTGCGCATGGCGCAGTGCCATCTTGGTCAACGTCGCCTGGAAGTAGATCTGCTGTGCGATCTTGGGCGGCGCCGGAGACGCTGCGATCGACAGCGTCTGATGGTTATACGGGTTCGGATAGTGATAGAGCGTGCCTTTCGGCGGCCCTTCTTCCTGCCAGGTCTTCAGCGTCGTCATGTTGGCATAGGCGGGCAGATCGTAACCGCCGCTTGCCGCGACAAACTTTTCGATCGACGACGGCTGTGACAGGTAGGTGAGGAGGCTCTTGGCGGCTTCCTTGTTCTTGCTGAAGCTCCAGAGACCCCAGAAGTAGGGAAGGTAGGGCGCGAAGCGGCCCTTCGGCCCGGCGGGGAAGCCGTGGGTCCAGCATTGCTCGGCGACCTGAGGTGCGTCGCGCTTGGCGACGGCCCAGGCGCTCGGCGGGTTCAGGATCATCGCGCCACGGCCCGAGATCAGCCATTTGTTGTTCGAGGCGTCATCCCAGGACGGCGCGTCCGGCGGCAGGAAGGCAATCAGCTTCTTGTAGTATTCGAGCGCTTGGCGAACCGCGTCGGTCTTCACCGTCACCTCGCCCTTGGCGTTGACGAGCTCCGCCCCGAACGACTGGAAGATTGCGCCCGCGGTGTCGACGCTGTCGGTCGTTTCGCCGAGGCCGATACCGAAGGGGAAGCCGCCCTTCTGGCAGGCCTCGGCCGCCTTCAGGAACGTGTCCAGGGTCCAGTTGTCGGCTTTTGGCGGCCCCCCGACCGGATACATTTCCTGGACGTCGATGCCGGCGAGCTTCTTCATCAGATCGATACGGGTGCAGGGCCCCTTGATCTGGCTGCCCGGCGTAGCGGGTACAGCGAGCCATTTGCCGCCCGACTGACCGAGATATTTGACGGTGCCGTTGACGTCGCCGTTCTGCTTGATGAGCGGCTCCATGACGTCATTGAGCGGCTCGAGATTTTCGGAATAGGCATGCGGCCACCAGGTCGGCATCTGCAGGATATCATGGCCGGATTTGGCCTGGGCCTCGGCCGCGACCGTGAGCTGGATCTTGTTGTTGTTGCTGGTGATGTAGTCGATCGAGACTTCGACCTTCTCCTTTTCGCCCCATGCTTTGACCATGGCGGTGGAGGCGTCGTTGGCATTCGGCACCCAGTGGTCCCAGAAGCCGATCGATATCTTGCCGGCAGCATAAGCGCCCCGGACATAGGGCGCCGTGATCAGCGCCGCGGAGGACATTGCAGTGGCAGCCACAAATTGACGTCGCGTCAGTGTCTTGCGTGACATCTCGTTTCCTCGCTTGGGTGTTTTATTGTTCTGGTGTTTCCTCTGAACTCTTCCGAGTTTTGCTTTTGATTTTCTTGTTGGCGTTTCTTGTTGGTCGTTGCTTGCGAGTGCCGTCAGCGTCGATCCAGCTCGTGCGCTGCGCGGCAAATTGGTAGCGCGATCAGATCATGATTGATCGCGTCTGTCGAGAAAGCCGAAGGCGCCTCGTCTAGAACTAACGTTGTGCCTGAATGCGCGGCAGTGCCTCTGCCATCGCGCGCCGCAGGTGAATCGCGCTCCCTCGTTTTTGCGACGCACACATCGCGTCGGCTGCTCGGGAACGATCCGTGCGCAATTACGCCGCAGTTCCGAATAAGCCTGCATAACCGCTTCGCGCGAAACACTTTTCGGGCGTGGACAGCAATCGGCTGCGTCTGGACCTCGAAGCGGCGAAAACGATACAGTTGCAACCAGCGGGGTGCTCCCACCCCGACAGAGGCCAATCAGTTCGACGATGGAGACGAGAATGATCCACCCGGCGCCGCCAGCGCGACATTACTTGCGACGATCGCTCGCGCTGGGGTCAGTGCTCGCGTTGCTGCTCGGTGTCGCCGCAGTCGCGAACGCACAAGGATTGGTCAAAGGCGTCCAGGAGGGGGCGGCTGCCGGGAACAAGGCGGCCGGCCCGGTCGGCGGCGTGCTTGGTGGCGCGATCGGCGGCGTGGTCGGGGTGTTCACCGGCGTGCTCGGCGTCGGCAACAATAACAACGCCGGTCAGGCGCCGGCCGCCAAGGATGCCAATAAGGATGCCAGCAAGGATGCGGGCAAGGACGCCAAGCAGCAGCAAGGCGCCGGCAAGGACAAGGATGCCAAGAATGCCAAGGCGGGCAAGGGCGCCAAGGCAAGCAAGGAAGCCAAGAACGCGCCGAGCGCGCCGCAGGACAACAAAGACAAGGACGTGACCGTCCTCACCCAGCCCGGCGCGCCGCAACAGACAGCCGAGCAGATCGTGGCCAACAGCGATTCCTATATCGAGCGGATCAAGACCGAGCTGAACCTCACGCCCGACCAGGAGAAGCACTGGTACGGCTTCTCGAGCGCCATGCACTACCTGGGGCACAATGGTGCGGAGCGGCTCAACCTACGGGTTGCACGCGCCAAGCGCGATCCGCCCGACGACATCATCGAGCAGATGCGCAACGAGGCGCAATTCCTGATCGACCGGGCCGCGGATCAACGCAACGTCGCCGACGCCGCCGAGCCGCTCTATTCGAGTCTCGACGACAAGCAGAAGCAGGTCTTCATCCAGGAGATGGTGCGCCTCAGCCACGAGCGCGGACTGGATTGATCAAGTTGAATCGGATCGCGGGCGCCTGAATTAACGGCGCTCGCCACGAATTCGTGAATCCTCTCCGCAATTCGGTTATGATTAGCTTCGCGAGGCTGACTGCGGGGTTGATATGGCGGACGGACTCTCCGTTTTCCTGGTCGAAGACGAGGCGTTGATCCGGATGATGATGGCCGACATGGTGGTTGAGCTCGGCCACCGCGTCGTCGCGGAAGCGGACAATGTCCGGGACGCGAGCGCCTTTGCGATGACTGCGCAATACGATTTCGCCATCCTCGACATCAATCTCAAGGGTCTCTACGTCGATCCCGTCGCCGATCTGATCGAGCGCCGCGGCAAGCCGTTCCTGTTCGCCACCGGCTACGGGCCGGAATTGCTGCCGTCCTTGCTTCGCCGCAGGCCTATCTTGCGCAAGCCGATTTCGATCGATCAGCTCAAGGGCATGATCGATTCGATGTTTCCGGAAGCTACAGCGGAGGCACCGCGCTGAGCGACGGCAAGTGCCGCGCCGGACGACGGCGAAGACGCCGCGCTGGCGACGGCGAAGGCGCCGCGCCGGGATTACCAACGAAAATGGCCGCCCGTGGGGGCGGCCATTTCGTGAAGGAATTCCTCGCGGTCTCAGATCAGACCGGCGCCGAGATCGATGCCGCGCGCCATCAGGCCGAACGAGGCAACCAGGCCCGTGCAGCAGAACAGCAAGATGGTCTTGAACGAAGAGTTGGCGAAACGCGTTTCGACGGCGGCCGGCATCGCGGCGAGCGAAATCATGCTCATGTTCATTCCCCCCTTTGTTGATCCTGAATTGCATCAGGTGAGGGAACTCTTAGAGCAAAAAGTTTGACGTGAGCTTGCGAGGGATCCTTAACGGAATCGCAACCGGCAGGTACCAGCGCGCGTGCCGTCCCGGGATCGCAAGTCTCAGCTGCGGCCGTTCCTCAACACGGTGGCGATGGTATGGGCGGTCATGGCGGCGCGATCCGAGGCGCGCTGGGCGGCCAGCCGGTCTCGTGCCTTCTCCTCGATCAGGATCTCGATCAGGGCGAGCCGCTTGTCCTCGTCGTCCGCCTCGGTCAGCAGGCGGTGATAGCGGTGATAGTCGAATCCAACGTCCTGCTTACGCATGTCACGCCCCCCGCAACTAACGCCACACACTTGGTGGATTGTTTCCCATGGGAAACAATCGGGCAAGCACGATCCTGCGTGGAACCCCGCTTTCGGTGCAATCAGCTGTGAATTAGTTAACGGACCGGACGGCCTCTGCCGGCTGTGCTTCAATCCGGATTGTGGTCGGCAAACATCTTCAAGCCGAGGAAGCTCGCATCGGGCCTGGTGACCAGCCGGGTCGGAATGTTGCGCAAGTAATCCTGGAAGCGTCCCTTGGCTTCGAAGCGGGCGCGGAAGGCCGAGGCGGCCAGGAACTCGGGAAAGCGCGGCACAATCCCGCCGGCGATATAGACGCCGCCACGGGCGCCGAAGGTCACCGCGAGATTGCCGGCGACCGAGCCGAGGGTGGCGCAAAACATCTCCAGGGTCCCGCGGCTGTGCGCGCAACTGCCGTCCAGGGCCGCCTTGGTGATGGCAGCGGCATCGCGTTGCGGCACCTGGGCGCCGTCGACTTCCGCCAGCGCTTCGTAGAGGCTTTGCAAGCCCGAGCCGGACAGCGCGCCGCGCTCGATCGAGACATGGCCGAGGCGTCGCCGCAAGCACGCGATCACGCGTTCCTCGCGCTCGTTCTCGGCCGGCAGCGTCGCATGGCCGGCTTCGGTGACGACGGCCAGGCGCGCTCCGTGGCGCTCGACCAGACAGGAGACGCCAAAGCCAGTTCCAGGCCCGACCACCAGCAGCGGTTCTCCGGGCAAGCCATCTTGTCCGCCGAGCGGAATCAGATCGGCCGGCTGCAAGGCGGGCAGGGACCAGGCCACAACCTCGAAATCGTTGAGCACGTGGACGCTGTCGAAACCGAGCACCGGCTGCAGCTCGTTGCCGTCGATGACCCAGGGGCTGTTGGTCATGACGCAGCGGTTGTTGGTGACGGGGCCTGCCACGGCCAGCACGGCGCGCCTAGGCGGGTCGCCGCCAGATCTGCGTGACAGCACATCGGCAATGGCTTCCCGGACGGTCGGGAAGTCGGCGACCTTCACGTAGTCGATCGGCCCGGTCTGATCGCCATAGCGCTGGCTCAGCGCAAAGCGCGCATTGGTGCCGCCGATATCGGCGAGAAGAATTTGTCCTGTCCTGCCGATACCCATGGCTCTGTGGCTGCCGCGGCCTTGCCGGCCCTCGGGAACCCCTGCCTCCGTTCCTGATCCGATCCGCAACTGCGCGGACGGCCCGAGAATCCTCGCTTGATTGTGCCTAGTCAACACGGACGGGGCCAAACCGTTGCATCCTTGAAGGCTCTTTGGCCACCAGCGCGGTACAGCCACACGCTGCCGGTGGTTGCGAAGCTGCGCGGGAAGATCGACACTGCATGGAGCGTTCGGCGCCTGGCGCCGGGCGGATCGAGTGGAGCCTTGCGATGAAGATTGCCGCCCGCGACGTGCTGCTGGTGATCGACGTCCAGAACGACTTCTGCACCGGCGGGGCGCTGGCCGTGCCCGGCGGCGAGAAAGTCGTGCCCGCCATCAATCGCATCGCCCAAAAATTCGCCAACGTGGTGCTGACCCAGGACTGGCATCCGGCTGATCATGTCTCCTTCGCGCCGAACCATGTGGGCAAGCAGCCGTTCCAGACCATCGAGCTGAACTATGGCTCCCAGGTGCTGTGGCCGCCGCATTGCGTGCAGGGCACGGCCGGCGCCGAATTCCACAAGGAGTTGGACGTCACAAGGGCGAACCTGGTGGTGCGCAAGGGCTTTCGCCGCGGCATCGATTCCTATTCGGCGCTGTTCGAGAACGACCACAGGACGCCGACGGGCCTGCTCGGCTATCTGCGCGAGCGCGAGCTGAAGACCGTCTTCGTTGCGGGATTAGCGCTGGACTTCTGTGTCCGCTTTTCGGCGGAGGATGCCCGCAAGGCGGGGTTCGAAGTCGCAGTCATCGAGGACGCCTGCCGCGGCATCGACCTCGACGGCTCCATGGCTGCGGCGCATCGAAGTTTTGGCGAGCTCGGCATTTCCGTCATCAGTTTCGAGGCGTTCCTGTGAGGAGTGCGAGATAGACGTGGCGCAGAAGACAGGCAAACAGCCGGGCGGACCGGATCACGTCCAAGAGGACCCGCTGCTGTGGCCGTTTGCGGCGGCGCGCCTCGCCATGGATGCCTGTTTCTGGTGGATGGAGCGCGGGCCGGCCGAGCCGGCCGACAGCAGCCTGCCATGGACGACGCCGAGCACGGTGGCGCTGGAGCTTGCAACCATGCGCCTGCGCGAATGCACGACGGACCGGTCCGGCCAGCCGGCGCTGGTCTGCGCGCCCTATGCATTGCATCGGGCACTGATCGCCGACTTCGCGCCCGGGCACAGCGTGGTGCAGTCGCTGCAAAGAGGCGGCATCGACCGGGTCTATCTCACCGACTGGCGGTCGGCGACATCAGATATGCGCTATCTCTCGATCGACAGCTACCTGTCCGATCTCAACGTCGCCATCGACGAGATCGGCGCGCCGGTCGACCTCGTCGGTCTGTGCCAGGGCGGCTGGCTGTCGCTGCTCTATGCGGCCCGCTTTCCCGCCAAGGTGCGGCGCCTGGTGCTGGCGGGCGCGCCGGTCGACCTGTCGATCGACTCGGCGATGTCGCGGCTCGCCCGCAACGCGCCCGGGATGGTCTACGACCAGCTCGTCGCGCGTGGCGGCGGCAATGTCAGCGGCGAGGAGATGCTGCGATTCTGGTCGAGGACGCCAAGTCGCGAGGATATCGCAGCCGCCTTGCAGAGGGAGCTCTCGGACAAGGAAGGCGCGGCACTGCTCGCGCGCTTCGACCAATGGAATGTGGAGCCCCTCGATCTGCCCGGCACCTATTATCTGGAGATCGTCAACTGGATTTTCCGGGAGAACCGGATTGCCGGCGGCGACTTCGTCGCGCTCGGCCGAAAGGTTCGTCTCAAGGACGTCAAGGCGCCGATCTTCCTGCTGGCCGGGCTCGATGACGAGGTGGTGCCGGCGACGCAGGCGCTCGCCACCGCCGGCCTCGTCGGCACGCCGCCCGCCTTCATTGCGGCGGCCTCCGAACCGAGCAATCATCTCGGCCTGTTCATGGGCGCGCGGACCCACGCGCACGCCTGGCCCCGGATCGCCGAGTGGCTGCAGGCCGATCTGCCGGGCGTCCTTGCCCGGCGTGCCTGACCGACGCGCAAATCCGTTATGCATGATGGCGGATGGCCTGCACGAGGCTGGATCGATGGGCTACATATGTCCTCAGCTGACGGCTGCGGCCGGCCGCGAAGAGATTTAAGGGTCCTGGATGACTTTCCACTCGATCTACAGCCACGGATTCGCGCGCGTGGCAGCCTGCGTGACCACCTCCCATGTGGCCGATCCCGCGGCCAACGCGAAGGCGATCCTGGCGGCGGCCAATGCCTGCCACGAGCAGTCGGTGGCGGTGGCCGTGTTTCCCGAGCTGTGCCTGTCCGGCTATGCGATCGAAGATCTGGTCAAGCAGGACCCGCTGCTCGATGCGGTCGAGCGCGGGCTCGCCACCATCGTCGAGGCCTCCGCCGCGCTGATGACCGTGCTGATCGTCGGCGCGCCGTTGCGCTTTGGTCATCGCATCTACAATTGCGCCGTCGTCATCCATCGCGGCAACGTCCTTGGCGTCGTGCCGAAATCTTACCTGCCGACCTACCGCGAGTTCTACGAGGGACGTCATTTCGCCTCCGGCGCCGGAATCGCCGGCGAGACCATTGCCTTTGGCGGTCTGCACGCGCCATTCGGCGTCGACCTGCTGTTCGCGGCCGAGGACGTCCCAGGCCTGACCATCGGCGTCGAGATCTGCGAGGACATGTGGATCCCGGTGACGCCGGCCTCGGAGCTCGCGCTGGCGGGGGCCAGCGTGCTGATCAATCTCTCGGGCAGCCCGATCACGATCGGCCGGGCGCGCGCGCGTGCGCTGCTGTGCCAGTCGACCTCCGCGCGCTGTCTTGCGGCCTACGTCTATTCCGCCGCCGGGGCAGGGGAATCGACCACGGATCTGGCCTGGGATGGCCAAACCTCGATCTACGAGAACGGCGTGCTGCTGGCCGAAGGCGAGCGGTTCCGCCAGGGCGGGCAGATCACAACGGCCGACGTCGACCTCGACCTGCTCAGGCAGGAACGTGCATTGATGGGCACGTTCGACGACAACCGCCGACAGCGCGAGGCGTTCTTCCGCAAGGTGACGTTTGCGTTGAAGCCGCCGGCAGCCGATATCGGCTTCCTGCGCAAGATCGAGCGCTTTCCGTTCGTGCCGAGCGATGAGAGCCTGCTCGAGCAGGATTGCTACGAGGCCTACAACATCCAGGTCGCCGGCCTCGTGCAGCGCATGCGCGCGACCGGCACCAAGCGCGTCGTGATCGGCGTGTCGGGCGGGCTTGATTCCACCCACGCGTTGATCGTCGCCGCCAAGGCGGTCGATCTGCTCGGTCTGCCGCGTGAGAACATCCTTGCCTACACCATGCCCGGCTTTGCCACCGGCAGCGAGAGCAAGACCAATGCGCTGGCGCTGATGAAGGCGTTGCAGACGACGGGTCAGGAGCTCGACATCCGCACCACGGCCACGCAGATGCTGAAGGACATCGGCCATCCCTTCGGCAAGGGCGAGAAGGTCTACGACGTCACCTTCGAGAACGTGCAGGCGGGCCTGCGCACAGATTATTTGTTCCGCCTCGCCAATCATCACGGCGGCATCGTCATCGGAACCGGCGATCTCTCCGAGCTCGCGCTCGGCTGGTGCACCTATGGCGTCGGCGACCAGATGGCGCATTACAACGTCAACGCCGGCGTGCCGAAGACGCTGATCCAGCATCTGATCCGCTGGGTGATCGCCTCGAAGCAGTTCAGCGGCGACGTGAACCGGACCTTGGGCTCGATCCTTGCCGCGGAAATCTCGCCTGAGCTGGTGCCCGTGCAGCCCGGCGAGAAGCCGCAGAGCACGGAAGCCTCGGTCGGCCCTTACGAGCTGCAGGATTTCAACCTGTTCTATACGCTCCGCTTCGGCATGCGGCCCTCTAAGATCGCCTTCATGGCACTGCAGGCGTGGAAGGATGTGGCCAAGGGCGAATGGCCGCCGGCGTTCCCGAGCGACAAGCGCAAGGCCTACGATCTGCCGGAGATCCGCCGCTGGCTCGAGGTGTTCCTGCGCCGCTTCTTCGCCTTCAGCCAGTTCAAGCGCTCGGCCATGCCGAACGGTCCGAAGGTGTCGGCCGGCGGCTCATTGTCGCCGCGCGGCGACTGGCGCGCGCCGTCGGATTCGAGCGCCGCGGCCTGGCTCGAGGATCTCGAGCGGAACGTGCCGACCTGATTGGCGCGGCGGATCGATATTGCGGGGAGACGATCTGATGTCGGCCGGGAAAGGCTCGGAAGCGGGTGAGCAGGCCAGCGTCGTCAACGGCCTCTACATCTTCGACATCGAAATGCGTGAGGGCAAGCGCGGACAGGCGAGAGGCGTGGTCGTGCTCTGCGATGGCCGCATCATGGGTGGCGACAGCTATTTCTACTACACCGGCAGCTACACGTTCCGGAACGGGAAGTGGCGCGGTGACATGATCGTCAACCAGCACACGGAAGCGGTCGGCCGGACGCTGGTGTTCGGGGGCAGGGAGGTCACCTGCGGCTTTTCCGGCGACTATTTCCCCGGCGGCGCCGAGGTCGAGGGAATGGCGCTGGTCGGCAAGATCAGCGTGACGTTCACGGCACGGCTGACGCTGAAGGATGCGATGTGAGCTGACGGCTCCATCAGGAGCCGCTGCGCGGCAAGTCAATGTGGTGACAACAGGCTGAATCGCCCGCGCTGATGGAAAGTTCCGAGGTCCGGAGTGCCTAGGAGTCCGGACCTCGTCACCTTGCCCCAGCCTTCGATCCCCCGCCCCATGTGGTCCCCCAACCCCTTGGTGCGCGATCAGAGGGTGATGCCCCTGGAAGTGGCCGCCGATCGATGTCGCGCGATGTACGCGAGATCGAAATAGGATTCCATTCCGGAGCACTACGGACACGATTCAGCTTGCTTCTGCGGCAAACTGCACGTGCCTGCATCGACGGCAGCGCTGCTGCACAAGATTGATGCTGGCGATGCGCAGGATGTCCACATCTGCCCGACGCTGCGCAACCTTGGTTTCACCGGCCTGTCATTGAACTGGTCTAGCGCTGCTCCCGTCATCGCAGACGATCAAAGGAGCTAGCCATGTCGAAGCCGGTGTTGGGCGCCGCATTGTCCATCAAATCGATCCCCGCGCATCGCGACTGGCTCCTCGAACGGCAGCGCGATCTCGAGATCCAGGATTTCTTCCGCGCCGATCTGCTCGACGGCGACTGGCGCAGCCTGGCCGGTGAGATCAAGCAGATGCTCGCGGGCCACACCGGCCGGCTCGGCATTCACGGGCCGTTCTGGGGCTTCAAGATCGACAGCCACGATCCGATGATCCGCCAGGCCGTGACCAAGCGCCTGCTGCAGGGGCTGGAGGCTGCCGAGTTCCTCGGCGCGACGCAGATGGTGATCCATTCACCGTTCACGACCTGGGACCACAACAATCTCGACCTCTATCCCGATAACCGCGGCAATATCGTCGAGCGCGTCAAGGCGACGCTCGCCGAAGTCATCGCGCGCGCCGAGACGATCGGCTGCGAGATCGTCATCGAGAACATCGAGGACAAGGATCCGCGCGACCGCGTGCGCCTCGCCAAGGCGCTCGAAAGCAGCAAGGTCCGCGTCTCCCTCGATACCGGTCACGCCAACTACGCCCACATCTCCACCGGCGCGCCGCCGGTCGACTATTACGTCGAGACCGCTGGCGACATGCTCGCGCATGTGCATCTCCAGGACACCGACGGTTTTGCCGACCGGCACTGGGCGCCGGGCGAAGGCAACATCCGCTGGGTCGCCGTGTTCCGCGCGCTGGGACGGCTGACCTCGAACCCGCGACTGATCCTCGAGCTCCGCAACCACGACGACGTCCGCAAGGGCGCAGCGCATCTAGCCGCGCTCGGTCTCGCCGAATAACCGACATCGCAGAGGGCAGGGCTTAAGCCATGAGCAAACTCACCCGTCGCACCATCCTGAAATCCGGCGGCGCTGCCGCGAGCACGCTTCTCCTGCCGCGCTTTGCGATCGGTCAGGCCGACAACCGTCCGTCGGTGACGATCGCCGTGCAGAAGGTCACCAATTCGAACGTGCTCGACGTGCTGCGCGAGCAGTCCAATGTCGGCGAGCGCGTGTTCTTCTCCTCGATCTGGGAAGGCCTGATCTCCAAGAACTGGCGCGGCAGCCTCGAGGCCGTGCCGGGGCTCGCCACCGAATGGCGCCGCATCGACGACCAGACCGTCGAGGTGAAGCTGCGCCAGGGCGTCAAATTCCACAATGGCGACGAACTGACGGCAGAGGACGTCGTCTTCACCTTCAGCCGCCAGCGCATGTTCGGCGAGACCGAGGCCAAGAGCCGCTCCACCATCCAGGCCTTCGAGAAGATCCCGACGCCGCGGCCGGGCAAGGAGCTGCCGCCGGACGTGCCCGCCGTCGCCCGCCGCATCTGGCCGGATCTCGTGCGCGTCGATGCCGTCGACAAGTACACCGTGCGCTTCTACAACGCGACGCCCGACGTCACCATCGAAGGCCGGCTGTCGCGCTACGGCTCCGACATCATGAACCGCCGCGCCTGGGAAGAATCCGCCAGCTATCTCGACTGGGCGCGCAAGCCTGTTACCACGGGTCCGTACAAGGTCGTCGAGCTCAAGCCCGACGTATCGCTGACCCTGGAAGCGCATGACGAATATTGGGGCGGCCGTCCGCCGCTCAAGCGCATCCGCTTCCTCGAAGTCCCTGAAGTTGCAAGCCGCATCAACGGCCTGCTCTCGGGCGAATACCAGTTCGCCTGCGACATCCCGCCGGACCAGATCGCCGGCATCGAGAAGAACGCGGCGTTCGAAGTCCAGGGCGGCACCATCCTCAATCACCGCTTGACCGTGTTCGACAAGAACCACGCTCAGCTCGCCAATCCGCTGGTGCGGCGCGCGTTCACCCACGCGATCGACCGCCAGGCCATCGTCGACAGCCTGTGGGCCGGCCGCACCCGCGTGCCGAAGGGCCTGCAGTGGGAGTTCTACGGCGATATGTTCAACGCCGACTGGAGCGTGCCGGCTTACGATCCGAAGCTCGCGCAGGATCTGCTCAAGCAGGCCAATTACAAGGGCGACCCGATTCCGTACCGCCTGCTCAACAACTACTACACCAACCAGGTCGCGACCGCGCAGATCCTGGTCGAGATGTGGAAGTCGGTCGGCCTCAACGTCCAGATCGAGACCAAGGAGAACTGGTCGCAGATCATGGAGCGCGCGCCCACGCGCGCCGTGCGCGACTGGTCGAACTCGGCCGCCTTCAACGACCCGGTCTCCTCGCTGGTCGCCCAGCACGGGCCGAACGGCCAGCAGCAGCAGATCGGCGAATGGACCAACGCCGAGCTGAACACGCTCTCGGAATTCCTGGAGACCTCGACCGACCGCGCCGCCCGCAAGAAGGCGTTCCGCCGCATGCTGGAGATCGCCGAGCGCGAGGACCCCGCCTATACGGTGCTGCACCAGAACGCGACCTTCACGGCCAAGCCGAAATCGATCAAGTGGAAGGCCTCGCCCGCCTTCGCGATGGATTTCCGCGCCGGCAATTTCGAGGCCTGAAGGTGTCGCCTCTGGTCAGCATCGCAGGCCTGAGCGTCGCCTTTGGCGGCGCGCCGGTCCTGCGCGGTGTCGACCTCGCTCTTGGCAAGGGCGAGGCCGTTGGCCTCGTCGGCGAGTCCGGCTCCGGCAAGTCGGTGACGTGGCTTGCCGCACTCGGCCTGCTGCCGCGGCATGCGAAGGTCTCGGGCTCGGTCCGGCTCGACGGGCGCGAACTCCTTGGCGCGCCGGCCGCCGAGCTCGACCGCGTCAGGGGCGGGCGGATCGCCATGATCTTCCAGGATCCCGCGAGCGCGCTCAACCCGGTGCTGACCATCCGCAGACAGCTCTGTGAAGCGCTGGCGCTGCATCGCGATCTCCAGGGCGAGGCGGTGAAGGCCGAAGCGAAGCGGCTGCTCGACCTCGTCGGCATTCCCGACGCAGGCCGGCGGCTCCAGGCCTATCCGCACGAATTCTCCGGCGGCCAGGTCCAGCGCATCATGATCGCGATGGCGCTCGCGGGAAATCCGGACCTCCTGATCGCGGACGAGCCGACCACCGCACTCGATGCCACCATTCAGGCGCAGATTTTGGAGTTGCTCTCCACCATCCGCCGCGAGATGAGCATGGCGATGGTGCTGATCAGCCACGATCTCGGCGTCGTTGCCGAGAACTGCGACCGCGTCGCGGTGATGTATGCCGGCCGCATCGTCGAGCAGGCGCCCAGCAACCAGCTCTTCGCCGATCCCGTCCACCCTTACGCGCAGGGGCTGATCGGTGCGCTGCCACCGCTCGACGGACCGCGCCGCCGTCTCACCGCCATTCCCGGTACCGTGCCTGATCCCGCGCACATGCCCGGCGGCTGCGCCTTCGCGCCGCGCTGCGCGCTGGCGGCCGAGCCGTGCGGCCTTGCCGCGCCGAGCCTGGCGCTCATCAGCGACGATCGCACGGTTGCCTGCATCCGCGCCGAGGCCTCGCGCCGCGCACTGCTCGGGATTGCCGCCGAATGAGCGCGCCGCTCGTCGAGGTCTCTACGATCTCCCGCAGCTACAGCATGCGCTCCGGAATGTTCGGCCGCGCTACGGCCGTGCACGCTGTCGACGGCGTATCGCTGACGATTGCCAAGGGCGAAACGCTGGGCCTCGTCGGCGAGTCCGGTTCGGGCAAGTCGACCACCGGCCGCATCGTGCTCGGCCTCGAGCCGCCCGACAGCGGCGCGGTGCGGTTCGACGCCAAGCCGATGGCCGCGCCGGGAACGGCCGCGTGGCGCGCGCAGCGGGCACGCATGCAGATGATCTTCCAGGACCCGCTGGGGGCGCTGGACCGGCGCCTGCCGGTCGCGACGCAGATCCGCGAGCCGCTCGACATTCACGGCCACGGCACGCCCGCCGAGCGCGAGGAGCGTGTCCGCGAGTTGCTACGCGCCGTCGAGCTGACGCCGGCCCATGGCGCGCGCTATCCGGGCGCGCTCTCGGGCGGACAGCGCCAACGCATCGTGCTGGCGCGGGCGCTGGCGACGAAGCCGGATTTCCTGGTCTGCGACGAGCCGGTTAGTGCGCTCGACGTCTCGATCCAGGCGCAGGTGGTGAACCTGCTTTGCGATCTCCAGGCGCAGCTTGGGCTGACGCTGCTGTTCATCAGCCACGATTTGCGCGTCGTCCGGCAGATCAGCAACGTCGTCGCCGTGATGTATCTCGGCCGCATCGTCGAGATCGGCAGCGCCGACGATCTGTTTGCGCGGCCGGAGCATCCGTATACGCAGGCGCTGGTCTCGGCATCCCCCGCGCCGGGTCGCCGCAGTGCAGGCCGCATCGTGCTGGCGGGCGATCCGCCGAACCCGGCCGCACGGCCGCAAGGCTGCGCCTTCCATCCGCGCTGCCCGCGGGCGACTGCGCGCTGTGCGAGCGAGGTGCCGGCGCTCTCGGCGGTCGGCGGCGACAGGCAGGTTGCCTGCCACCTCGTCACGGGCGCCCAAACGCGGGACGCGGCGTGATGGGACGCTATTTCGCCATCCGCATCGGACGCGCAGCGCTGACGATCGTCCTCGTCGTGACCTTCGCCTTCGTCGTGCTGCGTCTCTCCGGCGATCCCGCGCTGATGATCCTGGGACCTGAGGCGCCGCCGGAGGTGATCGCCGCCTTCCGCAAGGCCTGGGGGCTCGATGATCCCATCTGGTTTCAGTATCTCGACTACTTCAGCGCCATCGCCAAGGGCGAGCTCGGCCGCTCCATGCGCGACGGCCGGCCCGCGATCGAGCTGGTGCTGGAGCGCATCCCGGCCACGCTGGCGCTGACGCTGCCGGCGTTCTTCTTCAAGGTCGCGCTCGGCGTTCCCGCCGGCATCTACGCCGCTCTGCATCGCGGCTCGGCGATCGACCGCGCCGTGATGATGACGGCGGTCGCAGGCTTCACCGTCCCGAGCTTCGTGCTGGCGCTGATCCTGGTTCTCGTCTTCGCCGTGCAGCTCGGCTGGCTGCCCTCGGGCGGACAGGACAGCTGGCGCCACGCCATTCTGCCGATCACCACGCTCAGCCTCGGCGGCGCCGCGGTGCTGGCGCGCTTCACCCGCAGTGCGATGCTGGAGGTGCTGGGCCAGCCCTATATCCGCACCGCATCCGCCAAAGGCGTGCCGTGGCGCATGGTGGTGACCTCGCATGCGCTGCCGAATGCGGCGATCCCGACCGTCACCATTCTCGGCTTCATGGTGGGCACGCTGATCGCGGGCGCGGTCGTGGTCGAGAGCGTGTTTGCCTGGCCGGGAGTAGGGCGCCTCCTGGTGGTCGCCGTCGCCAACCGCGATCTCGCCGTCGTGCAATGCATCCTGCTGCTGGTGGCGATGACCATGGTGACGTCCAATTTGATCGTCGACTTCCTCTACGGCTTCCTCGATCCGCGGCTGCGCGCGAAAGGAGCCCACGCATGACCGACGCCACGTTGAAGGATACAGGCGTCCGCCGCCGCATCAGCCTGCCGGCGATCCCGGTCTCGGTCACGCTCGCGATCATTTGGATCGTCGCGATGCTCCTGATCGCAGCGTTTGCCGAGAAGGTCGCGCCTTACGGCTTCACCCAGCTCGACCTGCGCAACCGTCTCGCTGCGCCCGGCAATGTCGCGCACTGGCTCGGCACGGACGAGCTCGGCCGCGACGTGCTGTCGCGGCTGCTCGTCTCGATCCGCATCTCGCTGCTGATCGCTTTCGGTGCGACCGCGATCTCCGCCATCGTCGGCACCACGCTCGGCTTCCTCGCCGCGCATTTCCGCGGGGCCGTCGAGCAGCTCGTGCTGATGCTGACCGACTTCCAGGCCAGCATGCCGTTCCTGATCATGGCGCTGGCGGTGCTCGCCTTCTTCGGCAATTCGCTGCCGCTGCTGATCGGCCTGATGGGCCTGTTCGGCTGGGAGCGCTATGCCCGCATCGCCCGGGGCCTTGCCATCTCCGCCAATGCGCAAGGCTATGCCGCCGCGGTCCGCCAGTTGGGGGCAACGCCGTCGCGGATCTACCTCCGGCACATCCTGCCCAACATCGCCTCCACCCTGATCGTCTCGACCACGCTGGTGTTCCCGGAGGTGATCCTGATGGAATCTGGCCTGTCCTTCCTCGGCCTCGGCGTGCAGCCGCCGATGACCAGCCTCGGCAACATGGTCGGCTACGGCCGCGAATATTTGACCCGGGCGCCCTGGATCATGCTGGCGCCGGCGACCACCATCGTCGTGACCACGCTGGCGGTCTCGGTCATCGGCGACTGGCTGCGCGACCGGCTGGATCCGACGCTGCAATAGCGCGACGGGCTGGAGCCGTGAGCCGATTTGCCGCCGCTTCTAGCCTTGGACCTCCGGCGTCCTGCCGCGCCCGAGCGCGAATTGACCGACCGGGCCCTCGATATGGAATTCCAACTCCGTCATTTTCGCGAACAGATCGATGTTGGTGCTGCCAATGGCGCAGCCGCCGAGCCCCATATCGGTCGCCGCCAGGTAAAGCGTCTGAATCAGGCTGCCGACATCCTTCAGGATCAACGAATATGCGATTGAGCTGTATTTCCAGGAGACCCGCCCAAAACGGGCCGCGATCGTGATGAGGATTTGTGGCTGACCCGGCGCGTCCATGGCGAACTGGGCAGCCGCCAAATGCGCCTGGAGTTGTTGGGGGGAGGCGCTGATCGCGACTAGCGCGTGGCTCCCTGCATCGTAGTGGTAGAGTCCGCGCGCAAGCCCGTCGCAGTTCGCGACGGTAAGGTACAACTCCAGCTCGTACGCGCTGCCCGCCGACGGATAGGGCCTTGTGCTGTAGGTGACGTCGGAACCGCCCTCGAAATACGGCTCGCTCTTCCATTCGGACACGACGCGCGCGGCGGTGTCGAGAAACTGCGCGAGTTCGCCGAGCGTGACCGGATTCTTGTCGTCGAAATCCCGTGTTGAATGGCGTTCGCGCAACAGCTTCGGGAAGCGGGAGTTCGGCTCCGGGGAGGAGAATTTGCGCAGGTCAATCTTGCTGCCGGCCCAGGGCGGACGCACCGCCGGCGACGGCGGAACGACGCCGGCATAGGTGAAGGCGGCGCCGACCGGATTGGCTTGCCGACCCTCCGTGCTCCGCGTGTGAAACACCAGATCGTGGAAATCCCAGAGTACGAGGTTGCCGTCGCCTTCGTTCACCCGCAGGCCTTGTCCGTCCTTCGCATCGAGCTTGAGCAGGATCTGGCTGTCCAGCAACAGTTCGAGCAGATGGAGGGTGGAGGAAGCTATCTTCTGGTTGAGCTTGCCGATCTTCCGAGGCTGCGACAGCGCAGCAAGGGTGGCGGCGATGGCGGGATCGCCAATCCGGAACAGCGCGCCGGCGCGCGGCGATTCCAGCACCATCTCGTTGCCGCGCCGGCGCAGATAGGCAAAGCGCGACAACACAACGGTATCACGGCTGCCCAGCCGCGCGCGTCGCGGCCAGTAGTCGGGGACTTGAGGCTCGATGACCACGAGGTCCCGCTCGTCACGCGAGGAGGAGAGTCGGTATTCCAGAAGCCCCTGCCGGGCCAAGCGATGCACCAGTGCATCGATTTCCCTGGCGAGGATGCTCTTGCCTGCAAACGAAGCGAGCGGAAGACCGGCGCTCAGATGTCGCGCACGGTCCATCGCAGCCTCGCTGAATTGCCCGAGGTTGACGGAATAGTCGCCCAGGGAGGCGGCGATGTTTCCGTCCGGCTGCATCTGGAGGGAGAAGCGATGGCTCAATCGGGCAGCAATGTCCGGCGCGATCTTCCTGGTCGGCTTTTTCCGGGGAGCGCGCACGAAGAGCAGGCCTTCAGGTGTGTGGAAGGAATGAAGTCAGATCGCTTTCCAGTCGCGGCCGGTCCAACAATCCGAGCTTCACCGGCACATCGTAAAGGCGGCCCGGCGCGAAGCGGCGATAAAAATGACGCAAGCCGGGAACGAGCACTCTGACGACCGGAACCTCGACGTCGGGACGCGTCTGGTCGAGGACGAGGAGGTCGAAGCCCGCACGGGCGGCGATCTCGACGCAGGCGAGGGCCTGGTCACGCGTATTGTCGTGAAGCTCGAGGCTCGGCGCCGGGGGGACGATCGGGCGATCGCTCGGTGTCAGGAACGGGTAGTCTTCCAGGCGCAGCGGTGTAACACCGTCGAGGGTCGGCTTCTCGCCGCTCGCACCGCCCATCATGCTGACGGACATGAATTGGGTCAGCTCGGTGAGGGAGCGCAGCAGGGCTATGCGGCGGTCGAAATGCGCGCCGGAACCGAACTCGATATTCTCGTGTCCATCCTGCATCCAGTGCATGATCGCCACGTAAGTCGGAATGCCGAGATCGGCGGTGATATCGAGCACCCACAGCTTGCGACCGGCTTCTGCAAACTGAGTCCGGAGATCCCGGACATAGAAATCGTCGAACTGTTCGAGGTCGACCTCGGCGCGCTGCACCCGGTTGTACCACCAGATCGCATAGGCATCGCGTTCGATCAGTTCGAGGAAGCCCTGGACGATCGCTTCGTCGCGGGTGTTGCCGGCCGCGCAGCCGTTGGAATCCGTATGAAAGCCGCCATAGAAGAAGTACAGGAGGCCCGTCGGCAGATATTTGAAGCGTTTGTCGCGCAACGATGAGACCGGCGACCACTCGGTCCTCGTCGAGGGATCGAACGGCTCGGGAACCGGATGGGGATCGTCCGGTTGCTGGAGAAACCTGGTCTTGAACTGCGTTTCGCTGAAGAGCTGGATATCGTTGGGAAGAAGCGCGTCGCCAGGCGCGAAATCGGCAAATCGACGCGTCGTCCTGATCTCATCGCCCTGGAAAATGCCCGAATAGCGTTCGATCGATTCCATCAGCGCGCTGGCTTCGCCCTGCTCGGCGGTCGAGCCCTTGCCAAAACTGCCGCCGCTCAATCCGGACCTGAGCTGGTCGATGCTGTGGGCCGGCGCGGAGAAATTATGCTGGGCGAAGTAGTTGGTGTTCATCGGCAGATCGACGTCGATTCGTTCGAGCCTGGTCACCACCCCTGTCAGTGGGCTCACATGCTTGCGAAAGCGCGACACTGTCGAGCGCGACGTCACCGTGCGATATCCACCGCTGGTCATGACGAGCCTCTTGCCCTCGGCAATCTCGATCGGGGCCGGAGATCGGCGCGGGTTGTTCAGCTTCCTGCTGCCGCAGGTCGGACATTGTGGACGTCGCGTCACGTAGTGCTTGGCGATGGCGGCGCCGGTCAGGTCGAAGCTTGCGATGTGATCGCACAAATCGGTGCGAAAATCCGATGCAATTGCCTTGGCGATCTCGACGGCCGCAAAATGGATTCCTGCCTGGCCGACGCTTTCTCTGACCAGCGGCGATATGGCCACCGCACGCGCCGGTCCCCGGTCAAGAAACCCCTTGATCTCCCGGTTGCGGATCATGCGATCGAACAGGCAGGTCCAGCAGGCGCCATCGCCCGGTTTGAACACGGGCCCGACCAGCGGAAACGCGCCGGATGGCTGTACCAGCAACCAGGGCGTCTTGCCAGCCACGCGTTCCCGGTTCAGTTCGGCAAGTCGCCGGTCGAGATAGTCGTTCGCCAGCGTGATCGTGAACTTCGGCGCTCGCTTGGCGATTTGAACACCGAGCTTGCTCAACGCCGCGGTCAGCTCCTTGGCGCCTTTGACGTCAATCGTCTCAATCTGGACGGGGCAATTGCGAAGATTTTGTTCGGCGATCTCCAGGGGCATGCCGAGGCTCGCCAGGAAACCGCCGACGGCGTCGTCGAATGCTTTCGGGCTCCGCGCAACGACATATCGGCGATCGAGGAGCCGCCTGATCGCTTCCTCGATCTTGTCGGCCGGAAAGTGCTTCGAAAGCTGGCCAATGAGCTCCGGCCAAGTCTTGCCCTGTTTTCCGATCGCGGTGGCCAGGGCACAATAGAGCTCGCCATGCAGGAAGAACTTGCGGTCCTCAGAATAAAGGCAGACCGCATCGGGAGGCACTACGTACGCGGTGAAGTTCGGTGCAAATCGGAGAATGTCTTTGCGGGTCTGCCGCGCAGCGCGGGTCTTGCGAGTTGCAGTCATTGGGGCAGCACGCTGATCCTGTTGCCGATGCAGGCGTCGTAGCGAAATCAAGCAATTGGCCGGCCCCTCTCTTCAGGCCGGCCAATGACCTATCAACCCGTGAATTTGACATTCGGAACGCGCCGGGGCCTAGCACCAGCGGCAACGACCCCACGATGCGCAACAACCCGCGCATGATACGGCGCATCCCACCACACCAACCCCACAGCCGACGGCACAACCCGCACAGCGGCAACCGACGCCACATCGGCAACCACGGCAAGCCCGACAGCCTCTGCAGCCGCGGCAACCGCCGCATCCGCGCCATGCCAGCTGCACGCGGCTACCGGCGTTTTCCTTGTCGAAGAGATGGAAGGTGGCCAGGCTGACGTCAGCCATTTCCTCTTCGTCGAGCGTGATGGCCTGACCCGTTCCAAAGTGGGGCAATTGTTGTACGTCGGGCGTCGGCACTGCGGACGCCGATGCGCCTCCCGCCAGCGAGAACGTCAACCCTGCGGCTCCGAACGCCGGCACGGCGACCTTTGTTACGCGCTTCTTCCCATTGGAAGTCTTCTTCGCCTGCCGCATGGTCGAACCTCCGAGCATTGCAGGAAGCATCCCAGCCGCGGTAAGCCTACGCCCAGGATATAACGCGAGCAACAACTTCGCGCACAAAAGCGTGGCGCTGCACGTTCGGGATGTATTCATCTTCATGAACGGCATCGGCACTGCCAGTTGACACAACACATCAATGATCCACGCTGTGGTGCGTGCAGCTTGGTGCAGTGCCGCAAGCGTATCGAATCTCGAATGGAGAGATCGGCGTGGCAGATCGATCAGGGCGTTTCGCTTGGTATGAACTCCTGACCACGGATGTCGCGGCGGCGGGCGCTTTTTACCGCAAGGCCGTCGGCTGGGGCGTGAAGGATGAATCGACCCCTGAACTGCCTTATACGGTGGTTCGTAGCGGCGGCGCTCCGCTGGGCGGACTTATGGAGATCCCGGAAGAGGGGCGGAGATTGGGGGCGACGCCGCGGTGGATGGGATACGTCGCCGTCGACGACCTGGACGCGACCGCCGCGCAGATCAGGGGTCTTGGAGGTACGATCCTTGTGCCGCCGACCGACACCAATATTGGCCGCATAGCAGTCGTTACCGATCCGCAAGAGGCGACGTTCGGGCTGATCAAAGAACCGACCTATGGCCGACGGAAACCGGGCCGGCTGGACGAGCCGGGGCGTGTAGGCTGGCATGAGTTACTGGCTGCCGACCGGACCGTGGTCTTCGATTTCTACAGAGAACTATTCGGTTGGCAGAAGGCCGATGCTCAAAGCGAACCAGCGGCCTGGTATCAATTGTTTTCGGCGGGTGGGCAGACGGTCGGCGGCATGCTCACGAAACTTCCGAGCGTAGCGCAGCCGAGCTGGCTGCATTACTTCAATGTCGACGACATCGGTGCTGCCACGAAACATGTGAATGCTGGCGGAGGCCGGATCCTCCAGGGGCCGATCGAATTGCCTGATGGCTGCTGGATCGCACGATGTGTCGATCCCCAAGGCGCCTTGTTTGCACTGCAGGGTGCCCGAGGTCCGACAAGCATTGAGCCATCCTCGGCTTCGGAAATCGGCTGGTCCGCCAAATGGGGTGGCATTGCTTCCCAAGGGAGAATTATGCTGCCCAAGCCGAAGCGCTAGCTACAGCGTCTGTCCGGCGCTGTCGCGACCTTGCAATGGTCCGCGCCGGGAGCAGGGGAGGCCTGCGCGGGGGCCAATCGGGGGGTGTCAGGGGCAAGTTCCCGTTGCGCCTGATCGCCCCGTGCGGTATCCGGCCGGAAAGGCCTGAGGCGGCTCCACATTTTCCCGCCCGGCCCAAACCCCGAGGACGGAAACCGCCATGCCAGCCTATCGCTCCCGCACCACCACCCACGGCCGCAACATGGCGGGCGCCCGCGGCCTCTGGCGCGCGACCGGCATGAAGGACGGAGATTTCGGCAAGCCGATCATCGCGGTCGTCAACTCCTTCACCCAGTTCGTACCCGGCCACGTCCATCTCAAGGACCTCGGCCAGCTCGTCGCCCGCGAGATCGAGCAGGCCGGCGGCGTGGCGAAAGAGTTCAACACCATCGCGGTCGACGACGGCATCGCCATGGGCCATGACGGCATGCTCTATAGCCTGCCGTCGCGCGAATTGATCGCCGACAGCGTCGAGTACATGGCCAACGCGCATTGCGCCGACGGCCTCGTCTGCATCTCCAACTGCGACAAGATCACGCCCGGCATGCTGATGGCCGCGCTGCGGCTCAACATCCCCGCCGTGTTCGTCTCGGGCGGACCGATGGAGGCCGGCAAGGTCAAGCTGCAGGGCAAGACCAAAGCCGTCGACCTCATCGACGCCATGGTTGCTGCGGCCGATTCCAAGGTGAGCGACGACGACGTCAAGGTGATCGAGCGCTCGGCGTGCCCGACCTGCGGCTCCTGCTCGGGCATGTTCACGGCGAACTCCATGAACTGCCTGACCGAAGCGCTCGGCCTCTCGCTGCCCGGCAACGGCTCGGTGGTCGCGACCCATGCTGACCGCAAGCGCCTGTTCGTCGAGGCCGGCCACACCATCGTCGATCTCGTGCGCCGCTATTACGAGCAGGACGATGCTTCGGTCCTGCCGCGCAACATCGCCAACTTCAAGGCGTTCGAGAACGCGATGACGCTCGACATCGCCATGGGCGGCTCGACCAACACCGTGCTGCATCTGCTCGCCGCCGCCCATGAAGGGCAGGTCGAGTTCACCATGCGCGACATCGACCGCCTGTCTCGTCGTGTGCCCGTGCTCTGCAAGGTCGCGCCGTCAGTCGCCGACGTCCATGTCGAGGACGTGCATCGCGCGGGCGGCATCATGGGCATTCTGGGCGAGCTCGACCGCGCCGGCCTGATCGATACCTCTGTCTCCACCGTGCATGCGCCGACCATGAACGAGGCGCTGGAGCGTTGGGACATCAAGCGCTCCAAGAGCGAGGCGGTGCGCACCTTCTATCGCGCCTCGCCGGGCGGCATCCCCACGCAAGTCGCCTTCAGCCAGGAGCGCCGCTACGACGAGCTCGACGCCGATCGCGAGAAGGGCGTCGTGCGCGATCTCGCGCATGCCTTCAGCAAGGACGGCGGCCTCGCCGTGCTCTACGGCAACCTCGCGCAGGACGGCTGCATCGTGAAGACCGCAGGCGTTGACGCCTCGATCCTGAAATTCTCCGGCCCGGCACGCGTGTTCGAAAGCCAGGATGCGGCGGTCGAAGGCATCCTGGGCGGCAAGGTCGTGGCCGGCGAGGTCGTGGTCATCATCTACGAAGGCCCGCGTGGCGGCCCCGGCATGCAGGAGATGCTGTATCCGACCAGCTACCTGAAATCGATGGGCCTCGGCAAAGCCTGCGCGCTCGTCACCGACGGACGTTTCTCTGGCGGTTCGTCCGGTCTGTCGATCGGCCATCTGTCGCCGGAAGCTGCCGAAGGCGGCAACATCGGTCTTGTGCGCACCGGTGACGTCATCGCCATCGACATTCCGAACCGCAGCATCACGCTGGAAGTCTCCGACGAGGAGCTCGCCAAGCGTCGCGCCGCGGAAGAGGCGAAGGGCGATGCGGCCTGGCAGGCGACGGGTCGCAAGCGCAACGTCTCGACTGCGCTGCAGGCTTACGCTGCGCTCACGACCAGCGCCGCGCGCGGCGCGGTGCGCGAGGTGAAGCGCCGCTCGAAGTAAGCGCTGCATCGCGCGCGCCTCACGTGCATGGTCAACAAGTTCTGAACGGCCGGTGAAAGCCGGCCGTTCGCATTAAGGATGCCTCAACGAACTTCGGCAGCTCAGGATTTTAAGGCGTATACTGCCAGCGACCTTCGCAAATCCATTTCGGGCAACTGGGGCACCACGCACAATGTCTCGTACTCTTGCTGTCGTTTTCTCGACTGCTGTCGCCGCGATTTCCATGACGGGCGCAGCCTCTGCCGGCTGCTACAATTGCTATACGCCGCCGCCCTGCACGACCTGCTATCAACAGCAATACGTGCCGCCGCAATACCGCACCGTCGATGAGACCGTGATGGTGTCGCCGGGCTCCGTGGTCGCGCACCGCACGCCGGCGCAGTATCGCACCGTGATGGTCCCGCAGACCGTGATGGTCGCGCCGCCGGGCGTCCAGTACGAGCGCATTCCGCCGCAATACGCCACGCGCCAGCGCGTCGAAATGGTCTCGCCGGGCTATTCCTATTATGCCCCGGTGCAGATGGGTTGCGCCTCCTGCGGATACTGACACCCATACAGCAACGAACGAATTTCGCGCGGCGCTCCCTCGGGCGCCGCGTTTTCTTTGGCCTCAAGCAACAGGGCCCGGACTTGGAGCAGAAACTCCAGCCGGGCCCCGCAACCGGCAACGCCCTGGGCGGTGTCGACGGTCCCGCCAAGGCTAGGACACCTGGCTGACACTCGCCTGACGGAGCTGTCTCAATAGCCACAAGGCGGCCCCGGCTGTGGTGGGGGGGCTTTTGGGGTAGAGCCGGGGCCGCTGGAGGTGCTTGGACCCTTGGGGAAGGCCAAGCGATCGATAGCTTACCCTGCGCTCCCAGCGCTTCTGTTCGCTTCAGCACATTCCAGCCAGGAATTATTGCCAATTTTTCCCGATCCGATTCACGCAGATTAATGCAAGCAGACGAATGGCCGCCTTTCCTTGCTAGTCGAGCAACCGGGGCGTCACCAATGACTGACAGAGAGTCGATGCAGAGCAGGTTTTTCGTTCGAATGGGAGGCAAGGGTTGGATGGTCTACGATCGAGAACGCATGGGCCCAGCCCTGATCGGGACCGACATGGCGGCTAATTTGACAAAGGAGCGCGCCGAACAGGTGCTACGTTTCCTTAAGTCCTCGCGCGCGCGGAGCCGCTAAGCAGCGGGCGCAACAACTAGCGGACGGCCAAGCGGTGGAGCTGTGGCAGAAAGCAGGGACAATCGCGGGATGCCCGGCGCGCCAATCATTGCAGCGCTGTCTGCGTTTTGGGGAAACGGCCCCAACCCAGGGATAGGAGGAGTTGGGGCCAGAGTTGCCGGGCGAGCAAGGCTTACGCTTAGCCCGGACTCAACTTTTGGCATCGAACCCAGGTCGCTCGCGATTGGGCAACCGGCGTACCTCGGATTTGCAGTGCCCTGGATTCCCCCCTCTGTGGGTGCAACCGAAGGGTCCCGGTGGTGTCCGCTTGCTAGGTTCGGCGGAGCTGTTCTAACCCGTGGGCGGAACGAAGCCGCACGCCCTTTGATCTTCTCGGTTGCCGGTTCGCTCGCGTCGATCAGATATTGGCTCAGCAGCTTGGTCTTGCGACCCTGACCATTCACAGAGAGAGAATGACCCTTTGCTTCAGACTGAACGGCATCTCAATCTCGACCCGGACATATTTTGCAGTGACGACGCACTCGCCTACGAACGCAGCCGGACGCGTTTCGCTGCCGGTCAAGGCATGTTGCTCGACGATGCCTACCGTTTGGCGCATCTGCCTCTGGTCGCTCCTCACGATCCTCGGGTGATCGCAGCGAAGGAGGGCACCTCCTACGAGAGGGGACGCCACCCCACGGCTTACTCGGTGGTATTGCCCGTCTCGGCCGACGCACTCGAAGCTTCCCCGGCGTATCGGGCGCTCGATGCGGAGCTGCGGACGGCTCCGTTTGCGCACAAGGTGGCGTGGCACGTGCTGGACAGGCGGCGGGAGCGTCTGCACGCCACCAGCTGCGGTGGCCTCGGCTCCGAGCCGCCGGCGATCGAACCCGCCCGTCATTCGGCCTTGGCCGGGCTCGGGCCCATCAGGGCCGAGGTCCGGGGGCTGTTCTCGGGGAATGTGAATCGGGGACGGCTCTATCTTCGAGTCTGCCCCGAGCAGCGCGATGGCGCGAACCTCTTCCATGCGGTCCAGCGCGTGCTCGGCCGCCCGGCGACGGACCTCTACGTGGTCGGACTCTGGAATCTGATGGACGATCTCGATGCCGACGAGGCCGCAATTCTCGCGGCGATGATCGAGCGCTGGTGGTCACGGACCTTGCTGCGGGTCGAGGCGGACGAGCTTTGGTTGCTCGGCGCACGCGATGACCTTGTGCTGGATGCGGAGATCAGCGCGCGCTTAGCGCTGCGTTGAGGTGGCGTTCTATGTCCGCCAACAGCCGCTCGTCGGCCGAAGGGCTCGGGACTGGCGGAAGGGGTGGGATTCGAACCCACGGTACCCTTGCGGGCACGCCGGTTTTCAAGACCGGTGCCTTAAACCACTCGGCCACCCTTCCAACGCTGGAAGATCAGGCACTTAGCGAATGGCCGCCTTGGACGCAAGACGAACAAAGCTAGTTTTGGGCACATCTCGGGCAAATCTTGTGGTCGCGTTTGGGCTTCCCGTGAGCTGGTGCGCGCGCCTGCGGAATGCCATCACGATCATCCCCACAGACAAGGATGACGACGAGTCGATGCGCGTCTTTCAACGTGTGGTGATGGATGCCGTGGCAAATGCCGATGATGACTATGAGGGGAAGCCTCATCGGTTTACGCAACGGTCCATCCCCGGGTGCGTCGGGACGGTCTATGACTGGGCTGCCGTTGTGAAGGTCACCCGCAGAAATCTGCCCCGGACGGTGCGAAAGCGAACAGAGCTGATTGCCGAATTTTCCTAGGCTGCGGTTGCTGATCTTCCCCAAGGTCAGCCCCCAGCGGCCCCGGCCTTACCCCAAAAGCCCCCCACCACAGCCGGGGCCGCCTCCGCCCGGCGGCGCCGAGCCATCGCCAGTTGCGGGTGTGGAGGTCAGGCGCATCGCAGCGTTTTCCGGCAGCACGTCCGCTGTCAGCTCCCGCATCGCGGATACTCGCGGCCGCGACTGCCGTCACAGTGCTGCGACACCAAGGGGCGCTAATTGCGTCTTAGCGGGGCGAGAATTCGTACCTCTCCAATCGCTCGATGGCTGCTTGGCGTTCGTGCTGGCCAAGCCAGACCAGCGCCAAAAGCAGCGTGCCGCAAAGCGCCGCGAACCCGAAAACCAGACGCTTCATTGCCTGTGAATTCGAGTGCGCGGGTAAGGTTCCCGGCGATGCGGACGACGGTTGCGCTCGATGACCTCATGGGTCACGGCGCCTGTCCTTAGGAAGCGTAGAGCGCAGTTCTTGGTGGTGCAGTCGACCGGGAAAAAACGGCAACTTCCGGCCGGGAATCAGGTAAGCTTCACCGTGCGGCCGGTGTCCATTGGAAGCCCCTATCGGCCGCAATTCTGGGAATGCGCGGCCTTGCTTTCTCTGCCCGGAGAGAGCGGGGCCGCTTTTATGACGAAGACCGTTTGGGGACCGCGCAGGAAGTCAGTCCGGTTGCGACGCAGGTCGCCAATTCACAAAATCAAACTGGCCCTGCCATTCGTGGACAATCGTCTTGCAGCAGGCGAAGCAGGACTGGCGAGGCTCATGGTCGTCTCGGGAAATCTGATCGGTCATGAACGCTGCGGCACATTTCGGGCAAGCAAAAACAACTCGCGTCATCAGAATTGCTATCGCTTCCGTGAGCGCGGCAATTGGAAATGGTGCGACGGGCCGCCGGCGATATTGAGATGAAGAGCCGGCGGCCCGCTTCATATTGAAGCGATGTTCCTGTTTGCGGGAATTTGTCTCGTGTCTATCGTCGGTTCTTGTTTCTCTCGCAGAACAGAAGGCCGGTTACTTTTGATTTTGGCGCAGATGCTCCGCCTCCAGCGTCTGCGACGGTAAAGCTCGGACTTACTCCGTTTGCGCCAAGCTGGAACGTGTTGCCGACCCCTGCAACAAGGGCTCCGGCAGCGGGAGTGTACTCCTGCCATCCTTTCGGACAGCTGGGCAGATTGAAGGCCAGGACAGTGTGTTCTGGCAGGTCTTGTGCTTGGGCCGGAAAGTTGAACGCGCTCAGGAAAACGACTGATACTGCGGCAGCAATTCGCATGGCTTGCAATCCTCTCAGCTAAATGGTCACCGGCGCAGCATAGTTTGCGCCGTGTATTTCCGCGTGCCCAAACAGGAAGCTGTTGCACAAGATTGAGGCCTGCACGGCGCCCGCGCGACGACACCGCGCAAAATCCCGCGCGCTCAGACCGCGCACCAGTGAAGCTCGATTTGCTGAGTAACTTCGCCACGCGCGTCGATGATGACGCTTTTGCCAAGGCAGAACCCGGATCTGCGGCGGGGCGTGGCTCACATCGTGCCGGCGGGGGGCTATATGGCCGGCGATCCGAATGAGGTCCCCAGAAAACCCGCCGGCTCACACCAGCGGGTCTTTCTCGTCACGCAAAGAAGGCCACGATGGCGAGCGCGACGTCGGCGCCGAGGTCGCCTGAATACATCCAGACCGCAATTCCGGCACCGAGCGTCAGCGCAATCACCTTGAGAGCAATCATCTTTAGTCTCCCCTTGATATTTCGGGAAAAACTAGCAGCGTTATGTTTCCGGGATGCTTCGAGTGGGGAGGTAGTTTGTTTCCTTCACCGAACCGTTATCGGATCTCGTCCCGGGTCGTTGCCCTGCGAACCCGGGTTCTGACGTCGCTGGCGCTGGCGACGGATTTTCCGAAAATGGCAGGATGCCATCGTTTTGCCCGACGGGGTCAAACAGCCCTTTGCGGATGCGAAAAAAGTCGTTGTTCTAAAACGACTTAGCTACTGTGCATGGGGTTGTTTTGCGACATTTTGCTTGGGCGGCCTCGGGCCGGACGGACGGCACCGATTTCCGCTTCGGGGCGGCGGGCGGCCGATTGATATCTTCTGCCGGTAACACCCTGAAAAGGCGGGCATTTCGGTTTGCCTCGCCGCACGCGGGATGCGGCACGCGGAACCCATTCCTCATCCCCGCGTTGTCCCGTCATGACTGAAGACCTGTCCTTCCGACGTAAACCCCTGACCCCCGAACAGCGCCAGGCGCGCGATGCCGCTCGCCGGATCGAGGCCGAACAGGCCATGCGCGACCACGAAGCAGCGCAGAAGGCGTTTTACGCCAACAAGGAACGGCTGAAGGCCGAACGGCTCGCACGTGAAGCTGCGGCCGCGAAGGGCTGACGGCGCCCGATCGCAGCCCGCCAGGATCGACGGTCCGACCCCTAGTGCCGCTTGGACCTGCCCTTCGCGCTCAAGGCTAGCTTGAGCGCCTGGACGGCCTCCGCGAATGCCCCGCGGGGCGATTGCGCCTCGATGGCTTCGGCCGCGATGCGGCAATCGTTGGCGACCTTGAGCAACCCGCTTCGTGTAAGGTCCATGGTGGAGAGGGCGGCCTGCTCTAGGCAGAGGCGTTCAAGCCGTCGAAACTCGCGCAGATCTTTGTTCATGCGTCAGCTCTCGATGTCCCCCGGCCATGCGGCGCTGAGTCTGCTTAACAAACGGTAAATATCCTCTGGTAGCTGATTTGGCTGGCACGGAGCTGGCGGCTGCGGTGGACACCCGGGCCTGCCGTAAGCGGCAGACTTGACGGCGTTTGCCTTCCGCCGGAAGCTTCAAATGATCCTCAACTGACGCGAAATACGGAGACGTACGCTTCCGGCCAATCCGATCCCTTCAGTGACAACGCAATGGAGCTGACCATGACCACGTTCGACAAGCGCGAGCAGGGCTTCGAGGCCAAATTCGCCCACGACGAGGAACTCATGTTCAAGGTGACGGCCCGGTCCAACAAGCTGCTTGGACTCTGGGCCGCCAGCCAGCTCGGCCTCAGCGGCGATGCCGCGGCAGACTATGCGTCGGCGCTGGTGACGGACCACTTGGAGAGCCGGACGATCGGCGAGGTCCTGGACAGGGTGTCGGGCGATCTCCGCGACAAGGGGGTGGTGCGCGAGCAGGTCGCCGAGAAGCTCCAGGAATGCCTGCATCAGGCCATGCAGCAGCTCGAAGCAAAGAAGTGAACGCCGCGCTGCCCGGTGCTCACAGCTCCATATGGATGATCTCGATGGGCGCGCCGCCGAGGCCGTGAGAGAACTGTCCTCGACCCGTGCTTCTGAAGCCGTAACGGCGGTAGAAGGCTTCGGCGTTGATCGTGGCTTCAAGTCGGATCGGCCCGCTCTGTCCGAGCCGCGCCTGGGCCACGCCGATCTCGAGCAGCCGCTGCCCGACACCGGAGCCGGCCGCCCCGGGCAGCACGAACAATCGGGTGACCTCGCCAGGCTCGGCATCGACGAAGCCGATGACGATGTCGTTGCGAAGACAGACGGTCATCCGTCCCTTGGCAATGAGCTCTTCGTAGAACCGGGGCGTCCGTTCGCCCATCCAATTCTCGATCTGCGCCGGTGAATAGCATCCCCGCGAAAGACCCGCGATCGAGGCCTTGGTGATGTCAAATATCGTCTCCGCGTCGTCCGGGCACGCCGGCCTGAAGGAGATGTCGTCAGCGGGCATGGGGACTCCGGATCCGGACGGTGTATCGCAAATCGAACGCCTCACTCGGCGTGTCTGCGCATTCCGGAATCGCTGAGCCTGTCGACATAGGCAATTCCGAGCGCCGAGACGATGAAGGTGATGTGGATCAGCACCTGCCACATCACGCCAGTCTCGGTGAAGCCGGCGCGGTTTGAGCCGAGGTTGCCGGCCTCGATGAAGGTGCGCAGTAGCGCGATCGAGGAGATGCCGATGATGGCCATGGCGAGCTTGATCTTCAGCACGCTCGCATTGACGTGGCCGAGCCATTCCGGCTCGTCCGGGTGGCCCTGGAGGTCGAGCCGCGAGACGAATGTCTCGTAGCCGCCGACGATGACCATCACGAGCAGATTGGAGATCATCACGACGTCGATCAGCGCCAGCACGCTCATCATGATCTGCTGCTCGGTGAGATCGATCGCGTGCCAGGAGAGGTGCCAGAGCTCTTTCAGGAACAGCACGATGTAGACGCATTGCGCCACGATCAGCCCGAGATAGAGCGGCAGCTGCAGCCAGCGCGAGCCGAAGATGATCATCGGCAGCACGCCAAGGCGCGGCGAGGGCAGGCGGGGTTCGGTCGTTGGCTCAGGCTCAACCGACATTCAGGCAGCATCCTCGCGAGCAGAGACGATCTCGCTTTCATGTACCCCGACAAGATGGCCGGCGGAAGACGTGCGGTGCGCTTGGCGAGGCTTCCGGTGATCGCTCCGTTTCGTGCTAGCGTGGACGCGCGGCCGTCGCGCGACGGAGCCCGGATCAGGAGGAGTGAGGTGCGGAACGGCTTTGGCTGCGGGCTTGGGAGAGCCGCGTTTGTTGTGGCGATGATGCTCGGCGCCGGCGAGGCGTCGGCGACGCCGCTGACGCCGTTTCGCTACGAGGCGCAGGCGCAGCGCCATTGTCCGCATGACCAGGTGGTCTGGCTGGATTTCAGGAAGGGCGTCTACTACGCGAAGGGCCAGAAGAGGTACGGCCAAGGCTTTGACGGCAGCTTCGTCTGCCTCAGCGAAGCCCGCGAGAGCCTCTATCGCCGGTCGCTGCTCGGCCTGCGCTGAGCGCGTGACTGGCGCTCCAGGACGCCGGTTACTTCTGGCCCGGCAGCGTCACCGGCACGTGCGGGGCGGTGCTGATGATGCGGGGGCTTCCGTCGGGATAGGTGCGGTCGCCGCGGATCAGCGATTCCAGAACCAGAAAAAATTTCTCAGCAAGCATCTGCGTCACCTTCGTTGGTGATGGCCTCTTGAAATAAGTCGAGGCGCCGAATGCAGAAATTCAATCAACTAAAGGAGAGCAGGGCAATCCAGAACGGAGCGCATGACGCGTCGCGGTGTAGTTGTGGTTAGAGATGAGGAAAGGGCGTGGTGGTGCTCAGGCGAAGGCCAGCGCCACCAGGCTCGAGCACAACAGCACCAGACCGCCTGCGGTCAGTGCCAGGAAGCCATCGGATACGAGGTCATGGTTGCGCATGGGACACCTGCCGCTCTCGTCTTCGATGCCCGGTCGGAAATCAAAACTGTCCGAACGTGCCGCCTTGAAAGAGGTGATGCTTGCCGCCCGCGCGAGTGCCTTCAGGCCCTCGTCCGGTAACCTTCGAACGCATGGGCCAGGAAGATCCCCGCGCTAACCAGACCCATCAGTGCCGAAACCGTCTCGATCATCGTTAAATTCCAAATCCCGCCCTTGCATGCGACAGAACGCGTGCGGCCTTGCACAGTCAAAAGAATTCCAGTGAGCGGCGTGACAATGGGGGTGGAGTGAGGATTTGGCGCAACAGAATGTCCGGGAGTGGCACAGCGCGGGCGGCTGCGCCTCCGTAGATGAACGGGGAGAAACGAACGCCCCGTTTACCATCCCGGCGTGATCGCCGTGAGCTCCCCATTTCCGCCGTGTTCGGGTTGCGTTATCGTTACCACGTACGATGCGGTGGTGGGCCGCCTCGGTGCAAAGGTCCGGATAGCGCGCGCCCGTCACCAAGGCGGGCTGGGTACGCTTCCGGCGGAATGGTATTTGGGGCGAATGGGGATCCGACGGTCAGATTCGGTTTTGCGGGCCGCGCGTGGGGTTGCGGCGGCCGCGACCTGCCTCGCGCTCGCCAATTGCGCTTCGTCGGGCAAATTCGCCAGTCGCGTCGATCCGAAATACGGCGTGTCCTCGAGCCCCCGGGTCGTGGCCTGGGGCGATCCGGTCCCGAAGGGCGGCGGCACCTACCGCGTCGGCAAGCCCTATGTGGTGGCCGGCAAGACCTACGTGCCGGAGGAGGACGTCAACTACCGCGCCGAGGGCATGGCGTCCTGGTATGGCGATGACTTCCACGGCCGCCTGACCGCCAATGGCGAAGTGTTCGACATGGGCTCGCTGACCGCGGCGCATCCGACCCTGCCGATGCCGTCCTATGCGCGGGTGACCAATGTGTCGAACGGCAAGTCGCTGATCGTCCGCGTCAATGACCGCGGGCCCTATCACGGCAACCGCCTCATCGACGTCTCGAACAAAGCCGCCGAACTGCTTGAATTCAAAGGCAATGGTGTCGCCAAGGTCCGTGTCGAATATGTCGGCCGGGCGCCGCTCGAAGGCTCCGACGACCGCCAGCTGATGGCGACCCTGCGCACCGGGATTCCGGCGCCGTCGCCCTCGATGGTCCGGGTCGCTTCGGCCAAGCCCTTCGTGCCCGAGCTGCCGTCATCGACCCGCAGCGCCATTCGCGGCGAGGTTCCGATGCCGGAGGGACGGCCCTACAATCTCGGCAACAGCTCGGCCGACATGGCCTCGCTCAATGCGACCTCTGAAATGTCGGCCTCGAGCCGCAGCCGGGGCCGGGCGCTCCAGAACGCACGCGCCGTGTCCTATGACGAGGACGGCCGCTACGCGACCGAGAGCGCTCCGTCCGCCGCCTATGGCTCAGACGGCGCCGCCGAAGCCCGCAGCATCCTCAGCGGTCGCGGCCTGTACTAGGCCGCGCTCTCCTTCAAGAACGTCACCAGCGCCGCATTCACCTCTTCGGGCCGCTCCTGCTGCACCCAATGGCCGGCGCCCTCGATGATCAGCTTGCGCTTGAGATTGGGTAGCACGCGCTCGAGCTCGTTGACGCGCTTGGCCCCGATCAGCCCCGTGATGACGGCGTCTTTCGAGCCGGCAATGAAGAGGGAGGGCTGATGAATCCGGGCGTCCTGCCAGGGCGCCGTCAGCTCCCAATTGCGGTCGAGGTTGCGATACCAGTTCAGCCCGCCGCGGAAGCCTGACTTGTGGAAGGCCTCGGTGAAATAGGCGAGGTCGGCCTCGCCGAGCCAGGCGGGCAGCGGCTCTGCGGCAGTCGCGTGGCCGAGAAAGCCTTTGTCCTCCTGCACGAACATGGCGGCGGTGGGATCGGCAAGGCCGCGTCCACCGAGCACGATGCGCATGGTGCGGGCAACGTCTCGCTCGAGCTCGGCCTCGGCGATGCCCGGGGCCTGAAAATACTGCCAGTAGAAGTTGGTCACGCCGCCTTCGCGCAGCAGGTCGAGCGGCTTGCCGCGGCCGCGGAATGGCGGCGGCACGCTCAGGCCCGCCACCGCCGTGAAGATGTCGGGCCGAAACAGCGCCGCATGCCAGGCCACCGGCGCCCCCCAATCGTGGCCAACCACCATGGCCTTGGTTTCGCCGAGCGCCTGCACGAGGCCAACGACGTCACCGACAGTGTCGAAGATCGAGTAGGCGTTCACGTCGGCCGGCGCCGCGCTTTGGCCGTAGCCGCGCATGTCGGGGGCGACGACGCGAAACCCGGCGTCCGCCAGCGCCGGGATCTGGTGGCGCCAGGAGTAGGACAGTTCCGGCCAACCGTGGCAGAGCACGACCAGCGGACCCTGGCCGGCTTCGCGGATGTACAGGTCGATCCCGTTGGCCTTGATCGTGCGGGTGGAAGACATCGCTTTTCCGCCTTGTTTCAGGGGTTTGGTCGATAAATATAAGGTGTCACGATAGGGGGGTGACGAGAATCATGCAAACTCGGGCGCCGGCGCCAGCCTCGTGTTGTTCGCACCGGTTCCAACTGTTAGAACGCCGCTCTCAGGGCTTCGCCATGGCATTTCATTTTCTTTCGCTCCGTCGCGCCCGGGTCACCGCCGGCGCGATGGCGCGCGGGCTGATCGCTGCCGTTGTGGTGGCGGGGATCGGCTGGGGCGGGACGCTCTATGCGGCTAACCAGAGCGTCCAGGGCGCAAAGAAGACGGAAGACGCCGGTTTCGACGGCGATGCGCCCACTGCGATCCTGATCGAGGCGTCCAGCGGCAGCGTGCTGTTCGAGAAGAATGCCGACGAGCTGCGCGCGCCGTCCAGCATGATGAAGCTGATGACGGCGGAAGTCGTGTTCAACGCCATCAAGAAGGGTGACATCAAGCTCACCGACGAGTATCGGATCAGCGAGAACGCCTGGCGCAGGGGCGGCGCACCCTCCGGCGGCTCGACCATGTTCGCCGCCATCAACAGCAAGGTCTCGGTCGACGATCTCCTGCATGGCGCGATCATCCAGAGCGGCAACGACGCCTGCATTGCGCTCGCCGAAGCCATGGCCGGCAACGAGCGGATCTTCGCCGCCGACTTCATGACCAAGCGGGCCCGCGAGCTCGGCATGACCAAGTCGACCTTCGGCAACTCCAACGGTCTGCCCGACCCCGGCAACAAGATGACGGTGCGGGAGCTCGGCATCCTCGCCCGGCACATCATCCTGGACTTTCCGGAGTTCTACAAACTGTTCGGCGAGAAGGAGTACACCTGGAACAAGATCCGTCAGCCCAACCGCAATCCGCTGCTGAATTCGATGGAAGGCGCTGACGGCCTCAAGACCGGCTACACCAAGGAAGGCGGCTACGGCATGGTCGGCTCGGCGGTGCAGAACGGCACCCGGCTGATCGTCGTCGTCAACGGGCTGGAAGACCCCGAGGATCGCGCCACCGAAGCCAAGAAGATGCTGGAATGGGGCTTCCGTAACTTCGAGACCCGCACCCTGATCGCGGCCGACCAGCCGGTCGGCTACGCAAAAGTGTTCGGCGGCGAGAGCCGCTCGGTGAAACTGGTCGCCAAGACGCCCGTGAAAGTGATGGTGCACAAGAACGGCAGCGACAAGCTGATCGCGCGCGTCGTGTATAAAGGTCCCGTACGGGCGCCGGTCGAGGCCGGTCAGCAGGTCGGCGTGGTCAAGGTCTGGCGTAGCGGCAACATCGCGGTGGAGACGCCGGTCTATGCAGGTGAAGCAATCGGCACCGGCTCGACCATGCGGCGCGCAATCGACGGCGCCAGCGAGCTCGTGATCGGCATGTTCCGCGCGGGCGCCGAGAAGCTCTGATCATGAGTGAGAGCAAGGTACAGCGACCGTCCGGACGCGGACGCTTCGTCACCTTTGAAGGCGGCGAGGGGACGGGCAAGTCGACCCAGATCAAGAAGCTCGCCGACCGCCTCAAGGCGGCACGGATGCGCATCCTCGTCACGCGCGAGCCGGGGGGATCGCCGGGCGCCGAGATCATGCGTCATCTGGTGCTGTCGGGGATGGGCAAGCTGCTCGGGCCCGAAGCCGAGACGCTGCTGTTTGCCGCTGCGCGCGACGATCATGTCCGCACCGTGATCCAGCCCGCGCTGAATCAGGGCGCGTGGGTTCTCTGCGACCGCTTTGCCGACTCGACGCGGGCCTATCAGGGCAGCCTCGGCAGCGTCCCGATTGGCCTGATCAACGCGATGCAGCGGGTCACGATCGGCGATCTCAAGCCGGATCTCACTATCATCCTCGACCTGCCGGTCGAGATCGGCCTCCAGCGTGCTGCGGTACGCCGCGGCACCGGCACGCCCGACCGGTTCGAGAGCGAGAAGCTCAGCTTTCATGAGGGCCTCCGCGAAGCCTATCGCAAGATCGCTGAGGAAGAGCCCGCGCGCTGCGTGCTGATCGACGCCAATTCCGATCCTGATACGGTCGCAGACCGCGTCTGGACGGCGCTGCGCGAGCGTCTCCTTCCTACGACCGCCTCGGTGATATCAGCATGAGCCCGCGTCAGGCCGAGCGTGAGAGCGCCATTCCGCATCCGCGCGAGACGAGCCTTCTGTTTGGCCATCGCGAGGCCGAGACTGCGCTGCTGACGGCCTATCGCAGCGGGCGGATTCCGCACGCCTGGCTGATCGGCGGGCCGCAAGGGATTGGCAAGGCGACGCTAGCCTATCGCATGGCGCGCTTCGTTCTCGCCCACGGCCAGCCGCTTTCGCAGGCCGTGCAGAGCGCCGAAAACCTCGCAATCGATCCCGATGACGCCGTGGCGCGGCAGGTCGCGGCCGGCTCGCATGGCGGGCTGCTGACGCTGGAGCGCACCGCCAACGACCGCGGTGTAATGCGCACCGTCATCACCGTGGATGAGACGCGCGAGACGATCGGCTTCTTCGGCTCGACGGCAGCGGCGGAAGGCTGGCGCGTCTGCATCGTTGACACCGTCGACGAGCTCAATCCGAATGCGGCCAACGCACTGCTGAAGATCCTGGAGGAACCGCCGCAGCAATCGCTGTTCCTGCTGGTGAGCCACGCGCCCGCGCGCGTGCTCGCCACCATCCAGTCGCGCTGCCGCAAGCTGCGTCTGCGGCCGCTCGGAACGGACGAGGTGATCGATGCTGCGGCCGCAGCCGCCGACCTTGCGCCGACCGATCTGGCGCTGCGCGAGGCCGCAGAGGCCTCCGAAGGCAGTGTCGCGCGCGCATTGACGCTGCTTGGGGGGGGCGCGCTGAAACTCCAGCAGCGCACGGCGGCGCTGCTGGCGCGACTGCCGCAGGTCGATCCGCGCGAACTGCACACGCTCGGCGATTCGCTCGGCACCAGCGACCGCGTCGCGCTCGCGGCCTTCATCGACGGCATCGACCGCTGGATCGCGGAGCGCCTGCATGCGGACGAAGCCAATGCCAACCAGAACCTGCCGCGCCTTGCGCGCCTAGCTGAGGTATGGGAAAAGATCGTCCGCGCCGCGCGCGACACCGAAACCTACAATCTGGAGCGAAAGCCCTTGGTTTTCTCGGTGTTTGGCTGGCTGGCGGACGCAACGCGCTAGAGCATGATCCGGAAAAGCGTGGAGCGTTTTCCGAGAAGATCATGCTCAAAACAATGACCTAACGCAGGTTCGTTTCCAAATTTCGAGAAGCCGGTAAAGGAATTCGTCGTGGCAACGCGAGCTAAGAAAACCGTCAAGGGCAAGAGCAGCAAGAAGAAGGCTGCCAAGAAGGCCGTGAAGAAAGCCGCGAAGAAGGCTGTAAAGGCGCGTGCGTCCAAGGTCACCAAGAAGACCAAGAAGGCTGCCGCCAAGAAGGGCGTGAAAAAGAGCGCTGCGAAGACGTCAAAGAAGGTTGGCAAGAAGGCTGCGAAGAAGCTGGTCGTCGCCAAGAAAGCCTCGACGAAAACCGCCGCTAAATCGCCAGCGAAGGCTCCGGCGAAGAACAAGGCCCCTGCGAAGAAGACGAAGGCAGCTGCGCCTGCCGTGATCGCCGCGCCGGCTCCTGTCGCCACGCCGCCGAAGGCTGTGAAGCCCAAGGTGTCGAAGCCGAAGGCGCCGCCTGCGCCGAAGCCCGTCGAAGCTCCGCAAGCCGCCGTGCCCGCAGTGGCCCCCGCGCGCGATAACGTCTTCTACATCACGACTGCGATCGCCTATCCCAACGGCAGCCCGCATATCGGCCACGCCTATGAGGCGATCGCGACCGACGTGCTGGCGCGCTTCGCGCGGCTCGACGGCAAGGACGTGTTCTTCCTGACCGGCACCGATGAGCACGGCTTGAAGATGGTCCAGACCGCGCAGAACGAGGGCCTGACGCCCGCAGCACTCGCGACCCGCAATGCCGGCCGTTTCAAGGAGATGGACGAGCGGCTGAACGTGTCGTTCGACCGCTTCATCCGCACCACCGAGGAGCAGCACCATCGCTCGACCCAGGAGATCTGGCGCCGCATGGAGGCGAACGGAGACATCTATGCCGATACCTATTCCGGTTGGTACTCGGTGCGCGATGAAGCCTATTATGCCGAGGACGAGACGCGCCTGAACGACGACGGCGTACGCCTCGGTCCGCAGGGCACACCGGTCGAGTGGGTCGAGGAGAAGAGCTATTTCTTCCGCCTCTCGGCCTATCAGGACAGGCTCCTGAAGCTGTACACGGACAATCCCGACTTCATCGGCCCGGACTCGCGCCGCAACGAGGTGGTGAGCTTCGTCAGGAGTGGCCTGCGCGATCTCTCGATCTCGCGCACCACGTTCGACTGGGGCGTGAAAGTGCCCGGCGACGAGGAGCACGTGATGTATGTCTGGGTCGACGCGCTCACCAACTACATCACCGGCATCGGCTTTCCCGACGAGAGCGACGGGAACTGGCGCTACTGGCCGGCCGACGTGCACATCATCGGCAAGGACATCATCCGCTTCCACGCGGTGTACTGGCCGGCGTTCCTGATCTCGGCCGGCATTCCCGTGCCGAAGCGGGTCTATGCCCACGGCTTCCTGTTCAACAGGGGCGAGAAGATGTCGAAGTCGGTCGGCAACGTCGTCGACCCCTTCAACCTCGCCGAGCAGTACGGCGTCGACCAGATGCGCTATTTCTTCCTGCGCGAGGTGCCGTTCGGGCAGGACGGCAACTACAACCACGAGGCCATCGTCGCGCGCATCAATGCCGACCTCGCCAATGATCTCGGCAATCTCGCGCAGCGCTCGCTGTCGATGATCGCAAAACAGCTCAGCGGCGTGCTGCCGGAGCCCGGCGAGTTCAGCGACAACGACAAGGCGATCCTGGCGATGGCCGATGGCATGATTGCAGCATCGCGCGAGGCGATGGCGACGCAGCAGATCCATCACTGGCTCAACGCCGTGTGGGCCGTGGTCGCGGAGGCCAACCGCTATTTCGCGGGCGAGGCGCCGTGGGCGCTCGCCAAGACCGATCCGGCCAGGCAGAAGACGGTGCTCTATGTCACCGCCGAGGTCGTGCGCCAGATCGCGATCCTCGCCCAGCCGGCTATGCCGACTGCTTCGGGTTTGCTGCTCGACAGCCTCGGCATTCCCGCGGACGAGCGCAATTTCGCGATGCTCGGCGGTGCCAGGCGGATCGCGCCGGGCTCGACGCTGCCGGCGCCGACGCCGGCATTCCCGCGCTATATCGAGCCGGCGGCCTGAGGCGTTCGATTGATGTTGGTCGACAGTCACTGCCATCTGGATTTTCCCGACTTTGCGGAGGATCTCGACGGGATCGTGTCGCGCGCACGTGCGGCGGGCATCACCCGCATGGTCACGATCTCGACGCGGGTGCGGAGGCTGAACCAGCTTCTGGCGATCGCTGAGCGCTACGACGACGTCTATTGCTCGGTCGGCACTCATCCACACCATGCGGATGAGGAGGACGGCATTTCGCCGGACGAGCTGATCGCGCTGACCGGGCATCCCAAGGTCGTCGCGCTCGGCGAGGCCGGGCTCGACTATTTCTATGACAATGGCTCGCCGGAAGCGCAGGCGAGGGGCTTTCGCGCCCATATCGCGGCCGCGCGCTTAACCGGCCTGCCGCTCGTGATCCACACCCGCGAGGCCGACGCGGATTGCGCCCGTATCCTGGAAGAGGAGGTGGCACGCGGACCGTTTCGCGCCGTGCTGCATTGTTACACCGGCGGACGCGAGCTGGCGCTGAAGGCGGTGTCGCTGGGGCTCTATATCGGCTTCACGGGCATCCTGACCTTCAAGAAGTCGGAGGCCTTGCGCGCACTTGCGGCGGAGCTGCCCTCCGACCGTATTCTGGTTGAAACAGACTCGCCCTATCTTGCGCCGGGCAAGTTCCGGGGCAAGCGCAACGAGCCGGCCTATGTGGTCGAGGTGGCCAAAGTGCTCGCCGAGACGCGCGGCGTGTCATTCGATGAGATCTCACGCCAAACAAGCGAAAACTTCTTCCGCCTGTTCTCCAAGGTGAAAGCTTGAGACTGGAAGCCGCATGACGCTGACGCTGACGATCCTGGGCTGCGGCTCCTCCGCCGGCGTGCCGCGCCCGGCCCTCGGTTGGGGCGCCTGCGACCCGAGCAATCCGAAGAACCGTCGCCGCCGCTGCTCGCTGCTGGTCGAACGGAAGTCCGAGCACGGCACCACGCGGATCGTGATCGACACCTCGCCGGACCTGCGCGAGCAATTGCTCTCGACCAATGTCGATCACATCGACGCGGTGTTCCTGACCCACGAGCACGCCGACCAGACCCATGGCATGGACGATCTGCGTTCGGTCGTCATGCACATGCGCCGCCGCATCCCGACCTATTTCAACCTGTCGACCGCCAAGGACATCATGGCGCGGTTCTCCTACTGCTTCATTTCGCCCGAAGGCAGCGACTATCCGCCGATCCTGACGCGGCATTCGATCGAGGCGGGCGAGAGCCAGACGATTCTGGGGAAGGGCGGCGCGGTGACGATGACGGCCTTCCTGGTGCAGCACGGCGCCATTCCCGCGCTCGGTTATCGTATCGGGGATGCCGCCTACACGCCCGACCTCAATGACATTCCGCGCGAGAGCTGGGGCGCGCTGGAAAATCTCGACCTCTGGATCGTCGACGGCCTGCGCTACACCAGCCATGTCAGCCATTTCAGCATCAACGACGCGCTGTCCTGGATCGAGCGCTTCAAGCCAAAGCGCGCCGTCATCACCAACATGACGGCTGACGTCGATTACGAAGTCATCCGGCAATCGCTGCCTGCGGGCGTGGTCCCGGCCTATGACGGGCTGCAACTGGAGATGCATTAGAGCGTTTTCGAGCGAAGTGGATACCGGTTCGCGTCAAGAAAACGCGTCAAATCGAAAAGCGCGGCCTACCAAGCGTAGCGCAGCGCGACCTTGCCCGTGTAGGCACGTGTCAGGCTCGACACTTCGCTGTCGAAGCTCGCCGAGGCGGACCAGCCGTTCACCGCGTGCAGCTCGAGCGCAACGCCCGTGAGCGCTGCGTTCGGCGCCAGGGCCACGCCGCTCGCGGTCAAGCCCTGACCGGGCAGGGACAGGAACGCCGCCGGGATCGATTGCCCTGCGCTGAAATCATGCGCCCAGGCGAGCCGCCCGCGCAGGCTCACCACGCTTCCCGCGAGCGCAAGCTGCGTGCTCGTGCGCAGGCCGAGCTCGGTGCGGCTGTCGGTGAAGCTGTCGCTGCCGGGCACGGTCGAAAATGAACTGGCCGCCTCGGGCGGCTGTGCCCCGCTCGCGGAGGGCAGGCGGAAGGTGGTGACCTGCGCCGCCGCATAGGGCGTGATGCCGAGCCAGGGTGTGGCAAGACGATAGCCGCCTTCGATGCGGCCGGAATAAGCGTTGGCGTTGATCGCCGCGGCGAACTGTCCGGAGCCCGCCGGCGTCACGGGATGATCATTGCTGATCGCTTGCCAACCGTAGGCGAGACCGGTGGCAACATAGGCCGATCCGACGCTGTGCCGGACGAAGGCGCCGGCCTGAAACAGATCGGAGCGGCCATTCGAAAAATTGTTGGCGAAGCCGGTACCGCCCCCGGCCAGCGCAAAGCCCACCCGGGTCTGCGGCGAGAGCGAATAATCGGCTCCGGCCACGGTCCCAAAGCTGCGGCTGGCCGAGCCGATGCCGCTGGTCGATACCTGCGAGCTGCCGAAACCGGCAGCCCAGACGTTCCAGTGCGGAGCGGCGAGCGCGGGCCTGCCGTAGATCGCCCCATAGGCCTCGCGTCCGATGCCGCCATGCGTCCGGTCGTTTCCGATATCGGCGTAGGCCGCCAGCTCTGCGTCCAATTCGGCCGGGCCGATGCCGCGGCCATCGATTGCGGGATCGAGCAGGGCGAGCGTGAACTGCCTCATCGCCAGGAAGGTGGCCTGTGCGCTCTCGGGGCGCGAAGCGCCATCGGAGCCGCCGCCAAAGGCCCGCCGCATACCGAACCGTGCAGCGCCGGCAAGTCCCGGCGGCTCGCTGGCCCAGCCGTAGTTGGGTGGCATGCCGCCACCATTGCCACTGCCGAACGGTGCTCCGCCAATACCGGGCGCAAGGCCGGACGCCTGCGGGCCGCCGAACATCGAGCCGCCGATGCCGCCGAAATTATTGAAACCGTTGCCGGGCGCGTTCGGACCAGGCGGGCCGAAACTTTCGGCGCCCCCGAACGTGCCGAACTCGCGCATGACCTGCGCATCCGCCGCACCCGGTAGCAGCAATCCGGCCGTCAATAGCAGCAGCGCCAGACGCGCACGCACGTCTGCGCTCAAGACACAAACCGCATGAAGCGCCCCAACCGCGCCGGATGCCGGCCGCGCAGCCCGCGCGGCGAATCAGCTGTAAGCAGCGAATCCGACAGAGCTGAATCGTAAATGCGTCTCTAACGTTTTCCAATCTTTTCTTGGTGTGTCTTGATGTCGTCAAACCCGCGCAAACGGTTTCACGACGATGCGGCAATCGCCGTCGAGATGCAGTCAATGTTTCCAAATGTGTCCAGGCTCAGGCCGTGATCGCCTTGGCCGAGCCCACTTCGTTGCGCAGCAGGAACTTCTGGATCTTGCCCGTCGACGTCTTCGGGATCGGTCCGAACACGACTGCTTTCGGCGTCTTGAAGCCGCTCATATGCGAGCGGCAGAAGGCGATGATCTCGGCCTCAGTCGCGCTGGCGCCGTCCTTCAGCTCGACGAAGGCGCAGGGCACTTCGCCCCATTTCGGATCGGGTTTGGCGACGACGGCGGCGAACAGCACGGCCGGGTGCTTGTAGAGGATGTCCTCGACCTCGACGGAGGAAATGTTCTCGCCGCCGGAAATGATGATGTCCTTGGAGCGGTCCTTGATGATGACGTAGCCGTGCTCGTCGAGCACGCCGAGATCGCCGGTGTGAAACCAGCCGCCCTCGAAGGCTTCCCTCGTCGCTTTCTCGTTCTTGAGGTAGCCCTTCATCACGATGTTGCCGCGGAACATGACCTCGCCGATGGTTTCGCCATCGCGCGGCACCTCTTGCATCGTCTGCGGATTGATGACGGTGACGCCTTCCTCGAGCGGGTAGGGCACGCCCTGCCGGCGCTTCATGCGCGCACGCTCGGCGGCCGGGAGCTCGTCCCAGCCGGGCTGCTCGGCGCAGACGGAGGCCGGGCCGTAGACCTCGGTCAGACCATAGACATGCGTCAGCTTGATGCCGATGCTTTCGGCGCCTTCCAGCACCGCGACGGGCGGCGCGGCGCCAGCGATCAGGCCGACCACGCGGCGCGCGGCGTTACCCTTCGGCGCATCGGGCGCGTTGATGAGCGTGTTGTAGACGATCGGCGCGCCGCACATGTGGGTGACGCCGTGCTGCTTGATCAGCTCGAAGATCTTTGTCGGCTCGACCTTGCGCAGGCAGACATTGATGCCGGCCGCGGCCGCGATGGTCCAGGGGAAGCACCAGCCGTTGCAGTGGAACATCGGCAGCGTCCAGAGATAGACCGGATGCTGGCCGAGATTGCCGGCGAGGATGTTGCTGACGGCGTTGAGATACGCGCCGCGATGATGGGTGACGACGCCTTTTGGATTGCCGGTCGTGCCCGAGGTGTAGCTCAGCGCGATCGCGTCCCATTCGTCCTTCGGCGGGATCGCGGCGAAGTCAGGATCGCCTTGCGCGACGGCGGCCTCGTATTCGATCTCGCCGATACGCTTGCCGCCCTTGAAGGCGGTGTCATCGACGTCGATCACGAACGGCTTCGGCCCGCTCATCTGCGCCAGTGCATCGGTGATCACGCCGGAAAATTCTGGATCGACAAGAATGATTTTCGCGCCGCCATGATCGAGCTGGAACGCAATCGAGGGCGCGTCGAGGCGGATATTGAGCGCGTTCAGCACGGCGCCGGTCATCGGCACGGCAAAGTGCGCTTCGTTCATCGCTGGGATGTTCGGCAGCATCGCCGCGATGGTGTCGCCGACGCCGATGCCCTTGCCGGCGAGATACGATGCAAAGCGCTTGCAGCGCTCATAGGTCTGCGCCCAGGTGAAGCTGCGGCCTTCATAGACCGTGCTGACGTGATCGGGATAGACCGCCGCGCTGCGCGCGAGGAAGCTCAGCGGACTCAGCGGCACGTAGTTGGCGGGAGTCTTGTCGAGGCCGATATTGTACGGGTTCTGCCGCTCACTCATCGACATCCTCCTTAAACCGCGTCAAAGAAATCCGATCGAGATCCATGGGAAGATCGCGACGATGATCAATCCCACCAGCAGCGCCAGCAGATAGCCCCAGATCGGCCTGATGCCTTCGGCCGGATCGACGCGTCCGATGGCGCAGGCGGCATAATAGCCGACACCGAAAGGCGGGGCGAATAGTCCGATACCCATGGCCAGGATGATCACCATCGCATAGTGCACCTCATGCACGCCGACGGCGCGGGCGATCGGAAACAAAAGCGGCCCGAACAGCACGATCGCCGGGATGCCCTCGAGCACGCTGCCGAGGATGGTGAAGGCCAGGATCGAGACGGCGATGAAGGTCGCAGGCCCGCCCGGCAGCCCCGTCATGGCCGCCGCCAGCGAGCGCGAGAAGCCGGATTGCGTCAGGCCCCAGGCCATGCCGGTGGCCGTGCCGATGATCAGGAGGATCGCCCCCGATAGCGCCGCGGTCTCGACCAGCATCGGAAACAGCCGCCGCCAGTCGAAGCGGCGATAGACCAGGAGGCCGACCAGGGCGCCATAGACGATGCCGATGGTGGAGACTTCGGTGGCAGTCGCAATGCCCTCGACCACGGCGTAGCGGATCACGAAGGGCAGCGCGAGCGCGGGCAGGGCGATGACGAAGGTCTTGCCGATCTCGGATGCCGTGGCGCGGCGGACATGGCTCATGTCCTCGTGGCGATAGCGCCACCATACCAGCATGCAGAGCGTGATGGCGAGCACGACGCCGGGCAGCAGGCCGCCGGTGAACAGCGCCGCGATCGAGACGCCGGTGACCGAGCCGATCGTGATCAGCACGAGACTCGGCGGAATGGTCTCGGTCTGGGCGCCGGTTGCCGCCAGAAGCGCGACCAGATCGCCGGGCTTGGCGCCGCGCTGTTTCATCTCCGGGAACAGAACGGGCGCGACCGCGGCCATGTCGGCAGCCTTGGCGCCGGATATGCCTGAGACCAGGTACATGGCGCCGACCAGCACGTAATGCAGGCCGCCGCGGACATGACCGAGCAGGCTCGCCAGGAAGGCCACCATGGCCCGCGCCATGCCGGTCATCTCGATCAGCAGGCCAAGGAACACGAACAGCGGCACCGAGAGCAGGATGAGGTGGCTCATGCCCTCGTCCATCCGCCCGACCAGCACCATCACGGGCGTGCGCGTGGTCAGCGCCAGATAGCCGAAGATGGCGAGGCCAAAGCCGAACGCAATGGGAACGCCGGCAAAGACGCAGAAGCCGGCGACGCCGACGAAGAAGATGACGAGGTTGAGATTGCCGAGCGGCCGCAAGTATGGCTGCGCCAGCCAGAACAGGCCGACGACGACGGCAACCGAGATCACGGCTGCAAGCACCGTCCGGTAGTCAGCAGCGCGGAGCAGCCTCAGCAGCGCGAATACCGCCATCAGGCAGATGCCGGCCGGCAGCGCCGCGGCGCGCCACATGTTCGAGATCTGCAGCGCCGGCGTGGTGATGAAGCTTTCCTCGTAGGCGTAGTCCCAGGACGGCCAGACGATCAGCGTCAGGAACGCCAGCGCCGCAGAGGTCGCGACGAGGTCCAGATAGGCCCGCATCGTGGGTCCGGCGCTCGCGACCACGGCGGTCATGCGCATGTGCTCGGAGCGGCGGAACGCGACCGCCGCGCCCAGCATGGCCAGCCACAGGAACAGGATCGAGGCGAGTTCGTCCGACCAGATCAGCGGCCGATGCAGGCCATAGCGTGCGACTACGCCCGCGAACAGGATCACGATCTCGGCGACCACCAGAATGGCCGCCGGGATTTCGACCAGGAGGCCGAGGAGGCGCTCCGTCGAGGCCAGCAGCGAAGGTCGGCGAGGGGACTGAACAGCCGCCTCGCCCGTCACTTCGATCACCTCGACCTCGATATGAGCCATGACGGCCCCAACGCGTTACGAGAGCTTGCCGACGGCCTTCTCCAGCAGGTCCCAGGCCTGGTCGCCATACTTGCCCTTCCACTCGGCATAGAAGCCGGCGGTCCGCAGCTTGTCGCGGAACGGCGCCGTGGCGGGCTGGTTGAAGGTCAGGCCCTTGGCCGCGAGCTCCTGCTGGAGGTTGGCATTGAGCTTGGCGGTGTCCTCGCGCTCCTTGACCGCGGCGGCATTGATGTTCTTGGCGACGATGGTGCGCACGTCCTCCGGCAACGCGCTCCAGGCTCTCCGGTTGGCCAGGAACCAGAAGCCGTCCCACATATGGTTGGTCAGCGAGCAGTACTTCTGCACCTCGTAGAGCTTGGCGGTCGAGATGATCGCCAGCGGGTTCTCCTGGCCCTCGACGATCTTGGTCTGCAGCGCCGAATAGACCTCGCTGAAATTGATCGAGGCGGGCGCCGCATCGAATGCCTTGAACATCGAGGTCCACAGCGGCGACACCGGGACGCGGATCTTGAAGCCCTTGAGGTCGTCAGGACCGGTGATCGGCCTCGTCGAGGACGTGGTCTGGCGGAAGCCGTTGTCCCAGATCTTGTCCATGACCTCGAGGCCGGCCTTCTTGATCTCGCCGCGGACATGGGCGCCGAGGTCGCCGTCCATGGCCTTCCAGACCGTGTCGTAGTCCGGGAACGCGAAGCCGATGCCGTTGATGGACGCGGCCGGCACCAGGGTCGACAGGATCAGGCCCGACAGCGTGAAGAACTCGACGCCGCCGGAGCGGATCTGGCTCAGCATGTCGGTGTCGGACCCGAGCTGGTTGTTCGGGAAGATCTGGAGGTCGAACTTGCCGTTGGTCTCGGCCTTGATCGCCGCCGCCATCTCCTTGGCGCGCACGTTCAGCGGATGGGTGTCCGGCAGGTTGTTGGCGTATTTGTAGGTGAACTCGGCGCTCTGGGCGCGGGCCACATGGGGCGCGCCAATGCCGCCCAGGACCGCGGTCGCGGCGGAGGCCTTGAGAAGCGTGCGTCGGGAAAAGTTCATGGGTCTGCTTCCTCGGAAGGATTGTTTTTGTTCTGAGATGCAAACCTATACGGACGTCACGTCAGAAGGTCATCTGCGATCTCGCGAAGCTCGCTTATTGCAGCCGGACAACGTCACGGCAATATCGGCGAAAACAACCCCATGCACAGTAGCCGTCAAGAGCCGGGACGATGGCCGAGCTCCGGGTCGAAAACGACGCTGGAGCAAAGGTGCGGTGGCAGGAATTCTGCCTAAATATCTGATCCAATTGTATATAAATATATTCCATAATATACCTTATGCGAATTACGGATATGGGTGTCGGTGCCAGGTCCAGCACTTGCTAATCTGCCGTGAGCGATCGCAGCCAAGCCAGTCTGGAGATGGCCCTCTCCGCCAGCCGCTGTAGAACTTCGACGCGGTCCGCGTCGGTCGAGCGATCCGCGCCGTCGAGGTAGCCGTCGACGAGAAGCTCGGCGATTTCCAGCAGGCCCCTTCGTTCGGCGGCGACTGGAAAGCTTCCGAAGTCGGCGGCGGCGTCGGCCATCTCGATGGTTTCCTGGCGGATGGCTCGTGTGCGGACAGCGGCAGGTCCGCTCAGACGTTGTTCGAGATCGGCAAGCTGGGCAACCAGGCGAAGCTCGAGCCTTCGCGCATCGATTTGCTGCGGAGTGGCTTGCGGTGCGTCGCCGCTCCTCCGCGCGTGCTCGTGATGGTAGGCGCGGCGCCTCTCCTTCCGCAGCGCAGCGACGTGGCCAAGTTCTTCCTTGGCCATTGTCTCGGAAGCGTTCTTGATATCGGGATCGTCGGAATAGGCTGCGAGATAGGACCAGAAGGCAAAGGCCCGCTCCTCGTTGCGGACCGCGAGCGCGAGTGCGCGGTACGGCGTCATCAAACGTGTTGTCTTCACCTCGGCTGCGGCTTCCGGATCGAGTGTCTTCGGTCCTTCCCAGCGCACGAGGGCGGGATCGGGATTCCTGCCGCTGCGCGATTGCGACCACTGCGTGATGCTGTCGACGTGCTCGCGCTCGGCGGAAGCGAGTCGGGTGAACACGTCTGCGAGATCGTCCTTTCCCTGCCTGCGCATGGCTTCGGCAAGATCATCGTACCGATGCGCCGCCTCCTGCTCCATTGCGTGCGCAAGCGCAAAGAACTCGTCGAGAGTCTTCAATACACCTTCAGGCTCTGAGCGAAGCAACGACGTGCGCAGCAAAGGCATGGCAATGGTTTCCCATATGCAGATCTGTGATCCGGTTCCACGCGAGCAGGAAATATCTTGCGTGTTGACAGATACGGTAGCCTGCGGTGAGTTTTGCACGTCAGCGGCGACAAATCATCGACGAAAATGAAACGCTACGCGATCCCGGTTGGTCGCGCAGATTGCATTTGAAGCGACATGTTGCAGTGGGCGAATGATATTGCCAACTTCGCAAGGCTTGCAGTCCTGGCGCTGGCAAGTCTGGCGGTGGCGTGGGTGGTAGGCATCTCGCCGGCATGCTCTGCCAGCGAGCTGAAGTCATATCTGCCGAAGGTCGCCCCGGCCGAGTTCTTTCCGGGCGCGGATCGTTTTGGCCCGCCACAAGGCGATCCGCCGATCGTGCCGGTCTACCGCGGCGATCAGCTGCAAGGCTTTGTGTTCCTCAACTCCGATTTCGCCAACGCTGTCGGTTACTCGGGCAAGCCGGTTCACATTGTCGCGGGGATCGATCCGAAAGGCGTCATCACCGGCGTGAAGCTGGTCGACCACAAGGAGCCGATCGTGCTGGTCGGCATTCCGGAGGCGCGCATCGTCGCTGCCATGAACTCGTTGATCGGCAAGGACATGAAACCGGTCGCGCGTGGGGCCGAGAGTCCGCCGCAGGTCGACATCGTGAGCGGCGCGACCGTCACCGTGCTGGTGATGAGCGACAGTGTCGTCCGCGCGGCGTCCAAGCTCATCCGGAGTGGTCGCGTCGGCGGCGGTGAAGGCGTTGCGGCTTCGGCAGCCCTGCCCCCGGTCGTCAAGACGCTTGATCTCGAGCACAGCGAGCCCCGGGATTGGGAGAGCCTCGTCGGCGACGGTTCACTGCGCCGGCTTCATCTCAGCATAGGAGACATCAACGAGGCCTTTGCGAAGTCCGGCAACGCTGCAGCAAGTCAGTATCCCGAACCGGGCGAAGCGAGCGACAGTTTCATCGACCTCTACGCGGCGCTGGTGACCGCACCCACGATTGGCCGCAGCCTGCTCGGGGAGGACGGCTATCGACGGCTGAAAGACAGCCTGAAACCCGGACAACAGGCGATCGTCGTCGCCGGCAATGGCCCCTACTCTTTCAAAGGTTCGGCCTATGTCCGCGGCGGTATCTTTGATCGCATTGAGATCTTGCAGGAAGGCAACAGCACGCGCTTCCGCGACCGCAATCATACCCGACTTGGCGCATTGGCCGCTGAAGGTGCGCCCGAGTTCAAGGAAATCGGTCTGTTCGTCACCCCTCCCGAGTTCACGCTGGATCCGACGCAGCCGTGGCAGCTCCTGCTACTGGTGCAGCGGAGCCTCGGCGGTCGCGACAAGGCATTCCTGACCTTCGATATCAATTACACGCTGCCGGACCGTTACATACGCCGCGAGCAGCGTGCGGTGACGATGCCGGAGAATGCGATCCCACCGGCCTCGCAGGCGGCCGCCGCAGCCGGCGCGTCGCCAGAGGCGGATGAGCCCCTCTGGATGCGGATCTGGCGATCGAACACGGTCTCGGTCGGAATCACCGCCTTCATGCTGGCCGCACTCACCGGCATCTTCTTCTTCCAGAATCTGCTTGTACGCCGCCCGGTGCTCTACAACTGGGTTCGGCGAGGATACCTTGCCTTCGTTCTGGTCTGGCTCGGCTGGTACGCGAACGCGCAACTCTCCGTGGTCAACGTCGTCACCTTCACCAATGCGCTGGTGACGGGATTTCACTGGGAGTTTTTTCTCGCCGCGCCGCTGATCTTCATCCTGTGGGCTGCGACTGCCGGCGGTCTTCTGTTCTGGGGACGCGGCCCGTTCTGTGGCTGGCTGTGTCCCTTTGGCGCGCTGCAGGAGCTCACCAACACGGCGGCAAAATGGCTGAAGGTGCCGCAATTGACGGTGCCTTGGGGACTGCACGAACGGCTCTGGCCGATCAAATATATCATCTTCCTCGGTCTGTTCGGCCTGTCGCTCTACTCCGTCGACATGGCCGAACGCTTCGCCGAGGTCGAGCCTTTCAAGACCGCGATCGTTCTCAAGTTCTCGCGAAGCTGGCCGTTCGTGCTCTACGCGGCAGCTCTGCTGGTGATGGGCTTGTTCGTCGAGCGCTTCTTCTGCCGCTATCTGTGCCCGCTGGGCGCGGCACTGGCGATTCCCGGGCGCATCCGCACATTCGAATGGCTGCGCCGCTGGCCGGAATGTGGATCGCCGTGCCAACGCTGCGCCAAGGAATGCCCCGTGCAGTCGATCCATCCCGAAGGCCACATCAACGTCAATGAGTGCATCTACTGCATGCACTGCCAGGAACTCTATTACGACGATCACCGCTGCCCGCACATGATCCAGGTGCGGCTGAAACGGGAAAAGCGCGAAGCGCTGTCGTCGCCCTCGATGCGCGCGGGCGGCAAAGGGCCCGCGACCGTCATCACGGCCGGCGGCAAGCCCGTCGGTGCCTCACCAGCCATCTCTCCACCAGCAACCTGAAACCGAAAGCCGAGGAGGCAGTCATGAGTGAGAACGAAAGAGCAAGGGGCGTCAGCCGACGAACAGTGCTGGGAACGACGGCGGCCGCGGCCGGCGTTGGCCTTGCTGGCGGCGTGGCAATGAAGGACGGGGGCGGCTTCGTGTCGACCGCCGACGCGCAGACCAAGGCAGCTCCGCCGAAGGCCCCCGCCGCGCGGCCGGCTGTGCAGAAGACCGAGGTCGCGCCCGGGGAGCTCGACGAATACTACGTGTTCTTCTCGAGCGGCCAATCCGGAGAGATGCGGATCATTGGCCTTCCGTCGATGCGCGAGTTGATGCGGGTGCCCGTCTTCAACCGTTGCAGCGCGACGGGCTGGGGCCAGACCAACGAGAGCCTCAAGGTTCTGACCGAAGGGATGCAGCCCGCGACCCGCGAATTCCTCAAGAACCGTGGCGGCACGTTCATGAACGGCGACCTCCACCACCCGCATGTCTCCTTTACGGACGGCACCTACGACGGTCGCTATGCCTTCATGAACGACAAGGCCAATAGCCGCGTCGCGCGCGTGCGGCTCGACATCATGAAATGCGACAAGATCATCGAATTGCCGAACCAGCACACGGTCCACGGCCTGCGGCTGCAGAAATATCCGCGTACGGGTTATGTATTCGCCAATGGCGAGGACGGAGTGCCCCTGCCCAACGACGGCAAGATCCTCGACGACCCCAAGCAATACCACTCCATATTCAGCGCGATCGACGGCGACACGATGAAGGTGGCCTGGCAGGTGATCGTCAGCGGCAATCTCGACAACGTCGATTCCGACTATCAGGGCAAATACTGCTTCGCGACCTGCTACAACGGCGAGGAAGGCGTTACCCTGGCCGAGATGACGGCCAGCGAACAGGACTGGGTCGTCATCTTCAACCTCAAGCGGATCGAGGACGCGGTCAAGAAGGGTGACTTCAAGGAAATGAACGGCGTGCCGGTGATCGACGGCCGCAAGGGCTCGCCCTACACCCGCTACGTTCCGGTCTCGAACAATCCGCACGGCATGAATACGGCGCCCGACGGCATCCACATCGTGGCGGCTGGAAAGCTCTCTCCCACCGTGACCGTGATGGACGTGCGCCTGTTCGACCAGCTGTTCGACGACAAGATCAAGCCTCGCGACGTCGTCGTCGCGGAGCCGGAGCTCGGCCTCGGCCCGCTGCATACCGCCTACGACGGCAAGGGCAACGCCTACACCACGCTGTTCCTCGACAGCCAGGTCTGCAAGTGGAGCATCGACCTCGCCAAGCGGGCCTTCAAGGGTGAGAAGGTCAATCCCATCATCCAGAAGATCGACGTGCACTATCAGCCGGGTCACAACCACAGCTCGATGGGGCAGACCAAGGAGGCGGATGGCAAGTGGCTCATCTCGCTGAACAAGTTCTCAAAGGACCGCTTCCTGAACGTCGGACCGCTGAAGCCGGAGAACGATCAGCTCATCGACATTTCGGGCGATCAGATGAAGCTCGTGCATGACGGCCCGAGCTTCGCCGAGCCGCATGACGCGACCATCGTACACCGCTCCAAGATCAACCCGATCTCGATCTGGGATCGCGCGGATCCGATGTTTGCGGATGCGGTCAAGCAGGCCAAGGCGGACGGCATCAATCTGGAGGCGGATTCGAAGGTCATCCGCGACGGCAACAAGGTGCGCGTCTACATGACGTCGACCGCGCCGGCCTATGGACTCGAGCAGTTCCAGGTCAAGCAAGGCGACGAGGTCACCGTCTTCATCACCAATATCGATGCGGTCGAAGACCTCACGCACGGTTTCTGCATCGTCAACTACGGCATCAACATGGAGATCGGGCCGATGGCCACCTCGTCGGTGACCTTCACGGCCAACAAGCCGGGTGTCTACTGGTATTACTGCTCCTGGTTCTGCCATGCCATGCACATGGAGATGAAGGGCCGGATGTTCGTCGAGCCCAAGTCGGTCTGATCGGAGCGGCCCCGTGGGTCTGTTGTCACGCATGTTTCCGGCGGCGCTGGCCGCCGCCGGAGTTTCGGGCTTCGCCAGTGCGGAGACGTTGACGGCTGCGCCGGACCGGCCGCTTCAGGCGTTGCTGGACGGCGCCCGCCCCGGCGACGTCGTCGAGCTTGCGCCGGGCGAATATCACGGTTCGCTCCGGATCGACCGCCCCTTGCAGCTGGTTGGGAGTCGGGACGCGGTGCTTAATGCTGGCGGCGCCGACAACGTCATCACCGTCAGCGCACCCGACGTCACGGTCCGCGGCCTGACCATCCGCGGGTCCGGCCGCGACCTCCAGGCGATGAATTCCGGAATCTTTCTCCAGAAGACGGCCGAACGCGCCAGCATCGAGAACAACCGTCTGGTCGGAAACCTGTTCGGCGTCTACGTGCATGGTGCCCAGGGCTCGCGCGTCGTCCACAACGAGATCGAGGGACTGCGTGGCGGGCGTCTCAGCGAGGCAGGCAACGGCGTCTCGCTCTGGAATGCGCCCGACGTCACGATCGCCGACAACACGTTCCGATACGGCCGCGACGGCATCTTCACGATTTCAAGCCGAAAGGATCGGTTCATCGGAAACCGTTTCGAGCAAGTTCGCTTCGCAATCCATTACATGTACACCAACGACAGCGAGGTGAGCGGCAACGTCTCGATCGGCAACCATGTCGGCTACGCCATCATGTATTCGAACCGGCTTGTGATCCGCGGCAACATCTCCGATCACGATCGCGACCACGGACTTCTCTTCAACTATGCGAACTACGCCGAGATCGACGGCAACCGGGTCACGGGCGGCCCGCTGGGCACGGTGATGGACAAGGCGGCAGACGACAATCCGGCCGACGAGCGAGGCATGCTTCCTCAGTCGAAACGGGAGAGCACCCTCAAAAGCGGTCCGGAAAAATGCGTGTTCATCTACAACACCAATCACAACAAGTTCCGCAACAACTGGTTCGAACGCTGCGCCATCGGCGTGCACTTCACCGCCGGCTCCGAGGGCAACGAGATCACGGGCAATGCGTTCGTCAACAATGCCAATCAGGTGAAATACGTCGGCACCCGGCACCTTGACTGGTCAACCGGCGGACGCGGCAACTACTGGAGCGACAATCCGGCGTTCGACCTCAACGGCGACGGCATAGCCGACACGGCGTACCGGCCGAATGACCTCATCGATCGCGTGTTGTGGACGGCGCCCGCTGCCAAGGTTCTGATCAACAGCCCCGCCGTCCAGGTGATCCGCTGGGCGCAGGCGCAATTCCCCGCCTTGCTGCCGGGCGGCGTCGTCGACAGTCACCCTTTGATCTCACCGCCCGGGCGCCGCGGCGCCGAGGAGGCGCGACGATGAAGACGGTGCGCATCTGCGACGTCACCAAAGACTACGGCAGCGTCAAAGCCGTCCGCGGCGCCTCGTTTGAGCTCGGCCAGGGCGAGCTGGTGGCGCTGATCGGCCACAACGGCGCCGGCAAGACCACGCTCATGAAGCTGATGCTCGGGCTGATCCGGCCGAGCAGCGGATCCATCGAGGTTCTCGGAGACAATCCCGCCGCCGGCGAATTCGCCGGCCGTCTGCAGCTCGGCTATCTGCCCGAGAATGTCTCCTTCGACGCCGCCCTCACCGCCCGCGAGACGCAGGCCTTCTACGCCAGGCTGAAGCGCGAGCCGGTGGCGAAGGCGCTCGATCTGCTCGACACCGTCGGACTTGGAGCCGCCAGCCGCCGACGGGTCGGCACTTACTCGAAGGGTATGCGCCAGCGCCTCGGACTTGCACAGGCGCTGATCGGACGTCCGCGCGTCCTGCTGCTGGACGAGCCGACCACCGGTCTCGATCCGGAGCTGCGCCAGACCTTCTACGACGTCATCGCGCGGCTCGCCGCCGAGGGCGCGACCGTGTTGCTGTCGTCGCATGCGCTCACCGAGCTCGAGGAGCGTGCCGGAAGGGTCATCATCATGAACCGCGGCGTCAAGGTTGCGGACGGCACCATCGACGAGCTGCGCCGTCTCGCCCGACTGCCGACCCGGATCCGCCTCAAGGTTTCCGGGCTGGCGCCGCACGAGCTACCGGCCTGGGCGCCGACCGACGCGATCTGCCGCCGCTTGAACGGCCATCTCGTCGAGATCGACGCCGCGCCGGAGCGCAAGATCGAGCTTTTGCATCGCGCGACCGCCTCGGGCAATTCCGTCGAGGACGTCGACGTGGTGCCCCCGACCCTCGACGAGCTCTATGCTCATTTTCTCCGGCAGTCGGAGCAGGCGTCATGAATATCCTGATCATCGCCGCCAAGGAGATCCACCAGGCCATCCGCAATCGCTGGGTGCTTGCGGCCACGCTGCTGCTTGCCGGGCTTGCCCTGTCGCTGACCTTTCTCGGCAGCGCGCCAACCGGCAATGTCGGCGTTCGCACGCTCGACGTGGTCATTGTCAGCCTGTCGAGCCTGACCATCTTTCTCGTTCCGCTGATCGCGCTTCTGATCTCCCACGACGCCATCGTCGGCGAGATGGAGCGGGGGACGATGCTGTTGCTGCTGAGCTACCCGGTGGCGCGATCGCAGGTGCTGTTCGGCAAATTCCTGGGTCATCTCGCCGTCCTCGCCTTCGCGACCTGCCTCGGCTATGGACTTGCCGTGGCCGCGCTGGCGGTGACCGGCGGCCAGATCGATAGCGACAGTCTCCTCGCCTTTGTGGCCATGATCGGCTCCTCGGTGCTGCTCGGCGCGACCTTCGTGGCGATCGGATATCTGGTCAGCGCGCTCGTGCGCGACCGTGGCACGGCGGCGGGTGTTTGCATCGGGCTGTGGCTGCTGCTGGTCCTGATCTACGACATGGCCCTGCTGGGCGTGCTTGCGCTCGACCAGGGACGGAACATCTCGGCGACTGCGCTCAACGCCATGCTGCTGTCGAATCCGACCGACGCCTACCGGCTGATCAACCTGACCGGGTTCGCCAATGTCAGCACGTTCGCCGGCATGGCCGGCCTCGCCCAAACCACGTCGCTGACGGTGCCGGTCCTTCTGGCCGCCCTACTGTGCTGGACCCTGGTTCCTCTCGGCCTTGCCGCCCTCGCCTTCTCGCGGAGGGAGCTATGAAGCGCCGAACGTTTCTCCTCGCCTTGCTGGTGCCGCTCGCGCTCGCGGGCTGCGACCAGAAGCAGGCCGTGCAGATCCCACAGCCGCATCGGATGACTGCGGAAGACATCGGCCATTATTGCGGCATGAACGTGCTGGAGCATCCGGGACCGAAGGGCCATATCTTCGCGGCGAGCCTGATGGAGCCGGTCTGGTTCTCGTCGGTGCGGGACACGCTCGCTTTCACCCAGCTGCCGGACGAGCCGAAGGATATTCTGGCGATCTACGTCTCCGACATGGGCAAGGCACCGAGCTGGGACAAACCGGGTCCCGACAACTGGGTTGAGGCGCGCAAGGCGCTGTTCGTGATCGAAAGCCGGGTCACGAGCGGCATGGGCGGGAATGAGGCCGTTCCGTTCTCGGAGCGGGCCGCGGCGGAGAAGTTCGTGGCCGAAAACGGCGGCAGGATCGTCGGCTTCGGCGAGGTGCCGCGGGACTATGTCCTGGCATCGGCGAATCTGCGCAGCGGCGCAGCATCGGATGAGGCGACCGAAGTGTCTCCGGGCGAACGATCGAAGAGGATGCCATGATGCCAACGCTGACGCGCCGGCGCTTCATCCGGATCAGTGCCGCAGCGGCGGCCCTCGGCCCGATTGGCATCGGACGCCCCGCCCGCGCCGACGTTGCGCCCGTCACCTGGCGCGGCACGATGCTGGGCGCGGTCGCGACGATGGAGATCCACGACGAAGACCGCCGTCGGGCGGAGCGGCTGATATCGCTGGCCTGCGCGGAGGCGCGGCGGCTCGAGCGGCTGTTCAGTCTTTACCTGGAGGACTCCGCCCTGGTCGAGCTGAACCGTACGGGTATCCTGATCGATCCCGCCGCCGAAATGGTCGATCTGCTCTCGACCTCGCAGCACTATACCACGCTGACGGGCGGTCTGTTCGATGTCACGGTGCAGCCGTTGTGGGACCTCTATGCCGGCCACTTCTCGCGAGATGACGCGAATCCGGCCGGCCCTGACGAGGCGGAGATCCGGACCGCCCTTTCACGCATCGGAAGCGGCCGGCTGTCGATCAGCCGCGAGCGGATCGTGATGCCTCGGGGCATGGCCGTCACCCTGAACGGGATCGCGCAAGGCTATGTGACCGACAAAGTGGTCGACCTGCTGCGGGCGCATGGCATCTCGCGCAGCCTGGTCGACATGGGCGAGGCCCGGGCGATCGGCTCGCGTCCGGACGGACGCCCTTGGGACGTCGGCATCGCCGATCCAGACATCGTGGCCCACACCAAGAAGGTGCTGCCAATCGTCGACCGCGCCGTGTCGACTTCGGGCGGTTACGGCTTCCGGTTCGACCCCAGGGCACAATTCAACCACCTGTTCGATCCCCGCACGGGAGGCTGCGCTCTCCGCTATCGCAGCGTAACGACTGTGTCCCGCAGCGCGACCGCCGCGGACGCATTGTCAACGGCGTTCAGCCTGATGCAGGAGAATGAGATCCGATCGTTGCTGGCACCTGCCGGCATCGACCGCGTCTATCTCGTCAACGACGCAGGCCAGTCTGTCGAATTTGCCGCAGGGTGACGCTTGAGCGCTCCCCGCGAGCCGCGCTGGATCACCATGCAGACCGGGCCGCGCCATTATCCGTTCTGAAGCGTGGCGGCAGTTCGCCTTAACGCAGCGGCAGCAGGTCGAGCTGGCTCTGCGCCTTCTTGACCGCTGCTCCGAACCAGCTCTGGCTCGGGGCCTCCTTGGCGAAGCATTTGGCGTAGGCGTCCATGGCCCGGTCCTCCTTGGCCATGGCGTCCTGCGGGGTCTTCCTGGCCATCATCTGCTTCCAGACTTTTTCGCAGGCCGGGATCTCAGCCGTCTTCACGGCGTCCGTCGCGGCGAGGAAGTAGACCTTCTCGCCCTGGACCGCGACGACGTCGATTTCGCGCGGCGCTCCCTTCAGATCGCCATTGCCGCGCACGCCGAGCACGGCGACTGCGGCGCTCGCACCTGCGGGCTTGGTGACCGGCAGCTCCGCATATTTGGCGAAGGCTGAATCCTGGATCGCCTGATAGTAGAAGCGGTCCGACTTGAACGCGGCGCCGATCCCCTGCGGCATGCCGTCCTCGCGGTGCTCGCGCAGCCAGTGCTTGAGCAACCCTGTGGTGGTCACCACGGCCTGAAGCTTGTCGCCTTCGGAGGCGAAGCCGAGGCCGTCGAGATGACCGAAACCTGAATCGCCCTTGAACAGGGTGTCGGCATTCGACTTGCCGTCTGCCGGGAGGCCCTTGATCGTGACCGGACCGACCAGGCCGCGCAGCACGCGCGTCAGCTCCTCGAGCGCGGCGTCATGCTGCTTGAAAGTCTCGTCGCTCTCCTTGGCCTTGGAGAATTTCGCGATGTAGCGGTCGCGCAGGTCGAGATAATTCTGCTCGGGCGTGGCCGCATGAGCGGGAGCAGCCAGGACGAGCAGGCAGAGCAAGGCGAGCGATCTCATTGCGATATCCGGAAGGACTGGAAACGACCTCCAGTCTTTGTGCCGGTGCCGCGCGGGAAGGTTCATCCGCGAGGGCGGGGCCCTACTCCGCCGGCGTCAGCTGCCGGTTCAGGCGCAGCGCCGCGGTCTCGCGCACGCGGACACGGGCGCGGCGCTTCCGCCACCAGATCACGACCCCGGTGACCGAGAGCGCGGCCACCACCAGCCCCATGATCGAGATCAGGATGCGGCCGAACAGCCCGACGATACGGCCTGAATGCAGCGGAAACTGCGCCTGCACGAAGATGTCCGCGGCGGTGCCGACCCAGGGCAGCCGCTGGCCGATCGAACGGCCGTCCTCGCTGTCGTAATAGAGCTGCGCTGGGCCGACGCCGCCGGCGCCGTGATCGTCGCCGGGGTGGAAGAAGGCGGCGGCATAGACGCCATGGGCCGGGCCATAATTGATCGAGCCGACTGGGACCGTCCAGCCTCGCGCCTTGCCGTCAGCGGCCGCGCGGGCGGCGATCTCGGCGAACGTCATCCTGGGCTCGATGGGATCGTCGAGATCGCGATAGGGCCGTTGCTCATAGGGCGTCGGCGTGTAGTTCGACACCATCTTCATCAACGGCGAGAACACCTCGAAATAGAGGTTCAGCGAGAACGCCGTGAAGGCGATGATGAACAGAACGCCCCAGGTCCACAGGCTGAAGGCGCGATGGATGTCGAAATTGATCCGGTAGGCGCTGCCCGAGGTCTTGATGGTCCAGGCTGGCGCCCAGCGCGCCCAGAAGCCGCGGTCGAGCTGTCGCGAAACCTCGGGCGCCCGCGCCGCCTTGGCACGTCGCCGCGACGGCAGTGTCAGATAGAAGCCGACGAAGCAGTCGATGGTCCAGATGATGGCGATCACACCGAGCACGCGCATGCCCCAGCGGTCGCTGCCCCAGAATTCCGGGATGTGCATGGTGTAGTGCAGCTTGTAGAGGAACGAGACGAAGTTCTCGCGCGTCACCGGCCACACCGCGCCCCAATAGCGGCGTCCAAGCTCCACGCCGGTGTTGGGATCAAGGAAGACCTGGTTGTAGTCGAGCGGATAGCGCTTGCCGGTCACGGGATCAATCCGCGGCATGATGAAGAACCACAGCGAGTGGCCCTCCTCCGGCGTCATGAACAGATAGACCACGCGCGCACGAGGATCGCGCTGCTCGATCATCTTGGCGAGCTCGATCGAGGGAATTGCCGGGCCCCTGGTCGAGACGTCGAACAGATGGCTGTTCAGGACGTCGTCGATCTCATGGTCCCAGGAGATGATCGCGCCTGTTATGCCGGAGAAGAACAGGAATCCGGCCGTGAGCAACCCCGCCCAGCGATGTAGTTTGCCGAATATTGCTCTCATCGTCTTTCTGCTCTCATCCAGCAGGTCTGGCTGCCATGGCCGGACCGTCTTGAGTTGAACTCACCAGCGGTACGTCAGCTTGCCGATGGCTTTCCGTCCCTCCGCGTAGAAGCAGCCCGACAGGCTGTAGCAGGCGGCGACATAGCGGGTGTCGGCGAGGTTGGTGACGTTCAGCGACAGGCGCCAATTGTCCCTGCTATAGGCAAGCAGCGCATCCAGCACGGTCGAGGCTCCGACCTTGAACGTGTTGGCGTCATCGCCCCATGTCGCGCCGACGTAACGGATGCCGCCGCCGAACTGCAAGCCCGCCAGCATCCCGTTCTGGAGCGTGTAGTCGCTCCACAGCGAGGCGCGGTTGAGCGGCACGGTGACGGGTGCCTTGCCGACATTGACCGGATCCTGCGTGACGATGGCATCGACATAGGCATAGGCCGCGCGCAGGTTCCAGCCGTCGGCGAGTGACATCGTGCCTTCGAGCTCGATGCCGCGCGATTTCACCTGGCCGGTCTGATCGGCGAAGGTGGATCCGGGCGCATAGGTGACGACGTTGTCGCGCGTGAGGTCGAAGGCCGCAAAGGTGAACAGCGCGTTCCAGCCGAGCGGCTGATACTTGACGCCGACCTCGTACTGGACGCCGGTTTCAGGATTGAGCATCTGGCCGCCCGGCCCCGTCGCCAGCACCGGCAGGAACGATTCCGAGTAGCTGAAGTACGGCGCGATGCCGTTGTCGAAATTGTACATCACCGCGGCGCGGCCGGTGAAGGCCGAGGCATCCTTCGAGACCGACGTGTTGGCGATGCCGTTGTCGACCTGCGTCGTGACGAAATCCTGGCGGCCGCCGAACTGGAACGACAGCCGGCCGAGCTTGATCTGATCCTGCGCATAAAGCCCGACCTGCGACTGCTTGACGCCGGTGTTGTCGCTCATCGCGCCGATAGTCCAGTCGTAGCTGTAGACCGGATTGAAGACGTTGATCTCGGGGGCCGACGTCGTGACGCTGAACGCGGTGTCGCGGAAGGTGGTGTTGCGATAATCGATCCCGACCAGCGTGGTATGGCTGAGGACGCCGGTCGTGAACTTGCCCTGCAGCTGGTTATCCACCGCAAAGGAGTTGATGTAGGAGTTGCTATAACTGCCGTAGCGCGCGAGCTGCCCCGCGGCCTCGTCGGTATAGCCGCCGCCGTAAAACACCTTCTCCTCGTTGTGCTGGTAGGCGTAGCGCAGGTTCTGCCGGAACGTGATGTTGTCGGTGAAATCGTGCGAGAGCTGGTAGCCGATCGTCGCGATCTCGGTGTTGAAGGCGTCGAAGCTCGGCACGCCCGCGAAGAACGAGACCGGGATGGCGCGGCCGTTGTTCGGCCACACCGTGCCCGAGGCCGGCAGGAACTGGAGGCCCCACCCTGCCCGGTCCTTCTGATAGTTGGCGAGCACGGTGAGGGTCGTGTCCTCGTTCGGCTTGAAGGTAACGGCGGGCGCGATGAAGACGCGGTTGTCCTTGCTGAAGTCGACCTGGGTCTCGCCGTCGCGCACCACGCCGGTCAGGCGCCACAGCACGGTGCCTTCCTTGTTCGCTGGGCCGCCCATGTCGAACTGGCCCTGATAGCGGTTGAAGCTGCCGCCGGAGATCGAGACCTCGCCGAATTGCTGCGCGGTCGGCAGTTTTGTCACGTAGTTGAGCAGGCCGCCGGTGCCGCTGCCGCCATACATCGCGGAAGACGGTCCCTTGAGCACCTCGAGCCGCTCGGCGCCGTAGGGATCGAGGCCGTTGAAGTGGACGTAATTGCTGGACGGGATTCGCAGGCCGTCGATGTAGAGGCCCGGCATGGTCATGTCGAAGCCGCGGATCTGGAGACCGCCGAAGCGGGTGTCCGAGCCGCCATTGACGTCGCCGCTGACACCTGCGGTGTAGCGCAGCGCCTCGCCGATCGAGACCGCGCCCTGGTTCCTGACCTGGTCGGTGGTGACGATGGAGACCGACTGCGGGGTCTCGATCAGCGGCGTATCGGTCTTGGTAGCGGTGCCGCTGCGCGTGGCGACGAACCCGCGCACAGGTCCGCCAGCGCGTTCACCTGTCGCGCCATTTGAAGCGGACTGGGTCGGCGCGGCCTGCTGCGCGGGCGCGCGACGGCTGGCGCGGGAGGTTCGTGTCGATGCCGTTCGTCGCGACACGGCGGTCGCCGCAGGACGTGCGCGCTGGGCCGGCGCGTCGACGGTGACCGAGGGAATTTGCGTTTGCGCTTGCACCTGCACGGGACCAAGGGGAAGGAGGAGAGCGGCTGAGCTGACGGCTCCGAAGAAGAGCACCTGAAGCTGTCGATGGCGCGTTTGGAAACGCGCAGGAAGTTGGTAGTCAATCACGTCTTAGCAGCCCCACGCACTGCCGGCTTCGCCGGTATCGTTTTTGATGCCCCGCCCTAACGCAGGCGATTTCGGAGCGCGATAGGAACCGGGTTAGAACTTCTCCAGACCTGTGCGCAGCACGTGCGGCGAATGCGCTCAGGCGCGAAGAGCGGCGCGCGGATTTGGAATTTTTCTAGGCGACGTCGTCAATCGACGAGGCGCGAGCACCAGTGACAAGCGGGCGCGGAGAACGAATCCTTTACCATGGCCTCGGCGCTTGATTGAGCGTGAGGAACCTCGGGAGTAGAATTTGTTGCGGGATATTTCATTTGCGTTGCAGACCGTGCCGCAACGTTCTGTGCCAGCGCATGCTGGGCATCCGGGGTTCGACGTCCATGAGCGAATTGCGCGCTGCGACCAGGCAATCCACGGCGAGGACGGGGCTCGTCGAGTTCGACGGCCCCAGGGGCACCGTCAGCATCCCCTGCACGATCGCGGACGTCTCAGGCACCGGAGCAAGGCTGAAGCTCGACTGGTCGCTGGTGTTTCCGAAAGAGGCCACGCTGATCTTCGCCGACGGGCTACGCAAGACCTGTCGTGTCGCCTGGCAGAAGCGGCGGCTGCTCGGCGTCGCCTTCGCGGACGGCGTTGCGAGCCTCGACGAGCAGGCTCTGATGATGACCGAGGAAGAGCAGGCTCTGCACCGGCAGCACATCGGCGCGCAGGTCAAGGCCGCGCGCGAGGCGCGGGGTTATACCGAGGTGCAGATCGCGAACCTCATCAGCGTCTCGCCCGAGTTCGTGTCGCGAGCCGAGAGCGGAGAGCTGAGCATCCCGCTGCACCAGCTCACGCACATTGCCGATCTGCTGCTGGTCGACCTCGACAGCCTCGTTGCCGGCCCGGCATCGATCGTAGTGCCGGCGAGCGACGCCGAACTGGCGGCGGGCTGAAGGCACACCCCTTCCCGGACATCCCTGCCCCCTGCGGCTGTAAGTGGGAAACGCCGTTTGCCTGCTGTAAGGTCGTCCCTGTGCCAGTGTCGGCGCAGGAGATGATGTTCATGGCGGAGCTCGGCTTCGGTCGGTTCATGAAGGATCACCGGGAGTTTTTCAATGCGCTGGCCGAGGACGGCTGGCGGGCCGTTCCCGGTTATGTCGGTGTCGAGGAGAAGATCCTGTCCGGCCGTTTCGATCACCCGGCGCAATCGGGCGCCGTGACGCGGCTGTCGCGCTGGGCCGCCGGTGCATCGGTCAAGCATCCGGTTTCACACGATTGGTGCGAGGAAGTGTTTCTGATCTCGGGCACGCTGTCGATCGGCACGGCGGCACAGGAAACGCAGCGGCTCGAGGCCGGCACCTATGCCGTGAGGCCGGCCCATGTCGAACATGGACCGTTCTTCACCCGCGGCGGCTGCCTGATGATCGAGTTTCTCTACTACCCGCCTGCTGCCTAGCTGTTACAGCATGAGCTGCCGTCGCCCTTCTCCTCGCCCGCAAGCACGCTGCGGCTGTTGCGCTCCGGCGGGATGTCGGAGGCCGCGTTAGCCGCGAAGAAGCCGGTCGGCTTCAGCATGAAGCCGGCATATTCGACCGGCATGATCGGAAAGTCCTCGGGCTTGCAGACATGGGTGTGGCCGAAGGAGTGCCAGACCACGATGTCGGCATTCTCGATGTTGCGGTTCTGCGCGGCATAGCGCGGCAGGCCGTCGCCGCCGGCGTGGACGTTGGGATAGTCACCGCTGGCGTATTTCTCGTCCTTGTCGAAGGCGGTGACCCAGACGTGTTTGGTGGCAAAGCCGCCGCGCCTGCGCACATAGCTCCCCTCCTGCGCCAGCATCAGCGGGCTCGGATTGACGACGAGCTTGTAGGCCGGGGCGTTGCCGACCGAATTGGTCTCGTTGGGATTGCTGATCTTCCAGAACCGGCCGGTCTCGCCGTTGGCGATCGCCACCGCGTCGCGCTCGCGCGACAGCACCCGCGTCGTGGTGTCGAACACGTTGCCGTGCGGATTGTCGTGGCCCCAAGGCCGCGGCACGAAATCGTGCTCCGTCACCGTGTTGCCGCCACCGTCGAGATCCATGTGCAGGCGCACGTTGAAGAAATGCTGGTGCGTGGGACCGCCGAGATTGTCGTCGACCATGCCACCCCATCTGTATGTTTCGCCTGGTGGCACGGCGGCGGTCTGGATGATGCCGGTGAGTTTTGTCTCGAGCTGGATCGTGCCATCCTGGTAGAGATACCAGTAGAAGCCGTAATCGTAATTGCCGACGGTGGCGAAGAACGAGATGACGAGGCGGCGCGATCTGCGCACCTCGAACAGGCCGTTGCGGAATTCGTAATGTTTCCAGGCAATTCCGTAGTCTTCTTCATGCATGCAGATAGCGTTCTGCATGACGAAGGGCTCGCCCTTGTTGTCGGCGGCCGGGACGTCGAAATAATGGATGTTGCCAAGGCAGTCGCAGCCGAGCTCCAGCGCGTTGGCGAGCATGCCGAGCCCGTACTCGCCGGCATCGAACGCCGACTTCCAGAAATGGTTCGCGGTCGGATCGGCGTAAGGCACCACCATCTCGGTGACGCTGGCGCGATGGATCAGCGAGCGCTTGCGTGCACCGTCCTGATAGCTGAGTTGATGCAGCACCAGTCCCTCGCGCGGCGTGAAGCCAACGCGAAAACTCCATTTCTGCCAGTCGACCTTCCAGCCATCGACCTTGAAGCTCGGACCCTCCGGCTGCTCGATATGCAACGGCTTGATGTCGGTGCGCGGGTTCTTGATTTCATGCGCACCATAATTCCGCTTCTTGCGCGGGATCGGGACGATCGGGTCCTCGTCGGTGAGGTCGATGACCTTACCGCCGATCAGGTCGACCACGGCCACCACGCCCTCGATCGGATGCGCATAGCCGTTGTCCTGCAGGTGCTCGCGAAAATAGCTGACGGCCCGCACGATGCGCGCGCCGCGTTCGAATTCCTTGTCGAAGAAACCCGAGGAGAACGGATCGACCTGGACCAGCTCGATGTCCTTGTCGGTCAGCCCGCGCCGGATCATCGCCGCGCGCCATCTGGCATCGGCCTTCACCACGGCCTCGCACTTGAAGAACTCTTCCAGCATCACCGGCGGCTGCCCGTACGGCGCCTCGCGGTTCGGGATGATTTTGCGCGCGACGATCTCATTGCGGGCGAGATCGACGATATGCTCGATCGCCTCGCCTGTGGTCACATCCAGCGTCAGGACGAAAGCGCGGCGCGCTGCTTCGCCCGCGGCAAGCTCCTGCTTGGTCGGCTCTTCCAGCCGCACCGTCGGGAAGCGGCAGTTTTCGGGCGATGTGGCCGCCGCACGCACCAGCGTGCAGGCCGCGGTGATCTCTTCGGCCGTCAGCGGATCGAGCGGATGCGGCGCAGCAGCCTGCGCTTGCAGTTTGGCTTTGAGGGTATCGAGCATAGGCATGTCCAAAGTCAGGCGAGATGCGCGGTGATGGCGCTGAAGGCGGCAAACCAGCGCTGATCGATCGGCACGTCCATCGCCTTGGGCTGCGTCGCGAGCTTGGCTATGACGGTGTCGGAATCGAGATCGACATAGAGGTGCTGGCCGTGAATGCCGATCGCGGTGAGCGCGTTGCGCGACGGGTCGATCGTGAACCATTTGCTGCGGTAGCGCGCACCCGGGAAGAACTCGGCGAGGTCGCCGTCGGCCCAGGCCTGGGGGTCGCCGTTCTCGCGAATGTCGTCGATCCACCAGCCCGGCACCACCTGCCGCCCCTCGACCACGCCGCGGCAGCGCATCATCTCGCCGAAACGGATGAGATCACGTGCGGTGACGGAGATACCGCCGGCGATGCGGCCCATGCCGTGGCTGTCGAGCGTGAGCGAGCCGTCCTCCTCCGCGCCCAGGGGCTGCCAGAGATATTCGGAGAGGATGCGATGGTAGGGCATGCCGCAGGCGCGCTCATAGACCCAGCCGAGCACCTCGGTGTTGGTCGAGACGTAGTGGAACACCTTGCCGTGCGGCTTGCCGGTCCCGCGCAGCGTGGTGAGATAGGCGCGCTGATGACCGGGCTCGACGCCCGGAGGCGGCATATCCCAGCCCGAGGAGAAGCGATAGCGCGCGACGTCGCCTGCGGGGTCCTCGTAATCCTCCTCGAAGTTGATGGCGACGGCCATGTCGAGGAGGTTGCGGACGGTGCAGCTGCCGTAGACCGACGTCTCCAGCTCCGGCACGTAGCGCAGCACCCTCGCCTCGGGATCAAGCAGGCCCCGCGCGGCCAGAATGCCGCCGAGCGTCCCGGCGATCGCCTTGCTGATCGAACAGATCAGATGCGGCGTGGTCGCGGTCATGCCGTCGCCGTACCATTCGTGGATCAGGGTGCCCCGGTGCATGACGAGCAGCGTGTCGGCGAAGGTCTCGCGCAGCGTGGCTTCGATCGTGGTCTCTTTACCATCGGGCGCGGTGAAGCCGAGTTTTGCCAGCTCGCGCGGCGCGCTTGGCATCGGCGTCGGCTGTGCCGAGCGGCGGATCTCGGCGGTCGGTAGCACCTCGCGGGTGTGGGTGAAGCCCCAGCGGATGGCGGGAAAGCTGCGCCAGTTGGCGCGGGTCACCTGGGCCTCCGGTGCCGGCGGGCTGCCGCGCATGACGTCAGTCGGTCGCATCTCAATCCCTCCGCGAAGCGCCATCCGACTGCGAGGCCGGAACGGCAGGACGGAAGCCTGCACAGTGGCGCGGTCAGGCGTTATCGAAATCCCGCAATATTTTGCTGGACAGGAGCGCAGGGCGTGCCAGTCTTGACGGCAGTTCCTGCCGCGTTCTCGGCTGGCACATTCCGACGTATTGTCATGGCCTTAAGCGCAACTCTTCCGATTCAAGACTCGGCTCCTTGCCTGCTTCAGGCCAGCAGCACGGATGTCGATGAGCATTGCGCCTCGCTCGGCCGCTGGCACCTCAGCTACGACCAGATCAGTGCCGGTGCCTTCAGGGGCAGCTTCACCCAGCTCTCCCTCCCCCACGTCGAAGTCTTCCGCGAAATCACCAGCCAGCAGGTTCGCCAGTACGGCCAGCTCGGTGCCGACAGTTTCGGGATCGGTCTGCCCTGGGATGGCGATGGCGAGGTCAATTGCAACGGCGCCAGTGTTGCGGGCACCCAGGTGATCGCCTGCATCGACGCCGAGGTCGACATGTGCACGCCGAAGGCGTTCGAGCTGCGCGGCGTCGTCGCCAGCGCGGCGCTGATCGAGGAGCTTGCCGCCCGCCTCGACATCGCGCTGCCGCGCGCCGTCTGGCATCAGTTGCGGGTGATCGAGATGGCGGAGGCGCCGGTCGCGCGGCTGCGCGCGCATCTCGCCGCCATTCACGAGACCATCACCACGGCCCCCGGGCAGTTCGACGATCCCGCGGCACGGCAGGCACTCGAGGATGCGCTCCTCGTCGAGATCATGGACATGTTGCCGACGGCGCGGCCCACCAATCCCGGCCGCAGCGCGGCGGCGCGCAAGCGCACCGTCGATCGCGCCCGCGCGCTGATGCATGGCAGCGGCGAGCGCACGCTGTCGCTGCTCGAGGTCTGCAAGGCCGTCGGCGCCAGCCCGCGCAAGCTTGGCTATTGCTTCCAGGAGGTGTTGGGCACGAGCCCGATGCATTACTGGCGCGCGATGCGCCTCAACCGCGTGCGGCGCGATCTGAAACGCGCCGGCGGCGGCGCCGAGACATCCATCTACGACGTCGCCGTGCAGTACGGCTTCTGGCACTTCAGCCAGTTCTCGCTGGACTACAAGCGCCACTTCTCCGAAAAGCCCTCGGAGACATTGCGGCGCGCCAGGCTGGCGGCCTGACGCGCGCGTCTTCTGCCCTTACCAGGTCGGCAGATACGTTCCCTTGAAGCGCGTCTCCAGGAACGCCTTCACGGGCTGGGAGTGATAGGCCTCGATCAGCTGCTTCACCCAGGGCTTGTCCTTGTCCTCCTCGCGGACGGCGAGGATGTTGACCCAGGGCCCATCGGGATTTTCGCGGGCGATCGCATCGGTCGCGGGATTGAGGCCGGCCTGCACCGCGTAATTGTTGTTGATCGAGACGACATCGACGTCCTGCAGCGCGCGCGGAAGCTGGGCGGCATCGAGCTCGACGAAGCGGAGCTTCTTCGGATTGTCGGTGATGTCGGCAATCGTCGAGGAGACGTTGTTCGGGTCCTTCAGCTTGATCACGCCGTGCAGCGCCAGGATCATCAGGCCGCGCGCGCCGTTGGAGGGATCGTTGGCGATGGCGACGCGGGCGCCCTCGGGTAGGTCGGCGAGCTTCTTGTATTTCTGCGAATAGACGCCCTGCGGCGAACCGATCGTGTTGGCGACCTTGACGATCTTCCAGCCGGTCTTGGAGATCTGGTTCTTGAGGTACGGCTCGTGCTGGAAGGAGTTGGCTTCCAGATCCTTCAGCGCCAGCGCCTGGTTCGGGATCACGTAATCGGTGAACTCGACCACCGTGATGTCGAGCCCGCGCTCGGCGCCGACCTTCTTCACGACATCGAGGATCTCGGCATGCGGGCCGGCGGTGACGCCGACCCGGATGGTTTCGGCCTGAGCCGAGGTCGCAAGCAAGGCTGCAGCCGCAAGGGTTGCGAGAAAACGCATTGAAGTCTCCAGTTTCGAAGAAGTTTGGCTCAGCGATGCCGCAGCCGGCGGTTGACCCGGCGCGCCAGATAATCCCCGGCGCTCTGCACGAGCTGCACCAGCGCGATCAGCACGACGACGACGGCGAGCATCATCTCCGGCATGAAGCGCTGGTAGCCGTAGCGGATGCCGAGATCGCCAAGGCCGCCGCCGCCAACCGCTCCGACCATCGCGGAATAGCCGAGCAGGCTGACCACCGCGAGCGTCAGCGCCAGCAAGAGGCCAGGCAGCGCCTCTGGGATCAGCACCTTGAGCACGATCTGGATTGGCGAGGCGCCGAAGGAGGACGCGGTCTCGATCAGGCCGCCATCGACCTCGCGGATCGCAGCTTCCACGAGGCGCGCGATGAACGGCGTCGAGGCGATGGTCAGCGGCACGATCGCCGCGGTTGAGCCGATCGAGGTGCCGGCAATGAGCCGGGTGAACGGGATGATCGCAACGACCAGGATGATGAAGGGCGTCGACCGCGTCGCATTGACGACGGCGCCGAGTACGCGATTGACGAGTGGCGCCGCGAACAGCTCGCCCTTGCGGCTGGTCGCGAGGAAGACGCCGAGCGGCAGGCCGAAGGCGGTGCCGAGCAGCGCCGCGATGCCGACCATGTACAGGCTCTCGCCCGTGGCCTGGATGATCAGGTTAATGAGTTCAGGCGACATAGCCGAGATGCTCCGCCGAGAATTGATATTGAGAGAGCCAGGCGAGAACCTGCGCCTGCACGTCCTCGCTGCCGGGTACACCGAGAACGAGCGAGCCGACATGCTGGCCGCCGATCTCGTCGATGCGCGCCGACAGCAGCGAAACGTCGAGCCCGAGCTCGCGCGCGAGCCGCGCCACCACCGTGTCGCCCGCCCCTGCCCCGCGCACCTGGACGCGGATCACGGCCTGCCCGCCGGCGGACGGCTCCGGAACGATCCGGCTCGCCAGCGACACCGGCAGGCTGTCGCCGATCACCTCGGCCAGGAAGGACTGCGTGATCGGATGCTTGGGATGGGTGAAGATGTCGGCGACATGGCCGCTCTCGACGACATGGCCGGCATCGAGCACCACGACTTCCTTGGCGAGCTGGCGCGCCACGGACATTTCATGGGTGATCAGCACGATGGTCACCCCGAGCTCGCGGTTGATGTTCGCCAGCAGATCGAGGATCGCGCGCGTGGTCTGCGGATCGAGCGCCGAGGTCGCCTCGTCCGACAGCAGCACGCTCGGCCGTGTCGCCAGCGCCCGCGCGATGCCGACGCGCTGCTTCTGGCCGCCGGAGAGTTCGGAAGGGTACCGGTCGTGCTTGTCGGCGATGCCAACGAGCGCGAGCAGCTCGGCCACACGCGCGCGGATGTCGGCCTTGGACCAGCCGGCGATCTCGAGCGGCAGCGCGATGTTGTCGGCGGCCGTGCGCGACGACAGCAGGTTGAAGTGCTGGAAGATCATGCCGATCGAGCGCTGCGCCAGCCGCAGCTCGCGGCCCGCGAGCGCCGAGATGTCCCTGTTGTCGACGATGACGCGGCCCGTGGTCGGCTTCTCCAGCCCGTTGATCAGGCGCACCAGGCTCGACTTGCCGGCGCCGGAGCGGCCGATCACGCCGGTGATGGAACCGCGCGGGATCGCGAAATCGATGTTTTGCAGCGCGTTGACGCCAGGCTTGCCGCGATAGGCCGGGTAGGTTTTCGAGATGCCTTCGAAACGGACCATCGCGTCCGGCTCGGTCGCGGCAGGTGAAATCGCTTCAAGCGTTTCGATCGGTCGTCCGATCGCGAGCGATTGGTGGGCGTTCATGGAGCGGCCTTCATGCACAATAGTTCCCTCGGCCGCCCGAAAAGGCAAACGAGAGACGGGTCGCTTCAAGCGACTGGAGGTGAAGCAGCAACAGACCGCCTCAGAGGGGCGCGCTGCACCGCAGCACGCACCATCGCCTTTTCCGGTCTTTCTTGCAATTTCAGATATTTGGCAGGAGTTGGACGAAGATTTCCAAATCCCTCCCCGGAGAAGAATATTCCTCCGCCGGGGGTATCAGACTCCCGCCCGGCTCACCGCATCTGCAACCAGGGCAGCACGATCAGCAGCAGGCCGGCGAAATAGAGCACCCCGAAGATCAGCCCAAAGCCCCAGAACTGGCCCTTCCCGATATAGCCGCTGCCGAAATACATCGGCGCCGGCCCCGTCGCATAGGGCGAGATCACGCCCATCAGGCCGAGCGAATACATGCAGAGCATGGCGAGCGTCGTGACCGGCAAGCCCGGAATGCCCGATCCGACCGCCAGCACCACCGGCAGCACGGCGGCGGCATGCGAGGTAATGCTCGAGAAGAAATAGTGGATCCAGAAGAACAGCGCGACCAGCAGGAGCATCGCGGTTGACGGCGACAGCCCCGCGAGCGGTTTTGCGTATTCGGCAGCGAACCATTTGATGAAGCCGATCTCGTTGAGGCCCGAGGCCAGCGTCAAGAGCGAGGTGAAATAGAAGAACACCTCCCAGGCGCTCTTCTCGCTGACGATGTCGGCGAATTCGATCACGCCCGTGACCAGCATCAGCGAGATCACGATGAAGACGACGGTGGTGGCGTTGACGAAGTTCGAGCCGAGCACCGGGACGTGGATGTCCGGGCTCGATCCCGCGATCCACAGGAACATCGCAAGCACGATAAGCGCCAGCATGATCCACTCGTTGCGCGACATCGGGCCCATCTCGGCGAGCTCCTTCGCCGCCCATTCCGAAATCTCCGGACTGCGCTTCACCTCGGGCCGGCAGACCGCGTAGCTGAGCAGCGGAACGACGATCATCAGGAGAATGCCGAGCGGTGCAAAACCCATGAACCATTGCGCCCAGCTCACCTCGACGCCGACGGTCTTCTTGGCAATCGCCAGCGCCGCTGCATTGGGCGCGAGCGCGGTGAAGAACAACGAACTGGTGACGGCGGTCGCGGCGAAGGCGGTCCACATCACATAGGTGCCGATCTTGCCGGCGGTCGGTCCGGGCTCGGAGCCATAGATGCGCGGGATGTTGCTGATGATGGGATAGACGATGCCGCCGCTGCGCGCGGTGTTGGACGGCGTTGCCGGCGCGAGCAGGAAATCCGACATGGCGACCGCATAGCCGAGGCCAAGCGTGTTGCGGCCGAGCCGCTGCACCAGCACGAGTGCGATACGCCGGCCGAGCTGGCTCTTGCGATATCCGATCGAGAACACGAAGGCGCCGACGATCAGCCACACCGTGCTCTCGGCAAAGCCCGCCAGCATCCAGCGCAGCGATTTGCCGGGGTCGGGGTCGATATAGCCGGCAACGCCTGCGACCGTCAGGCCGATAAAGCCGACCGCACCGACCGGCATGGATTCCAGGATAAGCCCGGTGATGACGGCCGCGAAAACGGCAAAATAGTGCCACTGATTGACGTTGAGCCCCGTGGGTACGGGCCACAGATAGATCGCCAGCCACACCGCGAGCGGCGCGATCAGCTTCCAGTGGAACCCTTTCGCCTCAGGCGCCTGCGAGCTAGCGGCCATGGGCCCTCCCCCTCGATTGTCGTCACGTTGTACCGCCCGTTGGCCGGGCCGCTTTTGTCCCATCGCGGCGTATACGGATTGTCCGCGGCGCGATCAATGGTCTGACTCGGGTTCTGTCGCTCCGTGCCCGATTTTCCGTAGGCTCACAAATGCCCGGTGCGCCGATGCTCCGGCTCGCTGCCGTGGACCGGAAACCGGATGGTGGTGCCGACGGTGATCCAGTTGGCGTTCTCGCCGGTGATGTTGCGGCCGTAGATCACGTCGACGGAGAAGATCTCGTTAGGCCGGTAGCGCACGCCGGTCTGAAAGCGCGGCTGCACGACGCTCGCGGTTTCGGCGGCGCCGGCCTGGCCAAAGGCCTCGATCGTCCACTGCAATGTTTCGGTGAACTTCCAATCGAAGCCGATGCCGTAGGTGAGGTAGTGGCGACCGACCGTGCGATCCCAGAGCCAGCCGCCATTGACGTTGACACGCATCGTCTCCGACAGGCGATAAGTCGCGGGGATGACGGCAAAGGCGGTCAGCGCCTCGCCGGTCGCCGCATCGAACGATCCGCCGCCATAGGCCGCCAGTCCCCACCGTCCGACCCCGGTCGGGATGAAATTCGTCTTGGCTTTCGGCGCCACGGTCGTGCTCCAGTCGCCATCGCTGCGGCCACGGATGGTCTGCATGCTCAGTTCGATCGGCCTGAAGGGATCGACGACGCAGGAGGGATTTGCGACCGCCTGGAAATCGGTGTTGGTCGCCGCCGACATCCAGCTTTCGACCTTGCAGGAGCCGACCTCGGAGATGTCGGCGGAATCCACCGCATAGGCGCCATTCGCAGCGCGCGCATCCTGTGCCGCAAGTGCGACAAGAGCCGCGATTGCAGCGGTTATTCCGGTTCGTCCAGCCAAGCCCATGGCACGATGTTAGCAGAGTCTTCGCCTCGACAAGGCCCGGATTCTGGGACTATCTTCGCGCCATGAGCGAGCATCATCACGACCACGATCACGACCATTCCGAGTTGTCCGAGACCGAGCTGCGCGTGCGCGCGCTCGAGACGATCCTGACCGAAAAAGGCTATGTCGAGCCGGCCGCGCTCGATGCCATCATCCAGGCCTACGAGACCAAGATCGGACCGCATAACGGTGCGCGCGTCGTTGCCAAGGCCTGGACCGATCCGGCCTTCAAGAAGGCGCTGCTGGAGGATGGCTCCAAGGCGATCGGCACGCTCGGTCATGTCAGCCGCGTCGGCGATCATCTCGTCGTGGTCGAGAACACGCCAGCGCGACACAACATGGTCGTGTGCACGCTGTGCTCCTGCTACCCCTGGGAAATGTTGGGGCTGCCGCCGGTCTGGTACAAGGCTGCGCCCTATCGTTCGCGCGCGGTGAAGGATCCGCGCGGCGTGCTCGCCGATTTCGACGTCAGCTTGCCCAAGGACATGGAGATCCGGGTCTGGGACTCCACGGCCGAGACGCGCTTCCTGGTGCTGCCGATGCGCCCCGCGGGCACCGAAGGCTGGAGCGAGGAGCAGCTCGCCGAACTCGTCACGCGCGACTCCATGATCGGCACCGGCTTTCCCAGGACGCCGGGAGCGCCGTCATGAACGGCGTGCACGACATGGGCGGCATGGACGGGTTCGGCAAGGTCGAGCCTGAGCCGAACGAGCCGATGTTTCACGAGGAGTGGGAGTCACGCGTGCTGGCGATGGTGCGCGCGATGGGCGCGGCCGGCGCCTTCAACATCGACACCTCGCGCTTCTATCGCGAGACGATCCCGCCGCATGTGTATCTCTCGAGCTCCTACTACAAGAAATGGTTTCTCGGGCTCGAAGAGATGTTGATCGAGAAGGGCTACCTCACAAGGGAGGAAGTCGCTGCCGGCCACGCGATGCAACCGGCCAAAGCACTCAAGCACGGCAAGTTCGATCTCACCCAGGTCGAGCGCATCATGGTGCGCGGCAAGTTCGCCCGCCCTGCCCCGGCGCCCGCAAAATTCAACATCGGCGATCGCGTGCGCGCGAAGAACATCCATCCAGCGACGCATACGCGGCTGCCACGCTATGTGCGCGGCCATGTCGGCGTGGTCGAGCTGAATCATGGCTGCCACGTCTTTCCGGATTCCGCGGCGATGGAGCTCGGCGAGAATCCGCAATGGCTCTACACGGTCGTGTTCGAGGGACGCGATCTCTGGGGCGAGGACGGCGATCCGACGCTGAAGGTGTCGATCGACGCGTTCGAGCCCTATCTGGACCCGACGTGATGAGTGGTAGCGCTGCTGCTGCCGCAACGGCGGCGATCCCGAGCATCCCACGCGATGACGACGGCCCGGTGTTCCGAGCACCCTGGGAGGCGCATGCGTTCGCAATGGCGTTGACGCTGCACGAGCGTGGCGTGTTCACCTGGCCCGAATGGGCCGCAGCCTTGGCCTCCGAGATCAAGCGCGCGCAGGCCGCCGGCGATCCCGATACGGGCGAGACCTACTATCTGCATTGGCTCGCCACGCTGGAAGGCCTCGTCGCACGCAAGGGCGTCGCCTCGCTGGAGATTCTGCACCGCTACCGCGACGCCTGGGACCACGCGGCAGATCGCACGCCGCATGGCAAGCCGATTGAGCTCAGGCCGGAGGATTTTGGGTAGCTGTCGCTGAGTTCGTCATTGCGAATCTCGTGTCCCGGACAAGCTGCAACGCGCAAGCGTTGCGGCGCAGAGCCGGGACCCAGACGGCAACACGATACGCTACGGGAACATGGGCCCCGGCTCTGCAGCGCACCGCTGAAGGAGCGCTGCGCTGCGTCCGGGGCACGAGAGGAGTACGGCGAGGCCTCACCTCCCCGCCACATACTCCCGCCACCCCTTCGCCCGCAGGCTGCACGCCGGGCACTCCCCGCACCCATAGCCCCACTCATGCTGCGCGCCGCGTTCGCCGAGATAGCAGGTGTGGGATTGCTCGCGGATCAGATCGACCAGGCCGTCGCCGCCGAGATCATGCGCGAGCTTCCACGTCGCGGCCTTGTCGATCCACATCAGCGGCGTGTGCAGCTCGAAGGGCCTCGCCAAGCCGAGCGAGAGCGCGGCCTGCATGGCGCGGATGGTGTCGTCGCGGCAATCGGGATAGCCGGAATAGTCGGTCTCGCACATGCCGCCGACGATGTGGGTGATACCGCGCCGGTAGGCCAGCGCCGCGGCGAAGGTCAGGAACACGAGGTTGCGGCCCGGCACGAAGGTGTTGGGCAGACCGTCGGCTCCCATCGCGATCGCGACATCGCGGGTCAGCGCCGTCTCGGACACCGCCGCCAGCGTCGGGATCGACAGCGTATGGCTCTCGCCGAGTTTTGCGGCCCAATCGGCGCGGAGGACCTTGATGCCGTCGAACAGCCGGTCGCGGCAGGCAAGCTCAATGGCGTGGCGCTGGCCATACTCGAACCCCAGCGTCTCCACGCGGGCAAAGCGGCTCAGCGCCCAGGCGAGGCAGGTGGTGGAATCCTGGCCGCCGGAGAACAGGACCAGCGCGGTCTCGGAGGAAAATGCGTCACTCATGGCCCGCGCTTTAGCACTGTGGAACGTACCCGCCAATCGGTGGAAATCGGCCTGTTCCGCTGCGCCCGGCTGGGAACGGCCGCCGGCTTTTGGCATAAGGTTTTGGACCCAGGAGACTGCCCCGCAATGACCCCTTCCCGCGATATTTCCCGCCTGATCGAGATCATGGCGGCACTGCGCACGCCGGTGACCGGCTGCCCCTGGGACCTCGAGCAGGATTTTGCGACGATCGCGCCCTACACGATCGAGGAAGCCTATGAGGTGGTGGACGCCATCACCCGCGGCGATCTCGACGATCTGCGCGAGGAGCTTGGCGACCTCCTGCTCCAGGTCGTGTTCTACGCCCAGATGGCGTCAGAGCAGAACGCGTTTGCTTTCGGCGACGTGGTCGAGGCCATCACCCGCAAGATGATCCGGCGCCATCCCCACGTCTTCGCCGACAAGGACGGCAATCTCGCCCCGCACCACGTCAAGGAAGTCTGGGACCGCATCAAGGCCGAGGAGAAGGCCGAGCGCGCCGCACGCCGGCCGCCGGAGGAAGAGCCGACGCACAAATCGCTGCTCTCGGGCGTCAAGGCTGGCCAGCCCGCCTTGACTCGCGCCATGGAGCTGCAGCGCAAGGCTTCCACCGTCGGCTTCGACTGGAACGACCCGCGCGCGGTCCTGCACAAGATCCGCGAGGAGGTCGACGAGATCGAGGCGGCATTGGACCGCAACGACAAGCAGGAGATTGCGGAAGAGACCGGCGACCTGATGTTCGCCCTCGTCAACCTCGCCCGCCATGTTGATGCGGATCCGGAAGCCGCCCTGCGCGCGACCAACGCAAAATTCGAGCGGCGCTTTGCCTTCATCGAGCGGGCGCTGGAGGCGCAGGGGCGGACGCTCGAGCAGGCGTCACTGGCGGAGATGGATGCGCTGTGGAACGAGGCCAAGACGGCGACATGACACGAGGGCACGCCGTGGACATCAGGCAGGACGACCCGAAGGCGCCACATGTCGCCGACTTGCTGGCGCATCATCTGGAAGAGCTGCGCAGCGTCATGGGCGAACACGCGCAGGCCCTGGACGCGAGCGGCCTTTCGGCTCCGAGCGTGACGTTCTGGACAGCCTGGCAGGACGGTGTGCTAGCTGGCTTCGGCGCCCTGAAGCAGCTGGATGAAACACATGGCGAGGTGAAGTCGATGCGCGCCGCGCCTACGGCACGGCGGACCGGGGCCGGACGCGCGATCTTGAGCCACATCATCGCCGAAGGCCGCAAGCGCGGATATGCGCGCCTCAGCCTGGAGACTGGCACGGCACCGCTGCATGTTCCCGCCGTCGCACTCTACCGCAGCGCCGGCTTCGTCTCATGCGAGCCGTTCGCCGACTATCAGGCGAGCCCGCACAACCAGTTCATGAGCCTCGACCTGTCCAAGTGATTTTCTCGGTTCGTAGCCCGGATGGAGCGAAGCGCAATCCGGGACGCAAAGTGTAGCTTACGCCGACAGACGCGGCACCGCATCAAACCGCGACACCACGATATCCCGCTTGGTCTCATCCACTCGCACCGTCATGTCGAAGCGGCCGTCGTGCAGCTCTTTCGCCAGCACCTCGGAATTGCGGTGCAGCCACGAGATGCCGGCGCCGTCGGCGGCGTCGATGGAGAGATCGAGCGTGGTGCGCTTGGCAGCCAACCGCTCCTCGATCGCGGCGAGCAGCGCGTCGATCCCCTCGCCTGATACGGCCGACACCAGCATGGCCGGATGATCCTCCGGCCGGCGCGCGGCGATGTTCAAGAGCTCCTCGCGCTGCTCTGGGTCGTAACGGTCGATCTTGTTCCAGACCTCGATGATGCGGCCGGAGTCGTCGGGGTTGATGCCGAGCTGGCGCAGCACGGCGTCGACATCGCTCTGCTGGGCCTCGGCATCCTCATGCGAGATGTCGCGCACGTGCAGGATGACGTCCGCCTCCAGCACCTCCTCCAGCGTGGCGCGGAAGGCGGCGACGAGCTGGGTCGGCAGGTTCGAGATGAAGCCGACGGTGTCGGACAGCATCGCCTTGCCGCCATGCGGCAGGTTGAGCGCGCGCAGCGTCGGATCGAGCGTTGCGAACAGCATGTCGGCGGCCTGCACGTCGGCGCGCGTCAGGCGGTTGAACAGCGTCGACTTGCCGGCATTGGTGTAGCCGACCAGCGCGACCACGCGATACGGCACGCGCTGGCGGCCGGCGCGATGCAGGCGACGCGTGGCCTGCACCTTCTTCAGCTCGCTCTCGAGCTTGGTGATGCGCTCCTGGATCAGCCGACGGTCGGCCTCGATCTGGGTCTCGCCCGGGCCGCCCATGAATCCGAAGCCGCCGCGCTGGCGCTCCAGATGGGTCCAGGATCGCACCAGGCGCGAGCGTTGGTAGTTGAGATGCGCAAGCTCGACCTGGAGCGAGCCCTCCTTGGTCTTGGCGCGGCGGCCGAAGATTTCCAGAATGAGACCGGTGCGGTCGAGCACCTTGGCGTGCAATTCCTTCTCGAGATTGCGCTGCTGGATCGGCGCCAGCGCGCAATCCATCACCACGAGCTCGACGTCGAGGCTCTTGGCCAGCGCGGCGATCTCCTCGACCTTGCCCTTGCCGATATAGGTCGCGGGGCGGATCTGGCTGATCGGCGCGATGATCGCATCGGCAATGACGAGGTCGATCGCGCGCGCAAGGCCCGCGGCTTCATCGAGCCGGGCCTCGGCGTCACGCTGGACATGACTTTCCGATTGCGCGTCGGCACTTCCCGCGCGCACCCGCAAATAGGGGCCGATGACAAGCACCCGCCCCGTCTGCTTAGCCCCTGCCGACCGCGGACGGTCGGCATCCCCGTCGAAATTCCGGGGTTCCAATCAGATCACTCTCAAGCCGGCTGATCCTCGCCGCCTTCGAACAACTGGATGGGCGCGCCCGGCATGATGGTCGAGATCGCATGCTTGTAGACCAGCTGCGAGTGACCATCGCGCCGCAGCAGCAAACAGAAATTGTCGAACCAGGTCACGATGCCCTGGAGCTTCACTCCGTTGACCAGAAAGATCGTCAGTGGCGTCTTGGTTTTGCGAACGTGATTAAGGAAGGTGTCCTGTAGGTTTTGTGCGCGGTCTGCCGCCATTGTTTTTTTCTCGCTTTGAGTTTCTTTTTATTGCGCCGGTTGCGGCCCTCTTTGTGAAATGCGGGGCCTCTTCCGGTTGCCGCTCCTCATGAGATCCCCCTCGGAGGAACAGCGGTTAGATTAGAAGACAGGTCGGGATATTAGGCAAGCCGCTTCACGCGGCAGCCCATGCTCTATTGCCCCGAAAAACTACGGAAATCGATGATTTTCCTCGCTTATCCCTGACAAGCCGCCGCGATGTCGCGGCGCTGGCTTCTTGTTTTCTGTATGCGGGCCGGTATCCACCTCGCTCGCAGTGTTTTAACCGACGCCGAGTGCCTTCAGCTTCCGGTGCAGTGCCGACCGTTCCATGCCAACAAACTCGGCCGTGCGAGAAATATTTCCTGAAAAACGGCTGATCTGTGCAATCAAATAGTCGCGCTCGAACACTTCGCGCGCTTCGCGCAGTGGCAGGCCCATGATGTGCTCGCCATTGTTGCTGGTCGGCATCGCCGGCACCATCGAGCCGACGTCCTGCGGCAGCATGTCGGCGGTGATGATGACCTCCGGTCCACCGGCCGCCAGAATCATGACTCTTTCAACATTGTTGCGGAGCTGGCGCACATTGCCCGGCCAGACATGCGATTGCAGCACCGCCATCGCGTCCTGGCCGATCTGGCGCTTGGGCAGGCCGCTGCCGGCCGAGATCTGCTCCATGAAGTAGTCGATCAGCTCCGGAATGTCCTCGCGCCGCTCCGACAGGGCCGGCACGCGGATCGGTACCACCGAGAGCCGGTGGTAGAGGTCCTCGCGGAAATGGCCGGCCGCGATCTCCTCCTCCAGGTTGCGCGCGGTCGAGGAAATGATGCGCACGTCGACCTGCACCTTGGCGGTGCCACCGACGCGCTGAAACGATTGCTCGACCAGCACGCGCAGGATCTTGTTCTGGGTCTCGCGCGGCATGTCCGCGATCTCGTCGATGAACAGCGTGCCGCCATGGGCCTCTTCGAGCGCACCGGGCTTGCGCGGCTGCTCGCCGTTGGACTGCTCGACGCCGAACAGCTCGTGCTCCATGCGCTCGGGCGTGATCGCGGCGGCGTTGATGACGACGAAGGGACCGTCGGCACGGCCCGAGGCGGTATGCAGCGTGCGCGCGGTCAATTCCTTGCCGGCGCCGGCGGGTCCGACGATCAGGATGCGGCTGTTGGCCTTGGCCGCGCGCTCGATGGTCTGGCGCAGCTGGTTCATGCTCGGCGAGCGGCCGACGAGCTGGCTGGCGCTCGGCGCCATCTGCTTCAGCTCCTTGACCTCGCGCTTGAGCCGCGAGTTCTCCAGTGCGCGATTGGCGACCAGGATCAATCGGTCGGCCTTGAACGGCTTTTCGATGAAGTCATAGGCGCCGCGCTTGATCGCGGCGACGGCGGTCTCGATGTTGCCGTGGCCGGAAATCATCACGACCGGCAGGTCGGCATTGTCCTTCTTGACCTGCTCCAGCAGCTGCAGACCGTCGAGCTTGGAGCCCTGCAGCCAGATGTCGAGGAACACCAGGTGCGGCCTGCGATTGGCGATCTCGGCGAGCGCCGAATCGCTGTCGCGTGCGGTCCTGGTGACGAACCCCTCGTCTTCGAGAATGCCCGCGACGAGATCCCGAATATCGGCCTCGTCATCGACAATCAGAATTTCACTAGCCATGGGTCGCGCCTGTCTTGTCAGCTGCCTGTTGAGGCTTCGATTTTCGTTGAATCATTTGTCTTTTCGTCCGGCTCTTTGGTTCCGGCCGCCGGCTCTTTTGTTTCCTGCGCCTTGATGGAATCCGCAGGCATTTCCTTGATATCTGGGGCGGTTGCGTCCTTCGCCCCTTCCTTGATCCCTTCCTTGGCCGCCGGCGCCTGCTCGGCTCCCTCGGCCTTCTTGGCCTGGCCGGAGATCGCAAAGCGCATGCGCATCCAGGCGCCGCGCTGGCCTTCGCGGAAGTCGGAGGCGTCCTTCAGCTCGATGCGCCCGCCATGGTCTTCCAGCACGCGGCCGACGATCGCAAGGCCGAGGCCGGTGCCCTTGGCGCGTGTGGTCACGTAGGGTTCAAGCAACCGCGAGCGCGCGACCTTGGGCAGGCCGATGCCGTTGTCGATCACGTCGATCAGCACGTCCTCGCCCTCGCGCGACACCACCACATCGATGCGGCCCTTTGCCCCGTCCTTGCCGAGTTCCTCCGGCGGGACCTGCTCGATCGCCTCGGTGGCGTTCTTGACGATGTTGGTGACGGCCTGGGAGATCAGCCGCCGGTCGAACTGGGCGCGCAGCGGATCCTCTTTGAATTCCGCCTCGATATCGAGCTCGGGATGGGCGACCTTCATCAGGAACACCGCCTGCCGCACCGTGTCGGCGACGTCCTCGCCCTCCATCACGGGCTTCGGCATCCGCGCAAAGCGCGAGAACTCGTCGACCATGCGCCTGATGTCATCGACCTGGCGCACGATGGTGTCGGTGCACTGGTCGAAGATCTGCTTGTCCTTGGCCTCGGTGATGTCCTTGCCGAACTTGCGGCGGATACGCTCGGCCGAGAGCTGGATCGGCGTCAGCGGATTCTTGATCTCGTGGGCGATGCGGCGGGCGACGTCGCCCCAGGCCGAGGTGCGCTGCGCCGAGACCAGCTCGGTGATGTCGTCGAGCGTGATGATGTAGCTGTCGTGCGGCTGGTTCTTCTCGGCGCTGACGCGGACCGAGAGGTTGCGCTCGGTGCCGTCGCGGGTGATCGTGATCTGGCCCTGCACCAGGCGCTGGGTTCCTTCCCGCGCCGTCTTCATCATCTCGTCGAGCTCGGGCAGAACGTCCGAGAGCGGATGGCCGAGCGTCTCGGCTTCGGAGTGCCCGATCAGCTTCTCCGCGGAACGGTTGAGGATGCCGACGCTGCCCGAGGTGTCGACGCCGATGATGCCGGCGCTCGCCGAGGACAGCACGGCTTCGATGAAGCGGCGACGGCTGTCGATGAGGTCGCTGGCGTTGACGAGCTCGTCGCGCTGGCTGCGCAATTCCTGCGTCATCTTGTTGAAGGTCTCACCCAGCTGGGCGAGGTCGCCCTCAGACTGATGCACCGGCACCTTCACGTGGAGGTCGCCGGTCGAAACCGTATGCGCCGCGTTCATCAGCCGCCGGATCGGCGCCACCAGCGAGTTGGCGAAGTTCAGCCCGATCAGCACCGAGGCCATCAGGATGGTCAGCGCGATCACCGCGAACATCAGCGCGAAGGCGACCTGGATGCCGAGCCGCCGCGACTCGATCTGGGCATATTCGGCGACGCTGACCTCGGTCTGCTTGAGCTGGTTGACCACGTTCGGATCAAGCGGCCGCGCGACGTAGAGGAAGGTGTCGTTGAAGGCGCGCAGGCGGATCACCGCGGCGACGAAGCTCGCATCCGGCAGCACCGCGATCTCGGGCTCGGATTCGTTGACGTTGCTGAGGAAGTCCGGCGCCGGCGGCGAATAGGCCAGCCGCATGCCGGTGTCGGCGGATTCCAGGATGTTGGTGTTCTTGTCGATGATCATCGCGCCCGGCAGATTGCGGGAGCTGGCGCTGGCGGTCAGCATCTCGCGGAACGAGCGGCGGTCCTGGTCGTAGAGCGGCCTTGCGTGGGCGATGTCGTTGGCCATGCCGAGAATGTCGCCGCGGATCAGCTGCGCATGGTCCTGCATGTAGGCGCGCGCGATGTTCAGCGAGTTCTGGATGACCTCCTTGGTCGGCCCGGAGAACAGCCGGTCGAGGCCGCGCTCGAGGGTGACGTTGGCGACCACGGAGACCAGCACCGCCGGCAGCACCGCCACGATCGAAAACAGGCTGACGATCTGGACATGCAGGCGCGCCGCCGCCCTACCCCGCCGCCGCGCGAGGATGAGCTGCCAGAGCTCGCGGACGATGATCCCGACCAGCAGCAGGATCGTGCCGGCATTGATCAGGTAGAACGAGCGGACCACCTCCGGCGTCGGATCGATCCGCGTCAGGCCGGTCAGGACGAGGAAGGTCAGGAGGCCCGACAGCAGGGCCAGCGCCACGGCAAAGGGCGCCAGCCAGCGTCGCGGCGACCAACGTCGCGGCTCTTCGGCTGGGGCCGTGTCAAAGGATGCGGCCGAGGTATCTGCGCTGGTCATTCCGGCAATGGTGCTGAAAACGGGTCCGCGGCGGGCGGAAACTGATGTATTCGTACCACATTGTTGCCGAGACACTACAGTGTCAAATAGCCACGCGATCTCAGTGGCTTACGGAATTCAACTTCTTCTTTTGGCCACGATTTACCAAAATGGAGCAGTCGGGATTCGATGGTCGCCGGCCGGCTCGACGAGGCCAGACGACTGCCTCACTTCAGCGAGATGGTGATCTGGCTGATGTTGGCCGCGAGCTCCAGGCCCGCCTTCGGGCCCTGCAGCACGAGCGTCACGCCCTTTTCGTTGCGCAGCTGGACGCCATTAATGCCGCCAACCAGAGCGAAGCCGCCGCCGACGGAACTGTACGTCCCCGCAAAGTCGGCGACATCCCGGATTCCCGACGCGCGCCCCTCGAACCGGCCGACGCTCGCGCCAGCAGTGATGCCCACGCTCAGGCCGCCGACGGTGAATGGATAGTTCCGGCCACGATAGTTCAACACGCCGCTGCCCGCGCCGCCGCCGACCAGAAGGCCGGCCTTGACGAACTTGACGCGGACATGGCCGCTCGCCTGTGCGAACGATGGCGTGGCCGGCATCGCGAGCAGGACGAGCGTCAGCGCCGCAAGGCCGGTTGCGATGGCGCGCAGGACGCGTTCCAGCCTAGGGCTTCTCGGCATCGACCTTCTTCCACGTCTGGTCGGGATCGAACAGCGTCGCGCGCGGTGCGATGAAGCTGGTCCGCGTGCCGAGATCCTTCTGGTAGACGGTGCCGGCATGGTTGACCAGGAAGGTCATCACGCCGGAATTGCCGTACTCCGCGGGCCATGCGATCAGCCCGAAGCCACCGATCATCTTGCCCTTGACGACGTAGTTGAGCGCGCCGCCGGCCGCGTCGGGCCCCTGGCCCTTGAGGATGCGGAAGAAATAGCCGTGATAGGGCGCAGGCCCTTCGCCCGGCTTGTAGCCTTCCGCCGCCGCCTCCGCGACCAGGGCGCCGAGCGGGCTCGGGTCGCTGTCGTCGCGCCAGAACAGGCCGTCCTTCTTGCCGGCGGTGGAGAGGAAGCGCTGTGCGTAGACGCCCGCCCCCTCGCCGCGATCCTTCCCGGCATATTCGTTCTGCGCGTCGACATAGGCGAGCGCGGTCTGGATCGCATCGAGCTCGTTGCGGCCGATGCGGCGGCGAAGCACCTCGATGCGGCCTTCGTCGGTGTCGAACTCCCAGCCGGTCTTGGTGTTGAGCAGCGGAATCGGGAACGGGAAGTCGTCCGGGCCGAGCAGCAGCGTGGCCTTCTTGTTGCCTTCGGCCTTGATCGCATGCTTGGCGTCGTACATCGAGACGAAGCGCGCGCGGATGTCGGCATCGGCAACCTCGTCGCCGGACGAGACGATGTCGTCCGCCGCCCGGCCCAGCACCTTCAGGAGGTCGCGTGGCCCGCTCTTGGCCGCAGCCGCGAGCGCAGCGGCCGCGTCCTCCGGTGTCTTATAGGATTCCTGCGCCTGTGCGGCTGAACCCAGCAGCACCAGAGCCATCACGCCCGGCAGCAACGCACGGTGAAGCGACTTGATGCCGATCATGGCAGGACCTCCGCAGGAATCTTCGCGCCGCCCGCGAGCCAATCGCTGTAGGTGCGGAATTTCAGGCCAAGCTTCTCGTAATGGACGCGCAGATAGCCGTCGCTGCCGCGGGTCACCGCATCAGGCATCACGCTTTCGACCTCCTGCGCCATGACGCCGACATAGGCCTTGTCGCTGCCGATATAGCTGAAGCGATAATAGCCGAGGCCGTTGCCGAGATGGCCGAGCAGCGTGATGTCGTGCTTCAGCGCGATATCGGAACGCCGGCCACCGCCGCCGCCGCGACCGCCTCCTCCAAAGCCGCCACCTCCTCCGCCACGCATTGCCATTCCGCCCCCGCCGCCGCGACCGGCAAAGCTCGGCCCGCCGCCGCCACCGCGCGGCATGCTCGCCATGCTGGCGCGACCGCGCGCCGACGCTGCGGCCGCCGCACGGCCGGAGGAGACGTTCATGGCGCCGCCGCGATTGCCGCCGCCGCCACGATTGGCCGCACCACCGCCGGCACGGTTTGCAGCCTTGGCGCGATCTCCGCCACCTTTGGCGCGGTCGCCGCCGCCCTTGGCACGATCCCCGGCACCGGCCCGATCGCCGCCGCCCGGCCGGTCGCGCGTCCCTGCACTGGGGCGATCCCCGGCGCCCGGACGATCGCCGCGATTGCCTGCACGATCGCCGGCGCGGTCTCCGGCGCCTTGGTTCGGACGGAGCACCTGATTGCCGTCACGGCCGCGGAAATCCATCCGATCCGATACGCCGGCCTTCAGATTGTTGTTGCCGAAGCGCTGCTGAACATTGGTGTTGTTGTAGCGCACGCCCTGGCGATGGGCCGGATTGTGCTGCCAGCCGGTATTGATGTTGGTGTTGCGATGATTGACGTAGACGTTGCGGTTGCCCCAGTTGCAGCCGCCGCCCCAGTAATTGCCCCAGCGTCCGATCGCCCAGGCCGTGCCGAACGCGAGCCCGGCGGCAATCGCGCCGGCGCCGATATAGGAGGGATAGCCCCAGTAATACGGCGGATACTCCGCGTAGGGCCAGGTGCCGTAGACCGTCGCCGGATCGTAATAAGGTACGTACATCGTCTCGGGATCGGCCTGCTGGATGACGACCACCTGCTTGCCTTCCTGCGACTGGACGCTGACCTTCTGCTGCTTGGTGGTCACCAGCTTCTTGTTGTCATACGCCTTGTTGCGCAGGCGCTGGATCGCATCCATCACGTCGGGCTGCTGGGCGAGAAAGGCATCGCCCAGCTTCTGGGTCCAGTCGAGCTTGTCGCTCATCATGGAAAGCACGTCCGCCGTGCTCGCGAGCGCCTTGACGCTGTCGTCCCAGCCCTGCTTGTCGACCTCGGTCTTCAGCGCATCGCCCTTCAGGGTCTTGCGCTCCTTCAGCCAGCGGTCGGCCTGCACGACTTCGAGCGGATAGGTCGAGGCGGCCAGCACGTTGGCGAGCAGTTCGTCGGGATAGAGCGCGATCGGTGCAACCAGGGCTTCGAGCTGTTCCGGCTTCAACAGCTCGGCCGCCGGCGCCGGCGGTGTGGCCGGCTGCGCCTGCGTGCTCGGTGTCGCCGGCTTGTCGGCCGTCTGCGCAATTGCCGCGACCGGCATCGCCAGCATCAGCGCAACTGCCATCAAGGTCTTGCCGCAGCGAGACATTGCACCCTCCATCGGACTTACCGGTCGCGAAGATCGGGCAGCGGCATGGACGTTTGTTGATCGAGATCAACGAAAGGCTGCTCCGCGTCTTGTTGCGCCGCGAGAACGGAATGGCAGAGACGCTATCAGCGAAGGAGTGGCAGCCTGATCGTGAACAGGGCGCCGCCCCACGGCTGGTTCTCAACCTCGATCGTGCCGTGATGGGCCTCGATGATGGTCTTCACGATCGCAAGTCCCATTCCCATTCCTTGCGGCTTGGTCGTGAAGAACGGATTGAAGACGTTTGCGAGATCCGCGGAGGCAATGCCTGGACCGGTATCGGAAATCCTGATCTCGGCCTGGCTGCCGGTGCGTGTGGTCGACACGGTGATGTCGCGCTTTTTCATCTCGGCGTCAGAGACTGCATCCATCGCATTGATGATCAGGTTGAGCACGACCTGCTGAAGCTGCACGGGATCGCCCTTGACGTGCAGATCCGCAAACGCAGGCATGTAGTTCAGCGCGATGCGGCGTCCGTCGGCGACGGCGCTCACCAGTCCGATCGCCTCCCGCACCGTGTCGTTCAGCTCGATATTCCTGATCTCGAACGGAGTCTTCTTCAGCACGCTGCGCAGTCTGCGGATCACCTCGCTCGCACGCTGGTCGTCCCTTCTGATGTCGGCGAGGATCTGCCGGATCTCGTCGATATCGGGCGGAGCGGCCCTCAGCATGAGCTCCGCCGTTTCGGCGTTGGTCAGAATGGATCCGAGCGGCTGGTTCAATTCATGCGCGATCGAGGTCGTCAGCTCGCCAACGGCCGAGTACCGGTTCACGTGGGCAAGTTCCGCCAACCGCTGGCGCGATTCCACTTCGGCGAGCCGGCGGCGGCGACGCTCATGCAGCAGCCCGCTGATGAGTCCGGCCTGCACCAGGAACACGGCCGAGATCATCAGCATCTGCCAGCGATAGCGCTCCCAGATGTTCGGTTCGCGAAACAGGATTTCGCTACCGGCAGGCAAGCGGCTCTCGCTGATGCCCCAGCGCTGCAATTCCCGCCAATCATATCGCGGCGCCGCGAAGCCGAGCGGCTCGTAGGTGATGCTCGCGGGTTTTGCACCTCCGAGAATGCGGAGCGCGACGCTGACGGTCCGCGAACTCGTTTCCGCAACCGAATGCATGGGGCCGCCGACGGTGCTGCCGCCGAAGAACGGGTCCTGGTAGGAAAAGATCGGTGCATTCGCGACCGCGTGCAGGCTGCGCAGGGCGATGTCGCTTTCGTGGACGATCCCGGCAGCGTCGACCGACATCAGGCCCCAGAACAGCACGGTGTGCGGAGGAAGCTTTGCCGCACGCTTCAGGATCTCCTCGAACGACAGGTCCGAATACCAGGTCAGCTCCAATCGCTCGCCCAGAGGTTTCAGCTCGCGTTTCACCTCCTCTATCCAGAACTTCTCGAGCGGCGAGGCACCGATCACGATTGCGACCGCCCTGGTGTCGGGCAGCAGCTGAAGGATGTTGGCGAATGCGGCCGTGAAATCGTTGCGGATCGCCACGACGACGTCATTGTCGGTGAGATCGGCGTCGTTGATCAGGCGATACTCGACCGCGGAAAGAATCAACGGCGTATCGGGGAACAGTCTCGCACGGTATTTCTGGGCAAACCGGGCGGCAGGCGCGCCAATAGTCAACACAATATCGGGCAACGCCGCCTGGTAGAGCGATTGCAGATACTCGACGAAGGGAGCCTCGGGACCAGGGTTATTGAATCGCGCCGTGAGCAACGCATGCTCCTGGATGTCGAGCGGCCATGGCGATTGCCGCTCGAGCTCGGCCTTGATGTCGCGTGCATATTCGCTCCACGGCCGAAACTCGCGGCCAAAGGAGTGCAGCACCAGCACGCGCTTGAACTCGCCGCGCAGGCTCCGCTCGACGCCACTTGCCTGGTCAGGCGATAGGCACACGGCGACGAACAGGCCCAGGCAGAACAGCACGGCAGGCCACGACCTGACCTGGTCAGAGGACATGCGTCCGCTCAGCTCCAATCCCCGCAGCTTCCGGTGGCTGCTTTCCGGACAATTCTAGCGGCAATTGTCGCGCTCGGACAGCCCGCGAGAGCACGCCGTCGCTAGGAGGCCGGGCAACGGAAATAGCGGATCTCCATATCCTCCATGCCCGGGAACAGCCGGATGATGCTGTTTGCATCCACCTCCCTCAGGCTGAGCTGAATGCTGGAGAGCATTATGTCGGTCGCGCAGGCCGCAACCAGGTTGACGTTCGGACCGTTGTCCTTTCTCGCCTTGATCCGGCAGCGCGCGAATTTTCCGACGATCTGATCTCCGTCGACGATGAAGCCGCCGCCATAGACGTCCGACATGTCGCTGAAGCCGAACTGCCCGCCCTTGCGCGCGAACACCTTGCTGCAATTGTCGGCATCGCCGGCCCAGGCGCCGTTGAGGTCGAGGGCCTTGGCGCTGGCAGCCGCCACGACAAGCGACATCAACGTCGCACCGACCGTGATCAATTTCCGTGAACCCATGTGATCCGTCCTCCTCTCGCCGTTCAATGGCCGCTCAGCACGAGTGTCTGGATCGGTAGCAACAGCGCCTGGATGCGCAGCAGCAATGCGTGCACAAGCCCGACGCCATCCACGACGTGCAGCGCGATCTTCCGGCTCGTCGGAGTATCCTTGGCGGAAATTTCCTCGTGGTTGCTGGTGTAGGCATTGACGATGCAGCTCGAGCCCGGCGTCACGCCCTCGAGCCCTCCCTTGTAGAGCGGCTCCAGGAATACGAGGATCGTGCCGGGACGAACGGCATTCTGCGCTTCCAGCAGTTGCTCGCCGGACCGGAATTGCCCGGCTGCGATGTAGTCCTGCACGGTCGTGATCACCATCGGGATGATCACCCACGGCTTGGATATGCAGCTCGCCTCCGCCACCATGCCCGTCTTCATCACCTGCGCCTCGATCTGGCCGAAGCCGGCCTGAAGAATCTTTCGGCCGGCTTCTTCCGGAATCAGGACGCCGGCCGGGCGCATCAGCTGGTTGACGACGTCGCCGGGGCGAACCAGGAACTGCTCGACCCGTCCGTCAACACCGGCACGGACGACGGTCTTGTCGAGATCGACCTGGGCTTGGTCGCGCGCGGCCTCGGCGCTGGCCTTTTGAGCCGGCAGCAGGATGGAGACCTGCAAGGATGCGGATTGCTTCGCGGCGGTTGCGGCATCGACACCGGCCTGGCGCTGATCGACCAGGACCTGGAGCTTTTCGATATCACGCTGTGGAACGATGCCGGGGTTGCGGCGCTGGAGCTCGGTCTTGACCTCGAGCTCGTCCTTGGCCTGCTGGTAGTTGGCTTTCGCCTCCCCGATCTGCGCCTCGGCCTTGACCACATCGGCCTGCGCCGTCTGCATGGCGGCATCGACCTCCGCAACTTTTCGCTTGGCCGTCTCGAATGCCGCCTGCTGCTTCGAGGTGTCGAGCGTGAACAGCACATCGCCCTTCTTCACGGGCGCGCTGAACCCGACCTTGACCTCGGCAACACGGCCGGAGCCTTCGGGCAGGATCGGCATGGTGCGGTAATACAACGTCGCCGACGATGTCGCCGGGTGGAAGTAGAAGATCATCGTGATCAGCGACACCGTCAGCATCAGGCAGCCGGTGATGCCCCATCGCAGTTCGTACCAAATGGAGAAGAAGGTGATCTCCTTGCCGAAGCGTTTGCCCTGAACGTAACGGCGGTAGAGATAGTCGGGCAGGATCGTCAGCAGTGAACAGAACATCAGCTCAAACATGGCTGTGCTCCTTCTTCGCGGGTTTCGGCTCGTCTGCTGGAGGCGTCGGCGCCGCCGCCTCGGTCGGGATTTCTCCGCCATCGGCAGCCGGCGTTGCGTCGGCGATCTTCTCGACGGACCCGGCAATGCTGCGCAGCGGCGTTCCGAAATCCGGGATATCGATCATCGCAAGCAGCAGGCCCGCGATCCAGAAAATGTGCATGTGCGTGAACAGCGATATCAGGCCGAGCACGGCGACGAACTCGAATTGAAGCTTCTGCGACTTGTGCGCCATCCGTTCCGGTAGGCTGTGGAGCTTCCAATAGAGCGTGCCGACCCAGAGCACCGTGCCGATCAGAAATACGCCCATCACCACCATGAGCGTATCGGTACCGCTTCCCGGCGCGAGATAGAACGGCAAATGGTGCGGAGCCATCGGATGAAGCTGGTCGCTCAAACGTCTCTCCCGGTCAGCGAACGTGCTCTTGCGGCACTGTGTTCAGGTAGCTTCCCAATTTGCTTGATTTGAATCAAGGGAACGCCCAATGCCGGACCTAGCGTCCCCCAAAGCCGATTGCACAATCAAAGGGAGCCGCTGCCATGCCTGGCCTCGACGAACTCATTCCCAGTGCCACGCAGATCCGCAAAGAGGCCGCGCTCAAGGAGGCCGAGAAGGCGGAAGAGTATGTCCGCCTCGCTGCGGCGGCCGAAGCCGAGAAGCTGGCTCTGATCGAGCGACTGAGCAAGCCTTCCGGCAAGACCGAGGAGGAGAAGATCAAGCTCGCCTCGACGATCATCCAGCGTGCGGTGCGAAACGGGCTCACCGAGGTCCTGGTCTACCGTTTCCCCAACACGCTCTGCACCGACAAGGGACGCGCCATCAACCAGATGGAAAAGGGCTGGGAGAACACGCTGACCGGCATTCCCAAGGAGATCTTCCAGCTCTGGACCGACTATCTGAAGCCGCGCGGCTATCGCATCGCCTATCAGATCATCGATTTTCCGGGCGGCGTGCCCGGCGACATCGGCGTGACCATTTCATGGGGCGGCGAGTAGCGCCCGCCAGCAGCGGAAGGACGGGCATGGGCAAGGACGATTCTGCCGAGCGGATGAAGCGGAAGGACTACGAAAAGGAGCTGGAAAAGCTCCAGGTCGAGCTGTGCCATCTCCAGGACTGGGTCAGGGCCCAGAAACTGAAGGTGATCATCATTTTCGAGGGACGCGATGCCGCCGGCAAGGGCGGCACCATCAAGGCGTTGACCGAGAAGGTGAGCCCGCGCGTGTTTCGTGTCTGCGCCCTGCCCGCGCCCTCCGACCGGCAAAAGTCCCAGCTGTTCCTGCAGCGCTATATCGAGCAATACCCGGCCGGCGGCGAAATCGTGATCTTCGACCGCAGCTGGTACAATCGCGCCGGCGTCGAATATGTGATGGGCTTCTGCTCACCGGCCGAGCACAAGCGTTTCCTGGAACTGTGCCCGCTGGTCGAGAAATTCGCCGTCGACGCCGGCATCATCCTGATCAAGCTCTGGCTCGAGGTCGGGATGGAGGAGCAGGAACGCCGATTCATGGCGCGCATCGAGGATCCCTTGCGGCAGTGGAAGCTGAGTCCGATGGACACCGAGTCGTTCGGGCGTTGGTACGATTATTCGCGTGCGCGCGACATGATGTTCGAGGCGACCGACACCAAACATGCGCCGTGGCGACTGATCCGCTCCGACGACAAGCGGCGCGCGCGGCTCAACGTCATCTCGCACATCCTGAGAACGATCCCCTACAAGAAGGTCAAGCGCGAGAAGGTCAAGCTGCCGCCGCGGTCGGACAAGGGCCGCTATAACGACCAGGCCAGCTTGCGCGGACTTAAGTTCGTCGAAGAGCGGTACTGAGATGAGAAACGGGCTGCGGTGACGCAGCCCGTCTACGCCAGGCCTCCTTCCGGATTATTTCAGCCGGATCGTCACGCCGCCGACTGCGGCCGACACTTCGGCGCCGACCCGGGGACCGCTGAGCTGCAGGATTACGCCATTGGCGTTCTGCAACTGCACGGCGCCGGCTCCGGCGGCAACGGCGCCGCCTGCTCCGCCCGCCGCATAGGAGCCTTCGATGGACGCCGGCCCCTTCAGATTGAGAGCCCGGCCGACGAACTTCGTGGTCGAGGCTCCAACCGTGAAACCGACACTCATGCCTGATACGGTGAAGGGATATTTCTTGCCTCTCAGAAGCAGCACGCCCTCCCCGCCGCCGACGCCGACGATGAATCCGCCCTTGGTGAAGACGACCGCGACCTCACCGGTCTCGGCACGCGAAGGCGTGCTGAAACCGGAAATGGCTGCGAGCGAGGCGACCAGGACAGCGCCGATGGTGAACTTTCTCATGATTTTTCTTTCCCCTATTGAGCCAGGATCATGGCGAAGTAGCCAAACACGGTGAGCAGGATGCCCGAGACGGCGTAGCCGACCGGGAATCCGATCCAGGGTACCGAGCTCTGGATTTCGACGGCCGCCTCGCGGGCCGGCCCGGAATGCGAGCGAGCGCCGGCGACGCCGCCCATCAGCACCGCCGGATTGATCTTGAAGACGTGGTAGCCGATCGCCCAGACGATGAAGGGCGGAATCGTGCAGGCGATGAAGCCGACCAGGAAGATCTTCAAGGCGACCGCGCCGGTGAGCTGCGCCAGAAGTCCCGCGCCGGCATTGATGCCGACGATGGCGACGAAGACGACGAGGCCGAGATCCTCCAGCACGTTCCGCGCCGCATTCGGCGTGTTGCCGAAGAAGCGAAGGCGCGACACGACCGACGACACGATCACGCCGGACAGCAAGAGGCCGCCGGCATTGCCGAGGCCGACCTTGGCGCCGAACGCCGGGAATTCGATCTTGCCGATCAGGAAGCCGATGATCATGCCGACAGCCAGCGTCAGTAGATCGGTGGACGTGTTGGACCGCGCAATGCGACCCCACATCTCGCCGAGCTCGCTGACGGCGGACTTCAGGCCGACCACCGAGACGATGTCCATGCGCTCCAGCTTGGTCTTGAGACCGGCCGGAATCTGCACGCCGCCGCGCTCGACCTTGGTGACCTGCAACTGACCAGCGATCGCGGTATCGCGGAAGGACTCGAAGGTGCGCCCCACCATCTCCTTGTTGGTGATGAGGATCTCCGCCTGGTCCATGGGAATGCCCAGCGTCTTGGCGTCGGCGACCTCCGGTCCGATCAGGCCCATCTTCTCGGTGAGATGCTCGGTCGCGCCGCCGAGCGCGACGATGTCGCCCTTCTGCAGCACGAGTTCGGGATCGGCCCCTTGCGGCACGCCGCTCCGCCCCACATTGACGATGCGGTATTCCGGATTGACCGCGCGGAATTTCGCGATGGTCATTCCGACGGTCGCCGGATTTTCCAGCCGATAGGCACGCAGACCGAACTGGCGATAGCCGGTCAGGCCGCCGCCTTCGAGATCCTTGACACCGAATTCCGTCTCATACTGCTTGGCGGCGGCCTTCGCATCGACGCCCCACCAGCGCGGCAGATATTTGCAGATCAGGATGATGCCGACGGTGCCCCAGATATAGGTGATGCCGTAGGACAGCGCGATCATGCCCGAGGCTTCCTCGGGCTTCATCCCATCAGGCAGTTTGACGACGCCGGAGGTGACGGCCTGCTCGGCCGAACCGATCGCCGCCGACATGGTCTGCGATCCCGCCAGCATGCCGCCGGCCGCACCGGGCGGCAGCGAGAACATCCTGGCGCCGATCACGACAAGCGCGAGGCCAATGACGCTCGACACCACGGCGAGCAGACAGAATTTGAGGCCGTCGCCCTTCAGGCTGTTGACGAAGGACGGACCGACCCGCAGGCCCACGCCGTACATGAAGAGATAGTAGAACAGGCTCTTGGCGAAATTGTTCAGCTCGAGCTTCACGCCATAGGTGGAGGCCCACACCGACAGGCCGGCACCGACCACGATGGCGCCGGCGACCATGCCGAGGCCATAGCCCTTGATACTGGCCCGCCCGATATAGACGGCGAGGCCGACGACGAAGAACAGCAGCAGATACGGGTTCTGCTGCAGGAACGTGAAGAACGCCTGCATGTTCGTCCCCTCCAAGCCTTATGACGCGGCCTTCAGCTTCGGCTGAGCGCCGGGCTTCGGCCGGCCGAGTTTCGCCAGGGCTTCCGCGCGCACGAGCTTCAATCCCTCCTTGGCGTCGTAGCCATGGATCTCCTTCACATCGAGCTTGCGCATGAAGTCGATGGTTTCCTGGGTGATGACCTGGCCCGGCACCATGATCGGGAAGCCCGGCGGATACGGGATCACGAAATTGGCGGAGACCAGCTCCGGCCCGGCCTTCAGACGCCGGTCGATCTCGGGATCGTTGAGGCGGATGTGCTCACAGCCGGCAACGTCATAGGCTGCGTAGAAGCCGCTGCGGATGTCGCCTTCGTTGGTCTTGGTGCCGGCATCGCCGCGGAAGCTCGGGTGGAAATGCGAGAAGTTCGGCAGATCGGGCACATCCTTCATGAGGCTTGTGACCCGCGCCTCGAAGCTCTTCCTGGCATTGGCGCCGCCGTGGGCAAGGCCGCGGTCGATCTCGCCCGCAATCTCGGCGAGCACGCGAACGAGATGCGCGACGTCGCTGCGGGTGTTGTTGATGTTGGACTGGACCAGCACCGAATTGCGCGAGGTCTTGTTGACCTGGATGTCGTACTCGCTGGCCAGAACGCCCTTGAACTGGGTTCCGTCGAACCCCGCGGTCCCGCAGACCAGCGTCATCCGGGTCGGGTCGAGGCAGAATTCGTCCTCGTCCAGGCTCTTCAGCGTATTCGCCCAGTTCACACCGGCGGCGAGATAATCGGTGAAGCCGGTCTGGCGGTATTGCGCGGGCACCATGGCGTCGGCACCGAGGATGCGGAAATATTTCGAGATCAGCGGATTGTTGTTGACCGCCTGGCGGATCGCGAGCGCGATCTCGATCGCATTGGCGACGAGGCCATAACCCTCCAGCTCCATCTGCCGCCGCGAGATATCGAGGCTGGCGATCAGCTGCTGGTTCGGACTGGTCGAGGCATGGGTAAACACCGCCTCCTTGAATTGCTGCTCGACCGTGTGGAATTCGACGTCCTTGACCGAAAGCATCGAGCCCTGGCGGATCGCCGACATCGACTTGTGGGTCGAGTTGGTCTGGTAGACGCGCAGCCGAATCTGGCGCGGATCGGGGATCAGCCGGATCTTGAGCAGCATCTCGTTCGACGGATTCTTGCCGAGCTCGGCCTGCTGCTTCTCATAGGCCGCGACCGACCTCGGATCGCGCATCCACGCCTCGATCTCGTTGGCGGCGCCGAGGCCAGTGCGGCGGCGCAGGAACGGCGAGAAGCGCGCGAAGCCGAACCAGGCCTCGTCCCACAGGAAGATCAGATCGGGCTTGATGGCGAGGCATTCCTCCATCACCCGGCGGGTGTTGTAGATGTGGCCGTCGAAGGTGCAATTGGTCAGGTCGATCATCTTGACGCGGTCGAGGCGGCCGTCGGCCTTGGCGTTCAAGAGTGCCTGCTTGATCGTCTTCAGCGGCACGGCGCCATACATCGAATATTCCGTCATCGGGAAGGCTTCGACGTAGAGCGGTTGCGCTCCGGCCAGCACCATGCCGTAGTGATGCGACTTGTGGCAGTTGCGGTCGACGATCGCGATGTCGCCGGGCGCGAGCAGCGCCTGCACTGCCATCTTGTTGGACGTCGAGGTGCCGTTGGTGACGAAAAAGACGCGATCGGCGCCGAGCGCCCTCGCCGCCTTCTCCTGCGCCTTCTTGATGTTGCCGGTCGGCTCCAGCATGCTGTCGAGGCCGCCGGTGGTGGCGCTGCTCTCGGCCAGGAACAGGTTCGGGCCATAGAACTCGCCCATGTCGCGGATCCAGTCGGACTTGAAGATCGACTTGCCGCGGGCGATCGGCAGCGCGTGGAATGTGCCGATCGGACGCTGGGCGTATTTCTTGAGATTGTCGAAGAACGGCGTGTCGTAGCGGTTCTGGATGCCTTCGAGGATCGACAGATGAAGCTCCAGCAGCTCCTCGACCGAATAGAAGATGCGACGGACGACGTTGGCCTCGGGATTGCCGGCGAGCTCCTCCACATCGCGGTTCGAGATCATGTAGAGATCGAGCTCGGGCCTGATGCGCTTGATGATCTGCGCGAGCCGCAGCGCGGACGCGTCGGTTTCGTCGTTGAGACCGGACGCGGCCATGATCGAGCGGAGCACCGGGGCATTGTGCCGCGAACGCAGGCCAAAGCCCTCGTTGATAACGACGGCTGCGATGTTCGGATTGAGCAACGTCGCGCAGAAGGCATCCTCCAGGCTGCCGACGATGACGGGCTCATAAATGAAACCGTCGAGCGGGCGCCGCAGCTTGCGCCATTCCGCGGCCAGTGCCGGCCATTGGCTGGATGATACGCCGGTGACGATCAGGGTCTCGAAATAAGGCCGGCGGGCCGTATGCGCGCCGAAGCTCGGCGGCACCAGCTCGGGCGCATCGCCATTGCCGTCATCCTTTGCGCTCCAGTCGCCGGCATGCTGACGGAAAGATCGCGTCGCCAGCGCCTGGGCAATCCTTGTCGCAAGGGCGAACGACGTCGCGCCGTCCTCGGCGACTGCTGCTTCGCGCAGCGCCGCCATCAGTTGCAGACCGGGATAACCGTGATACTCCTCCGTGACCGAGAGCTCGGCCAGCGCCGCGTCATAGGCCGCGCGATTGCCGCCGCGAGCCCAGACTTTCGCGGCCTCCACCAGGTCACGCCAATCGTCCGCCCGGGCGCCGGGGCCGGAGAAGAACTGGTCGATGCGCTTCTGTGCGGGCTTGGTGTCCTTGGACATGGCTCTCTCCCGATCGGTGCCGGCCACTGGGTGAAGGTGATGGCGGATCGTGAGTGCGGCGCGAGGGGCTCCATTGATCCAAGTCAACGGTCGCGCGTTATGGTGGACTGGCGTTCCGCAGTCGATGATCTTTGCAACGCAGCACGCCGCGTCAGGCGGAGCGTGGCGTAGCTCCGGCATGATCTTCGCCGAGGACGCTGTCGAGTGAGCGCAGCCACTGGCTACTGTCGGTCTTTTCCGCCAAACCCTCGGCGCGCAGCAGATCGCGCAACTGCGCGTGCGCGCCGACAATGCAGAAGCTGATCCGGCGCGCGGCAAGCTCATCGCTCAGATCGCGCAGCATGCCCGCGCCGGCGAGATCGATATAGGGCGATGCCGAAAGGTCGCAGGCAACCAGTCTGATGCCGGCGGAGCCCCGCAGCGCGACCAGGACAGCATCGAGAACCGTCTCGGCATTGATGTAGAGCAGCGAGGCTTCGGGGCGGAACGCGATGACGCTGACCAGTGGCTCGACGTCCTCATGCCTGGCGCTGTCGGAATAGCGGCCGCTGCCCGGCAGCCGGCCGAGAAACGCCACGTTCGGCCGCGAGGCCCGCGCCAGAAGCAGGAAGATCGAGGCAATCGACGCCAGCAGGACGCCCTGGAGAATGCCGAGCAGCAGCACCGAGACCAGCGCGATGGACGCGGCAAGGAAATCGATGCGGCTGACCTGCCACATCCGCATCAGTGCGCCGATATCCACGAGCTTGTAGACCGCGGCAAAGACGATGGCTGCGAGCACCGCCTTGGGCAAATTGGTCAATAGTCCTGTAAAGAACAGCAGGCAGAGCCCAAGGGTCGCCGAGCAGATCACCAGCGCCAGCGGCGTTCGCGCGCCGGCGCTGTCGTTGACGGCGGATTGCGACAGGCCGCCGGCGACGGGATAGCCGTGGCCGAAGGCCGTAGCCAGGTTCGCGGCCCCCAACCCCAGAAATTCCTGCCGCACGTCGAGCGCATAGCCGTGCTTGGCGGCAAAGCTGCGAGCGGCGGAGACACCTTCGATATAGGCCAGCAGCACGCAGCCGGCGGCGAGCGGAAACAGATCGTCGAACTCCAGCAGGCCGAATGTCGGCATCCCCACTGCCGGCAACCCCTCCGGTATCTTCCCGGTAACGGGCACACCCATCGCCGCAAAGCCGAGGACGGTCGCCACCAGGATCGCCAGCGCGACGATGGTGATGCCGACCGGCTTGCCCGGCAGCCGGCGTTCCCCGAACAGCAGGAGCAGCAGTGCGACCGCGCCGATCGTCAGCACCAGCGCATCGGTCTGGCCGAGCTGCCCGATCAGCTTGATGGCACGGTCGAAGAAATTGCGGCCGCCACCGGCGACGCCGAGCAGGCTCGGCAACTGGCTCATGATGATGGTGAGCCCTGCCCCGGCCTTGAAGCCGACCAGGATGCTGTCACTGACGAGGCGCACCAGCACGCTGAGCCTGAACAGCCAGGCGATGAAGCACAGCACCGCAACTGCAAACGCCGCAAGGCTCGCGATCTGCGCATAGCGCGCCGCGTCGCCGCCCGCGAGCGCGCCGACAGTGCCGGCGATCATCAGGGAGATCGCGGAAGTCGGGCCGACCGCAAGCTGCCGCGATGAGCCGAGCAAGGCGTAGCCGAGGCCGCCGAGCATGTAGCCGTAGACGCCAACCTGGGGCGGCAGGCCGGCGAGCGCCGCATAGGCCAGCGAGACCGGGATGGCGTAAGCGGCGAGTGTGACTCCAGCGACAGCGTCGGAGGGCAACCATTCGCCGCGGTAGGCGGCGAGCCAGCCGGCCGGCGGAAAGAATCGCGTCCAGTTCGCATCAGGCGTTGCGTTCATCGGATCACCTCACGTGGCGTTGCTTCGCAGCGCAGCAGGACGATCAGCAGCGCAACCACGGGAATGCCGAGCGCGAGGTCGGGAAAGGCCTTGGTGGCAAAGGCGCCGGCAGCCGCGCCGCAGCCGAACACCGCGCACAGTGCGAAGAAGATGGCCGACTTGCGCAGCGTGCCGAGCGGCGCCCCTCCATAAACGACCGCAAAGATGTTTTCGACGGACTGACGCATGTTGCCGGTGATCATCACCGTACTGCACACGGAGCCCTCGACCTTGACAAACATCGCTGCCTGCATCGCCGCGACCAGGGAAATGCCAAGTGTGCCGGCCAGATCCGGGAGCCGGTTGTGCAGGATGCCGACCGTGATCAGAAACACGATCTCGACGAGGAGACTGAGTGCGCGGGCCCGTTCGCCGGCAACACGGCGCAGCCAGGCCGCGATCACGATGCCGACGGTGAAGGCCAGGATCGGCGGCACGAAGTGAATTGCCTGCGTCCAATCGCCGGCCATCGCGTAGACCCAGAGCAAGATCACATTGGCGGTCTGGGCATTGGCCATCACGCCATGGATGATCCAGGTATAGGCGTCAATATAACCTCCGGCGAACGCGAGCAGCAGCACGATTTCGACCGTCTCATCGCGGCGGATCGCGCCGGCTGCGACGTCCAGAGTACTCATGTCGGCAATGGCGGCTGTCGCGAACTCTTCATCGCGTCATTGGCGGCGGCTTGCCGTCGGCAAGGCTTGATCTGGATCAAGCAACCTTCCCGCGCGCCCAATCAAATCCGCCGCAATGCGCCGGGGGAAATGCGACCATGGATACCGTCAGGTGGATCATCACCACCGCACCGGAAATCTTCCTGCTGCTGGCGATCGCGATCGGCACCATCCTCGGTCGTATCAGGATCCGGGGCTTCTCGATCGGGACCACCGCCTGCATCCTGATCGTCGCGGTGCTGATCGGACAGCTCGGAAGTTTCACGTTCCCGCCGATCCTGAGGGCGATCCTGTTCAGCCTGTTCGTCTTCACCATCGGCTATCGTTCGGGACCGGAGTTCTTCGCCTCCTTGAGCGTTCGGACCCTGGCGCAGGTCGTGCTGGCGCTGGTGATCGGAGTCACCGGGCTCGTCCTGGTGCTCGTCTTCGCCTATGCATTCAAGCTTGATGCGGGCACCGCGGCGGGGCTGACCGCCGGCGCGCTGACCCAGTCCTCCGTGATCGGTACTGCCTCGGGTGCACTGGCGCAGCTCGGTCTGCCCAGCGACGTGCTGAAGCAGCAGGAAGCCAACATCGCGGCCGGCTACGCCGTGACCTATGTGCTCGGCTACATCCTGACGCTGCTGTTCGTGCCGTTTGTGGCGCCGCGGCTGATGCGTATCGATCTGAAGGTGGAAGCAAAGAAGCTCGAAGCCGAACTCGCCGGCGGTGCGCCGCCGAAGACGGAAAACCTGTCCTATCGCAAATTCCAGGCCCGCGCCTATCGCATCTCGGCCGGCGCAGGCCGCACCGTCGCGGCGATCGAGGCGGAGATCGGCAGCCGCACGGTGGTGGAGCGGATCGTGCGCGGCGGAGCCGACATCAAGCTGCGGCATGACATTGTGCTCGAGGCCGGCGACGACATCGTCATCACCGGTCCGACCGCAGCGATCGTTGCCGCCAAGCCCATCCTGGGGGCCGAGATTGATGCGGGAGAGTTGCTGCGCAATCTGCCTGGCAATGTGATCGAGGTGCTGGTGGAGAACCGCGAACTGCACGGCCGCTCACTCCGCGAGATCGTCGATCGGCTGGGTGACAATGCGCGCGGCGTCTTCCTGCGTGCGCTCACGCGCATGGGGCGTGAGGTGCCGCTCGGCCCCGACACGCGGGTCTATATCGGTGACGTCATGACACTGGTCGGCAGCACCGGCAATATCGCACGGGCCACGGTGCAGGTGGGACATGCCCTCAATACCAGCGACCGGACCGACATCGCCTTCCTTGCGGTCGGCATCGCTGCCGGTCTGCTGGCCGGTCTTGCCAGCCTCAAGGTCGGCACTGTCGCGTTGACGCTCGGTGGCGGCGGCGGCGCATTGATCGCAGGTCTTGTCTGCGGCTGGCTGCGGACGCGCAAGCCCGGTATCGGTGCGATGCCGCCGGCCGCACAGCAGACCCTGAGCGATCTCGGGCTCGGCGGCTTCATCGCGGCCGTCGGACTCGGCAACGGGCTTGCCGCCTGGTCGGCAATCCAGGCGCATGGTCTCCTGCTGGTCGGCATGGGCATCGTCGTCACGCTGATTCCGATGACGGTCGGAACCCTCGTTGCCTATTACCTGCTGCGCATGAACCCGGTCGTGACCTGCGGTGCGCTAGCCGGCGCCATGACGGTCGATGCCGCCGTCACCGGTGCCTGCGACGTGGCCGAGAGCCAGACCCCGGTGCTCGGCGTCGCCGTCCCCTACGCCGTTGGGAACGTCATCCTGACCGTGCTCGGCCCGATCGTGGTGGCCGCCACGTTCACGGGTTGAGGAGGCCAGAATGCGCTTTGATCTCCCCGCAATCCGCCACCGCCTTGCAATCGTCCTGCTCCTTCTCGCTGGCCTCGTGGCGCCGGCTCGCGCCGAGGGCGAAATCCGCATCCAGGAGGAGATCTGGGCGCTGCCGCTGCCACTGCCGATGTTCGCCTATCTGGTGCGCCCGGTGGGCGATGGCCCCTTCCCGCTGGTGATCATGAATCACGGCGTCTCGCTCAACCCCACTGACCGGAGCTTCTTTCCGCTGGTGGAATTCCGTGACGCCGCAAAATGGTTCGCCAGGCGCGGCTATCTCGTGGTGGCACCCGTCGGCAGCGGGTATGGCGCAGCCGCCATCGACATTCCCGAGCGCGCGCTCTACGGGCCGTTCTTCTCCAAGGTCGGCAAGTGCACCAATCCGAACTTCCATGATGCTGGCCTTGCAGTCGCGCAGGTCGATCTCTGGATCATCGACTACCTGGCCGCCGAGAAGCGCATCATTCCCAGGGACGTGATCGTGGTCGGGCAGTCCGCCGGCGGCTGGGCCTCGATCGCGCTGTCGAGCCTCAATCCCCCGCAGGTGAAGGCCGTCATCACCTTCGCTGCGGGCCGCGGCGGCCGCGTCGGCGGCAAGCCCAACAACAATTGCGCGCCCGACAGGCTGGTCGAGGCCACCGCGGATTTCGGCCGCACCTCGCGGGTGCCGATGCTGTGGATCTACATCGAGAACGACACGTTCTTCGGGCCCGATCTTTCGAAGCGCATGTATCAGGCCTTCACGGCCGCCGGCGGCCGCGCTGAATATCATCTGATGCCGCCATTCGGCAATGATGGGCATTTTTTCATCGGCTCACCCGATGCAATCCCGCTCTGGTCACCGTTGGTGGCAAAATTTCTCGACGCACAGAAATAGAGCCTGCGCTGGAGACGCAACCATGTTCAGCATCCGTGAATGTCTCTGTGGCGTGCTGGTTGCCACCGTCGTCGGCGTTGCGACATATCGTGCCATCGCCGCGCCGAAAGCCGCACGGGCCGATAAACCATCCGAGGTCGCCACGCGCGGCCAGCGCGAAGCCAAGGACATCAGTTACGGTGATTGGCAGAAGTTCTGCTTCAAGGCCGGCGGCGCGCTGACGCTGTGCCGGACGACCATCACCGGGACATTCCCGACCGGCCAGATGGCTGTGCGCATCGATCTGATCGAACGCGAGGGCACTCCGACGGCTCGGCTGCAGCTCTTCGTGCCGGTCGGCATGTACCTGCAGCAACCGGCCAAGCTGTCGGTCGACGGGGGCAGCACCTTCAATGTTCCCTATAGCTGGTGCCTGACCAACGCCTGCATCGCCGCTGACGTCGCGCCTGCGGGCATCATCAAGGCGATGGAGTCCGGGAAGACGTTGGCGCTCGAGGTCGTCGATTCGAACCTGCTGGCGCTGACGACATCGGTGCCGCTCGCGCAGTTCGCTTCGGTCCGCAAGGGCGCACCGACGAAGATGCTGGAGCAGTATGTCGACGAATGACCGGCGTTTCCGCGCTAAGCCGCAGCCGCACGCGTGACCGACTCGATCAATGACTGCGCCGTGAACGGCTTTGTCAGATAGGCGACGCAACCCGACGCAACCGCGGCATTACGGTTCACCGGGCTGTCATTGCCGGTAATGTAGATCACTGGCGCCGTGACGCCCTCCTCCGCCAGCTTGCGGCGCAGATCGAGGCCCGACTTGCCGTCGAGATTGATGTCGAGCACGATGCAGATCGCCTTGTCGAAATCGCCGTGATCAAGCAAGTCCTCCGCAGACTCGAACAACGTCACGGCGAATCCGTGCGCGCGCAGCAGCCTGTTCATGCTGACTCGCATGGATGGATCGTCGTCGACGATGAAGACTGCTTCGCGCATCGGCAAGAAGGCGACCTCTGGGACTCGGCACGATGGTGATGTGGCGGCTGCAACCAGTACGCGTGCCGCAATCGCATGGCAGCACCGCGTCAATGCGCTTCATATTGTCCTTTAGGGCAGTGACATCACGGGAACTGCATTCGGAGAAACGAAACAGCTAGCTGCCGTTCGGATCCAGCATTCCAAGCCGCTCCGCGATTGAAACGAGCTCGGCGAGCGAATGAACCTGCATCTTCTCCATCACCTGGTGGCGATGCGCTTTCACGGTCCGCTCGGTCGTCCCGAGTTCGTATGCGATTTGCTTGTTGATCTTGCCGCGGACGATGAGATCGAACACCTGCCGTTCGCGCTGCGTCAGCGTCGCAAGGTGCGCGCGAAATGCTTCGAGCTTGCCGCGATGGCTGCGCGCGGCATCCTGCCTTGCCAGTGCGCGCGCGATCGCATCGAGCAACAGCTCCGACGAGACCGGCTTGGTCAGGAAATCTTCCGCTCCCGCCTTGATGGCCTGCACGGTCGTGGGCGTGTCGGCGTGCCCCGTCAGGAATATGATCGGCAACGTCGAGCCCGACGCGATCAGGCGGTTTTGCAGTTCGGGGCCGCTCAAGCCCGGTATGCGCACGTCGAGCAGGATGCATCCCGGCTGGTCGTCGTCCAGCGCTGCGTCCAGCAGGTCCTGCGCCGATGCGTAGGTTTTGACGTCATAACCGGCGAGCTTCAGCCGGCGCTCGATCGCCGTCCGGAACGAGGCGTCGTCATCGACCACGTGGACAAGACCGGGCACCATTTACCTCGCGTAAAAAACATTAATCAGCAATCTTTAACCGAGGCCGCGTGGTTGCCAACGGTTCAAAAACCGAAACATCTGCTTCGCAACAAAATACTTTCCGGCCTCCATCGAGGTCTTTCTCAGTCCGCGCAGCGAACGCCCCCCGCTGTCCCTTGGGACATTGACCCTTGGGACAATGGATTGGAATACCTCGTTAGTCGTAAATCAACCTCGACGGGAGCGCGATTGCGCGGCGCATTTCCGCTGCAAGAGATTTTTGTCTCAGAGACCAATTCGACGGCAAGCTGAGGAGCTGGCCCATGTTCGTTCGCATCACCACCGATTCCGCGCTGCGTCCCAACTCTCTTCGCGACCTCGGCATGGCAAGCGATTCAAATGCGCTCATCAGTTTAATTGAGTTTTCCTACAAGAAAGGCACCGAGATCTACGGCGAGAAGGAACCCGCCGAATATGTCTACCAGGTGAAATCCGGCGCGGTGCGGAGCTACAAGCTGTTGTCGGACGGCCGCAGGCAGATCGGCGCGTTTCACCTGACCGGCGACATTTTCGGGCTGGAGAACGGAAACGAGCATCGTTTCACGGCCGAGGCGATCGTCGACACCACGGTGCGCCTTGTGAGGCGGCAGAGCCTCGAGATCGTGGCCGAGAGCGATGCCATGGTTGCCAGGAACCTGCTCAGCATGACCACGAACAATCTCCAGCATGCGGAAGATCACATGCTGCTGCTCGGACGCAAGACCTCGCTGGAGCGGGTCGCGGCTTTCCTGCTGGAAATGGACAAGAGATTGACCGCCACGGGTGTCATCGCGCTGCCGATGTCGCGGCGCGATATCGCCGACTATCTCGGCCTGACGCTGGAAACCGTCTCTCGCGCCCTCTCGCGGCTGCACGAGTTCGGCATCCTCGGCTTCATCGGCAACACGCAGCGCCAGATCGTGCTCCTGGACCGAGACCAACTCGCGAGCCTCGATCTTCAGCCCTGAGCGACAGGCTCATTGGAAGATGAAGGCGAGCCCGTAAGGGTTGATGATCGCAAGCAGCGCGCAGAAGCCGAACAGGGAATCCGCGGCCAACCTTGACGACGTGAAGTCAAACCTTGTTCCTGCCCGGGAGCCGCGCGATCGCTTCGAGATGCTCGAGCGTCTTGCGCAGGACCTCGAACAGGATGGCCGCCGACCAGCCGAACAGCAGGATGCCGTTCATGGCCGTCAAGGGACCGATCAGCCGCCATTGCGGCACCGGCGTGATGTCGCCATAGCCGAGCGTGGTGTAGTTCACGAAGACGAAATACAGCAGGTCGCTCCCCTCCGGCGCCGCCGTTACGAACCAATAGGTGCAGACCCAGACCAGGACCTCCACGGTGTGCGCGACGCTCAGCGCTGCGGCCGTTGCGACCATCACGCCCATCAAATGCAGCCGCGCACTATCGGTCTGCCTCAAGCCGGCCGCTCGCGCGATCGATACGGCAACGACCGTTGCCAGCGCGTGGATCCCGATATTGATCGCGCTGACCAGTGCGCCGACGAGGACTTGAAGCAGCATCAGGGGTTGCCCTGGAAGCGTGAACTCATCTTTGGACGGCAGTGGGCATCTCGGACTTGTCCTGTGCCCGCAGCGCTGCGGAACCGTCGATCTTGATCCAGGCCGCAGCGAGCTCCCAGGCGACCGCCAGAATGATCGGTCCGATGAAGAGGCCGATGATGCCGTGCGCCAATGTGCCGCCGATGACCCCGATCAGGATGACGAGCGTCGGCGTGCTCAGGCCGCGGCCCATGACCAATGGCTTGAGGATATTGTCGAGCAGACCGACGGCGACGAGGAAGATCGTCAGAGGCACCGCCGTCGTGACGTCCTTGTCCATCCAGATCCAGATCACCACGGGCACGAGGACGATCGCAGCGCCGATCTGCACGATCGACAGCAGCAGAACGAGGATGGCGAGCAAGCCGGCGCTCGGAATGCCCGCAAGCTTGAGGCCGATGCCGGCCAGTAGCGCCTGGATGACCGCAACGCCGATCACGCCTTGCGACACCGCCCGGATCGTTGCACCCGCCAGCGCGAGAAAATGCTCGCTCTGCTCCGGCACGATGCGGAACAGGAACCCGCGGACCGCCTCAACGAGCTGCGGTCCGTACGGGAACAGGAAGCCGGCGACGAGCACCGACAACAGGAACTGCAGCGTGCCGACGCCGGCGCTGCCGGCGAACGACAGCATCACCCCCGCCAGCGGCTTCAGATACGGCGCCACCTCGCGCAGCACGGCGCGAATATTGGTATAGGCCAGCGTCCAGAGATCAAAGAGCTGCGGGCCGATCAGCGGCCAGTCCTTGAGCCATTCCGGCGCCGCCTGGAGCATGAGATCGCCGGTGCCGATCTGGGTCGCGAGGTCCTTGATGCCTTCGGCCGCGCTCAGCCCGAGCCATGCCGCCGGACCGATGACGATGCCAAGCATCATCAGCGTGAGAATGGTCGCGGCCGTCCGGGGCCGGTCGCCAAGGCGTTTGGCGAGCCAGCTGAAGGCGGGATAGAACGCGACCGCAAGCACCGCGCTCCAGGTCAGGATCGGGACGAAGGGGCGGATGATCAGAAACGTCCATGCGATCAAGAGCGCCAGCAATCCGAGACGGATTACGAGCTGGACAATCTGTTCCGCGGAGAGAAGCTTGCGAAGCGTGGTCAAGACGACGCCGTCCTTCCGGGAGTGCGGATACCCCAATGGACGTAGCGGCCTCCGCCGCTCGGCATTCTTGATCCAGATCAAGCGGTTGCGCAGGCGCGTCCTTCGTCCCCAATCTCATGCAGCTTGAGCGCGATCATTCCGATCGCGGTACCGGCTGGTCTGCCAGGACATGCCGCGCGGTCGAAAGTCGCGCTTGGTAAGCAATTGTAAAAATTGCGGAAATTTCGACCCGCGATCCACAGGGGGCAAGCGGATCGGCACTCGCTGGCGGGAACGGATTCCCTTGCCCCCGGATTAACCGGAATGGAGAGGTTCTTTCTTGTGACGATGGTCTTGGCCGTGCTGCTGCTGATCGTGGCCGCCGATCTCCTGGTCAACGGCGTCGGCCTGCAGCCGCCGCCGACGCAGGTCGCCAACGTGCTGCCGGTGCCAGGACGCCCCGTCAGATAAGTGCGGCAGCGCACCTCGCGGCCGAATGACAAATTTGCATGGCCCGGCGGAACATTTCGGCCCAATCAGGACTTCTGCTCACCGCGTCAGCCACAACGGCCAGCGCGATCCGGACAGGCTCAGCTCCCTGTGGTAGGGGGAGCTGAGCCACCGCCGGCTGGTGAAGCCTAGCCCCCGCTCCGATACACTTGGATGTCGAGATCCCGGATCTTCTTCCGCAGCGTGTTGCGGTTGAGGCCGAGGAGGTCCGCGGCGCGGATCTGGTTGCCGCGGGTGGCGGCGAGCGCCGCCGTGAGCAGCGGCACCTCGATCTCCTTGAGGATGCGGTGATAGAGGCCGGGCGGCGGCATGCCGTTCGGAAAGCCCTGGAAGTGCGAGGACAGATAGGCCTCGACCGCGCCGCCGAGATTGTCGACACCCTGCTGGACTGCGGCACCCGGACTGACCGAGGGCGGCGCCAGCTCGCCGTCGATGACGGAGGCCGTGATCACGTCCTGCGGATAGAGCGCGGCAAGGCGCCGGGCGAGATTCTCGAGCTCGCGGACGTTGCCGGGCCAGCGGTGCTGCTTCAGCCGCTCCAGCGCCAGCGCGTCGAGCTTCTTCGGCGGCAGGCCGTCCTTCTCGGCCAGCGAGAAGAAGTGACGCACCAGATCTGGCAGGTCTTCGATGCGCTCGCGCAGCGGCGGCAGCCGCAGCGGCACGACATTGAGGCGGAAGAACAGGTCTTCGCGGAACAGGCCCTGCTGGATCAGCACGCGCAGATCCTTGTTGGAGGCCGCGACGATGCGCACGTCGGTCTTGATCGGGGTGCGGCCGCCGACGGTGGTGTATTCGCCCTGCTGCAGGACGCGCAGCAGTCGGGTCTGCGCCTCCATCGGCATGTCGCCGATCTCGTCGAGGAACAGCGTGCCGCCCTCGGCCTGCTCGAACCGGCCCGAGGCGCGGGTGTTGGCGCCGGTGAAGGCACCGCGCTCATGGCCGAACAGCTCGGATTCGATGAGGTCGCGCGGGATCGCGGCCATGTTGACGGCGACGAACGGGCCGTTGCGGCGCTTGCCGTAATCGTGCAGCGCGCGCGCCACCAGCTCCTTGCCGGTGCCGGACTCGCCCGTGATCATCACGGTGAGGTCGGTCTGCATCAGCCGCGCCAGCACGCGATAAATTTCCTGCATCGCCGGCGAGCGGCCGACCAGCGGGATCGCCTCCATCTCGGCGTCTTCATCAGGCGTCGAGACCCGCTCCTTCGGCTCGGCCAGCGCGCGGCCGACGATGGCAATCAGCTCCTTCAGGTCGAAGGGTTTTGGCAGATATTCATAGGCCCCGCGCTCGGAGGCGCGGATCGCCGTCATGAAGGTGTTTTGCGCGCTCATGACGATGACCGGCAGATTCGGCCGCATCTTCTTGATCCGCGGCAACAGGTCGAAGGCGTTTTCGTCCGGCATCACCACGTCGGTGATGACGAGATCGCCCTCCCCCTGGCTGACCCAGCGCCACAGCGTTGCGGCGTTGCCGGTGAGCCTGACCTCATAGCCGGCGCGGGAAAGTGCCTGATTGAGAACCGTGCGGATGGCGGTGTCGTCATCAGCAACGAGAATGCTACCTGCGGGCATCGTTAATCCTCATTTTGCCCCCTGTGACGCAGACGACGGCTTCCCGGCAGAGCCGTCGCGACTGCTTTGATCGGCATGTTTCACCGATGTGGAATACATCGGCATCAGCACGCGGAAGGTGGTCTTGCGCGGCTGAGATTCGCATTCGATGATGCCCCCGTGATCGCCGACGATCTTGGCGACCAGTGCAAGACCCAGGCCCGAGCCGGTCTGCTTGGTGGTTACGAAGGGATCGAACAGGTTGGGCAGAAGGTCATCCGGCACGCCTGGCCCATTGTCCCTCACGCAGAATTCGAGCGGCAGGGATACCCGGGATTTTTGACCGGGGACTGACAGGCGCACGCCGGGGCGGAACGCGGTGGTGAGCTGGATCTCGGCGTCGGGCACGTCGATCAGCGCTTCGGCGGCGTTCTTCACGAGGTTGAGGAACACCTGGATCAGCTGATCCTGGTTCGCCAGCACCGGCGGCAGCGAGGGATCGTAATCCTCGATAAAGCGGATGTTGCGGGCAAAGCCCGACTGCGCCAGCCGCTTCACGTGGTCGAGCACCGAATGGATGTTGACGGGGCCGCGCACCACGGGGCGTTCGTCGCCGAACACCTCCATGCGGTCGACCAGCGTCACGATGCGGTCGGCCTCGTCGCAGATCAGCCGCGTCAGCATGCGGTCCTCGGACGAGGCCTGCTGCTCCAGCAGCTGCGCCGCGCCGCGAATGCCCGAAAGCGGATTCTTGATTTCATGCGCGAGCATTGCTGCTAGCGCTATCACCGAGCGCGCAGCGCTGCGGTGGGTGAGCTGCCGATCCATCTTGTCGGCGATGGTGCGCTCCTGGAGCATCACCACGATATGGCCGGGGCGCTCGGTGAGCGGTGCCACGTGCAGATCGACCTGGCGGTCGCCGCCCATGCGCGGCGTGCCGAGATCGACCTTGTATTCGTTGACCGGCGAGTTCGAGGAACGCACCTGATCGATCAGAGCCAGCAAGGGGCTGCCGAACGGCACCAGCTCTTTCAGCGACTGCCGCTTCAGGAACTGCGTCGAGATCTCGAAAAAGGCCTCGGTCGCGATGTTGGCGGCGACGATCTTGCCGTCCGGCCCGATCATGAGCACGGGATTGGGAAGCGCGTCCAGGATCGCATCGCTGTCGGACGGAAGCGGCCGACGATGTTCAGCGGCTGAGCTCATGCAGCAGCGCTCCATGCGAAGTCGTCGAAGGCATCTTGCAGTGAACTGTGCACGAGGCGCGGATCCTCGGAGGTGAGGATCTTCTGGCGCCAGGATTTCAGCTTCTCGGCCGGCGCGCGGCTCGCATCGGCCGCGACGTCAAGCGCCCAGCCCAGATGCTTGCGCGCATGCCTGAGGCCGACGCGCATTCCATAGAGCGCGCAGACGCCCTCATAGAGCGTGCGGACATAATGGAGTTGCCTCTCGAGCGATGGCGTAGCTTCCGCCGCCCCGCCCTTCAGGCGACGGCCGATCTGGCCGGGCAGCCAGGGCTGGCCCTGCGCGCCGCGGCCGATCATCACGGCATCGGCGCCCGAGGCCTCGAGCGCTGCGCGCGCCTTCTCGTAAGAGGTGATGTCGCCATTGACGATGAGCGGAATCGAGATCGCCTCGCGCACGGCGCGGATCGCGTTCCAATCGGCATCGCCCTTGTAGAACTGGCAGCGGGTACGGCCGTGAACGGTGACGAGCTTGATGCCGGCGGCTTCGGCGCGGCGCGCCAGTTCCGGCGCATTGCGGCGGCGGTCGTCCCAGCCGAGCCGCATCTTCAGCGTCACCGGCACCTTCACCGCTGCAATCGTCGCATCGATCAGGCTGACGGCGTGGTCGAGATCGCGCATCAAGGCGGAGCCGGACTGGCCGCCTGTGACATGACGGGCCGGACAGCCCATGTTGATATCGATGATGTCGGCGCCTTCCGCTTCCGCGATCCGGGCACCTTCGGCCATCCAGTGCGTCTCGCAGCCGGCAAGCTGGACCACGTGCGGACCGATTCCCGTCGCTTCGCAGCGCAACCGCGACATCCGGTGGCCGTTGGCAAGCTCATCGCTCGCGGTCATCTCGGACACGACCAAGCCGGCCCCGAGCTCGGCCACCAACCGCCGAACGGGCGAGTCAGTCACCCCCGACATCGGTGCCAGGAAGACCGGGGTGGCGACTTCAATATCGCCTATTTTCAACGGCTTAGAGCCGGATACTGCCGGGCCTGTCACAGGGGTCTCGTCAACTCAGCAGCGCCTCATCGCGCTGGCCATGACCTATCTTGCGCACAATTCTTGTGCAGTCAAGCGTCATGCCTACAGTTTAGACAGTTCTGCAGATCTTTCAAGTGCAGTGCAGCAAAATGCTGTTTCCCACAATCCGGGGAAACCCCCTTTTTTTGCGGGCCTGCCGTGCTAGAGGCATGCCGACAAATCACCCCTGCTCTTTCATTAGCAACTGAGTATTTGAGTCCTATGGCGAAATCACAACGCACCGCTGTCGTCCTCGTGGCGGCCGGACGCGGCCTGCGCGCCGGCGCCGGCGGGCCGAAGCAATATCGCGAGATCGGCGGCGTGCCTGTGATCTATCGTGCCATGGAAGCCTTCAGCCGCCATCCCGATGTGTTCGCAGTGCAGCCGGTGGTGAACCCCGACGACAGCGCCATGTTCACGGCAGCGGTCGCAGGATTGAAACACGAGGCGCCGACCGATGGCGGCGCCACCCGGCAGGCCTCGGTGCTCGCCGGTCTCGAAGCGCTGGCCAAGCACAAGCCGGACATCGTCCTGATCCACGACGCTGCGCGCCCGTTCGTCTCTGAAGGCGTGATCTCGCGCGCGATCGAGGCGGCGAGCCGCACCGGTGCTGCGATTCCCACCGTTGCGGTCACCGACACCATCAAGCTCACCGGCGAGAGCGGCAATGTCGAGGACACGCCGGACCGGTCGCGCCTGCGGATCGCGCAGACGCCGCAATCCTTTCGTTTCGATGTCATCCTCGAGGCGCATCGTCGCGCGGCGAAGGACGGACGCTCCGATTTCACCGACGATGCCGCGATTGCCGAATGGGCGGGATTGACGGTTGCAACCTTTGAAGGCGATGTTGCCAATATGAAGCTCACCACTCCCGAAGACTTCGTGCGCGAGGAAGCGCGCCTGGCGGCCCAGCTCGGCGACATCAGGACCGGCACCGGCTATGACGTGCACGCCTTCGGCGAAGGCGACCATGTCATGATCTGCGGCGTGCGCGTCCCGCACAGCAAGGGTTTCCTGGCGCATTCAGACGGCGATGTCGGCCTGCATGCGCTGGTCGATGCCATCCTTGGCGCATTGGCCGACGGCGACATCGGCTCGCACTTCCCGCCGAGCGACGCCAAGTGGAAGGGCGCCTCCTCCGACCAGTTCCTGAAATACGCCATCGAGCGCGTCACGGCGCGCGGCGGCCGTGTCGCCAACCTCGAGGTCACGCTGATCTGCGAGCGGCCGAAGATCGGTCCCTTGCGCGACACCATGCGCGCGCGCATCGCCGAGATCTCAGGCGTCGACATCTCGCGCGTCGCGGTGAAGGCGACCACCAGCGAGCGGCTCGGCTTCACCGGCCGCGAGGAAGGCATCGCAGCCACCGCGAGCGCCACCATCCGTCTTCCCTGGAGCGCCTAGGTCATGGGCGGCAGCGACGCACGCGCCCTCTCCCGCTCGCTGCTGGATTTGTGCCGAATGCGCAAGCTGACGATCGCGACGGCGGAGTCCTGCACCGGCGGCCTCGTCGCCGGCGCACTAACCGACATCCCCGGCTCGTCCGACGTCATCGACCGCGGCTTCGTCACCTATTCCAATGACGCCAAACGCGCGATGCTTGGCGTCGAAGCCGGCACGCTGACGAATTTCGGCGCCGTCAGCAAGGAGACCGCGACCGCGATGGCGATCGGCGCACTGGAGCGTGCGGATGTCGATCTCGCCGTCGCCATCACCGGCATCGCCGGCCCCGGCGGCGCCACGCCCGGCAAGCCGGTCGGTCTCGTGCACTTCGCCGCCGCCGCGCGCGATGGCCGCATCATCCACCGCGAGCACCGTTTTGGCGCGATCGGCCGCAGCGCCGTGCGCGCCCGCTCGGTGGTCGAGGCGCTGCGCATGCTGATGGACCTCGCCCGCGGTCCGCAAGTTCAGGCCAAGCCGCAACGCACCGCCGCAAGCCGCTTGCGCCCGCGCGTCACCCGCTCGCCGCGCCGGCATGCGGTGAAGCGCCGGCCGCCACGCTCGCCGCGGGGGTGAGTCCGGACATCCGCGACAAAGGCGATCGATGAAGTCCCTCTGGCTGAAGGTACCCCAGGCCAACCTGCTCTATCATGACGTCCCGGGGCGGGGCGTTCCGCTGGTCTTCGTTCATGGATTGGGGTGCGCGTCCTCCTCTGATTATCCGGCGGTCGCCGCCGATCCAGCCCTCGCCGGCAGACGCATGCTGCTGATCGATCTGCTCGGATCGGGTTTCAGCGATCGGCCCTCCGGCTTCGGCTACGCCATAGCGGACCATGCCAGCACCATTGTGGATGTCGTGACGCAGATCGCGCCTGAGGCCGTCGATCTCTTCGGTCATAGCATGGGTGGGGCGGTGACCATCGTGGCCGCCAAACTGCTCGGACGAGGCGTTCGCAATCTCATCCTGGCTGAACCCAATCTCGATCCCGGTGGCGGCGTCTCCAGCCGAAAGATCGCCGCGATGTCCGAGGCGGACTACGTAGCGCGCGGACACGACGTCATGGTCAGAGCGTCAAGACTGGACGGCAATGTTGCCTGGGCCGCATCGCTCGCACTCAGCGCGCCTGTCGGGATTCACCGCGCGGCGCGATCGCTCGTCGCCGGCAGCGATCCGACATGGCGTGCAGTGCTGCATGAACTGCCGATGCCGCGAACAGTGATCTTCGGCGAGTTGTCGCTGGCGGACGGTCCCGACGCGAAGCTGCTGCCGCAACAAGGCGTCAACGTTGCCGTGGTCTCGAACGCCGGACACGGGATCGCCGTGGATAATCCCGCAGGCCTCGCTGCCGCAATCGGCCGAGCGCTGCCGCGAAGTTGAGAATTCCGGCGCCTCAGGCCGCCAGCAGCGCGCTCGATTAGGTGGGACCGATGAAGCCGACTATTGGCTGGCGGGAATTTCACGTTCACCCGGCTGCGCCGTTCGCTCCATCCGATAGATGACGGGAAGCTTTTGCTCGATCGCCTTCGCGAGCACCGTCCCCGTGGTCCGTCCGAGCTCTTTCGCGATCGTCGTGATCGGCTTGGTGCCTGCGAGCTTTCTGAGCCGGTTGAGGTCGTCCTCGCTCCACGATTGCTTCCAGCGCGCCATATCTCCAGGTCCCCACTCCACAAGCCTCCCCGCACCCGACTCAGACGTTAGTTGAATCTCTTATGAAATACAGCCCTTGCAGGTGTGCCACACGCGGCAAGGGGTGTTCCGTCACGGCTCCGCGTTTTGGCACAAACTGCACTTGTCACCTTCGACCGCGCGACGTCTGGATCCTTGATTATGCGCGCGGCTTGCGGGTGTCTGCCCATCCCTACAAGCCCTTGTGCTGCCCGTCGGCCAAAACACCCAGCCGGCGGGTCAATCCGCGCCCGCAGAGATATTCCACTTTACCGAAATTCGGCTTTGGCGTATTCCTGCGCCACCTCATCCCGGTCAGAGGGGCGTATCGCGATCGTCACGAAACGTGGGGTGAGCGGCGGTGGACGCTAGTCACATCGGCGCGACAGGCATCGCAGGGCGGGCAACCGTGAGCGAAGGCCATCGCGCACACGACCGATGTGATCCAGCGTACGGCAAAACCGTGTCGTCCTGGCGCCCGGGGTCTGTGCGCCAAGTCTTGCGGTGATGCGTCGGCCCGACCGGGCACGTGCATCCGAGATCTGCAAGGCGACGGGGGCAATAGTGCATCGCTCCCCGGGGAGAGCACGGCATAAGCCGTCAAACCACTGTGCAGGGAAGGCCGTGTGTTGGGCTTCACCTGTATGCCGCTGTGCAGCCTCTTGTAGCGCAATCTTCGCACAGTGGACCGTGGGTGCCAGCCGGCACCCGGCCTTCCCTGCGCCCTCTGACAAGAGCGCGCGATGCGACGAAGCAAAGCTCGGACGAAACGCGTCGCGAGATTAAAGCGTCATGTCTGCTTTCCAAAAAGCACGCAATTCTCGTCGAAAACGATCGGGATCATAAATGTGCAGGCGCGACCAAACGTCGTCACACGTGCTTGATCTTGCGCAGGAAAATATTGGCGCAATAATGCCGCTCTACCTTGTGATCCGGAATCAACCGGACCAGTCTTGTGGAGGGCGACGAAAGTGTTCGCTCGCGCCGCGGCCTCGGCCGCCGTTATTGTCACTTTGGCCGCGTTTGATGGTGCGGCCGCACAAACGACCAATCAGCCGCCCGATACGATGGCGGCGCGGGTGGAGGCGTGTACGCCCTGCCACGGCAACAAGGGCGAAGGTACCAGCGACGTCTATTTCCCGCGGCTCGCCGGCAAGCCTGCCGGCTATCTCTACAACCAGCTCCTCGCCTTCCGCAGCGGCCGGCGTAAATATCCGCCGATGAACTATCTCCTGGAGTTTCTGCCCGATCCGTACCTGGAGGCGATGGCGGAGTATTTTGCCGGTGAGCATCCGCCGCTGCCGCAGCCGGCGCCGAGCGAGGTCAGCAAGGATGTGCTGGCGCAGGGCGAGTTGCTCGCCACCAGCGGCGATGCCGGCCGCAACATTCCGGCCTGCGTGAGCTGCCATGGTCCGGGACTGACGGGCATGCAGCCCGGCATTCCCGGCCTGCTCGGCCTCCGCGCCGCTTACATCAGCGCCCAGCTCGGCGCCTGGCGCTACGGCAACCGCACGGCAAGGTCGCCCGACTGCATGCAGCTCGTCGCCGGTCATCTGACCGAGGCCGATGTCACCGCCGTTGCCGCCTGGCTCGCGACACGTCCCGCGCCCACCAACCCGGCCCCCGTGCCGAAAGGCACCTACGCGCTGCCGTTCGGCTGCGGCAGCCAGCCCAATTAATGAGGCGGATGATGGGCTCGAGACTGTCGATCACACTCCTCGCCCTCGCCGCGCTCACCACGCTCGCGCAGGGGCAGGACAAATCCCAAGAGAAGAGCAGCGACATCATCGCGCGCGGTGAATATCTCGCGCGCGCCGGCGACTGCACCGCCTGCCACACCGCGCCGGAAGGCCACCTGTTCGCCGGTGGTCGCGCCATGCCGACCCCGTTCGGCACGCTCTACACCTCCAACATCACGCCCGATCCGGAGACCGGGATCGGCAAATGGAGCGCCGATGATTTCTACAAGACCATGCACAGCGGCCGCTTCCCGGATGGCGGGCTGATCTATCCGGCGATGCCGTTTGCGTCCTACACCAAGGTGACCCGCGCCGACAGCGACGCGATCTTCGCCTATCTGCGCTCGATCCCGCCGGTGAACCAGAGGAACAGGCCGCACGACCTCCGCTTCCCCTATGACAACCGCCAGCTCATCCTCGGCTGGCGCACGCTGTTTTTCCGCGAGGGCGAGTTCAAGCCCGACCCGACCAAGTCGGCGGAATGGAATCGCGGCGCTTATCTCGTCGAAGGCCTCGGCCATTGCAGCATGTGCCATTCGCCGATCAACGCGCTCGGCGGCACCTCGCAATCGGATGCCTTCAAGGGCGGCTTGATCCCGATGCAGAACTGGTACGCGCCATCCCTGACCTCCAACCGCGAGGCGGGACTCGGCGATTGGAGCATCAAGGACATCACCGATCTGCTCCAGACCGGCGTTTCGGCGCGGGGCGTGGTCTACGGCCCGATGGCCGAGGTCGTGCACAACAGCCTGCAATATCTCAGCGACGAGGATACCCGCGCGATGGCGGTGTACCTCAAGAGCATCGCAGAGCCCTCGCCTCCGCCGCCGCCAAGCTCGGCGCTGCCGACCACCGAGAGCAGCCTGCTGATCAGCCTCGGCAAAACCGTCTACGACAAGAACTGCGCGAGCTGCCACGGCACGCAGGGCGAAGGCAAGCCGCCGCACTGGCCGCCGCTCGCCAACAACCAGTCGATCGAGATGGAGTCGGCGGTCAACCCGATCCGCATGGTGCTCAATGGCGGTTATCCGCCTGGCACCAAGGGCAACCCGATGCCCTACGGCATGCCGCCTTTCGCCGGGCTGCTCTCCGACAACGAGGTCGCCGCCGTCGTTTCCTACATCCGCACCGCCTGGGGCAATCGCGGTACGCCGGTCTCGGCGCGCGAGGCCAACGAGCTGCGCTCCGCACCGCTGAACTGAGATCCGTCATGATCAATTCCGATCCGCCGACCAGCCCAGCCGCCGCCGACCAGGCCGTCGAGGAGGTCGTGGCGCAAGGCCCCTCCGGCGCGCTTCTGCTCGCCGGCATCGCCACCGCCTGCGTCGTCGCGATGTGGCTCGCCTTCTACCTGTTCGTCTTCCTGCCGCGCGGGCCGCTGCAATGAGCACTGAGGAAACCCATGGAAACGGCAGCGCCAGCGCCGAGGTCGCGGCCCGCGTCGAGCGGCGCTGGGCGACCATCGCCGTGATCATCATCGTGATGATGGCAGTGCTGGCGGCATTCGCCGGCATCCATCGCGCAACCATGCCGCAGCCGCGCGTCGAGACCACCGATCCCTCGCGCATTCATCTGTCCGGCGAGTTCGTCGAGAGCAATCTCGGCAGCGTGCTGGAGGCCAATGGCAATGTGACCGTGCGCGCGATCGGCCAGCAATATTCCTTCACGCCGGCCTGCATCGTGGTGCCCGTGGACACGCCGATCACGCTGCGTGCCACCAGCGCCGACGTCGTGCACGGCATCCTGATCCAGGGCACCAATATCAACACCATGCTGGTGCCGGGCTACATTTCCGAGCAACTGATGCGCTTCGCGAGAACCGGCGACTATCTGATGCCCTGCCAGGAGTTCTGTTCCTTCGGCCATGAGGGCATGTGGGGCAAGGTCAGGGTGATCGACAAGGCCGAGTTCGCGGGTCGTGCGAAGGGTGGCGGGAGGCTGAGCTGTGTTGGTCAATAGAAGGCTCATTCTCGCTCATTTCTGGCTGGCCTTTGCCGTGTTTGGCATCGCGCTGACGCTCGGCGCCTGGCAGATGTTCATCCGCAGCCCGATCGGGACCTGGCTCTCTAACCCTGAGCTCTACTACCGCTCGCTGACCGCCCACGGCACGGTGATGGGCTATGTGTTCCCGACCCTGGTGGCGATGGGTTTTGGCTACGCCATCAGCGAGTCCGCGCTGGAGCAGCGCCTCGTCGGCGTGCGCTGGGCCTGGACCGGCTTCTGGCTGATCGTCATCGGCAGCGTCATGGCGGTGATTCCAGTCGCGTTGGGGCGCGCCTCGGTGCTCTACACCTTCTATCCGCCGCTGATCGGCAACGTCTTCTACTATCTCGGCGTCGTGCTGGTCGTGGTCGGCTCCTGGATCTGGGTCGCGCTAATGGCGGTCAATTTGCGCGTCTGGCGCAAGGCCCATCCCGGCGCGCCGGTGCCGCTCGCCATGTTCGCCAATGTCGCCGGCTCCTATCTGTGGGCCTGGACCGCCGTCGGCGCCGCGCTCGAGCTGCTGCTCCAGATCACTCCCGTCGCGGCCGGGCTGAAGGCGACGATCGATGCCGGCCTCGCCCGCGTCTTCTTCTCCTGGACGCTGCACGCCATCGTCTATTTCTGGCTGATGCCGACCTATATCGCCTATTACACCATCGTGCCGCGCGCGATTGGCGGCCGGGTCTATTCCGACAGCATGGCCCGGATCTCCTTCATCCTGTTCCTGGTGGTGGCGATGCCGATCGGCATGCACCACACCTTTGCCGATCCGATGGTCGGCGCCGGATTCAAGTTCATCCATTCGGCCTTCACGGCGCTGGTCGCGCTGCCGACGCTGCTGACGGTGTTCACGATCTGCGCCTCGGTCGAGATCGCAGCGCGCCTGCGCGGCGGCCGCGGCATGTTCGGCTGGATCAGGGCCCTGCCCTGGGACAATCCGATGATGCTGGCGCTGGCCTTCTCCTTCGTCATGCTCGGCTTCGGCGGCGCCGGCGGCCTCATCAACATGAGCTATCAGCTCGATGCGTCGATCCACAACACGCAGTGGATCACCGGCCATTTCCACCTGATCTTCGGCGGCGCCATCGTGATCATGTACTTTGCGATCGCCTATGATCTGTGGCCGCATCTGACCGGACGCGAGCTGATCGACCTCCGACTGATCCGCACCCAGCTCTGGCTGTGGTTCCTCGGCATGATCGTCACCACGTTCCCGTGGCACTGGGTCGGCATCCTCGGCATGCCGCGCCGCATGGCCTATTTCGACTTCGGCGATCCCGCCATCGCGCCGCAGGCGCTCTCGGTCACCTTCTCCGCAATCGGCGGCTTCATCCTGCTGACCTCAGGCATCCTGTTCCTGGTCATCCTCGCCCGCGGCATGCGCGCACCTCAGGCCGACGCCGGCCCCTATCGCTTTGCGCTGGCCGTGCATCAGCCGGCGACCGTGCCGATTGCGCTCAACACCCACGCGCTGTGGGTGGCGCTGATGATCGCGCTCACCCTCACCAATTACGGCTACCCGATCCTGACGCTCGCGATGACCGAGGGCACGTCAGTGCCGGCCGTCTATGTGGGAGCGCAATGATGAGCGCGCGCGACCTCTTCACCTTCAGCAATCCGCATTTCACGCGAGGCGTTGGCATTACCGCTGCGATTCTGATCGTGACGGCGATTGTGGGCTTCATCGTGCTGCCCTTCGCCCAGCCCTGGGTCCAGTTCGCCAATGTTTGGGACGCGATCTGCAGCGCCGCCGGCGTGCCGCAGCGTGCGGCGAACGTCACAGCGCCTGAACAGGTAAAGCGCCTGTCGGAGGTCGTGCTCACGTCGAATACGCTGTCACGCCCGAGCCAGGAGGCGATCGGCCGCGGCGCCACGCTGGCGCAGCGCTGCGCGATCTGCCACGGCCCCACCGGCATCAGCCGTGCGGACTCGCCGAACCTCGCCGGCCAGTATGCGGCGGTGATCTACAAGGAGCTGCACGATTTCCGTTCGGGCGCCCGCACCAATGCCGTGATGTCGCCCTTTGCCGTCAATCTGACGGATCAGGAGATCGCCGACCTCTCGCTCTACTATGCCTACCTGCCGCGGCTGCCCGCCTATCACCCGACGCCGCAGCTGCCAAAACCGAACATCGTCATCTACGGCGCGCCGATGCGCGGGATCGCGCCCTGTGGCTCCTGTCACGGCAGCCTCGACAACAAGACCGGCAGCCCGTGGCTCGAAGGCCAGTCTGAGGCCTATATGAAGGCGCAGCTCCAGGCCTTCGCCTCCGGCGAGCGCCGCAACGACATCAGCCAGCAGATGCGCAACATCGCCCGCGCGTTGACACCGCAGGAGATCGAGCAGGCCGCGGCGTATTACGCCTCGCAGCCGCCCGATGTGGTGAAGGCGGTGGATTGATCAGGTCGGCGCCAGCTTCGGCCGTCCGTAGATCGCATCGGCCCGCTTCTCGAAGGCGGTCGAGAACCGTGCGAAGGCGGCGTCGAACATCGAGCCCATCAGCATCGCGAGCATGCGGCTCTTGAATTCGTAGGCAAGGAAGAAGCCGACGTCGCAGACGTCTTTGCCGTCTTGCTGGCCTTTGGGCTCGAACGTCCAACGGTTTTCCAGATTCCTGAACGGACCTTGCAGATATTCGACCAGGATCTTCAGATTGGCGCGGTCGAGGGTCACGCGGCTGGTGAAGGATTCCTTGACCAGCTTGAACGACACCGTCATGTCCGCGACCAGCACCTCGGTGCCGTCGGGCTTCGCCATGCGCTGCCGCACCTTCAGCGCGCTGCACAGCGGCACGAATTCCGGATAGCGCTCGACATCGGCGACCAGATCAAACATCTCGGACGCGCTGTGGTTGACGCGGTGCTTGCTCGAAACTCGATGCATGGTACGTCAGCGGGCGTGAGCTGCCCGCGCAGCCTTCAGTCTTGCGAAATCCTCGCCGGCATGATGCGACGAGCGGGTGAGCGGGCTCGCCGACACCATCAGGAATCCCTTGGTGTAGGCGATCTTTTCATAGGACGAGAATTCGTCCGGCGGCACGTAGCGCATCACCGCGTGGTGCTTGCGGGTGGGCTGCAGATATTGCCCGATGGTCAGGAAGTCGACGTCGGCCGAGCGCAGATCGTCCATCACCTGCTGCACCTCGTGGCGCTCCTCGCCGAGGCCGACCATGATGCCGGACTTGGTGAAGATGGTGGCATCGAGCTCCTTGACCCGCTGCAGCAGCCGGATCGAGTGGAAGTAGCGAGCGCCGGGCCGCACCGTGAGATAGCGCGAGGGCACCGTCTCGAGATTGTGGTTGAACACGTCGGGCCTCGCCGCGACGACGACCTCCAGCGCGCCTTCTTTGCGGAGGAAGTCCGGCGTCAGGATCTCGATCGTGGTCGAAGGGCACGCGGCCCGGATCGCGCGGATGGTCTGGGCAAAGTGCTTGGCACCGCCATCGGCGAGGTCGTCGCGGTCGACCGAGGTAATGACGACGTGGGCGAGGCCCAGCTTGGCCACGGCCTCCGCAACGTTCTGCGGCTCGGCCGCATCCAGCGCGTTGGGCAGGCCGGTCTTGACGTTGCAGAACGCGCAGGCCCGGGTGCAGGTGTCACCCATGATCATGAAGGTCGCGTGCTTTTTGTCCCAGCACTCGCCGATATTCGGGCAGCCCGCCTCCTCGCACACCGTATGCAGGCCGTTGGCGCGCACGATGTTGCGGGTGTCGGCGTAGCCGCGGGTGTTGGGCGCGCGCACGCGGATCCAGTCCGGCTTCGGCGGCGAAGCGGAATCGGGGCGATTCACCTTTTCAGGGTGGCGCGGGCGCAGCGGGTTCGAGATGGTATCGACAATAACGACCATAGGGCATCCGGTCTGTTCAGGTCCTACCTAGTCGGTCTGGCCCGGCATCGCAACCCGGCTCGCACCACTTCAGGGAACATGGCAGATATGGGCAATATCCTGCTCTGTTCTCAGGCGATTCTCACCTCGAATGGCTCCAGTCTCGAAACCTTCCACACCCCGGCTTGGCAAGGCCCTGAAGCGTGCCTTTTTCGCGCGCGACGTCCGCGAGGTCGCCCGCGACCTGATCGGAGCGACCATGCTGGTCGACGGCGTCGGCGGGATCATCGTCGAGGTCGAGGCCTATCATCATACCGAGCCGGCGGCGCATTCCTACAACGGCCCGACGCCACGGAACCAGGTGATGTTCGGCCCGCCCGGCTATGCCTATGTCTATCGTTCCTATGGCATCCACTGGTGCGTGAATTTCGTCTGCGAGGACGAAGGTTCTGCCAGCGCCGTCCTGATCCGCGCGCTGGAACCGACTCATGGCTTGGCTGCGATGCGCCGCCGCCGTCATCTCCAGGATTTGCACGCGCTGTGCTCGGGCCCGGGCAAGCTGACGGAGGCGCTCGGCATCACCTTCGCGCACAACATGCTGCCGCTGGACCGGCCGCCGATCGCGCTGCATGCGCGCACGGAGGACCTGGAGGTCACAACCGGCATCCGGATCGGTATCACCAAGGCGGTCGAACTGCCCTGGCGCTATGGCGTCAGGGGCTCGAAGTTTCTGAGCAAGCCGTTTCCGAAGTAGGCCTACGAGGCCAGCTTCAGCCGCTCCAGCGCCTCGAGCAGCTTGGCCTTGCGGGCCAGTGCCGCCTCGCGCTTCTCACGCTCCTCCTCGACGACCTCCTCGGCCGCGTTGGCGACGAACTTCTCGTTCGCCAGCTTGGATTCGGCGCGCTTGATGTCGGCGTCGGCCTTGCCGATCTCCTTGTCGAGACGGGTGCGCTCGGCTGCGACGTCGATCACGCCCTTCAGCGGCAGCGCAGCCACCTCGCCGCGCACAAGGAGCTGAACGGCGCCGTCGGGCGCACGGTCGGCGAAGGAGATGTCCGACAGTCGCGCCATGCGCTTGATGACGTCGGTCCAGCGCGGCGCGCGCTCCTTGGTCTCTGCCGAGGCGCCCGCGAGCACCAGCGCCGTCAGCGTTGCCGGCGGAATGTTCATCTCGGCGCGCACGGAGCGGATCTGCGTCACGAGGTCGATGACCCAGCCGATCTCGGCTTCCGCCTTGGGATCGGTGAAGTCGGCATGGTCGAAGATCGGCATGACCAGGGCCGGCGAGATCAGCGGATCGGTCGGCCCGGCGGCTGCGGCGAGAATCGCAAGCTGCTCCGGCGAAGGCTCAGACGGCTTCAGCGGCCACGGCGCCAGCGCGAGCAGGCCCTCGCGCTTGGCTGTCACCTCCCACAACTCTTCGGTAATGAAGGGCATGAAGGGATGCAGCAGCTTCAGGATCTCGTCCCGCGCCCAGGCGACCATGGCGCGGGTTTCGTCCTTGGCGGGGCTATCGGGGCCAAGCAGCACGGGCTTGGCGAGCTCGACATACCAGTCGCAATAGACGTTCCAGACGAAGCGATAGATCGCGCCGGCAGCGTCGTTGAAGCGATAGGCCTCAATCGCCTCGGTCACCTCGCGCGTGGTGTGCGCGCTCTCATGCGCGATCCAGCGGTTCAGCGTCTCCTTCGCCTTCGCTGGCTCGAAACCGTCGGGCACGGCGCAGTGGTTCATCTCCGCGAAACGGGAGGCGTTCCAGAGCTTGGTCGCGAAATTGCGGTAGCCCTCGACGCGGCTGGTGGCGAGCTTGATGTCGCGGCCCTGCGCCGCCATCGCGGCCAGCGTGAAGCGCAGCGCGTCCGCACCATATTCGTCGATCAGGTTGAGCGGATCGATGACGTTGCCCTTCGACTTCGACATCTTGGCGCCCTTCTCGTCACGGACGAGGGCGTGGATGTAGATCGTCGAGAACGGAATCTCCTTCATGAAGTGCATGCCCATCATCATCATGCGGGCAACCCAGAAGAAGATGATGTCGAAGCCGGTGACCAGCGCATTGGTCGGATAATAGCGCTGCACCTCCGGCGTATCGTCGGGCCAGCCGAGCGTCGAGAACGGCCACAGCGCCGAGGAGAACCAGGTGTCGAGCACGTCCTCGTCGCGCGTGATGAAGCCCTCGCGCTTGTTGCGGTCGAGCGCCATCTCGCGCCCCTGCTCGACCGTGATGACCTCCTGCTCGACGTAATAGCCGAGCGCGTGGCTGATCGCCTCCTCCTCGGTCTCGGCGACGAACACCTTGCCGTCAGGACCATACCAGGCCGGGATCTGATGGCCCCACCACAGCTGGCGCGAGATGCACCAGGGCTGGATGTTCTCCATCCACTCGAAATAGGTCTTTTCCCAGTTCTTGGGCACGAACGAGGTCTCGCCCGAACGCACCGCGGCGATCGCCGGCTTCGCCAGCGTCTTGGCGTCGACGTACCACTGGTCGGTCAGGTACGGCTCGATCACGCTGTTCGAGCGGTCGCCGTGCGGCACCATATGGGTGTGCGGCTCGATGCGCTCGACGAAGCCAAAGGATTCCAGACGCTCGACGATGCGCTTGCGCGCTGCGAAGCGATCGACCTTGTTGAACTCCTCGGCAAATTGCCCAGCGCCTTCCGGCAGGTCGCGCAGGTAATCCTCGTTGTCGAGGAGATCGAGGCAGCCTTCCTTGTCGAGCACGCTGATGCGGCGCAGGCCGTGGCGATTGCCGACCTCGAAATCGTTGAAGTCGTGCGCCGGCGTCACCTTGACCGCGCCCGAGCCCTTCTCGGGATCGGAATACTCATCGGCGACAATTTTGATCTTGCGGCCGACCAGCGGCAGGACGACGTTCTTGCCGACCAGCTTCTGATAGCGCTCGTCCTCGGGATGCACGGCAACGCCGGTATCGCCGAGCATGGTTTCCGGGCGCGTCGTGGCGACGACGATGAAGGTCGTGGGATCCTCGGGGCTGAACGTCTTGCCCTCGATCGGATAGCGCAGATACCAGAGGCTGCCCTTGACCTCGGTCTGCTGCACTTCGAGATCGGAGATCGCGGTCAAGAGCTTGGTGTCCCAGTTCACCAGCCGCTTGTCCTTGTAGATCAAGCCGTCTCGGTGCAGCTCGACGAACACCTTGACGACGGCCTTCGACAGGCCCTCGTCCATGGTGAAGCGCTCGCGCGACCAGTCGCAGGATGCGCCGAGCCGCTTGAGCTGGTTGATGATGGTGTCGCCGCTCTCGGCCTTCCACTGCCAGACCCGCTCCAGAAACTTCTCGCGGCCCATCTCGCGGCGGCCCGGCTGCTGGCGCTCCATCAGCTGCCGCTCGACCACCATCTGGGTGGCGATGCCGGCATGGTCGGTGCCGGGCTGCCACAGCACGTCGCGGCCGCGCATGCGCTCGAACCGGCACAGGATGTCCTGGAGCGTGTTGTTGAGGGCGTGGCCCATGTGCAGCGAGCCCGTCACGTTCGGCGGCGGGATCACAATGGTGAATGGCACTGTGTCTCGGCGGTCGGGACGGCCGGCCTTGAAGGCACGGCTGTCCTCCCACACCACGGACATGCGGGCTTCGATATCGGCGGGCTGGTAATTTTTCTCGATCATGGGGCTGCTAGAAAGCCGCGCGCGGGGGCCAAGTCAACGAAAAGGTCAGGGGAAAACGAGGCGGCTACAGCGCTTTCCGGCCCGGTCGGATGGCCGAATATTACCCGCAAGCGGGGCTTTATGAGGGCCTGGCGGCCGGCTTTACCTGCCGCCGCGCGAGACGCGCTCGATTTCGGCCTTCACGATGCGTTCAACCAGGCCCGGCAGGTTGTCGTCGAGCCAGGACTTCAGCATCGGACGCAGCATCTCCTTGACCAGATCCTCCAGGGTCCGCGCATTGCTGCTGAGGACCGTATGGGCCAGGGAGTTGAAGGCGGATTCGACCGCGGAGACGGTCGATTGCGCCAGAATCGGCTGCTGCGGCGGCAGCGGCGGGGCATCGAAGTCGACCGGCGCGTAGGACGGCGGAGGCGTCGGACGTGGTGGCGGCGATTCGGCGAATTCGAGATCGTCGCGCGGCTCGACCTTGCGGAAGCTCGGTGGCGGCGGAGGCGGTGTCGGCGCCGGGTCCATCGCCATCTCGTCGGTCAATTCGAGTACGTCCGGCTCAGGCTCGGGCTCCGGCTCTGGAGCACGGACCTCGGGCGCAGGCGTCGCCGCATCGAGCCCGGCCAGCAGCGCGTCGATATCGTCCTGGCTGTTCGGTCCGGCATCCGCGGCGGGCGCGGGCGGCGGCGGTGCCGGAGCCGGCTTCGCAGCCGGAGGTGGTGCGGGCTTCTCGGTGGCGGGTTTTGGCGGTGCGACCTTGGATGGCGGAATGTCATTCATCGGCTTCGGCGGCGGCGCGGCGGGCGCTGCAGCCTTCTCGGGCTTCGCAGCTTCGGCCGGCGGCGGCTTGGCCTCATCGTCGGCAATGATGCGCCGGATCGAGGCCAGAATCTCCTCCATGGAGGGTTCTGTGACCTTTGCAGGCTGCGTCATCTCCGACTCCACATCATCAACGCCCTCGCATGCGTTGTTTTACACCAAGCACGACAGGATTGGCCGGTTCCGCGACGAGCCCCCCGACATTTTCGCCGCGGCAGACCGACTTGTCCCCAGATCACGGCTCAACGTGCGACGGTGCGCCCCTGCCCTCGGCACTCAAGCTTTACGCATACGACATCAGTTGCGGAGCGAATCGATCCGCATCTTCATGGCAAGGCTATGTCAGGGATTTTGGTGATTGCAAGCAAAGCACCGGTCGGCCGCAATTGTTCGCGAGGCCGACCGGATGACTACGGGACTTCAGCGACCGTCAGGCGTACGTACGCCGCCCCAGCTGTCGCGGACCTGATGGTAGTGAACGCTGGCATCGTAGACCGTGGTCGCAAGACCGAGCACCTGGGGCGCCAGGCGGCCGACGGCGGCGAGGACGTTATAGGATGCCACCACGCGGTCGTGCTGCGCGGTCACCAATGCGACGCGCGCATTGACCAGCGCCTGCTGCGCATTGAGCACGTCGAGCGTGGTGCGCTGACCGGCCTTGGCTTCCTCGCGCACACCGTTGAGTGCGATCTCGGATGCCGTCACCTGCGCCTGCGCGGACTGCACCTGGGCCTTGCCGGCCTGCAACGTCCCCCAGAACTGCACCACGTTCGCACGAGTCTGGTCGCGCGTGGTTTCAAGGTTGAGACGCTGCTGCGCCAGGTTTTCCTTGGATTGGCGGATCAGCGAATATTCGCTACCGCCCTGATAAATCGGCACCGAGACCTGCGCGATCGCGGATGCGTTGAACGAGCGCAACTGAATCAAGGACTGTTCGTTGGACTGCGTGGCCGATGCCTGGATCGTAACCGTCGGCAGCAACGCACCTTCAGCGACTTTGACCTGCAAGAAATTGACGTCGATGCCATACATTGCGGCCGTGACGTTGGGATGCTCGACCAAGCCGAGCTCGACGGCCGAAGCGAGCGTTGCCGGCAGGAAGCGGTCGACCGGCGAGCCCGGTGCGAGGTTCGTCGGCTCGTTGCCGATGATGCGGCGGAAGTTCGCCCGCGTCGTGGTGAGATTCGCCTCCGCGGTGAGCGCCTGCGTCTTGCCGGCAGCCAGTTGCGCTTCCGATTGCGCGACGTCGGTGCGCGTCACTTCGCCGACGTTGAAACGATCACGGGTCTGCTTCAGCGTCTGCTCGAGCACGCGCACGTTGCTGCGCTGGACTTCCAGCGTGGCGGAATCGCGCAGATAATCCATGTAGGTCGTGGCGGCCTGGAGCAGCACGGTTTGATCGAGGCTGCGCAGCGCTTCGCGGGCACCGGATACCTGACTCTCCGCCGCCCGCGTTCGGTTGGCAGTCTGGTTGCCATTGTAGAGCGTCTGCGAAGCGGTAATTCCAGCGCTGCGAGGCAACACGGATCCGTGGATTGAGTTACTCCCCACGCCACTCTGCAAATCCGTATATTGATAGCCACCGCTGGCAGTCAGCGCGACCTTGGGCCGATAGCCGGACAAAGCCTGCGGCACGTTCTCGTCGGTCGAGCGCACCTGGGCGCGCTGTGCGTTGAGCTGCGGATTGTTCTGATAGGCGCGCACCAAGGCGGCCTCGATCGTATCCGCCAAGGCAGGCGTCGGCCCGGCCAGTGCCAGCAGCAGGACCGAAACCGCAGCTCCGGTGAAGAGCTTCACCCCATGCATCCCAAAATTTCCGTTCATTCTAACGCCCGGCTCGTGCCCGCGAGCTGGGTTTCCGCCTATCGAGTGGAGTCGTTGCCCCGCCGCAACATAGGACGCGAATTGGCGCGGCGGAACTACCTCAAGGCAGTTCCCGGTGGAAACTCTTCACGTGCAGCATCCCGGCCACACTTCTGATTCAGAACGGGATTTTAACGGGCTTTGGGCCGTCAGAAGACGAAGGCGGCGGCCCGTTCCAGCCCGGGAAGGACCGGAGCTGTGGCGTCGAACAGCGCCCGATGGCCGAATTCCCCGTGTGTACGGGTCACGATCATCGCCCGCGGCGGCCGCGATTCGGCTGATACCCCCACCAGACGCCCGCCCTCCTTGAGCTGCCCGAACAGCCCGTCCGGCGTCACCTCGGCGGCGCCATTGAGGATGATCACATCATACGGGGCGGCAGACGGATCGCCCGCAGTGCAGGGAGCGGCCTTGCAGGTGACATTGGCAAGCCCAAGGGTGGCAAAGGCCTCCTTGGCCTTCGTGGCCAGGGCCGAATCGCATTCCGTCGCGCTGACCTGACGCGCCAGCTTGGCCGCCAGCGCGGCGAGATAGCCCGTGGCGCAGCCGACGACCAGGACGCTGTCGCCCTCGCCGATCTCGGCGGCCTGGAGCAGTTTTCCAGTCAGCTGCGGCTTGATCAGGAACCGCTTGGTAGCGCCCTCGCTCACATCGAGGTCGAGGTCGAGATAGGCCAACGCCTGCCGGCTCGCCGGCACGAAGGCCTCGCGCGGAACCGTGAGCATGGCATCGAGAATTCGGCGATCGGTGACGTCATTGGTGCGCACCTGGCCATCGACCATTTTGAGGCGCGCGGTCGAGAAACCGGACATTTGCGGACCCTGAAATGCGGACGATGCCGCGGACGGAAGTTGGCGGCATCTTTGGAACATGCCCGGCGAAAACGCAACATGGCCGTTGGCCTTGGCCGGCCAAGGCTGCCGTAACTCGCCGCATCAGGGAAAAGGACGAACTATTCGATCGTCACCGCGAGGCGGCCGATCAGAGCGGCGACCTCATCCAGCCGCGCCGAATCGGGGGTCTCGACCGCACGCTTGAGGCAGGCGAGGCATTCGTCGTCGCTGAGCTCGGGAACGTCGGCCGGCAGAATCGAGGGAGCCAGTTGGGCGCGGTCGATCTGGATGTCGGGCATGGGAATCAGCTCCGTAAGAGTCCGGCTCTGCAAAGCTCGATTTGAATTAAGTCGATTTGGTGCCGTCCCGACGGCTGCGATGGCGCTGCCGGACACAACCGCTTGAACGCGATTCTGCGGCGATCGGGCACGCCAGGTCTTCAGGGACGACTTGAGCGACATCGCGCGTCGCATCAGCGAACGCTCACAAGTCAATGAATCTACAGCGGAACTTGGCTCCCCGGGCTGGATTCGAACCAGCGACCATCCGATTAACAGTCGGATGCTCTACCGCTGAGCTACCGAGGAAAAGGGCGAACTGTCGTCCGCGCGCGGGTGCGTATAACAAAGCTGGTTGCGCTTGCAAAGGACGAATTCGTCATCTTCCGCAACGCATCCGAGGAAAGGCCGAGGCCGGCCCCTCCTCCGGGCCATGTGCCGAACGAAAACTATTCGGCGACGAACGACGTGGTCTTGGTGCCGGAGTCGTAGCGCAGCCGGAGCGCGGTGAACTTGCAGAGGTTGACGTTCTTCCAGAGCACCGCCTCGTCATAGTTCTGCCAGTCGACGCGGATGTTCCAGACACACCCCTCATCATCATCATCGAACTCGACATAGGTGCTCGCCTGGTTCTGCAAAACCTTGTCGAGCTCGTTCTCCCATTCGTCCAGGCCATCGTCCGGCGCGTTGAAGCCGAGGAATTTGATGGCATAGCCGGTCTCGTTGACGACGGTGACGTTGCGGGCGTCGGCAGCAAACGACGCCGTGGCTGCGATCGAAAGACCGATCGCGATCAGTCCGGACAGAAAATACTTCATGTGAAATGCTCCCGATCGAAACAGGCTGGAAGCGCCTGACGTCGATCGGCGCAGGCGCCGCGGCAACGAACGGCGTTGCCTCAAAGAGTTGTCCGGAGTGCGATCGACGGATTCAACACGCGATCGATCCGCACTCCGGGACGTTGCGCGACGCGAGACGCGCAACGAGCCTGTTCTTATCGTTTCGAATTCTCAGCAGCAATGAACCGTCATTCATAGATCGGCGCTGTTTGTCTTCTCCGGCGCGGGCACCGGCACTGCGGCGCCGTTGCTCTTGCCGGTCACGGCGCCGACCAGCGCCTTCACGGGATCATCGCCCGGCGCAAAGCCGCTCTGGCGCAGGATCTCGTCGATCATCGGACGCAGCGCGTGCACCTTGAGCAGCTCGCCGGCAAGGCCTTCGCCGAAGCCGACATTGCCGCTACCTGCGCCATTGCCGCCGAACGCACCGCCGGTGTGCAGGATGCGGACGTCCTTGAGGTTGGCGATCGGCTTCACCATCTCGGCGAGTGCCGAGGGCATGGTCTCGATCCGCTTCTTGGCGATCTCGAAATCGATGACGTTGCTGCCGAGCTTGTTCTGCGCCTCGTTCTTCATGGTGATGACGGCAGCTTCCGCCTCGCCGATGTTGCGGACACCGACCGCCTTGATCTTGTTGGACTCGGCTTCCGCTGTGGCCAGCGTCTTGACGGCCTCGGCGCGATCGAGCGAGGCCTTCTTCTCGGCTTCGGCCGCGACGATCAGCTCGGTCGATTTGCGCTCGGCCTCGGTGCGCGCAGCGAGCACCTGGGTGAGACGGGCGCGATCGGCGACCTCGACGGCGCGCGCGGTGACGACCTTTTCCTCCGCAGAGACGGCAATTGCTTCGGCGGTCTTGGCCTCGGCCACGGCTTCCGAGGTCTGTTTGCTCTTGGCGGCAATCTGGATTTCGTTCTCCTGCGTCGCGATCTGGATTTCGCGTTGTGCGTCGGTCTTGCGCTTGTTGATCGCCAGATCCGACTCGATCACAGCGGTTTCCTTGACCTGCTTGGCACCAGCTTCCTTCTCGGCGACCGCGCGGTCGGTATCGATACGGGCGTTCTCCTCGGTCAGGCGTGCCGTCTGCGTGGCGGTTGCGACCTCGGCGCGAGTGCTCGCGGTCTTGTTGGCGATGTCGCGTTCCTGCGACAGCTCGGCCTCCTTCTTGGTCCGCTCGATCCCGAGCGTCTGCTGCCGCGCCTCGAGGTCCTTTTGCGCAATCGCCACCTCGTTGTCGCGCACGATGGCGTTGCGGTCGCGCCGGCGGGTCTCGGTGACGGTCTTGAGCTGGGTCAGACCTTCGGCGTCGAAGAAATTCTCCGGGTTGAAGAATTTGACGTCGGTCTGGTCGAGTTTCGTCAGCGACACCGATTCAAGTTCGAGCCCGTTCGATTTCACGTCGGACTCAACTGTTGACTGCACGTGCTTGACGAAGTCCGAGCGCTTCTCCTGAAGCTCGAGAATGCTCATGGTCGCGGCCACAGAGCGCAGGCCGTCGACGAATTTCGCCTCGACCTGGTTGCGCAGGGCTTCCGCATCATTGGTCAGCGCGCCCAGGGTCTGGCTCGCGAGCGCAATGCTCTCTTCATCGGGGCGGACGCGGACGTAGAATTCGGCGACGATGTCGACGCGGAGGCGGTCCTTGGTGATCAGGGATTCCCGCTCCTTGCGCTCGACGGTGAGCCGCAGCGTCTTCAGGTTGACGCTGGCATAGGAGTGGAAGATCGGCAGGATCATGGCGCCGCCGTCGAGCACGACCTTCTTGCCGCCGAGGCCAGTACGCACAAAGGCCTCGTCACGCGTGGCGCGTTTGTAGAGAATGGTGAAGACGATCCCGAGGACGACGATCAGCGCGACGCCGATCATGGCCGGGACTGCGATGTCGAACATGACTTTCTCCAATGAATGACTTAGCTGCTGCTTAGAGACGGCTTGGACGGTTTGAGTTCATCCTCGGCCCTGACCGCCACGAAGCGCGTGTCGACGCGATCGACCAGCAGGACCATAGTTCCCTGCGGCAGGGGCGATGATGACGGTGCGGCGACCGCCCAGACGAAATGGCGGTTGCCATGGATGTCGGCGACGCTGACGCGGCCGGGCGGCCCCTGGTCGAGCGGACCGATGACGACCTCGCCGACGCGGCCGACGAGATCGCCGAGGCCAACGGCGTAGCTCTCATCCTTGGGAATGACCCGCGCGATCGCGCCGCTGGCGGCGCGGACCAGCGGAACCGAGACGACAACCGCCCCGACCGAGGCGACCGTTGCCGGCAAGGGGCCGGCCACCATTCGCGCGATGTCCTGGATCAGGAAGCCGGTGATGGAGAAGGCGCCAAGCACCAGCAGCAGGAAGATCAGCAGCGGCACGCCGCCGACATTGATCCAGGAGATGGCGTTGAGCACGCCGTTGTCGCTGGGATGGCTGAAATCGAAGCTGGTGCCAAGCATCTCGCTCAGGGAAGCCCCGATCAGCATCGTGACCACCTCAAGCGAGCCGACGATGACGATCATGGCCGCCGCGATCGCGAACGGCCTGACCTCGGGCGACATGACGTGTTCGAGCAATGCGCTCATGACACGGCACTCAGGAGCGCGACTTCAGCCGCGCCAGCCTCGCTGCAATCTCCTTGTCGCGATGCAACGTGCTGAGCTCGTCGATGTCGCTTGAGTACGGGATGGAGGCCGGCACGCCGGTCGCCCGTGCCACCGCCCTGCCCGCCCGCAAGGCCTTGGCTGCTGCGGAAGCCCCGCCCGACTTCCGGGGCGACGTCGAGGCCTGATGGCTCGCATGCGCCTCGCTCTTTTCGAGATCGGCGCGGCGCTGCTCGGCATCCTGGAGCGCCGACAGCACCGCGCGCAGCGAGGTCACGCATTGCTCGATCTTCTCGTTGTTCTCGTCGACGGCACGGGAGAGCACCTCGAACTGCGCCTCCAGGTCCATCTGCCGCGCGATGCCGGCACGAGCGAGATCGTCGCGGCCATCGGCGACTGCGCCCTCGATCTTGGCGGCGAGATCGGTCATCTCGCGCTCGATCTCGGTGCGGCGCGCGTTGAGGCGGTACTCCTCGGCGCGCGCGGCCGCGAGCGCGTCGCGCGCCTCGCTTTCCGCCCGCTCGATCTCGCGGATGGCCTGTCCGACCACCTTGAGCTTGTTCTTGCCTTCCGCCTGCTCGATCGCGTCATAGGCGATCCCGGCGATCAGGCGCCCGACCCGGGACAGGAAGTTGTCGGGGGCGGCAGCGATGGTATCCATGGCGTTCTCCTCCTCTGGCAGGCTGTTCGGCGTGACGCCGTAGTGAACTTCGAAACCGTCGTCGGTGCGGATGAGGTGCGCGGGCACGCTTTGCCCCCAGCCCTCGGCATAGCCGGCGTAGTCGAAGGGCACGCTGAAGCGCCCTTGCACGGTCGCAATCGAAATGGTGGCGGGCCCCTTGATCTTGGCGAGCTTGTCGTCGAGCGGCAGGCGGCGCCCTTGCGCTACGCGATATTCCGCGCGGTCGCGCAGGCCCAGCGTCACCAACCGCGACGGCAGTGCAGTTTCCTTGCGGATCGGCTCATAGGCATGGGCATGGAGCAGGACGACGTTGGACCCCACGTTATGGGTCCGCGCCACCTCGTCGAGAATCTCCATCATGCGGTCATAAGCCCTAAACGTCGCCTCGATGGCGGCCTTGGCGGCCGGGTCAGGGGCAAGCCTGTAACGCAGCGCGGATGGCGCGTTTCGGGGCGACTGGCTCATGGAAAGCACTAAAGCACCATTTTGGTACTTTAGGAAGAGGAGGCTCGATCACGTTCCACTGATCCCTATGCACTCTGTAGGTTAGTCGCTGCCGGCAGGGCCCGCGTTCAAGGACGGCAATCACCCCTAGCTCACGGCCAATCAAGACTTCTTGCACGCGCGGGTTGCAATTTGAGATGAAAATGGCGGGAGTGTTTGGCCACGCCGTTTGCTGCGCGCTGTCCCGGACGTGCTGCAGCGTGAAGCGCTGCGCTCGCAATGACGGAGCAAGGGGAAATACTGTGCCATACCTATTAGGTCCCAACTCGCAGACACGACTTCGCATCCTCGCGGCTCACTCTGCCCGAGCTTTGCTACGACACCCTCCTCTGTCAGAAGGCGCAGGGAAGACCGGGTGCCGGCCGGGCACCCACGGTCCACTGTGCGAAGATTGCGCTACAAGAGGCTGCACAGCGGCATACAGGTGAAGCCTGAACAACCGGCCTTCCCTGCGCAGTGGTTTGACGGCTTATGCCGTGCTCTCCCCGGGGAGCGATGCACTATTGCCCCCGTCGCCTTGCAGATCGCTGATGCACGTGCCCGGTCGGGCCGACGCATCACCGCAAGACTTGGCGCACAGACCCCGGGCGCCAGGACGACACGGTTTTGCCGTACGCTAGATTACACCGGTCGTGTGCGCGATGGCCTTCGCTCACGGTTGCCCGCCCTGCGATGCCTGTCGCGCCGATGTGACTAGCGTCCACCGCCGCTCGCCCCACGTTTCGTGACGATCGCGATACGCCCCTCTGACCGGGATGAGGTGGCGCAGGAATACGCCAAAGCCGAATTTCGGTAAAGTGGAATATTTTTGAGGTTGCGGATGGACCTGCAGGTTGTGTGTTTTGGCCGGCGGGCAACGCAAGGGCTTGTAGCCCGGATGAGCGAAGCGACATCCGGGATTCGTGCGAGCGGCGGCCCCGGATATCGCTTCGCTCATCCGGGCTACGAAAGGCTCGCCTCACGGCCGCCGGCACACCAGGTCGATCTCGATCAGCGCGTCATAGGCAAGGCCGGTGACGCCGACACAGGTGCGGGCTGGCAGGCAGCCGGGCGCGAAATACGTGCGATAAGTCTCGTTCATCGCTGCGTAATCCTCCTTGAAACGCGTCAGATAGATGCGCGCCATCACGACGTGCTCGAGGCCGAGATCGAGGCCCGCCAGAACGACCTTCAGGTTCTCCATCACCGCGCGGGTCTGCGCGACGATGCCGTCGGGCAGCACGCCCGGCATCTCGGGCGTATCCGGCATCTGGCCGGTGACGAAAACAAAGCCGTCGGTCTCCACCGCGTGGCTAAAGGGCGCGACCGGCTTCGGGCCGCCGCTGATCATGTGGAATTTCACTTGAGTTGTCCTTGTTACGATGCGTCCTGGAACAGGCGCTTGCTGAGAATGGCGTGCACGCCCCAATTGCCGTCGACGACTTGCGTCACGCCGAAATCGACGGCGGCCGACATCAAGGCGATCGCCTCGTCCTCACTGAGCCCTTTGGTGTTCATCAGGAAGCGCCGCATCTTGCGGAACGCATCCTTCATGGCGAGGTCGAGCGAGGACTTTGCATAGACCTCGCTCTGCCCCTGCGCGCCGAACTCGGCGAGGTAATTTGGGTGGCTGAAGCCGGTCAGCACCCAGTCGGTCTCGGTCTCGATCAGAGGGTAAGAGAGATCGGCGAAGGGACGCCCGGCGAGATCGGCCTTCTTGTGCAGGATCACCTCGAAGGTGCCGGTCATTGAGCATTCGATCGCGGTGCCGCTGAGCTCGCCGTCGCCCTGCGCGGCGTGGGGATCGCCGACCGACAGCAGCGCGCCGGGCACGGAGACCGGAAGATAGACGGTCGCTCCCTTCCCCAGCCGCCAATTGTCGAGATTGCCGCCGAAATAGGACGGCGGCACGGAATCGACAAAATCGACTTCGCGCGGCGCCACCGCGATCACGCCGAAATGCGGCCGCAAGGGAATGCGGATGCCGTCGAGCACGGCGTGCCGGCGCTTGACCGTACCGGGTGCGACGGGAACGCCGGGATAGTCGTAGGTGGCATGCACCACGCCGAAGGGATCGGTCTGCGGCTCCCAGCGATAGGAATAGAGCGCGCGGGCGTGCGGCGCGTCCACATCGTCGAAGATCTCGTAAATGGTCACGGCCTCGCGCGGCTTGGGACCGCTGAGAAACTCGTTGTAGTGATAGCCCCACCAGGCCGCCACCGAGGAGCCGAACACGCGCCCGGCATGGTTCGGGCTTCGGCTCGCCCGCGGCACGATATCGAGGATGCGCACCTCAAGCACGTCGCCGGGCTGGGCGTCCTTCACCGCGACAGGCCCCGTGCAAATGTGCACGCCGAACCCCTCGCCGGCACCCCGGCCGAACACGCTGGCGTCCATGGGGCCTGCGCCGCGGCGATCGACGTTCTTCTTGTCCCGCGTCCAGCCGAACACGCTTTCGGCGGCGGCATCGCCGGCGATCATCATGTCAGGGGCGTCAGAGGCGTGCTGCGTCAAGGTCTCGATGGTGATGGTATCGCCCGATGCGATCTCGATCTGCGGCGGCAGCGAGCGGCTGAAATAGCCCCAATGAACGCGGCTGGCCTCGACCGGGAGATTATGATGCCTGCGCTCCGTGCTCGTGCGCTCCCCGGCGCCGGCACAGGCGACGTTGCTGCGTGCCTCGACGCTCTGATGTGCGCGGAGTTGTGCCAGCGCCTCCTGTGGCCAGCCGCGCTGACCGGCGACGCCATGCTGCGAGGTGGCCCGCTCCGCCTCCTGCTGTCGAAACTCGCGCGGCGGCAGGCCGAAGCGATGACGGAAGGCGCGGCTGAAATGCGCGGAGTCGCCGAAGCCATAGGCGTAGGCGATCTCCGAGATCGAGCGATGCGCCTCGGTCGGGTTGGAGAGATCCGCCCAGGCGCGCTGGAGACGACGCTCGCGAACGTAGTGGGTAAAATTGTCGCCGACCGTTTCGAACAGCTTTTGCAGATAACGCTCGGAAATGCCCTCGGCCTGGGCGACGCGCGCCGGCACAAGGTCGGGATCGTCGAGCCGGCGTTCGATGGTCTGGCAGATCCGATGCAGCAGCGCGGCCTGCGTCGCGCTCGATCCGGCATCGGATGCCGAGGCCGCCAGTTGATGCGCGAGCGTCAACAGCAGATCGACCAGCGACTGCGCGAGCGAATTCCATTCGGCATCGCTCAACGTGTCGAGCGTACGCGCAGTCGCATCCAGCATGCGCGCGAACACATCGGCAAAGCCCCCCGGTGGAACCACGCGGGGCTCGCCAAGCCGCGGCTTGCCCGACAGGCGTCCGTGCAGCGCCTCCGAGGTCACCGACAGCACGATGGCGCGCATGTCGCGCTGGAACACGATGCTCCAGTCGCCGCTGCGCGGCAGCAGCACGAGATGGCCGACGGGAACGATGCGGTGACCGCCGGCGCTTCTGAGCACCATGCCGTCCTCGACCGGCATCAGCGCGATCGGGACGTCTTCATTGGCTTGCGAGAGCGGCGCGACGCTCTGCGCGCCCGCGGCCATGCGCGTCAGCGCAACACCTGCGGCCTGGCGATGCGAGGCGGTTGCGTGCCCGTCAAAGAAGGAATGACCGCCTGCCGGCTGCAGGCCGACCGCCGCCAGCACGTCCCGCCACGCTTCGGGGCGGTCGTCTTGCGCGTAGGATTCGCTCGTGAACGGCCGGAAGCTCATCGGATCGACCCAGATTGCAGTCGATCGAAGCAACCTCTGTGCCAGACGAACGCGGTCGTCCGTCGCAGCGACGGGCCGCAAATGGGGTTCGTTGGTCAAGTGTTCATCCGGGAATTGGACTGTTCTTCAAAGTGTTAGAGTTTGGCGATCCCCCTTCGTCATTCCGGGGCGCGCGCAAGCGCGAACCCGGAATCCATTGCGCACAGGAGACGGTGGTGAAATGGATTCCGGGTTCGACGCGTTGCGTCGCCCCGGAATGACGAGTGGAGAGATTCAGTCGCATCGAAACATGTTCTTGCGGATCGTGCCGTGGACGCCCCAATTGGCATCGACCACCTGGGTGACGCCGAAATCCGCGCCGACCGACATCAGCGAGATCGCCTCGTCCTCGCTGAGGCCGTGCACGGTCATCAGGAACCGGCGGAGTTTTCTGAACGCATCACGCATCGCACGGTCGAGACTGCTGTGATTGGCAATCTCGGTTTGGGCATCGGCGCCGAGGGCCGCGAGATAGTTCGGATAGGTGAAGCCGTAGAACGACCAGGCCTGGTCGGTCTCCAGCATGGGATGGTTGAGGCCTTCCAGATGGGTGCCGGCCAGATCAGCCTTCTTGTGCAGGATGAATTCGAAATCGCCGGTCAGCGAGGTCTCGATCGCGGTGCCGCCGAGCTCGCTGTCGCCTTGCGCGGCGTGGGGATCGCCGACCGAGAAATAGGCGCCGGGCACGGCCACCGGATAGAACATCCGCGCGCCCTTGCCGATGCGCCAGTCGTCGATATTGCCGCCGGTGTAGCTCGGCGGGATCGAGCTGACGAAATCGGCTTCGGATGGCGCAAGGCCCATCGTGCCGAAATGCAATCGTGCGGGCACCTTCACGCTGGAGAGGATGTTCTCGCGTTTCCTGATGGTGGCGTGATCGACGCGGACGCCGGGATAGTCGATGGTCGGATGCACGATGCCGTCGGGATCGGTCTGCGGCGTCCAGACGTAGTTGTAGACGGCCTTGGCATAGGGCTCGCCTGAGGTGTCGAGCTCGAAGATGGTGACGACCTCGCGCGGCTTCGGCTCCTCGATCAGGTCGTGATAGTGAAAGCCCCAGTTGGCGGCGACATTGGAACCGAAGCAGCGGCCGGCATGGCAGGCGCTGCAGCTCGGCCGCGGCCTGATATCGAGGATGCGCACTTCGAGAATGTCGCCGGGCTCAGCGCCTTCGATCGCGACCGGCCCGGTGAGAAGATGCACGCCGATGCCCTCGCCTGCGCCGCGGATGAAGGGGCCTTCGACCGGGCCTGAGCCGCGGCGCGCCACAGCCTTGTGCTCACGCGTCCACTGGAACACGCTCTCGGCGCCGGGATCGCCCTGGATCATGCGTTCGTAGTCGTCGTTGGCATGATGCGTCAGCGTCTCGATGGTGGCACGATCGCCGGAGCGCAGCGTCAGGGCCGGGGTGACCTTCTTGGAGAAATAGCCCCAGTGGACGGTCTTCGGCGAAACCGGCAGCGTGACATGCTTCATGAGGTGGCCTCTTCGGGAGTCGTGAACCTTGTGGCGGAGACGCTCATCGCACTGCCTCCGGAGTCTTGTCGGCTTCCATCACGTTGAGGAAACGCGCCGTCAGCGCGTTGCGCGGGCTCGAGAGCACCTCGTGCGCCGGCCCCTCCTCGATGATCGCGCCACCGCTCAGGAAAGCGACGCGGTCGGCGACCTCGTCGGCGAACCGGATCTGGTGGGTCGAGATGATCATGGTGAGGCCGTCGTCGATGGCGAGACGCCGGATCACCTCCAGCACCTCGTTGACGAGCTCGGGATCGAGCGCCGAGGTCGGCTCGTCCAGCAGCAGCACACTCGGATTCGGCGCCAGCGCGCGGGCGATGGCGACCCGTTGCTGCTGGCCGCCGGAGAGATGCCGCGGCAGCGCATCGGCGCGATGTGACAGCCCGACGCGGTCGAGCAGCTCGCTGGCGCGGCGGTCGGCGTCGATGCGGGTCATGCCGTGGACCCAGCGCAAGGGACCGGCGATGTTCTCCTTCGCCGAGAGATGGACGAACAAATTGAACTGCTGGAACACCATGCCGACGCCAACGCTGGCCCGCTCATTGGCGAGGTCGCGGGGTGACAGCGGCTTGCCGTTTTCGCCGAACCCCAGCCGGCGGCCGCCGACGCGCACGGTGCCGGCATCCCAGTTTTCGAGATGGTTGATGCAGCGGAGCAGCGTGCTCTTGCCGGAGCCGCTCGGACCGAGCAGCGCCACCACCTCCCCCACACGGACCGTGAGGTCGAGACTGTCGAGGACCTTTTGCGGACCGTAGCTCTTGGTGAGATCCTTGACCTCGACCGCGATGTTGTTGCGCGCGATCGTCGCGGTGCGGCGGGCGCGTTCCTCGCGAGTCAGGGCCAGGGGCGGCGTATCCGTGAGCTCCGCTTGCGCGGGCTCGGGATCGATGGCGGTCGCATCGGCAAGTTCCAGCTTGGCGACAAGGTCGACACGGCACCAGGGCAGATAATCGGCGAGCTTGCGCTCACGCCCTTTCGCGCGGTCGAGATCGAGCAGCCATTCGACGAAAAGCTGAATGCCGCTGATGGTCGCGGTCAGCACGAGATAGAGCAGGCCCGAAGCGAAGAAGATCGAGAAGAAGTCGAATGTGGAGGACGCCAGCTGGGTCGAGCGCAAGGTCAGCTCCTGCACCGCGACCACGGAGGCGAGCGAGGAGTTTTTCAACGCACTCACCGCCTCGTTGCCGAAGGCCGGGATCATGGTGCGGATCGCCTGCGGCGCGATCACCCGCCACATCAGGATCCGGGGTGTCATGCCGAGCGCCTGCCCCGCCGTCACCTGCCCGCGATCGACGCCGAGCACGCCGGCGCGCAGCATCTCCGCGATGAACGGTGCCTCGTTGCAGGCGAGCGCGAGACCGGCGGCCAGCACTGCCGGCAGCTTGATGCCGATATGCGGCAGCGCGTCGTAGGCGAACACCATTTGCAGGATCAGCGGCGTGCCGCGGAAGATCACGGTGTAGGCCCTGGCGATCGCCGCCAGGGGCCAGAAGCGCGAGAGCTGCATGCCGGCGAGGATCAGTCCGAGGATCAATCCGCCGCCGAGCCCGAGGGCAGTCACCTCGAGGGTGAGCTCGATGCCCTCGAGCAGATACGGCATGCTGAGGTAATGGAGGAACAGCGACATCAGTCTGCCGTCAGGATGTCCGGCTCCTTGAAGTTGTTCACATCGAGCCCATGCTTCTTCAGAAGCTCCATATGCGTGCCGGCCTTCTGCACCTCGATCAGCGCGGCGAGCACGGCGTCGCGGAATTTCGGCTTGTCCTTGGGCACGGCGATGCCGACCGAATACGGGATCGTCACCGCGATCGCCTTCTCCAGCTTGTCCGGATAGGCCTTCACCGCGCTGTCGACCGTATTGACGTCGTTGACATAGGTGTCGGCGCGGCCGGCGAGGATCGCCTGGATGCAGTTGGCGTTGTTGTCGTAGAGCTGGATGGTCGGCTCCGCTTTGCCGGCCTTCTTGCATTCCGGGATCAGCGCCTGGATCAGGGGCACCTCGACATAGCCGGTGTTCTCGGCGGCAGCAGCGCCGCACATCGACATGTTGATGCCGTTGATGCCTTTCGGATTGCCCTTGGCGACCAGTACGCCGTCGAACACCTTCGAGTAGGTGATGAAGTCGGCGGCCTTGGCGCGCTCCTTGGTGGCGTAGATGTCGGAGATGACGATGTCGGCCTGGCCGGCGGCGAGCGTGGTCAGCAGCGCTGCGAACACCACGGGCTTGTAGGTCAGCTTGAAGCCGAGGCATTCGCCGATGGCTTCGCCGAGATCGATGTCGAAGCCGATATATTTGCTGGGATCCTTGGGGTCGATGGTCTCATAGCCCGGCGTGTGCGGGTTGATGGCGTTGACGAGCGTCTTGCCCTTCCAGTCCGGATATTTCTCCTGGAGCGCGGTGCAGGCGGCGGGCGCTGCGGCCTGTGCGCTCAGCGGTGCGGCGGCGACGAGGCCGAAAGCGATGGCCGCGCCGAGCGCGGCCTTGCGCCACGGCATCGATGCGCGCGCCGTTCCCCGCCGCGCCTGGGGCAATACCCGTCTGTCCATGTGCTGCTCCTTCGAATTGGCATGGCCATGTGACTGAACTCGGCCATGTTGCTGAACTCGAAGGTCAGCCTAGGTTCAGAGCGCACGGGAAAGCTTGTCCGCGGGCGTACAAAAAATTGGATGGAGGCGGCCCGCGATTTGGGCAAGCGGCTGCACAAAAACTGTTCGCATGCACGAAAGCGCCGCCAGTGCGGGATTCCGAATTCGGGGGAACCAAATCATCCTGGATGGCGCAGCAATCTGCGCGATCTCAAAATCATCTCGTGAGGCTATTTGACAGAGATATGGCGCCTGCCGACGGAGATACGGGGGCGGACCGACGCATCTGCGTGCTGCATCCACAGCATTCCACAGGCTGTCCGCAGCATATCCACAGGTCGACTATGCCGGATTCGCGAGCCCGTGCGGGCCACTTGCTGCGCACAAACCCACAGGTCAGCTATGTCAGCCGCCGGCCTGATCGAACACGCTGCGGCAAGCTTCGCTCAAGCTTGATCGGTTACGGCGCAGGCACGCGGTGATGGCGCGGACGTTGGGGATCTCGCCGGCGCAGAGCCGGTAGACGTCGGGGGTGCAGGCCCGGCGCTGTTCGGGTGTTCCCTGCTGCGCTTGAGCGGCGGAGGCAAACAGCGTCAGGAACAGCCCGACCGTCGAGGCGCGGCGCGCCCGGCTCTTCACACCCGCAAACCGCAAGAACCTTGTCTTCATGACCAAGTCTCCCGTTCTGCCCGCCCGTTCCCGGCCCACGTTGGCCGGTCGTTGCGAAGGGGTAGGAGAAATAAATCGCCGGGAATGTGATCTCTTTCACACTGGCTATGGGCCCCGGACGCCTAGGTTCCCGCGGGGATTTCTTCAGGAATCGCTAACCAAACGGGACCCGATCGCCGGATCGTTAAAATGCGAACGATCGGCTCAATCGGCTGACAAACCGGCTTTGCGACATTGCGCCATCCGCGTTCTGCGAGGGTGTGATGAGCGAAGCCGAATTCAACTTGCTGCTGGATGCCGTCCGGGACGCCATGATCGTTGAAGATTTCACGACCGCGCCGGAGGAGGAATTCGTGCCCCGTTCGTGGTCGTATGACGCAACACCTAAAGCCGCCAACGACAATGAGGGCGCCTGGCCCCTGCTGCCGTTTCCGGACGGCTGGTACGCGGCCTGCTGAGGCCCGCCTTGCCGTGACCTGATGCGCCCGCCTTGCGGGCGGTTTGGCATCACCGCGCGCCCGGGGAACCGGCGCAGCCCCGATCAAGTCTTGACGCGCTCCTCGCCCTGCTGCGGCGCCCGGTCGGGTGCAGCCGGCGGAAAGATGCTGTCATAGATCGCGCGCGCCTCGGCAATGAGGCGGGCCCGTTCCAGCTCGGATTTCGGGACAAATCGAACGACGTCGCCCACGTGCTCTCCAGCTCCAGGGTTTTGGATGCGTCACTTCGCAGATGCGAAGTCTATGCCAGAGGGCCTGAATCGGGGGGCCGCCAAGCCCCGGGCAAACCCGGTGGCGGCGCCTGCAGCGCAGCTCGGCTGCCGGCGCGCGCGGCCTCGGCGGAACCGCGCAGATATTCAATTTTTGCTGGAAGATCAGAGACTTGCGATGGAGGCCACGACCAGAATTGAACTGGTGTACACGGTTTTGCAGACCGTTGCGTAACCACTCCGCCACGTGGCCCCGTAAGGGCGGACCAATATAGGGGATCAATGGCTTAGGCAACCGCCTTCGTCCGACTTTGGCGGCGATCGCCTCTTTCCGATGTGGACCGAAGTCAGGCGCGCTTGCTGCGCCGGAAATCGCGCCGGCGGCTCTTCGGAGCCGGCTTTGGCGCCAGCTCCGGCATCTCGGCCTGGACCTCGCGGTAGCGGGTTAGCATCCGTTCGAAGCTGGCATGCAGTGCCTCGGCGATGTCGGGACGCCGCTCGAGGCCGGCCAGGATCGTCGCGGCCGCTTCGATGGTCGAGAGGCCGTCGCGGCGCGGCTCCTTGCGCAGGCGTCCGTAGCGCGAGGGACGCTGCGGGTTGAGGATCACGCGCTGGCATTTCAGCATCCAGGGATTGCGCCACCACAAGGCCTTGGCCTGGCTCCAGGTGCCGTCGAGCAGCACGACGCCTTCGAGCTTGCCGAGGATCGCGCGCTGGTTCTCCGCGACCTCGCCCTTGCGGGTCAGCGCCACGATCTCGCCCTCGGCCTCGAGATCGGCCGCACGGGCCGAGCCGAGATAGAGCACGCCCCAGCGGGCGGCATTCTCGACCGGCCGGCCCAGCGCCTTCGACAGGCTCGGCCAGGACAGGCCGACCCGCACCGTGGCATCGGCAAAATGCTTCGCCAGCAGCCGCGCGGTGCCGAGCGCCCTGTCCTGCTCCTGCGGATGCTGCAGGATCAGCAACGAAAGCCGGTTTTCAATGGGCGTGACACTGTCGCAGATGCACAGCGGCATCGGCTTCTGGCAGTGCGGGCATTCGGGGATCGCCTCGGGCGCAGTGGCTGGGGTCTCGGACGGGTTCGACATGGTCGCCGCTATACGCTTCGCGCGGCGCAGCAACAACCTATTCCGCGGGCGCGGGCAGCGCACGCCGCTCTGACCGTCGCCGCAGGCGGTCGATCAGGAGGTAGATCACGGGCGTGGTGTAGAGCGTCAGGATCTGCGAGACGAACAGGCCGCCGATGATGGTGATGCCGAGCGGACGGCGCAGCTCCGTGCCGGGACCGGTCGCGATAACCAGCGGAATGCCGGCGAACAGCGCCGCCATCGTCGTCATCAGGATCGGCCGGAAGCGCGCCTGGCAGGCCTCGAAGATCGCCTCCGCCGAAGACAGGCCGCGCTGGCGCTCGGCGTCGAGCGCGAAGTCCACCATCATGATGCCGTTCTTCTTGACGATGCCGATCAGCAGGATGATGCCGACGAAAGCGATCACGGTCAGTGGCGTGTTGGTCACCTGCAGGGCCAGCAGCGCGCCGAGGCCGGCCGAGGGCAGCGTCGAGATGATCGTGAGCGGATGGGCAAGGCTCTCATAGAGGACGCCGAGCACGATATACATCGCCACCAGCGCGCCGAGGATCAAGAGCGGCTGGCGGCCGCTGGTCCTGGCGAAATCGCCGGCGTTGCCGTCGAAGCTGCCGCGGATGCCTTCGGGCATGTGCAGCTCCTCGACCGCGCGCTGGATGTTCTGCGTGGCAGCCTGGAGCGGCACATCGGGCAGCAGGTTGAACGACACGGTCGTCGAGGGGAACGACTGCGAATGATAGACCGCGAGCGCGGCGAGCCCGCGCGTCGCATGGACCACGGCCGACAGCGGCACCTGCACGTCGCCTGCGCCGGCGACATAGATGCGGTCGAGGTTGGAGGGATCGACCTGGAATTTCGGGTCGATCTCCAGCACAGTCATGTACTGGTTGCGCTGGGTATAGATGATCGAGATCTGCCGCTGCGAGAACGCGTTGTTCAAGGCGTTGTCGATGTCCTGGACATTGACGCCGAGTGCGGAGGCCTTCTTGCGGTCGATGGACAAGGTCAGTTGCAGCCCGCCCGGATCGCGGTCGCTGGAAATGTCGGTGATCCCCTCGACACTCTCCATGCGCTTGGCGACAATCGGCGCCCATTTCTGGAGCAGGTCGAGATCGGTCGAGGAGAGCGTGTACTGGTAGTCGGAATCGCTCTGCCGTCCGCCGGCGCGCACATCCTGGGCGGCGAACATGAAGAGGCGGATGCCGGGCACCGGGAACAAGGCACGGCGGAGCCGGTCGATCACCACCTGCGTCGAGACGTGATCACGCTCCTCCGGCGGCTTCAGGCTGATGAACATGGTGCCGCGGTTCGAGGTCGCCGCGCCCGGCCCCCCGCCTCCGCTGCCGACGGTCGAGCCGATGCCTGCCACGGCCGGATCCTGCATCACGATGTCGGCGAGCCGCTGCTGCAGGCCGAGCATCGACTGGAACGAGATATCGGCTGAGGCGCGCGTCGCCCCGATGACGAAGCCGGAATCATCGGTCGGGAAATAGCCCTTGGGGACCTTGATGTAGAGCGTCACAGTGAGGCCGATGGTGGCGAAGAACACCAGCAATGTCAGCATCGGATATTCCAGCACGGTCCGTAAGGTGCGCGCGTAGAAGGCGACGATGCGCGACAGCCAGCCCTCGATCACACGGTCGAACAGCGTCGCGGTGCCCGACGTGGTCTGCCGGATGTAATGCGCGCAGATCATCGGCGTGACCGTCAGCGACACCAGCGTCGAGACCAGGATCGCGAAGGTCAGCGTCAGCGAGAATTCGCGCAGCAGGCGGCCGACGATGCCGTCCATGAAGATCAGCGGCGTGAACGCCGCGATCAGCGACAGGCTGATCGAAACGACGGTGAAGCCGATCTGCTTGGCCCCCTCCTGCGCCGCCTGGAACGGCCGCATGCCATGCTCGAGATTGCGGAACATGTTCTCGATCATGACGATGGCGTCGTCGACCACGAAGCCGACGGAGATGGCGAGCGCCATCAGCGACAGATTGTCGATCGAGAAGCCCGCGACCCACATGCCGGCGCAGGTGCCGGCCAGCGCCAGCGGCACCGAGATGCCGGCCGCGATCGTCGGCGTCATCCGCCTCAGGAACACGAACACGACGACCATCACGAGGAACGCGGTCGCAAGCAGCGTCCATTGCATGTCCAGCACGCTGGCGCGGATCGTGCTGGTCCGATCCACCAGGGTGGAGATATCGACGCCGGCGGGGATCCACTGCTTCAACTCGGGGATCAGCGCCTTCACCCGGTCGACGGTGTCGATGACGTTGGCATCGCCCTGCTTGGTGATCTGGATCAGCACCGCCGGCTGCTTGTTGAACCAGGCGATCGAGCGGGCGTTGCGGACGGAATCCTCGATATCGGCGACGTCGGAGAGCCGGACGAAATTGCCGTTGGAGCTCTTGATGACGATGTCGCGGAACTCTTTCGCCGTGCGCATCTGCTTGTTCAGCGACAGCGTCTCGCTCTGGCGTTCGCCGTTGAAGATGCCGACGGGGCCGAGCGGATTGGCGTTGATGATCGCAGTCCGGACGTCGTCGGTGGCAATGCCGGCGTTCGACAGTGCCACGGGGTTGAGCTGCACCCGCACCGCCGGCTGGTCGGCGCCTGAGACCGTGACGTCGCCGACACCGGGCACCTGCGAGATGCGCTGCGCCAGAACCGTGTCGGCGACGTCGTAGATCGCGCTCGCCGACAGCGTCTTCGAGGTCAGCGCCAGCACAAAGACGGGCGCGCCGGCCGTGTTGGCCTTGCGGAACTTTGGCAGCGTCGGCAGATCGCTCGGCAGGTCGACGAGCGAGGCGTTGATCGCCGCCTGCACGTCGCGCGCGGCCTTGTCGATGTTGCGGCCGATGTCGAACTGGAGCTGGATGTTGGTGATGCCGAGCGAACTCGTCGAGGTGATCTGATTGATGCCCGATATTTCGCCGAGGCGCCGCTCCAACGGCGAGGCCACCGTCGCGGCCATCACGGAGGGATCGGCGCCGGGCCGGCTGGCCGAGACGAAGATCGCGGGAAAGTCGACGTTCGGGACCGATGCGACGGGCAGGAACTCGTAGGCGACGACACCCAGCAGGAACAACCCGATCGACAGCAGCGTGGTCGCGACCGGACGGCGGATGAAGGGCTCCGAGATCGATGCCATCACTGCATCCCCTCGGTCGCGCCCGCGACCGGCGGGCCGCCGGATTCGGCCGGCGGCAGCGCCTGCTCGAGGCGGCGGTTGATGCGGTCGAGCGCAAGATAGATCACGGGTGTGGTGTAGAGCGTCAGGAGTTGGCTCAGCAGCAGGCCACCGATGATGGAGATGCCGAGCGGAAAGCGCAGCTCGGCGCCGGTGCCGCTTTCGATTGCGAGCGGCAGCGCGCCGAACAGCGCGGCCAGCGTCGTCATCATGATCGGACGGAAACGCAAGAGGCACGCCTGCACGATCGCCTCGTTGGGCGACATCCCCTGCCCGCGCTCGGCCTCGAGCGCGAAGTCGATCATCATGATCGCGTTCTTCTTGACGATCCCCATCAACAGAATGATGCCGATCAGGCCGATCACCGAGAGGTCCTGCCCGCACAGCACCAGCGCCAGGATCGCGCCGACGCCGGCCGAGGGCAGCGTCGACAGGATCGTGATCGGGTGGATGTAGCTCTCATAGAGCACGCCCAGCACGATGTAGATCGTGATGACGGCGGCGAGCAGCAGCCAGGGCTGTCCCGCGAGCGCCTTGGCGAATTCGGCGGCATCGCCCGCGTAGACGCCGACGATGCTGTTGGGCATGCCGATCCGGGTCTCGATGGTCTTCACGGCTTCGACGGCATCGCCGAGCGCGGCGCCCGGCGCGAGGTTGAAGCTGAGCGAGATCGACGGGAATTGCGCCTGGTGCGAGATCGCGAGCGGCGCCGTGGTGCGCTTCAGCGTCGCCACGGCCGAGAGCGGCACCTGGGCGCTGGGCGCGCCGACGGTCGTGCTGGCGGCGCCCGGCAGATAGAGTTTTGACAGGATCGAGGGATCGCGCTGGTACATCGGCAGCGCCTCCAGCACCACCCGGTACTGGTTGGCCTGGCCGTAGATGGTCGAGATCTGCCGCTGCGCGAAGGCGTCGTTCAGCGTGTCGGTGATTCCTTGCAGGCTCACGCCGAGCTGGCCCGCACGGGTGCGGTCGACGTCGAGCTGCGCCCGCAGGCCTCCCTCCTGCGCCTCCGAGGAGACATCGCGGAACAGGGGATCGCGCCGCATCTCCGCCACCAGCTTGCGCGCCCATTCGCTGACCAACGCCGCATCGGTGCCGGTCAGCGTGTACTGGTATTGCGAGCGGCTCGACTGGGTCGAGATCTGCACGTCCTGCACCGGCTGGAAATAGACGGTCATGCCGGGGATGCCCGCCACCCGCTCCTTCAGCCGGGTCACGACCACGCCGACATCGTCGCGCCGCTCGCCGCGCGGCTTCAGCGTCATGACCAGACGCCCGACATTGGTGGTCGGGTTGACTGAGCCCGCGCCGATCACCGAGACCACGCCGACCACGTCAGGATCGGCCTTGATGGCGTCGGCCGCCTCGGCCTGACGCTTCTGCATCTCCGCGAACGAGACGTCGGGCCCCGCCTCCGTCACCGCTGTGATCGAGGCGGTGTCCTGCAGCGGCAGGAAGCCTTTTGGCGCGACGACATAGAGGACGAGCGTCGCAATCAGCGTCGCGAAGGTCACGACCAGCGTGAGGCGCTGGTGCTGCAACACGACAAGCAGCGTGCGGTGGTAGAACTCGACGGTGCGGTCGATGAAGCGGCTGATGGCGGCGAGGCCCGGTACCGCCAGCTCCTCGTGCGCGTGCTTGAGCAGCCGCGAGCACATCATCGGCGTCAGCGTCAGCGAGACCACGGCCGAGGTTACGACCGCAATCGTCAGCGTCAGCGCGAACTCGCGGAACATGCGGCCGACCAGGCCCGACATGAACAGCAGCGGGATGAACACCGCGATCAGAGACACCGTCAGCGAGATCACGGTGAAGCCGATTTCGCTGGCGCCCTTCAGCGACGCCTCCATCGGCCCGTCGCCGTTCTCCATGTGGCGAACGATGTTCTCGATCATGACGATGGCGTCGTCCACGACGAAGCCGGTGCCGATCGTCAGCGCCATCAGCGACAGATTGTCGAGGCTGAAGCCGGCAAAATACATGATGCCGAAGCTGGTGATCAGCGACAGCGGCAGCGCGACGCCCGCGATCAGCGTGGCGCGCAGCGAGCGCAGGAACAGCAGCACCACCAGCGTCACCAGCACGACGCTGAGGATCAGCGTGAACTGCACGTCGCGTACCGAGGCGCGGATGGTCACGGTGCGGTCGGAGACGATGGTGAGGTTCACGCCGGCCGGAATCGCGCGCTGCACCTTCGGGATCTCGGCGCGGATCTGTTTCACGACGTCGATGACGTTGGCGCCGGGCTGGCGCTGGATGTCGATGATGACGGCCGGCGTGCCCTGGTACCAGCCGCCGGTGCGGTCGTTCTCGAGGCCGTCGACGATCTGCGCGACGTCGGCGATCGTGACCGGCGAGCCGTTGCGATAGGCGATGATAACAGGCTTGTAGGCGTCGGCGGCGGCGATCTGGTCGTTGGCGGCGATGATGTAGGATTGCTGCGCGCCGTCCAGCGAGCCCTTCGGTCCTGAAACGTTGGCATTGGCGATCGCGGTGCGTAGATCCTCCATGGCGATGCCATAGGCGGCAAGCCGCGCCAGATCGGCCTGGATACGCACGGCCGGCTTCAGCCCGCCGAGCACGGAGACACGCCCCACGCCGGAGATCTGGCTCAACCGTTGCGCCAGGATGGTATCGGCGATGTCGCTCATCACCCGCAGCGAGATCGTGTCCGAGCGCAGCGCCAGCGTCATCACCGGCGCATCCGCCTGGTTCACCTTGGCGTAGGTCGGCGGGTAAGGCAGCGTCTTCGGCAGCACGCCGGCAGCCGCGTTGATCGCGGCCTGCACGTCCTGCGTCGCCCCGTCGATGTCGCGATTGAGGTCGAACTGCAGCGAGATCTGGCTGACGCCGAACGAGCTTGTCGAGTTCATCGCCGACAGCGACGGAATCTGGCCGAGCTGCCGCTCCAGGGGCGCGGTGATCAGCGAGGCGATCACGTCGGGGCTCGCGCCCGGCAGCTGCGTCGTCACCTGCACGGTCGGGAAGTCGACCTGCGGCAGCGCCGAGACCGGCAGCGCGAAATAGCCGAGCAGCCCACCGATCAGCAGCGCGATACCGAGCAGCGAGGTCGCGATGGGCCGGCGGATGAAGGGTTCGGAGACTCCCATGGAATACGCCTGCCGCCTAGGCGGCTGTTGTGGGGATCATGGCTGCTTGGCTCCAGATCCCGATGCCCCCGGCCCCGGTGCCGGACCGGTCTGTCCCTTCTGGTCGCCTTCGCTGCTGTTTCGCTTGGCGCGGAACTCGCCGTCCTTGCCTTGTCCGTCCTTTTTCTGGGCATCCGGACCGCGCGAGCGCTTGCGCGGGGCGAGATCGGCCGACGGCGTCTGGTCGTCGCGGCCGACAACAACCTTGGAGCCGTCAGACAGATTGGCAAAGCCCGTGGTGACGACCTTGTCGCTCGCCGACAGGCCACTGGCGATCACGGCATCATGCTCGTTCTGCTGCGTCACCGTCACCGGCTTGGCGGAGACGACATTGTCCTCGCCGATGACATAGCTGAAGGTGCCGACCGGGCCGCGCTGCACCGCAGACGTCGGCACCACCAGCGCCTGCGTCAAGGTCTCGACCTTGAGGCGGACATTGACGAACTGGCCAGGCCAGAGCTGGTAATTGGCGTTGGGGAATTCCGCCTTGAGCCTGAGCGTGCCGGTGGTCTGGTCGACCTGGTTGTCGATGCCCGTCAGCTTGCCGCTGTCGATCACGGTGACGCCGTCATTGCCGAACACGTCGACCGCGAGCGGCCCCTTCGCCGCTGCCGCATTGACCCGCATGATCTGCTGCTGCGGCAGGCTGAACCACACCGCGATCGGCTGCAATTGCGTGATCACCACAAGGCCGGTGGTGTCAGCGGCGTGGATGATGTTGCCCTGGTCGACCTGGCGCAGGCCGGCGCGCCCCGACAGCGGCGCCACGATCTTGGTGTAGCTCAGCGTTGCCGCCGCATTGTCGATCGCGGCCTGGTCGGCCTTGACCAGCGCCTCGGTCTGCGCGACCAGCGCGCGCTGGGTGTCGGCCTGCTGCTTGGAGCCGGCATTGGTCGCAGCGAGCTGCTCGTAGCGCGTAAGGTCGATGCGCTGGTTGGCGAGCTGGGCCTGGTCCTGCGCCTTCTTAGCAACCGCCTGATCGTACTGCGCCTGATAGATCGCCGGATCGATCTCGCCGAGCACGTCCCCCTTCTTGACGTCCTGGCCTTCGGTGAAATTAACCGCGATCAGCTTGCCGTCGACCTGCGAGCGCACGGTCACGGTGTTAAGTGCGCGGATCGCGCCGACGCCGTCGAGATAGACTGGCACATCCTGGATGCGCGGCGTCGCGGCCAGCACCGGCACCGGCAGATCGGGCCGCTGGTTACGGCCGTTCGCCTGCTGTGGCTGCTGATGCCAGACGGTCCATCCGAAATAGCCGAGCCCGCCGAGGATCGCGAGCGTGAACAGGGTCATGACGAAGCCGCGGCCGCGCGATTTCTTCGCCGTCCCTTCTTTCGCGCCTTCCTTCGTATCCGGCTTAAAGAGCATTGACCGGTTTCTCCATTCGCGGCTCCCAGCCGCCGCCGAGCGCCTGATACAGGCTGACGATGGCGAGAAGCCGTGCGAGTTGGGCCTGCCACAACGCGTCTTCGGCCTGAAATAGTGTCTGCTGGACGTTCAGCACAGTCACGATGTCGGCTGTGCCGGCGCGCAATTGCTGCTCGGCGAGATCGAAGGCGCGCTTCGACGAGGTAACGACATCGCGCTGCAATTGTAGCTTGATCGTGGTCTGCTTGATCGAATACAGCGCGTTGTCGACGTCCGCAAACGACTGGATGATGGTCTTGCGGTAGGTCTGAAGCAACTCGTCCTGCCGCGCCTTGGCGAATTCGAAATTGCCGAGGATCTTGCCGCCGTCGAAGATCGGCTGCGTCGCGCTGCCGACGAGCTGGAAGAACGCCGCGTGCGGCTGAAACAGCGAGACCAGCGCCGAGCTCTGATAGCCGCCATTGCCGGTGAGCTGGATGGTCGGGAAGAACTGCGCGCGCGCGTTGCCGATATTGGCGGTCGCCGACGCAAGCTGCGCCTCCTGCCGGCGGATGTCCGGCCGCTGCGTCAGGATCTCCGACGGCAGGCCGGGCGTGACGCGCGGGATCGCGATGCTGTTCAGCGAACCGCCGGCGATGCGCACACTTTCCGGCGGCCGCGACACCAGCACGGCGAGCGCATTCCGGTTCTGGTCCAGCGTCTGGCGCAGCGGCGGCACCAGGGCCTTCTGGTTGGCGAGCACGCTCTCCTGCTGGGCGACGTCGAGGTCGGTGCCGGTGCCGGCCTTGCGGCGCTCCCGGATCGCATCGAGGATGCGCTGCGCGCTCGCGATATTGCTCTGGGCGGTACGCAGGCGATCCTGCGAGGCCAGCACCTGGAAATAGGCATTGGCGACGGCGGCGAGCGTCGTCAGCGCGACGGTGTCGCGATCGAAGCGGTTGGCATTCGCCGTCTCTTCCGCCGTCTGCAGCGCATCCCGGTTCTGGCCCCAGAAGTCGAGCTGGTAGCTCGCACTCAGCGAGGCCGAATAGTTGACGACTTCGCGCCCGCCATTGGTGAGGCCGGAGGACGACGAGCCTGAGGTGCGCGAATAGGTTTCCGATCCGCTTCCCGACAGGTTCGGCAGCAGTGCCGCACCGGCCTGCCGCGCCTGGGCGTCCGCCTGGACGATGCGCGCCACGGCGGCAGCGATATCGAGATTGACGGTCTGCGCCTCCTCCATCAGCTGCGTCAGCTCGGCGGAACGGAAGCCGCGCCACCAATCCAGCGACGGCGGCGCATCCCCCTTCCCGGCATATTTGTACTGGGTGGGAACATCGAGCGCGGGATCGGGAAGATCCTGCGTCAGCACGCATGCGCCTGAACTTGCGGCGAGGCACAGCACGGCAAGCCAGCGCGCTGTACGACGCGTCCGGGACGCAGACCCCAAAGACCGCCGCACGGCGATCACCGGAACATGCTGTGTCACATCCACCCCCCGCCGGGCAGATCAAGCCGCCACCGCGCAGCCGGATTAACCGATTCGCAGCGGGACAGTCGGGGGGCTTGTGGCAACTCGTTCACAGGTAATGCTTTCTGCGGAACCTTGGGCTTCATACTAGCCGGGCGCGGAACAGCGGGACAGTCCCGCAGGTGCGAGATGGCGGCGCCTGCGCCCTTTCCATCACAACCAAGCAAATGCAAGATATGCCTGTGTTGCAGAGACTTCTCGACTTTTCACGACGTCGAAAAGAGCGTTCAAGCTTACCAAGATTTCATGTGATATTGGCGCCACACCCAGATGAGAGTGGCTTGATCCGGCTGCACCGGTCAGCAGCGCGCTGCACGCGGCCCTCAGCTCCGTCCCAAGGCGCAGCCGGCCACTCTGGCGAGGCGGCCAGCGATCGAGCACGAACACCCGGCCACCGCAGGTTTATATGTCCGCGTTCCGCATGCCGGGAACCACGTTCGGCCAAGTTGGCTTGCACGCGGTGGAGATTGGCTGTGAGAGCTGCTTGCGACGACCGATATCTTCCCTGTCCCGACGATCGAAGGGCATATCCATTCTGCCGCTATCCGGGATCGCATCCAGCATCGTTCGCGCTGTTCTCTGCTCGGGAATATCGCCAGCCCGCGGGCCGCCTCCACCACTTTCGCCGCAGCGCAAAAGCCTTCCCCTTTGGCCTCCCAGGCACTAGGTTCTGGCCAATCAGATCAACCCTTTGCCAGTGATTTCCCCCGACATGACCATTCGAACCAACGTTGTCGAAGCGATCGGCAACACACCGCTGATCAAGCTCAAGCGCGCCTCGGAATTGACCGGGTGCACCATCCTTGGCAAGGCCGAATTCATGAATCCCGGCCAGTCGGTGAAGGACCGGGCCGGAAAGTGGATGATCCTGGAGGCCGAGAAGCGCGGCGAGCTCAAGCCCGGGGGCCTCGTGGTGGAAGCGACCGCCGGCAACACCGGCATTGGCCTGGCGGTCGTCGCCAGCGCACGCGGCTACCGCACGCTGATCGTGATCCCGGAGACGCAGAGCCAGGAGAAAAAGGACTTCCTGAAGCTGTGCGGCGCCGAGCTAATCGAGGTCCCGGCCCTTCCATTCGCGAACCCCAACAACTACCAGCATGTCGGCCGCAGGCTCGCTGACGAGTTGCGCAAGACCGAGCCGAACGGCGTGCTGTTCGCCGACCAGTGGAACAACCTCGACAACGCCAAGGCGCATTACGAGTCGACAGGACCCGAGATCTGGGAGCAGACCGGCGGCAAGATCGACGGCTTCATATGCTCGGTCGGCACCGGCGGCACATTGGCCGGCGTCAGCCGCTATCTCAAGGAGAAGCACCCGGGCATCGTCAACGCCTGCGCCGATCCGCAGGGGTTTGCGATGTACGAGCTGTTCAAGAACGGCCAGGCCAAATCGACCCCTGGCGACTCCATCACCGAGGGTATCGGCCTCGGCCGCGTCACGCCCGTGATCGAAACCGCCAAGGTCGACGATGCCTTCCTGATTCCGGACGCCGAAGCCGTGTCGGTGATCTACGACCTGCTCCAGCACGAAGGCCTGTGCCTCGGCGGCTCGACCGGCATCAACATTGTCGGTGCCATGCGCCTCGCCAAGCAGCTCGGGCCGGGCAAGACCATCGTCACCGTGCTGTGCGATTCCGGCAGCCGCTACCAGTCCAAGCTGTTCAACGCGGATTTCATGCGCGCCAAGAACCTGCCGGTGCCGGAATGGCTGGAGAAGCGCAGCAACATCAAGCCGCCGTTCGTCTGATCGGCGGCAACCTCCTCACGTCGGGGACGGGCGTCCACGAGTTCGCGCCGGGGCAGCCGGTTTACGCCCCCTCGTCGCCTTCCGAGGCCGCAGCACAATAGTCGCGCCAGAACTGGCGATAACCGGCTTCGAGCTCACGCGTGTAGACCTCGACATTGCCGGCGGGCGAGGCTGCAATCTTTGCCGGAAGGTCTGCGCGCAACTTCGCCAGAAGCTCAGGCTGCGAGGCAAATTTCCGGGCGATCTCGATATAGCCCTCGTCATCTTCCGCGACCCAGTCGCCTAGACCGACAGAAGCCACGATCGAGGCGCCGGCCCGCGAGGGGGCGCCGTTGCCGAGCTTGGTCACCACGGGAACACCCGTGTAGAGCGATTCCCAGCTGCTGATGCCGCCATTTTGCGGGAACGTATCCAGGGAGATATCGACATTGGCGAAGGCCAGCAGGTGGTCGTTGCGCGAGGTGAAGCCCAGGCAGGTGATGTTCTCCTCGGCAATTCCCTGCGCGACGAAGCGTGCGACCAGGCCGTCGCGCAGCAAGGGTTCGTCGAGCAAACCATGCTTGACGATAATCCTCGACCCCGGCAGCTCCCGCATCAGGCGCGACCACACACGGATCGCATCATCCGAAATCTTGTAGATGCGGTTGAACACGCCGAAGGTGACGTAGCCGTTGCGCAGCATCGGCAGCTCCGACGGCTGCAGATCCGCGACGGGCTCCATCGTGATCAGACACGGCAGATCGTGGATCTTTTCGGGAAACAGATGCCGGACCGATGGCGGAATGAAAACGGGATCCGCGAGCACGTAGTCCATGGTCTGCATGCCCGTGCCCGTCGCATGTCCGAAGCCGGTGGCCTGGATCGGAGCCGGCTTCCGCGCGAAGACCCGCAGCCTGTTAGTGTTCGTGTGGCCCGAAACGTCGATCAGGATGTCGACATTGTCGGCCTCGATGCGATCGGCGAGTTCGTCGTCCGAAAGTTGCCAGGCATCCACCCAGACGTCCGCCAGTTGCTTGAACATGGCGGTGTACTCGTCCGCGCCCGGCCAGGAGTAGTAGCAGATGATCTTGAAGTTGGCGTGATCGTGATGGCGCAGCACCGGCAGCAAGGTGAGTCCCGCCGAGTGTTGGCGGAATTCAGCAGCGACATAGCCGACCACAATCTGCTTGTCCGGATCGAGCGGCCGCTTTGGCAGTGTCCGCCGCGGCAGCTTGGAGCCGATCAAGTCCCACCAATCTCGTCGCACCGCCTGCTGCAGCGCAAAATCGGCCTGGGGGAGGTAGTCCTGCAAGAAGATCTTGCCCCTGATCGCATCCTCGTAGTCCGGCTTTATCGCCAGCGCGCGATCGAGATATTCAATCGCGGCGTCCATCTCTCCCTGGTTCGAATAACAGAAACCCATCAACGCCAAGCCGAGCTCGGAGCGCGGATTTTGCTCGATCAAGGCCGTCGCGGCCGCCATCGCCTGCGCGGTCTTTCCCATCACGAGACAGGCCTGTGCCTTGCCCTGGAGAGCCAGTTCGAACTTGGGCGAAATCGCAAGCGCGGCCTCGAAATCCGCAAGCGCCGGCTCCAGGCGCTGCAACTCGTAACTGAGCCGACCACGCTGGGCGAGAATCCTCGGCGAGCCCGGCTTGATCGCGAGCGCCATGGCAAACTTGGCTGCCGCCTCCTCGTGATGCCGGAGCTCCATGCTGATGATGCCGTTGCCGACGATCGCCTCGGCGTGCCGCGGCTGAAACAGCAGGGCGCGATCGAAACTTTCCTTGGCGCGCTCGATCTGTCCCAGCAACATCTCGACCATGCCGCGATTGCAGAACGCATCGGCATAATCCGGCTTGATCTTGATTGCGCGCTCGTGCAGCGCGAGCGCCTGTTCGTACTGCCCCAGATGCATCAGCGTATTGCCGAGATTGGTCAGCGCGACCGCGAAATTCGGCTTCAGCGCGATGGCCTTCTCCTGGCACCGCCGCGCCTCCTCGAAATTGCCGAGGTCGAAATGCACGGTCGCGAGGTTGTTGTGGGCATCGTGCAGACGCGGATCGAGCGCAATCACGCGCTCGAGCAGCTCCTGCGCCTCCTCGAGGCGCCGGCCGTCATGCGCGCACATCCCGAGCAAGTGCATGGCGTCGACATGATCCGGAAGCGCTTTCAGGATCTCACGGCAGAGCGCTTCGGTCTCGGCATATTTTCCCTGGCCATAGGCCGCGGCCGCAGCGGAGATGATGGCGTCCGCCTGCTTCATCAATTTCTTCTGCAATCGCGCATTCTGGAATGCGCGTGCGCCGGCGCCGCTGTTCTGCAAGGTTGCTCTCCGGAGGATGGCCCAGAACGAGTCTAACTGATTCGCAAGCCTGGCCAGCCGGCCGGCCCACCGGCAGCGCCCCCGGGATTTTCCGGTGTTCACGTGTGGCCCTAAGGGCGCAGCCGCTGGCTACGCCCCCTCACCGCTTTCCGAGGCCGAAGCACAATAGTCGCGCCAGAACTGGCGATACCCCGCCTCGACCCTGCGCGTGTAGATCTCGACATTGCCGGCGGGCGAAGCCGCGATCTGGGCCGGCAATTCCGCGCGCAACTTCGCCAGATGAGCGGGCTGGCTGGCATATTTGATCGCGATCGCGGCATAGCCCTCGTCGTCCTCGGCGACCCAGTCGTCAAGACCGACGGCCGCCACGATCGACCCGCCGGCGCGCGATGAGGAGCCGTTGCCGAGCTTGGCGACAACAGGCACACCCGCATAGAGGGATTCCCAGGTGCTGATGCCGCCGTTTTGCGGAAACGTATCGAGCGAGATGTCAACATTGGCAAAGGCCCGCAGATGCTCGTTGCGCGGCGTCGTGCCCATGCAGATGACGTTCTCCTCGGCAATACCGTGTGCCACGAACCGCGCGATCAGGCCGTCGCGCAACATGGGATCGTCGAGCAGCCCGTTCTTGATGATGATCTTCGATCCCGCCACCTCGCGCATCACCTTCGACCACACCCGGATCGCCTCGTCCGAGATCTTGAAGATGCGGTTGAACACGCCGAAGGTGACATAGCCGTTGCGGAGCATGGGAAGCTCCGAAGGCGGCACGTCCAGGATGGGATCGATCGTGATCAGGCATGGCAGGTCATAGACCTTTTCGGCCAGCAGATGGCGCGCCGATTGCGGAATGAAGATCGGGTCCCCGAGCACATAGTCCATGGTCTGCAGGCCCGTACCTGTGGCGTGCCCGAAACCCGTGACCTGGATAGGAGCCGGCTTCCGGGAGAACACATGGAGCCTGCTGCCGGTTGTATGGCCGGACACGTCGATCAGAATATCGATTCCGTCGGCCTGGATACGATCGGCCAGTTCGTCGTCCGAAAACTGCGCGGCCTCGACCCAGACGTCTGCGCAAGCCTTGAACTCTTCGGTCATCCCGTCCTGCAACGGCCAGCAGGAATAGCAGACGATCTTGAACCTGGCGTGATCATGATGACGCAGCACCGGCAACAGGGAGTACGCCGCCGAATGCTGCCTGAATTCGGAAGCGACATATCCGATCACGATCTGTCTGTCTGGATCGAGATCGCGCGGCGACAGGGTCCTTTGCGGAAGCTTGGCGCCGATCTGATCCCACCAATATTTCCGCGCCGCCTGCTGGACCACGAAATCGGCCTCCGGCAGATAATCCAGCACGAAAATCTTGTATCCGATGGCCTCGGGAAAGTCCGGCGCGATCGCCAGCGCCGCATCGAGATATTCGAGCGCCGTCGGGACGTCTCCCTGGTTCGCATGGCAATAGGCCAGGAGCGCCATGCCCGCCTCGGACTGCGGATTGACTTCGAGCAGAGTCTTGGCGGCCGCCATCGCTCCCGCCGTGTTCCTCACGAAAAGGTCGACTTGCGCCCTCCAGCACAGCGCGAGCTCGTTCCGTGGCGATTGCGCCAGCGCGGCATCGAAATCCGCGGCCGCCTGCTCCAGCCGGCACAGGGTTAGATGGAGCCGTCCACGCTGCACCAAAATTCTCGGCGAGCCCGGCTTGAGCGCGAGCGCAGCATCGAAGGCGGCTTCCGCCGTCTCGAAATGCCTGAGCTCGAGGCTCACCATGCCCTTGCCGGCGATCGCTTCGGCATGACGCGGCTGAAGCGATAGGGCGCGATCGAAGTCTTTCCCTGCGCGCTCGAACTGGCCGATCATCAGCTCGGCCATGCCACGGTTGCAGAATGCATCGGCATAGTCCGGCTTCAGCCTGATGGCGCGGTCGTGCAGTTCGATCGCCTCTTTGGCCTGGCCAAGGTGCAGCATCGTATTGCCGAGATTGGTCAGGGTGATCGGACAATTCGGCTTCAGCGCAATCGCCTTCTCCTGGCATGCGCGGGCGTCCTTGAATTTCTCGAGCGAGAAATACACAGCCCCGAGATTGCCGTGCGCATCGGGCGAACGCGGATCGAGCATGGTCGCACGCTCGAGCAGGAATTGCGCGTCCTCAAGCCACCCGCCGTCGAACGCCAGCAGGCCAAGCAGGTGCGTGGCGTGGAAATGATCCGGAACCTCTTTCAGTATCTCGCGGCAGAGATTCTCGGTCTCGTCACGTCTGCCCTGCCCCAGCGCCTCAATGGCGAAGGACATGACGGCGTCCGCCTGTTCCCTCAACTTCTGCTGCAATCGCGCGTTCTGATGGGCGCGCGCGCCGAGACTGCTCTGCAAGGTTTCTCTCCGGAGAATGGTCCGAAGAGAGCCAAGCTGATTCGCATGGTGCCAAGCTTGCGGGTCGGTCAGACCGGCGGGGCCGCCAGGTTGCAGCGGCTCACCGCAGGATCTGGCTCAGGAACAGTTTCGTCCGGGCGTGCTGAGGCGCCGCGAAGAACTCGTTCGGGGTGTTGGCCTCGATGATCTGGCCGGCGTCCATGAACACGACACGGTTGGCGACCTCGCGGGCAAAGCCCATTTCGTGGGTGACGACCAGCATGGTCATGCCCTCCTCGGCGAGATCGACCATGGTGTCGAGAACCTCCTTGACCATCTCGGGGTCGAGCGCCGAAGTCGGCTCGTCGAACAGCATCACCTTCGGGTTCATAGTCAGGGCGCGGGCGATCGCGACGCGCTGCTGCTGGCCGCCGGACATCTGGCCGGGAAACTTGTTGGCCTGGTGCGGAATCTTGACCCGCTCCAGGAACTTCATCGCGGTCGCCTCGGCGTCCCTCTTGGGGATGTTGCGCACCCAGATCGGCGCCAGCGTGCAATTGTCCAGAACCGTCAGATGGGGAAACAGGTTGAAGCTCTGGAACACCATGCCGACCTCGCGGCGCACCGCGTCGATGTGCTTGAGGTTCGGCCCGAGCTCGATGCCGTCGACGACGATCTCGCCCTCCTGGAATTCCTCCAGCGCATTGATGCAGCGGATCAGCGTGGACTTGCCGGAGCCCGATGGTCCGCAGATGACGATGCGCTCCCCCTTCTTCACCTCGAGGTCGATGTCGCGCAGGACGTGAAATTCACCGTACCATTTGTTCAGGCCGGAAATCTTGACGATGGGGTCGGACATGGTGGCCTCGATCAGTTGCGGCGGTGGGCGTTGAGACGGTGCTCGACGAACAGCGAGTAGCGCGACATTCCAAAGCAAAAGATGAAGTAGATGATCCCGGCGAAGGCAAAGCCCGTGAACGCCGTGGATGGCGTCGACCATTTCGGATCCGAGAACGAGGCGCGCAGCGAGCCCAGGAGGTCGAACAGCGCCACGATCGAGACCAGCGAGGTGTCCTTGAACAGCGAGATGAAGCTGTTGACGAGGTTCGGAATGACGTGGCGCAGCGCCTGCGGCAGCACGATCAACGAGGTCGTCTTCCACCAGGACAGTCCCAGCGCCGCAGCGGCCTCGCCCTGCCCGCGCGGGATCGCGGCAAGCCCGCCGCGGACGTTCTCGGCCTGATAGGCGCCGGTGAACAGCGCGATGCCGATCAGCGCGCGCACGAGACCGTCGACGGTGAAATTGCCGGGCAGGAACAGCGGCAGCATGTAGGTGGCGAAGAACAGCACGGTGATCAGCGGCACGCCGCGCCAGAACTCGATGAAGGCGATCGAGAAGATCCGGATCAGCGGAATGGTCGAGCGCCGACCGAGCGCGAGCGCGATGCCGATCGGCAGCGAGGTGACGATGCCGGTGACCGAGACCACCAGCGTCACCAGCAGCCCGCCCCACAGGCTGGTCTGCACCACCGGCAATCCGCCATGATCGAGCCCCATCAGCTTGATCACGATCGCGATGGCAATGAAGGTCGCGATGCTCGAGACCAACGCGCGCCATCCGGTGCGCAGGCCGCCGCCGAGGATGAAGGCGATCAGTGAGGCGACGACGGTCGTGATGGCGAAGTCGCCCCAGACCGACTGGCCCGAGCCCTGGATCTGGTCGCGCAGCCAGATCAGCGGGAAGACAAGCCAATGGATCGCCGTGCCGACCAGCATGATCAGGTTGCCGATGACCCACAGCAGCGGCGCGATGGCCGAGGTCTTGCTGAGATTGAGCAGGACGTTTCCGGCGCCGATGATGCTGTCATCGAACAGCTCCAGCAAGCCGGCCGTCCAGCTCAGGCCAAAGCCCTTGATGCCGCCGCCATGCAGCAGGAAGAATGCGACGACGGGAAAGGCGAAGAAGAACAGGCCGGCGTTCAGGCCCTTCGCCGGCAGGCGTGGAACGAGCATCGGCACCAGCAGGACCGCCGCGAGGACGAACGTGAGGTTGACCCGCCAGCGCTCGGCCTCGGGATAGAAGCCGTAGATCAATTGCGGCAGCTTGGCCTGGATGTAGGGCCAACAGGCGCCGACCGCGAAACCGGCGTTCTCAGTGAGGCAGGCCGTGCGGTCGTTGCCGCTCCAGACCGCATCGACCATCAGGAACTTCACGCTGGGAACGATGGTGAACCAGAGCAGCAAGGCGCCGAGGATCGTGAGCAGGATGTTGGTCGGCGAGTTGAACAGGCGGGTCCGCACCCAGCCGATGAAGCCCGTGGTCTTCACCGGCGCGGGACGCTCGCTGACCAGATCGTGGCGGACGAAGGAGGATGAGGCGATATAGGTCATGCGCCAAGGCTCCGGCTGACGCGCCAACCGTAGACGCTCATGACGGCGCTGGTGACGAGGGAGATCAGGAGATAGACGCCCATCGTCATGGCGATGATCTCGATCGCCTGCCCGGTCTGGCTCAGCGACGTGCCGGCGAACACGGAGACGAGGTCAGGATAGCCGATCGCGACCGCCAGCGAGGAGTTCTTTGTAAGGTTGAGATACTGGTTGGTCAGCGGCGGCACGATGACGCGCATCGCCTGCGGCACGACGATCAGCCGGAGCGTGGCGCCGCGGCTGAGGCCGAGCGAGGAGCCCGCCTCCATCTGTCCCTTGTGCACGGACAGGATGCCGGCACGCACGATCTCGGCGATGAAGGCGGCGGTATAGGTTGACAGGGCTACCGTCAGCGCCACGAATTCCGGGATGATCCGCGAGCCGCCGGCGAAATTGAACCCCTTGAGCTGCGGCAGCTCGAAAGTGAAGGGCAGACCGAACACGAGCATGGTCGCCAGCGGAAGCCCGAACAGCAAGGCCAACACGGAGGGCCAGATGCGGATCACCTGCCCCCGCTGAAACAGCGCACGCCTTGCGTAGAAGCGCAAGCCCAGCGAGACGACGATGCCGAGGACCAGCATCGCCAGGAACGGCTCGAAGCCGCTCTCGCCGATCGGACGGGGAATGACGAGGCCGCGATTGCTGATGAAGGCGATGCCGAGCAGTGAAATGCTCTGCCTTGGATTGGGCAGCGCCGCCAGCACCGCCAGGTACCAGAACAGGATCTGGAACAGCAGCGGCAGGTTCCGGATGATCTCGACATAGATCTCGCCGACGCGCGACAGCAGCCAGTTCGGCGACAGCCGGCACAGCGCGACGATGAAGCCGATCGCGGTGGCGAAAAAGATGCCCACCACCGAGACCACGAGCGTGTTCAAAAGCCCGACCACGAACACGCGCAGGAACGTGTCCGAGCCGGTATAGGAGATCAGCGTCTGGTTGACGTCGAAGCCGGCATTGTTCCGCAAGAAGCCGAAGCCGGCGGCGATGTGCTGGTTCTCGAGGTTGGCGCGGGCGTTGGAGACGATCTCGTAGCCGATCCAGCCCAGGATCGCGGCGAAGGCAAACTGGACGGCGACGCCGTTCCAGCCTGCCTTGCCGCCCAGAATGCGCCTGATCTTCAGCGCGATCTGGGCCGGCGGTTTTCGAGCCTCGGTGCTCATCGCCGCGTGCCGCGGATCAAGCAGGATTACCGGATCGGCGGCGCGTACTGGAGACCGCCCTTGTTCCAGAGATTGTTGAGACCACGGGCGATGCCGAGCGGCGAGCCGGCGCCGACGTTGCGATCGAACACCTCGCCGTAATTGCCGGTAGCCTTCACGATCCGCACCACCCAGTCCTTGGTCAGGCCGAGCTGTTCGCCGAAATTGCCGTCGCTGCCCAGCACGCGCTTCAGCTCGGGACTCTCCAGCTTCGCCTTCTCGTCGACGTTCTTCGAGGTGATGCCGAGCTCTTCGGCGGTGACGAGCGCGAACAGCGTCCATTTCACGATGTCGAACCACTGGTCGTCGCCGTGGCGCACCATCGGGCCGAGCGGTTCCTTCGAGATGATCTCGGGGAGCACCATGTGGTCGTTGGGATTGGCGAGCTTGAGGCGGTTGGCGTAGAGGCCCGACTGGTCGGTGGTGAAGACGTCGCAGCGGCCGGCCTCATAGGCCTTGACGGTTTCGTCGTTGGTGCCGAACGCGATTACCTCGTACTTCATGTTGTTGGCCTTGAAGTAGTCGGCGAGATTCTGCTCGGTGGTGGTGCCGGTCTGCACGCAGACGGAAGCGCTGTTGAGCTCGAGCGCCGAATTCACCTTGAGCGACTTCTTCACCATGAAGCCCTGCCCGTCATAATAGGTCACGCCGGTGAAGTTGGCGCCGAGCGAGGTGTCGCGCGAGATGGTCCAGGTGGTGTTGCGCGAGAGCACGTCGATTTCGCCGGACTGCAGCGCCGTGAAACGGTCCTTGGCCGAGGTCGGCACGAACTTGACCTTGGTCGGGTCGTTGAAGATGGCGGCCGCGATCGCGCGGCAGAGGTCGACGTCGAGGCCGGTCCAGTTGCCCTTGTCATCGGGCGAGGAGAACCCCGGCAGGCCCTGGCTGACGCCGCAGGACAGCGTGCCCCGGTCCTTGATGGTCTTGAGCGTTTGCGCATCGGCGGCCTGGGCGGACAGGCCGGCGGCGAGAGCGAGAGTGAGAGCCAGGGTTACGCGTTTCATGGGCTGAAGGCCTTTCAAAGTCGTCTCAAGGTCAGGAATGTTGTCTCAGGATCGTCTCTGCCAGGGATAACCTTGCAAGAGTCATGCTGGGAAACCTTGCCGAACACTCGCCGATCCCGGGAGGCCATACCTTAATCCCCGCCGCAGGCGCCCGCCATGATGGCCGTGGCGCCAGGTCCGGTCAGACGATGGATCGAAGGTCGCGGCAGGCCCCTCAACATGCGGCGACTGAATAGCACCTGCGCATCACAGAACGACTGGCGAGCCGGGTCAAGGGGTTGACGGGACTCTTCTGTGTTCTGTTATTAACGGCAGCGGCCTTTCGGCCGGCCCGCGCGGCGCAAGGCGCCCCAGCGGAAACGCGGTTTTGAAAGCAGAAGCATGGATTCCTCGCACCCCTCCCAACAGCAGGCCGAGACCCGGCTGGTCACCTCCGGCCGCGACACCAAGGCCCAGAAGGGGTTCGTCAATCCGCCGGTGTTCCACGGCTCGACCGTGCTCTATCCGACCGCCGAGGACCTGCACGCCCACCGCGGCGAGTTCACCTATGGCCGCCACGGCACCCCGACGACCAGGGCGTTCCAGGACACGCTGATGGCGCTGGAGGGGCCGCAATGCGCCGGCGTCGGCATCGTACCGTCGGGGCTCTCCGCGATCTCCACCACCCTGCTCTCGGTGCTGAAGACCGGCGACCACATCCTAGTCTGCGACAATGTCTATCGGCCCACGCGCAATTTCTGCAACGGCATGCTCGCCCGCCTTGGCATCGAGACCACCTATTTCGATCCGCTGATCGGCGCCGGCATCGACAAGCTGTTCAAGCCCAACACCCGCGCCGTGCTGGTGGAGGCGCCGGGCTCGCAGTCGTTCGAGATGCCCGACGTCCGCGCCATCGCTGAGGTCGCGGATGGGCGCGGCGCGCTCGTCATCGACGACAACACCTGGGCAACGCCACTCTATCACCGTTCGCTCGAACAGGGCGTCGACATCAGCATGCAGGCCGCCACCAAATATATCGGCGGTCATTCCGACATCATGTTCGGCACCATCTCGGCCAACGCCAAGACCTGGCCGCAGATCACTGAGGGCATCCGCCTGCTCGGCGTCTGCGCGGGCCCCGATGACGTCTTCCTCGCACTGCGGGGCCTGCGCACGCTGTCGGTGCGGCTGGCGCAACATCATCGTTCCGGGCTCGACATGGCGCGCTGGCTCGCCGGCCGTCCCGAGGTCGCGCGCGTGCTGCATCCGGCGCTCGAGACCGATCCGGGCCATGCGATCTGGAAGCGCGACTTCACCGGCGCCTCGGGCCTGTTCAGCATCGTGCTGAAGCCGGCACCGCAGAACGCCGTCGACACCATGCTCAACACGCTAAAACTGTTCGGCATGGGCTTTTCCTGGGGCGGCTTCGAGAGCCTCGCGATTCCCTTCGATTGCGACGCCTATCGCACCGCGACCAAGTGGGCGCCGGGCGGCCCGACTCTGCGACTCCACATCGGACTCGAGAGCACCGACGACCTCAAGGCCGATCTCGATCGCGGCTTCGCTGCCCTCAGGGCGGCAATGTGAGCCTGCTCACAAGGCATTGCGCCGCGGGAACGAGCAACCGGCGCAAGTGTTAACGCCGATGCGCCAACAAATGGTTTGATCCTCAAGCATTTGGCGCTAGCCTCACCAATCGACTCCAATCCGGACACGGAGCATGGGAACGTTGGTACTGCTCGATCTGATGGGCGGCGTGGCGCTGCTGCTGTGGGGCCTCCATATGGTCCAAAGCGGGATCCTGCGCGCCTTCGGTCCTGACCTCCGCCGCCTGCTCGGCAAGGCGCTGAGCAACCGCGCCAGCGCCTTCGCCGCCGGCCTCGGGCTCACCGCGCTGCTCCAGAGCAGCACGGCAACTGCGCTGATCACCAGCTCGTTCGCGGCGGAGGGCCTCGTCAGCCTCGCCGCGGCGCTCGCTATCATGTTGGGCGCCAATGTCGGCACGACGCTGATCGTGCAGGTGCTGTCGTTCAACATCGCAGCCGTGGCCCCCGTGCTGTTCGTGCTCGGCCTCGTGGCCTTCCGCTCGGGACCACGCTCGCGGATCAAGGACATCGGCCGCGTCTGCATCGGCCTCGGCTTGATGCTGCTGTCGCTGCACATCCTGCTCGACACGCTGGCCCCCGCTGAGAACGCGCCGGGCGTCCGCGTCATGATGTCGGCGATTACGGGCGATCCCGTGCTCTGCATCGTCATCGCGGCGCTCGTCACCTGGGCGGTGCATTCCAGCGTCGCCAGCGTGCTGCTAATCATGTCGCTGGCCTATTCGCAGTTCATCACGCCTTACGCCGCACTGGCCCTGGTGTTGGGCGCCAATCTCGGCAGCGCCATCAATCCCGTGTTCGAAGGTGCCAGGCGCGACGATCCCGCGAGCTATCGCCTGCCGGTCGGCAATCTCATCAACCGCGTGGCCGGAATCGCCCTCGTCGTGCCGTTCCTCGGGGTGATTGCCGATCACATGCATGCCTGGCAGCCGGATCTCGCGAAGATGACGGCGGTCTTCCATATCGCCTTCAATGTCGGCACCGCCATCGTCTTCATCGGGTTGCTCGACACCATGTCGCACCTGTTGAGGCGGCTGCTGCCCGATCGCGTGCAGGAGACAGACCCGGCCCGGCCGCGATATCTCGACGAGAGCGCGCTGGAGACGCCGTCGCTGGCGCTTGCCGACGCCGCCCGCGAAGTGCTGCGCATGGGCGACCTCGTCGAGGTGATGCTGCGCAAGGTGATGACCGCGATGATGACCGGCGACCGCGCGCTGGTCGATCAGGTCTCGAAGATGGACAATGCCGTCGACGGTCTCGACGAAGCCATCAAGCTCTACGTGACCAAGCTCATGCGCGGCAGCCTCGACGAGAGCGAGGGACGGCGCGCAATGGAGATCGTCTCCTTCGCCATCAACCTCGAGCATATCGGCGACATCATCGACAAGAGCTTGAGCGAGCTTGCGACCAAGAAGATCAAGCGCCGCTTCCAGTTCTCGGCGGAAGGCGCCGAGGAACTCGCCGCGTTCCACAAGCGCACGATGGAATCGCTGCGCATCGCCTTCGGCGTGTTCATGTCGGGCGACGCCAACGAAGCGCGCAAGCTGCTGGTGGAGAAGACCACGCTGAAGAACACCGAGCTCGCCGCCGTCGAACGCCATCTCGACCGCCTGCGCGAGGGCCGGCCCGAGACCATCGAGACCACCTCGCTGCATCTCGACGTGCTGCGCGATCTGCGCCGCATCCACTCGCATATCTGCTCGGTCGCCTATCCCGTGCTGGATGCGGCCGGAGAGCCCTACCGCAGGACCGAGGCGGATGCCGCCGCCCTGCCCGCCTCGGGCGCGCCCTCAGCGCTGCCGCGCTAAGGCGGCGCGAACGAGAATGGCGCCTCCCGCCAGGAGGAGGCCGGCGCCGCAGAGCAGGACAGGCACCATCCACAGCGTCAGGAACGACAGCAGCCGCGCATCCTCTGGCCGGCCGGGATCATAGGCGATCCTGACGCGCTCGCCATCCGCATAGGGCTGGCTGGTCGACCCCGATGAGGACGTGAACGTGATCGAGCGACCGTTCGCCGTCTGAAATTGAAAAGTCGGATAGAGAAACGTCCCGCCATGATTTCCGCCGCTGCGCACGACGGCACCGGCGAAACGCGCCTCCGTCTGCTCGGCCCTTGCGAGAAAGGCGACGGTGCCGCCGACGTCGAAGAGGCCGAGCGCAAGCAAGAGCAAGCCGACCAGCAGGACCGACGCGAAGATCACGACCGAGAGCTTGTTCATGTCATTCCGATACCAATTTGTCGTTTCCCTCGCAAAGTGCCAGTATTCCGGTCCAGTTTTGCTCAGGAGCAGGTGAATTGTCCCGCAGCGACGCGCGTATCCAGCACTTGAACTGGAATCTATTGCGGACCTTTCTCGTGATCGTGGAAGAACGCAGCATCACGAAGGCAGCCGACCGGTTGTTCGTGCGCCAGCCGTCGGTGACTGCCGCGCTCCAGAAGCTGGAGGAGACGTTGGGCTGTCAGCTGATCCAGCGCGACAGCCGCAGATTCGTCCTCACCGTCCAGGGCGAAGCACTCCGACAGGAATGTGCCGAGATCTTTCTGAGAGTGGAACGCATCGGCGAGCGACTGTCCACCAAAGAGGATGATCTCACGGGACAGGTGCGGATCCTGACCGTGACCAATCTTGCCGTACCGCAGCTCGATCAGGCTCTGCGTCAGATGCGGCGACGGCATCCTTCCATCACCATGCGCATCGATGTGGCCAACAGCCAGGACATCGTAAGGGCGATCGCGCAGAAGCAGGCGCCCTTCGGCTTTTGCCTTCTATCCAAGCCCCTCGCCGGATTGGACTGCAAATTCGTGCTGCGCGAGAAGTTCGGCATCTATTGCGGCGCCTCGCATCCGCTCTATGGCCGTACCGACGTGAGCCTGGAGGAATTGCGCCAGGAAGCCTTCGTCGCGTTCACCTGCGGCCAGCACGGCGGTGCGCTCGAGCCGATGATCGCACTGCGCGACGGCGCCGGTCTGGGAACCTGGACCGTCGGCGAGAGCCCTCATCTGGAGGAGGTCCGACGGCTGATCGCCGCCGGGATCGGCATCGGAATATTGCCGGTGGATTCCACCCGCCCGCTTGGCTCGGACGAGCTTAGGCTCATTCCCGCGCTGCAGGACAGGCTGGGTGCCGACGCCTATTTCCTGACAAATCCGGACACCGAGCTCGGCGCCGCCGAACGCGCGTTCCTGAGCATCTACGAAAACGAGCTGTTCGACGCGCAACCTGCCGCGGATCATCCCGCCCGTTGAGTGCGCTCAGCCGGAACGGTTGGCGCGCTCGAGGACGGCCTGCATCAGCACGTTTACGCCCGGCTCGATGTCCGCAATCGTGACGTTTTCCGCCTCATTGTGCGAGAGGCCGTCTTCACAAGGGGTGAAGATCATGGCCGTCGGCAGATATTCTGCGACATGCATGGCGTCATGGCCGGCTTCCGTGAGCATCTCCATGGTCGAATATCGGAGCGCCTCGGCCGACTGACGTACCAGGTCGACGCAGCCGGCATCGAAGCGCATCCCGCCATAGGACCAGCTCTCCTTGATGGAAATCTCGCACCGTGAGCGTTCCTGGAGTGCGGGAAGTCTCGCCTTGAATTCCTCCAGCATCGCGATCACGACGCTTTCGTCGGGGTGTCGCATGTCGCACGTCATTTCCACATGGTCCGGAATGGCGCCCAGCAGGTTGGGTTCGGTACGGATGCGCATCGTCGTGGACTTACCGCCAGTTTCGTGACGGGACCAGCCAATCTCGTTGATTGCGAGCGTCACCTCCGCTGCGCCAACCAGCGCATTCTTTCGCGCCGGCATCGGCGTCGGGCCGACATGGCCGGTCTCACCGAGAACCTCGACAACGAACCCGCGCACGCCGAACGCTCCGGTCACGATGCCGACCTGCTTGCCCTCGGCTTCAAGTCGCGGCCCCTGCTCGATGTGAAGTTCGAAGAGACTGTCGAACCGATCCGCGGAAACGGCGTCGGTCCCCTTGAAGCCGATGCGCGCCAGCTCATCGCCTAGGGAAAGACCGTCACGATCCAAACGGGAATAGGCGAATTCGACCGCCTTCTGCCGCGTAAAGACCGCCGAGCCGATCATCGGGGGTTCGAAGCGTGCGCCTTCCTCGTTCGTCCAGTTGACCAGCGTGATCGGGCGCTTGGTGACAATGCCGTGGTCGTTGAGCGTCCGCACCAGCTCCAGACCCGCGAGCACGCCGAGAATGCCGTCGAACCGGCCGCCATGAACCTGCGTGTCGAGGTGGCTGCCCACGAGAACGGATTTGGTATCCGGCTCGGCGCCCTTTCGCGTGGCGAAGATGTTGCCGATCGCGTCGATGCGGACGTCGCACCCGGCCTCCTCGCACCACCGAATGAATTCGTGCCGCATCACCGCATCGTCTTCGGACAGGGCGAGCCGTCGCAAGCCGCCTTTGGCTGTCTTTCCGATCTCGGCAGACCGCATGAGCGATGCCCAAAGCCTCGACATATTGGGGCGAATGTTGCTCAGACGATTCATGACGATCCCTTCATTGCGCGCCCGGCGCGGCGACGTGCCTGCGGACGATCTGCCAGGAGGTATAGATTGTCAGCCAGCTACCCTCAAAGCCGCGCCGGATAAAATAGATAGTTTCGATACGAAACATACGAACTGATTTTTGCGTGTCGTCAAATTATGGGCATCGCGACCAAAATGCGCGCAATACGGCGCCAGGATCATTGCGCGGCCGCAGAGCTGGACATTGAAGGCATTCGATCGCTTCAGCTTTTTGCAAACCAGACGTCAGGCGCGGTCTCGCTCGGCTGCACAAAACTCATCGCATAGTCCGCTTCTATGACAGGAATCCGCATTTTCTATTTGTCGCAGCAGCGTTTCCTTCTCATCCTTCCGGAAAGCTTGCAGACCAATGGGGCGTTTCAGCGCTCCGGCGCACGCGGTGGCCGCGTGCTCTGGTGCCGTTTTCAACAGGGCGGATGACTCTCGGTCGAGCCAGGTCGATCGGGCGTGTCTGCACCTGGCGGCGTCTCGTTGTTCGTTCACGGCGACATCGAGGGGAAGGTGCATGGACATGGAGCTCACAATTAACGGAACGCTGACCGAAGAAAAAGTCAGCGTCCGCAAGATCGCCGTCGCGAGTGTCATCGGCACCACCGTCGAATGGTACGACCTCTTCGTGTTCGCCACGGCTTCGGCGCTCGTGTTCAACAAGGTCTTCTTTCCGAGCTTCGATGCGACCGTCGGTACCCTGCTGGCGTTCGGGACATTCGCGTCGGCCTATCTCGCCCGCATCGTCGGTGCGGCCCTGTTCGGACATTTCGGCGACCGGCTTGGACGCAAATCCATGCTGCTGTTCTCGCTGGTCATGATGGGTCTGGCGACCTTCGCCATCGGCTTGCTGCCGAACTACGACAGGATTGGCGTCTGGGCGCCGATCCTTCTTCTGACTCTGCGCGTGATGCAGGGGCTCGCCCTCGGCGGCGAATGGGGCGGCGCGGTCCTGATGGCCGTCGAGCACGCACCGCAGAACAGGCGCGGACTCTACGGATCCTGGGTCCAGATCGGCGTTCCCGCCGGTACACTCATTGCCAACCTGGTGTTTCTGCTGATCGCGTCCGCCATGACGAATGAGGATCTGCTCTCCTGGGGCTGGCGCATTCCCTTCCTCGCAAGCATCCTGCTGGTCGCCGTCGGTGCTTATGTCCGCCTCAATACCGCCGAAACGCCCTCCTTCGCCAAGGTCAAGATGCAGGAGGCGACCGTCAAGGTGCCGTTCCTGGAGCTTCTGCGCAAATCCTGGAAGACGGTCATCCTTGGCGGCGTCGCGACCATGTCCACAGGCTCGTCCTTCAACCTGATCGTCGCTTTCGGCCTGAGCTATGGCACACAGGCGCTGAAGATCTCCCGCAACGAAATGCTGGTGATCGTGCTGCTGTCCTGCGCGGCCTGCATCTTGCTGCTGCCGCTGTTCGGTCTTCTCTCCGATCGCGTCGGCCGACGGCCCGTCGTTCTCGGCGGCATCCTCGCCGAAGCCATGGTCGCCTTCCCGATGTTCTGGCTGATGGATACGGCGACGTTCGGCGGCGCGCTGCTCGGCTATCTGCTGATGATGACCGCCTTCGCCGCCAATTACGGTCCGATCGCGACCTTCCTTGCCGAGCTGTTCGGAACCAAGGTGCGCTATTCCGGACTTTCGATCGCCTACATGCTGTCGGGCGTTCTCGGCAGTGCGCTCACGCCCGTCATCACGACCTGGCTGATTTCAACGACCGGCAAGGGCTCTTCCGTCGCCTGGTACATGATCGGCTCCGCCCTCCTCTCCGCCGTCGCGCTGCTGGCGCTCACTGACACGGTCAAGCGGGATCTGGCCAAGACGAGCTGAGCGAGGGGACAAAGCCCATGAATGTGCGCGGCAGGATCGATGAGGCCATCGAGCTTCTCGCCGGCGTCGAGACGGCGACGATCGGCCACTTCCGGGCCGAAGGTTTCATGCGGCCGGACATCCAGTGCGTGACCGACGGTGTGAGGATCGTCGGCCGCGCCCTGACGGTCAGCCTGCCGGCTGACGACGGCACGGCGCTGCCACATGCCCTGGCGCTTGCCGAGGCGCGGGATATCCTGGTCATCGAACGGGGTGACGACGACAGGCATGCCTGCTGGGGCGCGGTGATGACGGCTGCTGCGTTGGCGCGTGGAGTTACCGGCGTCGTGATCGATGGTTACGTCACAGATGTGGGCGCCATTCGTAGCGCAGGCCTGCCGGTCTGGTGTCGCGGCCGCTCGCCGCTGACGACGAAGTTGCGTGGAGGTGGAAGCGTGGCGCAACCGGTGACCTGCGGCGGCGTGCGCGTTCATGCGGGCGACCTCGTCCTCGCCGACGAGAACGGCGTATGCGTCCTTCCTCCCGCCGACGCGGCCGAGATCGCCCGGGAGGCGCATGCGATCCAGGCAAGAGAGCCCGAGATCGTCACCCGGCTCGAACGGGGCGAAAGTATCGTCGACGTTTACGGGCTGGCGGCCCTTCCGACTGCCTGAGGCGGCCCGTAAAATCAGAGGACGGCGAGACACTCGATCTCGAGATCGAAGGGAAGCGACCAGGGCTTGATCGTCGCCGAGGTTCGCGCCGGAAAGCCGTCCTTGAAGTAGTGCCGGTAAACCTCGTTGACCTCGGCCATCATCGCCGCATCCGTGACGTAGACGGTCGTCTTGATGACATGCTCCAGCGATGCGCCGGCATATTCCAGCGCAAAGCGCAGCGCCTCGAGCGCTGCGCGTGTCTGAGCGCTGATATCGCCTTCGACGACTTTCCCGGTCTGCAGGTCGAGCGGCGGCAGGTCGCAATGATGTTGCCGGCGCGTACCAGCGCGGAGGTCGGTGCGCCAAGACCGCGGATCGCCTCGGATATGACCGGGACTTCGATGATTTCGCGCGTCATGTTCCCTCCCCGCCCCGTGGCAATGAAACGGATGTGGCGCTGCTGCCGGCTGCCCTGGTCAGCGCTCCAGCGTCTTCGACGCTCTGCCGCGGTTCTTCCAGATCAGCATGATGTTGCGGACATAGATGATGGTCGCCAGCCCCTGCCCGAGGATGATGACCGGCTCGCGCTTCACGACGCCGTAGACCAGCGTCATCATCCCGCCTCCGATCGAGCAGAACCAGAATGCCATCGGCACCACGCTGTTGCCGGCGCGCTCGCTCGCGATCCACTGCAAGAGAAAGCGCGCCGTGAAGAACAGCTGCGCGACGAGGCCGAACGCGAGCCAGAAGTCGAACTTGGCGACGAAGACGTCGTAGAGATAGTTGCTCAGCGCCTGACCGTATTGAATGATCATGCGTTCACCTCAGTCACATCTGGTGTCGGCTTCTTGCGGCGGATCAGCCACCACACGCCAGCGAGATCCATGATGCCGATCCACAGCCGGTCGAAGAAACCGTAATTGGACACGCCGGAACGGCGCGGCCGGTCGATCACGTCGACATAGGCGATGTCGTAGCCCTCGCGGCGCACCAGCGCCGGCAGGAAGCGATGTAGCCCGTCGAAATAGGGCATCATCAGGAACACCTCGCGGCGGAACGCCTTCAGCCCGCAGCCGGTGTCGCGCGTGCCATCCTGAAGGATCGCGTTGCGGACCTTGTTGGCCACGCGCGACTGGAATTTCTTGAAGCCGGTATCCTTGCGCCCGACGCGCTGCCCGGCGGCGAGGCCGACCCGCCCCGCTCCTTTTTCCACCGCGGCGATCAGGTCCGGCAGGAAGGCCGGATTGTTCTGTCCGTCGCCGTCGAGGGTTGCCACGATCCCCCCGCGCGCTGCGCGCACGCCGCTGCGCACCGCGGCCGACTGGCCGCCTGACCTGGCGTGCCGGAGCTGACGCAGATTGCTCCGCGCCGCCATGATGGCATTCAGCCGCTCACCGGTCGTGTCCGTCGAGCCGTCATTGACGTAGATGATCTCGTAATCCCAGCGGCCGTCGAGCGCGGTCGTGATCTCCTCGATCAGGGGCGCGATGTTGTCGGCTTCGTTGCGCACGGGAACGACGATGGAAACCGAAGGCTGGGACGTCGACAAATCGAGGCTCGTGGTTGGAATTGGCCTGCCCCTCGGGAACCGGCGGTCCCGGCAGGCAGCCGCTTTTATGGGGCGGATGCCCCGCGGGCAACCCTTTTGAGGCGCCCTGTGACCGGCCCCGGAAGCGGCACGATGGTGCCATCGGCACGGATGGCAAAGGCGAGCCGGCGCGCCGCAAACCAGTAGCGAACGGCCATGGCGCCGACGATGCCGACCAGGGCCCCGGCGGTGACGTCGCTCGGGTGATGCGCGAGCAGCACGAGCCGCGTCAGCAGGATCACAATCGCGTAAGTGAACATGAACACGCGCAGCCGCGGCCAGAGTGCGGAGACCGCAAACGCCAGCGCGAACGCCGCAATCGCATGCCCCGACGGCAGGCTGGCATAGGCTCCCGAGCCCTCGAACGGGATGAAGTTGAAGGGATCGGCCTTGCCGCCGACGAAGGGCCGCCCCCGGCCGATGAGATATTTCAGGATCTCGCCGACGAATGCGGAGACGGCAACGGACAGAAACAGGAACTGCAGCCGAGTGCCCAAGCCCAGCAGCAACGCACGGCTTGTGCCGTGTAGTCGCGCGGCAATCAGTGCCACGATCACCAGCGCGACGCCCAGCACCGAAAGCACGTACTCGTCCTTGCCGAAATCGGTGAGGATGCGGATCGGCCACAGGCTTGACGTGCCGCGCGCCGGCATCAACTGAATCTCGGTCAGGTCGAAAGCCAGCATCAGCGCGATGACCAGGGCCGCCCCCGCCATGCTGAGCCACAGCGAGTGCCGTGCCAGCTTTCGTGCGGCCTCGGCGCGGTGCGAATGCGACGGTGAGCGCACGAGCTGCGCCAGCGCACGTCCCGACACCGTGAGCAATTGCGCGGGATAGCCCGCACGCGGCGCGATATGGGTCGGCGCCGGCATCCTATTCGGTGCCTTCCGAACGGAAGATCGAGATCGAGATCGCGCGGCCTTGCGAGAAATTGTAGCCGTCGATGCGCGCCCCGACCTTGTAGCGCAGCCCGATCGCCTCGGCGCGCTGCACGAAGCTGCGCTCCGAGCGTTGCTCGATCAGCGCGAAGCGGCAGCTGCCCTGGCGCAGGAAGTCCGCCGCGCCCGAGCCGTCGGTGAGCAGCGTCTGCGTGCCGGTCAGGAACACGAGGCTCGGCTCGTGATAGCCGGCGGCGGCCGCCTTCGGCCCGACGCAGGTGACGTTGCGCAGCGCCCGCGCGATCTCGATGCTCGGAAACAGCGGGGTCAGCGACGGCAGCACGATGCCCCAGACCACGACCGCCAGCATCAGGGCCGCGACCAGCGCGTTCAGCACCGAGCGCTCGGCGCGATTGGTGTCGAACAGCCACCAGGCGAACAGGCCGAAGATCAGCGAGGCCGCGATGAACGGCCAGGCCACGAAGGCCGGTTGCCGGGTCAGCATGACCGCGCCCACCACCGCGATGATCGAGGCCGCCGCGGGAATCGCGAACCACCAGGCCGAACCGCGCGCCAGCCAGGACCGCGACAGCACACGCCGCTCCACCGCACCGACGGTGAGGATCGCGATCGCCGGATATAGTGGCAGCACGTAGTGCGGCAGCTTGGTCAGCACCGCCTCGAACACGATCCAGGACGGGATCAGCCAGGCCAGCAGGAATTGCGCGCCGGGCTCGCGCCGTGCCCGCCACACCGCGGGCGCCGCCATCGCGGCCAGCGGCGCGCCCGGCCAGAAGGTGATCCAGAACAGCGCCAGATACATCCCGGGCGGCGCGCCATGGGATTCCTGCGCGCCGATCTTGCTGAGCATGTCGCCGCCGACGGAATCGGCAAAGAAGGCATCGCCCGCGCGCCAGAAGATCGCGACGAACCAGGGCAGCACCAGCACCAGCATCCACATCAGGCCCCAGAGCGGGCGCAGCTTCCACAGCCAGGAGGCATCGCGGTCCAGGATCGCGAGCGCGACGATGGTGAGGCCGGCGAACATCAGGATCAGCGGGCCCTTGATCAGGATGCCGACCGCGAGCGCGGTCCAGAAGATCGCAGGCCAGCTCCAGGGCGGACGCGTCTCGTCCTCGGCGCGCTGCCACGACAGGTAGGCCCGCGCCATCGCGCCCATCGCGGCGGTGACGCAGAGCAGCAGCATCGCATCGGTCTTGGCGAGCCGCGCCTCGACGCCGAGCAGCACGGAGGCGCACATCAGGAGCGCCGCGAGCACCGCGGCGCGCCGCGTGACGAAGCCGAGCGCAGCCCAATAGGTCATGAGCACGGCGCCGATCGCGCCTATCAGCGAGGGCAAGCGGTAGACCCAGATCCGCAATTCGGCCTTGGGCAGCTTGAGCGCCGAAGCAATTTCAACCGCAGCCGATTGCAACCAGTAGATGCCGACCGGCTTCTTGTAGCGGACGTCCTCCTGGAAGCGGATATCGACATAGTCGCCGCTCTCGACCATCTGCTTGGTCGCCTGGGCGAACCGCGCCTCGTCGCGGTCGACGGGCGGGATGGTGAAGAAGCCAGGCAGGAACAGCAGCAGCGCGCAGAGCAGCAGGAAGGCCACTGCGCGGGCGTGGCTGGCCGTCGCGATATCGAGCATGGTCACGAGCCGGCTGCCCGGATTTACGGGCGATTTCGGCTCACGGGGCGCTCCAAAACGGGGGCTTGGGTAGGTCTCGGCCATTGGTTCCGCTTACGCTGAAACCGCCATGGCCACAACCGCTTAAGGCCGGCTCATTGAATTCGAATGACAACTGTGTCCGCGGCGCCCGTGGCATCGATCACGGTGAGCCGTGCAAAGCCCGGGCCGGGCGGATCGATCAGGCGCTGGCGGCGGCCGTCGATCTCGCCGAGTGAAGTTCCGTTTACCATCACGGTCATGGGCAGAACGCCGCCGGCGACCTTGACTGGCATGGCTGCGCTCTCGGGCCCGCCGGAGCGATCGACGTCGATCCGTGAGCCATTCAACGGGAACTGGATGTGCAGCGCCTGCTCGCCGCCGGTCCGCACCAGCTCTCCGACCGGGCGGAACCGTTTGAGCGGCAACGGCAACTTCGCGTTGCTGGCGACCAGGGTTCCCTTCGGCGGCTTGGGCAGCGGGGCCACCGTCTTGCCCGTCCGGGCGAAGGCGTCGAACAGGATGGGCGCCGCGGCGACACGTCCGATCAGGCCGGGAACCGGCGCGCCGTCCGGACGGCCGACCCAGACACCGATGGTCATGCGGCCGTCGAAGCCGACCGACCAGGCGTCGCGATAGCCGTAGGAGGTGCCGGTCTTGAAGGCGATGCGGTTGTGCGCGGCGTTCTCCGGCGGCGGTGTGCCGAGCAGAATGTTGCCGACCTGCCAGGCCGCGACCTGGTCCAGGAGCCGCAACGGCTCGCGGTCGTCCCTGGCCGTGACGATCTCGCGCACCGGCTTGGTGGTTCCAAGACGAGCAAAGCCGGCATAGAGCTGCGCGAGATCCTGCAGCGTCACGCCCACGCCGCCGAGCCCCATGGCAAGGCCCGGCGCCTCATCCTTCGGCAGGATCAGATTGCCGCCGGCCTGCCGCAGCCGCGAGGCCAGCCGGCTCGAGCCGACGCGGTCGAGCAGCACGATGGCGGGAACATTCAGCGACAATTGCAGCGCCTTCCTCACAGGCACCGTGCCCTGGAAGGTCATGTCGAAATTTTCCGGCGCGTAGGAGCCGAAGCGGACCGGCCGGTCGTCGATCAGGCTGTCGGGATGAACAAAGCCGTCCTCGAGGGCGAGCCCGTAGATGAACGGCTTGAGCGTCGATCCCGGCGACCGGATGGCGCGGGTCATGTCGACCTGCCCTGCCCGGGTTTCGTCGAAATAATCCGCCGAGCCGACGCGCGCGAGCACATCGCCGCTCTCATTGTCGACAACGATGATGCCGACCGAGATGTTGGGCCCGAGCGCAATGGCACGGTCGCGCGCCAACGGCTCCAGCACCTTCTGCAAATTCGCATCCAGCGTCAGCTTGATGACCGGATTGTCTTTCACGGTCGAAAGCGCGGTGTCGGAGGCGTGCGGCGCCAGGATCGGCATCGGCTTGCGCAGTGTCGGCACCGGCACGGCCTTGGCCTGCCTGGCGTCATCCGCGCTCACCACATTCTCCTCGACCATGCGATCGAGCACGCGATCGCGCGCCTTGCGCGCTGCCTCAGGATAGCGATCGAGGCGACGCGTCTCCGGCGATTGCGGCAGGGCGACCAGCAGTGCGGCCTCTGCCAGCGACAACCGCTTCGGCTCCTTGCCGAGATAAGCGATCGCGGCCGAGCGGATGCCTTCGAGATTGCCGCCGTAGGGCGCGAGCGCCAGATAGAGATCGAGGATCTGCTCCTTGCTCATGCTGCGCTCGATCTCGATCGCACGCACCATCTGCCGCAGCTTTGCATAGAGCGAGCGCTGCCGGCGCGGCTCCATCAGCCGGGCGAGCTGCATCGTGATGGTCGAGCCGCCCGACACGATGTGGCCGCGCGTTCCGAGCTGCAACGCGGCGCGGCCCAGCGCCAGCGGATCGATGCCGTCATGGACGTAGAAGCGCTGGTCCTCATAGGCAAAGAGCAGTTTCAGATAGGTCGGATCGACATTGGTCTTGGCATCGACCGGCAGCCGCCAGCGTCCGTCCGCCATGGCGTATGCGCGCAGCAGCTTGCCGTTGCGGTCGACGATGGTGGTGGAGACCTGGCGCGCCTCGTCGAGCGGGAGCGGACCGAGGGAGTAGACCCAGGCGACGAAGCCGGTGATGGCGAGGATGAGGGTGAGCGACGCTGCGGAGAGGATACGCATGATGGTGCGCCCTCCTCTCCCGTCGTCGTTCCGGGATGGTCCGAAGGACCAGACCCGGAATCTCGAGATTCTCAGGCGCGCAATTGCGCGCCGTAGTTCGGTGCTGCGCACCGCCCCGGAATGACGAGAGCTGTTGTTGCCTTCGCTCATCTCACTGCTCACTTCGCCGCCCGCACCTCGACGATACCCGTGCCTGTCCGCCCATAGCGCGAGGGATTGTACATGTCCTCGACATAGGCCTGCGGCAGCACGTATTTGCCCGGCGAGACCGCGCGCACGACATAGGCGACGGTGAACACCGACTTGGAGTCCGAGGCCCGGTCGACGGCCGCGGTGAAGCGGTCGTCGCGGAACTCGGTGTCTTCAGGTTCCTCGCCGTCCTCGATCCAGTCCAGCGTGCCGCTGTCACCGGACGAGACCAGCTTCGGGTTGTCGATCTCGAGGCCCGCCGGCAGATAGTCGGACACCATGATGTGGCCGTACTCGGGCTTCGCCTCGGTGATCTTCAGCACCACCGCAAAACGCTGGTTCTGCTTGACCTTGCTGATGTCTGCGGGCTTGCCGTCGAGCGTGTAGTAGCTGCGCTCGATCTTGAAGCCGTTCGATGCTGCCGGCTCCGGCGTCACCGGCGAGCCCGACACCGAGACCACCGCCTGCACCGGCGCATCGCCGGTGTTGGTGATCTTCAGCGGCTTGCCGCTCAGCGTGTCCGCCTTGTAGCTGCGGTAGAGCGCGGTCTTGACTGGCTGGCCGTCGACCTCGATCGATAGGTTCTCCTTGGCGAGGGCCCGCGCCGCCAGCACCAGCCACGCATTCTCCTGCGTGGAGGTGTAGGGCGTGAGCCCGCGCGCGGTCTCGACCCGCGACACCGCCTGCGTCAGCGTCGCCTTCGGCGCGTTGCCTTCACTGGCAAGCGAAACCAGCGCTGCGGCATCGCGCAGCTGCGAGCCGTAGTCGGTGCGGCCGAACTCCAGCACCGGTTTTGGCGCAAGGCTGTCGAGCGCGGCACCATAGACCCGCTCGGCGCGGTTGCGGTCGCCGACCAGGGCCAGCGCTGCGGCAAGCTGCGACTTCGCAATCGGGGTTGCGAGGTTGTTCAGCTTGGTGTCCGCGAGGTAGCGGAGATCGCCGATCGGCGCTGCGCCGTTGCGTGCGAGCACGTAGAGGCCGTAGGCGAGATCGCGGCCGCCGTCCTTCTCCGGCTCGTTGCCGTTGACGACCGAGTTGCGGATACGGTCGAGCGCGTTCTTGAACAGCACGTCCGGCACCGCAAAGCCCTTTTCGCGGGCGCGGGTCAGGAAGTCCGTCACGTACGCGTCCAGCCAGGCATCGTCGCCGCCCGCCGACCACAGGCCGAACGAGCCGTTCGAGCCCTGACGGGCCAGCAGCCGCTCGATCGAATCGCGGATGCGCTGGTCGACCTCGGTATCCATCGCGAGATGCGCGCCGGCCGCCAGCTCGTTGACATAGAGCAGCGGCATGGCCCGGCTCGTGATCTGCTCCGAGCAGCCATAGGGATAGCGGTCGAGCGCTTTCAGGATCGTCGCAGCATCGAGCGCAGTCGACAGGCTGGCCGAGACCGAGACGCTGCCGGTGCCCGGCACGAGATCGGAGAACATGTCCGAGGTCAGCGTCAGGCTCTCGCCCTTTGCGAGCGTCCGGATCGAGCGCCGTGCCAGCACCTGCGTGGCCGCCTTGACGTCGAACGCATAGTGCCGCGCCAGCGCGAGGCCATTCGGTCCCTTGATGTCGACGTCGAGCGTCGCCTGCCCCGCCGCCGTCGCATCGAGCGCGAGCGAGAACGAATTGCGCTGCTTGGCGGCGAGCCTGACCGTGGTGGCAGGATTACCGGTCATCTTCACCGGGCCGCCCGTCTTGACGTTGATGACGTAGTCGCCGGCCTGGCCCTCGACATTGTCGATCTCGAGATTGACCGTGCCGTGGTCGCCATTGAGCAGGAAGCGCGGCAGCGTCGTGGTCAGCACCACGGGGTCGCGGATCACGACATCGGTGTTAGCGCGACCGAGCTTGGTCGCGGTCCAGGCCACCGCCATGACGCGCGCGGTGCCGGCGAACTCCGGAATGTCGAAGCTCACCTCCGCGGTGCCGTCGGCACCAACGGTCACGATGCCGGAATAGAGCGCCAGCGGCTTCTGCGAGGGCGGCGAGCCCTGCAGCTCGGCGGCTCCAGCATCGCCACCGGACTTGATCTGGCCGCGCGTGCCCGACATGCCGTCGATGAGCTGGCCGTAGAGATCGCGGATCTCCGCGCTCAAGCGGCGCTGGCCGAGATAGTAATCATCCGGCGCCGGCGGCTTGTAGTTGGTAAGATTGAGGATGCCGACATCGACCGCGGCGATGACGATCTTGGCGTCCTCGCCCGGATTGAGCCCGTCGAGCTTGACCGGAATCTTCAGCATCGCATTGGGCCGGATCAGCGCCGGCGGCGTCAGCTTCACGCTCAGCGTGCGGGTCTGCTTGTCGATGCCGAACCATTTCAGGCCGATCGCCCGGCCCGGCATGCGCTGGGCCGCGGCGTCGAGCGGACGGCGCAGCGTCGCCACCACATAGGCGCCGGTGCCCCAGTCCTTGCCGACCGGAAGCTTGACTTGCGCGGTGCCCTCCTTGACGTCGATGGTCTGCGTCGTCAGCAGGCGATCGCCGAGCACGTTGATGGTGAGCTTGCCAGCGCTGCGGACATTGACCGACACCGTCATGGTATCGCCGGAGGCGTATTGCGGCTTGTCGATCGAGGTTTCCAGCAGGTCCGGCGTGTCGGCGCTGCCGTCGGAATACCAGCCGACGTCGAACTGCACCGAGGTCACCGGCCCATCAGCATCGTTCGACTTCACGTCCAGCCGGTAGCGGCCGGGCTGCGGCGCCAGCGAGATCCGCGCCGGCCTGTCGGCTGCGATCGTTACGTCACCGTCGGCGACGCGCGAGGTCGACTTGACCGGCTCGTACTCCCAGTAATTGTTCTGGCGGTACCACTGGTAGCGCGACTCCATCTTCAGGAGCTCGTAGCGCAGGCCGTCACGGCGCAGCCTCTGGCCTTCGGGCGAGACGAACACGACGTCGAACTCGGCCTTGTCGCCCTCGGCGACGTTCTTGTCGCCAAACAGCGGCTTGATGCCGATCTGCGCAGCAGTGGGCGCGACCGGAAGCACGATCTTGCGCTCGACGGCGCGGCCGCCGGTCTCGACCATGCGGACGAAGATCTGCGCCTCCTGCGGCCGCGTCGAAGCGGGCTGCTTGTCGAGCGTCACCGGGAAGGTGGCAACGCCATTGGCATCGGCCTCGGGCAGGTTTTCCAGCGGCGTGCGTTCGTTCGAGGTGGTCTCCTCGTCGGCAACGCCGAACTGATATCCGGAGAAGCCCGGCCGTTCGCTTGCGGGCGCGATCAGCATGTCGCCTTCGAGCGCAAGGCCCGAGGCCGGCGCGCCATAGAGGAAATGACCGTCCACCTTAAGCTCCACTGGAGCGTTAGCTTTGATCAGCTTGTCCTTGGCGGACAAATCGAATTCGATCCGATCAGGAACGTAGTCCTCGACCATGAAGGTGGTTTCGCCAACCGAAGCCCCCTTCGGATCGGTGAAGGCGCGCGCGCGCCAGGTGCCAGTTGGCACGGCCGAGTTGAGCGGCACGGACAGCGTGCGGCCGCCGGCGCCCTGGTCGGGCAGCACGGCACGGCGGTATTCGACGCCGTCGGGGCGCTCGACCACCAGCGTCATCGGCCCGCCGGTCACGGCATTGCCCTGCCCGTCGCGCAAGAGCGCGGTGAGGAAGACGGTCTCGCTGGAGCGGTAGACGCCGCGCTCGGCATAGACGAAGGCATCGGCGCCGGCGGGCACGGCGCGCCCCGAAACGCCGCGGTCGGAGAGGTCGAAGGCCGACGTCTTCAGGCTGAGGAAGGCGTAGTCGGCCTTTTCGCCCGTGACCGTCAGCATCGCCGGCGACAGGCCGCCCTCGCCGCGCGCCAGGCCCGCCTCGAACAGCACGTGGCCGGTCTCGTCGGTCTTGCGCGTCGCCAGGATCTCGTTGTTGCGGGCGACCAGCCGCACCTCGGCCTTGCCGACCGGATCGGTCGACGCCAGCGAGTTGACGAAGACGTGGATGCCGTCATTGCCGGAGTAAGCGGAGACGCCCAGGTCGGAGACGATGAACCATTGCGTGGCGAGCTGGTACTCGTCGTCCGAGCCCGGGCCCTTGGCCGCCGCGGTCATCACGTAGACGCCGGGCTGGAGCTCGCCGAGCGCCTGGTCGACCGGGAATGCCGTGGTGACGTCCTGGTTCAGCGTCATCGCGGTCGAAAGCTCGCCCGACCAGACCTTGACGCCGCGCTCGTCGCCGAGATCGCTGAGCTGATATTTGGTCAGCGTCTTCTGGAAATCGCTGTCGACCACCGTGTTGATCAGGTTGCGGTCGCCGATGCGGAAGACGTTGATGTTGACCGCGGGCGTGTTGACGCTGACCACGGGAATGCCGCGCTGGCCGGTCCTGGGCAGCACATAGGCGCGGCTGGTGAAGCGCACGAAGGGCTTGCGGTCGCGCACATAGACGTTGAACTCGGCCGATTTCGGCAGCCCCTCCTTCACCGTGGACGGCAGGCCGGCGCGCAGATTGATGTTGTACCGTTCGCCGTGCTTCAGCCCGTCGACGCAGAGCTGCTTGCCTTCCGCCGACAGCGCCGGCTTGTCCTGCCCTGCGAGGGCCAGGAACGGCGCGAAGTCGGTGCGCTTGGCGAGCTCCTCGGAGAACTGGAAGCAGGCGCGCGGGCTCGCCGAATCCGAGTCCACGGTGTAGTCGAGCAGCCGGAAGCCGTGCTCGTCGCGCAGCTTCTCATATTGGCCGCGGACGTCGGCGACCTCGCGCAGGTCGAGCGACAGCCGCAGCGAATCCAGCGCCGGCCGCCACAGCTTGCGTTCGGCCAGCGACTTGCCGAGCACGGCGAGCGCGTCGGCCTCCTCGCCCGGATTGCCGGCCCGCGTGTAAGCGATATAGGCCGCAGTCGAGGCGCGCTCCAGCAGGAAGGTCTGCTCGCTCGAGTTCTTGGGCCAGATCTGGAAGATCACCTTGGCGAGCCGCAGCCAGTTGCCGGCATCCTCAGGCGTGGTAGCCGCAATCTGGCCGAGCACCGACAGGCCGGTGCGGTAATCATTGCGCTTGAAGGCGGCGTCGGCATCCGTGCGCAGCGTCGCGTTGGTCTTGGCGACCGGCCCCGCCTCACTCTTGATCTGCGCCTCCAGCTTGATCGCGGAATCGGCGAGATCGTCGCGTTTGAAGGCCTTGTCGGCGGCCTGCGCCGCGTTAAGGCCGAGCGCCAGCGCGGCGCAGATTGTGACGGCGCGAACAAGACCGATCATGGATGGACTCCCGGAAATCGCGGACGAACGCCGCTTGTCGCATGAAATGCGCGGAAAGGTGACGGACTCAAGGCGATGGAACCAGAGGTGCAAAACGTCGCATTCGCCATGACAAGGCAGGCCCAGAGGAGACCAGTCCAGATACCGCCGCGCACGCCGTCCTGATGGCGCAGCAACACCTAGCCAGTCGACCGGCGGCCGTGTCCCGGAAGCTGTTCAGCGTTCCCGGCGATGTGATCCATCGTCCAGTCCGCTGCCGCTCAACCCGGCACCCTGACACCCCACCGTTCCGCTTTGTCGCGGCATAGAGGAAAACGGTTCGGTTCAGGCTTGGCGAAAGACCAGATTTTTCATATTGGCATGCTAGATGAACGGCCAGCCGCCCCAACCGGGCGGCCCAGGACGGTCCCGTAGCTCAACTGGATAGAGTAGCGGATTTCTACTCCGCGGGTTGCAGGTTCGAGTCCTGCCGGGATCGCCAAGCCTTCGAATTGCCGCCGCCCCTCATTGCGGTCCACCCGGCGCACCGCTCAGCCGTGCAAGACGGCTTGACGTGCCAAACGACGCTCACTGCCAATCCGTCGTCCTTCACGAACGCGTGGCCGGGCCTTTGAACCGGGCGCATCGGTCCTATCTACGCGCCGGGCGATGTGCGCCCGAGAAGGACCCCGATGCCACCGTCCGAGTGGACGAGAATGGCCATCGCATCTGCAGTGGCCGTCCTCGCAATATCATTTCTGGCCATTGACGCCGGCGTCGACGTGAACACCGGCGCGATCGTAAAACGCGTCGAGACGGCGCGGGCCTCGATTACAGACGTGGTGGCGCGCCAGCATGAGCTCGCATTCGCCGTTCAGGCGTGGTCGCGAGGCAATCACCAGAAGCCGCTCTCGGAGAAGCAGCCGCTGGAGCAGTGCCTGGCGATCGATTGATTCAGACGCGCTGCGTGACAACACCAAGCCCCTTCGCGGGCCGTTTGTTTGTTCACGGTCCGACTCCGCTTCGTTCGCAAAGCACGAATCGCGATCGCGAATATCAGCGCTGCGCAAATGTTAATAGCGAGTTGCCGTTCGCTGATTGCGCGCGCGACCGCTACTCCGTCGGCTCAACGTCGCGCCGCTCGCGGGCAAGCTGATGCCAGGCGATGGCGAGCTCGATGAGCCGTTGCCGGTCAGCGCCCTCGGACGCTGCGGCGCGCTTCATTGCGGCCTCGGCTTCGTGCTGCGGGTCGTACTTGTTACACATGAGTCGGATTTTAGCCGCCTGATCTGGACAAGTGCGTGGCAATTTCGTCCGTATGATTGCGGATGACGGACGTTGTCGCGAGCAATTTCAGCACGTCTAGATTGTTAAGGTTATAAAACGTCACTCGCGGTTTCAAGCTCGTCCTCGTCGCAGGTGAATGGAGACCCGGCGTCATTCCGAGCCATCTGTGAATTGCGTCACAGCCTGCGCCCCGCTTCTCGCGCTAAAAATCGTCCCAGGAGCGCGAGACGGTGTGGGAGGTCATTCCCGTCATGACACAGCAAGCAACCGCCGAAGCCAGGGTCCCGACACAACGACAGCGGTCCGACCTGTTCGGCATCGCGTGCCTTGCGACGATCGGTCTCGTGACGCTGGCCTGGATCGCAGGCCTGGTCTGGGGCGCGATGGCATTCTTCAACTGGCTGGTAGCCTGACGCGCGAGGTGATCTGCCCTCATCCGCGCGCAACCGGATCGACCGGCAAACAAAAAGGCGGGCCTTCGCCCGCCTCTTCGGTTTCAGCTCCTGCGCAGAGGCTCAGTAGCACGCGCGCGGATCGGCCTGCACATACTGCCCGTTTGGATAGCGGTAGTAGCAATTGCCCTCGGCCAGATAGTAGCCGGGCCGCGAAGCTGCCGTCGCGCCGGCGATCGCGCCGGTGGCGCCGCCGAGAACCGCCCCTGCGGCGGCCCCCGTCGCATTGCCCGAGATCAGCCCGCCAAGCACACCGCCGACAATGGCACCGCCAAGCGCGCTTGCGCCGGGATCGGCCGGCGGCGGCGGAGGTGGCGGTTCGTAGGCGACCGGCGGCGGCGCCGGGGCATAGGCCACCGGCACGTCGTCGTAATACTCCTCCGAGATGTAGCCGGGCGGACCGGCCATCCGCTGCGGATAATAATACCAGACGCCGCCGACGTCCCACCACCAGCCGGACCGGCCGTTGTGGACTTCGTGGCGCCAGCGCCCGCCTTCCCAGCCGAGGTTGCCGCGATAGGCATGTCCGCCCCAGTCGCGCGTCGGTGCGGGGCCACGCGCGTAGTTGCGGCCGGGCGGCGGTCCGCCGGCATTGTGCGGGCCGGGACCGGGGCCGGCGGCGTGAGGCTGGCCGCCGGGCTGCGGCGCGGGCCGGGCCGCCTGCTGCGGCGGAGGACCCTTGCGCATGGTCTGGGGCGGCGCACCGGCGCCGGCCCCTGCCGGCGGATGACCGTCGTGCCGTGGCGGCCCTGCGTCCTGCGCCTGCGCCTGCGCCGAGAGCGCGAGCAATGACATGGCCGAAACCAAGGGAATGATGATCTTCATGCGGCTGGACGCACTCATGCGTGCTTGCCCCCTACTCTCTCGCTTGCCGTGGTCCCTCGCGCGATAGACGATTCGCCTCGCGCCGGGGTGATGCCGGCTGACATAACTGACCTGCTTGATCGGCCAAGTGATCGGCCAAGTCCCGTTACAAATGATTAAGATCACGGCAATTTTTCGGCCCGACGGGGCCGCAACGGCTCGCGCGGAGCGCCGCTAGCGGGCCGGCTCGATGACGTTGCAGTTGCTCCGCCCCGACATCAGGCAATCCTGCATCTTGCTGGCCGAGGTGAGATCGCGGGCGAGCCACCACCCGATTCCGAGGATCACGATGGCGATGACCAGGCCGGCGATAGCGCCGCGGCGGTTGTCGCCGGGTTGAGGTCTTGGCGGGGATTTGGGCTTCTCGCCCGGTTCGGGCTTGGACGCAGGGCTCGACATGACAATCTGATCGCACGGGGTGAGCCGGCTTTATCACCTCTGCGACGTGGCGTCACATCCCGGCCGCCCTTCCGGTTCAGCCCCGGGTCTGGCGGATCGCATCCTTGCGCAAGGTTTCGACAGCCGGGGTCGCCTCGCGAGCCCGCGGTGCGCAGGTCGTGAGCACGAAGGCGGTCTGGCTGCACTCCCAGTCGGCGCCCAGAACGGCGTTCTCGACCGGTTGTGGACGGGCAAACAGCAATGCGGCACCTGCCAGCGCCGCCACCACGAGAATGAGCGCGAGCGCCTTGAGGCTCAGCCGGAAGATGGTCATGCCCGTGCTCCGTCGCGTATCGGGCGGACGCTAGGCGCCGCCGCAGGTCGCCCCTTATGAGGGACATCACAATTCGGCAGTTTTTCCGGGCTACGAGAGATCGTCGGAGGAGCGATTTTTCGTCTACCTGATAGGCTGCGATTATGTATGGCGTCGTGACGCGCGCCGATGTACACGCATTCCGTCACGCGGCGCCGCGCTATGCCCAGCCGACGTACCCACGATCAGTGATGTAGGATTGAAAGCGAGGAAGACAAGGCTCGTCGATGAGTGGATTCAGGGAACCAGGCTTCTCCGACCGGCAAAAGGCCGCGCAGGAAGCACGCAAAAATCTTTTGAACAAGTTCAAGTCGCAGCCGGGCCCCGATGATCCGGCGGTTGCCGCGCGCCGTGCCGAACGCGAGGCCCTTGCGGCCAAGCGCGCCGAGGCAAAGGCCTCGCGCGAGGCGGAAAAGGCCGAGCAGAAGCGTCTCGAGGAAGAAGCCAAGGCCGCCGAAGCCGCGCGCATCGAGCGTGAGGCTCAGGAAGCGGCCGAGCGGCAGGCTGCGCTCGAGGCCGAGCAGAAAGCCAAGCGCGACGCCCGCTACGCCGCCCGCAAGGCCAAGCGCAAGTAGCGTTCAGAAGCAACGTTCACAAAGTAGCGTTCGGACGTCACGTTCAATTGAAGTTGAGCGGAGACATCATTTCGGGGCGGTCCATGTGACCGCCCCCGGACTCTTCCGAGTGCGCGTCTGCCTTTGCACGCGCGCCAGTGACGACAGAAGATCAGTTCTTCTTCATCATCCCATCGTCTTTCTTCATCCCGTCCTTCGACATGTGATCCTTCTTCATGCCGTCGTCCTTGGACATGGCATCTTTCTTCATGCCGTCCTTGGACATCGTGTCCTTCTTCATCATGCCGTCGTCCTTGCCCATCTTGTCCTGAGCGAAAGCGGCCGGCGACAGCGCGAGGCCAAGCGAGAGAACGGCAGCCGAGACGCCGAGCGCGATACGGGTACGAATGGTCATGGATCATCTTCCCTTCGAGATGTGTTTGACAGCGACGGACGCCGCTATTTGATCTCGACGGATCGAGGTGCGGACTTGTTACGGCCTCGCCTATAAATTTCTCCAGGCCGCGCATTCGCCGCAATCACGTACCCGGCATCGGACCTCCATTCGGAGCAGCGGGACTGCAAGTGTGCAGCGCAGCACGACCGGCCCTTGCCGCGGCATTCGGTCTCGAACTATCAGATGAGAGAACATCGCCTCGAAGACCGGCTAGGATGGGCCCGAACGCCGGTCTGAAGAGACCCGACCCAAATCACACCGACAAGAACAGAAACGTTCAAGGGGATCACACCATGATTACGCGCCGCCATCTGATCGCGACCGCCGTCGCCGCGCCCGCCATCCTGCGCTTCGGCACCGGTACCGCGCATGCCGCCACCACGCTGAAGATCTCGCATCAATTTCCGGGTGGCACCATCGACAAGGGCGATTTCCGCGACCGTCTCTGCCGCATGTTCGCCGCTGAAGTTGCCAAGCGCAGCAATGGCGACATCGCCGCCGAGATCTATCCGAACTCCTCGCTGATCAAGACCAACGCGCAGTTCTCCGCGATGCGCAAGGGCGCGCTCGACATCTCGCTCTATCCGATGCCCTATGCCGGCGGCGAGCTGCCCGAGACCAATATCGGCCTGATGCCGGGCCTCGTCACCACCTACGACCAGGGTCTGCGCTGGAAGAAGGAGCCGGTCGGCAAGGCGCTGACCGACTTGCTCGCCGACAAGGGCATCATCCTGCTCACCTGGGTCTGGCAGGCCGGCGGCGTCGCCAGCCGCTCCAAACCGCTCGTGTCGCCGGAAGATGCCAAGGGCATGAAGGTTCGCGGCGGCTCGCGCGAGATGGACATGGTGCTCCAGACCGCCGGCGCCTCGGTGCTGTCGGTGCCCTCGAACGAGATCTACGCGGCGATGCAGACCGGCGCCTGCGATGCCGGCATCACCTCCTCCACCAGCCTGATCTCGTTCCGCCTCGAAGAGGTCGCGAAGTCTCTGACGTCAGGCGCGGGCACCTCCTATTGGTTCATGCTCGAGCCGCTGATGATGTCGAAGGCGATTTTCGACAAGCTGCCGAAGAACCAGCAGGACGTCCTGCTCACCGTGGGCCAGGAGCTCGAAGCCTTCGGCCGCAAGGGCGCGCAGGACGACGACGTCGAGGTCGCCAAGGTCTACGAGAAGGCCGGCGCCAAGGTCTCGGTGCTGGATGCCGCGACCGTCGGCAAGTGGCGCGACATCGCCCGCGACACCGCGTGGAAGGATTACGGCGCCAAGACCGCGACCTCGGCCAACCTGCTCAAGCTCGCCACTGACGTTGCGGCATGAGCCACGGTCCGCTTCCGGATCGTGACGACCACGCAACCGCTGCCGCGGGCACAGGCCCTGCGGCGGCGATCGATCGCGGTCTTGCCATCCTCAACAGCATCATCGTCGTGTTCGCCGCGATCGCGCTGGTCGCAGCCTGCGCCATCCTGAGCTACAGCGTGCTCAGCCGCGCGCTGTTCAAGGCTGCCAATTACTGGCAGGACGAGGCTGCCGTGTTCCTCCTGGTCGGCGCCACCTTCATGACGGCCGCCTATGTGCAGCAGAACCGCGGTCACATCGGCATCGAGGCCTTTGTCGGCCTGCTCTCGCCGCTCGCGAACAAAGTCCGGCTGTGGCTGGTCGATGTCGCAACGTTTCTGTTCTGCGCCTTCTTCACCTGGAAGTCATGGACTCTGGCCCATGAGGCCTATGTCGACGGCCAGGTCTCCAATTCGATGTGGTCGCCGCCGCTCGCCATCCCCTATTCGCTGATGGCGTTCGGCATGAGCCTGCTCTGCATCCAGATTCTCGTGCAGCTCGCGCTGCCCTTTGCTGGAGGCCGGCGGCCATGAGCGTTTTCGGGATCGGCCTCGCCTACGGCATCGCGACGCTGCTGGTGATGTTTTCGGGCATGCCGATCGCGTTCGCGCTCGGCGCGGTCGCGGTCGTATTCATGGGCATCTACATGCCCTCGGCCTCGCTCGATACGGTGACGCAGAACGTCTACGAGGAAATGGCCTCGATCACGCTCTTGTCGATCCCGCTCTTCATCCTGAAGGGCGCGGCGATCGGCAAATCGCGCGCCGGCCAGGATCTCTATTCGGCGCTGCATGCCTGGCTGCATCGCGTGCCCGGCGGCTTAGGGGTCGCCAACGTGTTCGCCTGCGCGCTGTTCGCGGCAATGGCGGGCTCGAGCCCTGCGACCTGCTCGGCGATTGGTTCGGCCGGCATCCCCGAGATGCGCAAGCGCGGCTATTCCGGCGGCTTTGCCGCAGGGATCATCGCCGCCGGCGGCACGCTCGGCATCCTGCTGCCGCCCTCGATCACCATGATCCTGTTTGCGGTTGCCGCGGAAAAGTCGCTCGGACGGCTGTTCCTCGCCGGCATCGGACCCGGCCTGCTGCTGGTCACCCTGTTCGGCTCTTACGCCGTGATCCGCTTCCGTCAGGAATACAAGGCCGCCGAAGCCATCTACAAGAATGGCGGTCCGGAGGCCGCGATCCTCGCCCGCGACGAGTACACGCTCGCCGAACGCTTCAGCGTGCTGCCGCGCGTGATCCCCTTCGTGCTGCTGCTCACCGGCGTCATGATCGCGCTCTATGGCGGCTTCGCGACGCCCTCGGAAACGGCCGGCCTCGGCGGCCTGCTCGCGCTGGCGCTGATCGCGGCGATCTACAGCGTGTGGCGGCCGAGCGACCTTGCCCCCATCATGAAGTCGACGATCCGGGAATCGACCATGCTGATGATGATCATCGGCATGTCGCTGCTCTATTCCTACGTCATGAGCTATCTGCACATCTCGCAATCGGTCGCCGAATCCATCGTCGCGATGCACCTGCCGCGCTGGGAGCTGCTGTTCGCGATCCTCGTCATGGTCGTCGTGCTCGGCTTCTTCCTGCCGCCGGTCTCGATCATCCTGATGACGGCGCCGATCATCCTGCCGCCCTTACGCGCCGCCAATTTCGACATCATCTGGTTCGGCGTGGTCATGACCATCGTCATGGAGATGGGCCTGATCCATCCCCCCGTCGGCCTCAACATCTTCGTCATCCGCAACGTTGCGCCGGACATTCCCCTGCGCGATGTGATCTGGGGCACCCTGCCCTTCGTGCTCTTGATGATGCTCGCGGTGCTGCTGCTGTGCTTCGTGCCGGGGATTTCGACCTGGTTGCCGGACCTCGTGATGGGGCCGGACGGGAGCAGGTAGCGCCAATCATAACTGCCGTAGGGTGGGTTAGCCCAGCGGCTGCGCACAGCGCAGTTGCTGGGCGTAACCCACCTCTTCTGTTTCCGCGGAGGCACAGAGTGGTGGGTTACGCCCCGCAGATCCGCTTCGCGCATCTGCAGGGCTAACCCACCCTACGAATTCTCTTTACGCCGCTGCTTCGGCGCGTTCGCCACAACCTGCAACAGATCCTTGCGCACGGCCTCAATGTGCCGCTCCAGGAACCGGCAGGCCTCCTCCACTTTCTGCGCGCGGCAGAGCGCGATCAGCTGCGCGTGCTCCTTCTCGGCAATCCCCATCGCCTTGGTGTTGGAGAGCTGCAGCCGCGTGTAGCGGTCGCTGGTCTGGAGCAGCGACAGCACAATCGCGCGCGTGCGCGGCTGCGGGGCGTGCACATACAGCGCCATGTGGAAGTCGGCGTTGAGCTGCCCCCACTCGCTGACGTTCCTCGCCTTGATCGCCTTCTCGAATTGCTTGTGGATGTCGTCGAGCCCGTCGAAATCGTCGGCAGTGAAACGCGGCGCCGACTGCGCGAGCAATCGCGGCTCCAAAATCCGGCGCAGGTCGAAGACGTCGTTGATCTCGTCCAGTGACAGCTCGGAGACGATCGCGCCCTTCTGCGGCACGATCCGCACCAGCCCTTCGGCCTCGAGCTGGAACAGCGCCTCGCGCACCGGGATGCGGCTGACGCCATAGGCATCCCCAAGCGCATCCTGGCGCAGCTGCGACCCGGCCGGATAGGTGCCGTCGAGGATCGCCTGGCGGAGCTGATCGACGATCGCCGCCGACAGGGTGCGATGCTTCAAAGGCTGTTTCATCTGACCTTCCGTCCTGCTTGCCGACTCGTCGGAGCGAAGCGGTCCCTCTCTTGCATGTTGAGCTGCCCGGCAAAAGCCGTGACTCCGCAAAAGCCGGTGCTCAGCAAAAGCGCGTCCTGCCGCCGATTTGACTGCAATCTCCGTTTGACTCCCAAAATGTATAAATTATACATTCGGCAATCGCACGACAAATCTTCGGGGTTGGGGCCTCTTCATGATCGAGCACACGATGCCGGCCATTCGCGCGCTCAGCCTCCGACGTACGGTCGTCCGGATGTCGAGCGCCCTGCTCGCCTTCGAGCGTCTGGCGCTGATGGGCCTGATGTACCTGCTCACCGGCCTGATCCTGGTGAACGTCGTCACCCGCTACGCGCATTTTCCGATCTACTGGATCGATGAGTCCGCGGTTTATTGCGTGGTCTGGCTGACCTTCATCGGGGCGTCCGCGATGACGCGGTTGCGGCTCGACTTCGCGGTCACCATGCTGACGGAGCGGCTTTCGCCGCAGCGCCAGAAGATCGCAAAAGTGATCTCGACCGGCATGGTCGTCGTGTTCGGCGTTGCCCTGACCATCACCTGCGTGCTCTGGATGGACCCGATCGGATTGGCGCTCGCCGGATTCGACGGGCGCAAGCTCGCGGCCGAAACCTTCAACTTCCTCTACACCGAGCGCACCCAGACGCTGAACTGGCCGACCTGGGTGCTCTATCTGACGCTGCCGATCTTCGCGATGTCGATGACCGTGCACGGCCTCGCCAATCTGCTGGAAGATCTCGAGCTGGTGCCCCGCACGCCGCCGAAGGGTTTTCAGCTCTCCGAGCTAGACGGGGTCAACTGATGATCACGTCCGCCGCCTTCGTCGCATTCATGCTGGTCGGCGTGCCGATCGGGCTCTGCCTGTGCCTCGCCGGCCTCGTCTACATCGCCGCGTCGGGCAATCCCGTGCTGTTCCAGTCCTATCCGCTACAGCTGTTCGGCGGCGTCGACAGCTACGGCCTGATCGCGATTCCGCTGTTCATCCTGATCGGCGAGATCATGAACGGCGGCGGCATCACACGCCGCATCGTCGACATGGCGATGGCGTTCGTCGGCTCGCTGAAGGGCGGCCTCGCCTACGTCAACATCCTCGCCAACATGTTCATCTCCTCGATCCTGGGCTCGGCGACCGCGCAGGTCGCGATCATGGCCCAGATCATGGTCCCGGAGATGGAGAAGAAGGGCTACGACAAGACCTTTGCCGCGGGCCTCACCGCCTATGGCGGCATGCTCGGCCCGATCATCCCGCCGTCGGTGATGTTCGTGGTCTACAGCGTGCTGGCGCAGGTTTCGGTCAGCGACATGCTGATCGCCGGCATCGTGCCGGGCGTCATCCTCACCGTGATGTTCTGCCTCGTCATCGCGCTGATGGGATACATGTACAATTATCCCCGCGCCGACTATCAGACGCCGCGGCAGCGTCTGATGACGATCCTGCGGACCTCGCCGACACTGCTGATCCCAATCGTCATCGTCGGCACCATCCTGAGCGGCCTCGCCAACGCGACGGAATCCGCCGCTGTCGGCGCAGTCGCCGCCGCACTTGTTGGCAAATACTGGACGAAAGAATTCGAGTTCTCGCAGCTGCCGCAGATGATGCTGCGCAGTGGCATCTATTCGGCGATCGTGCTGTTTCTGGTCGCGGCCGCCGCCGTGTTCTCCTGGGTGCTGATCTTCGGCAAGGTGCCGCAGGAAACCGCCGGCTGGATCCAGTCCGCCGCCAAGGACCCCATCAGCTTCATGCTGATCTGCAACGTCATCCTGCTGATCATCGGCACTGTGATCGACGGCATTCCCGGCCTGATCATGACGGTGCCGATCCTGCTGCCGGTCGCAACCGACGTCTATCACATCGATCCCCGGCAGTTCGGCGTCGTCGTGGTGATCAACCTCGTGCTCGGCCTGCTGTCGCCGCCGGTCGGGCTTTGCTTCTTCGTCGCGGCCGCCGTCACCGGCGCCAAGCCCGGCAAGATGTTCATGGTGACGCTGCCCTTCTTCGTCATCTCCTGCGTCCTCCTGGTGCTGCTCTCGCTCTACCCCTCGCTCTCGCTGATCCTCGTCAAATAGGCCCGTACAAAAGGAAGCCCGACCATGCCGCTTTCACGCCGCCGCTTTCTCGCCGCCAGTGCCGCCGCATCGGTGTTCGCGCCGTCGCTGGCGTTCGCCCAGGCCAAGGAATTCCGCCTCGGCCTGATCACGCCCAACGGCCATTCCTGGAACAAGGCCGCGCTCAAGTTCGGCGATGAGCTCAAGGCCGCCACCAACGGCCGCCTGACATTGACCGTGTTCCACTCCGGCCAGCTCGGCAACGAGCCCGCGATGATGCAGCAATTGCAGTCCGGCGCGCTCGACATGGGCTTCATCCAGGCCGCCGAGCTCGGCTCGCGCGTCCCGCACATCGCCGCGATCAACGCGCCCTACATCGTCCGCTCGACGCCGGCGGTGGCGAAATTCGTGCGGCATCCGGCGGCGGTGAAGCTGTTCGATGTGCTGCCGCAGGAGACCGGCACGATCGGGCTCGGCTGGGGCATCACGGGCATGCGCGCGGTGTTCTCGTCCAAGGACCTGAATTCGCTCGCTGACATCAAGGGCATGAAGCTGCGCATCAACCCGACGCCGGTCTATCGCGATTTCTATTCCTCGTTGGGCGCAGCGCCGACGCCGATCCCGACGCCGCAGGTGTTCGACGCGATGGCCAACGGCCAGGTCGACGGCCTGGAAGCCGACCTCGAATTCTCCTGGAACCAGCGCTTCGACAAGGTGTCGAAGGTGATCCTGCAGATGAATGCCGTCTTCATGCCGATGGCGGCGGTCGTCTCCGGCCGGGTCTGGCAGTCGCTCCCCGCGGCCGACCGCGAGCTGATTACCAAGACGATCAAGACGACGCTGGATGCGCAGATCGACGAGCTCGCGGGCAACGAGCCGGCGCTGATCGAGAACTTCAAGAACGCGCCGATCCCGATTCGCCAGGTCCCGGCCGGCGACACCGAGGCCGTCATCGCCGAGTTCGACAAGATCTGGCTACCGAAGGCACCGGTTCTCGCCGAGCTGCGCAAGGTCGGCGCCACGCTCTGATCCCGTCCGCCATCCCCTTCACAACTGCCGGCGGCCCCAGCCCCCCGCCGGCCTTTTTCATCTGGAGAAAAACCATGCCCCGCCGCGTATCCTGGGAAGGCGTCTTCCCGGCCGTCACCACGCAATTTTTCGACGATCTCTCGCTCGATATCGACGCGACCGCCAAGGTGATGGACGGATTGATCCGCGACGGCGTCTCCGGCCTGATCGTCTGCGGCTCGGTCGGCGAGAACACTTCGCTCGAGCGCAAGGAGAAGGTCGCGATCATGGAGACGGCGAAGTCGGTCGCGGCCGGCCGCGTCCCCGTGCTGTGCGGCATCGCCGAATTCACCACGGCGTTTGCGGTCGAGACGGCCAAGGAAGCCGCACGCGTCGGCATCGACGGCGTAATGGTGATGCCGGCGCTCGTCTATTCGTCCAAGCCGCACGAGACCGCTGCGCATTTCCGCGCCGTCGCCAGCGCGACCGACCTGCCTGTGATGCTCTACAATAACCCGCCGATCTACAAGAACGACGTCACCCCCGATATCCTGGCCACGCTCGCCGACGTCGAGACCGTGGTCTGCTTCAAGGACTCCTCCGGAGACACCCGCCGCTTCATCGACACCAGGAACATGGTCGGCGACCGCTTCGTGCTATTCGCAGGGCTCGACGACGTCATCGTCGAGAGCGTCGCCATGGGCGCCGTGGGCTGGGTCTCCGGCATGTCGAACGCTTTTCCGCGCGAGGGCGAGACGTTGTTCCGCCTCGCCAAGGCAGGGCGCCTTGCCGAGGCGATGCCGCTCTACGAATGGTTCATGCCGCTGCTGCATCTCGATGCCCGCCCGGATCTCGTCCAGTGCATCAAGCTGTGCGAGCACATCATGGGCCGCGGCACCGCACTGACCCGTCCGCCGCGCCTGGGACTGCTGCCGCAGGAGAAGGCCGAGGTCGAGGCGATGATGGCCAAGGCGCTGAAGAACCGGCCGCGCCTGCCGGATGTCGGGCTGAAGGCAGCGTAACGGCAGGTCTCGTAGTCTCGTAGGGTGGGTTAGACCTGCGGCTGCGCAAAGCGCAGTCGCTGGCGTAACCCACCACTTTCGTCTCCGCGGATACCAAAGAGGTGGGTTACGCCGAGCGATTGCGCTCCGCGCAATCGCAGGGCTAACCCACCCTACGAAGCTTACGAGCTCACTCGCTTCTTCTTCGCATTCAGCGCGGACGCCACGCGGCTCACCGGCGGCTTGCCCAGCACGCCGCTCATCGCGTTCGTGGCCGCGAGCAGCTTCTCCATGTCGACGCCGGTTCTGACGCCCATGCCTTCGAGCATGTAGACGACATCCTCGGTCGCGACGTTGCCGGTCGCGCCTGGCGCGTAGGGACAGCCGCCGAGCCCGCCGGCGGCGGCGTCGATCACGCGGACGCCCTCTTCCATCCCCGCGTACAGGTTGGCGAGCGCCTGACCGTAGGTGTCATGGAAATGCATCGCGAGTTTTGCGGGCGGGATGTTGGCGCTGACCGCGCGCAGCATCTCCTTGGCCTTATCGGGCGTGCCGACGCCGATGGTGTCGCCGAGCGAGATCTCGTAGCAGCCGAGCTCCCACAGCGTGCTGGCGAGATCGGCCACCGCCTTCGGCTTGATCTCGCCGTCGAACGGGCAGCCGAGCACGCAGGAGATATAGCCGCGCACCTTCACGCCATCGGCCTTGGCGCGCGCCAGCACCGGCTTGAACCGCTCAATGGATTCCGCGACCGTGCAGTTGATGTTGGCGCGCGAAAAGCCTTCGGAAGCTGCTGCGAACACGGAGACCACTTTCGCGCCGGCGGCGCGCGCAGCGTCATACCCCTTCTCGTTCGGCACCAGCACGTGGAATTCGGCGCCCTTGATGTGGCTGACGCCCCGCAGCACGGCGTCCGAGCTTGCCATCTGCGGGATTGCCTTGGGCGAGACGAAAGCGCCGACCTCGACCGTATCAAGACCGGCCGCAACCAGCGCCTCGATGAAGGCGATGCGGGCCTCGACGCTGACGGGAGTCTTCTCGTTCTGGAGGCCGTCGCGCGGCCCCATTTCGATAATGCGGACGGGATCGCTCATGTCACTCTCCCGAAGGTTCGACCACGGCGAGCTCGACGCCCTCCTGGACAATGTCGCCGACCTTGCATTTGATCGACTTCAGCACGCCGGCATAGGGCGCGCGCAGCGTCTGCTCCATCTTCATCACTTCGAGGGTCAGGATCGGCGCGCCCTTGTCGAGCGTGGCGCCCTCCTCGGCCAGCACGGCAACGACTGTGCCCGGCAAGGGTGCCGCGATCTTGTCCTCGCCGACATGCTCCTCGCTCTCGCCGCCGAACGGATCGACCCAGTGCAGGTCGAAGCGGCCGTTGCGCGTGCGCAGGTACAGCTCATGGCCGTCGATCACGGCTGCGACCGACGATTTGACACCATCCAGAGTCAGATCGAAGCCGCCGTCCTTCGCCGCGATCGTGAACGCCAGCTCGCGCTCGCCGATCACCAGGGTGGACAGCCCGCTGCCGTAGTTCAGAGCGATCTTCTGCTCCGGACCATGGCCGACGCGAAAGGAAAAGCTGCGCTGGCGGCGGCCGACCGGCTGCCAGCCGAAGGTCTGCCACGGCGAACTCGCCTCTGCCTGCGCGGCCTGCCGCTCCTCGTTGACGATCGCGGCGACTGCGGCGCAGAGCTCGAGCTCTCCGGGCGCCGGCGCCGCGGACGTCAGCACCGCCAGCTCGCGCTCGATGAAACCGGTGTCGATCGCATTGGTCCGCACCTTCGGGTGCGTGATCAGGGCGGACAGGAACGGGATGTTGGTGACGATGCCGCGGACATCCGACTCTTCCAGGCCGCGGTTGAGGCGATCGATCGCAACGTCCCGGGTCGGCGCCCATGCAATCGTTTTTGCCAGCATCGCATCGTAATAAGGCGAGACGCTATCGCCCTCACGATAACCCGCGTCGATGCGCAAGCCCCCGGTTTCCGCCGGCAGGCGCCAGGTCGAGATCCTGCCGACCGAGGGCATGAAGTTCTTGGTCGGGTTTTCGGCGTAGACGCGCGCTTCGATCGCGTGGCCGTTGAGCTTGATCTCGTCCTGCTTCAGCGGCAGCGCCTCGCCGAAGGCGACGCGCAGCTGCCACTCGACCAGATCGATCCCGGTGATCAGCTCAGTCACGGGATGCTCGACCTGCAGGCGCGTGTTCATCTCGATGAAGAACACGTCCTTGCCGTCGGAGACGAACTCGATGGTGCCGGCGCCGACATAGCTGACCGCGCCGGCGGCCTTGCGCGCCGCGGCGCAGACGGTCTCGCGCTGCGCGGCATTGAGCGTCGGCGACGGCGCTTCCTCGATCACCTTCTGGTGGCGGCGCTGCAACGTGCATTCGCGCTCGAACAGTGACAGCAGGTTGCCGTGGCTGTCGCCGATGATCTGCACCTCGATATGTCTGGGATTGTCGACATATTTCTCGATCAGCATGCGGTCGTCGCCGAACGCGGCCAGGGCTTCGCGCTTGGCGCTGACGATCGCAGGCCCGAGCTCGGCCGCGGAGCGCACGATGCGCATGCCGCGCCCGCCGCCGCCGGCGGAGGCCTTCACCAGCACGGGGAAGCCGATCCTGTCGGCCGCCTTCGAAAGCGTCGCCTCGTCCTGGGCCTCACCGTGATAGCCCGGCACCAGCGGCACGCCGGCTTTCTCCATCAGCTCCTTCGAGCCGGATTTCGAGCCCATCGCCGTCATCATCCCGGCGGTCGGGCCGACGAACACCAGCCCGGCGTCCAGGCAGGCCCGCGCGAATTCCGCATTCTCCGACAGGAAGCCGTAGCCGGGATGCACGGCCTCGGCGCCGGTCTTTCGCGCGGCCTCAATCAGCCGCTCGACATTGAGATAACTGTCGCGGGCACGTGCCGGCCCGAGCAGCACGGCTTCATCGGCGAGCGCGACATGCATGGCGTCGCGGTCGGCCTCGGAATAGACCGCGACCGTGCGCAGGCCCATGGCGCGGGCGGTGCGGATGACACGGCAGGCGATTTCGCCGCGGTTGGCGATCAGAAGGGTGCGAAAACGCCGGTAGAGCATTGAGCGGTCCATCGCATCACATCCTGAACAGGCCGAATTTCGTCGGTTCGATCGGCGCATTCGACGCCGCCGAGAGGCCGAGGCCGAGCACGAGGCGCGTGTCGGCCGGGTCGATCACGCCGTCGTCCCACAGACGCGCGGTCGCATAATACGGGTGCCCCTGGCTCTCATATTGGGCGCGAATGGGCTCGCGGAATTTATCTTCCTCTTCCTTCGACCAGCTATCGCCCTTGGCCTCGATATTGTCGCGGCGGACCTGGCTCAGCACCATCGAGGCCTGCTCGCCGCCCATCACCGAGATGCGCGCATTCGGCCACATCCAGAGGAAGCGCGGTGAATAGGCGCGGCCGCACATGCCGTAATTGCCGGCGCCGTAGGAGCCGCCGATCACGACGGTGAATTTCGGCACGGAGGCGGTCGCAACCGCCGTCACCAGCTTGGCGCCATCGCGCGCGATGCCGCCGGCCTCGTACTTCTTGCCGACCATGAAGCCGGTGATGTTCTGCAGGAACACCAGGGGAATGCCGCGCTGGCAGCACAGCTCGATGAAATGCGCGCCCTTCAGCGAGCTCTCGCTGAACAGGATGCCGTTGTTGGCGATGATGCCGACCGGATAGCCCCAGATATGGGCGAAACCGCACACCAATGTCGTGCCGTAGAGCTTCTTGAACTCGTCGAACTCCGAGCCGTCGACGACGCGGGCAATGATGTCGCGCACGTCGAACGGTTTGCGGCCGTCAACGGGCACCACGCCGTAGATCTCCTCTGCCGCAAACAGCGGATCGCGCGGCTTATGCATGTTGAGGTTCGGCCGCACCGACGGCTTCAGCGTGCCGACGATGCGCCGGGCGATCCCGATCGCATGGGCATCGTTCTGCGCGTAATGGTCGGTCACGCCGGATTGCCGCGAATGCACGTCGGCGCCGCCGAGCTCTTCGGCGCTCACGACCTCGCCGGTCGCGGCTTTCACCAGCGGCGGGCCGCCGAGGAAGATGGTGCCCTGGTTGCGCACGATGATGCTCTCGTCCGACATCGCCGGCACATAGGCGCCGCCGGCGGTGCAGGAGCCCATCACGATCGCGATCTGCGGGATGCCCTGTGAGGACATCTGCGCCTGGTTGTAGAAGATGCGGCCGAAATGCCGCTCGTCCGGAAAGATCTCGTCCTGCAGCGGCAGGAAGGCGCCGCCGGAATCGACCATATAGACGCAAGGAAGATTGTTCTGCCGCGCGATGTCCTGCGCCCGCAGATGCTTCTTCACCGTCATCGGGTAATAGGTGCCGCCCTTGATGGTGGCATCATTGGCGACGATCACGCATTCGCGGCCCGAGATGCGCCCGACGCCGGTGACAACGCTCGCCGAATGCACGTCACCGCCATAGAGGCCATAGGCCGCAAGCGGCGACAGCTCCAGGAACGAGGTGCCGGGATCGACCAGCAAGTCGACGCGCTCGCGTGCCAGCATCTTGCCGCGCGCGGTGTGGCGGTTGCGCGAGGCCTCGCCGCCGCCGCCGGCGACCTGGCTGAGCTTTTCGCGCAAGTCCGCGACGAGGCCGCGCATGGCCTCGGAATTGCGCGCAAAATCCGACGAAGAAGGATCGATGCTGGAATGGAGCGGCATGTTGATTCCAATGAGGTGAAGGATTTAAGCCGTCTCGGCCATCAGTTCGCGGCCGATCAGCATGCGGCGCACCTCGGATGTACCGGCGCCGATCTCGTAGAGTTTTGCGTCGCGCCAGAGACGCCCCACAGGGAATTCGCTGGTGTAGCCGACCCCGCCAAGCGCCTGGATCGCCTCGCCGGCCATCCACGTCGCCTTCTCCGCGGAGTAGAGGATCGCGGCGGCCGCATCCTTGCGCAAGCTGCGGGCGTGGTCGGCACGGTCGCAGGCGCGCCCGACCGCATAGACATAGGCGCGCGTGGCCTGCCAGGTCGCATACATGTCGGCGAGCTTGCCCTGCATCAGCTGGAAATCGCCGATCGGCTGGCCGAACTGCTTGCGCTCGTGCATGTAGGGGACGACGGCGTCCATGCACGCCGCCATGATGCCGAGCGGCCCGCCTGAGAGCACGGCACGCTCATAGTCGAGGCCGGACATCAGCACCTTGACGCCCTCGCCCACCTTGCCGAGCACGTTCTCTTCCGGCACCTCGCATTCGTCGAAGAACAGCGGATAGGTGTTGGAGCCGCGCATGCCGAGCTTGTCGAGATGCTGGCCGTGGGTAAAACCCTTGAAACCTTTCTCGATCAGGAAGGCGGTCATGCCGCGCGGGCCGGCCTCGGGATCGGTCTTGGCGTAGACCACCAGCACGTCGGCATCGCCGCCATTGGTGATCCACATCTTGGAGCCGTTGAGCACGTAACGGTCGCCGCGCTTGTCGGCGCGCAGCTTCATCGAGACCACGTCGGAGCCAGCGCCGGGCTCGGACATCGCGAGCGCGCCGATATTCTCGCCGGAGATCAGCTTGGGAAGATAGCGCTGGCGCTGGGCGTCATTGCCGTTGCGGCGGATCTGGTTGACGCAGAGGTTGGAATGGGCGCCGTAGGACAGCCCCACGGCCGCCGAACCGCGCGAGATCTCCTCCATGGCGACGATATGGGCGAGATAGCCCATGTTGGAGCCGCCATATTGCTCCGGCGCGGTCATGCCGAGCAGGCCGAGGTCGCCAAGGCGCTTCCACAGGTCCGCCGGGAACAGATTGGCCTTCTCGATGTCGGCGGCGCGCGGGGTGATCTCCGCCTCCACGAAGGCGCGGAGCGTGTCGCGCAGCATGCCGATGTCTTCGCCCAGATCGAAATCGATGCTCGGGATGTTCAAGGCGATTCCTCCGTTATTTGAGCCCGAACCTAGCGGTCTCAGGGCCCTCGGGCGGTCGAAAAGGTTGCATTTTCCGCCAAACTTGGCGAGGATTTTCCGAGGGAGTTCCGATGACTTTTCAAGCCGCAACCGCAGTCCCGCGTCGCGCCGTGACCCCCGCCGCCTTCGTCCGCGGCGTGGTTGCCGCCTATGAGCGGTATGGCCGCGATCCGGCTGAGGCCCTCAGCCGGGGCCAGGTAGCGCCAGACCTTGTCCATTCTCCGGATGGGCGGGTCACGGCTGTCCAGTTCGAGGCCCTCGCCGGCCATGCCATGCGCGAGCTCGACGACGAGGCGCTCGGCTGGTTCTCGCGCCGGCTGCCTTTCGGCACCTACGGCATGCTGTGCCGCGCCTCGATCACCGCGCCGACACTGGAGGTCGCACTCAAGCGCTGGTGCCGGCATCATCGCCTGCTCACCGAGGACGTGCTGCTCGATCTCGAGGTCGGCGAGGAGACCGCGGTCGTGTCGATCCGCGAGCAGCGCGACCTCGGGGCTTTGCGCGAATTCTGCCTGGTCACCCTGCTCCGCTACGTGCTCGGCTTCTCCTGCTGGGCGGTGGATTCCAGGATCGCGCTCCGCGCCGCCGAATTCCCCCACCCGGAGCCGGACCACGTCTCGGTCTATCCGACCATCTTTTGCAGAAACGTCCGCTTCGGCGCGGCCCATGCCCGCATCGTCTTCGACAAGCACTATCTCTCGCTGCCGCTGACCCGCAGCGCCGCCGATCTCGACAACATGCTCAAGGGCGCGCTTAGGCTCACCGTGCTGCCCTACCGGCGCGACCGCCTGCTGGTCGAGCGGGTCCGGCGCGTGCTGCGCAATGCGCGCGGACGCAGCCTCGGCGCCGAGGATGTCGCGAGCGAGCTGGCGCTCTCCACCCGCACCATGCACCGCCGCCTGCGCGAGGAGTCCACCTCACTGCGCGATCTCAAGGAAGAAGCAAAATTCGAGCTGGCGAAGCAGGAGCTGATGCGCGGCCGCACGCCGATCAAGCGGATCGCCGAGATCGCCGGCTTCCGCAACGAGAAGAGCTTTTCGCGCGCCTTCCGCACCTGGACCGGTGCCAGCCCGCGCGAGTTTCGCGGAAGATATCGCTGAGGCGCGCCGTTACCTGCCTGTCATAAACCAGCGGCCCCCGAGATCACTCCCGGAGGCCGCAATGTCCTGGATCAGGTCTTGAATTCAGGCGTTAGTTCTGCGCGCCCGAGCGAGGCTTGGGCTGCTTCGTCTGCTTCGGCTGGAAAGCGAGCGCGTCGTTGGTGGTCTTGGCGCCGCCGGCCTGCGAGCACGTGCCGCCGATGCCGCCGGCCGCCTGCCGGCAGGCTTCCATGGTCGGGAAACCGCAGCCATGAGCGGCCTGGGCGCCGTTGGTAATGCAGTAGTCGTCGGCCTTCGCAGCCGGTGCCGACAGAACAAGGAACGCAGACGCAAACAGCGTCGCAGCAGACGCTGCGATCGTCTTCGAAGTCGAAGTCATGATGTCTTTTCCTGCTTCAGGGTCCCACAAAAGAGTCTTCGGCCTGCAACGCAGGCTGAGGTTCACACCTTGCATCTAGGCGACGAACGGGGACCGACAATCACGGCTCAGCGCATTGCAGGACTTCGTAAATCACATGTCACAGTTAGGTGAGTGAGTAATGTAATATAATTCGGATTTTTTGAGCCCGACCGACGAAATAGAGATCGAATCCGCTACCCCGCCGGCACCGCCGCCTCCTGCAGCGGCAGCGGCACGTCCTTGGCGACGCCCAGCACCGGAAAGCTGCGGACGTTCTTGACGTCGGGCATCGCTGCGAAATGCAGCAGCTGCTGGCGCATGCTCTCGACGCTCGGCGCGACGCATTTGAGGAGATAGTCGGTGTCGCCGGAAATCCGCCAGCATTGCTGGATGCGCGGGATCGCGGCGATCGAGCTCTCGAACGCCTCCAGCACCGGCTGAGCCTGGCTGCCGAGCTGGATCGAGACGAACGACACCACCTCATAGCCGAGCAGCCGCTCGTCGATCACGGCACGCACCGCCCGGATCACACCGCGGCTGAACAACGATTTCAGCCGCCGCAGGCAGTTCGGCGCGGAGACGCCGACGCGCAGCGCCAGCTCGTTGTTGCGGACCCGCCCGTCCTGTTGCAGCTCGGAAAGTATCTTCAGATCGACGCCGTCGAGCTGGTCACGCCCCGCCATACCCCACCCCGTCATGGTCGTGTGATGCGAGGCAGCGAAGCACGCGGCGGAATTGGTGCCAAGGGGCTCAAGGACAGCCTGCCCTGTGGTCACGAACTCACCCTGCCCCCAAAACGCAAATGCCCGGGCCTGGCCCGGGCACGACGCCGCGACAGAATGTGCCGAGCCTCAATGCGTCCAGGGCTCGCCGCGGCGGAACGAGAAATTGTCGGCATAGGCGACCGGCCGGCGGATCGAATCCTGGGGCTCGATCACCTGGTAGGCGATGCCCTTGCGCTCGCAATAGGCGACCGCCTCTTCCTTGCTGTGGAAGCGCAGGGTGATCTGCTGCTTCATGTCGCCCGACGAGGTCCAGCCCATCAGCGGCTCGACCGAGCGCGGCTGCTCCGGCTCGTAGTCCAGCTGCCATTCCTTCGTCTTGGACCGGCCGGATTGCATCGCGTTCTTGGCGGGCTTGAAAATGCGTGCGGTCATGGGTGGTCCGGGCCTCGTCTTTTCGTTCGATTTCGATGCGTCAGGGTGGCAGTTGGTGGAAACCTCAGGGATAGTATAGAGACACCAATCGGAAACTGATCGGTGATTCCGGCCCCCCGGCAACCCCTCAGGACGGTATAGTCATTATGCTGCACCGTGACAATTGCGTACCCGCCCTCCGCGCCGGGATCCCGCCCGGCGGCACTACCCTCCCGATCTCAGCCTGTCCGCCCCCCTCGAGAGCTCCCGTCGCATGGCCTTCCTGAACATCAACGCAACGCTCCCCGAGAAAGGCCGCGACCTCCGGCTCGACCTGTTTCGCGGCGTCGCGAACTGGGCGATCTTCCTCGACCACATCCCCGACAACGTGGTGAACTGGATCACCACGCGCAACTACGGCTTTTCCGACGCCGCCGACCTGTTCGTCTTCATCTCCGGCTACACCGCCTCCTTCGTCTATGCGCGGATGATGCTGGACCGCGGTTTCATCGTGGGCGCCACCCGGCTCACCAAGCGGGTCTGGCAGCTCTACGTCGCCCACATCATCCTGTTCGTGATCTACATCGCCTCGATCAGCTATCTCGCGCTGCGCTTCGGCGATTCCGAGATGATCAACGAGTTCAACGTCGCCGGCCTCGTCGACAACGCCACCGAGACGCTGCGCCAGGGCCTGTTCCTGCGCTTCAAGCCGCTCAATCTCGACGTACTGCCGCTCTACATCGTGCTGATGGGCCTGTTTCCGCCGGTGCTGTGGTTCATGCTGCGCAAGCCCGATCTGACGATGGTGCTGTCGATCGTGCTGTGGCTCGCCGCGCGCCATTACGGCTGGAACCTCACCGCCTATCCGGCCGGTCAGTGGTACTTCAACCCCTATTGCTGGCAGGTGCTGTTCGTGTTCGGCGCCTGGTGCTCCATGGGCGGCGCACGGCGCTCGATGACGCTGATCAATTCGCCCATCACGCTGTGGCTCTGCCTCGGCTATCTCGCCTTCGCGCTGGTCATGACCATGGCCGGCCGCTTCCCGACCTTCGGCGGCATGTTCCCGGAATGGCTGTTCTCGGCCTTCAACCCCAACGACAAGACCAATCTTGCGCCGTATCGCTTCCTCCACTTCGTCGTGATCGTGATCCTGGTGATCCGCTTCGTGCCGAAGGACTGGCCGGGCCTGGAGTGGAAGGTGTTCGACCCGCTGATCGTGTGCGGCCAGCAGTCGCTCGCGGTGTTCTGCGTCGGCGTGTTTCTGTCCTTCGTCGGCCATTTCGAGCTGTCGATGAGTTCGGGCTCGTTGTTCGCGCAGCTGTTCGTCAGCATCGCCGGCATCGCGATCATGACGACCGTGGCCTATTACATCTCGTGGTCGAAGAAGCAGGACAAGCCGCTGAAGCCGCCGCCGGCCAAGCCGGCGGCAGAGGCGAAGGCGGCCTGAGAGAGGCGGCAGTTACGCCGCCTCCTCACCATCGAACTCAGTGAACTTCTTGTAGATCCAGTCGCGGCCGTCGTGCCGTCGCCAGACCTTGCCGTAGACGAGCTGCCCGTTGATCGAGCGGCGTGGCACGATCACGGTCCAGAGGTGCCAGATTTCTGTCCAGCTCGACTGCGTACTGACGGTTTTTAAGTTGCGATCGAAAGACATGACGCAGAACTCACAGAATACGCGCGCCGCGACGAACTGTGACCTTGTGTGAGCACGGATTTCAGGCAGCCCATCGCGAGCCGGGACTGATCTGATAACGCCCGCGGAGGCGGCCGCAACAACCGCTCGCCCTTAACCTAACCGATCAACCTTACCTGCCGTGGACGGGTGGCCGGACCGGTTGAAAGCCGACGCCGGCTTTTCTAGAATGCATGGGCGATTTGAGATGAGCGTGCCGTTTTGGACGCGCGGTGATTTTGAACTGACATTGATTTTGAAAAATGACTTACCGGCTGGGGCGACCGCAATGAATTTGCAGTGTGTATGTCTGCGCCTGGCGGTGCGATCGATGCCGCCTGCCCCATTGCTCAGGACGTCGGTTCAGGAGCCACCCAAGCCCGCCAACGACAATCAGATGGTCTGGCCTTTCGTGCCGTTTCCGCCCGGCTGGCACGCGTCGAGCTGATTGCGTTGGGCCTGAAAAGCGCAACGCCGCACAAGCGGAATATCATCGCTTGGCGGCGTCCGTTTAGGCATTGGGCGCTGAAATCCCCAACACCCATATGTCTGTGACGACAGACAAAGGTTCGATGAACCTTTGGTAATTCTGCGCCCGTGGCCCCCGCCAATACTTTGAAAAATCGCGCGGAAGTCGTGCCCATGCGGACAATGAGCGCCAGGGCTTTGGCCACCTTCAGGCATGCCTTGCGCGAGCGCTTCAGGACGCCATAGGCCACCTGCCCTGCGTCGGCGATCGATCAACCTGGGTTAGACCGCAGCGCTGGCGCTGGACGTGCTGCCGGATGCGTTCTGGGCATTGCCACTGACCGCGCCCTGCGCGTTGTAGGTCTGTCCGGCCTGGCTGCCTTGACCCGCTTGCGAACTCGCGGACGTCTCGACCTCCGTCGTGCCGTCGGAATAGGTGATCGTGGTGGTGGTGACTCCATCGATGGTGATCGAGACCTCGCTGACGATGGTCTTGCCCGAGCTGCCACTGCCTCCCGATCCCGAGCTTCCGCCCGCCGATTGCGACGACGATGTCGCCGACGCCGATGACGTGGCCGAAGTCGACGAAGCCGCCGATGTCGAAGATGCCGCGGAGGATGACGCCGTGGCGGTCGACGGGGTCGTCGTGACCGCCGCGCTGGTTGATGCAATCGCACTGATCGACATGAAAACCTCGTCGGAAGGAACCTCGGGCGCAACGCCGGTTGCGTAACCGCCCCTTCTGCTTCAACGCGCCGGGCGGGCGAAGCAGGCGCTGGAGTCGTGAAAAATCCGGCGCGGCACGCATTTTCCTGCCCCGGCCGCAGCAACCAAACGCCGCCCTGCGCGTTGCAGCTTCTTCCCACCTGTCCGGGGATCCGCGAGCGGCTGCGATTAGCCGCGCGCCCTCATGGATGGATAGTCATCTCGTCTCACGTCCGTGTGAGCTGGAGCGCGGCCGGTGAATTTCTTTGACCGAGCAGAGACCAATGAACAGCAGGCCGCAGGGCAAGGGGGCACAGTGAGCCAGATCGATACGACCGAGAAACTCTCCGAGGTCCCGGAGAGCGGAAACTCACTTTTCGCGCTCTGCGGGCTTGGCGTTGCGGGGATCGTCATGCTGGGCTGGATCTGCGCCCTCGCCTGGATCGCCTGGCGTCTCGTCGATTGGCTGCTGTTCTGAATCGGCGGCCGCGTTTGTGACCGGCCGCCTCCTCCACCTCAATAGTGGTAATTCACACCGATCGTCGCGGCATGGATCGTGTCCTTGAGGTGGGCCACGGTGATGCCTTCAATCGGACTGATCAGCTGGATCGGGCCCTTCGTGCCGAAGTCATGGTAATTGTATTCGACGTTGGCCGACCAACGGGGAGCAAACGCCCATTCGACGCCGCCGCCCAATGTCCAGCCGGTCCGCATCACCGACGCGCTGGGATCGATCGCTACACCGGCGGCCGGACTGACATACGCATCATCGATCTTCTCGTGAGTCCAGGCGACGCCGCCTCGCGCATAGAACAGCCAGCCTGTGCCATAGGCGTAGCCGAACCGTGCGGTGACCGACGCCAGGAAATCGTTCTTGAGGCCGAACTGCGACGGCACGACGAGGTTGCCGAGCGCGGGAAATCTGACATTGCTGCCATGGTGGCTCGACAGGCTCGACCACGCGGCGCGGCCTTCAGCGCCAACGACCCAGTTGGAAGCGAATTGATGGTCACAGCCAGCCTGTCCGCCGCCGACAAATCCGGCCGCGCCGAAATCGACCGTTCCCCCGGCGCTGTTGATCGTGCGATCCTCGCTCGCGCCGCCGCCGAGATGACCGCCGACATAACAACCGGTCCAGTTGAAGGTGACCGGAGGTACCGCAGGCGCCTGCAGCGCCAGATCAGCTGCAAATGCCGTCGTCGCAGACAGGGCGACAATCGCCGCACCGCAGAGAGCTTTCAACATGTCCTGACATTCCCCTATTGCACGCGCAGAGTTAGTGCACGCGAGGCTGACGCGGAGGTTGCGTCACGGACAACATGTCGCGGCAGAGGCTTCGCCGGCCTGATTGACACCAGGGGCGTAAGAACCGCGTGTCAGAATCACAGGGAAAAAATTTAGGAGATTCAACGTCGGGACTGGTCGGGGCAGCTGGATTCGAACCAACGACCTGCAGTACCCAAAACTGCCGCGCTACCAGGCTGCGCTATACCCCGGATGTCCTGAGAGCCCCGTCGATACACGCTTCCAAAGGCGCCAGCAAGCTTACAAACCGGCGCCAGCAGGCTGGCAACGCCCCAGCCGGTCGGGCCCTATTTGCTGCCGAACAGCGGGTGGCCGACACGGTCGCCGGGACGGATGCCGTATTTCTGCGCCGTTCCCGCCACCACCTCCAGAACCGCCCGGGCGGGGCCCCTGGAGGAGATGATCTTGGTCGACAGCGGCTCGGTGTTTTCCGCAATCCGCAGGATGCGGCCGTCGGCGCGGATGAAGATCATGTCGAGCGAGACATAGGTGTTCTTCATCCACATCGAGACTTCCTGCTCGGGATTGAAGTCGAACAGCATGCCTTTGCCGTCGGCCAGCTCCTTGCGGTACATCAGGCCGGTCTGCTTCTCCTCCTCCGTCGTCGCCATCTCCACCGAGAACACCTGCACGCCGTTCTTCGTGACGATCTCAAGCGGCTGGAAGCTCGCGGCGCCGGCGGGGGCACTCGCGACGGCAAAGCCAGCAATGACGAGGATGGCGGCAAGCCAGCTCCAGGCCAGGAACCGGAACGGCCGTCGATTGAAATTCATGGCAGAACGCATGGGGGATGGCACTCGAGGCGTGGGAATGGAACAGTCCTACGCGGCGACCGCCGGAAAAGCCAGAGGCGCGCCGGTCAGCCGGCGCGCCTCCGCTCACGATTGCGGGAATTGGTTGTCAGGCGAAGCTAGTGCGACTGCAGGCCGGGCGATCCGGTCTCGGGATGGATCTCGGCCGCCATCATGCCCTTGGAGCCGGGCCCGAAGCGGACCAGCACATATTGGCCGGGGCGCAATTCGGTCATGCCGAAGCGGCGCAGCGTCTCCATGTGCACGAAGATGTCGGGCGTGCCCTCGCCGCAGGTCAGGAAGCCGAAGCCGCGCAGCCGGTTGAACCATTTGACCTGGGCTCGCTCCAGCCCGCTGGTCGGCGTGACCGTGACATGAGTGCGCGGCGGCAGCATCTGCGCCGGATGGATCGCGGTCGACTCGTCCATCGAGACCACGCGGAATGCCTGGTAGCCCTTGGCGCGTTGGATGCATTCAACGACGATGCGCGCGCCCTCGTAGGCGGTCTGGAAGCCGTCACGCCTAAGCACGGTAACGTGCAGGAGGACGTCGGGCCAGCCATTGTCGGGAACGATGAAGCCGTACCCTTTGGAGGCGTCGAACCATTTGATGACGCCGGTCACCTCGACGAGATTGGCGCTGGCCTCGCCCAGTCCGGTGAAGGGACTGAGCGCTGTGTCGCGGCCAGCGCCACCATGCTCGCCCGGCGTCAACCGCCCCGGCGACGTGCCCTGTCCAGGAACTCCAAGCTTCTTGGACTCAAATCCGTCCGACGACCCCATAACCCCGGACCCCACACTGTCATGCAACCCGCCACATTGGCGGCGCTCGAATCACGCGTCTTAAGAGAATGTTCTCAATTCGACGCGACGCGAATCTTTCGACTCAAAAGATAACACTCCCGGTTGCGACGCATAGACAAAAAAGAGATTCGCCGGAACCTATGAACAGCTTGCACAGCCGCGAATCAAACTAACGCCTCAATTACCGACGAAGGGCCCGAGGGTTTCGCCGATGTCGTGGCGGATGACGAGATCGGCGATGTCGTCCTGCTCAGTCGGCTCGCGATTGATGATCACCAAACGTGCACCGGAGTTCTTTGCCATCATCGGAAAGCCGGCCGCCGGCCATACGACGAGCGAGGAACCGATCGCGATGAAGAGGTCGCAATGCTGCGACAGCTCGGTTGCGCGCTGCATTTCATCCTCGGGCATCATCTGGCCGAACGAGATCGTGGCCGTCTTCACCGGCTCGTCACACACGGTACAGTTGGGTGCAGCGCCGTCCTCGTCGAATCGTCGCTTCACCCAATCGAGCTGATAGGACTGCCCACATTCGATGCAGCGCGCATAAGTGGTATTTCCGTGAAGTTCAATTACGTGCTCGGTGGCGAAGCCCGAGGCCTGGTGCAGATTGTCGATATTCTGGGTGATGACCGCGGGAACCTTGCCGGCACGGTAGAGCGCGGCGAGCGCGCGGTGGCCGCGGCCGGGCTTTGCCGCCGCAAATACCTCCTCCATCGCGAAGCGCCGGCGCCAGGCTTCGTCGCGTGCTGACTGGCTCGCGACAAATTCGCCGAACTCGATCGGACGGTAGCGCGTCCAGATTCCGCCCGGCGAGCGGAAGTCGGGGATACCGCATTCGGTCGAGATGCCGGCGCCGGTAAACGGCACGATGGTCCTGGCCTCGGCGATCATGTCGCCGAGACGTTCGACGCCGCTGCGAATATCCGATGCAATCATGGGCCAGCCATCCTGACTTTCGAGCATGGCTCTATAGCATGGCTCGCGTCGGACGTTGCCGTCATCTCGTCAGGCGCGCCCTGCCCCGCTACAGATTCGGCGCGCGTCAGGCCGCCGCTCGCTGGCTGCGTCGCAGCCAAGCGACAAGATTGTTGACGCTCTTGTCCACGGCGAACAAAACACGCGGAGATACGTGCGCTCGGCAATTTTTTCCGACCACCGCTTATCACAATCCTGCAATGCCTCCTCCCCATTGACGCCCCAATCAGAAGCGCCAATGCATATGTGATTGCGACTCAGCGCGCGATGCGGCGGCAGCGCGCGAGTACACATGTAGACAGAGTCCGATAGACAAAATCCGATAGACAAAGTCCAAGTGCGAACAGAGGGGATGGACATGACCGAAGACGAACAACGCAAGATCCGCGAACGCGAAGAGATCGCCGCCCGTGTCGCCGCCTTCCGTGCCACCCAGGAGAAGTTCAAGCGCGAACGCGAAGAGTATTTCGTGTCGACGCTCGAGAATGCCCGCAAGGTGGAACGGCCCTCGCTCTGGCCATAAGACACGTCTGATCGATACGCATGAAAAAAGCCCGGAGCATCGCTCCGGGCTTTTCGCGTTATTGAACCGTTACCAATGGCGATAGTAGTAGTGGCGCCGGTAGTACGGTCCGCCGTCATAGGCGTACGGGCCCGGTCCGTAATAATAGCCCGGCCCGTCATAGTAGCTGTAGCCCGGACCGTAATAGCCGTACGGATGCGACGCGGCGACCGCGCCCGCGGTGATCGCGCCGGCGGCAAGGCCGAATGCGAGGCCCGGACCGATGCCGCGTCCGCGCGCCTCGGCAGGCGCAGGCGCTGCGACCGCGGTCACGCCGACGGCTGCGACGGTGGCGAGAACTGCCAGTGTCTTCTTCATGATTTCCTCCTTCGCAACAGGAGACACAACGCGGGCCGCCTGCGATGGTTGCGCGCAGGGTGGAACCGAGGGCTGTCAAAAAATACCGATGCAGGCGGAACGAAATCTCCTCACCGGCATTAAGTCTGCAAGTGCAGAGCCTCCGCTATCCGGTAGAGGCAAAAGCACGGAAGCCCCGTCAGTATCCTCCGCGATGCTGGCGGGGTTTTCAGTTCCACGGGAGAATCCCACGGGAGAAAATGGCAGCAGACGATAATTGCTGCCAGCGGGGCGGATGCCGAGGAGGAAGGATTGCCCATATCCGCTTTGCTGGCCCGTATCCGCGGGCTCGTTCCCAAATCCGATGATCAGCACTACGAGCAGATCGTGCGCCATTTCGGTGTCGGCACGCTGCGCCCGCCGCCGACGCCGATGAGCGACGGCGAACTGGCGCGGGCCATCGCCGAGTTCCTCAAGGCACGGCCCTCATCCGAATCCGTCGCGACCCTCGGCCGGCGGCTCGACCCCTCCTCCGGGCTCTAGCCGGATTTTCTTGCGCGCGCGGAACAAGCGCCTCTCGCGCACGTTGAAGTTGTCTTGAGGAAATGCGAGGCCCGACATGCCCGCCTGGCTCGAAGTTCTGCTCAACCTGTCCGGCTTCGCCGGGTTCGTGGCGCTTGCGACCTGCGGCGCTTCGTCCGGCGATGCGTCGGCGGCCGACCGGGTCCACACCGACGAGCGCTAATTGGCGCGCGGCGCCGAGCCCGCCGTGCGCACCAGCCTGTCGGCCTTGACCGCGACGCGGGTGTCGACACCGGTTTCCTGGGCTTGCGGCCGCAGCGAGAAGCTGATCACCACGAAAGCGAGGCAGAACAGCGAGCCGACGATGGCGACCCGCCGGTAGGTGTGCCGATCGCCTTGATAAAAGGACGGTTCTGAAAAGGGCTTCATGTCAAAAGCTGCTTCTTGGCAAAGTCGTTCTTGTCCTTGCAAGAACACCTACTCCAAACAGCAGCAATCGCAACGCGATTGGGCTTTTAACCTAACCGAATAGGGTTATCGGCTTGCGCGCAAGCTTTCGTTAGGCTTCGCGGCACGCGCCGGTGCGCCTGCGCGCTCGTCGGCGCTCGACGGAAGCAGCGGCCGCGCCCTGCACTGCTGCATCCATATCGCTAGCGAAGCTCCATGGCATTCGCCGTCCGGCTTTGTTCCAGTTCCGACTCCATTTCGTTCTCGAAGAACGAATCGGAGTCGAGAAAATCAGCGCAGAGCGTTTCCTAACGATCGATGAAGTCGCGCGACGCCGCTGCATCGGCGACAGACAACTTCGGCGGCACGAAATTTCGAGACGACTAAGCGATCACCGCGCAAAGGCAAGCGCAGCGCCACTCGCCACGCATCCCTAGCCTGCGGTCAAAATAGCGCACCGCGCGCGCCCCTCGGCGATATCAGATCAAGCGCAGGCCGCCAGAACGTCACCGCGCCCGACGTTCGTCGATGTCGGCCGAGCCTACTTCAAGCCGCCCGCTTGCCTTTGCCCTTCTCGGAAAAGCATTCGAGGATCTGTATGCGGAGCTCTTCTGCGGCTGGGCCTTCGACCTTCCTGAGTTCGTTCCAGAGCCGGATCACTTCGCGCTGTTTTTCGACGGTCATGAGTCACCTCCAAGGTGACCTGACGAGAACAAAAAGAGAACATCGAGTCCAGCCCCTTCGGGAAATTTCCCGTGCAATTCTTTTGAACCTTCCGGGCGCTGCGCAGACTCATGAAGGCTGGGGATTTCAGCGCCCAGTCACATAGCAGCGCCGCGTGACGAACATATTCCGTCGCCGCGGCGCTGTTGCATTTTGGATTTTCAACCTTAAGTTCGAGCTATGACTGACGGCCAGGCGCTGAAATCCCATCGCCGTCAGTTTGGAAAACCCCGCGCGCATCGCGCGGGGTTTTTCTTGGTCAGGTGTTTTCTTTGTCAGGCTGCCGGTCGATGACGCCGCCATACATCAGGCGGTGAACCTTCCTCGCGTTCGCGCGTCTAATGAATGAAGCTTCCCCCAAAGGCTTCCATCAAGGCTACCCCATCAGAAAGCCCCGCTTCCCCCAGGCGGGGTTTTCGCTTTCTGTGGACGGCGCGAGGCCGGCCTGTGCTTCAAATCAAAAAGCGAAAGCCCCGTTCCGAACCCATCGGAACGGGGCTTTGGGCACGCAAGGCTGTGCGCGAGCGCCGGATCAGACGGCGTCCTTGGCCACCTTCAGCGGCGAGGCCTTGACCGACTTGCTGGCCGGCTTGGCGGCGAACTGCATCGGCTCCTTGGTGAAGGGATTGATGCCCATCCGCGCTTCGGTCGCCGGCTTGTTCACAACCGACATCTTCACGAAACCGGGAATAACGAACTCGCCGGACTCGTTGAGCTCCTTGTAGCCAACCGTCGCCATGTACTCGATGACCGACTTCACGTCGTTCTTCGCAAGCTGCGTGCCCTCGGCAATCGCATCGATCAATTGAGTCTTGGTCATCTTCGCCATGTCAAAATCCTCTGGATTGGGTGGGGGTGAGCTGTGAGGTCACTTGCCGGGCACGCGACAAAGGCGCGCAGCGCGCTTCGTGTTCATGCCGGAGGTCAGGAAGTCACGGGGCTTAGAACCCATCGAGGCCGAAAACGCAAGCCGCAGTTTCACGTGAATCCCGTCACTTTTTGCTCGCGCGCGATGCTGTTGATATATGCCGCCGGCGGCTTTCCCAGCGCTTTCCTGAACATCGTGATGAAGGCCGTGACCGATTCATAGCCGAGCGCGGCCGAGACCTGCTGCACGCTCGCACCTGCGGCGAGCTCGCGGATGGCGACGATCAGATGCAGTTGCTGGCGCCAGCGTCCGAAGGTCAACCCGGTCTCCTTCACCACAAGACGCGCAAGACTGCTCTCACTGAGCGCGAGCTGCCTCGCCCATTGCGCCAGCGTGCGACGGTCGGCGGGATTGTCCGCGAGCGCAGCGGCGATCCGCTTCAGGCGCGGCTCATCCGGAAGCGGCAGATGCAGCTGCTGCACCGGCATCAACGGCAGCTCGCCGAGCAGCACGCCGATCAGGCGCTCCCGCCTCGCCTCGTCATGCTGCAGGCCGTCGGACAATGCGACGATCAGTTCGCGCAGCAAGGGCGAAATCGAAATGGTGCAGCAGCGGTCCGGCAGATCGACCAGCTCCGCCTCGATGTAGACGAAGAACAGTCGCGCATTGGCGGTGGCGCGATTGCTGTGCGCCATGCCGCTCGGGATCCAGACCGCGCAATGCGGCGGCACCATCCACAGGCCATCAGGAACGCGGCAGGTCACGCCGCCGCCGAGAGAGACCACGAGCTGTCCCTTGCGATGGCTGTGGTCAGGCACCTCGCCTTGCGTCCCGTCCGCATCGACGCGCACGGCAATGACCGGCGCGGACCGGTCGTCCACATCGAGGTCGAGCCAGGGGTACCTAAGCGGCTGTCGCATCTTTGACGGTTTTTGATGATCGATTGCGATAATACGCAAATTCATCCACCTGGAAAGTCGATAAATCCGAGGTCGCCCCAACAGGAGATGCGACCGTGCACGCCCTCACCATCCCAAAGCTCAGCCCGCTGGTTCGCACCCAGGCCGGCCAGGTGCGTGGCCAGGAGCGAGACGCAAACGGCGTGCTGGCGTTCAAGGGCATCCCCTACGCCGCGCCACCGGGCGGCCCGCTGCGCTGGCGCGCGCCGCAACCGCCGTTGCCCTGGCACGGCGTGCGCGATGCGTCGGCTTTCGGCGCGGCGTGCCTATCCTCGCTCGAACATGATCCTCGCCCGGGCCCGCGAAGCGAGGACTGCCTCACGCTCAATATCTGGACCGCCGCAAAGGCGGCGGACGAAATGCAGCCGGTGATGGTGTGGATCCACGGCGGCGGCTTTCAGTTCGGCTCCTCGGCCAATCCCACTACCGATGGTCGCCTGCTGGCGGCCAAAGGCGTCGTGGTCGTCAGCTTCAACTATCGCCTCGGCGTCTTCGGCTTTCTCGCCCATCCCGATCTCGATGCGGAAGCGCCATCAGGCAATTACGGCCTGCAGGATCAGTTCGCGGCGCTGCGCTGGGTCCGGGGCAACATCGCTGCGTTCGGCGGCGACCCTGATAACGTCACCTTGTTCGGCGAATCCGCCGGCGCGATGGCCGTGGGCATCCTGATGGCCTCGCCACTCGCCCATGGGCTGTTCCACAAAGCCATCGGCCAGAGCGGCGCATTCTGGGACGGCCGCCATGGGCCGCTGCAAGGTTTCGACGAAGCCCGCGCGCGCGGCCTCGCCTTCGCGCGCCGGCAAGCCGACGCATCGATCGCAGCCTTGCGCACCCTGCCCGCCGAGCAGTTGATGGCCGCCGCGCCCTGGAGTTTTCAGCGCGACCACGTCACGGCCGCGTTCTCACCCAGCATCGATCGTCATGTGATCCCTGATCTGCCCGCGCGACGCTTCCTGCACGGCGAACACATGCGCATCCCGCTGCTCGCCGGCTGGAACGGCGCGGAGGAATTCCCGTTCATGGCACGATCGCTCCCCGCGCAATCGGCGAACGCCTTTCGCGCCGCGGCCGAAGCGATGTTCGGCAAGGAGCGCCTGGCCGATTTTCTAAGGCTCTACCCCGCCGACACCGACGCAGAGGCCAAGGCGTCCGCCGCCGCACTCACGGGCGACATGGTGATCGGCGAGCAATGCTGGCAGTGGCTGCGGCTCCACCGCGCAAGCAGCCGCGCGCCGACTTACGGCTACCACTTCAATTACACCTCGCCCTATACGCCGATCGCCTCGCACGTCACCGAGATCCCCTTCGTGTTCGGCACGCTGACACCGCAGCAGATCGTCGGCAGCACGGCGCCACCGACTGAAGCGGACCGCGCGCTGTCGCAGACGATGATGAGCTATTGGGTGAATTTTGCCACGCGAGGGAATCCAAACGGGCCCGGTCTGCCGTCCTGGCCGGCCTATGACGAGACCGACATCGTGCAGATCCTGGGCACGACGATTAAGGCCGGCCCCAATCCGCAAGCCGGTCGCTTCGGCTTCCTCGGCAGCTTCCGGGAGAATGGCGCACTGCCGATGCGCTGGCGGGGCATAGACGCGCTTTAGACGCCCTCGCGCACCATCGCACCGACGGCACAGCCCAAAATGAGCGACACCGTCACCGGCCATACCGCCGCCATGGCAACAACGGCGCCAAAGCGGACGTCTCTGTTGGGTTCCAGCGAGTCACCTCACCGTGAAACTTGTGATGAGATGCGTGTTGTTGAGACTTCAGTAACCCAACGCATCCAAGCTTCATTAGGTATCGTTGCGTTGGAGTACCCCCACAGTGCTGAATTTTGACGAGCTGCGTGAACTCGCAGCCGATGTTCGCGTTTTTGTCGATGTCGCCGAGGACAAGGCCGAGGCGCTGAGAGCCGTGATCGCGGCTTATGACGTGGTGCTGGCCATCTTCCCGTCGGCGGAAGGCATGGGCCTGCACGTCATCAAGGGCAAGGAGATCCTGGACCGGATCGCGACATCACGGACCCATGCGATCTACAGCCACACGGCCGTCGCGGTCCCCGATCTCGAGCATGCGAAAGCGCTCAAGTACCTGACCACCCCCGTCGCACAACGGATTGCCGCGTAGCTGCGGCGCGCTGCTTGCCGGACGCGCAGAGCTGCTCGAAAGCAGACATGAGACAGGGTTCGCGAGACCGCCGCTCGACGCGGCGGTCGGCGGCCTCGCATGTTTCAGGGGTGGCTCGTGAGATCAGCTGCCGGGAGCCTTATAGGACGTGCGCAGCTTCGCCGCGTTCTGCCGCACCTGCTTGATCTCGTCCTGCGTGAACAGGCGCGTCAGCTTCACGTTCTGCAGGGTGCCCGCCGTGACGGTGAGGCCGGAAATGGCCGGCGCCGCACTGGGATCAGGCACGTCGAAGATCACGAGAACGCCGGGGCCGTCGGCCGCGACGCTGTACATCGAGACCAGCTTTCCGCCGGCCGCCTCGATCAGCTTCTGCGCCGCTTCCTGGCGATTGGTCGCGGGGTTTTCCAGAATGGCATTGAGAGCGCGCGGCGTGTATTGCCCGGTAAGACAGAAATGCATGTTGCTTGCTCCGTTCTGAAATGAAGACGCGCATCGCGACGATGCTGATCGTCGCGATGGTGGGATCTGAAATCAATGGAGTATACCGCCCGCCGTGGGCATAAACGCCGCCAGGTACTGACGAGGTTTCGGCACACCTCGTTGGCGGCTCGTCAGGGAACATACATCAGCGAGCGCGCGTGTGAAAGGCGGTTTCGGAAGCGGCTTTCTTATTCCCGTTGGCCAACACAACCACCCAGAAGTTTGATGGCTGTGGCGCAAAACTTCATCACGACGTCCTCGGCAACGCGCCGCGCCGTAAGCCCCGACAGCGTCGATCTCATAACCATGACGCCAGGCCCGACTGGCAGGATGCTCCGGCTGTTGTATGGTCGGATGTTTCTCGCGAGGGGCTGATGAAGATTGCCATTGTTGTCGCCGGCTTGATCGTTGTTGCCATTGCCGCTCTCGTCGCGATTCAGCCGGGCTTTCTGAAGCCTGCGTCGCTCGCCAATGTGAAGAAATCCGACATCCTCGGCTTTTCGCCCGGGATGACATCCGAGGAGACGAGCAAGGTCATCACGCAACGCCGCTACCGCTGCCGCCAGCTTCGCGACTCCTTCACCCTCGAATGCGCCGTCGATGGCGCCAAGGTCACGATCGACAGCGACGATGTTGACGCCAGGCATCCGATCTGGCGCGTCCATGCGGAGCTGAGCAATCCGGGGCCGCAAGACGCCGCCGTCAAATCGATCTCCGACCAGTTCAACGCCCAGCCGACGAAGGACGCCCGCGAGGGCTGGATATGGATCGTCGCCCGTGGCCTGAAGCTGAGCTACGACGGCGCCGCCCTGAAGCTCGTGGACGAAGCCGAGGAGGCCCGGCGCAGCAAGGACGGATCAAGGCGCTAAAGCATGCGGTGTATTCACTCCATGTCCCTGCTGGCGAAGTGACATCCAAACGCGACCAGGGCCAGAGTGAACGATGAGCCGAGCAGAATTCGCAGAGCGAGTTCTGTCCCATCGCTCACATACCTGACGTCGTGCCGGTGCGCGTAACGCTCGGGATGTGCAGCATCGGGCACCTGAGGAGAGCTCGTCAGAAGCACAAGCCACGCGACGGTGCCGCAAATCGCTGCAACCCTCGCGACCTTGCCTAACCTTTGAAGCCAGCGCTTCATGCCTCCCTCAGCGCCTTCACGGCGCTGAGAATGGCGAAAGCACCGAAACCATAAATGAGCGCATTCACGCCCCAGGACAGGGCGATGCCGAGGAAGGCGGGTCCTCCGACCGCTCCCCAGAAAAAATACGCGACGGTGATGCCAGGCCACTCCAGCGAAAGATAAGCGAAGTCGGTCAGCGGCTCGATGGCGAGGAGCAGCCCCGAAACGAGCGCCCCGATGGCCAATGCGATGAAGAGGTTCGTCTTCACGGAGGGCATCAGAGACCCAGCAGCCCGGTGATAACAGGGATGAGGAAATAGGCGGCGATCCCGAGCAGGCCACCCACGACAAGGCGTGCAGCGCGGCCGTGAATCTTCGTGTCCAACCACGCACAAATGGCCACTACAGCCTGTCTCAGCCAGCTAACGACGAGGCTTCCGACGAGATCAAACAGGAGTTCTGCAAGGAAAGCGGCCATGGCGTTTAGTCGCCCCCGCCTTTGGCGGGGTTCAACTGCCGAGGGTTTGACCATGGAGGTCGGCACTTCGGGATACGGGCAAGAGCGGGACTTTGGCGAGCCAGCAGCCGGACGGCGTTCGAAGGAGACGTTAGCGGGGTGCACGATCACCGCAATCTGGGCTAGCATCCCCTGCAACCACAAGGCGCCAATCCAACCGGCGCCGATCAAGGGGAGATCATCATGACGATACGCCTCGCCTAGCCTTGCCGCTCACCTTCGCCGCCAAGCTTTTCGAGACCTGTTTGGAATGCCTTCTGATGACCGCCGGGAACTCCAGCTTACCGTAATGGCGTGCGATATCTCCACTTCATAGGTGCCCCTTGGCCGACTTCTTGACGATCAAAACATTGAGCGACCTCAAGTCGATCGAGACGAGCGGCTTCGAGGAAGGTCTTACCCTTGAATACAAATCGTCGGACGCCCTCTGCAAAGAGAAGGCCGACGATATGTGCAAAGACGTGTCGGCGTTTGCCAACTCATCGGGTGGCCAGATCATCTACGGGATGCAGGAAAGGGACAAAAAGCCCAAGCTCGACGCTGGCGTCTCGGACCCCAAAATCTCGAAGGAGTGGATACAACAAATTCTCAACACCCGGCTTAGGCCGCGGGTCCAGGTCGAGATCGAGCGCATCGAAATTACGTCGGGGCACTACGCCTTTGTGTTGACGATCCCGCCCACGAAGACTGGCCCACATCAGCACACCGACAAGCGTTACTATCGCCGTTACGAAGCCACTCAGCTCGTGATGGACGATCAGGAAATCCGCGATGTCATGGGGCGAGCCACAACACCCGACCTCTGGGTGTCCTTGGGATTTCTTGGAGGTCTCCGCGAGCGGATCGAATTTCCGAGCGGGCGCGAAGAGTCCACGCCGTTCAACTTAATTACTCGCATCGCAAACCGGGCTGCCCAACCCGCCTATCACGTGGTCGTGGAAATTGGTCTCGCCGAGGAGTTCATCGTGATCAGCAGTGGTGACTACGAGCGCCTTCCGGATGCAGACAACGAACTAGGTACACCGATGCACTGGTTTCGATGGGTAAGAGGCTCCCCCCCGGGACTCCCCATCTTCAAGGAGCATCCGACGCTCCTCACGAACAATGTCCTGATGCTCGCCCTTACCTCTCAGGAATTAACAACGAACCACCTGTTCGATGCCACAATAAGGATTTCGGCCCCGGGCTTCTCCAGCACCGAGCATTGGGCGTTTGTTGCAAGAGGCGCGACGCTCAATATCTATGGGCCGGGCAGCGAATATGCGGCCGAGCCTGCGTCTTAACAGGGCGAAGACTCCCCTCTTCCTATAATTTTGAGCCTGCCCTCACGGGCCATTACGGTGACAGTGCACTAATCCTGCCGCCATCGCCGCCCGGTTGGCTCCGGTTTGGCCTAAGCTTGGCAACCGACCTATTGAGTGCACTGTCACCGTAATTTCCAAGGACGAGGACGCCGTGCTGCTGATCATAGGCGAAGGCCCGGCGACAGCCACGGCGGCGGAGGAGAAGTAGATAGCCAGACGGCCCAACCGAGACAATTCATGACACGCAAGAACGTCTACCCGTTCGCACTCGCAGTCCTGATGTTCGCAGGCTCGGCCCACTTTTCGATGTTCGTCACGTGGCTGGGATTTCCCGACGGATTCATGTCTCAGCTCGATCGCGCCGAGCAGCAATTGGCCATCTGCCTGACCTGGTTCAGCCTCGCCTTCGGGATCGGATTCCTTGGCCTCGGCGTATGGTCATTCCGTGCAGATGTGAGGAGGCCGCTGACATATGCGAGTATCCTCGTCCTGCTCGTTGCCGCGGGCTCTGTCGCGCTTGATCTGCATTTTCGAAGCTACATGATGGACAGCGCCGGCGGCTGAACGTCCGTACGGTGTGAGCGAGATATGGATCTTCGCACTACGGTGACGGTATACTACGGTGACAGTGCATTCAATTTATTCGCCATCGCCCACCCGGCCGGCTCTGCGGGTTCAGTCCACGCTTAGCGGACAGCCCAATTGTGTGCACTGTCACCGTAATTCCAGGTGCATTGGGACGGCGCCAAGGACGAGGACGCCGTGCTGCTGATCATGGGCGAAGGCCCGGCGACAGCGACGGGGGTGGAGGAGAAGTAGGGCGGGCGGCGGTCGATTCCATCAGGCCGAGTGTCATCGTCCGAGCGCACAGCACGCGCGTAGAGGATGCCATAATAGTACTTTCCACTATGAAAATTGAGACCATCCCCGCCTAGCGCGGGGATTACTTTTTGCTTGAAGCGAAGGCTACGCCGAGAATCACGATCACGACGAGAATCCCAAAAGCAAGACCAGCATCGCGGCCGAAGAATTCCCGCCAACCAGCTACGATCAGAATTATGACCGTGAGAACTGCCGCAACCACAGGCGGATTCTGAATGAGCGTTCTATTGCTCATGAATTGGCGGGAGCCTATCGCCACGAAGAACAGAACGATGAGGTATATCGCGCCAAGCCCCAAGACTGCCGAGAACAGTCGCTCCATGCCCCCTCCCGCCGCTTGATTGTGCATCAGCACTGACGAGATTCAAGACCTGTGCGCGCGATGCGCGTGCGCCTTCCAGCCATGGATGCGCCCGCGAATCCGCACGACGTGGATGCAATAATCTGGATTACCGCTTCCACGGTTTGTATTTCAGGGCTAGCTCTTCAGCCTGGCGTGGCCTGTTAGTGAGGTTCATGATGATCGCGATAGCGGATAGGTGAAACTTCAGCCTTGCCACGACCGGCTGTCCGTCAGGCCACTCGCCAAGTTGGGATATGCCCGAACAAAGCCCCTTCACTCTGTCATCATCGAACGACATTTTGACCTTATGCGCGAATTCATTCCTGATCTTGCGCAGGATGGTGCACTCCTTGAATTCTGTATCTGAAATCAACCCGATGGCGTGGCAGGCTCGAATTCTTGCCGAAAATGTCCCGAGTGGGGAATTGGCTTCGCTGATTAGCTCGCGCGCACTTTTGTTTGGGATTAGGAAGGCAGTCAGTAGCCGCTCCAACAAGCTGTCGATGAAAGCAGTTGTTGAAAGAGCTGCGCCTCTATCAGTTTCCTTGTTGAGGTCTTCGAAGAATTCCTGAAACTCCGACAAACGATCTTTCGGAATTTCGACTGGATTGAGGTAGAGGGTCGGTTCATCCATGGCGCCACCTATGGAAGCTCTACCTCGCACTACCATCAAACGGGTGACTATCGAAGTAGCGTCCTCAACTTGACCACAGCGTTCGCGATCGTCTCCGCCTCTCGGACGTTTAGATAGTTGCCGGCGTGGGTGTCTCGGGACCGATGCAAGGAATTACGGTGACAACACTGTCACCGCAACTAACGCCTTACTAAGCGCCAGTGTGCCAAGGCCTTGGAATCTTAATTCCCTCGAATTTGCCTCCAAGCAAGTACCGACCGGCGTTCGCAACGAATGAAATGAATACATACGCCGCCGCCCAACTAGCGAAGGGGGACTGAATGTAAATCACATAGAGCGAAATAAGTATCGATGCCACAAAACCGAAGCCTGTTAGCGAAAGCTTTCCTATTTGATCGGTGCGTCGAGCGATGATATCGGACGATTGGAGGCTGTGCTTAGCTTGAATTTCGATCAATTCCTTTTGGCGCTCCCACTCGGCCTGTCCAGCCCGACTGAGCGTCTGCTGATATCGAATGTTGAGGCGAACCGCGATTTGCTGAAACGTGTCGTAGATCTTGGTGTCGTCGTCCGGCAGCTCTTCAACAAACCGCGTAGCCAGCTCTTTGTAGCGATCCTTTACCCATACCTCCCATACCAAGCTGTCGGCGACCTGAGTAGGTCCGTAGATTTCTAAAACTTTGTCGCCGATACCCACGTCTTCTACTAGCTGGGCTATCGATCGCTCTTTTGAACTAATCGGCTTCTTGACCTGCTCATTTGTATCCGCCATTGCTCCCCCGGATCACAACTTAAGGTAAGCACACACTCGCCAAATCTAACGAGAAAGTAAAGCGCCGCCTTAATGTAGGCGCGCAGAACGCACTTCCGCGCACTAAGATAGCTTCGAGAGGATCCCCTGCCCCTCCTCCCACTTTCCTGCTATCTCCTACCCCCGCCGTCCCGGCCCAAAGCAAAACCCTCCGACTGTCAAAGGGAGCAACAACCATGCGTTATCTCCACACCATGCTGCGCGTGCGCAATCTCGATGTCGCGTTGAAGTTCTATCAGGATGCGCTGGGGTTGAAGGAGGTGCGGCGGATCGAGAACGACAAGGGGCGGTTCACGCTTGTCTTCCTGTGCTCGGCGGACGATCTCGAGGCGCTGAAGAAGCAGCCGCAGACGCGCGGCGCGCCGCTGGTCGAGCTCACCTACAATTGGGACGAGGAGAAGTATGGCGAGGACCGCTTCTTCGGCCATCTCGCCTATGAGGTCGACGACATCTACGCGACTTGCGAGAAGCTGCAGAAGGCCGGCGTCACCATCAACCGTCCGCCGCGCGACGGCAACATGGCCTTCGTCCGCTCGCCCGACCTGCACTCGATCGAGCTGTTGCAGAAGGGCGAGCCGAAGCCGCCGCAGGAGCCGTGGCTGTCGATGCCGAACACCGGCCATTGGTAGGGCCCCCGCGACAGGAACAAGCCCCTGCGCCCGGCGTTCACCTCAAGACAATGCGATTGGAGGAGAACGCGATGGCACGCGGAATCTTGCTGTGGGTGCTGGGCGTGCCGATCCCGGTGATCATCCTGCTGTGGCTGTTCTTCGGCCACTGACATCGGGCTCGGTATGCGATGAAAAAGCTCCGCCCCGGGCGGAGCTTTTTGCATGAGGGGCTCGGCGCAATCGCCGACGCTGGCGCGGCGAAATTCCGCTATCACCCCGCGCGAGGTCGCAACGCCGCGGGAGGAGCTTCATGCCTGACACCAAGCTGACGATCTGGGGCCGCGCCAATTCGGTCAACGTGCAGAAGGTGCTGTGGTGCCTCACTGAGCTGGGCCTCACCTACGAGCGCATCGACGCCGGGATGCAATACGGCAAGACCCGCGAGGCCGACTATCTCGCGATGAACCCGAATGCGCGGATCCCGACGCTGGTCGAGGGCGACTTCGTGCTGTGGGAGTCGAACTCGATCATGCGCTATCTCTGCCTCGCCCATGGACGCGGCACGCCGATCTATCCGGAGGCGCCGAAGAGCCGCACCAGCGTCGACCGCTGGCTCGACTGGACGCTTTCGGCGGTGCAGCCGGTCGACCGTCCGGTGTTCTGGGGCATCGTGCGCACGGCGCCTGCCGAGCGCGACCTGATCCAGGTGCAGCGCGATGCCGATGCCGCCGCCGAGGTCTGGGCGATCGCCGACAATCTGCTCGCCTCGCGCCGCTTCATGGAGGGCGAGGAGTTCACGCTCGCCGACATCGCGATCGGCTCTTATGCGCGGCGCTGGCTCGGCGTCGAAGGGATCAGCCGGCCGGCCCAGCCGAACCTGACGCGCTGGCTCGCCGAGCTCGGCAAACGGCCCGGATTTGCACAGTTCGTCGCACCGCCGATGTCGTGACGCGGCGGCGCGGCTCAAAGCTCGACGCACGCAGGGGAAATCCCCGTTTGGCCGCGAATGTTCGCCGCGCCTGCGCGACTTGACGGCTACTGTGCATGGGGTTGTTTTCGGACTTTTTTGTTTTGACCTTCGTGCCTAAAGCCAGCCGCGCTCGACCAGCACCACGCAGATGATCAGCACGAGCGTGACGACCGCGGTGGCGAGCTTTGCCGTCCAGCTGATGCCGCGGCCGACCCACCACAGCAGCGCGCAATACATCAGCACGGGGACGACGATATCGAGCCGCAACAGATCCAGCGGCATGCGCTTCAGCGCCTGACCGCGGCATCGACGCTGATCGCGCCGCCGATCTTCACGCAGGTACCCGTCGCCTCGACCATGTGGAAGCCGCGTCCATACGATGCGCAGGCATTCGCCGTCCCGGCCGTGCCCTTCAGCGGCAATGCCTTGCCGGCCCGCGACGGATCGGCGGCCGGCAAGCGCAGCGTCTCGGCCGCAGCCGCGGACGTGATGAGCAACGAGAGCAGGATGAGGAGCATCGCACGCATGCCGACCTTCTAGCCCGGACGGGTGCCGCGCGCCATCCGGCCCGCGCGGGCGATGTCAGATGAACCTGACGCCGGCCGATTTGCCGCGGCGCCAGATGACCTGGCAGCTCCGCCCGGTGCGGGCATCGCGCGCAAACGCCATCCGGATCACGCCGGGCAGCTGGCTCGCGTCCTCGTCCATCGTGATCTTTGCGCCCGTATCGGAGATGTCCTGGACCAGGCAATGCCGTGCCGCGAACCCGCCGTCGAGCGTGATCCAGGCATGCCGCGACAGCAGCTTGCGGGCTGCGCGCTTCTTGGGTGGTGGCATCGGCTAAAACTCTCCTGTTCCAACGCTAGCTCAGGGAACCCTAAGAAACCCTTGAAATCGCCTCCGAATGAGGCCCGGAGCGGCCCTGTCCGCCGGTTCCAAAAGACGTTCCCGAACGGCTTGCCCGCAGCCGCAAAGGCCACTATACGTTCGCCCGCTGCAAGCCGCCGGGCCGACTCGGACCGGTCGGCGGGCATGCCGCCACAAGCGGCGGGGCCCTGCGTTTGCTCCCTTCGTCTATCGGTTAGGACGCCACCCTTTCACGGTGGAGAGAGCGGTTCGATTCCGCTAGGGAGCGCCACGTGCCAGACGGCCCGCGAATTTACCATCCCCCGCAGTGAACCTGCCCGCCCCTGGCCTCCGACCAATGCTCGATTGGAACCGGTGCAGGCCATGGAGCAGAACAAATCCCCTTCGGACAGCCAGCCCGGCGTTGCAACGCAGCCACCGTCCTGGATGCACCGCGCCGCCGCCTTCGCGCCTGGCCGCCGCGCCAAAATGCTCGAGCATATGGCGCGCGCCAGATCGCTGCCGCAACGACAGGCCGCACCGAAGCCATCGCGCACGAATGGCGTGGAGATCCTCTGCGATGTCATCGGCCACATCGTCCTCTTCGGCATCATCGCCTTCCTCTTCATGTCGCGTATCCCGCTCTATGTCGGCGCCTTCCTGTTCTTCACCGACGGCGAGCGGATCGAACGCATGCTCGGGGCGATCGGCATCCGGTTCGAGCCCAATGCGATCGGGCCCGATATCGTCAAGGGCTTTGCGTCCTGGTTCGGATGGTTCGCGCTGCTCGGCGCACTGAAAGGCTCGGTCCCTGCCTTGGTCGCACGATGGATGCCTCCGGCCGAGTCATGGTCGTTCATCGCCGGCATCGCCCTTCTGTTCGCCTGCCTCGAAGTGTTCGGGTCGTTCGCGCTCCGGCGCGCACTCGCGTGGTGCGGATTGGAGCACCGGCCGGATGGTCTGATCTGGACGACGATCAAATTCCTGATCGCCCTCGGCCTGCTGGCTCTGGTGGTGTTTCTCGGATAGGCACCGCAGCCGCTGCTTCTGCTGCGCTCGGCAATGACGATGTTGTGAGAGCATCACGGTGCATGGCGCCCCGCGCGTTTACCGGAAATTTACCCCTGCTCCTGAGCGACGGTATCATTTGCTTAGAATTTGACGGCTACCGTGGAATTACGGAAATCATCCGCAATCGATTGGCCCTCATGTCCGTCGCAGAGTTCCTCAAGCAGCGAGCAGTGGAAGTCACCGTGAGCGGCAGCTACTCGCTGCCGCGCTGGTACGATTGCGAGGGCCAGCTGCGCACCTTCGCCTGCCGGACCAAGCGCGTCTCGCCCTTCCGCATGATCGTGGACGTGCCCGTCGTCGGCAAGGTCGGCGAGCGCGTGACCTCCTACTTCCAGGATTTCGGCGAATTCCAGTGCACCATCAGCGCGACGCTGAAGGCGGGCTTCCTGATGGAGCTCGAGATGACGCGGGCGCGGCGGGCCTGGATGTCGGAAAAGCTGACCTGGCTCGAGAAGAAGCAGAAGGACGCCAGCGTCCAGGAGCTGCGGCGTGACGCCCGCTTCGTTCCGCAGGTCTCGCACACGTTCCTGACGCTCGCCGATGGCAGCATCCATCCGTGCTTCATCATCGACGTCTCCACGGCCGGCGTCGCCATATCCTGCGAATACGATCCGCCGGTTGGAACCGCGCTTGCGGTCGGCGCCTGCGTCGGACGCGTCATCCGTAAATTCGACAACGGCTTTGCGGTCAAGTTCGCCGAGAAACAGTCGCGGGACGACCTCGTCCGCCTGATCGTTCGCTCGCCCCTGGCGCAGTCAGCCTGATACCGGCCGGGCCAATCTTAACTCTTTCTTAACTAACCGCTGGAGCCGGAGGCCCCTGCGCGATAGGGTGTGACCCAATACGTCCGCAATCAGTGCGGGCCTTAAGTATTGGAACTCCCGGAATGTCCATCGCCGAGTCCGCCCCGGCTGAAATCGCGAAAGCCACCGTCACCGCGGCCAAGCCGCAGCTACCTCCCGGCGTCGTCACCGAAGGCCCGCTGGTCCAGGCCAAGCTGCGCGAGAGCTACCTCCTGCTCGGCATCCTCTATGTCGGCGCGGTCGCGGGCATCGTCTGGGCCGTCACGCAGGGCGTCGGCAAGGTCGAGCTGTTTACGTTCGCCTGGATGTTCGCGCTGACGACGTTCGGCATCGGCGCCGGCATGCACCGCCTGTTCGTGCATCGCAGCTTCCGCACCGGCCCGATCATGCGCGTCTTCTTCTGCGCCATTGCCCAGATGGCGGTGCAGGGCTCGATCGCCAAATGGGTCGCCAACCACCGTCGCCATCACCTCTATGCTGACGGCGTCGGCGATCCCCACAGCCCACAATTCGACGGCTTCGGCAATCGCTATGCCAGCGCACTCAAGGGCTTCCTGCATGCCCAGGGCAGCTGGGTGTTCGACCAGGCAACCACCGACAACGAGTACTATGCCAAGGACATCCTCGCCGATCCCATCGCGATGTTCTTCGTGCGCACCCGCTGGGTCTGGTACGGGATGTCGGCCGTCTTCATCCCCGGCGTTGTCGGCTACACCTTCGGTGGCGTGCACACCATGATCGGCTGCGTGCTGTTCTCCGGCCTGCTCCGCGCCTACCTGCTGATCCTCACCAGCCAACTCACCGGCTCGGTCTGCCACGCCTACGGCTATCGCCGCTTCGAGGTCGACGACGCCTCGACCAACGAGTTCGTGACCACGATCCTCACCTTCGGCGAGGGTCTGCACAACAACCATCACCGCTTCCCGCGGGACGCCTATATCTCGCACGCCTGGTGGGAGATCGATCTCAATGGCCTGATCATCCTGGGCCTGGAAAAGATCGGCCTCGTCCACGATGTCTTCCACGCCTCGCACCGTCAGCTGGAGCGGGCCGAAGCACAGGCGGCCTCGACGGCGCGCTGAACCGGCAGGCGGCGGCCGCGCGGTGCGGCCGTCTTGCCTCCGCATCGCCGCCCTATCGCGGCCCCATTGCGGGATCAGCTTTTGACGGTCCGAGCCTCGTGCCGGACCTCAATTTGCGGACTTGCGATCGGGGGACCGGATGCCAGTCAACAAGATCACCTGGGACAGGGTCGGCCGGGTTACCGAGCCCGGCCGCTACATGTACACGTTCGGCTGGCTCACCATTACCGCCGGCGATCTCGAGATCTGGAAGCAATATCCCAACGCCGCCTTCACCCTGCTCGCGCACCATGCCGAGGCGGACTCGCCCATCGGCGAGGAGTTCCATCTCGGCGCCTTCGACATCGCCCCCGAAGGGCCGCCGCCGTTCACCACGCACTGAAGGCAGAGAGCAGGTGCGGGCCGGCCGGATCGCATCGCCACCGCGCGGCCGCACAACGAAGCGTGGCTAGGCCGCCTCGCTTGTCCGTACCGCGTCGGGATGCCCGCCGCCTCGCCTCTGGACTCGGCGCAGGGGCATGTGCATCGTGAATCGAAGAAGCCTGTGCACTCCCTTGATCTGACTTGCCAATTCGCACCCCGGCCGTGAGGCGCCGCCGTTGCCATTGATGGCGAAGCGGTTCTGTCATGCAATTGATTGCGCTCGTATTCTACCCTGGCGGCCCTGATGAACGTTTGCTGTCACGCGCGTTAAGCGAGGCGACAGCCAGCGCATGACACATGGTCGCATCGGTAGAAGTAGCTAAGCGGACCAAGGGAACCTATTTTCGGCGCCGATGTACCTGATTGAAGCGTTACCCACCGTCATCGGAACTGCCGCCATCGCCCCGGCGCTGCTGATGCTGTGGCTCGTCATTGCCGCCGAGGAACGTCCGGGACCGCCGGCCCAGGTCTGGACCGCGTTTCTGTTAGGTGCGGCCAGTATTTCGCTGCTGGGCCTCGTCCGCGCCCCCTTCGCCAAGATGGTTGCGGCCCCCGACAACCCCTGGGCGGCGCTGGCCATGCATTCGATCTTCGGAGTCGCGCTGCCGGAAGAAGCCGTGAAGGTGATCGCCATCGTGCTGGTCTCCTCGACCAAGCGGCGGACCTTTGCCAACCCGATGGACACCGTCGTCTATGGCGCCGCGGTTGGCCTCGGCTTCGCCGCCTACGAAAACCTCGCCTATCTGGTCCAGCATGCCGAGATGTGGCGCTCGCTGGCCGCCTTGCGCAGCGTGCTGACGGTGCCGTTCCACGGCGCGCTCGGCATCATCGCCGGCGCTTACCTGACCATCGCGCGCGCCGGCACGGCACTGGGTGCCAACCGCCACCATCGCGACTGGGCCCGCCTGTCCAGCCGCCTCTTGATCTTCGCCGGCCCGCTCGCGCTGCATTCGGCCTTCGACTTCCCGCTGCTGACCTTGCAGCGCATGCCGGATCTCGATCCGACACTGCGGATGTGGCTGGGCGGCGCGAGCCTCCTGATCGGCTTCAGCTCGATCGCCTTCGCCATCCGCCTGGTCCGGCGCGTCGCGCGCCATCACGCGCCGCGCACCGACGTCGCGCGGGAGCGGCTCAGCCAGTTGCGCCGGATGTGGGCGCTGCTGCTCGCCGGTGGCGGCGTCGGCTTCCTCGGCCTCGCCTTCGTGCTGACCTCGATCCATCACTGGCTGATCAACCCCGAGCGCAACCTGACGCTGGCGCTGATCCCGATCGGCTTCGTCTCGATCCTGCTCGGTCTTGCACTTCTGATCGTCACGATCGCGATCTACATTCTCGGACGCAACCGCGTTCGTACCAGTGGCGAAGGTTTTTCGTCGGCGCACGGCGGCGGTTGATGCACGGGATGGCGAGCGCTCGGCGCGCATAGTAGATTGGACGCACCGGCTGCCACGTTAGGGGTCATCATGACATCGCCCGACGATTTTTCACGACTGCAATCCGCGATGAGCCAGGCGGTGAAAGCGCATTGGAAGGCCTTCCTGTTCGAAGGCATCCTGCTCGCCGTGCTCGGCATTGCCGCGCTGATCGTGCCGCCGCTCGCAAGCCTTGCGACCGCGATCTTTCTCGGCTGGGTGTTTTTGATCAGCGGCATCGGCGGGCTGATCGTCACCTACTGGGCGCGCACCATGCCGGGCTTCTGGTGGTCGCTGATCTCGGCTGCGCTCGCCGTGCTCGCCGGCATGCTGCTGCTGGCCCGGCCGATGCAGGCCGTGCTGACGCTGACCATCGTGCTCGGCGCCTATTTCCTCGCCGAGGGCGTCGCCACCATCATGTACGCACTGGAGCACCGCCGCGAGCTCAGCGGCCGGTGGTCGTGGCTCCTGATCTCGGGCCTGGTCGACATCGCGATCTCGTTCATGGTGATCACGGGGCTGCCGAGCTCGGCGGAATGGGCGATCGGCGTCCTCGTCGGTATCAATCTGCTGTTCGGCGGCGCCACCCTGATCGGCATGGCGCTGGCGGCCCGCAACAGCAACACCTGAGGGCTCTCGTTGCCCGACCGCCCGATTGGGGGGTGACAAGGCGCCGATGGCACGCTATATGGCCTCCATGATCACCGTCGCCACCAGCTATTTTTGGTACTTTAGCTACGACAGCTTGCTGGCGGCAGGAGGATCGCGCTCAATCTGAATATTGAAGCAAACGTCCGAACAGCCGCCAGACCTGGCGGCTTTTTTATTGGCCGGCAGGTTCAAACAAACAGGAGCCCGCCGTGCTGAGCACGACTGACGATCTTCGTATCCGCGAACTGAAAGAGCTGAGCACGCCGGAAGAGGTGATGCGGGAAGTCCCGCGCACGCTCACGGCGACCCGTGTGGTCATGGCCGCGCGCAACGCCATCCATGCCATCCTCACCGGCCAGGACGACCGCCTGCTGGTCGTGGTCGGGCCCTGCTCGGTGCACGATCCCAAGGCCGCGCTCGAGTATGCCGACCAGCTGGCCAAGTTGCGCGAGGACCTCGCCGACCAGCTCGAGATCGTGATGCGGGTCTATTTCGAGAAGCCGCGCACCACCGTCGGCTGGAAGGGCCTGATCAACGACCCCGATCTCGACGGCAGCTTCGACATCAACAAGGGCCTGCGGCTGGCGCGCAATGTGCTGTCGGCGGTGAACAATCTCGGCCTTCCGGCCGGCACCGAATTCCTGGATATGACGACGCCGCAATACATCGCCGACCTCGTGTCCTGGGCCGCGATCGGCGCGCGCACGACCGAAAGCCAGATCCATCGCGAGTTGGCGTCGGGCCTGTCCTGCCCGGTCGGCTTCAAGAACGGCACCGACGGCAATGTGCGGATCGCGGCGGACGCGGTGAAGTCGGCCTCGCATCCGCATCATTTCATGGCGGTCACAAAACTCGGCCGCTCGGCGATCGCCTCGACCGCCGGCAACGAAGACTGCCACATCATCCTGCGCGGCGGCAGCAAGCCCAATTACGATGCGGCAAGCGTCGCGGCGGCCTGCAACGAGCTCGCGAAGTCCAGTGTCGCGCCGCTGGTGATGGTGGACGCGAGCCACGCCAATTCGAGCAAGAAGCCCGAGAACCAGCCGCTGGTGATGGCCGACATCGCCGGCCAGATCTCCGGCGGCGAGAACCGCATCATGGGCGTGATGATCGAGAGCAATCTTGTCGCCGGCCGCCAGGACGTCGTGCCGGGCAAGCCGCTCGTCTACGGCCAGAGCATCACCGATGGCTGCATCGACTGGGCGACCACGGCAACCGTGCTGGAACAGCTCGCCGACGCGGTCGAAATCCGGCGTAACGCGCAGCGCGCGGGACTGCACGAGCGATCGGCCTGAGGAGAGGCCAATGCGGGCGGGGCGATGCTGTTCGCGCCCTGCCCGCTATTATCTTTTGAGCATGATCTTTCCGGAAAACCGCTTCACACTTTTCCGGATCATGCTGCGATCAGCAGCCGCGGCAGATGCTCTTGATCTTCTTGTCGAGCAGAGCGTCTTCCTTGTTCACGGGATTGTTCGGATCGCTCAGGTTCTTCTCGCTCGGCACATCGCTGGCGCGCGGCTGGCGATGACCAACAGGGGCCGGCAGCACCGATCCGGAGGACGCGCCGCTTGATGTCGATCCCTTGGAGCCGCCGGTCTGTGCAACCGCCGCGCCGCCAAGCAAGACCACGAGCGATGCTGCCAGCATGATCTTCTTCATGTCCTTATCCTCCGTTCTCAACGGGCGCTCCCACCATCACCGCTCAGGTCTCGGGCGGATAGAGATGAACCTCGCCGCAATAATCGACGATACGATAACGTGTTTCGGCTTCCGCATCACGTGCGTCGGGTGCGGTATTTTGTGCCGCCAACACGTAATTCGGCCCGACCGGCGACTTGCCGGCGCCGCCGGGAATATCGATGACATAGTCAGGCTGACACAGTCCTGACACCCGTCCGCGCAGCTGCCGAATCAACTCCTGTCCTTCAGCCAGCGTCGTTCGCAGATGCGCCGTGCCCGGCGCGAGATCGCCGTGATGCAGATAATAGGGCTTGATCCGGCATTCGACGAAAGCTCGCATCAAATCCGACAAAGCGGCCAAATTGTCGTTGACGCCGCGCAAAAGCACGGACTGGCTGACCATGGGAATGCCGGCATCAACGAGCCGCGCGCAGGCGGCACGGGCACCTTCCGTGAGTTCGCGCGCATGATTGGCATGCAGCGCAACCCAGGTCGTCGCGCCCGGAACCTTCAGCGCCGCGACCATCTCGTCGCTGATCCGCGCCGGGTCGGCCACGGGCACGCGGGTGTGAAGGCGGATGATCTTGACGTGATCGATCGCAGCGAGATCGGCCATGATCTCGCTCATGCGACGCGGCGACAGCATCAGCGGATCGCCGCCGGTCAGGATCACCTCCCAGATTTCGTCATGCGAGCGAATGTAGTTGATCGCAGCCCGATAGGCGCTATCGGAGAGCGCGTTCTCCTTGCCGGGCCCAACCATCTCGCGGCGGAAGCAGAACCGGCAATAAACCGCGCAGACGTGAACCAGCTTGAACAGCACGCGATCGGGATAGCGATGGACGATGCCGGGAACCGGCGAATGCGGATGATCGCCGATCGGATCGGCGTTCTCGCCCGGCTGCATCTCCAGTTCCGCGGCCGTCGGAACGAATTGCCGCGCGATGGGATCGTCGGGATCGGAGATGTCGATCAGTTCGACCAGCGCCGGCGTGATCGCGACCGCATAGCGCGCGGCGACGCGCTCGAGCGCGGGCAGCGCCGTGGCGGGAGCAAGCTGCTCGGCCACGAGCTCGGCGGGCTCGCGCAGGGTGCGTGCAAGATTGGTCTTCGTCATGTCTCGCTTAACGTTTTTTCTGCAGGCGGCGTCCACACCACCTGATCAATCCGTGTTGCGCCGCTCGCCAGCATCACCAGCCGGTCGAAGCCGAGCGCGACGCCGCTGGCTTCCGGCATTGCGGCGACAGCTGCCAGAAAATCCTCATCCAGCGGATAGGCCTCGCCATAGCGGTGCTGCTTCTCGGCCATCGATTCCGTGAAGCGGCGGCGCTGCTCCTCGGCGTCGGTCAGTTCGCCAAAACCGTTGGCGAGCTCGACGCCGCAGGCATAGACCTCGAACCGCTCGGCGACCCGGGGGTCGTCTGCCTTCACCCGCGCCAGCGCCGCCTCTGGAGATGGGTATTCGAACAGGATGGTCAAACGTCCCTGCCCCAGATGCGGCTCGACATGCTCGACCAGGACCTTGCTGAAGATGTCCGACCAGGTGTCGTCCTCGGCGACGCGAACCTTGCCGGCGGCCATTCGGGCGAGCGCGGCACGGTTACCCTCGCCGCCCGAGATTGTCGACAGCAGATCGATGCCTGCGAACCGCTCGAAGGCAGCCGCGACCGTGAGAAGCTCCGGCTCGGCGAAGGGGTCGGCGGTGCGGCCGCGGAAGGAGAACGTCCCGATTCCGGTCGCCTGCGCCGCGCGGACGATGACGGCGACGGTGTCGGCCATGATGGCGTCATAGGGGGCGCTGGCCCGGTACCATTCCAGCATGGTGAATTCGGGCAGGTGCAGGTCGCCGCGCTCGCGATCGCGGAACACCCGGGCGAACTCGAAGATTCGGGTCTCCCCGGCCGCCAGCAGCTTCTTGCAGGCGAATTCGGGCGAGGTCCGCAAGTAGCGGCTGGCCCGGCTGCCGTCCGGCCGCATGATCTCGGTCCGGGGGGCGTGCAGATGGGTCTCATTGCCCGGGGAGACCTGGAGGATGGAGGTTTCGACCTCGATAAACCCCTGTTCGGCGAAAAAGCCCCGTAAAGCTCCAGTCACGGCGCCCCTGGCCTGGAGGAACGGCCGCCGGTCGAGGTGCCTGCCGGGCGACCAGAACGGCGAGATCGGCTTGTCCCCAGCCATTAACCGACCGCTCCGCAGTCCAGCAAAAAGCTGGCATCCAGCGGCAAAATCAGTATGTTGCGGCCCGAAACGGGCGCCGAGGTCCGATTTGAGGCCCCAAGTCCCCCATCGATTTGACCACGTCCTGGCCGCAGCCGGGCCAAGCAAGCAGGAAATACAGCTTTGAGAGTCATCGCCAGTTCTATTCGCAAGGGCAACGTGATCGAGCAAGACGGCAAGCTTTATGTCGTCGTGAGCGCCGAGAACATCCATCCCGGCAAGGGCACCCCGGTCAGCCAGATCGAAATGCGCCGAATCTCGGACGGGGTAAAGATCTCCGAGCGCTACAAGACCACCGACCAGGTCGAAAAGGCCACGATCGAAGAGCGCAACTACACCTTCCTGTATGAAGATGGCGACGGCTTCCACTTCATGAACCCCGAGACCTACGACCAGGTCCAGGTCTCCAAGGACGTGGTCGGTGATGCCGCCGCGTATCTTCAACCGGACATGACCGTCAAGCTGTCAACCCACGATGTCAACGTGGTCTCGCTCGCGCTGCCGCAGCGCGTGACGCTGGAAGTGGTCGAGACCGAGCCCGTGACCAAGGGCCAGACCGCCTCGTCGTCCTACAAGCCCGCGGTGCTGTCCAACGGCGTGCGCACCACCGTGCCGCCGCACATCTCGGTCGGCACCCGCATCGTGGTGATGACCGAAGACGGCTCCTACTCCGAGCGCGCCAAGGACTAAGCGAGGGATCAGCACAGGTGCCGCCGGGGGGCGAGACAGTGGTTGGGAAGAGTTTCCGCTTCGTCTCGCTCATTTTGGCGTCGCTGTCGCTCCTCGTTTTCGCTCCGCTGGCCGCGGAAGAGTTCCGCAGCCCCTCACTCACGGCCCTGCGCGTCGATTGGCGCGCAGCGCTGGACCAGTTCCGCGCCGAGATCAACAGCCATCCGCAGATCGCCGGCGATTTCATCTTCGTGCCCCGCCGCTCGGTGCCGCGCTACGATCCGCGCGCAACGCCGGCCCTGGTGCAGCTCAACGGGGTCTCCTCGCAATTCTTCACCGGCATTGCCCGCAGCGCCGTGCCCGTACTGCTGCCGTTCGATGTTGGCGCCTATCTCGAGGCCCGGCGCAGTGGCGCGCCATCGAGCCTGTCGCTGTCGCGTTATCAGGCCGATTTCAATCCGATCGACATGTTCGACGCTGGTCCCGCCGGTTACAGCGCGACCTTTTCGCTCGAGCCCGGCGCCGGTGACGGCATGCCCTCGCGCGTCTTCGCACGACCGGTCGAGGTGCAGATCACCGGCTCTGCGCTGCTCTACGACATCGCCGATCCCACCGGCGGCAAGGGCGAGCCGGTCAAGCCGCTCGCGACCCTTTATCCAGACCTGCGCCGGTTCATCCGCGAAGGCTATGTGCGCTACGCCTTCACGCGCTTCGGCGTCGCCTATGTGGTGTCGGTGCAGTGCCTCGACAGCGTCGCAAAACCGCGGCGGCTCGCCTGCAAGGAGGCCTATCCGGTTGCCGAGCGCTTCCTGAAGGCCCTGCGCGTCGCCGGCGGCCAGCGCATGCGGCCGCTGACGGACATTGCCTCCAACGTGCTCGATCGTCCCGCGGCGCGCTCACCCGATTTCAGCTATCGTCCGAGCGGCGACATCATCCCGAACACCGGCTACCGCAACAAGAGCGGCCATCCCGACGTGATCGCCTATGCGCAGATCCGCTTTCCGCTGGAGAAGGCGCCCGCTTTCGTGCGCTCGCAGTCCTATGCCAAGCGCGACAGGAACGATGGCCCGACGGCCTATCCATGGCGCGACAATTTTTGCGAGTCCCGCAGCTTCGAAGTATGGCAATGCGCCGGTGGTTACGGCCACCAGGGCGAGGACATCCGTGCGGCCGAGTGTCCGCCGGCCGGCGAAGGCCGCGAACCCTGCGATCGCAAGCAGCGCGCGGTCGTCGCGGTGCGCGACGCGGTCGTGATCCGCGCCTCCAAGGACCAGGCTGCTACGCTTCAGGTCAACAGCCGGAACGAGCACATCCGCTTCCGCTACATGCACATGAATCCGCAGACGATGAATGCCGATGGCTTGCTCAACGGTCGCATCGTCGCCGAAGGCGAGAAGATCGGCGTGGTCTCGAACTATCTCGACCATCCCGCCGGCACGTCGATGCACCTGCATTTCGACGTCCAGGTGTTCACCCGCGACGGCTGGATCTGGGTCAGCCCCTACGTCACGCTGATTTCGGCCTATGAGCGCCTGATCCGCGCCCGCGGCCGCGAGATCGGCCCGGAGATCGCAGTCACAGCCCAGCCGGTGGCACATGCGCTGCCGGACGACGTCATCAAGCCAGACCTGCGCGAGGGATCGAGCAGCGAGGAGAATTGAGGCAGTTCGCGCCTCGCCGCGCAGCTTCCCGCCTCATGCATGCTCAGACTGGCCGGATCGGCGTCCAGGACCTTCCCGAAGCATCGCGCCTCCTCTGGCCCCAGAATTGCTTGGCTCTCGTTAGGCAAACTGGAAGAAGGGAAGCACATGCGTTGTCTCACCACGGCGGTCGTTCTGGCCGTCGCATTCGCCGTGCCGGCTCAGGCGGAGGAATTGACCGGCACGCTGAAGAAGATCAAGGACACCGGCGCGATCACACTCGGCGTGCGCGACAGTTCCGTGCCCTTCAGCTATATCGACGAGAAGCAGAAGACCGTCGGCTACGCCATCGACATCTGCATGAAGATCGTCGAGGAGATCAAGGCCGAGCTGAAGCTGGACAAGCTCGCGGTCAACGAGAACCTCGTCACCTCGTCCAACCGCATTCCATTGATGGCCAACGGCACCATCGATCTCGAATGCGGCTCGACCACCAACAACGCCGAGCGCCAGAAGCAGGTCTGGTTCACCAACACCCATTTTCTCACGGCAAGCCGCTTCGTGTCGAAGAAGGCTTCGAAGCTCGATCAGGTCGATGACCTCAAGGGCAAGGCCGTCGTCTCGGTCTCCGGCACCACCAACATCACCCAGCTCAACAAGGCCAATGCGGCCCGCTCGCTCGGCATCACCGTGATGAACGCCAAGGATGTCCCGGAGGCGTTCCTGATGGTCGAGACCGACCGCGCGGTGGCATTCGTCATGGACGACATCCAGCTTGCGTCCATGATTGCCTCGGCGAAGGATCCGTCGCTCTACGCCATCAGCACCGGCGCCTTCTCCGATCCCGAACCCTACGGCATCATGCTGCGCAAGGATGACGTGCCGTTCAAGACCGTGGTCGATCGGGCCACCGCAAAACTCTACAAGAGCCCGGAGATCGAGAAGATCTACAACAAATGGTTCATGGAGCCGGTGCCGCCGCGCGGCCTGAACTTCCACGTGCCGATGCCGGTCTCGATGAAGAAGTCGTTCGAGCACCCGTCGGACAACCCGGATCCGGCCTCATACGGGGGCTGACGGCACGCTCGACGCGTAGCCCAGATGAGCGAAGCGACATCCGGGAGCTTCACCACGACTGCCCCGGGTGTCGCTTCGCTCACCCGGGCTACGGTCAATCCAGATACGTCGTGAGCTGCGCGCCCTCGTCCGCGACGAACACCGCGATCAATTCCGCCGGCTCCGTCGCGCTCGCGTTCGCCGATACGAGATGCGTCGAGCCCGGCGGCTCGAAGAACGACTGGCCGACACCAAACGTCTCGACTGGGCCGCCGCCGAGCTGGGAGCGGATCTCGCCCTTGGTCACGTAGGCGGTCACCGAGCCCGCGTGGCGATGCGGCCGCGAAAATCCACCGGGACCGTAGAAGACACGCACGATGGCGACGCGCTTACCCGGCACGTTCGGCAATGCGTAAGAGCCGATCGGCTCGACCTTGTCGAGCGGCGAACTCTCGGCCGCGGTGGCGCAGAGCGGCGCCAGCGCGCCGGAGACAGTGTCGATCGTCAGCGGCAGCGCCTTGCCGATCGCAAACGCGCAGGCGAGCCCTGCGACGGCGGCAAGCACCGCCGAACGTGACGGCATCGGACGTTGCACGGCAGAAAAGCTCATGGCTGTCATCGTGATCTCCCTTGTCTCCATCAGGACGCAGCGGCGGCCGCCGCGGCCGGCCGCTTCGCCGGCGTCCAGCGAAACGCCGCGCCAAAACGGTTCCAGACATTGATCGATGCGACCGCCGAGGTCAGGTAGGTCAGCTCCGTCTCGGAGAATTCGCGGGACGCGTCCGCGTAGACCTCCTCGCCGACGCCATCGGGCAGACATGTCAGTGCCTCGGCCCAGGCAAGAGCCGCCCGCTCGCGTGCCGAAAAGATCGGCGCCTCGCGCCAGACCGCGACCAGATGGAGCTTGTCAACGGGCACCCCGATGCGCTCCGACAACAGAACGTGGTGCTGAACGCAGAAGGCGCAGCCATTGATCTGCGACGCCCGCAGCTTGACCAGCTCGAGCAGCTGCTTGTCGAGGCCCGCCTTGGCCGCCAGCTGGCCCAGCGCCAGCACCAGATCATACGCGTCCGGCGCGATCCGCTTGAAATCCTCGTATTCGCTGCGCGCGTGTGACATTGCCATGCACCTCGTGTTATTGTAAGAGCACTGATACTTTATAAGAGCTCTTATATGTTACGCAAGGCGTCCGGCATCACAAGATCGAAAACCTCGCGGAAGACGCCGGCGCCTGCCGACGACGGCGCGGTACGCGTGCCCGCCCCCGGCGAAGGCAAGCGCGGCGAAGAAGGCTATCTCGGCTATCTCTTGCGCCAGGCCCATGCCGCGGTTCGTCTGACGATGGAACGCACGCTCGCCGATCTCGGCGTGACGTCGCCGCAATTCGCGGTGCTGACGATGCTGAACGCCTATCCGGGCCTGTCAGGCGCCGACGTCGCCCGCCTCACCTTCCTGACGCCGCAGACCGTCGGCGTCATCATCCGCAATCTCGAGCGCGACGGCGCGATTGTGATGACGCCTCATCCAGTCCACGGCCGCATCCAGCAATGGACGCTGACGCCGCGCGGGGCGACGCTGCTGAAGGCCTGCAGGGAACGCGTGATCGCGCTGGAGAAGCGTCTCGCCCGGACTCTGGATGCCAAGGCCGAAACCATGGTCCGGCGCTGGCTCGCCGGAATCGCGGCGGATTTGCAGGAAGACTAGGCGGGCCTATTCGCCGCCGCCTCCGTCGCCGCATCCCCCGCCGTCATCGAAATCCGGGAGGTCGCCGGCGGCGCCATCGCCTTGAATGCCGCGGCCAAAGTTCTCGGCGATGATCATCAGGATCACGACGAACAAGCCGGCGCCGAAGGGCCAGGGATTGGCACGGATGATGTCGAACAACTCCCGCATGCGTGCATCTTGCGGCCGCAACAACGAACCGACCGTAAAACGGCTGACAGAAAATTGAGGGGTCGCCGGCGAACGAGCGGCGCTATTCGCCCTTCAACACTTTCTTAACCTCGCCGTCAGGCCAGCTCTCGCCGACGGCGATCACCCGCACGCGGGTTTGGTCCGTGCCGTTCACCAGCACATGCGAACTCACCCGGTCGCCGCTCGGCTCCAGGCGCAAGTCAGTCTCGGGCTTCCAGCTCAGCGTGGTCGCGAGGTCACCGGGGAAAATCTGCCATTGCGATCCGTCGTCGAGTTCGACGACGTGGCTTTCCGCATGCGCGCGTATCTTCATCCCACCTCGAATATTTCGATGAACAGACCATGTTCCGAGGGAATGCAGCAGTGCGACAGTTTGTTCCGGTGAACGCCGGCCCTGGTCTTCGTGTTCCAGGAACCGTCCCACAGACACCCTGTTTCCCGCTAGAATGGGTTCATGAAACAAGCTGATTCCTCGCCCCGTCACACCCGCCGCGCCCTGCTCCGGTCGACGCTCGGTGCAGCCACTTTGCTGGCGCTGCCGACGCGCGTGCTCGCCGCGCCTGCCGGCTTCGACGAATGGCGCGAGTCATTCCGCGCACGGGCGATGGCGAAGGGCATTTCGGCTGCGACCTGGCAGCGCGCGATGGCGCGGGTCGAGCCCGACATGAGCGTGTTCAAGCAGATGCGCAACCAGCCCGAATTCCACGAGCAGGTCTGGCAATACATCAACCGGCGCGTCTCGGACTGGCGCATCATCAACGGCAAAATCGCGCTGAAGAACAACGAGGCGCTGCTCGCACGCATCGAGCGCGATTTCGGTGTCGAGCGCGGCACGCTGCTGGCGCTGTGGGGCGTCGAGTCCGCCTATGGCGACCCGCTGGTGCAGCAGAACCACATGACGCCGGTATTTCCCTCGCTTGCCGCGCTCGCCTGGAACGAGCCGCGCCGCAAGGCCTATTGGGAGACCGAGCTGATCAATGCGCTCCGCATCGTCGACAAGGGCTGGAGCACGCCCGAGGAGATGAAGGGCTCCTGGGCCGGGGCGATGGGGCATTCGCAATGGATGCCGGAGGTCTGGCTCAATGTCGGCATCGACTATGACGGCGACGGCAAGGTCTCGCCGTTCGGCAAGCCCGACGATGCGCTGGGCTCGACCGCAAAATATCTCGTCAACCGCGGCAAGTGGCATCGCGGCGAGCATTGGGGCTACGAGGTGCGCGCGTCCAGCGAGATGAGCGGCAGCCGGACCTATGCAGCCTGGGCGTCAGCGGGCGTCACCCGCGCCGATGGCCAGCCGTTTCCGCAGCCGAATGCCTCGGCGCAGATGTGGACGCCGGTTGCGGGCGGACCGACCTTCCTGCTGGGGCCGAACTTCTACTCGGTAAAGAGCTACAACCCCTCGATGAACTATGCGCTGGCGATCTGCCATCTCGGCGACCGCTGTCTCGGCGCGCCGCCCTTCATCCAGCCTTTCCCCGGCTCCGAGCGCGCGCTGACGCTCGCGGAGGTGCAGGAGATGCAGACGCGCCTGACCAAGGCCGGTTTCGACACCGGCGGCACCGACGGCCGCGTCGGCAACGACACCATGAAGGCGATCAAGGATTTCCAGCAGCGCGCCGGAATCACGCCGGCCGATGGCTATGGCGGGCTGAAGGTGCTGGCCAAGCTGCGGCAGGGGTCGTAGGTACCCGTCATTCCGGGGCTCGCGTAGCGAGAACCCGGAATCCATTCCTCCGCATCGCTTGCTGCCCGATGGATTCCGGGCTCGCGCCAAGTGGCGCGCCCCGGAATGACAGCCTACCTCAATGCCTGTATTGCGGCTCCTCGGCATCGAGCTGGCGCCGGATCGCAGCGAGATGCAGCCTTGCGGATTCGGAATCGCCTTCGCGCATCTGCTTGTATGTTTCGGCGGCCACAGCGGGATCGACCGGCAGCACTTTGCGTCCCGTCGACATCGCGAGCACCTGCACTTCCGCCGCGCGTTCGAGGTAATAGAGATCGTCCCAGGCTTCAGCGATGGTCGGCGCCAGCACCATCACGCCGTGATGCTTCATGAAGACGATGTCGGCATCGCCGACGGCGGAGGCAATGCGCGCGCCCTCGCGGTTGTCGAGCGCGAGGCCGTTATAGTCGCGGTCGACCGCGGTGCGGCCGTAGAATTTCAGCGCGGTCTGGCCGGCCCAAATCAGGGGATCGCCCTCAGTCATCGACAGCGCCGTCGCATAGGGCATGTGGGTGTGGAAGGCGACCTTGGCGCGCGGCAGGAGCCTGTGCATCTCGGCATGGATGTAGAACGCGGTCGCTTCGGGCACGCCCTCGCCGTCGAGCACATTGCCGTGGAAGTCGCAGATCAAGAGCTTTGACGCCGTCAGCTCGCGGAAGGCATAGCCGTAAGGATTGACCAGGAAGAGGTCGTCATGGCCCGGCACGACGGCCGAGAAATGATTGCAGATGCCTTCTTCAAAGCCGTTGCGCGCGGCCATGCGGAAGCAAGCGGCGAGGTCCTCGCGCGCGGTGCGGATCGCGTCGGTGGCAAGGTCCGGCCGGTTCGAGCGGAATGGCGCGGGCGAGGAAGAAGACGAATGCAGGCTGTGCGCCATGGCGAAGGACACCTTTGTCGGTCGGGAAGCTCCCAGCGTTCTACAGGGCCGACGCCTGCGCGTCAGCCCCTGCGACCGCCACCCTGCCCTGCGCCGCTCAAGCGCGCCGCGGCACGCCGCCGGCGTTCATGCCGCCGTCGATCACGAGCTCGCTGCCGGTGACGTAGCGCGATGCATCCGAGGCCAGATACAGCACGCCGGAGGCGATTTCGGCGGCCTGCCCGGCGCGGCCCAAAGGCGTCACCACCCGCGCGCGTTCCTCCGGATCGATCGGGGCGTTCTGCCCGGCGCCGCTAGCCCCGGTCGGGATCTTGCCCCAGATCGGCGTGTCGATGATGCCGGGATGGACCGAGTTGACGCGAATGCCGTCGCCGGCGGCCGCGCACTCCATCGCGATCGACTTGGCGAACAGCCGTACGCCGCCCTTGGTCAGCGAATAGGCCGAGAGGCCCGGCGAGCCGCGCAGGCCCGCCAGCGAGGACATCATGACGATCGAGCCGCCGCCGGTTTTGCGCATCAACGGCAGGCAGTGCTTCACCGAGAGAAACACGCCGTCGAGATTGATCGCGTTCTGCTTGCGCCAGTCAGACAGCGTCATGTCGACGATCGAGGGCACGGCGATGCCGATGCCGGCATTGGAGACCATGATGTCGAGCCGGCCGTAGCGCTTGGCGATTTCGGCGACGATCTCGACCCAGCGCTCCTCGCTGGTGACGTCCTGCTCCAGGAAGATCGCCTTGCCACCGGCGTTTGTGACGCGCTTGGCGAGCTCGGGGCCATGCAGCTCGTCGATGTCAGTGATGACAACGGTCGCGCCCTCGCGCGCAAACAGCTCGACGATGGCCTCGCCAATGCCAGAAGCGCCGCCCGTCACGAGCGCGACCTTGCCCTCAACCTGCCCTGCCATGTTCACTCCCTTTTTTGTTGTTTGAGGCCGTTGTTATCTAATCACGGATGGCCCCTGGTCCGGTAGCGCGACGTCGACAACGCGGAATTGCACCCGCTCGGCGCCCTGGTAGCGGTCGACCGACAATGATCCCGCGACATGCATCTGCTGGCCGCGATTGGCGAGCAGCGCATTGCCGAGCTTCTGGCCGACGGAGCGGAACGCGATGCCGTTGACGATGGCGCCGTCGCCCGACTTGAAGCGCAGGCGCAGATGCGCCTGTCCGACCTCGTCGGCGAACACAAGCTGGTGCGCCGGCAGCGCCAGCACGGGCTCCGGATTGCCGCTGCCGAAGGGACCTGCGCGATTGAGGGTGGTCGCAAGCTCCGTCGTCACCGCGCGCGCGGAGACCGCGCCGTCGATATAGAGCTCGTTGACGTGGCGTGCCTCCACAACATCCTGCGCCAGTGCGTTCTCGAGATAGGCGCGGAATTCGGCGAGCTTCTCCTTCCGCAGCGTCACGCCCGCGGCCATCGCGTGGCCGCCGCCCTTGAGCAGAATGCCGTCGGCAACGGCCTGCCGCACCGCCTTGCCGAGATCGACGCCGGCGATCGAGCGGCCCGAGCCGGTGCCGATCCCGCCGGGCTCCAGCGCAATGGCGAAGGCGGGCCGCGAAAACTTCTCCTTCAGGCGCGAGGCAACGAGACCGACCACGCCGGGATGCCAGCCCTCGGACGCCGTGACGATCACGCCGAGCTTGTCTTCCAGACCGATCGAAGCCAGCGCCTCGGCTTCGGCCTGCGCCTCGGCGGCCTGCTCGATGACGCGGCGCTCGCTGTTGAGGCGATCGAGCTCGGCGGCGATCCGCGCCGCCTCGACGCTGTCGCCTTCGAGCAGCAGCCGCACGCCGAGATCGGCCCGGCCGATGCGGCCGCCGGCATTGACGCGCGGCCCCAGCATGAAGCCGAGATGCCAGGCCTCTGGCGGCCCGTTGAGCCGCGCCACGTCCATCAGTGCGGTATGGCCGACATGGTCGCGCCGCCGCATCGCGATCAGCCCCTTGGCGACGAAGGCGCGGTTGAGGCCGATCAGCGGCGCGACGTCGGCGACCGTGCCGAGCGCAACATGATGCAGCATGCCGAGCAGATCGGGCTCGGGCATTTCCGATGTCCAGAAGCCGCGCTGACGCAGCTCGCGATTGACCGCGACCAGCGTCACCAGCACGAGGCCGACAGCGGCCAGATGGCCAAGACCCGAGAGATCGTCGAGCCGGTTCGGATTGACCAGTGCGTCGACCTCCGGCAGCTCCGTGCCGGCCTGGTGATGGTCGATCACCACCACGGACATGCCGAGACGCTTGGCCTGGGCGAGCGGCTCGATGCTGGTGGTGCCGCAATCGACGGTGACGAGCAGCGTTGCGCCTTTCGCCGCCAGCCCGCGCACGGCGTCGACGTTGGGGCCATAGCCCTCAAAAATCCGGTCGGGAATGTGGATCAGCGGATCGAGCCCGCAATGCCGCAGGTGCCAGGCCAGCAGCGCCGCCGAGGTCGCGCCGTCGACGTCGTAGTCGCCGAAGATCGCGACCTTCTCGCCCCTCGCCGCGGCATCCGCGATGCGCTTGGCGGCGGCCTCCATCTCCGTCACCGTGAACGGGTCCGGCAGCAGCTTTCGGATGGTCGGATCGAGGAAGTCGGGCACGGCGTCAATATCGACACCGCGGCCCGCCAGCACCCGTGCCAGCAGTTCGGGAAGCTGGTGCCGCTGCACGATGGCGAGCGCCTGAGCCGCCCCGCGAGCGTCCAGCCGGTCGCGCCAGAGCTTGTCGGTCAGCGAGCGCGCGACGCCCAGGAACGCCTGGGGCGCTTCGACGGGCAAGGCTGTGGCAGGCGGCGTCATGACGAGGCTATCGGTTGGGAACTCGGACTCCGGGCGATCACGCTGGCGGCCCGGGACTGGCTTGAAGGGATTGGCCGGGAAACCCCGGCGATTTGCAACGGCCGGGTCGCACAAAGCGGTGGATGGCCAGCCGGCGAGCCGGGAGTGACTATCATTTAGGCATTCCGCCGAACAGCAAATTAAGCAGGCGTTAGGCGGAATCCTCGAAAAAGAATCGTATTCGATCTGACGTGATTTTGTTCCGGGTTCATTGCAGATCTGGCCTCATTGCCAAGGGAAGTCCCCGATGTCTGCTGCGCTGGGTCTAAAAGCCAAGCCGATCGCCACCGAACCCACGGATGATGATTCCGACATCTCCGCGCTGATCAATCGCCTCACCGCGGAGGTCAACCAGATCGCGGTCGACAAGACCAAGGCGATCCAGCAGATCACCAACCAGATGAAGATGCTGGCGCTGAACGCGCTGATCGAGAGCTCGCGCGCCGGCGCGCAAGGCGCGGGCTTTGCGGTGGTGGCGCAGGAGGTGCGCGGCGTTGGCCAGCAGGTCGAGACCATCGCGCGCGAGCTCGAGACCCAGCTGACGAAACGCACCGGCGACCTCGTCGCCTCGATCGACCGCATGAGCCAGCGCTCGCGCGGCGAGCGCATGGTCGACCTGTCTCTCAATGCGGTCGAGCTGATCGACCGCAACCTCTATGAGCGCACCTGCGACGTGCGCTGGTGGGCGACCGACTCCGCCGTGGTCGATTGCGCGGCCTCGCCGACGCCGGCAGCAGTCACCTATGCCTCGCAGCGCCTCGGCGTGATCCTGGGCGCCTACACCGTCTATCTCGACCTCTGGCTCTGCGACCTCGATGGCAACGTCATCGCCAACGGCCGCGCTGACCGCTTTCGTGTGGTCGGCCAGAACGTCGCCCACACCAAATGGTTTCGCGAGGCGCGCACCTTGCGCTCCGGCGACGACTATGTCGCCGGCGACGTCGAGAACCAGCCGCTGCTCGGCAACGCGCAGGTCGCGACCTATTGCGCCAGCGTCCGCGCCGGCGGCCAGGCCAATGGCGCGCCGATCGGCGTGCTCGCCATCCATTTCGATTGGGAGCCGCAGGCCCGCGCCATCGTGCAGGGCGTCCGCGTCGGCGACATCGACAAGGCCCGCGTGCTGCTGGTCGACTCGAACCTCCGCGTCATCGCCGCTTCCGATGGCCAGGGCATTCTCAGCGAGCGCATCTCGCTGTCGCTGAACGGCCAGCGCTCCGGCTTCTATCAGGACCGCTCGGGCACGATGGTCGCCTTCCACGCGACACCCGGCTACGAGACCTATCGTGGCCTCGGCTGGTACGGCGTGATCGTCTGCGCGGCGTGAGGCGCGAGCCGCGCCGGGCTACGACAAAACGACGAAAACAACCCCATGCACAGTAGGCGGAGGGTTGTTTTTGCTTGCGTTTTTCGCTTGTCGAAACAGGTTTGACGCGGCCTCCCTCCTCGCTCCGGTCGGCCGGCGTCTTGATGCAAATCAACACGGGACTGCCATCCGGCCAATGATGCTCGTGCAGACGGGCAACCTTCCCGGACGAGCGGCGCCATGGACGAGCTGTCGAAATTTGGCATTGATGCCGGCAGGCTGCCAATCTGGCTTCGCATCGTCGCGGTCGCGGCGCTCGTCGTGCTCACCACCGGTGCGGGTTTGCTGGCGTACCGCTGGTACGCCCACCCGGTCACGCTGTCGATTGCGGCGGGCTCGCTGGATGGCGACGCCCCCAAAATCGTGTCTGCGCTTGCTAGCCGGCTTGTCGTGAACAAAGCGCCGGTGCGGCTCAAGGTCGTCGAGACCAGCGGCCCGCAGGAGTCAGCGACCGCCTTCTCGTCCGGCAAGACTGATCTCGCCGTGGTTCGCGGCGACGTCGGCGACCTGTCGCAGGCGCAAGCCATTGTCGTTCTCGCCGAGGCCGTGGCCATGCTTGTTGCGCCCCCCGGGTCGGCTATCACGGATGTCGCCGGTCTGAAGCGCGCGACCGTTGGCGTTGTCGCCGCGGACACCAATCAGAGGATCGTCCATGTTCTCACCAAATCCTACGATCTAGACCGCACCAACGTCGTGTTCAAAAACCTTGCGCTGGACGATGTTCGCCGCGCCTTCGACAGCAAGGAGGTGCGCGCGGTGCTGTTCGTCATGCCGCTGAGCGAGAAATATCTGTCACTGGTGCGGGGGCTGTTCCCGCAGAACGTCAAGACCGCGCCAGTGCTGATCCCGATCGAGAACGCGGGAGCGATCGCGGAGAAAGAGCGCGCCTATGAGAGCTTCGACATTCCCAAGGGAACGTTGCGCGGATCGCCTCCAATCCCCAGCGATGACGTGACCACCTTGCGCGTGTCCTACTATGTGGTCGGCAAGAAAGATCTCGATAACGACACGATCGCCGACCTCACGCAGGCTCTCACGGCTGCGCGCAGGGACATTTTGCCGGACTGGCCGATTATCGCGCAATTCAAGGCGCCCGATACCGACGCGGGCGCCTATCTCCCGGTTCATGCCGGCGCCGCGGAGTTCTACAACGGCAACCAGCAGTCGTTCCTCGACAAGTGGAGCAACGCGATCTTCCTGGCACCGATGGCCCTGGGCGCACTGGCATCGGTCGGGGCTGCACTCTGGCACTTTCTCAGGGCCGGCGAAGCCGGGCCGCGTCAGCCGGCACTCGACGCGCTCTACGCGCTGGGTGGCAAGATACGGCGCTCGCAAAACGAGGCGGAACTTTCGGAGATCGAAAACCAGATCGACAACGTGCTCCGCGAACAGCGCGCGAAGTCCGATGGGGATGAGAACACGCTGGATGCAGCCACGTTGAATGTGGCGGCCCACCGCCTCGAAAATCTCATCCACGATCGTAAGGCCGCGCTGAACGCCGGCCATTCGCAAGCAACGCCCCCCGCCCAGAGCCAATCGCAAGTCTAGGCCTGCGTCTTCCCAAGACGGTCACGGCATCACATCGCGCTCGCAACGAACGCAACCGGCGTGCCTTTCGAGACGCTGCCAGCGACACGTTCGGCGTCCCAATTGGTGAGACGCACGCAGCCGTGGGATTCCGCCTTGGAGATCTTGTCCGGCGAAGGCGTGCCGTGGATGCCGTAGCCTTCGGCGGACAAATTGATCCACACCGTGCCAACTGGATTGTTCGGACCGGGCTTGATGGTGAAGGGCTTGCGGGAGCGGACGCCCTTGAAGTGATAGGCAGGATTGTAGCGATAGAATGGATTCTTGCTGACTTCGGTAATCCTGAGCGTGCCTGACGGCGACGGCTTGTCCTCGCTGCCGACGGTCGCCGGGTAGAATCCGATCAACGCATTCGACTTGTCGAACAGCTTGACGGTCTGCCTGACCTTGTCGATCTCGACCCGGTCGGCCTTGGCGGGCGCCCCCTCGCCTGTGCTCGCGGTGTCGGCGACGACGATGGTGTCGCCGGCCCGGTCGAAGCGGCGCCCGGGATTGAGCGCCTCCAGCAGTTGCTCGCTCATGTGGAATTTCTCGGCCAGGGCTTCGCGCGGACTGGTGAAGCCGAGCTTCGGGATGCCCTTCATGTCCTCCATCTTCGACGGCAACCTGTTCAGGAACGGACCCGCCACGTCCCTCTCGGTGATGGCATAGGTCAGCGTCACCGGCCGCTCGTCCGCCCGCAGCGCCTTCCAGACCTCAGTCGGGATGTCCGAGCCAGGCAACTGCCGGGCTTCCGCATAGGCGCGCAGCGCCTTCTTCGCGTTCTCGCCAAACCTGCCGTCGATCTCGCCGGGCGAGAAATGCGCCCTGTCCAGCAGGACCTGCAGCCGCACGCCCGCCGGGGTCGGCTTCTCGTTCGAGAGGGTCTTCTTCGAGGGCTCGGAGGAATTAATGGCGTCCGCGGTCATCTCGGCCGCGAACGCGGGTGCTGCCGCCAGAACGAGGATCAGAGCGATGCAGAATGCCCGGGCGCGGTCGGCCGACCCGGCGCTCATCACCGTCCGTCGCAACACGCCATCGCTCATGTGCCAGCTCCGGGATCGAGACATTCACCGGATTGGCAACTCGGCGCGACCGCGGAAGTTTCTAGTTTTCCCCGGGGACGACCGGCAACACGTGGCAGAGAGCTTGTCTGCGGCGCATCCTTCGAGACGCCCTCCTATGGCGGGCCCTCAGGATGAGGTCGCGTTTGCGGCGAGATATAAGACCCTCGTGCGGCGCGCTGCCATCTCCGCCGCCAGCAGCAGCGCGGCGCGGCTGGCGCCGATCGAGGCGATGCCTTGCCCCGCGATATCATAGGCGGTGCCGTGGGCGGGCGTGCAGATCGGGAAAGGGAAGCCCCCGAGCAACGTTACGCCGCGATCGAACCCCATCAGCTTCATCGCGATCTGGCCCTGGTCGTGATACATCGTCAGCACGGCATCGAAGGCGCCGCCCTTGGCGCGCAGGAAGACGGTGTCGGCCGGGAACGGCCCCTCGGCGGCGATGCTCTCGGCCTGGCCGGCCGCGACCACGGGCGCGATGACATCGATCTCCTCGCGACCGAAATTGCCGCCGTCACCGGCGTGCGGGTTGAGACCGGCGACCGCAATGCGCGGCCGGGCGAAGCCGGCGTTGCGCATGCAGGCATCGGTCAGCTTGAGCGCGCGATGGATGCGTTCGCTGGACAGGTTTGCAGCGACGTCCTTCAGCGGAATGTGGGAGGTGACACGTGCGTTCCAGAGGCGGTCGAGCACGTTGAATTCGCTCGCGGGAGTCTTGAGCCCGACCACTTCCGCGGAGAACGCGATCTCGTCGTCATACTCGGCGCGGGCAAGCCGCATCGCCTGCTTGTTGAAGGGGGTGAAGCAGACGGCGTCAACGCGGCCGTCGCGGCCAAGTTCGAGCGCGTGACGGTAATTGGTCAATGCGAATTTTCCGCCGGCAAGGGTCGCGGTCTTGGGCTCAACCTCTCGGGGATCGAGGTGGCGGAGATCGATGAACAGCGCATCGCCCCGCGCCGCGCGAAGGTCGGTCCCCTGCTCCACCATGGTCAGGTCCGACTTGACGCCCGCGACACGCCCGCCCTCGTCGAAGATGCGGCGGTCACCGATCACGACGAGGCGGCAGCTCGCGCGGATGTCGTCATCGACAACGAGCTTCGCCGTCAATTCCGGGCTGATGCCGGCGGGATCTCCCATCGCGAGTGCGATGAGCGGCTTTGCGGTCATATGATCACCTTTTCTCGAGCTGTCTCTTGAACTGTCGCTTGGACTGTCGTCTCGTCGGCGGAGGGCGCGGGCTTGCGCAGCAAGCGCGTCAGCTGCAACGCGAGCGGAAGCAGGAGTAGCGCGATGCCGCCGACGATCAGGCACGTCACCAGCTTGTTCGCGAAGAAGATGCCCAGGGATCCCTTCGAGAGCAGCATCGACTGCCGGAACGCATCCTCGGCCTTGTCGCCGATCACGATCGCGAGCACGAGTGGCGCCAGCGGATAGAACAACTTCTTGAAGAGATAGCCGACGATGCCGAATCCGAGCATCATGACGACGTCGAGATAGGAGTTCGACACCGAATAGGCGCCGACGACGCAGATGATCACGATCAGCGGCGCAATGACGACGAAGGGAATTCGCATCAACGCGGCGAAGACCGGGACGGTCAGCAGCACCAGCGCGACGGCGACAATGTTGCCGACATACATCGAGGCGATCAGGCCCCAGACAAAGTCCTTCTGGTCGACGAACAGCATCGGCCCGGGATTGAGGCCCCAGATCATCAGGCCGCCCATCATGACGGCCGCAGTGGCCGAGCCGGGAATGCCGAGCGAGAGCATCGGCAGCAGCGCGCTGGTGCCGGCGGCATGGTCGGCGGTCTCCGGCGAGATGATGCCTTCGACCTCGCCCGTGCCGAAATACCGGCCGCGGCGGGAAAAACGGCGGGCGATACCGTAGCTCATGAAGGAGGCCGCGGTCGGACCGCCCGGCGTGATCCCCATCCAGCAGCCGATCGCGGCGCTGCGCAACAGCGCGACGCTGTGGCGCGGCAGGCGGCCGACGGCGCGAAACACCTCGCGCCAATCGATCTTCGAGGAGACCGCACGGGCGTGAAACTCCTCCTCGACCGCGACCAGGAGCTCGCCGATGCCGAACAGGCCCATGACTGCGACCACGAAGTTCACGCCCTTCACCAGCTCGTCGATGCCCATGGTGAGGCGGACGCTGCCCGAGACGGTGTCGATGCCGATGGCGGCGATGGCAAAGCCGATCGCGAGCGCCACGACGGTCTTGATCGGGGCCGCGCCGCCCATGCCGACGAAGCTGGCGAAGGCCAGGAAATAAACCGCGAAATACTCCGGCGGCCCGAAGGCCAGCGCGACCTGCGCCACCCAGGATGCGAGGAAGGTGATGAGGATGACGCCGATCAGCGCACCGAACGCCGCCGAGCCGAAGGCGGTCGCGAGCGCCGTGGTCGGCCGGCCATCGCGCGCCATCGGATAGCCGTCGAAAGTGGTCGCGACCGAAGACGGCTCGCCCGGGATATTGAACAGGATCGAGGTCACGGAGCCCCCGAACAGCGCACCCCAATACATGCTGGAGAGCAGGATGATCGCCGACACCGGCTGCATGCCGAAGGTCAGCGGCAAGAGCAGCGACACCCCGTTCGGCGCGCCCAGCCCCGGCAGCACGCCGACGAGAATGCCGAGCAGCACGCCGACCGCCATCAGCAGCAGATGCGGCACGGTGACCGCGATGGTGAAGCCGTGCAGGAGCTCCTGGAGATTGTCCAACGGCCTGCTCCCTCAGTATCCGAGCGCAGCGGCGAGCGCGCCATGCGGCAGGCTGACCTGGAACATGCGCTCGAACACGACGTAGAGCGCGAGCGCCGTGACCGCAGCCATGGCCAGCGCACGCGGCACGGATTGGTGCCTCGGGATCGCCAGCACCGCGAAGACATAGAGGCTCGAAGCGAGATACATGCCGAGCAGCGGGATCGCGGCCACGAAGATCGCAGCCGGCACGAACAGGCCGGCGAGCCGGCGTAGCTCGAGCGGCGTGATCGCGATTGGAACGTTCGCGAGCGATGCAACTGGCCGCACGCCCCTCACCAGATTGTAGAGGCTGCCGAGCACGACGATGATTCCGGTCAGGAACGGGAACGTGCCGGCGTCCACGCCCGCGCTCGACCAGCCGATGCCGTTGTCGAGGCTGGAGACGACGACGGCCACACCGAAGCTTCCGGTGAGGATTGCGGTCGCAAGCTCAAGCGCGCGGCGCGAGATCATCGAGGGCTCCAGGCGAGCAGCGGACCCAACATTGGGTGTCGTCCCGGCGAAAGCCGGGACCCATAACCCAAGGGAGGAGTTTGACGAAGACTGGTATCCACATCGGTACGACCACTACCGCCCATCGAGAGATCACGCGGTATGGGTCCCGGCCTTCGCCGGGACGACGGCGGAGTGTGTGGCACGATGGCCGCTGCAACACCCCGCCTCACTTGACCAGCCAGCCCTGCTCGCCCGCGACCTGCTTGACGTGCTCGAGGTCCTCCTTGATGAACTTGTCGAACTCGGCGCCGGTGAGGAAGGTGTCGACCTGGGAGGTCTTCTCGATGTAGTCCTTCCACTCCGGCGTTGCCTGCACCTTCTTCATCAAGTCGACATAGAACGCAGCCTGGTCGGGCGTGACCTTGCCGGGCAGCCACACGGTGCGCGGCTGCTCGTATTGCTTGATGTCGAGGCCCTGCTCGACGCAGGTCGGAACATCGCTCCAGCCTTCGGTCGCGGTGACCTTGGGCCCTTGCGGCAACCGCTTGGGGCTGAACACGCAGAGCGGCCGCTGCGTGCCGCCGCGCCATTGCCCGAGGCTTTCGCTGGGATTGTTCACGTGGGAGTCGAGATGTCCGCCGGCGAGCTGCACAGCGGTCTCGGCGCCGCTCTTGAAGGGTATGTAGGTCAGCTTGACGTTGCCGGCCTTCTCGATCATGCGCGTCAGCACCTCGTCGGTGTCCTTCGACTGCGCGCCGCCCATCCTGAATTCGCCGGATGCAGCCGCTTTCAGATAGTCGCCGGCATTCTTGTAGGGCGCGTCCTGCTTGACCCAGAGCAGGAACTCGTCCTGCGCCATCGCCGCAATCGGGGTGAGATCGGTGTAGTTGAAGGCGACCTTGGACACGAGCGGCTGCTGCCAGGCATTCGACGTGCCGAAGATCACCTTGTAGGGATCGCCAGCGGAGGCCTTGCCGTAGACATAACCTTCGGCGCCGCTGCCGCCCCCCTTGTTGACGACGACGATCGGCTGCTCCGTCAGCTTGTGCTTGGTGATGATGTTCTGCACCGCGCGGGCAAGGTTGTCAGTGCCACCGCCGGGGCCGGCGGTTGCGACGAACTCGATCGGCTTTTGCGGTTGCCAGGCGGCGAGCGCCGGCATGGTGCCGGCAAGCACGGCTGCGGCGGCGGAGAGCAGAAATGTTGACGTCCGACCCATGATTTCCTCCAGCTGATTTTTGTCTTTTGTTCTTGTCGTATCGACGTCCGGTCAGGCGACGCGTTCCTCGCGCTCCCTAGCCGCCGAAACGATCGCGCCTTCTTTTTCGAGCGCTTCGATTTGTGTCCTGTCGAACCCGTACTCGGCCAGCACTTCGCGCGTATGCTCACCATAGACCGGCGCGCCTGACAGCACTTTGCCTGGGGTCTCCGAAAACTTCACGGGAAGCCCGATCGTCTTCACCGGGCCGAGCGTGGAGTGATCGACCTCGACGACCATCTCACGCGCCAGCGTCTGCGGGTCGCTCAGCGCCTCCAGCATGTCGTGCACGGGGCCGCACGGCACGCCCTTCTCGTCCAGCGCGGCGAGCCAGTGCGCCCGCGACCTGGTGCGGAAGTGCTCGCTGAGAACCGCCTCGAGCTCCTTCAGATTGGCCATGCGGTCGGAGCCGTTGACGAAACGCGGATCGGCGGCGAGTTCGCTCGCGCCGAGCGCTTCCAGCATTAACAGCCAGTGCTTCTTGTTGGCGCCGCCGACCACGAGCCAGCCGTCCGAGGCTTCGAACGCCTGATACGGCGCGTTGAGCGGATGGGCCGAGCCCATCGCGCGCGGCGCGGTGCCCGCGGCGAGCGCAATGGTCGATTGCCAATAGGTCTGCACCAGCGCGGCCTCGTAGAGCGAGGTCTCGACCCACTGCCCTTCACCGGTCTTGAGGCGATGGGTATAGGCGGCCAAAATGCCCATGCTCGCGAGCAGGCCGGCGGTGATGTCCGACAGCGGCGGGCCGCATTTGACGGGCGGACCGTCCGGGCGCTCGCCGGTAAAGCTCATGATGCCGCTCATGGCTTGCGCCACCAGATCGAAGCCGCGGCGATGCTTGTAAGGGCCGGTGCGACCAAAACCCGACAGCGAGCAGTAGATCAGCTTTGGATACTGCTTGTGCAGCTCCTCATAGCCGAAGCCGAGGCGCTCCATGGCGCCGGGCGCGAAATTCTCGACCAGCACGTCGGCATCCGCGATCAGGCGCCGCAGCACCTGCTTGCCGCCGTCGGTCTTGAGATCGAGCACGATGCCGCGCTTGTTGCGGTTCATCATCAGGAAGGAAGCCGCCTCCTCGCCGATCTTCGGCGGCACAGAATGGCGGGTGTCGTCGCCGTTCGGCGATTTCTCGATCTTGATGACGTCGGCGCCCATGTCGGCGAGCATCAGGGTGCAGGTCGGCCCCGCCATCACATGGGTGAGATCGATGACCTTGAGGCCGGCCAGCGGTCCCGAACGGCGAGAGGTGGATTGCGAACTTTGCATCAGGGCGTCCTATTGGCCACGCCACTGCGGCGCGCGCTTGTTGAGGAAAGCATCGAGCCCTTCGCGAAAGTCCTGGCTCGTGTAGCACATCAGGATGAGGTCTTCGCCCTCGTCCCGGGTCAGTCGTCGTTGCAGCCGGGCGACCGCCTGCTTGGTCGCATTCAGCGTCAGCGGCGCATGGCTGGCGAGCAGCCGGGCGACCTCCTCAGTGCGCTTGTCGAGTGCGGCGAGATCATCGACGACTTCGCCGAGCAATCCGACGCTGGCGGCTTCCGTGGCTTCGACCAGGCGCGCGGTGAAGATCAGGTCCTTGACGCGGGCGGCACCGATCAGCGCGGTGAGACGGCTGACATTGGACATCGATAGGCAGTTACCGAGCGTCCGGGCGATCGGAAACCCGATTTTTGCGCTTCTGGTGCCGATGCGGAGGTCGCAGGCTGCGGCAATGCCGGCGCCGCCACCGGTGCAGAAGCCGTTGATCGCGGCGATGGTCGGCACGCGGCACTGCTCCAGCGTCGTGAGCACCCGATCGATCCGGTTCTCGTAGTCGATCGCGTCCTGCGGCGTGCTGAATTCGCGGAACTGGTTGATGTCGGTGCCCGAGGCGAAGGCCTTGTCGCCGGCCCCGCGCAGCACCAGCACCTTGATCGATTGATCATCGTTGGCTTCTTCGCAGATCGCCGCGAGGCGTTCGTACATGGCGAAGGTGAAGGCGTTGCGCGCCTGCGGGCGGTTGAAGGTGATCCGCCCGATGCCGTCGTTGCATTCAAAAACGAGGTCGTCCGCCTCCGCAGCCAGGTCCATTTCCTCATATCCTCTTGTTTTTTACATTTTTGAATGCAAAATTTGCGATTAGCAAGCTGGAACTTCCAGATTTCGACCGGTTAGCTCGTTTTTGCATTCAAACTGGAGCCGCGTGCCATGCTTCACGAGGACGTCGTCGGCCGCATCCGCGCCATCCTGCTCGACGGTGAAATCACGCCGGGCGCGCGGATTCCCGAGCGCGAGCTGTGCGAACGGCTCCAGATCTCGCGCACGCCGCTGCGCGAGGCGCTCAAGGTGCTCGCCGCCGAGGGCCTCGTGCAGCTCCTGCCCCATCGCGGCTCGCGCGCGGCAAAGCTGACCGACAAGGACATGCGCGACCTGTTCGAGGTCTGCCAGGGCCTCGAGGCGCTGGCCGGCGAGCTCGCCTGCGAGCGCATCAGCGACGCCGAGATCGGTGCGATCGCCGCTGCGCATGACGAGATGGTGCGGCATTATCGCGAAGGCGATCTGATCCAGTATTATCGCGGCAACCGCGCCATCCACGAGGCCATCGTCACGGCGGCCGGCAATCCCGCTCTGACCGGGCTCTATGCCTCCGTGACCGCGCGCATCCGCCGCGCACGCTACGTCACGCCGATGACGCCGCAGCGCTGGGCGCTCGCGGTAAAGGAGCACGAGGCGATCCTGAACGCGCTGCAGCGGCGCGACGGCGCCGGCCTCTCCCATATCCTGCGTGCGCATCTGCGCCACAAGCGCGAGGAGGTGTTGCAAGCCGGATTTGCCGAGACCGAAGCAAGCGACCTTACACTGCGGATAGCGTGAGATCTTTGTAACGACGATTCAGAGAACACAATCGCGACACAATCATTGATTGTTTCTTACCCAGACTGCGCTCACCACCAATCCGTTTCCTCTTGCGAGCGTGTTTGAACCGGCGCAGCATCGCACGGCCGGCCTAAGGCCGCATCACGCGCGAAAATCGTGCGGATCAAAACAGAAAATGGAGGAACGAATGACACTTGATGTCTCACGTCGGTCCCTGCTCGCGCTCGGTGCCGGCCTTGGCGCCAGCGCGCTCCTTGGCAACAGTGCGATGGCGCGCGCGCCCAAGCTCGGCACCCAGACGCCCTATTGGCACCGCTTCATTCTCGGCGATGCCGAAGTGACCGTCGTGTCCGACGGACCACTGCCGCTCGGCGATCCCTCCGGGACCTTCACCGGCGTTCCCAAGGAAGAAGTGAAGAAGATGCTGGCGGACAATTTCCTGTCGCCGGACAACGTCGTGCTCGAGCAGAACTCGCCGATCGTGAACACCGGCGACAAGCTGATCCTGTTCGACACCGGCATGGGCTCATCCAAGATGTTCGGCCCCACCACCGGGCGGCAGCAGAAGAGCATGACCGAGGCCGGCATCAAGCCGGGGGATATCGACGCCGTTGTGTGCTCGCATGCGCATATCGACCATATCGGCGGCATCGTCGATGACGGCGGCAAGCCGCTGTTCCCGAACGCGCAGATCTACATCTCGCAAACCGATTTCGACTTCTGGACCGACGAAGGCAAGATGGGAAGCGCGGCCAAGGACTTCGTCGTGCACGCCCGCAAGAACCTGCTGCCGGTCCGCGACCGCATCGTGTTCTTCAAGGACGGTCAGGAATTCCTGCCCGGCGTGCAGGCAATCGCGGCGCCCGGCCATACCGTCGGGCACACCATCTTCATGGTCTCCTCGGCCGGCAAGTCGTTCGCTTTCCTCGGCGACCTCTCGCATCATTCGGTGCTGTTATTGGAGCGACCGCGGATGGAATTCTCCTACGACACCGACCCGAAGCAGGCGGCGGAATCGCGCGTGAAACTGCTCACCATGCTGGCGGCCAACAAGATTCCGGTGATGTCCTATCACTTTGCCTGGCCCGGTTACGGCCATGTCGCCAAGGCCGGTGAAGGGTTCCACTATTATCCCGAACCGATGCAGATGACGTTGTAGCCGGTGACATCAAGCCCGGGCCCTCGCATGTGCGGCCCGGGCGCGTTGATCCGATCCGCGCGCGACGGAGGGGAATGATCCCTGACCAATTCCCCTCGCCCGACACTTCTGGAGCATTTTTCGGCAAGTCAGGCCCGTTCCAGGCAAGAGCCCGCCGCATTGCTCGGCTAAGACTCCGCTCGCATCATTCATCGACGCGAGAGCGTAACGCCCTTAGCCGCTCGCGTTCGAAAATGCTCGGGAGACATGCCATGAAGATCGTCGTGATCGGCGGTACCGGTTTGATCGGATCCAAGCTCGTGGCGAAGCTGAATCAGCAGGGCCACAACGCCGTGGCCGCCTCGCCGAAGTCGGGCGTGAATGCCGTCACCGGAGAAGGTCTCGCGGCCGCGCTGACTGGTGCGGATGTCGTGGTCGACGTCGCCAACGCACCCTCCTGGGAGCCCGCCGCCGTACTCGAATTCTTCCAGCAGTCGAGCAAGAACCTCGCGGCGACAGAGGCCGCAGCGGGCGTCAAGCATCACGTCGCGCTGTCGATCGTGGGAACCGATCGCTCACCCGACATCGCCTATTTCCGGGCCAAGCTCGCGCAGGAGAGCATCGTCAAGGCGTCTTCAGTGCCCTACTCGATCGTGCGCGCCACGCAATTCTTCGAATTCCTCGGTGCCATCGGCGAAGCGGGCGCGACCGACGGACGGGTCGTCGTTCCATCGGCGGCGTTTCAGCCGATCGCATCCGACGATGTGGTCACATGCCTTGCGGAGGTCGCGACCGGACGGCCGCTCAACGGCACGATCGATATCGCCGGACCTGAAAAGGCGCCCTTCAACGAGTTCGTCGCGCGCCGCCTGAAAGCGGCCGGCGACAGCCGCCCCGTCGTGGGGGACGCCAAGGCCGGATATTATGGCTCCCCCATCGAGGACACCTCGCTGGTCCCGCTCGGCGAGGCCAGGCTCGGGACAACGCCGCTCGCGGCATGGCTGGCGACGGCCTGAAGATCCCCTGCAACGACAGCAATGAAGGACGTCCCATGCGCAGACTGTTGATCGCGACGGCGGCGTGCGCCGTCGTCTTCCTGACGGCACATGCCGCCGAGGCGCAGCCCGCAGCCAAGTCGGCCAAGGTGTCCGTGGTGTTCGACCACGCCCTGCCGAATGTTCCGGGCAAGAGCATGAAGGGCGTGCTGGTGGAATATGGCCCCGGCGGCTTCTCACCCGCCCACATCCACGCGCGCTCCGCATTCATCTATGCGACGGTGCTCGAGGGAGCGATCCGAAGCCAGGTCAATAACGAGCCCGCAAAAGTCTATCAGAAGGGCGAGAACTTCTTCGAGAAGCCCGGCGATCGGCATGCCGTCAGCAGCAATGCAAGCGACACTGAGCCTGCAAAATTGCTCGCCGTGTTCGTGGTGGACACGGCCGATACCGAGCTGACGACACCGATCAAGTAGAGCGCACTATTCCGCGGGCTCCGCGACCGCGACGGGCGTTGCCGCGGCATCAATCTGCTTGCCCGGAAATATCCTGCGGACCAGCACGAACAGCGCGGGTACGAAGAAGATGCCGAGCACGGTTGCCGCGATCATGCCGCCGGCAACGCCGATGCCGACGGCGTTCTGGCTGGCGGAGCCCGCCCCTGTCGCGACCGCCAGCGGCAGCACGCCGAGGATGAAGGCGAGCGAGGTCATCAGGATCGGACGCAGGCGCTGGCGCGCGGCGTGCAGCGTGGCCTCGACGAGGCTGCGGCCGGCCGCGATCTGCTCCAGCGCGAATTCGACGATCAGGATCGCGTTCTTCGAGGCGAGTCCGATCGTGGTAAGCAGGCCGACCTGGAAATAGACGTCGTTGGCCTGGTTGAACAGCGTGGCGCCCAGCAGCGCGCCGAGCACGCCGATCGGCACTGTCAGCATCACCGCGAACGGCACAGACCAGCTCTCGTAGAGCGCGGCGAGGCTGAGGAAGACGATCAGCAGCGAGATCGAATAGAGATACAGGGTCTGGCTGCCAGTCAGCCGCTCCTGGAACGACAGGCCGGTCCATTCGTGGCCGTAGCCCTTGGGGAGCTTCGCCATCTGCTCCTCCACCGCCTGCATGGCGACGCCCGAGCTGATGCCCTGTCCCGCCTGCCCCTGCAGCTCGACGGCGGCAACGCCATTGTAGCGCTCGAGGCGCGGCGAACCAAAGCTCCAGCGGTCGGTCGCCAGCGCCGAGAACGGCACCATGGAGCCCGCATTGTTGCGCACGTACCAGCGGCCGATGTCGCTGGTGTCCATGCGGAACGGCGCATCGCTCTGCACGTAGACCTGCTTGACGCGGCCGCGGTCGATGAAGTCGTTGACATAGGCGCCGCCCCAAGCCGCCGACAGCGTGGTGTTGAGGTCGCTGAGGTTCACGCCGAGCGCGGTGGCCTTGGCCTGGTCGACATCGAGATTGAATTGCGGCGTATCGTCCTGACCGTTCGGCCGCGCCTGCGCCACGCGCGGGTCTGCCGCGAGCTGGCCGAGCAGCTGGTTGCGCGCCTGGATCAGCGCCTCGTGACCATTGCCGCCGGTGTCCTGGAGATAGAGATCGAAGCCGCCGGCATTGCCGAAACCCGGGATCGAGGGCGGCAGCACCGCGAACACCATGGCATCGCGGATCTTTGAGAAAGCCCCCATAGCGCGGCCGACCACGGCCTGCGCCGAGGCCGCAGGACTCTTGCGCTCGTCGAACGGCTTCAGGCTGACGAAGGCAAGGCCGACATTCTGCCCCTGCCCAGCAAAGCTGAAACCGCTGACCGCGAACACGCCTTCCACGGCGTCCTTCTCGTTGTCGAGATATTGGTGCTCGACCTGCTTGATGACATCGAGCGTGCGCGCCGAGGTCGCGCCGACCGGAAGCTGGATCAAGGTCATGATCGTACCCTGGTCTTCTTCGGGCAGGAACGAGCTCGGCAGGCGCTGGAACAGGACGACCATGCCGGCGACGATCGCGACAAAGGCGATGATCACGCCGGCCATGCGCCTGATGGCGCCGCCCGCAGTGCGCTGGTAGCCGTCGGCCATGCGGTCGAAGCCGCGGTTGAACAGGCCGAAAAAGCCGCGTTGCGTGCCATGATGCTTCGGCGGCTTCAGGATGGTCGCGCACAAGGCCGGCGTCAGCACCAGCGCCACCAGCACCGAAAGCAGCATCGCCGTGACGATGGTCAGCGCGAATTGCCGGTAGATAATGCCGACGGAGCCGTTGAAGAACGCCATCGGAATGAACACCGCCGAGAGCACGACGCCGATCCCGACCAGCGCGCCGGTGATCTCGCGCATCGATTTCTCGGTCGCCTCGCGCGGGGAGAGATGCTCCTCGACCATGACGCGCTCGACGTTCTCGACCACGACGATGGCATCGTCGACCAGGAGGCCGATCGCCAGCACCATCGCAAACATCGTCAGCGTGTTGATGGAATAGCCCGCCAGCGAGAGCACGCCGAAGGTCCCGAGCAGCACCACCGGCACTGCGATGGTCGGAATGATGGTGGCGCGCCAGCTCTGCAGGAACACGAACATCACGATGAAGACGAGCGCGATCGCCTCGAACAGCGTGTGGATCACCTTCTCGATCGACAGCTTGACGAAGGGCGTGGTGTCGTAGGGATAGACGACGCGGAGCCCCTCCGGCATGGTGGCACTGAGCTGGGCAACGCGTGCCTTCACGGCTTCCGAGGTCGCGACCGCGTTGGCCCCGGTCGCAAGGCTGATGCCCATGCCGGCGGCCGGCTTGCCGTTGTAGCGCGCAGCGGAATCGTAGGATTTCGAACCGAGCTCGACGCGCGCGACATCGCCGATGCGCACCGTCTGCCCCGACGTCGCGGTCCGCAGGATGATATCCTTGAACTGCTCGACGGTCTGCAGCCGGCTCTGCGAGGTAATGGTGGCATTGAGCTGCTGGCCGCCGACCGACGGCAGGCCGCCGAGCTGGCCGGCGGTGACCTGGGTGTTCTGGGTCTGGATCGCCGCGGTCACATCGCCGGGCATCAGATTGTACTTGGTCAGCTTGTCGGGATCGAGCCAGATGCGCATGGCGTATTCGGCACCGAACAACGTCACCTGGCCGACGCCGGCGACGCGGCTGATGGGATCATTGACCGACGAGGCCACGTAGTCGGCGATGTCGCTGGCGGCGAGCCTTCCGTCCTCGGAGACGAAGCCGAGCACCATCAAAAAGCTCGCCGACGATTTCACCACCTTGATGCCCTGCTGCTGCACGACCTGCGGCAGCAGCGGTGTGGCAAGCTGGAGCTTGTTCTGCACCTGCACCTGGGCAATGTCGGCGTCGGCCTCGTTGGTGAAGGTCAGCGAGATCTGCACCTGGCCGGTCGAGGTGCTCGACGAGGACATGTACTGGAGATAGTCGAGGCCGGTCATGTTCTGCTCGATGACCTTGGTCACCGAGTTCTCGGCGGTCTCCGCGTTGGCGCCGGGATAGGTCGCCGTGATCGTGACCACGGTCGGCGCGATCTGCGGATATTGCGCGATCGGCAGCCGCATGATCGCGAGCACGCCGCCCAGCATGATTAGGATGGCGATGACCCAGGCGAAGATCGGCCGCTTGATGAAGAAATGCGACATGACGATTATTGCTCGGTTGTGGCGGGTGCGGGCCGCGCATCGGCCTGCCGTGTCGGGTTCACTGTGAGACCGGTCGCCGGATCGACCGCGACCTCGACGGTCTTCACGGGTGCGCCCGGACGGGCCTTCTGCGTGCCGTCGACGACGAGGCGATCGCCCGCTGTGGCGCCGGAACGGACGAGCCAGTTGCCGTCGACGTCCTCGCCGAGATCGAGCGTCCGCTGCTCGATCTTGCCGTCCTTGTCGACGAACATCGCCACCGCCTGCCCCAGCGGATTGCGCGAGACCGCCCGCTGCGGCACCAGGATTGCGTTCTGATCAACACCGGCGACGACACGCGCACGCACATACATGCCGGGCAGCAGCGCCCGCTCGGGATTGGCGAAGACCGCACGCGAGGAGACCGAGCCGGTGCTCTCGTTGACGCTGGCATCGGTGAAGCCGTATTTGCCCTTGTGGCCGTAGGTCTTGCCGCTCTCCATCAGCAGTTCGACCTGCACGCCCTCGGCCGGGCGCTTGAGCTGGCCGCTGGCGATCTGGTTGCGCAGCCGCTCCATCTCCGAGGTCGACTGGTCGAGGTCGACGTAAACAGGGTCGAGCTGCTGGATCGTCGTCATCGCAGTCGCCTGGCTTGCGGTGACCAGCGCGCCTGGTGTGATCGATGACTTGCCGATCCGGCCCGAGATCGACGCGGTGACCTTGGTGCGGTCGAGCGAGATCGCGGCGGTGTCGCGGTTGGCTTCGGCCGCCTTCACGTCGGCCGAGCCCTGCTTGTAGGCGGCGACGGCATCGTCGACGTCTTGCTGGCTCGCCGCGTTGGTCTGTAGAAGCTGGGTCTTGCGCGCGGCCTTCAGCTTGACGCTGACCAGCGTTGCCTCCGCACGCTGCACCGACGCCTCGGCGCTCGCCAGCGCGGCCTTGTACTGAACGGGGTCGATCTCATAGAGCAGGTCGCCCTCCTTCACCTCGGCGCCCTCCACGAAATCGCGCTTGAGCAGAATGCCGGTGACCTGCGGCCGGACCTCGGAAACCTGGTAGGCGACGACGCGGCCCGGCAGGACCGTCGAGATCTTCGCCTCCTGCGGCTTCAGGGTCAGAACGCCCACCTCCGGCACCATCTGCCGTGGTCCCGCTTGCTGGCTCTGCTCGCCGCAGGCGGCGAGCAGCAGGGCGACCAAGGGAACGGCGTAGGCAATCGGGGGGCGCATGATGACGATCCATGGGTGAGTTGCGGCCTCTCCAAGGGGGGCACGCGCGGAAACATCCGGAAACTATTCAGTTTCCATTTGGAAACTTGGTAGTTTCCTTCCCCGAAGTCAAGTGCTAGGCTGCTTCGCTGACGGCGCTCAAGCAGTCGTGAAGCAGCCCGGATCCGGCGGCAGGTTTGGACATGGCGAAAACATCGATGAAGCGCAGGCAGGTCGAGCGCAATTCCCCCGCGGAGAGGAGCGTTAACCAAGCTACCCCGGACGCACGCATGATGCAGTTGCTGGCGGCAGCGAAGGACACGTTCACCAGCAAGGGCTTTGCCGCAACGACGATGGACGACATCGCCGGCGCCGCCGGGATGTCGAAGAAGACGCTCTATAAACTGTTCGAGAGCAAGACTGAGCTGTTCCGCGCCATGCTGCTGCGCAGCCTGCCCGAAGCCGACTATGCCGACGCTCCTTCGGAAGGATCGCCGGTGACCCGGCTTCGAAACATGCTCCGGGAGGCTGCGGACGTGGCGCTATCGCCGGGCGAGATCGCGCTCCAGCGCCTGATCATCGGCGAACGTCAGGCCTCGCCGGAGCTGGGGCGCATGTTCGCCGAGGTCATCATGGAGAGCGGCACGGAGCATATCGTCGACCTGCTCAAGACGATTCGCCTGGAGCCTCGGTTCGCGGGCGTGCCGCTGCGCCTCATCGCAGAGATGCTGTTCGGCATGGTGTTCGGCCACGATCATTTCAGGCTGCTGACCGACACCGGATTCAAGCTCAACCGCCGCGTCCTGGACCGGCGGATCGATCTTGCGATTGCGACGTTCTGTGCGCCGGAGGATGGCGCCGGCCAGCCGCAGGCGCCAGCCAAGTTAACCGGGCACGCCGTCCCATAGGAACTTCAGCGCCGCGACCACCAGCAAGCCGTAGCAGGCCCGGTAGATCTGCTGCTGGTCCAGCCTTCCATGCAGCCGCCAGCCGAGCCAGACGCCGGTGGTCGCGCTGTTCAGTTCCGGTCGCAAAGGAAGCGCGCGATCGGTCGCAGCGCGTCAATGTCCGGAATAGCCTTGCCGGCTTCGGAACCCTGGCACCAGGGATAAGGCAACGCCGACAGCCATCGCAGGATCAGCGCCGCATCTTCGACCGGAAGCACACACATGACCTCGATATCGATCACGAGCTTCTTCACACGCCCATCATCGGCGGCGGCGAAGTGCCAGGCGTAATGCCCACAGCCGACGCGAACGGCGCCGCCCTGCCGCGCCGACATCCCGACCAGCCAGTCGCAACGGAAATGCGGCAAGTGATCTGAGCCAGGACGCGACAAGCAGAATGTGCGCACATTCTCGTACTGCTCGCTGAAACCGGTGACCAGGACCTGGGTCACCTGCTCAAGTCCATTCGCCGAACTCGGAAACGAAATGGCGTCGGTCTTGACGACCATTTCGAGCTCGCAGTCGTCCACGAAGGCTCGCGTCATCAGTTGAGGACGATTGTCATCCTTGGCCAGAATATACGTGCTGATCGCATCGGCGGCGGTGATGGCCATGGATCGGTTCATCCGGCTACCCGAACAAGTTCGGGCTGCGCCTAGCAGCCCAGCCTGTCGGCAATCCCGCCAAAATCCTTCGCGACGATGTCCCAGTTGCCGGTCGCTTCGAAATCCACCTTCTGCAACGGCCCGTACTCCGTCGGCCGCGCCACGAACGCCGTCTTCAGGCCGTTCTTCTGCGCGGCGGCGAGATCGCCGTTGTGGGCGGCGACCATCATCACCTCTTCCGGCTTGAGGCACAGCAGCCGTGCCGCACCGAGATAGGTCTCGGGATCGGGCTTGTAGTGCTCGAACAGCTCGGCCGACATGATGAGATCCCAAGGGAGCCCTGCGAACTTGGCCATGTTGGTGAGCAGCGCGACGTTGCCGTTCGAGAGCGGCGAGATGACGAATTTCGTCTTGAGCCGGGTCAGGCCGGCGACGCTGTCGGGCCAGGGATTGAGGCGGTGCCAGCCCTTGGTGAGATGATCGAGGTCGGCGTCGGTGAGGCCCTTGATCTCGAATTTCTCGACCAGCTTCTCCAGCGAGCGGCGGTGCAGATCATCGAGCATCACATAGCCGCGCTCGGGGTGCTTGCGCACGTCGTCCATGGAGGCGACGTACATGCCGCGCCAGCCGTCGACCAACGCGGTCCAGTCGGCGCTGATGCCGCGCTCCTTCGCCCACCACATGAAGTCCGTGATCAGGCTGGTGCGCCAGTCCACGACCGTGCCGAACACGTCGAAGACGAGGGCTTTGACGGCGGAAAGGTCGGACATGTGCGCTTCCCCTGTTGTTTTTATCTTGTCATTCCGGGGCGATGGGACCGCGCGTCGCGCGGCCCTGAGAACCCGAAATCTCGCGCCGTCATCTCTGGATTCCGGGTTCGACGCTTTCACGTCGCCCCGGAATGACAGAGCTGCTTAATCCAGGTGGAACTTCGCGAGCTCGCGGTGCTCGGCCTTGATGTAGCGCACGGTGCCGGTGACGGAGCGCATCACCACCGTCTCGGTCTCGATGACGCCGTCCTTGCGGAACTTGACGCCCGAGAGCAGCGAGCCCGTGGTGACGCCGGTGGCGGCGAACAGGCAGTCCCCGCGCGCCATGTCCTCGATGCCGTAGATCATCTTGGGATCGTTGACGCCCATCTTGGCGGCACGCTCGCGCTTCTCCTCGGAATCGAGGATCAGGCGGCACTGCATCTGGCCGCCGATGCAGCGCAGCGCCACGGCCGCGAGCACGCCTTCCGGCGCACCGCCGGTGCCGAGATACATGTCGACGCCGGTGTTGTCGGGGTCGGCGCAGTGGATCACGCCGGCGACGTCGCCATCGGTGATGAGGCGCACGGCAGCGCCGGTCGAGCGCACGCTCTCGATGATGCCGGCATGGCGCGGACGGTCGAGCACGAGAACGGTGATGCCGTCAGGCTTGACGCCCTTGGCCTTGGCGAGGCGGCGGACGTTGTCGGCGGGCGAGGCATCAATTTCGACAACCCCCTTGTCGTAACCGGGACCGATCGCGAGCTTCTCCATGTAGACGTCGGGCGCGTGCAGCAGCGTGCCGCCGTCGGCCATCGCCATGGTGGCGATCGAGCCCGGCATGTTCTTGGCGCACAGCGTGGTGCCTTCGAGCGGATCGACGGCAATATCGACCTGAGGGCCGGCCTTGAGGCCGACCTGCTCGCCGATATAGAGCATCGGCGCCTCGTCGCGCTCGCCCTCGCCGATCACGATGGTGCCCTGGATCGGCAGCTTGTTCAGCTCGCGCCGCATGGCGTCGACCGCGGCCTGGTCGGCCGCTTTCTCATTGCCGTGCCCGCGCAGTCGCGCCGAGGACACCGCCGCCCGCTCCGTCACGCGCACGATCTCCAGCGTGAGAATGCGCTCGAGCAATGCATGCGGAGGGACTTCAATATGGGTCGACATCGGCTAACTCCTTCGAAACAGTTTTGGACAGGACTCCCTGCCCGCATCAACTCGTAACGCCCACGGTTCGTTCGAACCGCCTCATCATTTGAGCATGCTCTTTCCGGAAAACCGCTTCACACTTTTCCGGAGCATGCTCTAGTTCTTCTCGATCCGGATCACCTGCGGCCGTCCGCTGATCACCTTGTCCTTCTGCACGGCGGCGAGCGCGCGGCGTACCGCGTCCTCATGCGTCGCGTAGGTGATCAGGATGACGGGCACGGGGACCGCCTTGCCGTCGGCACTCGCAGCGCCGCCATTGGGATGGCGCTGCACGATCGACTCGATCGAAATCTTCTGTTCTGCAAGCCGGGTCGCGATCGCAGCCGCGGTACCCGGGAAATCACGCGCCAGCAGGCGGATGTAATAGCCGCCTTCATGCCGCTCCATCGGCGCCTTGTTGGTGTCGCGCAGTTGCGCGATCGGCCGGCCGAACGGATTGGCGCGGATGCCGCGCGCAACGTCGGCGATGTCGGCGACGACGGCCGATGCCGTCGCAGCACCGCCGGCGCCCGGACCGACCAGCGTGATCGGCGGAATGCCCTCGCCATCGATCGTGACCGCATTGGTGACACCCATCACCTGCGCGATCGAGGAGGATTTTGGAACCATGGTCGGATGCACGCGCTGCTCGATGCCCTTGGCGGTGCGAACGGCAACGCCAAGCAGCTTGAGCCGGTAACCGAGATCGTCAGCGGCGCGCAGATCTTCCGGCGCGATGGAGGAGATGCCTTCGACATACACCGCGCTTTGAGCAACTTTCGTGCCGAAAGCGAGGCTGGCGAGGATCGAGAGTTTTTGCGCAGTATCGTGGCCGTCGACGTCGAACGACGGATTGGCCTCGGCATAGCCGAGCCGCTGTGCATCCTTCAGGCATTCGGCAAAGGACAGGCCCTCCTGCTCCATCCGGGTCAGGATGTAATTGCAGGTGCCGTTGAGGATGCCGTAGACGCGGTTGATACCGGTTCCGGCAAGACCCTCGCGCAACGTTTTGATGACGGGGATCGCGGCACCGACAGCTGCCTCGAAATTCAGCGCGCCGCCGTGCTTTTCGGCGGCCTTCGCCAGCTTGATACCGTGCTTGGCGAGCAGCGCCTTGTTGGCGGTGACGACGGACTTACCGGCATTGAGCGCAGCTTCGACCGCGGAGAGCGCGGGATCGCCGGCGCCGCCCATCAGCTCGACGAAGCAGTCGACCTCGGGATGGGTGGCCAGGGCAAGCGGATCCTTGACCCATTCGACACCGCGCAGGTCGATGCTGCGCTTCTTCGCTTTTGAACGCGCAGTCACAGCAACGACACGAATGCCGCGGCCGCTGCGCCCCGTGAGCACGCGCGCCTGCGTTTCAATCAAACGGACAACTTCGGCACCCACGGTGCCGAGCCCCGCTATGCCCACTTTCAGGGGTGCGACCATGATGCCTTCAGAAAACCTGTCGAAGAGAATTAGCGCCGGTTGGCGAGCGGAACGACGTTGTGCAACGTTTCGATGCCGCTTTCAAGGAAGCGGCGCACGCCGCGCGCGGCCTGCCTGATCCGTTGCTCGTTTTCCACCATGGCGATGCGGACATATCCTTCACCATGCTCGCCGAAGCCGACGCCGGGCGACACCGCGACGCCGGATTTCTCCACCATCAGGGTCGCGAACTGCATGCTGCCGACGCTGCGGAAGGCTTCCGGCAGCGGCACCCAGGCAAACATCGAGGCCTCCGGCGGCGGAATCTCCCAGCCGGCGCGGCCGAACGATTCCACCAGCGCGTCGCGGCGCTTGCGATAGGTGTCGCGCATCTCCTTGATGCAATCGTCCGGGCCGTTCAGCGCCGCGGTCGCGGCGACCTGCACCGGCGTGAAGGCGCCGTAGTCGAGATAGGATTTGACGCGGGCAAGCGCTGCGATCACGCGCTCATTGCCGACCGCAAAGCCCATGCGCCAGCCGGCCATCGAATAGGTCTTCGACATCGAGGTGAACTCGACGGTGACGTCCATCGCGCCCGGCACCTGGAGCACCGAGGGCGGCGGATTGCTCTCGTCGAAATAGACCTCGGCATAGGCGAGATCGGACAGGATCAGGATCTCGTGCTTCTTCGCGAACGCAACGAGGTCCTTGTAGAAGTCGAGGCTCGCGACATAGGCGGTCGGGTTGGAGGGATAGCAAACCACCAGCGCCAGCGGCTTCGGGATCGAATGGACGATCGCCCGCTCCACCGCCTCGAAGAATTGCGGCGTCGGCTCCGAGGGCACCGAGCGGATCACGCCGCCGGCCATCAAAAAGCCGAAGGCGTGAATCGGGTAGCTCGGGTTCGGGCAGAGGATGACGTCGCCGGGCGCGGTGATCGCCTGCGCCACGTTGGCAAACCCCTCCTTGGAGCCGAGCGTCGCCACCACCTGGGTGTCAGGATTGAGCTTCACGCCGAAGCGGCGGGCATAATAGGCGGCCTGGGCCCTGCGCAGACCGGGGATGCCACGGGAGGCCGAATAGCGGTCGGTGCGCGGCTTGCCGAGCGTCTCCTTGAGCTTCTCCAGCACATGGGGCGGCGCCGGCAGGTCCGGATTGCCCATGCCGAGGTCGATGATGTCGGCACCGGCGTTCCGCGCGGCCGCCTTGGCCCGGTTGACCTGCTCGAACACGTAGGGCGGAAGGCGGCGGATGCGGTAAAATTCTTCCATGGCTCTCTGGGCTCCGGGCAACCGGTCAGGACAGAATCGACTGGCCACGAGCGCCGATCGCAAAAGCGCCCGGCCCGGCCGTTAAATGGCTCAAAATCAAATACTTAGAGCAATTTTCGACGGCGGAGGCTGAAGTCGTTCGCCCTGACTCTCGGCTGAACTCAGGTCTTTTAGCACGGCAAGACGGGGGCGCCAGCGATTACCTTGCACGGCCTCATTTGGCGTCTTTGGCAGCAACGGCCTGGCGATCGCGCGCCGCGGCAAGCTCGGACTCGATCTTGGCGCGCTGGTCCGGCGGGATGATCGCCTGATCGCGATCGGGCGGCAGGTCGTGCACCGGCAAATAGCTGCCGGGCTCCTTTGGATGGGCCTGCGCATCCGCAGGCGTGAGATCCGCGAGCTGACTCGAGCAGCCGCCCAGGGCAAGCGCCGCCATCAGCAGCGCGCCGCGGATCGGCAGCGTCTTTTGCAGGTCCCTTAACGCCAACACTTGGGAATCCCCTACTCGTCCCAAAGCACGGCCCCGGGTAAGCCTACCCGACACCGCGCCCAAGCTCAAACCATTGCTGCCCGAAATGGTGCGAGCCGAGAATACAACCCCGTTCCCTACCAAGCCGGCCGGTGCGGCCTGATTATGACGGAACCAAGGAAACTTGTCGCAGTGCAGCACATCTTCGAGCGTGTTTAACGCCAAACCTGCGAGCTTCGCGGTGACGAATACGGAATGACTCGTTACTGTTCTGCCCATGAGTACCGCCACGACCGACAAGCCCAGCACCGGGACAACCGAGACGAAGTTCGATGCGGAAGCCTTCGCGATGAATGTCGCGCGGGCGATGGAAAGCGGCGGCAAGGCGCTAGCCGCCTACCTCAAGCCGCGCGAGAGCGGCGAGGTGCAGGACCGCCCGCCGCCCGAGCTCACCGAGATGGTCAAGACCTTCACCGCGGTCGCCGAATATTGGCTGTCGGACTCATCCCGTTCGTCCGATTTGCAGACCAAGCTCGCCAAGGATTATCTCGACCTCTGGGGCTCGGCGGCGCGACGCATGGCCGGCCAGGACGCCGAGCCGGCGATCGCGCCCTCGCCGCGCGACAAGCGCTTCGCCGACCCGGAATGGAAATCGAACCAGTTCTTCGATTTCGTGATGCAGCTCTATCTGCTCACGACCAAATGGGCGCAGGAGCTGGTGCGCGACGCCGACGGACTCGACACACACACCCGCCGCAAGGCCGAGTTCTACGTGCAGCAGGTCACCAATGCGATCTCGCCGTCGAACTTCGTGCTGACCAATCCGGAAGTGCTGCGCGAGACGATGGCGAGCAGCGGCGGCAACCTGGCGCGCGGCCTGAAGATGCTGGCCGAGGACATCGCGGCCGGCAAGGGCATGCTGAAGATCCGCCAGTCCAACCCGGACAACCTCGTCGTCGGCGTCAACATGGCGACGACGCCAGGCAAGGTGATCTACCAGAACGAGATGATGCAGCTGATCCAGTATTCGCCGACCACGGAGAAGGTGCTGCGCACCCCGCTCCTGATCGTGCCGCCCTGGATCAACAAGTTCTACATCCTCGATCTCAAGCCGGAGAAATCCTACATCAAGTGGTGCGTCGACCAGGGCATCACCGTGTTCGTGATCTCATGGGTCAATCCCGACAAGCGGCTCGGCACCAAGAGCTGGGAAGACTACATGAAGGAAGGCCCGCTCACGGCGATGGAGGTGATCGAGAAGGTCACCGGCGAGATGAAGGTCCACACCGCCGGCTATTGCGTCGGCGGCACCATGCTCGCGACCACGCTGGCCTGGCTTGCCGAGAAGCGCCGCCAGCGCGTGAGCTCGGCGACGTTCTTCGCGGCGCAGGTCGACTTCACCCATGCGGGCGATCTCCTCGTGTTCGTCGACGAGGAGCAGATCGCAGCGCTCGAGCAGGACATGAAGGCAGCCGGCGTGCTCGAAGGCTCGAAGATGGCGATGGCCTTCAACATGCTGCGCTCCAACGACCTGATCTGGTCCTATGTCGTCAGCAACTACCTGAAGGGCCAGCAGCCGAGCGCGTTCGACCTGTTGCACTGGAATTCCGATGCGACGCGGATGACGCAGGCGAACCATTCCTATTATCTGCGCAATTGCTACCTGGAGAACCGGCTCTCGACCGGCACGATGGTGCTCGACAACACCCTGCTCGATCTCTCCAAGGTCAAGGTGCCCGTCTACAACCTCGCCACCCGCGAGGACCATATCGCCCCGGCCGAGTCGGTGCTGTACGGCTCGCAGTTCTTCGGCGGCCCGGTGAAGTATGTGCTGTCCGGCTCGGGCCACATCGCCGGTGTCGTCAATCCGCCCGCCTCGAACAAGTACCAGTACTGGACCAACGACAACATCAAGGACGTCAGCGTCGCCGACTGGATGAAGGGCGCGGTCGAGCACAAGGGCTCGTGGTGGCCGGACTGGCGCGAATGGCTGGGCAGCCTCGATCCCGAGGAGGTCCCGGCGCGCAGCGTCGGCAGCGAGGCGCTGCCCCCGATCGAGGACGCGCCCGGCAGCTATGTCAGGGTTCGCGCGTAACGCATGATCCGGAAAAGTGCGTAGCGGTTTTCCGAAAAGATCATGCGCATAGCGGACTCTGCCGCGCTCTTGTATAGACTCGCTCTCAACGCAGCGACGACAGAGGGGACCGGACTATGACGCGCGAATTGTTCTGGCTGACATTGACGGTGATCCTGACCGGGATCCTCTGGGTCCCCTACACCATCAACCGTTGTCAGGTACGCGGGCTCACCGGCGCGATGGCCAATCCCTCGCGCAACGACAAGCCGCAAGCCGAATGGGCGAACCGGCTGATGTTCGCGCATGACAACGCGGTCGAGAACCTCGTGATCTTCGCGCCGCTGGTCCTGATCCTGAACGCGATCGACTATTCCTCGAAGTGGACGGTGCTCGCCTGCGCCGTCTATTTCTGGGCCCGCGTCGCGCACCTGATCGTGTACGCGCTCGGCATCCCGGTGTTCCGCACCCTGGCCTTCACCGTCGGCTTCCTCGCGCAGGCCGTGCTGGCGCTGGCGATCTTCAGGGTGGTTTGAGCATCCGAAAAAGAGCTGCAGGCGCCTGCAATCTACGATACCGTGGCGGGGGCTGAGGCAACCGAAGCGAGGAAACCGTATGCGGGTCCTTTTGCCGTTCGTCGCGATGATCGCGCTCGCCGGAGCTTGCAGCGAGGCCAGCGCTCAGGCGCAATGCCCCGAACTGATCCGCCTGCGCAGCAAGGCGATCGAGGTCTCAAGGCCGATGAACCGTGGATTGATGCCGGACCGCTGTGACGCATACATCCGCGCGTCCCTCGCCTGGAGCGCCGCGGTCGACTACGCGCGCGACCATCAGGACGTGTGCGATATTTCCAATCGCTTGCTGGGCGACCTCGAGAAATACCAACTCGATAGCGTGACCGCCCGCAACAATGTGTGTGCCGGCCGGCCTGTCCGGCCATTCCCGGCCGACGTCGTTCTCCAGTGAGGGACGGCAGCGCACCGCCGAAGCGGCGCTGCGCAACCGTCCAGGGGCACGAGAGCGTGCCCTACTCCTCCGGCAAGCCCAGCATCAGCCGCATGTTCTGCACGGCTGCGCCCGAGGCCCCCTTGCCGAGATTGTCTAGCCGCGCGACCAAGACCGCCTGGTGATATTTGTCGCTGGCGAAGACGTAGAGCTCGAGCATGTTGGTCTCGTTGAGCGCCTCCGGCTCGAGCCGGCCGCCCTTGGTCGCCTCGTTCTGAAGCGGCATCACCTTGACGTATTTTGAACCGGCATACCGCTTGGCCAGCGCGGCCTGAAGGTCGGCACCGCAAGGCTTGCCCGGGAGTGTGTCGAGCTGGAGCGGTACCGAGACCAGCATGCCCTGCCGGTAGTTGCCGACCGAGGGAATGAAGATCGGCCGCCGCGTCAGGTTCGAATAAAGCTGCATCTCCGGCAAATGCTTGTGCTCGAAGCCGAGGCCGTAGAGCTCGAAGGCCGGCGCGCTGCCGTCCTCGAAGCTCGCGATCATCGACTTGCCGCCGCCGGAATAGCCGCTCACCGCGTTGATGGTGACGGGATAATCGGGAGGCAGCAGGCCGGCGTCGACGATCGGCCGCAGCAGCGCGATGCCGCCGGTCGGATAGCAGCCGGGATTGGAGACCTTCCTGGCGGCCTTGATCTTGCCGGCCTGGTCCGCTGTCAGCTCCGGAAAACCATAGGCCCAGTCGGGCGCAACCCGATAGGCCGTCGAAGCGTCCAGCACCTTCGGTCCCGAAGAGCCCATGCTGTCGACCAGCGCAACCGTTTCCTTCGCGGCATCGTCGGGCAGGCAGAGGATGACGAGATCCACCTCCTCCATCAGCGCCTTCTTGGCCGCGGGATCCTTGCGCTTGTCGTCGGCGATGGTCTTCACGATCACATCGTTCTGGAGCTTCAGCCGCTCATTGATGCCGAGCCCGGTGGTGCCGGAGCCGCCGTCGACGAAGACGGTGGCGGGCTTCTTCGCAGCGCCGGTGGTCGGGGTTTTCGTGGTCTCAGCGAGGCTCATGGAACGCTCCTTTCGAGCTTGTTGGTTTCGGCCGCGAAAGCTTCCGGCCTCACATCTTGCATCAGTTGCGCGATTTTCCTGGCGTCGGCAGCGGGCTGTGCGCCGAGCGCATTGGCGATAGCCGTATAGTCTGCGTCGGATTTGTGCTGGTTGAGCTTGAAGCTCCCTTCGACCTCTTCAACCGTCATGACCAGGCCCACGATCCCCTTCTTCATCGCTTCCAGCCGGCCCGCCGTCATCTTGCCCGAGGTCCAGGGCTTCTTCGGCAGCAGCCAGTTCTCGAACTTGTCGCTGAGCGTGTCGACCTGCACCGAGAGCTCCTCGTCCGACAACGGTCGTACTGGCCCGCTCAGGTGCACCGACTGGTAAAGCCAGGTCGGGACCTGATCCGGCGAGACGTACCAGTCCGGCGATACATAGGCATCGGGGCCGTTGACCGCGAGCAGCCAGGACGTCGTCCCGTCGGCAAGCTTTAGCAGCGGATTGTGACGGGCGAGATGAAAGGCGGCCTGCGGCGTGCCGTCAGCCGCATAGGTCACGTAAAATGGCAGCGGCGACGCGACTGGCTTGTGCCCGTCGAAGGCGCACATGGTGCCGAAGCCGCGCTCTTCGGCAAATTTCAGGCTCGCGGCGCGGTCCTGCTTGAAATGGGGTGGCGTGTACATCGTGGTCTCCTGCTGGGCCTCCTTGTGGGAGCCGCCGGATCAGATCGCGCTGACAGGAGAGAGGATGCCGCGGATCGGGTCCAGCGGCAAAGACGATGATCTCAAACGCGATCGACCGCCCAAACCGCTAAGCTGCGGCGGCGGCGACGGGCGAACAGGATGGTCGCGGCGTTGATCATGGCGCGCGGCTATAAGGCCATATCGGCCGGACGTCAAGGTTCTGGAACCATCGGAGCGGACGGCAAGCTCGCTGCCGCCCCTACCATCGGGCAAGGCCAAGACGGCTGAAGAGCGAGCCCCAGAAGGAACCGCCGCCGCGGGTCAGCTCGTAAAGATGGGCGCCAGCTTGCTCGTTTCCGCGATCGGACGCCTTGGTGTACCACTTGATCGCCTGCTGTGCATCCTTCGGCACACCGGTGCCACTCTCGTAGGCCCAGCCCAGATTGTATTGAGCCCAGCTGTCGTTCTGTTCGGCGGCCATGCGCAGCAGGGATACGCCCTTGGCGAGATCCTGCGGCACGCCCTGGCCTTTGATGTGCAACAGGCCGAGGCTCATCTGCGCATATGTGGAGCCCTGCTCCGCTGCCCGCGAAAACAGATCGAAAGCCACGGCAAAGTCCTGTGAAACACCACGACCGTCCCGGTACATCGCGGCAAGGCGCGCCTGGCTATAGGCCTTCCCCTGCTCCGCCGCCTTGGCGTACCAATCGGCCGCCTGCTTCTCGTCGCGAACCTGCCCCGGACCCGTTTCCTGGAGGTAAGCAAGCTGCTCCTGGCTGTAGGGATCGCCTTGCTCGGCGGCCAGGCGAAACCATTTGACCGCCTCTCCGGCGTCGCGCTTGGTCCCGCTTCCGTCCCGATACATCGCCCCCAGATGGGCCTGGGCGCGGGCGTTGCCGATCTCGGCGAGCGGTTTCAACCGCTCCATCGCGCGTTCGAAATCGTGAGCGACATATGCGTTCGCCCCCTCGGTGTAGTCGGCGCTGACTTCAACGACCGAGGATGCCCCCTTCGGAGTGAGACCGATCGGCCCGTACCGGAATTCGTCGAGCTTATCGACCCCCTTCTCGATTGCCGAACCAAACTCTGCCGGGCAGACGGGTGCATCGAGCGTCAGGCGAAAAACTGCGTTGGAGCGAATGGTCCGGCCGTCGAGGACAATGGTGCTGCTCACATCGATCCGGCCGTGGACCATCCCGTAGCCCGTCCTGCCTTCGAACGTCGCCGAATAGGCGACTGGCGCCGGTTTCTCGTAGAAGAAGGTGTTCTCGGGCACCGTGAGGGAAGCAACCTCGCGGTATTCCAGCGGCCGGCAGACAAAGGGCCTCCCGTCGGTCTGGCGTGCGGTCAACCGCAGAAGCGATCGCCTCGGATCGGTCAAAGGCAACATCCTGACATGCGCGGGCCGATCGAGACCGATGGTCTTGCTGATCTGAAACGTTGACGTGATGGCATATTCATCCGTCAATTCGCGCGGATTTGGATAGGTGTAGTCACCGGTTCCGGTCAGGCCCGCCTGCTCGATCAGTTTCCTGGCGGTCGCACGTCGATCTGAATCATCCAGTCCCTGCGCGAGCGCACGTCCCAGCTGGGCGCCGACGCCTGCGCCGGACAGGACCGAGCGGACCTCGCGCTTGCCGTCCTTGCCAAGCACATAGTCTGTCTCCGCTGCCAGCCGAAAACGCGTCGGATCGGCCATGGGAATGCGGCCCAAGGTGCCCTTGTCGATGTTGAGGACCGGTTTGCCCGCGAGTTCCGACGGCAGGGAGCCGAAGGCGAAGAGTGAAGCGGTCGGATCGAGATATTGGTCGATCTCCGGGACATAGGCGATGGCGTGGTCGAAATTCGGCGTGGCAATTTCGGTGAGCGTGTACCTTGCCTGCGAGTTCACCGCGACCAGATTGGCTTCGATGCCTTGGGCAGCAAGCAGCGCCTTGAACAGCGTCGCATGCGCCTTGCAATCGCCGTAACGCGACGCAAGCACCGCCGAGGCAGGCTGCGAGGTCCAGCCGCCATCCTCGAGTCCAATTCCGACATAGCGGATGTTGCGCGCCACCCAATTGTAGATGCGCTCGATCTTCGCCCGCGAGCCGGTCGCCTCGCCGACGATCTCCCGCGAAAGTCGTGCGATCTTCTCGTCCGGTCGCGCCATGGGCGCGTTGCGGGCGTTCAGCGTCGCCGCGAAAGCAGTATAATCAGCAAACGTGCTCGCCTCGAAACGCGCGGCGTATGAGAGAGTCTCATCGTCGATCTGGCCGGGTCGCGGCGTGTCTTGCCGGAAGCGCACGCGATGGACGATGCGATCGTTGCTCCTCTCTTCCCAGTGCTCGACATTGCGCAGTGCGATCCGCAGCGGTCTGGATGCCGGTCCGTCCACGATCACCTCGAGCAATTCGGGCGGTTGGCTTGCCGGCTCGCTCCAGACGCGCGCGAACTCACCTGGAAATCTCGCCTGCTTTGCCTTGTAAACCAGACGACCGCGGATGCTGTCGCCGGGAGCAACGTGTGGAAAGGCGATGATCCTGTTGCGGACCTCGTCGAAATAGGGCGAAGAGGAATCGGTCGAGGCCGGTTGATCGCGAATGGCACGCTCGTCGACCACGACCACGCTGCCATCGGCCTTGAGGGTGGCAAGCTCAGTTGACGACAATTCGTCAAAATGGCTGTTGTACTGAAAACTCTGCTGCGCGATCGCCTCGGCGCCCTTCTCGTCGAGCGCCTTGATTTCGAACTCGAAGACCTCGTTGCTCAGACCGGTCTCGCCGAACGTAATGGTATGACGGGCGACCGTTCGCCGCCAACCCGGGTCGATCCAGCCGGACTTCGTATCCAGGCCGGATGATTCCGCGGTAAACGATTTCGTGCATGGCAACAGCAGCAGCAACGCCGCCAGGAAGGTTGAACAAGTTCGTACGATCATCTGTTGAGCGCTCAGCCGACCAATTCCGCAGCTCAACTAGCAGGCGAAACTTACCAGCCGCACTCCCGGAAAGAACGACTTTTAAATGTCTTTCCGCGGCGCGATCCGACCAGGACATGTGCCCGATCCCGAACGCGCTCAGATCACCCGCCAGATCCATTCCATGATCTTGGCGATCACGTCGCCGAACAGCAGCAGTGCGGCCGACCAGATCAGGGCCGAGACGAAATTGGCGATCTGGAAGCTCCAATAGGGCATCTCGAAGATGCCGGCTGCGAGCGGCACCGAGGCCCGCAAGGGGCCGAAGAAGCGGCCGATGAAGATGCTGGGTATGCCCCAGTTGCGCACGAAGGCCTCGCCCCGGGGCAGGAGTTCCGGATAGCGCGAGAGCGGCCACATCTCGGCGACATGCTCCTTGTAGCGATAGCCGAACCAGTAGGAGACCCAGTCGCCCAGTGCCGCTCCGAGGCCGCCGGCGATCCAGACCGGATAGAAGTTGATGCCGCTCACCCCGATCAGCGCACCGATCGCCACCAGCGCGCCCCAGGCCGGGACCAACAGCGAGATGAAGGCGAGCGACTCCCCGAAAGCCAGAAGGAAGACGATCGGAGCTGCCCAGGCCTGGTGAGCGCGCACGAAATCGGCCAGGGCGTGCGCAAACTGCTCCATTCCAGAATAAGCCTTCCCGCTCGCTCAAGGTGCTGCTCGATGAAAACGACTGGTAAGCCAAGGACTTGTGTGACATCAAGTCACAAAAGCCGATCTAAACCGGTCCGAGACGTCAAATTGCCGGGAACTAATGGCAATGCGGCGTAAAATCGCCGGGATTGGCTCCCAACCACGCGGCTTGGCCGGCCCAGCGGTAACCTTTCCAAGCCAGAAGTGGCATAGTCCGCTTAACCGATTCGCCGCCCAAGCGGCCCCCTAAGCACATCAAGATATATGTCCAAGCAGTTGAAGCCAAAAGCAAAAGACGATTTTTTCGGCGGTGATGAGCCCAAGCCCCGCGCCGCCGCCAAGGCTGCGCCGCGCGGAAGCGGCGGGGAAGCCGACTACACCGCAGCCGACATCGAGGTGCTCGAAGGCCTCGAACCGGTGCGGCGCCGGCCCGGCATGTATATCGGCGGAACCGACGAGAAGGCGCTGCATCACCTGTTCGCCGAAGTCATCGACAATTCGATGGACGAGGCGCTGGCGGGACACGCGACCTTCATCGGCGTCGAGCTGAGCGCCGACGGGTTCCTGACCGTCACCGACAACGGCCGCGGCATCCCGATCGATCCGCACCCGAAATTCCCGAAGAAGTCGGCCCTCGAAGTCATCATGTGCACGCTGCATTCGGGCGGCAAGTTCGACAGCAAGGTCTATGAGACCTCGGGCGGTCTGCACGGCGTCGGCATCTCCGTCGTCAACGCCCTCTCCTCGCGCCTCGAAGTCGAGGTCGCACGCAGCCAGAAGCTCTATCGCATGAGCTTTGAGCGCGGCCATCCCAAGGGCAAGCTCGAGGACCTCGGCAAGATCAACAACCGCCGCGGCACCCGCGTGCGCTTCAAGCCTGATACCGACATCTTCGGCGCCAAGGCCGCGTTCAAGCCGCAGCGCCTGTTCAAGATGACGCGCTCGAAGGCGTATCTGTTCGGCGGCGTCGAGATCCGCTGGAACTGCGCGCCCGAGCTGCTCAAGGGCGTCGAGGACGTGCCGCCGGAAGCGACGTTCCACTTCCCTGGTGGCCTCAAGGATTATCTCGCCGCGGCGATCCACGCCGACACGCTGGTGCATCCGGACATCTTCTCGGGCAAGTCGGGCCGCAACGGCGCGCATGGCGCCTGCGAATGGGCCGTAGCCTGGACCGCAGATGCCGACGGCTTCCTGTCCTCCTACACCAACACCGTGCCGACGCCCGACGGTGGCACGCACGAATCCGGCCTGCGCAGCGCGCTTTTGCGCGGCCTGAAGGATCACGCCGAGCGCGTCGGCCAGGGCAAGCGCGCCTCGTCCATCACCTCGGAAGACGTGATGGTGGGCGCGGCCGTGATGCTCTCGGTGTTCGTGCGCGAGCCCGAATTCCAGGGGCAGACCAAGGATCGCCTCGCCACCGCCGAAGCGCAGCGCATCGTCGAGCAGGCGATGAAGGATCCGTTCGACCATTGGCTGTCGGGCAATCCGAACATGGCGAACCGCCTGCTCGACTTCGTCATCGACCGCGCCGAGGAGCGGCTGCGGCGCCGCCAGGAAAAAGAAACGGCGCGCAAGACCGCCGGCAAGAAGCTGCGCCTGCCCGGCAAGCTCGCCGACTGCACCGATGCCGGCACCGAAGGCTCCGAGCTCTTCATCGTCGAAGGCGACTCGGCAGGTGGCAGCGCCAAGCAGGCGCGCGACCGCAAGACGCAAGCGGTTCTGCCGCTGCGCGGCAAGATCCTCAACGTCGCCTCCGCCGGCAAGGACAAGCTGACCGCGAACGCGCAGCTCTCCGACCTCGTGCAGGCGATCGGCTGCGGTCAGCTCGCGCAGTACCGCGAAGAGGATCTGCGCTATCAGCGCATCATCATCATGACCGACGCCGACGTCGACGGCGCTCACATTGCTTCGCTGCTGATCACCTTCTTCTACCGGCAGATGCCGCGGCTGATCGACGAGGGCCACCTCTTCCTCGCGGTGCCGCCGCTCTACAAGCTCACTCACGGCTCGAAATCGGTCTACGCCCGCGACGACGCGCACAAGGAGGCGTTGCTCAAGAGCGCGTTCAACGCCAACGCCAAGGTCGAGGTGAACCGCTTCAAAGGCCTCGGCGAGATGATGCCGGCGCAGCTCAAGGAAACCACCATGGATCCGAGCAAGCGGACGCTGCTCAAGGTGGTCTTGCTCGCCGACGACCGCGACACGACGGCGGATTCGGTGGAACGGCTGATGGGCACCAAGGCCGAAGCGCGCTTCGCCTTCATCTCGGACAAGGCCGAATTTGCCAGCGAGGAGCTGCTTGACGTCTGACGTCACGCCCTCCCGTCAAAAAAGCCCCCGGCTCCATCAGGGTCCGGGGGCTTTTTTCATGTGTGGGGACGATAACCCCGTCCGTCCCGGCGATTCCTTCAGAAGCGCGACTCGGCCAGCGACTCAGCGGCGCCAAGTCTGAGGCAGGATTGCCTGCGTTTCGGACAAAGCCGAATTTGCTAACGAAAACTTACCCGGACCCGCAGCTCGGACATCCGCATAACGCACTGATATTACGTAGATTTTTCGATATCCGGCATCATCACCTCAAAACCCTGCCGACCGGCGTTTTCCGGCGACTGTGCCTGCCACGCAACAGCTTTTCGGCGGGAAACGTCTATAGTCCGGGCATCAGATGACACGGACTTCAGTGCGCTCGCGCCTGCTACCAAGGTTGGGGATTTTATCATGAAGAAGATTTTGCTGGCTCTGACCGCGGTTGCGGCGATGACCGGTTCGGCCTCGGCGGCTGACCTCGCTGCTCGTCCTTACGTGAAGGCCCCGGTTGCGGCTCCCGTCGCTAACTGGACTGGCTTCTACATCTTCGGTGGCGGCGGCGGCGGCCTCTCGAACGCCGACCAGTCCGTCCAGACCACGGTCGGCGCGGTTCCGCTGACCATTACCCAGCGTCAGGGTGGCTCGGGCTGGTTCGGCACCGTCGGCCTCGGCTACGACTGGCAGTTCAGCGGCACCTGGGTCGCCGGCGTGTTCGCTGACGGTCAGTTCGGCAGCATCCGCGCCACGGTTCAGGATCCGATCAATGGCTGGACCGGCAACCAGAAGCTGGAAGACTCCTGGGCCGCTGGTGTTCGCCTCGGCTGGCTGGTCGCTCCGAACGTTCTCTCCTACGTCAACGGCGGTTACTCCGGCGCTCACTTCGGCCAGACCAACTTCCTGACCCTGGCTGGCGTGCCGGCCGGTGCTCACCTCGGCAGCTACAACCGCAACGGCTGGTTCATCGGCGGCGGCGTCGAGAACAGCCTGAACATCTTCGGCATCACCTCGCCCGGCTGGTTCATGAAGACCGAGTATCGTTCGGCCTTCTACAACGCCAAGACCCAGACCGAGCTGTCCGACGTCGGCAACGTGCCGCTCGCCAACAGCATCCGCGCCAACAGCTGGAACCAGACGATCTCGACCTCGCTGGTCTACCGCTTTAACTGGACCGGTCCGGTCGTCGCGAAGTACTGAGCGACCAAATACTGATCCGAACGCAAGTTCAGACGTCAAAGCCCCGGCATCGTCCGGGGCTTTTTCGTTTCAAGGCGCATTAGTGCGCGACGCTCGCCTTCGGTGCCCCATACGCGCCGGTGAGCCGGGCTTCGATCGCGACCCAATCGGCATCCGTGATCGCCTCACCCCGTGCATCGCGAAAGGCCATGGCTTCGGCCCGGGCGATGCCGAACCGCCGGATGCCGGAATCATCGGCTGCCTTGCCATAAGTCAGCGCAGCCACGCGTGCGATGGTGAGGCCATAGTCGCAGGCGCCGCCGCCTCGCGGCGGGCCTGCCACCAGTCCAGTTCGAGACGAGCGGCCGCCTCCACGTCGAATGCCACAGGCGCGGCGGGCGCAAAGTAGGCCATGAGGGCCGGCAACGCCGCATCGGCCTCCCGACGCGACCGCGTCGGCTGGAACGTCCTGGCCGCCTCGGCCGCGTTGAACGCGACATGCAAGCTCTGAAGCGGCGAGAAGCCGAACTGCGTCCGCACCAATGTGTAGAGATGACGGACCAGCGCGACATAGCGCTTGTCGTAATAGTCGCGCCACATCGCAGTCTCCAGCCGCGCCATCTCGGCCGGATCGAACGCCCGCAGATCCGCGTGACGCGGAATGACGGCATAGGCCACCGCCAGTGCGGCTGCAGCCCCCAGGATGATCTTGCGAACGGACATGCGTCCTCCTCGCAGCCTTGCAGCCTTGCAGCCACGGCCCATTGTATCCGAACCGAAGCTACGGTTAGTCTGGCGCCAAGCTTTCGTGATTGCGGCAATCCTTGATGCCGCGGACCGCGACAGAACCAGACCGACGGGAGGAATGCATGCGCAGATTTCTGCTTGTAGCAGGCCTGTTTGCGACTGCCGTCGGGCTGCTCTGGATCGGACAGGGCACAGGCACCGTTCCCTGGCCGCGATCGAGCTTCATGGTCAACCAGCTGCAATGGGCCGGCTATGGCGCAGCCATGGCCAGCTTCGGGCTGGTGCTGATCTGGCAGAGCAACCAATAGAAGAAACCAGGGAATACAGCATGACATCCAACCGGTTCGATCTTCGCGGCAAGGTCGCGGTCGTCACAGGAGGCAATGGCGGCATCGGGCTTGGCCTGGCGCATGGACTTGCCGACGCCGGCGCCAATATCGCCGTGGTCGGACGCAACGAAACCAAATCGGCCGCGGCCGTTGCCGATCTCAAGCAACGTGGCGTGAAGGCGATTGCGGTTGCCACCGACGTGACCGACAAGGCGGCCGTCGCCGCCATGATCGACCGCGTCATCAAGGAATTCGGCCGCATCGACATTCTCATCAACAATGCCGGCATGAGCATCCGCAAGCCGCCGCACGAGCTCGAGCTCGACGAGTGGAACAAGGTGATCGACACCAACCTCACCAGCGCCTTCGTGTGCTCGAAGCTGGCCTATCCGGCGCTGAAGGCCTCCGGCAACGGCAAGGTGATCAACATCGGCTCGATGATGTCGATCTTCGGCGCGAGCTTTGCGACCGCCTATGCGGCGAGCAAGGGCGGCATCGTGCAGTACACGCGCGCCTGCGCCAATGCCTGGGCACCCGACAACATCCAGGTCAATGCCATCCTGCCGGGCTGGATCGACACCGACCTCACCCGCGGCGCGCGGCAGCAGGTTGCGGGCTTGCACGAGCGCGTGCTGGCGCGCACGCCTGCGGGGCGCTGGGGCGATATTGATGACTTCGCGGGCATCGCGGTGTTCCTCGCCTCGCCGGCGTCGAACTTCGTCACGGGCACCGCGATCCCCGTCGATGGCGGGTTCTCGGTGATGGCCTAAGGCCTTCCGTCCGAACGCTGCACGCAAAAAGAAGCCCCGGCGTTGCCGGGGCTTTGAATTTGGCAGAGATCGTCTTCTTTTGCTGATTGGTCGTTCGTTGCTCAGTAGCGCGCGATGACCGGCGCGTCGAACTTGTAGCTCGCGCGCACGACCGCCCACTGGATGTCGCGCGGCTTGGCATCGAAGGTGTAGTTACCCGCGAGGCCGCCGAGCTGATAGGTCTGGCTGCCGAAGGCAGCATAGTTGTATTCGAGGCCGACGATCCAGTTGCGGGTCACGCCGTATTCCCAGCCGGCGCCGACGGTCCAGCCATTGGCCCAGTGAGTCTGACCGCCCGTGGCCGTCACAACCGGGTCGGTGACCGAGAGCCGGTTGTTGACGCCCGCGTAGCCGCCCTTGATGTAGAAGAGGTTGTTCTGCACGGCAAAGCCGGCGCGGCCGACGACCGTCGCCAGCACATTGGCACGCCAGGAGAACACGTCGTTCGCCGGGGCGAAGGCGGTGTTCGTGAACGTGCCCTTGTTGTCGAGGCCGGAGATCGTGCCTTCCATGCCGAACACGAAGTTGTTGGCCTGCCAGTTGTAGCCGATCTGGGCGCCGCCCATGATTCCGGAGCTGCGCTGACGATAGCCCTCGCCCGGGAGCAGATCGCCGAACGCCGCGCCAGTGCCGTTGTTGATGAACTGCTCGTTGGTCCATGCGCCACCGATGTGGCCGCCGACATAGAAACCGGTCCAGTTGAACAGCGGCTCGACATAGGCGGGCGCCTTCGTGTAGCGCGCACCGAGATCTGCGGCGGAGGCGGCGCCGGTCGAAACCAGAGCGGTCGTGCAGGCGAAGGCGGCAATCAATTTGTTACGCATGGTACACCCCGTGTCCTTTGATGGGCGCACGCTCACACGCAACTCTTACTCAAATTTGAATCAAGAAAGTTAAGACGCCGGATTGGCCATCAGCGCGCTTGAATCCATCGGCGCTGTTGCACGCACGCAACGCGCCGCGCGCGATTTAACGCGACATTATCCCTACCGAATGGTGCTGCGACGATGCCGGCGCGGCCTTCGACTGCACGTGCTCGGGCCGCACACCGAGCGCAATCAACCGCGCCGGAATGCCCTGCAGCCACGGCAGCGCGGTGATGAGGCGCACGATCAGCGGCACCTTCAGCGGCCGGTCACCGCTCTGCAAGGCGCCGCTGATGATGTTGTTCTGCACGACCACCTGCATGCGTTGCGTCATCCTCACCGGAAACTCGCGCCGGCGGCGCACGGCGTCGAGCTCATCCTCGGACGGACAGCCACGCTGAAGCTTGTCCGCGAGCAGATTGGCGGTCGCGACCGCGTCCTGCACGGCGAGATTGACGCCGACGCCGCCGACCGGCGACATCGCATGCGCAGCATCGCCGATGAGAAGCAGGCCCGGCCGCGTCCAGCGCTCGAGGCGATTGATCGCCACAGTGAGCAGCTTGACGTCGTCAAAGCTCTTCACGTCGGCAATGCCGGACCGAAGGACCGGCGCCATGCGCACGACGTCGTCGAGCAGTGCCTGCAATCCCCTCGCCTTCACCGCCTCGTATTGTCCCTTGGCGATGACATAGGCGCATTGCCAATAATCGCCGCGATCGAAGGTGATCATCATCTTGCCGGGTTCGATGCGCGCAAACAGGTTCTCGGTCTCGTCGGCCTTGCGGCCGGCGCGGAACCACAGCACGTCCATCGGCGCGCCGATCTCCTCGACTTCGAGGCCGGAGTGCTCGCGCACCGTCGAATGCCGGCCGTCGCAGGCAATCGTGAGATCGGCCTCGATGTCGATGTCGCCGTCCGGCGTCTTCGCCCGGACGCCGGCGATGGTATCGCCGCGGCGGATCAGATCGACAGCCTCGGTGCTCATCATGACCTTGAGCGATGCGAAGCGCCGGCCCTCTTCGCGCAGGAAATTGAGGAAGTCCCATTGCGGCATAAAAGCGATGAACGGGTACTTCGTGTGCAGCCGGCCGAGATCGGCGATCCGCACCGGCGTGCCGCCGAACAGTCCGTCCATCTTCTGCAAGCGTTGGTGCGGCAGCTTCAGGAAGCCGTCGATCAGGCCGAGCTCGTCCATCACCTGAAGCGTCGAGGGATGCACGGTGTCGCCGCGAAAGTCGCGGAAGAAATCCGCATGCTTCTCCAGCACTACGACGTCGATGCCAGCACGCCCGAGGAGATAGCCGAGCATCATGCCGGCGGGCCCACCACCGACGACACAGCACCGGACTTTTACGGAGGAACTCGGGTTCAAGGCCGCCCTCGTTTACGACTTAAGTTTTCTGTGCGGTGCAGCACGCAAGTTTAATTTGCCGCAATTGCGAATGCCCGTTAGCGTTTCTGCAAAATTCGATTTGCCTTCAGGAAATTGCAGTGCAGACGATCCTTATACTGCTCGGCGTGTGGATCTTGATCAACGTGCTATTCGTCGTGATCATGATCCCGCCGCGCAAGCCGCAGAACCCCGACCCGGGCCCGACCGGCACGCTGGCGCCGGTGCCCATCAACCAGAACGGCTATCCGTTCGAAGAGCAGGAGAAGCTCCTGCTGCGCCACGTCGTCATCTCGATCGCGATGGGCGCGTTCTTCTCGCTGGCGCCTCCGTTGATGGAGGCCATTGAGTCCATCAAGCGCTTGTTCAGAAGGCGGCGCGCGTAGCGGACGCGCGCTCGATACTGCCCGCCGGCATAATCAATTGTTGCTGCGGTTCGCCGCGCGAAAACTCTTGATCTCCGAGACGCTGCCGTCGCGGTAGGTCAGCTCCACCGAGACGAACTGCGTCGCCGGGGCGAGCTTCATGTAGAGCGGCATGCCGGCAGAGATCGCGCTGGGGTCGCGCATGTCGCAATTCGGCATCTTCAGCACCTGATTGGGCACGGCGGTGTCGATGCCGATGCGCACCTCGCGGATCGCGCAGCGATACGAGACGAGATGCGTGTAGTAGACCAGCAGCCCGTTGAACTCGCGGAATGACAGCCAGCTCGTCGAGGTCATGTCGAGGATCTTGCGCTGGTCGCGGATCAGCGCGGCCTCGGGATCGAACCTGATCGGGAACGGCCCCTGCATGTCGCCGGCCTGATCGACATAGCGGACCTCGATGGTGCCGGCCTGCGCATCCGGCGGCAGCTCAATCGACGGGTTCGGCATCCGCTTGCGCGTGCGCGGATCGAGCGTGTCGATGAATCCGGTCTCGCGGAAATCGCTTTGGCCTGCCATGCGCCAGGAAATGCCGAGCGTCGGATCGGCGAAGGAGAACAGCACGCTCCAGCCGCCATTGTGGCGTGAGAAGCTCGCGATCGGCGCGTTGGTGGTTTCCTCCTTCGGCACGCGCGGCACCGACACCGGCGGCAGGGCCGCGAGTTTCTGCGGCGGCGGATCGGCGGGACGTGCGGCAGCATCCTTCGTGGTGCCGCTGAGGAAGACGTCGTCGACCATCTGGTCGAAATAAACCGGCACCTGCCTGTGCTTCACGGTGTCGGCCATCTCGCTGACGAGACGGCGGGTGCGCTGTGCCACCTGCACGAGGTTCTCGCCGGGCTGCAGCAGCTCCCTGGCGAAGGTGCGCGTGAACACCGAATTGGGATTGGCGTCGTCATTGGACAGACGATCGAGCGCGGTCTGACGGGGACCGGCCGAGAACACCGAGAACACGCCCTCAGGCAGTTGCACCATTGGCGCGAGCCCGCCGCCGCCGGCGACCGCGCGCGTGCCGGCCCGCTCGAACGGATTGTTGCGGCAGGCGTCGAACACCAGGATCGAGGTCCGCGCCTTCTTGTTCTGGAGACGCTCGACGATGCGGTCCGCCAGGATCGAGGCGTCGCGCACCAGCTCTTCCTGTCCTTCCGTCGCCGCCGGCACGTCGGTCGGCAGCAGATAGTTCTGGCCCGCGATCTCGAAACCGTGGCCGGCGTAGAAGAAGAACGCGGTGTCACCGGGCTCGACCGTCCGGTCGAAGGCAAGCAGCGTCTCGGAGAATTGCTGCCGGCTCTGGTTCTCGGCGACCATCACCGAGAAGCCGAGCTGCTTCAGCGTGTCGCCCATGGTGCGGGCGTCGTTGACCGCCTTGAGCAGCTTCGGAACGTTCTTGTAATCGTTGTTGCCGACGACCAGCGCGACGCGCTTTGCGGCATGGGCGGGAAGCGCGATGCCGCAGAGGCCCGCCACGAGGCCGAGGGCCGCCAGAATTCTGAAAAGCCGACGCGTCATCGCAAACATCCCGTTAGAAAACGGCCTCGTTGATCGGAACCCCTGCCGTTGCTGTGATAGTCGGCCCAGCCGCGTCGACGGTTCAACAGCCGCTTCTTCGGTTCCATCGTATGACCTATGGCAGATTCCATCGGAATCTGCTTTTTCTTAATTTTCCCGGGCAAACGCACCGGACGCGAGGAGCTGCCGTGTACCGCTGGTGTACCGACGAGGTCGAGCCGCATGACCGCTTCGACTATTGGCGCGAAGTCCGCTCCAAGGGCCTGTTCGGCGTCACCGCAGAGCTCGAGCGCGAGCGACGCGCGGACTTCTATGGCGAATTCTCGCTGCGCCAGCTCGGCGGCGCCGGCCTCGTCGAGCTGAAGGCGTCGCACTACACGGTCGAGCGCAGCACCTCCGATATCGCCTACGCGCCCAGCGACAGCATCTGCGTCTACCAGCAGCTCGGCGGCGGGGGCTGGTTCGGCGGCATGCGCGGCAGCGATTTTTCGATCGCCAATGGCAGCTTCGCCACCAGCCATACCGACCTGCCCTATCGCACCGTCCCGCTCGGGGACGGCGGCTTCCATTTGCGGATCCTGAAGATCCCCGTGAGCAGCATCCCGGCGCAGGACAAGCGCATGCGCGAGCTGTCGCCCCGAACGTTCAACGATCCCGGCCTGGCGCCCCTGCTCAGGGCCTGCTTTGCCGATCTCGCTGAGGTTGCCGCAGCTGACGACGGGGCCAACGGCGCCCAGGCCTCCTTGGATCAGGCCTCCCTGGTGCAAGCCCTCGCGCATCTGGCGCTGATAGAGCGCGGCATCGTGCGGCCGGGTAGCCGGCTCGGACAAGCTGCCCTGCGGACAGCCCGCCTGTCGCAGGCGCGGCGCCTGATCGCGCGCCATCTGCAAAACCCGGACCTCGCTCCCGCAATGGTCGCCGATCTGCTCGGTGTGTCCCTGCGGCACCTGCATATGCTGTTCGAGGCCGCCGAGAGGAGTTTTTCGCAAACCGTCACCGACGAGCGCCTCAAGCAGAGCCGCCGCCTGATGCGCGAGGCGCCGGAGCGGCTGATCGCCGACATCGCGACCGCCTGCGGCTTCGAGAGCCTGGCGACCTATTACCGGGTCTTCAACGCCGCCTACGGCATGGCCCCCGGCGACTTCCGGGCCCAGGGTTCCGAGGGGCGTTAGCCGGTCCGCCCCCGTGACCGCCGCCCGGCCCAGAGCCGGGGCGGAAAACCCCAGCCAGACCCGGGATTTGGTAAAAACCTCAGGGTTTTTAGGGCCTTCCCGCGCCTGCTCCATTGACTTTGGCCGATTCCCGCCTATGTTCCGGGGCGACGCGGCTCAGATCGAAGAGCGATTCCTGGGCCTTGCGCTTTGTTCGCGTGAGTCAGCACCCCCAGCTTCTTTGAGAGCGCGCCGTTTCGGGGTGGAACGCGACCAGCCTTATTACCCTCGATTCCGAACGGCGGTTTCGACCAGAGGCTCAATGTCCTTTTCAAATCTCGGACTGTCCGAAAAAGTCCTCGCCGCAGTGGCGGCCACCGGTTACACCAACCCCACCCCCATTCAGGAACAGGCGATCCCCCACGTCCTCGCACGCAAGGACGTGCTCGGCATCGCCCAGACCGGCACCGGCAAGACCGCGGCCTTCGTGCTGCCGATGCTCACCATCCTCGAAAAGGGCCGCGCCCGGGCGCGCATGCCGCGCACCCTGATCCTGGAGCCGACCCGCGAGCTCGCGGCGCAGGTGAAGGAAAACTTCGACCGCTACGGCGCCGGCCAGAAACTCAACGTCGCCCTGCTGATCGGCGGCGTCTCCTTCGGCGACCAGGATGCCAAGCTGATGCGCGGCGTCGACGTGCTTATCGCAACGCCGGGCCGCCTGCTCGACCATACCGAGCGCGGCGGTCTCCTGCTCACCGGCGTCGAGCTGCTCGTCATCGACGAAGCCGACCGCATGCTGGACATGGGCTTCATTCCCGACATCGAGCGCATCTGCAAGCTCGTCCCCTTCACCCGGCAGACCCTGTTCTTCACCGCGACCATGCCGCCGGAAATCCGGCGCATCACCGAAGCCTTCCTGCACAATCCGCAGAAGGTCGAAGTCTCCCGCCCCGCCACCACCGCCGTCACCGTCACGCAGGCCCAGGTGCCCGCCGGACGCGAAGCGCATGAGAAGCGCGAATTGCTTCGCCGCCTGCTGCGCGAGGCCAAGGATCTCAAGAACGCGATCATCTTCTGCAATCGCAAACGCGAGGTCGCGATCGTTCACAAATCGCTCCAGAAGCACGGCTTCAGCGTCGGCGCCCTGCATGGCGACATGGACCAGCCGGCCCGCATGGCCGCGCTCGACCAGTTCCGCAAGGGTGAGCTGCCCCTCCTCGTCGCCTCCGACGTCGCCGCGCGCGGTCTCGACATTCCCGAGGTCAGCCACGTCTTCAATTTCGACGTCCCCCATCACGCCGACGACTATGTCCACCGCATCGGCCGCACCGGCCGCGCCGGCCGCACCGGCACCGCGATCTCGATCGTGACGCCGCTCGACCAGAAGTCGATGGCCGCGATCGAGAAGCTGATCGGCCAGAGCATTCCGCGCGCCGAGGGCGATTTCGAAGTCCATGCGGATTCCGGTGAGCAAAGCGAGCGCTCGCGCGAGCCGCGCGGACGGGACCGCGAACGCTCCCGCGGTGGACGCGGCAAGCCGCAGCGCGGCGGTCGCGACCGTGAGCGCAGCCACGAGCCGCGCGAGGCGCGTGGCGAGCCAAGGCACGCATCGGAGGCAAGGCCTTCGGCAGAAGCACGGCCTGCACGCGAGGCAAGGCCTCCGCGCGAAGCCCGGCAATCATCCGAACCGCGTCACGGCGCGCGCCAGCAGGCCAACAATTCGCATGTGCCGTCGATCGGCCGCCCCGAGCCGCGCCGCCAGCGCGAGGTCGATACGGAGCCGGGCGATCATTCGCACCTGCCGGCCTTCCTGCTCCGGCCAGTGCGTTCGTCCCCCGCCGGCGCCTGAAGCGCGACGCGCTTCAGGCTGGTTGAGACAGACTGCCGCACAATTTTTCAGACGCATTCGTGAACGTATATTTACGGGGCGTTCACAATCGTCCGTTAGCCTACGAACATAATTTAAGCATTGCTGTGGTCGAGGGCGCTCCGACCGCTGTGGGGTATGTTCCGTGGTCAAGGTTCTCGACGAACACGAACGCACGCTGGCGTTCGCCGAGGTAGCACTCGGTCAGATCCGCTCGCTTCGCCAGACTGCAATTCCCCGCAACTACGAGATCTGGTACGTCTACGCCACCGGCTACAACGCACCGCTCAACAAGATCATCAACGAGACGCTGGCGCGCCACGGCAAGCTGACCGAAGCCGATCTCGAGCAGATCTACGAGACCTATCTCTCCCACATCAAGACCACCGACCGCATCGACAAGGTCGGCGCGCGCGTCATCGGCGAGATCGACGACGTGATGCGCGTGCTCAGCGATGCGCTCGGGATGACCGGCTCCTACGATGCGAGCCTGTCGGGCGCGTCCGAAAAGCTGTCGTCGGCCAAGAGTCGCGAGCAGATCAAGGCGATCGTCGAGACGCTGATGCGCTCGACCAGCGAGATGCGCGAGACCAACAAGGCGCTGGAAGACCGCCTGACACTGTCGAAGAGCGAGATCAGCAATCTCCAGCAGAGCCTCGAGGCGATCCGCGCCGAGAGCCTGACCGATCCGCTCACCGGCCTCGGCAACCGCAAATATTTCGACCGCATGATCGGCATGGCCGTGCAGAGCGCCCTCGCCTCGGGCGAGCCGCTGTCGCTGCTGCTGTTCGACATCGATCACTTCAAGTCGTTCAACGATTCCTACGGCCATCTCACCGGCGACCAGGTGCTGCGGCTCGTCGGCCTGTCGCTGAAGCAGACCATCAAGGGCCAGGACATCACCGCGCGCTATGGCGGCGAGGAATTCGCGGTGGTGCTGCCCAACACCGCGCTGCGCCAGGCCCTCACCGTCGCCGATCACATCCGCCGCGCGGTGATGGCGAAGGAATTGAAGAAGAAATCGACCGGCGAGATTCTCGGCCGCGTCACCATCTCCGTCGGCGTCTCCATGCTCAAGCAGGGCGACGACACCGACGCGCTGATCGAGCGTGCCGACGCCTGCCTCTACGCCGCCAAGCGCAACGGCCGCAACCGCGTGATCTGCGAAGCCGATCCGGAATTCGCGGTCGAGAGCCACAGCCGGGTGGCGTGAGCGGAATCCGCGCCGCTTGACATTCCAGCCTGACGACCAACATCTTCCTCGCCGCCTGACCGCGAGGACTTGTCGTCGTGCCCAATCCCCATGACTTCCATACGCCGCAACCGTCCTACACCAGGGACGAGCTGCTGAGATCGAGCGAAGGCGGCTATTTCGGCCCGGGCAATGCGCAATTGCCGGCGCCGCCGATGCTGATGATGGACCGCATCACCGAGATCAGTCTTGACGGCGGCGAATTCGGCAAGGGCCATATCGTCGGTGAACTCGACATCACACCAAGCCACTGGTTCTTCGATTGCCACTATCGCGGTGACGCGATGATGCCGGGAAGCCTCGGCCTCGATGCGATGTGGCAGATGATCGGCTACTGGCTCGGCTGGTCAGGCTCGCCGGGAAAAGGCCGGGCCATCGGCGTCGGCGAAGTCGAAGCCACGGGATGGGTCACGCCGCAGACGCGATGCGTGCGCTACGAGGTCGCGATGCGCATGATCCGGCGCGGCAAGCTGGTGCTCGGGATTGCCGACGGCCGCGTGCTTGCCGACGGTGTCTGTGTCTTCACGGCCAAGGACATGAGGGTCGGCCTGACAAAGGCCGCGGACTAATTCTCAGGTCCCGTAGGGTGGGCAAAGGCGCATCGCGCCGTGCCCACGACTTCTCGCGATGACAATCCTAATCGTGGGCACGCTCCGCTTTGCCCACCCTACGGCACCGTCTTCTTCGCTGCCTTGTGGACCGACCGCTTCTTCGCTGCGGCTTTCTTCGGCGCGACCTTCTTCGCAGGCTTCTTCGCCGCCGCCTTCTTCGCTTTCGGCCGCTTCTTCACCTTGGCGCGCTGGGCGGCGGCGAGCGCCGCCCTCGCCCATTGGGCAAGTTCTGCGGAATCGTCGAACAGGCGCGCGGGCAGCTCCCAGTAGGAGTTGACCACCACGGTCTTGGCGCGGGTCGAGTACTGGAACGGTTTCGAGCCTTCGGCTTCAAAGTCCGGGATGGTCACCTCGTCGGCGCGCAAGAACAGGCCGGCACGCAGCGACAGCGCGAAATTTGTGCCGTCGGCGGAGATGCCGTAGCCGGAGAACATCTTTCGGATGGTGACAGGGCCGAAATCGGCGAACAGGTCGATCAGGAATTCGCGGTCCATGGCCCGGGTGCCTCCCCATCGTCGTCCTGGCCTAGTGCGCAATTGCGCACGGGAGCCAGGACCCATTACCCCAGGGAGGAGTTTAGCGAAGACTTCCCGCCGTGCCAGTGTCGGTACTGGCACCGCCCATTACCGAGGCATCACGCGGTATGGGTCCTGGCTTTCGCCAGGACGACAGCTGAGCAAAACGCGAAAGCCGGGCTTACCCGTCGATCTTGGCCGGTCGCAGCTCGACCGACTCGCCGCAGCCGCAGGCGGAGACCTGGTTGGGATTGTTGAAGACGAACTGGGCCTGCATCTTGTCGGCCTTGTAGTCCATCTCGGTGCCGAGCAGGAACAGCACGGCCTTGGGGTCGACCAGGATCTTGACGCCCTTGTCCTCGACGACCTCGTCGGTCGGGCGGATCTCGTGGGCGTATTCCACCGTGTAGGACTGACCGGCGCAGCCGCCGTTCTTCACGCCGACGCGCAGGCCCACGATCTCGGAATCGGCGCGCTGGGTCAGCTCGGTAATGCGCTGGGCCGCGGCATCCGTCAGCCGCATCACCTGCGGACGCGGCCGCCGGGGTTTTGGTGAGGATGCTGGTGTTGCCTGGGTCATATCAGTGATGTGGTCCGTTGCGGCGCGAATTCAATGCCTGGGGTTCAAAGCAAGCGTTTACGCGTCACCACATGTTGAGCACGAGGCGGGCCTCGTCGCTCATGCGCTCCGGCGACCACGGCGGCTCCCAGACCACCTTGACGTCGACCACGCCGACACCGGGAACGCTGGCGACCGCGTTCTCGACCATGGTCGGCAGCTCGCCGGCGGCCGGACAGTTCGGCGTCGTCAGCGTCATCTGGACGTCGACGGAGCGGTCGTCCTTGATCTCGACCTTGTAGATCAGGCCAAGCTCGTAGATGTCGGCCGGGATTTCCGGGTCGAACACGGTCTTCAGCCCGGCGATGATCTCGCGGGTCAGCCGCTCGGTCTCCTCCGGCGGCAACGCCGAATGGGTCTCCATCGGATTGGCTTTGATTTCGGCCGTGTCACTCATGCGAACAAATCCCGCGCCTTCAGCAGCGCCTGTGCCAGATGATCGACTTCTTCCCGCGTATTATACATGCCGAACGAGGCGCGGCATGTGGCCGTGACGTTGAACCGCTCTAAAAGCGGCATGACGCAATGGGTGCCGGCGCGAACCGCGATGCCCTGGCGGTCGATCACGGTGGCGACGTCGTGGGCATGCGCGCCCTTGAGCTCGAAGGAGATCACCGGGCCCTTGCCGCGCGCCGTGCCGATCAGCCGCAGCGAGTTGATTTCGCGCAAGCGATCCTGGGCGTAGGTGACGAGGTCGTGCTCATGCGCAGCGATGCGCTCCTTGCCGATCGAATTGACATAGTCGATGGCGGCGCCAAGGCCGACGGCCTCGACAATCGCGGGCGTGCCCGCCTCGAACTTGTGCGGGGGATCGCCATAGGTGACGACCTCGCGCGACACTTCGCGGATCATCTCGCCGCCGCCGTTGAAGGGGCGCATCGCGACGAGGTGGTCGTACTTGGCCCAGAGCACGCCGATGCCGGTCGGACCGTAGACCTTATGGCCAGTGAAGACGTAGAAGTCGCAGCCGATGTCCTGGACGTCGACCGGAATATGCACCGCGCCCTGGCTGCCGTCGACCAGCACCGGGATGCCGCGGGCGTGGGCGATCTTCACGACGTCCTTAACCGGCACAATGGTGCCGAGCGCGTTCGACATCTGCGTGATCGCGACCAGCTTGGTCTTCGACGTCAGCAGCTTCTCGAACTCGTCGATGAGGAAATTGCCCTCGTCGTCGACTGGGGCCCACTTGATCACGGCGCCCTGGCGTTCCCTGAGGAAATGCCACGGCACGATGTTGGAGTGGTGCTCCATGATCGAGAGGACGATCTCGTCGCCGTCCCCGATGTTCGGCCCGCCCCAAGACGAGGCGACCAGATTGATCGCTTCCGTCGCGTTACGGGTGAAGATCACTTCCTCGGTACGGGCAGCGTTGATGAACTGCGCGACCTTGGCGCGGCCGCCCTCATAGGCTTCCGTCGCGGCATTGGCGAGGTAGTGCAGACCGCGATGCACGTTGGCGTATTCGCTCGTATAGGCCTGCGTCATGCGGTCGAGCACAGACTGGGGCTTCTGCGCGGAGGCCGCGTTGTCGAGATAGACGAGTGGCTTGCCGTAGACTTGCATGGCGAGCGCCGGAAAGTCCTGGCGCACGCGCGCAACATCGTAGGCGCCGTTCTTGACTGCCGGATGCGTGTTCATGACCGCCGCTCCAGCCAGCGCTCGGCGATGCCGATCACGTGCTCGCGCAAACCGTCATCGGCGATCTGCTCGATCGCCTCGCCGACGAAGGCCTGGATCAGCAGCGCCTGGGCCTGCTTCTCCGGCAGGCCGCGCGCCTTCAGATAGAACAAGAGGCTGTCGTCCAGCGCGCCGGCAGTGGCGCCGTGGCCGCAGGAGACGTCGTCGGCAAAGATTTCCAGCTCGGGCTTGTTGTCGGCCTCGGCTTCGTCCGAGAGCAAGAGTGCCCGGGTCATCATCTTGCCGTCGGTCTTCTGCGCGTCGGGACGGACGATGATGCGGCCCTGGAACACCGAATGGGCGCGATCGTCGATCACGGCGCGGAAGACCTCGCGGCTGACGCAGTTCGGCACGGCATGGTCGACGACCAGCGTGGTGTCGCCATGCTCGGTCTTCTGCAGCAGGTTCACGCCATTGGCCGAGAGCTCGCTGCCCTCACCCGAGAACGTAATGAAGCCCTGCAGGCGGCTGACCGCCGCGCCGGTCGTCATGTTGAAAAAGTTGAGCTTCACGTTGGCACCGACCGTGACGAAATGCGAGGTGACGTTCACCGCATCGGGCGCATCGTCCATCAGGCGGATATGCGCGACGTCGGCGTCATCGCCGATCGAGACGATGACGGCATCGTTGACCTGGTAGGCCTCGGCGCCGGTTGCGACAAAGCTCTCGACGATGGTAGCGCGAACGCCCTTCCCGATCGCAACCTGCGAGCGGGTGAAGGCCGATGCGGAAGCCGCGGTCGCGATGTGGATGATCTGGATCGGTGCGGACGGCTGCGCACCGTCGGCAATCGACAGAATCACGCCGTCTGTGGCCATCGCAGCGTTTAGCGCGATCACGGCATCGGTGGACGCAGTCTTCAAGAGACTGGCATCCTTCTCCAGCGTCTCACGAAGCGTCTTGAAGCCCGCCTCGGCGGCGAGCGCTTTCACGTCGGACAGATCAGCCGCGAACACGCCATCGACCAGCACCAGTTTGCGAGCGCCGTCGATCGCATGCGCCTTGACTGCGTCCGCGGCGCGCTTCAGCGCGGCCGCATCGGGGCTGGCCGCCAGCGGCAGCACCTCGCCGACCAGCGCGCGCAGATCGGTGTATTTCCATTCCTCGATCCGGCGGTGCGGCAGGCCGAGACGCTCATAGGCCTCGAACGCCTCGCGGCGCGCCGCGATCACGGCCGGCGAACCCGGCAAGCGGCCTTCAGCGCTGGCGAAGAGATCGCTCACCGCGCGGCCGTTCCCGGTCTTTGCCACAGCAACGTTCATCGCAAAATTCCTTACGCGTCCTCGAACTGGGTGTAGCCGGACGCCTCCAGCTCCAGCGCCAGATCCTTAGCGCCGCTCTTCACGACCCGACCGCGCGACATCACATGCACAAAATCAGGCACGATGTAGTTGAGCAGCCGCTGATAGTGGGTGATGACGACCATCGCGCGCCCCGGCGAGCGCAGCGCGTTGACGCCGTCGGCCGCAATGCGCAGCGCGTCGATGTCGAGGCCGGAATCCATCTCGTCGAGGATGCACAGGCTGGGCTCGAACAGCGCCATCTGCAGCACCTCGTTGCGCTTCTTCTCGCCGCCGGAGAAGCCGACATTGACGCCACGCTTGAGCATGTCCTGCGGGATGTTCAGCGACTTCGAGACTTCGCGGACCTTCTTCAGGAAGTCCGGGGTCGAATATTCGCTCTCGCCGCGCGCCTTGCGCTGCGCGTTCAGCGCGGTGCGCAGGAAGGTCATGGTGGCAACGCCGGGAATCTCGACCGGATACTGGAACGCCAGGAACACGCCCTTGGCGGCCCGCTCGTCCGGGTCCATCTCCAGGAGGTCCTCGCCCTTGAACAGGATCTGGCCGTCGGTGACCTCATAGCCGGGCTTGCCGGCGATGACATGGGAGAGCGTCGACTTGCCGGAGCCGTTCGGCCCCATGATCGCGTGCACCTCGCCCTCGTTCACAGTCAGCGTCAGCCCGTGGAGGATCTCACGCTCCTCGACACGAACCTTCAGGTCTTTCACTTCAAGCAAAGCCATCTTGGTATCCAGTCTATTCAATTGATGTTGGAGCGCCGGAGCGCGCCGCGAGGGTCGGCGATCAGCCGACCGACCCTTCGAGCGAGATCGAGATCAGCTTCTGCGCTTCCACCGCGAACTCCATCGGCAGCTGCTGCAGCACGTCCTTGACGAAGCCGTTGACGACGAGGCCGACCGCCTCTTCCTGCGAAAGTCCGCGCTGGATGCAGTAGAACAGCACGTCCTCGGAGATCTTCGAGGTCGTCGCTTCGTGCTCGAAGGTCGCGGACGAATTCTTCGCCTCGATATACGGCACGGTGTGCGCGCCGCATTTGTCGCCGATCAGCAAGGAGTCGCAGGCGGTGAAGTTGCGCGCGCCGGTTGCTTTCCGGTGCGCGGTGACGAGACCGCGATAGGTGTTCTGCGACTTGCCGGCGGCGATGCCCTTGGAGATGATCCGGCTCGACGTATTCTTGCCGAGATGGATCATCTTGGTGCCCGAATCGACCTGCTGGAAGCCGTTCGAGATCGCGATCGAGTAGAACTCGCCGCGCGAATTGTCGCCGCGCAGAATGCAGCTCGGATATTTCCAGGTGATCGCCGAACCGGTCTCGACCTGGGTCCAGGAAATCTTGGAATTGGCGCCGCGGCAGTCACCACGCTTGGTGACGAAATTGTAGATGCCGCCCTTGCCTTCCGAATTGCCGGGATACCAGTTCTGCACCGTCGAATATTTGATCTCGGCATCGTCATGCGCGACGAGCTCGACCACGGCGGCGTGCAGCTGATTCTCATCGCGCTGCGGCGCGGTGCAGCCCTCGAGATAGGAGACGTAGGAGCCCTTGTCGGCGATGATCAGCGTGCGCTCGAACTGGCCGGTGTTGCGCTCGTTGATGCGGAAATAGGTCGACAGCTCCATCGGGCAACGCACGCCCGGCGGCACGTAGACAAACGAGCCGTCAGAGAACACCGCCGAGTTCAGCGTCGCATAGAAATTGTCCGAGGTCGGAACCACCGATCCCAGATATTTCTGCACCAGCTCGGGGTGTTCGCGGATCGCTTCCGAAATCGGCATGAAGATCACGCCGGCCTTCTTCAGCTCGGCCTTGAACGTGGTCGCAACCGAGACCGAATCGAAGACCGCATCGACCGCAATCTTGCGGCGCGCGGGGTCTTCCTCGCCCACCTTCGGCTCGACGCCTTCGAGCATGGCGACTTCCCGCAAGGGGATGCCGAGCTTCTCGTAGGTCTTCAGGATCTCCGGATCGATCTCGTCCAGCGACGAGACCGCCTTCTTCGGCTTCGGCGCCGCGTAGTAATAGAGGTCCTGGAAGTCGATCTTGGGGTAGTCGACGCGCGCCCAGGTCGGCTCCGTCATGGTCAGCCAACGGCGATACGCCTCGAGCCGCCACTGGAGCATCCAGGCGGGTTCGTTCTTTTTCTGTGAGATGAATTTTACGATCTCTTCCGACAGCCCCTTGGGGGCCTTCTCGGAGTCGATCAGGGTTTCAAACCCATAACGATACTGATCGACGTCGATGCGCTTCACGCGATCGACCGTCTCTTGGACGGCTGGCATTCTATCCTCCGCTCGCGGTTTCAAGGACCGCGGTGGATCAAACTTGGACGAGTATTACGATGTTTTTTGGCAGAAAGCACGGGCTTAGAACCGTTCGAGCCGTGTTTCGTCGCTTACCCTCTAAGTAGGGTATTACCGAGCTTTCGCCAAGCCTCTAACGCCCTATTGATGTCCTCTGGCTCCGTGGACCAGCCCAGACTGAGGCGCACCGCTCCCTGGGCCGTCGCGGGGTCGTACCCCATCGCCGACAGCACATGGGATGGCTGGACCTTGCCCGAGGAGCACGCCGAACCGGAGGACACCGCGACCCCTTCGAGGTCAAAGCCAATCACGGCGGTCTCGGCCTTGAGGCCGCGCGCCGTGAACAGAGTGGTATTGGATAACCGTACCACATCGTCCGAAAAGATCATCGCCCCGGCAATCGCCCTAATGCCATTTTCCAAGCGATCTCTGAGGGTTGCCATCCGCTCCGCATCCTCCGGCAGAGCCTGAAGCGCAGCCTTCACGGCTGCGCCGAAGCCGGCGATGCCCGCGACATTCTCGGTGCCGGCCCGCCGATTCAGCTCCTGCCCGCCCCCTCTCAGCAGCGGCTCCAGTCCCGAAATCCCCTCCGCCACGACCAGCGCCCCGACGCCCTTGGGACCGCCGATCTTGTGCGCAGAAAAGGTCGCAAGGTCCGCGCCTATCTCATTAATATTAAATGCGATTTTGCCGAGCGCCTGGATCGCATCGACGTGCAGGAGGCCGCCGGCCTTGTGAACGATCCGCGCCGCCTCGGCGACCGGCTGGAGTGCGCCGGTCTCGTTGTTGGCGGCCATGATCGAGACCAGCGCAGGCGGCCCGTCCATGAGCTGCGCCTTCAGGTCATCGAGGTCGACCACGCCGGCGCGCGTCACCCTGACCTGGCTGACCTTGTCCGCCGGAAACCGGCCACCTGACAGCACCGAGGCGTGCTCGACGGCCGAGACCAGCAGCCGCTCGACGGGCCCCCCAGACGGTCCCCGTAGACCAGGCGACAGCGCCAGCGCATTGGCCTCGGTGCCAGCGGAGGTGAAGACGACATTGCGCGGGAGTCCACCGACCGCAGCCGCAAGCGCGGCACGGGCGTCCTCGACCAGCCGCCGCGCCTCGCGTCCTTCGGCATGGACCGAGGAGGGATTGCCGAGCAGGTCCCAGGCCGCGAGCATCGCGGCGCGCGCCTCGGAGCGAAGCGGCGTCGTCGCATTCCAGTCGAGATACACACGGGTCGGCATAGAGTAATATATTACCTTGTATTCACAGAGGCCCGCCTCCCGCCCCGACATGGGCCGCGGCCGCGCCCTTGGCAACCTGATTCCAGCCGCTCGCGTCCCGGTGACACGCCCATGACACGCTAACGTCTTGAGCCCATTGACCGATGTTCAAGATGCTTGCTTTTTGCCCCTGCGCCCATGTTAGAACGCGGCCGTCAAGTCACCGCGCGCCGTTTGCGCATCACCGCGAGGCGCACGCCTTCTCACCTTTCATTCGCGCTTTCGTCGGCATTCGCCGATGAAGCCACAATCGGTTGATTGCCGAGGATCCTCGCTCCAGCACATCAATCAAGAGATCACCGATGCCTGAAGTCATTTTCGCCGGCCCCGCCGGCCGTCTCGAAGGCCGCTATCACCCGGCCAAGCAAAAGAACGCGCCGATCGCGATGATTCTGCATCCGCATCCGCAGTTTCACGGCACGATGAACCATCAGATCGTGTACCAGTGCTACTACGCCTTCGCCCATCGCGGCTTCTCGGTGCTGCGCTTCAATTTCCGCGGCGTCGGCCGCAGCCAGGGCTCGTTCGACCATGGCACCGGCGAATTGTCGGATGCGGCGGCGGCGCTCGACTGGGCGCAGACCATCAATCCCGAAGCGCGCGCCTGCTGGGTCGCCGGTTTCTCCTTCGGCGCCTGGATCGGCATGCAGCTCCTGATGCGCCGCCCCGAGGTCGAAGGCTTCATCTCGATCGCGCCGCCGGCCAACCTCTACGACTTCTCGTTCCTCGCGCCCTGCCCGTCCTCTGGGCTCATCGTGCATGGCGAGAAGGACGCGGTGGTGCCGCCGAAGGACGTCAACACGCTGGTCGAGAAGCTGAAGACGCAGAAGGGCATCGTGATCGACCAGCAGATCATCCCCGGCGCCAACCACTTCTTCGACGCCAAGCTCGAGCCGCTGATGGAAACCATCACCGCGTATCTCGACATGCGCCTGGCGAACGTGCGGTAAGCACGAGCGCTCAAGCCAGCTTCAGCGCGACGATCCCCATCAAGACGAGCGCGATGCCCGCAAGCTTCATCGCGCTCAAGGTCTCGCCGAACAGCACGACGCCCATGACGAAGGTGCCGGCAGCCCCGATGCCGGTCCACACCGAATAGGCGACGCCGACCTCGAGCACCTTCAGCGCCCGCCCGAGCAGGAAGACGAAGGCGGCGAGCAGCATCAGCGAGACGATGCTCCAGCCCACGCGCGTGTAGCCTTCCGCGTATTTCATCGAGATCGCCCAGCCGACATCAAGCGCGCCGGCGACCGCCAGCATCAGCCAGGCCAAGGATTGCGACATCGGCTTACGCTCAGGCCGCGAGCTTGAGCAGATGCGCGTCGTGGCGAACGAGGAAGGCGCGCAGCAATTGCGGATAGTCCGCGCCGACTGCGGTGCGCACGCTCGGACGTTTCGCGAGCTCGGCTCGCCACGCCCGGACCTTCGGCACATCGCGGAAGATGCCGTGCTCGGTCAGCTCGTCGAACAGGTCGAAGTAGCGGAAGATCGGTGCGAACACCGCATCGACGAGGCTGAACGCATTGCCCGCAAAAAACGGCCCTGCGCCAAGCGCCGCCTCGACACGCGCGAATTTCGCCGCAAGCGCCTGGCGCTTGCTGTCGAACGTCGCCGGATCGGTCGTCGTCTCTAGCCCCCAGAGATCGCCGAGGATCGCCGAGCCGAACTCCATCCAGGCGCGGTGCTCGGCGCGACTCAACGCATCCGCCGGGTGCAGCTTCGCGCCGCCTTGCGTCTCCTCGATGTACTCGCAGATCACGTTGCTCTCGAACAGCGCAACCTCGCCCATCTCGGTCGCCACCACCAGCACCGGCACCTTGCCGAGCGGCGACAGCTTGAGAAACCAGTCGGGCTTATTGGCGAGATCGATGTCGATCCGCTCGAACGGAACGCCCTTCTCCTTCAGCGCGATCACGGCGCGCTGCACGTAGGGACAAAGCTTGTGGCTGATCAGTTTCAGTGAAGCGGTCATGGCGGCGATCCCGGCGGTTCGATGCGACTGCATCCAATATAGATGCATTTGCATATAACGTCAAGATCAATGCACGCGCATCAATCCGCCTCAGGGCCGCGCAATCACCCCGCCCGTCATCGGCATCGGCACGCCCGTGGTGGCGGGATAGGACAGCGGCAGGCCCTTCAGGCCGCGCGCGGCGAGGAAGCCGAAGGCCTGCGCCTCGATGGCGTCGGAGGCCCAGCCGACCGTCTCGGCGGCCTCGACGGTCGCCGACCCCACCCGGTCCCGCAGCATGCGCAGCATGGTGAGGTTGCGGGCGCCGCCGCCGCAGATGATCCAGCTGCGCGGCCGGCGCGGCAGCAGCGGGATGACCCGGGCGATCGCGGCGGCGGTGAAGGCGGTGAGCGTGGCCGCGCCGTCGGCCGGCGCCACGTCGCCGAGCTTGAGCGCGGCAAAGTCATTGCGGTCGAGCGATTTCGGCGGCGGGCTAGCGAAGAACGGCAATTCCAGCGCACGGGCGATCCAGGCTTCATCCGCCTTGCCGAGCGCTGCGAACTTGCCGTCCGCGTCGAAGGCCTGGTTCATGGTGCGGTACATGAAATCGTCGAGCAGCGCATTGCCCGGCCCGGTGTCGCAGGCGATCAGCGTGTCGTTGCCGTCGATATAGGTGATGTTGGAGACGCCGCCGATATTGACCACGACGATCGGCCCCTCGCGCTCCAGCGAATTGGCCAGCGCCCGGTGGTAGACCGGTACGAACGGCGCGCCCTGCCCGCCGGCTTCGACGTCGGCGGCGCGGAAGTCGTACATCACGGGAATATGGATCGCCCTGGCGAGCGCCGGTGCATCGCCGATCTGCACCGTCAGCCGCTTCTCGGGACGGTGGAGCACGGTCTGGCCATGGAAACCGACGATGTCGATGTCCTCCGGCCTCATCCGGTTCTGGGCGACGAAGGCGGCCACCGCCTCGGCATGGGCCAGCGTCACCGCGCGCTCCGCCTCGGCCAGGATCCCCGGCCGGGCGTGGCGCTGCGACAGGTGGACCGCCTCGGAGAGCGCCTGGCGCAGCAGGTTGCGCTCGGCCGGGCTATAGGGCCGGTAGCCGGACGGCCCGAACGCCTTCACCTGCTTTCCGTCGGTTTCGATCAGCGCGACGTCGACCCCGTCCAGCGAGGTGCCGCTCATCAAACCGAGTGCCGTCAACATCATGGATCAGCGTCCTCAACAGACCCCCTCCGGCATGCCGATCTTGTGCCAGAGGGACACATCTTATAATGCCACAGCGCCAAGTGGCGGGCAGCAACCGAGTTCCCACGGAAGACACTTAAATTGCTCCCGAAACAGTAAACCAAGAATTGTCAGGCACGCCGACAGATGACTGCATTTAAATCGGATTTCCTCAACACCCTGCAGGAACGTGGATTCATCCACCAATGCTCCGATTTCGAGGGGCTGGACGCCCTCGCCGCCAAGGGCGAGGCGACCGCCTATGTCGGCTACGATTGCACCGCCCGCTCGCTGCATATCGGCAACTACCTGACCATGATGATGCTGCACTGGCTGCAGCAGTCCGGCAACAAGCCGATCACCCTGATGGGCGGCGGCACCACCATGGTGGGCGATCCCTCCGGCAAGGACGAGACGCGCGCGATCCGCACCGTCGCCGAGATCGAGTCCAACAAGGAATCGATCCGCGGCGTGTTCGCAAAAGTGCTGAAATATGGCGATGGCAAGAGCGACGCCATCATGCTCGACAATGCGGAGTGGCTCACAAAACTCAACTGGATCGAGATGCTGCGCGACGTCGGCCGGCACTTCTCGGTCAACCGCATGCTGACGATGGACTCCGTGCGCCTGCGCCTCGAGCGCGAGCACGAGATGAGCTTCATCGAGTTCAACTATATGGTCTGCCAGGCCTACGACTTCGTCGAGCTCGCCAAGCGCACCGGCTGCAAATTGCAGATGGGTGGCTCGGACCAATGGGGCAACATCATCATGGGCGTCGATCTCGGCCGGCGCATGGGCACCCATCAGCTGTTCGCGCTGACGACGCCGCTGCTGACGACCGCCTCCGGTGCCAAGATGGGCAAGACCGCGCAAGGCGCGGTGTGGCTCAACGCCGACCAGTTCTCGCCCTATGATTTCTGGCAGTACTGGCGCAACACCGAGGATGCCGACGTCGGCAAATTCCTGAAGCTGTTCACGACGCTGTCGATGGCCGAGATCAAGAAGCTCGAGGCGCTCGGCGGCTCGGAGATCAACGAGGCCAAGAAGGTGCTCGCGACCGAGGCGACCGCGCTGCTGCACGGCCGCGACGCAGCAAACGAAGCAGCCGAAACCGCGCGCCGCACTTTTGAGGAAGGCGCGCTGGCGGAGAGTCTCCCAACCGTGGAAATTCCGCGCGGCGAACTCGACGCAGGGCTCGGCGTGCTCAACGCCTTCGTGAAGGCGGGCCTGGTTGCCTCCAACGGCGAGGCTCGCCGCCAGATCAAGGGCGGCGGCCTGCGCGTCAACGACGCGCCCGTCACCGACGAGAAGATGGCGCTCTCAGCGGCCAATCTGACGCCGGAAGGCGTGGTCAAGCTGTCCTTCGGCAAGAAGAAGCACGTCCTGATCAGGCCTGCATAGGCGTATGAGCTTTTGATGCTTGTCAGGGCGCGCCGATGCGCGCTCCCTGACAGGCAATGGACCAGAACACGCCCAGGGAGACGAACAAAGACGGCCTCGCGGCGACACCGCAAGGTGCCGTGCGCATCGCGCTTACCGTGCTCGCGCTCTGCTTCACACTGGCCGTACTGGGACGCGGGCTCGGCGACAGCTTTACGGTGTTCCTGAAGCCGATCTCGGAAAGCTTTGGCTGGGACCGTGCGCAGATCGTTTCGGTCTATTCACTCACCTGGCTTGCGAGCGGCCTCACCGCCCCCTTCGTCGGACGCCTGTTCGATCATTCCGGACCGCGCATCGTCTATGCGCTCGGCCTGCTGCTGCTCGGCGCGGCCTTCCTGATCGCGGCGCACGCCCAGCATCTGTGGCAGTTCCAGCTCTCGATCGGCCTCTGCGTCGGCATCGGCATCGCCTTCATCGGCATCGTACCGAACTCGATCCTGCTCGGCCGCTGGTTCGGGCCGCGCCTGCCGACCGCGATGTCGGTGGTGTATTCGGCGATGGGCGGCGGTGTGCTGGCGCTGCTGCCGGCCTCGCAGCTGCTGATCGATCACATCGGCTGGCGCGACGCCTACCAGCTGTTCGGCTTTGCCGCATTGGGCCTGCTGGTGCCGCTCCTGCTGCTGCCGTGGCGGCTGTTCGCTGCGGGCTCGCCGCATGTCGTGAAGAGGACCGATCCTGACTTCGTCGACAACGGCTGGACGCTGCTTCGCGCGATGCGCCACCACGCCTTCTGGGCGCTGTTCTCGACCTTCTTCTTCACCGCCGTCGGCATGTATGCGATCGCAGCTCAAATCGTGGCCTATCTGATCGACGCCGGGTTTCCACCGCTCCAGGCCGCGACCGCCTGGGGCTTCTCCGGCGTCGTGCTGGTGTTCGGCATGCTCGGCGTCTCCGCGCTCGACGGGCTGATCGGACGCCGGCCGTCCGTGCTCTTGAGCTACGCGATCTCGATCCTCGGCATCGTCCTGCTCTGGCTGCTGCAATATTCGCCGAACATCTTCCTGCTCACCGGCTTCGTCGTCTGCTTCGGCAGCATGATGGGCTCGCGCGGCCCGCTGATCAGCGCGACCGCGATGCGGATCTTCCAGGGCAAGCGCATGGGCACCATCTACGGCACGATCTCGATCGGCAGCGGCCTCGGCTCGGCGTTCGGCTCCTGGAGCGGCGGCCTGATCCATGACGCAACCCATGGCTACAACGCGCTGCTCGCCTTCGCACTTGCGAGCGTGGTGCTCGGAATGATTCCATTTCTGATTGTGCCCGCCTTGCGGCGCTAGGTATCTCAGGGGTAACCTGATCGCATTCGCGTCACCGGACAATTACGGATGGGACCGGCGCGAATACGCGCAAAAAATGCGGATCACACGCGGCTGAAACCCCGGCCTGCGGTGTTATGTCCGACATGACAAAAATGTCAGCGCGGAATCAATCCTGGGTGGCTTGCGAGGAGGAACCGAATGCGGTCCAAGTCGCTACATTGGATGGAGGGCAAACCAATGGACTTTTCTTTTCTCTCTCGCTTTCAACCGGTTCTGCTGAGCCTGTTTCGCTTCATCACCGGCCTCTTGCTGTTCCAGTACGGCATCGCCAAGCTGTTCAAGTTCCCGCCTGTGCCGATGTTCGCGAAAGTCGAACTGATGTCGCTCTACGGCGCGGCCGGGACGATCGAGCTGGTGGTTGGCGGGCTGTTGATGATCGGCCTGTTCTCGCGCCTCGCCGCTTTCATCCTCTCGGGTGAAATGGCCTTCGCCTACTTCATGGGCCACATGCTCAAGGGCGAAACGCCGGTGTTCCTGCCGCTGCTCAATGGCGGCACCGCAGCGATCCTGTTCTGCTTCGCCTGCCTCTACCTGTCGGCCGCCGGCGGCGGTCCGATCAGCGTCGATGCCGCGTTGGGCAAGGAGAGCGGCGCAGCCGGCGGCGCGTTCGCGCGGCGCTAAGGCGCCCCCGGATCACTCCCACAAGCAGCGGCACCGGCGCACCCGCCGGTGCCGCATTAACGCGCCCCGAGCACGTTCCAGATGAGAACGAGGGCCGCGACGAGCAGCACGGACATGATGATGCGATGAACGAATCGATTCATTGCGGGTCCGGCCCTGCTCCGTAGCTACCAAAGTCCAACATCGATTTTCCCGGGCAGTCCGCAGCGGCGGACGCCAGAACACGGCGATTTGCCTGCAGGATTGCGCATCCGGCTGCGAACGGTGTTGCGCGCGGCAGCGCGCCGCACGCGTCCATTCATGATTGGTAAGAACTTCATGCTACCGACGCGAGCAATAACAACCAGTCCTAGAGGCCGCGATGAAGCTGCTCAGCCATCTGAAGATCCGCACCAAGCTCGCCAGCATGGTCTGCCTCGCGGCGCTCACGGTGACGGCCATCATCGGCGTATCGGCGGTGCTGAGCAAGAGCCGCATGATGGAGGACCGCGTCCAGCAGATGCGGACCGCGGTGGAGCTGCTCTACAACTACGCCCAATCGCTCCAGGACGAGGTCGCAGCCGGCAAGCTGACGCAGGCCGAGGCCAAGGCCCAGTTCCACCAGCGCGGCCGCCGCATGAGCTTCAACGGCGGCCAGGGCTACCCCGTCGTCTACAATCCCGACACCTCGCTGTTCGTGAACGGCGCCAACCAGCAGCTTGAAGGCAAGATCACCGGCGCGACCGACTCCAACGGCGTCCTGATCGCCGACGCCATCCTCAACGCGGCCAATCAGAATGCGCAGGGCGGCGTGGCCTCCTATCTCTATCCCCGCCCCGGCCAGACCGAACCCGTGCGCAAGACCGTGTTCACGCGCAAATTCGCTCCCTGGAACGTGACCATCAGCTACGGCCTCTATGTCGACGACATCGACGCCGACGTGCGCGCCCTGACGCTGGAGCTCGCTGCGATCGGCGTCGGCCTGATGCTGCTGATGGCGACGCTGTCCTGGCTGATCGCCCGCGACGTGCTCGGCGCGCTCGACCGCCAGAAGAACCGCATGCAGGCGATTTCCGAAGGCGCCATCGACAAGCCGGTCGAAGAGACCGACCGCGGCGACGAGATCGGCCGCATGGCCGAGACGCTCGAAGTGCTCAGGCAGACCGCGCTGACAGCACGCAATCTGGAGGCCGAGCAGGTCGCCGCCAAATCCCGCAGCGAGCAGGAGAAGCGCGAGGCCCTGATTGCTCTCGCCGACCGCTTCGATGCCTCCGTCGGCCAGCTCGTCGGCCTCATGGCCTCCGGCTCCGGCGAGCTCGAGACCACCGCCAAGTCGATGTCATCCACCGCCGAGGGCACCAACCGCCGCGCCGCCGTGGTCGGCTCGGCCGCCACCGAAGCCAGCCAACGCGTGCAGACCGTCGCCGCTGCCGCCGAGGAGCTCTCCTCCTCCATCACCGAGATCAGCCGCCAGGTCGCGCAATCGGCCGAAGTCACGGGACGTGCGGTGGACAGCGCCCGCCGCACCGACACCATCGTGCGCGCCCTCTCCGACGGCGCCCAGCAGATCGAGCACGTCGCCGAGCTGATCTCCAGCATCGCAGCTCAAACCAACCTGCTCGCGCTCAACGCGACCATCGAGGCGGCCCGTGCCGGCGAAGCCGGCCGCGGCTTTGCCGTCGTCGCTTCCGAGGTGAAATCGCTGGCGAGCCAGACCGCGGAAGCCACCCGCGAGATCGGCGACAAGATCGCCCAGATCCAGGGTGCGACCAGGGAGGCCGTGGACGCCATCGGCGGCATCACCGCCACCATCGAGGAGGTCAGCCGCATCGCCACCTCGATCGGCGCCGCCATCGAGGAGCAAGGAGCAGCGACTGCCGAGATCGCCCGTAGCGTCTCGCAGACGGCGGAAGCGACCAAGGAGGTCACCACCAATATCGGTGGCGTCTCCACCGCTGCGAACGAGACCGGCAACGCCGCCGGCATGGTGCTCGCCGCGGCTAGCAGCCTCTCCAAGCAGGCCGAGCAGCTCTCCGGCGAAGTCGGCACGTTCCTGAAGGGCGTGCGCGCGGCGTGAGCCGCGCGACATCTGTGGAACGCGACGATGCATCGACGAATCGATGCATCGATTAAGCCGGCGCTCGACCGCTTAAACACGAGCACGATCTCTAATTTCTAGACACGTCGCCGCAGGCGTCGGCCTCGCGCCTGCATATGCGTGTCCACGGCTGCGCGGATTGCGGCGCGCCTCAACGCACCAGCCCCTGCGTTCAGGAATGGTAAGAACTTCCTGATACGGCTGCGCGAGAACAAGCATTCTACAACCGTTCCCGAGGCCGTCATGAAGCTGCTCAGTCACCTGAAGATCCGCACCAAGCTCGCCAGCATGGTCTGTCTCGCGGCGCTCACGGTCACCGCGCTCATCGTTGCCTCCGCCTATCTCAGCAAGACCCGCATGCTCGACGATCGCGCGCGCCAGATGCAGACGGCGGTCGATCTGCTGCACGGCTTCGCGCAATCGCTTCATGACGAGGTCGCCGCCGGCAAGATGACGCTGGCCGATGCGCAGGCCCAGTTCAAGCTGCGCGGCCGGCAGATGAAGTTTGGCGGCGGCCAGGGCTATCCCGTCGTCTACACCGCCGATTCAACCGTGATGATGAATGGCGGCGCGCCTCAGCTCGAGGGCAAGAACAACGGCATCAAGGATGCCAATGGCATCGTGATCGGCGATGCCACCGTCAATACGGCCAGACAGGCGCCTGAAGGCGCCATCCTGTCCTATCTTTTCCCGCGTCCGGGCGAAACCGTTCCGGTTCGCAAGCTGGTGTTCGCCCGCTACTTTGCGCCGTGGAACGTCGCGCTTGCCTACGGCCTCTATGTCGACGACATCGACGCTGACGTGCGCGCCCTGACGCTGGAGCTCGCCGCAATCGGCGTCGGCCTGATGCTGCTGATGGCGACGCTGTCCTGGCTGATCGCCCGCGACGTGCTCGGCGCGCTCGACCGCCAGAAGAACCGCATGCAGGCGATTTCCGAAGGCGCCATCGACAAGCCGGTCGAGGAGACCGGCCGCGGCGACGAGATCGGCCGCATGGCCGAGACGCTCGAGATCCTGCGCCAGACCGCGCTGACGGCGCGCAATCTGGAGGCCGAGCAGGTCGCCGCCAAGTCGCGCAGCGAGCAGGAGAAGCGCGAGGCTCTGATTGCGCTTGCCGACCGCTTCGATGCGTCCGTCGGCCAGCTCGTCGGCCTGATGGCCTCCGGCTCCGGCGAGCTCGAGACCACCGCCAAGTCGATGTCATCGACCGCCGAAGGCACCAACCGCCGCGCCGCGGTGGTCGGCTCGGCCGCCAATGAAGCCAGCCAGCGCGTCCAGACCGTGGCCTCCGCTGCGGAAGAACTCTCCTCCTCCATCACCGAGATCAGCCGACAGGTCGCGCAATCGGCCGAGGTGACCGGCCGCGCCGTCGACAGCGCCCGCCGCACCGACACCATCGTGCGGGCCCTCTCCGACGGCGCCCAGCAGATCGAGCACGTCGCCGAGCTGATCTCCAGCATCGCAGCCCAGACCAATTTGCTCGCGCTCAATGCCACCATCGAGGCGGCACGTGCGGGCGAAGCCGGCCGCGGCTTTGCCGTCGTCGCCTCCGAGGTGAAGTCGCTGGCGAGCCAGACCGCGGAGGCCACCCGCGAGATCGGCGACAAGATCGCGCAGATCCAGGGCGCGACCAGGGAGGCCGTGGACGCCATCGGCGGCATCACCGCCACCATCGAGGAGGTCAGCCGCATCGCCACCTCGATCGGCGCGGCCATCGAGGAGCAAGGAGCAGCGACTGCCGAGATCGCCCGTAGCGTCTCGCAGACGGCGGAAGCGACCAAGGAAGTCACCACCAATATCGGCGGCGTCTCCACCGCCGCCAACGAGACCGGCAACGCTGCCGGCATGGTGCTCGCCGCTGCCTCAAACCTCTCCAAGCAGGCCGAGCAGCTCTCCGGCGAAGTCGGCACGTTCCTGAAGGGCGTGCGCGCGGCGTGAGCTGCGGGCACTGAAGGCTCCACAGCGTCATGCCGAGCGGGGCGCTTGAGCCCCGCTCCTATCGCCGCGCGAGGCTGCAGCCGCTCGACAGCTGGCGCGTCGAGCCGGTCGAGCCGTCGTTGGACTGCGAGGGGAATTCCTCGAACGGCGTGTTCTGCTTGCCGGTGTTGAACTCGAATATCTTGCGGAACACGCCCGGCACCATGGCCGAGACCGGATTGACGCGCATCACGGGCGCGGCCGGCGTGCCGACGACCTCGTAGGTCACGCCGATCAGTCCCTCTTTGTCGCCAGCCCCCAGGAACAACCCGAGCACCGGAATCTGTCCGAACATATTGTTCAACCCGTACATCGGCACGAAGGTGCCGCTCATGCAGACCTGGTTGCCGGGATAGTCGATCGAGCCCTCGATGGTGGCGCCGATCATCGGGCCCTTGACCACGCCGTCGCGGATCGTCAGCGCGCCGTTCTGGCGGATGAACTCGGCGCGGAGCGCGCTGAAGGAGACGCCGTTCCCGGTGCCGTTCGGAGCGCCCGCGGCGACGCGCTCGAGCTGCGCCTCGCCCTTCACCGTGAAGTCCCGCACGTTGATGAGGCCCTCGCGCGAGGTGTTCGGCTCCGAGGTCGGCGGCTCCATCGCCACCACCATCTGACCGCCGACCGCCTTGGTGTAGGTGTCGGTGAAGCGCAGCAGCGCGCCGGCATCGTTGGTCTGGAGGTAGATCACCTCGCGGTTGCCCTGGGCGCGGCCGCCGCGCAGATCAGCCGCAACAGGCGTGTCGCGGCCGATCTTGCCGCTCAGCGTGAAGGCTTTGACGGCACCGCCCCGCCGCGACATCTTGGCATCGACGCTGCGCATCGCCTCGCCGTTGAAGCCGGCGACCGCGCCGAGCTTCACATCGATGTCGAAATCGACGTTCTTCATCTTGCTCTTGGCATCGTCCTTGGAATTGCCTGAGATCGCCGACTTCAGGAAGCCGCGGCCGTCGAACACGTCGCCGCGCATGGTGCCGCGCACCACGCCATCCTGGCTGCGCTCGACCTTCAACGACGCCTTGTCACCGTCAGACGGCGCGTAGGTCGGGAAGTTCGCGTTCAGGAGGTCGCCATTCGGATCGACTTCCAGCGAGCCCTTGATCGAAGCGCCGCCGCCTTCGATCACGATGTCCTCGAGGCGCGTTGATTGCGCGGTCGGCACTACCTTGAACGTCGCCTTGCTCGACTTGCCCGGTAACTTGACCCAGCCGGGCAAGATGTTGTCGAGCCTCACCGAGGTCAGATCGGCTTCGATGCCGAGCTTCGTCGTCGCGTCGGGACTGCCGGCGATCTTGCCCGACACCTTGATCGGTACCGAGCCACTAACAGCAGGGCTGAGATCGAAGCCGAGGCGCGCGCGGCTCGCATCGTCCAGCGTCGCCTGCAATCTGACGTCGGCATCGCCCTCGGCCGGCTTGCGGTAGTCGAGCGAGGCGGCCTGCCCGTTGATCTTGACGTCGCCCTTGACCTGATAGCCCTGGGTATTGGCGACGATCTTCAGGTTGTTGGCCTCGAGCTTCTGGCCCATCACCAGCTTGTCGGCGGCAAAGCCGTTGAGATCGGCGGTGACGGCGTAGGTCGTGTCGGACTTGGTCAATTCGCCCTTGACCGGCATGCCGAGCTGGATGTTGGCCGAGAACGTTCCCTTGCTGGTGTTGGGATCGACCACGGTCGCCGACAGATCGCTCAGACGATCGTTCGAGAGCATCTCGGCCGCCGCAGGCACGGGACCGTCGACGCGGAATCTGGTGCGCGAAGGCGACGGCTTCGGCGCCATGTCAGGCACCTCGAAGGTGAAGTCGGAGATCGTGATCTTGCGACCGGCCGGGGTGTCGGCAATTCCCTGCCCGATATTCACCGTCGCAGTGCGTCCGGTCACGCGCGCCTTGAGGTCGGCATCATGCACCACAGGCATGCCGTCCACCGGGCGGACTGCGACGCCGCTCGCGACGATGTTGACCGACAGGCCGTCGTCGGGGATCGGCGGCCCCTTGCGGGGAAGGTTCTTCACCGGCGAGTTGATGCCGATCTCGATGCGTTGGAGCGTGCCGCGCTCGATCCGCTCGATCACCCATTCGCGCAACTCGGGAACGATCAACGTCGGCCACATCCGCTTGAGCGCGGAGGCCGACATCGGCGTTCCCGCAAAGCCGAGCGTGAGCCGCGGCTCGCCCGAATAGTCGATGGCGCCGGTGCCGGCGACGCCGATCTCGCCGTTGGAGATGTCGGCCTGGGTCAGCAGCAGGCGCTTGTGGTCGGTGTCGAAGCGAAAGCCGATCGCAATGCGGTTGAAGACAAGCGGCGGCTCGTTGTCGATGCCGCCGAGGAGGATCGATCCGCCGCTGAAGCCGAGCTGCCAGTCGTTGATGTTGCCGTTGGGCGGCTCGACATGGGCCAGAAGCGTCAGACGGTTGGCGCCGGAGAGGACCTTGAAGGGGGCGACCAGCACCCGCCGGTTGGCGTCCCACTCGACATTGATCTCGGCGGAATCGATCGCCATCGGATAATCGGGCGTATCGGTGTCGATGATGTTGCCCGCGCCGACCGCGATCTTGCCGCGGAAGAAGGTCGGCACGCCATCGCGGCCGAGCTCGCCCTTGAGCTCGCCGGTCAGCGGCAGATCGGCGGTATAGGTGAGATCCTTCACCCGCAGCGCCAGCAGGATGTTGGAGGTCGAGACCTTGTCGGCCTTGATGTCGACTGAGCGCACGCCATTCTCGGCGGGACCGATCGTGGCGCGCAGCATCCACGGCCGCGCCCCCTCTTCGCCGAGGCTGAGCGCGACGCCGCCATGGCTCGGCCGGCGCAGGCTGAGCGTGATGTTCTCAAAGCTCCATTTGCTGCCGCGCTGCTGATCGTCGACGATCAGATTGCCGTTCTTCAGGCCGATCTCGTTGAGGTTCTGACCGTCGAGGCCGGTCATGCTCAGACTGTCGAGCCAGTCGAGGCCCTGGAGAATGCCGCTCTGCGCGGTGGCCTGGGGCGCGGCTTGAGACGGGTCCTGGCCCGCCGGCGCCGTGGCGAAGGGCGGCGGCGGCACGCCATTGCGCGGGAAGGTCGGCGGCAGGCCGGCATCCTTCTTGGAGGCCACGCCGGTGGCCAGCGGCTTTGCGGTGTCGCCGGCCGAAACCGTGACGGTGCCGTCGGGCGCGATGCGGATCGCGAGTTCGGCGTCGACGAGATTGAGGCTTTCCGCGCGCAGATGCCCCATCAGCAGGCCCGCCCCCGACAGCCTCACCTCGGCCTTCGGGGCGCTGGCGACGATGGCATGGTCGCGGTCGCGCACGATGATGTCGCGGATGCGCACGGCGATACGGACCCGCCCGGCGCGCTCGATCTGGGTGCCGCCGACCTCCACCGTGTTGCCGTGGCCGATATTGTCCTCGATGGCGGCGGCAAGCCAGGGCGTTGCGATGTCGAGATTGATGGGTCCGGCGCCGAGCCGCCACCACAGCGCACCGAAACAGCCGATGAAGATGACGATGAGGGCGCCGACGACGACAGCCAGCCGCTTCAGCCAGCGACCGCCGCCCAGCCAACGGCGCAGCGACCCGAACCCGTCACCAAAGCGATGGAAGCCCGAATTGGAACGTGACAACAGCCGGCGCGCCCGATGGCCCGCCGCCGCTTCCTGATCCGGATCCCAGTCGGCCTCGTCCCATTCCTGCGGCTCAGGTTGGCCGCCGCGCCGATCGAAATCCCGATTGTAATCCTGGGGCGACGTATTCCTTGCCATTGCCTCTCGATACAGGCGCCCATCGTAGGATTGAGCGCCGCCGGGACCGCAGCCGTCCACGGGACGCGAAGCCCCCTGCGCCGGCACTGCCGCCATACCTCGAATATTCCTGCTGTTCGTCATTTCGCCCCGGGAGCGCGTTCAACGAGCAGTGGGGTGGTGCGTGGAATTCCTTGTAACCATACTCCGGCGTCGTCAGACTTGCCCAGCCAAGGGCGCGATTCCGGCACACCGGACGAGAGCTGCAATACCGCTTCGGTTGACCCGCCGAAAGCGTCGAAAGGAAGGCGTATGTCCAAGAAATCCCGAAAGAAATCGCCCAAAACGCCCTCCGGCAGTCCAACAGCTAAAAAGAAGGCCCCGAAAACCAGGACAACGACTCAAACAAAGGCCGCGAAAACACAGCGGACACCGGCCAGCAAATCAACCGCGACCATAGCAAAGACAGCATCGCATGGGGCCGCATCGAAACAGTTAAATTCCTCCAAATCGGCGCGGCCTGCGGCGAAGCCGGTCTTGGCCGAAGGTCAGAAGGCGCCCGCCTTCCGCCTGCCTCGCGATGGTGGCGGCGTGGCGACGCTGTCGGACTATGCCGGCCGGAAGCTCGTCCTGTTCTTCTATCCCCGTGCCGACACCCCCGGCTGCACCCGGGAGGCCATCGACTTCACGCGCCTTGCAGGCGCCTTCGCCGACGCCGGTGCCGCCGTGCTCGGCGTCTCCGCGGATTCGTTAAAGGCCCAGGAGAAGTTCCGCGACAAGCACAGCCTCGGGGTCCCCCTGATCTCGGACGAAAAGCACGAGATGCTGGAGGCGTATGGCGCCTGGGGCGAAAAATCCATGTATGGCAAGAGCTTCCTCGGGATTCTTCGCACCACGGTGCTGGTCGGAAACGACGGCAAGGTGGCCAAGGTCTGGCGCAACGTCCGGGTCGACGGCCATGCCGATCAGGTGCTGGAAGCGGCAAGAAGTCTTTAACCAGCCCGTTAAGTTCTCGCGGTTCCGTTTCCGGAAAATTAACCATGACCGGCCCAGATTGCTGCGGCAATTAGGCCGCAAGGAACCCATCCGACCGGCGCCGGGAGTGCCGATGTCGAAAAGTTCTGCCCAATATTCGCAGTACCCCCAGCATCATCCCCACGACCACGGACGGGCTTTTCACCGGCGTCCCGTAGCTGTCGCGGCGGCCGCCGCGCTTCCCCTCCCCGACGCCGACGACGCCTACACCATCGTCCATCACGGCAAGCAGGTTCGCCTCGGCCCGGTCGTGTTCTGGATCGTGGTCGGCACCATCGTGCTGCTCGGCCTGTGGTCGGCCGCGACCGCCACCTATTTCGCTTTCCGCGACGACGTGCTGACCCGGCTGATCGCCCGCCAGGCCGAGATGCAATACGCCTATGAGGACCGCATCGCCGAGCTGCGGGCCAAGGTCGACCGCACCACCAGCCGCCAGCTGCTCGACCAGGAGCAGTTCGACCAGAAGCTCGACCAGATCATGAAGCGGCAGACGGCGCTGGAGTCCCGGGCGACGGCGCTGGGCGCCATGCCTGACGTGACCGGATCGATCCCGCGCGCGGCGCCGCAGCGCGGCGATGCCGGCCAAGGCGCGACGCAGGGCACGCCGAAACCGTCGCCGATCAGCGACACCGTAATCTTCGTGGCACCGCCGGATCGCGAAGCACGACTCGAATCGCGCGCGCCCGCCGCCCTGGCTCCGCAGACCAGCCAGTTCGCCAAGAACCAGGGTTTCGACAATGTCCTGATCCGGCTCACCACCTCGCTCGACCAGGTCGAGCGCCGCCAGATAGCGGCGCTTAGCGCCGTCGAGGACGGCATGGATTCGCGGATGCGCCGGATGCGCGGCGTCGTCAGCGATCTCGGTCTCAATCTCGCCAGTCTCGAAGCCGCCGTGCCGCGCAGCGCCATGGGCGGACCGTTCGTCCCGGTCAAGCTGACGGCCAATGCCGGCCCGTTCGAGAAGCAGCTCAATCGCATCAACACGACACGCGCCGAGCTGGACCGGCTCAACCGCACGCTGGCGCTCGTGCCCTATCGCAAGCCCGTCATTGGCGAGGTCGAGTTCACCTCCGGTTTCGGCGTGCGCAGCGATCCCTTCCTGGGCCGGCCCGCGATGCACACCGGCCTCGACTTCCGCGCCGCCACCGGCGATCCCGTCCGCGTCACCGCCTATGGCAAGGTGGTCTCGGCCGGCTGGTCCGGCGGCTACGGCCGCATGGTCGAGGTCGATCACGGCAACGGGCTTTCGACCCGCTACGGCCATCTCTCCGAGATCAGCGTCAAGGTCGGCGAGATCGTGAAGATCGGCCAGGTCGTTGGTCTCGTCGGCTCGACCGGCCGCTCCACCGGTCCGCATCTGCACTATGAGACCCGCATCGACGGCGAGGCGGTCGATCCGCAAAAATTCCTGCGCGCAGGCGTGCGGCTTAGCGCAGGCTAGGTCCGGGCTTTGCCGTGCAAACGTGCATCAGACACGAGCCTGGCACGCCTTCAGGAAGAATTTGAGCCCGGCCTCGATTCCCTCTTCGACCGCTTTTTCGGTGAGCTCGCTGAGACCCAGGACGATCATCAGTGGCAGTTCGCCGCGGATCAGGGACAGGAATTGTGTGGCGGCTTCCATCGGATCGTCGAATTCGAGCAGCTTCTTGGCCCTGGCTTCCTCGAGAAATCCGGATAGTCGTCGAATCGTCGCCTGCGGCCCGCTTTCATAGAAGAGCCGGGCGAGCACAGGAAACCGGCCGCTCTCGTTGGCGATGATGCGGACGAAAGCAAAGTCCTTTCCATGAATGAAAGCGCTCAGGTACTGCCTGGCGAATGTGCGCAGCGCCTCGGACAGTCCAGCCGACAGTTGGGGCAGCGGCAAGTCGCGTTGCAGGCTCTCGCACTCCGCAACGATTAAAGAAGCGAACAAGGCCTCCTTGCTCGGAAAATACGCATAGAGCGTGGCCTTCGAGACGCCGGCGGCTTTCGCGATGGCGTCCATGCTGGTCGCGGAAAATCCCTGGTCGAGAAACATCTGCCACGCCGCACGGGTGACGATGTCCATCTTGCGGCCCGCCGGTACGTTCGACTGCTCAGGAGCAGCAGGGGCGATCGTCTCGATCAATGTCAGCTCTCCGTCAGCTCGAGAATCGGTGTGGTCGGTATCGAGGTGCACAATGACCGCGCATCAACAACTTGAAAGAGCAACTCACACGGTTGTCATAAAACTAAACAGTTCAGTACTGTTGACAAGACTCAATGACCCCGTCAAGTACTGAACGGTTCAGTTTTATGCAGGACCCGGATGTCGTTCAGAACATTTCTCCGCATAGGAGGCTTAATTCCTCTGGTTCAGGCCACGATCTCCTTGGGCGGCTGCGCGGTCGGCCCGGATTTCGAAACGCCAGCTGCGCCGGCGGTGACCGGCTACACGGCGGGCGGACTGGCCGCGACCCCGGCCGCGGGCGGGCAAGGCGGTACAGCGCAACGCTTCGTGAGCGGCTCGGACGTGCCGGCAGTCTGGTGGCAGGTGTTTCGCTCACGGCAGATCGAAGCCTTCGTCCGGGAGGCGATCGATAACCATCCCGACCTCGCGGCAGCACAGGCGGCGTTGCGTCAGGCTCGCGAGGTTGCGGCGGCAGACACCAGTGCGCTGCTGCCGTCGAGCACCGGCAGCGCCAGCGTGACACGCAATCAGGTGTCGCCGGCACAATCCGGACAGACCGGACCGGCATCCCTCTACACCCTCTACAACACCTCGGTCCCGGTTTCGTTCACGCCGGACATCTTCGGCGGCAAGAGGCGCGGAATCGAGGCTGATCTTGCCAATGCCGACTACCAGCGCTTCCAACTCGAGGCGACCTACCTGACATTGACGGCAAACGTCGTGACGGCCGCGATCAGCGATGCGTCCTATGCGGCGCAGATTCGGGTTACCCAGGAACAGATCGACGGTCAGCGCCAGCTCGTCGCGTTGCTCGAACAGCAGTTCGCGCTGGGCGCCGTCTCCAACAGCGACGTGCTGACACAGAAGGCGCAGCTTGCGCAGACGGTCGCAACCTTGCCGCCACTGCAGAAGTCGCGTGCGCAGAATCGCAATCAGTTGATGGCCTATCTCGGTCGGCTGCCGAGCCAGGACAAAGGTGAGGTGGTCCCGCTGGCAAATCTGCGCCTGCCGCGCGACCTTCCGGTCAGCGTCCCGTCGCTGCTGGTGCGGCAGCGCCCGGACATCCGTGCCGCGGAAAGCCAGGTGCATCAGGCCAGCGCCAATGTCGGTGTCGCCACGGCCAATATGCTGCCGAACGTGACGCTGTCCGCCTCGGGCGGCAGCTCCGCGCTGGCGCTGTCGGCGCTTTACGGTCCGCAAACCATCGCCTGGAGCGTGGCCGCCAGCATTACGGGACCGATCTTCGATGCTGGCTCCCTCTTCCACACCAAGGAGTCCAAGGTCGCGGCTCTGGAGCAGAGCAGCGCGCAATATCGCTCGACCGTGATCACCGCGTTCCAGAACGTTGCTGACGCGCTGCGCGCGATCCAGTCGGACGCAGCGCTGCTGAAGGCGCAGGTCGACGCGGAAAATACCGCGGCCGAAAGCCTGAAGATGTCGCAGGCCCAGTTCAAGGCCGGTTCCACCACATTCATCTCCGTTATCAACGCCGAACAGACGCTGCTGACGGCGCGGATCAACCGCGTGAAGGCGCAGGCCTCGCGTTATGCCGACACCGTGGCGCTGTACCAGTCACTCGGTGGCGGCTGGTGGAATCGCGTCGATGAAACTCCCGCAGCCGAGGCAAAGCCCGCGGGCATTGCCGCGATATTCGTTCCCGCCGGGGCCCTGCCGGCACCACCGCCCCCGCCAGCCAACTGATGCGAAAGCCCAAAGCCATGTTGAAGCGCATGATCATCATGCTGTGTGTCGTCGGTGCGATATTCGCCGCCCTCTCCTGGTTCGTCAGTTTCCGCGCCGGCATGATCAAGCAGGCCATGGCCGCGCTCGCTGATCCGCCACAGACGGTGTCGACGACCGCTGCGCAGTTCAGCGACTGGCAGTCGGCATTGACCGCCATCGGCACATTTCGCGCCGTGAACGGCGCCGATCTCTCGCTGCAACAGTCCGGCATCGTAGACAGCATTCATTTCGAATCCGGCAAGGATGTCGCCGTCGGAGATGCCTTGCTCGACCTGCGCAAAGAGGACGACGTCGCCAAGCTGCACTCGTTGCAGGCCACCGCCGAAGGCTTTGCCATCACGTTGCGGCGCGATCAGGGCCAGTTGAAGATCAACGCAGTCAGCCAGGCGACGGTCGACAATGACGTCGTGAATGAGCGCAACGCGCTGGCCCTGGTCGCCCAGCAACAGGCGCTGGTGGATCAAAAGACGCTGAGGGCACCGTTCGCCGGGCGCCTCGGCGTGCGTCAGGTCGATGTCGGCCAATATCTGACCGCGGGCACCACCATCGTCACGCTACAGGCGCTCGACCGTCTCTTTGTCGACTTCACGCTACCGCAGCAGGCCGTCGACCAGGTCAGAGTCGGACAGGAGGTCACGGCTCGCATCGACGCCTTTCCGGACCGCAATTTCAAGGGAGTCGTTCAGGCCTTCAATTCCAAGGTCGATCAAACCAGCCGCAACGTTCAGGTCCGCGCGATTTTCGACAATGCGGATCGCAAGCTTCTGCCCGGCATGTTCGCACGGATCGATGTCCGTGTCGGCCAAACCGCGAGCTATCTCACGCTGCCGCAGACCGCCATCGTCTACAACACCTATGGCGAGTCGGTGTTTCTCGCCGTCAAGAGCGAGGCACCGGGCAAGCAGGGCCTGGTGGCCCGCCAGACCTTCATCAAGACCGGCGCCACCCGTGGCGATCAGGTGGCCGTGATCTCGGGCCTCGATCGGGACGCAACCGTCGTCACCGCAGGCCAGATCAAGCTGCGCAACGGCACCCTGCTGAAGGTCGACAACTCCATTCCCCTGGCGAACGACCCCAATCCGGCCCCCGCCGATCAGTAAGGAGGCAGAACGTGTCCTTTACCGACATCTTCATTCGCCGACCGGTGCTTGCCATCGTCGTCAGCCTGATGATCCTGGTGCTGGGTCTGAAGTCGATGACTTCGCTGCCCATCCTGCAATATCCGCGAACGCAGAATGCGATCGTCACCGTCACGACGACGTACTACGGCGCGGATCCGGCAATCGTCGCAGGATTCATCACGACGCCGCTCGAAAATGCCATCGCCCAGGCCAATGGCATCGACTACATGACGTCGACCAGCCAGCCCAGCACCTCGACCATCACGGTCAACCTGCGGCTGAACTTCGATTCCGGCAAGGCACTGACCGAGATCAATACCAAGGTGAACTCGGTGCTCAATCAGCTTCCGAGCGGCGTCCAGCAGCCGGTGCTTACGGTCAAGGTCGGTCAGACCATCGATGCCATGTATCTCGGCTTCAGCAGCGACGCGCTGGCGCCGAACCAGATCACCGACTATCTGATCCGTGTGGTGCAACCCAAACTGCAGGCCGTGCCCGGCGTGCAGACCGCTGAACTGCTCGGCAACAAGACCTTCGCGCTACGCGCCTGGCTCGATCCGATCAAGCTTGCGGCATACGGGCTGACCGCGTCCGATGTATCGACCGCGCTGTCGGGCAACGACTACATTGCCGGGCTTGGCACCACCAAGGGCCAGATGGTGCAGGTCAACCTGACGGCGGCGACCAACCTGAAATCGCTGCAGGAGTTTCGCGACCTCGTGGTCAAGCAGGCGGGCGCGTCCAACGTCAAGCTCTCCGATGTGGCGAACGTCACCCTGGGCTCCGAGGATTACGAATCGTCGGTCGGATTCAACGGCAAGCGCGCGGTCTATATCGGCATCCAGGTGGCGCCAAACGCCAACCTCCTCGACGTCATCAAAGGCGTCCGCGCCGTCTATCCCGACATCAAGGCGCAGCAGCCGGAGGGACTGAATTCCGAGATCATCTACGACTCCACCGAATTCGTGAACAGCTCCATCGACGAGGTGATCCACACCTTGCTCGAAGCTCTTCTGATCGTCACCGCGGTGGTGTTCCTGTTCCTCGGCTCATGGCGTTCGGTGCTGATCCCCGTGATCGCCATCCCGCTATCGCTGGTCGGCACCTTCACCATGCTGCTGGCGCTCGGCTTCTCGATCAACCTCCTGACGCTGCTGGCGCTGGTGCTCGCAATCGGTCTCGTGGTCGATGACGCCATCATCGTCGTCGAGAACGTCAACCGGCATCTGGCCGAGGGCACAAAGCCGTTGCAGGCGGCGATCATCGCCGCACGGGAGCTTTCAGGTCCTATCGTGGCCATGACCGTCGTGCTGATCGCGGTCTACGTGCCGATCGGATTCCAGGGCGGCTTGACCGGAGCGCTCTTCACCGAATTCGCCTTTACGCTTGCTGGCGCCGTTGCGGTGTCGGCCGTCATCGCATTGACGCTCACGCCGATGTGCTGCGCCTTCATCCTCAAGCCGCCGAAGACGGGTACGCCGACGCTCGACGACCGCATCGTCGCGTTCATCGATGCGCGGATGGAGACGTTGCAACATCGATATCGGCGCTTGCTCGCCGCCAGCCTGACGACAATTCCGGTCACGGTCGTGTTCGCCGCCCTGATCTTGAGCAGCATCTACTGGCTCTATACGAACTCCAAGAACGAGCTGGCGCCGGAGGAGGATCAGGGGGCGATCCTGATGCAGTCGACGCTGGCACCGAACGCAACGCTGCAGCAGAAGCTGCTGTATTCCGCCGAGGTCTACCGGCGCATCTCCACCCATGCCGAAACCGCGGGCATGTTTCAGCTCGATCTCGTCGGCAGTTCGATTGCGGGTTGGGTGCTCAAGCCCTGGGACAAGCGCGACAAGACGGCGGCGGAACTGCAGCCGGTGCTTCAGCAGGAGATGACGGGGATTGCCGGCGCCAAGATCGTGGCGTTCCAATTGCCGCCGCTGCCCGGAGCGAGCGGCCTGCCGATCCAGTTCGTGATCCAGACCACCGACCCGTTCGACCGGCTCGACGGCATCGCGAAGGCGTTCACCGCCGAGGCCCTGAAAAGCGGCAAGTTCATCTTCCTCGACAACGACCTGAAGGTCGACCAGCCGCAAACCTCTGTGGTGATCGATCGCGAAAAGACCGCACAACTCGGGCTGAGGCTCAGCGATGTCGGCGGCGCGCTCGGCAATATGCTGGGCGGCGGCTATGTCAACTATTTCGGCCTGGACGGCCGTTCCTACAAGGTCATTCCCCAGGTCGAGCAGCGCCAGCGACTGAACGCCGATCAGGTGCTGAACTACTACATCAAGACCTCGGACGGCACGTCTGTTCCGCTGTCGACGGTCGCGTCGCTGAAAACGACCACGGTTCCGCAATCGCTGAACCATTTCCAGCAGATCAATGCCGCCACCATTTCCGGAGTGGCCATGCCCGGTGTGATCACCGGAGAAGCGCTCGCGACGCTGAAGGAGATCGCGGACCGCACGCTGCCCAAAGGCTACACCATCGACTATGGCGGGCAGTCGCGGCAATTCATCCAGGAATCATCCGGTTTCGCCGCCACCTTCGGATTTGCCCTGATCATCATCTTCCTGGCGCTGTCGGCGCAGTTCGAGAGTTTCCGCGATCCCCTGATCATCCTGGTCTCGGTGCCGATGTCGATTGCTGGGGCGCTGATCTTCATCATGCTGGGCATCAAGGGTGCGAGCCTCAATATCTACACCGAGGTCGGCCTCGTGACGCTGATGGGGCTGATCAGCAAGCACGGCATTCTGATCGTCGAATTCGCCAACGAGTTGCAGCATGCCGGCCGCTCCAAGCGCGAGGCCGTCATCGAAGCGACCGCGATCCGGCTGCGCCCGATCCTGATGACGACCGCGGCCATGGTGATCGGCGTGATGCCGTTGATCACCGCGTCCGGCGCCGGCGCAGCCTCGCGCTTCAACATGGGCCTGGTGATCGCCTCCGGACTTTCGATTGGAACGCTGTTCACGCTGTTCGTGGTGCCGGCGTTCTACATTCTGCTTGCGGCTGACCATTCCGCGGCGACGGGCGATGACGCGGTGAAGCTGGATCCGGCCGGGCTCGGAACGAACGGCGAGGCGCGTGCCGCCCGGTGATGGAAGCAGACGATGAAACGCGGATCACCATGCACTAAGAGCGGCCTGGGTTCCCCTAGCGCCGGCCGCCCATTCCGCCCCCGGGCCCTCCGAAGCCGCCGCCTCCCATGCCGCCACCGGGTCCCATCGGGTTACCACCGGGCGCGCCAAAACCGCCGGGACCTGACGGACCACTCGGCCCCGATGGCGCGGAGCCGGGATTTGCACCGGGGGGCGATCCCGGAGCAGGTGCCCCGGCCGGGCCAGGCTGACCGCCGGTCGGATTCGGCGTGCTGCTGTTCGGATGCAGGATCGAGCCGCCCGGCGACCGGTTGGGATGGCCGATGCCACCGGGCGCCTGCCGCGGCGCGCCCGGGAATTGACTGACCGCCTGGGCTGAATCGAGCTGAAGGCCGCGCGAGCGGTCGAACACGCCGTTGACCACCATGCGCGCTTCGCCCGCCGCGGGCCCGAAGCGTGAGCCGTCGCGGGCGATCAGCCCCGAGCCGAGTTGGAGGTTGGCGCCCGACCGCTGCACATAGGCCTCGATCGACAGCCGGCTCGCACCGACGAGGTCCGAGAAATCGTCGATCCGCGTGCGCACAGCCTGCATCGCGCCCTGGCTCGCGCTGCCCTCGATCTGGACTCGCTGGCCGACCAGCAGCGGATCGACACCGTTCAGCCTCAAGCCGCCGATATGCAGACCCTCAGGCCCGCGCTCGACGAGGCCCGTGACGCGCGCGGCCGTATCGCGCCGCGGCTCGACCAGGCTTGCGACGATGACGCCATCGGTGCGGCGCAGGCCGTAGACGGCGACCTGCGTGCCCGCGCGGAGCTTGCTCTCCTTGTCGCCTGTGACGATCTTCTGGCCGAGCACCGTCAGCTCGTTGCCCTTCACCTGCTCGACCGGCCCTGCGACCTCGCTCGCGATCGCGATGTTGCGCGTGACCAGCGTGCCGTCGGCCTGCCGGGTCGCAACCACGCGCGCGAGCTGGCCGATGCGCAAGGCATTGGCGCTGGCGGGCTCGCCGTCGATGCGGACCGGAACGTCGCTGGCATAGGTCACGCGTTCGCCGTTGACGTAGATGCTGCCGAAGCGCTGGATCACGCCGACGATACCGGTACCGCCGATGCCGTGATCATCACCGCGCGTGATTCCGGTGCCGCCGATGCCCTGGTCGGTGCCGCGCTTGACCTGTGCGCGGGCCATCGCCGTGCCGGCGAGCCAGAATCCCATCAGCAGCAGACGGCGGGAGATCAGCGGCGGCCGGCTCATGAACCGCCCTCTTTGCCGGCGTCCTTGCCGCCTTCCTTCGTCTCGTTCTCCTCGTCGGCGTCCTCGCTGTAGATGTAGATGCCGAAATTCCAGCGGGCGTCACCGCCTTTGTCCTTGGCGAGCGCGCGGTTGGCCTCGCGGTTGGCGGTCTTCAGCGCATCCATGGCGAGCTCGCGCGAGCGCGCCTCGAGGCGCCGTGCCAGCTTCGGCGAGATGTTGTTGTAGTGCACCGCGCGTTCGAGGAAGCGCGGCCCATCCGAGACGTTTTGCGCGGCGGCGGCGATGTGGTCGTGCAGATTGCGGCCGAGATAGTGCCATTTGCTGTCGTCCTCGCCTGATGGGACGAAGGCGGCCTCGACCAGCTCGATCTCGTCATTCTCGTTGATGGTGACGAGCTTGCGGTCGACCCATTCGTCGAGCACCGCGCGCGGGCGCACGTCCTTGGTGACGGAAGCGACGAGCTGCTCGAATGACGGCGCATCGCCGTCCGCCGTGCGCGGCAGCGCCAGCGGCTCGCCCTTCGCGTCGGTGAACTCGGGCGCGGCGAGCCAGCGCGCGATCACGGCGCTGGTCAGTGACACCGCCGCCGGGGCTTCGTGCACCGGTGCGCCCGCGCCGCGCAGCCGCGCCACCTCCTTGCGATGGATGCCGGTGAGCAGGCTGACGCGGCTGTCGGTCTGCTCCTTTCCTTCCAGAGCGAAATCATGCTCGGCGACGTTGACGAACAGCTCGCGAAGCAATTGCGCCAGCGCCGGAAAGGTCATGCCGCTGCGGATGCAGAGTCGCACGAGCGGGCGCAGCAGCCGCGCCAGCGGCGCGTGCAGCTTCGCGGCGGCATTCGGCTGTGGCGCCGCTGCTTTCGACCCGGGCTTGGCATTCATGTCTGAATTGTAGCGATCCGCGGCGTGGGACACAATCCCACTTTTTCCTGCTTGGCGATTGACGTGGTAAATTTTCCCACATATACGAGACGGCACTGAGGGCGCGACGTAGAGGGACTCACACCCATGGCCGACCGCTTGGTCCGCATTTCCAGTTCACCGCGTGCTGTGCCGGTCCCCGCTTGGGGGCACGGTGCAATCGAGCCGATGCTGCCGGCGCTGCTGCGCGGCGTGATCTTCATCTCGGTGCTGGCCGCACCGTTCGTCGCCGCACTGCTCGCAGGCTGACCGCCGCCATGCATCACACCAGCGAAACCCCGCGCCGCCCGTCGGTGCTGCACATCTTCAAGATCTACTATCCCGACCTGTTCGGCGGCACGCTCACGGTGATCCGCGACATCTGCGCGAGCCTGAAGGATGCCTTCGCCTCCGCCGTGCTGGTCTGTTCGCAATCGGCCGAGCGGCGCGAGATCGTCGTCAACGACGTGCCGGTCGAGCGCGTGCGCTCGTTCGGCAACATCATGTCTCTGCCCGCCGCCCCGACCTATCCCTGGCGTCTCTGGCGCAAGATCGCCGAACACGACCTGCTCGCGCTCCACGCCCCCTTCCCGCTGGCGGACCTCGTCTTCGCCTTCGGATTCGGCGCCAGGCGGCCGCTGGTGGTGCATTGGCACGCCGACATCGTCACCCATGCCGGCCTGCGCTGGTTCATCCAGCCGCTGATGCGGCGGACGCTCCGGCGCGCCAAGGCGATCATCGTCTCGGACCACGTGCTGGTCGACAACACGCCCCTGCTGCGCGAATTCGAGGACAAGTGCCACGTCGTGCCATTCGGCATCGACACTTCGGGCTATGACTGGCCGAAGATCGAGCCGCACCACGTCAATGACCGCGGCCGGCTCGTGCTCGCCTGCGGCCGGCTCGTTCCCTACAAGGGTTTTGACGTGCTCATCCGCGCTGCGGCTGCGCACAATTTCGAGACCTGGATCATCGGCGAGGGCGTCGAGCGGCCGCGGCTCGAGCAACTGATCAAGGAACTCGGCCTCGGCGAGCGCGTTCGCCTGCTCGGCTCGGTCAGTGATTGCGAGCGCATCAAGCTGATGTGCCTCGCCGACGTCTTCGTGATGCCGTCGGTGACGAATGCCGAGACCTTCGGCCTCGTCCAGCTCGAGGCCATGGCTGCCGGGCGTCCGGTCGTGAATACGGCGCTCGACACGGCGGTGCCGCGCGTCGCCCGCCACGGCATGGAAGCGATCACCGTACCGCCGGGCGATGCCGAGCAGCTGGGTGAGGCTATCGACACACTGATCCGCGATCCCGAGCGGCGGCGCCGCATGGGCCTTGCGGCGCGCACGCGCGCCCTCTCCCGCTATTCGGCCACGGCCTTCAAGCAGGGCATGGAGACCGTCTACCGCAACGCCGTCGCCGCCTCCAGCGAGGAGCGATCGACGGCCGCCGAGCCACCGCAGGCGACCGGCTGGCTGGACACGGTCCGGATCGCTGCGGCCCTGGCCTGGTCCGACATGCGGCACCGCTACGTCCGCTCGCTGCTCGGCCCGTTCTGGATGTCGCTGCAGATGGCGATCGTGGTCGTGGTGCTGGGCTCGGTGATCGGCCAGATGTCGAACACCAACATGCTGGCGCGCCTGCCGATGCTGGCGCTATCGATGACGGCCTGGACGTTCCTCAACGGCGTGGTGCTGGACGCGACCACGGCGCTCCAGAACTCTGCGAGCCTGATCCGCGACCGGGCCCTGCCGCCCGTCATCTTCCTCCTGCAATGCACGTTCCGTCAGGCGCTGTTCGCACTCCACAATGCCTGCGTGCCTCTGCTGCTGTGGCTCGCCTTCTCGCCCCACGATCTCTCTCACGCGTTGGCGGCGCTGCCCGGTCTGTTGCTGTTCGTCGCCTGCACCTTCGCCCTGAGCCTCGTTCTCGGCGCCATGGCGACGCGCTATCGCGACCTCAAGCCGATCATCGAATCCACGCTGATGCTCGCCTTTCTGGCCTCGCCCGTGATCTGGTCGTCCGACATGATCAACCACCGCTCGACGGTGATGCGGCTCAATCCGCTGACGCATCTGTTCGCGGTGTGGCGCGAGCCGCTGGCCGGCGGGCATGTCGATCCTGTCAGCATCGTCTACGTCCTCGTCGCGCTGGCGCTCCTGGTCTTTGCGAGCGTGCTGACGCTGGTCCACCTGCGCAAAGCCGCATTCTGGATCTGACGCATGGTCTCGGTCACTCTTCGCAACGCCTGTCTCGACTATCCGCTCTACGGCGCCTACGACTTCTCGCTGAAGCGCCGGCTGCTCGGGCATCTCCTCCGCGAGCCGGGCGAGATGCGGATCATCCGGGCCGTCGACAACGTCACGATCGAGGCCGAAACCGGCAGCCGCATCGGGCTCGCCGGTCCCAACGGCTCCGGCAAGTCGACGCTGCTGCGGCTGATCGCCGGCGTCTATCCGCCGAGCAGCGGCAGCATCGCGCTTCAGGGCAACGTCGTGCCCCTGCTCGGCCTCAACGCCGGCGTCAACCTGGATTTCGTCGCGGAGGACAACATCGCGCTGCTGCTGCGGATCAGCGGCCGCAAGCCGACCCGCGCCGTGATCGACGACATCTGGGCCTTCACCGAGCTCGAGCCCCGGATGCAGCGGCTGCCGCTGCGGATGTTCTCCTCGGGGATGCTGATGCGGGTGTTGTTTGCGACCGCGACCGCCTTTCCGGCCGACATCCTGCTGCTCGACGAATGGCTCAGCGTGGTCGACGAGCATTTTGCGGAGAAAGCCGAGGGGCGGCTGCTGAACATGGTGTCGCAGGCGGCGATCGTGATCATCGCCTCGCACGACCAACCGCTGCTGCGCCGCATCTGCACCAGCATCATCAATCTCGATCACGGCCGCATCGCCTCGACCGTCACGGTCGAGCCGCCGGTAACGCACTCAATTGAGCTCCGCGAGAAACGCGCATGAAGCAGAACATCCTCGTCGTCTCCGAATCGCTCGGACAGCCCAACCACAAGCGCGGCATCTTCCATTTCACCCGGGAGCTGGTGCGTTCGCTCGCCGCGGAGGGCCACGAACTCACGCTGCTGGTGGAGACCTCGAAGCGTTACCGCAAGCTATGCCGGCGCGAGCGACGCACAAAGCTGTTCGCGGCGCAGTCGCGCAACATCGAGCTGCTTGCTCTCTATCGCTTCCTCGACGAAATCAACGTGAGCGGACCGGTGACGCTCAGCGGCACGCACCGCAAGTTCGACTGGCTCCGTCACAAGGTCGGCATGTTGCTGTCGCGGGACAACATCCTCTGTCTCCTGCGCGCGATCGGCTTGCGCGGCCTGAGCGCGCGGCTGATCGAGAACCGTCCCGCCGCGCTCGAATACATCCCGCCGGATCTCAGCCACCTCGAACTGTTCGGCGAATTTCAGCTCGAGCCCGGGTTCTTCAACTATCAGGACTCCTCGGCCTTCTTCCTGCTCCCGCCGCCGCGGATCGACGCGCGCGACTACGACGTGATCGTCGTGGACACCCCGACCCGCGTGGCGATCAAGCGCAAGCCCGGCGCCAAGGTGATCTGCGTCGTCCACGACCTGTTGCCGCTCACCGACCTCAAGCTCAGCGACATCGCCACGCGGCAGTTCCTGGCGCGAATCCGCACCAGCCTGCGCCAGGCCGACGAGCTCGCCTTCGTTTCAAACTACAGCATGATGCGGTTCAGGGAACTGTTGCCGCAATTTGCGCACCTACCGGCGCGGGTCGTGTATCCCCGCACCCGGTTCGACGCCCCGGATGTCCTGCACCTTCCAGCCCCGTCGGGGCGTCCGGGGCGGCCGAGCTTTGTCGTCATCGTCTCGAACGAGCCGCGCAAGAACGTCGCCGCCGTCGTCCGCGCCTTCCGGGGCGTGCCCCAGGCCGATCTCGTCGTGATCGGCTATGCCGGCGCGATCAGCCGGATGCGCAACCTGCCGCCCAACGTCCGCTTCGCCGGCTATGTCGACGAGCACGAGAAGGCCGCCTTGATCGCGGAGGCGCACGGCCTGATCATGCCGAGCCTTGCCGAAGGTTTTGGCGTGCCGATCATCGAGGCGCTGGCCGCGAACACGCCGGTGCTGTGCTCGGACATCGCGGTCTTCCGCGAGGTCGCGGGCGAGCTGGCCGATTATTTCGACCCGTACTCGACGGACGCGATCGCCGCCTCCGTCACCCGCGTGCTGACACGGCAGGACGAGTGGCGCGGCAAGATCCGGGCGCGGCGACACGAGCTCGCCGATCGTTTCGGCTACGAGACCCAGGCCCGCGATTTCCTCGGGCATCATGCGCCCGCTGAACGCCTCGCCACCGCGCAACTCGCATCGTACGGATGACGACGGAATCCGCAACGTGGTCCGGGCCTGCCGACCGGCAAGGCGGCCGGATGGGATGGCGGAGCTGGCGCAACCCGGCCGCGCTGCTCCCGGCGGCAGATGTGCTCGTCATCCTGATCGCGGCATCGCTGCCATGGTCCACGACGGCGCCTTCGATCCTCGTCGGGCTCTGGCTGCTCGCGGTGACGCCGACCATCGCCTGGCGCGACTATGCGCGCCAGCTCGCGCGCCCGGCATTTGCCCTGCCCTTCGCACTCCTGCTGCTCGCGCTTCTTGGCACGCTGTGGTCGGAGGGTGCGTGGGCGGACCGGCTGCATGCGATCAAGCCGGTCGCAAAGCTCGTGCTGATTCCGCCGCTGCTCTATCATTTCAGCAGGTCCGAGCGCGGCTTGCACGTCTGCATCGCCTTTCTCGCCTCCTGCGCGCTGCTTGCCGTGTTCTCCTGGATCGTGCTGCTCAATCCGACCTGGAAGATCACCGCGACGGCGTCGTCAGGCGTTCCCGTCAAGAACTACATCGACCAGAGCCAGGAGTTCACGCTGTGCACCTTTGCGCTTGCGCTGCCTGCGCTGACCTTCTGGCGCGACCGACGCGCGGTCGCAGCACTCGTCTGCCTGGCCTTGATCCTGCTGTTCGTCACCAACATGGTGTTCGTCGCCGCGGCCCGCACCGCCCTGTTCTGCATCGTGGTGCTGCTGGCTCTGTTTGCGTGGAAACAACTGAACCGGCGGGCAGCGCTGATCCTGCTTGCGGGTGCGGTCACAGCGAGCCTGCTGGCCTGGACGACATCGCCCTATCTCCGCCAGCGCATCACCGACATCGCCGTCGAATACCGCCACGGCCACGAGGACATCAGCCGCGCCTCGACCGCGCAGCGGCTGACCTATTGGCGCAAGGCGCTCTACGCCTTCACCGAGGCGCCTCTGATCGGTCACGGCACCGGCTCGATCAAGCGCCAATTCGAGCGCGCCGCCACCAGCGAAAGCAGCCTCGCTGCCGAGGTCGTCAGCAATCCGCACAACCAGACCCTCAACGTCGCGATGCAATGGGGTCTCTTGGGCGTCGTCCTGCTCTACGCGATGTGGATCGCCCATCTGCGGCTGTTCCTCGGCGAAGGCCTGGCCGCCTGGATCGGCCTCGCCGTCGTTGTGCAGAACATCGCGAGCTCATTGATCAACTCGCATTTGTTCGATTTCCACGAGGGCTGGATGTATGTGCTCGGCGTCGGCGTTGCCGGCGGCATGGTGCTGAAGGCCCATGCCGAACAAGGGACCGGCGGCTGACGGTGACTATTGGCTGCGCTCGTGGCCGACCTCGCCGGTGATGACGTCGCCGAACAGCTCCCAGGCCTGCCCGTTGAAGCGCATCAGCTGCATCTGCTCGATCGGAAAATAGTCGTCGGGCGAGGTGTTGACCATGATGCCCGGCAGCATCAGATCGGTGTGGAAATCCTTCAGATTGGCGGCCTGCTTCATGACGTTCTCGCGGGTGAGATTGTCGCCGCACTGCTTCAGCACCTGCGCCATCGCCTCGGCCTGGACGTAGCCGTAGATGTTGTTGGAATTGGCCTTGTCGCCGTCGGGATAATATTTGTCCATGAACGCGCGCCATTTGACCACCGCCGGATCCTTGTCCCAGGTCGGATCGGTCGGGTCCTTCAGATACACCGTCGAAATGATGTCCTTGGCGTAGTCGAGCCCGGCGGGCTTCAGCACCGAGGCGACCGAGGTTGCGGTGTTGGCGAGAAAGAACTTCGGCTTCCAGCCGAGCTCGCCCACTTTCCGGATCGCCTGCGCCGAGCCTTTCGGTGCGGCCCAAGAGAAGAAGATGTCGGCGCCGGAATCGTGCAGCGCCACGATCTGCGAGTCGATCGAGGGGTCGCTGACCTCGTAGGACTTGTCGGCGATGATCATGTTCGCCTTGTCGCCGAGCCCGTCCTTCAGGCCCTTGAACTGGTCCTTCCCGGCATCGTCGTTCTGCCAGAACACCGCGATCTTGCCGTTCGGAAAATTGTCGCGGATGTACTTTGCGTAGATCCGCCCCTCGCTCTGATAGTTCGGCTGGAAACCCATGGTCCACGGAAAATTCCTGGGGTCGCCGAACTTGGTACCGCCGGAGGCGACGAAGAGCTGCGGCACCTTCTTGGCGTTCATGTATTTCATGATCGCGGAGTTCGAGGGCGTGCCGAGCGGCTGGAAGATCAAGAGCACCTCGTCGCTCTCGACCAGCTTGCGCGCCTGCTCGATCGCCTTCGGCGGCGAATAGGCGTCGTCATAGCTGATGAAATTGATCTTGCGGCCGTTGATGCCGCCCTCATCGTTGATCATCCTGAAGAAGGCGGCCTCGGTCTTCCCGATCACGCCATAGGACGACGCCGGCCCGCTATAGGGCATGATGTTGCCGATCCTGATCTCGGTGTCGGAAGCGCCGGGGTCGTATGTCTTCTGCGCCGAGGCCGGAGTCGCGGCGAGCGCTCCGGCAGCAAGCATGGCGAGGGCAGCGAGATTCTTGCGACGACCCGGCATCGTTCTCTCCCCTATGTTTTGTAGTCTTGTTTTGCGGAGAGTGTCGCAAGCAGACTCGCGGCTGGCAAGCGCGACGATTTTCCGTAGCGTGAAACGTTGGCGCGGAACTTACGCGACGCGGCGCAGCAAACCGAGCGCGCGCCCGTCAATCACCAGCAACGCGCTGCCGATGACGATCGCGCCCGCGATCTCTCGCGCGGAGATCGGCTCGCCCAGCACCAGCCAGCCCAGCAGGATGGCGGTAACGGGAATGAGCAGCGTCACCAGCATGACATTGGTCGCGCCCGAGCGCCGAATGATTTGAAAGAAGACAATGTAAGCGAGCGCCGTTGAAAGCGCAGCGAGACCAAGAACGGCCAGCCAGGTCGCGACGCCCGGCATTGGCAGATGCCATGGCTGCTCCACCACGCCGGCAACGACCACCATCATCACCGTGGACGCCATCAATTGAAACGTCGCCGTTCCCAGCGGCGGCGAGTCCTTGAGCAGCCGCCGCGCCGCCAGTGCTGCAAAGCCGTAGCTGAGGGCGCCTGCGAGGCAAAGCAGGATGCCGAGCCCCTGCCCCGGCCGCGTCTCAATGCCCCAGCCGCGCAGGATGACCACGCCGACCACGCCCAGCGCAACGCCGGCAACGCGCCGCATCTGCAACGCTCCCTCGCCAGCCGCGGCCATGACGATCACCGTGAACAACGGTGTGGTGGCATTCAGGATCGAGGCAAGCCCGCTCGGAACAAAAGTCTGGCCGATCACGATCAGCGAGAACGGGATGACATTGTTGAGCAGCCCGATCGCGACGAACGGCTTCCAGCCCATCATACCCTTGGGAAGGCCGATACCCTGCGCGCGCAGCAACGGAAGCAGAATGGCGGCACCGAGCACGACGCGCAAAAACACCAGCGTCAGCGGCGGCAATTCCCGCAAGGCCGCGCCGTTGAAGAAGAACGAGCCGCCCCAGAGGACGGAGAGCACAGCGAGCAGCGACCAGTCTCGCGCGTCGATCCGGTTGTCGTTTGGGGGCATGGCGTCTCGCATTGACGATCCAACCTGCTGCCTAAGCCAGCACGGCAAGGCAGAGCCACCCGATTTCCGATGAAGTTTGGAATTCCCGTGTGCGGAAGAGATAGGGCGAACACGGCTGCCCCTTATCGATGTGTCTGGCTAGGATGGCTTCTTCGGCCGCGATACCAGCTCGATCATCTTGCCTTCATCGTCATCCGGCATCACCGCTTTCGCCTGCGCGTAGGCCTCGACCGCGGCGCACGCGACCAGCGGCTTACCCGCAAGCAAGCTCTCGGCTAGCTTCACGGCATAGGCGGCATCCTTGTGCCGCAGCGCTGCGGTGAAGGTCGCGCCGCTGAAATCGCGGGCGACCATGCGCTTCGAGTGACGCTGCACCTGCGGGCTTGCGGCGACGCCGGCCTGGATCGACTCCAGCACGAGGTTCATGTCGAGCCCGGCCTGCTCGGCGATGGCAAGGCCCTCGGCGAGGCCGGCGATCTGGATCGCGCCCATCAGATTGTTGATGAGCTTGTAGACGGTGCCGGAGCCGACCGCGCCGAAATGGCGGATGGTCGAGCCGATCGGTTCGAGGAACGGGCGGGCACGTTCGAGATCGGCGGCATCGGCGCCGACCAACAGCGTCAGTTTTCCCGCCGCTGCCGCATCCGGCAATCCGGTCACGGGGCAATCGATATAGATCAGCCCGCGCGCATTGAGCTCGCGGCCCATCTCGCGGGCGTGGTCATAGGAGACGGTGGAGCACTCGATCGCGATGGAGCCGGCCTTGGCCGTCTTGGCGGCGCCCTCGGGTCCAAGCCAGACTGCGCGTGAGGCTTCGTCGTCGGCAACCATGGTTACGACCGCATCGGCATCGATCGCGGCATCTTCCGGCGAGGTCGCCCAATGCGCGCCGCGCGCGATCAGATCCTCCGCCTTGGCCTTGCTGCGATTCCACAGCGTCACCGTGAAGCCGGCATCGAGATAGCGGCTGGCCATCCCGTGGCCCATCCGTCCAAGCCCGATGAAGGCGACGCGGGGCATGGCTAGTCCACGTCCTCGATGTCGCCGCTCGTGGTGCCGAAGGCGCGCTGCGCCAAGGTCGCGGCCATGAACTCGTCGAGATCGCCGCCGAGCACGCCCGATGTGTCGGAGGTCTGCACGCCCGTGCGCAGATCCTTCACCATCTGATAGGGTTGCAGCACGTAGGAACGGATCTGGTGACCCCAGCCGATATCGGTCTTGGCGGCCTGGTCGGCGGCGGCCTTCTCCTCGCGCTTCTTCAGCTCGATCTCGTAGAGGCGCGCGCGCAGCATGTCCCAGGCCTGGGCCCGGTTCTTGTGCTGCGAGCGGCCGGCCTGGCAGACCACGGCAACGCCGGTCGGGATGTGCGTCAGGCGCACCGCGGATTCGGTTTTGTTGACGTGCTGGCCGCCGGCGCCGCCCGAACGCATGGTGTCGGTGCGGACGTCGGATTCCTTGATGTCGATCTTGATGCTGTCGTCGATGACGGGGAAGACCTGCACGCTCGAGAACGAGGTATGCCGCCGCGCATTGGAATCGAACGGCGAGATGCGCACGAGGCGATGCACGCCCGCTTCCGTCTTCAGCCAGCCATAGGCGTTGTGACCGGAGACCTGGATGGTCGCGGACTTGATGCCGGCCTCTTCGCCCTCGGACTCTTCGAGGTACTCGACCTTGAAGCCATGTGTTTCGGCCCAGCGCGTGTACATGCGTAAGAGCATCTGCGCCCAGTCCTGGCTCTCGGTGCCGCCGGCGCCGGCATGGACTTCGAGATAGGAATCGAAGCGGTCGGCTTCGCCCGACAGCAGCGCCTCGAGCTCGCGCCGGGCGACTTCCTTCTTCAGGTTCTTCAGCGCAGCTTCGGCTTCGGCAACGACGCCGTCATCGCCCTCGGCCTCGCCGAGTTCGATCATGCCGATGTCGTCTTCGAGCTCCTGCTCGACCTTGCCGATACCCGAGAGCGAATCCTCAAGCGAGGTGCGCTCCTGCATCAGCTTCTGGGCCTTCTGGGGATCGTTCCAGAGGTTGGGATCTTCTGCGAGCTTGTTCAGCTCAGCGAGGCGTGCCGTCGATTTCTCGACGTCAAAGATGCCTCCTCAGCAGCCCGACTGACTGCTTGATCTCTTCTACCAACCGTTCGATTTCGGCGCGCATGTCGTTCTCTGATCTCGCGGAATCCCGCGTGCAATTCGAGATGGGGATGTAGCGGCGGCGGCTGCAAAGCGCAACCGCCGGAACCGCGATCATCCGTCTTGTCCTAAGCCTTAGTACAGCCGGCCGGTGCCAGGCTGCATGAAGAAGCCGGAATCCGGCTGCTGCTGCTGCGAAGCCGGCATGCCGCCGCCGCGCCCGTCAGCATCGGCAACGCCGATGACCGAGTAATTATCCGGCGGCGCCGTACCGGGCTTGAAGGCCTCCAAAATGGTTCCGCCGGTCTCGCCGGGGCCGGCACGCATGCCGGTCTTGGCGACGACGCGCACCAGCTTGATGCCGGCAGGCACCTTGAACGGAACGGCGGGCTTGTCGGCGAGCGCGAGCTTGAGGAAATCGCGCGCGATGGGCGCAGCCAGATGGCCACCGGTCGCGGCGTTGCCCTTTCCGAGCGCGCGCGGCTTGTCGTAGCCCATATAGATCGCCACGGCGACGTCGGGCGAGAAGCCGACGAACCAGGCGTCCTTCGCTTCGTTGGTGGTGCCGGTCTTGCCGGCGATCGGCTTGCCGACCTCCTTGACCACGGTCGCGGTGCCGGCCTGGACCACGCCTTCCATCAGCTCGGTGATCTGATAGGCGGTCATGGAGTCCAGCACCTGCTCGCGGCGGTCGATCAGCTGCGGCTCGTTCTGGTTCTTCCAGCCGCCCGGCGCGTCGCAGCCGCGGCATTCGCGCTGGTCGTGCTTGAAGATGGTGTGGCCGTAGCGATCCTGGATACGGTCGATCAGCGTCGGCTTCACGCGGCGGCCGCCATTGGCGAGCATCGAATAGGCCGTGACCATGCGCATCGCCGTCGTCTCGCCGGCGCCGAGCGCGTAGGACAGATAGTTCGGCAGCTCGTCATAGACGCCGAAGCGGCGGGCATATTCGCCGATCAAGGGCATGCCGATGTCCTGCGCGAGGCGCACCGTCACGGTGTTGAGCGACTGCCGCAGCGCGTTGCGCAGCGTCACCGGTCCCTGGAACTTGCCCGAGGAGAAGTTTTCCGGCCGCCATACGCCCGCGCCCTGGCCCTGGTCGATTTCGATCGGCGCGTCGAGCACGACGGTCGAGGGCGTGTAGCCGTTGTCGAGCGCGGCCGAATAGACGATCGGCTTGAAGGACGAACCCGGCTGCCGGTAGGCCTGCGTGGCGCGGTTGAACTGGCTCTGGTCGAACGAGAAGCCGCCGACCATCGCGAGCACGCGGCCGGTCCAGGGGTCCATCACCACCATCGCGCCGGACACTTCGGGGATCTGGCGCAAACGGTACTGGCCTTCGACCGGCTGTCCCTCCTTGCTGTAGAGGGGATCGGCATAGATCACATCGCCGGGCGCAAGCACCTGCGCCACCGAGGTCGGCGTCTTGCCCTTGGCGTTGCCCTGGGCCGCCCTCGCCCAGCGCACGCCGTCGAGCGTGACGAGACCGGTCTCGCGCTGCTTGCTGATGGCACCACCGAGTTCGCGGCTCGGCTGGAAGCCGATGCGCGCCGACTGGTCGCTGGTCTCCAGCACCACCGCCATGCGCCACGGCGAGATGTCCGACAGCGACTTGATCTCGGCGAGCTTCACGCCCCAATCGCCGGAGATATCGAGCTTGCTCATGCCGCCGCGATAGCCCTGCTGCTCGTCATAGTTCACGAGGCCCGAGACCATGGTCTTGCGCGCCATGACCTGGATCTTCGGATCCAGCGTGGTGCGGACGGAGAGACCACCCTCGTACAGCTTCTTCTCGCCATACCGCTCGAAGATGTCGCGGCGGACCTCCTCGGCGAAATATTCGCCGGCGAAGGTGTGGGCGCCGCCCGAACGGTTGGTGACGGCCAGCGGCTCCTTGCGCGACTTGTCGGCGTCGGCCTGCTTGATCCAGCCGTTCTCCAGCAGACGGTCGATGACGTAGTTGCGGCGCTCGATGGCGCGGTCGCGGTTACGGACCGGATGCAGCGTCGCCGGCATCTTCGGCAACGCCGCCAGATAGGACGCTTCCGCCACCGTCAGCTCGTTCACCGATTTGTCGAAATAGACCAGCGAGGCGGCCGCGATGCCGTAAGCTCCGAGGCCGAGATAGATCTCGTTCAGGTACAGCTCGAGGATCTTGTCCTTCGAGTAGGTCTTCTCGATGCGCATCGCCAGCAAGGCTTCCTTGATCTTGCGGGAGAAGGAGACCTCGTTGGTCAGCAGGAAGTTCTTGGCGACCTGCTGGGTGATCGTGGAAGCACCCTGCGGACGGCGGTTGGAGCCGAAGTTCTGCAGGTAGAGCACGCCCGCGCGCGCCATGCCGGTGTAGTCGATGCCGCCATGCTCGTAGAAATTCTTGTCCTCGGCCGCGAGGAAGGCGTTGATCACGAGCTTCGGCACCGCCTGGATCGGCAGATATAGCCGCCGCTCCTTGGCGTATTCGCCGAGCAGCGAACCGTCGACCGCGTGGACACGCGTCATCACCGGCGGCTCGTAATCCTGAAGCTGAGAGTAGTCCGGCAAGTCCTTGGAGAAATGCCAGATCAGGCCTGCCACGGCCCCGACACCGACAAGGAACACCACTGTTCCCGCGGCGAACAGGAAGCCCATGAACCGCACCAGCAAGCGCATTATCTGTTTATCCGTTCAAACTCTGGATCAGCCCAGTATCAGCCCCATAGGACCTAAAAACTGGCACCCCAAACTGGCGCCAACCTCACGTCGCGAATTCACCGACCTACACAATTACATCAAGGCCGGGCCTAAAGACGCTTGCCGAGCGGGATTCTCTCCGATTCCGGAACCCCCTGCGGCATTTTTATAAAGCGTCCGCTGTGGCCAAACTAGGGCCTTTGCGGCGGGACGGAAAAACGCCTCTACAATTCGACGATCCCCCCGGTCGTCAATTCGACGATCCGCCGGTCGCCGCCAGCCGCTTCGCTAGGAACCCGTCGATCGCCTGCGCCATCGAGCCCACAGCCTTGGACCGCCAGCCCTCGGAGACCAGGTGCTCGAGGTCGCCCTTGTTGGAGACATAGCCGATCTCGACCAGTACCGAGGGCACGTCGGGGGCCTTCAGCACCCGGAAACCGGCCGATTTCAGCGGATGCTTGTGCATCCGCACCGTTGACTTCATTTCGCCCATCAGCAAATGGGCAAAACGGTTTGAAAACGTGCGGGTTTCACGCTGCGTCAGGTCGATCAGGATGTCGGCGACATCGGTCGGCTCCTCCGCGAGGTTGAAGCCGGCGATCGCGTCCGCTCGGTTTTCGGCGTCGGCCAGGCGCTGGGCCTCGGCGTCGGAGGCCTTGTCCGACAGCGTATAGATGGTGGCGCCCTGCGCATCGCCCTCGGCCCGCGGCAGCGCATCGGCATGGATCGAGACGAACAGCGCAGCCTTGAGGTTGCGGGCGACTTTGACCCGGTCATTGAGGGGGATGAAGGTATCGTCGTCGCGCGTCATCACCACGCGGTACTTGCCGGCCTTTTCCAGCCGGTCGCGCAGCGCACGGCCAAAAGCCAGCACCAGGTTCTTCTCGCTCTCGCCGCTCGATTGCGTGCCGTTGTCGATGCCGCCATGGCCGGGGTCGATCACGACGACCGGCCGGCCATCGGCCTTCTGCTGCGGCATTTCCGGGGGCGCCGCCGCGGGAACGGTTGCAGGCGGCGCATCGGCGACCGCAGGCCGCAGCTCGGGGCGGTTTTCCGGGGCGAGCGACTGCACGAAGGCGGCGCGGTCGACCTCCTCCAGCTCGAGCACGAGCCGGGCGGGCTGACCGTTGGCCGCCTCGAGCACATAGGAATTGGCGATTTTGGCCGGCCCGGACAGGTCGAACACGATTCGCGAACCGCCGGGCATGACGAGCCCGTAGCGGAAGGCCTTGACCAGACCCCGCCCCGCCGCCCCGGTCCCCGCGGGGAGCTGAAAATTGACCTGCGGGACGTCCACCACCACCCGGTACGGGTCGGCGAGCGTCACGGCGCGGAACGTCACGGTCTGGTCGATGTCGAGGATAAAGCGGGTCTGCTTGCCATCGCCGGCCAGACGGGCGCCCGAGGCGACTGGAAAATTTGCTGCCGCAGCAGAGGGTTGCGATCGGCTTTCGGCTGCGCTCAGGCGCGAGGAATCGGCACATGGCAACGCCGCAGCGCACAACAGCGCGCATCCCAGCAAGACCCTTTGTTTTGCGCGGCTCGCCACCGTTTTTCCGTGCCTCCGAGCAGCTTTTTAACGCAATAGAACCACAGGGTTAATCGATCCTTAATAGCAGATCGGCGAAACTCGCTGACTGTGACCGCCGTGCGACGCTCCCTTGCACGGATGGTTCATTCCTCGTATGTACGGAATGCTGACGGCCGATATTTCCGGTTGTGTCGCATTCAGCCTCCCGGTGCAGCGCCGGAGCTCCCAAGGTTTGGGAATTCCAGCGTTTTCCGTTCCCCTCTAAGACCAGCGCGGTGCGCGGCAGCGAGACGGAGCGGGTCAAGCCCCGGCGGCGGACGGTTTCCGGTTACCACGTTTCCGGGACGGTTCTGACAGCGACGCAACCCATTACCCGGTCCCTTGATCCCAGGGGAACGGTTCGTGATCCCCAAGGCGAGCGCGCTCGCGCCATGCCTGGCCAGCAGCAACTGATTGAGGGGCGGCCCCGCCGCCCAATGTTTCATACGGGCCGACGCTTGATGCGCCAGACTGTGCCGACGAACTCTGAAGGACCATTCGCGACGCTGCGGAGTGACAATCCCGCGCGCCGCTGTGGTCCTGAAGCTTCCGGTTCGGCAAGGCGCGAGAGACGGCGTTTCGGCCTTCCCCTCACCCCCGAATCAGGTGGACCGTCGCGTCACCCGGCAGCGCACATCGCGCCCACGGTCGATCGCGCCCGCCGCCGCCAAGAGTTAAGACATGCCCAACAAGATGTTGATCGATGCCACCCACCCGGAAGAGACCCGGGTCGTCGTGGTCCGCGGCAATCGCGTCGAAGAGTTTGATTTCGAGACCGCGCAACGCAAGCAACTGCGCGGAAACATCTACCTCGCCAAGGTCACAAGGGTCGAACCCTCGCTCCAGGCCGCCTTCGTCGAATATGGCGGCAACCGCCACGGCTTCCTCGCCTTCAGCGAAATCCATCCCGACTACTATCAGATCCCCGTCGCCGACCGGCAGGCGCTGATCGAGGCCGAGGAACAGGCCCATCGTGAGGCCGAGGAAGAGAGCGAGAACCGCTCCCACGGCCGCCGCCGCTCGCGCCACCGCAACGCCCGCCGCCGCGGTCACGGCGAACGCGTGCGCAGCGAGATCGTCGAGGGTCTCGACGCCGGCGCCGATCCCGCCGCCCAGCCGGTCGAGGGCGCGCCCCTGCCCGAGTACACCGAAGGCGCGCCGCACGACGGCGAGCATCTGCACACCGAGGCGGAGCAGCACGGCGAGCACGATCACCACGAGCACGATCACGACGACCACGGGCACGACGACCATCATCACGCCCATGACGATGATCATCCTCACGATCATGACGACCATGGTCATGACGGCGAACACGATCATCACGACCATGATCATGCCGACGAGACGCCCGCGCCCGTCGCCGCGTTTGGCGCAGAACCTGTCGTGGCGAGCGAGCCCGTTGCCGAGCCGCAGCAGGCCCCGACCGTCGAAGCAGACGTCTCCGAAGCGCACGCCGAGGCTCTCGCCGAAGCCGTGACGTCGGCCACCGAGCCGGCCGATGCCGTCTACGCCGCCGGCGAGAGCGTTGAAGCGCCGCATGCCGAGGCCGCGGAAGCAGCCGGCGAAGACGACGAGGACGAAGAAGACGGCGAGGAAGCCGAAGAGGAAGTCGTCGAATCCGTCGGCGGTGACGACGTGCTGGAGGAAGTGCCGGAGCGCACCTTCCGCCCGCGCCGCCAGTACAAGATCCAGGAAGTCATCAAGCGCCGCCAGGTGATGCTGGTGCAGGTCGTCAAGGAAGAGCGCGGCAACAAGGGCGCGGCGCTGACGACCTATCTCTCGCTCGCCGGCCGTTACGCCGTGCTGATGCCCAACACCGCGCGTGGCGGCGGCATCAGCCGCAAGATCACCAGCGCGCAAGACCGCTCGCGCCTGAAGGAAGTGGTGCAGGATCTCGACGTGCCCGAGGGCATGGGCATCATCCTGCGCACCGCAGGCGCCTCCCGCACCAAGCCCGAGATCAAGCGCGACTTCGAGTACCTGATCCGGATGTGGGAGACGGTGCGCGACCTGACGCTGAAGTCGCAGGCCCCGACCCTCGTCTATGAGGAAGGCTCGCTGATCAAGCGCTCGCTGCGCGACCTCTACAACAAGGAGATCGACGAGATTCAGGTTGCCGGCGAAGGCGGCTACCGCGAAGCGCGCGACTTCATGAAGATGCTGATGCCCGCCAATGTCAGCGCGGTGAAGCAGTATCGCGACGGCCAGCCGCTGTTCTCGCGCATGGGCGTCGAAAGCCAGCTCGATGCGATGTTCTCGCCGACCGTGCAGTTGCGCTCCGGTGGCTATGTCGTGATCAACCAGACCGAGGCGCTGGTCTCGATCGACGTCAACTCGGGACGCTCGACCCGCGAGCACCATATCGAGGACACCGCGCTCAAGACCAACCTGGAGGCGGCCGAAGAGGTCGCTCGCCAGCTCCGCCTGCGCGACCTCGCCGGCCTGATCGTCATCGACTTCATCGACATGGACGAGAAGCGCAACAACCGGGCGGTCGAGCGCAAGCTGTCCGACTGCCTGCGCCAGGACCGCGCGCGCATCCAGGTCGGCCGCATCTCGCATTTCGGCCTCTTGGAGATGTCGCGCCAGCGCATCCGCGCCAGCGTGCTCGAGAGCTCGACCGATCCCTGCCCGCATTGCGGCGGCACCGGCCATGTCCGCTCGGTGTCCTCGGTGGCGCTGCAGCTCCTGCGCGGCCTCGAAGAGATCCTGATGAAGGGCGCGACCCACAATCTCGTGGTCCGCACCCGCACCGACGTCGCGCTCTATGTGCTGAACCACAAGCGCGGCCATCTGCGCGACCTCGAGAACAGCTTCAAGGTCACGCTCTCGATCATCGCCGATCCCAGCGTCAGCGGCCCGCAGGCTTACCTCATCGACCGCGGCGAGCAGGTGCACACTCTGGAAGCCGCCAAGGCGCTGCTCGCAGCGCAGGCGGCTGCGAGCCCGCCGCCTTTGGCCGAAGACGCCTATGACGACGAGGAGTTCGATTCCGAGCTGGAATCCGAGATCGAGTCCGAGGAGACCGAAGGTCTCACTGAAGACCAGGCTGCCGGCGAGGCAGCCCCCGAGCAGGACGGCCAGCGCCGCAAGCGCCGCCGTCGCCGGCGCGGCCGCGGTGGCCAGCGCGAGGGCGAATTGCGCGAGGATACGGCGCCGACCCTGCCCGAGCCGGCGATGCTCGCGGGCGAAGGCGAGGAAGAGGCCGAATCCGAGCAGGATGGCGAGGAAGGCGAGGAACAGGCTGCCCGTGGCGACCAGCAGGGCAGCGGCGAGCGCCGGCGCCGGCGTGGTCGCCGTGGTGGACGCCGCCGTCGCGGCGGCAGCGAAGAAGGTCTCGCCGGCTCCATCAGCGACGAGCTCGCTGCGAGCGCGCCGCCGGAAGCGAGCGATGCGGTCGCCGATTTCGACGGCAATGGCGGCGAGGCTGCGCCCTCGATCGCACATTCAGATCACATCGACCCGGTCGAAACGTCTCAGCCCGAGTTCCAGTTGCAGGCACCGCCGGTTGAAGCGCCGGTGCCGCCCGCGCCGGCTGCCGCGATTGCGGAGGAAGAGCCCGCATCCGACGACAAGGCGGCACGACGACGCTCCACGGTTCGCGAGAAGGTGAGCTTCCTGTCGAGCAGCCCGAGCGAGCTGGCAACCCCGGTTGCGGCAGCACCAGAGCCGGTCACTCCGCCCGCACCAGCGGCCCCTGAGCCCGCGCCGGAAGCGGCAACCGAAACACCGGCCGCCCCGCGTCGCGCCGGCTGGTGGTCCCGCCGCTTCGGCGGCGGCGAGTAAGCCAGACGCTCAATAAAAAACGCCCGGCCAAGCCGGGCGTTTTTCGTTTCAGGCCTCCACCGCTACGATGGCAGCTCGTCATCTCCGAGCGGCGCGACGTCGCGCGCGGCGATCTGGCGGAGCTGGTCGTAGAGATCGGGCGCCTCGCTGGTGCAGAGACAAACGCCTGTTGCAGAAGGCCCCTCGCCGGCGTTGAGGTAGGCGTGGCCCATGGTGCTGTCGAGATAGATGCCATCGCCCTCGCCCAGGATCTCGGGCGCATAGAACTCGGTGTGGACGGCGACGCGTCCGCGCGTCACCACGAAATATTCCTCGCCGGCGTGGCGCAGCAGCGGTCCGAACTCCTCCAGCGAGCGCGCGCGCACCTCGGCCACGATCGGCACCATGCGTTTGCCGATCAGATCGGTGCATTGATAGGTGTAGGTGTAGAACTTCGTGGTGATCACCTGGCCCTGCCCGGCCCGGCTGATGCTCCGCCGCGCCGTGACCGGCCGCCCCTGCGCTGGGGCTGCGACCGCCGGGTTGAACAGCTCGGCGATCTCCATCTTCAGGCCCGAGGTGAGTTGGAGCAGCTTGTCGTAGGTCAGCGACATCAGGCCGTTCTCGACCTTGGACAGGGTCGAGAGCGCCATCCCTGTCCGCTCCGCCACCTGCTTCAGCGTCAGGCCGCGCGCCTGACGGGCGGCCTTGAGACATTGGCCGAGCTGGGAATTGGCAATTTCGGGCGTCGAGATCTCGGTCATGCCGTAATGCTAGCACGGCAGGAGAAAAATAGTTGATCGATCGGTCTAATCTTTTCGACCGATATGGACCCGATCGGTCCTATTTGGCGGCCAGTTGACAGCCAAGACCAACCATTGGCGCATGAAATGGCTCGGTTTGACGATTATTGATGCGCCGCCTCCACTTTCCGATATGCTAAATCGTTTTCATAATCTGAAAGGGAGCGGGCGTTGTCCGAACTGTGCCATTCCAGTGCCGTTGAGCTGCGCCGCCTGTTGGCCGCGCGGACGATCTCGCCTGTCGAGCTGCTCGACGCCTCTCTGTCGCGCATCGACGTCGTCAACGGAGCCGTCAACGCGGTCGTAACGCTGGACGTATCAGGCGCGCGCGCCGCCGCGAAGAAGGCCGAGGCGGAAATCCTGCGCGGCGAGGATCGCGGCGCGCTGCACGGCCTGCCGGTCCTGATCAAGGACACGCAAGACACCGCCGGGATGCGCTCCACCTATGGCAGCCCGCTGCTGCGGGACAACGTGCCGGCCACCGACCAGGGCTCGGTCGCGCGTATACGCGCAGCCGGCGCCATCATCTTCGGCAAGACCAACACGCCGGAATGGGCGGCCGGTGGCAACACCCGCAATCCCGTGTTCGGCGCCACCGGCAATCCCTTCGATCCCATGCGCTCGGCGGCCGGCTCCTCCGGCGGCTCGGCGGTGGCGCTCGCCTGCGGCATGGCCCCGCTCGCCTCGGGCTCCGACACCGGCGGAAGCTTGCGCAATCCGGCCGGCTTCTCCGGCATTGTCGGCATGCGTCCGTCCTACGGCCTAGTCCCAAGCGAAAAGCGAATCTTCGGCTGGTCGAGCCTGTCGACCGACGGACCGATGGCGCGCAATGTCGCCGACACGGCGCTGATGCTGTCGGTGATGGCGAGTGACGATGCCCGCGATCCGCTCGCCTACACCCTGCCCGGCGAACCGGTGCGCGCGCGCGCCGAGCGCTGGGCCGCGCCGCGCCCCGCCGACCTCGGCAAGCTGCGTCTCGCCTTCACCGAAGACTTCGGCTTCGCACCGACCGAGCAGGCGATCCGCCGCGTATTCCGCCATCGCGTGAGCAAGCTCGCGCCGCTGTTCGCCGAGAGCCGCGCGGGGACACCTGACTGCTCCGGCGCAGACGACGCCTTCGCCATCCTGCGCGCGGGCATGTTCCTGGCGACGCATGGCAAGAACTACAAAGAACGCCCCGAAATGCTCGGTCCGAACGTCCGCGCCAATGTCGAGGAAGGCCTCGGCTATACGCTCGAAGACCACGCCCGCGCGGCCACGACGCAGACGCGGATCTACCGCGCCTATCAGAGCTTCTTCGCCAATTGCGACGTGCTGGTCAGCCCGACCATCACGCTGAGCCCGCGTCCCTGGTCGGAGCTCTATCCCGCCGAGATCGACGGCGTGCCGACCAAATCCTATTTCCACTGGCTCGCGCTCGCCTATGCCGTCACGCTCGCGGGGCACCCGGCGATCAGCATTCCGCTCGGCCTCGATGAGGCCGGCCTGCCGTTTGGCCTGCAGATCGTCGGCCCGCGCGGCGGCGATGCCATCGTGCTGTCGGTCGCCGCGAGCATCGAGGCGGCGTTCACGAACGACGCGCAGATGTGCCGGCCCGTGCCTGACCTCGCACGGCTCGCAGTCGCGCCGCCGCTGTCGGCCGCACCCGATTTTCTCACCTGGGAATGACCCGGGCCTGACAGGAGACTTGTTCCGATGCAAAGCGCGATCGTTCTCGGCGGCGGCATGGTCGGTGTGGGTGCGGCGCTGCATCTGCAGCGGCGCGGCTGGGCCGTCACACTCGTCGACCGCAGGGAGCCCGGCCGCGAGACCAGCTACGGCAATGCCGGGATGATCCAGGCAGAAGCCGTGCGCCCCTATCCGATGCCGCGCGACCTCGCCTCGCTGCTCAAGATCGCGACCGGCCGCACCAACGACGTGCGCTACAGCCTGTCCTCGCTTCATCGCCATATCGAGCCGCTGCTGCGCTACTGGTGGCATTCGGCGCCAAAGCGGCATCGCGAAGCCATCGTCGGCTGGGCGCGCCTGATCGGCTACGCCACGAGCGAGCACGACATCCTCATTCGCGAGGCCCACGCCGACAATCTGATCCGCCGCGCCGGCTATCGCGCGCTCTATCGCGATGCCGCCGCCCTGGAGCAGTCGATCAAGGACGCGGAGCAAGACCAGCGCGAATTCGGCGTGAATTTTCGCATGCTGTCGGGCAGCGAGCTCACGAAGGCCGAGCCGATCCTGCGCGACGATCTGCCCGGCGCCATCCACTGGCTCGACACCTGGACCGTGTCCGATCCGGGCGCGCTGGTTACGGCCTATGCCGAGCTCTTCGTGCGCCTCGGCGGCAGGATCGTGCTGGGTGATGCGCAGTCGCTGCGGCAGACCGCGAGCGGCTGGTCGGTCGATACTGATGAGGGGCGCATCGACGCCGCCCATGCCGTGGTGACCCTCGGGCCATGGTCGCCCGATCTGCTCTACAAATTCGGCTATCGTATCCCGCTGGTGCGCAAGCGTGGCTACCACATGCATTACAGCGGCGGCGCCTCGCTCGATCTGCCGCTCGTCGACAAGGGCGGCGGCTACGCCATGGGTCCGATGGCCAAGGGCATCCGCATCACCACCGGCGCCGAGCTGACGGGTCCCGATGCGCTCGCTACCCCAGTGCAGCTCGCCAGCGCCGAAGCCTCCGCGCGCGAGCTGATCGACCTCGGCAAGCGCGTCGAGCCCGATCCGTGGTTCGGCACCCGCCCCTGCACCCCCGACATGCTCCCGGTGCTCGGACAGGCTCCGCGCCATCCCGGCCTCTGGATGAACTTTGGTCACGGCCACCAGGGCTTTACGCTCGGGCCCGCGACGGGACGCCTGCTCGCCGAGATCATGAGCGGCGAGACGCCGTCGATCGATCCCGCGCCGTACCGGCCGGAGCGGTTCTAGTCGCCGGCGCTTGCGGTAAGCACTGCGAGCGCGGCCGACAGACGCATGAGCGGATCGTCCCATTCGCGCGGGGCGCGCTGCCGGAACAGCCGCATGGTCGGATACCACGGGCTGTCCTCGCGATCGCGCAGCCAGCGCCAGTCCAGCGCGTAAGGTGTCAGCATCCACACCGGACGCCCCAGCGCGCCGGCGAGATGCGCGACCGACGTGTCGACGGCGATGACGAGATCGAGCGCCGCGACGGCTGCCGCGGTGTCGGCGAAATCGCCGAGCGCGGGCGCAAGATCGATGATGTCCTTGCCGAGCGCAGCCAGCACTTCGCCATCCTCGGGCCGTGGCTCCTTTTGCAAGGAGTAGAGCTGCACGCCGGGCATCACGAGGCGCGGCAGCACGGCCTCGGCTGACAGCGAGCGCTGCCGATCGCCCTTGTGCCTGGCATTGCCGGCCCAGACCACGCCGACCTTGAGTGCCGTCACATCCGCAAGCACCGCGCGCCAGCGCGACAGTCTTGCGGGATCAGGATGCAGATAGGGAACGTCCGCCGGAATGGTCTCGAGCGTGGTGCCGAAGATGCGCGGCAGGCTCATCAGCGGCAGTTGCAGATCGAATGGCGGCAGCGGCTCGCCGCGTGCGATCACGGTCACGTCCGGGAGCTGCCGCAGCAGCGCGGCGAGCGCGGGCTGAACCTGCAGAATGATCCGGCCGCCTCGCGCCGTCACCATCGGCATATAGCGCACGAAATGCAGGGCATCGCCGAGGCCGTATTCGGCAAAGACGAGCAATGTACGCCCCTCGAACGGCTCGCCCTGCCATTCCGGCTCGTCGAATGCGGGATCGCCGTCCGAAAGCGTCTTGCATTTGCGCCGCCAGCGATAGGCCTCGAACCCATCGGCGAAATCGCCGTTCATCAGCAGGAAATGCGCGTGATTGTATTGCGCAAGCGGCTGCTCCGGATCGAGCGCGATGGCGCGATGCGAGACCGCGAGCGCCTCGTCGATCTCGCCGGCATTGCGCAGCGCGACCGCGAGATTGGCGTGGCCCTTGGCATAGTCAGGGTCGGCGACGACCGCGCAGCGGTGCGCCGCAACCGCGTCGGCAGCGCGTTCCTGCTTCTCGAAGATGATACCGAGATTGGTCCAGGCCGGGGCGTGATCCGGCTTCAACAGCAGCGCGTGCTCGCAAGACGCGATCGCCTCGTCCAGTTCGCCGAGCTCGGAAAGACAGGCGCCGAGATTGCTGGCGATCACATGGTCCGACGGATCGCGCGCAAAGCTCCGCCTGTAGGCCTCGGCGGCCTCCTGCCCGTGACCGGCCTCGTGCAGGACGAGGCCGAGCAGGCGCAGTGCCTGACCATTGTCGGGTGCAAGCGCGATGGCGCGGCGATACTGGACGATGGCGTCTTCGAGCGATCCTCGCCGATAGAGCGCAGCGCCGAGATTGCAGAGCAGCCCGGGATCATCAGGGTCCTGGTCGAGCGCGTGGCGATAGGACGCCTCCGCCTCGTCGAGGCGCGCCTGATCGACGAGGAGATTGCCGAGGTTGAGCCATACGCCGCGATGGGTCGGCTCCCGCGCAATGACCGCGCGAAAAGCCTCTTCGGCTTCAGTGAGCCGCCCCTGCTCCGCAAGCACGACGGCGAGGTTGAAGCAGGCCCGCGTCAGATGCGCATCGAGGGCCAGCGCGCAGCGATAGGCGGCTTCGGCCTCGTCGAAGCGTGCGAGCTCGCCGAGCGCCACGCCGAGCTTGTTGTGCAGGCCGGCGTCATCAGGCCGCCGGACCAGCGCCCGCCGAAACGCCGCCACCGCCCCCTCCTGCTCGCCCTTCACCGCGAGTGCATCGCCGAGCGTGACGAGCGCCGGTGCGTGCTCGGGATCGACGCTGAAGATGCGGCCGAGCAGCGCGGCGCCCTCCGCCGCACGATCGGTGACGAAGGCGGCGACGGCGGCCAGATGCAGCGCCGGCACATGATCCGGGTCGGCCTTCAGAACTTCCGCGCACAGAGCATCCGCCTCGTCCGGACGCCCCGCCGCAAAATGCTCCGCCGCCTGCAACACAATCGGATTCACAGCCGCATCGCCCACGATACCCACCCCTCAAGGTCCGAGATGCGGGTTAAACGTGCGAGGACGAAGATTCCGTCAGTCGGAGCGCTCGGCGAGCAATGCCCTGATCCGGTCGGCATCTTCAGGCGTCGCCGGGTTGTAGACGATCATGCTGAGATCGGAGCGGCCCTCGACATTGAAGCTCGAATATTCGAACGACATGGTGCCGTGAACGGGATGCCGCAGCCGCTTGGTGCCGTCGCCATGATGGCGCACGTCGTTGTCGCGCCAGAGCGCGGCGAATTCCGGGCTGGTCCGGCACAGCTCGTCGACGAAATCGGCGACATGCGAGACGGCACCGGCGCGCGCCGCATCCGCCCTGAACGCCGCCACCACGAAGCGCGCCACGCTGTCCCAGTCATACTGCGCAGCGCGCACGCGCGGATCGCAGAAGATGAAGCGCAGGATGTTGCGCTGGCCCGGCGGGATCGCGCCATAGTCGGTCAGCACCACGCTCGCGGCACGATTCCAGGCGACGACGTCCCAGGTCGCGGTCCGCACCAGGGCCGGGCTGAAGGCGAGCGCGTCGAGCACGCGCTGCAGCCGGGGCGAGACGCCCTCCGTCGCCTGGTAGCGCACCTCGGGCGGGCGGCCGAGGCCGATCAGGAACAGGTGCTCGCGCTCGACATCGGTGAGCATCAAGGCGCGGGCGATACGGTCGAGCACGTCGGCCGACGGCGCCCCGCCGCGGCCCTGCTCCAGCCACGTGTACCAGGTCGGGCTGATATTGGCGCGCTGGGCCACCTCCTCGCGCCGGAGCCCCGGCGTACGTCTGCGGTTGCCGCTGAGGCCGAACGCGGCGGCATCGAGCCGGGTGCGGCGATCCTTCAGGTAGGTCCCGAGCAGGTTTTCGGAGGTCGCGGGTTCGCTCATCCTGTTAGCTATTATACCCTGATAACGTCACTACTTTACCCGGATAATCCTAGCGCAGATGGTCGTCTCCACCAACCCCCTTCGCCAATCCCTGGAGATTCCTCATGCGTGTATTCGTCACCGGCGCCACCGGCTTTGTCGGCTCCGCCGTCGTTCGCGACCTGATCGCCGCCGGTCACGCGGTCATGGGCCTTGCCCGGACCGACGAAGGAGCTGCCGCCGTCGCGGCGATGGGCGCCGCGGTCCACCGCGGCTCGCTGGAGGACCACTCCTCCTTGCGCAGTGGGGCGGCCGCCTCCGACGGCGTGCTTCACCTCGCCTTCAACCACGACTTCTCGAAATTCGCGGACAATTGCGAGCTCGATCGCCGCGCGATCCTGGCACTTGGCGAGGAGCTGAAGGGCTCCGAGCGGCCGTTGATCGTCACGTCGGGCGTGGCCCTGCTCGCGCCCGGACGCCTCGCGACCGAGGATTACGCGGCGGCCCGCCACTTTCCGCGCGTGTCGGAAGCGACCGCCGAAGACCTCATGCAGCAAGGCGTCCGCGCCGGCATCGTGCGGCTGCCGCCCACGACCCATGGCGAGGGCGACCACGGTTTTGTCCCGCGCCTGATCGCGATCGCCCGCGAGAAAGGTGCAGCAGCCTATATCGGCGATGGCAGCAACCGCTGGCCGGCCGCGCACCGCTTCGACGCCGCGCGTGTCTACCGGCTCGCGCTGGAGCAAGGCGCATCCGCCCGCCGCTATCACGCCATCGCCGAGGAAGGCGTGCCGTTCAAGGTGATCGCGGAGGTGATCGGCAAACGGCTCGGCGTGCCCGTGGTCTCGAAATCCGCTGAGGAAGCCGAGTCCCATTTCGGATGGTTCACGCGGTTCGCTGGCATCGACGTCCCGAGTTCGAGCGCGAAGACACGCGCGGCTCTCGGCTGGGAGCCCAAAGAAAAAGGGCTGATCGAGGATCTCGACCAGCCCTATTACTTCAAGGTCTGACAGCGCGGCTCGCACTGTCAGATCCGGATCAGTCGGTCGTGATCGCCGTTTCCATGTCGGTCGGATCGATCTGCTTGGAGAGGTTGGCCTTGAGCTTGTCGCGGTCGAGCTCACCCTCCCACCAGGCGACGATCACGCAGGCGACGCCGTTGCCGCACAGATTGGTCAGCGCACGGCACTCGCTCATGAACTTGTCGATGCCGAGCACGATCGCCATGCCCGGCACAAGGCGCGGGTCGACCACGGCGAGCGTCGCTGCCAGCGTGATGAAGCCCGCACCGGTGATGCCGGAGGCGCCCTTCGAGGTCAGCATCGCCACGACCAGGATCGTGAGCTGCTGGCCGAAGGAGAGATCGAAGCCAAGCGCCTGCGCGATGAACAGCGTCGCCAGCGTCATGTAGATGTTGGTGCCGTCGAGGTTGAACGAATAGCCCGTGGGCACCACGAGGCCGACCACCGACTTGGAGCAGCCGAGCCGCTCGAGCTTCTCCATCAAGGATGGCAGCGCGCTTTCCGACGACGAGGTGCCGAGCACGATCAGCAGCTCGTCCTTGATGTAGGCCAGGAACTTGAAGATCGAGAACCCCGCCAGGCGCGCGATGATCCCGAGCACCACGAACACGAACAGCGCAGCGGTCAGGTAGAACGTTGCGATCAGGCCGATCAGGTTGAGGATCGCGCCGGTGCCGAACTTGCCGATGGTGTAGGCCATCGCGCCGAACGCGCCGATCGGCGCCGCGCGCATCACGATGGAGATGACGCCGAACACCGCATGCGCGGCATCGTCGATGAAGCTGCGGATGGTGTGGCCGCGCTCACCCAGGCTCATGATGGCGAAGCCGAACAGCACCGAGAACAGCAGCACCTGCAGGATCTCGCCTTGCGCGAAGGCGCCGACCACGGTGTCCGGAATGATGTGCAGCACGAAGTCGACCGACTTCTGGCCGGCGGCCTGCTTGGCGTAATTGGCAACGGCCGCCTCGCTCGCCGCCGCATTGCCGAAGCCTGCGCCCGGCCTGACGAGATTGCCGACGATGAGGCCGATCACCAGCGCGAAGGTCGAGACGATCTCGAAATAGACCAGCGCCTTGACGCCGATGCGCCCGACCTTCTTGGCGTCCTGGATGTGGGCGATGCCCGAGACCACGGTGCAGAAGATGATCGGGGCGATCACCATCTTGATCAGCTTGATGAAGCCGTCGCCCATCGCCTTGATCCAGTCGTTGGTGGCAACCGTCGGCCAGAGCCAGCCGACGATGGCGCCCAGCACGATGGCGATCAGGACCTGGACATAGAGAATCTTGTACCACGGCTTGGCTGCGGTCGGCGCGACCGGCGCCCCCGCCATCGTTGTCGTCGTCATCGTTTCACTCCCCCTCAAACATTGGGGCCAGCCAAGATCAACTTGGCCGGCCCTGTCAATTGGAACCGCTCGGAATGGTGCGCTTTACCCGCGGCGATCGACGATCCGGCGGGCTGCCGGCATCAACGTCGCGCCCAGCGCATTCTTGACCAGGGAGGCCGCGATGAACGGCGCGACGCCGACCAGCCAGGCCTTGTCCGCGCCAAGGCCGATCCCGTAAGCCAGCCAGCCGAAGCCTGCAGCCAGAATGACGATGTGGCCGACGGCCATCGCGGCGAACAGCAGCACCACGCTGCGATCCCAGCCGCGCTCGGCCAGCCAGCCTGTGACGAAGGCAGCCAGCACGAAGCCGAACAGATAGCCCGCGGTCGGGCCAACCAGCGGTGCAATCCCACCCACGGGACCGGCGAACACCGGCAGCCCCATTGCCCCCTCGGCGAGGTAGGCGATCATGGTTGCGCTGCCAAGCCGCCAGCCATAGGCGGCGCCGATCATCAGCACCACCAGCGTCTGCAACGTCATGGGCACGTAAGGCAGCGGCAGGTTCACCTTGGCCGACAGCGCCATCAAGGCGGTGCCGAGCGCGACCAGCACGACGGCACGAAGCGCACCGACGGCTTCGCCCGGACGGGTCGGCCACATCAATGCGGCGAGAGGAGAATGCGTGGCGGCGGTGGGCGCGGAACGGTCAGACAAGTTGCACTCCGAAAAGGCTGGCGAAAACTGGCGGCTATTTAAGCCAGTGAGCGATCCGGTCAACTGCCTCCCGCATCTCTTCCGGCGAGCGCGCATAGGAAAAGCGAATGAACGAGCGGCCATGGATGGGATCGAAATCGACGCCCGGCGTGGCCGCGACATGGGCCTGTTCCAGCATCTGCTTGGCGAATTCGAAACTGTCGGAAGTGAAGTCCGACACATCGGCATAGAGGTAGAACGCGCCGTCGGCCGGCAAGAACTTGCTGAGGCCCGCTTTGGGCAGTCCCTCGATCAAAATGCGCCGGTTTTCCTGATAGCCGTGCTTGATCTCCTCCATCTCGGCGGCGCCGTCGAAGGCAGCCTCGGCTGCGATCTGCGACAGCGCCGGCACCGAGATCGACAGGTTCTGCTGCAACCGCTCGATCGGGCGCACCAGAATCTCGGGCACGACCATCCAGCCGACGCGCCAGCCCGTCATGCAGAAATACTTCGAGAACGAGTTGATCACGAGTGCGTGGTCCGACAGCGCCGCCGCCGTCACCGCCGGAAACGCGTAGTCCAGCCCGTGATAGATCTCGTCCGAGATGAAGCGGATTTGGGCATCTTCCGCCGCCGCGATCAGGCCGGAGAGCGCCTCGCGGGACATCATCGTTCCCGTTGGATTGGCGGGACTGCCGACCAGCACGCCCTTCAGCGGCAACTTGCGATGGGCAGCAAGCAGCGCCTCGCCGGTCAGCGCGTGGCGCGTCTCGTTCGTGGTCTCGATCAGCACCGGCTCGCAGCCGAGTGCGGTCAGGATGTGGCGGTATGGCGGATAGCCCGGCACCGTCACGGCGACACGGTCCCCGGGCTCGAACATCGACAGGAACGCGAGGATGAATCCGCCGGACGAGCCCGTCGTCACCACGATCCGCTCAGGGCTGACGTCACACCGATAGACGTCGCGATAGTGCCGGGCGATCCGCTCGCGCAAGGAGGGGATGCCGAGCGCGGAGGTATAGTCGATCCGGCCGGCCTCGAGCGCGGCATGGGCGGCCGCGATCGCGGTCTTCGGCGCGCCGGCCGCGGGCTGGCCGACCTCCATGTGGATGACATGGCCGCCGGCGGCCTCGATTCGGGCCGCGGCGGCCATCACGTCCATCACCATGAAGGGGGGAACGTCGCTGCGGCGGGAGGGCTCGAGCCACTGCCCCAACCGGTTCCTCAATGTCGCATCCTGCATCGATTTCTGCTATTCGTTGGCGGACCGGTCCGTCCGGTCCTTCAAAACGGGGCGCTTGCGCCCCAGACTGGCCGCATTGTACGGCTCATAAGGGGTACGGCTCATAGGCCATATCGCGTATCCGGTCCGCCGCCAATCGCCAAAACCAATCACGAAAACTGCTTTCCAGGTCCGCTTCCAAGAGACCGTTTGACCCAGACCGCTTGATGTTGCTCCAGACCGCATTGCGCAAGAAGGCCTCCGCCCTCACCGCCCTCGTCACGGCCGCGGCGATCGCACTGGCGCCGCTCCCGGCGGCGCGTGCGCAGAGCAAGGGGCCGCCGATCCTGCGCGATACCGAGACCGAACAGCTGCTGCGCGAATACACCCGCCCGATCCTGCGCGTCGCCGGTCTGGAAAAGCAGAACATCCAGATGGTGATCATCAACGACGGCTCGTTCAACGCGTTCGTCGCGGACGGCCGCCGCATCTTCGTCAATTACGGCGCGATCCTGCAGTCGGAGACGCCGAACCAGATCATCGGCGTGCTCGCGCACGAGACCGGGCATCTGGCCGGCGGCCATCTGTCCAAGCTGCGCGAGCAGCTCGCCAACGCGCAGACCCAGATGATCATCGCGATGCTGCTCGGCGCCGGCGCGATCGCCGCCGGCAGCACCCGCAGCAGCAGTGCCGGCAACAACGGCCTTGCCAATGCGGGCGCGGCCGCGATCGCTGGACCGCAGGAGATGATCCGCCGCACGCTGCTGTCCTACCAGCGCCAGCAGGAGGAGAACGCCGACCGTGCCGGCGTGAAATTCCTGACCGCGACCCAGCAGTCGCCGCGGGGCATGTACGAGACCTTCAAGCGATTCAGCAGCGAGAGCCTGTTCGCCGCACGCGGCGCCGACCCCTATCTCCAGTCGCATCCGATGCCCGCCGAGCGCGTCGCGGCCCTGCAGGAGTTCGCCAGCAGCAGTCCCTATTGGGACAAGAAGGACGATCCCGCGCTCCAGCTCCGTCATGACATGGTGCGCGCCAAGATCTCGGCCTTCATGGAGCGGCCGGAGACGGTGTATCGCCGCTATCCGCAGACCAACGACAGCATGCCGGCGCGCTATGCCCGGGCCATCAGCACCTATCTGCACGGCGATCTGCGCAGCGCCCTCGCCCAGATCGACGCCCTGATCCAGGTCCAGCCCAACAACCCGTACTTCTACGAGGTGCGAGGCCAGGCCCTGCTGGAGAGCGGAAAGCCCGCCGAGGCCGTCGCTCCCCTGCGCAAGGCAGTGCAGCTTTCCAACAACGCGCCCCTCATCGAGATGTTACTTGGGCAGGCTCTGGTTGGAACCGATAATAAAGCCTACACCGAGGATGCGGTTCGGATTCTCCGCGCCGCCGTGGCGCGGGAGCCCGAGGCGGTGCTCGGCTATACCCAGCTCGCGATGGCCTATGGCCGGAAGGGCGACTATGCTGAGGCGGATCTCGCTTCGGCGCAGGCCGCTTACTTGCGCGGCGACAACAAGACCGCCCGCGAGCTTGCAACGCGCGCGAAAACCCGTTTCGCCGTCGGCACGCCCGGATGGGTCAAGGCCGACGACATCGTGGCGGCCAAGCCGCCGCGCAACTGAAATCTAGAACGACGCCTTAAGACCACGACGTCACGACACCGAGCTTTGAGTCCGCCGGGACGTTTTCCGAAACCTGCTTTGGATAAGAGGATTTGCCTATGCCTTCGCTGCGTCTGCTTGCCCCCGCGCTGTTTGCGCTCGCCATGTTCGGCGCAGCCGCGCCCGCGTCGGCCGACAGCTTCTCCGATGCCCAGCGCACCGACATCGAGGCGATCATCAAGAACTATCTCGTCACCCACCCCGAGGTGCTCGAGGAAGCCATGACCGAGCTCAGCAAGCGCCAGGCGGCAGCCGAGACGCAGAAGCACGAAGCCAGCATCGCGCAGAACGCGGAGGCGATCTTCAACTCACCGCGCCAGGTCGTGCTCGGCAACAAGGACGGCGACGTCACCTTCGTCGAGTTCTTCGATTACAATTGCGGCTATTGCAAACGCGCGATGGACGACATGCTCAGCCTCATGAAGAGTGATCCGAAGCTGAAGGTCGTGCTGAAGGAGTTTCCGGTGCTGAGCCAGGGCTCGGTGGAAGCGGCGCAGGTCGCCGTCGCGGTGCGCATGCAGGATCCCACCGGAAAGAAGTATCTCGACTTCCACCAGAAGCTGCTCGGCGGCCGCGGCGCGGCCGACAAGGCGCGTGCCATGCAGGCGGCCAAGGACGCCGGCCTCGACACCGCCAAGATCGAGAAGGATCTCGCCAGCCCCGAGGTGCGCGCCACCATCGAGGAGAACTTCAAGCTTGCGGAGGCGATGGGCATGAACGGCACGCCGAGCTACGTGATCGGCAAGCAGATCGTGATCGGCGCAGTCGGCGTTGAAGGCCTGAAGGAAAAGATCGGCATTGCCCGCTGCGGCAAAGCGACCTGCTGATTGCACGTTTTTCGATATTGAAGACGCGAAAAGGTCGGCTGAAAAGCCGGCCTTTTTCTTGCGCCGAACCTTGGCGCGATCCTGCCAAATCATTCATCCGGCATTCAACAAACAAATCCCGCGGAACAGGTGAAGTTCCGGAACAACTCAAATCTCCTTTCGTTGTCGGGCGGGCAATGACGCAAAGAAACACGTGAGGAGAATTCGATGTTGAACCGCTTTATGATCTCGGTTGCCGCACTCGCGCTCGTCGCGGGCACCGGTCTGGCGAACGCACAAGACAAGGGCCGCGACAGTGGTGGCGCTGGCTCGCAGCAGCAGATGCAGCATTCGCAACCGTCCGGTGGTGCCGCTGAGCGCGGCTCGATGGGCCGTGACTCCGCTCATGAGAAGGGCACCGTTGGGCAGGCCGGTGGTGCCGGCAGCATGAAGTCCGATCGGGCCGCCGACGACAAGTCGTCCGGCGCGATGAAGGACGAGCACCGTGGTCGCGAGATGAACAAGAACGCCGCCGAGGACAAGGCCGGCGCGACCAAGGGCCAGCGCACCGACGAACGCGCGCAGGGTCAGATGGACAAGTCGCACCAGGACAAGTCCAAGAGCATGAGCCAGGACAGCAGCAAGGACAGCACCAAGTCCGGCCAGAGGGACAAGGACATGAAGGCTGAGGGCAGCAAGAGCGGCACCTCGACCAACAATGCCGAGACCCAAAAGGGTAGCACGAGCACCAACCAGAACGCTCAGGGTCAGACCGGCACCAGCACCAACCAGAACGCCCAGGGTCAGACCAGCACCAGCACGACGGTCGGCCAGGCCGGTGCCGGCGCCAAGCTCTCGACCGAGCAGCGAACCCAGATCACCTCGGTGATCCGCGAGCAGCGCGTGGCCCCCGTGACCAATGTGAACTTCGCGGTCTCGGTCGGCACCCGCATTCCGCGCGAGGGCATCGAGCTGCACGCCCTGCCGTCCCGGGTCGTGACGATCTATCCGGAGTGGCGGACCTATCGCTATGTCATGGTCCGCGAGCAGATCGTGATCATCGATCCGAACACCTACGAGATCATCGCGATCCTCGACGTGTAAGGCAGGTGGCGACCAATCCCTGGAGGCGGGCTGCCATGCCCGCCTCCTTGCGTTTGGCCGGCAGCCATGCTTTGGACTGGTTAACAAGCAATTTCCGTAGCTTCCGCACAGATTTTTGCACCCCGGATGAGGTGCCTGAAGGTCTCTGGGAGGTCCTTCAAGGCTTCCCCTAGGACGCTTTGTTACCTATAACCCCGCCACGCCGAAGCACCTCTTCCGGGATTGGAATGGCAGAACCTGCAACCGACACGATCCTCGTCCTCAACGGGCCGAACCTCAACATGCTGGGGACGCGCGAGCCCGAGAAGTATGGCCATGCGACGCTGGCCGACGTCGAGGCGCTGTGCCGCGAGACCGCGGCGACGTTCGGCCTCAAGGCCGACTGCCGCCAGTCCAACCGCGAAGGCGAGCTGATCGACTTCATCCACGAGGCGCATGCGCGCAAGATGAAGGGCATCATCATCAATGCCGGCGGCTATTCGCACACCTCGATCGCGCTGCACGACGCGCTGCTCGCGGTGCAGATTCCGACGGTCGAAGTGCACGTGACCAATATCCACGCCCGCGAGAGCTTCCGTCACCACTCCTACACCGCGCGCGCGGCGTTCGCCTCGCTGTGCGGTTTCGGCATCGAGGGCTACCGCCTCGCCATCCAGGGCCTTGCCGCCAAGCTCGGCATCAAGCCCAAAGCCTGACGCTCCCTTCCAACAGAACATTCGGATCAAGCAACATGGCGCGCCAGCCAGACGACAAAGCAGCCGCAAAGTTTTCCAGCGAGGATTCCGCGCTCGTCCGCGAGCTGGCCCTCCTGCTCGACGAAACCAGTCTCACCGAGATCGAGATCGAGCGCGCGGGCCTGCGCCTGCGCGTCGCCCGCAACATCAGCGTCGCCGCGACCATGCCGATGCCCATGGCAGCCGCTCCCGCCGCCCTGCCCATGGCAGCAAGCGCCGCCGCGCCCGCTGCTGCCGGCGTCGACCTGTCCAAGCATCCGGGCGCGGTGACCTCGCCGATGGTCGGCACCGCCTATTGGGCGCCGGAGCCCGGCGCCAAGCCGTTCATCGAGGTCGGCACCAAGGTGTCGGTCGGCCAGACCCTGCTGATCATCGAAGCCATGAAGACCATGAACCAGATCCCCTCGCCGCGCGCCGGCACGGTGACGCAGATCCTGGTCGAGGACGGCCAGCCGGTCGAGTACGGCGAGCCGCTGGTCATTATTGAATAAGCGAGTGGCGAATGGCGACTAGCGAATGGTGCCCATCTAGCCCCTCGCTATTCGCTACTCCCTATTCGCCCGCTGAGGCACCATGTTCGACAAGATCCTCATAGCCAACCGCGGCGAGATCGCCCTTCGCATCCTCAGGGCCTGCAAGGAGCTCGGGATCGCGACCGTCGCCGTGCACTCGACCGCCGACGCCGATGCCATGCATGTGCGCCTGTCGGACGAGAGCGTCTGCATCGGGCCGCCGGCATCCAAGGACAGCTATCTCAACGTGCCCGCGCTGCTCGCGGCCTGCGAGATCACCGGTGCCGATGCCGTGCATCCCGGCTACGGCTTCCTGTCCGAGAACGCGCGCTTCGCGGAAATCCTCTCCGAGCACAATCTGCATTTCATCGGCCCGAAGGCCGAGCACATCCGCCTGATGGGGGACAAGATCGAGGCCAAGAAGACCGCCAAGCGGCTCGGCATCCCCGTGGTGCCCGGCTCCGATGGCGCGGTCGGCCCCGACGATGACGCCATGGCGATCGCCAAGAAGATCGGCTTTCCCGTGCTGGTGAAGGCGGCGGCGGGTGGCGGCGGCCGCGGCATGAAGGTCGCGCACGGCGAGGCCGACCTCCAGCTGGCGCTGTCGACGGCGGCCAACGAGGCCAAATCCGCCTTTGGCGACGCCTCGGTCTACCTGGAAAAATACCTCCAGAAGCCGCGCCATATCGAGATCCAGATTCTCGGCGACGGCCGCGGCGGCGCGATCCATCTCGGCGAACGCGACTGCTCGCTGCAGCGCCGTCACCAGAAGGTCTGGGAAGAAGGCCCCTCGCCCGTGCTGGCCGCCGCCGCGCGCGCCAAGATCGGCGAGACCTGCGCGAAGGCGATGCGCGAGATGAAATATCTCGGCGTCGGCACCATCGAGTTCCTGTTCGAGGACGGCGAGTTCTACTTCATCGAGATGAACACGCGCATTCAGGTCGAGCATCCCGTCACCGAGAGCATCACCGACATCGACCTCGTGCTGGAGCAGATCCGCATCGCCGCCGGCGGCGAACTGCCGGCGAAGCAGGAGGAAGTCCAGGTCATCGGCCACGCGATCGAGTGCCGCATCAATGCCGAGAACCCGCAGACCTTCCGCCCCTCGCCCGGCCGGATCCAGCAATATCATCCGCCCGGCGGGCTCGGCGTCCGGATCGATTCAGCCGTCTATCAGGGCTACACCATCCCGCCTTATTACGACTCGCTCGTCGGCAAGCTGATCGTGCACGGCAAGACGCGCGCCGAATGCCTGATGCGGCTGCGCCGCGCCCTGGACGAGATGGTGGTCGAAGGCATCGAGACCACGCTGCCGCTGTTCCGGGCGCTCGTGCGCGAGGACGACATCATCAACGGCGACTACCACATCCACTGGCTGGAACAGTATCTGGCCGGCAAGGCGGAACCCGCCCCCAAATAAATCCCGCACCACCGGGAACCCATTGCCTGCGCGGGCGTTTTGAGCAGCTGGGAGCTGTTTGAAAGAGGGGCGTCGGGATTCCATTGTTCGGCGACACCGTCGTGACGGCTGAAGCGCAGCGGCGGCGCGCATTTTGGCAGGTCCTGCTGTTCGCAGCGGGCCTTTTGGTGCTGACCGTGATCAGTGCCGGCTCCGTCTACCTCGTCAACAAGGCGAGAGACGACAGCAAATGGGTGCTCCACACCATCGAGGTGGAGAATCAGGTCAACACGCTCCTGCTCGAGGTCCGACGTGCCGAAAGCAGCGCCCGCGGCTTTCTCCTGACGCAGGGACCGGACTTCCAGGCGGATCATGAGAGGGCCGTCGCAGCGATCATTCCGGCGCTCGACAAGCTCACGCGCCAGATCGGCGACAGTCCGGCGCAGCGCGACAGCGTCGAGAAGCTGAGCGCCGCGATCGAGGTCCGGCTCAGCCAGTTCGCGCGCGAGATGGATTCCATCAAGCAGGGTCGGCCCGACGATGCCAAGGCGCTCGTCCGCGAGGCCGCCGCCGGCACCACCACAACCACGATCACCAACCTCGCCAACGCGATGATCCGCGAAGAAGAACGTCTGTTCCGGCTCCGCTCCGTCAATGCCGACCGCAGCCAGACGCTGGCCGCCTCCCTCACCGGCATCGGCTCGGGCCTCGTCGTAGTGCTGGCGCTGATCTCGATCTGGCTGATGCGACGCTCGGCACGCATTCGTGACGAGGCCGAGACGCGCCTGCGCGATGCCAATCTCAATCTGGAGGCTGTCGTCGACGAACGCACGGCCGACTTGCGCGAGGCCAATAACGAGATCCAGCGCTTCGCCTATATCGTGAGCCACGATCTGCGCTCACCGCTCGTCAACATCATGGGCTTCACCAGCGAGCTCGAAGAGCTCGGCGGCGACATCTTTCGCCGCGTCAGCAGCCTCACCCACGTCCCGGCCGACGGGCCGCCCTTGACCTCCGGCGAGATCGCGCTCGAAGGTCCCGACAAGCAGCTTTCCGAGGATTTTTCCGAGGCGCTCGGCTTCATCAAATCGTCGATCGCCAAGATGGACCGGTTGATCTCGGCGATCCTCAACCTCACCCGCGAGGGCCGGCGCGAATTCCAGCCGGAGAAGATCGACATCCGCGAGTTCGTCGAAGCCATCGTGTCGACGCTGGCGCATCAGGCCGTGGAAGCGCAGGCGACGATCCACGTCGAGCCGCTGCCTGATATCATCAGCGACCGCCTTGCGCTGGAGCAGATCTTCTCCAATCTGATCGACAACGCGATCAAGTACCTGAAAAATGGCGTGCCCGGCGAGATCAGAATTCGCGGGCGTACCAAGCTCGGCTACGCTATCTTCGAGATCAGCGACAACGGCCGCGGCATCGACGCTAGGGATCATCAGCGGATATTCGACCTATTCCGCCGTGCGGGAACCCAGGACAAGCCGGGACAGGGCATAGGTCTTGCACATGTACGTGCACTTGTGCGCCGTCTCGGCGGCACCATGTCGGTATCGTCGGAACTGAACGCGGGCAGCACGTTCACCATCACGCTGCCCGTCGCCTGGAACGCCAGCACCCGGAACGCAGATCGATGACGCAGCCAGTCACCATCATCATGATCGAGGACGACGAGGGGCACGCCCGGCTGATCGAGCGCAACATCCGCCGCTCCGGCGTCAACAACGAGATCATCTCGTTCGCCAACGGCACCGACGCGGTGAAGCACCTGTTCGGCGCCGACGGCAGCGGGCTGCCCCAGAAGGGCAACGCCCTCTTGATCCTGCTCGACCTCAACCTGCCCGACATGAGCGGCATCGACATCCTGAAGCAGATCAAGGAAAACAGATATCTCAAGGCCTCGCCCGTGGTCGTGCTGACGACCACCGACGATTCCCAGGAGATCAAGCGCTGCTACGAGCTCGGCTGCAACGTCTACATCACCAAACCCGTCAACTACGAGAATTTCGCCAACGCCATCCGGCAGCTCGGGCTGTTCTTCTCGGTCATCCAGGTCCCGCCTGCCGCCCCATGAACCAGCGAACGCCGACACTGCTCTATATCGATGACGACGACGCGCTGGCGCGCCTCGTCGAGCGCGGCCTGACGCGACGCGGCTACAGAGTCGTCCACGCCGCGAGCGGCGAGGAAGGCCTCGAGCAGATCCGCCGCGCCTGCGCCCAAGACAGCATCAAAGAAAACATCGAAGGCGGCATCGACGTCGTGGCGCTCGACCAGTACATGCCGGGCCTCGACGGCCTCGATACGCTCGAGCAGATCATGGCGATCCCGGACGCCCCGCCCGTGGTGTTCGTCACGGCGTCGCAGGATTCCAGCATCGCGGTCACCGCGCTGAAGGCGGGTGCAGCCGACTATCTCGTCAAGGACGTCAAGGGCGACTTCATCCCCCTGCTCCACGTCGCCGCCGAGGGCGCGCTGCGCCAGGCCGAGATGCAGAAGGCACGCGAGGAGGCGGAAGCCGAGATTCACGCCTCGCGCGACCGCTACGCCGCGCTTGCCGCCGAACGCGAGATGCTGCTGCGCGAGGTCAATCACCGCGTCGGCAACTCGCTCCAGATCATCGCCTCGCTGCTGCACCTTCAGGCCAGCTCCGCCGCGCAGGAAGAGGTCAAGGCCGCACTGACCAACGCGATGGGCCGCGTCGCCGCGGTCGCGCAGGTGCACCGCCGCCTCTACACCTCGCAGGATCTGAAGAGCGTGGTCCTGAACCAGTATCTGGACTCGCTGCTCGAGGATCTGCGCCGCTCGGCCGAAGGTAACCGGATGTCGCGCCTGACGCTGAAGGCCGAGCCGATCGAGATCGACCCGGACCGCGCGGTCGCCGTCGGCATCATCGTCAACGAGCTGGTGATGAACGCAGTGAAATACGCCTATCCCGACGGCGCGGGCCCGATCCATGTCGAGCTGACCTCGCAGGGCGAGGACCTGCTGCTGACGATCGCCGACGACGGCGTCGGCGACAATGTCAAGGCCGACCCGCGGTCCACCGGCATGGGCCAGCGCATCGTCGCGGCCATGGCCACCAAGCTCGACGCCTCGGTGGAGCGCGACCCCACCCATTCCGGAACCCGCATCGTGCTCAGGTTCCAGCGCCTCCCCGCGCCACCCGGCAAGGCCAACAGCGCCGCCGCGAGCTGACCCGCACCTCTCCGCCCCCATCGCAACCGCATTGCGATCCTGCTATGGTCACAGGCCATGACTTCGCGCGATTCCGCCTCGTCTGAGATCACGCCGGCCGTACTGCTGCGCGCCTATGCCTGCGGCATCTTTCCGATGGCCGAAAGCGCCGACGATCCGACCCTGTTCTGGGTCGAGCCCGAGCTGCGCGGCGTCATCCCGCTCGACGGTTTTCGCGTGGCCTCGCGGCTCGCACGCACCGTGCGCTCGGACGGCTTTCGCGTCACTGTCAACACCGCCTTCAAGGCCACGATTGCCGGCTGCGCCGCGCCGCAGGCCGGGCGCGAGGACACCTGGATCAACAAGCGCATCCGCGACCTCTATGGCGGCCTGTTCGAGCTCGGCCACTGCCACAGCGTCGAGGCCTGGCAGGACGACGAGCTCGTCGGCGGGCTCTATGGCGTGAGCCTGGGACGGGCCTTCTTCGGCGAGAGCATGTTTCACACCGCGCGTGATGCCTCCAAGGTCGCGCTGGTGCATCTGGTGGCGCGGCTGATTCATGGCGGCTTCGAGCTGCTCGACACGCAATATGTCACCGAGCACCTGAAGAGCTTTGGCGCCGTCGAGATTTCGCGCCGCCGCTACACCGCACTGCTCGACAAGGCGCTCGCGGGAGATCCCGGCGAATTCCTGAGGCTCTCGTCCGGTGACGCGATCCCGGGTGCGCGTGCACTCGAGATCATCGCCTCGCGGCAATAGATCACGTTTATCGGCTGCCGAACCCGGGGGGATTTGGGCTAGCGCCCAAACCCCGGGATACCGAACAGGCCCGGCCGCTGCTCCGGTGGTGGTGGCGGCGCCGGCTGCGCTTGCGGCGGAGGCGGCAACGGCTGCGGCGGACGCTGCTGCACGGCCTGCTTGGGCGCGGCCTTCTTCTGCGCCGGCGGCGGCGGAGGCGCGGGCCTGCTCGCGGGATCTGGCGCCGCGGTCGCGATGGTCTGCTGCGGCTCTTTGCAGTCGGTCAGCCAGATGTCGTAGATCGGATGCTCGACACCGTGCAGGCCGGGGCTTGCCGCGTACATCCAGCCCGAAAAGATCCGCTTCACCTCGCCCTGCAAGGTGATCTCGTCGACCTCGACGAAGGCGTCGGTGTTGGCGGCTTCGGTCGCCGGCCGCGTGTAGCAGGCGTCGGTCTTGACGCGGAGCGCACCGAACTGGACGGTCTCGCCGATCTCCTCGTCGAAATTGATGATGCGCCCGGTGATCTTGTCGAGGCCGGAGAAGGTCGCCTTCTTGTTGACGATCTTCTGGGCGGGCGGCTCGGTCACGACCTCGTCGCCCGGCTGCAGGCTCGCCGGCGTCTGCGGGACCGTGCCCGGCGCACCCTTTTGCTGCGGCGGGCGCTGACCGGGCGCACCCGGGGCGCCTTGCGGATTGGGCGGCGCGACCGCGACGGAGGGCGGCTGGTTCGGCGGCGCGACGCTGGAGCCCGGCGGCGGCGCCAGCGGCTGGGTCTCGACCGGCCCCGGCATCACATTCCCCTGCCGGCCCGGCGGTGGCGCCATCGGGCGCGACGGCAGCACGCGGCCCTGCGGCGGCAGCTCTGGCACCTCTTCGTCGTCCTCGGGAATCTGTTGCGGCTGCGGCTGGCCACGCGGAATGTTGCCGGGCGGCCGCAGCGGCGGCGGATCGGAGAAGATCGTGCCGATCTGCGCCTGCGCAGGCGTCGCAACCGTCAGCGCGGTGGCGGCCAAAAGCGCCGCAAGGCCTGTCAGGGTAAGGGTTTTGAACATCTCGCGCGGCTTCAACAGCGAATCGGGCTCGTTGGACATTCTATATAGGGGATACCGCCGCTCGCAGGCCCTCCGGTTAACACGCCGAATACGGCGGGGGAAGGGCGGCATCCCTGCCCTTCCCGGCGCTGTCTGGCCAGACCGGCTCCCGGATGGGATAGTCGGAAGGACCCCTCCCTGGGGCAGAAACGGGCATTCGCCTTCCGAAAACGACGTCCAACCATAACCAGAAGCCTCAGAGGTCGCCCCCGATGCCCGTTGTCCTCGATCCCGACGCCGCCGCCGTCTACAAGGCCTTCCAGGAGGCCGGCCGGCCCGCCTACGAGACCCTGACCGCAGCGGAGGCTCGCGCCTATTACCTGCAGGCGCGCTTTGCCACCAACCCCGAGCCGCCCGAGCTTGCCCGCGTCGCCCCTCTCGCGATTCCGGCCCCGCATGGGGAGGTCCCCGCCCGCGTCTACGTGCCGAACGAACCGCGCCTGCGCGACGGCCTGTCGCCGGCCCTGGTGTTCTTCCACGGCGGCGGCTGGGTGATCGGCGATCTCGACTCCCACGATGTCGTCTGCCGCCAGCTTGCGGATGCTGGCGCGCTGATCGTGATCTCGGTCGACTACCGCCTCGCGCCCGAGCACAAGTTTCCCGCGGCAGCCGATGACGCGATCGCCGCGACCGGATGGATTGCCGCGCATGCGCGCGAGCTCGGCATCGACGCCTCGCGCCTCTCGATCGGTGGCGACAGTGCCGGCGGCAATCTCGCCGCGGTCGTCGCGCTCGCCGCTCGCGACGCCGGCGGCCCCGCGATCGCCGGCCAGCTATTGATCTATCCGGCGACCGATTTCGCCATGACGCACGGCTCGCACCGCGAGACCGAGACCAGCGTGCTGCTGACCCATTCGGTGATCCGCTGGTTCCGCGATCACTATCTCAACGGCACTGCCGACATCCACGACTGGCGCGCCTCGCCGGCGCGCGCGCAAAACCTTGCCGGCCTGCCGCCGGCCTATGTGCTGACCGCCGGCGCCGATCCCCTGCGCGACGAGGGCGAAGAATATGCCGGACGCCTGAAGCAGGCCGGCGTATCAGTCGCGTACAAGCACTATCCCGGCCAGTTCCACGGCTTCTTCACCATGGGCAAGCTGTTGCAACAGGCCAATGTCGCGGTCAGCGAGATCGGCGCGTGGTTGAAGGGATTGGGATAGTCCCGTAGCCCGCATGAGCGATAGCGACATGCGGGACCGCTCTCGCCTCTCACAAACACCTGTCCCGGATATCGCTTCGCTCATCCGGGCTACGCACCGACAACGCCGATAGAGATGCTCTCCCTCCTCTTCACGCTCCCCCTGCGCGCCCTGACCTGGCTCGGCGACCAGGGCACGCGCGCCGTGGCGGCGATCGCGTTCATCGCGGTCGCAGTGCCGCCGCTCGGCGCGCTGCTGCGTCCCTACGTGACCGAAGCGATCCTATGCCTGCTCTGCATCTCCTTCATGCGGGTCAATCTCATCGCGCTTTACGGCCATCTCCGCCGGCCGGCCTTGATTGCTGCTGCGACGGCCTGGACCACGATCGCCGTGCCGCTGATCGTCGGGCTGCTCGCCCATGGCAGCGGCCTCGACGGAAGCTCGCCCGGCCTCTTCCTCGCGCTGATGCTCCAGGCCATGGCCTCGCCGATGATGGCCGCGCCCGCGCTGGCCGCGCTGATCGGCCTCGATGCCACGCTGCCGCTGGTCACGTTGGTCACCGCGACCGCGCTCGTGCCCTTCACGGCCTCGTTGTTCGCAAGCCTGTTTCTCGGCGGCATGCTCAGCATCTCGCCGCTGACGCTCGGCCTGAAGCTGCTCGGCATCCTCGCGGCATCGCTGATCGGCGCAACGGCGATCCGCTGGATGTTCGGTGCCGCGGCCATCCAGCGCCACAAACGCCCGATCGACGGTTTCAACATCCTCATCCTGCTGGTCTTCGCGTCCGCCGTGATGGGCGACGTGGCGCGCGACTTCGTCGCCGATCCGCTGTTCACGATCGGCGTCGCGCTGCTCGCCTTCGCGGTCTATTTCACCTTGCTTGCTGTGACGACGCTGATCTTTCGCCGCGCCGGCACCGAGCGTGCGTTTGCGATCGGCCTGATGGTGTCACAGCGCAATCTCGGCCTGATGCTGGCGGCGACCGCGGGCGTGCTGCCGCCGACGACCTGGCTCTATTTCGCGCTGACGCAGTTTCCGATTCATCTTGCGCCCTATCTGCTGACGCCGATCGCGCGGCGCCTGACGGCGCGCGCAGATACGTCCGGCGGCGAGACGGCAAATCGTACGACCTAGGCCTGTGCCAAGCCAGGATGCGGCTGCTGTCGTTATTGCGGAGTACTCCCGCCGACCTGCGGATCGATCCGCCCCATACCCCGTCAGGGTGATTCTTCACGCGGGATACGAAGCCTATCCTGACGTTCAGGCACCTCACGGGCTTGGTTGTCCTGCGCCTTACGTACAGGCGGGTGGGAGGAAGTGGTGTTCCGTCCCGATGCGCATGGTGTCGCACGTTCTCAGCTCACTGCCTTCAGCCAATGGTGTGAGGCCCGAACGGGGCGGCAGCTGCGCGATCACGCTGCGATGGACCGCTTCTCGGTCGAGGACTACCACAGCTTCTGGCGCCTCTTCCTCGAATGGTCCGACGTGCCCCGGGACGGTGCAGCCGAGCCCGTCTGCGTCGGCGATGCCTGCGAGACCGCGCGCTTCTTCCCGGATCTCCGTCTCAACTACGCTGAATGCCTTCTCGCCGGCGGTTCCGGCGAGCCGGTCCTGACCGCGTGCCACGCTGACGGCAGCCGCGAGCGGTTCACGCGTGGCGCATTGCGCGTCACGGTTGATCGACTGGCAAAGTCGTTGCAGCGGCTCGGTGTGCGCCCAGGCGACCACGTCGTGGCAATCGCACGCAACAATGCCGAGGCGGTGATTGCCTGTCTGGCGACCGCCGCCATTGGCGCGACTTTCGCCAGCTGCGCGCCGGACATGGGCGTGCCCGCCATCCTGGCGCGGTTCGCCCCTCTCGAGGCCGTGGTGCTCTTCGGCTGCCTTCAAGCGGAGCGATGGGATGCGGGCGTGCCCGTCGCCGAGCGCGTCCTCGAAACGGCAGCCGGCCTGCCGAGCCTCGCAGCGATCATTGCGCTGGACGATGGCTCGCTTGACGTCGACGAAGGGACGACACCGCTGCACAGGCTTACCGATCTGCTCTGTGATGATGGTGGCAAGGATGGGCCAGGCTGGCCCCGCCACCCATTCAACCATCTGCTCTTCACGATGTTCTCTTCGGGCACTACAGGCCCGCCGAAATGCATCCAGCACGGCGCCGGCGGCACCTTGCTGGAGCATCTGAAGGAGCACCGGCTGCACTGTGATCTCAGGCCCGGCGATAAGCTGTTCTTCCAAACCTCCTGTGGTTGGATGATGTGGAACTGGCAGCTCTCCGCGCTGGCGTCGGGCGCCGAGATTGTCCTCTATGACGGGCCGCTCGCGGCGGCAGATACGTTCTGGCGGATCGTTGCCGAGGAGCACGTCACCGTTTTCGGCACCAATCCGGCCTATCTGCACTTCTGCGAGCAGAAGGGTTTCGTCCCCGGCCAAGTGTTCGACCTTTCTGCCCTGCGTGCCATACTCTCGACCGGCTCCATCTTGTATCCGCGCCAGTACGACTGGGTCAGCAGCAAAGTGAAGGCGTCGATGCCGCTGCAGTCGATCTCAGGTGGCACCGACATCATGGGCTGCTTCGTCCTCGGCAATCCGGATCTCCCGGTCCATCGCGGCGAGGCACAGTGCCGCAGCCTCGGCCTTGATGTCCGCTCGCTGCCGCCGCCTGACGATCCGCAGGCAAAGATAGGCGAGCTGGTCTGCGCCAATCCTTTCCCGTCGCGCCCCCTCGGCTTTCACGGCGATGCCGACGGCACCCGCTTCCACGCTGCCTACTTTGCTCAGAATCCCGGCTTTTGGACCCATGGCGATCTGATCGAGGCCACGCCCCATGGGGGCTGGCGCTTGCATGGTCGTTCAGACGGAGTCCTCAATGTGCGCGGCATCCGCATCGGAACCGCGGAGATCTACCGCATCCTCGCTGACGTCGGGGAGATCGTCGAGGCGATGGCGGTCGAGCAGCAAGCAGAAGACGAGCCAGGCGGCACGCGCATGGTTTTGTTGCTCGTGCTGCGCAAAGACGTGGTCCTTGACAGCGCATTGGCCAAGCACATTCGCACGGAGCTTGCGCGCTGCGGCTCGCCGGCCTTCGTGCCGGCGCGTATCGCACAGGTCGAGGCTCTTCCCGTCACCTTTAACGGCAAGCGGTCCGAAGTCGCAGCGCGGGATGCGGTGAACGGCCGCACAGTACGGAATCTCGACGCCCTGCAGAATGCCGAATGCCTTGATGCCATTGCCAACCATCCGGTTCTGCGGGCGTCTGCGACCGTCAGTGCTCGGGAGCCGACCCCGGTCTGTGGAGTGCTCCCGGATGCCGAGCAGCTGCGAAAAGAACTGCAGGCGATCTGCGAGCGCGTGCTGGACATCGCTCCCATCGGCTGGTCCGATAATCTTATGGACTGCGGCGCGGACTCGCTGGCCGTGGTGAGCCTGCTCCTCGAGATCGAGAGCTATGCGGGGCATGCGGTGCCCCTGTCGGCCTTTCTTGGCGCGCCGTCGATCGAAGGCCTGTCCGCGGTCCTCTCCGGCGCGGAGGCTCTGACGGATCGGCAGCTTGGTCGATCGGGCCTGCATGTCCGTGCCGTGGGTCCGGAAGACGTGGAGCCGGTCTGCCACTTCCTCGAGGAAGCGTTTTGCGAGTCACGCATCGAGGCAACGACATGGCGCCGCCTGTTCGATCATGGCTGGTCGGATCACCGGCGCGGCTTCATGCTTTTCGACGGCAACGCGTTGGTTGGGTTCATCGGAGCCGTTGTTGCCCCGCGGCAGGTCAACGACGAGGCAGTCCTCGTCTGTAATCTGTCCTCCTGGGTTGTACGCGCGCAGTACCGGGGCTGGGGAATGGCACTGCTCGCCTCAATGCTGGATGACGCGAACGCCACATATACGTGCTTCACCCCGCAGCCGTCAGCTTGGGCCGCTCTCATGGCGCAGCGTTTCAAAACGCTGGAATCGCAGCGCATCGCCATGCCGCCATTGCTGCAGGCCGCGACCTTGTTCGCGTCGACCCGGCCGCGGATCAGCTTCGATCCGGCCGTGGTCCGCGAGAGGCTGACCAGCCAGCAAAGGCAAATCTTTCACGATCACGCACCTTACGATTGCCTGCAGCTCGTCATCATCGACGGGCCCGATCATGCCTATCTCGTGGTGAAACGCCGCGAACATCGTCCTGCAGCGCGCCGACTGGGAGTCCTGGCGCGGTTCCTGCCGCGGCAAATCCCCTATTCGGACATTCTGCATTGTAGTGCACCGGACCTGCTGTTGCGGCATCTCGAGCGCGTCAAGCTGGCGATCCTGCGCCGGCAGCGGACGGCAGCGCTCGTCGCGGAGGCGCGGCTTTTTCCGGTCCGACCACGAGGCGTGGTACTCCCGATGAGCACGTGCTTCCGCTCCCCGTTGACCGCCGCCGGTGAGCTCGACAGACTGTATTCGGAAATCGTGCTCCTGCCCATTTGAAGGCGGCGCGAGTTAGAACGTTCTCATGCCGGCGCTCCCGCAGGTTTCGACGCCTTGAAGATATAGCGATTGGTGCTGAAGAAATATTGTCCCGCCCCGGCGAGGCGCTCGAACTCGCTGTGCCACGCATCGAGATCATCGGCTGTAACGTCGTTCGTGCGGCTGACGAAATTCCGGATACCCTGGGCCAGTCCCTTGCTGTAGCTCTCGTCATCGTACCGCAAGTTCAGAATCGGAAAGACGGATGCTCCGTCCAGATGAAATCCGGCATTGATCAGTCTGGAGGCCATCGATCTCGGCAGATGCGGATGGGCGCAATGCGCCTCCCATGATGTCATGACGGCAGCCATGCGTTCCCGGTTGTCGGAATGCCAGACCACGGCGTCCCAATCCGTTGCGACAAAAATCGTTCGGCCGCCCGGTTTCAGGACGCGAAACGATTCGATGAGGACGCGGTCGACATCGGGCACGTACTCGGCGACCTGAGTGCACACGACGGCGTCAAACGATGCATCGGGCTGGCCCAATTGCGTCGCGTTGCCGATGGCATATGAAATCCACTCCGAAGCCTTCTGCCGGTTGCAGACGGCGATCAGGTCTGTCGACACATCGATGCCTACGACAGATCCATGAGGCCCGACGAGCCGCGCCATGCTTTCGCAGAGATAGCCCGGACCGCATCCGATATCGAGAACACGCTCGCCGGCAGACAGATCGAGCTGCCGGATTGTCTCCGCGCGCTGCGCCTTCACATCGGCCGTGAGATAGAGTCTCTGGAGCCGTTTTGCGTTCTCATTGCTGTACTCCATTCCGCTCATCGTCGCCTCCATGGTCGCACGGCAAGTGAGATTCCCTATCCCGCCCGCGCCGCGCGCCGCAGGGCCTGGGGCGGCTGGCCGAAGGCGCGGATGAAGGCGCGCCGCATGCGCTCGGGGTCGCGGAAGCCGGTCGTTTCTGCAACGAGCTCGATCGCCTCGCGCGAGGACTGCACGCGCTCGCGCGCGACTTCGAGCCGCAAGCGCTCGACCGCCTTGGACGGCGTCGTGCCGGTCTCGGCGGCGAAGGCGCGGGCAAAATGCCGCGCGCTCATCCCGGCGCGATCGGCGAGTTCCTCCACGGTCAGCGGCGCGTCGAGATTTTCGCGCGCCCAGGATAGCAGCGCACCGAACCGGCCGTTCGGCGTCTTCAACTCCAGCAGCGAGGAGAATTGCGACTGGCCGCCGCTGCGGCGATGGTACAGCACGAGCTGCCGCGCCGTCGCCTGCGCGATCTCCTCGCCCTGGTCCTCGGTGACCATCGCCAGCGCGAGGTCAATGCCCGCCGTGATGCCCGCCGAGGTCCACACATTGCCGTCGCGGGTAAAAATCTGGTCGGGCTCGAACTTCACCCTGGGATAGCGCGCGACGAAATCGCGCGTCCGTCCCCAATGCGTGGTGGCGCGGCGGCCATCGAGCAGGCCGGCTTCAGCGAGCACATAGGCGCCCGAGCAGACGCTCGCGACCCGCACGCCGCGCTTTGCCAGCCGCTGCACGAAGGCGCGCGTGACCTCGCAGCGTGCGGCTTCCGCGACGCCGGCGCCGCCCGCGATGACCAGCGTCGTGATCGCATTCGCCGACTTCAGATCTCGCGCCATCATCTCGACACCCGACGAGCTGCGTACAGGCCCCGCATTCAGCGCCAGCACCCGGAGCGCAAGCGGCTTGCCGGACGCACGTGCCGCGATCTCGAACACCGAGATCGGACCTGCCGCGTCGAGCAGTTGGAAATCCGGGAAGATCAGGATGCCAATCATGGGCCAGGTCCTAACGTCATGTCCGAAAGTGAGGGAATTATGCCGTTTTGGACAGAAGGGCATCATGCCAGTTTGCGCCCGTCAAGCTCTTCATTGGAGGTTCTCATGTCGGCGCCGCTCCAGATTGGACTTTTGGTGTTCCCGCGCGTCACCCAGCTCGACTTCACCGGCCCGTTGCAGGTGTTCTCCGCCGTTCCCGGCGCCAAGCTGCACCTGATCTGGAAGCGCATCGAGCCGGTGCCGAGCGATTCCGCGCTCATTGTGACGCCGACCACGACATTCGCCGACTGCCCGCAACTCGATGTGATCTGCGTACCTGGCGGCCGCGGCACCGACGATCTGCTCAATGATGAGGAGGTGCTCGAATTCCTGCGCCGGCAGGCGGAGGGCGCGAAATACGTCACCTCGGTCTGCACGGGCTCGCTGGCGCTCGGCGCCGCCGGCCTTCTAAAGGGCTACCGCGCCGCCACCCATTGGAGCGCGATGGAGATGCTCAGTCAGTTCGGGGCGACGCCGACCAAGACGCGCGTCTGCATCGATCGCAATCGCGTGACGGGCGGCGGCGTCACTGCGGGAATCGATTTCGCCCTGACGCTGGTGTCGATCCTGGTCAACCGCACCGCGGCGGAGGCAATCCAGCTCGGGATCGAATACAATCCGGCGCCGCCGTTCAATTCCGGCTCGCCCGATACCGCGCCCGCCGAAGTGCTCGCTGTCGTCAAGCAACGCATTGAGCCTTTGCAGGTCCATCGCCTCGATGCCGTCAAGCGTGCGGCCGAGCGGGTGAACTAGCCTCCACATCCGTGTCCCGGACGCGGTGCAGCGTGTAACGCTGCGCCGCTGAGCCGGGACCCAGAATTGCCGCAGCATGGGCCCCGGCTCTGCAGCGCATCACTTCGTGCTGCGCAGCGTCCGGGGCACGGAGCATTCTTGCAGGCGCACAACAGAAAAAGGCCGCTCGGTTTCCCAAGCGGCCTTTCCTGTCTTACGGCGGCTGCACATTCACATCGGGCGATTTCGGAACTTCCGGACCGGGGGCCTATCTCCCGATCGAGTCCTTGTCGGCGGCCGCTGCATTTCGGGACAGTCGCGAACTGTTGCCCGAACCGAACGCGATGGTCTCCCATCTCCGTAAGATGGGATCATTGAGCCGCATCGCCCGCATCAGTGCAACGCCCGCGCAGGCGGCATCCCCGCTGTTCCCGTTGTCCACAGCGGCGTCGCGCGGATGCACGTGCATCGAGTCGAACGATGAAGATCGCGGCCGGTTAGCCGGGCGTCCAGGGCTGGTAGTCGCCGGTCGCCTTGGGGCGCTTGCCGCTGGCGAGCGTCGAGCCGGAGGGCCGGTAGGCCTTGGCCGTGCCGGTGAGATTCGGCTGGTGCGGCTTTTCCCACTCGCGGGGCTGGTAGTTGATCTCGGTCGGCGGGGTGTCGACGACGTGATGAATCCAGCCATGCCAGGCCGGCGGGATGCGGCTCGCCTCGGCATAGCCGTTATAGATCACCCAGCGCCGCTCGAAGCCGAGGGTCGGATCGACCTCCCCGCCGCGGGTGCGATAATAGAGGTTGCCCTGCTCGTCCTGGCCGACCAGCTCCCCGTACCGCTTGGTCCAGAGCTGGGTGCCAAACGTCTGGCCACTCCACCAGGTGAAGAACTTGAGAAAGAATTGTTTCATGCGGCAAGGGCCCTGCTTCGTGGGGTCCTGATGCCATCCGGAGGGCGAAATGTCCAGTTCGCCGGGTGCGGCCACACCCCGCCGCAAATGCGTGCCTTGGGCAGCCGCTTCCCGCCGCAAATCGGACGCGATCCGTTCATGCCGGGTACAGCGGCCCGGTGAGACGCTCCCTCACGCGCAAACCGGCGTGATCCTGGAACCAGGGCCCTGTCGTTGGGTTGGCTTCCGGGAAAGGAGTTTGATCATGAAAGTCTTGAGCGCGGCAGCCGCCCTGGCGCTGGTTCTTCCGCTGGCGACGCCGAGCTTCGCACAGGGCCATGGTGGCCGCGGCGGCGGTGGCGGTGCGCATTTTGGCGGTGGCGGGGGTGCTCACTTTGGTGGCGGCGGCGGTGGCGGCGGCGCGCACATCGGCGGCGGCGGCGCAGCCTTCCGCGGCGGCGGCGGCAATTTTTCGGCCGGCGCAGTCCGCCCGAGCGGCAGCAGTTTCGTAGCCGGCGCGGCGACACGTCCCGCCATGTCGCCGTCCTTCAGCGGGCCCCGCAGCGTCGCAACCGCCGGCAACTGGCAGGGCGGTAGCGGCAATTGGAGCGGCCGTCACTGGCATCATCGTGGTGGCGGCTTCTGGCCCGGCTTCGCGGCAGGTGCCGCGATCGGCGGCCTCGGCTCGTATGCCTATTACGGCGGCGGGTACTACGATGATCCCTACTACTATGGCGACAGTTACTATGACGAGCCATCAGTGGCGGTAGTGCCCGACAATGGCGGCGATTCCGCAGCCTACTGCGCGCAGCGTTACAGATCGTATGATCCGGCCTCCGGCACATATCTCGGCTACGACGGTCAGCGCCATCCCTGCCCGTAAGCGGACCGAACAGGTTTGAAGGAAGAGGCGTCGCAGCGATGCGGCGCCTCTTTCGCGTGCGCCGTGCCCCTCACCTGTTCCGCGTGTACCGGCCTCGTCGCTTGCGACGTTGTGTAAAATTCGACGCAACCGGACCTCTATTCACCCCGCCGTGCATATCTACCCCGCCCCAATCCAAAATTGACCCGACCCACGATTCGCGGATATCACCATTGCCTGTGGGGACTTCGATCTACTGGGAAATGTCATGCCGCGTATCCTCGTGGTAGATGACGATCCGATGGTCGGCGCGACCATCGAGGTCCTCCTCCAACGTCAGGGCTTCGACGTCACGTTGGCTGACGGCGGCGAAACGGGTTTGGCTGCGCTGGAAACGCAGGCCTACGACGTGATGCTGGTCGACATCTTCATGCCGCACATGCGCGGCTTCGAATCCATCCGCATCTTTCACGAGCGCGCGCCGGCGATCCCGCTGATCGCGATGTCCGGCTATGCCTTCGCCTCGTCCGCCTCGCCCTCTCCCGATTTCCTGCGCATGGCGCTGGAGCTCGGTGCAAGCCGCTGCCTGCGCAAGCCGTTCACGCCGGACGCGCTGCTGACCAGCATCCGGGAATGCCTCGCCGGCGGGAGCGCACAGAAGGACAAGAAAGAAGCCCCTTGATTCCCACGCAGCGCGTCATTCTCGGTGCTGGACTTGCAATCCTCCTGATCATCACCGCAGCCTCGATTGCCCTCGACGTGAAGTCGCGGTCCGAGGCCGCATGGGTCAATCACACCGTCCAGGTGCAGAAGAAGATCTCCGACCTGCGCGTGCTGCTGCGCCGCGCCGAGAGCGCCGCGCGCGGCTTTGAGCTCTATCGCAGCCAGGGCTTCAGCGACGAATTCCAGACGGTGCGCGCCCAGATCGCGCCGGCGCTCGCCGACCTCAAGCGCGGGGTGCGCGACAATCCCGATCAGGTCGCGCTCCTGGATGGCACCGAGCCGCTGGCGCTGCGCCGGGTCGAGATCGCCGCCGAAGCGATGCGCCTGCGCGCCATGAACGACCAGGCCGGCATTGCCGCGCTCAACGGCAAGGCCGAGGGCCGCGGCCTGATGGACACGGTGATGGCCAATCTCGACCATCTGAGCGCAGAAGAGGAACGTCTGCTCGCCGCGCGCTCCCAGGATTCGCGCCGCACCGGCATCGTGCTGCTCGGCATCGATGTCGCCGGCGCACTGGTGATCCTGCTGCTGGTCGTGATGGTGATGCGCGAGAGCCAGCGCACCCAGTTCGCGCTCAAGAGCACGCTGCTGGAGACCACGGCCGCCAAGGAGCAGCTCGAGGCTGCGGTCGCCGAGCGCACCGAGCATCTGGTCGTCGCGCATGATGAGCTGCGGCTGTCGGTCAACGTGCTCCAGAGCACCTTTCGCAGCATGGCGGAGGCGGTGCTGGTCATCGACGCCGAGGGCAACGTCCTTCTGTCCAATCCGGCGGCCGAGCGCATGCTGCTGCACCGTACCGGCATGAACGTCGGCAATCTGCGGGCGCTGTCCGACGTCTTTCACGGCGATGGCGTCACGCCGATGAAGGCCCAGGAGCTGCCTTCGGCGCGCGTGCTGCGCGGCGAGGAATTCGAAGATCTGGAGATGATCGTCCGCCCGCACAGCGGCAATCCAACCCGTCACCTGATGGTCAGCGGCCGGCCGATGCTTGACGGGCAAGGCGACGTCTCGGGCGCGGTGATGGTCTATCACGACGCGACCACTTCGCGCGAGACCGAGCGGCAATTGCACCAGTCGCAGAAACTGGATGCCATCGGCAAGCTGACTGGCGGCGTCGCGCACGACTTCAACAACATGCTGACCGTCATCTCCGGCAACACGGAGACGCTGGTCGCGAGCCTGAAGCAGCAGCCGGAGCTGCAGCGCGTGGCGCGCCTGATCGACGATGCCGCCGAGCGTTGCGCCGAGCTGATCCAGCACCTGCTCGCGTTTGCGCGCCGGCAGCCGCTGCAGCCGCGCAACGTCGAGATCAACGCCGCGATTGCCGACATCGCAAAACTGCTGCGCCCCACGCTCGGCGAGCAGATCCAGATCGAGACCGTGCTGCAACAGGGACCAATGACGGCGCATATCGATCCGTCCCGGCTCACCAATGCCGTGCTCAACATGGCGATCAACGCCCGCGACGCCATGCCGAACGGCGGCAAGCTGCTGCTGGAGACGCATCGCGTCGTGCTCGATGAGGCCTATGCGCAGGCCAATGCGGAGGTGCGGCCCGGCTCCTATGTGATGCTCGCGGTCAGCGACACCGGCGCCGGCATGCCCCAGGACGTCCAGGAGAAGGCGTTCGAGCCGTTCTTCACCACCAAGGAGGTCGGCAAGGGAAGTGGCCTCGGCCTCTCCATGGTCTATGGCTTCGTCAAGCAGTCCGGCGGCCACATCAAGATCTACAGCGAGGAAGGCCACGGCACCACGATCAAGCTCTATCTGCCGCCGGGCGAAGGCGCGCCGGACGCGGCCGCGAACGTTGCGCCGCAGGCCGAAGGCGGCGCCGAGACCATTTTCGTGGTCGAGGACGATTCGCTCGTGCGCAACTTCGTCACTGCGCAATTGCAGAGCCTCGGCTACAAGACCATCGCCGCGCCCGACAGCCGGGCCGCGCTGGAAATGATCGAGACCGGCCAGGCCTTCGACCTGCTGTTCACCGACGTTGTCATCCCCGGCGGCATCAGCGGCCGCGAGCTCGCCGAGAAGGTGGCAGCGCTCCGCCCCGGGCTGAAGGTGCTCTACACTTCCGGCTACACCGACAACGCGATCGTCCATCACGGCAAGCTCGACGACGGCGTGCTGCTGCTGACAAAGCCCTATCGCCGCAACCAGCTCGCCGAGATGATCCGGAAGGCGCTGAATGGCGGCGGCGCGCCGAGCCAGACATCGGCAGACGATCCGGTTTGAGTTGCATCAAGGCGCTTTGCGCCACTTAGGCCCAATGTTTTCCGCAACACGGAGAACAGCCATGCTCATTTCGCCCGACGACTTCCGGATCAAGGCAGACAATTTCGATCTCACGAAAATGGAGAACATCGTCCGCATCGCGTGCGGCCTGTTCTATCTTCCACACGTCGCAGGAAAGTTCGTCGCCTTCGGCGTTCTCAATCCGCCCATCGTCAAGTTCTTCGCGGCCGCCGGCCTGTCGCCGCCGGAGGCCTGGGTCTACATCGCCGCTGCGGCGGAGCTGTCCGTCGCCGTCGCGCTGACGCTCGGCATCTGCACGCGGTTTGCCGCGCTCGGCTCGGTCGGGCTGATGGCCGTGGCGGTCTACTCGCTCCAGGTCGTGAAGGGCTTTGGCTGGACCTGGAACACGGGCGGCTACGAATATCCGGTGTTCTGGGGCATCTGCTCGCTGGCCGTGGCCGTGCACGCCTGGAAGGCCTGGCTGAGCGCACGCAAGGACGCGGTGAAGGCCGCCGGCCGCACGGTGCGGATGGCACCTGCGGAGTAAATCGCTCAGCGCGTCGCCAGCACCACCGCCGCCAGCGTGAAGACCAGCCCGGCGATCTGCCCTGCCCCGAGCGGCTCGCCGAGCGCAAGCGCGGAGGCGACGACGCCGATGACCGGCACCGCCATGGTGCCGATCGCGGCCACGGACGCCGGCAGGCGCGACAGCGCGGCGAACCAGCTGACATAGGCGATGCAGAACTGCACCACGGTGGAATAGACCAGCAGCCACCAGCCGACCGGCGTCACCAGCGACAGATGCGTGGTCTCGACCAGGAGGCCGATGATCGAGATCGGCAGGCAGCCGATCCCGATCTGCCAGGCCGCGGCCGTGATCGGCGGCAGGTGGATCGGGTACTTCTTCGAGAACACCGTGCCGACGGCAAAGCCGAACGCGCCGCCCAGCGCCATGATGATTCCGGGCAGCTTCTCTGCGCTGGCGGCAATGCCGTTGCCGCCCATGATCGAGGCCAAGCCCGCAAAGGCCATCACCAGCCCCAGCGTGCGCAGCACGGTCGGCCGCTCCCCTAGCACCGGCCAGGCGATGATCGAGGCCCAGACCGGCATGGTATAGGCGATCAGCGCCGCCTCGCTCGCCGGCAGCCAGAGCAGCGCCAGGCCCATCAGCACCATCCAGCCGGTGACGTTGAGCATGGCGGCGGTGAAGAGGCGCGGCCAGATCGCAGGCTCGACCTTCAGGCTCTGCCGGCGGATGATCGCCAGCGCCGCCAGCAGCGCCGCCCCGAGCACGCCGGTGACCCCGCGCAGGGTGAGCGGCGGCAGCTCGGCGAGCAGGAATTTCGTCACCGGCCAGTTGAAGCCCCAGCCGATCGAGGTGATCGCAAGGAACATCAGGCCGGCCGGGGCGATGCGCGGTCGCGCATCCCGGCGAGTCGAATCATGCATGGGGGCAGTCCGGCAAAATCGAGGTCAGCTTGGCGCGGATTCGCTGATACGACCACCACCTCGGCGGGCATGCCTGCCCTCACCCTCCGTAGGGCTACGTGAGTCCTGCTGACGCAATCCCGGTCCCGAAAAATATACCTGGCCTGTGAACAGCGGGATGAAGGTCCGGATCATCACGGGATGCAAATTTTTTTGGTTGGGAATCCCTGAGGACTCACTGATACTTGGCACAACAACAGGCGCGGGCTTGCCCCCTGTTATCCCCCGCAATCCACCATATTTAGTATTTGATTCAGGAACTCGCACTAGTTCTTGACGGGCGCAACGGAGAGTCCTAGCTTTCGGTCCGTTCGGCGCGAGTGAGTTTGCGTCCCGCCGGCACTCCCCCAAAGGGTCTCGCAAATCACCACTCCGCCGGCCAGCCAAAGGCAGCGGAATAAGGGCTTGTCTGCCCTGTGAAAGCGGACTCCTGGGGCGCCAGAACGGGCCGGCAAAAGGCTCGAATGGCATCGGTTGAAGAAGTGACGTTGTGGGGCGTTGAACGCATGTCGCGCACATCCCGTTGGGGCGGATGGGCGTGGACATGCCGGCGGATGATCGATGCACGCATCGGAGAATCGCGTCGGGAGAACAAGGGCCGGGTCCACCGGCTGAACTGCGGTGCCTTGCGGCCGAACGGCCTTTGAGGACCCGCGAAGCGAAATGACGACCCGGCACGTCCCCAACGAGGGGCGGGACCGGTCAAAGAAAAGGACGGGGCAAGACCATGCGGATTGAGCGGCGCCACACCACTTCGGGACAGTCACCTTACGCGGGAATCGAATTCCGCCTGACCACGTCGGAGATTCGCAATCCCGACGGCTCGGTCGTGTTCAAGCTGGATAACGTCGAGGTCCCGACCGAGTGGTCGCAGGTCGCCTCCGACGTTCTCGCCCAAAAGTACTTCCGGAAAGCCGGCGTCGCCGCGCGCCTGAAGAAGGTCGAGGAGGAATCCGTTCCCTCCTTCCTGTGGCGCTCCGTGCCCGATACCGATGCGCTCGCCGCGCTGCCTGAGAAAGAGCGCTATGTCAGCGAGCTCTCGGCCAAACAGGTGTTCGACCGCCTCGCCGGCTGCTGGACCTATTGGGGCTGGAAGGGCGGCTACTTCACCAATGACGAAGACGCGAAGGCCTTCTACGACGAGCTCCGCTACATGCTCGCCATGCAGATGGTCGCGCCGAACTCGCCGCAATGGTTCAACACCGGCCTGCACTGGGCCTATGGCATCGACGGCCCCGGCCAGGGCCATTATTACGTCGACCCCTTCACCGGCAAGCTGACCAAGTCCAAGTCGGCCTACGAGCATCCGCAGCCGCACGCCTGCTTCATCCAGGGCGTCGGTGACGACCTCGTCAACGAGGGCGGCATCATGGACCTCTGGGTCCGCGAGGCGCGCCTGTTCAAATACGGCTCCGGCACCGGCTCCAACTTCTCCCGCCTGCGCGGCGAAGGCGAAAAGCTGTCCGGCGGCGGCCGCTCGAGCGGCCTGATGAGCTTCCTCAAGATCGGCGACCGCGCCGCCGGCGCGATCAAGTCGGGCGGCACCACGCGCCGCGCGGCCAAGATGGTCGTCGTCGACGTCGATCACCCCGATATCGAGACCTATATCGACTGGAAGGTGAAGGAGGAGCAGAAGGTCGCCGCCCTCGTCACCGGCTCGAAGATTAACCAGAAGCACCTCAAGCTGGTGCTGAAGGCCTGCGTGAACTGCGAAGGCTCGGGCGACGATTGCTTCGACCCCGAGAAGAACCCGGCGCTCCGCCGCGAGATCAAGCTCGCGCGCCGCAGCCTCGTGCCTGACAATTACATCAAGCGCGTCATCCAGTTTGCCAAGCAGGGCTACAAGGACATCCAGTTCGACACCTACGACACCGACTGGGATTCGGAAGCCTATCTCACGGTCTCGGGCCAGAACTCCAACAACTCGGTCTCGCTGAAGGACGACTTCCTCCGCGCGGTCGAGACCGACGGCGACTGGAACCTGAATGCCCGCACCTCCAAGAAGGTGACGAAGACGCTGAAGGCGCGCGACCTCTGGGAGAAGATCGGCTACGCCGCCTGGGCGTCGGCCGACCCGGGCCTGCACTTCAACACCACCATGAACGACTGGCACACCTGCAAGGCGTCCGGCGACATCCGCGCGTCCAATCCGTGCTCGGAATACATGTTCCTGGACGACACCGCGTGTAACCTCGCGTCCGCGAACCTGCTGACCTTCTACAACACGACGACCAAGCAGTTCGACGTCGCCGGCTACGAGCACCTCTGCCAGCTCTGGACCATCGTGCTCGAAATCTCCGTCATGATGGCGCAGTTCCCCTCCCGCGCGATCGCCGAGCTCTCCTACGAGTTCCGCACGCTCGGCCTCGGCTACGCCAACATCGGCGGCCTGCTGATGACCATGGGCCTGTCCTATGACTCCAAGGAAGGCCGTGCGCTCTGCGGCGCGCTGACCGCGGTCATGACCGGCATCACCTACAAGACCTCGGCCGAGATCGCTGCCGAGCTCGGCACCTTCCCCGGCTACAAGAAGAACGCCGCGCACATGCTGCGCGTCATCCGCAACCACCGCCGCGCCGCGCATGGAGAGCCCGGCGGCTACGAGGCGCTCTCCGTCAACCCGGTGCCGCTCGACCACGCCTCCTGCCCGCAGGCCGACATCGTCACCCGTGCGATGGCGGCCTGGGATGCGGCGCTCGAGCTCGGCGAGAAGCACGGCTATCGCAACGCCCAGACCACGGTGATCGCGCCGACCGGCACGATCGGCCTCGTCATGGACTGCGATACGACGGGCATCGAGCCCGACTTCGCCCTGGTGAAGTTCAAGAAGCTGGCCGGCGGCGGCTACTTCAAGATCATCAACCGTGCGGTGCCGTCCGCGCTGCGCGCGCTCGGCTATCGCGAGAGCGAGATCGCGGAGATCGAGGCCTACGCCGTCGGCCATGGCTCGCTCTCCAACGCGCCCGGCATCAACGCCTCGACCCTCAAGGCCAAGGGCTTCACCGATGAAGCCATCGCCAAGGTCGAGAAGGCCCTGCCGACCGCCTTCGACATCAAGTTCGCCTTCAACAAGTGGACCTTTGGCGAAGATTTCATCCGCGACCAGTTGGGCATCGGCGCTGAAGCCATTGCGGCTCCGGGCTTCGATCTCCTCCAGGCCATCGGCTTCACCAAGCGCGAGATCGAGGCGGCCAACGTCCACATCTGCGGCGCGATGACGGTGGAAGGTGCCCCGCACCTGAAGGCTGAGCACTATCCGGTGTTCGACTGCGCCAATCCCTGCGGCAAAATTGGAAAGCGCTACCTGTCGGTCGAGAGCCACATCCGCATGATGGCGGCGGCCCAGCCCTTCATCTCGGGTGCGATCTCCAAGACCATCAACATGCCGAACGACGCCACGGTGGAGGACTGCAAGTCCGCCTACATGCTGTCGTGGAAGCTGGCGCTGAAAGCCAACGCGCTCTATCGCGACGGCTCCAAACTCTCTCAGCCGCTCAACTCGCAGCTCATCAGCGACGATGAGGACGAGGACGATGCGGTCGAGACGCTCTACGAGAAGCCGATGGCGGCGCGTGCGGCCCAGGTCTCGGAGAAGATCGTCGAGAAGCTGGTCGAGCGCATCATCGTGATGCGCGAGCGCGAGAAGATGCCGGATCGCCGCAAGGGCTACACCCAGAAGGCGGTCGTCGGCGGCCACAAGGTGTACTTGCGCACCGGCGAATATGACGACGGCCGTCTCGGCGAGATCTTCATCGACATGCACAAGGAAGGCGCAGCGCTCCGCTCCTTCATCAACAATTTTGCGATCGCGGTCTCCCTCGGTCTGCAATATGGCGTGCCGCTGGACGAATATGTCGACGCCTTCACCTTCACCCGCTTCGAGCCGGCGGGCCCCGTGCAGGGCAACGACAGCATCAAGTACGCGACCTCGATCCTCGACTACGTCTTCCGCGAGCTGGCGGTGAGCTACATGTCGCGCTTCGACCTCGCCCACGTCGATCCCAACGAGACGGGCTTTGACGCGCTCGGCAAGGGCGTCGAGGAAGGCAAGGAGCCGGACGAGGACGCGGGCCACCACGCGACCAGGCTGGTCTCGCGCGGCCTCACCCGCTCGCGGACCGACAACCTGGTCGTGATGCGCGGCGGCTCGACCGCGGTCGCGCAAGGCAACGACAGCGCCCCCGCCGGCGGCAACAAGGTCACCGCCCTCGCCTCCCACGGTGCGTCAGCCCGTGTCGGCGATGCCATCGAAGGCGCCGTCGCCCTGAAGCAGGAAGCGGCCCACGACCTCTCCCCCACGGAGAAGCTCGAGCAGATGCAGTGGAGCAAGGCCGGCACCGCGCAAACCATCGTCCCCACCAAGGCCGAGCGCCGCGCCGAAGCCAAGGCCAAGGGCTACGAGGGCGAGATGTGCAGCGAGTGCGGCAACTTCACGCTGGTGCGGAATGGGACCTGTATGAAGTGCGATACTTGCGGCAGCACGACGGGGTGTTCGTGAGGGGGTAGGTCGCAACGATCGTTAGACCCGGGCTGGTTCGGGAATACATAAAGGGCGGCCGAGAGGCTGCCCTTTTTGGTTCACGGGTCCATCCTCGGCCGACCGATTACCACAACCATCAAGTGAAGCAGATAGGCCTCCGTTGGGCGCTTACTTGCAGCCACTTGATAGGGTACGATACGCTAGTAATCCAAACTCGCGCTGGAAAGATAATGGCAAAAACTGAGCCGCACACGTTTCGCCTGACCCGGCTTAAGCTGACAAACTGGCGCAATTTCCAGTCGGCAGACGTTCTGCTTGCCAAGCGAGCTTTCTTCATCGGCCCCAACGCGTCGGGTAAATCGAATCTGCTCGACGCGATCAGATTCCTCCGAGACATTGTGAAACCTATTGCCGGCGGCTTTAGTACCGCGCTCGAAGTACGCGATGGGTTGCGTGCCGTAAGATGCCTTCAGGCTCGTCGCGTGAGTTATGTTGAAATTGATGTCGATATTGGAAATGACGAACATCCGACTTGCTGGTCATACCGCATCCGCTTCACGCGGTTCGGTCGTGAGCAATTTCCAAGTGTCGAGGAAGAAGAAATCAAGAAGGACGGAAGGCTGGTACTTGAGCAGAGGAGATCAGGCGACACGCCTGAACCCTTCAGATTCAGTCAATCGCTGATTCAGCAAGCTACTAACCAAGCGAAATTTCGCGAACTGGTCGAGTTTTTCAGTTCTATTCGTTATCTTCACGTAGTCCCTCAAATCGTAAGAGATCCTCGTAGAGCTCTTGATCGAACGGAAGATCCCTACGGGGGCGATCTCTTGAAACGGATAAACGAGACAACGCCTCGCACGAGAGAGGCTCGTCTACGTCGCGTTGCTGAGGCTCTCAAAATTGCTGTGCCTCAATTTGTTGATCTGAAGCTGGACCACGACAAAGAAGGACGACCGCACCTCAAGGCAGGTTTCAAGCATTGGCGCCCCAATCCGACCTATCAAACGGAAGAAGTGTTCTCTGACGGCACCCTGCGACTGATCGGTTTCCTTTGGTCGCTCGGGGAAAAGGACGGCCCTCTGCTTCTCGAGGAACCGGAACTTTCACTACATCCCGATGTGGTGCGACAACTTCCGTCAATGATCGCTCGAATGCAGAGACTCTCTGGAAGACAGGTATGCATGACTACGCACTCTGACGCTCTCGTTGGAGCTGATGGCGTCGGACTGCACGAAGTGCATCGGTTGATTCCTGGAGAGAATGGCACAACGATCGAAACCGCCGGAAATAATCCCCAGATACGTACCTTAGTGGAAAGTGGGCTCTCCGTCGGCGAGGCCGCGATGCCTCTCGCGCGTCCCAAAGGTGTCGAGCAACTGTCATTGTTCGATGCAGTCGGCTCCTGAAATTCACTATCTCGTAGAAGGCGATACGGACGCGGCGGTCGCTCGCCGGCTTATTCGAGCCTGTGGTGCATTGCCGGGCATGGAACGCGTAACTCGCGGGAAGGCGAAATTCGCGTCCAATCTCCCAAAATACAACGCTGCGGCAAATCACTATCCTTGGTTAGCGATCCGCGACCTGGATCAGGACGCTGATTGTGCGCCTAGCTTGATCCGAACTGTATTGCCAAAAGCAAGCCCACTAATGTGCTTCCGAGTTGCGGTCCGCGAGGCAGAATCTTGGCTGCTCGGAGACCGTGAGGCTTTAGCCCGCGCGCTCGGGATTTCGACTTCGCGGATTCCTGACCAGCCGGAAGTGTTATCGGACCCGAAACTCACTATCGTAAATTTAGCTCGACACTCAAACAAGCGCGCTGTCCGCGATGGATTAGTTCCAGCGCAAGGTTCAGGCATTGCGATTGGCCCAGAGTATGCTGCGTGGATCATAGATTTCGTCCAAAGCGATTGGGATCCGCATCGCGCCATCGCGAGCAATGGCGTCCCCTCTTTGGAACGAGCATTTCGGGCACTGCAGCGCTTGGCTCAGTCGGCGACTGAGAAGTTAAGAACCCAACGATAGGGCCCATCAGATCGGTGGAGCAAAGCGATACTCGTCAAACTCCGTTGGGTCGGGGGGCGCAACAGCTCGCCCCATTTCACCCACTCCCACAAGACCCATGCCAAGGAAACGCAAGCCCCTCTTACCTCGCCTTCGCAATGTCCAGTGGGGCGCACGGTGGGTGCGCAGGACCTTTGCGCGGGCGCCGCGGATAGTCCGGATCGCGGGCGTCATAACGATCCTATTCGCCGCCATCGCGCTTCTGAACCTCCTCTACCACGTCATCCGCAAACCCACCGAGCTCTTCGTCCTCGTCGGCAACACCCTCGACAAAGAGCCCGCCGAGACCTGGCGTCACTACGGCCCCCTCTTCCGCACCTATTCCACCACCACGATCACCCCCGAATTGCTGGCAGCACTTGCGCAAGTCGAGAGCTCGGGCAATCCGGTGGCGCGCACCTACTGGCGCTGGCGGTGGAGTTTCAATCCGCTTGCGATCTACCGGCCCGCGTCCAGCGCCGTCGGGCTCTTTCAGATGACCGATCCGGCCTACCGTGACGCCGCGCGGTTCTGTGTCCGCGGCAACGCGGTCACGGAGAACGGCTGCGGGTCTTCCTTCCTCTACATCCGCGCGATCCCGAGCCACGCCATCGAGCTGACGTCGGTGTATCTGGACCGCCAGGTGGCCATGGTTCTCAGCCTCGCGGGCGATGTGAAGGCGAGCCGCGAGCAGAAGCAGGATCTCGCCGCCTTTATCCATCTCTGCGGCGCAGGTCCCGCCACTTCCTATGCGCGCCGCAAGTTTCAGACGATCGCAGGCGAACGCTGCGGCGATCACCTCGTCGCGGGCTATGTCGGCAGGGTCAACGCGATGAAGCGGCAGTTTCTGCGGCTTGCGGCAGAGGATCCGTAAATCCGTAGGGTGGGTTAGCTGGCGGTCGCGCGAAGCGCGGTCCGCTGGCCTAACCCACCACCTCTCCGCGCGCCGAGATGAAAGAGGTGGGTTACGCCAAGGGACTGCGCTTCGCGCAGTCCGGGGCTAACCCACCCTACGGCCCTGCCCATGCCCGGCAAAATCTCACCACATGGCCGCCACGCAAGCGACAGCCCACAATCGCGATTTCAGCGCAAACGCGACGGAGGCTCGCGGCTTCATCGATATTCAGGAGCCGTTTGCAATGTTGAGTGCGGTGGAAAACAAACCAACGGGAAAATCCGGCCGGCGCGGGGGCAAAAAGAAGGCCGGACAACGGATCGGGGCCGGCGAGCAACGCGCAAGTGCAGCGCATCAATTGCCGGATGCCTCGGCGGAGAACAGGCAAGAGGCCGAGCAAGAGCCGAGCCGACAGATCAGTGCGGAGATACCTTCGGCTGCAGCCTTGCCGGACGAGACTTCCGGGATGGAGATCGCCGCAAGCCCGCCCGTCGCACCGGTCGAACCCTTCCAGGCCAGCACGCAGGCGATTGCCGACGCCTATAGCGACTACATCAGGACGTCGCTTGAGCAAGCCTGGAGCTTTCTGGGAAAGCTCGCGACGGCGCGTTCACCCGTCGAGGCGTTTGAGCTTCAGATGGAGTACGCGAAACAGGCGTGCGATTCGTTTGTCGCCGAATCCCAGAAGATCACCGAGTTGCATGAACAATTGACCAGACAGAGGGTCATGCATTTTGAGGGGGTCGTGGCCAGGCTCACCCAGACGACGCTCGAAATCCGCGCGATACGTCACTAACAACAGCGAAGCGCGGTCCGCTGGTGTAACCCACGACCTCTCCGCGCCGAGATGAAAGTGGTGGGTTACGTTGCGCGAACTGCGCTTTGCGCAGTCGCGGAGCTAACCCACCCTACGCGCTTAACGACCGCCCGGAGTTCAGTACCCTGACTTCGAGCCGGTGGCTGGCTTCGTGCTCATGCCGGTGGTCTGCCCCGGAGCGGAAGTCGACGCGCCGGCGCTCGTCTTCTTCGAGGCCTTCGCGTGGCGCATCGCGTGATGCTTCTTATGTCCAGGAGCGTAGCTGGAAGCGCCCTTGGAACCCGTCTGCTGCATCTCCTGACCTGGCGTCTTGCTCGATACACCCTGAGCAGACACGGCTGGCGCTGCAGCCATGACAACGGCAGCAGAGAGCGCGATGATCAGTGCTTTCATGTCGTCCTCCTCCCAACAAGCCCCTCAATGGAACGAAGTGAACCACCGCCCGTTCCTATGAACGCTCATAATGGGTTTGGACTTTCCAGGCTGGGTGCGCGCCTTCGATGACCTGCCGATGCATCGTAGGGTGGGTTAGCGCTGTGATTGCGCGAAGCGCAATCACTCGGCGTAACCCACCTCTTCTGCTTCCGTGGAGATAGACCATGGTGGGTTACACCGGAGCCTGTCATCGGACCACGCTTTGCGCGGACCCGGTGGGCTAACCCACCCTGCGGGCTACGGGCGGGGCGTTTGCGGCCCCCGCCTCGGCTAGCCGGTTTTCTTGCTCCGCAGCACTTCGTGCGGGTGGCGGCGATCGCCACGTCGATTCGACTTGCGAACGTAGGTGACGAGCGCCTCGGGGTTCTCGAGCTTGATCTTGAGCGCCGCGACCAACGCGTCCTCGGCATCGATCGTGAGCGCCTTGGCGCGCGACCCGAGCTTCAACCCGACCGTATACGACGTCATGGCCGACTCCACAGATCCAAGCTTCCACCCTACCGCAACCGGCGTCCCTCCGAAACGTGTAACCTCCCTGCACGAGGTCGAAAGGGATGCCGATCACGACTGTTCGATCAGGATCGGTGAACCGAGCTCTTCGAAACGAAACAGCTGAAACACCCGCTGGCCATTGAAGTCGAGCACTCTCAAATCATCGGTCTCGTGCAGGTTGCTTTCAACCGCCTGAAAGTGCCCGCCGTAGCGCTCCCTGGCGAGCGACAAGGGAACCTCGAATGCAACGAACTTGCCGATACCTTTTTGCCTGAGCACCCCAAGCAACTTCAGGTCGTTCAGGGACTCATGCGAGGTGAGAACAAGCAGCGGACCGCTCGCCGTAAGCAGCAAAAGCGATTTCATCGGATCCTCCTTTGCACCCTACCTGATCTTCGCCAGGCACTCCTTCAGACGCTCCAGCTCCGTACGAACCTGGGCCTCCATGGCGTCTTGCAATGCGAGGATGCCCCTGCTGGACAATTCTGCAGAGGCCTTTCTGTCCAGGTTCTGCTTCCAGTCCCGGATGCCTTGCTTGGTGGCCCGTTGGGCCTCCGCCGTCGTCTTGGCGTATTCCTTCATGCAGGCGTCGGCCATTGAGCATGTCTGGCACTCCTGGGCGGCGGCCGGACTTGAAAGAAGCAGGGCGAGTATCGCGGTAGGGACCTTCATTGCGGCTCCTCCCACGATAGCATAGCACGTCGCAGGGATGCCTGGGGAAGCAGTCCCCGGCTGTTCAGCGCCAGACGATTCAAAGTGATCGCGCGACAGCGCCGTGTCGCGCATCGTGTGCCGCGTCCGCCATAATTTTTCCTTGGCACACGCGTTGTGTCGGATAGCGGCGAGACCTATCCTTCCCAAGATCGGACTGCCTCCCATTGACGCCCGACCGGATGGAGAGCGCATCGGTGCCTGAAACGAACGACCCCAAACCTGACAATGCCAAGTCTGATACGGCCAAGTCTGATACGGCCAAATCTGATACGGCAAAGCCTGATGCCGCCAAGCCGGACGAGGCACGCGCCGACGGCGGGCTGGCGCGGGCCTATGGCCAGATCAAGAGCGCGGAGGAAGACCTTGCGCGGCTGGACCGGCTGGTTTCCGGAATGGAACGCGACAGCGAAGGCCCGCGAGCCTCGCACGCAAGCGTAGGAGCGACGGCGGCATCCGGAAACAAGGCGCCGACGCCGGATGCCAAGGTTCCGAATCCTAAGCTTCGCGATCAAGGCTTGAAGGGGGATCGGACCATGATGCGCGCGTTGGTTGGCCTCGTGCTGGCGATCGGTCTTCTCGGTGCCGCCTTCGCGTCGCAATATCGCGATGAGGCCAAATCGATCAGCAAGTCGATCATGGCGCGATGGGCTCCGCCGGCCGCGAGCACGTCCCCGCAGGCGTCCGCGGTGGAAAGTCAGGCACGACCGCCGGCCGTGCTGCTGGCTGCCGCGGATGGGCCGAGCCCGGTGCCCGCGCCTCAGGTCGCCAAGGACACGGAAAGCGCCCCGAAGCCTGCCGCCACGGCGCCTGAGGCGTCATCGTCCGAGCTCGCTCAATCGCTCAAGGCCATCACGAGCGAGCTTGCGAGCATCAACGGCAAGCTCGAGCAACTGAAAAGCAGCAACGAGCAGACCCTGCGTGAGCAGGCCGCCACCATTCAACAGCTCAAGGCGGCGCAGGAGAAGGATGCGGCGGACAATGCGCGCCTCGCCGCGCAGGTCCAGGCGCTGCAAACGCAACTGACCGCGTCATCAACGCCTGCAGCCACCAAGCCCGTCGTGCGCAGCGTGATGAACAACGATGCGGCTGTGTCGGCCCGGCCGCACGTCCCGGCGGCCGCACCCCGGCGGCCCAGGCCGCCGCCGCGAGGTCCCTGGATGCCTCCGCCCTACGGCCCTTATTACGGCGATCCGGATTGGTGAGCCCGCAAGGCGGGATTGCATTCGAAGTGCCGTAGGGTGGGTTGCCTGCGGCGGCGCGAAGCGCAGTCGCCTTGCTAACCCACCCTACGGACCTACGCCCGCCTCACCGTACTTCGCTCATCGTCACCTTGGCCGCGATCCCGGTCAGCTCGGAGTCTTGCGGTGCAAGCTCCTCATCGGAAGACGGGCCTACCGAGACTTCCACCATTCTGCGCTTGACCTCTTCGCATGTCTTGCGGACGTCCTCGGTGAACAGCGCGCATTCTTCGATGCGCTTGAAGATCTTCCGGCCCTCTTCACGATACCCCGCCGCCGTTTCCCGCATGAAGGCGATCGCATCATGGACCTGGGCTGTCAGCGCCTCGCATTTTTGCGCGGCGTCGATCAACTCGGTGCCCATGGCCTCGATCTCTTTTGCAGCGGACTCATAGTCGCGAATGACCGCCTCTGCACTGAGCGCACCGACGCGCGTGACGCCCGCGGTGTGCTCGACGTAATCAGGCAAAGCAATGGAAGTGAGAGAGCTTCCCGGGCGTACCGACGCAATGTCCGCCTCGAGCTGAACCAGGTTCACGCCTTCCCGTCTGCGCAATTGTTCAACACTTGCCATGATTGGTCCTCCCAATACGCACCCAGAACCCCAAACAGTATTGGGTTTATTACGGGGGTAAGTGGCATTCTACCCCGATGAATCCTTGACAGTCCCAGCTTTGCCATTTTTTCCCGATCGCTGGCGCCGCACGCAGCGATAAGGGATTCATCATCGCGCAACCTCTCCTGGTCGCGGGCTATGCCGCCAGGGTCAACGCGATGAAGCGGCACTTTTGCGGCTTGCGGCAGAGGACGGGGATGAGCAAACGAGCGTAGTGCCGTAGGGTGGGTTAGCCTGCGGCGGCGCGAAGCGCAGTCCGCTGGCGTAACCCACCTCTTTGATTTCCGCGGAGGCAAAATTGGTGGGTTACGCTGCGCCAACTGCGCTTCGCGCAGTCGCTTTGCTAACCCACCCTACGGACCTATCTCACTCATGATGGGCACGGCGCAAGCGCGCCTTTGCCCACCCTACAAAGCGTCGATCATTACCACCAATACGGCCAGCGCCATCCCTCATAGCGAACATATGACGGCACCAGCGGCGGGCCGTAGGGATCGACGCGGTCGTCTTCGGGGCGATAACGATAGCGGGGAACGACATTGTAATCCCACGGCGTCGGCCTCAGTACGGGCGCCGTGACGATGAGCCTCTCCTGCGGTGCACGGACGACGACGGCCTTCCGCGTCCGGGCTTCCGCACCTGATGTCCCGAGGCTGCACAGCACCAGGGCCGTTGTTCCGAGCGCGCAGGCGAGCGTCATTTTTGTCATGCGTCAGTCTCCTTAGCCGCAAGAGTGCAAAAGGACTCGCGGCAAGGCAAGCTAATTCGATCCGGACGACGCTCCCGGCGCTACGCAGCGCAATCGCATATGGGTGCACGATGCGGCGGCATCGGCACTGGGCTCCCTCTCCCGCTTGCGGGGGAGGGCTGGGGTGGGGGTGTCTCCACGTCGGGATTGTCGAGGATTGCGGATGATATCCCTGCGTGGCGAGAGCCCTCACCCGCCGCGCTCTGCGAGCGCGTCGGCCTCTCCCGCAAGCGGGAGAGGCGGAGCAAGGCCGCGGACAATCTTCGTGAAATCCATATGCGATAGCCCTGCGGCGTTACGGACGCCTGTCTCGCCGCTGGAACTTGCAAGCCGCCGCAGACGTAGGTGCGGCAATGCGCCTTGCCGGCCTAGGCAGTCGCCTCCGCCAGGCGCTTTTCGGGACTCTGGCCGGCGCCTTGCGGCGGGTTGATGTCGTTCAAGCTCGCATCGCTTTGGTGGATGGCGAGAATGTTGATGCCGAGCGGCATCAACTGATAGCCGTTGTCCGATAGCCACTGCACGAGCTGGAGGTTGTCCGTCTTGATCGTCTCGATCAGCAGGATCGGGCGATAGGTCCTGATCGTCTCCCGGGCGCCCGCGAGGGCCTCCATCTCCATGCCTTCGATATCGATCTTGATGAAATCGACCCGCGGCAGATTGAGCTCGTCGAGCGTCATCTTCCGGACCATGACGGTGTTCTGCGCATAGTCGATCGGCTGACCGATGAACTCGTTGCTTGGGCGCGGCCGCAGCTCCAGGCTGCCGAAGCTGGACGGCGTGAAATAGTTCGGATTCGGAATTTGTATCGAGCCGGATTCGGACGACACGGCCGCATGCACCGCGAACGCGTTGAAGCAGTTGTTGATGGCGATGTTACCCGCCAGCGCGTAGAAAATCCGTTCCTGGGCTTCGACCGCGATCACCGATCCCCAGCCTGTCATCGCCGAGGCCCATTCGATCGTGTGCACGCCGATATTCGCACCGCAGTCGACGGCGATCACGCCGTCACCATGGTGCCGCCGTCGCAACGCCAGCAGTTCGAGCGCGATCTTGACCTCGTTTGGATCGAAAGCGGCCGTTTCGAGGATCTGAAACCCCACGCCGTAGCCGCGGTCAGGGCTGGTCATGCGATAGTCGAAGCGATTGACGATCATCGTTCCGTGGTTGGACGCGGCCAAGACAAAGGCCAGCTTTTGCCCCGCGATCGGCACTGCAGAATCTCCCTGCGCTCAGAGTGGACGCCACTATCGCAATGCCCGCTTATGCGAGGCTTGTGCCGTCGGCGACATCCGCTCAGCGCCGTGAGTCCCGCCTGGCCTGTGCCCTTTTGTTGGCCTGTGAAACCCGTCCAATCTTCGAGGGCGGAAGTTTGACAGTTCGACGACGGCTCGGCAGTGCACGCATGCCGTCATGTGACGTGGGATGATTTTCCGGGCGCACGAACTGCCTGGCCCGGCGCAGCGCCAGCGCCCGTCGGGCAGCTTCTCCCAGCTCGCGCCTTGCTTCAAAGTTCTGCAGCCGTCTCAGCTCCTTGTTGACGCGCTTGAGGGCGGCAACGAAAACTTCCTTGCGCCGGAACGTGCTTGCCCCCGCCCCCGGCGTGCGGCGGCCACCGGGATCGGCCGAACCTTTCGCGACGCGTCGTTGGCGGTGCGCGAGCGTTCGTTCCTTGTCACGAAGGTCACGCAGCAGGTTGCGCAAGTTCTCCAATGCCGCGCGATCGACCTCTCCGATCGCGGGATGGTGGGACGTCAGGACAATCTGCTGTTCTTCATGGTTCAAGATGCTGGACTCGAATTTACATGGCCGTGACATCCTTCTCCTCCTTCTCCTCCTTCGACGAACGGGAAAGCCAGGGGACGTCGCTGTCGAGCACGACATCCGCAGCCGCGAGCCGGCGGAAAAGCGCCCTGCGGCGGGCAATCGGGCCAGGCATAAAGAAAGATGTCGGACGGCTTCCAGATCGCGACCCAGCCGAAAATCAGGAAGCTCTCCTGCAGGATCCGGGAAACGGGATTCTCGTCCAGCTTTCGCGACACAAGCCAGCCGAGCACCAGGCATAACGACAGGATGGAAAGGCCAACCGCGAGCGAGAGCCGTCCGGTCTTGAACAGCTCCCGCATCTCCCGGGTCATGGCCTCGCTTCTGAGGTCGAAATGATCCTTCACCGCGATGACGATGTCGCCTGCGGACGGTTGCGAAAGTTCGTCTGACGGCAGATGAATGACGATCGCGATGGGCGCATCGATCGGCAATTCCTGCGCACGGCCGACGATGTAGTCTTCGGCTTCGACCGCAAGCTCACTTTCCCTGAATGGCGACGGATCCAGCGTGTTGAAGAGCTGCGACACCTTCCGAAGCTTCAGCTCGATGCGGCCGGTCGGCATGGCAATGGCTTCCATTGCAAGCTCATCGTCACGTTTGCCGTGCCAGCGTGTCCCGACCGATGGCTTGCCGCCATCGGGAAATGTACTGAGGACCGGGGGCGTCGTACCGATAGGGACTCTTCGACTGTTATGTCAGCAAGCTTGACCCGGATGAGCGGCCTGTCGCCGCGCTGCCCTACGCGCGCGCCCGGCGCAACGCCTCCACCAGCTTCGTCCTCTGCTTGCCCCAGCGGGTCTGTTCGGCCTCGGCGCGTTCGTCGAGCGCGGCCCGCTCTGTTTCGATCTCCTCCGCCCGCGCCTCGTGCTCCCGCCTCGCCTTGTCCAGCGCCGCCTCGGCCGCGGCGATCGCCTCGTCGCGGCGCGCGCGCTCCTTGGCGCGGGCGGCCTCTTCCTTGCGGCGCTCGGCTTCGCGCCGCCGCTCCTCCTTCTCGAACGAAGCGGCGGCCTTGCGCGCGTCTTGATCGTCGATCTTGCGCGATGCTTTCGGTGCAGGCCTCGCTGGACGCCGCTTCGATCGTGGCCTGGCATCGCCCCCGGCAAGATCGGCCGGCAGCTCCGCCCTCTCGGTGAACGGACCGTCCGATCCGACCGGACGCCTGAGCACGATGCCGGGCTTGGCCATGGTCGCTGCGACGATGTCGGGATCTTCGGTCTCCCTCGCAACGCCCTGATGGAACAGATTGGAGCTGGCGCCCCAGGCCTCGAGCGCCGCCTTCATCGAGGGGGCAGCGACGGCCTGGTCGTAGAAGCCGAGCGAGGTCTGGTAGCTCTTCAGTTGTCTCTTGAGTTGTTTTGGCATGTCGCCCCGCGACGCATCAGCTCCCGGCCGTCGCGCCAGTGCCACAATGCCATCATGCCTCTGTTTTGCCCGACGGGTCAAACGCTGTTCGGTATCGCCGAAGTCGGACCAAAGGGCAGGCTCTCGAGTCTCGCTCATCCCGATGGAGCGGCGTTGCGCGACGGGTCACGCAATTTTCGGTATCCCAGAACTCTGAAATCCCTGGTGTTTTCTACTGTGCATGGGGTTGTTTTCGATGTTTTTTGTTTGGACGGCGCGGCGCCCGTAGCCCGGATGAGCGAAGCGACATCCGGGAATGTCTCGGCAACAGGAGTCCGGGATATCACTTCGCTCATCCGGGCTACAGACTACCTCTCGAGCAACGCGTCATATCCCTTCGCGCTGAACGCCAGCAGACAGAACCCGTGCCCGAACGGATCGGCCAGCATGGCGATCCGCCCATAGGGCGCATCGCGCGCCGGCGCCTCCAGGATCGCGCCGGCGCGAAGCGCGCGCTCGACCGCGGCATCGACATCATCGACGACCACGTCGATATGCACCGGCGTCCAGTGCCGCTCGTAGCGGCGGCGGTCGCCGCCGGCGCCCACCGTGCCGGCCAGCTTGGTCAGCAGATAAACCGGCGCCGGCCAGCCGAGCAGTTCGACGAAATCGGCACCGAAGCGGCGGCCGACGGTCAGGCCGAAGGCGGCGGTGTAGAAGGTCGTGGCTTGGGCGACGTCGGGGACGTCAATGTTGAGCAGGAAGGTCATGGCGGGCTAGCTCCGCGCTTGGCGGGGCGAGCGTAGCCCGGATAAAGCGCAGCGCAATCCTGGATGGTGCCGCAGGTCGGGTCCCGGATTTCGCTTGCGCGCGCGCCGCGCCTGCTTTGTGCCCTCAATCACCTCTCAGGCTCAGAATGTAGGCCGCCAGCGCGTCGGCCTGCTCCAGCGAGATCACCAGGTTCGGCATGTTCTGATGGCTGGTCCGCCAGAACACCTTGAGCGACAGCACCGTGGTGCCGTGGCGGTCGGCGACCGCCTGGAAGCTCGGCGCGTTGTCGAAGAATCCGGCCCCATGCGGCTCGACGGCGTGGCAGGGCTGGCACCAGGCCTGGGCCAGACGATGCCCTTCGGAGACTGCGCGCGGGCCGGACCGCGGTGCCCCCGCGGCGGTGTGGACGACACCGAACAGAAACAGCATCGACAACGCGGTCAGGATGACGAGGCCGATGGAGATTCGAACGGTGTGCGACATGGCCATCCCTCGCCCTTGCTTCGTCGAGACATCAAGCGTAGGTCGGCGCGCGCAGGTGAAATTGATTTGCGTCAAGCGAGCGGCGAGAGACGCATCGGACAAGAGAAAACCACGTCTCCGCCGCCGCGCGGCGAATCACGGCATCGGCATCGCAATCCGCAGGAAGGATCACCATGAACGGCAATCGCTATTACGGCGTCCGCGTCGAGGGTGCGAAATACGGCGTGGGCTTCGGCTCGGCGCTCGCGATCGCGATCTCCTACACCAACAACCATTCGATCCTGTGGGCGATCATCCACGGCATCCTGGGCTGGCTCTACGTGATCTTCGTGGCGCTGTTCCGGTGATATCACACCGGCAGGCGATGATCAGGCCGGCCATCCCCAAGCTTTCGCTTGCTTTCCCGGTTCCCGCCCCTACGGTCGCGCCGCGAACGAAGCACTAGCGAGACAGATATGACTGACACGATGAAATGCCCTGCGTGCAGCTCCGAGCACGCCTATCAGGACCGTGACCTCTGGGTCTGCCCGGAGTGCGGCCACGAGTGGAGCGGTTCGGCCGATGCGGCTGCGGACACGGCGCCGGATGCCAGCGTGCGCGATGCCAACGGCAATGTGCTCGCCGACGGCGACAGCGTCATCGTGATCAAGGACCTCAAGATCAAGGGCTCCTCCTCGGTCGTGAAGGGCGGCACCAAGGTGCGCAACATCCGCCTCCAGGACGCCAGCGACGGCCACAACATCGCCTGCAAGATCGACGGCATCGGCGCGATGAACCTGAAGTCGGAGTTCGTGAGGAAGGCCTGAGCACGGGCCGCGGGCCCGCGCGGTAACGCTAACGCCAGTTCCTTTCCTGGAACACACGATTCCTCTTATCCAATCGGGAAAAATGTGTAATCTGCCTCCTGCCGGGCAGGCCTTTGTAGCGCGTAGGAATTTTTTCAACCCGGGGCTGGCTTTTCGACGACGCGTTTGATTGCATCCGAGCTTTGAGACTTGAATGGCCGCCCTCTGGGGCGGCCTTCCCGTTTTCGGGGTCGGCCTAGCGCTGCCTCTGCGCCAGATAAAATCCGCACAGCACGGTCACGAGGCCGGCCGTCTGCAACAGCGTCGGCGGCTCGCCGAGCAGGAGCCAGCCGGTCAGCAGCGTCAGCGCCGGCACGCAGGCCGGAAACACCGCGGCGCGGGCGACGCCGAGGCGCTGCACCGAGACCGCGAACAGATAGAGCGCGGCGGGGCCCGCGAGCACGCCCTGCGCCAGCGCCTGGATCGCGTTCTCCCATACGCCGATCGCCGCAACGTGAGCGAGGCCAACGATGGCGATGTAGAGCGGCAGCAGCAGCAGCGACAGCACGTTGATGACGAGCGCGGCCGACACGGCCGAGACGCGCCAGCGCCGCAGCGCTGCGCCGAAGCCGGCGAACATCAATCCGGTCAGCACGAAGATCAGATCGCCCTGCACGCCCTCGGCGCCGATATGGCCGATCGATTCCGCGCCGATGACGCCAAGACCGGCGACGATGATGATGGCGCCTGCGAGCCGCGAAGCGGAGATCCGCTCTTTCAGGACCAGTGCCGCGAGCAAGAGACCGCCGAGCGTGGCGCAGGACGGCTGGATCACGCTGCCATGGCCGAGCGGCACGAACAAAAAGCCGGTGTAGGAGATCAGCGACATCACGGGGCCGCCGAGCACCATCAGCGCAAGGCCCCTGCCCCAGCCGATACCGCAGAGATCGGAGATGCCGGCGCGCAGAACCAGCGGCAGGAACGCAATCCCCGACCAGACATAGCGATGCACGAGCAGATCGACCGGCGTGAAGCCGACCTTCAGCCCATGCCGCGTGCCGGCAAAGCCCAGCGCCCAGAACAGCGCAGCCGACAGACCGCAGACCGCAGACCACGCCGAGCAGTGCCGGCGCCGCATCGTTCTTGTGAATGAGAGCGTCAGCGCCGCTCGTCCGCTGATCCATGGATGAAGCCTTATGTCAGTGCGCTTACCGGCTCAACCCACGCAGCCGCAGGGCTGGCACGCAGCGGAGAAGCAAAGACCCTTGTAGCCCGGATGGGCGCAGCGATATCCGGGACTCCTCTCACAACCGTTCCCGGATATCGCTACGCTCATCCGGGCCACACGCGGACCGCATCGTCACCCCTCCTCACCGGACTCGTTGAGATGAGATGAGCCTTCTAGGCCGCGATGCGAATTGCCGCTCGCCACATTCGGACTCGGTCATCCCGCGCCTCTTCCGCATGCAAAGGTCTGAGCTATGATCCGGCCATGCTGAGCTTCGATATCTGCAACGCCGCGCGCCTGCGCCGCGATCCCAATTATGATGGCCGCTTCTTCACGGCGGTGAAGACCACGGGCATCTATTGCCGTCCCGTGTGTCCCGCCAAGCAGCCGCTGACGCGCAACGTCGTCTATTGTCCGACGGCCGCGGCGGCGGAGGCCGCGGGCTTCCGGCCTTGTCTGCGCTGCCGTCCCGAAACCGCGCCGTTCTGCCCGGCCTGGAACGGCACGCGCTCGACCGTGGCGCGAGCGGTGAAGCTCATCAATGATGGCGCGCTCGACGAATGTTCGGTGGTGACCCTCGCGACGCGCCTCGGTATCTCCTCGCGTCATCTGGCGCGGCTGTTCGAGCGGCATGTCGGCGCGACGCCTCAGCAGCTCGCCAAGACGCTGCGTGTCCAGCGTGCCAAGCGCCTGCTCGATGCCGGCGATCACACCATGACGGAGATTGCGTTCCAGTCCGGTTTCGGCAGCCTGCGCCGCTTCAACGCCGCCTTCGCCGAGCTCTACGGCCGCTCGCCGTCCCGCTTGCGCTCATCGAGGGCTGCGTAGCCGTCAGAAAAATCCCGGGCTGAGATCGAGGCCGTAGGTCAGGCTCAGCACGAACACGAACAGCGCGGCGGCCGCGAACAGCGCAAGATGCCTGAGAATGAATTCACGCGGCGACGTAGTGACAGCAACGGCTTTTTGCGCAACGGGCATGAACGACCTCCAGTATGATTCGAGAAATTGGCCGCTCGATATGCGGCGCGCGCATCAGGCACCGCGATCTCCGAAACAACTATTAAGAAGATCACACGCGTCTTGAACGGCCGTACACAACGCTCGGCTCGCGCGCCTCCTTTTGAATTTCGGATTCTCGATCCGCGCACGCGCGCACAAAAACGCGCTGCCTCCCTGCCACAAAGAAAAACCGCGCTCCCAAGGGAACGCGGCTCCAACGTGACGCGAGGCCTTCTTAAAACCCGAATCTTGCGGTAGGCACGATGCGCCCGCACCGCACCTGTCGCGAAAGCTTAGCGGGCCGAGCCCACGGTCGCGGTCTTCACCTTGCGCGGAGCGAGGACGCTGGCCTGGACCACCGTCACGCTGGTGGCGGGCGCCGACACCTGCTGCTCGACCTTGTTGGCGCCGAGCACACGGACCTGCACGGGGGACGCCGGAATGCCATTGGCCTCATAGGCCGGCAGCTCGGCGGCGAAGGTGGCAGTCGAGCCTGCGATGGCGAGGGCGGCGGCTGCGATCGACAAAGTCTTCTTGTTCATTGGTGATGCTCCAGAAGGAAGTTTCGGAGCACATCTAATCCTGATTTGCTGCATTGCGACATGCGTTGTTGCAACGCAATATCGCGTCCCGCGCATGGCAATATGTTTAACGCGCCCAACGTCTTGGACGGATTCCCTGATTCGGCAGGGTCAGCCGCCGAGCACGTTGCCCCAGCCGTCGAAGACGTAGCCCTTCCAGGCGACGGTTCCATCGCCCCGGAGGCGGCTGGCCCGCCGATAATCGTCGGCTTGATCGGCGGTCCAGGTGATGATCCTGCCAGAGACACGATCGTGGAGGATGGCGGGCTCGGTGGGATCGAAGGCGTCCATGGGACGAAGCGAGGAATGCGTCATGGCCGACCAACGCGCTCCGCTTTGGGAAAGTTGCCGCGAGGCGTCAGATTCGTATTTATCGAAGTCAGGCGTCCGCGGCGCCTGGAACCCGCGCGTGTCTCCCAGGCCACACTTCCCCCAAAAAGCCCATTTTCGCCCATTTGCGCCATTGCGCCGCCACACGGCCCCCCGAACAATCGAGGTGCTGCGTGCCTTTCTGTGCAAGACTGTCCGACAAGACTGGTTCGGGCAGAACCGTTTGGAGGCAGGGATCATGAATGATCGGCGGTCTCTTCTGGTGGCAGTCGCGTGCCCCTCGGCCGTCATGGCCGGCTGGCTGGCGCTCTCTCTGTCCGCCTATGCCCCTGCCCTGATCGAGAACAGCGGCGCCAATGCGGCTGCAATCTCGCGTGCGAAAGATCTCGGCCGTCTCGATCTCGCCGACGTTCCGCGCGCTGCGACGATCGAGGATGGCATTGCGCTGACTGCCGACATCGCGGCCGCGGCTGCCGCGACACCAGCGCCGGTGGTCGCCGAAGCAGCGGCGCCCGAGGTGCCCGCCCCCGCCATCAAGCTCGCCTCCGCCGATCCTGCGCTGATCCTGGCGGCCGAACCGCCCGCGCCGCAAATTCTGCCCGAGCCGGCGCCCGTCGCCAGCGAGGCCGCGCCAGTGCAGGAACCCGTCAAGCTTGCATCCGCCGATCCCGCCGAGATCGTGGCCACGGACGCGCTGTCGCCCGCGGCGCTTGCGACCGGGCCGGCAGCCACCACCGAAAGCAAGGCATCACCACCAGCCGACACGATCGCCGTGCTCGACGAATGCTTCGTCATCGACGCCTGCATCGACCGCTATCTCTGGGCCCTCTACCAGCGCACGCCCAAGGAGGACTCGATCAAGGTCGAGGACCGCCGCGCCGTCACCGTCAAGCGCAGGGGCAAGATGGTGACCGTGATGCGCAGCTTCACAAAACTGGTCGACGAGGATTTCGGCTGGAAGGATCCGAAGGCCGCCGAGCACGCGAACATGTCGATGATGGATTACGTCATCGGCGGCATGGACAAGAGCTTTAAGCGAAAACTGTTCCGTACGCTGCTCGCCGCCGAAGCCGCCGGCCTGTCGCCGGGCATCACCAGCGCGTTCCGTGACGACTACCGCCAGTCGATCGCGAGCGGCCTGAAGGCCGCCTCCGACCGCTCCTATCACGGCGGCAGCACGCGCGGCGGCTACGGCCACGGCATGGCGGCCGACATCGTCAGCACCCAGGGCAATAACCGCGCGCAGCGTTGGGTCTCGACTGAAGTGTTGTGGAAATGGGTCGATGCCAACGGCAAAGCATACGGCATCGGCCGGCCCTATCTCGGCCGCGACCCGCCGCATGTCGGCCCCATCGACGGTGCAGAATATATCTCGAAGCGCGGCACGGCGGACCGCAAGGACGTCGCCAGCGCCAAGCCGAAGAAGGCGCGGGCCGTGGCGCATGCGAAGCTGCCGAAGGCGCAGGCCGCGCGTGAGCAGAAAACCCCGGGCAAGCCGCAGAAATCGGCGCAATCGATCGGCAAGCGCGCGACCTGAGCCGTTACGGCTTGCGTCCCGCCGTCGGCAGCGGCACCAGCCGCATCTCGGCCGCGCCGGCCTCTTGCGTGCGCACCAGCACGGCAAAGATGGTCTCGACCGCGAGCCGTACCGCGGCTTCCATCGCCTTGCCCTTGGCCAGATGCGCCGCGATCAGGCCGGTGAGCAGATCGCCGGTGCCATAGGGGCGGATCGGCAGCCGCGGCGTCGCAAAGCGCGACAGCTGGCCGTCAGCGCAAAGGATAGTCTCCACCTGCCCGTCAGGCGTGTCGGTGAGGGTGCAGCCGGTCGCTACGACGTCGATGCGGCCCTCGCCAGCGAGCGCCGCGCACGCCGCGCGCAGGCCCTGCGTATCGGCGATCGGAAGCCCAGCGAGCAGCTCGAGCTCGAACTGGTTCGGCGTCGTCAGGTTCGCGGCCGGCAGCAGCCGGTGCCGCACCACGTCCAGGATGCCGTCGGCGACATAGACGCGGCCATCGTCCCCGATCACGGGGTCGCAGAGATAGACGAGCTTCGAATTCCGCGTCAGGGCGCGCTCGACGAAATCGGCGACGACAGCCGCATTGCCGGGCGAGCCGAGATAGCCGGTGACCAGCACCGCGGCCTCGTCGACGAGATCGCGCTCCTCGACGCCTTTGAGAAGATCGGCGACGAGCTCGGTCTCCAGCACGCGGCCGCGCAGGGTCGGATAGCGCGGATGGTTCGATAGCAGCGTGGTCGGCACCGCCGCGACGTTTACGCCTTCCGCCTGCATGGCGTAGGCGGCCGCGCTGTTGCCGACATGGCCGTGGACCACCTGGCTTTGAATGGAGATGACGAGCATGCGGAGGTCCGTAAGGTCAATCGCGGTGCAAGGCAAGCGCAACCCGGATCACGAAAAATCGTACCCAAGCCCCGGCCGCAGCGCTTGCATCTTCCGCGCCAGCCGCCGATGCCCCGTCTCCTCCGACCGCGCCAAGCGGTCCGCGACAGCGACATGATCCGCATCGCTCTTGTGCTGGTTGAGCTTGGCCTGCCCCTCGACGGTATCGATCACGAGATCGATGACGCGGATCGCGGCCAGCATGCTCTCGCGCTTCTCCGGCTCCATCCGGGCGAGGTCCCAGGGCTGCTTCGGCAAACGCGCCTCGGCGACCGCGAGCAGCGCATCGCCATGCCCGCGGTTCTGGTCCAGCCCGCGCAGATGCGCCACGCCCGACAGGTGCACGGCATCGTAGAGCCAGGTCGAGACGTTGTCCTGCGACGCATACCAGTCATTGGAGACGTAGGCATCGTCGCCGGCGACGATCAGCAGGAATCGCCGCGCACCATCCGCCAGCGGAACGAGCGGATTCCTGGCGGTGAGGTGGATCTGCACGATCGCGCGCCCGTCGCGTTTGGCCAGCACGAACGGCACATGCGAGGCGCGCGGCCCGCGCTCGTCCACTGCTACGACCACGCCGAAGCCGCGTTGCCCGGCGAACTCCAGCGCAGCCTGCTCCTCGATGCGGAATTGGGGACGGAGGACATGCATGGCGCGGCGCTCGATTGGCTCGACGAAGGGCGAGGCCAAGCTAACCCATCATGTGCCGAAATCAGAAACGATATTGGGCCGCAAACGCAGATGTCAGGATTGATTTCGGCGCCGCGCCAGCTCGCCGAGATAGGCGCAGAACATGTCGGCCAGTCCGTCGGCATGGCGCGCGATCTCCGCTTCGCTGCGTGGCGCCTCCGAGAACCGCTTGCCGACCTCGCTCAGCGTCGTCGTGATCAGTTCGCCGGCAAGCGCGCGCGTTGCATCCGTTGCCCTGGGCAGCGCCTCCCGCATGAACGCCGCGACGATTCCCTTGCCGGCAGCCCGCGCGTCCTGCGCCTCGGGCGCATCGCGATAGAGCGGTGCTGCGTCGCTGAGCGCGGTGCGGATCGCGGCCTCCTCGCACTCCGAGCGGATGAAGGCGTGGACCAGCGCGCGCAGCCGCGCCAGTGGCGGCTTCGCACCGTCCGCGAGGATGCCGCGCAACATGTCGCTCGTGCGCCGCCATTCATCGCTCTGGAGGCGGAACAGGATCGCCGCCTTGTTCGGAAAGTATTGATAGAGCGACCCGACGCTCACCCCGGCCCGCTCCGCCACCCGCGCCGTCGTGAAACGCTGCGCGCCCTCCTTCGCCAGGACCTGAACAGCGGCATCCAGAATGGCCGCCACGAGCTCTGTGGAGCGGACCTGTTGCGGCTGTTTTCGTGAGGAGATTGAACGGCTTCGACGATCGGCCATGGCGCCCTTGGGCAATGCGAATAGCGAATGCGACGAATTAGTCGTATTTCAGCTTTCACGCAAGCACACGTTTTGCCGCCAACTCTGGAGACCTCGAATGACCATCCCCACCATCACATCGCTTGCGCCGCTGCTGGATCGCCTCTTCCGCGAGGCCGAGGCCGCAAGCGGCGCAACGCACGCAGCCGTCGCGGATCTGTCCGATACCGAGCGGGCGCGGATGCTGCGGAGCAAGACCGACTATCGCGATCTCTATGGACGCCTGAAGGACGCGCCGCTCGCGGTCTCGCGCGAGACCGGTCACCTACTCTACATGCTGGCGCGCAGCTCCCGCGCCAAGGCGATCGTCGAGTTCGGCACCTCGTTCGGCATCTCGACGCTGCACTTTGCCGCAGGCTTGCGCGACAAGGGCGGCGGCCGTCTCATCACCAGTTCGAACCGTCGAAAGTCGCGCGGGCGCTGGACAACCTGTCGGCCGGCGGCTTGATCGACCTCGTCGAAATCCGCGAGGGCGATGCGCTGCAAACCCTCAGTGCCGATCTGCCTGATACGATCGATCTCGTGCTGCTCGACGGCGCCAAGGCGCTCTACCCCGAGATCCTGGATCTGATCGAAGGCCACCTCCGGCCGGGTGCGATCGTCGTCGCCGACAACGCCGACGACAGTCCCGACTATCTGGCGCGCGTACGCGCGCCCGGAAGCGGCTACATGTCCACGCCCTTCGCCGAAGACGTCGAACTCTCCGTGCGGATCAACTAGCGCCGCCCCGAACCACCACAAGAGCTTGAGGCCGCCGCACGCTGCATCGCGCGGCGGCTTCAGCCTGTGTTCCCGACGTGTCGCAGGCTCGTCACTGACACGTGATAATGGTTGACGGCAAAAGCCGATTTCTGCGTGCTAAACATACCTACCGCGCGGTATCTTTCTTAGCCGCCATGCCCGAGCCCGACATGACCTCCGCCTTCAACGCCTACGCAGCGCTTGCCCTCGCCATTGTCCTCGAGGTTACCGCGTCCGCCTTCCTGCAGCAGTCCGCGCAATTCACGCGGCCGTGGCCGACGCTCGCCATGGTGCTGTTCTATGTCGCCTCGTTTTACGCGCTGTCGGTCGCGATCCGGGTGATCCCCTTGAGCATCGCCTATGCGATCTGGGGCGGCGTCGGCATCATCCTGACCGCGACCGTCTCCTTCGTGCTGTTCCGCCAGATGCTGGACGCCGCCGCCTTCGTCGGCATCGGCTTGATCGTATCGGGGGTCGTGATCATCAACCTGTTCTCGGAGACGACGGTGCATTGATGCCGGGAAGCGCCTATACCCGCGCCAAGCAGCCCGAACAGGTGCGGCGCGCCCTGCTCGATCACGCCGCTTCCATTGCCATGGACCACGGCGTCGCCGGCGTCACCGTGCAGGCGGTGGCGGCGGCGGCCGGCGTCACCAAGGGCGGGCTGTTTCATCACTTCGGCAACAAGCAGGCATTGATCGAGGGCCTGTTCGCGGACCTGCTCGGCCGCGTCGATGCCGAGATCGACGCTGCCATCGAAGCTGATCCCAAGCCGCGCGGCAGTTTTACGCGCGCCTATGTCAATGCCGTGTTCACCGGCAAGGCCTTCGGCTTTGCGACGCCATGGGCGGCGCTGAGCATGGTCGTCGTGACCGATCCTTCCCTGCGCCGCCTCTGGAACGACTGGATCAAGGCCCGGCTGAAGCGCCACCGCGCGACCGACGGCACGCCCGAGCTGCAGATCGTGCGCCTCGCCGCCGACGGGGCCTGGCTGACCTTTGTCACGACCGGGCAGACACGCATGAATGCCGACTTGCGCGCCGTGCACGACCGGCTGATCGCGCAGACCTATCGGCGCGGATAGCCGCAGTCCTCACCGTTCCGTAGCCCGGATGAAGCGAAGCGCAATCCGGGGCAGTCTTTCCGTAAGCATTCCAGGATTTCGCTGCGCTCCATCCGGGCTACAGGTCACCTCACGGTGCCGTCTTGATCTTCGCGCGCAGCGATGCCGGCTCCACGATCCCCGGCAGGAAGCTGAGATTCGCCGAGGTCTTGCCATCGATCAGCGTCGCGAAGTTGTGACAGCTGACGCATGAGCCCGGACCTGCGGGACCATTGCTCAGATAATTCTGGATGTAGGTCTCGAGTGTCATGTTGGACAGCATGCCCGGCACGGCGTTGGACGGAATCGGATTTGGCGGGGTCGGCGGCTCGACATTGCCGCCCCATTGGGTGCCGACCAGCATGTAATTTCCGAATACGCTCTTGAGCGAGCCGAGCGCCATCCGCCACTGCTCGTTCAGGGTGGACGTCGTCGGATAGATCCGCCAGCAGCGCACCGCCTGCGGCTGCGCGGTTGCGCTGGTGGTGCCGCCTTGCGCATAAGGCTTGCGCGGATTCCAGGGGAATGCCGTCTTGCTGACGCCGGGCGATTGCGGCGAGATATTGGTGCCGATGCTCGACGGCGCGCCGGTGTTGAAGAACGAGAAATGCGCGCCCGACGGCGGACTCGCCGGTCCGCAGCTCGGCTGGTTGATCCAGTTCGTGGCCTTGTCGGTGCCGCAGCCATCCGCGACGTTGCAGGGCGCGTTTGCGAGCGGCGCGTTGTCGACATGCTCGAAGGTCGCCCAGATCCATTGCGGCCGCAGCGCCGGATTGGTCTTGTCCAGCGGATTGCGCTGGAGGATGTGCATGCCGACGAGCCCCACGCGCTCGCTGCGGCAGAACGGACGGCCGTCGCGCACGAGATCGCCTGAGACCGCCAGCAGGATGTTCTGGGTGAAGAACTTTGACGGATCGTCCTTGGACGGATCGAGGATGCGCCAGGACGCCTTGATCTCGATCGAACCGTTGGTGCCATCAGGGACCGTCGCCGACGACGTAAAGTCGGCACCGCCAGGATTCTTCTTGATGAACTCTTGCTGGCCCGCCCTCGTCGTCAGCGTCTGCGACTTCTGGCCGCCGGGCGCGCGCAGATATTGCGCCTCGATCTCGTTGACGCGCCGCTCGAACAGCGTCCAGTTGCCGTTGACGTCGATCAGCGGCTTGTTGGTTGCGGCCTGCAGATATTCTTCATTGTTCGGCATCGGCTGGCCCTTGCCGTTCGAGCCGATATGGAAGATCGGAAGCGCCAGCGCCTGCGGGCAACCGGCGATGACAGGCGCGTTGCCGAACAGCGACGAGACCGTCGGATAGGTCTGCCAGACCCGCCGGCCTGGCTGCGTCAGTCCCTGCGCCGGCGGCTCCTTGACGCCGCTTGCCACCCAGTTGAGCGCGACGAACATCTGCCATGCCATGTTGTCGAACGGCGACTGCACGTCCGCCTTCTCGCTCTGCGGCGGCTGGCCGTAAAGGCCGTTGTAGCCCTGCGTTTCCGCAAGGCCCGGATCGGGGCCGATATAGGCCGGTACGATGGCGCACAGCCGGTTGCTGCCATTGGCGCAGAACTTGGCCTTCGGAATATAGGGCGGCGCCGCTTGCGGCGATTGTGTCTGTGCGGCCGGCCGAAGGGGTGTCACCACCATGGCCGTGGCGAACGCCAGCGGCATCAGGGCCAAAGACTGCCAATGCTTCATGGGAGGTCCTCACGGATACGAGCTCAACCGCCCCGCCCTCGCCCGAGCTCAAAATGTGATGTGCGACCAAATCCCGAGACAGGTCCGACGAGACACCTCGGTTGCTTTATATACTTAAACTACTTCAGGTTTAATACCACCTCATGGCAGCTCGGACAATCTAATTCTATTTGTAATTGAGAGTGCGATCGCGCGGGACCGGCCCTGGCCGTGATTAGTGGCTCTGCACCGATTTGGGCGGACGTGGCGCAGACTTCGACGGCTTTGCGCTAGGCTTGGCCGCGGCCCGCGGCGGAGGCGCATCGACCGACTCCAGATACGCGGCGAGCGCCTTGGCAGAGTCGGAACTGGTTGCGTAATGGTCCTTCAGGAACCAGGACAGCGTCAGACTGAAGCGCCCCTTGGCCAGGCCTCGCGGGCTGCGGTGGCAGGTCGCGCAACCGTCGGCAAACAGCTTTTCGGGCGACTTGCCGGCATCGAGATTTTGCGCGGAGGCAACCGTCGCCGTCAGCGCGGCGGCTGCGGCAAGAATCATCAGGGGCGCGATCAAACCGCGCCCCGGTTGGAATGGCGATGTCAATCTCGTCCCCCAGAGCGTTTTCAAGCGAAGTGGATGACCGGTTCGCGTCAAGAAAACGCGTCAAAAATCTAGAGTTCCCGTCCTGCGGTCACGCCGCCAGCAACTGATCGAATTCGGCCGGCGCGTAGGCCTTGCCGTCCTGGTCGGTGATGACGACCTGCCAGCCCTCGCTCGCCCACACTTTTGCCTTCGCCACGATGAGCAGCCGGCTCTCGCGGGCAAAACTGTACTTCGCATTGTCGCGTTCTGCGACCATTTTATAGGCCAATGCGCATCCCCTTGCGTTGCCTTGCACCCGCCCCCTCGTGGCAGCGGGCTTTGGCGGCAATTCGCCGGGAGCGTGGCAATTTGGTGCCATCCGCAGGCAGCATTGTGCTTGGCTCCGGCGGTCCGACGGAGGTTGATCGTGCGCCCGATCATGAATGCGATTCAGCTTGTCGCGGGCTTGCTCGGCATCGCCTCGACCGGCGCAGACCTACGATCCGCGCTATCCCGTCTGCATCGAGGTCTACACCATCGACGGCAGCACGATCGATTGCAGTTTTACGACGATTGCGCAGTGCGCCGCGACGGCCTCCGGGCAGTCCGCGCAGTGCTACGCCAATCCCTATGCCACCCAGAGCGGGCAGCAAGGCCTGGCCTCGTCGCCGCCGCGACGAAACCGATAGCCTTAAGCCCGCGTCCCGATCAGTGGACGCGGATGATGTGGGGACGGCCGAGATCGATCAGCCCCTGCACCGCCGAGAGGCGGTCGTCGAGGGCTGCTATGGTGAGCAGCAAATTATTGCGGCGCTCGTCGAGCATACCCATCTCGGCACCGGTCAGCTTTGTGCTCATCCGCTCCTTGTGAATTCCATCGAGGGATTTGCGCAGTCCAGCGATCAGGCTGGCCAGCTGCTTGGCCTCTTTGGTCATCGACCTCTTCGCGACATTTTGGCGGCGCGTTTCCGCCTGGCTCTGTCTCATCGTCATCCTCCCGTGCCCCGCTGCCCCGAGTGGATGATTGCATCTTTGGGTACACATCTTACGATCGATGAAATCTGCCCGCGAAGAACTTTCTTAAATTGTACGCGCAGGGAACTCGGATCAAATCAGCAGAAAGCCCGGCGCGAGGGCCGGGCTTTCGTTAGGCAATGCTAGTGCTTCTCGTGGCCGCCGCCGGGGCCGCCGGCCGGGCCACCGCCACCACGTGGCGCGGCGTTGATGTGCTGAGTGCCACCGCCGTGCGGCGCTGCGGGCGCAGCGGCACGCGGCGCCGGCATCTGCGCACGGGCATTCATCGGCGCACCGTGGCTCACATTCGGCTGCGCGACATGCGGCGTCGCCGGTCGCGCGGCAGGTGCAGCCGACACACGCGGTGCTTCATGCGCACGTGGCGTCGGCTGAGCACGCACCGCGGCGCGGCTCGCGGCCTGTTCGTGCATCATGCGGGCCTGAGCATCGCGCGTATTGCGAGTCTGCACATTGGTCCGCTCATGCGCGATGCGCTCGCTCCGTCCGGCACGCGTCCGGTCGGCGGCGATCGCAGCGTCGCGTTTCGAGATCGCTGCGTCACGCTTTGTCGTGATCGCCGCGTCGCGCTTGGCGATCGCAGCGTCGCGCTTCGTGATCGCCGCGTCACGCTTCGTGATCGCCGCGTCACGCCTCGTGATCGCGGTGTCGCGCTTGGCAATCGCAGCGTCGTGCCGTGAGGTCATGGCGTCACGTCCCGCGATTGCGGCGGTACCCTTGCCACGCACGCCGTCACGCGCCAACGCAGCCGCCGCATCACGCGTCGCCGCACGACCGATACGGGCTGCGCCCGGGTCGATCGTCATCCGCGTCGCCAAGCTCTGATGCGAAGTCCAGTAATTATTCCAGTAGGCATGGCGGCGATACCAGGGCCGCCCCTCATAGTAGCTCGACCAGTACGAGGTCAGCACGAACGGGACGACAGGCACGTCGATCACGTCGACATAGTCGGGGAGATAGACGTAGTGATTGCGGTAGAGATATTCGAGATATTGCGACGATACCCAGCCGCGATCGTCGGAGAAGCTCACGTCGCACCAGGCATTGCCGCGCAGGCAGCCATGGATGTTGACGCGGGCGCCCCCGGGGATGCGATCGACCAGCGGAAAGCCGGAGCCTGGACCGGCGCGCATGCCGGTCGAGACGGTGACGATACCCGGTGCGGCCAGCGCGGCCGTCGGGGCAAGCAGCAATGCTGCAACCAAAATGCTTCTGAGTCTCATGGCGTGTTCCTCCTCTGCGAGATGGAACGCGCAGGCGGAATGAGCGTTCCGCCTTTCATCGCCACATCCGGCGAAAGATCGAGAGCGCGCCACGCGCGGAGTTCAATATTCATCCGCTGTTCATCGGCACGGCGGGCATAGCGATTGCGGCGTCAGTTCACCGGCAGCATGAAGGCATCGAAGAACGCCGCGAGTCCGGCAAAGTCGTCGAGCGGCAGCACGGTCGCGACATACTGGTCGGGACGCACCACGACCATGCACCCGGCTTTCCGGTCGATGCCGCGCATTGCAAAAACGTCGTGGCCGCTCTTGAGATCCGGACAGAACATCTTTTCGTAGTCGATCAGGCCGTAGCGCCCCTTGCGCGGGAGCAGCGTCGACGGCATGGCCTCGACGGCGAGTTCGCGATGATCCTGTTGAAACACCGCGCGCAGATCGATCACGCTGTCGATGTCCGCGCCGACAGGCGTGTATCGCCGGACCGGCGACGGCCTCGCCTCGGCGAGAAAATTGCACAGCGCGCGAATGGCCGAGCCGGCAGCCGCCGGATCTTCCGCAGGCGAGAACGCGTAGATGCGGAAGCGGCCATCGGCCTGCGCGGCGTGGCCGAGGTGCACCGGCTTGGCATCCGCCAGGCGGATCACCGGCGCGGAATGGAAGCGCTTGCCGATCACGAGACCTTCGGCGAGATGCTGATGCGACGCCCCGCCGGTGAGGACCGAGGGCTTGTAATGCGTCGCGGTACCGGCCGTGTAGCGGCCGTGCCGGACGAAATAGTCCTGCGTCTTGGCCGCATCCGCGCCGCCGGCCTTGGCGGCCGATGCCAGAATGCCCGCCCACTCCCGATCGAAATCGATCAGCTCCTTCGCAACCGCCTGGCGCTCGGCCGAATAGGAATGCAGCAGGCTCGGCGCACATTGCTTGCGCAGAACAGCGGCGAGCTTCCAGCCGAGATTGAAGGCGTCCTGCATCGAGACGTTCATGCCCTGCCCCGCCTTCGGACTGTGGGTATGGCAGGCATCGCCGGCGATGAAGATGCGCGGCAGGCGGCTGGCGATCTCTCCCTCCGGCACGTCGTCGAACTTGTCGGTCAGGCGCTGGCCGATCTCGTAGACCGACCACCAGGCGATCTCCTTCACCTCAAGCGTATGCGGCTTCAGGATCCGCTGCGCTTTCGCGATCACGTCGTCGGCGGTGATGTTGCGATTGGCAACACGCTCGCCGACATCGAGCTTGGCGAGCTCGACATAGATGCGAACCATGTAGCCGCCTTCGCGCGGAATGATCAGCAGGCTACCGTCCTTGGCCGACTGGATCAGGGACTTGAAGCGGATGTCAGGGAAATCGGTCACCGCCAGCACGTCCATCACGCCCCAGGCATGGTTGGCGGAATCGCCGTGCAGCTCGCGGCCGATCGATTTGCGCACCGTGCTGCGCGCACCGTCGCAGCCGACGACATAGCGCGCCCTGATCGTCTCGACCTTGCCCTCGTTTCCGGCATCGACGCGCTCGAGCCGCACGGTCACGGCATGGTCGGCGGGACCTGCGGCCTGATCGACCGCGAGGTCGATCAGACGGCGGCTGTAATAGGGTTCGAGCTTACCCGGCGCTTTGCGCATAGTGTCGAGAAAGCCGTCATGGATGCGCGCCTGGTTGAGGATGACATGCGGAAACTCCGACAGCCCGTCCTCGACGTCCTGCACACGCCCGCTCCGAACGATCTTCTCAGAGCTCCGCTCGTCCGGCTTCCAGAACGTCGTCTCGTTGACCCAATAGGCCTCCTTCAGCACGCGCTCGCTGAAGCCAAAGGCGTGGAACATCTCCATGGTGCGGCAGGCGATGCCGTCGGCCTGCCCGACCAGCAGCCGGCCCGGCTTCTGTTCGACGACGCAGGTCTTGATATCGGGAAATTGCGCAAGCTGCGCCGCGAGCGTGAGGCCGGCGGGCCCGCAGCCGACGATGAGGACATCGACCTCGTCGGGCACGGCGCCCCCTGCGCCGGGAGCCTGAACGCGCTCGGCGGGGTCGGCGATCTCGGGGTCTCCAGGCTGAAATCCATTCAGATGGAATTGCATGAGCACCTCTCCCGTCAACGTCTTCTTCGATATTGCTCAGTATGCTGACTATCAGTATACTTGTCAATGATCCGCACCGTCCTGCGCTCAAGGAGAATTCGGTGAAAGACAACAACGACATGCCCGGGCATCTGGCGCGCCGGTTCCAGCAGATCGCGGTGGCGGTGTTCCTGGCCGAGGTCGGAGAAGCCGGCTTCGATCTTACCCCGGTGCAATACGCCGCGCTCGCGACCATCAAGGCCAATCCGGGGCTCGACCAGGTGACGCTCGCAGGCCTAATCGCCTATGACCGCACCACCATCACGGGCGTGATCGATCGCCTGGTGCAGAAGGGTCTTATCGAGCGCCGTGCCAGTCCCCGCGACCGCCGCGCCCGCGAGCTCGAGATCACCGACGAGGGCCGGCGCGCGCTGCGCAAGATCACGCCGGCGGTGGAGTCCGCACAGCGCATCATGCTGCGCGGCCTCAGCGCGAAGGAAGGCGAGGAGCTGATGCGGCTCTTGCGCAAGGCGATCGCCGCCGGCAACGAGCTCAGCCGCGCCCCGCTGCGCGAATGAGCATATTTTGTGCGTAATCGTCGCAGTGCGGCGAAACCTGGAACTAACCTTCGGCTGTTACGGTCGGCACCAATCGGCGCTTAACGCGCGATTAACTTTGCCGTTCCGGAGATCAGGATGTTCAGGTTCCTCATTGCGGCCGCGGCCATCGCGCTCTCGACCGTCCCTGCACTCGCGAACGGCCATGGCGGCGGCGATGCCCCTCCTCCGCCCAAGCCCGAGGCGACGACCGCGCCGGCCAAGGTGGTGCTGACCAAGCAGGGCCCGAAGCTGGTCGATCTCAAGGGCATGACGCTCTACACCTACGAGCGCGACACCAGCGGCAAGACCTCGAACTGCAACGGCAAGTGCACGGAGAGCTGGGTACCGCTGGCCGCAACCGCCGATGCCAGGGCCGTCGGCGACTTCACCGTGATCAACCGCAACGACGGCAGCAAGATGTGGGCCTATCGCTACCGCCCGCTCTACACCTCGCCGGCCGACAAGGCGCCGGGCGACGCCAACGGCACGGCCACGACCCTGCAGTGGCACATCGCGCGGCCTGAAAACTAGGGCGAGAACGGCGCGAGTCCGTCAGGCCCGCTCATGAGCTTCGCGTGTGCTGAGGCATTGGCCGAGGCATAATTGACCTCCGGATTCCAGTGCAGCGCGACGTACAGGACCATTCCGGCCAGGATGGAGCCATAAAAACCGAGCGTGGCCAGGCGCCATGTCCGCACAATACGGCGGTCGTTCTCATTCAATGGATCAAAGAATTTTTGCATGATGCCTCCAATGGCAACGAGCCATCAAGGCATAGCGCAACCGGCGCCGATCGGCTGTGAAGCCGTTCACCCGTCATCGCTTCAAAACGATGTGATCGTCGTCAGCGGCAAGCAGCGCGCCAGCACTCCTCGCCCGGACACTCCTAGCCGCGCCAGCGCGCGCCTGGTCCGGCCTGCGCATTCTGTCCGGGCGGCAGCACCACGACGGTCGAATTGAGCTTCACCCGGTCGTAGAGGTCGATCACGTCCTCGTTGCGCATCCGGATGCAGCCCGACGAGATCGCCTGCCCGATATATTCGGGCTGGTTGGTGCCGTGGATGCGGTAGAGCGTGTCCTTGTTGCCGACAAAGAGATAGATGCCGCGCGCGCCCAGCGGATTGGCGGGACCACCGGGCACGCGCGCCGGATACGGTCCAAGCCGCGCCTGGATGTCCGCCGTCGGCACCCAGTCGGGCCATTCCGCCAGACGGCCCACCCGCGCAACGCCGGAGAAGGCCATCGCCTCCTCACCGACCGCGACGCCGTAGCGGATCGCCTTGCCGTCGGGCAGCACGAAATAGAGATAGCGCGCGTCGGTATCGACCAGGATCGTGCCCGGCATCTCCTTGCGCGGATAATCGACGATGTGACGCAGATATTGCTCAGGCACGCTGGCCTGGGCGTAAGGCGTGTGCGCGAGCAATTGCCGGTCGCGCGGCGTCATGCTCGCGTCGGTCGACGGCGAGAGTGTCGTCTGCATGCAACCGCCCAGCGGCAGCATGGCAACGACGAAGAAAGCGAGAACAGATCTTGGCACCACCGGCCCCCCGATAGCGGATAGCGGCACCCCCAGCAGCGATAGATGCTGCCCAAATCGTGCTGAAAACAAGGCAGCCTGGAACAATTGCACGTGTTCGATCAGCCGGGTTCCATCACCACAAACGGCGGAAGAGCGTCGCATCATCTCCATCCCCTCGCCTTGCTTTGGTCAAACCCGGCTGGACTCGTGCGACATCTGCCAGGGCACATCAGGTTGGATGGGGCTCACCTCAACAGATCGGCTCGCGCCAATGCGAACGACGAAGGCTGCAAAGGAGCTGCGATGCTCGCGACGCTGAACGCCAAGCAAATCGTCGATGAGATCGTGAAGGACACGGTCAAGGACAACGATCCGCACGACGCGATTCAGATCTCGCCCGAGATCGTGCTGGCCTCGCGCCCCATCAGCGTGGCGCCGGCACTAGCGCCCGACATCACGCCCCGCCCTGAGCCGAAGTTCGCCCCGGAGCCAAAAGCCGGTCCTGAGCCCAAATTCAGTCCTGAGCCAAAATTCAGTCCCGTCTCGGAGCCGCCCGCGGCAGTGCCCGCGGTCGATACCGCGGTGCGCCTCGCGCCCGGCGATGGTCCCCGCCGGCCCAGGCGTTCCGCCGCCGGCAAGTGGCTGCGCGGCGCCTTCCTCACGTTCCTGTTTGCCGGCGGCAGCGCGGCTGCCACGGTTGCCTGGGAGAAGCACGGCGACACCGCCAAACAGATGCTCGCCGAGTGGACACCGGTCTTGACCTCGCTGCTGCCTTCGGCGTCGCAAACGGCACAAGTCGCCGCCGCGCAGCCGGTGCCACCCGCTTCGGCAGCCGCGACCGATCAACCGATCGATCAACCTGCGGCGCAAGCTGCGGCCGATCAACCTGCGAGTCCGCCTGCAGTTCAGGTTGCAGCAGCCGCGCCCGCGGCAACACAGACCGAGGCAACGCAGTCGGTACAATCGATGACGCGAGATCTCGCGGCCATGGCGCAGCAGATCGAAGCACTCAAGTCCAACATCGCCGAGCTGAAGGCCGGCCAGGAGCAGATGGCACGCGAGATGGCGAAGCCACCTGCACCGAAGCCGGTCGTCGAAGCGAGGCCGCCCGTCGATCCGCGCGCACGCGTGTCCGCGCTGCCGCCGCGCGCACCAGTGCCGATGCCGCCGCCTGTTCGCAAACCGAAGCCCGCGGTGACGCAGACCTATATGCCGGCTTATGCGCCTGCGCCGATTGCACCTCCGCCACCGTCGCAAGCTGCCGCGGTCCCGCCGCCGGCTCCGACGGCCACAACGACGCAAGCGGTTGCCGATGACGACGGACCGGTCGTGCGTCCGCCGATGCCGCTGCGCTAGAGCAACAATGTCACGAACGCTGTCCGAGTCGATGTGATGCGTTGAGTCCGGGTTACTACGGGAGGCGATGCTTCGATCGTTTCCACCAAAGAGAAAAGGCCGTCGGGATTTATGCCGCCGGCCTTCTCTTGCAACTCCCGGTTCCCGGAGCCCGGTTCTGTTGCAATTCCATGCTTTATGATCGCGTCAACATATTTAATAAAAACTTAACGAGCTCGCATGGTGCACATCATTTCTGCGCCATAGGCACAGAGATTGTGCGGCTTGTTCATTCGATAAAGATCGACTCAGTGTACCATCCGAGATGTGTCGGGACTTCCGTTGAAGACTTGTTTTCAAGACTTGCAACTGAGACTTGGTCGTCACACCGGGGGACTTCGGATGCCGTACTACTCCTTCGATCTTGTGGTTGGTGAAGAGTTCAAGAACCAGGGCGGAATCATTCTCGAGGACATCGAGGTTGCTTCTGATCGCGCCGATCAGCTCGCATGCGAGCTGTCGCAGGTGAAGCCGGAGTTGCAGCAGAAGGGCTGCGCGGTGCGCGTCACCGATCGCGATCACAACGAGGTCTATCGGACGCCGCTCGATCCCGTGCCGGCCTGGCAGCGCTAGCTACTCTTCAAACACCGGCGCTTCGAACCAGTTCGTCAACGACAATCCGCCGTCGACGACGAAGGCCGCGCCGGTGACGTAACCCGAGAGCTTGTTCGACAACACCGTGAGCGCCATCGGCGCAAGGTCATTCGCCGCGCCGAGACGCCCGAGCGGAATGTGTCTCGCCAGGGACGCGTCCGCAACGAACCCGCCCGCCGCGATTGCACCCGGCACCAGCGCGTTGACGCGGATGTTGTGCCGCCCGAAGGTCTTCGCCAGCTCCTTCACCAGCATCGCCATTCCCGCCTTCGCCGTCGAGTAGTGCGGCAGGTTGCGCGGCGTGCCCGCATGCAGCGAGGTGAGGAACAGGAACGAGCCGGGCCGCTTCGCTGCGATCAGCCGCTTTGCGATCTCGCGCGCCAGGTGAAAGCCGGCATCGAGATTGACGGCGTGCATCTCCTGCCAGGTCCTGCGATCGACCGCGAGCGCGTGATCGGCCTCGCGCCGCGGCGGCGAGGCGCTGTGAACGAAGTGCGTGACGTGGCCCAGCGCAGCATGAGAGGCGGCAAGCAGCGCATCGCAGGCATCCAACATCGCGAGATCTCCGACCCAGGGCACCGCCAACTCAGGCCTCTCGCTCGCGCTGATCGCGGCACTCACCCGTTCCGCGCTGATATCGGCAAACACGGTTCGCACGCCCTCGCCGACCAGGGCCTGCGCGATCGCGCGGCCGATGCCGTTGCCCGCGCCGGTGACGAGCGCCGTGTCGGTTGCGGGATCGAACGGCGCACTGAACAGGCTCATATCGCTCTCCGGGGGTCTCTGCCGCCAATCTAGCGCGACGCGACGAGGCGCGACAATTGCGTCCCGGCACCATTGCGGAGCGCCGCGCCGGACGCTAGCCTCCCCCAAAAATCGAGGAGGTACCAAGGATGCGCACTAGTTTTCTGATGACGGGTCTTTTGCTGCTCGCCGCGCCGGCCCAGGCGGGCGACGCGCCACCGCGGGCGACCTATGTGACGATGGTCTTGCAGGCCTTCGCCGCCAAGGTCGAATGTCCCGGCACCGATCTCGTCTATCAGGACCTCGTGCAGAAGGCGCAGCAGATGCAGCTGCCTGACGGCACCACCGAGAAGGTGCGCAAGGCGATCGCCTGGATGCACACCGGGGGCAAGATGGGCGAGAAGCAGGACGACGATCTGATGGCCGAGGTCGCGGTCGCGACACAGGCCACCGACATGGACCAGCGCCGCCTCGGCATGCCCGGCTGGTGCGAAGCGCAGAAGACCAACCTCGCCGGCCTGATCCGCAGCAAGGGCGGTTAGAAGCGTTTACGAGCGAAATGGACGCCGGTTTGCGGAAACAGCCTTCGGCAGGTCTTTCCCGGCGTTAGGCACGCCACGGCGGAACTGCCGCCGTGGCCAACAATCGTCACATTCCTCGCCAGCATGCGGCCTCCTCGAACAGGAGACCCCCAATGCGGATTGCCCATTTCGTCTTTGCCGCTGCGCTCGCGGCGAGCACCGTGATGGCCGCCCCGGCCCTCGCGAGAAACACCGACGCCCAGAAAGGCGAGGAGAAATCGACCTCGTCATCGTCCTGCAGCGCCTATCAGCAGGCGCCGGACGGAACGTGGGAACAGCTTCCCTGCAAGGAAACCGGCGAACGCGGGCAGCCGCAGACGCAACACCGCGCCCCTGCACAGGGAACGGAGCGCGGGGAGCGCTGAGCGCTCCGGTTCCGCGCGGTCAGCTCTGGTGCGGCCCCCGCATGATCTTCATGGCGTCGGCGATGTGACGCCACTCCTTGGCCTCGTCGGCCTCGCCACGACCCTCGCAGGCCTGGGCCTGCTCCGCGGCCTTCGCAATCGCAGCAAAACCGTGCTGTTCGAGCATCTGCCGTGCAACGGTATGGACCTGGACCTCGGACATCATGGGGCGCTCTCCCGTTTGACGAAACCACGGCGCAGCGCGCGACTGGCCCCGCGGATTTTTCACAACGATCTCGCCGCAGGTCCCGTTCCCGCTGCCGGAACGACAAAGGCGGCCCGCCATGCCCGGCGGACCGCCTTCTCACCCACCCCAAAACTGCGGGTCGTCGGCCGCGTCCCCTACGCGACCGCCGCTTTCTTGCGCTCGAAGTCGTTCGGCACCTCGATATCGACCTCCAGGGTCGAGACCTCGTCGCCGCGCTCGAGCCGGACGATGACCTTGGTCGGGTCCAGCGTCACATGCTTGGACACGACGGCGAGAATTTCCTCGCGCAGCACACCGAGCAGATCGGGCTGGCCGCGCATTCCGCGTTCGTGGGCAAGCAGGATCTGCAGCCGTTCGCGTGCGACCGGTGCCGAGGCCTTGTTGCCGCGGAGAAGTCGAAGCAGACCCATGCTCATGCAGCCCTCCGTCGCAGCAGACGATCCATCAGACCTCTGCGCTCGGCGGGAACGTGCATCGTTACGTTCTCGCCGCAAAGGCGCTTGGCCGCGTCCATATAGGCCCGCGCCGGCGCTCCATCCGCATTCGACAGGGTCACCGGCGTGCCGACGTTGGAGGCCTTCAACACGTCCTGGCTCTCGGGAATGATTCCGAGCAAGGGCGTGGCGAGGATCTCGAGGATGTCGTCGATGGTCAGCATCTCGCCGCGCGCGGCGCGGGAGGGATCGTAGCGGGTGATGAGGATGTGCTTCTCGACCCGCTCGCCCTTCTCGGCCCGCACGGTCTTGGAATCAAGCATGCCGATGATGCGATCGGAATCGCGCACCGAGGACACTTCCGGGTTGGTGACGATCACGGCTTCATCCGCAAAGCGCATCGCCATCGAAGCGCCACGCTCGATGCCGGCCGGGCTGTCGCAGATCACCCAGTCGAAGCGGCTGCGCAGATCGGCGATGACCTTGCCGACGCCCTCTTCCGTCAGCGCGTCCTTGTCGCGGGTTTGGGAAGCCGGCAGCAGCCAGAGATTCTCCAGCCGCTTGTCCTTGATCAGCGCCTGCGGGAGTTTTGCGACGCCCTGCACCACGTTGATGAGGTCGAACACGACGCGGCGTTCGGCGCCCATCACGAGGTCGAGGTTGCGTAAGCCCACGTCGAAATCGACGACGACGACCTTGTCGCCGCGTTGCGCCAGCGCAGCCCCCAGCGCGGCAGTTGTCGTCGTCTTGCCGACGCCCCCCTTGCCTGATGTCACGACCAGTACCTTGGCCATATCAAAAATCTCCTTCTGGTCAGTTCAGCGCGGTAATTCGCATGGTGTTGCCTTGCAGCCAGGCCTGGGCAGGCCGGCCGCGAAGAGCGGCGTCGATATCGTCGGCGGTCTGGTAAAACCCATCGATTGCAAGCAGTTCGGCCTCGATCTTCTGGCAATAGATGCGCGCGCTGGTGTGTCCGTTCACGCCCGCCATGGCGCGGCCGCGCAGCGCGCCGTAGATGTGGATGGAGCCGCCGGCGACGACTTCGGCGCCGGATCCGACAGAGCCGAGAATGGTGACGTCGCCTTCGGGAAAGATCACGGTCTGGCCCGAGCGCACGGGGGCCTCCAGCAGCAGCGAGGTCGGCTTGGCCTCGGCTTTCGCCTCAGGCTTCTTGGCCGCGGTCGGCTCGACCACGCAGCTGCGCCCGCCCGAGAGCAGCGGCGGCATCATCGCCGTCAGCCTGCCCTCGTCGACGCCCTCGATGCCGAGCACGCGAATGTTGCGGTCCTGAAGGCTGGTGAGCAGATGGCCGATGCCGGCCTGGCTGAGATCGACCGAGGACAGGTCGATCACCACGGGCCGGCCGGCAAAGAAGCCCGGCGACCGCGCAATGGTGGCGTCGATCTCCTGGAGCCAGTCCTGGATCGGAACCGTCGGCACGAACACAAAGGCAACATAGGAGCGCCCGCGCAGGCGCACCATTTGACGTTGGACTTTTGCTGCAGCCTCCATGGCGGCCGACTCGTTCCCTGTTATTGAATGGTTAACGATGCGGCGGATATGGTTAACGGCCGGTTAATTTCTCCGTGGGGTTACGTGGGGGTGGCCGAGCCGTGGGCGACGGACGCGACACAGCCGCCCCACCCTCCCGTGTCGTCCTGGCGGAAGCCAGGACCCATACCGCGGAATCCATCGATCGCGGACGGTGGTAGCACCGAACGACCAATCTTCGCCAAACAGCCTCTTGGGGTAATGGGTCCTGGCTTTCGCCAGGACGACATTCGGGAGACGGCGCGCAACTCCTCCCGCAATGATGGGGGACGGAGCGAGCCGCCGCTCCTCCTCCTTTGCTCGCGTCGATTTTGATCACAGCCCCGATCATCCCGCATTGACACGCTCATGCCATCCGGCTTCGATCCGCGTCCCCGGATATGGAGCAGAGCATGTCAGTTCAATCCGCCATCAGGCGCAAGACCGCGCCGGACATCCGTGCACGCAAGCGGGGCGAACCGATCGTGATGCTGACGTCCTATCACGCGCATACGGCCGCACTGGTGGATCGGCATTGCGACGTCATTCTGGTCGGTGATTCCCTTGGCAACGTCATGCACGGATTCGAGACGACGGTGCCTGTCACGCTCGACATGATGATCCTTCAGGGCGCCGCGGTGATGCGCGGCTCGAAGCAGGCGCTGGTCGTCGTCGACATGCCGTTCGGCTCGTATGAAGCTTCCAGAGAGCAGGCCTTCAACTCCGCGGTGCGGATCATGAAGGAGACGCAATGCGGCGCGGTGAAGCTCGAAGGCGGCGTCCGCATGGCGGAGACGATCGCATTCCTGTCCGGGCGCGGCATCCCAGTGATGGGCCACATTGGTCTGACGCCGCAATCCATCAACACGCTCGGCTCGTTCCGTGCCCAGGGGCGCAGCGAAACGGATTGGGGGCCGATCGAGGATGACGCGAAAGCGGTCGCCGATGCCGGGGCATTCTCGGTCGTCATCGAGGCCGTGGCTGAACCACTGGCGCGCAAGATTACGGAGACGATCGCCATTCCCACCATCGGCATCGGCGCGAGCGCGGCCTGCGACGGCCAGGTGCTCGTGCTCGAGGACATGCTGGGGCTGTCGCCGCGCCCCCCGAAATTCGTCCGGCGTTACGGCAATCTTGGTCCGGCGATCGAAGCGGCCATCGAGGGGTACGCAACCGACGTGCGATCGCGGGCCTTTCCGGGACCGGACCACGTCTACGGCATGAAGAAAAGCTGACGATGTGCGGCCAAAGCCAGGCCGCACTGCGCCGTACTGACGGCGGGACCGGCGAAGATGGCCGATTATTTCCCGATCGACCTGCCCTTCCCGCGCGACCTGCCGCTGAAGACGACCGACGCGTTCGGCGCCTATGCAATGCGAAGCCGGGGCTGGGAGCGGCATAATACGCCACACGATCAGTCCCGTAGGGTGGGCAAAGCGACTTGTCCGCCGTAGCTCGAAGAGCGAAGGTGGAAGCGTGCCCACCATTGCACGTGATGCAAGGAATGGTGGGCACGGCGCAAACGCCCTTTGCCCACCCTACGAGAGCGAGGGCGCCGCGGAGACCGCCGCCCCCTCTTCCGCTCAGCCCTTGCGCATCTTGCTGAGCAGATAATTGTCGTAAAAATTCTCCGCGATCTGCGTGTAGAACAGCAGCTCTTTCATGTAGGCGTCGTGACTGTCCTTGGTGCGCTTGAACAGATCGCTCTTGCCGGCGAGCTCGTTCAGATGCTCCTGGGTCGCGTTGTAGCAGGCCTCCAGCACCGGCTGCGGGAACGCCTTCAGCTCGGCACCGTTGGCGATCAGCCGCTTCAGCGCCGCCGGGTTCACGCTGTCGTATTTCTCGAGCATCCAGGCGCCGGCCGCAGATCCCGCCTGATTGAGGATCGCCTGATACTGCTTGGGCAACGACGCCCACTTCTCGTCATTGACGATCATGTGCAGCATGGCGCCGCCTTCCCACCAGCCGGGGAAATAGTAGTATTTTGCGACCTTCTGGAAGCCGAGCTTCTCGTCGTCATAGGGACCGACGAATTCAGCGGCGTCGATCGAGCCCTTCTCCAGCGCCGAATACACATCGCCGCCCGCGAGCTGCTGCGGGACGACGCCGAGCCGCGCCAGCACATGGCCGCCCATGCCGGCGATGCGGAATTTCAGACCCTTGAGATCGTCGACGGTCTTGATCTCCTTGCGGAACCAGCCGCCCATCTGGGTGCCGGAATTGCCGCACAGGATGGCGTGCGCCTTGAACGGCTTCAGCGCCTCGTTGGTGAGGTCGGCGCCGCCGCCGAAGTGCCACCAGGACTCCTGATGGCGATGGTTCATGCCGAACGGCGCGCCGGTGGCGTAAGCCAGCGCCGGCTCCTTGCCGATGTAGAAATAGAGCGGCGTCTGCGCCATCTCGACCGAGGCGACGCTGACGGCGTCGAGCGCCTGCAGGCCGGGGACGAGCTCACCGGCCGCAAAGGTCTGGATCTGGAATTTGTTGTCGGTAGCCTCGGCAACATATTTCGCGAAGGTCTGCGCCGTGCCGTAGATGGTGTCGAGCGATTTCGGGAAACTCGAGGTCAGGCGCCATTTGATCTCGGGCGCGCTTTGCGCAATCGCGGGTGCAGCAACCAGCGTCGTCGCGCCGGCGACCGCGCCGCCCTTGAGGAATGTACGGCGTTTCATGATGGGCTCTCCTTGAAGTCAGGCTCGAGATGGGTGGCCTTGTGAACCGGCTTTGGCCACGGCCTTGGCGGACCGTTTGCCTGTTCCTGAGGCAGAGTTCAAGCTGCGAGAACGCATGGCGCCGCGGCCATCGGCCGCCAAAACGGCGCACCGAACCAGGGCTTGCCGAAAGCCTCAGGCGTCCTGGAGAAACACCGAGAGCGCCCACTGCAACTCCTTGAACGCGCGCGGTCCGATCTTGGCCGCAAGCGTCTTCTCGCTCTCGGCAATCGCCGGGCGCAAGCGGCCCAGCAGCGCGGCCCCGGCCGGCGTCAGATACAGCACGTAATAGCGGCGGTTGATCGCCGAGGCCGATCGCTGCACCAGGCCCCGCCGCTCCAGGTGATCCACGAGGCGCCCGAGCCCGGCCCGCTCGATCGACAGCGATTGCGCAATGGCGAGCTGATTGACGCCCGGATTGGCCTCGATCACCGACAGGACGGAGAACTGCGCCGCGCTGATGTCGAAGGCGGCGAGCCTCCGGCTGACGTCCTTGAACACCCAGAGCTGGGCGCGCCGGATGCGATAGCCGAGCGAACGGGACAGATCGTCGGAGGCGAGCAGCTTGGGCCGGGCCGGCTTTGCGGCCGCCGCGGTTCGCGGCGCGGACCGCGGCGGCTTCGCGGCAGGCGCCCGGCGCGGCGCGCGCTTGGACGTTCGCTTCCTGACGCCCGCTTTCTCCGGCTCCATCGACGATGATCTTTCACTAGCCGGCGCAGCGGCATCAGCCCCGGCCATCCGGGATTCGACGCGTGAGTCTATCGCAGCCAAGCCGGATCGAGAAGCCGGGCTTGATCGCGCTTCGCGAGCACAGATTCTACGACAGGTTGCGCTGCGCACTCGCGCGCCGCATCATGTTGACACGGCAACATCGGCCGCCCTAGGATCGAAAAAGCCCGCCGTGACACGAGCGGGGCCTAGGGGGATGACGTCCGTGCTTCCATCAGGGATGGGCGCCGAGCTGCGTGCGATCACGCATCGCGGTGCGATCGACTCGCGCAACGCGCCTCTGCGCGCTACGCGCCGCATGGCGCTCCGTCACCTCTGCTTTGGCAACGACATCGTCAACGACACTGCCTGAACGAACGCACCTCATGCGGCGCGTCCGCTCGACCATCATTGATGAAAACTGGGAGGGACTGACATGAAACGCCTATTTCTCGCATCGACGATCATGGCCGGCTGTGCCGCTCTCGGCACGCAGGCCATCGCGCATGGATTTCCGCCGAGCGGCGTCGCGCCGCGCGCGTCCTGCACCGCCCTCACCGGCCTCACGCTGCCGAACACGCAGATCCTGAGCGCGACGCAGAAGTCGGGCTATTGCAACGTGATCGGCATCATCAACAAGCGCGTCTCGACGCAGGACCCCGACCATTTCACCTACGGCATCGGCTTTTCGCTCAACCTGCCCAACACCTGGCACGGCCGTTTTGAGATGATGGGCGGCGGCGGCACCGACGGCAGCCTCAATGCCGACCCGCAGGGCGCCGCCGGCGTCGAACTCAGCCAGGGTTGGGCCGTCGCAGCGGATGACGGTGGTCACGAGGACAACGCCAACAATGTCGTCGGCGGACATCAGGACGACGATCCCAATGCCGGCGGCTCCGCGCATTTCGCGATCGACGCGCAAGCACGCAGGGACTACGGCTACAACGGCATCGAGAAGACCGCGACGATCTCCAAGCAGATCATCTCTTATTTCTACGGCCTCGACACCGTCTATTCCTACATCATGGGCTGCTCGAACGGCGGCCGTGACGCCATGATGGCTTCGCAGCGTTTCCCCTGGCTGTTCGACGGCGTGATCTCGCAAAATCCCGGCTTCAACCTGCCGCAGGCGGGTCTTGCCGAAGCCTGGAACGAGCAGGTGCTCGGCACGCTCGCAACCAGCAAGGACATCAACGGGCAGCCGTTCATTCCCGACACGTTCCCCGCGCAGGATCTTCAGGTGGCCTCGGCCGCGATCCTGAGTGCCTGCGACGCCCTCGATGGTCTGGTCGACGGCATCATCGACAATTATCACGCCTGCACGGCGAAGAAGGTGTATCCGGCGCTCGCCAGCTACACCTGCGGCACCGGCTCGCACGGCAGCACGCCGCATGGCGGCACCTGCCTCACCAGCGCGCAGGTGGACGCGCTCAAGAAGATCTATGCCGGGCCGGTCAACTCGAAAGGCCAGCGGCTCTATTCGAACTGGTTCTGGGATGCCGGAATCTGGACGCCGCCGACCGCGCCGGGCGCGGGCTGGCAGCTCTGGAACGTCGTCACCGCGCCGGTGCCCAACGTCAACACCGCCATCAACCTGACGCTCGGCGCGGGCGCGATCCCGATGATCTTCCAGACCCCGCCGGTCGTCACGCCCGTGGGCGGGCCGAACGGCCAGGAGGCCTTCGTGTTCAAGTTCAACTTCGACACCGACGCGCCGAAGATCTTCACCAAGACGGCGGCCTATCCCGAGAGCAGCATGGACTTCATGGCCGCGGTCTCGACCGACCTGCGTCCGTTCAGGGCGCGCGGCAACAAGCTGATCATCTCCTCATCCGTCAATGACGGCATCTTCTCAGGCGCTGCGATCGCCCGCTGGTATCGCAACATGGACCGGCAGATGGGCGGGCGCGCGATCGACTTCGCGCGGTTGTTCATGGTGCCGAACATGGCCCATTGCGGCGGCGGCGCCGCCACCGCGAGCTTCGCCGGAAACCAGCTCAAGGCCATCACCGACTGGGTCGAGAAAGGCACCGCGCCGGAGCGCATCGTCGCGGCCAACACCAACGCAACCTCGCCCTATCCGACCGGCGGGCTGTTCGATCCGCGCATCGCCCAGAACTTCCCGGCAAGTGGCACGCGGCCGCTCTGCGTCTATCCGAAGATCGCGTCCTACAAGGGCAGCGGCCTGACCAACGACGCCGGCAGCTTCGCCTGCATCGATCCCGGCTTCAGGCCGGGCGGCGACCACGACTTCCACGATGACGACAACGGGCGTGGCGACAACAGGCAGTGAGGCGTTGCCTGCTCTCTCGTGCCCCGGACGCAGCGCAGCGTCCCCCTGGCGATGCGAAGCATCGTCCAGTGACGATGCGCTGCAGAGCCGGGGCCCATCTATTCGTGCCGTACCAAGCCGCAACGCTGACAGCGTTGCGGCTTGTCCGGGACACGAGCAGCACCTCACGCAGCCTCAGCCTGCTCGTACAGGCCAGCCATGAAGTCACCGAACGTCGGCGCAAGCGGCAGCACGTAGCCCCACTGGTCCGACATCGCTTCAGCGAGCGTCCAGCCCTCGTCGTAGTTGGCGACCTCGTGATCGATGAACCAGATCTTGCCGAAATGCGTCTTGTCGATCGTCATGCAGATCGGGTTGCCGCCGTGGTCGCTCATGATCCACAAGAGTTCGTCGATTGTCGGCCATTGCGGCGTCTGACGCGTCCGGATTAGCGAGCACTCATCGCGCCGCAATCCCAGCACCTCCTGCACCGCGCCGGCCCAATGCCCTTGCGGCCAGTTGAATTCGGCCGAGCCCTGGAAATAGCCGCCGGCGCAGGCCAGCAGGAACTGACGATACTCATCCGGCAGGCGGCAGCCGATCGATTTCTCGAACGCCTCGAGCGCTGCTTGCGTCGGTTGGTCTGTGCCGGCGCGATCGACGCCGGCAATGAATTCCGAGATATCCATGCGATCCTGTTTCCTTCGCGCCAAACGCGCCAAGCTTGGTCGCAACGCCCCGGGAACGGGTTCGAGGATTGGAGAGGAGGAACGCCCTGCTCAGAGCAGCTTGGCGCTCACGAACAGCGCGCGCACGGCGTTGGTCGCCTGCACCGCCAGCATGGCATTGCCGGCCGCGCCTTCGAGGGCCGCGACGGCGTCCTCGTGCAGCGAGCGGAATTCCATCCACTCGACCGATTTGAAATTGGTCAGGAATTGATAGGCCTGTCCGACGGTCGCAATCGCCAGCGTGTCACCGTTCAGCTTGATCTTGAACGTGGTGCGCAGCGGGGTTTCGGAGCTTGCTGGATCACTCATGGGCTGCTTCTGGACGATGACGGCTTAACGAAGGGAAAACGGCAGCCCCGCCGCAGCAGGCAAATTTCGGATTCAAATATCAGGAGGCGGTGCTGGCGCGCTGCGAGGCGGTCGCCGATCCGCTCAGGCTGGGCACCACGATCAGGCGGTTGAACTCGCCATTGTCGTAGGCCTTGAGGAAGCGATCATAGTCCTTGATCGAGACGCAGCCGTTGGAATCGCCGCGCGGCCCGAGCATGTAGTTGTGAGTGAGCAGGCCGACGCGGCCGAGCGCGCTGGTCCCATCGGTCGGAGTCAGGCGCAACGCGCGGACGCCGTGGAACAGCTTTTCGCGCGGCTTCAGATCATAGGTCGCCGGCGGGGTCGCACCGACCATGCGCTGGTCGACATGCTGGGGGTCGTCCATCAGCGCGCCCATGCCCGAATGCGCTTCCAGCGCGACGCCGCTCGGCAGGTACAGCGCCTTGGCCGAGATGTCGTAGACCGCCGTCCGCGAATCATAGCCGAGCGCGGCGAGGTCCGGCGCCTTGGCGAACAGGCCGTCGCCGGGGGTCAGAGAGGCCAGCTTGATCTTGTCGGTGAATTTTTCGAAGAAGTTGCGGTTGTCGACCCTGGGATTGGTCTCGGCATAGGCCTGGCTCGAGGCGATCTGGGCCGAGAAGTCCGCCTGGGCCGGGCGCGAGCGCGGCATCGGGACGGCATCGGCACGCTGCGCAGGCCGCGGCTCCTCGGCCGCGTGCCGGTCGTCATCGGTCAGGGTCGAGCGCCACTCATCGCCCTGAAGCTTCTGAGCGAGCATCGCCTTGGCGTCGCGGAGCTTGAGCTGGACCGCGTCCATGGCGGAGCGCTCCAGCGTCCGCAGGCCGAACTGGCGGACCGGCGGGTTGCCGGACGCCGACGCGAAACGATCCTCGAACGAAGGGGAATTGGCCGGCGGCAGGGCGGCGGTGACCAGCGGGGTCGAATCGCCGAGATCGGCGACCCAGGCGGCAGCGCCAAGCGCCAGCGCGACCGCAGCCAAAGACAGCAGTATCGTCTCGGCTCGCCCAATACGGCGGCGCGACAACAGCCTCTCGGCGTGCGCTGCGTCGGAAACCATCAGATCCCCAAATCGACCCCCCGGGGGACCCAACCCCCACCCGGAGAGACTCTATACCAGCTACCACATTGGGAGCCAAAAGTTAGGCATAATCGCGGCCGGTGAGACACCTCCGGGGGTATCCAATGACCGATACTTTCGACCTAGAACGGTTCGTCCAGGCCCAAAACCCGGTTTTTCGCGACGTCCAGGGCGAGCTGGCCCGGGGCCGGAAGCAGAGCCACTGGATGTGGTTCGTTTTCCCGCAAGTAGCCGGCCTCGGCTTCAGCGCCATGTCGCAGCGCTACGCCATCAGCTCGCGCGCCGAGGCCGTGGCCTACCTCGCCCACCCCGTGCTTGGGCCGCGCCTGACCGCGTGCACAAGACTTGTGCTTGCCGTCGAAGGGCGCACCATCAACGCGATCCTCGGTGCGCCCGATGACACAAAATTCCGTTCGTCGATGACGCTGTTCGGCGCGGTGTCCGACGAGCCCGTCTTCGATCAGGCGCTCGCCCGCTATTTCGCGGGCGAGCGCGACGGCGCGACACTGGAGATCCTCGCCAGGCTCGACCAGGCGCAGCGCTAGCAGGATCAGCGTCCCTGGAAGACGGCCGCACGACGCTCGATGAAGGACTGAATGCCCTCCTTCGCATCGGCGCTGCCAAGCACACGGTCGCGGATTTTTGGAATGTAGGCGATCGCGGCCGCCTCTCCGGCTTCGACATATTTCGCCGCCGCTTCCTTGGTCACCTGGATGCCGAGCGGCGCATTGCGCGCGATGATGGCGGCGAGCGCCATGGCGCGTTCGATCTGCTCGCCCGCTGGCACGACCTCCTGGACGAGCCCGATCGCATGCGCGCGCTGCGCCGAAAACTCGTCGCACAGGAACAGATGATACATCGCATCGCCCCAGCCGGCGCGCGACAGGAAGCGGAAATGCGCGCCGCCGAGCGGTGCGATGCCGCGCCGTGCCTCCATCTGGCAGAAACGCGCATCGTCGGCCGCAACCACGATGTCGCCGGCGAGCATCAGCTCGATGCCGATGGTGAAGACGATGCCCTGCACGGCCGTGACAATGGGCTTGCGGCAACGCTTGCGAAGCCCGAACGGATCGACATTGCCGTCCTTGATGTTGCGCTTCTCTGCGGTGGGACCGAAGAATTTCGGCATGTCGAGCCCTGCCGTAAAATCCCTGCCCTCGGCGCAGACCACGCCGACACGGTAAGCCTCGTTGTCGTGCAGCTCGGTCAGCGCATCGGACAATTGCTCCATCATCACCGGGGTGAACGCGTTCTTCTTCGCCGCGTTGTCGATGATGATCTTGAACACGTGGCCATGCACCTCGGTGCGGATCTGACCTTCGCTCATGTGTTCCTCTCCCGATTGTTGGTGTTGGCGGCAAATCAGGCGGGCTGCTGAATCACCGCGCGGATCGCCTCGATCCGCGCCGGCGTGAACACGCCGGAATCCAGCAGCTGAAGGATCGAGAGCACGCCGCCGCGCGATCCCCAGCTTCCCTCATCGATGATCTCGAAATTGACCCACCAGGTCGGCGACGGCGTCGGCATGCCGCAGGCCTCCGCGAGCCGCGCCAGCACGTTGCGGATCACCTCCGCGCGTACCTCCGCGGGCCAGGCCGCGTTCATCACCGCGATATTGACGATGATGATGTCACGCGGCGTGTCCTGGTCGGACAGCAACCGGCCGCCGATCGCCATGCAGTCGGACGGCAGGTCGTGGAAATGCACCTGAAAACCCATTCGCGCCGCCGGCGCCTTCTGGCCGACCTCCGGCTCGAGCACGGCATCGGTCAGGCTTTCCGCAAGCAGCCGGCGCTGCTTCAGGCCGAGCCGCCCGGCCGGTGCAGTCACGGTGATGATGGTCAAATTGGCACCCTCTCCACAAATATGACACTCGTCATATTTCAGTGCGGCTTGCCTATGTCAAGTGTCATAGTCTAGATGGAGGCAGCCAACGTTGAGACTTCCGATGACCGCCACCACACGCGACAAGATGATCGCCGGCGCCGCCGACCTGATGAGCCGGCGCGGCGTCAACGCCACCAGCATGCGCGACGTCGTCCGCCACACCGCGACACCGCGCGGCTCGATCAGCCACCACTTCCCGGACGGCAAGCCGCAATTGATTGCCGAAGCCGTGACCTTCGCCGGCCGGCAAGTGTCCATTCCCCTGGAGAAAGCCATGGACGAACGCGGCGTGATCGGCGGCCTCAAGGCTTTCGTCGCATCGTGGCGCCGCCAGTTGGCGGCAACCGGCTTCGAGGCGGGCTGCCCCGTGCTCGCCGTCGCCGTCGATCGCTATGTCGGTGAGCCCAGCGACAAGGACGACGCGGCGGCGCAGCAGCACCTGCTCGCACTCGCCGACGGCGTGTTCGCCGATTGGCGGCGGATCATGCGCACAGCCTTGTTGCGCGAAGGACTGGCTGCCGACCGCGCCGAGCGGCTTGCAACGCTCGTCGTCGCCTCGATCGAGGGCACGGTCGCGATGTGCCGCGCCAGCCGCAGCGCCGACGCGCTCGATCAGGTTCAGGCGGAGCTGGAGACCGTCCTGTCGCCGCCCTCGCCCCCACCACCAGATAGACTGGATACGTAACCGATGGATCTGTCCCGACAACGCGAGCTCGCACGCCATCTCGCCAGCCTGCGCCGCGAGAGCCGGCAACAAAGCGGCCTTGATGCGCATCTCGTGCCGCCGGACGCCGACACGGCGTACCGCATCGCGCAGATGGTGGAAGAGGAACTGGGCTGGGACGTCGTCGGCTGGAAGATCGCCGGCATGAAGCCCGGGCTCCAGCGCCAGCTTCGCACCTCCTCGCCGATCTATGGGCGGGTGTTCGCACCGCTGATCAAGGGCTCGCCCGCGACTGTCGAGCACGCCCGGCAGTGCAGCCCGATCCCGGAGGTTGAGTATCAGGCCCGGCTCGGCGCGGACCTGCCGCCGCGCACAAAACCCTACTCCGTCGAGGAGATCGGCGAGGCCGTCGCCTCGCTGCATCCCGGCATCGAGCTTGCCGAATGCCGCTTCATCCACGACGCGTCGTTTCCAGCGATGCCGGCGATCCTGGCCGATGGCGCGGGATCGGGAACGATCGTGCTTGGCGAGGCGATCGCCGACTGGCGCAGCCGCGACATCGCGAACCAGGAGGTCGTGCTGAATTGCAACGGCGCCGAACGGCGCCGCGGCAGCGCTGCGGAGGCCATCGATCATCCGCTGGTGCCCCTGACCTGGCTCGCCAACGAACTGTCGCGGACCGGCATCGGCCTCAAGGCAGAGCAGACCATCAGCACGGGCACGCTGACCGGCATGCTGCGGCCGAAGGCAGGCGAAACCTACCTCGCCGATTTCGGCCCGTTCGGAACCGTGAGCGCGACCTACGCATAAAGCATGATCCGGAAAAGTGCGAAGCGGTTTTCCGGAAAGATCATGCGCAAACAACAACCTAAAGCGCGATGACGATTCATCGTCACCGCGCTTTAGGCACGCCCCGGAAGCGCGCGCTTACGACGAATGGCCGCATGCGCGCGGGGCATGCCGGCCGTCAGCGTAAACCGCGGATTAACGCCGGCTGCCTATCGTTCGGGCAAAATAATTCTCCTCCCGCGCCAATTGCCGGACTGCCCATGAAAATCGGTACGCTCCTGACCACCGCCATCGTCTCGCTGTCGACCGTGGGCGGCGGCCTCGCGGTTTACGTCGCCGTGACGAAATACCAGACGATGGAGCGGATCACCGAGGCGCAGGGCCGGCTCGCAATCGTCCGCGCCGTCAGCGACATCCCGCGCTATCTCAACCCCGAGCGCGGGTTTTCCACCAACATCCTCTACGGGCCTGCGACCATCGACCCCGCACTGCTCGCCGAGCAGGACAAGCTGCGCAAGCAGACCGACGGCGCCCGCGACAAGATGAACGCGCTGCGCAAGGAGCTGCCCGGCCCGTTCGACGACGGCACCACCATCGGCAGCAACATCGACGGCATCAATGCGAAGTTCGCCGCGCTGCGCGAGGCCATCGACAAGGCGCTGGGCGGGCCGGCCGAGGCACGCAAGGACGCCGCCAAGAAGATCGTCGCCGACAATGCCGTGCTCAACGGCGGCGTGACCGCGCTGCTCAACGAGCAGGTCCGCCGCATGGCGATCCTCAACGGCGACGCCTACCGCCAGGCCAGCTACGCCAACATCGCCATGACGCTGCGCGACGTCGGCGGCTTCAACTCCAGCCTGCACAAGAATCTCGTCGGCGGCAAGAAGCCGGCGACCGACGCCGAGAAGGCAGACATCAGCCGCTCGCAGGGCCGCAACGACCAGATCGTGATGTCGCTGCTGGAATTGCGCGGCAATCCGGCAACCCCGGCGAACGTCGCCGCGGCGCTGGAGAAGTTCAACGCGATCTATGTCGAGGAGTTCGGCCGCGAGCTCAAGCTCGTGAAAGACGGTGCGGTCACCGGCAAGTACGAACACGACATGGACACCTATTACGCCGCGACGCAGCGTGGCCTCAGCACCATCATCGAGGTCCGCGATGCCTTCTACGACAACGCCGAGCAGGTTCTCGCCGGCGCTTCGTCGGCCGCGCGCACTAGTTTCACCATCGCCCTCCTCGGCCTTGCCGCCGTGCTGATTGCGAGCATCGGCCTCGTCGTGACCGTCCGCCGCCGCGTCTGCGCCCCCATCGTCAACCTGACGACGCGGATGTCGCGGCTGGCCGATGGCGAGGTAGCGGAAGAGATCCCCGGCGCCGAGCGCTCCGACGAGATCGGGGCGATGGCCGCGGCCGTCCAGGTGTTCAAGGACAACATGATCCGGGCCGACCGGCTTGCGGCCGAGAAGCAGGCCGAGAACGACGGCAAGATGCGGCGCGCGCACGCACTCGACGAGCTCACCCGCGCGTTCGAGGCCAAGGTCACCGAGCTCGTCGGCGGCCTATCGAAGGCGTCCTCCACGATGGAGAGCACGGCGCAGTCGATGACTTCGACGGCGGCCCAGACCAACAGCCAGGCCGCGGTCGTCGCCGCCGCCTCCGAGCAGACCTCGACCAACGTGCAGACGGTCGCCAGCGCGACCGAGGAGCTGACCTCCTCGATCGCCGAGATCGGCCGTCAGGTCGCGCAAAGCACCGAGATCGCGGCCCGCGCCGTCGACAATGCCCGCCGCACCGGCGATACCGCACGCGCGCTCGCCGAGGGCGCCCAGAAGATCGGCGACGTCGTCACGCTGATCCAGAGCATCGCCGAGCAGACCAATCTGCTGGCGCTGAACGCGACCATCGAGGCCGCGCGCGCCGGCGATGCCGGCCGCGGCTTTGCCGTAGTCGCCTCTGAAGTGAAATCGCTGGCCGGCCAGACCGCCAAGGCCACAACCGAGATCTCCGAACAGATCACCGCGATCCAGAGTGCGAGCGACGAGACCGTGGCCGCGATCCGCAACGTCGCCGACGTCATCGCCGAGATCGACCAGATCGGCACCGCGATTGCGGCTGCGATCGAAGAACAAGGCTCGGCCACCAAGGAGATCGCCCGCAGCGTCCAGGAAGCCGCCCGCGGCACCCAGGAGGTCAACACCAACATATCGGGTGTGCAGCGCGCCGCCGACGACACCGGAGTTGCCGCCAGGGAAGTGCTCGGCGCGGCCGAGCAACTCTCGACCCAGTCGCGCGATCTCGCCGGCCAGTTCGACCGCTTCCTCGGCGAGGTCAGGGCCGCGTAAGGCGCGAAGCCCGATAAAGACGTCAGTAAGGCGGCGCCTTGCGCCCCCGCTGCGCTTTCGCCGCCTCGATCCACCAGGTGAGATCATCCGCAAAGCGCGGGAACGCACGCTCCAGCGCCTTGCCGCCCTCGCCGATCGGCTCGGCGTCCGCCGACAAGCTCTGCGCGATCGGGCCGACGCCGATCGTGCTCGACACCACCACCATGCCCATCTCCGACAGCGTGCCGTGCCAGGCGGTCGCCGCGCGCGCCCCCGAGAAGCGTCCCGCGGAATAGCTGACGATCGCGGCCGGGCGCCAGAACCACTCTTCGAGGAAGTGGTCGGTGAGATTCTTCAATCCGGGCTGAATGCCCCAATTGTATTCGCCGGTGACGAAGACGAAACCGTCGGCGTCGCGAATCTGCCCGGCCAGCTTCTCCAGCGCCTCGGGGGCCGCGCCCTTGGGATATTCCTTGTACATGCGGTCGAGCATCGGCAGGCCGATGGCCTTGGCGTCGATGAACTCGACGTCCTCGCCGCGGCTGCGCAGGCCATTGATGACGAAATTCGCAAGGCGGATGCCCATGCGGTCGGAACGGTAGGAACCGTAGAGGACGAGGATGCGATTGCTCATGGCCGGCAGGCTAGCACGAAAGCAGGCGGCGCGCCGACCGATTTGTCGCGCTATCTTCCGCGGCCGCGGTCCAGCGTTTGCGACGGCGTCTCGCCGAATTGATCGCGGTAGCTTCTGGAGAAATCGCTGAGGTGCCAGAAGCCGAAGGCGAGCGCGACAGCCTTGACGCTGTCGGCGCCGGCGAGCAGCCGCTGACGCACCAGCCAGAGCCGGCGCAGGCGCAAATAGCGGTGCAGGCTCATGCCGCGATAGCGGCGGACGACGTCGTGCATGGTACGCACGGACAGGCCGAGCTTGCGCGCGATCTCCTCGCTGTAGATCGGCTGCGAGAGATCCTCGGACAGCAGCGCGCGAATGTCCTGAAATATCCTGAATTGCCGCCCGTCGTTCGGCCGCACTGTCCATCGCGCGGCGACCAGATTGGCAAAGACATTATCGACCGCGCCGAACAGGGACTCCTTCATCGCCGTGCCTTTCAACGGAACCTCCGTGGGATCAATCGGCTCGGACGCGGCCGCCACCACCTCCCGGACCAGCTTCCGCAGCCGGAGCAGCGCCGACATGCTGGTCTCGAAAATCTTGAAGCTGGACTGCGTCTCGGGCCAGCCGCGATCCTTCACCTCGGGGTGAAACACGACCGAGCCGATCTGCCTCTGCACTTCCTCGATGGTGTTGTAGGCAGCGCCGCTGCTGCCGATGACGACGACCGCGCGGTCGCGCTGCGCACCATTGAAGCGAATGGGAACTTCGAGATCGTCCATCGCAAAACCGACCGCCGTGCAGTCGGCAACCAGCTGCGCGTCCACCACGCGCGGAAACGCCCGCGTCACGTTCACGTCGCAGCCCGGCAGGCGCAAGATCACCTGCTCGGTCGCGATCCGTCGCACGAACGGCGTAAACTCGACGTTCAACCCGCGTATCGAACTGCGAAACTCGTCGACATCGGAGAAACGAAATATCTTTGGCGCCAAACCCGGCGCATCATCACTGTTGCTCATGACAAATGAAAAAACGCGTCGGAAAATGACGCGTATCCGGCAATCACGCCGATCTCAATTCCCCCTTTCGGTAGCGCCCCAAGACCGAAAGAATCATCTTAGCCTGTCTCGGCCAATTGGCGAGGGTCGAATGCAAAGGACAAGTTGAGGGTTTGCGTCCTGCCAAATTTCGATAGCGTTTCCGGCGCGGCAGGTGGTGCACAGATACCCGGCGGTACCTCGCCTCAGTGGGAGCTATTTGGACTCAGGCTGCTGCCATGATGGCAACTCCGCCTGCTGAGACCACGTCCAAATGCCCGCCACCGAGCGACAGGCCGCAGCAAGGCGGCGACGAGGGCGCGCCCCGCGGTTCTAGTGCGTGGCGCGGTATTTGGCCGGGCGGGGAATCGAGTTGCAGGCGAGACCTTCGGCCAGCAGCTTCATGTCTTCGCGTCTGCCGCTCCGGATCAGCCGCCCGAACTCGTCGGATGTGAAAGGAAGATTGGGATCATCATCGATCGGACGCCGCACTCGCGGGCCGAACAACCGCCGTACCAGGCTAGCCAGCCGCCGCATGTCAATTCCCTCGCGCCAGCAACAAACCTCTCACGAAGCACATTGTTCCTGCTAGCGCGATGAGATTGCAAGAGCCAACTGGAAGGTCGTCACCGAAATTTGCGAGACGGCCGGCTGTGCAGTCCTACCCGATCCGTTTCAACGTCTCGATGTCATTCATCGCGCTCGTCAACGCTCCATTGCGGTCGCGGACGAAGGCTTCGAGGTCGGACAGCACCGCGTTGATCATCTGAAGATTCTTGAACATCTCCTCGATCTGCGTCACGATGCTGTTGTAGCCCTCCTGGGTCTGGATCAGCTGGCCCCGGGTTTCGTTGATGTTGGCTCCGAGCGACTCGAGCGATGTTTCCATGCCTCCGATCGAGGCATGGGTGCGCGTGAGGCTGCTTTTGGTGTCGTTTGCGAGCTTCTTCACCTCGGTCGCCACCACTGAGAAGCCCCGCCCCGCTTCGCCCGCGCGCGCCGACTCGATGGTCGCGTTGAGCGCGAGCAGGTTGGTCTGGCCCGCGATCGTGTCGATGATCTTCAGGATGTCCCGCAGCCCGTTCATGGCCTGAGTGAGGCCGGCGAACTCCTGCGACAAGGCGGTCGTATCGGTCGCCTTCGCCGCCGACTGCGCGCTCGCCATGATCACCGCGCGGATCTCCTCCACGATGGCGTTGATCGAAGCCGTCTGCTGCAGCGCGCCTTCGACCTTCCCGCTCAGCGTGGCGCTGGCGCTCAGATATTCCGTCAGACGGTGGACGATGCCGTCCTTGATCTGGTTCAGGAGCACCATGCGGTTGAGATGGGTGCGCGTGAAATACTCGACGAAATGCGCGTAATGGATCGGGAACATCTCGAGGAAGGGATCGTTCAGCGGCTTGTCCCTGACGTCGAAGAACACGATCGCGGTCAGCGTCTGATTGATGTTGATTCCGAACAGCTCCCCGAAGGTGGAAAATCCTGCGACCGGCATCGGCCACATACCGCCCATGTTGCGCAGCTGGCTCTCATTGTTGAGGCGGCGCAGGATGCAGTCGTTGAGGATCGCGCCGATCGCCGGCGGCTTGTCGCGCAGGAAGGCGTCGAGGTCGCGCCGCGTCTGGTCGACGAAATCGGTCGCCTCCAGCAGTTCCAGCCTGTCGCCCGAATTGACATCGCAGAAGAAGGACACGACGCCGCTGTCCGCGTCGATGCCCGCGACCGAGCGCACGAACAGGTCGCCGCCGACCTCGATGCCGAAGGAATGCTTCGTCATCATCGACATCAGGTTCGCCGGCGTCGTGTTCAGGGCCTTCGCCACGGCAGAAGCGAACGGCTTGATCTCGTTCGCCTCCATCACGCCCGAGGCGGTGCGCCGGTCCGGATCGGCCCCCATCACGACGAAGGATTTTCCGGTCTTCTTGAAATTCTGCGTCTTGAAAATGCTGTAGGCCCGGCCCGGCGCCAGCTTCATGAAGACGATAAGGGCGTGGTTTTCGAGCACCTGCCTGCCGTCGAAAAGATGGGTGTGCTTGAAGTCGAGCGTGCCGCCCGCGGATCCTCCGACGAAGGCGCAGGGAAACTTCCCGCTCCTGTACACGGCCTCCATGAAATAGCTCTCCGACGCCGAGACGCCGTCGACGAGCGCGAAGGCGATCGTATCGCGCACGTCGACCGCGAATGGCGTCCTGATCGCCGCGACCTCGCGCGTGATCGCTTCGATGCGTGCGTCATGCGCCGTGGACGGCTCGCCCTTGCGGATATCCTCGTTGTGGAGGCGCACGGCATGGGTGCTGATGGACTGGAACAGATCGGCCGGGAAGATCTGGACGACGACGGACGACCAGCTCGCCCCCGTCGGCTTGTACAGCGACGGACCCGCCGAGCACAATTCGCCGGCAGTCGACATCGCGATCACGGGCGTCGAACCCGCCAGCCTCTGCAACGACGAGGCCGTGCGCGCAAAATCGCAGTGCGGCGAGATGAACGCGAGCGCAAGCGGTGACCGCGCGCCTACCATGACGAAATCGCCCTCGGAAATATTCTGCAGCCGGTCGTCGCTCTCCAGCACGCGGATTGCGCAGGCTTCACGCGACGCCGGTGCCTCGTCATCGACCTCCGGAACGATCGACGGAGCGGTCTGCTTATGACCTGCCTTGGAAAACAGCGAGAGCATGGCAATATCCTTGTTCGACGCGCGACGCGTCTCAAAGGAACGACCTACGGATTCGAAATTGCCATTCGGTTAGGAAACGCGTGGCGCAGGCGCGTTTGTGCGGCGAATGCGCACCGTAGGACTACGGCATCGCATCGTTTCGCGGGCTCATGATACCGATCGCATCAACGCATTTGATCTGGATCAATTTTTGCGCCGCAGGGACTGAGGACGATGCTGAAGCGGAGCTCAGCACGCGCCTCCCGGTGCCTGCACGCTTGCATCAGTCGGCAAAGCCGACGTAGCGCACGAACTCATCGTTGTGCTCGCGATCCGAGCGCACCGCGTTCGCGGCAAAGCCGTCGTCGGGATAGCCCATCGCGACGCAGGTCATGATGACCTCGTCCTCCGGGATCTCAGCGACCTCGCGCACGATGTCGGAGCGCATGATGCCCTGCCCGTTGATGACCGAGCCGAGGCCGCGGTCCCAGGCTGCGAGCACGATGCCGTAGCAGAGCGCGCCGAGATCGAAATGGCAGACCGCGCCGGGATCGAGCACGCGGTCATAGGTCAACACCAGCGAGACCGGCGCGTCGAACTGGCGGAAGCCGCGCAGCACCCAGTCCTGGCGCATCGGCTTGTCGTCGCGCGCAATCCCCATCGCGCCGAACAGCTTCTTGGCGATATCCACCTGCCGGGTGCGATGCACGCCCTGATACTCGCCATGGCTGACGATGTCGCGCTTGACCTTGGCCCCGCCGACCATCTCCTCCATGTTGCGGCGGCGCACCTCCTCCAGCGGATGCCCCGTGAGCACGTGAACGTGCCAGGGCTGGGTGTTCATCGACGACGGCGCGCGCTTGGCGCTCTCGATGATCGCCTCGATCACCGTGCGCGGCACCGGCTCGTTCCTGAAACCGCGCACGCTGCGGCGCGACTGGACCAGCGTCTCGAATTCCACTCCTTGGCCTCCCTTCCCGTTCATCCCTGCGCATCACAACACGTGGCCGGTTGCCGATGCGGCGCGCAAAATCTATGCTAACCCGCAAGCAAGACCAAGAACCCTGTGAGGACCTCATGCCCGCACCGCTCGATCCCGTCATCGCCCAGATCATTCCGCTCATGCCGATGCGCGATCCCGCGGTCATGACGCCACAGAGCGCCCGCGATTCCTTGCGCGCACTGGCTGCTTCGCGCGCGGCCATCCCGCCGCCACCGGTCGAGAGCGTGCAGGACATCAAGGTGAAAGGCGGCGCGGGCCCGCTCGATGCGCGTATCTATCGGGTCGGCACCACGCCCGCGCCCACCGTAGTGTTCTTCCATGGCGGCGGCTGGGTCGCGGGCGATCTCGAGACCCATGACCGGCAGGCCCGCAATCTCGCGATCGAGACCGGCGCGGTCGTCGTCTCCGTCGACTATCGCCGTCCGCCGGAGACGCGCTTTCCCGGCGCCTTCGAGGATGCCTTTGCCGCGGTGCGCGACGTGTTTGGCCGTGTCGCGGAATTTGGCGGCGACACCAAACGCTTCGGGGTTGCCGGCGACAGCGCCGGCGGCAATCTCGCGGCCACCACCGCGATCGCCTGCCGCGATGCCGGCATCGGGCTCGCGGCGCAATTGCTGGTCTATCCCGTGACCGAAGTCGTGGGCAGCTACGCCGACGCACGCGAGAACGCGCGCTTCCCCTCACGCGCCGAGAATGCCGAAGGCTACTTCCTGACGCGCGCCACGATGGAATGGTTCTGCGGCCATTATCTCGCCGATCCCGCTCACGCAACCGACTGGCGCGTCTCGCCGCTGCGCGCCGCGTCGCTCAGAGGCCTCGCACCCGCGATCGTCACCACCGCCTGGTTCGATCCCCTGCGCGATGAGGGCGCCGCCTATGCGCGGGCGCTGGAGGCCGCCGGCGTGCGGGTCAAGCATCATGAGGGGCCCGGCCTGATCCATGGCTATTTCGGCATGGGCGACGCCTCGGACGTCGCGCGCGCCGAGGCCCAGCGGGCGCGGGCCGACTTCAAGGCACTGCTCGTGCGTGGGGTCTGACGCGTTGCCACGAGGCCGGGCTGGATTGCCAAATCATCTGATCCGTATCTTCATCGGCCTCGCCGCCGTGTTGCCGTCGGTTACGGCTGTCTCTGCCACGCCGCAGACCGTCTATTTTCGCAGCGCCGACGGCGCCACCACGCTGGTCGGCTACCTGTTCCAGCCCACAACGCGCGGGCCCTGGCCCGCAATCGTCATGTTGCACGGTCGCGGCGGCCCCTACTCCAGCAACAACAAGTCCGGCTGCGCCTCGGTCGGGGCCGGCATCGGCTCGCCCTGCGGCGCCACCACCTTGTCCAAACGGAACGTGATGTGGGGCGAGTACTGGTCGGCACGCGGCTACCTGGTCCTGCTGCCGGACAGCTTCGGTCCCCGCGGCAAGGCTTACGGCTTCGGCCGCTTCACCCATGACGATCCTGACCGTGCCGACGTCAACGAGCTGACGGTGCGCCCGCGCGATGCCGAGGGAGCGCTCGCTTTTCTGCGCGGCCGCAGCGACGTGATCGGCCGCCAGATCTTTCTCCAGGGCTGGTCCAACGGCGGCAGCACCGCGCTGAACGTGATGATCCGGCAGGACAGCAAGACGGCCGGCTATCGCGGCGCGCTCGTGTTCTATCCGGGCTGCGGAAAGAGCGCTCTGCTCGCGCCGACCATCTCCACCGCGGCACCAATCGCGATGTTCCTCGGCGCCGATGACGAGGAGGTCTCGCCGCAGATCTGCCAGCACGTCGCCGACCGGTCGCGGCAGTCAGGCAGCCCGATCGACGTCACCGTCTATCCCGGTGCCACCCATGATTTCGACGAGCCTTCGTCCCGGCGGCAGTCCGTGCCGGGGAATCAGGCGGCAAAGGACGATGCGCTCGTCAAGGCCGCGGCGCAGCTCGATCGCTGGAAAAATTGAAGCGACGCAGATGCCCGCTCGCTGATCCAGCTTGATTGCGCCACGATTCCCGGCTCCAATCCGCCCGCCATCTTTTGGTTTAGGGAGACACCCATGATGAAGCGGATTTTCCTGGCTGCGATCGTTGCCACCTTTGCAGCGGGCTCGGCCTTCGCGGAGGACACCTGCGAGAGCAAGGCGGTCGGCAAGGACGGTAAGCCGCTGGCCGGCGCCGCCAAGACCTCGTTCCTGAAGAAGTGCAAGGCCGACGCCTGCGCGCCCAAGGCCGTCAGCGCCGACGGCAAGCCGCTCGCCGGCGCCGCCAAGAACAGCTTTATGAAGAAGTGCGAAGTCAGCGCGTAAGGCGTCATTCCAAGAAACTCTCGTGCCCCGGACGCAGCGCAGCGCTTCCCTGGCGATGCGAAGCATCGTCCAGTTCAGCGGTGCGCTGCAGAGCCGGGGCCCATGCTCCCACGTGCATCGTCCGAGAGATGGGTCCCGGCTCTGCGCAGCAGCGTTACACGCTGCAGCGCGTCCGGGACACGAGACCTGCAGATCAGGCCCTGCTAGTTTTCGCCATCACTCCCGCCTGAACCGATAATCGAACGCCCCATCCAGCGGCTTGATCAGACCTACCGTCGGCGCCGGAAAATGGATCGGCAGGATCAGCGTGTCCGTATCCACAACGGACGCAAAAAACTTCCGCCGCGACACCGCTGATTGCTTCGGGTCCCAATCCGGCCTTGCCGACCAGTCCGGCTCGCGGCACTGGATCTGGTGATGCATGAGATCACCGGCGACCACGGCACGCTGACCTTTCGAGAAGATGTTCACGCAACAGTGGCAGGGCGAATGCCCCGGCGTCGGCGTCAGCGTGACCGTATCATCCAGCGCGTAATCGTCATCCACCAGCAGCGCCTGCCCAGCCTCGACGATCGGCAGGCAATTGTCACGGAAGACCGTGCCGGGCGGGTTGTTTCCCTTGGCATGCTCGGCCTCCCAGGCCGCATATTCCCCCTTGTGAAACACGTATTTCGCATTCGGGAACGTCGGCCCCCAGCGGCCGTCGCGCAAGGTCGTGTTCCAGCCGGTGTGGTCGATGTGCAGATGCGTGCAGAACACGTAGTCGATCTGCTCGAAGCCGATGCCGAGCGCGAACAGCTCGTTGCGCCAGCGCTCCTTGCCGGGAAAATCGAACGGCGGCGGATGCCCCTTGTCTTCGCCGGTGCAGGTATCGACCAAAATGGTGTAGCGCGGCGTGCGCACGACGAAAGTCTGGTAGGTGATCACCATCATGCCGTGCGCGGCATCGAACACCTCCGGCTCCATCGTCGGCAGATGACGCTTGAACACGCCGTCGTCATAAGCCGGGAAAAAATCTTGCGGCCGCCGCCAAGGCCCCTCCCGTTCGATCACCGCATCGATGGTGATATCGCCGATCCGCAATTGCTTCATCGCCGTTTCACTCCCATTTTTTGAGGGAGCGTAGCGGGGGCGATCGGCGCGTTCAAGGCGCGTCGAACGCCGTCAGGCCTGCTTCAGCAGATGCCGGGCGAATTCGGGCAGCGTGCGGAAGGCCATGTGCAAATTGTCGTTGAAGGAAGCGGTCTGATAACCGTGGTGCTGCCAGGCGAGAACAAGCGCTGTGTGGCTGAAGATCGAGACATGGCCGTTGCGCGGGCCGACATACCACCAATTGACGCCGTGCATCTCAAAATCGGATGGCTGCACCAGTGTTGAGAACAACACGAGCCCATCCTCCTTCGTGCTTGACGCGATGGCGGCGATACCGGCCATCGGATCGGGCATGTGCTCCAGCGTCTCGAAGCAGGTGACGATATCGAATTTTTCCTGCGGCGGCCGCGCGAAATCGGCCACGAAGGGATCAAAGGTCTGCGCCTCCAGGAAGCCGGAGTCGCGCAACGTAGCGCTCAGCAAGCCGTCGCCGCCGCCATAGTCGAGCAAGCGCAACTCCGCCTTCTTCGCTCCGAAAAAATGTTGCACCAACTTTGCGCTGTTGGTCGGCCGAACCTCCCTGTAGTCGGGATCGACCTCGATATACCCGTCGTTGTAGATGTCGGCCTTGAAGCTCGCCTCGCTCCAATCGTCGAACGCATCGGTGAACAGGAATCCGCAGACCTGGCAGCGGTGGTAATAGACCGGCCTCCCCAACAGCGGCAGCCGCCCGCGGCGCGCTTCATTGCAAGTGTTTGGCGAAATCGACCACGCCGAAAAGGGCGGCCTCCGCGCTGCAGATCTTGCACGGCAGAGGCGCCGTAGAAACCTCTTTCAGTTTGGCGATCATGCCCCGTTCCGCAAACTTTCGTGCGGAATGGACCATCGCCCGTGAGAGTTGCGCGAGGCTTGCGCTGGCGAGTTCCCATCGCTCGCGCGACAGAGCGTCAGTTGGACTGTTGCGACAGCATTCACGCAGCGACGCATATGCGTCGCCTGGGCGTCACACGCGCGTCGTCGGCCGCACTCGATAATCTCTGCCTCATTCCAGATTGATCGCACACAGATTGTGCAGCAAAAGCATGGGGCACCTAAGTGAAGAAGCTCTTCTCCGTCCTATCGTCCATATCGCTTGCGGCATCGCTGGCCGGCGCTGCGGCGCCGGCACACGCCGATCAGGATGACAGCGGCCGCGACCGCGGGTCCGACAGCTTCCGCGATCGCGACCATGATCGGGGCCACCACCACGGCCGCAGGTCGCCGGTGGTCCTCATCTCACTCGACGGCGCAAAGCCTGATTTCATCCAGCAGTTCATCGAGGAAGGCGTGCTGCCGCGCGACGGCGGGCTGGCGCGGCTGAGCCGCCATGGTGCCGTGGCGTTGCAGAACATCACGGCTTCGCCCTCGCTCACCGCGGTCTCCCATATCGAGATCGCGACCGGCTCGACCGCCGTTCACAACGACATCCCCTCCAACACCTTCCAGGCCATCGTCGGCCCGATCACATCGAGCCTCAGCGGCTTTGCGGCGCCAATCGGCGGCTATCGCGAGAGCCCGCTTGGGCCCTCGCCGCAGCCGACCGCGGCGCCGCTCTGGGTGCAACTGCGCCAGCAGGGAAAGAAGGTGGTCACCGCGACGTGGCCGGGTGGCGACGGCGCCGACATCTCGATCAACGGCACTGTGGTGCAGCCGGCCCAGCCGATCCGCGTCACCGACTACACCGTGCCGTTCGGCGCGTTCGGCGGGCTCAGCGCCCAGGGCTTTTCGCTGACGCAGGCGAACTTCGCGCCCGATCCGGCGGTGGCCGCGGCGCTGCAGGCGGCCGACCGCTTCTCGTTCAGCCCGGTGCTGGCAACGCCGGCGCCGATCGAGACCTTCTCGTGCGCATCAGTGCAGACCGCGACCTGCACCAGCGCGGCCACGCAGGACCTCAAATACGCGATCCGGGTGGCGGCGCTCGACACCACCAACGACAACAAGGTCAACTACGACACCCTCGTGTTCTTCGATGCCACGCGCGGCATCACGGCCGGGCCGTTCAAGCCGCCGGCGACTGGACCTGCCTATGCGAAGTTCGGCGGCGAGAATGCGCCGTTCTTCTTCGAGGGCAGCGGCGCCAGGGTCGGCGCCGCCTATTTCGTCTCGCAGTTCGCGCCCGATCTGTCGGTAGTGCGCTTTGCCCGCTACGGCGCCAATTACATCCCGCGCAACGCGGCCGTGCTGGCCGACGTCGACGACATCAACAACAGCATCGGGTTCTGGCGCCCGCAGGCCGACTTCCGCATTCCGGAGCGGCTCAGCCCGGGCTTCACCGACTTCCCCGACATCGAGATCGAGGCGATGTACGAAGACATGGTCAAGACCTTCGTGCGCTACCAGGCCGATATCGGCGAGCGCGCGATCAAGAACCATCCCGATGCCGATCTGGTGATGATCTATATCGAGCAACCGGACGGCTCCGAGCATCAGTTCCTGCTCACCGATCCGCGCCAGGGCACCAATCCGAAGGACCCGAGCTCGATCGGCGCCGGCCAGGACGCCGCCAAGGTCGCCCGCTACAAGTCGTACATCCGCTTCGCCTATCAGACCGCCGACAAGGCGGTGAAGCAGATCATCGAGGCGGCGGGGCCGGACAGCAACATCATCGTGGTGTCGGACCACGGCTTCGCACCGTTCCACACCTCGGTCAGCATGACCAACATCCTGAAGAATGCCGGCATCGACACCAGCAAGGTGGCGATCCGCACCTCGGGTCCGTCGGTCAATATCTACGTCAACCTGCAGCAGCGCGAACAGGGCGGCACCGTCGATCCCGCGACCTACACAGCGCTGGTGACGCAGATCACCGACGCCGTGAAGAACGCAGCCGATCCAAATCCAAAATTCAACTTCTCGCTCGAGCGCGGACGCCTCTTCACCGTGGTCGAGACCCGTCCGCTCCAATGCGAAGCCGGGATCGGGCAATGCACCAGCAAGACCATCGGCCAGGATTTCGGCGATGTGTTCGCGCTGATGGCGCCGGGCTACAATTTCGACGGCATCCAAAACCCCGGCGTCGCCCGGCTCGGCGATGCGCCGTTCAACGCGGCAACGACCACGCTGTCGATGCCGAATTTCTACGGCGCCCACGGCCACGATCCAAAACTGCCGGTGATGAGCGCGACCTTCATCGCCGCCGGCCCGCAAATCCGCAACAACACGACGATCCGCCGCATGCGCAATCTCGACGTGGCCCCGACCGTCATGCAACTCCTGGGCGTCAGGCCGCACCAGGTCGACGGCGAGGTGCTGCGCGAGATTTTACGCTGACGACCGAGGCCGAGCGGATGGGCGCCGATCAGCGCCCATCCCTGAGCAATCCTGTTCGCGGCGGGAGCTAGTTCTTCACCGTAGACCACATTGCAAAGCTGCCGCGCGGTAAATATGCACCGAGCCGATGCGAGCAAATCGGCGAAACACAACCGCTGAGGCGGATCGCACGAATTTACGTATTTATGTATGATTTAATTCACAGCGCATTTCCGGTTTGGCTGTAAAATGCCACTGCGCAACGCGGTGGCTCTCAGGCCTTCCGCTTTGCGGTCGAGTTGATTTGTGGCTCTATGCAGATAGGGCTGAAAAGGCCGCCAGGATCAGGCCCACCACCCGCTTCGGGGAGCGCGTTTCCCATGTTCGCGGACACGACCACCGTGCCTCGTCTGACATGGCGCTCACCGGAAGGGAGGTTCGTTGTATATGATTTGGGGGCCGCGTCATTCAGCAAGATGTCGGCGCGCGCGCAAGCGGGCGTTGACGTTGTTTGGAGCACGAGGTGCCCGGTGCGCGCTGTCAATAGCGTCACGTTCTGCTATCCTGCCCCCGTTCTGCAAAGCAGCGGGGCGGGCAAGGTGAACCATCCGGGGATCGATGTTGCAGATGCCCCGCCATCGCGGCGCGTGCTTGCGATTCTGGCCGCCGACGTCGTGGGCTATGCTCGCCTGACCGAGGTGGCGGAAGAGGCCACCCACGTCCGCCTGCGAGCGCTTCGTTTCGGCGTCATCAACCCGTGCATCGTCTCCTTCCGCGGCAGGATCGTGAAGAATACGGGCGACGGCTTTCTCGCCTCCTTCGATTCCTCGCTTGATGCGGCGCGCTGTGCGGTCGCCTTGCAGCACGAAGTCGCAGCGGCGCAGACTCGGGAAGGATACGACCGGAAGATACAATTTCGAATAGGTCTGAACGTTGCGCAGACCATCGTCGAGTCGGAGGACATTTTCGGAAAGGGCGTCAACATCGCGGCGAGACTCGAGCAGTCGGCGCCGGCGGGCGGTGTGGTGCTTTCGGACGAGATGTTCCAGCAGATCAAGGACCGCATCGAGGTACCGGTCCAGGATCTGGGCGTCCTCCGACTCAAGCATCTTGCACGCCCCGTTCATGCTTATTCTCTCCTGCTGCCAGAGGCCGAACGATTGCCGTCGAGCGGCGGCCGCAAGGCGAGCCGCCAGGCCAAGGTGCCCTACATCGCGGTCCTGCCGTTTCGTACCCAGGGAGCGAACCCGGAGGACGATTACTTCGGCGACGGGACGGCCGACGAGATCGTCGTGGCGCTTCAGAGCCTCCGCGGGCTGTTCGTCATTTCGAGCATGTCCACCTCTCCCTATCGCAGCGGACCGATCGACAGCCAGAAGATCGGCCAGGAGCTCGGCGTCCGATACGTCCTGAGCGGCAGCATCCGACGCGCCGACAAGCGGCTTCGCATTGGTGTGGAATTGAAGGACGTCGAAGCGGGGATCGTGCTCTGGGCAGATCACTATGATGGCGACGTCTCCGAATTGTTCGAATTTCAGAGCCGCATTGCGACGCGCATCGTATGGAGCATCGCTCCCCAGGTCCGCGAGGCGGAGCTGAAGCGCGCGCTGCAAAAGCGCTCGGACAATCTCAATGCCTACGAGCTGCTCATGAAGGCGATCGACTTCATGTATCGCATGAATTTCTTCGACTTCAGCCGGGCCGGCGAGCTGTTGCAGGCCGCAATCGCTTCGGATCCGAGCTATGCTACGCCCTATGCCTATGCAGCGCTCTGGCACATTCACAATGTCGCGCAAGGCTGGGGCGCCGAGGGCGGCCCGGATGCTGCGGAAGCGGCGCGCCTTGCCACGGCGGCGGTCGATCGTGCGCCGGCAGACGGCTTCGCATTGGCCGTTCTCGGACACACCAAGGCCCTGTTGTTCAAGGACTACGACGCGTCGCTCGACCTCTTTGATCGCGCGTTGAGCGCGTCGCCCGGAAATGCTATGGCTTGGACCCTTAGCAGTGGCGTGTACGGCTATCTTGAGGAGGGCCAATCAGCGATCACGCGCGCTGAACAGGGATTGCGGCTGTCGCCGGCCGATACACAGGCGTATTTTTACCTGATGTTCCTCGGCCAAGCACATTACATCAACGGCAATTACGATGAGGCGGTTGTGTGGGCCCGCAAGACCGCCGCTCTGAACGGACGGCTGTCTGCCAACCTGCGTGTTCTGGCAGCCGCCTATATTGCGAAGGGCCAGAACGAGGAGGCCCGGGGCATCACCAGGATGATTCTGGACATCCAGCCGCGATTCAAGCTTTCGGCCTATCGTGAGCGTTGCCCCTTCAAAATAGGTTTGCGCGAACGCTTCATCGGACATTTGCGAGAGGCCGGCTTGCCGGATTGAAACCATGCTGCATTTGCAGCGAACCACAGGAGGATCCCGTCATGGGGGGCAATTGGTTCGGAGGCAACTGGTTTGGTGGCAATTGGTTCGGAGGAAACTGGTCAGGCGGCTCGGGCGGCGGCGGCGGATCGCCCGTGTTCGCGATGCGGGCCGACCGGCCACTTGCCGAGATCGCGATCACGCGGGACTACTACGCCAAGTTCCGAGACTCTGAATGGGATCCGGATCTGCGCGCCATAGCGATCATGCCGGAGTTTCTGGCCCAGACCATCGGCGGCAAGCAATGGCAGGCGGCGGTCGCGTTGCCACCGCCCACCTACCCCGTCACTGCGAAGATGATCAACGAGGTTTTGGTGCTGGCTGTCGCGGAGCGGCCGGAAGCGCTTGGCGAGATCGTGGAGGAGAACCAGAATTTTCAGCTGCGCTGGCTGCAGCTTCTCAACATCACCGCCTCGTCCCACCCGCATACGTTCCTGCTGATGAAGATCATCGCCCGGGTTGGCGAGTTTGCGATGGTCCAGCTCAAGCTCCAATATCCGAATCCGGCCGGCGCCGCGCCCCCACCCTATTGGTACCAGCCGCGACCAAGCCAGGTCTGCCCGACGGTGTATCCGCCGGTCCAGGTCCCGGGACACCCGGCCTATCCGGCCGGACACGCGCTCATTGGCACGCTCACCTCCGAATGCCTGGTCGACCTGCTGCCTCAATACAAGGAGGCGCTGCGCGCACTGGCCGCGCGAGTCGGGATGAACCGGGTGATCGCGGGATTGCACTATCGCGAGGACATCGACGCGGGCGCCAGGGCGGCGGTTGACCTCAAGCCCTTCCTGACGGCCTGCCCGTTCTACGCGGCCACGTTCAAACTCGCGCAGACCGAATGGCAGTGAGATCACGCGCAACCTGACCACGGCAGCGGAGGCAGCCATGACGCCTTGGGAATTGCGCACCGGCTATGTCCGGGTGCTCATGCAGCGTAATCAGAACGACGTGTTCATCCAGGCGGCAAACGACCTGCTCAAGGGCAAGAGTCCGGCCCGCACGATGAGCGAGTATGTCCGCAGGAATGCGGCGCCCGACTTTTTGATCGACGGTGAATTCGGCGCGTTGCCGCTCTGGGATGGCGCCGATCAGCGGCCTGCAGTCTCGATCAAGGACAGGGGCGAAAATGCGTCCGCGCTCCTCGCGCTCGATAAATCGAAGAAGTTCCTGGTCCGCGCTTACGTCGCTCCCGAAAGCCTCGCCAAGCCGGGTTTCAACAATGGCGAGCCGGTCTGGTTGGATCCTGATGTGCGCGGCGACTTTGCTTTACCCCCCGCCAGCAAGGCCACGGGCGATACCGAAGGGGTTCGGCAGGACCTCAACACCGCGACGCTGCAGCACAACGGCCTTAACGGCGCGGGTGTTGCCGTCGCTGTCGTCGATACCGGCATCTGCAAGTCACATCTTGCGACGCGGTTCGGGTTCAACCCGGACCTGGATGTCGACAATTCGTGGACGCCACCGACCGTGGCGACGACACCGGGACTCCATCGCATCGGACACGGAACGATGTGCGCCTACGGCGTGCTCGCGGTTGCCCCGAACGTGACGCTGCTTGACTATCCCTTGCTGCTTGGGCGTCCGGTCGGGGAGCACACCGTCAGTGCGACAATCGGGGAAATGATGAGCGGTTACCTGATGCTGATCTGGCGCTGGGCGGTCATTGGGACGATTCCGCAGCGCGCGCTCGTGGTCAACAATAGCTGGGGCATCTTCCATCCTAGCCTGGACGACTTCCCGCCCGGCGATCCCATGCGCTACATCGACAATCCCTATCACCCCTTCAGACTGTACATCTGGCTGCTCACGGCATTCGGGGCCGACGTGGTTTTCGCCGCCGGCAACTGCGGCGTCGGCTGCCCCAATGCCGTGTGTCTGCAGCGGACGACAGGAATGATCATGGGCGCGAACGCCTACGACGAAGTGCTGACGCTCGCCGGTTGCGACATCCACGACGCGCGCGTCTGTTATTCCTCGCAAGGACCGTCGATCGCGGGCATGCCTCCGCAGAAGCCCGATATCACCGCCTATACGCAGTTTCTCGGCTCGAAGATCCAGCGCGGCCCGCGCGGCTTCGAGCCGGATACGGGAACGTCGACGTCATGCGCCGTCGCATCCGGGTGCATCGCCGCGCTGCGAACCGTGCAATCGCCGACGGCGACGGATCCGGCAACCATGATTGCGGTATTGAAGGCGACGGCGGGGCCCCAGGGCGGCGCTGTGCCGAACTACGATTACGGCTACGGCATCATCCGGCCGGTGGCGGCGGGCCGAAACCTGGGCATCATTCACTGAGCGCGCAAATCGCCAGCCGAGCCACCGTCAAACGCGCAGAGGCCGACCGCCGCTATGAAGAGCTGCTCTAGCTCCGCAACCCCGGCGCTTCCTGCCCCGTGCGCGCGACATACTCCGTGTAGCCGCCGCCATATTGGTGGATGCCTTCCGGCGTCAGCTCCAGCACGCGGTTCGACAGCGTCGCCAGGAAGTGGCGGTCGTGCGAGACGAACAGCATGGTGCCCTCGAAATCAGCGAGCGCCGTGATCAGCATCTCCTTGGTGGCGAGGTCGAGATGGTTGGTCGGCTCGTCCAGCACCAGGAAGTTCGGCGGGTCGAACAGCATCTTGGCCATCACGAGGCGCGCCTTCTCGCCGCCTGAGAGCACCCGGCAGCGCTTCTCGACGTCGTCGCCGGAGAAGCCAAAGCAGCCGGCGAGCGCGCGCAGAGAGCCCTGCCCCGCGGTCGGAAACTGGTCTTCCAGCGACTGGAACACGGTGCGCTCGCCGTCCAGCAGGTCCATCGCATGCTGGGCGAAATAGCCCATCTTGACGCTGCCCCCTAACGCTACCGTGCCCTGGTCGGGCTCGCTTGCGCCGGCAATGAGCTTGAGCAGCGTCGACTTGCCGGCGCCGTTCACGCCCATCACGCACCAACGCTCCCTGCGGCGGATCATGAAATCGAGGCCGTCATAGATGCGCTTGGCGCCATAGCCCTTGTGGACGTTCTTGAGCGCCACAACGTCCTCACCCGAGCGCGGCGCCGGCGGAAAGTCGAACGCGACGCTCTGGCGCTTGCGCGGCGGCTCGACCCGCTCGATCTTGTCGAGCTTCTTCACCCGGCTCTGCACCTGGGCGGCATGAGATGCGCGCGCCTTGAAGCGCTCGATGAACTTGATCTCCTTGGCGAGCATGGCCTGCTGGCGCTCGAACTGCGCCTGCTGCTGCTTCTCGTTCTGCGCGCGCTGCTGCTCGTAGAATTCGTAGTCGCCGGTGTAGGTGGTGAGCGAGCCGGAATCGATCTCGATCACCTTGGAGATCACGCGGTTGATGAACTCGCGGTCATGCGAGGTCATCAGCAGCGTGCCTTCGAAGTCGTGCAGGAACTTCTCCAGCCAGATCAGGCTTTCGAGGTCGAGATGGTTGCTCGGCTCGTCGAGCAGCATGACGTCGGGGCGCATCAGGAGAATACGCGCCAGCGCGACGCGCATCTTCCAGCCGCCCGAGAGCTTGCCGACGTCGCCGTCCATCATCTCCTGGCTGAAGCCGAGGCCGGACAGCGCCTCGCGCGCCCGGCCGTCGAGCGCATAACCGTCGAGCTCCTCGAAGGCGTGCTGCACTTCACCGTAGCGGGCGATGATCTCGTCCATCTGGTCGGCCTTGTCAGGGTCGGCCATCGCGGCCTCGAGTTCGCGCAGCTCGGCCGCGACCTCGCTGACGGGACCGGCGCCATTCATCACCTCGGCCACGGCGCTGCGGCCAGACATCTCGCCGACGTCCTGGTTGAAATAACCGATGGTGATGCCCCGATCGGTCGAGACCTGCCCCTCGTCCGGCAGCTCCTCGCCGGCGATCATGCGGAACAGCGTGGTCTTGCCGGCGCCGTTCGGCCCGACAAGGCCGATCTTCTCCCCCTTGTTGAGGGCCGCGGAGGCTTCGATGAACAGGATCTGGTGGCCGGCTTGCTTGCTGACGTTGTCGAGGCGGATCATGGGGTCTTTTGGGGGGATTTTTGCGTTGCAGCGTCATAGGCCATACGGGCCGCCAGGGGAAGCCCGGCGGGGTACGGATTCCACCTCGACAGGCGCCGGATTCCCGCAATTCACTCCAACGCTTAGGGTGATCCAGCCGGAACATCTGGGGCGCAAGGCGTGACGTCCGCTTGTGAGCTATAGCCCAATTGCCGCTGCCGCCCGCAGACGTCGGCCGGTTACCCGCAACGGACTCGCCGGCAAACTACTCGATCACCTCGTCGGCGCGGCTGAGGATCGCCGGCGGAACGGTGAGGCCGAGCGCCTTGGCGGTCTTCAGATTGACGACCAACTCGAAAGTGGTCGATTGCTGGACCGGCAAGTCGGCGGGCTTGGAGCCCTTAAGAATTTTTCCGGCATAGATCCCAACCTGCCGATAGGCCGCCGTAAGACTCGCGCCATAGCTGATCAGGCCACCGGCCGCGGCGTATTCACGGATCCCATAGATCGCCGGAACGGCATGGCGTTCCGCCAGCGCCACAATCTGCTGACGTCGGCTATTGATGAATGGTTCGGCAGTGACGACGAGCGCGTCGGCGTTGCTCTGGACGAGGGAGGCAAAGGCAGCGTCTATTTCGCTTTCGCTGCCGGCGTACAGGATAGGAAGCTGCACCCCCTTCGCGCGCGCCGCCTCCTGCATTTCTCGCACCATCCGCGTCTGCGGATTGTTTGGGTTCACCAGTAGGGCGATCGATTTGGCCTGCGGAACCAGCTCGGACATAAGTTCGAGCCGCTTGGATGTCAGTTCGCCGCCGAGCCAACTAACGCCGGTGACGTTGCCGCCCGGCCGGGCGAGACTGGCGACAAGGCCGATCGCGATCGGGTCGCCGCCGATGGCGAAGACGATCGGGATCGTCTGAGTTGCCGCTTTGGCCGCGCGTGGCGCACCGCCGCCGAACGACACGATCACGTCGACCTTGCGGCCCACGAGATCGGTGGCCAATGCGGGCATTTGATCATCGCGCCCAATCCCTGGCGGAACGCAGCCACAAACGGGGCGGATGGGCCAGGCGCTCCTGCGCCGAGGTAGCCGATCACCGGGATCGCCTTCTGCTGCGCGCGAGCTGCATGCAGCCACATAGCTGCGCTGCAGAGAAGCATAATGATTTCGCGTCGCTTCATTGCCGCCCATAGTTCTTGGCAGGCTTCGTAACCGTTCAAAATGGTATGGCTAGACCCATCTTACAAAGCAGACAATATGAAAAGCGCTATCGCGACCGGAACGAAAATCGCCAAAGCCAACAATTGCCCTTTTGCGAAATCGTGAAGATCGACGAGGTCAACAGGAAAGACACCAAGGCAACAATTCGCATAATAGAACGAGTTCTGATCTTCACCATCCGCCGAGTGTGCAGATGGAGTCTTGTCGTCCCCCGCATCACGAACGAGAGGCGTTTGTGGCTGCCGCTGAGATCTCTCGATCATCGCGATTCTCCTCCAGCCTGCGAACTTGAGAGGCGCGCCGAAGTCAAAGAGTGATGCCGTGCTCCACTGTCAGGACCTCGCGCAAGGCGGGTCGTTTAGCGTCGTCCGCTTGCAAATCTGTACTCGACTTCCAGTTCGATGGGTCCACCGGCAATACACGCATCAATCTTGCGGTTGCCCGCTACCTGCCAAGCTCACTGTAGTGAGCGCTTCGTTGATCACCGCTGGTGGGGCGCGCTCGCGGACAACGACTTCTAAAGATCCCCACGCCCAAAGGGTTTCTTGCCTGCCGCTGCCTGAGACATCGCATCCTTGCAGGAATCGCTCACCTCTGCCATGTGCGATTTTATGCAGGCTCTGATGCCGCCGGTGCCGGGCACAATACCGGCACATAGCTTCGCAACATCGGTCTTGCATACCTTTCCGGTCACCGCCACCGTGAGCACGCGGTCTTCGCAGGTTGGCGATAGGTCGGTCAAATGCGATGCTATGCAGGCCTTGATCCGGCCTTCACCGGGCTGAATGCCGGCACACAGTGTCTTGATATCGCCGGCGCAGGGCTTGCCCGTCTGCTGCGCCTCGGCGACAGAACCTGACAGCAGCAGCGCTGCTATTACAACAAGCCCAGCTTGCATTCCTGCCATTTTAGATTCCTCTGCGAGATTCAAAAAAGGGCGGATGGGGGTGATATCCGAAAGCCGGCCGCGCCGCTAGAACGATGCCGCTGGGACGCAAGAAGCCGGTTCGATGGCGCAAAGCGCGGTGGCTGGCTTGGGGCCAGTAGGTGACGTCACACGTTTGGCCCAATGGGGGCTGCCGACTTAGGGCAGTCCCGCTTACGCACAGTCTTGAATGACGAGATGCTACACGCGGAACCACACCTCATTGGAGGCGGTATGATCTTATAGAACTCTTGGAATTCTTCTGTCGCCGCCACTATCCACCGTTTTTCGTAATGCGACAGGTAGGCTTGAGTGATAGGGTTGAATTTTCAGGCGTCTATTGAGGCCCGGGTTATCCCGGCAAGCAGTGCTCACAGTCCGGTTCGAGGCTGTGCAATGCCCAAAATTTTGCTGGTCGAGGACAACGAGATGAACCGCGACATGCTCTCGCGGCGTCTGGTGCGTGGCGGCTACGAGGTCACCATTGCCGAGGACGGAGCGCGCGGCGTGGCAATGGCGACGAGCGACAGGCCCGATCTCATTTTGATGGACATGAGCCTGCCGGTGATCGACGGTTGGGAGGCGACGCGCCAGATCAAGGCCACGCCTGAGCTACGCAAAATCCCCATCATCGCGCTGACGGCGCACGCCATGGCGACCGACCGGGACAAGGCCCTCGAGGCCGGCTGCGACGACTACGACACAAAGCCGATCGAGCTGAAGAGGCTGCTGGGAAAGATTGAAACACTACTCGCGGCTGCGGGACAGTAGACGACCTACAAGTTCCGGACAGATGACGAGAGGAAACAACTCATGAAAACGGCTCAGTACAAGTGGTCCCAAAGTGACGGGTGGCGGCCGAATTTGCCATCTGGCGACGTCGGACGACAGAGTGTCATGTTCGTTTTCGGTGCTAGATCGTTGGTGCAGGCGGGGACCCTCGTGGGCGAGTTGCGCGACCACTTCAAAGGGGCCGCCATGCTTGGTTGCTCGACTTCCGGCGAGATTATCGGCGACGTAGTCGTCGACGACTCTGTGAGTGCCACCCTTGCAGACTTCGAACATACGCGACTGCGGTTCGCCTCCGCTACGATTGGTGAGGCGAAGGCAAGCTACGACGTCGGCAAGGAGCTCGCGCAGCAATTGAACGACGCCTCATTGCGCCACGTGTTCGTGCTTTCGGACGGTTTGCACGTCAACGGCTCCGACCTGGCGCGCGGTCTCGCCAGCGGCGTATCAGAAGGTGTGTCGATAACTGGCGGCCTTTCCGGAGACGGAACCAACTTCGCCGAGACTTGGGTCATTGCCGACGGTGGCGCAGGCCCTCAGCGCGTGGCGGCGGTCGGTCTGTATGGCGACGATTTGCGCATTGGCTACGGATCGATGGGCGGCTGGCAGCCATTTGGGCCGCTGCGCACCATCACACGGGCCGAAGGCAACGTCCTCTATGAGCTGGATGAGCGTTCGGCGCTCGATCTCTATAAATCGTACCTGGGCCCACACGCGGACCAGTTGCCAAGCTCTGCCTTGCTTTTTCCTATCCTGGTTACCGAGGCAAAGGGCGGCCAGGGTGTCGTCCGAACCGTCCTGTCTGTGGACGAGCAGAAAAAGTCAATGACGTTCGCGGGCGACATCCCACAGGGCGGAACGGCGCAGTTGATGAAGACCAATGTCGACGATCTGGTCGACGGCGCGACCGCTGCTGCGAAGGCCAGTCTCAGCGGGCTCGGCGACAGGCGACCGGACCTTGCAATTCTGGTGAGCTGCGTCGGTCGTAAGCTCGTGATGAAGCAGCGCACCGAGGAAGAAATCGAAGCAATTCGAAATGTCTTCGGGGCGGATGCGAAGATTTCCGGGTTCTACTCGTACGGCGAGCTTTGCCCCTTCATACATGGTGGCGACTGCCGCCTGCACAATCAAACCATGACAATTACAACTTTCGCCGAGGACTGAACGGTCATAGGGCACAGATGCACAGGCTGCTACGACGCCAGCTCAGAAAGCACCTCGGTGTGGAGGGCGACGTACCGGCTGCGTTGCAGTCTTTCGTGGCAGCCGTCGATTCCGCATACACCGATTTCGATAGCGATCGGGCGATGGTCGAGCGCTCGCAAGAGCTGAGCTCGAAGGAGCTGTCGGAGGCACGCGACAAGGCAACAGAGGCGCAGCGCCGGCTGGTCGACGCGATCGAGAGCATCTCCGAGGGTTTCTCGCTCTACGATGCCGACGACAAGCTAGTTATATACAACCGGCGGTACCGGGACATGCACGGCACCGCCAGCATCAATGTCGTGAATCAGGGCGTATCGTTCGAGACAATCCTCCGCAACGCGACCGCAAGCGGTGATATCCGCGACGCGGAGGGGCGCGTCGAGGCCTGGATCGAGCACCGCCTCGCTCAGCATCGCGATCCCAAGGGCACGCATGTGCAACGCCGCTCCGACGGGCGCTGGATCCAGATCAACGAGCGCAAGACCGACGACGGCGGCACCGTCGCGACTTACACCGACATCACCGATGTGAAGAAGGCGGAGCAGGCGATCCAGGAGAGCGAGCAGCGGCTGCGTGTCATCGCCGAGGCCGCGCCGATGGCGGTGGCGATCGTAACCTTCGAGGACGGGATCATCCGGTATGCCAATCGGCGCTTCAGCGAGATGTTCGAGCTCGAAGGTTCGACTGCCCTGGGCCTGCAAGCGAAGACCTTCTACGCAGACCCGCAACATCGTGAGCGCTTCATCAGCGCGCTCACCGAGTACGGCCATGTGGAGGGCATGGAGATGCTGCTCAAGCGGGTTGGAGGCGAGGAGTTCTGGGCGCTCATAGCTTCGCAGCGCGTCGAGTTCGAAGGGCGCCCGGCGATGATCAATGGCCTCGCCGACATCAGCGACCGCAAGCGCATGGAAGGCGAGCTGCACAAGGCGATCTGGGCGAGCGAGCAGGCGACGCGCGCAAAGTCGGACTTCGTAGCCAACATGAGTCATGAACTGCGCACGCCCTTGAACGCGATCATCGGATATAGCGAGATCCTGTTCGAGGACGCCCAGAGCGCCGGCCGTGACTCGGAGATGGCGGACCTGCGTAAGATTCAGGATGCCGGAAAGCATCTGCTCGGCCTGATCGACAACATCCTCGATCTTTCCAAGATCGAAGCTGGCAAGATGACGCTCTATCTCGAGACCTTCGAGCTCCGCCCCATGATCGATAGCGTCGCGGCGACCGTCACCCCGCTGGCCAAGAAGACCGGCAACGCTCTGGTGGTGAACTGTGCTGACGAGATCGGCACGATCCACAGCGATCTGACCAAGGTGCGGCAGACCCTGTTCAACCTTCTCAGCAATGCCTGCAAGTTCACGCGGAACGGAACGATAACGCTGACCGTGCTGCGTGATACGAATGCGGCTGGCGAATGGATCGAGTTCCAGGTACGCGATACCGGCATCGGCATGACGCCAGATCAGCAGGCCAAGGTGTTCGAGGCCTTCACTCAAGCGGACGACTCGACGACCCGCGTCTATGGTGGTACTGGGCTCGGCCTCGCCATCACCAAGCGCTTCTGCCGGCTGATGGGCGGCGACGTGACGCTGATCAGCGAAGCCGGCAAGGGGACAACGTTTGTGGTTCGTCTGCCGGCGGTAACACGCGCTGCATCGGACACTACAGTCTCGGCGGCAGACAAGCGTTTCGAGGGTCCGCAGGCTGCCGAGCCCGAGCATGCGCCGATCGTTCTCGTGGTCGACGATGATCCCAACGCGCGGGAGCTGCTGCGCCGACACCTGCAACGCGGCGGTTACGCCGTTCGCCTGGCTGCCAATGGCGACGAGGCGATGAAGCTCGCCCGCACGCTGCACCCCGATGTCGTCACGCTCGACGCTTTGATGCCTCAGATGGATGGCTGGGCCGTGCTCAGCGCCATGAAAGAAGATGCGGTACTTGCGGAAATTCCTGTGATCATGGTCACGATCGTCGACAACCAGGGCATTGGCTTCTCGCTCGGCGCCGCCGATTACCTGGTCAAGCCGATCGATCGCGACAGACTGGTCAGCGCGGTGGAAAAGTGCTGCCCAAGGGGCGCGCCACGACACGTGCTGATAGTCGAGGATGACGCGTCGGCCAGCGAGCTGATGGGGCGCGCCTTGAGGCAGATCGATTGCATGGTGACGCAAGCAGAGAATGGTCGGATTGGTCTTGAGCGTTTGAATGAGGCTTCACCCGATGCAATTCTGCTCGATCTGATGATGCCGGAGATGGATGGGTTCGAGTTCATCGCGCGACTGCGCGCCGAAGCCCGCTGGCGGCGCATCCCAGTCATCGTCGTCACGGCGAAGACGCTGACCGCCGAGGATCGCGCGCGCCTCAACGGCCAGGTACAGCATTTGGTGCACAAGGGCGAATACAGCGGCAAGGCCGTGCTGGCGGCGCTTGACGAGCTGGTGCCCCGCCACACCGGGCGCACGCGGATCGGCCATGAGCATCATTGACACCGACAGCGCGCGCGCTTGGCGCATTCAGCTTGCCCACCTTCGCCAGGAACTGCAGTCCCCGGTCAACGCCTTGCTCGGTTACGCAGAGATTCTGGACGAAGAGGCGTCCCGGAACGGGCGCTCGGACATCCTCCCCGATATGAACCGTATCCTCAGCGCAGCCCGGGATCTCGCCGGCAAGGTCGACCGGCTGATGGACGGCGATCGCGCCAAGAGCCCGCCCGGCTCAGCGGCCACCACGCAAGAACAGGATCTTCGTCACGAGCTGCGCACGCCGCTCAACGCGATCAAGGGCTATGGTGAGATGCTGCGCGAGGATGCAGCCAGTTTTTCAAGCGATTCCCTGCGGGCGGATCTCGATCGCCTGCTGGCTGCGGCCACCGACCTGTTGCTGCGTCTCGATCGCATCGTGCGATTCTCGGTTGACGTCGAGGAGACGAGCTTGGCTCCCGATCAGACCGGCGCGGTCATGGTTAGCGACCTGATGCGCAGCCTCGGGCCGGTCCGGCCGTATGCTGTCACCGAAACCGGTTCTATCCTCGTCGTGGACGATATCGAGGCCAACCGCGACCTGCTGTCGCGCCGGCTGACCCGTGACGGCCATCGCGTCTCTTCGGTGGCCGGCGGCCAGCAGGCGCTGCAGGCGCTCGCCAACGATGAGTTCGACCTCGTCCTGCTCGATTTGATGATGCCCGATATCAACGGGCTTGACGTGCTGGTGCGTATGAAGGCGGATGAGCGGCTGCGCCGCATTCCGGTGATCATGATCACGGCCTTGGCGGAGACCGAGAGCGCCGTCCGCTGCATCGAGGCCGGGGCCGAGGACTATCTGCCGAAGCCGTTTAATCCGATCCTGCTGCGCGCGCGGATCAATGCTTGCTTGCACAAGAAGCGCTGGCGCGACCGCGAGCAGAAGTATCTTCGCCGCATCGAGGAGGAGACCACCAAGTTTGAGCGGCTGCTGCTGACAATCCTGCCAAGGCAGGTGATAGGCCGCCTGAACCACGGCGAAGTCATGATCGCCGACCGCTTCGAGGGCGTGAGCGTTCTGTTCGCCGATCTGGTGAGCTTCACCGAGCACTCGGCACGGGTCACGCCTGCAGCGATGGTCGAGTATTTGAACCGGTTGTTCTCGGAATTCGACGCGCTTGCGCGCGAGTTCGGTGTCGAGAAGATCAAGACCATCGGCGATGCCTACATGGCTGTCGCCGGCTTGCCCGATCCGAACCCCGATGCGATCGCGGCGATCGCGAAGATGGCGCTCGGCATGATCGATCGGCTAGACCGCGTCAACCGGCATTTCGGCTGGTCGTTGCAAATCCGCATCGGCATACATTCCGGTCCCGTGGTTGCCGGCATCATCGGCGCGCACCGCTTCCTCTACGACGTGTGGGGCGACACCGTAAATGTCGCCAGCCGGCTCGAGGCCTATTCTCTACCCAATCGCATCCACGTGTCCCAGGATATAGCCCGCCACCTCGTCGGTCCCTTTGCGCTCGAGCCACGCGGCAGCGTTGAGGTGAAGGGCAAAGGCAAACTGGAGACGTTCTTCTTGAGTCGGATTTAGATGCGCGTCCCCCCGCGAGGGCGCCGGTAGGTCCTTAAGCAAGTGCTGATCTTTTCAGGCAAGTAGCGAGCACTTGGTGAACACAGCGCTCACCGGCCGATGATGGTGATCGTGATCGGGTCCCGCGTCACCGGTTGATCGGTCTCGCGTCGGCTTTGGGTCCACAAGCAGCGTTGGACGCCAAGTTGGATAGGCGTCCGGTTTGCCCCTGACAGTCGACATGACACGCGCTCAATCGACCTTCGGCTAAGGGCCACTTGCTGAGATTGGCTTGGGCGAGGCTTGAGGCCCGCTTCAGCTCCAGAAGCGGACATCCGACGCCAGCGAGTGTGCGCCCTAAGCCCGCCGCATCAGCTTGAGCGAGGCGGCAAGGCGCAAGCTGCGCTTGCCGGCCAGCGCGATGCCTTCGAGCTCGCCGCTGTCTTCCGTGCAGGTGCCGGAGAAGCCGATCCCGACCTCATAGCCGCCGAACACGGGGTTCTCGCCCTTCGCCGGCGTGTGCTCCTGGTTCAGCATCTCGCCCTTCCAGCGGCCGTCCGCCGAGGAATAGGAGCCGAGATAATAGAAGAACGCATCGCCCCCGAGGATGCGGCCGTCGATCAGCAGCATCACGCCTGACAGTCCGGCCTCGACACCGTCGAGCGCGCGCAGGCTCATCCCATAGAGCCCGTTGGCGATGCCGCCCGGCCCGATCGCGCCGCGCGGCGGCAGCGCCCCGTCGTCGAGCCGCGTCATGTTGGCCCAGAAATGGGCGCCCGGCATCGTGTTCGCACCGCCCTGAAGACGTATCTCGTTGCCGTACAACCGGCCGCGCGCCCCGATCGAGGCGACGTCCGCCCCCATCAGCGGCTTGTAGGTGGGATCGAGGTTGTGCCGATCGGTGATGACCTCGGCAATGATCTCGCCGTCGCGCTCCACATAGGTGCCAAGATGCGCAAAGCCCGAATTGCCGCCCAGCATCTTGCCGTCATGCAGGCACATGATGCTGCGGCCGAACGCATCGTTGACGCCGTATTCAACCTTGTAGAGTCCGTCCAGCAACGCAATTCGCCCGCATAATCAAAAAGAATCGCGGGCTACCTAGCACCGCTGCCGCACCGATTCCACCCGGCTTTTCCGCGCAGGGTACCCTGAAGGACCTTGCTCTGCCATGTTGCCATTATGCCCCTGTTTTGCCCGACGGGTCAAACAACGGATCAAACAAATTTCGTAAAATCAGCACATTGGAATTTCGCTGCGATTTCAGTGCCCCGGCTACTGTGCATGGGGTTGTTTTCGGCATTTTGTTTTGGAGGGCCAGCATCCCGCCTCAGTGCCGCTTGAAATACTGCACCTCGCGCTCATGCTTCTCGGCCGCCGCACGGCTCCTGAACGTGCCGAGGTTGCGGCGCTTGCCGGTCTTCGGATTCACCTTGCGTGAGTAAAGGCGGTACTCGCCGGATGCCAGTTTGCGGATCATGATCGGGCCTCCTGCTTGTCGGGGTTCAACGACCGGTGCTGGAGCTGGTTCCTGCTCGAAGCCGCTTCGAACCGTCAGGTGCAGGCCCGCGACCAAGGGGCATGAACCAGACAGAGCCATCCCCCGAAGAGCAGATCGCCGAATTCGTCGCCAGCGCGGCGAAGCAGCCGCTGCTCGATGCCGCCTTCGAGCTCTGGCGCTGGCGCTACCGATTGGATTCGATCGAAGGGCGCCCGACCGCCGAAGAGGTCCGCATCAACCGCACCCTCACGCCGCAGCAGATGGCCGAGAAGTATCGCTACGATCGCGACCATGCCCATGAAGGGCCGATGTTCGGGTATCTCAAGCGCGCCCATCCGCGCGCCGACGACGATGCGATCCGGCAGGCCATCATCACCGTCGTCAAGTTCGAGGGCGCCACGGAGGCGCATTTCAAATGGGATGGCGATTTCTGGGCCTGCGTCGTGCGCGCTGTGGCGCAGGCGGCCGCGGAGTATCCTGACTTCCTCGAGACGACCTATCGCGACGCGCGCAACAATCTCGCCTACTACATGAAGTGAGCTAGAAGCACAGGGTGGTGACGAGCTTGCCCTGCTTGTCCTTGATCGCATAGGGACAGCGAATGCGCTCCAGTGCCTTCTTGGCGTCCTCGTCGCCGAGCGCTGCCGCGCGCTCGTAATAGGCTTTGGCGGCGTCCTTGTCCTTGGGCCCGCCGCGGCCTTCCTGGGCGAAGGCGCCCATCCGTTCCAGCGCGCCGGGATGGTTTTGCGCCGCCGCCTTCTCGAACAGCGCGCGCGCCGCGACGTCGTCCTTTGCGCCGCCGTCGCCTTCAGACAGCATCAGGCCGAGCTGGTACTGCGCCTCCGCGTTGGTCTCGGCGGCCTTGCCGAGCAGCGCACGGGCCTGTGCGGGGTCGGCCGGCGCCGCGCCACCTGCGCTACCGATCGCAGCAAGGTTGCTGACGCCGCGGGGATTACCGGCCTGAGCTGCCTTCTCGAACAACTTTCGCGCCTGCGCTTCATCCTTGGCAACGCCGGAGCCGGTGCCATAGAGCACGCCAAGCTCGACCATGGCCGCGCTCGATCCCTTGTCGGCCGCCTTGCGCCAGGCGGCGATCGCCTCCGCCGTCTGCCGGTTCGCCGCATAGGCGCGCCCGAGCGCGAACATCGCACGGCGCGATGACGGCGCGGCCTGCTTGCAGAACTTGATGGCGGTAGAGACGTCGGAGCTAGCGATCTCGGCCACGCCCTTCACGTCGGTCGGCTTGTCGGGATCGCTGGGATCGGCGGCGACCCGGTCGCACAGGACAAGATCGGCTGACTGCGCATGCGCGGCCAGGGGCGCGGCGAGCGCGAAGAGGATGGCAAGCAGATGAGTTCGCATGATCGCTACGTTGCGTCCCCGCCCCGGCAAATTCAAGGCTCGAGTCCGGATTGGCGGAGGACAGGAACGACCTCCGGTGAGGAGAGGAAACGCAACAGCCGATCGGCCGCGACGGCGTTCTCCGCGTTCGCCATGCGGCCGGCGGAGAACACCGCCGGCGTTTGCAGCTCAAGGGGGACCGGACCGATCACCTCGATGCCGCCGACCTGCTTCAGCTCGCTGATCTGCTGCACGGCAAGGTCCGCCTCGCCGCTGGCGAGCCGCTCCGCCGTAAAACCCTGCTCGACTATGGTGGCCTTGGCGTTGATCTCGGCCGCGATCCCCATCCGCACGATCAGCTGGGCGAAGTACACGCCGCTCGCGCCGAGCCGCGAATAGGCGACGGACCCCGCCGCGAGCAGCGTCTGGCGCAGCGCGGCTTCGCTGCCGATGTCAGGATGCGGCTGCCCTGCCCGCACGGCAATGCCGACGAAGGAGCGCGCCAGATCGGCCGCGCCTTCCGCAACCACGCGGCCCTCGCCGATCATCTCGTCGAGCCCCTCGCGCGTGAGGATCACGAGATCGGCGGCCTCGCCGGCGCGCAGCCGCTTGAGCAGGGCCAGCGTCGGCGCAAAGTCCGCATCGACATGAATGCCGCTGGCGGCCTCGAAGGCGGAGGACAGGCTGCGCATCGCGCCCATCAGGCCGAGCGTCGAGAGCATGCGAACGGTATTTGCCATGTGTATTCCCGGATGACGTTCAGGCGCGGTGCATCAGCTTGAGCGCGGCGGTGAGGCGCAAGGATCGCTTGCCGGCAAGCGCCGTCGCCTCCAGCACCGCCTCCTCCGCGTCATAGCTGCCGGAGAAACCGATGCCGACCTCGTGGCCGCCGAAGATCGGATCGTCCTTGGCCGGCGTGTGCTCCTGGTTGAGGATCTGGCCCTTCCAGCGGCCTTTCGCGGCGGTGTAGCTGCCGAGATAGTAGAACGCCGCATCGCCGCCGAGGATGCGGCCCTGGTTGAGCAGCATCACGCCAGTGAGGCCGCCGTCGATGCCGTCGAGCATGCGCAGATGCACCGAGTAGAGGCCGTCGGCGATGCCGCCCTCACCGACGCTGCCCGCGATCGGCACCTCGTCCTCCGTGATCGGCGTCATCACCGACTGGAACGGCACGCCCGGCAGTTCTTTCAGTTCGCCCTTGAAGCGATAGAGATCGCCGTCGGCCCAGCCCTTCGCCAGCAAGGTCGCATCGTCGGTGCCGGCCATGGCGCGGTAGTTCGGATCGGGATTGTGACGGACCGTCTTGATCACGATGTCGACGCCCTCACCGGTCTTCTCGTAGGTGCCGATATGGGCGAAGGCCGAATTGCCGCCGAGCATCTTGCCGTTGCCGGCATGCATCACGCTCCGGCCGACGGCGTCGCCGAGCTGAAACCGCACCTTGTAGAAACCCTCAAACACCAGCCGTGTCCCCGGCCCCAGCGCGCATCCACGGGCACTCTATCCCGCTTTCGGCGGCGGTGGACAAGTTTCGCGCGGCGCTGCCCGGCGCGTCATGGGGATGGCCGTCATCAGAATGCAAAAATCCGCCGGAGCTTATCGCTCCGGCGGATTGAATGCCAACCCGGGCCAGCCCCAGCCCGGGCCGGGAGGATCTTAGGCCGCAGCCTTCTTGTCGGTCGGCACGGACGAGATCGTCTTCAGGATCTGCGAAGCGATCTGGTAGGGGTCGCCTTGCGAGTTCGGACGGCGGTCTTCCAGATAGCCCTTGTAGCCGTTGTTGACGAAGGAGTGCGGAACGCGGATCGAAGCGCCGCGATCGGCAACGCCGTAGCTGAACTTGTTCCACGGCGCGGTCTCGTGCTTGCCGGTCAGACGCTTGTCGTTGTCCGGGCCGTAGACGGCGATGTGGTCCATCAGGTTCTTGTCGAAGGCGGCCATCAGCGCCTCGAAGTACTCCTTGCCACCGACCGTACGCATGTACTCGGTGGAGAAGTTGGCGTGCATGCCCGAGCCGTTCCAGTCGGTGTCGCCGAGCGGCTTGCAGTGGAATTCGATGTCGATGCCGTACTTCTCGGTCAGGCGCATCATCAGGTAGCGGGCCATCCACATCTGGTCGGCAGCGGTCTTGGAGCCCTTGCCGAAGATCTGGAATTCCCACTGGCCCTTCGCGACTTCCGCGTTGATGCCTTCATGATTGATGCCGGCCGTGAGGCAGAGGTCGAGATGCTCTTCGACGATCTTGCGGGCGACGTCACCGACGTTCGAGAAGCCGACGCCGGTGTAGTACGGGCCCTGCGGCGCCGGATAGCCGGCGGTCGGGAAGCCGAGCGGACGGCCGTCCTTGTAGAAGAAGTATTCCTGCTCGAAGCCGAACCAGGCGCCGGCGTCGTCGAGGATGGTGGCGCGCTTGTTGGAAGCGTGCGGGGTCTTGCCGTCGGGCATCATGACTTCGCACATCACGAGCACGCCGTTGGTGCGCGCCCCGTCCGGGAACACGGCGACCGGCTTCAGCACGCAATCGGAGCTGTGGCCTTCGGCCTGCTGGGTGGAGGAGCCATCGAAGCCCCAGAGCGGAAGCTGCTCGAGCGTCGGGAACGACGCGAATTCCTTGATCTGAGTTTTGCCGCGCAAGTTCGGAGTCGGCGTATATCCGTCGAGCCAGATGTACTCGAGCTTATACTTGGTCATTGAGCCTCTCTGTAGATGATGCGAAAGGTTGGGGGCCCTGGGGCCCCCGCACGTTTGTACCCGGCCACCATCGGCCGGCCCTTTACAAGCATTTAACGTGCCAAAAGGCCGCACTTCGGGCGGTTTTCCACCGCGGCCGGCCTCGCCGCGACGCCGGCAAACCGTCCACAGCGACCTGCGTCATAGCCGCGCACCTTCGCGTGAAGCTGCACCGCAAAAATCCCGCGAAAAACGCCTGATTCTGGAGCAGGCCGACCCGTGCCTGAGGTTGCCGATGAAACGCGCATCAACGTCCAGCAATTTTCGTAAAGCATTCCGCCCCTGCCTAGCAACCTTTGGAATGGCCTATGCGTTAGTCACCTGCACGGTGCCTTGGGGGATGCAGACGGCTGTCTGCCTATAAAATAGGCCGCAACTGATCTCCTTTTCAGCACTTTCCAATTCGGGATGCGCGGCCGATATGGGGATTCCAGTAACCACAATCGAACGAGTCGGGCGCACCATGGAGGCCAAGGCGCTTCGACCAAGGAGAATCGCAATGATGAACAATGGTCTGAGTCACGGATCTGCGAAGATCTATCAATTCCCTGTCGGGGGCCGCGCGGCTCTCGCCGGGCGCCGCTATGGCGATACCCGCTTTCCCGCCGATCACGATTCGCTTCCCGCGAACGTCTCGATCTGCAGCGATAGCTGGTACCATCAGGACGCGGTCGACGAAGCCAAGCCCAAATGGGAACGCTAATGCCAGCTGCTGGTTTGAAAGCGCCGGGCTCTCGCAAGCGGCCGGCAGCAGTTTGAAAAAGGGTCGAAACAACGGTGTTTCGGCCCTTTTTGATTCCCCTCTAGAGAACCGGCTTATCGACCACCGCGCAGGTCGTGACCGGCCGCTTCAGGTGCTTGACCGTGGTCGGCCCGGTCTTGGGAATCCTTAGTGTGATCCCCGCCCCCGAATAGCGCGTCCCCGAAATCGCCAGCCGCCTGCCGAGCGTAACCGGCGCGCCGTCGATCTGGAGGAAGGCGCGCTTGTCGTCGTCATAAAATCCCACGATGAACTGCGTACCATCGGCGCAGCGATAGGTCCGGAAGGTCTGCGCATCAGCCTGCCGCGCACTGAGGATTCCGACCGCCAGCATGGTGATCGCCAAAACAATGGCCTTGTGCCGGCCCATGATCGCCCCCTGTAATGGACTTAAGGACGCCGTAGCGCGTCCAGTGGAACCATAACCCAAGCTGATCTCATGCAAGACTCTTCCCTAAAAGACTCCCCTGCCCGTCATCTCGCCTTGCAAGGTGCCAGCAATTTTCGCGATCTCGGCGGCTATCGGACCGCCGACGGCCGCACCACACGCTGGCGGCACATCTTTCGCTCCAATCATCTCGGGCAGCTCACCGCAGCCGATGTCGAGATCGTTCGCGCGCTCGGTGTCAGAAGCGCATTCGATTTTCGCGGTGTCGAGGAGCGTGCGGCCGGCGTCTGCGTCGTCAACGAGATCACAGTGTATTCGCTGCCGATCGAGCCGACCGTCGTCGCCGCGCTGCGCGCCGAGATCGCGAGGGGGACACTGACCGCACCGGTCGCGCTCGAGCTGATGCGCGAGTCCTACCGCAACTATGTTCGCCACAACACGCACAGCTTTCGTGCGCTGTTCGGCCATCTGCTCGAAGACCGCGCGCCGCTCGTGATCCACTGCACCGCCGGCAAGGATCGCACCGGCTTTGCCAGCGCGCTGATCCTGCACGCGCTGGGCGTCGCCGACGACGTCATTGCCGAAGACTACCTTTTGACCAACCGCCACTACAAGCGCGACCCGTCGAACGCCGCCGACCTCCCCGCCGACGTTCTCGACGCGATCGGCTCGGTCGAGGCCTCGTACCTGGCGGCCGCCTTCGAAGCCGTCGGATGCGATTATGGCGATCTCGAAACCTACTTGCGCGATGGGCTCAAGCTCGGCACAGCAGAGCGCACCGCACTGAAGGCGCGCTATCTGCAAGCCTAGCGGCTGCGCCGGGAGAACGATGATGCAAGGCAAGGTTCTGGTCGTCACCGGCGTGCTCGGCGCGCTTGGCAAAGTGGTTGCCGACATCGCGCAGTCTCGCGGCGCGCGCATCGCCGGCATCGATCGTGCGCCCTCGCAACTGTCAGCGACGCCCGAGCGCATCGAGATCGGCGGCGTCGATCTGTCCGACGCGGCGCAGGCGAAGACGGCGATCGATGCGGCGGCGAAGCATTTCGGCCGGCTCGACGCACTGATCAACATCGCCGGCGGCTTCGCCTTCGAGACCGTCGGCGACGGCGATATCACGACATGGCAACGCATGTATGCGCTGAACGTGCTCACCGCGCTCAACACCTCGCGCGCGGCGCTGCCGCATCTCGCCGCGTCCGGAGCGGGTCGCATCGTCAACATCGGCGCCATGGGCGCACTCCAGGCCGGCAACGGCATGGGCCCCTATGCCGCCTCAAAGGCCGGCGTGCATCGTCTCACCGAGGCACTCGCCAGCGAGTGGAAGGGCAAGATCACCGTGAACGCGGTGCTGCCCTCGATCATCGACACCAAGGCCAACCGCGCCGACATGCCGAAGGCGGATTTTTCCAAGTGGGTGAGCCCGCAGGAGCTCGCAGAGGTGATCCTGTTCCTCACCAGCGATGCCGCCAGCGGCGTCACCGGCGCGTTGATCCCGGTCGGCGGGCGAGTGTAGCTGCGTTCAGATCGAAACGTCCGGGCACGCCTCGGATTCAATCGGAGCCGAGAAGGCTCTAGACTGCACGCAACTGATTCTTCGATCGGACCACCCTTGGAAACCGCGCTCTACCTGCCCGTCAAACGCTTCCTCGAAGAGCTCGGCTTCACGGTCAAGGGCGAGATCGGGGGCTGCGATCTCGTCGGCCTCAGCGCTGGCGATCCGCCTGTCGTGGTGATCGGCGAGCTCAAGCTCGCCTTCAATCTCGAGCTGATCCTGCAGGCGGTCGACCGTGCGCCGGCCGGCGACGAGGTCTGGATCGCCGCAAGAATGTCCGCGCGTGGCAAGGGGCGCGAGAGCGACGCACGCTACCGCAATCTCTGCCGCCGCCTCGGCTTCGGCATGCTGGGGGTGACCGACCGTGGCCAGGTCGAGGTTCTGGTCAAGCCGCCGACGGCGGCCCCGCGGCGCGAGCCGAAGATTCGCTCGCGACTCGTGGCCGAGCATCAGCGCCGCCAGGGCGATCCGGTGCTCGGCGGCAGCACGCGCGCGCCGATCATGACGGCCTACCGGCAGCAGGCACTGGCTTGCGCGTCGGAACTCGCGACAGGCCCGCGGCCCGTACGCGAGCTGCGCGTGCGGTGTCCCGATGCCGGCAAGATCTTGCTTAACAATGTGTATGGCTGGTTCGAGCGCGCCGAACGGGGAATCTACGGGCTCACCGAGGCTGGACACGCCGCGCTGAAGCGCTGGCCACAGCAACGGGTCGAGGCCGATGCAGGTGCTCCGTCACCGCCCTGACGCCGGATCGATGCAAGCGGTGAATAGCTGAGATGCCACACCAAATTCATATTGCAATGCAACATAGGCGGCACTAGGTATCCCGGATCGAAATGAGGCTACCATGAGCGCAGACTGGAATACCAAATATGGCACGCGGCGCGTGCGTCACGATCCGCCGACCCTGGACGAGGCGATCTTCGCCGCCGTCGGAATCACCGACGACCAGGAGCAGCAGGCCGAGATCGCCGCAGCTCTGATGGGGATGCCGCTCGATGTCGTCCAGGCCGAGGTGAAGAAGCAGGCCCGCACCAACAGCCGCATCACCGCCACGCGCGTGATCGCCGGCGAACAGGGCGCGCAGCGCTCGGTGGTGGTCGAACGCCGCGTCGTTCGCCGCTTCAGCACCGCTACGCGCACCGGTACCTGAGCCGTTTATCTTTCGATCCGAAACACAAAAGCGGACCGGTTTTGCCGGTCCGCTTTTTGATTCCGATCCGCTCTTTGAACTAGGCGGCGCGATTGCCGTACATGCTGGAGATGATCTTCCAGCAGGTCGAGTTGAAGCTGAGCAGAGCCCGGCCCGCCGTGAACGGCGCGGCCGCGAGATCCGCCAACTCCGCCTCGGGCGTCTTGGCCAGATCGATCGTTCCGGTCGATTCGCCGTGGCGGAAGGCCAGATGCGCACCGAACTTCCTGGCGAGCGCCCGCATCGCGTGATTCTCGGCACCCGTCGTGATGCGCAGCTGCTTGTATCCCTTCCAGCGCGCCTCCGCGATCAGGCGGCGGAACAGCACGGTGCCGACGCCCTGGCGGCGTGCGGAAGCCTCCACGCTGAAAGCGACCTCGGGCAGTGAACCATCTTCCGGCGGATGCAGCTCAGCCGCACCGCGGACCACGCCGTCGACGATATAGGCGACGATGACAGTGCCATCCTCGGCGCAGCGGGCGGCGTAACGCTCGATGAAGCTGTCGTCGAGAAAGCCGTTGAAACGGTCGTGCCGGCTTTCGGCATCGAGTCTCAGCAGGTGATCGCGCAAAAGCGGCAATTCTTCCTGCTGAATCAGGGTCCGCACATAGCCCGGGGCAGTGCGGACGGTCTCTTGAAGTACCACGTCAAAACTCCTCTTGGTGTCCCTCGAGGAGGCGTTCGAATCCCTAGGCCCCTTATATTGTGCATCGCAACACGTTTTTCAAGGCGGGAACCTGCCCAACTTAGCGGCATCGTGAACAACTATTTCGTTAACAAAATCAAAGACTCCGTAGTCTTACAGGACCAGCTGCGTCTGGGTCACCACGGCCACCAGCTTGCCATCCTCGGTCTCCAGCCGGGTGGTCCAGACCTGGGTCCGCCTGCCCCGGTGGACCGGGGTGGCGGTGGCAATCACCGTGGCCCCCTCCTTGGCCCCGCCGATGAAATTGGTCTTGCTCTCCAGCGTGGTCGTGCCCTTGGCGTCCTCGGGCAGGTTGATCACGGTTGCCGCGGCGCCGACGGAATCAGCCAGCGCCATCACCGCGCCGCCGTGGATGGTGTGGTGCAGCGTGCAGAGATCAGGCCGGACCATCATCCGCGCCACCACGCGGTCCTTCCCGGCCTCGACGAACTCGACGCCTTTGAGCTCGGCGAACGGCATCTTCATCGCTTTAAGTTTCTCGAGCGGCGTCATCGAATCTCCTCCCAATTCCTTGTGTTCTCAAGGTGAATTGCTTCGCGCGGCAAGGCAATGACGTCCGAGGTAATGGTTGCCGTGACTTCATCCGCGGCATGAGTGCATATGGTCCACCATGCGCCACTACCCGCCCCGCCGCATCGTCTGCCTGACCGAAGAGACGGTCGAGACACTCTACCTGCTCGGCGAGCAGGACCGCATCGTTGGCGTGTCCGGCTACGCCGTCCGTCCGCCCCAGGTCCGCCGTGAGAAGCCGCGGGTGTCGGCCTTCGTCTCCGCAGACATCCCGAAGATCCTGGCGCTGGAGCCGGACCTGGTGCTCGCATTCTCCGATCTTCAGGCCGGCATCGTTGCCGATCTCGTCCGCGCGGGCGTTGATGTCCATGTCTTCAACCAGCGTGACGTCGCTGGGATTCTGGCGATGATCAGGACGCTGAGTGCGCTGGTCGGTGCGGTCGAACGCGCGGACCAACTCGCGCAAGGCTTTGAGCGTCGCCTGGCGACGATTGCAGCAACGCCACGCCCCTCGCCGCGGCCAAAGGTCTATTTCGAGGAGTGGGACGATCCGTTGATCTCCGGCATCGGCTGGGTCTCCGAACTGATCGAGATCGCCGGCGGCACGGATGTGTTTACCGAGTTGCGGCATCGGCAGGCCGCGAAGGATCGCATCATTTCACCGGATGCCGTGCGTAAGGCTGCGCCTGATGTGATCCTCGCATCATGGTGTGGCAAGAAGGTCGTCCCTGCCCGCATTCGCGCGCGCGAGGGCTGGAGCGAAATTCCAGCCGTGCGTAACGACCGCATTGTCGAGATCAAGTCGCCGATCATATTGCAGCCGGGACCGGCGGCGCTGACGGACGGGCTTGATGCGATCGTGAAGGCGCTGTGGGGCGAGCACGAGTGAATTTGCCGACGACTCTCTAGCCCCCTCATCCTGAGGTGCGAGCCGTGCGGCGCAAAGCGGCGCACGGGGAGCCTCGAAGGATGAACGGCCGAGATGCAGCCACGGGCCGTCGCCCTTCGAGGCTCGCTCGCGCTGCTGCGCACCGCGGCTCGCGCCTCAGGGTGACGGTGATCAATTGGAGCATGCGGGTGCTCCAACCTCGTCATTGCGAGCGCAGCGAAGCAATCCAGACTGCCTTCGCGGAAAGATTCTGGATTGCTTCGCTACGCTCGCAATGACGCTCCTTGAAATACCGAACTCAATCTTCAAGCATCGCGCGCCCAGCCTGCCCCAGCTGTTCCCTCCCAGCACAAACGCCGGGCGCGCGTAAGCAAGACGCTCTGTCCGCACGTCGCTAGCCTCTGATCCGACGAAACCAACCCAGGGGCCTGTCCATGCGCAATCGTCTGATCCTCAACTGCTTCTCGATGAACGTCGTCTCCCACATCTATCACGGACTGTGGCGCCACCCCGACAGCACGCAGATGCATTTCGACAAGCTCAGCACCTGGATCGAGCTGACCAAGCTGCTGGAGCAAGGCTGCTTCGACGCGCTGTTCCTCGCCGATGTCATCGGCATCGACCCGGCCTACAAGGGATCATGGGACACCTACATCAGGGAAGGCTTGCAGATCCCCTGCAACGATTCCGCCGCGCTGTCCGCGGTATTGATCGGCGTCACCGAGAACCTCGGCCTCACCTTCACCAGCTCCATCATGTCGGAGCATCCATTCAGCTTCGCGCGGCGGCTGTCGACGCTGGATCATCTCAGCAACGGGCGCATCGGCTGGAACATCGTCACCAGCGTCAGCCATAACGCCGCGCAGAATTTCGGCTTCGACGAGATCATCCCGCATGACGAGCGCTACCGCCGCGCCGATGAATACATGGAGGTCGTCTACAAGCTCTGGGAAGGCTCGTGGGACGAAGGCGCGGTGCTCGGCGACAGGGAGAACGGCGTCTATGCCGATGCGAGCAAGATCCACCGCATCTATCATTCCGGCGAGCGCTACCGGGTGCTGGGGCCGCATCTCTGCTCGCCCTCGCCGCAGCGTACGCCGGTGCTCTACCAGGCCGGCGCCTCGCCGGTCGGTCAGTCCTTCGCCGCGCGCAACGCGGAAGGCACCTTCGTGCTCTATCCGACCATCGAAGGCGCGCGCAAAGGCATCGCGGCGACCCGCGCCGTCGCGGCAGCGAACGGACGACGGCCGGAGGACCTGAAATTCATCCAGGGCTTCTCTTTCGTCGTGGGCAGCACGGAGGAAGAAGCGTGGCGCAAGTCCGACGAGATCGACAAGGGCGTCAGCTATGACGGCCTCGCCGCACACATCAGCCGGGACATGGGCATCGACCTCGGCATGCTCGATCGCGACATGCCGATCGAACAGGCCAACATCGAGGGCCTGCGCGGATTCATCAGCATGTTCGAGGCCAGCAATCCCGGCAAGAAAGCGCGCGTCCAGGACCTCGCTTACGCGCTGTCCTACAACAGCCGCATCGTCGGCACGCCCGAGAGCATCGCCGACCAGCTCGAAGCCTGGCAGGATGCGGGCGTCGACGGCATCAACATGATCTGCCAGTATTTTCCAGGCTCCTATCGCGACTTCATTGAGCACGTGATTCCGGTGCTCCAGAAACGCGGCCTTGCCCAGCGCGAATACGCACCGGGCACGTTGCGCGAAAAGATGTTCCCCGGCAGCGGCGGCCGGCTGAACGAGCGCCACCCCGCTGCGCGCTATCGCGGGGCCTTCAAGGGCGGCGGCGAGAAGAGCGCGGGCAGCACCGGCGTCAAGTGGCAGACGGAACGCGCATGAGGAATGAGACTGTCATGGACCGTTCCGAGCCTGCCTTCGACGCGATGTCGAGGGCCAACGCCTTCAAGTCGGGCATGCGGAGATTTGCCTCCGGCGTCGCGCTCATCACGAGCGCCGCAGCCGGACAGCGCGCCGGGCTGGTCGCAACCGCGATCAGCTCGGTCAGCACGGCGCCGCCGACCCTGCTGGTCTGCATCAACCGGAGCGCCTCGGCGCACGATGTCATCGATCGATCCGGCATCTATGCCGTCAACCTGCTGACCGCCGCCGACCTCGAACTTGTCGACGTCTTTTCACAATCAGCACGCCGCGCAGAGCGCTTCACGTCCGGCGATTGGCAGACGCAAATCACCGGCGCGCCCGTGCTGGCTTCGGCGCTCGCCGCGTTCGATTGCAAGGTGGTGCAGCGGCTCGCCTACGAGACCCACACCATCTTCCTGGGCGAGGTCTTGCAGGTCGCGCTCGCCGAGCAGGATGTCGATCCCCTGCTCTACATGGACAGCGCATTCAGGCGGCTGGAGCGAGCCGCCTGACGCGACGCCGGCGGTTCACGCACCCTCGCTGCGATATTCCCGCGGCGTCTTTCCGAACCGCTGGCGAAATGTCCGGCTGAAATGCGAGAGGTCGTTGAAGCCCCAGCGCAAGGCGATCTCGGTCACCGTCTCGCTGTCCGCCGTCTGCTTCACGAAATCCCTGGCGCAACGCTCGAGACGCTGCTCCAGGACCAGGCGGCCGAACGAGCGACCGCCCTCCTCCAGCACCTTGTGCAGATAGCGCACGGAGATGCCGAAATGGGCGGCGACCTTGGCCGGCGCCAGCTCGGGATCGGCGACGTTGGTCTCGATGTGAGAGACCAGCGAGGCACATAGCGCCTGCCGCGCGGAGCCCGGCGCCATCTCCTGGGCGGCCTGCGTCGCACCGAGCGACATCGCCACGAGCTCGACCATGCTGCTGCTCAGCGTTGCGCCGGTCGGCGAAAGTCCCTCGACATTGCGTACGATCGATTTGAGCAGATCGATGGCGACCGTACTGATGCCGCCATTGTCGGCGACGATCGTGGCCGTCGCCTTCTCGGGATTGCGCAGCAGCGGACGCAGCAGATGCCGCGGAATCCGGAACGAGTACTGCTCCCAATCATCACTGCAGTAGTCGTTGAGATAAGGCTCCGTCGAATCCACGATCGAGAACTCGCCGGGATTGAGCAGCGCGGCGCGACCGCCCTGCTGCATGCAGCATTGCCCCCGGAGCTGCAGATTGAGGAAATAGACTTCCGTCGGCATGCGGCTGATCTCGGAGCGCCCGCGATAGATCTTCTGACGGCCAGACGAGATGGTGGTGACGTTGATCGTCGAAAGCGGATGGGCGGTGACATGCCCGGCAAAGCCGCCCGGTGCGGGTTCGCGCACCGGATTGAGCGCGATATAGGCCTCGCAGAGGACCTCTCTCCAATAGCTGAACTGATCCCGCTCGGGCAGATCGTTCGTGGTCCAGGTCGCCATGGCAAATCCTCGACACAGAGTGAGACTGACATCTGAAAAAGCACTTTCCATGCCAGAACAGCACCAGCATTCAGCACAAACATTCGGCAACCGATAAGACAGAACGACTGCCCCATGCAGGCTGTTCACTGTCAGCACAAAGCCCGGGCGCTGTCGGGCAAGACCGTCGTTGCGCCCGCGCATAGCCTCCGCTCGCCAATCGATGCGCGCCACGAGACCGCGGTGCGCGGAAACGTCTTGAGGGGAAAGCCATGGCCATCGATTTCGTACTCAGCCCGGAGCAGGCCGCACTTCGTGACGGCGCACGCAGCTTCGCGAACACGGTGCTGAAGGACGTCCGCACGACGATCCGCCAGTATAGCAAGCCGGACGAGCGCTTCTATGCAACGCGGCCGTTTCACAAGAAGGCGGTCGAAGCAGGCTTCGTCAAAGGGCTGTTTCCGAAGGAGGTCGGCGGCACCGACGTTCCCGCACTCGACTTCGCCATCGCCGCCGAAGAGCTGGCCGCGGTCGATGTCAACGTGCCCAGCACGCTGCTCGGGACCGGTCTCTGCGTCAAACCCATCGTGTTCTTCGGCACCGAGGCGCAGAAGAAGCGCTTCCTGCCCGACTTCATCGAGGATGGAACCCGGCTCGGTGCGCTCGCCTTCACCGAGGTGACGGGCGGTGCAAACTTCGATGCGCGCGATCCGCGCTTCGGCGTGAAGACCTTTGCCAGGCGCGAGGGTGACGAATGGGTCATCAACGGCGAGAAGCACTACACGACGAACGGGACCGGCTGGGACGGCAAGAACTGCCATCTCTATGCCGTGGTGTGCCGAACCGATCCGAGCAAGGGGGCGCCGGAGTCGCTCGCCGTCATCATGGTGCCGGGCAACCTGCCGGGCGTCCAGGTGACGGGAATTCTGGACACGGCGGGACACCGGGCAACGATCTCGCCGCGGATGAAATTCGAGAATGTCCGCGTTCCCGCCGACAACATCATCGGCAAGCCCGGCGACGGCATCAAGATCGTCTCCACCAACTTCGCCTGGACCGCCGCGCTGATCGGCGCCGCCTGCGTCGGCGTCATGCGCGCCGCCTTCGATCACGCGCTCGCCTTTGCCAGGAAGGATGCCCGCTCCGGGCCCCACCCCATCATCGACTATCCGACCGTCGGCTACATGCTCGCCGACATCAAGATGAAGATCGAGGCCTGCCGCTACCTGACCTGGAAGTCCTGCCAGCAATACGATCTGTCGGGCGGAAAGGAGCACGAGCTCGCCGTGATGACGAAAGTGTTCTGCTCGGAGACCTGCGTGAACGTCGTCTACGACTGCATGCGCCTGGTCGGGGTCGACAGCTACACCGACATGCATCCGCTGGCAGAACTCATGAACGATGCGATGTGCTTCCCGCTCTATGACGGCGGCAACATGGGGGCTCGCCGCCGGCAGCTCCACAGCATCATCAAGAGCCCGTCCTACGATCCGCATTTCGCGCCTTACGGCACGTTCGGCGCGTGAACGCCGGGATCGGCTCGCCGCTCACGTCACGGCATTCACGACCTGGTGTTCCGGTCGCCGCCACACCTCACCCGCGATCACGTCCTCGATGATCTCGGCCGCCTTCATCACCTCGCTCTCGCCGATATAGAGCGGCGTGAGGCCGAACCTCATGATGTCGGGCGCGCGGAAATCGCCGATGACGCCGCGCGCGATCAGCGCCTGCATGGCGGCGTAGCCGCCGTCGAAGGCGAAGGAGACCTGCGAGCCGCGGCGCTCATGCGCGCGCGGCGTGACCAGCTTCAGCGAGGGGCAGCGGCGCTCGACCTCGGCGATCAGGAGATCGCCGAGCGCCAGCGAGCGGGCCCGGACCTCGGCGATATCGACGCGGTCCCAGATGTCGAGCGAAGCTTCCAGCGCCGCCATCGCCAGCACCGGCGGGGTACCGACACGCATGCGCTCGACGCCGCCGGCGGCGGCATAGGCAAGCTCGAACGCAAAGGGCTTGGCATGGCCCATCCACCCCGACAAGGCTGCGCGCGCGGTGTCGGCGTGGCGCGGGGCGACGTAGAGGAAGGCCGGCGCGCCGGGGCCAGCGTTGATGTATTTATAGGTGCACCCTGCGGCGAAATCGGCGCCACAGCCGGCAAGATCGACCGGCAGCGCACCGGCCGAATGCGCGAGATCCCAGACCGTGACGATGCCGAGCGCATGCGCTTTCGCCGTCAGTCTCGCCATGTCGTGGCGCCGGCCGGTGCGGTAATCGACCTCGGTGATGTAGAGCACCGCGATCTCCTCCGACAGCGACGCCTCGATCTCCTCCGGTGCCACCAGGCGCAGTTGATGACCGCGCCCGAGCGTTTCGATCAGGCCTTCGGCCATGTAGAGATCGGTCGGGAAATTGCCGGTGTCGGACAGGACGACCTTGCGCGAGGCGGTCATGTCGAGCGCAGCGGCCAGCGCCTGGTAGACCTTGAGCGACAGCGTGTCGCCGACCATCACCGAGCCGGCTTCCGCGCCGATCAGCCGGGCGATGCGATCGCCGACATGGCGCGGCTGGGCGTACCAGCCGGCGGTGTTCCAGGCGCGGATCAGCTCATCGCCCCACTCGGTCGTGATGACGCGGTTGACGCGCTCGGCAACGCCCAGCGGCAGCGCACCGAGCGAGTTGCCGTCGAGATAGATCACGCCCTCGGGCAGATGGAACAGAGCCTTGGTGTCATCATAGACGCGATATCTGGTCATAGGCATTTCTTGGGCATTTCTACAGAATGGTGCGGACGCGCCAGAGTTCGGGAAACAGCTCGACCTCCAGCATGCGCTTGAGATAGCTGACGCCGCCGGTGCCGCCGGTGCCGCGCTTGAAGCCGATGACGCGCTCGACCGTGGTCACGTGGTTGAAGCGCCAGCGCCGGAAATAGTCCTCGAAATCGACCAGCTTTTCGGCGAGCTCGTAGAGCATCCAGTGCGTCTCCGGCGCCTCATAGACGATACGCCAGGCCTGCAGCACGCCTTCGTTGAAGCTGTGGGTCTCGCGGACATCGCGCGCCAGCACCGCCGGCGGCATTTTCAGCCCGTTGCGGTCGGCGAGCCTGAGCACCTCGTCATAGAGGCTGGGCGTCGCAAGCTCGGCTTCGAGCAGCTTCGTCGTCTCGACATCGTGCGCGTGCGGCTTCAGCATCGCATGGTTGCGGTTGCCGAGCAGGAACTCAATCAGCCGGTACTGGCGCGACTGGAAACCCGAGGATTGGCCGAGCTGCGAGCGGAAGCGTGTATATTCGCTCGGCGTCATGGTCCGTAGCACGTCCCAGGCATTGTTGAGCTGCTCGAAGATGCGCGACATCCGCGCCAGCATCTTCATGGCGGGGGCAACCTCGTCTTTGGCGATGGCGCGGCGCGCGGCGCTGAGCTCGTGGATAGCGAGCCGCATCCACAGCTCCGTGGTCTGATGCTGGATGATGAACAGCATCTCGTCATGCGCCTCCGACAGCGGATGCTGCGCACCGAGGATCGAATCGAGCGCGAGATAGTCGCCATAGGACATGCGCTTTGCGAAATCGGTCTCGGCGCCTTCGCTTGCGGGATCGTAATCGCTGGACGTCATGGCTGGCCCTCCCGATCGATCATTCCGGCCTCCTCAATCAAGGCCGATCAGGCGCGCGGTGATCTGCGACGACGGATCCTTGAGCCCGTCGATGACAGTGAAATGGTTCAGTGCAGGCTCGACCACGAGGCGTGTCGGCACGTCGAAACCGGTCCAGACATTGGACAGCAGGTCGGCCTGCCGGATGAATTCGGGGCGCTCGCCGCCGCCGACCCAGGCGGTCACAGGCGAATGGCCGCGCGGCAGATGCAGCGCCGCACTTTCGAGGCTCGCCTCTTCCATGGTCATGCGCAGCGTGTCGTTCATCTTCGTCTTGAGTAGCGGGCGCAGATCATGCAGGCCGCTGATCGAGAGCGTGCCGGCGATGCGGTTGAAGACGGCAGGTTCGAGCCGGCTGTCGTCGCACAGCATGCGGGTGACGAGATGGCCGCCGGCCGAATGCCCGGCGAGCCGGATCGGGCCGGAGACGAGCGCAGCGGCCTTGGCGATCGCGGCGGTGATTTCGGCTGTCATGTCGGAGATTCGCGCGCCAGGGGCCAGCGTGTAGCTCGGCAGTGCCACGGTCCAACCATGATGCCGCGCGCCTTCGGCCAGATCGGTCCAGGCCGACTTGTCGAAGCGCATCCAGTAGCCGCCATGGACGAACACGACGAGGCCCTTGCTGTCGCCGTCAGGCAGGATCAGGTCGAACGTCTGGCGCTCACCGGAACCATAGGCGATGTCGGCGCGAAAATCCTTCAGCCCGGCCCGGTAGGCCGCCGCCCGCTCCGCCCACAGCGCCGGCATCTTGTCCGAGCCCGGGATATGGGCCGAATTGGCGTAAGCATCATCCCAATCGCGCATCGTTGCTCCCGAGGACTCGTCCAGCGAACCGGGCGCCAGTCTGCCACCGCCGCGGCCGGCATCCTAGTCTTTCTTTTAAGCTTAAAAGATTGGGGGAGCCCGTGTTTCGGGCAAAGGGGCTCCAGCCGAGATACCGTAGGGTGGGCAAAGCGAAGCGTGCCCACGCACTTGGTCATGTCGGGTAGAACTCGTGGGCACGGCGCAAGTGCGCCTTTGCCCACCCTACGAGAGCTGTGCCTGAGGCGACCGCTACGCCTTCTCCACCCCGCACCATTCCGCGATGAACAGCGCCATCGCCTTGGTCGTCTTCTTCAGCGAGTCCAGGTCGACATACTCGTTGAAGCCGTGCATCTCGCCGCCGCTGGCGCCGAAGCAGAGGCTGGGGATGCCGTGGTTCAGGCCATAGAAGCGCGTATCGGTCAGCGCCGTGAAGACGAGATCCTCCGGCATGCCGCCATAGACCTTGTTGAAGGCCTTCCCGAACGCAGCCTCCGGCTCGGCCGCATCGGTCAGCTCATAGCCTTCCGACAAAAAGCCCGACCATTCGATCTGCGGCGGGTTGTTGGCGAGGAAGCGGTGGTTGCGCGAGGCGGCAGCGACGCAGGCGGCGATCTCCTTCTGGTGATCGGCGACCGACCAGCCCGGCAGGATCGCGATGCGGCAATCGACGTCGCACCAGGCCGGAACGCTGGACGCCCAGTCGCCGCCCTTGATGATGCCGGGATTGAAGTTGATGGGATGGTTCAGCGTCTTGAAATGGCGATCGGCCTTGGCCCGCTCGTTCCATTCGATCTCGAGCTTTTGCAGCGCATGGACGAGATGATAGGCCGCCATGATCGCATTGGAGCCTGATCCGGCGAAGGCGACATGGGTCGGGTGTCCCTTCACGCGCAGCCGGAACCAGATCACGCCGACCTGCGAACGCACCATCTTGCCGCCGGTCGGCTCCGGGATGAAGCAGGCGTCCGCACGATAGCCGCGCTGCAGCGTCGAGAGCGCGCCGACGCCGGTGCTCTCCTCCTCGATGACGGACTGGAAGTGGATCCGCGCGGTCGGCGTCAGGCCCGCTGCCTTGATTGCATCTAGCGCATAGAGCGCGCCGATGGTGCCCGACTTCATGTCGCAGGCGCCGCGGCCGAACATCTTGCCGTCCTTGATGACAGGCGAGAACGGCGGCGTGTCCCACAATTCCAAAGGTCCTGCCGGCACCACGTCGCAGTGCCCCTGGAGTATCAGCGATTTGCCGCCATTGGTTTGTGGACAGTAGGTGCCCACCACCGAGCGCGCCTTGGAGAAATCGTGCTCGATCGGGCCGAAGCCGCGCAGATCCTTGAGATCGTCGACATTGATGTGCCAGTCGTCGACCTCGTAGCCGCGCGCGCGCAGGAGGTCGCCGATCATGTCCTGGCACGGCCCCTCGGCTCCGCGGGTCGATGGGATCGCGACGAAATCGCGGGTGGTCGCAAGCTGGGCTTCGAAGCCGGCGTCGACGGCGTCGAGAATCCGCTGCTGCGTTTCGGCATTCATCAGGCAACTCCAGGCATTCAAATGATCCTCAGGGAGCGCGCAAGCTAGCCGATTTCAGCCGTTCGGGTACTCCACAAAATATGCATCCCGCAATGCATCTTCGAGCAGTCGGCCTTCCGAATAGCCACTGAGCGTCGCAGGGCGCGTCACACCGTCGAGCAGACGCGAGCAAGGTTCCGGCGCGCCGAGCACGGTGCGCACGGGAATGCGCTCGGCATAGATCGGCAATTCATAGTCCTCATCATCATCGGCCACGCCCTTGGCGCGGACTTTTGCCGAGGCCTCCTCGATCTCCATGGCGATGAAGGAGGTTGCCTTGATCTCCTGCGTGCTGCTCGCCCGCAGGCTCGCGGTGCGGTCCGGGAAGAAGCGATCGACCATGGCGATCACCGCACGCTCCTTCTCGTCCGCGTCGGTGACGAGATAGGCGGTGCCGAACGCCATGACCGCGCGATAGTCAGCGGAATGGTTGAAGCCGCAGCGCGCCAGCACGAGACTGTCGAGATGGGCAACCGTCAGGCAGACGCGCTCGCCTTTGGTCTGGTTACGCAACATGCGGCTGGCGCTCGAGCCGTGCCAGTAGAGCCTCGTCCCCTCGCGCCAGAAGAAGGTCGGCGTGCAATAGGGCTGGCCGTCGATCACATAGGAGACGTGGCAGAGCATCGAGGAATCCAGGATGCGATGAACGGTGTCGTGATCGTAGAAGCCGCGGTCGTGACGGCGCTTCACCTGATTGCGCGCTGACGTCGGATAGGAATTCGAGGTCTCGGTCTGGTTCACGGCCGCTCCTGTCGGGCTTGGAACAATTCCAGAGCAGTTGTAGCGGCGGATTTGGTCTGCGATAGTACCAATTCCATGCGAAAAATTCCGACCAATTCTTCCGCGGCCGCCAAGACCCCTTCGCCGTCAAAGCCCGAGCTGCCGCTCGACCTTACCGGCCCGCACATCACGGCTGGCGGCTCGGCCGCGCACCGGCTCTATCAGGCACTTTGCGAGATGATCGTCTCCGGCCTCGTCAAGCCCGGTGAACCGCTACCGCCCTCGCGCACGCTGGCGAAGCAAACGGGCTTCCGGCGCAACGCCGTCGTCACCGCCTATGAGCGGCTGATCGCCGACGGCTTTGCCGACGCAACCGTCGGCTCCGGCACCTTCGTCGCCGCGCGGATTCCGGCGCGCGTGGCTGGACCGAACAAGCCGAAAGTGAAGGTGGAAACGCCAGGACAAGGCGCGTTCGCGCTCGGCTGCACCCATATCGACGAACGCGCCGTGCAGCGTTTTCGCGCTTTCGTCGGCCGCCGCATGCGCGCATTCGGGTCCGAGCACCTGCACTATGGTGATCCCCGCGGCAGCCGCGAGCTGCGTGCTGCGATTGCCGACCATCTGCTGTCGGCGCGCGGGCTGCGCTGCGATCCCGACCAGATCATGCTGACCTCGGGCACGCTGCACGCGCTCCGCATCGTGCTGAGTGCGATCCTCAAGGCAGGCGATCAAGTGTGGTGCGAGGACCCGGGTTACCCCGCCGCGCGAAAAACCATCGCGCATTGCGGCTATCGTGCCGTGCCCGTCCCCGTCGACGAGCACGGCATGCGCGTCGCCAGGGGCCGCACCACAGCGCCCTCCGCGCGCGCGGCCTATGTGACGCCGTCGCACCAGTTTCCACTGGGCGTGCAGATGTCGATGCCGCGGCGGCTGGAGCTGCTGGACTGGGCGAGGCAGGCCGGCGCCTTCGTGCTGGAGGACGATTACGACAGCGAGTTCCGCTACGACGGCGCGCCGCTGATGTCGCTCGCCGGCATCGATCATCTCCAGCGCGTGATCTACATGGGCACGTTCGCCAAGACGCTGTTTCCGGGCCTGCGCATCGGTTATTGCGCCCTGCCCGAGCGCCTGATCGGCGACGTGACCACAGCGCGCGCCGCGCTCGACCGCTTTCCCGGCACGCTGATGGAGGGCGCGGTCGCCGACATGCTCAATTCCGGCGCGTTCGCAGCGAACCTGAAACGGGTGCGAAAGCTCTATCGAGAGGCGCGCGATGCACTGGCCGGGACGCTGGAAGCCAGCTCCGACGGCGTACTGTCCGTGCCGGTGCCATCACAGGGCCTGCATCTTGTCGCCCGGTTCGATCCATCGGTCGAACTGGCGGTCGCAGCCGAGGCGAAGCAGGCCGCCGGCGCGGAGGGCTGGCTATTGGCCGACACCTATTCGCGCGCACGGCCCCTGCCCGGCTTCGTGCTGGGATTTTCCGGGCATGCGGTTCCGCAGCTCGTGGCATCCGCCGAGCGGCTCGCACGGGAATCGCGCGCGGCCTTGCGAGCAAAGGGCAAGTCGGCCCGTCGGGCGTGACGAAGCTTCACTATGAGAATCGGCCGCCGCTCCCTAGATTGCGGCATCGACGCCGGGACCTCACATCATGCTTCTGCGCCACGCGACCTGCCTCTCGCTCCTGATCTCCCTCGCGCTTGCCTCGACGGCACGCGCGGCCACCATCGGGCGCGAGCAGGACATCGTGGATCTGAAGCTCGGCCAGCGCGTGCTCGTGGATGACGGGACCTGTCCCGCCGGTCAGGTCAAGGAAGTGCGCGGCGCGAAGATGACCGACAAGGGCGTCACGCGCACAAGCTCCTGCGTGCCGCGGCACGGGCCGAAGACGAAATGATGATCTGAGAAGCTACTTCGCCGGATCGAACATGCACTGAAGCGTGGGCTTTGCGATCTTGGTGAAGGTCGGGCCGATCTCGCTTTGCTTCGACGTCGGCACCCAGTCAGTCTCGATCGTCGGCACGCCGGTCTCGCTGATGCCACGCAGCAGCGCTTCGCGCAAATCGCGGTCCTCGACGACCGCGGCGGCATGGTCATGCAAGCAGCCGCAGACTTCTTCCGGATGCTCCCAGCGTCCGAGCATCCGCGGCGCACACTGGCGCACGAATTCGCTGCGTGGATCCGGCAGTCGCGACGGTGCGCGCACCTGCGCCTGCACGGAATTGATCGTCAGAAGGGCGATGAACGCCGCGGCGCAGAATCGAAGCAACATGATGGCCATTGCCGGCTGATTTCTGGTTGGCGATCAGAAGCGGGCAGCGACAAGGATCGGTTGCGGCGCCGGTGTCATGACCGGCGAGCCGGAGTACTGGAAGGTGCCGATGCCAGGAAGATTGCCATCGGGCATCCCCGCGAACGAGGAACCGGCGAGCACAAAGCCGAACGCAAGGATAAAGCTGAGCGCGCGCATGGTCTTGTCCCTCAATTCCGCGGCCGGCGGTGCGCCGTCGTCGTTGTGAGGCTGATAACCATGGGCGGTTTCGCGCGTGATGCGCCAACACCGGAAAATGGTTTCATCCGCGTGCGAATTGTTTCGTCCCGTCCGAGGCGACGAAACAATTCTCGGAAAATACCAATCATTTCAGTCACGTCGCACGGCGGCTCAAAGCGGCCTCACAACTCGCCGTCGCAGCGCACAACTGTGCCGGACGCGGGCAGCGTCATGCGCCCGCCTTGCACGCTTCACATGCGTTTTACGTTTTTCTGCTGAAGAGAAGCCAAACGAAGGCTGGGTCCCGTCGAACCAGGGACGCTTCGGCCGCGACCCAAGCCATCGAAACCGAGACGCCGGGATCACCGGCCGCATCCAAGTGAGGAATGGCCATCATGATGGCGCAAGATCGCGCAACGCTACGCGAGGCGGACCTGCGGACGGACCGCGGAGATCAACGACCTGTTCGCAACCGCGCCACTTCGGCGAACGAAATGGCGCTGCAATCAAGCCGTGGCTTCGAAGCCTCGCCGCAAACGTTCGTGCGGCTGACCGGCTCGCATCTCGCAAAACCGCGCGTCAGCCGCCAACGCGTCGCTGAGTGAACGCCAGTACGTCACTGAGTGAAGAATTCACCGCACTTCTGGACGCTGGCGTCAGCCGGTCCCCACGGCATGATCGGCACCGTCGAGGTTGAATTCTTCGGTGAACCCTCGATCAGCTTGTCCGAATAGACCATGTAGACCAGCACGTTGCGCTTGGCGTCACAGCCGCGCACGATCTGCATCTTCTTGAAGAACAAGGAGCGGCGCTGGCGGAACATATCGTCGCCCTGCTCCATCTTGCCCCTAAACTTGATCGGACCGATCTGGCGGCAGGCGAGCGAGATGTCCGAGACCTCCTCGGCCAGCCCCAGCCACCCCTTGAAACCGCCCTTCTCCGGTACCGTGAAGTGACAGGCGACGCCCTCGACTTCGGGGTCGTCGAGGCCATAGGTCGCGAGCTTGTCGTTCGGGCTCATCCATTTGAACACGGTGGAGCGGCGGAAGATCAGATCGGGCTCATCAGCGGCGGATGCGGAAGCCAGCGGCACAGCCAGCGCCAAGAGGAAGAAAGCGAGGCCTTTCAAGCGGATGCCGGAAAGACCGGGGAAACGAGATGACATGAAGTTCTCCGGTAACAAGTCCCCGCAATGTAGGCATCGACTGGCCGGTCAGGAAGACGACGGCAAGCCGGGTACGGCCGCCGTTTACCGGTCCGTGAGGCTTTTTTGCTACGTCTTGGACAAAATTAGCTGATGGCAGAACCGCTCTGCTGGTGAACGCGTATCCCCTCTGCGAGACTAATGATTTGGATTATGGATTCGAGGATGAACAGCGTGAACGTGTCCGGTTTTGCTACCAAGCCAATGCGGATTTGGCAGGTCGCCATTTTGACGGCGGCGGGTGCGATCGGAACGGCAAGCCAGGCTGACGCAGCGTTTTATTATTGGACGGATTATTCCGACGGGTCCTATTACGCCCGGCAGGATCGGCATCCCGACATCCCGCGCCAGAAGCCGCCGCAGAAGCGCGGCGCCGCAGGCAAGAAAGAGATCGTCGCCGAGAAGGAAGCCGGCAGCAAGCCGCAAGGTCCCCTCGTCATCGTCGTCTCGATCGAGCGGCAGAAGGTAACGCTCTACGACAGCAACGGCGTGTTCGCGGAATCTCCGGTGTCGACCGGCATGAAGGGCCATTCGACGCCAATGGGTGTGTTCAGCGTCATCCAGAAGCACAAATTCCACCACTCCAACATCTACAGCGGCGCCCCGATGCCGTACATGCAGCGGATCACCTGGTCCGGCGTCGCCATGCATGCCGGCGTGCTGCCGGGTTATCCGGCCTCGCACGGCTGCATCCGCATGCCGATGGCGTTCGCGGTGAAGATGTGGAACTGGACCAAGATGGGCGCGCGCGTCATCGTCTCGCCCGGCGAGATGACACCGCATAGCTTCCAGCATCCGTTGCTCGCCTCGTTGCGCGTGCCGCCGCAGCCCGCCGCCAGCCTGGAGCCGCAGACCAATGTCGGCGACAAGGCCGACAAGGGCGCGGCCGCCAAGGTCACTGAAGCCAAGCCGCTTGAGACCAGGACCGCCAGCGCAGATTCGGTGCCGGAGCTGCGCTCGTCGGTCGGCCACACTGTCATGTCGGACATCACAACGGGCAATGCACCTGCCCGCACGGAAGCGGACGCGACGACTGACAAGGCCGAGGCGACGTCCGAGACGAAGACCGCCGAGACTGCGGAAGCGCCCAAGGTTCCGGCAGCGACCGACGACAAGGTCGAGGCTGCCAAGAGCTACACACCAAAGTCTGACGCACCAAAGTCAGAAACGGCAAAGTCAGAAACGGCGAAGACTGAGGCTGATTCTGCCAAGAAGCCCGACGCCGCAGTGACGGCTACGGCGCCCGCACCGGACGCCAAGAAGGACGAGACCCGCCTCGCCGATCCTGCGCCGGCGGCAAAGCCGGACGCGCCCAAGCGGGCCGGCCAGATCGCGGTCTTCATCAGCCGCAAGGATTCCAAGCTCTATGTGCGGCAGAACTTTTCGCCGCTGTTCGAGGTGCCCGTGACGATCGCCGCGAGCGACCGGCCGCTCGGCACGCATGTCTTCACCGCCGAAGTCGACAAAGCCGATTCCAATGCGCTGCATTGGTCGGTGGTGTCGCTGCCCGTCACCGCCCGCTCCGCCGCGCGCGAAGATGACGGCCGCGTTGCGCGCCGCAAGGGTGGCGCCGCCGTGATCCCCGTCGCCGCAAAGCCGGTGGTGACACCGGACAGCCCCGCCGAAGCGCTCGACCGCATCTCGGTCCCCGCCGACACCATGGCGAAGATCAACGAGATGCTGACCTCCGGCGGCTCAATCATCGTCTCCGACCAGGGCATCAACCAGGGCGAGACCGGCGAAGGCACCGATTTCATCGTCCGCCTGTACTAAAGCTCGTCGCTCCCGATAACGCGGTATTGAGCGGTCCGGCTGTGCCGGCGGAGTAACATGCCCCCCGATCATTTCGGGGGACGCCGTCATGATGAACCGAAGGACACTGCTCATCGCGGCACTTGCAGGCGCCGCCGCGCCGATGACGCGCGCCTACGCCGATGCCGGCATGAGCCGGATTTCGGCCTACGCCTTCTCCTTCCCTGCATTGTCAGGCGACGACATCCGACTCGCCGCCTACACGGGCAAACCGCTGCTGGTAGTCAACACCGCATCGCTCTGCGGATACACGCCGCAATATGCCGGCCTGCAAGAGCTCTGGGGCGAGTTTCGCGAACGCGGACTCACCGTGATCGGCGTACCCTCCAATGATTTCGGCGGCCAGGAGCCCGGCGGCACCAGCGAGATCACGGAGACCGCGCACCACCAATACGGCGTTACCTTCCCGATCGCTGCCAAGGCCGTGGTGGTCGGCGCCAAGGCGCATCCGTTCTACAAGTGGGCGGCCGAGGCGCGCCCGCGCGAAGTTCCGCGCTGGAACTTCCACAAATACCTGATCGGCCGTGACGGCTATATCGCCGAGGTGTTTCCGTCCGCGGTCGAGCCGACCGACACCCGGGTCAAGACGGCCGTCGCCAGAGCGCTGGCCGACAGCTGACACGACGCGAGGCCAATCCGGTTGGGCACAATTGTGGCGGGATGCCAAACAGCCGTTGCAATGGCGAGGGCCCACCATCTAGGCTAGGATCGTTTGGGGCGGGAAGGTTTGGCCGGAGGCGAAAAGCCACGGCGGAACAACGGGATCAATCTCGAGGACAACACCATGCGCGTGGCGGCAGGACTGATTTTGGCAAGCGCGATGTCTCTAGCGATGACGGGCGCGGCATGGTCGCAGACGCCGACCGCCAAGCCCGCCGCCGCCACTCAAGCTGCACCAGCGGCAGCGCCGGCCGCCGCTGCGCCCGCTGCGGCTCCGGCAGCAGCCGCCGCGCCGGCAGGCTTCGTCAATCCACCCCCGCCGAAACAGGCGCCGCAGCCGGCGCGCGCGGCCTGCAACACGCAAGGTGCGCTCGGTGTCGCCCGCACCGTCGAGATCGACACCACGGGCGGGCCGGGCTTCGGGTTCGAGCATTTCAAGGAGCTCGATTTCCTGCGCGACAAGGAGGTGGTGCTGACCTTCGACGACGGCCCATGGCCGAAGAACACGCCCGCCGTGCTGAAGGCGCTCGCCGATGAATGCACCACCGGCATCTTCTTCTCGATCGGCAAGCACGCCACCTACGAGCCGGAGATCCTGAAGCAGGTCTATGCGGCCGGCCACACGGTCGGCACCCACACCTGGTCGCACGCCAACCTCAACAACAAGAAGCTAAACGAAGCGCAGCGCAAGGAAGAGATCGAGAAGGGCCTTTCCGCGGTGAAGTGGGCGCTCGGCGGCATCTCGCCGTCGCCGTTCTTCCGCTTCCCGGCGCTCCAGCATCCGCCGGAGATGGTCACCTATCTCGGCAACCGCAACACCGCGATCTTCTCCTGCGACATCGACTCCTTCGACTTCAAGGCCTCCAAGCCCGAGAAGGTGATCGAGACCGTGATGAAGAAGCTCGACGCCAAGGGCAAGGGCATCATCCTGATGCACGACTTCCAGAAGCACACCGCCGAAGCCCTGCCCGAGCTGCTCAAGCGCCTGAAGGCCGGAGGCTACAAGGTGGTGGCGATGCGCGCGAAATTCCCGGCATCGTCGCTGCCCGAATACGACCAGGAGCTGATGAAGGACGTGAAGCTGCCGACGGTGAGCCAGCGCCCGGTCAATTCCGTGGTGACGACCGTTTCCGAATAGCCTGCGCTTGTCTTTCCGTATCGAAGGCTACGTCATCGTCTCCGCGGACGGCATGCTCGCCGATCCGTCGCACATCATGCCTGAGACGTTGAGATTCGAGGGCGACAAGCTGTTCTTCGAGCAGGCGCTCGATCGTGCCGCGCTGGTCGTGCACGGCCGGCGCTCGCATGAGCAGCAGCCGAATTCGCCGAAGCGCAAGCGGCTAATCCTGACCCGCAAGATCAAGGCGCTCACGGTCGATCCGGAGATGCCGAACGCGACATTGTGGAATCCGGAGCATGCGAGCTTCGAGGAGGCCTGCGCATTCGCCGACGTCGCTTCCGGCACCGTCGCGATCATCGGCGGCCCCGTCGTGTTCGACATGTTCATGGACCGCTACGACACGTTCTGGCTGTCGGAAGCCCCCCATGTCCGGCTACCCGGCGGCGAAGGCTGCTTTGTCGGCGTGCCGGAGCGGACGCCGCACCAGGTGCTGGCGTCGCACGGGATGAAGCCGGGCACGCCCTACCTGCTCGATGCGGCGCATGACGTGACGGTGACGCCGTGGCAGCCGGCGAGAGCTTCCGACTAAAACTCGAAGAACAACCCCATGCACAGTACCGGTGTTTTGATACCCGCGCACAACGCGCCCGTTTGGCATGCAAAATCAACGACGCCGTTAGCGATCCAAGCGCGTGCGATGTTCGAGAGCGGACTTCTCGAGTTGGGCGCGCACGTCCTTGAGGGCGCTTGACCAGTCGGCGGGCTGAGGTTGCCGGAATTGCCGCAGCGTCGGATACCAGGGGCTGTCGTCGCGGTTCAGCAACCATCGCCAGCAGCGATCGAAGCGATTGAGCAGCCAGACGGGGCGGCCAAGCGCTCCTGCAAGATGCGCGACCGCAGTATCGACACTGATGACCAGATCCAGTGCCTCGACCAGCGCGGCGGTTTCGCCGAAATCGTGGAGATATTCCGTCCAATCGTGCAAGACCAGACCGGGCGGCGGCGACTGGCCGGCCGCGGACCCCTTCTGCAACGAGACGAAACTCACGCCCGGCAGGTCCGCCAACTCTGAGAAGCGTTCGAGCGGCATGGATCGGCGGCGGTCGCCGCTCATCGTGTGATTGCCCGCCCAGACCAGGCCCACCCGCAGGCCATCGAGCTGCCCGACCCGCTGGCGCCAGGCCGCCGTGCGTTGCGGATCGGCCCGGAGATAGGATGCCTGCTGCGGAATGGTTTCGAGGGTGGTGCCAAGGACCCCCGGCAGGCTCACCAGTGAGCAGTGCAGATCGAACGGCGGCAGCGGATCACCACGGGCGACGATGGTCTCGAATCCCGGCAGCCCCGCCAGGAGCGGCACCAACGGCCGCTGAACCTCGACGACGACCCGCCGCCCCGCCGCAATGGCCGGCACGAAGCGACAGAACTGGAGCGTGTCGCCGAGGCCCTGCTCTGCATGCAGCAGCAGGACCCGATCACCGATATCTGCTCCATCCCAGAGCGGCTGGCGGAAGCCGCGCAGATGCGGCTTCTTGCTGTCCTGCCTCCACCGCCACTCATATTCCCGCCAGCCTTCGTCGAACTGGCCGTCGAGCAACAGCGCGACCCCAAGGTTGAAATGCGCGTCGGGATAGTCCGGCCTCCGCGACACTGCCATTCGTAAACTCCGAATGGCTTCTTCAGGCCGCCCAAGATCGAGCAGCAAGGCGCCGAGATTATTGAGCGCCTTGGGCTGAGCCGCGTTGTGATCGAGAGCCGCGCGATAGCAGGATTCCGCTTCGTGGAAATGACCTTGCTCGCGAAGGGCATTGCCGAGGTTCACTTGCGCCTGCACATCGTCGGGCTTCAGACGCAAAGCTTCCCTGCAGCATGCTTCCGCCTCTTCCGGCCGCTCCCGGAGCCGCAGCAATTCACTGAGGTTGTTCAAGGCCTCGGGAAAAGACGAATTGAGTTTGCAGGCCTCGCGAAGATTGACCTCCGCCTCGTCGAGGCGCCCCAATTTGGTGAGAAGACCACCAAGATTACAATAGGCCTCGGCATATGTCGGATCGAGGCGCAGCGCCTCACGATAGCAACGCTCGCATTCCTCGAAAGCGGTTAGCTCGAACAGCACCGCCCCAAGGTTCAAATGAGCCTGCGCAAAATCCGGCCTGTGCCGCAGCACCTGCCGAAACTCGCTGACCGCCTCGCCGAATTGCTTCCGTCTCACCAGCAGATTGGCGAGATTGAAACGGGTATCGACGTGATCAGGAGCGTATTGCAGCGCGAGCCGGTAGTGGGCCTCCTCACCCGCGACGTCGCCGCACTCACCCATCAGGCTCGCAAGCTGGATGTGCACATCCAGATTGTCGGGCTTATGCAGCAGCGCTTCCTGATAGCTCGCGATGGCCTCGTCCCTTCGTCCGAGACCGTGCAGAGCGGCAGCCTTGCTGCTGTGATAGAAGCTGTTGCGAGGTTGGAGATTGACGGCACGGATGAAGAGATCGAGCGCCCTGTCGTGGTGACCAACCTGGAGCGAAGCAATCCCCAGAAGGAAAATACAGTCCGCACGATCCGGCTCGGATGCCAGTATTTGCCGATAGATCGCCTCCGCTTGCGGCAAGCGGCCTGCGCGATGGTGCGCGAGACCGGCCTCGACTGTGACAGATCCTGACGACTGTTCGGCGTACATTGCGATGGGCCCATCATCGATGCGAATGCGAAGCGGCCTGCCCCGACGAACGATACGGCCAGGCAAGCCGCTTGAACGCCGAGCGGCTCTCGAACTTGCCTGACGCCTCGCCCCGACCACTCTCCAGCAACGACCTTGCGCGAAGCTGGACACCGCGCAAGCGTCGACGCGTCAGCAGCCGCTAACCCGAGATTTCGGCTTCGATTGCTTTGGATGCCAGCCAGGCCGACAGGCGTGATACGTCAGCTACACGTCGCCGTAAGCCGCCTCGGCGGGACGCGTGGTGCGGCCGTAGCCTATGATCATGCAGAGCGCGCCGATGATCGAGAGGTTCTTGAGCGCGTCGACCACCATCTTGGCGTTGTCGGGCGCCGCTTGATTCCAGAAGTCGTCGAACAGGACGGTGGCGACCGCGACGTAGATGATCAGCAGCATCGCAAAGAAGCGCGCACCGAAGTTCAGCGCGATCATCAGGCCTGCGATGACCTCGAGGGCGCCGATTCCGATGGCCAGCAGCTGCGGCGTGGTCATGGCGGTCGCCGTCTCGACCTGCTTGGCGTAGGGCGCGACGATGTCGGGCACCACGACCTTGGTGGCGATGAAATCAGCGGTCGCCTGGATGGCGAACAGCTTGGTGGCGCCCGTGTAGATGAACAGCACGGCGAACAGGATCCGCCCGAAAGTCACGAACGCTGGCATGATCGGCCTCTTGGCTCAGGCTTTTTGAAATCGGAACTCGGACGAAAGCGCGAGGGATTATGATGAGTCCGTTTGCGCTTTTCAAACGGTGAAATGGAAAACTGAAAGCAATTCAAAAGCGCGCCACACGTGTGGTCCCCCTTCTCCCCTTGTGGGAGAAGGTGGCGCGAAGCGCCGGATGAGGGGTATCTATCCGCGGGTTCAACTGAAAGAGACGTGTGTGCGGAAGCAACCCCTCACCCGTCTCGCCGCTACGCGGCGAGCCACCCTCTCCCACAGGGGGAGAGGGTAAGAAAGCGCCTCAGGTAAACAACGTCGGCTGCTGTCGTGCCGCGCGCTCCTGCGCTTCGACGACTGCGACTGCCGTCATGTTGAGGATGCCGCGCGCGGTCACCGAGGGGGTGAGGATATGCGCCGGGCGCGCCGGGCCGATCAGGATCGGGCCGACGGGCAGCGCGTCCGCCAGCGACTTGATCATCTGATAGGCGACGTTGGCGGTGTCCAGCGTCGGCATGATCATGATATTGGCCTCGCCCTCGAGCTTGGAGTGCGGCAACACCATGCGGCGGGCGGCGGCGGAGAGCGCGGTGTCGCCCTGCATCTCGCCGTCGGCCTCGATCTCCGGATGCTTCTCCTTCAAGAGCTGGGTCGCCCGGCGCATCTTGCGCGAGGATTCGGTGTCGTAGCTGCCGAAATCCGAATGCGAGACGAAGGCGATTTTCGGCTTGATGTTGAAGCGCTGGACGTGGACCGCGGCGAGCGAGGCGATCTCGGCAAGCTCCTCCGCGCTCGGATTGGGGCGGACCTGCGTGTCGGCGATGAAGAAGGCGCCCTTGCTGGTGATCAGCAGCGCCAGCGCGGCGTAATCGCTGATCCCCGGCGAGAAGCCGACGATCTCGCGGACATGGCGCAGATGGCTCATGTAGCGGCCCTCGACGCCGCAGAGCATCGCATCCGCCTCCCCGCGTGTCACCGCGAGCGCCGCGATGACCGTGTTGTTGGTGCGCACCACCGTGCGCGCCGCATCCGGCGTCACGCCGCGGCGGCCGGCGACCTCGACATAGGACTGCACATAGGAGCGGTAGCGCGGATCGTCCTCGGGATTGACGAGGTCGAAATCCTTGCCTGCCTTGATCGACAGGCCGAAACGCTTGATGCGCGCCTCCACTACCGACGGGCGGCCGACCAGGATCGGCGTCGCCAGCTTCTCCTCCAGCACCACTTGCGTGGCGCGCAGCACCCGCTCGTCCTCACCTTCGGCGTAGATCACACGCACCGGCTGGGTCTTGGCCTTGGCGAACATCGGCTTCATGACGAGGCCGGAGCGGAAGGCGAAGCGCTCGAGCAGCGCAGCATATTCGTCGAAATTGGTGATGGGACGCGTCGCTACGCCCGACTCCATCGCGGCCTTCGCAACCGCAGGCGCCACGCGCAGGATGAGCCTTGGATCGAACGGGCTCGGAATGAGCGAGCCCGGACCAAAGCCGCCCGCCTCACCGGTGTCAAAACCCTGCGCCACAGCATCGGACGGCGCCTCGCGCGCGAGCTGGGCGATGGCCTCGACGGCAGCGTGCTTCATCTCCTCGTTGATGGCGCTGGCGCCGACGTCGAGCGCGCCGCGGAAGATGAAGGGGAAGCAGAGGACGTTGTTGACCTGGTTCGGATAGTCCGAGCGGCCGGTGCAGATCATGGCGTCGGGGCGCACCTTGCGCGCCTCCTCCGGCATGATCTCCGGGGTCGGGTTGGCGAGCGCCATGATCAGCGGCTTGTCGCCCATCGCCTGCGCCATCTCCGGCTTGAGCACGCCCGGTGCCGATAGCCCGATGAAGATGTCTGCGCCGCCGATGACGTCGCCGAGCGTGCGCTTGTCGGTCTTCTGCGCATAGACCGCCTTCCAGCGGTCCATCGAGGTGTTGCGGCCCTCGTGCACGAGGCCGTCGATGTCGCAGACCCAGATGTTCTTGCGCTGCGCGCCCATCGACACCAGCAGATTGAGCGTCGCGATCGCGGCCGCCCCTGCCCCCGACGCCACGATCTTGACGTCCGACAGCTTCTTGCCATTGAGCCGGAGGCCATTGGTGATGGCGGCGGCGACGATGATCGCGGTGCCGTGCTGGTCGTCATGGAAGACCGGGATCTTCATGCGCTCCTTCAGCCGCGCCTCGATCTCGAAGCATTCCGGTCCACGGATGTCTTCCAGATTGATGCCGCCGAAGGTCGGCTCGAGCGCCGCCACCGTCTCGACCACACGGTCGATGGTGTCGGCGGCGATCTCGATGTCGAACACGTCGATGCCGGCGAATTTCTTGAACAGGACGGCCTTGCCCTCCATCACCGGCTTGGAGGCCAGCGGGCCGATATTGCCGAGGCCGAGCACCGCGGTGCCGTTCGAGACCACGGCGACCAGATTGGCGCGGGTGGTCAGCGTGGCGGCCTCGGCCGGGTTCTTGGCGATCTCGGTGCAGGCAGCCGCAACGCCCGGAGAATAGGCGAGCGCAAGGTCGCGCTGGTTGGCAAGCGGCTTGCTCGCCTGGATCTCGAGCTTTCCGGGGCGCGGCAGACGATGGTAGGCGAGCGCCGCCTGGTGGAGATCATCAGAATAGGACGACATGCGGTGTCTCGCCTCGCGTTACCGGCCTCAAAATGCACGATCCGGAGCAATCGTCCAAGCGGAGGGTATTTCCGGGTCGTGGAAACGGGATGAAGCACGGCGGGCGCCCCGGTGGCAACATCCGATTACGGCCCCATCAACAGGGCGGGCAGTCAAATATCTGAAAATCATAGCTTTCCCTAGACCGCGTCGTGTTTCCCGAATATGGCAGGTTGCGCAGTGCAAAACGAGCAACTGGAGCTGGGAATGAAGCGCATCCTGATCGGCCTGGTCGTGGCAGCCGTGCTCGCCGCGGGCGGATGGTTCGGCTTCAATCTCTACGTCCAGCACAGGGCCACCGCGGAGGTCGAAGCGGCCTTCGAGCAGATCCGCAAGCAAGGCGGCAAGGCGAGCCACGGCAAGGTGGCGTTCGATCTCATGAGCCGGACTGTGACGGTCGATGACATCGTGGTCACGCCTGGCGGCGAGTCACAGGCGCAGATCAAGATCGCCGGTATCAAGGGCACGGGCGTCCGCCTCGTCGACGAGAACCGCTTTTCGGCCGATAGCATCGACCTCGCGGGTCTCGAACTTGCGCTGGGCGAAATCGGGCCGGCGAAGGTGAAAGGCTCCTACAGGGTCCCGCAGCTGACCATGCGGGACTATGCCGGTCCCCTCCACACCCCCAATGTGCCGGCAGGCGCCTCCCCGATCGAGATGTATCGCTATGCGCTCGAACAATATGCGAGCGTGACGGCATCTTCGGTTGCGATCCCGACGCTGACCTTCGCATTCGATGGCGGCAGCGCCGCGGCCGGCAGCGGCGAGTTCTCCTATTCCGGGCTGGCGATCCAGAACCTGAAGCAAGGCCGGATCGGCGCCATGAAGGCGGACCGCGCCAACTTCACCATCAACGTGCAGCAGGCGTCCAGGGCGGACAAGCTGACCGGCGAACTCTCCACTATCGCGGTCAACGACATCGACGTGACCGCGCTCACTACCGCGCTCGATCCACAGAAGGCAGGCGACGACAGCTATCACCGAATCTACGGACAAATCTCGACCGGACCATATGTGGCGACGTCGACGCTGGGCATACGGATGCAGGTCGATGGGATCTCCATCGACGAGATCGCGCTCCAGCCGTCGAAATTCCGGATTGCCGACGTCCTCGCCGCGCTGCCGGCCAGCGATCGTTCGTCACTTCCGACGCCGGCGCAATCGCGCGAGTTGATGGAGAAGCTCGCCGCGCTCTATGAAGGCATTCGCGTCGGCAGGATCGAGATTGGCGGCCTGTCGATGACGACCCCGCAAGGAACGCCCCGGCTCAGGTCCATCAAATATCGGGAGGGCGAGTTCGCGATCGAGGGCCTCGATGCGCCGGGTCCGAACGGCCAAGTCAAAATGGAGCGCTTCGCGCTCAAATCGTTCAGCGTGGCGAACCTGCTGCATTGGGCGGCAGGCTTCACCAATCCTGGACAGCCGCCCTCCCCGGACCAGATACTTGCCCTGTTCCGCGTGCTCGAAGGCGTCGAGATAAAGGGTGTGGTTACGCCCTACAAGAACTCAAAGCTGGGCACTATCGACACGCTCAGCCTCAACTGGGGCCAGTTGGTCGGCTCAATCCCCAGCAAAGCCAGCCTGATCGCAAAGATGGTCGCCCCGATTGATCCGACCAATCCCACTCAAATGCCGCTCGCCGCCGCCGGCATCGACAAGCTCGCGATCGACCTCGATCTCGGTGCGGCCTGGACGGAATCCTCGGGCGCCTTCGCGCTCGCACCCGCCACCATCGATCTCGGCAATCTCGCCAGGGCGCAGGCCCGCCTCGCGCTCGCCAACGTGCCGCGCGGCCTGTTCACCACCGATCCGGTGCAGGCCATGCGCCAGGCCGAGCAGATCGAAACCGGTGCGATCGAGCTCTCGTTGCGCGACAGCGGCGTCGTCGATCTGATCGTGGCGCAGTTCTCGCGGATGCAGAACCTCAGCCGTGATGCCGCGCGCAGCGCCATCGTCGCGATGATCCGGGCGCAGGGCGAGAAGATCGCAGCCGCCAATCTCGACGCCAGGGTCGCGGTGGATGCCCTCGCCGGCTTCGTCGCAACGTCGGGGCAGACGCTGACCATCAAGCTGACGCCGCTCGGCAAGGTGCCGGTGCTTCAGCTCATGGACGCACTGAACCACGAGCCGATCGTCGCGTTGGCGCAGTTCCGGATCGAGGCCTCGACGGGGTTGTAGGACCGATCGGAAGCGCACGTTCTCATCCACCGTCGCGACCGGGCCCCTCGCCTTGCGGGAGAATCCGACAGTTGCCGGGCTTATCGCCGGATGAGACGACCTCTCGTGGGCAAGCCGGCCCTACGTGACGGTGAACCAATTCAACGATGGTCCCAAATTGTGCACCGAGCAGTTGCCGATGATTCCGCAGGTCCCCCAAGCGTGATGAATATGGCCGCAGAGATGAAGGCGCGGAGCCGAGTCGCGAACTGCGTCCCGAATGGTGCGGCTACCTACATGCGTTCCATCGCGTTGAATGTCAGCAACACCGTAAGGAGGAGAATGGGTCACGAGGACGGCGCGTGGCGGACACTTCTTCAAATGGACCGCCGCGTCCGCTTCTTCCATGCGCTGGTTCCATGGCTCATCCGCTCCGGCAGGTATCTCGAAGCCCAAACCGAAGAAGTCGATTTGACCAATTCTGACTGCCTCTCCATGCAGAACGTGAATATTGGCTCGATCATCGAACGACGCGCGCAGGCTCGCCAGCACGTCATGATTACCTGCTACGAACACCGTCGGCGCGGCCAACTCCTTCAGAACGCTCAGCGTGTCTTCATGTCCGATGCCTTTCGTCGCGAAATCGCCCGCGCCAATGACAACGTCGGCATCCTCCGAGGCACGGAGGATTTCTCGGGCCAGATCTCCGTTCCTATGAAGGTCGCTAAAGGCCAGTATTCTCATGTCGCGACGTGTTCCTGCATCATCCGGAGCCGGTGAAAAACGTCATTTCAACGGTGTGGCGGCGATGAATGCCGCCATGTGACGTTGCCTCGCACTCAACGCAGAAAACGGGCTTCCTGCTGCTTGACCTCATCCATCCTCTGCAATCGAAAGATTTCCTCGACAGGCACGATGTCCTTGTTCACGTTGTGGATGCCTCCATCGGCACGAATGCGCGCGAAAACCTGCTGCATTGCGGTGACAGCGGCGCGGATGGCGTGGTTGCCGTAAATCACCATCCTGATCTTCCCGAGCCCCGCGATGCGCTCGGCATTCATGTCGGGATAGGCCGTGGGCACGATGACGATTGGAATTTGCCCCTGCCAGGCCTTCACGAAGCCCTCGATCTCATCGGGCGTTCGCTTCTTCGAATGGACCAGGATCATATCGGCGCCTGCCTCTTCATAAGCGGCCGCCCGCTTCAGAGCCTCGGCCTCCCCGAGCCCCGCGATGAGAGCCTCGGTCCGGGCAATGATCATGAAATCCGGATCGCGACGGGCGTGGCGGGCAGCCTCGAGCTTGCCCTGAAACTCGTCGATCCCAAGCAACTCCTGCCGCCCATCGGCGGCGAGGCTCGTGACCTTCGGAAAGGTCTTGTCCTCGATGACAAGTGCGGCCGCACCGTCTCGCTCATACTGCCGGACGGTATGGATCACGTTGACGGCGTTGCCGAAGCCCGTGTCGACATCGGCGATGATCGGCATGGCAGTCTGATCTGCCATGGCCCTCACCATGTCGAGATGCTGCGTCATCGAGATCAGGCTCACGTCAGCAAGGCCGTACAGCGCCGAGAGTTCGAAACCCGAGGCCCATATTCCGTCGAAGCCTGCTTCTTCTGCGAGCCGCGCTGACAGCGGGCTATGCGATGCCATGATATGGACGAGGCCGTTGCTGGCCATCCGGCTCTTCAGAAGTTTTCCCTTGCTCACGGCCTTACCCCCTCATTCACGACTGTTGTCGGCCCGCATCCGTGACGCGAAGCGCACCGACCGCTCACGATGGCATTTTTTCGTAAGATATACTTACAGAAACAGTTCCCTCGACAACCCCGCGGAAACACCCACTCAACGCCATCGACACAGAAGACCTTTGACAACATCCGCTACCATCGGCAATTTCGAAGAAATGACATCTTTGTTAGAAAATGAGACAATTAAATGAGGCAGATGCCCTCGCTGAAGGCCCTGCGCGCCTTCGAGGCCGCAGCCCGACATTCCAGCGTCTCCGAGGCTGGGCGCGAACTCAACGTCTCGCACAGCGCAATCAGCCAGCAGATCTCAATCCTGGAAGACTATTTCAGAAGACCGTTGTTTCTCCGCAAGGGCAAGCGGATTGCCCCGACAGCGGAGGCGAACGCCTTGTTGGAGGACATCCGCCTGAGCTTCGACCGCATCGCCATCGCGTCGGAGCGGTTCAAGCGCAGCGGCGGTGCCCGCAGCGTTACGATCAATGCCACGCCCTCCTTCGCCATGCGATGGTTGATCCCGAGGCTGCCGGGATTCCAGTCGGCGTATCCCGACATCGAGATCAGGATCTCCACGTCTGCGACGGATCAAATCGCCGGCCTGGGAGAACCTTTCGATATCATCATTCGGCGCGATGTCATGGATCGGACCGATCACCGATGCGACCGCTTCCTCGATGACGTTTCAACGGTCGTCGTTGGGAGAAGACTGCTTGAAGAAGCAAATTTGAGGAGCCCTAGCGACCTGTTGAGTATCCCTCTCTTGCACATGCGGTCCCGGCCCGATTCCTGGCCGCGCTGGTTCAAATTGAATGGTGTCGACTGCTCCGATCCGTTGGCGGGGCCACTATTCGATCACTTCTTTCTGTCGGTCCAGGCCGCCACCAACGGCCTCGGCGCAGCCATCGTGCCCTGCGCGCTCGTCGAGAGCGATCTGGCGGCAGGTGTTCTGGCTACACCGTTCTCGTCACGCGACCTTGTCGAACCCGGATTTTACCTGCTTTATCGTACCGATTTCGCAACAGATCCAACCGGCAGGACATTCATGGATTGGCTTATGGCGGAGGGGCGAGGTCATAAGCCCTCGTCAGGCACATCGGTCATATGAACACACAGCCTTCGGGGGCTGGGCTATGGGGCAACCCTTGAGCCATCCTGATGCCACTCGATGCAATTGAGGGGCGGACAGGGAGACGAGAGTGCCTTTCGCTGCTTTGTCCGATGGCCCACTGCCGCTCTCCCTTCCTGAAATGCCGAAGGCCGCCTTCCGGCGGCCTGCGTGTTTCAGGATCATTGTACCGAGCGATTCAAGCCGGACCAGATCAAGGGGGACGTTTTCACTTCTGCGGCAGGTTCACCCGCACATGCAGCTCGCGGAGCTGTTTTGTCGTGGCTTCCGACGGGGCGCCCATCAGCAGGTCCATGGCCTGCTGGTTCATCGGGAACAGCGAGATCTCGCGCAAGTTCGTGGTGCCGCAGAGCAGCATCACGATGCGGTCGACGCCCGCGGCCATGCCGCCATGCGGCGGCGCGCCGTACTGGAAGGCGCGATACATGCCGCCGAAACGGTCGACCACTTCCTGCTCGCCGTAACCTGCGATCTCGAACGCCTTCACCATGGCTTCCGGCACATGGTTGCGGATGCCGCCCGAGGCGATCTCGTAGCCGTTGCAGGTGATGTCGTACTGGAAAGCCTTGATCGTCAGCGGATCCTGGCCCTTCAGCGCGTCAAGACCACCCTGCGGCATCGAGAACGGGTTGTGCGAGAAGTCGACCTTCTTGTCGTCCTCGTTGTACTCGTACATCGGGAAGTCGACGATCCAGGCGAGCTCGAACCGCTCCTTGTCGGTGAGGTTCAATTCCTCGCCGACCTTGTTGCGGGCAAGGCCTGAGAACTTCCAGAACTTGTCGGGATCACCGGCGACGAAGAAGGCGGCATCGCCTTCCTTGGTGCCGATCTGCGCGCGGATCGCGGCGGTCCGCTCCGGCCCGATGTTGTTGGCGAGCGGGCCTGCGCCCTCGCCGCCCTCGCGCCACATGATGTAGCCGAGGCCGGGCTGGCCCTCCCCCTGCGCCCACGAGTTCATGCGGTCGCAGAAGGCGCGGCTGCCGCCGCCCGGGGCCGGGATCGCCCAGACCTGGTTCTTGGGATCCTCGAGCATGCGCGCGAACACCTTGAAGCCCGAGCCGCGGAAATGCTCGGAGACGTCCTGCATCTCGATGGGGTTGCGCAGGTCCGGCTTGTCGCTGCCGTATTTGCGCAGCGCTTCGGCGAACGGGATGCGGCGCCAGTTCTTGCTCACCGGCTTGCCCTTGGCGAACTCCTCGAACACGCCGGTGATGACAGGCTCCATCGCCGCGAACACGTCTTCCTGCGTCACAAAGCTCATCTCGACGTCGAGCTGGTAGAACTCGCCGGGCAGACGGTCGGCACGCGGGTCCTCGTCGCGGAAGCAGGGCGCGATCTGGAAGTAGCGGTCGAAGCCCGACATCATCAAGAGCTGCTTGTACTGCTGCGGCGCCTGCGGCAGCGCGTAGAACTTGCCGGGATGGATGCGCGAGGGCACCAGGAAGTCGCGCGCGCCTTCCGGCGAGGACGCCGTCAGGATCGGGGTGTTGAACTCGAAGAAGCCCTGCCCCTCCATGCGCCGGCGCATCGACTTGATGATCTCGACGCGGGTCATGATGTTCTGGTGCAGTTTTTCGCGACGCAGGTCGAGGAAGCGGTACTTCAGGCGGATGTCTTCCGGGTATTCCTGGTCGCCGAACACGGGCAGCGGCAGGTCGCCGGCCGGGCCCAGCACCTCGATCTCGCTGACGTACACTTCGACCTTGCCGGTCGGCAGATCGTCATTGTCGGTGCCGTCGGGGCGGCGGCGGACCTTGCCGTCCATCTTGACCACGAATTCCGAGCGCAGCTTTTCGGCCAGCGAGAACGCCGGCGAGTCCGGGTCGACCACGCACTGGGTCAGGCCGTAATGGTCGCGCAGGTCGATGAACAGCACGCCGCCATGGTCGCGAACGCGATGGACCCAGCCCGAGAGGCGGATGGTCTCGCCGATGTTGCTCTCGCGGAGCGCGCCGCATGTATGTGACCGGTAGCGATGCATGGTCGTCCCAAAATCAATGTCGGAGGAAGCGAATCGGACGGCCAGAAACGACCGGTCCGAAGTTGCGGCAGGGTTTACCCGACGAGGCCCAAAGCGGCAACCAAGGGAACGCTCTGATTTTGGCTCGAAGCGCCCATTTTTGGCTTATCCGGGCCGGAGCCTTTGCCATCAGGCGTTCCAGCCCTATCTTGAGGCCATGACGGTCCATTTCCCCTTCCAGAACTCCTATTCCGCGCTGCCGGACAGCTTCTTTGCTCGTGTCGCGCCCACCCCCGTGGCCGCCCCCCGGCTGATCAAGCTCAACCGGCCGCTGGCGGTCCAGCTCGGGCTCGATCCGGACCTCTTGGCGACCCCCGAAGGTGCCGAGATCCTGGCCGGCAAGACGGTTCCCGCCGGCGCCGACCCCATCGCCATGGCCTATGCCGGCCACCAGTTCGGACAATTCGTGCCCCAGCTCGGCGACGGCCGCGCCATCCTGCTCGGCGAGGTCATCGACAAAGACGGCGTCCGCCGCGACATCCAGCTCAAGGGATCTGGCCCCACCCCGTTCTCCCGCCGCGGCGACGGCCGCGCGGCGCTCGGGCCGGTCTTGCGCGAATACATCGTCAGCGAAGCGATGTTCGCTTTGGGCATCCCGACCACCCGCTCGCTCGCCGCCGTCGTCACCGGCGAGCACGTCATCCGCGAGACCGCGCTGCCCGGCGCGGTGCTGACCCGCATCGCCTCCAGCCATATCCGCGTCGGCACCTTCCAGTTCTTCGCCGTCCGCCGCGACACCGACGCGATCCGCCGGCTCGCCGATCACGTCATCGTCAGGCACTATCCGGAGCTGCTCCATGCGGAGCGGCCCTATCACGACCTGCTCGCCGCCGTCGTCGCGCGCCAGGCCGAGCTTATCGCGCGCTGGCTGCTGGTCGGCTTCATCCATGGCGTGATGAACACCGACAACAGCTCCATCTCGGGCGAGACCATCGACTACGGCCCCTGCGCCTTCATGGACGCCTACAATCCCGCGCAGGTGTTTTCCTCGATCGACGAGATGGGCCGCTACGCCTACGCCAACCAGCCGCGCATTGGCTTGTGGAATCTGACGCGCCTCGCCGAATGCCTGCTGCCGCTGTTCTCCGACGATCAGGAGAAGGCGGTCGCCGAAGCCCAGAACATTCTCGGCGCCTTCGCCGAAACATTCAGCGCGGCCTATCAAGCCGGCCTGCGCAAGAAGATCGGCCTGTTCACGGAGCAAGACGGCGACGAGGCGCTGATCCAGGACCTGCTGGATGCCATGGCCAAGAACCAGGCCGACTTCACCCTCACGTTCCGCAAGCTCGGTGAGGCCGCAGGCGATGACGGCGCCGACGTGCGCGCGCAGTTCATGGAGCCCGCCGCCTTCGACGAGTGGGCTGGCCGCTGGCGCGCGCGTATTGCGCTGGAGCCGCAGACCGCAGCGGAACGGCAGGCGGCCATGCACGCCGTCAACCCGATCTTCATCCCGCGCAACCACCGCGTCGAGGCCGTGATCCAGGCCGCGGTGAATGACGACGACTACGGGCCGTTCGAGGAGCTGGTGAAGGTGCTGGCGAAGCCGTACGAAGACCAGCCGGAGTATGCGGCTTATGCAGATCCGCCGCTGCCGGACCAGCGGGTGCTGCAGACGTTTTGCGGGACGTAGCTACAAGCTGGGTGCGTAGGGTGGATTAGCCGAAGGCGTAATCCACCACTTTTCTCAACGAGCGAAAAGCAAAGAGGTGGATTACGCTTCGCTAATCCACTCTACAGACCGACACTGACGCGGCCGTTACGCCCGCTCGCCGAACTCGCCTGCCATCCTGACGTCCCCACCCCAATCCTCGGGAAATAATCCCGCGCGCACATCGCACACCTTCGAGACGTGCCCGTGCTTGACGGGATTGTAATAGCAATACTCGACATGGCGAGCGTAGTCGGCTTCGTCACGGATCAGATGCTCCCAGAACCGGCGTTGCCAGATACCGCGCTCGTTCCTGGCGACACGTACGGTGCTCAAGCGCTCGTTCGCGGGTAATGCCTTGGCGAACCGAGTCTTGATCAGCCGCCAGCGGACCGAGAAATCAGCATCGCCCTGTGGCAACTTCCAGATTGCATGCAGATGGTCCGGCAGGACCACGAAAGTGTCGATCTCGAAAGGATGGCTTCGGCGCGTTGCAGCGACGGCGTCCCGCAAGATTTCGATCTGGTCGGTCAAAAGAGCCTTCCGACGATCGAGCAGGTTCACGGTGAAGAACCAGCATCCTCCGGGAACGAATGCGCGGCGGTAGTCGGGCATTCGCAATCGATAGCACAACTTGAAGTTGGCTCACAGAGGTGGATTACGCCAGCGGACTGCGCTTCGCGCAGCCGCGGGCTAATCCACCCTACGCATGTCCCCCTACTTCGCCCTCTTCCTCACCCCGCCGAACGATGCCACGTCGAACTTCTGCGGATCGACGGGATCGTAGCGCGACCATTCCATGTCCGGCACGTTGCCGTAGCGCTCGACCCAGGCCTTGTCGCTCCTCGTGTTGCCGGGCGCGACGGGGCGGAGCTCGAAATGCAGTACCCTGATTAGGCCGATCTCGCCGATGGTGTCCTTGGCCTTGACGGTCGCTCCCACCGCAAGCGGCTCGCCCTTCGGCCCGACAATGCGACCGAGCTGGACGTAGCGGGTGTAGACCACGCCGCCATTCGGAAAGGTGTGCTTGAGCACGACATAGCGGCCGCAGCCGCCGATGACGGGCAGATCGGCCGGCGCCTGCTCGCTGGTCTCGATCTTGACGACGACACCGTCAGCCATGGCCACCACCGGGGCGCCCTGCGTGTCCACGGTGAAGTCCTGGCCGGGATGCTCGTCGTGGGTCCAGCATCCGCAGGCGGTCATCGTCGTGTCCGCGGGCTTGTCGGCGCGTGGAAAGCTGCGCGGGGTCAGGAACTCGTTGACCAGCAGCCCCGGCCCCTCAGGCGAGGTAAAGGCATGGATCGCAAACAGCGACAGCTTGTCGCCGACCGGCACCTCGTTCGGAAGAAAGCCGTAGACCACGTCCTGGATGAAGACCTTGAGCTCGGCTCCCTTGGCGGAGCGCACAATGATGCAGTTGGTCGCCTGCAGGCCGTCGGCATCCTGCTTGGGCATGCCGCCCATGATCAGGGCTCGCTTGAGCGCTCCGCTTGCACACGGCTCTCCGTGAGAAGCCAGCGTGACATCGAGCTTCAGCGGCGACATCGGGTAGACGTCCATGCCGCTGGCGGGTCGCCGCCGCGCCAGGAATTCGTCGAGATCGGTCTCCTTGTAGCGGGCGAAGTTGAATTCGGCGCTTGCCGCTTCCGGAACGGCCGAGAGAACGACAGGCAGCAGAAAAGCAGCAAGCAATCCCAGCTTGCGGAGAACACGCGGCGTCGCCATGCGAATATCTCGTGATGCAAATTCAATGAGCGCCGTGAGCAAACCATAGCTGCATCTTCGCGGCAAGGTAGATCGCACCTCACATCTCAATCACGAGGCGGCATCCGGCCGCAGCCCGGCTCTCCTCCATTCGTCCACTGCACGTCCACACCTTCGGCGCGCCTCCGGGAACCGCTGTCATCAAACTGAAACACACGCGCTCTAACGGGCTGGCAGGGCCGTCCTGCCGGAGGCGCCCATCCTCCAACCGTCCCGATAAAGCGCGCCATGCCCTTCAAATTCATTCACATCACCGACACGCATCTCGCGAACCCTGGCTTGATGCTCTACGGCCTCGATCCGCGCGCCCGGCTGGACGCGGCGATCGCCGACATCAACAAGCACCAGTCCGATGCTGCCTTCGCAGTCGTGACCGGCGATCTCACCCATTGGGGCGAGGCTGAATCCTACGCCAATTTCGCCGACGCCATGGCGGCGCTGAAAATTCCGTACATCGCCATGGTCGGCAATCACGACAAGCGCGTGACCTGTCTCGACAGCCTGAAAGCCGCGCCGCGCGATCCCAACGGCTTCGTGCAGGGCACGCGCACCACCGAGCACGGTCTGTTCGTGTTCCTGGACACGCTGGACGAGACCAGCCACGCCGGCGAGATGTGCGCGAAGCGCCTCGGCTGGCTCGCAAGCACGCTGGCTGCAGCGCCAGCCGACCAGCAGTTCGTCGTGTTCATGCATCACCCGCCCTTCCCGGTCGGCGTCCACGCCATGGACGAGATCGCGCTGAAGCAGAGCACCGAATTCGCGGAAGTCATCGCGCCCTACCGCTCGCGCATCCGCCACCTCTTCTTCGGCCATGTGCACCGGCCGATCTTCGGCAGCTACGGCAAGATCCCGTTCTCGACGCTGCGCGGCACCAACCACCAGGTCTGGTTCGAGATCGACGCTGCCGCCACCGAGCATCTCGCCAGCCACGAGCCGCCGGCCTATGGCGTCGTGCTGATCGACGGGGAGAACCTCGTCGTTCACAGCCACGACTTCCTCGACACCAGTCTGCGCTTCCCCTTCGAGCCACCGGCAGGAGTGGATGGCCGCGACTATGCGCTCAATTTCCCGGCGCGATGAGATGAGCCTCGCTGAACCCGCGGCTCTCCCGGTCGCGGCATCAGTGGCACCGCGTCTGCACGTCCTGAAGCGGTTCCTAGACCGATTCAAAGCCTCGCTGCCGGCCTATCTGCTGCTGCTGCCCTCGCTGGTCTTCCTCGCGCTGTTCACCTATGGCGCGATGGGGCGCGTCCTCATCGACGCGCTCTATCAGCGCGCCACGCCCAAGGCGCCGGTGCGTTTCGTCGGCCTCGACAATATCAGCGCGGTGCTCGCCGACCCCGCGTTCACCGGCGCCGTCGTCAACAATCTGATCTACGCCGTCGGCACGGCGGTGCCGAGCATCGCCCTTGCGCTGTTGTTCGCGCTGGCGCTGTCGCGCACCCATGCGGTGAACAGCGCGCTGCGCGCCGCGCTGTTCCTGCCGGTGCTGATCCCGATGGTCGCGGCCTCAGCGCTGTTCCTGTTCATCTTCCTGCCCAATGTCGGTCTGCTCGACTATTACATCGGCCGGCTGCTGCCGGTGCTGCCGAACTGGCTCGGCGATCCCGACATCGCGCTCTACGCGATCATGATCATCACGATCTGGAAGAACGCCGGCTACTACATGCTGTTCTTCCTCGCCGGCCTGCAGGCCGTGCCCGAGGATGTCATGGAGGCGGCGCACCTCGACGGCGCGGGGCCTTATCAGCGGCTTCGCCACATCATCCTGCCGGAGCTCAAGCCCACCTTCCTGTTCGTCACCGTCATCGCAATCCTCAACGCGGTGACGCAGGTCGACCACGTCTTCGTCATGACCCAGGGCGGCCCGTCCAACTCGACCAACCTCGTGCTGTTCTACATCTATCAGCAGGCAGTCGAACATTACGACGTCGGCAAGGCCTCGGCGGCGACGCTGCTGACCCTCGCCGCGCTGATGGGGCTCACCGCGCTCTCCTTCCGGACCCTGGCGAACCGGGAGGGCGGGCCATGAAGCTGCTCGATGCGCTGTGGAAGGATGCCCCGCTCGCCACCCGCGGCGAGATCACGCCCAAGCTCGGCTTCCTGCTGACCGTGCTGCTCGCGATCGTCTGGCTGATCCCGTTCCTTTGGATGGGCGTGGCAACGCTGCGCCCGGCGTCGGACGGCATCAACGCCATGGCCGAGTTGATGCCGAGCCTGAAGCCCACGCTCGACAATATCAGGGACGCCTGGGAGATCGGCGATTTCCCGCGCTACACCCTCAACACCACGATCATCTGCACCGGCATCCTCTTGGTGCAGTTCGTCACGATCACGCTGGCGGGCTTTGCCTTCGCCCGCCTCTCCTTCGCCGGCAAGACGCTGATCTTCTACCTGTTCCTGATGCAGCTGATGCTGGTGCCGGTTCTGCTGATCGTGCCGAACCTGAAGCTGGTGGCGCAGCTCGGCCTCTACGACACGCTCGCCGGCGTGATGATGCCGTTCTTCGCTTCCGCCTTCGGCACCTTCCTGATGCGCCAGGCATTCGAGGCGATCCCGACCGAGCTGGAAGACGCAGCGCTGATCGACGGCGCCAGCCTGTTCCAGCGCATCCGTCACATCTACGTGCCGCTGTCGATGCCGAGCTTCTCGGCGTTCGCCATCATCTCCGTGACCAGCCACTGGAACGACTTCCTGTGGCCGCTGATGGTGATCAATTCGCCGGACAAGCGGCCGCTCACGGTCGGCCTCTCCGTGTTCACCAAGACCGCCGAAGGCACCCAGGCCTGGGGCACCATCGCCGCGGGCACGCTCATGGTGATCGCGCCGCTGCTCGTCACCTTCCTGATCTTCCAGAAGCGCTTCATCAGCTCTTTCGTCACCTCAGGCATCAAATAGGAGATTATCCGATGCTGTTCTCCCGCAGGCTCATGCTTGGCCTTGCCATGGCAGGCTCTATGGCCGGCGCCCTCGCCGTCCCGGCGATGGCCGAAGGTCCGACCGAGATCGACCTGTTCTTCCCCGTTCCCGTCGACGGCAAGCTCGCCCGCGACATGGGCACGTTGATCAAGGAGTTCAACGAGACCCATCCCGACGTCAAGGCGACCGCCGTCTACACCGGCTCCTATGACGACACGCTGATCAAGACGCGCGCGTCGATCAAGGCCGGCAAGCCGCCGGCCGCCGTGATCATGTCGGCGAACTTCCTGCTCGACATGCAGATCGAGAACGAGCTCACCAATCTCGACAGCCTGATCGCCGCCGACGGCACCACCAAAGAAAAATTCCTGGGCCAGTTCTTCCCGGCGCTCCAGGGCAACGCAGTGATCAACCGCTCGGTCTACGGCGTGCCCTTCCACAATTCGACGCCGCTGCTCTACATCAATGCCGACAAGGCCAAGGAAGCCGGCCTTGACCCGAACAAGCCGCCGCAGACCTGGGCCGAGCTCACCGACTGGGCCAAGAAGCTCACCAAGCGCGAGGGTGACAAGGTGACCCAATGGGGCATCGCGATCCCCTGCGCCTATGACTATTGCGGCTGGATGATGGAAACGCTCACCATGAGCAATGGCGGGCGCTACTACAACGAGGAGTTCGGCGGCGAGGTCTATTACGACACGCCCTCGATGCTCGGCGCGCTCTCCTGGTGGAACGACCTCGTCGCCAAGTACAAGGTCCATCCGCCCGGCGCCACGCCTGGTCCGGCCGTCAGCACCTCCTTCATCTCCGGCAACGCCGCGATGATGATGCTGTCGACGGGCTCGCTGACCTATGTGCGCGACAACGCCAAGTTCGCCTACAAGGTCGCCTTCATCCCGCGCAACGTCCGCAACGCCGTGCCGATCGGCGGCGCCTCGCTGATCGTTCCGGCCGGTCTCGAAGCCGACAAGCAGAAGGCTGCCTGGACCCTGATCAAGTGGATGACCTCGCCCGAGAAGAGCGCCTGGTGGAGCCGTGCGACGGGCTATTTCGCGCCCAACATGGCCGCCTACAAGACGCCCGAGATGGTCGACTTCCTCAACAAGAACCCGGACGCCAAGACCGCCGTCGAGCAGCTCGACGTCGCAAAACCCTGGTTCGCGACCTACAAGACCGTCCCTGTGCGCAAGAACCTCGAAGACGAGGTGATGCTGGTCCTCAACGGCAAGAAGCAGCCGAAGGAAGCCCTCGCCGCCGCCCAGAAGGCCGCCGATGAGACGCTGAAGCCGTACAACGCGGAGACCGCGCTGAAGCTGCCGTAAGGGGCTTCGCGGCTTTGTAGGGTGGATTAGCCTGCGGCTGCGCGAAAGCGCAGTCCGCGGGCGTAATCCACCTCTTCTGCATCCTTGGATATGAACAGTGGTGGATTACGCCTCCGGCTAATCCACCCTACGCACCTTGCCCCGCCGCCCCCGTTAACTCCCCGTCCACCATCCGGCCCGCCCCGCCGCCGGTAACCATTGGAATTAACAGACCCTCAACGCACCCCCGACAAATCTATCAATGTTTCTGGAGATTTCGCCGTGGATCTGTTGGTTTTCGAGTTCCTGGGGCTGGCGCTGGTTGCCATGTGCGTGGTCGTGGTGGCGCTGCCCTGCGCTCGCAAATCCTCGCACCGGATCCGCTACGAATAGGAATTTCGTCGGAAAGGGGCGATTCCGGCCCGATGCAAGGCTCGAATTTGCTCCAAGGCCCTTGACATCACAGCACTTTCGGCAGAACGGCTGATATCAAGTGTCATGGGCCGTTCATGGATTTGATTACCACCACCGCTGACCTCGCGGCTGCCTGCAGCCGGCTGGCCAAGCACCCCGTCATCACCGTCGATACCGAGTTTCTGCGCGAAACCACCTATTACCCGCTGCTATGCGTGGTGCAGATGGCCAGCGCCGAGGAAGCCGTCGTCATTGACGCCCTCGCCCCCGGCATCGACCTCAAGCCGTTCTTCGAGCTGATGGCCAATGAGGCCGTGCTGAAGGTCTTCCACGCCGCCCGCCAGGATATCGAGATCATCTGGCATCAGGCCAACATCATCCCGCACCCGGTGTTCGACACCCAGGTCGCGGCGATGGTGCTCGGCTACGGCGACAGCATCGCCTACGACGCTCTCGTCGAAAAGGTCACCGGCCACCGCCCGGACAAGACCCACCGCTTCACCGACTGGTCGCGCCGGCCGCTGACCAAGGAGCAGATGCACTACGCGGTGTCCGACGTCACCCATCTGCGCGACGTCTTCGCCGCGCTCGACGCCGACCTGAAGAAGCGCCGCCGCAGCGAATGGGTCTCCATCGAGATGGAGATCCTGACCTCGCCCAGGACCTACGACTTCCACCCCGAGCGCGCCTGGGAGCGGCTGAAGACGCGCGTGCGCAAGCCGAAGGATCTCGCCGTCCTGATGGAGGTTGCGGCCTGGCGCGAGCAGGAAGCGCAGAGCCGCGACGTGCCGCGCGGCCGCGTGCTGCGGGATGAAGCGATCACCGACATCGCCACCCACGCGCCGAACACGCTGGAGAAGCTCGCCCATCTGCGCTCGGTGCCGAAGGGGTTCGAGAAATCCAAATGGGGCGCGGACATCGTCGCCGCGGTCGAGCGCGGGCTGGCGCGGGATTTCGCGACGCTGCCGAAGCTGGAGAAGCCGCGCAACAATTCGAACGGCGCGGCCATCGTCGAGCTGTTGAAGGTGCTGCTGCGCATGACCGCCGAGCGCCATGCGGTGGCGAGCAAGGTGATCGCCACCGTCGACGACCTCGAGGAGATCGCGGCCGACGACGCGGCCGACGTCCCCGCTTTGCGCGGCTGGCGCCGCGAGCTGTTCGGCGAGGCCGCCTTGAAGCTCAAGCGCGGCGAGCTGGCGCTGGCGATCGAGAAAGGCCGCGTGATCGGGGTTCAGCGGGCGTAGCTGCCTCGGTCCCTCCCCGCGGTCGTCCTGGCGAAAGCCAGGACCCATTACCCCAGGGAGAAGTTTGGCGAAGACGCGCCGCCCGGTACGCCTACCAACCCCATCGATAGATCACGCGGTATGGGTCCTGGCTTTCGCCAGGACGACACTGGTGGGTGTGGCCGGCTGCTCCCGCCACACAGACGCACTCGAGCCTACGCCGGCGTCAGCTTCGCCACTTCCGCCTTCATGTCATTAAGCACGCCCGCGATCGCGGCGACCAGATCGTCGATCTGGGCCTTGGTCGCGATCAGCGGCGGGCAGATGGCGATGGCATCCAGCATGTTGCGGGAGATCACGCCGCGCTCCTGCAGCATGCGGCTGGCGATACCGCCGACCGCGCCGGGCGTGCTAGCTGCGGTCTTGCGGCCCTTGTCGAGCACGAGTTCGAGCGCTGCGATCATGCCGACGCCGCGGACCTCGCCGACCAGCGGGTGGCTCGTGAGCTCACGCAGCTTGCCCTGCATGTAAGCGCCGAGCTCGGCGGCATGCGCGACCAGGCCGCGCTCCTCGATGATCTTGAGGTTCTCCAGCGCAATCGCCGAGCCGACGGGATGGCCGCCCGCGGTGAAACCGTGGCCGAGCACGCCGATCTTGTTGCTCTCGTCCGCGATCGGCTCGAACATGCGGTCGTTCATCATGATCGCCGAGAGCGGGAAATAGCTCGAGGTGATCTGCTTGGAGACCACCATCGCGTCGGGCTTGATGCCATAGGTCTCGCAGCCGAACATCTTGCCGGTACGGCCGAAGCCGCAGATCACCTCGTCGGCGACCAGCAGGATGTCGTACTTCTTGAGCACCGCCTGGATCTTCTCCCAATAGGTTGCCGGCGGCACGATGACGCCGCCCGCCCCCATCACCGGCTCGCCGAAGAAGGCGGCAATCGTATCCGGCCCTTCCTTCTGGATCAGCGCGTCGAGCTCCTCGGCCCGGCGCGTGGCGAACGCTTCCTCGCTCTCGCCGGGCGCGCCGTCCTTGTAGAAATGCGGCGAGCCCGTGTGCAGGATGTTCGGCAGCGGCAGGTCGAACGAGCGGTGGTTGTTCGGCAGGCCGGTGAGGCTGGCGGACGCGATGGTGACGCCGTGATAGGCGCGAAGGCGGCTGATGACCTTCTTGCGCTGGGGCTGGCCGAGCGCGTTGGAACGATAGGCGATCAGCTTCAGCACGGTGTCGTTGGCTTCCGAGCCGGAGTTGGTGAAGAACACCTTGCTCATCGGCACAGGCGCAAGCGCCACCAGCTTCTCGGCGAGATCGATCGAGGGGCCGTGCGATTTGGCGGAGAACGTGTGGTAGAACGGCAGCGCCTGCATCTGCTTGTGCGCCGCCTCGACCAGACGCTTCTCGTTGAAGCCGAGCCCGACGCTCCAGAGGCCCGCCATCGCCTCGAAATAGCGCTTGCCCGCCGCATCGAACACGTAAGGCCCCTCGCCGCGCTCGATCACCAGGGGACCGGCCTGCTGATGGGTGCGGGCGTTGGTGTAGGGATGGAGCTGGTAGGCCACATCCCGGGCCTCTTGCGAATTGGGCAGCATGGACATTTGCGGAATCCTTCGAATAGTCGCGTCGCCGGCGCGGCCAGCTTCGTCACCAGATGATCGAGTTACTTGGCTATTGCGACGAGGCAAAACTTGCAACGCCAATTCGTCGGCAGCAAGCGCTCAGCAGCGTTGCAGAAAGCCGCGCACAGATAGCTTGCAGAACTGGCAGTTCTCACGCCGCGCTGTCGTCATCGCCATCGTCGGCGGCGACAGCAGCAGCCTCCCTCACCTCGACGAGTGCCATCGAAAGCAGGTAGACCGTCGTGGGCAAGCCGATGCGGCGCGCCCTCTCGGCTGCGCGCGACAGCTCGCTCGCCAGTTCCTTGAGCTCTTCTCCCCGTGACAATGTCCCACCCCACCCGCCGATCGCGGCCGCCTACACCGCAACGGCGCCGCTGGTCTTGATCAGTTCGGCGCTGGATTGGATTGTAGCAAAATTTCCGACAACATTCACCACCGCCTGCTTATAGGCGGCGGCATCGCCCATGCCCGGCTGCCGGCAGGCCACGGCATCGGCAACGACCTGGTAGCGATGGCAGCGGTGAAACCCGTCGACGGCGGTGGCCAGGATGGTTTCGTCCAGCGAGAAGCCGATCAGCACGCAGCGGGCATTGCGGATATTGGACATGTAATCCACGAACCGCGACGAGCTGTAGGCCGAGGGCAGCGGATGCTCGAACGTCATCTCGCCAGGCCGCGGCTTCGCCTCGGCGATCCAATCGGTCAGCCTCGATGCCGGATTGAACCAGGCGGCCTGGGCGATGCGCTTCAGATGCATCACCGGCCAGAGCTTGTCGCGCCATAGCGTCAGGAGTTCCAGGCAGCGCATGGTGGCCACCTCGCCGCTGAGGATGACGTGGCGCCGCCCGGGGGTCAGATATTCGACCTGGAGATCGGCACAGACCAGGATCGGCGGGTCGTCGGTGATGGATGCCAGCATGATCTTGCGTTTGGCTGCACCAGTTTCAGCGATCGGCGAGTGCGAGGTCCCGCAGCGGCGAGGTCACCGCCCGCCCCGCCGAGGCGTCGAGCACGCCCGGCCGGTCCCAATCGCCCTCGGGACGGATGATTACGTAAGGATCGCTGTCCAGCGTGATGGCGTCCGGCCCGGGCTCGATCTCCAGCAGCATCTCCGTGTAGGAGAAATCCGAGAAGGTGATCTTGCGGTTGTGGCCGAGCGGCTTGGCGCCGAAATGGGCCCAGAAATCGACCAGCCGGTCCTGCGCCTGGCCGTAGATCTTGCGAAAGCCCTTGCGCTTCACATAGTCGACGCTCGCCTGCACCAGCTTGAACGAGACGCGCGAGCGCCGGTATTGGTGGCGCACCGCGAGCCGCTCGACCTTGGCGAAATCGCCGAAGAAGCGCACCCGCAGGCAACCCGCGGGCTCGTTGCCGACATAGCCGATGAAATGCGCGGCGACCATGTCGTTGCCGTCGAACTCCTCCTCGAACGGACAATCCTGCTCGGCGAGATAGACCGCGGAGCGAATGGCGGTGACCAGCATGAGATCGCTGGGATCGCGCGCGAGGCGGATGGTGATGGCGCGGGAGTCGGGCTTGGCGAGAGGAATCCTAGTGCCGTGCATCTGCAAAACTCCTTGCTTGGATGATCGCGCCCGGCATCTGCATCGACTGCCGATGCCAGGGGCGTTCGTAGCACCACAGGTCGGGTTGAAAGCTCGGGACCGGTTCGAATCCGGTCGCTTTCATGATGTCGCGTCCGGCCACGGTTGACGGCTGCGCATAGCAATCCGCGCCGCGAAATCTTAGCTGTCGCAGATGAGCCGCGGCCTTACCGAGACCCGCGATTCCGCGCCCCGTCGCGGCAATCGCCCAGATATAGATGGCAGCAACGTCTTCCCTCGCCGAAGCGAGATAGTGCGTTTCGGGCGCGGTGAGGCAGATCTCGTCGAGCAGCAGCGCATCGTGTCCGCGGTCGTTGAGAAACAGGAAGGCCATGCCGCCGAGCAGACGGCCCTTCCGGCTGAATGTCAGGAGGCTCGCGGGATCGAACGTGTAATATTTCGCAAGCTCCGCCGTCCCGATCTGCACGCCCGGCACCAGCCGGTGCGCCATCTCCGAAAGCGCCGCAATTTCGGAAAATTGCGCGCAACGGACGTCGACCTCGGAACTGAGCGGCAGCGCGTCGAAATCATGCCTTGCGGCAAACGAGCCCCTTTCCATACCGAGATCGCCCCTCTATCGTTTGCGACTTTCATGCCCCGCTATGCCGAGCTTAGCGGTTGGGGATCAGGAGTATGCAGCAGTTATTGCACCGGGGTGCTGCGATGATGCAGCACCGTGAAGAAGCCCTGGGCGCGTCCTGGGATGATTTGAAACTGTTTTTAGCGTGCGCAAAATATAAAAGTTTCCGCAACGCCGCCGAAGAGCTCGGCCTCACTTCGACGACGCTGATGCGCCGGATCGATCGGCTTGAAGAGAGCATCGGCTGCAAGCTGTTCCTGCGCGACCAGAGCGGGCTCACGCTCAGCGACGAAGGCACGGCGATGATTGCCGACGTCACGCACATGGAGCGTCACGCCTTCAACGTCTTCCGCCGCGCCTCGCGCTCGTCGAACGATACGTCGGGCACCGTGCGTGTCGCAGTGACGGAAGGCCCCGGCAATTTCTGGATCCTGCCGCGCCTGATCGATTTCCAGAAGACCTATCGCAAGATCACCGTCGACCTGCGCTGCGCGATGGAGCAGGCCGACGTCGCACGACTCGAATCTGATATCGCGATCCAACTCGAGCCGCCGACCAATCCCGATCTGATCGTCGCCAAGCTCGGCCGCCTGCACATCTATCCCTTCGTTTCCAAGGAGTACAAGAAATTGTACGGCCTGCCGGCAACCCTGGCCGATCTGCAGGACCATCGCATCATCAAGCAGAATGCGCCGCAGGTCGACGACAGCGCCTATGCCCGCGTGCTTGGGCTGAAATCGCTCGAGGGCATCGTCGGCATCAAGACCAATTCCTCCGTCGGCGTACTCTACGCGGTGGAGCGCGGCGCCGGCATCGGCTTCCTGCCGACCGTGTCGATCGCGCTCGGCGCACCGCTCGTTGCGGTGGATCTCGGCGTGAGCCACCACGCCGATCTCTGGCTCACCTATCACAGGGAGTTTCGCGCCTCCGAGCGCCACAAGATCGTGGTCGACTGGCTGAAGAAGATCTTCGATCCCAGGACCTATCCCTGCTTCCGCGACGAGTTCATCCATCCGGACGCGCTGGTGCCGATGATGACGGCCGCGCGCGAGGGCTTTGGATTGACGGGCTACGTCGCGACGACGCCGACTTAAGGCAAAGGCGAGCTCAGCTCACCACCGATATTCGAAGCCGACCGTGCCCTGGTGCGAGGTGAGCTCGTTGCGGAACTTGCCATCGTAATTGATGTAGAGCCGCGCGGTGTTGGTCAGGCTGAGCGAGGCCGAGCCGCCCGCATCCATGCCGTAACGGCTCTCGCCGATTCCGGGGACGATGATGCTCTGGGTCCCCAGGCTGACCTGCACTGATCCTAGATTCTGATAAAAATTGTCGACGAACTTGCCGTAGGCTGACAGGTCCAGGATCTTCTGGTCGAAGATGAAATAGCGCCCGATCTCTGCTCCGATCATGACGCGTGCGCGCGAGAGCGCCGTCGAGCCGACGTTGAGCGGATCGAGCCCGCCGGCCTCCTGGAACGCTGCGCTGGTGGCGCGGACATATTCGAGCGCACCCTTGGGCACGATGCGCATCTGATCCTTGGTCCAATAATAACTGACCTCGGTCAGCGCACCGTCGACCGCGGCGCGATAGCCGGCGGTCGCGAAACCAAATCCAGTATCCCGGCTGGAATGAACCTTGCCGAACCCGTGAACCACCGCGAAGGCCCAGGTCCATGGGCCCTTGTCGACCGAGCCGTTGAAGCCGAGCTGGGTCAGGTCGAGCGTTGCCGACTGCAGCGCGAGCGGCACGTCGATGTCGGTGTGACTCTGATCGACGGAGAAACCAAGATTGACGCCCGGCGCAATCCGCGCGCCGAAGCCGGCGACGCCGCCAAAGGTCTTGCGCTTGTCGCCGACGAAGTCGCCCTGGGCGTCGGTGCGAACCGAAAGGCCGTAGCCCTCGAACCAGGTGCGGTAGCGGGGATCTTCCGTGCTCGCGGACGCGCCGCCCCCGCCGGGATTGGTTCGGAACGACCAGTCGAAACCATTGGAGGCCTGGTTGCCCAGCCGCTCGAGAAATCCCGAACCGAAATTGAGCATGCTGTTGCCGGCCGACTGGTTGTAGTTGGTCGAGGTGGGCATCGGAACCGGGGTCGGCGACGGCGTGGGCGTCGGGGTCGGAGTGGGTGTCGGACTTTGCGCGAGGACGGGCGTCGCCGCCGACATCGCCACGACCAGCACAAGCGCCATGACTGCAAGGATCTTGACCCCAAGGATCTTGGCGAGCGCTGCCCCGATCCGGCGGACGCGGTCCAGCCCGATCGTCTGCCGTATTCCGGTGGGCTGCGAGGTGCAGCGCATGTCGACTAATCCCGAAGCAAAGGGCGGTCCGCAAAAATGCAACACGAGCGGCTCGCGTATGCGGCGATTTGTGCCGAACTGCCACGGAGGGTCAACCGGTTGGCACACCATCACCGAGCCTATTGCCTCGATTGTGGTTCCGCGGCCACAGGTCGCAAATAGCAGACGATAGCCCCCGCCCCGGTCTTGAAATTCGCGCGCGGCTTGCTAACGCGCGATTTTCATGTTGCAATATCCGACACAATCGGAATTGGCCGCTCGACTGTGCGTTTCGTGACATTGAGATTCGAACAGACTTCCGGAAGCCCGTTTGTGGCGTGGCACGCGAAAAAGCGGCCGCGTCTTTTTTCTATCTAGTGGAGGAGACTAGCGATGCCGCAAAAGGGCACCGTCAAATGGTTCAACCCGACCAAGGGCTATGGGTTCATCAAGCCGAACGGCGGCGACAAGGACGTGTTCGTCCATATCTCGGCCGTCGAGCGCGCCGGACTCTCGACCCTCAACGAAAACCAGGTGGTTGAATACGACCTCGTGGAGAACCGCGGCAAGTCGTCCGCGGAGAACCTCAAGGTTTCCTGATTTCTCTCAAAGCCACGCGAGAGATCATGACGTTGCCCCCGGCTCTGCCGGGGGATTTCGTTTGGGGCGAACGTATGGCTCAGCAGTCCGACTATTATTCGGTCGCCAATGACACAAAATGGCGGGAGTTGCGGGAGGCTATGCTCAGCCTTGCCCCTTCCGATCAACCTCGATTTCGCTGCAAGAGCCTGGAAACGGGAAATCTGAGTCAGTGGGATGGCGAATGGTTCCATCACTGGACGAGCGGCGGATGGGATTGGATGGAATGGGCTGAATTAGCTACCGAGACGGCGCATCAGCGCGAGTTCGTCCGCGCAATCCTACAGCGCATCCGATTTGCTGGAGAGCAAACTGCCGCGGGTTTCAGAATCTACGGATATATCCGCAATGGCGAGGTAGCAGGTTACATCGAGTAAGCCTGAGGTGCCCGCCTCAGCTCACCACCGGCGCAACCAGAAAATTCTCCGACGCAAAGCTTCCCGCCGTCCTGCAAACGTCGCCCTCGATCCGGACCTTGCCGATCGCCAGTAGCCGCAGCGCTTCGGGATAGATCCGGTGCTCGACCTCGAGGATGCGCTCCGACAGCGTGTCCGCGGTGTCGTGGTCGCCGACGGGAACCGCGCCCTGCATCACGATCGGGCCGGCATCGGTCTCGGGGATGACAAAGTGCACCGTCGCGCCGGACAGTTTGACGCCGGCGCGCAGGGCCTGACCGTGCGGGTCGAGGCCGGGGAAGGACGGCAGCAGCGAGGGATGGATGTTGAGCATCCGCCCGTACCAGGCTTTTGTGAACTCCGCCGTGAACAGGCGCATGAAGCCGCCGAGGCAAATCAGCTCGATGCCGTGCTGGTCGAGTGCCGCCTGCAGCACCTTCTCGAACCCGGCGCGGTCCTTGCCGAACGGTTTGCTCTCGATCACCAGCGTATTGACGCCGCCCGCCTTGGCCCGTTCGAGCCCCAGCGCATCGGCCTTGTTGGAGATGACGAGCGAGATCTCCGCCGGGAAATCAGCCGAGCTTGCAGCCTTGATCAGCGCGGCCATGTTGGAGCCGCGACCGGAGATCAGAATGGCGACGCGGCGCTTCATCACAGCGCCAGATCGAGGTGACCGTTATAGACGACGCGGTGCTCGCCCTCGGCCGGGATCACGGTGCCGAGCTGCGCCACGGTCTCGCCGGCATCGGTGAACACCTCGATCACCTTGTCGACCTTGTCGGGCTCGACGATCGCGATCATGCCGATGCCGCAGTTGAAGGTCCGCAGCATCTCCAGCTCGGCGATGCCGGCCTGCGCCGCCAGCCATTTGAACACCGGCAGCACCGGCAGGCGCGCAAGGTCAATGCCGACACCCAGATCCTTCGGCAGGACGCGCGGAATGTTGTCGGTGAAGCCGCCGCCGGTGATGTGGGCGAGCCCCTTGATCGCGCCGGTCTCGCGGATCGCCCGCAGGCAGGATTTGACGTAGAGCTTCGTCGGCGTCAGCAGCGCGCCGCCGAGCGTCATGACGGGCGCGAACGGCGCCTTCGCCCCGAAGCCGAGGCCGGATTGTTCCACGATCTTGCGCACCAGCGAGAAGCCGTTGGAATGCACGCCCGACGAGGCGAGGCCGATCACGGCGTCGCCCGCGGCGATGTCCTTGCGCGGCAACAAGGTACCGCGCTCGGCGGCGCCGACGGCGAAGCCGCCGAGGTCGTAATCGCCGTCCTTGTAGAGGCCGGGCATCTCGGCGGTCTCGCCGCCGATCAGGGCGCAGCCGGATTCGCGGCAGCCTTCGGCAACGCCCGCGACGATCGCGGCGGTGGCCTCCGGGTCGAGCTTGCCGCAGGCGAAATAGTCCAGGAAGAACAGCGGCTCGGCGCCCTGCACGACGAGGTCGTTGACGCTCATGGCGACGAGGTCGATGCCGATCCCGCCATGCAGGCCGGTCTCGATCGCGATCTTCACCTTGGTTCCGACGCCGTCGGTGGCGGCAACCAGGACAGGGTCTTTGAAGCCAGCCGCCTTGAGGTCGAACAGGCCGCCGAAGCCGCCGATCTCGGCGTCGGCGCCGGGGCGCGCGGTGGCGCGCACCATCGGCTTGATCAGGTCGACTAGGCGGTTGCCCGCGTCGATATCGACGCCTGAATCGGCGTAGGTGAGGCCGTTTTTGCGGTCGGTCATGCCCGATTTCCAGTGGGTTTGCGGCTGGTTACGTCGAATTCCGGGGATGCGCAATGGCTCGCATGGCGCTCCCGGGCGTACTATGTAGATATCAACCGGTTCAGCCTCCAAGGGGCCGGATTCGAGGTCAGGCCGGGTGCCGGGAAGCGCCGCGTGAGTATTCCGAACATCATTACCCTGGGCCGCATCATGCTGGTCCCGATCATCGTCTGGGCCATCGTGTCGAGCCAAATGGAGGTGGCATTTGCCGTCTTCCTGATCGCCGGCATCAGCGACGCCGTCGACGGCTTCCTGGCCAAGCGCTTCAACATGACGAGCGAACTCGGCGCCCTGCTCGACCCGCTCGCCGACAAGGCGCTGCTGGTCTCGATCTACCTGGCGCTTGGCATCTGGGGCGACATCCCGCGCTGGATCGTGATCCTGGTGGTGTCGCGCGACATCATGATCGTCACTGCGGTGATCGTGTCCTGGCTGTTCGACAAGCCGGTCGAGATGAAGCCGTCGAAAGTATCCAAGCTAAACACAGCTGCCCAGGTCGCCTACGCCGCCCTGGTGCTGGCGTCCCTTGCCTTCGGCTTCAAGCCAGCGCCCTATGATATGATCATGATGGGCCTCGTCACGGTCTTCACGCTCTCCTCGGTGTCGCTCTACCTCGTCGAGTGGCTGCGGCACATGAGCACGATCGAGGCCAAATGAGGTGGGATGCGGCCCGCAAAAGGCCAACTCCCGCTCGATGACGTCGAATCTCTCTAGCAAAGCCGGCGCGCCGGCATGGAGCAAAGCAAGCGTGGCAGGCCGCGTTCACCCCCGACAATTGGCGTTTTCGCTTCCGCATGCGGAGAGCCTCAGCCGGGACAATTTCCTCGAAGGCCCCGCCAACGCCGCCGGCCTCGCCCTGATCGACGGCTGGCCGGAATGGACCAACCGCATCATGTGGCTGGCCGGCCCAGAAGGCAGCGGCAAGAGCCATTTGGCCGCGATCTGGGCCGAGGAGGCCGGCGCCCGCTCGACCACGGCCAATGCACTGACCGCCGCGGGCGTTCCGGCCGCCATCGCCACCGGCGCCCTGGTGGTCGAGGATCTCAAGGCGAAGAATTTTGACGAGCGCGCCCTCTTCCACCTGATGAACCTCGCCCGCGAGGACGGCGCCTACGTCCTCTTCACCGGGCGCGACGCACCGGCCGCGCTCGAGATCGAGCTCCGCGACCTGCGCTCGCGGCTGCGCGCCGTGCCCGTCGTCACGCTGCTGCCGCCCGACGACCAGCTGTTCCGCGGCCTGATCGTCAAATTCTGCGCCGACCGCCAGCTCACCGTGGACGAGAGCGTGGTCGGCTATCTCGCCACCCGGCTGGAGCGGTCCTCGGCGGCCGCCCGGCAGGCCGTGGAATTGCTCGACAGCGAGGCCCTGCGCCTCGGCCGCCCCGTCACCCGGGCGCTAGCCGCCGAGCTGCTGCGGGACGCCTGACCCCGGCCCGGGTCCCAACGCCGCTTGACGGCGCGGAGCGGCGGAACATCAATGTCATCGAAACGTCATCGCTCTAACACATGCTCCCGCCGGTTTTGCGCACGAGTCGCAAATTAGGGTGAACTGGATGGATCGACTTCTCATGGACTCCGTGCAAGCCGTTGAAATCAAAGAAAAAGTCCCGGAGGCCGAGGGCCAGCCGGCGATCGCTGCGAGTCCCGAGCGCTTCATCAACCGCGAACTCTCCTGGCTGCATTTCAACCGCCGCGTCCTGGAGGAAGCGGTCAATCCCAGCCACCCCATGCTGGAGCGGGTGCGTTTCCTGTCGATTTCAGCGAATAACCTCGACGAGTTCTTCATGGTCCGCGTCGCCGGCATCAAGGCCCAGGTCCGCGAGGGCATTGCCGAGCGCAGCCCCGACGGCCTGACGCCCTCCGAACAGCTCGCGCTGATCAACCGCACTGTGTCCCAGCTCGCCTCCGACCAGCAGGCGATCTGGCGCGATTTGCGCGGCACGCTGGCCGATGTTGGCATCGTCCTGGTGGACGGCAAGGACGTCACCAGGGCGGAACGGACCTGGGTCGAGGACTACTTCCTCAACAACGTCTTCCCGCTGCTCACCCCGCTGGCGATCGACCCGGCCCACCCCTTCCCGTTCATTCCGAGCCTCGGCTTCACCATCGCGCTCCAGCTCACGCGCGCCGCCGACGGCAAGCAGATGAACGCGCTGATCCGCATGCCCGGCAAGATCGATCGCTTCATCCGCCTGCCCTCCGAAGGCAAGGCCGTCAGGCTGATCTCGCTGGAACAGGCGACCGCCCTGTTCATCAACCGCCTGTTCCCCGGCTACAACCTGCACGGCCAAGGCGCCTTCCGCATCATCCGCGACTCCGAGCTCGAAATCGAGGAAGAGGCCGAAGACCTCGTCCGCCTGTTCGAGACCGCGCTCAAGCGCCGCCGCCGCGGATCGGTGATCCGGCTCGAGATCGACGCCAAGATGCCGGAAGAGCTGCGCAGCTTCGTGCAGCACGCGCTCTCAGCCGCCGACGACGAGGTGTTCCTGGTCGACGGCGTGCAGGCGATGAACGAGCTCTCGCAGCTTACGCGCATCGACCGGCCCGACCTCGAATTCACCCCTTACGTGCCGCGCCACCCCGAGCGCGTGCGCGAGCACGGCGGCGACATCTTTGCCGCGATCCGGCAGAAGGACCTCGTCGTCCATCATCCTTACGAATCCTTCGACGTGGTGGTGCAGTTCCTCCAACAGGCCGCGCGCGATCCCGATGTCGTCGCGATCAAGCAGACGCTCTACCGCACCTCCAACAACTCGCCGATCGTGCGGACACTTGCGGAGGCCGCCGAAGCCGGCAAGTCCGTCACCGCGCTGATCGAGCTCAAGGCGCGCTTCGACGAGGAGGCCAACATCCGCTGGGCGCGCGACCTCGAGCGCGCCGGCGTGCAGGTCGTCTACGGTTTCCTCGAATTGAAGACGCACGCGAAGCTCTCGATGGTCGTGCGCCGCGAGGGCGGCAGCCTCACGACCTACGTTCATACCGGCACCGGCAACTACCACCCGGTCACCGCGCGTATTTATACCGACCTCTCCTACTTCACCTCGGATCCGACCATCGGGCGCGATGCCGCGCGCGTGTTCAACTTCATCACCGGCTACGCGGCGCCGAGCGATCTGGAAAAGATGGCAGTGTCGCCGCTGACGCTGCGCAAGCGCATCATCGAGCACATCCAGGGCGAGACCGCGCATGCGCGGCACGGCCGTGCCGGCGCGGTCTGGATGAAGATGAATGCGCTGGTTGACCCCGACATCATCGACGCGCTTTACGAGGCCTCGCAGGCCGGCGTGCAGGTCGAGCTCGTGGTGCGCGGTATCTGTTGCCTCAGGCCCGGCATTCCCGGCCTGTCGGAGAACATCCGCGTCAAGTCGATCATCGGACGCTTCCTGGAACATGGCCGAATCTACTGCTTCGGAATGGGCCAGGGCCTGCCGAGCGCGAAAGCGGCTGTGTATATCTCCTCCGCCGACATGATGCCGCGCAACCTCGACCGCCGCGTCGAGGTGCTGTGTCCGCTGCAAAATCCCACGGTGCATCAGCAGGTTCTCGAACAGATCATGGTCGCGAATCTGAAGGACAATGAGCAGAGCTGGCAGTTGTTGCCGGACGGGTCCTCAACGCGTATGAAGGCCGCGAAGGGCGAGGAGCCTTTCAACGTCCACAACTACTTCATGACAAATCCGAGTCTGTCTGGCCGTGGAAAGTCGCTCAAGGAATCCTCGCCGCGCCGTCTCACGCGCCGGAATGAACGTCATCAATCCTGATCCGGGATCCCTGACATGACGCGGCCGCGCAAGCGCGGCGCCACCGTCGCAGTCATCGACATCGGTTCCAACTCGGTCCGTCTCGTCGTCTACGAGGCGCTGGCGCGGAGCCTCATTCCGATCTTCAACGAGAAGACGCTATGCGGTCTCGGGCGCGAGGTGCAGAGCACGGGCCTGCTCGCCCCTGATGCCGTCGACAAGGCGCTGACCTCGCTCAAGCGTTTCCGCGCGCTGTGCCGGGTGATGCAGGTCGGGCGCGTGTTCGCGATCGCGACCGCCGCCTGCCGCGACGCCTCCAACGGCCCCGACTTCATCGCGAAAGCCGAGCGCATCTGCGCCGTCAAGATCGAGATCCTGTCGGGCCCGCGCGAGGCGCGGCTGTCGGCGCTCGGCGTGATCTCCGGCATCCACCATCCCGACGGCATCGTCGGCGACCTCGGCGGCGGCTCGCTCGAGCTGATCGACGTGCGCAGGAACAGCGTGCGCAGCGGCGTCACGCTGCCGCTCGGCGGCCTCGCGCTGCAGGACCTCGCGCACAAATCGCTCAAGCGCGCCGACCGCATCGTACGCGAGGAGCTCGACGAGGTGCCGCAGCTGACCGCAGGCCGCGGCCGCACCTTCTACGCTGTCGGCGGCACCTGGCGCGCGCTCGCGCGCATCCACATCATCCAGAGCGGCTATCCGCTCCAGGTGATGCACGGCTATTCCATTTCCGCGACCGAGGCGCTCGACTTCTCGCGCCGCCTGCGCCGGCTTGCGGCCGCCGACATGCTCGCCGACATCGAGATCGTCGCCGACGCGCGCCGCCCTCTCCTCACCTATGCGGCGCTGGTGCTCGAGCACATCATCCGCGTCGCAAAACCCAGGAACATCGTGTTCTCGACCTTCGGCGTACGCGAGGGCCTGCTGCACGAGAAGCTGCCGGAGGCCGAGCGCAACAAGGACGGGTTGATCTGCGCGGCGGAGGAGCTGAACCAGCTGCTATCACGCTCGGCCAAGCACGCCCGCGAGCTGATCGCCTGGACCGACCGCCTGGTGCGCGTGGTGAAGCTGCGCGAGACCGAGGAGGATCGCCGCCTGCGCCACACCGCGTGCCTGCTCTCCGACATCGGCTGGCGCGTGCATCCCGATCATCGCGGCGAGCAGACGCTCAGCCTCGTCGTCAACGGCAATTTCGGCGCGATCACCCACACCGAGCGCGCCTTCGTCGGCCTGTCGGTGTTCTATCGCTATGCGGGCCTCAGCGAGGAGAACCAGCCGCCGGTCACCATGCAGGAACTGCTGACGCCGGCGCAGCTCGAACGCGCGCGCCTGCTCGGCGCGGCATTCCGTGTCGCGCATCTGATCTCGGCGGCACGGCCGGGCGTCTTGCCCGCAACGCATTTCCGCAGCCAGGGCCGCAAGCTGATGCTGGTGTTCGAGCACCGGCTCGTCGACCTCGTCGCCGACCGCGTCGGCAGCCGCTTCAAGCAGCTCGCCCGCCTGATCGGGCGATCAGGCTCGATCGTGCGGCGCTGACACACAGGGACAGTGCGTCAAGCGAGCGGTTGGGGTCTTCAACCAGCAGCAGCCATCCGATCGCAGCGGCCGTCTGGCGCGACGATGGCTTTCAATCCGCCGAGCTCGGACTCGCCAAGAACAAGCTGCCATCCATAGGCACTAAGCACGTCCTGAACGATCGCGAGGCCGAGGCCGGCTCCCTCGCCACGCTCATCCAGCCTTGCCCCGCGTTCGAGCACGCGGGCGCGTTCGGCGGGCGCGATGCCCTGGCCGTCGTCCTCGACCGTGATCGCCGGATTCGCCGTGGCATCCGCGCCAATGCGCACCTGGCTCTTGGCATGACGGGCGGCATTCTCCAGGAGATTGCCCAGCACTTCGGCCAGATCGGTGCGATCGAGCGGCACGCTCGGCTCGCCCGTTATGCAAGTCTTGAATTCAAGCCGCTGCGCGGTCGGCGTGCGCGCCAGCGTCAGCATCAGGGACTCGACGAGCGGTCTGAGCGGCGTGGAAATTCCGCCGCGCTGTCGTGCTGTCCCCCGCGCCCGGGCACGGGCCAGTTCGCGGTCGACGTGGCGGCTCATCGCATCGCCGACGGCTTCGATGCATTGGGCGACGTCCTGCTCACCTCGTTGGCGCAAAAGCGCGACATCGGCCGCGAGTGCGGCGAGCGGCGTCTTGAGCCCATGCGCCAAGTCGGCGGCGCGGCTGCGCGAACGCTCGATCTCGCGTTCCTGGGCGTCGATCAGGCTGTTGACCTCCTCCACCAGAGGCTGAACCTCGACAGGGACATCGACGGGGAGATGCTTGCGTTGCCCGGAGCGGACGTCCGCGACCCCGCGGCGAAGCGCGTCGAGCGGACGCAAGCCCAATCCGACCTGGATCGAGGTGGCCGCCGCCAGCACCAGGCCCAGCAGGCCGAGCGCCAGCGCCAGATCCCTGGCGAAGTGCGAGGCTGCGGCCGATACACGGGCGAGATCGGCCGCCACCGCGACGCGCACCGGCGCGCGGCGATCTCCCACGGTAAGCAGCACGCGACGTTCGCTGACCAGAAGCCGGGCGTTCGCCGGGCCGACGATGACGTGACGGTGCAATTCGCCAGGCGACGGCTCATCCTGCGGCAGGTCCAACGCCGTATCCCACAGCGAACGTGAGCGCAGCACCTGACCGCCATCGTCCGACACCTGCCAATACAGGCCCGAAAGCGGGTCGGCAAAGCGCGGATCGGCCGGCGGCCGGCCGACCATCAGCCTGCCCTGCGCATCGGCGTCGATACCCGCGACGAGTTGCTTGAGATAGACGTCGAGCTCGTCGCCGACGGTTCGTGAGACGTGGCGCTCGAACAGCAGCGTCAGCCCGACGCCGGCAATGGTCAGCGCAATCAGGATGGCCACCACCCCGCCGGCTACCAGCCTCAGCCGTAGCGAGCCCCAGCTCACGGCGTTGTGTCCGGCACCAGATAGCCGAAGCCGCGCCTGGTCTCGATCAGATCGGCACCCAGCTTCTTGCGTACGCGGCCAACCAGCACTTCGAGCGCGTTCGACTCGTGGTCCTCGCCGTGACCATAGACGTTTTCATCGAGCTCCTGCTGCGACACCACGCGACCGCGATGGTGCAAGAGAAAGGCGACCAGGCGGTATTCCAATGGCGACAGCGCGACCGGTACGCCGCGCAGCGTCACCTTCATCTGACGCTCGTCGAGTTCGACGTCGCCGGCGACAATCCGTGGGGAGGCATGCCCCGCCGAGCGGCGCACGATCGAGCGCAGCCGCGCCAACAACTCCTCCATGCGGAACGGCTTGGGCAGATAGTCGTCGGCGCCCGCGTCGATACCATCGACGCGCTCGGCCCAACTGCCGCGCGCCGTCAGGATCAGCACCGGCATGGACCGTCCGTTCGCGCGCCAGCGCTTGAGTACCGCCAGGCCGTCCATGCCGGGCAAACCGAGATCGAGGACGACGGCGCCGTAATCCTCGGTGTCACCTCGGAACCAGGCCTCCTCGCCGTTGCGGACGGTCTCGACCACATAGCCGGCCGCACGCAGCGCCCTCTCCACATCGGTCGCGATCCGTCGGTCGTCCTCCACAAGCAGCAGTCGCATCACTTCTCCTTGATGCGTTCGATCTCGCCGCTGCGCGCGTCGACGTGCACTTCGTAGAGGCGGCCCTTCTCGTCGACGATGCGAAACTCGTAGATCCAGCGATCGCGCTGGCGCTCTATTTCGACGCCGGCAACCTGACCCGGCAGCTTGCCACGAAGCAACGCCAGAATGTCGGCGAGCGACTTGATCTCGCCCGCCTCGACTGCGCGACGAACCGCGTCGGGCGCGCCTTTGTCGTGGTCGCCTGCGGCCGCCGGCAGCGGCGCGAGCAGGATGCCTGCCAGCAGCGGCACCGCGAAGAATTCCAGAAGACCAGGGGATTGCATTGGCAGAGAATGCCCCAATCAACCTGACAAATTGCTGACGTGGATCAACAGGCGCCGGTCAGGGCTCTTCTGCCAATGTCCGCACATCGCCTCGCCGCATAACGCGGCCAGGGCGCCACACGCCGGAGAGAACCATGCGCAAGATCACCATCATCGCCGCCACCGCCGCTCTGCTTACAGCCGCAGCGACGGCTCATGCCGGCAGCCTCGGGCGCCCCTGCACTGCAGCGCCACAGACGAGTTGGCTGCCGCTCGAACAACTGCAGGCCAAGATCGAAGCCCAAGGCTACAAGGTCCAGAAGGCCAAGCTCAAGAATGCGTGTGGCGAACTCTACACGATCGACAAGTCCGGCAGCCGGGTCGAATTGTTCGTCGATCCGACCAGCGGCCAGATTGTCGGTCAGCTGTAAAGGGCGGCATCATGAGCGCTATTCACGACGCGACCGTGGCCGGCGGCGAGAAGCCGCCGGCCACGGTCAGGGTCTGGGACCCCTTCGTGCGCGTGTTCCATTGGTCGCTGGCCGGGCTGTTTCTGCTCGCTTATGCGACCGGTGACGAAATCGAAAACGTCCATATCGCCGCCGGCTATACGATTGCCGGATTGCTGGCGCTACGGACCTTGTGGGGCGTCGTGGGGCCGCTCCATGCGCGCTTCAGTGACTTCGTGCGCTCGCCGCACGCAGTGCTTGCCTACATGCGCGACGTGGCGCTGCTCAGGGCGCCACGCTATCTCGGCCACAATCCAGCCGGCGGCGCGATGGTGGTGGCGCTGATCGTCATGCTGATCGGCACCTGCACCACCGGCTACATGATGACGACCGACAGCTTCTGGGGAGCCAAATGGGTGGAGGAAGTGCATGAGACGTTCGCCAATCTCACGATCGGCCTCGTCGTCGTTCATGTGCTTGGCGTTCTGGTGGCGAGCTTCGAGCACCGCGAGAACCTGGTGAAGGCGATGATCACCGGAAGGAAGCGTCCGTCGTGAGCGAGGCCAGAAGGACGGCCTGATACGACAGGCCTCTTAATGCAAATGCGAAGCAAGTTTGGCTTCGCGGCCGCCTCTCCGATCGGTGCGACCACAAGCTGGCTTCTACGGCTGCGAGAGAATGAGCGAGATCAACCGAAACGCTCCACGGACGGCAAGCAAGTGGCTCGCTCGCTCGAGCCGCTTGAGGCAAATCAACTCACCAACGCGCTGGTGGAGTAAGCGAAGTCTGCAATCGAGCAGCGCTTCGCTCACCCGTGAGTGGGGGACATTCTTCATGCGAGTCCGTCACGGAACTCTCCTTCTCACCTCTTCCGGGGGCGCGCTCGCTCGTACGCTCCTTGCGATCGCATTGAGCCTGTTGCCTTCCGTGTCGATGGCGCAGGACGAGCTGAAGCTGAGCGATGCGCAGGCCCGGAATCTCGGCGTGCGCGTCACCCGTCCGATCGCGAGCCGGACCGACCTGACGCTGCCCTATCCCGTCCAGATCGTGATCCCCACGCCGCAATTGTGGGTCGTCAGCGCGCCGGTGGCCGGCATGGTCGCCAACCTCCTGGTCGGGCGTGGTGACCGCACCTCGGCCGGCCAGCCGCTGGTCATCCTGGAAAGTCCAAGCTTCGTTTCCCAACAGCGCGACTTCCTGCACGCCATCGCACAAGAGGTTCTCGCCAGCCAGCAGCTCAAGCGCAATATCGATCTGTTTGAGGGCAAGGCCGTGCCGCAGCGCGTGCTGGAGGCGAGCCAGGCCGAAGCGCGCCAGGCCGCGCTCGTCGTCGCCGAACGGCGACAGATGCTGCATCTGAGCGGGATGTCGGACGAGGCCATTTCCCGGCTCGCCCAGGAAGCTGCGATCAGCGCAACGCTCACGGTCAATGCGCCGCAGACCGCATCCGTGGTCGAAATCACGGTATCGCCAGGGCAGCGGCTCGAACAATCCGCCCCGCTCGTCAAACTGGCGCGGCTGTCGCCGCTATGGGCCGAAATCGCGGTTCCCGCGGACAATATCCGGGCGATTCGTGCCGGTGCAAAAGTGGAGATCGAAGGCTATTCCACGCCCGGCAAGGTCGTGCTGGTGTCCGAGACGATCGACCCCGCCACCCAGACCATTCTGGTTCGCGCGGAAGTCCCCAATGACGGCGGGCTGCATCCCGGTCAGACGGCCGCTGCACGCATCGGCTTTCTCTCTACCGGCGAAAGCGCCTGGGAGATTCCCTACAGCGGGCTGGTGCGGCGGGGCGAGCAAACCTCGGTCTTCGTCGCCGTCGACGGCGGCTTCCGGCTGGTACCGGTCAAGCTCCTCGCCGAGGATCAGGACCATGTCGTCGTCTCGGGTCCGGTCACGGACCATGACGAGATCGCGATTGGCGGCATCTCGGCGCTTCGCGGCATTCTCTCGGGGCTGGGGCAATAGATGCTCCGGCACCTGGTTGCGTTCGCTCTTTCCCAGCGACTGTTCGTCATGCTGGGTGTGTTGCTGTTGATCGGTGCCGGCGCAATCCTCCTGCCCGGCCTGCCAATCGACGCGTTTCCCGACGTCTCGCCGGTGCAGGTGAAGATCATCATGAAGGCGCCGGGCCTCACGCCCGAAGAAGTCGAGCAGCGCATCACGGTGCCGGTCGAGCTTGAACTGCTCGGATTGCCAAACAAGAAAATCCTTCGTTCGACCACGAAATACGCGCTGGCCGATATCACCGTGGATTTCGAGGACGGCACCGACATCTACTGGGCGCGCAACCAGGTCTCGGAGCGACTGTCGAACATCTCGCGTGAATTCCCGGACGGGGTGAGCGGCGGTCTCGCGCCGATCACAAGTCCCCTTGGCGAAATGTTCATGTTCACGATCGACAGTCCGGAGCTTTCGCTCGCCGAGCGCCGAACCCTCCTCGATTGGGTGATCCGTCCTGCCCTGCGCACGGTCGCCGGCGTTGCGGACGTCAATGCGCTCGGCGGTTACGTGCGCGCCTTCGAGATCGTGCCACGCAACGATGCGCTTGCCGCGCGCGGCATTTCCTACGACCTGTTTCGCCGGGCCATCGAAGCCAACAGCCGCAATGACGGCGCTGGGCGGGTGAACCAGGGCGAGGACAGCGCCCTGGTTCGGATCGAAGGCAGCATCCGCTCGATCGAAGACATCAAGGCCATCGTCGTCGACACCCGCGACGGCGTGCCGATCCTGGTCAACGACGTCGCGAGCGTCAAAGTCGGAACGCTGACCCGCTACGGCGCTGTGACGTCGGACGGCCGCGGTGAAACCGTCGAGGGGCTCGTGCTCGGCTTGCGCGGCGCCAACGCGGGGCAGCTCGTCCGCGACGTGCGTGCCCGGCTTGCCGAGCTGCAATCCTCGCTCCCCAAGAGCGTTTCGATCAACGTATTTTATGACCGCAGCCGCCTGGTCAACCGCGCCGTCGGCACCGTGGTGCAAGCTCTCGGCGAGGCCACCGTCCTCGTCATTGTGCTTCTGCTGCTCTTCCTCGGCAACTGGCGGGCCTCGCTGGTGATTGCCCTCAGCCTGCCGCTCGCCATCGTCATCGCACTGATCGTCATGCGCGTCGTGGGGATGTCGGCCAACCTGATGAGCCTCGGCGGACTTGCGATCGCGATCGGCATGCTGATCGACGCACTGGTTGTCGTGGTCGAGAACATCGTCGGCAACCTGAGCAAGCACGAAACGAGCAAGGCGCTTCCGCTGATCCATCTGGTGTATCGCTCGGTTTGCGAAGTTCTGGAGCCGGTCGCCTCGGGCGTCCTCATCATCATCATCGTGTTCGTTCCCCTGCTGACCTTGCAGGGATTGGAGGGCAAGCTTTTCATCCCCGTCGCGCTGGCGATCATTTTCGCGCTGGCCGGCTCGCTGCTGCTGGCGCTGACGGTGATCCCGGTCGCAACGTCCTACATGCTCGCGTCTGCGTCCCATCGCGATCCCCTGCTGGTTCGCGCGGCACAACGGGTCTACGCGCCGGCATTGGACTGGGCCCTGAACAACGAGCGCAAGGTGATGGCTGCGGCGCTGATCGGCCTGCTCGCGGCGGGCTTCGCCTATACGAAGCTCGGCAAGACGTTCATGCCGACGATGGACGAAGGCGATGTCATCGTCAGCGTCGAGACGCTTCCGTCCGTCAACCTCGACGAGTCGCTTGCCATGAATGCGAGGCTCCAGGCTGCGCTTCTGGCCGTGCCTGATATCGCCGGCATCGTCGCGCGGACCGGGTCGGACGAGCTCGGCCTCGATCCCATGGGCCCCAACCAGACCGACACGTTCCTCGTGCTCAAGCCGGCCGCCGAACGACAGACGGGGGATCGCGAGGCCCTGCTGCAGACCCTTCGCGAGGTCCTGGCCGGCTTTCCCGGCATTTCGCTCAGCTTCACCCAGCCTATCGACATGCGCGTGCAGGAGATGATCAGCGGCGTTCGCGGCGACGTCGCCGTCAAGATTTTCGGCCCCGACATCGCCAAGCTGAACGAAACCGCCGCCAAACTGTCGGCCATCCTCTCGAGCATCGATGGGGCCGAGGACGTCTACACCACCCTCAACGAAGGCGCGCAATATTACACGGTTGCCGTCAACCGGATGGAGGCCGGCCGCCTCGGCCTGACGGTGGACTCCATCGCCAACTCGCTCCGCACCCAGATCGAGGGCCGAACGATCGGGACCGCGCTCGAGGAAGGACGCCGCACCCCCATTCTCGTTCGGGGCAGCAATACGACACGGGAGGCGCCGACGCTGCTGGCGAGCCTGCCGCTGACGCTCGCTTCCGGGCAGCACGTGGCGCTGTCGCAGGTCGCCCGCATCCAGCGCGTGGACGGCCCGGTGAAGATCGATCGCGAAGACGGCGCACGCATGAGCGTGGTGCGCGCCAACGTCCGGGGCCGCGACATGGTCGGCTTCGTCGAAGCGGCCCGCCAGAAGGTCACCGCCGGACTGCCGCTTCCCGAAGGCTACCGCCTGACCTGGGGCGGACAGTTCGAGAACCAGCAACGTGCCGCCACGCGCCTGTCCGTCGTGGTGCCCGTTGCGATCGGCCTGATCTTCGTGCTGCTCTTCACCACGTTCGGCGCCATCCGGCAGGCCTTACTCGTGCTCGTCAACATTCCCTTTGCCCTGATCGGGGGCGTCTTCGCGCTCGTCCTGACGGGTGAGTATCTGTCGGTGCCGGCGTCGGTCGGATTCATCGCGCTGCTCGGCATCGCCGTCCTCAACGGCGTCGTTCTGGTTTCTTATTTCAATCAGCTCCGGGCCCACGGCCTGAGCGAGGATCGCATCGTCGTCGAAGGCGCCATGCGCAGGCTTCGGCCGGTGCTGATGACCGCGAGCATCACCGCGCTTGGCTTGATCCCGTTGCTGTTCGCCTCGGGCCCCGGGTCCGAGGTTCAGCGCCCCCTCGCCGTCGTCGTGATCGGAGGGCTCGTCTCCTCCACCGTGCTCACCCTGATTCTCCTGCCGATCCTGTATCGCCGTTACGGCGGATCACCGAAGGTGACCAAATGACCGAGCAGCCGGTCTGCCTCACGCTGATCGTGCCGCGCCAGCTCCGCGATGAGGTGTTCGACTATCTCACCGAGCAGGCCGACCTGATTTCGGGATTCTCGGCATCACACGGCACCGGTCATGGCGCCGACGTGCGATTGCACACCGCCGCCGAGCGCGTGAAGGGTCACGCCGACCAGGCCATCGTGCAGGTTATCCTGACGGGGAGCGATGCCACCCGCTTGCTCGAAGGTCTGCGGGTCTCGTTCGCCGGAACCAGGCTCGTCTATTGGGCGACGCCGGTGACGGAGTTCGGCAGGATCGATTGAACCGGCCTACTCGGCCGAAGCCTTGGCGTGCTGCTCGGAGGACTCCAGCGCGGCCTGGCTCAGGCTGCGCCGGCGCCAGATGGTGCCGACCACCAGCACGACGACGACGCCGAGCGCTGCACAGAAATATTCGCCGCCTGACCCGCCATGGCCGAATTGCGGTGGGATGCGGAACGTGCCGAGGATCGAATCCAGCGACGCGCCGAGCGGACCATCGAACAGCGTGTGCAGCCTCGGCGCGATGCCGGGATCGGTCGCGATCACCTCGCCCGCGATCCAGCCGAGCAGCGCCGCACCGGCCCACACCAGCACCGGCAGCTTTGCGAGCAGCGCCATGATGAGGGCCGCACCTGCGACGATCAGCGGAACGCTGATGGCAAGGCCGAGGATCAGGAGCGGCACGCTGCCATTGGCGGCGGCTGCGACCGCAATGACGTTGTCGAGAGACATGACGATGTCGGCGACGACGACGATCTGCACCGCCTGCCACAGATGCGAGGCGGACTCGACGCCGTCCTCGTCTTCTTCTTCAGGCACCAGCAGCTTGGCCGCGATCACGATCAGCGCGAGGCCGCCGACGAGCTTGAGATACGGCAGCTCCATCAGGCTCGCGACGATGCCGGTGAAGATGATCCGCAGCAGCACGGCCGCGCCAGCACCGAAGATCATGCCCCACAGCCGGTGCCGCGGCTTCAGGCCGCGGCAGGCGAGCGCGATCACCAGCGCGTTGTCGCCGGAGAGCAGGATATTGATCCAGATGATCTTGCCGACCGCAATCCAGAAGGTCGGTTCGGCCATCTCATTGCGGAACTGGGTGAAGAATGCCCCGATCGTAGCGGGATCGAAGATCTGCCAGAGCCAGTTCACAGTTAAGTCCTTCCCCCGTCGATATTAACCTGTCGGCTGATCGATCAGCCGACGATCTCGTTGCCCGAGAAGAACTGCGCGATCTCGATCGCCGCGGTCTCCGGGGCGTCCGAACCGTGCGCGGAGTTCTCGCCGATCGACTTTGCGTAGAGCTTGCGGATGGTGCCTTCGGCCGCCTTGGACGGATCGGTCGCACCCATCGCGTCGCGATACTTGGCGATCGCGTTCTCGGCTTCCAGCACCTGGACGACGACCGGACCCGAGGTCATGAACTCGACGAGCTCGCCGAAGAACGGACGGGCCTTGTGGACGGCATAAAAGGTCTCGGCCTGTTCCTTGGTCATGCGGATGCGCTTCTGCGCGACGATCCGCAAGCCCGCCTTCTCGATCACGGCGTTGACCGCACCGGTCAGGTTACGCGCGGTCGCATCGGGCTTGATGATCGAGAAAGTGCGTTCGAGGGCCATAATCTTGTCCTTGAGAAGAAGTCGGTGGTTTTCGAGTTGCGGGGCTTATATCGGCGCCTTTGCCGGACGGCAAGCGACCGCCGAAACGGCCCTCACAGACGCTTCGCCGCAGGCCGCCCCGCCATACCTAGGCATGGATTACCGAGATTTCACCCAGATGAACCGAATCTGAAGCCCCCATTCAGGGTTTGGTTCAGCCTCGCCGGCGTAAGGTCGGGCCTATCGAAACCGAAGCCTGAGCAACAGGCGGACCGTTTCGGCGGCCTTTCCATCGACGCGATAGCCCCGCGCCGGCAGTTTTGAGGAGATCACCATGTTGAGGAAACTTTCGCTTGCCGCCGTCGCCGCGGTCGCGCTGGGTGCCGCGCTGGCGCCGACCTCGGCCTCCGCGCACTGGCATGGCGGCGGCTGGGGCTGGCACGGCGGCGGCTGGCACCACGGCTACGGCTGGGGTGGCCCGCGCTTCTATGCCCCCGTCTCCTACGGCTATGGCGGCTGCTATGTGCGCCGGCTGGTCCCGACCCCCTGGGGACCCCGCTGGCGGCTGATCAACCGCTGCTACTGAGCCCGACAGCACCTTCTTAAAGCACCTTCCAACGGTACCTAAGCCCCCCAAGGTACCTCCTAGAGAGGCCCCGGTGATCCCCCCGCCGGGGCCTCGTTTTTGGGCAGCGACGGCGAATTCATACAATTTTTGCTAGAACGCCACGCATTCCCCACAAATGGCGAAACCATTTGGGGGGTCAATGACTTGGTACCGTGTCATTACTCTGCAGCATGGAACCCGTCATGACCGGCCGTCTTGCCAATGACAGCGAACAGATCGATCGGCGCACCAGCCGCGCGATCTGCGATGCCGTGGGCGAACGGCTCCAGCAGAGCCTGAGGCCCGAACCCCGCTTGCCCACACATCTCGAGCAGCTCCTGAACGAGCTGAAGCGGCGCGAGCGCGAGACGCACTGACGGAAAAACGAGTTGCGTTCGGCGCGCCTTGCGGTGACAAGGCCGCATGCTCTCCATCACCGACCTCTCCATCCGCCTCGCCGGACGCCTTCTGATTGACCAGAGTTCCGTGCAGATCACGCCCGGATCGCGCGTTGGCCTGGTCGGGCGCAATGGCACCGGCAAGTCGACCCTGTTCAAGGTGATCCGGGGTGAGCTGGCCGCCGAGCACGGCACGGTGACCCTGCCGCCGCGCTGGCGCGTCGGCAGCCTGGCGCAGGAGGCCCCGAACGGGCCCGAAAGCCTGATCTCGGTCGTGCTGAAGGCCGACCTCGAACGCGACGCGCTGCTGCACGAAGCCGAGCACGCGACCGATCCGCACCGGATCGCGGAGATCCAGACCCGGCTCGTCGACATCGACGCGCATTCGGCGCCCGCGCGCGCGGCTGCGATCCTCTCGGGCCTCGGCTTCTCTGCGGCCGACCAGCTCCGCCCCTGCGCCGAATTCTCCGGCGGCTGGCGCATGCGCGTCGCGCTCGCCGCGACGCTGTTCGCCGCCCCTGATCTGTTGCTGCTCGACGAGCCCACCAACTATCTCGACCTCGAGGGAACGCTGTGGCTGGAGGATCACCTCGCGCATTATCCGCGCACGGTGATCGTGATCAGCCACGACCGCGACCTCCTCGAAAGCTCGGTCGACCAGATCCTGCACCTGGAGCGCGGCAAGCTCACGCTCTACAAAGGCACCTACTCCTCCTTCGAGGAGCAGCGAGCCGCGCGCGAGCTGCTCGATGCCAAGGCCGTCAAGCGACAAGAGGCCGAGCGCGCCCGCCTGCAGGCCTTCGTCGACCGATTCAAGGCCAAGGCCTCGAAGGCCCGCCAGGCGCAATCCCGCGTCAAGATGCTGGAGCGGCTGAAGCCGATCACGGCGCTGGTCACCGAGGACGTGCGCGAGATCAGCTTTCCTGCGCCGGAGAAGATCCTGTCGCCGCCGATCATCGCCGTCGACAACGCCTCGGTCGGTTACGTTCCGGCGAGCCCCGTGCTGGGCCGCGTCACCCTGCGCATCGACAATGACGACCGCATCGCGCTGCTCGGTGCCAACGGCAACGGCAAGTCGACACTCGTCAAGCTGCTTGCCGGCCGCCTCGCGCCGTTCTCGGGCAAAGTGACCCGCGCGGACAAGCTGTCGATCGCCTATTTCGCGCAGCACCAGCTCGACGAATTGAACGAGGACGCCTCCGCCTACGACCACGTCCGCAAGCTGATGGGCGATGCGCCCGAAGCCAAAGTGCGGGCGCGCGCCGGCGCGATCGGCTTCTCCGGCAAGGCCGCCGACACCAAGGCGGGCAAATTGTCGGGCGGCGAGAAGGCGCGGCTGCTGCTGGGCCTTGCCACCTTCTTCGGCCCCAACATGATCATCCTGGACGAGCCGACCAACCATCTCGACATCGACAGCCGCGGCGCGCTCGCGGAGGCGATCAACGAATTCCCCGGCGCCGTCATCATGGTCTCGCACGACCGCTACCTGATCGAGGCCTGCGCCGACCGGCTCTGGATCGTCGCCGACCGCACCGTCACCAATTACGACGGCGACCTCGACGAATACCGCCGTCTCGTTCTGTCAACGCGCAATGCCGACCCCGCCCCGCGCGAGCGCGGTGCGCCGAGCGAAAAGCCGCAGCGCCCGAAGTCGGACAATCGCGGCTCGCTGAAGAAGCGCATCGCGGAGGCCGAAGCCGAGATCGCCCGCGTCAGCGACATCATCGCCAAGATCGACACAGCGCTTGCCCTGCCCGACATCTTCACGCGCGATCCCAAGCAGGCCGCGCAACTGTCGAAAGCGCGCGCCAATGCCGCCGACGCGCTGACGCGCGCGGAGGAGCAATGGCTCGAGGCGAGCGCGCAGTTCGACGAGGCGGCCGGCTAGTTCCTGGGTGCACCGGGCCCTGGTCATGCCCCGGTCGGATTGAAGACCGGGCTGGACCGTTGGCGCGGGATGCGCACGCCGCGCTCGGTCAGGTCGCGCAACTGCACGAACATCATCGCCGTCATCAATGCGTCGTTGAAGGCATCGTGCTGTCCGAGCGGCGGAATGCAGAGGTCGCGAAGAATCGCGGCGAATGACAGATCGACCGAGGTGTTTGGCGGCGCGTCACCATATTTGCGGTCGTAGTAAAGTCGCGACACCTCGATGCGTTCGTTCGGCAGCTCAATCCCCACCAGCGGCAGGATGTACTTGTCCAGCATGGCGATGTCGAAATCGACATAGTAGCCGATCAACGGGCGCGGCCCGATGAAGTGCAGAAGGCTCGGCAGCACCTTCCAGACGATCGGCGCAGCTTCGACGTCGGACTTGCGCAAGTGGTGAATCCTGATCGCCTCCGCCCCGAGCTCCCTGTCAGGATGGATGATGGCTTCGAAACGCGCGCTGGTCAGAATCCGATTGCCGCGGATCTTGATCGCGGCGATGGCGACAACGTCGTCCGTTCGCACGTTCAGACCGGTGGTCTCGCAATCGATGACGACAAACTCGTCATCAGGCGCGCGGCCGAACATGAAGCGGTAGGATTGGTCGCTCAGGGTTGCCTGGTGCAACAGTCGCTTGATCGCGCGAGGCAGCATTCTAGAACATGCCGAGCTTGAAATGATGACCGACGATCTCGCGAAACTTCTTCACCACCTGCAGTGCATCGCGCAAGAGATGGCGTTCCATGCTGGACAGGTGCGCGGGTCGCACCAAGGTTCCCGATGCGCCGGCGGACGCGGCCAGCTGGCCGTCGAGCCGAAGCATCAGCAGGAACCGGAAGGCCTGTTTCAGGTCGCGTCCAAAGTCCGCTTGCAGCACGCCGAGATCACAGAGCCGGGAGATGCGTTTGTCAGTGGAGGTCTCGCGCAGCCCCTGTCCGAGCGCCAGGCTGCGAACGCCGTGCACGATCGGAAAGATGCCGCCTTTCTTGAGGTCGAGCGCGTCCCCCGTGCCCTCGGACGTGATCAAATTGTTGAAGAGGCCGATCGGCGTCTCGAACGCGTCAACCGCGCGTGCAAAATGGGCCATAAACGTCTGCTCGCCTCGCGTCATATCGATCAGCGCCGTCTTGGCGTCGTCCAGCAGTTGCGGATCGCCCGCGATCGCCTGCGCATCGTAGATGATGGCGACATTCATGTGCGCGGCCTGGTCGGGAAGCACGATCCAGCGGCGCAGATCTGCGAGATAGTCGGAGAGCGGCCTGGACCATGCCGGATTGCGCACCATGATATCGCCGGGACAGGGGGGAAAGCCGAAGCTCTCGAGCGCGACGAAGAATTCGTGACGGAACGCCTCCAGGACTTCGCCCTGCACCGGGCCGGCCAGGATCAGGCCGTTGTCCTGGTCGGTCCGTACGGTCTGCTCCCCCCGCCCCTCGCTTCCCATCACAATCAAGCAGCTGCCGGTGCGTAGCTCGGCCGGCGCGACCATGTCAAACAATCGGGACAGGAGACGCCGGTTGAGATCGGAGACGATCTCCGCAATGACCTCCACCTTGACGCCTTGCCGCCGCAGCACGCGCGTTTGCGTCTCGATCTCGCGCGCTGCGGTGGCAAGGTCCTGCCGGCTCGAGGCGCGATCGATGCGGCCGGCGGTGACCTGGGCGCTTCCTGCCAAAAATCCCAGCAGATCGATCTCCTCCAGGATTCCGACGAATTCCTCACCCTCGCGCACGGCAAGCCGCCGCTTGTTGTGCTTGGTCATCAGCAGAAGAGCCGAGGATACGAAATCGTCACGTTGCAAGGAGACGATATCGTAGTTCGCGAGCGTGCCCACCGCGGTCTGGATGGACTGGCGCCCCAGCACCACCGCTTTGGACAGGTTCATGCCTGTCACGATGCCGATCCGCTCGCCGTCCCGGACGAACAGCGCGTTGCTGTTAATCTCGCGCATCAGATGACCGGCGGTCTCGATCGTATCGCTGGCCGCCAGAAACACCGGTGGATGCAGGAACAATTCGCCGACCTTGGCGTGCATCAACGAGCCGTAACGCCGCGCCTCCTCGTCGTTGGCGAGCTCGTCCAGCTTCTGGGATATCTCGCGATAGAAGAACGCGGCAAAGCGCGGATTTGCCTTGATCAGATCGAGGGCGACCTTCCTGGGGATCACATAGCAGAGCGTCTCGTCGCGCGCGAAAAACTGGTGGCCGCTGTGATCGTGAACGAGCGCGCGACTGTCGAACGTGTCCTTGGGGCCGAGCAATGCGAGCAGGTCGACCTCGCTCCGCTCCTCGATGATGCCCTTGATCACGACATAGAGCGCCTCCGCCGAAGCGTCGCGCCTGATGATCGCTTCCCCCGGACTGAAGTAGGCGATGTCGAGCGCGGCCCGCAACGTCTCGGCCTCGTTCGGCGTCAGACGATCGAACGGCGGGTTGCTGATATCGAACGCCTTGGGCATTTCGACCTTTCGAGGATGTGGTCTCCAGGCACCCGACGATTGGCCATCGAACGCGTCGCACCGGCGGGGCCAACCGACCCGGCCGGTGCGGAAACGGTGTCCTTGGACCCTCGTTCAGTGAGCCGTCGCCGAAGCAGCTCCGATACCGGTCTGGGACCGGACATATTGCGCATCAAAGCCATCGCGATCGACCGCGGCGCGCTTGCTGCGATCCAGGATCGAGACCAGCCAGATCCCCGCAAAGGCGATGGCCATCGAGAACAGCGCCGGATTGTCCAGCTTGATGGGAGCCGAGCCCTTGGCGAAGCCAAGCGTCACCTCCCAGACCGCCGGCGAGAGCACCACGCCGACGACCGCGCTGACCAGACCAAGGAAGCCACCGACCACGGCTCCCCGCGTCGTCAGGCCCTTCCAGAAGATCGACATCACCAGCACGGGGAAATTGCAGGAGGCGGCGATGGCGAAGGCAAGGCCGACCATGAAGGCGACGTTCTGGTTCTCGAACACGATGCCGAGGAAGATCGCGAGCACGCCAAGCACCAGTGTCGCGATCTTCGACACGCGGATCTCGTCCTGCTCATTCGCGTTCCCGCCCTTGATCACCATGCCGTAGAGATCGTGGCTGATGGATGATGCCCCCGCCAGAGCCAGCCCTGAGACGACGGCAAGGATGGTGGCGAAGGCAACGGCCGAAATGAAGCCAAGGAACAGGTTGCCGCCCACGGCGTTCGCAAGGTGAATCGCCGCCATGTTGGAGCCGCCCTTGATCGCCGCGATTCCGCTCTTGGTCTTCTCGAGGATGCTGCCGTCCAGGAACATCGCATCAGTCGACACCAGCGTGATCGCGCCAAAGCCGATGATGAAGGTCAGGATATAGAAGTAGCCGATGAAACCCGTGGCGTAGAACACCGACTTGCGGGCAGCCTGGGCGTCCTTCACGGTGAAGAAACGCATCAGGATGTGAGGCAGGCCCGCTGTTCCGAACATCAGCGCCAGGCCAAGCGAGATGGCCGAGAGCGGATTGGAGATCAGGGTGCCGGGCTCCATGATCGCGAGCTTCTTGGGATGCACTTCGGTTGCCTTGGTGAACAGTGCCTCCGGACTGAACCCGAACTTGTAGAGGACGGCTCCAGCCATGAACGTCGCGCCCGAGAGCAACAGCACCGCCTTGATGATCTGCACCCACGTTGTCGCTTTCATTCCACCGAACGTCACGTAGATCATCATCAGGCCGCCGACCAGGACGACTGCGATCCAGTAATCGAGACCGAACAACAGCTGGATCAGCTTGCCGGCTCCGACCATCTGCGCGATCAGGTAGAATGCAACGGTCACCAGCGAGCCGCATGCCGCCAGGATACGGATCTCGGTCTGCCCGAGACGAAACGACGTGACGTCAGCAAAGGTGAACTTTCCGAGGTTGCGCAACTGCTCGGCGATCAAAAAGGTGACGATCGGCCAGCCCACGAGCCAGCCGACCGAGTAGATCAGGCCGTCGTAGCCCGAGGTGTAGACGAGACCCGATATGCCGAGGAACGACGCCGCCGACATGTAGTCGCCTGCGATCGCAAGTCCGTTCTGGAATCCCGTGATTCCGCCGCCAGCCGAGTAGAAATCTGCGGCCGACGCGGTCCGTTTGGCGGCCCAATAAGTGATGACGAGCGTCAGGCCGACGAACCCGACGAACATGCCGATGGCCGACCAGTTGGTCGCCTGCTTCGAACCGCCCTCGACGGCGCCGGCGGCGAGCGCGATGGTGGGAAGGCTTGCGAGCAGAATTACCGATAGCCAAGCGAATCTCTTCACGAGCGGTTCTCCTCGACAATCTTGCGGATGAGTACGTCGTAGCTGGAATTCGCCTTACGGACGTAGATGCCCGTCAGCACAAAGGCGAGCACGATGACAGACAGTCCGATCGGAATACCGATCGTCGTCACGCCGCTGCCCAGTGGTATTCCCAGAAACTTGGGAGCGTAGGCCACCAGCAGGATGAAGCCGAAATAGATGACAAGCATGACCGCCGACAGCAGCCAGCCCAGCGAGGAGCGTCGGCGCACGAGCTCCTGGTAATTCGGATCGCGTTCAATCTTTGCGAGGTTGCTCACGTCAATAATCCCCTGGATGATCCTCTGAAATTTTCTTGCCGTGACGGCAGCCCCTTCTCTCGGGGAGCCGTTGCAGCCTGCACTGACAGCCGGCCGAGCTCCATGATCCAGATCAAGTGCGGTCGATCCCGCGCGATGTGCCCTCAGCGGCGCGTCAAGTCGGAAATATCTGCGCCTGTCGACGCAATGGCCCGTGTTGCTTCCGCACATTTGGGATTAGGTTGGACGGAATTTGCGTCAGCGCATCGCGGATGACCCGGCTCCACGGTCGCGAACGATCGGCATTTTCAGCTCAAGCGATTTCCAACCCAAGCAATATGCAAACAAGCAATGATCAAGGGATACCTCAAATGCCAACACCCGAACCGATCAAGTTCACCGACGGCGCGGCTTACGAGCGCTTCATGGCGCCCTGGAGCCGATCGGCCGGGGCCCTTTTCCTGAACTGGCTGGCGCCCGGCCCCGGATTGGCCTGGGTGGATGTCGGGTGCGGCAATGGCGCATTTACCGAGCTCATCCTTGCGGCGTCCGCCCCGTCATCGGTTTGCGCGATAGATCCCTCCGACGCGCAGATTGCGACTGCACGCGCGAAACTATCGGCGAAGCAGATCGAGCTTTCGATTGGCGATGCCATGGCCCTTCCCTACGACGCCAACCGCTTCGACGTCGCGGTGATGTCGCTGGCGCTGTTCTTCGTCCCCGACGCGCACAAGGGTGCCTCGGAGTTGGTCCGCGTCACCAGGCCCGGCGGCATGGTCGCGTCCTACACCTGGGACATCGTGCGGGGCGGCTCGCCCACGCAGCCCCTGTGGGAGGAGATGGACGCTCTCGGAAAGCCTGCACAGCGCGCGCCGAGTGCGGATGTATCGCGGTTCGAGGCGCTGAAGCCGCTTTGGGCGGAGCTCGGCCTCCGCGATGTCGAAACCCGCGAACTGGTTGTCGAACGAACGTTTGCGAATTTCGATGACTACTGGCTGTCGATGGTCATCAGTAACCCGGCCAGCGTATTGGGAAGGCTGTCGGAGACAGAGAGCGCGGAGCTCAAGCGCCGGCTGCAAGCAAGACTGCCGGCGAGCGCGAGCGGAGAGATCACGGTTCATGCCTGGGCCACCGCGATCAAGGGACGCAAAGCCGCTTGATGATCCGGACGGGCACGAACGGCGATCACCACGTTCCGGGGACCGAGCGGTCAGATCCTGTCTCTCGAAGATGCCATGAAGGGACGGCCATCGCCGTCCCGCGAGCTTGCCTTACGCCGATTTCTTCTTAGGCTTCGGCTTGGCCGTCTTTGGCGCGACCGGCGCTTCCGGCGTGCCTTCGATCGAGGACAGGCGGCCGGACGTGAAGGTGTAGATGCCGGCGCGCGGCCCGGTGGTCCAGGTGACGACGGCGACGCGACGGCCAGCGGCATCATTGGAGAGATTGACGGTCGAGGGCGCGCCGATGCCGCGCACCACGTCGCATTCGGTGTGGCCGAGCGCGACCGTACCGCCCGTCGCCGCGGGCGCCGTCGTCGATGCATTGGCGTCAGCCGGCCCAGGGGGCGGCGCCATGCCGGGACAGGCGCCGTCGGCGCTGACCAGGTCCTCGGCGCCCACCGGCTTGTCGGGGGTCAGCGGCGGCGACTCGATCGAGATGTTCTTGATGAAGAGACGACCCGGCTTCTGGAACCATTCGGCGTCTTTGGCTGACGCCAGCAGATCGGTCCCGCCCGAGCAGCCCGCAACCAGCGGTGCTACGGCAGCCAACACAACTATGAGCGAGCTGGGAAGCTTTTGATGTCGCACGATAAACTAAATTCCCCGCGTGAAGGACCGGCCCTAAACGATTGTCCCAACATCACTTTGCGGCACGAAGGTGGCCGAGACCAGCCTTACCCCAAAAGTGCAAATTATCATTAACTGCGAACGGCCGCTAATTCCGACGCTGCCAGCGGCCCCGTTCGTCAGCCTGCCAATAGGTGACATCAAATCCCCGCGCCTTGCAATCCGTCCAGGCACTGCGGGCCGACGCGAGGGCATCCGGATCGTCGCCGTTGAACAGCAGCACCATGCGCTCATAGCCTTGCGCATCCTGCGGCAGTGCGGCGCTGTCGACCAGGAAGCGGACATTGGCGCCGTTGGGATTGCCCTCCTCGATCGCCAGCACGATCGGCTGGTCGGCGGCATCGTTCACCCGCCACGTCGCGTGGGGCAGGAAGGAATCGTCGCGATAGGTCCACAAATGCGCGTCGAGCGCATCGGCGCGCTCCTCCGAGGTCGATTGCACCACGACGCGCCAGCCGCGCTCGAGCGATTTCTCGAGAAGCGGCGGCAACACGTTCTCCACCGTCATGTTTTGCAGATGGTAGAACAGCACTTCGGTCATTTGGTCACTTGCGCTCGTAATGATCGGCGACCAGGCGGTCGAGCAGGCGGACGCCGTAGCCGCTTCCCCAGCTCTGGTTGATGTCGGTCTTCGGCGCGCCCATGGCGGTGCCGGCGATGTCGAGATGCGCCCAGGGCGTTCCGTCGACGAAGCGCTGCAGGAACTGCGCGGCCGTGATCGAGCCGCCGTGGCGGCCGCCGGTGTTCTTCATGTCGGCGAACTGGGAATCGATCAGCTTGTCGTATTCGGGGCCGAGCGGCAGGCGCCAGACCTTCTCCCCGCTCTCGACGCCGGCCGCCAGCAGCCGGTCGGCGAGCTCGTCATTGTTGGAGAACATGCCGGCATGTTCGGTGCCGAGCGCGACCACGATCGCACCGGTCAGCGTCGCCAGATCCACCATGAATTTCGGCTTGGTCTTCTTGGCGACGTACCAGAGCACGTCGGCGAGCACGAGGCGGCCTTCGGCGTCGGTGTTGATGATCTCGATGGTCTGGCCCGACATCGAGGTGACGATGTCGCCCGGCCGCTGCGCATTGCCGTCGGGCATGTTCTCGACGAGGCCGATGGCTCCGACCACGTTGGCCTTGGCCTTGCGCGCCGCCAGCGCGTGCATCAGGCCGACGACGCAGGCTGCCCCGCCCATGTCGCCCTTCATGTCCTCCATGCTCCCGGCTGCCTTGATCGAGATGCCCCCGGTGTCGAAGCAGACGCCCTTGCCGACGAAGGCGACCGGAGCCTCACCCTTCTTCCCGCCGTCCCAGCGCATGATCACGGTGCGGCTCGGCCGCGCCGAGCCCTGGCCGACGCCGAGCAGCGCGCCCATTCCGAGCTTCTGCATCGACTTGACGTCGAGCACCTCGATCTTGACGCCGAGCTTGCGAAGCTGACCGGCGCGGCGCGCGAACTCCTCGGGGAAAAGCACGTTCGGCGGCTCGTTGACGAGGTCGCGCGCGATGATGACGCCGTCGACGACGTGACCGGCCGGAGCAAACGCCTTCTTCGCCGCGATGGCGTCGCCAACCGCAAGCGAGATGTCGGCACGCGAGCCGCCCTCCTCGCCGTCCTTCTTCTTGGTCTTGTAGCGGTCGAACTTGTAGGCGCGTAAACGAAGGCCCGAGGCGATCGCGACCGCCTGCTCGCTGGTCATGGCGCCGCCGGGCAATTCCGCCATGATGGTCATGGCGGTGGCGGCGGCTGTGAGCTTGCCGGCCGCCACGCCGCCGAACTTGAGGAAGTCGCTTGCCTTCAGGCTCGCCGGCTTGCCGGCCCCGATCACCACCAGGCGGGTGGCCTTCACGCCCTCCGGCGCCAGGATGTCCAGGGCAGCCCCGCTTTTACCTTTGAAGCCGGCGGCGGAGGCCGCCCGCTTCACGAGATCGGCAGCGCTCCCGAGCGCCTTGGCCGTCGCCGGACCGAGCTTCAAACCGTCGTCGCAGAACACGACCAGGATGCCACGGGCGGCGGCAGACAACGGGACGAAGCCGACCTTGATGGCATCGGACATGGGTAACTCCTCCAAATCATGGGGCTTTTTGCCATTCGGCGGTCCCGGCCACAGGCCGGAGCTGAACGGCGATTCACTGGACTTTGCCTACTATGGGCCACCGGCCCGGCAGATGCCAAGCACCGGCGTGGCCGCCAGGCCACAACGGGCGAAATATTAACCATATATTGAGGGTGCCACGGGGCAGCCATTTTGTTGACGGATCAAAGGGATGGTAGAGAGTAAGCCGGCGGAAGCGAGTGGTTGGCCGACCTTGGGGATCCCCTGACCGGGATTGGTTGGACAGCCGGAGTTCCGGCCTGCAGTGGGGCTTTGGTGGGATTCGTGCGGTAGCGCATGGGGTCGATCGATAGGTATATTTTCCGCACGACGCTGGCGTCGTTTGCGCTCGTCCTGGTCAGCCTCACCGGCGTGATCTGGATTACGCAGGCGTTGCGCGGCATCGACCTGATGACGAGCCAGGGTCAGACCATTCTCACCTTCCTCGGCATCACCAGCCTCGTCATTCCGGCGCTGGTCCTGATCATCTCGCCGATCGCGCTGATGATCGCGATCTCGCACACGCTGAACAAGCTCGCGACCGATTCCGAGATCATCGTGATGAATGCCGCCGGCTTCTCGCCGTTCCGGCTGTTCTATCCGTTCTTCTACGCCACCTGCGTGGTGGCGCTGCTGGTCGCCTTCATCGCGGCGTATCTGGCGCCCGACGGCATGCGGCGGATCAAGCAGTGGGACGCCGAGATCACCGCCGACGTGCTCACCAACATCCTCCAGCCCGGCCGCTTCGCCCAGCTCGACAAGAACCTGACGATCCGGATCCGCGAGCGCAAGCCCGGCGGCATTCTGGAAGGCATCTTCATCGACGACCGCCGCGATCCCAATGAGCGCGTCTCGATCGTCGCCGAGCAGGGCGAGGTCGTGAAGAACGAGAACGGCTCGTTCCTGGTGCTGAAGGACGGCAATCTGCAACGTTTCGAGGCCGGCAAGCGCGATCCCGCGCTGGTGGCGTTCGGGCGCTACGGCTTCGACATGTCGAAGTTCGGCAATCAGGGCCGTGACGTCACCCTCGGCATCCGCGAGCGCTATCTCTGGGAGCTGTTCTCGCCGGCCGAGGACGACCCCGTCTACAAGCAGATTCCCGGGCAGTTCCGCTCGGCCCTGCATGACAGCCTGTTGGCACCGGTCTATCCCTTCGCCTTTGCCGTGCTGACCTTCGCCTTCCTGGGGGCGCCGCGCACCACCCGCCAGAGCCGCAACTTCTCGATCGGCTCCTCCATCATCGCGGTGTTCGGCCTGCGCATGGCCGGCTTTGCCTGCTCGGTGATGGCGGTGAAAACGCCGGGCGCGGTGCTCGTTCAATATGCGATGGTCGCGGGCGCCATCGGCATCGGGCTGTGGATGATCATCGGCGGCATCGTGGTCGAGCTGCCTCCCCGCCTCATGGAGGCCATCAACAGGTCCAACGCGCGCATTGCGCGGCTGTTCGGACGGCCGGCCACAGCATGAGCATGCTCACCAACACACTCGGGCGCTATTTCGCCGGCCGCTTCGTCGTCGCGGCGCTCGGCGTGTTCGCGAGCATCTTCTTGCTGCTGGTGCTGGTCGACTACATCGAGATGGTGCGCAAGACCTCCGGGCTTGCATCCGCCTCCGCGATCATGGTGGCCGAGACCTCGCTGTTCCGGGTACCGCAGCTTTTGGAGAAGCTGACGCCGTTCTGCATGCTGATCGGCGCCATGACCTGCTATCTCGCCCTCTCCCGCCGGCTCGAGCTCGTGGTGGCGCGCGCCGCCGGCATCTCGGCCTGGCAGTTCATCTCGCCGGCGCTCGGCAGCGCGCTCCTGATCGGCGTCATCGCCACTGTCGCCTACAACCCGATGTCGGCGAATCTGCGCGAGCTCTCCAAGCGCATGGAGGCCGAGCTGTTCGGCTCGGCGCCCGGCGGCGGCATCCAGGATGCCTCCGGCTTCTGGCTCAATCAGGTGACCAGCGACGGCCAGACCATCATCAACGCGGCACGCAGTGAGCAGCAGGGCGTCCGGCTCACCGGGCTCACGCTGTTCCGGTTTGACACAAAGCAGCACTTCCAGGAGCGGGTCGAGGCGCGCGAGGCGACGCTCGAGGCCGGCCATTGGCTGTTCAAGGGCGTGCGCCGTTTCACGCTCGATTCCCCGCCGGTCGATCAGGCCAGCCTGGAGATTCCGACGACGCTGACCGAGGCCCAGGTCCGCAACAGCTTTTCCACACCCGAGACTGTGTCCTTTTGGCAACTACCGAGCTACATCAGCTCCTCCGAAAGCTCAGGCTTCGCGACAGCCGGCTATCGACTCCAGTATCAGAAGCTGTTGGCACAGCCGTTTTTGCTGGCCGCCATGGTGATGCTTGCGGCTTCGGTGTCGTTGCGTTTCTTCCGGATGGGCGGCGTGCAGAAGATGGTTTTGAGTGGCGTGGGCGCAGGCTTTCTGCTCTACGTTCTGTCGAAAGTGACTGAAGACTTGAGCAAGGCTGAGTTGATGCATCCGATCGCTGCGGCGTGGTTGCCCGTGGTGGTGGGCGGCCTGACCGGCTTTTTGGCCTTGTTGTACCAGGAGGACGGTTAGTGACTGCCGTCCAACGAGGGCTCGTGTCTCGTTTGACGCGGCGTACTGTGGTGCGCGCGAACGGGAACGGCTTGTCCGTTCGCAGTCTGCTGCTGGCCGTCATCACGGCTGCCTCGCTCGGCGGGCTGATCGACGTTGCCGCCGTGGCCCCCGCCTCCGCCCAGAGCTTCACCTACAATCCGCTGCCGCCGCGCCCCAAGCCGCCGAAGGTCGCCAACGACAACCAGATGCTGGTTCAGGCGACCGAGGTCGATTACGACTACAACAATTCGCGCGTCTCCGCGGTCGGCAACGTGCAGCTGTTCTACAACGGCACCAGCGTCGAGGCCGACAGGGTCATCTACGACCAGAAGACCAAGCGGCTCCATGCCGAAGGCAACATCCGCATGACGGATGCCGACGGCAAGATCACCTATGCCGAGATCATGGATCTCTCCGACGACTACCGTGACGGTTTCGTCGATTCGCTGCGCGTCGACACCGCCGACCAGACCCGCATGGCCGCGAGCCGTGCCGACCGCTCCAGCGGCAACTACACGGTGTTCGAGAACGGCGTCTACACGGCCTGCGCGCCGTGTAAGGACGATCCGAAGAAGCCGCCGCTGTGGCAGGTCAAGGGTGCCCGCATCATCCACGACCAGCAGGAGAAGATGCTGTATTTCGAGACGGCGCAGCTCGAGTTCTTCGGCGTGCCGCTCGCCTACATGCCCTACTTCTCGACGCCCGATCCGACCGTGAAGCGCAAGACCGGCTTCCTGATGCCGGGCTTCACGACCTACACGACGTACGGCTACGGCGTTGAAGTCCCGTTCTACTGGGCGATCGCGCCCGACATGGACATGACCTTCAGCCCGCGCATCACCTCCAAGCAGGGCGTGCTGTTCCAGACCGAGTTCCGCCAGCGCCTGATGGACGGCGCCTATCAAATTCGCCTCTACGGCATCGACCAGCTCGATCAGAAGCAGTTCTCCGGCCTGCCCGGTGACCGCCAGTTCCGCGGCGGCGTCGAGACCAAGGGCCAGTTCGCGCTCAACGACAAATGGGTCTGGGGCTGGGACGGCGTCCTGCTGTCCGACTATTATTTCATGTCGGATTACCGCCTCGCGCAGTACCGCGATCCGCTCGGCTCGTTCCTGAACCTGCCGACCGACGCGCTGTCGCAGCTCTATCTGACCGGCGTCGGCAATCGCAGCTTCTTCGACGCGCGGACGATGTACTGGCTGAGCTTCTCGGGCAACCAGAGCCAGGTGCCGGTCGTCTATCCCGTGATCGATTACTCGAACGTGCTCAACTATCCGGTGTTCGGCGGCGAGTTCAGCTACAAGACCAATTTCGTGAACCTGTCGCGTGAGACCGCGGTGTTCGATCCGATCACGACGCTCGCCAACACCAACAGCCTGTGCACCACCACCTCGGCCGATCCGCTCGCGCGGACGCCGTCGCAGTGCCTGCTGCGCGGCTTCCCCGGCACCTACACCCGCCTCACCGCCGAAGCGCAGTGGCGCAAGTCCTATACCGACCCGTTCGGCCAGATCTGGACGCCGTTCGCCAGCCTGCGCGCCGACGCAATCAACTCCTCGGTCTCCAATCAGCCGGGCGTGTCGAACTATCTGCCGGTCGGCGACACCCAGGCATTCCGCCTGATGCCGACCGTCGGCCTCGAATACCGCTACCCCTTCATCAACGTTCAGCCCTGGGGCTCGACCACGATCGAGCCGATCGCGCAGATCATCATCCGCCCGAACGAGACCTACGCCGGCAAGCTGCCGAACGAGGACGCGCAGAGCATGGTGTTCGACGCCTCGAACCTGTTCAGCGTCGACAAGTTCTCCGGCTACGACCGCGTCGAGGGCGGCGGCCGCGCCAATGTCGGCGTGCAGTCGACCACGCAATTCGACAAGGGCGGTGCCGTCAAGGTGCTGTTCGGTCAGTCCTACCAGCTGTTCGGCCTGAACTCCTTCGCGGTCCAGGACTCCATCAACACGGGCCTGGATTCCGGTCTCGACAAACCGCGCTCGGATTACGTGGCAAGCGCCAGCTACTCGCCCAACCGCACCTACACCTTCAGCGTCCGCTCCCGCATGGACGAGCAGACCTGGAACGTGCAGCGCTTCGAGGCCGAAGGCCGCGCCAATTTCGATCGCTGGTCGATCAGCATGCTCTACGGCAATTACGCGCCGCAGCCGGAGCTCGGCTATCTGACGCGCCGCGAGGGCATCCTGACCTCGGGCTCGCTGAAGGTCGCGACCAACTGGGTGGTGACGGGTTCTGCGCGCTGGGATCTCGAGGCCAACAAGATCAACCAGTATGTGCTCGGCGCCGGCTATGTCGACGATTGCTTCGTGCTGGCGGCGAACTATGTAACCTCGTACAGCTACTCCGCGGGCTCGACCCCGCCGGTGCTGAGCCACGCGTTCATGTTCCAGATCGGACTGCGCACGCTGGCGACCTCGTCGACGAGCAGCAGTTCCGCCGGCGGCTTCCAGTGAACGGTTTGAAGTGACGGCCGCGCGATCCCGATCGCAGGTTCACCGCGGCTGACATGCGAGCGACAACCATGACGATTCCATTGCCTGCCTTCCGCGTCCTCCTCGCCATTGGTGCCGGGCTGGTCCTGACCGGCCTGCCCGCGCCGTCGCGCGCGCAGAACATCGTGGTCATGGTCAACGGCGATCCGATCACCGATTTCGACATCGACCAGCGCGCCAAGCTCGACCAGCTGACGACGCAGAAGGCTCCCAGCCGGCAGGACGTCATCAACGAGCTGATCGACGACAGGGTGAAGCTCAAGGAAGGCAAGAAATACGGCGTCGATCCCGGTGTCAGCGACATCAACCAGTCCTACGAGGGCATGGCGCAGCGCATGCGCATCTCGCCGGATCAGCTGACCAAGTCCCTCGAAACCAAGGGCGTCCGCCCTGAAACCCTGAAGGGCCGCATGAAGGCCGAGATGGTCTGGACCAGCCTCGTGCGCGGCCGCTTCAAGGAGAAGCTGCTGGTCGGCGAGCGCGACGTCGCGCAGGCCGTTCAGGCCCAGACCGGCGACAAGCTGCAGATCGAGGGCACCGAATACAAGATGCAACCGATCGTGCTGATCGTGCCGCGCGGCTCGTCCCCGGCCTTCCAGGAGACGCGGCTGAAGGAAGCCGAGCAATATCGCTCCCGCGTCGGAAGCTGCGAGGAAGCCAATTCGCTGTTCCGCTCGACGCCGAACGCCACCATCCGCGAGGCCGTCACCAAGACGACGGCGGACCTACCCGAGGCGCTGCGCAAGGTGCTCGACGACACCCCGATCGGCCATCTGACCGCGCCGGAAGTGACCAAGGCGGGCATCGAGATGGTCGTGCTCTGCTCGCGCAAGCCGACCATGATCGACACGCCGAAGAAGCGCGAGGTCCGCGAGAAGATGTATCAGGAGAAGTACGAGAAGACCCAGAAGGCCTATCTCGAAGAGCTCCGCAAAGCGGCGATGATCGAATATCGCAACCGCTGATGGCCGCTCCCCCGATCAAGCCCCTCGCCCTGACCCTGGGAGAGCCCGCGGGGATCGGCCCCGACATCACGATTGCGGCCTGGCTCCGGCGCCGTGAGTTGAACCTGCCCGCCTTCTATCTGCTCGGCGACGAGGCCTTCCTCGCGCGGCGCGCGGAGATCATCGGCAAGGCGCTCGGCGCCGGGATCCGGATCGCCCCGGTGAGCGCCGGTGAGGCCGTGGCCGCCTTCGCCGACGCCCTTCCCGTGGTCGCGACCGGCGAGCACGCGACGGCCGAGCCCGGCAAGCCCGACGCCACCAGCGCGCCCGCCGCGCTCGCCTCGATCCGTCAGGCGGTCCTCGACGTGCGCGAGGGCCGCGCCGGCGCCGTCGTCACCAATCCGATCGCCAAGAGCGTGCTCTACCGCGCCGGCTTCCGCCATCCCGGCCACACCGAATTCCTCGCCGAGCTGGCCGCAGAGGGCGGCCGCGTGCCGCAGCCGGTGATGATGCTGTGGTCGCCGCGGCTCGCCGTGGTGCCCGTGACCATCCACGTCTCCATGCGCGAGGCGCTGAGCCAGCTCACCAGCGAATTGATCGTCTCGACCGTGCGCATCGTCGCGAGCGAGCTGAAATCCCGCTTCGGCATCGCGCGGCCGCGCATCGCGATCTCCGGCCTCAATCCGCATGCCGGCGAGGACGGCTCGCTCGGCCACGAGGAGCAGACGGTGATTGCGCCGGCGCTCAAGGTTCTGCGCAACGACGGCATCGAGGCCAGGGGCCCGCTGCCCGCGGACACCATGTTCCACGAGGCCGCACGCAACCTCTATGATTGCGCAGTCTGCATGTATCACGACCAGGCGCTGATCCCGATCAAGACCGTCGCCTTCGACGATGCCGTCAACGTCACGCTCGGCCTGCCCTTCATCCGCACCTCGCCCGATCACGGCACCGCGTTCGACATCGCCGCCACCGCCAAGGCCAATCCGGCCAGCCTGATCGCAGCGCTGCAGCTTGCGAGCCGCATGGCGGCTGCGACAAGCTGATGAGCGCGATCGACGACCTCCCGCCGCTGCGCGAGGTCATTCGCCAGCACGCGCTGTCGGCCCGCAAATCACTCGGTCAGAATTTTCTGCTCGATCTCAACCTCACCGCGCGCATCGCGCGCGCGGCCGCGCCGCTTGAGGATTCCACCATCGTCGAGATCGGCCCCGGTCCGGGCGGGCTGACGCGCGCCCTGCTCGCGCTCGGCGCCCGGCGCGTCATCGCCATCGAGCATGACGAGCGCGCGATCCCGGCGTTGCAGGATATTTCCGCGCGCTACCCTGATAGGCTCGAGATCGTGCATGGCGATGCCATGACCTTCGATCCGCGACCGTTGCTCTCCGGCGAACGCGCAAAGATCGTCGCCAATCTGCCGTACAACATCGCGACCCAGCTTCTCATCAACTGGCTCACGATCGAGCCCTGGCCGCCCTGGTACGACATGATGGTGCTGATGTTCCAGCGCGAGGTCGGCGAGCGCATCGTCGCGCGCGAGGACGAGGAGGCCTATGGCCGTCTCGGCGTGCTCGCCAACTGGCGCTGCGAGACCAAAATCCTGTTCGACATTTCGCCGTCCGCCTTCGTGCCGCCGCCGAAGGTCACCTCCTCCGTCGTGCGCCTCAAGCCGCGCGCAGAGCCGCTGCCGTGCGATCGCAGGCTGCTCGAGCAGGTCGCGGCCGCCGCCTTCGGCCAGCGCCGCAAGATGCTGCGGCAAAGTCTGAAATCGCTCGGCGTCGATCCCGCCCGACTTGCGAGCGCCGCCGGCGTCGATGCGACGCGGCGTGCCGAGACCATTCCGATCTCCGGCTTTGTTGCCATGGCGCGTGAATTGGCGGATATACGAAACGAAGCTGAATAATAAGAATTCCGGAGGAGAGAATATGGCGTTGATGCGCAGGCAGTCCCTGGTCAAGTTCGATGCGCCCTTGTGCGAGACCATCGTCGACACGCCGAAGCCGCAGGGACGTGAGGTGCTGGTGCGCATCGAGCGCTGCGGCCTCTGTCATTCCGACCTGCACATCCAGGACGGCTATGCCGATCTCGGCGGCGGCAAGAAGCTCGACACCACGCGCGGCATGACGCTGCCCTTCACGCTCGGCCACGAGATCGCGGGCGTCGCCGACGAAGTCGGCCCTGACGTTCCCGCCGGCCTCGTCGGCGCCAAGAAGGCGGTCTTCCCGTGGATCGGCTGCGGCCAGTGCCGCGACTGTGCCAATGGCGACGAGAACCTCTGCGCCAAGCAGCGCTTCCTCGGCGTCTCCATCGACGGCGGCTTTGCCACCCATGTGCTGGTGCCCGACGCAAAATACCTACTCGACTACGATCCCCTCCCCGTCAACCAGGCCGCGACGCTGATGTGCTCGGGCGTCACCGCCTACGGCGCGCTCAAGCGCCTCGTCGATCGTCCGCGCCAGCGCAATTTGCTGCTGATCGGCCTCGGCGGCGTCGGCATGATGGGCCTGTCGTTCGCGCAGGCGATGTTCAAGCAGCCGATCACGGTCGCCGACCTCTCGCCGGCCGCGCGCGAGACCGCGCTGAAGAACGGCGCGGCCATGGCCTACGATCCGTCCGAGCCGGAAGTGATCCGCCGCATCCTGAAAGAGACCGACGGCGGCTTCGACGAAGTGGTCGATTTCGCCGGCAACGAGAAGTCTATGGCCTTTGCGGTCGCGGTCGCCGCGCGCGGCGGCAAGGTCGTGGTCTCCGGCCTGATGGGCGGCCAGTTCACGCTGCCGATGGTGCAATGGGTCTACAAGCGCCTGACCGTCGAAGGCTTCATGGTCGGCACGCTCGCGGAGAGCCATGAACTGATGGCGCTCGCCCGCGCCGGCAAGATCAAGCCGACGCCGATGCGCGAGGAGCCGATGGGCGACGTGCAGAAATGGATCGACGAACTGCGCGCCGGCAAAGTCGTCGGCCGCATCGTCCTGAAGAATTAGAATGCGAGGAACCTGAAGAAGCTCCCTGCGGCGAGATCGAATATCTCGCCGCGGAACACCGGCGGCTGCGCTGCGTTGGCAGCGCATGTCCATCCGCTGCACCGTCGAGAGCGCATTCTTCATCGCCTGGAGCTGCCTGGAGCAGAGCGGCGAGCTCGGCGCGCCGGACGAGACTGCAAACTTTCTTCTCGACTTCATTGAAGCGCAGCTCAGGACCGGCGAACGCCGGCCGCTGATGCTCGCGAACCGGGCAATCGATGCCTGGCGCGCGCACGTGGCCAGGAGCCGGCCGCAGCAGGCGCGATTCGGATAACCGACCGCAGCGTCTCCGACCGCTGCCATCGCTTTCCACTGGACGCCCCAGGGTTTTGCCGGATTCCGATAGTGATTTCGTCATGCCTCACTCGACCGGGACTTGCCGCCGGGAAAACCACAACTTGCATCGGCCGGTGAATGACCGTTCAATGCCGGTTTGGACCGACGCCGCGTTATTTTGTGGTTTTCTGGAATGCGAACTTTTCTCATTATCCTTGGCATCTGGCTGCTGATCAACGTGCTCTTCGTCGTCATCATGATGCCGCCGCGCAAGCCGCGGAAGCCGGATCATCCGCGTTCATCGGCCGGCCTCGCACCGGCAGCCATCGAGCGCAACGCCCACCCTTTCGATGAGGAAGAGAAGGTCTCGCTTCGCCACACCATCATCGCCATTGCGATGGGCGCCCTGTTCTCGCTGACGCCGCCGCTGCTCGAAGCGATCGACGACATCAAGCGGCTGGTCAGGAAGTACCGCAAGTCGGGCCAGCCGCCCGAGGCTGAAGCCGGCAAAGGATCGCTGGAGACGGTGTCCGAAGACCTCCGCGCGCGCGAGAAGCGTACGGCGGCCGGCGAATCCTCGACCGATGATCGGAACGCGCCGAAGCGCTAGCGCCTAGATTCTCTTCGCAGATTCCACTTCGCTCGCAACATTGGAACGTCGCGCGCCTCCCGCGCGTTGGCCTTCCACCAAGGCAACGACCGGGTCGGAGCCGATCACAAGAACGGGCGCAGCCTGTTCTGAAGAACACGCCGAACACCGATAGCGGGCGCGTGGGGTGAGCGATCACGCATGGGGGATCGAAAAGAGGAGAAACGAGTTGACCAATCCGGGCAAGTGGTACGATCCCATCTCCGAGCGCTGGATCGCGCCGCGCGAACCGCGCCAGGGGACAACATCGTCCGAAGTGAGCGAGAACCACGTCCGTGAGCTTGAGAGGACCGTCGAAGTCCAACGCATCTGGCGGGCACTAGTCGATTGCTGCGCACGCGACTGACGTTTTCCGCGAGCGTTGAAACCGGAACCTCCAGTCAGCAATGCCGTTGTCATTTGCATGAGCGATCCTGCACTTCCCGCAAGGCCGGTCACAGCTGCAATCCGCTACCTGTCGATCATCGTCGGGTGCGCCTGCCTGCTTCTCGCCGTCATCTGCTTTGCCATCGCGGCACAGGTCTTTGTGCAGACCGGTGTGTTTGCACAGTCCTATGCGATGGTGGGACTCGTGAGCACCGTGCTGGGGCTTCTGGCGCTGATGCTGGCGCGGGTGTGGAAATAGGTGCTCGCGATAGACCGTCCTTCGTCACGGATATTCATGGCTTATCGCGATAAGTCCAAGTCGGATTTATCGTCTAATCAAATCAACTCCGCGCCGCTAGCTCTGCGGCATGACCATCCAATCCTCCTCCCACGCCGCGCCCTGGAGCGCGGTTCTTGCACTGTCGCTGTGCGCTTCGACGCTGGTGGCCTCCGAGTTCATGCCCGTGAGCCTGCTCACGCCGATCGCGACCGATCTCCACCTGAGTGAGGGCCAGGTCGGCCAGGCGATCGGAGTGTCCGGCCTGTTCGCCGTGCTCACGAGCCTGTTCATCGCGGCCGTGACCAGCGGCGTCGATCGCCGCTCCCTGCTGCTCGCGCTGACGGCACTGATGTTGCTGTCCGGCAGCGTCGTATCCTCGGCTCCCGATTACGTGACGCTCATGGCTGGCCGCGCGTTGATCGGGATCGTTGTCGGGGGCTTCTGGTCGATGTCGGCCGCCACCATGATGCGCCTTGTGCCCGCCGGCGATGTGGCGCGGGCGCTTGCCATCCTCAACGGCGGCAATGCGCTTGCCACCACCGTCGCAGCGCCCCTGGCCAGCTTCCTCGGCCAATATATCGGCTGGCGTGCCGCATTCTTCTGCGTCGTGCCGATCGCGGCCGCGACACTTGTCTGGCAATTCCTCACCCTTCCCGCCATGCCCGATCGGAATCGGTCCGGCGCAGCCGCCACCTTCCGTGTCTTGCGCCGACCGCAGGTGGCCTATGGCATGCTCGCCGCCGCGCTGTTCTTCCTCGGCCAGTTCTCGCTCTTCACCTATCTGCGCCCATTCCTCGAGACCGTCACCCACACGAGCGTTTCCACCCTCTCTGCACTCCTTCTGATCCTGGGTGTTGCGGGACTCGTCGGCACATCATTCATCGGCATGATCCTCAGACCGCACCTCCATGCCTCGCTGGTCGCCATGCCGCTCGCCATGGCAGCCATTGCCATCGGCCTCGTGGCCTTCGGATCCTCGCTTGTCGCAACGACCATTCTGCTGACGTTGTGGGGCCTGATCGGCACGGCGGCGCCCGTGGGCTGGTGGACCTGGCTGGCCCGGACCCTGCCCGACGATGCGGAGGCCGGCGGCGGCCTCATGGTTGCGGTCGTCCAGCTGGCGATCGCGACAGGCGCTGCCTTCGGCGGCCTTCTCTTCGACGGCATCGGCTATCGCGCCACCTTCCTGTTCAGCACCCTCACCCTGTGCTTGTCGGCCGGCGCCATCTTTCTCGGCACCCGTCGCCGAGCTCTGAGCTCCACCAGTGTGGCTCAAGACGGGTGCACCAGCGCTGCGCGCTCGTGATGCACGCGCATTCGCAAACGAAGACGGAGGTCAGCGATGAACGACAAGATTGAAAATCAGGGCGAGGAGTCCGTCGCGGAGATCGATCGCCGCGATGTTCTGAAGCTTCCAGTCCTGGGCGCGGCCGCGTTCGCACTCACATCGATCACCGAGACGCTTCCCGCCATGGCTCAGGACGTGTCGAACGGTGCCGATAATTTCTACCGGAGCGACAAGGTCGCCGTGCAAAAGGTGACCTTCAAGAACCAGTATGAGATGGCTGTTGCCGGCAACCTGTTTCTCCCGAAGGACCTCGACCGCAACAAGAAGAGTCCGGCCATTGTCGTCGGTCATCCGATGGGCGCGGTGAAGGAGCAAAGCGCCAACCTCTACGCCACGAAAATGGCAGAGCAAGGCTTTGTCGCCGCCTCCCTCGATTTGTCGTTCTGGGGCGAGAGCGAAGGCAAGCCGCGCAATGCGGTTGCCCCGGACATCTATGCCGAGGATTTCAGTGCTGCGGTAGATTTCCTCGGTCTTCAGCCGTTCGTCGATCGAAACCGGATCGGCGCGATCGGCATCTGCGGCAGCGGCAGCTTCGTCATCAGCGCAGCCAAGATCGATCCGCGTATGCGGGCTATCGCCACGGTCAGCATGTACGACATGGGCTCCGCCAACCGCAACGGGCTGCGCCACTCCCTCTCTCTCGCCGAGCGCAAGCGGATCATCGCGGCGGCGGCCGAGCAGCGTTACGTCGAGCGGGCCGGCGGCAACACCGAGTACACCAGCGGCACCGTGCATCAGCTCGCGCCGAATACCGACCCGATCCAGCGCGAATTCTACGATTTCTATCGCACCTCGCGCGGTCAATACACGCCGCAGGGCAGCTCGGATCTCTTGACCACGCACCCGACGCTGACCAGCAACGTCAAGTTCATGAACTTCTATCCGTTCGACGACATCGAGACGATCTCGCCACGCCCGCTGCTGTTCATCACCGGCGACCAGGCGCATTCAAGGGAGTTCAGCGAGGACGCCTACAAGCGCGCAGCCGAGCCCAAGGAGCTGGTCTATGTCCCCGGCGCCGGCCATGTCGATCTCTATGACCGCGTCAAGCTGATTCCGTTCGACAAGCTGAAGTCGTTCTTCGCTCAGCACCTGGCGGCATAATCGTAACGGCCGTCATTGCGGGATGCGTGCGCCCTGTCCGCCGAAGCTCGAGGAGCGAAGGCGGAAGCACGCAGGCCCGGAATCCATCGGGCCGCATGGTCTGCCAAAATTTCCGGGCTCCTCCTGGCGAGAAGCATTGACAAGTTCCAGCCCGCAGTGATGGTGGAACTCATTGCTGAGGAGGACGCAACCGGGCTTTGTCTAGCCGCCCGCATTGCGCGCGTCCGTTGGAAGGCTGGTGAGAATGTCGTTTTGCGACGCTCAGTGCCCGGCCAGGAGGGGCACTGGGAATGTCGCAAGGAGCGAGGGCTCTGAGCCGAAGCGCGAAACGCGGTCGAATCAGCATCACATCATTGGCTGCACTGGCGCTGTCCCTAGCGACATTGACATGGGCGACAACGACACAGGCGCAGGCGCAGAGCTGGAATGGCGCGACACCGGACTGGTTCACGGCCGGCAACTGGACCCCCAGCGGCGTCCCGACCAACGCCACCAATGCGTTCATCGACACCACCTCGCCCAATGCCGCCATCATCTCGTCCGGCAACGCGCACGCGCAGAGCGCAATCATCGGCTTGTCCGCGACCGGAGCCCTTACCATCCAGAACGGGGGAACGCTGTCCAATGCGGGCGGTGCTCTCGGCCTCAATCTCGGCTCGACCGGCACGGCAACGGTTGACGGCGCGGGCTCGTCCTGGAGCAACTCCGCCGACCTCTCCGTCGGCTATTCCGGCGCCGGCACGCTGACGATCCAGAGCGGTGGTGCGGTGAGTGACCAGTCCGGCTATGTCGGCCGCGGTGCCAGCGCGAGCGGCACCGTGACGGTCGATGGCGCGGGCTCGTCCTGGACCAATCACATCGCGCTCTGGGTCGGCTACTCCGGCACGGGGACGCTGACCGTCAAGAACGGCGCCACCGTGAGCAACGGCGCCGACGGATCCATCGGCGTCAATTCCGGTGCGACCGGCACCGTGACGATCGACGGCGCCGGCTCGTCCTGGACCGATGCCGGCAATCTCTATGTCGGCCAGGCCGGTACCGGCACGCTGGTGGTCAGCAACGGGGGCACCGTGAGCAACGGTGTCGACGGGTATATCGGCGTCAATTCCGGCGCGACCGGCACGGTGACCGTCGCCGGCACAGGTTCGTCTTGGACCCATGCCGGCATACTCTCGGTCGGCGAATCCGGCACTGGCACGCTGACGGTCGCCAATGGCGGCATGGTCAGCAATGCGAGCGCGGTGATCGGCACCAATGCTGGCGCGACCGGCACCGTGACCATCACCGGCGCAGGCTCGTCCTGGAGCAATGCCGGCAACCTGACCGTCGGCCAGGACGGCACCGGCACACTGACGATCGCGGGCGGCGGCGTGGTGAGCAACACGACCGCAATGATCGGCCTCAATTCCGGCGCGACAGGCACCGTGACGGTGACCGGTGCCGGTTCGTCCTGGGCGAATTCCAGCTTCCTCTATGTCGGCCAGACCGGCACCGGCACGCTGACGATCGCGGACGGCGCCGCGGTGAGCAGCCTGATCGGGGTGATCGGCGGCGATTTCTTCTCGACGGGCTCCGTGACGGTCACCGGCGCTGGATCGTCCTGGGCCATCTCCGGCAATCTCGACGTCGGCCTGGACGGCGCCGGCACCCTGACAATCGCCAATGGCGCCGTCGTCTCGGCTTCCAACGTGACGGTTGGCTATTGGCCCCTGTCCACGGGAACGCTGAATATCGGTGCCGCGTCCGGCCAGACCGCTGTTGCGCCCGGCACGCTGAATACACCGGTCGTCAGGTTCAGGAGCAGCGCCGGCAGCAGCATCGTCTTCAACCACACCTCCTCGAACTACGTCTTTGCGCCGGTCATTATGAGCAGCGTCGCCAACATTGGCTCGGTCATTGTCGAGGCGGGCACCACCATTTTCACCGCCGCCAGCACCTACACCGGCCTGACCGCGATCAACGGCGGCACGCTTGCGGTCAACGGCTCGATCGTGTCGAGCACGACCGTGAACAGCGGCGGCACACTGGCCGGCACCGGCACGGTCGGATCGGTGACCGTCAACAGCGGCGGCAGGCTGGCGCCCGCCTCCGGTGCGCCCGGCTCGGTGCTGACCATCGCCGGCAACCTCGCCATGCAGTCGGGCGCGCTCTATCTCGTGCAGGTCGGGGCGACGACGGCGTCACGCGCCAATGTCTCGGGCACGGCGACGCTCACCGGCGCCAGCGTGCAGGTGACGATCGCCTCCGGCAGTTCGGTCGCCAAGCAGTCCACCATCCTGCACGCCGCCGGTGGTCTCGGCAGCACCACCTTCGCAGGCGCCAGCGCGACAAACTTCGTCGCCAGCCTGAGCTACACGCCGACGGACGTGCTGCTCAATCTCTCTGCTGCGCTCGGCACCGGCACCGGGCTGAACGTGAACCAGCAGAACGTCGCCGATACGCTCAACAACGCCTTCAACAGCGGCGGCGCGCTGCCGGCGAACTTTGCAGGTGTGTTCGGCCTCACCGGCGGCAATCTCGGCACCGCGCTGTCGCAGCTCTCCGGAGAACCCTCGACCGGCGCGCAGCAGGGCGCATTCCAGTTCATGGGTCAGTTCCTCGGCCTGATGCTCGACCCGTCCGCCGGCGGCCGCGACGGCGCGGGCGGTACCGGAGGTCAGGCGGTCGGCTTCGCACCGGAGCGCGCGGCCTTGCCGGACGACATCGCCCTCGCTTACGCCAGGGTGACGAAGACGCCGCTCGACAAGGCTGAGCCGGCATTCGAGCCGCGCTGGAGCGCGTGGGCCAGCGGCTTCGGCGGCACCAGCAAGACCAATGGCGATGCGGTCATCGGCAGCCACGATCTCACCGCGCAAGTCGCGGGCGGTGCTGCGGGGCTCGATTATCACCTGACCCGCAACGCGATGGTCGGCTTTGCGCTCGCCGGTGGCGGCACCCGATGGGATCTCACGCAAGGGCTCGGCGGCGGCAAGAGCGACGCGTTCCAGGGCGGCATCTATGCGACCGTGCGCTCCGGGCCGGCCTACGTCGCCGCCTCGCTGGCGGCGGCCAACCACTGGATGTCGACCGACCGCCTCGCCGCTTTCGGCGATCATCTCACCGCGCGCTTCAACGCGCAGAGCTATGGCGGGCGCATCGAAGGCGGCTATCGAATAGCGACGCCGTTGATCGGGATCACGCCCTACGCGGCGCTGCAGGCGCAAAGCTTCCGCACACCGTCCTACAGCGAGACCGACCTCACCGGCGGCGGCTTTGGTCTTGCCTACAGCGCCCGCAGCGCGACCGACACACGCGGCGAGCTTGGCGCCCGCTTCGACCGCGCCATGCTGGTTGCGCCCGGCACCGCGTTGACGCTGCGCGGCCGCCTCGCCTTCGCCCATGATTGGGTCAGCGATCCCACGCTGTCAGCGGTGTTCCAGACGCTGCCGGGGGCGAGCTTCGTCGTCGTCAACGGCGCGACGCCCGCGAAAGACAGCGCGCTGCTCTCCACTGGGGCCGATCTGCAGCTAGCGCGCGGCATCACGCTGTCGGCAAAGTTCGACGGCGTGTTCGCCGACCGCGCGCGGACCTACGCAGGCACGGGCACGCTGCGTTACCGCTGGTGATCCGGGGGCGGAAGGTTCCGCAGCCGCCTGCTCGGGAACCTGGACCTCGACCAAGCAATAACGGCCCGAAAGAGACCTGAATTCGCGGCGGAACGAACGCGCGCCAGGCCCAATTCAAGCCACATCCTCTCCGGATTTGCGGCTCATTGCCACCCAACTCTTTGACGAGAAAGGGATGGTTAAGAGTTGCGTAATGCGTAACCGGGAGACCAGGATGGGCAACCGAACCGCGAAATTCGTATCTGCGCTTGTTGGCAGCATCATTGCCGGCGCGCCACTCGCTGCCGTGTCGCAGAACGCGCCCACCGCATCGAGCACGGCCGGTGCGGCCGACGAGTGCCTCGCTTCGCCGAAAGGGGCCGCGCCGCAGGGGCAGCACTGGCGCTATCGCGTCGAGCGCGGAACCAAGCGGCAATGCTGGTATCTGCGCGCCGAAGGCACCAAGGCGACACAGAGCGCGCAGGCGTCGACCGACGGACAAAATGCCGATGCAGCCGCCCCGCCATCAGTGCAGAATGCGCGCGCCGAATACGTCGCAGCGCAGACCGGTGCCGCACTGGGAGCGCCGAACATGACCGCGCCGGCCGCAGCGACTGCGCCGCCGAGCGCCGTCGCCGACACCAATTCAGAACAGCCCGCCGTTGCCACGCGCTGGCCTGACGCCTCCGCAACGTCCGCTGCGCCGCAGCCGATGCCCGCTCCCGACGCGGCAGCCGCGCAGCCGAGCGCAAAGCCGGCGAAAGCGCCGGTGGCTCTCGCCACGGCTGAAATTCCCGCCGACAAGCCGACCGGCTCGCTCCAGATGCTGCTGCTCGTTGTCGGCGGCGCGCTGGCGCTCGCCGGCATCCTCGCCAGCGTGATCTACCGCTTCGCCGGCGCGCGCGTCCGCGGCCAGGCAAGCGACCACCGCCGCGTGAATTGGGACGATCGGGAGCCGCAAAACCGGGACCGTGCGCCCTGGCTCGATGCGATGCCGGCCACGCCGCGCGCGCGGCAGCCGCGCCCGATCGACTTCGATGCCGTGCGTCCGCAGGCCGCGCAACTTGCCGCGATCGACCGCGAGGTCGATGTGATCGAAACGCACGAGCCGCCGGCCGTCGCCGAAGTCGCGCAGCGCGATGCGGAGGAGATCCCGGTGTTCGACAGGGAGTTCGAGATCGAGATCCGTGCGCCCCGATTGGCCGCGAACGAGGCCGCTGAACAACATGACGACCGCAATGAGGATGCGGTCAACATCGACATCATCACGACGATGCTGGAACGGCTGCTGAACGAAGGGCCGCGGCTGTCGCAGCCTAGCCCTGAAGCTGAGCTTGCAGCCCTCGCACAAAGCCGACGAGGCCAGTCCGCCGCTCGCGCTTGAGGCGTTCGGCCTTCAGGATCGACTGCACCTCGGCGAAGGCCTCATCAACGTTGTGGTTGATGACGATGTAGTCGTACTCGGCCCAGTGGCTCATCTCGTGGCTGGCGCGGCTCATGCGCTTGCGGATCACCTCGTCGGAATCCTGCGCGCGTGAATGCAGCCGCTTCTCGAGGTCGGCCGCCGAGGGCGGCAGGATGAAGACGCGAACCACGTCGACACTCGCCTTCTGGTGCAGTTGCTGTGTGCCCTGCCAGTCGATGTCGAACAGCACGTCCTGCCCGGCCGACAGTGCCGCCTCCACCGGAGCACGCGGCGTCCCGTAGAGATTGTCAAACACGGTGGCCCATTCGAGCAGTTCACCCTGCTCCACCATCGTCTCGAACTTCGGCTTGGTGACGAAGAAATAGTCGCGCCCCTCGACCTCTCCCGGCCGCATCTGACGCGTGGTCGCCGACACCGACATCTTCAGGCCGGGCTCCCGTTCGAGCAGCATCCGCGACAGCGTCGTCTTGCCCGCGCCCGACGGCGAGGACAGCACGAACATCAATCCGCGCCGCTCGACACCGTCAGTTCCGTGACCGCCCGTCGTCATCGATCACTCCAGATTCTGGACCTGCTCGCGGAACTGCTCGACCACGTTCTTCATGGCGAGTCCCGTGTTGGTGAGCTCGATGTCGTTCGACTTCGAGCAGCAGGTGTTGACCTCGCGGTGAAACTCCTGCGCCAGGAAGTCAAGCTTGCGCCCGATCGGGCCGCCCTTGCCGATCAGCTCGCGCGCCTGCGCGACATGCGAGGCGATGCGGTCGAGCTCCTCGCGGATGTCGGCCTTGGTCGCGATCAGGATCGCCTCCTGCATCAGGCGGTCGGAATCGAAACGGTCTGACGTGTCGAGCAGGGTTGCAATCTGCTCGGCAAGCCTCGCCTTGATCGCCTCCGGCTTGCGGCCGGGCGCAGCTTCCGCCTTTTTCGCAAGCTGCTCGATCTCGTCGACCCGCTGGGTCAGGATCTGGCCGAGCGAGGTCCCCTCGCGCTTGCGCATCGCGACCAGCTCGTCGAGCGCCTTGTCGAAGGCCTCCGCGGCAGCGGCACGGGCCGCCTTGTCCTCCTCCTCGTCGCCCTCGGGCTCGGCGACCTCGACCACGCCCTTGATGGCGAGCAGGCCGTCGATGCTCGGCGCCACGGCGTCGACCTTGCCGGAGATCAGCGCGGCGGCCTTCAAGACCGCGTTGAGCACGTCCTCGTTGACGCGGACCGAGGCGGCCGCATTGGTGCGCTTGACGGTGAGATTGGCGTAGACGGTGCCGCGCGACAGCAGCTCGCCGGCGCGCTTCTTGGCATGGGCCTCGAGCTCGTCGAACCCCTGCGGCAGCCGCACCCTGAGGTCAAAGCCCTTGGCGTTGACCGACTTCAATTCCCATTCGAACGTGTACGGCCCGCTCGCGCCGTGGCTTCGGGCAAAGCCGGTCATGGACGACAGCGCCATCAGGTCAGATTCTCCAGGAACAAAAGGATTCGCGTGGCATCAAGCCACGCGAATCTTAAGACTATTTTGCAGGAAAGTGGAATCCGCAAAGTCCCGTAGGCAGGTCTGCGCGGCTAAAGCGTGATGAGATTTGGATGAATCGTCATCGCGCTTTAGGTTGTTGTTTACGCATGATCTTTTCGGAAAACCGCTTCGCACTTTTCCGGATCATGCTTTAGCGCTGGACCACCGGCGGCGAGGACTGCACCGCGCCCTGCCGGGCCGGTGCGGGATTGGCTGGATTGGCCGGGCGCGTCGCCGGCGGCTTTTTCTGCTGATTGGGGCGCGCCGGCGTGGTCGCGGTCGGCGCGTCGGCAGCGCCGGGCGCTGCGGCGGCCGGGGGCTGCGCATCCTCGGCCGGCTCGACCGTGTCGTTCTGGATCTGCTTCTCCATCGCGCGCAGCTTGGCGACGTTCTTCTGGTGCGCGTCGTAGGTCTCGGTAAAGGCATGCCCGCCGGTGCCGTCGGCGACGAAATAGAGGTCGCGGGTGCGGGCCGGGTTGGCGGCGGCTTCCAGCGAGGCGCGGCCGGGATTGGAGATCGGACCCGGCGGCAGGCCGTCGATCACATAGGTGTTGTAGGGCGAAGGCTGCGTGATCTCGCTGCGCTTGATCGGACGGCCCAGCGTACCCTTGCCGCCGACGAGACCGTAGATGATCGTCGGATCGGACTGCAGCTTGATCTTCTGCCTCAGGCGATTGACGAACACCGCGGCAACGCGGCTGCGCTCGTCGGGCTTGCCGGTCTCCTTCTCGACGATCGAGGCCAGCGTCACCAGCTGCTCGGGAGTCTTGACCGGAACGTCCTGGCTGCGGCGTTCCCAGATCTCCGCCAGCACGCGCTTGTGCGCCTGCTGCATGCGCTGGATCACCTGCTCGCGCGTGGTGCCGCGCGGGAATTTGTAGGTCTCGGGCAGCAGCGTGCCCTCGCGCGGCAGCTCACGCACGCTGCCGGTGAAGATGTCGTTGTCGGACAGCCGCGCCACGATCTGCTCGGAGGTCAGGCCTTCGGGAATCGTCACGGCGTGCTGCACCACCTTGCCCTCGACGATGGTGGCGATGACGTCGCGCAGCGATGCGTTCTTCTGGAACGCATACTCACCCGGCTTGAGGTCCGAGCTCGCCTTCAGCGCGGCGACGCTGGCGATAAACACCCACGGATTGACGTCGGTCACGCCTTCCTTGTTCAACGTCTCAGCGATGTCGCGCTTGCCGGCACGCTGCGGGATGTTGACGATCTTGTCTTCCCTGAGCGGCCCCGGTGCTTCCAGCACCTGCCGACCGTAATAATACACGGCGCCGGCGCCGAGCATGGCGATCAGCAGCAGGGTGATGATGGCATTGCCGACGACCACGAAGGGGTTGCGCGCACGCTCCGATCGCTTCGGCGGCGGCGGAACCTGTTCCGGCTCGAGCGCTGCCCGCGGGCTCCGGGGCGAAATGGGCGGCCTTTCACTCATCGAAGCAACCTGAATCCTGCCGGTTCAATCGCGGCCTGACAATCGCTTGCCCAGCCAAATGCACGCGCCCACTTCTATGACTATCGCCGAATACGGCAAAACGGTGGATTCGTCTCAAACGCAAACTAGCTGGCCAAACGCCGGACGATCACCGACGCATTGGTGCCGCCAAAACCAAAAGAGTTCGACAAGGCGACATTGACCTCACGCTTCTTCGCCTTGTGCGGCACGAGATCAATCGCAGTCTGGACCGACGGATTGTCGAGGTTGATGGTCGGCGGCACGACATTATCGCGAATCGCGAGAATGGCGAAGATCGCCTCGATCGCACCCGCCGCGCCGAGGAGATGGCCGGTCGACGACTTGGTCGAGGACATCGCAACCTTGGAGGCGGCATTGCCGAGCAGACGCTCGACCGCGCCGAGCTCGATCTCGTCGCCGAGCGGCGTCGAGGTGCCGTGCGCGTTGATGTAGTCGAGATCGGACGGCGTCAGGCCGGCACGCTTCAGCGCGGCCGACATGCTGCGGAAACCGCCATCGCCATCGGGCGACGGCGACGTGATGTGATAGGCATCGCCCGACAGGCCGTAGCCGATCACCTCGGCGTAGATCCTGGCGCCGCGGCGCTGCGCGTGCTCGAGTTCCTCGAGCACCAGGACGCCGGCGCCCTCGCCCATGACAAAACCGTCGCGGTCCTTGTCGTAGGGACGCGAGGCCTTCTCGGGTGTCTCGTTGAAGCCGGTCGAGAGTGCGCGCGCGGCATTGAAGCCGGCAATGCCGATGCGGCTGATCGGCGATTCGGCGCCACCGGCGACCATGACGTCGGCATCGCCGAGCGCGATCAGGCGGGCGGCATCGCCGACCGCATGCGCACCGGTCGAGCAGGCCGTGACCACCGAATGGTTCGGCCCCTTCAGCCCGTGCGCGATCGAGACGTAGCCGGAGGCGAGATTGATCAGGCGGCCCGGGATGAAGAACGGCGACACCCGGCGCGGTCCCCGCTCCTTCAGCAGGATCGCTGTGTCGGCGATACCGTTGAGGCCGCCAATGCCCGACCCGATCATGGTGCCGGTCGCGCACTTGTCCTCTTCGGATTCGGGGTGCCAATTGGCGTCGTCGAGCGCCTGGCCTGCGGCGGCCATGCCGAAGATGATGAAGTCGTCGACCTTGCGCTGGTCCTTCGGCTCCATCCATTTGTCGGGATTGAAGCTGTCGTTGGTGCCGTCGCCGCGCACGACCGTGCAGGCGATTTTGGTCTGCAGATCGGAAACATCGAAGCTCTCGATCCTGCGCGCACCGCTTTCGCCGTTGAGGATGCGCTTCCAGGTCGGCTCGACGCCACAGCCGAGTGGCGAGACCATGCCGAGACCCGTGACGACGACCCGCCTCATATCCGAAAACTCCGCATCGAAAGATTCACGGCCAATAACAAGAAACCGGCTGGCCGCTGCGAAGCGGCCCGTCCGGTTTCAACTGTTGTCCCCGCGAAAATGAAGAGCCTTAGCTCTTCGCGTTCTTCTCGAGAAACTTCGTGGCGTCGCCGACGGTGAGAATCGTTTCCGCAGCGTCGTCCGGAATCTCGCAACCGAATTCTTCTTCGAACGCCATCACCAGCTCGACGGTGTCCAGACTGTCGGCGCCAAGGTCGTCGATGAAGCTCGCAGCGTCGACAACCTTCTCGGGTTCAACACCAAGGTGTTCGACCACGATCTTCTTAACCCGCTCGCCAATGTCACTCATTGCTTAACCTCGTGTTGTTCCCTGTAGACCCGACCCCCCGGGACGATACGAGCCGTCGTGGTCGTGTTACTTGCCTTTGCTTACGAACTTTGATTTGGCCCCATCCTAACCGATGCAGGGCCCGGCGAACGACGGCCAAGGCTCCGCATCGCCAATATACAGGGTTTCAAAAACCTGCAATGGCGTTCTTTGCCCATCCGTTGAAGGTCCGGTTATCATACTTCAATAGCCTTGACTACAAGCCTCATTTCGCTCCGGAAACGGCCGTTCGCCGCATCCCGGACCGCCCATGTGGGCGGTGCGGAACGAGGGCTTCAGATCATGGCCATGCCGCCGTTGACGTGGATGGTCTGGCCCGTGACATAGGCCGCTTCGTTCGAACTCAGGTAGACGGCCGCCGCCGCGATGTCCTCGGGCGTCCCCAGACGGGCAGCCGGAACCTTGGTCAGGATCGTCTCACGCTGCTTGTCGTTCAGCGCATCCGTCATCGGCGTCTTGATGAAGCCGGGCGCGATGCAGTTCGCGGTGACGCCGCGCTTGGCGTATTCGGCACCGAGAGTCTTGATCATGCCGATCAGGCCCGCCTTCGATGCAGTATAATTGCCCTGCCCCGGATTGCCGGTGACGCCGACCACCGAGGTGATCGCGATGATGCGGCCGAAGCGCTTGCGCATCATCAATTTGGTGGCGGCGCGCGCCAGGCGGAAGGTCGCGGTCAGGTTGACGTTGATGACCTCCTCCCAGTCCTCGTCGCGAAGCTGCACGAAGAGATTGTCGCGCGTGATGCCGGCATTGGCGACGAGAATGTCAACCTGGCCCATCGCCGCTTCCGCGGCGGGCACCAGCGCCTCGACCTCGTCAGCCTTGGAGAGGTTGCAGGGCAGCACGTGAACGCGCTCGCCGAGCTTGCCGGCAAGCTCGTCCAGCACTTCCTTGCGCGTTCCTGAGATGGCGACGGTGGCGCCCTGCGCATGCAGCGCCTGCGCGATCGCGCCGCCGATGCCGCCGGTCGCGCCGGTGACGAGCGCCTTTTTGCCAGTCAGATCGAACATTAAAAACTCCTCCAAAACACGATCCGGAAAAATGTGTAGCGGTTTTCCGGAAAGATCGTGCGCAAACTTAGGCCTGCTTCGCAGCGGCCAATGCATCCTTGGCGGCGGCAATATCGTTCGGTCCGCCCACGGCAACACCGACGGCACCGTCGGCGATGCGTTTGACGAGTCCCGTCAGCACCTTGCCGGCGCCGATTTCGAAGAAACGGGTCACGCCCTGCCCAGCCATATAGGCAACCGACTCGCGCCAGCGCACGGTGCCGGTGACCTGCTCGACCAGACGGCGGCGGATCTCGTCGGGATCGGTGATGGCGCTCGCCAGCACGTTCGACACCAAGGGCGCCGCCGGCGCCTTGATCGTGACCTTCGCCAGCGCCTCGGCCATGGCATCGGCCGCGGGCTGCATCAGCTTGCAATGGAACGGGGCGGACACCGGCAACAGCATCGCACGCTTGGCGCCCTTGGTCTTGGCGATCTCGACGGCGCGATCGACCGCCGCCTTGTCGCCGGAGACCACCACCTGCCCGCCGCCATTGTCATTGGCGGCCTGGCAGACCTGGCCCTGCGCCGCCTCGCCCGCGACCTGCATGGCGGCCTCGTAATCGAGGCCGAGCAGCGCGGCCATCGCACCGGCACCGACCGGCACGGCCTTTTGCATTGCGAGACCGCGGGTGCGAAGCAACCGGGCCGTGTCGGAGATCGTCAGGCTGCCGGCCGCGGCCAGCGCCGAATATTCGCCGAGCGAGTGGCCGGCGACGAAGGCAGCGTCCCGCCCCACGGAAAAACCGGCTTCAGCCTCCAGCACGCGCAGGGTGGCGATAGACACCGCCATCAGCGCCGGCTGGGCGTTCTCGGTGAGCTGCAGGGTCTCGGCCGGACCATCCCAGATGGTGGCCGTGAGTCTCTCCCCAAGCGCGGCATCGACCTCGTCGAACACGGCGCGTGCCACCGGAAAGGCGTCGGCCAGGGCCTTGCCCATGCCGACGGCCTGGGACCCCTGCCCCGGAAATGTGAATGCTGCCGTCATCGGCGCTCCCCTGGATCGCTTGAGTTGTATCGAGAAGCCGGCAGCCGACTACGTCCGGCCCAAGCCTTGGTTCCCGATCATGCTCCAAAGGGGGCCGTAGACACCGTCCGAGGCTGGAATGTCAAGCCAAGAAGGGAAGTTCGACGGGCGTTCAACCGGGGATGCGGTCTCTCAGAACCCGCCGCCCGTCTGGTTGGCATCAACCTTCGCCCCCGCCCGCGCCCGGCGCGCGCTGCTCGCCAATTGTCCCGGCCGGTCGTCACGGTTCGGCTTGGCCGTCGCGAGCCGCAGCACCGCGGCATAGTTCGGCTGCACCTCCATGCGGCCGGCATGCCGGCTCTCGCTGAGCAGGCGATGCACCTTCGGCAGGTTGTAGCAGGGCACGTAGAACAGCAGATGATGCTCGAGGTGGTAGTTTACGTAGTACGGCGCGATGAACAGCCGCTCGAGAAAATTGGCGTGCGTGGTGCGGGTGTTGCGCAGCGGATCGCTGCTATCGGGCACGACGGCATGCTCGGCGATGTTGCGGATGCGGGTGATGACCATCATCCAGGTGAGCAGCGGCACCAGCCATAGCAGCGGATAGGCCCACCACACGCCGGCCGCCGCAAGTGCTGCGAACATCACGGCATTGACGATGCATTGCGGGCCGAGCTTCTCCCAGAAATGCGCCAGACGTTGCCGCCACGGCCAGTCCTTCGGACCGAACGCGTTGAGCAGTTGCGCCTTGCGCTGCTGGTAACCCGTCTGTCCGGTGATATCGCGAATGAACTTGCGGCGGTAGCTCAACTGCGTGATCGGAAACGGCGCCGACAGCACGAGATCGGGATCGTCCTCCTGCTGGGTGCGCGCGTGATGCTGCAGATGATAGCGGCGATAGGCACGTGTCTCCGCAAAGATCGGATAGGCACAGAACCACTGGCTCAGCGTCAGGTTGGTGTTCTCGTCGGCAGACAGGCAGCCATGCGCGCCGTCATGCATGAGGATCGCAAGGCCCAGCTGGCGCGAGCCGATGATGGCGACGGCGAGAATGTAGGTGAGCGGATTGGGCCACCATGCAACGAGTGCAATCGCGCCGATGATGAGCGCCCAGGCATGCGCGATCATCGCGATGCCTTTCCAGGTCACGCGCTGGCGCACGTCAGCCAGTTGATCGTCGGTCAGGAAATCGCGGGCACGCATGCGAAGTGCGGTCATGGCCTAGCTCTCCTCATCCGTAGGGATCGATCCATCGCGGTCGTCGACGAGGCGCAGGCGCGCGGCCTCACCGGTCGACTTCGCCTGCTCGCCGAGCACGCGCAGCATCTCGGCGCAGAGCTCATCCGGCGAGCGGCCCATGGCGTAGCCTTCCAGGATGACCCCGATGGCGACGGCCCAGAACCGCCGCGAGCTTTCGTCGGGCGCACGTAAGGAGCGCCAGCCATGCTGCGCGACCTGGCTCGCATACGCCCGCGCGCCCTCGGCGTGCAGGCGCTCGATGGTGCGCTCGACCAGCGGCGCCAGATCCTGGCGCCGCCGCGTCAATGTCAGGGCTTCCGCGAAGAAGGCGACCGAATCGCTCGCCGTCACCGTCTCGGCCAGCGCATGGGTGTAGTCCCGCGGCGTACGCGCCTTCAGCGCAGCCTGCTCGGTCGCACGGGCAAGGTACAGGAGGTCGCGGCAGGCGCATTCCACGAACAGCGCCTCTTTGGTGCGGAAATAATAGGTGATCTGGCTCGGGAACGCGTTCGCGGCGGCCGCGATGTCGGTGATCGCCGTGCCCGACAGTCCCCGCTCCCGGAATAGCGGGCTTGCCGCATCCAGCAGCAGTGAGCGCATCTTGCGGCCGGCCGAGCGCGTGGCGCGCGCCGCATGCTTGGGATCGCCTGCAGCCAGCTCAGATGGCAAATGGGCAGATTTGTCTGCCATTGGATCCTCCCATTGATTTATTTGTATGCTATACAAACAAATAAATCAAGCCGGATGGTATCCTGAGCCGACTCCGCCCGCCGGGATCAGGACTGTCCCGGCTGAAAACGAGCCCTCCAACCTTGCAAAGCGGCCCAAAATCCGTATAAGGCGCGCATCCGCAGACCCCGGCCGGGAGCTGAACGGACGGTCTCAGCAAATCATTCGTGATTTTGGTGTGGCAGGGCCAGTCGGCCCGTCGTCCCGTGTTTCCGCCTTCTGAGCTTAATCCCAGAGTCCTTTCCGAAGGCCTCTTAAGGGCTTGACGCCGGGCGATGCGCCAACATGAGGAAAGGACCACCATGGCTCTCTATGAGCATGTTTTTCTCGCGCGCCAGGACGCGAGCCCGCAGCAGGTCGAAGAGCTGACTGCGCAGATGACCGGCATCGTCGAGGGTCTCGGCGGCAAGGTCACCAAGACCGAGAACTGGGGCGTTCGCTCCCTCACCTACCGCATGAACAAGAACCGCAAGGCGCACTTCGTGCTGCTCAACATCGACGCGCCCTCCGCGGCGATCGCCGAGATCGAGCGCCAGGAGCGCATCAGCGAAGACGTGATCCGCTATCTCAGCGTCCGCGTCGAGGAGCTCGAGGAAGGCCCGTCTGCGATGATGCGCAAGGCCGACCGTGATCGCGAGCGTGACGATCGTGGCGGCGGCTTCCGCGGCGAGCGCGAAGGCGGCTTCCGTGGCGACCGCGAGGGTGGTTTCCGTGGCGGTGATCGTGACGGTGGTGGCTTCCGCGGTGATCGCGGCCCGCGCCGTCCGCGCGAAGAAGCTGAAACCACGACGGATGGGGAGTAAGATCAATGGCTGAAGCTGGTGCACGCCGTCCGTTTTTCCGTCGTCGCAAGAGCTGCCCGTTCACGGGCGCCAATGCTCCGAAGATCGACTACAAGGACTCCAAGCTGCTGATGCGCTACGTCTCCGAGCGCGGCAAGATCGTGCCGAGCCGCATCACCGCGGTGTCCGCGAAGAAGCAGCGTGAGCTCGCCCGCGCCATCAAGCGCGCGCGCTTCCTGGGCCTGCTGCCCTACGTCATTCGCTAAGACGAATTCGGCCGGCGGCGTCATCGCCGCCGGTCGCACTCTCGAAGTTTCATAAGGCTTCCGGGTCGTCCGGTCGCCGATGGTTGGGGCAAGACGCCTCTAACCGCTCGAAGGGAGCGGGACAGCTGATGATGGCATTTGGACTGATAGCCCTGATCGCCGGCGCTGCGTCGGCCCTGATGTTCGCCTCGATCATCTCGGGCGCGCTGATCTCGCTCGTCCTGTTCTATCTCGCACCGCTGCCCTTGATGGTCGCCTCGATCGGCTGGGGACCGCTCTGCGCGAGCCTTGGCGGCATCTCGGCTGCGATCGGCCTTGGCGCCCTGTTCGGTCTGCCCTACTGCATCGCTTTCGCCGTCACCGTCGCGCTGCCGGCCTGGTGGCTCGGCCATCTCGTCCTGCTCAGCCGGCAGATCGGCCCCGTCGTGCCAGATGCTTCCGCCAGCGAGCCGCCAGCCGAGCCCGAGCTCGAGTGGTATCCGGTCGGCCGCATCCTGCTGTGGATTGCAGGTTTCGCCACGCTGACCACGGTCGCGGCCCTGCTCACGCTCGGCACCGACGCCGAGACCATCACCAGCACGCTGCAGCGCGGCCTGCTGCGCATCCTTCGTGCCACCGATCCGCAGACCTCCGCCGAAGCCAGCCAGCTCGTCGACGCGCTGGTGCGCATCGCGCCGGCCGCAGCGACCATCGTCGCGATGATGACGCTCACCCTCAACCTCTGGCTCAGCGCCAAGGTGACGGCGACGTCGGGCCGGTTGCGCCGTCCCTGGCCGGATCTGAAGACGGCGGAGCTGCCGCCGATGACGCTGGTCGCGCTCTGCATTGCGCTCGCCTTCTGCTTCACCGGCGGACTGCTCGCAATCGTCGCGCAGATCACAACGGCGGCGCTGATGATGGGCTACGCGCTCACCGGCTTTGCCGTGCTGCATACGCTGACGCTGGCGCTGAAGAGCCGCACCTTCTGGCTCGGCTCGACCTATGCCGTCGTGGTCGTCTTCGGATGGCCCGTCATCGCGATGGTGATCCTCGGCCTTGCGGACGCCGTATTCGGCTTCCGCGAGCGCTTCCTGCGCAACCGGCAGCCGCCGCCGCTGCCGACCCCTTAAGTCCAACCCTGAAACTGAAACCCAGAGCACTTCAAAGGAGAACGAATATGGAAGTCATTTTGCTGGAACGCGTCAACAAGCTCGGCCAGATGGGCGAAGTCGTGAAGGTTCGCGACGGCTATGCCCGCAATTTCCTGCTCAAGCGCGGCAAGGCGCTGCGTGCCACCGCCGACAACAAGGCCAAGTACGACGGCATGAAGGCCGACCTCGAGGCCCGTAACCTCGCCTCCAAGGCCGAGGCGTCCAAGGTCGCCGAGAAGATCGAGGGCAAGAACATCATCGTGATCCGCCAGGCTTCCGAAGCCGGCCAGCTGTTCGGCTCGGTCACGGTGCGCGACGTGGTTTCCGCCTTCGAGGCCGACGGCGTGTCGCTGTCGCGTCCGCAGGTGCAGCTCGACGCGCCGATCAAGACCATCGGCAAGCACTCGATCACCGTCGCCGTTCACCCCGAGGTCGAGGTCGAGGTCACCGTCACGGTTGCGCGCAGCCAGGACGAAGCCGAGCGCATCAATCGCGGCGAGGACATCTCGACCCGCAACGAGGACCGCGATGCGGCCGCCGAGGCGATCGCCGCCGCCGGCGAGTTCTTCGATCCGGAAGCCCAGCACGACGAGGTCGAGCCGGCCCCGGCTGCAGAAGAGAAGTAAGCAGATCAGCTCGTCATTCCGGGGCGGTCCGCAGGACCGAACCCGGAATGACGAACACAATCAAAGCCCGGCCGTTTACGCGGCCGGGCTTTTCGTTTTGGCGGCGACGTCCTCGCTCAGCATCGCGATCGAGGCGAGTGCGGTTGCCGTATGTTTCTCCACGCCGTCGCTGACGCAAAACACGTCGGCAGCGACCACCGAGACCTGGCGGCCTGGCTTGATCACCCTGGCACGGCAGATCAGCTTCTCGCCGACCGCGGGCGACAACAGGTTGAGCTTGTATTCCGCCGTCAGCGCCGGCTGGCCGCGCGAGGTGGCCGCCGCGATCGTCGTGGCGTTGTCGACCAGGAAGGCGGTGACGCCGCCGTGGAAGAAGCCGTGCTGCTGCAAGAGCTCCGGCCGCCGCTCCACCGCGATGGTGCAGGTGCCGCGCGACAAGTCCGACAGCTCGGCGCCGACCAGGTTCATAAAGCCCTGCCGGCCGACATTGGCGTGGATGCGCGCGGCGATCGGCTCGAAGTCGGGATCTGCTTCGGCTCGCATGAGGCTTCTCCTTATAGCTTGTTGATGCGATCGGGCGGACGTAGCGCGCGGTTGGCACAGGCGATCAGCGTGTCGGCCTCGCTGCGGGGATCAGCGCGATCACGCCCCGACAGAAAGGCACGGCAAAAGATCTGCGCCGGGCCGATCAGCTGGCTGACGAACATCACCGACGTCATCGGCAGCAGCTCGCCATCTGCAACCAGCGGCGCGCGCCAGCGCTCGATGCCTTCGGCGAGCCGCGCATTCTGCGCGCGCTGGGCATCGCGAACGTCCTCACCCCATTCGCTGCGCGAGATCTCGAAGAGAAAGCGCGCCTCGCGCCGGCTCGAGACGACCCAATCGAGATGGGCCCGGATCAGGCGGTCGATGCCCTGCCCGGCATCCGGGGCCGGATCGAGCGCCGCCAGCACGGCGGCGTGATAGTGCCTGAGCACCTCGAGGAACAGCGCGCCGGCAAGCTCCTTCTTGGATCCGAACACATGAAAGAAGCTTCCATTGGAGGCGCGCGCTTTGGTGCGGATCGCCACCACCGTCGCGGCTTCGAAGCCGACGCGGTCGAACACGGCAAGCCCCGCCGCCAACAGATCGTCACGCACGCTCGCCGTCATGGATGCCTCTTAGAGTATTACTCTAGAGTAACACTCTAATCACGGTCAAGACGATGCGGAGGCCGCGATGAACGCGGCCTCCGCAGATCGATCGAAGAATATTGGTTGGCTTAGCGCGAGATCGGCGGAGCGGGCGGTCCCGATGACTCCGCCGGGGCCGCTGCGGTTGCGGGCGGCGCCGCTTCCTGCGGCTTGGCCGCAGGTGCCGGCTCTGAGCTGGCGGCAGGCTTGGGAGCCGCCTCTTCCGCCGCCTTGGGCGCGGTCGGCTCGGCGGGCTTGGCTGCAGCAGCCGGCGGGGCCGGCGTCACCTGCGGCACCGGATCGGGTCGCAGTGCCGGGGCTTCGCTGCCGCGCGGCTCGACCTTGGCGGTATCAGGCTTGGCCTCGGCGGGCTTCTCGGACGGCTCGCTGTCGGACTTGGCTTCGCCGGAGTCGACCTTCGCGGTCTCGGGCCTGGACTCCGCCTTCGGCTCGCCCTTCTTGTCGTCAGTGGCCGGTGCGGCGGCATCGACCTTCGGTGCGTCTTCGGTCCCGGGCTTGGCGCGGCGCTTACCCTTGCGTCCCTCGGGCGCCGGCTGGCCTTCGGGCTTTGCGCCCTCCTCGCTCGGGCGCGCGGCGCGCTTCTGGCGGCCTTCGGCGGGCGGAGCTGCGCCCTCGCCCTCCGGCTTGGCGGCCTCCTGGGAGCGCTGGCGGCGGCCCTGATGTTCGGGTGTCTGGCCTGGAGCCGCGGCGGCTTCCTTCTCCTTCGCGCCGTCCTTCTTGCCGTCCTTGGCCTGGTAGCGGGTGTCGGTGGCACCGTTGGAGACGAGATAGGAAGCGAGGATGCCCGCCATGTCCGGGCTCGTGGTGTAGTGCTGGCGCAGGAAGCCCGGCAGCGAGCCCGGCGGCACGGACTTCAGCAGCCCGCGCGGGCTCTTGTGGCAGGCATTGCAGGTCTGCGCGAAGAGCTGGGACGGGGTCTTGCCGGCCTCGAGGTTGGTCGCCTGCGCAAGGACGGCATCGGTCGCGCCGAAGCCGATCAGAAGCAATACCGTCGCGAGGCTAAGCGCTCGGCTCGACATTCCCATCATCTCCATTGATTTTCCGCATGCAGCCGGCAATCCGGCGCGGCGGCGGGTCACCTTTTAGCGGATTGAGCCGCGAATGGAAGCAGGCTCCACGCTCAAGGATGTGATTAAGCGTTTTTCGAATATCGGCTTTGAATACAGCGCAATAGCGGGCCGGGAGCGCCCTCCCTAAATTTAGATGCAAACGCATAGGAACCCGAGCGGGACCTGAGCGTCAGATGTGAAGGCCGGGTTAGTCGCATCTCTTCGGGTTCGCTCGAGAGGAAGGTGTCGATGGACCGTTTGTTGCGTCGATTCTTGTCTCAATTCATCCGCCGCGGGTCGCTGACGGTGACCACGGCGGCGGGATCCAAGTTCACTGTCGGCGACGGCTCCGGCGAGCCGGTCGCAGTGCGCTTCGTCACCCCTGAGGCGGAGCGGAAGATCCTCGTCAATCCCGAGCTCGGGCTTGGCGAGGCCTATATGGACGGCGAGTTCGTGGTCGAACGCGGCACCATAGCTGATGCCCTCGCGATCCTGCTCGATCAACCCGACCTATTGCCGCAGTGGGCAAAGCCCTGGTGGCACCTGCGCTACCTGACGCGGCATTTGAAGCAATTCAATCCGCGCTCGCGGTCCCGCGCCAATGTCGCCCATCACTATGATCTCGACGCCCGGCTCTATTCGCTCTTCCTCGACGCCGACAAGCAATATAGCTGTGCCTATTTCGAGACGCAGGACGCGACGCTCGACGATGCGCAGCTCGCCAAGAAGCGCCACATCGCCGCAAAGCTGCTCATCAAGCGCGGCCAGCGCGTGCTCGACATCGGCTCGGGCTGGGGCGGGCTCGGGCTCTATCTCGCCGAGATCGCAGGCGCCGATGTCACCGGCGTCACGCTGTCGACCGAGCAGTTGCAGATCGCCAATGCGCGCGCGGCCGAAAAGGGCCTGACCGGATCGGCCAGATTCCTGCTCCAGGACTATCGCGACATCGACGGGCCGTTCGACCGCATTGTCTCGGTCGGCATGTTCGAACATGTCGGGGCGAGGTTCTACGATGCCTACTTCGAGCGCTGCGCCGAACTCCTGAGCGAGGACGGTGTCATGCTGCTGCACTCGATCGGCCGTTCGCAGGGACCGGATTCGACCAATCCCTGGATCGCCAAATACATCTTCCCCGGCGGCTACATCCCCGCTTTGTCCGAGGTGCTGCCGGCGATCGAGCGTGCGGGCCTTCTGGTCTGCGACATCGAGATCCTGCGCCTGCATTACGCCGAGACGCTGAAGGCCTGGCGGGAGCGCTTCATGGCCCGGCGCGAGGAGGCCGTGCAGCTCTACGACGAACGCTTCGCGCTGATGTGGGAATTTTATCTGGCGGCCTGCGAGATGACGTTCCGCAAGCAGGCCATGATGAACTTCCAGATCCAGCTCACCAAGCATCAGGGCGTGGTGCCGATCACCCGCGACTACATCGCACGCAATGAATCCCGCCTGCGCGCAGTCGAAGGCGGCGCCAGGACAAGGCTGAAGCTCGCAGGTGAATAGGTTCTAATGACGCAGCATCGATATCGGGGACGCGCGGAAAGAGGCCGTTAACGCCAATTGCGCCCGCAGTTCTGCCAGGATCTCGGGTGCGACCGGCTGGCGGCGCACTTCGGGGCGCTCGGCGTGCTGCATGGCGGCGATCAGCCCGGACAGCCAAAGCCGGCTGCCTGCCTCGCTCCGCCAGATCTGCTGCTGCCGTTCTGGCCGCATCGCTCGCCTCGTCTTCCCGTCGCGGGTTGGGACAATCCTCTGCCCGCCTGCCTGTTCCGGCCTACCCCGAAAGATTCCGGGGAGATGTGATCTGCTTCACATAAGTCTGGTCGGGTCCGGCTTAGACCGTCGCCATGAGCAAAGAGACCCAAACCTCATTCGACGTGCAGGACGACCTCCGCACCGATTACGCCCTGATCGTCACGGGCGTTGGGGCGGCGCTTGTTGCGCTGGTCTACCTCCTGCTGGTCTGAAGCCGAGCCGAAGGCGGCCAGCGCGCGTCATTTCGCGCGCTTCCAGATAGGTCTGCGCGCCAATCCATAAGGTTCACGGTTTCGGGATTTTTCCATGGCGCGGTCCCGGCCGCCTTGGGAGGCGGCGAGTTCCGCCAAAATCCGTCAAGCGCGGCGCATGCTGCGGCTGCTAATCATCCACCATTTTAACTGAGCGGTTGATAGCGGACAGCTTTCGCTTCCGCTTTGGCCTGAGGCGGCGCTTTATCCCGGCCCCGCATCTGCCCAAGAAAATTGCTAAGCACGTCCGACCATGGCCCTGACTGATTCGAACGTCCTCAAACTCGCGCCCGAAGCCGGAGCTCCGGCCTATCGGAGCGCGCCGCATAATATCGAGGCGGAACAGAGCCTTCTGGGCGCGATCCTGGTCAACAACGATGCCTTCTACCGCGTCTCCGACTTCCTGGAGGCGAAGCATTTCTTCGAGCCGCTGCACCAGACCATCTTCGAGACCGCCGGCAGCCTGATCCGGATGGGTAAGATCGCTACGCCCGTCACGCTGAAAACCTTCCTGCCCGCCGATACCGATGTCGGCGGCATGACCATCGGGCAATATCTTGCGCGGCTCGCAGCCGAAGCGACCACCATCATCAACGCCCAGGACTACGGTCGCACCATCTACGACCTGTCATTGCGGCGCGACCTGATCGGCATCGGCGAGGACATGGTCAACGTCGCCTATGACGCGCCGGTCGACTTCCAGCCGCGGGCCCAGATCGAGGACGCCGAGCGCAAGCTCTACGAACTCGCCGAGTCCGGCCGCTATGATGGCGGCTTCCAGAAATTCTCGCAGGCACTGGCAGTCGCGGTCGATCTCGCTGCAAAGGCGTTCCAGCGCGACGGGAAGCTGTCGGGCATCTCGACGGGCATGCGCGACCTCGACACCAAGATGGGCGGTCTGCAGCACTCCGACCTCATCATCGTCGCGGGCCGTCCCGGCATGGGCAAGACATCGCTTGCGACCAACATCGCCTACAACGTCGCCCAGGCCTACGTTCCGGAACTCCAGGCCGACGGCACCACGAAGGCCGCCAATGGCGGCGTAATCGGCTTCTTCTCCTGCGAAATGTCGGCCGACCAGCTCGCCACGCGTATCGTGGCCGAGCGCACCGGCGTTCCCTCCTCCCACATCCGCCGCGGCGGCATCTCGGAAGCCGATTTCGAGAAGATCCGGGAAGTCTCGATCGAGCTGCAATCGCTGCCGTTCTATGTCGACGCCACCGGCGGTCTGTCGATCGCGCAACTGATGGCGCGCGCGCGCCGACTGAAGCGACAGAAGGGCCTCGACCTGCTTGTGATCGACTACATCCAGCTGCTCTCGGGCTCGGGCAAGCGCGCCAGCGACAGCCGCGTGCAGGAAATCACGGAGATCACGACCAGCCTGAAGGCGCTGGCGAAGGAGCTCAACGTTCCCGTGATCGCGCTGTCCCAGCTCTCGCGCCAGGTGGAATCGCGCGACGACAAACGGCCGCAGCTCTCCGACTTGCGTGAATCCGGATCGATCGAGCAGGACGCCGACGTCGTGCTGTTCGTTTACCGCGAGGAATATTACCTCGCGATGAAGGAGCCCCGCCCGGGCACGCCTGAACACGAGAAGTGGCAGCTCGACATGAGTCTTGCGCACGGAAAGGCCGAAGTCATCATCGGCAAGCAGCGCCATGGCCCGACCGGCACCGTCGATTTGGCGTTCGAAGCCTCGGTCACGCGGTTCGGCGACCTCGCGCCTGACAGTCAGCTGCCGGCTCGCAGCGGCAACGACTACTGAGTTCCGCGGGTTGAACAGCGCCGGCCTCTTGCGTAAAACGGCGCCATGACAATGGCGTCCGATCCGAAAATGAACCCGCAATCCGGCCTTCTCTCCGCGGAGGCCAATCAGGCTGCCGCGCTCGCTGCCTATGGCGGCGTGCTCACCGTCGATCTCGACGCGATCATCGCCAACTGGCGCAAGCTCGAGAAGACGGCGGTGCCGGCCGAATGCGCCGCGGTGATCAAGGCCGACGCCTATGGCTGCGGCGCCGAGCAGGTCGCGCGCGCGCTGAGCAAGGCCGGCTGCAAGACCTTCTTCGTCGCCACCATCGAGGAAGCCCGCAAGGTGCGCGCGGCCGTGCCGGAGCCCACGATCTACGTGCTCGGCGGCTATTTCCAGAACACCGGCGAGCACTACGCCCAGATCAACTGCCGGCCCGTGATCGGCGATCTCAACGAGCTCGCCGAATGGGACGTGTTCTGCCGCCGCACCGGCTGGAACGGCGGCGCCGCGATCCACATCGACACCGGCATGAACCGGCTCGGGCTGACGCTGTCGGAAGCGCAGGCCATCATCCCCCGTATCAATGCCGGTGATCACGGCATCACGCTGGTGATGAGCCATCTGGTCTCGGCCGAGCAGCTCAACAGCCCCGTCAATGCCAAGCAGCTCGCTTCCTTCCGCGCCATCGCCAGCGAATTCTCGGGCGTGCCGGCAGCGCTCGCCAATTCGTCCGGCATCTTCCTGGGCGCGCCCTTCCAGTTCGACCTGGTGCGGCCGGGCGCGGCGCTCTACGGCGTCAATCCGACGCCGGAGGCCGACAATCCGATGCAGCCGGTCGTCGACCTCAAGGCGCGCATCGTGCAGATCCGTAATGTCGAGCGCGGCGAGGGCGTCGGCTATGGCGGCACCTGGACCGCGCGGCGGCCGACGAAACTGGCGATCATCGCGGTCGGCTATGCCGACGGCTATTTCCGCGCCGCCAGCTCCAACGACGGCACCCGTGGCGCCGAGGTGATCGTCGCCGGCAAACGCTGCCCGGTCGCGGGCCGCGTCTCCATGGACCTGATCGCGATCGACATCACCGATCTGCCGCCGAACGCGGTGCGGCGCGGCCACATGGTGACGCTGCTCGGCGAAGGCATCACCGTCGACGAGCTCGCGCATCATTTCGGCACCATCGGCTACGAGGTGCTGACCAGCCTCGGCCACCGCTACGCGCGCGTCTACAAGGGCGGCAACGTGGTCGAGCCGCTGGCAAAGCCGGAGCCCGCGGCAAAAAACGCCGCGCAGCCGCCCTCACCGCCGCCGATCGAGCAGCCGGCGGCCCCGCCGCCGCTGCCGACCTAAAACACCCGCGCCTATTTCTTCTTCCTGCTGTCCAGCGCCGCCTTGCAGGTCGCGCTGAGCTGATCGCGCTTGGCGTTGAGACAGGCGACGATGCCGCCGCCCGGCGCGATGCCGGCGCAGAATTTGTCGTAGTCCGCCTTGCACGCGCCGCGCGTTTCGGCTGACTGTGCCGAAGTGGCCCCGGAGAACGCGACGACGAATGCAATAGCGGCAAAGCTCAACTTGGACATTGTTTCTCCGGAAGGCGGAAGGCAGGAGCCGGTAGCTCTACATGAAGATCGCGACATTCAACATCAACAACGTCAACCGCCGCCTGCCCAATCTGTTGGCATGGCTGCGCGCGGCAAAGCCCGATGTCGTCGCGCTTCAGGAGTTGAAGGCAAGTGATGGCGAATTTCCGGCGGCAGCCATCGAAAAGGCCGGCTACGGCGCGGTGTGGTGTGGACAAAGAACATGGAACGGCGTCGCCATCCTCGCCCGCAACGCCGAGCCGGTGCTCACCCGCGATCGCCTGCCAGGAAAGCCTGATGATCTCGAAGCCCGTTACATCGAAGCCGCGGTGCGCGGCATCATCGTCACCAGCATCTACCTGCCCAACGGCAATCCGCAGCCGGGCCCGAAATTCGACTACAAGCTCGACTGGTTCGCGCGCCTCAGGCGCCACGCCAAAAGCTTCATCAAGCAGGACCTGCCCGTGGTGCTCGCCGGCGACTACAACGTCGCGCCTCGTGAGATCGACATCTATCCGACGCGTTCATGGGACAAGGATGCGCTGATCCAGCCCAAGAGCCGCGCGGCGTTTGCCTCGCTGGTCGAACAAGGCTGGTGCGATGCGATCCGCGAGTTGCATCCAGAGAAACGCATCTACACGTTCTGGGATTACAAGCGGAACCGCTGGCCGCGCGATGCGGGCCTGCGGCTTGATCATCTCCTGCTCAGCCCTGCCCTGGCTTCGCGCCTCGCGAAAGCCGGTGTCGACAAGAAGATCCGCGGCGAAGATGGCGCGAGCGATCACGCGCCAGCGTGGGTGGTGTTGAAATAAGCGAGGTGCCGTAGGGTGGGCAAAGCGAAGCGTGCCCACCAATCTCGCTTACGGGGACAGATCGTGGGCACGGCGCAAGTGCGCCTTTGCCCACCCTACGAAAGCATGCGTGGATCAGCGCCCGTAATAGTCCTGCACCGTGTCCCACGCGGCCTTCTGCAGCAGCTGCGTCGTCTCCGCATCGAGGCCCATGTTGTAGGAATTGCCGACCGGCGAGCGGCCGCTCAGCGCGCCGAATGTCACGCAGGCGGCCAGATACGTGCCTGCCGGACTCGGATGCCGCTTGTCCGGAGCATAGAGATTGAGCTCGGGCGCAAGCTTGCGCACGCGCGCAAAGGCGAGACCGGCGGGAATGACGAGCGCGTCATTGGCATTGCCGGCGAGCGTATAGGCCTCGGCCAACGCTTCCGTCATCTCCGGCTTGTCGGCATAGGCCCAGGACATGAACAGCACCGGCCGCATATCATGGGCACGGACGATCTCGCTGTCCTTCTTCGCAAAGGTCGTGAACGCGTCCTTCAATTGCGGGTGGATCGGGCATTGGCTGCAATCCATCATCACAACTGCATCGTACTGCCTGCCAGGCTTGTTGAAGATGACGACGTTCTGCTCGTCGAAGGAATAGGCGCCGATGCCGGCCGGCCGCAGCAGATTGTCCATGTCGTGCCAGTCGAGGCCGGAGCCGCCGATCGTCACCATGGTGTTGCGATAGGCCGCCTTGTTGGCGGCATCGGCTGCCCGCTCCATGAAGGTGAGATGCCCGGGCATGCCGTTGTTGTAGTAGAAGAAGCTGTTGCCGACGAACAGCGCGGCCTTGGGGAAGTCGGGCCCGAGCGACGTGACCTTCGGCTTGGTCTGCGCCAATGCATTGAAGCCGGCTGCAACGGCCAGACACATCGCGAGCACCACTCGCGCAAAAAGACGCATCATGGGTTTCCTCCCGTTTTTCTAGAGGCGGAAACAAACCAGCTTTTCAAAACGGCCTCAAGAGGACGGGCGCGGAGCAGAGCGGCACGCGTCCGCATCGCTCACCACAGATTCCTGCCGTCGATCATGTTCACCGGCACCGCATCGAGATCAAAGTCGTCGAACAGGCGCGCGTTCACCGCGACCTTGGGGTTGTCAAAATCGGGCTTGCCGCTGGACCAGTCCGGCGATTCCGAATAAGTGCCGCAGCCGCAATTGGCGCAGAAATGATGTTTGACCGTGCGGCTGCCCCAGAGATAGGTCGCGACGTTGTCCGCCGGTGACAGCAGGCGAAACTGCGCCGGCGTGTAATAGGCCCACAACGCGCCGCGCTTGGCGCAGAGCGAACAGGTGCAGCGTGTGACGCTCGAGGGCGCCTCCGTCACCTCGTACACCGTCTCACCGCAATGACAGCTTGCCTCGATCGGCATGACCCGCTCTCCCCGTTTGTCAGGAGATGGTCGTAGCCGGCCGCTGCTGCCAACATGCTGTCAGCAGCAAGGCTCGTCCCCGCAGTTCGGCGTGGCTTCCGAAGCGGACCAAACAAAAACACGAAAAACAACCCCATGCACAGTAGCCGGCCCTAATCGATTCAATGCCTTAGCAGGCGCTATTGAAGCCTCTTCGCTCCGCTTCCCGGCCAGGCGACTCCTCCCCTCTTGACCTTAACCGCTTGGTTAGCATACTGGTCTGACCAAGATCAGACCAAATAGGATCGGGATGGAGCTCAAGCGGACCACTGAGGGCGAAAAAGGGTTCGAGAAGGTGTTCGCCTTCCTGCGCGAGCGCCTGCTTGCAGGCTCGCTCAAGCCCGGCGACCGCCTGATCTCCGAGCGCGAACTGGCCACCCTGCTCGGCGTAAGCCGGCCGATTGTGCGCGAGGCGCTGCGCGCCCTCACCGTGCTCGGCATCGTCGAGATCCGCGACCGCATCGGAACCGTGGTGACCCGGCCTGATGTCTCCGTGCTGAACGACTTCTTCACCTTCGCGCTGGCCCAGCAGGCCGACATGCTCGACGACGTCATGCAGGCGCGCGTCGCGATCGAATGCCAGGCGATCCGGCTCGCCTGCGAGCGCGCCAACATCGCCGATTTCGAACGCCTGCAGCGCGCCCTCGCCAAGATCGGGGAGACCATCGACGAGGCCGATGCCGGCGGCATGGCCGACTTCGAATTCCATCGCGCCATCGTCGTCGCATCGCATTCGGAGACGCTGACGGTGCTGCACTCTTCGATGGCGGGCCTGCTGACGCACTCGCATCGCAGCCGCCGCGAGCTGGTGCAAGCCTTCCCGTCGATGAAGACCTATCTGATCGACGACCACCGCCGCATCTTCGAAGCCGTCATCGCGCGCGATCCCGAGCGCGCGGACGCGACGCTGCGCAAGCATTTTGCCATCGGCGACGAGTACCGGCGGCGCGCCGTCGTCGGCGACATCGACAAGACCAGCGCTTCAGGCTGATCGCGGACGAACCGAGAAACTAACCAAGAAACGGATCGATAACATGGGACGGAACGACAAGGGCAATGTCGGCTTCATCGGCATCGGCACGATGGGCCGCGAGATGGTTCGCAACCTGCTCAAGGCCGGGCATGCTGTGCGCGTCTTCGATCTCAATGAGGCCGCCTTGGCCGATAGCGTCAAGGAAGGTGCGACGCGCGCCAGAAGCCCTGCCGATGCCGCCGAAGGCGCGGACATCGTCATCACCATGCTGCCCGACACGCCGCACGTCGAGGCGACCATTTACGGCGAGCACGGTCTTCTGAAGTCTCCTCCATCAGGCAAGCTCATCGTCGACATGAGCACGATCTCGCCGGTCGCGGTCCGCCGCATCCATGCCGACCTGCAGAAGGTCGGCGTCGGCTTCATCGACGCGCCGGTCTCGGGCGGGCCCGTCGGCGCCAAGAACGCCGCGCTCTCGATCATGGCCGGCGGCGATGCCGACGGCTTCGCCCAGGCCGAGCCGTTCTTCCGCGCGATGGGCACCACCATCACCCATGTCGGCGCGTCCGGCGCCGGACAGACGGTCAAACTCTGCAACCAGCTCATCTGCGGCATCAACATCCAGGCGATCTGCGAGGCGCTGGCATTGGGACGCGCCTCGGGCATCGATCTCAATTTGCTGCGCCGGGTGCTGCTCGGCGGATCCGCCGCCTCCTGGATGCTCGACAAGCTCGGCCCCGCAATGATTGCGGGCGACGTCTCCGCCGGCTTCCGGATCGATCTGCAACTCAAGGACCTTCGCCTCGTGCAGGAGCATGCGCAGGCGCTGAGCGTGCCCCTGCCCGGCACCGCGCTGGTCACCAGCCAATATGTCGATGCGCGCGCCCATGGCGAAGGCAGCAACGGCAACCAGGCGCTGTTCCGCGTCTATGACCGCATGACCAACCAGACCACCGGCTGAACCTGATACGATGAGCCTGCAACTCGACTTTCCCGCAGTGCTGGAACGTTGGCCGAGCTTTCTCGCCGGCGCCGTCCTCACGCTGGAGCTGGCCGCGTTCGCGACGGTGCTGGGCGCCCTGCTCGGCACGCTCGCGGCGGTCGGGCGCGGCACGCACAACGCGCTGATCGCAGGCGCCAGCAAAGCCTATGTCGAGACCATCCGCAACACACCGCTCCTGGTGCAGATCTTCCTGGTCTATTTCGGCCTCGCCAGCCTGGGGCTGAAATTCTCCGCGTTCGCGGTGGCCGTGGCCGCGCTGACTATCAATGTCGGGGCCTACACCGCCGAGATCATGCGCGCCGGCTTCGAGGCGATCCCGCGTGGACAGATCGAGGCAGCCGAAGGGCTGGCGCTGTCGCGCCTGCAGATCTACTGGCACATCATCCTGCTGCCGGCAGTCGAGAAGGTGTATCCGGCACTGACCAGCCAGTTCGTGCTCTTGATGCTGGCCTCCTCGGTCTGCTCGCAGATCTCGGCCGAGGAGCTCACGGCGGTCGCCAACTACATCCAGTCGGACACCTACCGCGCGTTCGAGACCTACATCATCGTCGCCGTGCTCTACGTCATCCTGTCGCTGGTGATGCGCGCGGGCTTCTGGGGCCTCGGCCTCGTGCTGTTTCCGCGCCGGCGCCGGCTCGGCACGCCGCTGTGAGATGAGCATGGGCGGACATCTCAACATCAATCATCTGATGTTCCTCGGCCAGGGCGCGCTGTGGACCATTGGCCTGTCGGTGATCGCGCTGATCGGCGGCGGCATCGTCGGCTTCGTCATCGCGCTCGCGCGCATTTCGCCGCTCAAATCGGTGCGGCTCGCCAGCGCAACCTATGTCCAGCTCGTCCAGGGCACGCCGCTGCTCGTCATCCTGTTCCTCGGCTATTTCGGCCTCGCCGCGATCGGCCTCAAGGTCTCGCCGCTCACGGCCGCCAGCGCCTCGCTGACGCTCTACGTCGCCGCCTATCTCGGCGAGATCTGGCGCGGCTGCATCCAGTCCGTGCCGAAGCCGCAATGGGAGGCCGCCGAAGGTCTCGCGCTAAGCCGGACCCAGCGCATGAGCAAGGTGATCCTGCCGCAGGCGATCCGCATCGCGACGCCGCCGACCGTCGGCTTCATGGTGCAGATCATCAAGAACACCTCGCTCGCCTCGGTGGTCGGTTTCGTCGAGCTGATGCGCTCGGGCCAAATCGTCAACAACTCGCTGTTCGAGCCGTTCGCCATCTACGCCATCATCGCCGTCACCTATTTCGCCATGTGCTATCCGCTGTCGCTGTTCAGCCAGAGGCTGGAGCGGCGGATGGGGCGCGGCAGGTCCAACCTCGCACCGGCCTGACATGCATCAGAACGCCCCCTCCTCCGAACCCATCGTGTCGCTCCGCGACGTGCAGAAGAGTTTTGGCCCGCTCCGGGTGCTCGATGGCGTCTCCTTTGCCGTCCAGCGCGGCGAAGTGCTGGCGCTGATCGGCCGCTCCGGCTCCGGCAAGAGCACGGCGCTGCGCTGCATCGACCGCTTCGAGAAGGTCGACGGCGGCGAGATCGTCGTCTGCGGCCATCGCGTCGACCGTCCCGACGTCGATCTGCGCGCGTTGCGCCAGGACGTCGGCATCGTGTTCCAGAGCTACAATCTGTTTCCCCATCTCACGATCGAGCAGAACATCACGCTCGCACCTTGCGCGGTGAAGGGCATTGCGACGGCGCAGGCCAGGGATCTCGCGCGAAAAGTGCTGGCGCAGGTCGGGCTCGAGGAGAAGCTGCACGCCTATCCCGAGCAGCTCTCGGGCGGCCAGCAGCAGCGTGCCGCGATCGCCCGCTCGCTGGCGATGCAGCCGAAGGTCATGCTGTTCGACGAGGTCACCTCCGCCCTCGATCCCGAGCTCACCGCCGAGGTGTTGAAGGTGATCGAGCAATTGGCGGCGGACGGCATGACCATGGTGATGGTGACCCACGAGATGGGCTTTGCCAAAGGCATCGCCGACCGGATCGTCTTCATGCATCGCGGCAAGGTCCACGAGACCGGACCCGCCTCGATCCTGACGTCGCCGACCACGCCCGAACTCACGCAATTCGTGGGGACGGGAAACCTAAAATCATAACAGGGAGAGAACCAAGAATGACCAACAAGACATTGCTGGGCACCGCCGCCGCGTTGTGCGGCCTCATCATGATGGCGGCAACGCCGGCGTCGGCCGATCTGCTCGACGAAATCACCCAGGCCAAGAAGATCCGCATCTCGACCGACCTCGCCATTCCGCCCTCGGGCATGATGGACTCGAGCATGAAGCCGACCGGCTCGGACGTCGAGGTCGCGCAGCTGCTCGCCAAGGACTGGGGGCTGGAGCTCGAGTTCATCCAGACCACCGGCGCAACGCGCATTCCGAACGTCCTGACCGGCAAGGCCGACATCATCATCTCGACCCTGTCGGTGACGCCCGAGCGCGCCAAGGTCATCGACTTCACCAAGCGCTATGCGACACTGCAATCCGATGTCGGCTGCCTGAAGTCGTCGACGGTCAAGGACTGGCCCGACGTAAAGGACAAGTCGATCGGCGTCTCGCGCGGCACCACGCAGGACACCACCCTGTCCAACATGAAGGACAAGGACCTCAAGATCGCGCGCTATGACGACGACGCCACCATGGTGACGGCGGCCGTGTCCGGCCAGGTCGATTGCGTCGGCTCGTCCGCGACGATCATCAACCAGATCGGCGTCAAGAATCCTTCACGCGTGTTCGAGTCCCGGATTCCGCTGGCGACCTTCGACCTCGCCATCGGGCTGAAGAAGGGCGAGCAGCGCCTGATGGACAAGCTCAACGCCTGGATCACCGAGAACGTCAAGAACGGCAAGTTGAACGCGATCTACAAGAAATTCCACGGCGTCGATCTGCCGACGGACATGCGTAGCTGAAACCAGAAAGACCCGTGACAGCCGTTTTGCGGCTGTCACGGCCAATGCCAAATCAAGAAGGACATCACATGCGTCTCGTCATCGGATCCGACCACGCCGGCTGGCCGCTCAAGCAAACTGTCATCGACCACATCCGCAAGCTCGGCCACGACGTCCTCGACGTCGGCTCCTATGACGACAAGCCGGTGGATTTCCCCGACATCGCGCGGGCGGTGGCGCAGAAGGTGACATCGGGCGAAGCCGCACGCGGCATCATGGTGTGCGGCACCGGCGTCGGCGCCTCAATCGCCGCCAACAAGATGAAGGGCATCCGCGCCGCGGTCTGCCACGACGTGCACTCTGCCCATCAGAGCGTCGAGCATGATGATGTGAATGTCATGTGTATCGGCGCGCAGATCGTCGGCGCCTGGCTCGCGGTCGACCTCGTCTCGTCCTACCTCTCCGCCGAATTCTCCACCGACGAGGATTTCCGCCGCCGCGTCGAAAAGCTGCGCGTCATGGACGAGCAAGGCTGACATCCCCGCCATGATCCTGGTGTTCGGGTCGCTCAACATCGATCTGGTCGCACAGGTCCCGGTCATTCCGGGCCCCGGCCGGACCGTGCTTGCCCCGTCCTACCAGACACATTTCGGCGGCAAGGGCGCCAACCAGGCCGTCGCCGCGGCGCGGATCGCTGGAGCAGGACGGGTCAGGATGGCAGGTCGCGTCGGCCGGGACGGGTTTGGCGACAGCGCGATCGAGAACCTGCGGACGAACGGCGTCGATACGGCTTTCGTCGTCAGGGGCGCCGAGCCAACCGGCTGCGCCTTCATCACGGTCGATCAGGCCGGCGAGAACGCGATCACGGTGGCCAGCGGCGCCAACATGGCCGCGAGCGCCGGTGACGTGCCGGCCGAGCTTTTCAGGCCCGACACGGTGCTGGTGCTGCAGATGGAGGTGCCGTTCGCAGAGGCGCTGCAAGCGGCACGGCGAACGAATTCGGCCTCCGGCACCGTGATCTGGAATCTCGCGCCGGTCCCGGAGAAGATGACCCGCGAGATGGTGACGGAGCTTCTCGCCGTCACCGACCATCTCCTCGTCAACGAGCACGAGGCGATCGACGCCGCAGCCGCCATCGGCCTCGCTGTATCCGATCACGAAGCAGCAAGCACGGAACTCGCGAAGGCCGGCGACCTCACCTGCATCGTCACCGCCGGCGCGCAAGGCGCCCTGGCTGTCACAGCGGACGGAACCCGTATGCACGCCCCCACCCTGCGCATCACGCCGGTGGACACCACCGGGGCCGGCGACACTTTTGTTGGCGCGTTTTTGGCGATGCTCAGCGAAGGCGTGCCACTGCAACGCGCGCTCGCCGTGAGCTGCGAAGCAGCCGCATTGAAGTGCCTCAAGGCCGGCGCCCAGACCGGCATGCCGATGCGCAGCGCATTGGGTTCCCTCGCCTAGAACGCATCGCTCGCGTCCCTGCCTGCGGCTAAACTCTCCCGATTCGTGGAGACCGCCTTGGCCTTTCTCTTCGTCCTCACCGTCGGCCTCATCGCCGGCACCATCTCAGGCATCGTCGGCACCGGCTCGTCGATCATGCTGATGCCGGTGCTGGTCTATGCCTACGGGCCGAAGGAGGCCGTGCCGATCATGGCGGTCGCTTCCGTGATGGCGAATTTCTCTCGGATCCTGGCCTGGTGGCGCGAGGTCGACTGGCGGGCCTGCGCGGCCTATTCGGTGACGGGCATTCCGGCCGCCGCGCTCGGCGCGCGGACGCTGCTGGCGCTGCCCTCGCACGCCGTGGATCTCGCCATCGGCACCTTCCTGATCGTGATGGTGCCGGTACGGCACTGGCTGGCGCGGCACGACCTCAAGGCCAATCTCTGGCATCTCGCCATCGGCGGCGCGATCATCGGCTATCTCACTGGCATCGTGGTCTCGACCGGCCCGCTCAGCGTGCCGCTGTTCCTGTTCTATGGCCTGTCCAAGGGCGCCTTCCTCGCTACCGAAGCGGCCTCATCGCTCGGTCTCTATTTCGCGAAGTCCGTGACCTTCGAACGTTTCGGCGCGCTGACCGGCGATGTGTTCGTCAAGGGCCTGATCGCGGGGGCCTCGCTGATGTCAGGTGCCTTCATCGCAAAACGCTTCGTGCTCCACCTGAAGCCGGACGTGTTCCGTCTGCTGATGGATGCGATCATGATCGCGGCCGGGCTCTCAATGCTCTGGAACGCGGCGCAGTCGTAGATGACAGGGGATGCGGCTGCATCGCCTGGCGCGGACAATCAAGGCCGCTCATCACGGTGAGCCAGGCTCCTAGCCGCCTTCGATCCAGGCATGGATCTTGTCAAAGCGATGGCGGGCGAGGTCACGCTCTTCGATCGTGACATAGAGCGCTCCAAGATCGCCCCACCCCCATCCCAATGCCTGATCGGATGCGAGCTGGAACAAGAGCGGAGAGTCATCAGCCTGGTTTTCATGTTGAACCGGATTTGGATGTCCGCCCATTCGGTGGGGGCGGCCCAACTCGACATGCCGCAACCGCTGTTGCAGATCATCGACGATGTGCGCGGGCAGCTGTGAGAGCGCCTTATCCCCTCGCACATAGAGGTCCAGCATGTCCTCTCGGATGGCCATTTCGAGATGAGGCTTGAAATTCAGGCTGCGCTCTACTTTTTCGAGCACCCTCGTGTCATAGGTCTTGAGCCAATATGCACTGCGGCTTTCCATCAGCGCCGCGGTGAGTTCAGCCCATTCCGAGCCCGGTAACACGGCCTCCAAGTCTTGCGCGAGAATTCGATCGCGCCAATGCTTGAGCGCCTTGCCTTGCTGCTCCACCCACGCAAGATGTGCATTGGCCGACAGCTCGATCTCGACGTTCAAGGCTTCTTCACCATCGCCGCCGGAATAGGGTTCGAAAAGCTCGGTGAGATATCGACGGTTCTCTTCAAGCTGCTGAAGCTGCTCCTTGTAGTATCGGAGATTCCCTTCCAAGCCGCTCAGGTGATCGCCGCCCTCGGTCGCACCTGCTTCGACCAGCTTTTGCTCATAGTCCGCCAGGAAGCCCTTGAACCGGACGGCCTCGGCGTCGAGCGCGATGAAGCATCGCGGCATCCAGCCCGTCCGGCGCTCGGCTTTGATTTCCGCGTTGAGCGCGGCGCGGGCTGCTTCGATCCGGGGCCCGTATCCGATTTCGCGATCGGCAAATTCCTTGCGAAGTCCAGCACGACGATCGAATTCGGCGTTGAACCAGTTTTGATCGGGTTCCGGCGGGCCGTTCAGAGCTCCGAGGCCTCTGAACCGTTGAGCATAGTCGTCGGGATCGAGGTCTCGCAACAGCCCTTCCACGACGTAGTAGGCGCCGCGCCAGGTCAGCGGCCGGTCGAGATCGAGGCTGCCGGACGCGTGCAGGCTTTGGTCGCTCTCGGGGGCGCCATAGAGGTTGGCGCCGGACACCAGGGGTGATCCGTCGCCACGCCAGTCGGTTTCGCTCAGCCGATACCTCTGGGCGACCAGTTCAAGCGGCCATTTGCGCCAGAGCTTGGGCACGCCGGGCCGAATTCGGGGCGACGACCAGTCGATGTAGTCTCGCATGACATGACGCACAGTCGGTGTTTGCGCCGGTGGCTCGGTTTCGGGGCCCAATGCGTCGATGTGCAAGACCTGCACCGTCTTGCCTTTCGCCTCATCTTCCAGCTTTAGAACGTTGGCAAACAGCAGCAGCCAGCCCTTGCGCGGGCCGAGACCGTTCCAGAGGTCGGCCGGCAGATCGTCGCAATGTATCTGCGCGAGAAAATGTAGCGGCGAACCTGCACTGTCGCACGGCCATTTCACCGATCGCGGCATCATCGGCAGTCCGCCCAGCCATGAGAGCGCGGGCTGCTCCACGGAGATAGGCACCCTGCGCTTCAGGATGACGGAAACCTGCTCTTCCCTGAGGGGCTGTGGCCTTCCTCTTATGGATCGCAAAAACACAGCTTCAAACCTCCGCAAGTCGCGCCGCGCTCAGGCGGCGAATTCGGGCGCGATCGACGGGCTGCGGACGCGGCTCTCGACAGACCGCCCCTCGAGCCCTTGCAGCACCGCCGCGAGCGGCTGCGGCCGGTGGAAGAGATAGCCCTGCCCGAGCGTCACGCCGATCTCGCGCATGGCCTCGGCCTGCTCGGCCCGCTCGATGCCTTCGGCAACCAGGGTCAGTCCCAGCGTGCCCGCGAGCGAGGCAATGACGCCGACGATCGCCTTGTCTTCCGCGCTGTCGGGAATCTCGCTGATGAACGCCTTGTCGATCTTGACCTTGTCGAGCGGAAAACGCCTGAGATGCGCGAGCGAAGAGTAGCCCGTGCCGAAATCGTCGAGCGCGATCGTGGCGCCAAGCCGCCGCAGGCGATGTAACGTCTCGGAGGCGCTGGCGATGTTGTTGATCAGCGAACCCTCGGTGATCTCGAGCTCGAGCATCGATGCTGCGACATCGAAGCGCGCACAGGTCGCGCGCAGCTCGGCGGCAAGCGAATGGTCGGCGAGCTCGGACGGCGGCAGATTGATCGCGATCCTGATATCCGGCCTGCCGGCGGCGGCCAGGCGTTGCAGCGCGCGGCATGCATCGGTCAGCACGTAGCGCGTCAGGCGCGCATTGTTGCCGCTGCGCTCGATCAGCGGCAGGAATTCGCCGGGACCGATCACGCCATGGTCGGGATGGCGCCAGCGAATCAGCGCCTCGAGGCCGACGACGGCCGCGCTGTCGAGGTCGACCTGGCCTTGATACCAGACCTCGAATTGTCCCTCGGCAAAGCCTGCGGGAATGGCAAGCTCGAGATCCCTGCGACGGCGATAGTCGCGCTGCAGCGCTTCGTCCAGCACCGCGACGGTGCCGGGCGCCTTGCTCTTGGCATGGTAGAGCGCGATGTCGGCGAGCGCCGGCAGATGCGACAATTCAGGGTCGCCGGCGCGGCGGACGGCAAGGCCGATGCTGGCGCGCGGCACGACCTGCTTGTCGTGCAGCCGGACCGGCTCGGAAATCGCATCCAGCAGCTGGCGCGCGAAGCCCTGCGCCGTCGCTTCGTTGCTGACCTCGGGACGGATCACCACGAACTCGTCGCCGCCGAGCCGCGCGACCCAGTCCTGCGGCTCGACCGACTCGCGAAGACGTTCGGAAATGTGAACCAGGAACCTGTCGCCGGCGTCATGGCCGAAAGTGTCGTTGATGCCTTTGAAGTCGTCGAGGTCGATGAAGCAGAAGGCGATCAGCGTGTCCGGCGAGCCTGCATCGCCGCTCAAGGTCACCAGGCGCTCGGTCAGCGAGCGCCGGTTGGGCAAGCCCGTGAGCGGGTCGTGCGACGCCATGTGCCCGAGCCGGTCGAGCGCGCCCGAGGTCGTGTGCTGCATGGCGTTGAAGGCCTGCGCGAGCTGGCCGAATTCGTTCGACGACCTGATATCGGCCGGATAGGCGCGGCCATCCTGCTTGCTGCGCTGGATCGCCGACATGATCGCGGCGAGCGGCTTGCCGATGAAGATGTTGGCCGAGATGCGCATCGCCACCACAGTGGCGAGCGTTGCGAGCAGGCCGACGACGAGAAGCAGCATCAGCCGGCCGCCGGTGTCGGCATACACGGTCGTATATGAATAGGCGATGGCGATGCGTCCGGCCTGCACAGCGATGTTGCCGTTGCGGTAGTTGATCGGGCGCGAGATTTCCGCGACCTGATCCGAGGGGCGCGCCACTACCCGGGCAATCGCAACGCCGGTATCGTCGTAGACGGCGGCGGCGGCGATGGTCTCATCGTGCAGGATCTCGTTGAGCACGCCAGTGACCTGGTCGTAACGCATCTTCCAGAGCGGCTCGGCGATCAGCTCGGCGCGGCTCTCGGCGGTGCGGGCAATGCGGGCGTCGAGCTGGCGGATCTGCGACCAGAAGCTGGTGGCCTCGACGCCGGCAGAGGCGAATAATTGCACCAGCAGCAGGACCGGCACGGTGGCCCAGATCATCGCGCGGACGACCGAGCGCAAGCGCCGCGGCGCAGCTTGCGCGTTGCGATCCGGACCGGTCATCGCCTCATCCTCGCGCATCAGTCGCCGACGCCGTCCGGAAGTGCCAGGGACGAGACCAGCGCATCGAGGGAAAAGTCATACTGGCCGCAATGTCCCGCCTTCGCCCTGAACCGCGTGAAATCAATCCGGTCGAAAGCGCGCGTCTTGATGAGATCGCCGACCGAGCCGAGATTGGCGCGCGTGATGGCGGATGTCTTGACCTCGACCCGCGGCGAGGCGTCGGCGAAATCGCAGCCATCGGCGTAGTCGCGGAGCAGGACGATCGACCAGCCGCCGAGCAGGAAGTGCCCGCCATCGGTCAAGAGCAGACGGCCGGCCTTGATCTCGCGCAGCGCCTCCTCCGACCAGTTGAGGCCGACCACCTCGATATTCCGACCGGGCACGAGGCCGGCCGCGCTGATGGCGCGGAGCGCGCCGAGCGCCATCGGATCGTTCCCGGCCCAGATCCCTGCAGGCCGGATCTCCTTGCGCGCGGCCCAGCCCAGATAATTCGCCGTGACCTGCTCGGCCTCGGACTGCGTCCAGTTGGCAAACAGCATCCGGTCCACCACCACGTCGGGCGCGGCGTCCGCGGCAAGCTTGAGACCGGCGTTGCGCGCGATCGAGGCCGGCGTGATCTCGTCGCCGCCGATGCCGAGAATGTGGATCTTGCCGTCCGGGCTCTGCCATTTCTCGGCACGCGCCGTGGCGATCAGCGCATTCGCCATCCGCGCGCCCGCCGTCTGGAGATCGGTCGTGATATCGCCGAGCCAGGTCTTGAGCGTCTGGCGCGGCGGCCCGAGGCGCTTCGCGTCCTCGCCGATCAGCGTGTTCGACAGCAGCAGCGTGTTGACCCCGGCGGCCTCGGCCGCCTCCAGGATCGGAACGGCGGCTGATTCCTCGTTCGAGAGAATGAGGAAGTCGGGCTTGTCGGCCCGCGCGACCACGCCGAGCCCGAGCTCCTGCATGGTGCGGTAATTGCGCTCGCTGGTCAGCACCTCGACATGCGCATCAAGCTTGCGGCCGGCGGCCCGCATGGTCTGCGCGACCATGTCCCAATAGACCTCGCCGGTCTTGCCGGGGCTCACGAAGACGATGTTGAGAGATTTGGCGGCAGCCGCGTGGATACCGCCGGCCGACGCCAGCACGCCGCAGGCCATGCCCACGGCGAGCAATATCCGCAAAAATATCGTCATTGATGGCGCCATCCCGTATCGGTTCCGAAACTGGGCCCGGGTCCGCTAACATTTGGCAAAGTCCGGTGCGGCGCGGCTCCCTAGAGCTAACAAACGGTGTACCGGTCGTGTTGAATTGCGCTATGCGGCGCGGGGTGATCGGCCTCAGGGCCCACCATTTTCGTGCTATCAGCAGACCCCGACACCTCCGACTCAACATCCCCCAATGGCCAAGAACACGCTTTCCTTCGTCTGCCAGAACTGCGGCGCGGCCTATAACCGCTGGCAGGGCAAGTGCGAGTCCTGCGGCGAGTGGAATACACTCGCCGAAGAAGACACCAGCGGCAGCGTGCCGGTCTCGATCCGCTCCAAGCGCAAGGGCCGGACGTTCGCGCTGGAGAGCCTTGCCGGCAAGAGCCCGGATGCGCCGCGCCTGTCCTCAGGGATGACCGAGCTCGACCGCGTCACCGGCGGCGGTTTTGTCCGCGGTTCCGTGCTGCTCGTCGGCGGCGATCCCGGCATCGGCAAATCGACATTGCTGACGCAGGCAACCAGCATGATGGCGCGTGCGGGCCACCGCATCGTCTACATCTCCGGCGAAGAGGCGGTGGCGCAGGTGCGGCTGCGCGCCGAGCGGCTCGGGCTGTCGGATGCGCCGGTGCAGCTCGCCGCCGAGACCTCGGTCGAGGACATCGTCTCGACGCTGTCGGAAGGCGCGGTGCCGCGGCTGATCGTGATCGACTCGATCCAGACCATGTGGACCGACACGGTGGAATCCGCGCCCGGCACGGTGACCCAGGTGCGCGCCTCGGCGCAGGCGCTGATCCGCTTTGCCAAGAAAACCGGCGCTGCCATCATCCTGGTCGGCCATGTCACCAAGGACGGCCAGATCGCCGGCCCCCGCGTGGTCGAGCACATGGTCGACGCGGTGCTCTCGTTCGAGGGCGAAGGCTCGCAGCAATTCCGCATCCTGCGCGCCGTCAAGAACCGATTCGGCCCGACCGACGAGATCGGCGTGTTCGAGATGACGGGCCTTGGCCTGCGCGAGGTCACCAACCCCTCCGAGCTGTTCCTCTCCGAGCGTGATCTCGGCACGCCCGGCACCGCAGTCTTTGCGGGCATCGAGGGCACGCGGCCCGTTCTGGTCGAATTGCAGGCACTGGTCGCCCCGACCTCGCTCGGTACCCCGCGCCGCGCCGTGGTCGGCTGGGATCCGAGCCGGCTCTCGATGGTGCTGGCGGTGCTGGAGGCCCATTGCGGGGTCAAGCTGTCCGGCCACGACGTCTATCTGAACGTCGCCGGCGGCCTGCGCATCCACGAGCCGGCGGCCGACCTCGCGGCCGCCGCGGCCCTGGTTTCCTCGCTGGTTAATGCGCAGTTACCCACCGATGCCGTCTATTTCGGCGAAATCTCGCTATCGGGCGTGGTCCGCCCGGTGGCGCAGACCCCGGCCCGGTTGAAAGAAGCGGCAAAGCTCGGCTTTCAGCGCGCCGTGCTGCCCGAATCGGCCCGGGGCGATGCCGGCGGTGACGCCGGATTGTCCCTGAACGCGGTCAACAGCCTGACCACATTGGTGGCCGAGATCGCCGCTAGGGGCTCCCGCCGGGGCGAATCCAGCGCGCCGGCAGAGAAAAATGCCACACCGGCAAGATTCCGCCGTGGAGAGGGGTAGCCGGAGGTGACGTCGGAGGCCCCCGCCGCTATACACCCGTCACAAAAGCAGCATGGGATTGCGTGGTTGCGGCCTTGCCGGGAACGCCGTCTGCCCCTCTTTTAGGGCGGCGGCCAAACACCGATTCGCTGAGCACCTTTGAAGTACGAGCGGACCAGACCAGCCGATGCCAGTAACACTCCTCGACCTGATCCTGCTCGGTGTGATGCTGATCTCGGGCCTGCTCGCGATGGTTCGCGGCTTCATGCGCGAAATCCTGTCGATCGCGGCCTGGGGCGCGGCGGCCATCGTGACGCTGTATTCGTTCTCGAAGCTGCTGCCGACCGCGAAGACCTATTTCAACAACGACACGGTGGCGAGCGTGGTCGTGGTGGCCGGCGTGTTCGTCGGCACCCTGGTCGTGGTGTCCGTGATCACGGTCCGGATCTCCGACATGATCCTGGATTCGCGCATCGGCGCGCTGGATCGCACCCTCGGCTTCCTGTTCGGCCTGGCTCGCGGGCTTTTGATCGTCGTGGTCGCCTTCCTGTTCTTCACCTGGCTGGTGCCGGACAAGCAGCGCCCGGACTGGGTCACGGGGGCCAAGTCCCGCGTGGTGCTCCAGGGAACCGGGGATTGGCTGATGGCCCTCTTGCCTGACGACCCCGAGAACACCATCTTGAAGAGATTCAAGAAAAACAAACCAGATGATGATCAAGCTGATTCCGAGCAGCAGCCTTCGGGCAGTGGCGACGGATACAGTAAACCCGCTCGTGACAGTTTGAAAAAACTGATCGAGAAACCCGCGGCACGTTGACTTGAGCCCAAAGAGAGGCGCGAACGAGATGCGACACCCTGACCAGGACGCTCAACTTGATCTCGACGCCAAGGCCGGTTTGGGCCCGGCCGCGCTGGAGCTTCAGGACGATCTGGAAGGGGATACGCTGCGCGAGGAATGCGGCGTCTTCGGCATCTACGGGCACCCGGATGCAGCCGCCATCACCGCGCTCGGCCTCCACGCCCTGCAGCACCGCGGCCAGGAAGCCGCCGGCATCGTCTCCTACGACGGCAGCCGCTTTCACTCCGAACGCCGCCTCGGCCTCGTCGGCGATACCTTCTCCCGCCGCGAGGTGATTGATCGCCTGCCCGGCAGCATGGCCGTCGGCCATGTCCGCTATTCCACCACCGGCGCCACCATCCTGCGCAACGTGCAGCCGCTGTTCGCCGAGCTCAACGCCGGCGGCCTCGCGGTCGCCCACAACGGCAATCTCACCAACGGCCTGACCCTGCGCCGCGAGCTCGTGAAGCACGGCGCGATGATGCAATCGACCACCGACACCGAGGTGATCCTGCATCTGGTCGCACGCTCCAAGCGCGCCCGCTTCATCGAGCGCTATATCGACGCGCTGCGCGAGATCGAGGGCGCCTATGCTCTGGTCTCGCTGACCAACAAGAAGCTGGTCGGCGCGCGCGATCCGCGCGGCATCCGCCCGCTCGTGCTCGGCGAGCTCGACGGCTGCCCGATCCTGACCTCGGAGACCTGCGCGCTCGACATCATCGGCGCGCGCTTCGTGCGCGACATCGAGCCCGGCGAAGTCATCGTGTTCGACGAGAACGGCCAGGACATCCACAAGCCGTTCCCGCCGATGGCGCCGCGCCCCTGTATCTTCGAATACATCTACTTCTCGCGGCCGGATTCCATCGTCCACGGCCGCTCGGTCTACGAGGTGCGCAAGGCCTTTGGTGCGCAGCTCGCGCGCGAGAGCCACGTGCCGATCGACGTGGTGGTGCCGGTGCCGGATTCCGGCGTGCCCGCCGCGGTCGGCTACAGCCAGCATTCCGGCGTGCCGTTCGAGCTCGGCATCATCCGCAACCATTATGTCGGCCGCACCTTCATCCAGCCGACGCAGGCGATCCGCGAGTCGGGCGTGCGCATGAAGCACTCGGCCAACCGCGCCGCGATCGAAGGCAAGCGCATCATCCTGATCGACGACTCGCTGGTGCGCGGCACCACCTCCAAGAAGATCGTGCGCATGATGCGCGATGCCGGCGCCAAGGAAGTCCACTTCCGTCTCGCTTCGCCGCCGATCCTCTACCCTGATTATTACGGCATCGACCTGCCCGATCGCGGCGGCCTGCTCGCAGCGACGCATTCGCTGGAGGAGATGCGCGAGATCATCGGCGCCGACTCGCTCGCCTTCCTGTCGATCGACGGCATGTACCGCGCCATGGGCGAACCCGGCCGCGACCCCGCCAATCCGAAGTTCTCGGACCACTGCTTCACCGGGGCGTATCCGACCCACCTCACCGACCAGACCCAATCCGAGCCGCAGCCGCGGCAGCTGTCGCTGCTGGCGGAAGCGAGCTGACGAAAGACCGCGACGATGCAGCTGGCCATCGCCATTCTCTGCGGAGGGCTTTTGGTCGGCTTCATCGTCTTCGCCTTCAGGCAGGGCATGAAGGTGCCGCCCGACAGCTCGGGGAACGGTCCGAGCAATAGTAACAATATCCAATAGGGCTACGGCGGGAGCTCGAGGGCAGAAATTCCGGGCTTGTCCCGGCCATCCACGCCTGTAAAACCCCGCAATGACAAAACCCCTCGCCAACCGCATCGCTCTCGTCACCGGCGCCTCGCGCGGCATCGGTTTCGCCACGGCACTCGCGCTCGCCAAGGCCGGCGCACATATCGTTGCAACGGCGCGGACGCAGGGCGGGCTGGAAGAGCTAGACGACGAGATCCGCAAAGAGGGCGGCAGCGCCACGCTGGTCCCGCTCAACCTCACCGATTCCGACGGCATCGCGCGGCTCGGCGCAGGCCTGCACGAGCGCTACGGCAAGCTCGACATCCTCGTCGGCAATGCCGGCGTGCTCGGCCCCTCCTCGCCGATCGGTCATATCGAGTTGAAGGCCTTCAACGACGTGATGGCCGTCAACGTCTCCGCAAACTTCCAGCTGATCCGCTGCATGGAGCCGCTGCTGAAGCAGTCGGATGCCGGCCGCGCCGTGTTCATCACCTCGGGCGCCGCCAACAAGGCGACCGCCTATGTCAGCCCCTACGCCGCCTCCAAGGCCGCGATGGAAACGCTGGCGCGCGCCTGGGCGCAGGAGACCGCGAACACGGCTCTGCGCGTCAACCTGTTCAATCCCGGCCCGGTCCGCACCCGCATGCGCGCCACGCTGATGCCGGGCGAAGACCCGGAGACGCTGGATACACCCGAGCAGGTCGCCGAGTTTATCGTGCCGCTGTGCACGCCCGGCTGGACCGAGACCGGCAAGTTCTACGACTACAAGACCCGCACGCTGATGAGCTTCCGCTCGCCCGCCTGATTGACTCGCATGCCTCCCCGCGATTGACTGCCCGCGCTCAGGCGGCAGCAAGCCGCAAGCCAACAAAAAGGGAGGTTGCCATGGCGCCATGGCATGATCGCGCAGGGTTTTCGCGTGCGCTCGTAAATGTCTCTCACGCCTTCTCCATCCTGATCGCAGCCATCGCGTTCATGCTTCCCGGCACTGCGACTGCAGGTGACGTGCCGGCTTTCGCCGTCGATGCCTCCTGGCCGAAGCCGCTGCCGAACAACTGGATCCTCGGCCAGATCGGCGGCATCACCGTCGACTCTCAGGGCCACATCTGGGTGATCCATCGCCCGCGCTCGCTCACCGACGACGAGAAAGGCGCGAGCCTGAACCCGCCGCGCTCGAAATGCTGCGTGTCGGCGCCGCCCGTTCTCGAATTCGACAGCGACGGCAATTTGCTGCGCTCATGGGGCGGCTCGGGCGAAGGCTATGAATGGGTCGGCCGCGAGCACGGCATCGAGGTCGACGAGCGCGGCTTCGTCTGGGTCGGCGGCAATGCCGATAACGACAACGCCATTTTGAAGTTCACGCTCGACGGCAAGTTCGTTGCCCAGATCGGCAAGATCGCACCGAGCCTCGGCAGCAACGACACGACCCAGCTCGGCAAGCCCGCCGAGACCGCGGTCGACAAGGACGCGAACGAAATCTATATCGCCGACGGCTATGGCAACCGACGCGTCATCGTATTCGACGCGACGACGCTCGCCTACAAGCGGCACTGGGGCGCCTACGGCAACAAGCCGAGCGACGACAAGCAGGGTCCCTACGATCCCAAGGCGCCGGTTGCGCAGCAGTTCGGCAACCCCGTCCACTGCGTCAAGCTCGCCAATGACGGCCTCGTCTATGTCTGCGACCGCATCAACAACCGCATCCAGGTGTTCAGGAAGGACGGCTCATTCGTGAAGGAGTTCTTCTTCGAGAAGAACACGCTCGGCAACGGCGCAGTGTGGGATATCGCGATCTGGCCCGATCCAAAGCAGACCTGGCTGCTCAGCGCCGACGGCGAGAACAACGAGATCAGGGTCATCAAGCGCGACGACGGCAGCGTGGTCGGCAGCTTCGGGCACAGCGGCCGCAACGCCGGTCAGTTCCACTGGGTGCACGCCATGGCGATCGACGCCAAGGGTAACGTCTATACCGCCGAGGTCGATACCGGAAAACGCATCCAGAAATTCAAGCTGACGTCGGACGCACTCAAATAGCGTCTCAACGCATTTTGCCCAATAGTTAACCGTCGGATGACGCTAAAGCGCGATGAGATTGCGACGAATCGTCGTCGCGCTTTAGGCTCATCCGGCTTTAGGTGCATTGCCGCCGGCCGTGGGACACGGTAGAGCCATCGACAGGAACAAGGCTCCGCAAGAGAGCCGTCCGAATATTAGACAATGGAGGAGACCTTTTATGACGACGTTCGCGCGCCGCACTGCGGCTTTTCTGGCATGCGCCACTTTCGGTTTTGCAACATCCGCCTACGCGCAGGACAAGACCATCAAGATCGGCGTGCTCAACGACATGTCGAGCCTCTACGCCGACATCGGCGGCCCCAACTCGGTCGCGGCGGTGAAAATGGCGGTCGAGGATTCCGGCCTGAAGGCCAAGGGCTGGACCATCGAGGTCCTCTCCGGCGATCACCAGAACAAGCCCGACATCGGCGTCAACATCGCCCGGCAATGGATCGACGCCGACAAGGTCGACGCCATCGCCGACACGCCGAGCTCCGGCGTTGCGCTCGCGGTGAGCAACCTCGTCAAGGAAAAGAACTCGGTGCTGCTCAATTCGGGCGCGGCGACCGCAGATCTGACCGGCAAGGCCTGCACGCCCAACACCGTCTCCTTCACCTACGACACCTACATGCTCGCCAACGGCACCGGCAAGGCGCTGACCAAGGCGGGCGGTGACAGCTGGTTCTTCCTGACCGCGGACTACGCGTTCGGCCATGCGCTGGAGCGCGACACCAGTTCCGTCGTGACGGCTACCGGCGGCAAGGTGCTCGGCGGCGTGAGGCACCCGCTGAACACGGCGGACTTCTCCTCCTTCCTGCTCCAGGCGCAGTCCTCCAAGGCGAAGATCATCGGTCTTGCCAATGCGGGCGGCGACACCACCAATGCGATCAAGCAGGCTGCCGAGTTCGGCATCGTCTCCGGCGGCCAGAAGCTCGCGGCGCTGCTGCTGTTCATCAACGACGTGCATTCGCTCGGCCTGAAGACCGCGCAGGGCCTGACCTTCACCGAGTCCTTCTACTGGGATCTCAACGATCAGACCCGCGAATGGTCGAAGCGCTTCCAGAAGGTTTCGCCCAAGGGCGCGATGCCCTCGATGACGGTTGCGGGCCTCTATGCCGAGATCCTGCATTACCTGAAGGCGATGGACGCGATCGGCAGCAATCCGCATGACGGCGCCAAGGTCGTCGCCAAGATGAAGGAGCTTCCGACCGACGATCCGCTGTTCGGCAAGGGCCCGCTGCGCGCCGACGGCCGCCGCCTCATCCCGGCCTATCTGTTCGAGGTGAAGAAGCCTGAGGAGTCGAAGGGCCCGTGGGACTATTACAAGCTGGTCGCCACCATCGCCCCGGAAGACGCCGCCAAGCCGCTCGAGGCGAGCGACTGTCCGCTGGTGAAGAAGTAAATCAAGCAGAAGGCGGGCAAGGCACCGCGTGCGTCGTGCCCGCATTCACTTACAGGGGTGGAAATACACCGGAGCAGTATCCCCTCGGTCGCTACCAAGTATAGCGTGCCAGGCCCTTTCCGGCGAAGCTCGAGGTGACGCTTGAGAACTCACCCTCGAAGGTTGCCACGAGCGAGAACCCGTTCAGCCATCTCATTTCGGCTGTCGCGGAAGTAAGCGCAGCATCCCGCGCTGGCGACGCCCCGCCCACAACAAAGGATGCGCCTGGCAACGTCTGGAAGGTCGCGGCAATGCTGCGATCGGTGTTGTAGTCGTGTGCCCAGCCGAAGCGGCTGCGTAGGGTCAGGATCGAACTCGACCATGCAAACGACCTGTCGGTACGAAAGCCGAGTTCCGAGCGCGGCGACGTTACGTTCTTGGCGGCATAGGCCAGCGCAAAGGTGTTGGTGCCGCCAACGGCTTGTTCGGCGTAATTCGGCAGTTCGAAGCTTGTAAATTGCGCGGCGGCATAGGGTGTGACTCCCACACCGACCCATGGGCTGATGAAGCGATAGCCGCCTTCGAGACGCCCAGCCCACGCATTGGCGTTGAACTGCGCACGCAATTGGTCAGCGCCGGCAATCGTAACCGTCCGGTTGGTCGTGACGTCCTGCCAGCCATAGGCCAAAGCGGCCGAGACGTACGCAGCACCGGCCGCATGGAGGACATTTGCACCGGCCTGGAACAGGTCGGATCGGCTTGAACCAAGACCATTGGCGACAACGAAGTTGGTGCCACCGCCTGCGAGCGCGAAACCGACCTGTGTGAATGGTGAGATCCGGTATGCAGCGCCGACGGCCGCGCCGCCGATGCGGCTTGTAGCCGCATTCGATCCCTGTACCGCATTGCCATCGGTGGTCTGCGAACCGCCAAAGCCCGCGCCCCAAACCTGCCAGCGCTGGTCGAAACCGGCAGCCGCCGTTGCTTTGGTGATCATGGCATAGGCGTCACGTTCGGAGCCGGAGCGGCGGCGACCGCCGCTTGCATAGCTATCGACCGTCCCCTCGTCCTGAAATGAAGTCGCTGTCGACGCAATCCTATCCCGTCCTGCAGCCAATGGATCGGTCAGCAAATTGACGAACAGGCTCATTACGTCGAACGTCGTCTGCTGTGAGCCCGTCGCTACCTCGCCTGACGCCTGCGTCAGGTTTGCCGGAACGTTCCCGCTGAAGATGCCGCCATATGCGGCAGGCACGCTGCCGAAGGAATTGAACGCATGATCCAGCACGGTGGCGACCGCGCGCTGGTTCTTATTGAGGCCGGTGATTTGCGCAAGACCCGAGCCCAGAACGAGTTGTACCGTATTGCCCGAATATGTCAGCGAGCCGGAAATTCCGGTTGGCGTCGCCACGGAATCAAACCGGGAGCCGTTCAGCGTCGCAGCACTCAGGATGGTGTAGGGCGAATTGAATCGGAGGGTACCGTCGGCGAGAGCAACCCGGACCGTGCCGGCCAGCGTCGCCGCCCCCGTCACATTGGTGAGGTCGGAGGCGGACGACGACACCTGGACCAGGTAGGCCGAAGCGGCCGTGAACACGAGGCCACCCTGAACGGCAATTGTCCCGATCGAATTGCCTGGAGAGAGAATACCGCCGCTGACGACTGTGTTACCGACGGTGCCGATGCCACCGAGAGTCCCGCCGGCGTTGACCACGAGATTGTTTGCCGACGCGATATTGCCATTCACGATGAGCGCGCCGCCATTGACATGAATGTCACCAGCAAAGGTGCCAGTGCCGGTCAGCGTCCAAATCGAATCGCTCACCTTGTTGAAGTCACTGAATCCCTGATACTGGGCAGCCGCACCCAACGCGCTGACATCGAAGGTCGCGGCACCGCTGCCGCCAAGCTGGAACGTATCGCTGCCGCCGCCAAGCACGTTGCCGGTGATGACCGATCCAGGCGCGAGCGTGAGAACGTTGCCACTACCGGCAAATTGTATGGCGGCCGTCCCGCCGCTGATGGTCCCTGCATTGAAGACGGACGACCCGCCCATCCCCGCATAGATGCCGTTGCCCGCGAGGCCCGAGATCGCGCCGTAATTGATCACCGAAACGGATCCAGCGCTGGCGCGGACGCCGGTGTCGCCGCCACTGATCTGCGCTCCAGCATAGTTGGTCACCACCGCACTCGTCTCGGCGCGAATGGCGTAGCCAAAGCCACCGACACTTATGTTTCCGGAATTAACGACGGTTGCGACGCCATTGCTGGCATAGATCCCGTTGTTGATCAGGCTCGTGATCTGCGCGCCAACGCCATTGGTGACATTGACATCGGCAAAGGCATAGATGGCAGTGTAGTTGAGGCCGGCAATGGTCCCCAGGTTGGTAACGTTGGCAGAGCCCAGATTGGCCGCCATTCCACCGCTCACACTCCCACCGGCGCCGTTCGTCATCGTCAGATTGGCCTGCGCAGAGACTGCAATACCGGTCGTGCTCGAGATTGTGCCGTAATTTGTCGCCGTGATCGATCCGCTGTTGGTGCGGAGGGCATCCGTGGCACCGGTAATGGTTCCGGTGGCCGCGTTGGTGACGTCCATATTGCCGGTTGCCTCCAGACCATAGTTGGCGGTGCCGGTAATCGTGCCGGCATTGGTGACGTTCAACACTTGGTTGGCCTGGACGCCGCTTGTCCCGCCGGAAATCAGGCCGCCCGCAGCGTTGGAGACGATCCCCGTCCCGTAGGCAATGACACCGTAAGAGGTGCCGATGATATTGCCGGCATTGGTGACATTCCCGATGGCGGAATAGCCGGAATTGACGCCGAGATCGCCGGTGATGATGCCGCCGACATTGTTGGTAACCGTGGCGTTGACAAAGGCGAACACGCCAATGTTTGCGTTGCCCGTGATCGTGCCGGAGTTGACGACAGTCACACTGCCATTGTTCGAGCCGACGCCGGATGCGGCCGTGCCGGTGATAGTGGCGCCGGTATTGTTGGTGACGGTGACGTCATTTTGAGAGAAGACGCCGTTCGTTGCGCCGGTGATGTTTCCCGAATTGCTGACCGTCGCGCTGCCGATATTGATTCCGCTATTCGCGCTGCCTGTGACAGCGGCGCCGCTCACAACATTGATGGCAATACCGGTCTGATTGCCCGTCCCGTAACCGGCGGTCCCGTTCTGATCGGTCGTCATGCCCGAGCATGTAATGGTCGTGCCTGGCGGAGGATTGGGGCTATTGTCGGCCGCCGGCGAACAGGTCGCATACGCCCCACCCGTCAGAGCCAGCGTGACGGGAGCCGTGGTCGCGATTGCAGTGGCAACTCGCCAAATCAGCAAGCGCCGCCGAGGGAAACACCATATCCGAACCGGCAGGCGCGACATTTGAATGGCTTGCTTCCGAGGCGTCGGCCGCCCCGGCTTTCAATTGGAAAAAGAACGAATCAACAGATTTATTTAATCTGCTAAGTATCGCCGCCGAAAGGCTCCATGCACGTACGTCTGGCGAGATTCCGACGAATTGGAAATACTGTTGCGAATTGGCGACAGCCGCAACCGCCCTATTTGCTGCCACCAGCCTGGCAAGCGGATGCAACCGTCGCCAGCGCCCGCACCGCAATTGCGACACACACCACCATCAACACCGCCGCCAGCAAGAACGGCGCGCCGGGCAGATGCAGCGGCGCACTGGTGCCGATGAAATAGGAAAAGGTCAGCGTGAACAGGAACGGGCCGACGAGCTGCGACACGCTCTGCACGCTCGCGGTCGCGCCCTGCAGCTTGCCCTGCTGATCGGGCGCGACCAGCCGCGTCATCAGCGATTGCATGGCGGCCCCCGAGATGCCCCATAGCGACATCACGGGAATGCCGATCCAGAACAGCGGCCCGGTCGGCGCAGCCCCGAAGATCACGAAGCCGATCGCGCCACAGCACAGGCCGAGCAACAATGCCTTTCGCTCGCCAAGCACGCGCACGATCGGGCCGATGGCGAGCCCCTGCACCACCATGGCGCAGATGCCGACCATCGCCAGCGTCAGGCCCACCGTCTTGGAATCCCAGCCGTAGCGATAGGTCGCATAGAGCACGAAGGTCGAAGGCAGCACGACATGCGCGACCTGCGCGATAAAGTTGACGATCGAAAGCCCGGCCAGCGCTGCGTTGGAACGGAGCAGACGCAGCGCCCCGACAGGATTGGCGCTGGTCCAGCGGAACGGCGCGCGCTTTTCCGGCACCAGCGATTCCGGCAGCACCAGCAAGCCATAGAGCGCATTGGCAAAGCTCAGGGCTGCCGAGGCCCAGAACGGCAGGCGCGGATCGATGTCGCCGAGCAGCCCGCCCAGCGCCGGACCCAGGATGAAGCCGGCGCCGAAGGCGGCACCAATCCTGCCGAACACCGCCGCGCGCCGCTCGGGCGGCGTGATGTCAGCGATATAGGCAAACGCGGTCGAGATGCTGGCCGAGGTAATGCCTGAGATCACGCGGCCGATAAACAGCCACACCAGCGACGGCGCGAGCGCCATCAGCACATAGTCGGCGGCGAGGCCGAAATTCGACAGCAGCACCACCGGACGGCGCCCGAAGCGATCGGACAGCGCACCTAAAACCGGCGAGAACACGAACTGCATCAGCGCCCAGGCGGTGCCGAACAGGCCGAAGATGCGGGCCGCATGCGCGGTGTCGTTGTCGACGAAGCCCTCGATCAGCTTTGGCAGGACCGGCATGATCACGCCGAGCGCGATCATGTCGAGCAGGATGGTGACGAAGATGAAGGCGACTGCACCGCGCCGGACTGGCGCTGCGCCCTGCGCCATCGCCTCGCCGGCGCCGTCGCTCACGACGGCCGCTTGCGCTTGTGCGCGAAGGGATTGGCCTTCTCGCGCAGGGTGATGCGCACCGGCGTGCCCGGCAGCTCGAAGGTCTCGCGCATGGAGTTGGTGAGATAGCGCAGATAGGACTGCGGCACCGCATCGGCCCGCGAACAGAACAGCACGAAGCTCGGCGGACGCGCCTTGGTCTGCGTGATGTAATTCAGCTTCAGCCTGCGGCCGGACACTGCGGGCGGCGGATTGGCCTGGATCGCCTGCTCGAACCAGCGATTGAGCGCCGCGGTCGGCACGCGCCTGTTCCAGATCGCGTAGGCGTCCTGGATCGCCTGCATCAGCCGATCGATGCCCTCGCCCATCAGGCCCGAGACGGCGACGATGGGCACGCCCTTGACCTGCGGCAGCCAGTGATCGGCATCGCGGCGCAGACCCGAGATCGCGCCGCCGCCCTTGGTCTCCATCAGGTCCCATTTGTTGACGGCGAGCACGACCGCGCGGCCCTCGCGCTCGATCAGGTCGGCGATTCGCAGGTCCTGCTCCTCGAAGCGGTTCTGCGAATCCATCATGAGCACGACGACTTCGGCAAAGCGCACCGCACGGAGCGCGTCGGCAACCGAGAGCTTTTCCAGCTTCTCCTCGATGCGCGAGCGGCGCCGCAATCCTGCGGTGTCGAACACGCGGAAATCGCGCCCCTTCCAGTTGATCTCGACCGCGATGGAATCGCGCGTCGTGCCCGCTTCCGGGCTCGTCAGCAGGCGCTCCTCACCGAGCAGATGGTTGATCAGCGTCGACTTGCCGGCGTTGGGCCGGCCAACGATGGCGACCCGGATCGGGCGCGTTGCGGCCTCCTCCTCGGAGAGCGGCTCGTCGTCCTCGACCTCATCGTCATCGACGGGCTCCGGCATCAGCTTGGCGAGTTCGTCGTAGAGTTCGCCCATGCCCTCGCCGTGCTCGGCCGAGATCTGGATGGGATCGCCGAGGCCGAGCGCAAAGGATTCCATCGCACCGGCATCGCCGTGCTTGCCCTCGCTCTTGTTCGCGATCAGAAGCACCGGCTTGTTGGCCTTACGGGCAAAATCGGCGAAGGCGCGGTCGGTGGGCGTGAGGCCGATGCGGGCATCGATCACGAAGAACAGCGCGTCGGCCTGCGCGATCGCGGTCTCGGTCTGCTCCTGCATGCGCGCGGTGAGCGAGCCCTTGGCGCCCTCGTCGAGGCCGGCGGTGTCTATGATGATGAACTGGAGGTCGCCGAGCCTGGCCTCACCCTCGCGGCGATCGCGGGTGACGCCCGGCAGGTCATCGACGAGCGCGAGCTTCTGCCCAACCAGGCGGTTGAACAGCGTCGACTTGCCGACATTGGGCCGGCCGATGATGGCGATCGTGAAGGACATCGGTCATACGTGCGCTGCCGGGGCTGCGCCTGTCAATGCAGGTGGAATTATTAGCGCGAGAAGCTACCGCTCGGCATCGGCGCCGGGAAAGCGCCCTGCGATTGCTGCTGCGTGGTCTGGGTCGGTTGCGCCTGCTGGACCGGCTGATCCGGCGGCGGCGCGGTGGTGCGCTTGCGCACGATCTTCTGCTTGGGCGGGGGAGCAGCCGTGGGCGGCGCGGCCTCGGGCTGGGCCTCGCCATCGACCTCGCCGGCGGGCGCATCAGCCGGTGCTGCCGCAGCGGCCGGCTGATGGGTCTTCTTCGCCTTCGCACCCTTGGCCGGTTTGGCCGGCTCGGGCGGCGGCGGCTCGGCAGGCAGGGCCGCAACGGCAGGCGCGTTCGGATCCGGCTGCTGCTGCGCGCCCTTGTACATCTCTTTCGGGACACCCTGCTCGAGACCCGGAACGCCCTCGGGGAAGACCGGCTTGCGATCGCCCGGCAGCTTCTTCTTGGTGTCGAGGAAGTCGAGCATGTCGCTTGGATCGAAGCTGGAGCAGCCGCCCAGGACGCCCGTGAAGGCGATCAGGACGGCGGCTGCGATCAAGCGTGGCGTACGGCGCATATCGTATCTCGTCAGGTCAGAGAGCCGTCGTCAGCTTTTGGCGACGGGCGGCAACAGAGCCGCCAGCGCCTCGGCACGGGAACGCAGGCCAGGCGGCGTTTCGCCATCCTCGGCGATTGCGTCGAGCCATTTGCGGGCCGCGGTCATGTCGTTGTTGCGCCAGGCCGACAGCGCCAGCATCTCGCGCGCAGTATGGCGGAACGTCGATTTGGGAGTGGCGGAAGCCTCCAGCCGCTGCTGGATGTCGGCATAGGACGCGCTGTCGACCAGGAGGCCGGCGGCACGGATCCTGGCCATATCCTGCCATTCGCCGCCCACGCCGCGGTCGGCGGCAATGTCGTCATACATCTTGGCAGCCGCCTTGGGATCGCGGCTGGCCGCCTCGGCCGCAGCGCGCAGCCGCGCCAGGGTGCGATAGCCGAAGGGGGCCTTGGTGGCGAGCTCGGTGAAGGCGGTCTCGGCCTCAGCGTGCTTGCCCTGCTCGGACAGCTCGACGGCCTTCTCGAAGGCAGCGCCAGCCTCGGCGGCCTTCTGGGCCTCCAGATACTGGTAGCCGCGCCAGCCGCCGACGGCGGCCACGACCAGTACCATCAGGGCGATGAAGTAGATCGAATACTTGTCCCACAGCTTCTTGAGCTGTTCGCGACGTACTTCCTCGTCGACTTCGTCAAATAATTCAGACACTTATGCTAATCCCATGCCCGTCCGGGTGCGCGCGCCAAGGCGTTCGCGTCAGGAATCCCGTCCCCCGTGTGGCGGCGAGGTACCCTAACGATATGGCGGTGGCAAGGCAAAGCGAGCCCGATCAAGGCGTTAACCACCCGGTAGAAGCCCGGCAGCCACCTGCCCGCTCAGGTTCCCAAGCGCTCCCGGAGCTGCCGCTTCAGCACCTTGCCGTTGGCGTTGCGCGGCAGCGGCTCCGATGTGACCGCCATGGTCTCGGGGACCTTGTAGTCGGACAGCCGCTCGGCGCACCAAGCCCTCAGGGCGTCGCCGGCGATCGGACTGCGCGTCACCACAACGGCGTGGACGCGCTCGCCCAGCACCGGGCAGGCCCTGGCGACAATCGCGCTTTCGATCACCGCGGGATGACCCGCCAGCACGGATTCGACCTCGGCCGAATAGATCTTCAGGCCGCCGCGATTGATCATGTCCTTCTGCCGGTCGAACACGCGCACGAATCCGTCTGCGTCAACCGAGCCGAGATCGCCCGAGTGCCAGAAGCCGGCCGTGAAGCTTTCGGCCGTGGCTTTCGGATTATTCCAGTAGCCCTTGATGACGGAAGCGCTCTGGATCCAGAGCTCGCCGATCTCGCCATGTGGCAGCTCGCGTCCATCCGGTCCCATCGCGACGATGCGCGCGCCGGGACACGGCAGGCCGACGCTGTCGATATGGCTTGCCGTCAGTTCGCCCGGCATGATCGTCGAGGGCGACGTCGTCTCGGTCGCGCCGTAGCAGTTCATCAGGTTCAGGCCGGGAATCGTCGCCTTCAGCTTCTCGATGGTGGCGACCGGCATCGGCGCGCCGCCGAAACCGCCGATGCGCCAGCTCGACAGATCATAGCTGTCGAAATCGGGCTGCAGCAGGCAAAGATTGTACATCGCCGGCACCATCACCGTGTAGGTGACGCGCTCGCGCGCGGCGAGCTTGAGATATTCGGCGGCCTTGAATTCCGGCATGATGATCAGCGCGCCGGCGCAGCGGATCATGGTGGTGATGTTGGCGACGACGCCGGTGACGTGGCCGAGCGGCACGGCGGCGATGGAACGGTCCGCGCTCGTCAATTGCAGGCAGGACACGAACACCATCGAGGAATGGACGATGTTGCAATGGGCCAGCATCGCGCCCTTCGGCTTGCCGGTCGTGCCCGAGGTATAGAGGATCATCGCGGTGTCCTCTTCGCTCGTCTCGACGGGCGCTCGCGCCGGCGGATTGTCTGCGAGCACCGCGAAGCGCGACAGATTCGGATCGTCATCGACCGCGATGCGATGGATGACATCGGGGACATTCCGCGCCTCGGGCAGCCGCTCGGCGAGCCCCGCTTCGTGGATCAGGATCTTGGCACCGCAATCGGCGAGGACATAGGCGATCTCCGGCTTCTGCTGACGCGTGCTGAGCAGCACCGTGACGAGGCCCTCATGCGCGGCGGCAAACAGCAGCAGCGGAAATTCGATGCGGTTGCCGAGCAGGATCGCGACGCGATCGCCGCGCTGCAGGCCGAGCTTACGAAAGCCCGATGCGATGCGCGCAGCCTGCTCCACTGCCTGCCGCCAGCTCAGGCGGACATCGCCCGCGATCAGCGCTTCGCCGTCGCCATTACGCGCGCAGGCTTCCGCGATCATCGCCCAGAGGCTAGCCGGCCGGTCGCAGAAGGCCGGGACCACCCGATCGCCAAAGCGCGCCTCGAGGTGCATCGGCGGGATCTGAGAATGCGACCAGTCCATCGGAACGCCCTGAGCTTGTTGCTTTGTCACCTTCCGCGCACGGGTGCGTGAAGCTGTCTTGCGCTGATCGGCTAGACGCCCACGACGGGAACACCGATCACGACGGGATGGAACGCAAAAGCCAGCGCCAGATAGGCGACGACGCCCACTGCAACTGCGATCAGGTCATTGGTCACGCCGCCGACCGGAATCGGCGGGCCGCCGGCATCCTTGCGATGCTTCAGCGAGATGCGGTCATAGACCGCCCAGCCCAGGAACGAGCCGAACAGGATGATCGAGCCGAGATCGCCGTTGGCGAGCAGATGCGCGGCCGCCCATAGCTTGATGCCGGCCAGCATCGGGTGCTTCAGCGTCGCATAGATGCGGCCGCGCAAATAGGAGGCGACCACCAGGATGACCGCGGGCAGCATCAGCGCAAGCGTGATGTGCTTCAGCGCCTTCGGCGGATACCAGACGTCGATCCAGCCGGAGCTGCGATAATGCGAAAAGCCCCAGATGATCAGTGCCAGCCCCGCCAGCGAAGCCACGGAGTAGAGGAGCTTGTAGGTCCCCTCGCCCAGCCTCGCGATGGCCTGCCCGCGCGCCTCGCGTTTCGTCGTGAAAACATGGGCCGCGAAAAACAGCGCGAGCCCCAGGATCATGACCAGCAGACCCATGACATCCTCCCCTCAAGCAGCCCCCGCCCCTGAGGTATCATCGATTGGCCGATCGTCGCAACTGATGCGCTACTGACCGATCTGCCGGTTATCGACATAGCGGATCGCGATCGGCCGCCCGGCCAACGCGCCGCCGAGACCGCCGGTGAATTTCAGCGGCAGGCAGGCTTTTAGCGATGAATTGATCGCGTCAAGATAAGTCGTGCGGGTGGCGGCCGGAACGCCAGGGGTCGCAAAGGTCAATCGCGGCGGCCCGATCAGGCCGCCCGCCTTGTTGAAGCTGAAACGCACCGCCATCTGCATGCCCGCGCGCGCATTGTCCGCCGGCGGCGACCAGCAGGTGCGCAGCTCGGCGAAGAGGTCGCCGATGGTGTCGAGGTCGTGATCCGGCCTCCGGTATTTGGCGCGGTCGGCCTCGGACGGAACGCTCTCGATCGTGAGCTGGAGATTCTGGCCGTAGGGGTAGTCGATCTCGGGAATGCAGGGGCCGGGCTCGAGCGGGCTGCAATAGGAGGGCGTGCACGGCCGATAGTCGAGCACGCTGCACGGCTCGTGCGCGAACGGAATCGGATTGATCTGGCGTCGCTGCGCGTTGGCGGCGATCGTCGAGATCGTCAGCAAGAGGACAACAAGGATGCCGCGCCACATGGGGTGAGCTCGCAATGCCACGAGAAAAAATGGCATTGCCCATGAACGCGTCAAGTCCGCGCGCGTTCACATGCTCGCGCGCGAGCGGCAGGCGCGCCCTACCCCTTCTTCTTGACGTCCTTGACGTTGGTGAACTCGATGCCCTCGGCGCGTTCCCTGGTGTAGCCGAGATAGAACTCGTTCCGCGCGAGATATACGGGATCGCCGTCGACGTCATCGGCGATGCTCGAGGTGTTGGCGGCGATAAAAGTGTCGAGCTTCTTGCGGTCCTCCGAGGAGACCCAGCGCGCCAGCTGGAACTCGCTGACCTCGAACTCGACCGGCAGCGAATATTCCGCCTCAAGCCGCGCCTTGAGCACGTCGAGCTGCAGCGCGCCGACCACGCCGACTAGCGCCGGGGCGCCGTCGCGCGGGCGGAACACCTGCACCACGCCCTCTTCCGACATCTGCTGCAGCGCTTCCTTCAGCTTCTTCGCCTTCATCGCGTCGGTGAGACGGACGCGGCGGACGATTTCCGGCGCGAAGCTCGGCACGCCGACGAAGGTGAAATCCTCGCCCTCGGTCAGCGTGTCGCCGATGCGCAGCGTGCCGTGATTGGGAATGCCGACGACGTCGCCGGCAAAGGCCTCGTCCGCCACGGAGCGGTCCTGCGCGAAGAAGAATTGCGGGCTCGACAGCGGCATGCTCTTGCCGGTGCGCACCAGCTTGGCCTTCATGCCGCGGCTGAGCTTGCCCGAGCAAAGCCGCGCGAAGGCGATGCGGTCGCGGTGGTTCGGATCCATGTTCGCCTGGATCTTGAACACGAAGGCGCTCATGCGCGGATCGGTGGCCTCGACCTTGCGCTGGTCGCTCTCCTGCGCGCGCGGCTCTGGCGCGAACTTGCCGAGACCTTCGAGGAGATCACCGACGCCGAAATTGCGCAGCGCGCTACCGAAATAGACCGGCGTCAGATGTCCCTCGCGGAAGGCGCCGAGCTCGAACGGTTTCGAGGCCTCGGTGACGAGCTCGAGCTCGTCCTTCACCGCGGACACGTCGAGGTTGGCGTTGAGCTTGGCGAGCTCGGCGATCTCGATCTGCTGCGCCGCGCCGGTCTTGGCGCCGCCGCCTTCGAGCAGGCGCACGCCGCCATTGACGACGTCATAGGTGCCGAGGAAGTCGCGGCCGCGGCCGACCGGCCAGGTCATCGGCGTGGTGTCGAGCGCCAGCGTCTTCTCGATCTCGTCGAGCAGCTCGAATACGTCCCGGCTCTCGCGGTCCATCTTGTTGATGAAGGTGATGATCGGGATGTCGCGCAGACGGCACACCTCGAACAGCTTTCGGGTGCGCGCCTCGATGCCCTTGGCGGCGTCGATCACCATCACGGCGGAATCGACCGCGGTGAGCGTGCGATAGGTGTCTTCCGAAAAGTCCTCGTGGCCCGGCGTGTCCAGCAGGTTGAACACGAGACCTTCGAACTCGAAGGTCATGACCGAGGTCACGACCGAGATGCCGCGTTCGCGCTCGATCTTCATCCAGTCCGAACGCGTGTTGCGCCGCTCGCCCTTGGCCTTGACCTGACCGGCGAGATTGATGGCACCGCCGAACAGCAGCAGCTTCTCGGTCAGCGTGGTCTTGCCGGCGTCGGGGTGGGAGATGATCGCAAAGGTCCGCCGACGCGCCACCTCGGTGGCAAGCGGGGAACGGGCCGGCGATTCGGCTGCGGTGGTGGCGATGTCGGACATGGCGGGAGCGTTTGGCAGGGAAAATGGGCTGGATCAAGCCTGATTTGGTGATTGCGGAGCCCTCCGGCCAGCCCCATATCGCCGTTTGGGAGGGACGGCCCTCCTATCCCACCAGCATATCAAGCCGCGGGGACGACCCTGCCGTGAATGGAGGGTCGTCATGGCCTGGAGCATCCTGTTCGTCGCCGGCCTACTCGAGATCACCTGGGCGATCGGCCTGAAATACACCGAGGGGTTCAGCAGGCTTGTTCCCTCCGTCATCACGCTCGCGGCGATGGCGGGCAGCGTCATCCTGCTCGGAGTTGCGCTCAAATCGCTGCCCGTCGGGACGGCCTATGCGGTCTGGACCGGGATCGGCGCGGTCGGCACCGCGACGCTCGGCATCATCCTGTTCGGGGAGCCGGCTACCGCCTTCCGCCTCGCCAGCATCGGACTGATCGTCGCCGGCATCATCGGGCTGAAGCTCGTCACCTGACGAAGATCTTGACCGCCCACCAGGTCAGCGCGGCGACGATCGCCGAGGCCGGGATCGTGATCACCCAGGCATAGACGATCGAGCTTGCCACGTTCCAGCGCACCGCCGAGACGCGGCGCGCCGCGCCGACGCCGACGATGGCGCCGGTGATGGTGTGGGTGGTCGAGACGGGAACCCCGAGGAAGGTCGCCATGAACAGGGTCGCCGCGCCCCCCGTTTCGGCGCAAAAGCCCTGCATCGGCGTCAGCTTGGTGATGCGCAGGCCCATGGTGCGGACGATGCGCCAGCCGCCCATCAGCGTGCCCAGCGCCATCGCCGCCTGGCAGGACAGCACCACCCAGAACGGCACCGAGAAGTCGCTGCCGAGATGGCCCTGCGAATATAGCAGCACGGCGATGATGCCCATGGTCTTCTGCGCATCGTTGCCGCCATGGCCGAGCGAATAGAGCGAGGCGGAGGCGAATTGCAGGATGCGGAAAGCGCGATCCACGGCAAAGGGCGTTGAGCGCACCGAGAGCCAGGACACGATCGCGACCAGCATCATCGCGAGCAGGAAGCCGACCAGCGGCGACAGCACGATCGCGAGCACCGTCTTGGTCAACCCGCTCCACACCGCCGCCGAAATCCCCGCTTTCGCCATGCCGCCGCCGACGAGGCCGCCGATCAGCGCGTGCGAGGACGAGGAGGGAATGCCGAGCGCCCAGGTCACGAGGTTCCAGACGATGGCGCCGACGAGGGCCGCGAAGATCACCTGGGCATCGACGATCGAGGGATCGATGATGCCGGTGCCGATGGTCTGGGCGACGTGCAGCCCGAACACCATGAAGGCGACGAAATTGAAGAACGCGGCCCAGAATACCGCGAATTGCGGCCGCAGCACGCGGGTCGAGACGATGGTCGCGATCGAATTGGCGGCGTCGTGCAGGCCGTTCAGGAAGTCGAACAGCAGCGCGACGGCGATCAGTCCGACCAGGACGGGAACACCCAACGCAGCATCCACGGCGAGGCCCTGCCCTAAACTTGCTCGATGACGATGCTGTTGATCTCGTTCGCGACGTCATCGAAGCGGTCGGCCACCTTCTCGAGGTGGTCGTAGATCTCGACGCCGACGATGAAATCCATCGCGTTGCCCTCGCGATGCTTCAGGAACAGCTCCTTCAGCCCGATGTCGTGGAGATCGTCGACCCGGCCCTCGAGCTTGGTCAGCTCTTCCGTGATCGCGGTCAGCATGGCGACGTTCGGGCCGATCGACTGCATCAGCGGCAGCGCGCGGCCGACCAGATTGGCGCATTCGATCAGAAGCGCGCCGATCTCCCGCATTGGCGGCTCGAAGCTGCGGACCTCGAACAGCATCACGGCCTTGGCCGTCTGCTGCATCTGGTCGATGGCATCGTCCATCGAGGTGATGAGGTTCTTGATGTCGCCGCGATCGAACGGGGTGATGAAGGTGCGGCGTACCGCCGTCAGCACCTCGCGGGTGATGTTGTCGGCATCGTTCTCGAACTGGTTGACGCGCTGGCAATAGACCGGCGTTTCCTCGCCCCCGTTGAGCATGCCCTGGAGCGCGATCGCGCCCTGGATCACGGTCTGGGCATGGCGGTCGAACAGGTCGAAGAACCGTTCTTCCTTGGGCAGGAACGCACGAAACCATCGCATCATGGAGATAGGCTACCGGTTGGAAATGGCCCGGCCCGGATGGGCCGTCATGAAACTGTCATAGACCATTTCCGATCCGCGCGCGTGTCATCTCACGCCCGCTGAGCCGGATCATCCACCGCTTTCAAGAGGCGGACAACTCCATGTCAAATCAATGACTTAGAGAGAACGCCGGAAGTAATGGGCGATTTCGCCGATGACCCCGCGGCGGAAGGTGAGCACGCAGATCACGAAGATCGAGCCCTGGATTACCGTCACCCACTGGCCGAAGCTCGCCAGATATTGCTGCATGGCGATGATCACGAAGGCGCCGACCACAGGCCCGAAAATGGTGCCGAGACCGCCGACCAGCGTCATCAGCACGACTTCGCCGGACATCGACCAATGCACGTCGGTGAGCGAGGCGTTCTGCGCCACGAACACCTTCAGCGATCCGGCAAAGCCGGCCAGCGTGCCCGACAGGACGAAGGCCAGGAACTTGTACTGATCGGTCCGGTAGCCCAGCGAGATGGCACGCTGCTCGTTCTCGCGGATCGACTTCAGCACCTCGCCGAACGGCGAGTTGATGATACGGAAGATCAGCAGAAACCCGGCGAGGAAGCCAGCCAGCACGACATAATACAGAACCGTCGGCTTGGAGAGATCGAGGACACCGAACATGTGTCCCTGCGGGATGCCCTGGATGCCGTCCTCGCCATGGGTGAACGGTGCCTGGAGGTAGATGAAGTACAGCAGCTGCGACAGCGCCAGCGTGATCATCGAGAAATAGATGCCCTGGCGGCGGATCGAGATGTAGCCGGTCACGATCGAGAGCGCGAAAGCTGCGGCGACACCGACGAGGATGCCGAGCTCCGGCGGCAGCCCCCACACCTTCAGCGCATGCGCGCTGCAATAGCCGGCCGTGCCCAAGAACATCGCGTGGCCGAACGACAACAGGCCGCCATAGCCGATCAGAAGATTGAAGGCGCAGGCGAGCAGCGCAAAGCACAGCGCCTGCATCACGAAGAACGGATAGACTCCCGTGAATGGCACCGCCGCCAGCAGCAGCGCCATCACAGCAAACGCGATCATCTCGTCGCGCATCGCACGCGGGCTCGCACGCAGCGTATCGTCCGTCAGGGTTGTCATATCAGGCCGCCCTTCCCGTCAATCCCGTTGGCTTCACCAGCAGCACCAGCACCATCAGCACGAACACGACGGTGTTGGAGGCCTCGGGGTAGAAATACTTGGTCAGGCCCTCGATCACACCGAGCGCGAAGCCGGTGATGATGGAGCCCATGATCGATCCCATGCCGCCGATCACCACCACGGCGAACACGACAATGATGAGGTCGGCACCCATCAGCGGCCGCACCTGGTTGATCGGCGCCGAGAGCACGCCGGCAAGCGCCGCAAGGCCGACGCCGAGCCCGTAGGTCAGCGTGATCATGCGCGGCACGTTGATGCCGAAGGCACGCACCAGCGTCGGGTTTTCGGTGGCCGCGCGCAGGTAGGCGCCGAGCTGCGTCTTCTCGATCAGGTACCAGGTGGCAAGGCACACCACCAGCGAGAAGACCACCACCCACCCGCGGTAGATGGGCAGGAACATGAAGCCGAGATTCATGCCGCCCCTGAGCTGGTCCGGAATGGCGTAAGGCAGGCCGGAGGAGCCGAAATAGTTCTGGAACACGCCCTGCACGATCAGCGCGATGCCGAAGGTCAGCAACAGCCCGTAGAGATGGTCGAGCCCGGTCAGGAACTTCAGCATGGTCCGTTCCAGGATCATGCCGAAGATGCCGACGATGATCGGCGCCAGCAGCAACGCGAACCAATAGTTGATGCCGCCGAGGTTCAGCAGGAAATAGGCAACGAAGGCGCCCATCATATAGAGCGCGCCATGGGCGAAGTTGATGATGTTGAGCATGCCGAAGATCACGGCAAGCCCGAGACTGAGCAGCGCGTAGAACGAGCCGTTGATCAGTCCCACCAGTAGCTGTGCGTAGAGAGCCTGCATCGGGATTAGCTTCCGCCACCAAAATGAGAGCCCGCCGGCGGCACGACCGCCCGGCGGGCCACGAGAGTTACTTCTTCACCAGCGGACAGGCGCTTTCCGACAGCGGCCGGAAGGCCTGGTCAGCCGGGGTCGTGCCGACCAGCTTGTAATAGTCCCAGGGCCCCTTGGATTCCTCGGGCTTCTTCACCTCGAAGAGATAGGCCGGATGCAGCTTGCGGCCGTCGGCGCGGATCGAGCCCTGGCCGAACAGCTTGTCGTCGGTCGGCATCTCCTTCATCTTGGCGACCACCTTGGCGCCGTCATGCGGATTGCCGCCCATGGCTTCCAGCGCCTTGAAATAATGCAGCAGGCCCGAATAGACGCCGGCCTGCACCATCGAGGGCATCGCCTTGTTCTTCATGCGCTCGGAGAAGCGCTTGGAGAACGCGCGGGTGCCCTCGTTCATGTCCCAATAGAAGGTCTCGGTGAAGTTCAGCCCCTGCGCCACCTTCAGGCCGAGCGCGTGAACGTCGGTGATGAAGAGAAGCAGGCCCGCCAGCTTCTGCCCGCCCGCGACGATGCCGAATTCCGCCGCCTGCTTGATGGTGTTGGTGGTATCGCCGCCGGCATTCGCCATGCCGACGATCTTGGCCTTCGAGGCCTGCGCCTGGAGCAGGAACGAGGAGAAGTCGGCGGTGTTGAGCGGGTGCCTGACAGTGCCGATCACCTTGCCGCCAGACTTGACCACGACCGCGGCGGTGTCGCGCTCAAGCGCATGGCCGAAGGCGTAGTCGGCGGTCAGGAAGTACCAGGTGTCGCCGCCGGCCTTCACCAGCGCCTGCCCGGTGCTGTTGGCCAGCATGTAGGTGTCGTAGACCCAGTGAATCGTGTTCGGCGAGCACTGCGCGTTGGTGAGGTCCGAGGTCGCCGCGCCCGTATCGATCAGGATCGAGTTCTTCTCCTTGACGATATTGTTGACCGCCAGCGCGACGCCGGAGTTCAGCACGTCCATGAAGATGTCGACCTTCTCGACGTCGATCCACTGTCGCGCAATCGTGCTGCCGATGTCGGGCTTGTTCTGGTGGTCCGCGGAGATCAGGTCCAGCTTCCAGCCCTTGGCCGCGAGCCCGGAATCTTCGATCGCCATCTGCGCCGCCACGGTCGAGCCGGGACCGCCGAGGTCGGCATACAGTCCCGAATTGTCCGTGAGCACGCCGATCTTGACGTTCTTGTCCTGCGCGGCCGCGCCGCCCGCCGCGCCCAAGGCCAACGCCGTGCCAAGCAACATGGCCGAAATGCTGTGCTTCATGATCCGCTCCAATATTCCTTCAGCAGTTATTGTACGTAACGACCGGGCGGCCTGCGCCGCTCAGACGCCCAGATAGGTGTGGAGCTTGTCCATGTTGGCGGCGAGCTCCGAATTGGAAAATCCATCAATGATCTTGCCGTGCTCGACCACATAGTAGCGATCGGCGACGGTGGATGCGAAGCGGAAGTTCTGCTCGACCAGGAGGATCGTGAATCCCTCCTTCTTGAGCCGCGCAATGGTGTGACCGATCTGCTGGATGATGACCGGCGCAAGGCCCTCGGTCGGCTCGTCCAGCATCAGGAAACTCGCGCCGGTGCGCAGGATGCGCGCGATCGCCAGCATCTGCTGCTCGCCGCCGGACAGCTTCGTGCCCTGGCTGTTGAGCCGCTCCTTCAGGTTCGGAAACAGATCGAAGATCTGATCCAGCGGCAGTCCGCCTTCGCGCACGACCGGCGGCAGCATCAGATTCTCGCGGACGTCGAGGCTGGCGAATATCCCCCGCTCTTCCGGGCAGAACGCGATGCCCATCCGCGCGATCTTGTCGGAGGTGGCGCGAATGATCTCCTGGTTGTTGAACTTCACCGAACCGGCACGCTTGCCGATGATGCCCATGATCGACTTCAGCGTGGTGGTCTTGCCGGCGCCGTTACGCCCGAGCAGGGTGACGACCTCGCCCGCATTCACGTCGAAATTGATCCCGTGCAGGATGTGGGACTCGCCGTACCATGCTTCGAGGTTGCGGACCTGGAGGATGTTTCCGCCGGTTGCAGCCTTTGCCGGAGCCTCGGCGATCGCAGTGTCAGGCATGACCGGCTCCCAAGTAAGCTTCCTTGACGCGCTCGTCCTTGGTGAGCTCGCTGTAATGACCCTGCGCGAGCACCTGCCCGCGCGTCAGCACGGTGATGATGTCGGAGAGATTGGCCACGACGCTTAAGTTATGCTCGACCATCAGGATGGTGTATTTCGCGGAGATGCGCTTGATCAGCGCCGCGATCTTGTCGATGTCCTCGTGGCCCATGCCGGCCATCGGCTCGTCCAGCAGCATCATCTCGGGATCGAGCGCGAGCGTGGTTGCGATCTCCAATGCGCGCTTGCGCCCGTAGGGCATCTCGACCGCGGGCGTATTGGCAAACTCGCTGAGGCCGACATCGTTCAGCAGTTCGCGCGCGCGATCGTTGAAGCGGTTGAGCACCGACTTCGAGCGCCAGAAATCAAAGGAACTGCCGTGCTGGCGCTGAAGCGCGACGCGGACGTTTTCCAGCGCGGTGAGATGCGGAAATACCGCTGATATCTGGAACGAACGGACCAGTCCCATGCGCGCCACGTCGGCCGGCGCCATCGCGGTAATGTCCTGCCCCTTGTAGAGGATTTTTCCGGCAGACGGTTTCAGGAACTTGGTCAAAAGATTGAAGCACGTCGTCTTGCCGGCGCCGTTCGGGCCGATCAACGCGTGAATGCTCCCACGGCGGACTTTGAGCGCAACGTCGCGGACGGCGAAGAAGCCCGCGAATTCCTTGGTCAAGCCTTCCGTTTCGAGAATGAACTCATCGGCCAAACAGATTTCCCCCTGCCCGCGCAGCGCGCGTGGCTGTCCTTGTTGCTTCGGCATTCCGGAGGTCTTGGAGCCCGTCCGGAACGCCGCCTCCGGGCGCGGAATATGCCGGAGGTGACGGGGGTTAGGCAAGGCGGAAAGCTGAGCAGATCAGGCCTCCGGCTGGGATACAAATGCTCCCTTAGTCGGAGATGTTTTGATGTCACGCCTGCCCGGCCTCCCGGTACGCAAAAGCACCGGCCATCAAGCCGTCGTTAACGGTCTTTCGCCCCGCACGCCAGCCTTCATAGAAAATTTTCCCGCAAGCGGCATCATGCTGCGGGTATCTCTGCCGGGAATATTGTTTTGGATTTCGCAAGCGCCGCTCCCTCCGTCGTCAAGTCGATCAGGCAGCGCGATCTGCTGAACACGTGGCTGCGACTTTATGCGCGGCAACAGATCGCACCGGCGATCTGGGAGTACCAGCCGGCACGGCTCGAGGAAGAGCTGTCCGACCTCATCTATTATACGGTGGACAATTCGGCACCGAGCCCGCGTCTCATCATCCAGAGCGAAGGCACGCGCATCTCGCGCGCCTACGGCCACACCGGCAAGGGCGTGCCGCTGGATGAATATATCGGGCCGCGGCTCGTGCCCTCGGTGATGCCCGTCTACCATGAATGCGTCGCGCGCGGGCTTCCGGTCTACAGCGTTGCCGACGTCGACGACATCTATGGGCGCGTCGTCGCCTATGAGCGCCTGCTGCTGCCGTTCCTGACCGACGGCAAGGTCTGTCACGTCATCGCCTCGCTCAAGACCTTCTGCGAGGACGGCGGCTTCGAGATCAGGAATCTGATGCGCGGAAATGACGCGCTGCCGCGTCCCAAACTGTGCGCCGTGATCGACCGCGATCTCTTTCATCGCACCCCCGGCCGCATCGCGGCCGCGGACGTCGTCGAGTTCGCCGATCAGCCTGGCGAGGCCACCGAGATCATCGAGCTGAACTAGAGCCGAACGACTTGGCCGGACTTACTTGGCCTGACTCACTTGGCCTTGACTTCCTTGGCATAGATGTCCGGCTTGAAGCCGACCAGCAGCTTGCCGCCGGCTTCCAGCACCGGCCGCTTGATCATCGAAGGCTGCGCCAGCATCAACGCCAGCGCCTTCTTCTCGGTGAGGCCTTCCTTGTCGGAATCAGGGAGCTTCTTGAAGGTCGTGCCGGCCCGATTGAGCAGCGTCTCCCAGCCGACCTTATCGCTCCACTGCTTGAGCTTGTCCTTCTCGACGCCCGCGGCCTTGTAGTCGTGAAAGTCGTAAGCCACGCCATGACTGTCGAGCCAGGTGCGCGCCTTCTTCATGGTGTCGCAGTTCTTGATGCCGTAGATGATGTTGGGCAAGACAACTCCTCGCGCATGCGTGATGCTTCGGCTGCGGCGTTGTACGAAACTCCGCTTCGCGCGACAATATTGCAAACGAAGCCCGCCCTGCAAAACGGACACATCATGCACGTCACCCACGATCCCGCGGCCGCCGCCTCGCCGACCATCGACTTCAACAGCTTCCTCAAAGTCGACATCCGCGTCGGCACCATCGTCGACGCCCAACCGTTCCCGGAGGCGCGCAAGCCGGCCTGGCGTCTGTGGATCGACTTCGGACCCGCGATCGGCGTGCGCAAGAGCTCGGCGCAGATCACCGAGAACCATCCGCTCGAGACGCTGGTGGGACAACAGGTCGCGGCCGTCGTCAATTTTCCGCCGCGCCAGATCGGGCCTGTTGTCTCGGAGGTGCTGACGCTCGGCTTCCCCGATGCCGACGGCAAGGTCGTGCTGGTGCAGCCGAGCAAGCCCGTGCCGAACGGCGGGCGACTGTTCTAGCCGCAACGCGACCACGGACCGCCCCGCTCCTGCCCCGCGCGGTCGCAACGGCATAATCCCCGCCTGTTTCTCGTCTCCGACGGCCAGGACTTGACCAAAATCCTCTTTGGCAATAAAAATGACTGACTGATCGTTTTTTTATTTAATAGCTGAAACGTCAACCAAAACTCGCCAACAACTAAAACGATCGACCGGTCAGCTATTTAGGGACAGCCAAATGCCCAAGATCAGCGACAAGCAGCGCGAAGGCCGGCGGCAGCAGATCCTCGAGGCCGCCCTCGCCTGCTTCGCGGAAGACGGCTTTCACCAGACCGGCATGGCCGACATCGTCAAACGATCGGGGCTCAGCCACGGCGCGGTCTATCTCTACTTCCAGAGCAAGGACGATCTGATCGAGGCGCTGGCCGACGACCGGCATCGCCGCGAGGCCGTGCTCAACTCGGTCGCGCAAGGGTCCGGCGATCCGATCGAAGGACTGCACGCGCTGGTTCGCGTCTACGCGCAATGGCTCACTGATCCCGCCGGCGAAGCGCGGCGGCGCGTCGGCATCCATGGCTGGGCCGAGGCCTTGCGCAACCGCCGCGTCCGCAACAGCGTCGTCGAAGGCATCAACATGCCGCGCGCCCTGATCGTGGCGCTGGTCGAGCGCGGCCAGCACGACGGCCTCATCAAGCGCGACCTCGGCGCCGAGACCATCGCGCGCGTGCTGATCGCGATCTTCCAGGGCTTTGTGCTGCAGAAATGCTGGGGCGAGGATTTTGACGTCGCAGCCTGCATGGCGGCCGTCGATGGTGTGATCGATGGCTTGCGCACGCCGAAGGCGGACGTCAAGCGACGAACCAGAACATGAACGATGACCTGGATCCATGAACTCCTCGCCGGCGGCGGCGTTGGTCTTGTCGCGGGATTGGCATCGGGCTTCACGGGCACGAGTCCGGGTGGCGGCCTCGTCATCTTCTCCGTGCTGTTGCTCGGGGCAGAACAGCACGTCGCGCAGGGAACCTCTCTGATCACGCAGATCCCTCCGACGGGCCTTGCCGGCGCGCGCCGCTACTGGCGGAGCGGCAACCGCAGCCCCTTGCCGTGGATCGTCTGGATCGGCCTCGGATTTCTCGCCGGCGGCGCCGGTGGTGGGTATGCCGCGGCGACAGTATCCGACGCAGTGCTGCAATGGACCTACGTCGTCTATCTCGTCGCGCTGATCGCAATGTTGCTTCTGCGCCGCGACCGTAAGGACGCCGGCAGCGAGGCTGGCGCTCAAGACGAACTGCCCTGGCTGCCCCTGCTCGGCATCGGCACGCTGGCCGGATTTTCCTCCGGCTTCATGGGAATCGGCGGCGGCCTCGCGATCACCGTCGGCCTCGCCGCGGGCCTGCGCGTGCCGCAGCATCAGGCGCAGCTCGTCAGCCTGATCTTCTCGGTGATCCCGACCAACATTCCGGCCGCCTCGATCTACTGGAGCAAGGGGCTCATGGTCGGCTGGCCGGCCATCCTCGGCATTCTGGCCGGTCTGTGGGTCGGCACCGACCTCGGCGCGCGCATGGCCAACGGCGTCAGCAAATCGATGCTGCGCCGGGCCATGATCGCCCTCGTCTCACTGATGGCGCTCTACATGACCTACAAGGCGCTGAGCTGATCCTACGGCCGCTTCGGAATGTTCAGCCCGCGCTGCACCGCCGGCCGCGCAAGTCCGCGTTCGAGCCAGGCTCCGACCGACTTGAACTGGCTGAACGCGACGAGCTCGCCGGCGCCGTAGAAGCCGATGAGGTTGCGCACCCAGCCCAGCATGGAGATGTCGGCGATGGTGTAGTCGTCATCCATGAACCATTGCCGACCGGCAAGATGCAGCTCCATCACGCCGAGCAGCCGCTTTGACTCGCCCACGTAGCGCTCCAGCGGCCGCTTGTCCTCAAACTCCTTGCCGGCGAATTTGTGGAAGAAGCCGACCTGGCCGAACATCGGCCCGATGCCGCCCATCTGGAAATGCAGCCACTGGATGGTCTGGTAGCGCCGCGCAGCGTCCTGCGGCAGCAGCTTGCCGGTCTTCTCCGCGAGATATTGCAGGATCGCTCCGGATTCGAACAGCGCCAGCGGCTTGCCGCCGGGACCGTTGGGATCGAGCATCGCTGGGATCTTGCCGTTCGGATTGAGCGAGAGGAATTCCGGCGTCTTCTGATCGTCCTTGCCGAAATCAACGAGGTGGACCTCGTAAGGCAGTCCGATCTCCTCCAGCATGATCGAAACCTTGACGCCGTTCGGCGTCGGCAACGAATAGAGCTGAAGCCGCTCGGGATGCGCGGCTGGCCAGCGCTTGGTGATGGGAAATGCGGAGAGATCAGACATCGGCAACCTTCGATCTGCAGTTGAGGCGCATCTAATCTAGGCGAGGAAAGGCATGACGCAAGCTCTAGTAGTTGATTTCCATCCGTAGCCCGCGCGGATCGATCTCGTCACCACCGACACGTTGCGTGCTGTCGCGTGCCGCAACCGCGCAGGCGCAGGCGTCGATGAGATCGTCGCGGCCGATGCCCGTGCCGTGACGCCATGTCAGCCATCTTGGCAAGCGCGTGAAGCCGCGTTGCTCCAGCAGCGCGATGCGCTGTTCGCGACCGTGCGCCGACGTCTTCCTTGCGAGACGGAGGCGCCCTGCGAGATTCCAGAAGATCAATTCCGGATGCGCCTCGCCGATCGTCGCCTGCCGTGCCGGCGTTATGATCTCGTCGACCTCTCTCATCTTGTCCCTGATGTTCCAGAGCTGCGCCGAGACGCCCCTGCCCTTACCTTCATGCTCCCAGTAATGGCGATTGGCCGCGGGCATGTCCGGGAACGTCCAGAGGTCCCGTCGCGCGCCGAGAAACACGGCGGGCCCGACAAGTTCGCGCGCACGCAGATCGCACGCGCGATAGCCGCTCGCCTTCAATCCGATCGGCATGTCGATCATCGCGCGTGCGTGCGGGATCGCGAGCAGACGCGTCAGGCCGGGTGAATAATCGAAGCCGTGATCGCCGCGACCATCGATCCAGGCTGCGACCCAGCCGAAGCGAAATCCGTCGAGTCCGAGATAGTTCGGCACGTCAGGCATTCGTGTCTTGTCGTCAGTGTCCTGCAATTTTCGCACGCCCTCGCTTGACATCCGCAAGTTGCAGGCGTATTTCCCGCGGCCTCGCGAACACTTCCGTTCGCAACAAGCACCATGAACCGAGCGATGTCACACCGCTACGAAAGAATTGCCCACATGCCGAATAGCTCCGAGCTATTCGATGTCGCATGCCTGGCTCATGGGAGCGATCTTGCCTGACCGCAAGATCGACAGTCCGCTTCTCACGGACCCTCCCGAGCCTGCCGCTCCGGAGGGTTTTTTGTTGCCCGCCGCGCGGCTCCTTCGAACATCCCGGCAATCGCCGGAACGAGAGACCCGGATCTCGGGGCTCGCGCTGGAGAGGCGCGTGCCCAAGCGCGCGGGGCCTGCCGGAGGGAACGAGGCGATGAGCCGGACACCGATGGCAGAGCGAACCCAGTGGGTTCGCGACATGCGGCGCGTCGACAGCGCCGCGATAGAATTTTCTTAAGTTCGGTTTGCCGCGGGGATCGCGGCTCAACCGACGCTGGTGGTGAAGATGTCGGATACTTCTCACGGCAAAGCGGGTTCGAATCCCGCCCTTGACACACGCACCGGGATGCGGGCCTCGAGAGGGCCTGCACGCGGCCCGGCGCAGGATCCGTTCGCAAGAACGGCGCCTGTGTTGTCGTCACTGACGCCGACATCGACTGTTCCCCAGCGTATCCATCAACGGCCGGTGTGAAAGCATCGGCCTGGCGGTGGTGAAGATGACTGTTACTTCGGTAGAGCACCGTCCTGGCTTTCCAGAACGGAGGTTGCGGGCTCGAATCCCGCCGGCTGCAATGCCGTAGCTCAATTCGCCCAAGGGGCGGCAACAGCATCGTCCGTTCCCCGCCAACCCCATCACGATCCGTGGTGAAGATCGCTGTTACTTCGCCTATCACGCGAGAGGTCGCGGGTTCGAATCCCGCCCGGTGTACCATGCACCGGTAGCTCAGTGGCCAGAGCGCTTTCCGGCAAGCTTTTGCTCGCCGGATCTCAGCAATCGCCTGTTCCCGGATCGTGACTTGTCGTCCCCACCGCCGGTGGTGAAGAGCGCTGTTACTTCGCTGTCGGAGGTTCGAGCCCTCCCGGACATCAGTCCGTAGCTCAGTTGGTAGAGCACGATCAGCCTCGCTTGTTCCCCGGCACCCGCTCCAACACACCGTCAACCCAGAGGAGGCCGTCATGGTCAGGCTCAACAAGATCGTTCGCGCCTTCACGCGTGAGGGCGCGCGCGCAATCCGCTTCACGCCCGAGATGGAGCTGAAGCGCGCGCTGATGAACTGCCTCCTGTGGGAGGACCAGTTCTACGAAGACGGCGTCTCCATCGCCGACCGCATCAAGACACTCGTGCCGAAGGTCGCGCCGGCCCGCGTGGCGCAGCTCGCGGTCGAGGCCCGCGAGGTGATGAAGCTCAGGCACGCGCCGTTGCTCGTCATCCGCGAGATGGCGCGGAGCGAGAAGCACCGCGCCCTCGTGGCCGACACGCTTCACCAGGTGATCCAGCGTCCCGACGAGATGACGGAGCTGCTCGCGATCTACTGGGCGGATGCGCTGGGGCCGATGCAGCAGCGCAAGCGTCAGCCGGTCTCCGCGCAGGTCAAGAAGGGCCTTGCCCGCGCGCTGACCAAGTTCGACGCCTACCAGCTCGCCAAGTGGGACCGCGACGGCGCGGTGCGCATCAGGGACGTGCTGTTCCTGGTCCACGCCAAGCCGAAGGATTCCGAGCAGGCCAAGGTGTGGAAGCAGCTCGTCGATGGCGAGCTCGCCGCCCCCGACACCTGGGAGGTTTCGCTCTCGGCGGGAAAAAGCAAGCGCGAGACCTTCGAGCGGCTGATCGCCGAGAAGAAGCTCGGCGGCCTGGCACTCCTGCGCAATCTGCGGCTGATGCAGAACGCGCAGGTTCCGCGCGAGACCATCGCAGGCGCGATCGAGGCGATGCGGACGGATCGTATCCTGCCGTATCGCTTCATCACGGCGGCGCGCTATGCGCCGGACTTCGAGCCCGAGCTCGAGGCTGCGATGCTCAAGTCGGTCAAGGACCATGTGCGGCTCCCGGGCCGCACCCGGCTCCTGATCGACGTGTCGGGCTCGATGTTCGCAACCCTCTCCGCGCAGTCGGAAATGACGCGCGCGGAGGCGGCGTGTGGCCTTGCCATTCTCGCCCGCGAGATCTGCGACGAGGTCGAGATCTTCACCTTCAGCAATGAGGTCGTGAAGGTCCCACCCCGCCGCGGTTTTGCGCTTCGGGATGCGATCATCAACTCGCAAGCACACGGCGGGACGTATCTCGGCAAGGCGGTGACGGAGATCGACCGCAAGGGCGATCGCCTCATCGTCTTCACCGACGAGCAGAGCCACGACGCCGTGCCCGCGCCCAGGGCGCGCGGCACCATGGTGAACGTGGCCTCGTATCAGCACGGTGTCGGCCACGGCGACTGGACCCGCGTCAACGGCTTCTCCGAGGCCGTGGTCGCGTGGATCGCGGCGTCGGAGACGGCGTTGAACTGATGCGCAACGACAACGGCCCCGGACGCGAGACGCGCCCGGGGCCTCCGAATTCTCTGAAATGATCCGCGCGCGCCGGCTATGGTGCGCGTAGGATGTGAAGCAGGAACCACGACCATGCGACGATCCGATCCCTACATGGAGCGCGCCCGCGAGCTTTGCCTCGCCGCCGGCGTCGATCCCGACTCGCGCGTCGGCGAAGGACGCGGCCAGCCGGCCTGGTGCTCGTACCGGGACGCCGCGCGCAAGGAGCACCTTGCCCGCGAGGCCAATGCCGCCGCGAGCGAGATCGCGAACCTTCGTCCGCAGGAGGCCCGCTTCCAGAATGCGCCGCTGAAGATTTTTGGCCCGCACGAGGAGGCGACGATCGCGCAGATGCGCAACTGCATGGCGGTCGGCAATGTCGTATCAGGCGTGATCTGCGCCGACGGCCATCTCGGCTACGCCCAGCCGGTCGGCGGGGTCATCGCCTATGAGAAGCAGATCAGCATCTCCGGCGTCGGCTTCGACATCGGCTGCGGCAACATGGCGGCCCGGCTCGATACCCGCTTCGACGATATTGCGGCGATCGTGCCCACGATCATCCGCGACGTCGCCAAGGTGATCTCGTTCGGCGTCGGCCGTGCCAACGCCGAACGGGCCGAGCACGAGCTGTTCGACGACGGCGATGCCTGGCGCGAGAGCGACATGGAGGCCTACCGTCAGAAGGCGGTGGCTCAGCTCGGCACGGTCGGATCGGGCAACCACTATGTCGATCTCATGCGCGACGAGGAAGGCTTTGTCTGGATCGGCGTCCATTTCGGAAGCCGGGGTCTCGGGCACACCTCCGCGACGCGCTACCTCAAGGCTGCCGGCGGCAAGGACGGCATGAACGTCCCGCCCGCCGTGGTCGACGAGGATTCCGAGCTCGGCCGCCGCTACATCGCGGCGATGCAGCTCGCCGGGCGTTACGCCTATGCGGGCCGCGAGTGGGTGGTCGAGCGCGTCCGCCAGATCATCGGCGGCAGCGTGACCGAGAGCGTGCACAACCACCACAACTATGCCTGGCGTGAGACCCACGACGGGAAGGATCTGTGGGTGGTGCGCAAGGGCGCGACCCCGGCGTTTCCCGGCCAGAAGGGATTCGTCGGCGGCTCGATGGGCGACGACGCCGTCATCCTCGAAGGCGTCGACAGCCCGGAAGCCAAGGCTTCGCTCTATTCGACCGTGCACGGCGCCGGCCGCCTGTTCGGACGCAAGGAAGCGAAGCGGCGCTTCTCGCGCGCGGAGATGGACCAGTGGCTGAACGAGCGTGGCGTCACCTTGATCGGTGCCGACCTCGACGAAAGCCCGATGGCCTATCGCCGCCTGCCGGACGTGCTGGCGCAGCACGCCGGCACCGTGCGGGTGCTGCACACGCTGCGGCCGTTCGCCGTCGCCATGGCCGGCGAAGGCGAGTTCGACCCGTGGAAGGACTAACGCGAACAGCAGGCGGGAGGCATAGCTTCCCGCCTGCATCTTCTCATTCTTCTCTCTGATATTCGATCGTCCCTCATCTCGTCAGATATTCGCGCATCAGTGTGCGGGCGCGATGCAGCCGAGCCTTCACGGTCTGCCTGGTGGCACCGAGTGCGGCGGCAATCTCATCGATCGTCATCTCCTTGACGTCACGCATCAGCGCGACATCCCGATAGTGCGGCGGCAGCGCCTCGAAGGCGGCGGCCACGTCGAGCCGCAGGTCGGTCTCAGGGCGCGAGAGCAGTGCGGCTTCCGCCTCGCTCTCATCGACAGCCGGAACCAGGCCCGCCTTGCCCGCGAGCCGCAGGCATTCGCGGCGGACGACGCTGAACAGCCACGCCGAAAACGCCAGCAGCGAGCGGATCGTGCCGACATGGCGGAACAGGATCCACAGCGCCTCCTGCGTCGCATCCTCGGCATCCGCCGAGCTGCGGCAGGTCGCGCGCGCATAGCGGCGGATGTCCGGCTGCGCCGTCGCGAGCAGCGAGGCGATCGCCTTGGGATCGCCGAGCCGCGCCGCTTCGAACAGGTTCGGCGAGATCGCAGCCGCGCTCACGACACGCCTCCTCGCCCAATTCCCGCCATCGCGCACATCGGGCAATAGCCGACGAGGCCCGTCAGCGCGAGGCCGGCGCCGCCGAGCGCAACCAGCCATGCCGTCGCGCCTGCCAGATAAACCAATGCCGCGCCCGCGACCGCCACGCCCAAAGTGAGCCGCACCGCCTGGTGCAGGCCGCCGATGTTCTTCCTGTAAAATGCCATCGCATCCTCCGAGATGAGCCGAGGCTGATCGCCTCGACCACAAAGAGGACGCGCCGGTCGAAAAGGATTCGCTGGAGCTGCAATTTTTTTTGCGGTCAGCCTCCGACCGCCTGATAGGCCAGGCGCTTGAATTCGAAGAAGAACGGGTTCCAGAAGCCCATGTAGCGCTGGGCCATCAGGACGCCCGCGGTATTGGCCTCCGGGCAGATCCACCAATGGGTGCCGGCCAGCCCGCCCCACTGGAATTCGCCGGTGGAGTTCGGCGGATCGAACGGCGCCAGCGCGAAGGTGACGGCGCCCCCGAGGCCAAAGCCCTTGCCAGGGATCGGGCCGAGAGTGGCGAAGCGGATGGTCTGGCCTGCGGGCAGCTGGTTGGTCATCATCTGCCGCAGCGTCTCCGGCTTGAGCAGCGCATCCGAGCCGGGCAACAAAGCGCGCACCAGCGCGAGCATGTCAGGCAGGGTCGAGACCAGACCGCCGCCGCCCGAAAGCCGCGGGAACGGACGTCGATAGGCCTGCGGAAACGGGAGATTGTCGGCGCGCGTCAGGCCCGGCTTCATCGGGTCGAGCACGTCGGCGCCATTGTAGAGCGCGACCAACCTGCCCTGCTGCGCCTCGGGGACGTAGAAGCCGGTGTCGGTCATGCCGAGGGGATCGAAGATGCGCGCCTTGAGGAAGGCATCGAGAGCCTGGCCCGAGACGACCTCCACGATCCGGCCGAGCACGTCGGTCGCCACCGAATATTCCCACCCCGCACCGGGATGATAGGACAGCGGCAAGTCGGCGAGCTGGTCGATCATGTCGGAGAGCGGCGTCAGCGGATTGAGCACGCGCGCCTCGTTGTAGCCCTTGAACAGCACCGTGCCGGGATCGAAGATGCCGTAGCTGAGGCCGGAGGTGTGGGTCAGAAGCTGGCGAATCGTAATGGGCCTCCTCGCCGGCTCGACGTCGGCAAGGCTTGCCGCGCCTTGCTTGAGGACCTTGCGGTTGCCGAGTTGCGGCAGGACCTTCTCGACGGCATCATCGAGCCCGATCCGGCCTTCCTCGACGAGCAGCATGATCGCGCAGGTGACGAAGATCTTGGTGTTGGAAAACGCACGGAAGATATGGTCGGGCCGGAGCACCGTCTTCGCCTCGCGGTCGGCGAAGCCCACGCATTGCTGATCGACCACGTCGCGGCCCCGCAGCACCGCCCAGGACGCGCCCGGAATGATCTCCTGATCGACATAGCGCTGCATCGCCGTCCGCACGGCGGAAAAATCTGTCGTTCTGGCGTCCATGTGTTTCCCCCGAATTATGGTTGGGATGGATATAGCGCGAATTCGGCGGATATGAAGGCCCGCCGAAAAACGCTCATCCCTGCTTCATCAGCGCGGTGACGTACAGGCGGCGCCGGATCCGCATGCCCTGCCGCTGATACAGCGCGATCGCGGACGTATTGTTCGAGAACACGTGCAGGAACGGAATTTCGCCCCGCGCCTCGATCCGGCGCGCGACCGCCGCGAGCAGCGCCTGTGCATAGCCGCGCCCACGATAGTCCGGATGCACGCAGACGGCCGTCATCTCGACGAACTTTCCCGGCTTCATCCGCTCACCCGTCATCGCGACCAATTCGCCGCCGGCGCGGATTCCGAGGAATGTGCCGAGCTGGTGCGTTCGGGCAGCGAACGGCCCGGGCTTGGTCAGCTCCGTCAGCGCTATCATCGCAGGCACGTCGGCGGACCCCAGCGTGACGATCTCGGCATCGCGCAGCGGACTGTCGGCGGGCGAGCCGATCATCTGCTCGCCGGTCTCGGCGAGCACCACCTTGAAGCCGGCGGGAACGTCGACCGGCTCCGGCGTGAACAGCGCGGCGACCTGCGTGCCCGAGAGGAGATCGCGAAGCGCCGCAAAGCTTGCCGCGGACATGTCGACCATGTCGGCAAAGGGCGTCATGTCGACGGGATAGCGCAGCGCTTGCGGGCCGCCTTCCGCCAAGTGCTTTTGGCTTGTCGTCAACGCGCTCCAGATCGGGCGATCCAGCAGCGCCACATCGCTGTCGGACACCGGCCTAGTCCTTGTCGAAGCTGACGATGACGGCGGCATTGGCGATGAGGATGGGGTCGTTGGCGACTTCCGTGGCCGAGGGGATCTCCAGCCCGCCCTTGACCGCAGTCACGGTCACGGTGCCGTAAGGCAGCTCCTTGGCGACGGCTTCCTTGTCCACCGCCTCGGGGTTGGGCACGCCGATCGTGACGTCGACGAACATGTCGTTCGCGGTCTTGCCGATCATCCGGAAGAAGCCGAGGCTCGAATGCCGGATGGCATCGGACACCGCGCGCTTCGCCGCCTTGGTGGCGTCCCTGCCGTGAACGTCGACGCCCATGCCCATCTCGGTGACACAACGAACGCGAGTCATTTCATAAGTCCTGTGGTTGGTTGGGTGAGTGAGAGTGTCGGGGATCGGAGGGCGCGAGACAAGTTGTTATCGCAGGGAGGGCTGAGCGTGGGGGCCTGTAGCCCGCATGAGCGAAGCGACATGCGGGAACACTTTACCCGGATATCGCTACGCTCATCCGGGCTACAAAGCTGGATTGCTTCGCTACACTGTTCATCACGCCTTCGATTTCTCATGCGCGCGCAGTTCGTCGACCAGCACGCGCACATTCTCCGAATAGTCGATCGGGATCGACACCAAATGCACGCCGCCCTCCCTGAACGCCGCATCGAGCGTCGGGCCGAAGCTGTCGATGCTTGCGATGCGATGCCCCTTGGCTCCGTACGACTTCGCGTACATCGCAAAATCCGGATTGCCGAAGGTCATGCCATAATCGGCAAAGTGGTCGACGGCCTGCTTCCAGCGGATCATGCCGTAGGCGTTGTCCTCCAGCACCAGCACGACGAGGTTGAGCTTGAGGCGGACCGCCGTCTCCATCTCCTGGCTGTTCATCATGAAGCCGCCGTCGCCGGCGACCGCGAGCACGCGGCGATCGGGATAGAGCATCGCGGCCATCATTGCCGACGGCAGGCCCGCGCCCATGGTTGCGAGCGCGTTGTCGAGCAGCAGCGTGTTGGCGACGCGGGTGCGATAGTTGCGCGCAAACCAGATCTTGTACATGCCATTGTCGAGCGCGACGATGCCGTTCTCCGGGATCATCTGGCGGATGTCGTGCACGATGCGCTGCGGCGTCGGCGGCCAGCGTGCCTCGGTGGCGCGATCGGCAATGTGGCTGAGGATTCCCTCCCTGAGCGGTAGCAGCGCCGCGGCCTGTGGCAACTTGCCCTCGAGGCGGTCGGCGAGCAGCTCCAGGCTCGGGCCGACATCGCCGACGACCTCGGCATCCGGGAAATAGACCTGCTCGACGCTGGCCGAGGTGTAGCTGACGTGAATGACCTTCGGCCCCGACGGCCCCATGATGAAGGGCGGCTTCTCGATCGGATCGTGACCGATCGCCACGATCAGGTCGGCGGCGTCGATGGCATCATGAACATAGTCGCGCTCGGACAGCGCGGCGGTGCCCATATAGAGATTAGTGCCGCCCGGCACGGTGCCCTTGCCCATCTGCGTCGTGAAGAACGGAATGCCGGTGCGCCGCACGAAGCTTGCGATGCCATGCGTCGAGCGCGGCCGGCTCGTTGCCGCGCCCATCATCACCAGCGGATGCTTCGCCGCCAAAATCATCTCGGCGGCGCGGTCGAGCGCGGCACGATGGGCGACCGGTATCTCGATCGGATGGATCGGGATCACGGGGACGGCAGATACCTCATCGCCGGCGATGTCCTCGGGCAGTTCGAGATGCACCGGGCCCGGCCGCTCCTCCATCGCCACGCGAAAGGCGTCGCGCACCACGGTCGGAATGCTGGAGGCGCTGACGATCTGCCGCGACAGCTTTGTCAACGGCTTCATGGTGGCAACCACGTCCACGATCTGGAAACGCGCCTGCCGGCTGCTCATGATCGCCTTCTGGCCGGTGATCAGGATCATCGGCATCGCGCCGAGATGCGCATAGGCAGCGCCCGTAGACAGGTTGAGCGCGCCGGGGCCGAGTGTGGAGAGACACACGCCCGGCTTGCCGGTCAGCCGCCCGTGTGTCGCCGCCATGAAGGCGGCGGCCTGCTCGTGACGGGTCAGGACCAGCTCGATCCTGGAGTTGCGCAGCGATTCGACGAGATCGAGGTTTTCTTCGCCGGGCACGCCAAAAATACGGTCGACGCCTTCGTTCTCCAGGGCCGCGACGAACAGGTCCGATCCCTTCACTTTATGGTCCTGCCCGCTCATGTCGCCTCCCGGTCGTTATGTGTCCCATGCCAGGGAACGATCGCATCGTAGCCGTCCGCGGCCCCGGCACAACTCACAAAGAGGCGTGTGCTCAAAGCAAGGTCTTGTAGCCCGGATGAGCGAAGCGATATCCGGGATTCATCGCGAGCAGCGGCCCCCGGGTATCGCTCCGCTCACCCGGGCTACGATTCCGCAGATCGCCGCGCGCTCACAGTTTCGCTTCCGCAAAAATGCCCGATACCCAATCGAGGAAGACGCGCAGGCGCAGCGCGAGCTGGCGGTTCTGCGGGTAGAGCGCCGAGAGCGGCGTCGGCGACGGCGGATAGTCGGCCAGCACCTCGACCAGCGCGCCGCTGGCGAGATCATCGGCAAAGCGATAGCGCGGCGCTTGCACGAGGCCGAAGCCGAGCCGGGCAAGATCGGCCATGGTGTCGGAATTGTTGACGCGAAGGCGGCTCGGCAGCACGATTTGACGCAGCGCGCCGGCGACGGAAAATTCCAGCGGCAGCACATCGCCGGTGCGCGAGGAGACGAAGGCCACCATCTGATGGCCGTCGAGCGCATCAGGCGTCGCAGGCATGCCGTGCTTGGCAAGATAGGCCGGGCTCGCCACCGTGATCTCGGCGATCGTGCCGAGCCGACGCAGGATCATGCCGCTGTCCTCCGGCTCGCCCGACCGGATCACGCAATCAATGCCTTCGCGCACGAGATCGACCAGGCGGTCGCCCTGCCCGATCTGCAAATCGAGCTCGGGATAGCGCGCGAGGAATTCCGGCAGATGCGGCAGGATGAAGGTGCGGGTCAGCAAGGGATGCGCATCGATGCGGAGCAGACCGCGCGGGCGCGCATCGCGCATCGCGGTTTCGGCTTCCTCGACCTCGGCGAGGATGGCGACGCAGCGGCGGTAATAGTCCTCTCCGTCGAGTGTCGGGGTGACGTGCCGAGTGGTCCGCTCGAGCAAGCGCGTACCCAGGCGCGACTCAAGGCCGCGCAGGACTTCGCTCGCCGTCGAGCGCGGAATGCCAAGGTCGGCCGCCGCGGCCGTAAAGCTCTGCCGCTCCACGAGACGGACGAACAGGCGCATGGCGTCAAAGCGGTCCATGGCGGATTGTTCACCACAGCCGACAAGTGATGGCAAGTCCTGGGCGATTATCCGGCCGCAGCGATCAGGTATCCCTTGGCCCAACAGCATCAAGGAGACCCGTTATGCCCCACCAATCTCAGCGCGCTGCCATCGTGACCGGCGGTTCCCGCGGCATCGGCGCAGCCATCGCCCGCCGGCTGTCGCAGGACGGAATCGCGGTTGCGATCAACTATGCCAGCGGCCGGGACGCTGCCGATGCGCTCGTCGCCGAAATCGAGGCTGCCGGCGGACGCGCCATCGCCGTGCAGGCCGATCTCGCCGATCCGGCAACCCCTGCGCGGTTGTTCGATGCAGCCGAGCACGCCTTCGGCGGCGTCGACATCCTCGTCAACAATGCCGGCGTCATGGAGCTCGGGCCGCTCGCGGCGGTGACCGATGAAGCCTTCGCGCGGCAGATCTCGATCAACCTCGACAGCGTGTTCCGGTCCCTGCGCGAAGCAGCGCGGCGGCTGCGCGACGGCGGCCACATCGTCAGCTTCTCGTCCAGCGTGATCGGCCTCTATCAGCCCGGTTATGGCGTCTACGCCGCGACCAAGGCCGCGGTCGAAGCCATGACCCACATCCTTGCCAAGGAGCTCGGCAGCCGCCGCATCACCGTCAACGCGGTCGCACCGGGGCCGGTCGAGACGCGGCTGTTCCTCGAAGGCAAGAGCGAGCAGCAGGTGCGCGCCATTGCCGCGATGAACCCGTTCGGCCGCCTCGGCCAGCCCGACGACATCGCAGGCGTCGTCGCCTTCCTCACGGGGCGCGACGGCGGCTGGGTCAACGGCCAGATCATCCGCGCCAATGGCGGCGTGATCTGACGCGACGTTTTACAAGGAGAGATTCATCATGCCGTTCGCCAATATCAAGATCCCGCAAGCCGCGCTGTCGCGGGCGCAGAAGGCGGAGATCGTGCATAACCTCACCGCGCTGTTCGTCCACTATTTTGGCGAAGCAGCGCGGCTGCACACGATGGTGCTGATCGAGGAAGTCGGCGACGGCGGCTATGGCCGCGCCGACGAGGTGTTCATCGTTCCCGACGCTTATCGCGCCAGCGATTCCGTCACGCCAGCTTCAGGCTGAGCTCGGTGCCGCCCTTGAGCGGCAGCGTCATCGAGACGAAGCCGTTTTGGGGATCGCGGATGAAGTCGAGATAGTCGGGTTCGGCATTGTCGTTCATGACGTAGCCGCCGACCAACAGCTGCGGCGCGACGATCTCGATCACCTCACGCGCCAGCGAAGGTCCACTCTCGCCCGGCCAGCCGTCGATCAGCACGAAATCGACGGGGCCGCCGAGATCGCGCAGCGTTTTTCGCGCATCGCCCTCGCGGATCTCGGCATAGGCGGCAAGACCCGCCTCCGCGAGATTGCGCCGGGCGGCCTCGACCTTGGCCGGCACGATCTCCGAGCCGATCACGGTGCCGCCGCCATTGTCGCGCAGCGCCGCCGCGAAATAGAGCGTGGACATGCCGACCGAGGTCGCGAACTCGGCGACACGCGTGGCGCGCAGGCCGCGGCAGAGCAGATAGATCAACTCGCCCTGCTCGGGATGGATCGAAAATCCCTGCTCGGCGTAGGCGTGGGGATCGCGGCTGCCAGAGGAGCCGCGCGGCCCGCCGCCGGCCGGCCGCTGCCGCGCGCCTTGCAGGCGCGCGATCACGGCGTTGACGCGGGGATCGGCAATCGGACTGTGGGGCCGAACATTCATATGTTGCCTCCCTTGCAACCCATTACTTGCCGAGGATTTCCGCTGCGGCGCGATCCAGGATCGCGGCGATACGGCGTGCCTCGGCGGAATCGCTGCCGTGCTTGGAGCGCAGCGCGCGCTTGAGGTTGTGGCGTGCGCGATGCAGCTCGTCCGAGGCGCCACCGTCGAGATCGCTGACGCCGGCAAAGGCCTCGCGCACCTCGTCCATGCGGCGTCCGATCCGCGACAACGCTTGCAGGATCGCATCCGCAGTCGAACGGTTCTCGGCAAGATGCGCCTCGCCCTGCGGCGTGATGCTGTAGAGCTTGCGCCCGCCGTCCTGCTGGACGCTGCTGTGGCCGACCTCTTCGAGATAGGTCAGTGCCGGATAGATCACGCCGGGGCTCGGCGTGTAGAAGCCGTCGGAACGCTCCTCGATGATCTTGATCAGCTCGTAGCCATGCGCCGGGTTTTCGGCGAGTAACGCCAGGATCACCAGTTGGAGGTCCTGCGACGACAGTCGCCGCGCGCCCGGAAAGTCATCGCCGCCGCGGCCGAAAAAGCCATGACCGCCGCGGCCGAAGCGATGACGCCCGCCGCCGTGCCGGCCCATGGCGAAGGCGAAGCGGAACGCCTGCTCCTCCCGGTCGTGCCGGCCGTGATATTTGTCTCGAAACATATCTTGCATCTCCATTGTTAGATATATCGTAAGATATGTTTTGAGATGCTGGGCGCAAGGCGCAAGTCCGTGAATTTGTCCCGAGATCCGTTTCACCAGCAAAATCAACAGGTGGTCTTGACATCCATCTGACATACCGCTGGTATGTCAGTTATGCCCGCGACCTCCCTCGACCGCGACCGCGCCTATTCGCTGCTCCGCGACCTCGTCACCTCAGGCGAGTTCGCCCCCGACGAGCCACTGTCCGAACGCAGCCTGTCGAGCCGGCTGGCGCTCGGCCGCACACCGATCCGCGAGGCTCTGAAGGCGCTCGCCAAAGACGGTCTTCTCACCATCCATCCAATGCGCGGCACCTTCGTGCGCCAGATGTCGTTCGACGATCTCCGCGAGATCCACGAATTGCGGCTCGCGCTCGAAGGCATGGCCGCCTATTTGGCCGCGACGCGCGGGCCGACGGAGCCGCTGCGCCAATGCGCCGAGGAGCTGCGCAGCCTTCAGTCGCGCGAGAACCTCGATGTGGAGGAAGCGCAGCAGGTCGGCTGGGCATTCCACGATGAACTGTTTCGCGCCACCGGCAACGGCCGGCTGGCGCAGTCCTACGACAATCTGCGCGCGCAGAGCGGCCTCGCCCTCCAGAAGATGCGGCAATACAGCACTGAGCGCTCGCGCCAGGCCGTCAGCGAGCACCTCGATATCTACGCGGCCATCGAAGCGCACGACCCCGACGCCGCGCAGCAACGCATGTGGCGGCATCTCTCATCCGCCTTCGAGGCGCGTCTCACCGCGCTCGGCGCCATCCGCACGCAATATCCAGGACAAGGAGACCATCACGCATGATCCGGCCGCTGCTCAGATTGCCGCTTGTGGTTCAGATGCTGCTCGGCCTGGTGCTGGGTCTTTGCGTCGGCCTGCTCTGGCCGGATGTCGGCGCGAGCCTGCGGCCGGTCGGCACCGCCTTCGTCGAGGCGGTGAAGATGATCGTCATTCCCGTGGTGTTCGCGGCGGTGACGCTCGGGCTCTACCGCATGGGCAGCGAGCTGAAGGTCCTGGGCCGCGTCGCCGCAATCAGCCTCGGCTATTTCTATCTCGCCACTGTGATCTCGATCCTGATCGGGCTCCTCCTCAACGCCGCGTTCCATCCCGGCGCCGGCGCTCCGCTGGCCGCAACCGGCAAGGTGCCGCAAAACCTTGCCGTGTCGGTCGACTGGATCAAGTTCTTCATGGACATGATCCCCTCCAACATCGTCGCGGCGATGGCCGAGCAGAAGATCCTGCCGACGCTGGTCTTCGCCATCCTGTTCGGCCTCGCGCTGGCCTCCGTCGGCAAGGTCGGCGAGCCCATGGTCGCCGTGCTCGAAGCGGTGATGGCGGCGATGTTCAAGATCACCAAATGGATCACCTCGCTCGCCCCGATCGCCATCTTCGCGGTGATGGCGTGGCTGTTCGCGACGCAAGGGCTCGCCACCGTGGTCGCGCTCGCAAAGCTCGTCGGCGTCATGTATCTCGGCCTCGCCATCATGGTCGCGATCTTCTGGCTGATGCTGCTCGCGATCGGCGAGAAGCCGATTGCCGTCACCAAAGCGGTGATGGAGCCGATGATCCTCGCCTTCTCCACCCGCTCCTCGGAAGTGACCCTGCCGCTGCACATGGAGAAGCTGCGGGCGATGGGCGCGTCCGAGCGCATCGTCTCGGTGGTGCTGCCGCTCGGCTACGCCTTCAACCGCGACGGCGCCATCATGTATTTCGCGCTCGCCGTCACTTTCCTCGCGGAGGCCTATGGCGTGACGCTGACCTGGTCGACGCTGTTCACCATCGTCATGGTCACGACCATCGCGAGCAAGGGCAGCGCCAACGTTCCTTCCGGCGGGCTGGTCGCGATTGCGATGGTGCTGTCGGCGATCGGGCTGCCGATCGAGGCGCTGGCGATCATCGCCGGCGTCGACGCCTTCCTCGACATGGGCCGCACCGCGATCAACGTGTTTGGCAACACGGTTGCGGTGAAGCTGGTCGAAAAGTTTGCCGGCGACGTGGCCGCCGATGAGACGCAGCCGGCGCCAGCCGGCCTGCAGGTGCAGGACGCCTGATGGCGACGCAAGAGAGCAGCAGCGACGGCATCGTCGATCTGCGCAGCGACACCGTTACGCTGCCGACCGAGGCGATGCTGGCACGCGTGCAACGCGCCCCACTCGGCGACGACGGCCGCGAGGGCGATCCGACCGTCCGCGCGCTCGAAGCGCACGGCGCCGCCTTGATCGGCAAAGAGGCCGCGCTGTTCGTGCCGAGCGGCACGATGGGCAATCTGCTGGCGATGCTCGCCCACGCCGAGCGCGGCGCGGACGTCTTTGCCGATAGCGGCGCCCATCTCCTCAACTCCGAGCTCGGCAGCGTGGTGACGATCGCAGGACTCCTGCCCAAACCGATGCCGGGCCGCCGCGGCGCAATGGACGAGATGGCGCTCGCGGACACGATCCGCTCGTCGGAGCGCCCTGGGCTGATCGCGATGGAGACGACGCATAACGGCGCCGGCGGCGCCGTGCTGCCCCTGGCGCACATGATGCGAATTCATGCGCTCGGACAAAGCCACGGAATTCCCGTGCATCTGGACGGCGCGCGCCTGTTCAATGCCGCGGTCGCGCTCGGCGTACCCGCGGCAGCGATTGCCGTGCACGCCGACAGCGTGATGGTCTGCCTGTCCAAAGGACTGAGCGCGCCGGTCGGCAGCCTGCTGTGCGGCTCCAGCGATTTCATCACAAGAGCAAGAGCCTTGCGAAAACTCGTCGGCGGCACCATGCGCCAGTCCGGCGTCGTTGCTGCCGCGGGTCTCGTGGCGCTGGAGACGATGCTCGCGCGTCTCTCCGAGGATCATGCGGCCGCAAAGCGGCTCGCTGCGGCCTTGAGCTGGCTCGACCCGACCCTCGCCGATCCCGACCACGTGCAGACCAACATCCTGCGCATCGATGTCTCCGCAAGCGCGCGCGACGCGGCCGCATGGGCCGAGAGCGTGAAACGGCACGGCATCCTGGTGCAGGCAAGCGGCCCCGCGCAGCTCCGGCTCGTCACCCATCGTCACATCGATGCGGCGGCGGTTGATCGCACAATTGCAGCCTTCGCAGCGGTCGCCCGCTAGCTGGCGACCTTGCAAGCCGCGTTTGGCGTGCTATCGCTCGCGCCATGACTCCGAAAACCTTTGAAGCGCGCTGCCTGCGCCTGCCCGCCGCCACCAAGGTGGTGCAGTGGGAGGGCACGTCCGTGTTCAAGGTCGGCGGCAAGATGTTCGCGCTCGGCGGCGGCTTTGCCGCCGGCACCGGCGGCTACATGTTCAAGGTCTCGGACATGGCCTATGGGATGCTGATCGAGCATGGCCTGGCGCGGCCGGCGCCGTATCTCGCCCGCGCCAAATGGGTGCAGCTCGTCAGCAACAACGCGCTGTCGGACGCCGAGCTCACGGCCTATCTGGTGCAGGCCCATGCGATGATCGTGGCCAAGCTGACGTGCAAGGCCCGCAAGGCGCTGGGGCTCGCCCCGCCGGCATGACCATCCCCGCGTGCAGCACAAGGTGTGCTCGCGGCGACATTGAGCTTTCATGCCTCCCCGATATACTGGCGGCCCTCGATTCGATTTAGGGCATCGGCGTGGCGATTGATCTGAAAGCGGTCGAGCAACTCGCAACCGATCAATCCTCGCTCAAGGCCGCCGCCGGCCTTGCCAAGCCCGCCAAATGGTCCGGTGTCGGCGGAAGCCGCGACGGCGCGCTGATCTGGGGCGAATGCGCGGGTTCCGGCGCCAATCCGTACCGGGTGATGGCCGATCTCCGCGACCTCGGCAACAAGTGCACCTGCCCCTCGCGCAAATTCCCCTGCAAGCACGTGCTCGGCCTGTTGTGGTTGAACGCAGAGGCGATCGTGCCGTTCACCCCCGCGGACACGCCGGCCTGGGTCAGCGACTGGCTCGGCCGACGGCGCGGCACGTCAGCGGCAAAGCCTGCAATCAATGCGCCGCCCGACGGCGAGAAGGATTTGCGTGCCGCGCGCGCCGTCGAACCCGATGTCGTCGAAGACCCGAAGGATGTCGCACGGCGCGAGGCGCAGGCGGCCCGGCGAAACGAGGAAACTGAGCGCGCCATCCTCGATGCGCTGGATGCACTCGAGCAATGGATCGGCGACCAGCTTCGCATGGGATTGTCCGGCTTCATCGACGATGCCACCGCGCGATGCCGTCGGATCGCAGCGCGGCTGGTCGACGGCAAGGCCGCGGTGCTCGCCGGCCGGATCGACGAGCTGCCATCCCGCCTCCTCGCGCTTCCCGCAGGCGACCGGCCGCGCGGCGCCGTGGTCGAGCTCGGCAAGCTGGTTCTGCTCGCACGCGCCTTCCGCGCAACACCGCGCAATACCGAGATCCGCCGCGCCGTCGCGGCATCGGAGACGCGCGAGGCGGTGCTGGCCGACCCGGCCGCGCTGCGGGTCGATGCAGATTGGGAGGTCCTCGCCGAGCAGGTGCAGACGCGTCGCGACGGTCTCGTGTCGCAGACGACATGGCTGCTCAATCTTGCCGCGACCGGTCCGCGCTTCGCGATGCTGCTCGATTTCTTCCCGGCAAGCGCCGGACGGCGTGGATCGGTGTTCACGCCTGGCGAGAGCTTCCACGGCGAGCTCGTCTTCTATCCATCGACGCAGCCGCTCCGCGCCATGCTCGTCCGGCGCGACGCTGCGCAGGACAGGCCGCCCCTGGAATGGCCCGCGCCGGACGAAACACTCTCCGACGCGTTGACGCGGCCGCTGCTCGCCGAGCCATGGGCGATCGACGTTCCGCTGCTGCTGCCGCAGGGGCGCATCGCGCGCGACGCTGCTGGACACACATGGTGGCGATCAGCCGATGGCATCACGACGTTGCCGGTCGCCGCCGACATCAGCGGCATCCTGTGCGGCACCGATCTGACGCGCACCGCGGCGATCTGGTCGGGCAACCGGCTCGCGATCCTCGCCGCGCAAACCCCTTGGGGACGGATCGGCGGTCATGACTGACGCGATCAAGGCCGAGGCGATCTTTGACGCCATGGGCGCGGTGTTGACGCGCTGGACCATGGGATCGGCGGCTGCGCCCGCAGCCTCCCTCTGGCGCGCCGAGCTCGGCGACGATCCGGCCGAGGCCGAGCTGCGGCTGCTTGCCCTCTCGGGCCAGTTCCTCGGTGCCGCCGTGGTGATGGAGCCGGCCGCGGCGCTTCGGGTCCTGCCGGGTATTCCAGCGCTTGCACTGCCGACGGTACAGGAGGCCCTGCGTCCGCTGGTGCGCCGCATTCTCGCGGCAAAGAAGCAGGCGCAAGTCGGGACCGAGCTCGTTCATTTCCTCGCCGAACGCGGCTGCACCACGCATCCGGCCGACTGGATGCCGGCAGCCGATGATGACGATGCGCCCGACATCTACGCGCCATGGCGCGACTGGGCGGCGATTGCAGGCTCCGAGAGCGCGACGCGGCAGCAGGCGAACGATCACCTCACCGCCGACAATTGGGAGGATTTCTGGCCGGCCGCACGCAAGGCTGCACTCGCCGAACTGAGGCGCCGCGATCCTTCCGAAGCGCGCAAAGTGCTCGAGTCCAGGCTCGGTAGCGAAAACGCCGACACGCGTTTGCGCCTGCTCTCGCTGTTGTCGGAACGCCTGTCCGACGACGACATCACCTTCCTCGAAGGCATCGCGACAGACGATCGTGCACCCAAGGTCAAGGCGCTTGCTGCCTCGCTGCTCGCGCGCCTCGGCCGTGGCCCTGCGGCCGGCGAGGACACTGCCGAGCTCGCCGGGTTCTTCTCGGTCAAGACCAAGGGGCTATTGCGCCGCTCGCGCGTGGTCCAGGCTGAACCGCTCAAGACGCCGGCACAGGTGCAACGTCGCAAGGCGCTGTTCGATGGCGCCGACCTCGCCTCGCTCTGCGGCACGCTCGGACTTGCGCCGCAGGAGCTGATCGCCGCCTGGGAGTGGAATCTGGATCACGCCGCCGATATGGCGCTGATCAACCTGATCGTGGCGACCGGGACCGATGCGCACGTCGCGCAAGCGGCCGACGCGATCAACGAGCACGATGCGACCGGTCTCGTCGTGACGCTGGCTCCGCGGCTGACCTCCGCCGACCGCGCAAGACATGCCGAAGCGGCCATGAATGCGCACAATATTCGGTTCGAGCAGGCGCAATTGATCGCGGGACCAGCGGCGCAGTTGGACAATCCGCTGTCCACGCCTGCCGGCAAGACGCTGCTCGCCGCGCTCCAGCGCGAGGATGCAAAGCCTTCCGACCAGGTTGCCGAACTCCACGCGCTGGGCCTCCTCGCCTCGCGCGAGGGAGCACGACAATCATTGCAACGACTGACGGCTGCGGGTCTGCTGCAAGGCGACCCGCGCCTCGACATGCTGCGGCTCAACGCCGCGTTGGACGACAAGGGAGCGAAGCCATGAACGAGAAACTGCGCTTGCCCGCCGAGGAAAGCTATGCCGCGGAGCTGAAGGCGCTGGCAGCGGGCGACGGGCATCGGCCACCGGGCTGGGCGCTCTCGCCGCGGCAGGTGGTGACCTATCTCATGGGTGGCAAGGCGGCCGACGGGACCGTGATCACGCCGAAATATGTCGGCGACAAGCGGCTGATCGAGACCGCGGTTGCGACCCTCGCGACCGATCGCGCCTTGTTGCTGCTGGGCGTGCCCGGCACGGCCAAGTCCTGGGTCTCCGAACATCTTGCCGCGGGCATCACGGGTAATTCGACCCTCGTGATCCAGTGCACGGCAGGGACCGACGAGAACCAGATCCGCTACGGCTGGAACTATGCCCAATTGCTCGCACACGGACCGAGCCGCGACGCGCTGGTCCCCACACCGCTGATGCGCGCGATGGAGAGCGGCAAGCTCTGCCGTTTCGAGGAGCTGACGCGCATGGGCAGCGACGTGCAGGACACGCTGATCACCGTGCTGTCCGAAAAGATGATGCCGATCCCTGAGCTCAACACCGCCGTCTACGCCCAGCGCGGCTTCAACATCATCGCGACCGCCAACAACCGCGACAAGGGCGTCAACGAATTGTCCTCCGCCCTCAAGCGCCGTTTCAACGTCGTCGTGCTGCCGCTGCCCGACAGCGCCGAAGAGGAAGTGGCGATCATCGTCAAGCGCGTCGGCGAGATGGCCGAGAATCTCGACCTGCCCGCACCGAAGAACGTCGCCGACGAGGTCGCGCGTGTGGTCGCGATCTTCCGCGAGCTGCGCTCGGGCTCGACCGAGGACGGCAAGGTCGCGCTGAAGTCGCCCTCGGGCGGGCTGTCGACGGCCGAAGCGATCGCGGTGATGATCGGCGGCATCAGCCAGGCAACCTTCTTCAACGACGGCAAGCTGACGCCGGAAACGCTCGCCAGCAACATGATCGGCGCCGTGGTGAAGGATCCGGTGCAGGATACGGCCGTGCTCGGCGAGTATCTGGAGACCGTGCTGAAGAAGCGGCGCGGCTTCGAAGGCTATTATGCCTCGCTGACCGATCTGATCTGACAGCACGGCGATGGCAGGCGAGGTCTTTCTCTTCGGCATCCGGCACCACGGCCCCGGCTCCGCGCGGCGGCTGGTGGAAGCGCTCGACGCGCTGAAACCGGTCGCGGTGCTGATCGAGGGCCCGGCGGATGCCTCGGACCTGCTGCCGATGCTCGCCGATCCTGACATGGTGACGCCAGTGGCCCTGCTCACCTATGCCGAGGACAACCCGGCGAACGCCAGCTTCTTTCCCTTTGCCGACTACTCGCCGGAATATCAGGCCGCACGCTGGGCGGTGCGTCACGGCGCGGCCTTGCGGTTCATCGACCTGCCGGCATCGGACCGGCTGGGAGCCAGCGATGGCGACATCGCGGAGGAAATTGCGGCAAGGGCTGAGGCCGATCCGGTCAGTCACGATCCGATCGGCGCGCTCGCAACCGCCGCAGGCTATGACGACGGCGAGTCCTGGTGGTCTGACGTCATCGAGGAGAACCCTGCGACGGGTCCGATCTTCGCAGCCGTCGCCGATGCGATGACGGCGTTGCGCGCGGACGAAAAATCGCTGTCGGCGCGCGAGGCCGCGCGCGAAGCGCATATGCGGATCGAGATCGCGAAGGCGGCGAAGGAATGCGACGGCGCCGTCGCGGTCGTGTGCGGCGCCTGGCACGTGCCGGCGCTCGCCGAGCGCCGCAGCCTGGCCGCCGATCGCGAATTGCTGAAAGGCCGGCCCAAGACGAAGATCAAGGCGACATGGGCGCCGTGGACTGCGCCGCGCCTGGCGCGCGCGAGCGGCTATGGTGCGGGCGTGGTGGCGCCGGGATGGTGCGCACATGTCTGGGACATGCGCGAGCGCGATCGCGCAGCCGAGTGGCTCACCAAGGTGACGCGCGTGCTGCGCGATCGCGGCCACTTCGTATCGACCGCCTCGGTGATCGAGGCACAGCGCCTCGGCACGGCACTCGCAGCGCTGCGCGGCCGCCCCGCGCCGGGCTTCGCAGAGCTCCGCGAAGCCGCAATCGCCTGCCTCTGCAATGGCGAGCGCGCCATGTGGGACGATATCTCGGCCGAGCTCCTGATCGGCGCAGGTGTCGGCGCGATCCCGGCAGCGACCCCGCTCGCGCCGCTACTCGAAGATCTCCAGCGGCAGCAGAAGGTGACGCGGCTGAAGCCGGAGGCGCTGGAGCGGCCGCTCACGCTCGATCTGCGCAGCGACAGCGGGCTGATGCGCTCGACGCTGTTGCACCGGCTCAATGCGCTCGACGTGCCCTGGGGGCGTCTGATGGATGCGGGTCGCAGCCGCGGGACGTTTCGCGAGAACTGGCAGTTGCGCTGGGAGCCGGAATTCGCGGTCAGGCTGGTGGAAAACCTGCTCTACGGTTCGACCATCGCGGAAGCCGCAGGCGGCCGCCTGATCGAGGCGATGGGCAAGGAAGCCGAGCTCGGCCCGTTGGCGACGCTGGTGCGCAACGCCATGATCGCCGACCTGTCCCGCGCCACCGAATACGGCATCGCAGCGCTGGAGACCAAGGCGGCGCTGACGAGCGACGGCCAATCGCTCCTCGCAGCGTTGCCGCCGATGGCCGACATCCTGCGCTATGGCGAGGCGCGCGCCGGCACGGTCGAGCATCTGGCGGCCTTGATGCCGCGCATTGTGGTGCAGGCCGCACTGGCCCTGCCCTATGCCGCGCGCAATCTCGATGCGCCGGCGGCGGCCAAGCTGCGCGGTGCGCTCCTCGCGGCCGACGCCGCGATCCAGCTCGCCCAGATCGAGACTGACGTCGTCGCCGGTTGGCGCGATGCGCTGCGGGCGCTGATGAACGACGATCAGGCGACCCGCCTGATCGCCGGCACGGCCGCGCGGCTGCTCTACGAGGCCGAGTTGCTGAGCGCCGATCATGCGGCGGACCTGCTGACGCGAATGCTCTCGCCCGGCACGCCCGTTGCCGAAGCGGCCGGCTTCTTCGAAGGCTTCTTCGAGGGTGCCGGCCAGCGGCTGATCCATGATGCAACGCTCCGCGGTGCCGTCGACGCCTGGCTGATGACGCTGGACGAGGAATCCTTCACCGCCAGCCTGCCGCTGTTCCGCCGCGTCTTCTCGGCGCTGGACCGGACCGAGCGCAGACGATTGATGGACGCGCTGTTCGCGCGGAGCACCGATGCCGCCAAGGGATATCGGCTGATCGCCGGCGCAAGCGATCTCTGGCCCGCGCACCAGGCCCGCGTGCTCGAACTCCTCACAGCGGGAGCTGCACGATGAGCGAGGCCGATGAACGCAGCCGCCGTTGGACGCTCGCCCTCGGCGTCGACGCCGAAGGCGCCGAGAACGGCCCTGCTTTGTCCGCCAGCGATCGCCGCATGTCCGAGGCGCTGACAGCGCTCTACGGCGACGGCGACGAGGCCCCGAAGAAAGGCCGTGGCGGGCTCGGCGGCTCGGCACCGCGCGTCGCAAAATGGCTCGGGGATATCAGGGAGTTCTTCCCCGCGCCGGTGGTCCAGGTGATCCAGAAGGATGCCTTCGAGCGCAAGGGCCTGCGCCAGATGCTTCTCGAGCCCGAATTCCTCGCGACCGTCGAGGCCGATGTCAGCCTGATCGCCGATCTGGTCGCGCTGCGCGGCGTGATGCCGGAGAAGACCAAGGACACCGCCCGCACCGTGATCGCCAAGGTGGTGGCCGAGTTGATGCAGCGGCTCGAGCGGCGCACGGCGGATGCGGTCCGCGGCGCCTTGAACCGGTCGCTGCGCACCAATCGCCCGCGCTTTGCCGACATCGACTGGCCGCGCACCATCAAGGCCAACCTGCGCCATTATCAGGCGGAGCATCGCACGGTCGTGCCCGAACGGCTGATCGGCTTCCTGCGCCAGCAGCGCCGCATCGTCGATCTCGAAGAAGTCATCCTGTGCGTCGACCAGTCGGGATCGATGGCAACCTCGGTCGTCTATGCCTCCATCTTCGCGGCGGTGATGGCTTCGCTGCCGGTGGTCGCGACCAAGCTCGTCTGCTTCGACACTGCGATCGTCGACCTGACCGAGGAGCTCGCCGACCCCGTCGAGGTGCTGTTCGGCGTCCAGCTCGGCGGCGGCACCGACATCAACCGCGCCGTCGCCTATTGCGAGGAGCGCATCGAGCGGCCGGCGAAAGCGCATCTGATCCTGATCACTGATCTCTACGAGGGCGGCGACGCGAATGCGCTGGTCGATCGGCTGGCCCGGCTCGCAACACGCGGCATCAACGTGATCGTGCTGCTGGCGCTGACCGACACCGGCCATCCGTCGTACGACCCGGTGCTCTCGGCAAAGGTCGCAAACCTCGGCATTCCCGTCTTCGCCTGCACACCGGACCAATTTCCGGATCTGATGGCGACGGCGCTGAAGCGCGAGGACGTCGCCGCCTGGGCTGCCGATCAGGACATCAAGCTGATCCGGCCCGAGAGCTAGAGATCGGCGACCTCAGAAGTCGACGGCAACCTCGCCGAAACCCGCAAGGCGCGCACGGGCGCTGGTCCCCGCTTCCGTGAAAACCATGCCGGTGCACGAACCAGTCGTGACGATCTGGCCCGGCGAGAGAGGCACACCGCGATCCGCACAATGGCGAACGAGCCAGCGCAGCAGACGCCAGATGTCGCCTGCGGGATTGCCTCCAACGGTTTGACGGCTGATGTCTTTGCCGATGGAGAGATCCGCCTCGACGCTGCTGAGATCGATGGAAGCCGGGTTGACTGTCGCGGCTGCTCCGATCAGCAGCGCACCGTGGCTCTGCAAATCCGCAAGCTGGGCCAGGGCAACGCTGTTCGTCCAATCCTCAAGGCGCGTCTCGACCACTTCGATCACGGGATAGACGGCGTCAAAGGCACGTGCCAGTTCGCGATCGGGCAATGCGGCGTCGTCGGCCGTAAGCACTCGCCCGACCCGGAGCGCGACTTCCACTTCGACACCGCGCAGGCGGAATTCCGGACCGAGCCGCGCGCCGGAGGCAAGCAGGCCGGACGCCGGCAGCGGCGCACAGACGGGCTCGGCGTCCGGGTTCGACGCGCCGACCTTCCAGCCACCGATCGGGCCGAGCCGGGCCAGCGTGGCATCCTGGATCGCATAGGCGCCGGCACGATCCGACGGGAGAATGTCGCGCCAGTCGACCGCCCGCCCGCTGCCTCTTGCTGCTACCAACCGGTCCGCCGCTTCACTCGCACTGCTCACGATGTTCTCCCGTCATGGGGCCCGGCCTCGGCGGCGGGCGATTCACGGTGAAGGTTTTGCTCGAATTCCGGGCGCAATGCCAGCGCGACGACATTGGCCCCTTCCGGCCGAGCAAGCCGCTGCTGACGGCGGCCAAGCGAGGCGGCCGCTCCAATTGACTGGAAAACGATATCTGACTAAAGTCAGATAATGCTCGATCCCGTCTCCCGCGTCCGCCGCTTCAACCGCGCCGTCACCTCCGCCGTCGGAGCACTCGACACCTCGTTCCTCGGGCGCGGGCGGCCGCTCGGCGCGGCGCGGGTGCTCAACGCGATCGGGCACGGGCGTTCGGACGTCGCCGAGATCCGCGACTATCTCGGGCTCGATTCCGGGCTGATGAGCCGGCTGCTGCGCAGCCTGGAAGACGACGGCCTGATCGAGACCGCCGCGCACGAGGACGATGCCCGCCGGCGTGTCGCGACGTTGACGCGTGCGGGCCGGCGCGAGTTCGCAGCCTATGAGGCGCTGTCGAACGCGCAGGCCGAGGGCTTCCTTGCGCAGCATTCGCAAGCCGAGGCGCTGCTGGCGGCGATGGACCTGATCGCCTCCGCGCTGACGCGCGAACGCGTCACGCTGGACGAGATGGATCCGCGCAGCGAACAGGCACGCTACTGTCTCGGCGAGTACTATGCCGAGCTCGGCCGCCGCTTCAAGCAGGGCTTTGACGTCTCGCTGTCGCGCGATCCTGACGCCAAGGACATGCGCCGCCCACGCGGCACGTTCATTGTCGCGATGTCGGACACGCTGCCGATCGGCTGCGTGGGCTTGAAGGGAACCGATCACGGCTACGCCGAGATCAAGCGGCTCTGGGTCGCCCCCGCCGCGCGCGGGCTGCGGCTCGGCCGACGCCTGATGGACGCGGCTGAGGCCGCAGCGCGCGGGCTCGGCATCACGCTGCTGCGGCTCGACACCAACAGCGCGCTGCCCGAGGCCGCCCGGCTCTACCGCAACACGGGCTGGAGCGAGATTCCACGCTTCAACGACGATCCCTATCCGGACCTGTTCTTCGAGAAGCGGCTCTAGGTCGTCCGCGTCGGACGTACGACGATCTCGTTGACGTCGACATCATCGGGCTGCGCGATGGCGAAGCGCACGGCCCGCGCGATCGCGTCGGGCTGAAGCGCGATGGCGCGATAGGTCTTCATCGCCGTTGCGGCCACGGGGTCGGTGATGGTATCGGCGAGCTCGCTTTCGACCACGCCGGGATGGATGCAGGTGACACGGATGTTGTCGTGCTCCTGGCGCAGGCCGTCGGAGATCGCCCGCACCGCATATTTCGTCGCGCAGTAGACCGCCGCTGTCGGCGACACGCTCAGGGCGCCGATCGAGGCGATGTTGATGATGTGACCCGATCCGCGCGCCACCATTTCCGACAGCACCGCTGCGATGCCGTAGAGCACGCCCTTGATGTTGACGTCGACCATCCGGTCCCACTCCTCGACCTTGAGCGAGGCCATGAGCGACAGCGGCATCACGCCGGCATTGTTGACGATGACGTCGACCCGGCCCCAGACGCCGCGCGCAGCATCCGCAAAGGCCGCAACGCTGGCGCGGTCGGTGACGTCGAGCGGATGGGCGAGCGCGGTTCCACCTCGCCCGTTCAGCTCGGCTGCGAGCTCCTTCAGACGATCGGCGCGCCGCGCGCCTAACAAGACCTTGGCGCCGGCCGCGGCCAGCTCGCGCGCGAGACTAGCACCGATGCCGCTGGAGGCGCCGGTGATGAGAATGACTTTATCGATTGCCATGAGACTTCCCGTTCTTTCGGAGTGATTGCGGGAAGATGGACCGGCGCCTTCGCTGTGATAAGACGATCATATCTAACCACGCTGGCAAGCTGCGCTAACCGATGGAAGCCGACCTCAACGCCCTCGCCGTCTTTGCACTGGTCGCCGAAGAGCGGAATTTTCGTGCCGCCGCGGACCGTCTCGGCGTGACCCGCTCGGCCGTGAGCCAGACCATCCGGCGACTGGAGGAAACGCTCGGCATCGCACTGATCCAGCGCACGACGCGCAGCGTCAGCCTGACCGAGGCCGGCGAGCGGCTGCATGCGGAGATCGCCCCTGCCATCGCGGACATGCGCGCCGCGCTCGGCAACACCGAGGCATTGCGCGGACGGCCGCGCGGCGTGTTGCGGCTCGCGGTGTCCTCGATCGCCGAGCATTTCCTGTCCGGTCCGTTTCTTGCCGCCTTTGCCGACGCCAATCCGGAAGTGCAGCTCGACATCACCGTGACCGACGCGGAGTTCGACATCGTCGCGGCCGGCTACGATGCCGGCGTCCGGCTCGGCGAGGTCATCGAGCAGGACATGATCGCACTGCCGATCGCCGGCGACGAACGCCAGCTCGCGGTCTGCGCGCCGTCGTTTCGCCATCGGTTCGGCGTGCCCTCGCACCCGTCAGAGCTCGCATCGTTTCGCTGCATCGGCTGGCGTCCGGCGCCGAACGTCACGCCCTACCGCTGGGAGTTTGCCGAAGGCGGCAAGGATTTCAGCGTCGCGGTGGCGCCCGAGATCACGACCAACGACATGGCGCTGATGATCAAGCTTGCGGTTGCCGGCGCCGGCATCACCTTCGGCATGGAGGCGAGCTTCCGGCCTGCGATCGCGCGCGGCGAGCTGGTGCCGATCCTGGAGGACTATTGCCCCTCCTTCTCCGGCTTCTATCTCTACTATCCGAGCCGCCGCAACGTCGCGCCAAAACTGCGCGCGCTGATCGACCACGTGCGGCGACGCGGCTAGGCGCTACGCCGCCGCGGGCGCCACCTCCCCTTGCGGCTTGGCGAAGGGACGGAACGTCATCGCCATCAGGAAGGCACCCAGGCCCATCGCCCAGGAGGCGATGTAGAGCCAGGCGTAGCTGGAGAACGCGTCATAGATCAGGCCGCCGGCGAGCGGGCCCGTCGCCATGCCGAGGCTGCCGGCCATCGCGGTGCCGCCGATCACCGTGCCCATCATCCGCAGCGGAAAGTTCTCGCGGATCAGCACGGCATAAAGCGGCATGGTGCCGGCATAGATGAAGCCGAAGATGGCGCCGACCGCGTAGAAGGTCGCGAGCTGATGGGCGAAGACGTAGGCCAGCGCGCCGAACGCCTGCAACAGAAGGCCCGAGACCAGCACGCGCTTGGCACCGAAGCGGTCGCCCATCAGGCCGAAGGCGATGCGTCCGCCGAGGCCGGCAAACCCCTCGATGCTATAGATTGTCACCGCCGCGACCAGCGGGATGCCACAGCTCACGGCATAGCTGACGGTGTGGATGATCGGGCCGGAATGGGTGGCGCAGCAGAAGAAGTTGGTGGCAAGCAGAATGAAGAATTGCGGCGAGCGCAGCGCTTCGCCCATCGACATCTCGCTCTGCGCAGTTCCCTGGTCCGCAGGTGCGGCCGCGGTCTGTGCCAGCGCCGGCGGACGGCGCACCAGCAAGGAGACCGGGATCATGATGGCGGCAACCACCAGCGCGATGATCTGCATCGAGGTCCGCCAGTCGTGGCCGGAGACGAGCCAGGCCGCCAGCGGCGACATCGTCATCGGCGCCATGCCCATGCCGGCCGAGACCAGCGACACCGCGAGGCTGCGATTGGTGTCGAACCAGCCGGTGACGGTCGCCATCATCGGCGCGAAGATCGCCGCGCAGGACGCACCGACCAGAAGGCCGAACACGAACTGGAACACGATCAGCGAGGTCGCATGGCTCGCGGCGAACAGGCTCAGCGCCAGCACGGTCGATCCGGTCAGCACCACCGGCAGCGGCCCGAACCTGTCCGTCGCCGTGCCCCAGGCCATGCTGGTGAAGGCCATCGCCAGGAAGCCGATCGTCATCGCGCTGGAGATGCCGGTCACCGACCAGCCGGTGTCCTTCGCGATCGGCTGCAGGAACACCGGCAACGAAAACATGCCGCCGATTGCGACGCAGCCGAGCAGGCCACCGGCGGCGACGATCACCCAGCGATAGTGGGAACGAAGCATCTTTTGGTCTCCCGTCAGGTCTGTCTGGGTGGAAGACGAATGGGAACCACGCGCGCCGACATCGGCGTCTCACTTTTTGCCGCACGCAATTGTGACCCGCCAGCAAAAAGTGCGAAAACAACCCCATGCACAGTAGCCGGCCGCTGTGGGATCAATGACTTATGAGGCCTGCGACTTGCGTTGGCGGGAAACGGTTGCTCCGTCGAGGCTGGGCAAGAATTGGTGGTTTGGTTGCTCAGGCTGGAACGAACCGGCCGATTGCGAGGCGCGGCCGGATATTTGTCCAGAGTGCGTCTGGAGCGGCCTGGATGCGCTGCAGGAGGGCTGTGAGGATAGGTCGGCAAACAGCAAGCGTCTTTGCGAGCGCGGCCAGAAACCCGTCGAATCCAAGGATGTTGAGCGCACGGGTAAAGTTGTAGCAGA
>NZ_JAFCJZ010000010.1 GCF_018130765.1 Bradyrhizobium iriomotense
TCCACAAAGCTCGGCTGTCCTGTCCGCTTAACCGCCATCGCTACCCTCCAAGGCTCTGCCCTAGGGAATCACAACTGACGGATTACGCAACAGGCCCCTTGTGGGAGAGGGTGGAACGCCGCGTAGCGGCGAGACGGGTGAGGGGTCTCTCTCCGCGAGGACCTCTCTCAGCCGTCGTGTGGATAGATACCCCTCATCCGGCGCTTCGCGCCACCTTCTCCCACAAGGGGAGAAGGAAGAAAGCGCTACGCTGCGCCCTCTCAATCCGCCCCCGCCAGCTTTCCCCTCTCGCGCGTCGCCGCCACCACGTCGCGCACGAGATCGAACACGCCGTCGGCTTGCGGCGGCGCGTTCGGCGAGCGTCCCAGCCGCACGATCACCAGCTTCTCCGACGGGATCACGATGGTGTACTGCCCGATCGTGCCCTTGGCGAAGAAGGCATCGCGCGGCCAGCCGTGCTCGATGCGAAATTTTGCGCCAAAGCTATCGCCCTGGTTGGTCCAGAAGCCGGCGCCGATGCCGACCCACGCGTTCGGCGTCGGCGTGGCCGTGTAGTTCACCCAGCCCTCGGGGAGGATGCGCCTGCCGCCGGCGACGCCGTCATTGAGATAGAGCTGGCCGAAGCGCGCCCAGTCGCGCGCGGATGCGAGCATCTCGCTCGACCCTTCGATCGTACCCGAGCCATCGAGCTGAAGCACCACATGGCGCATGCCGAGCGGGGCGAACAATTCGCGGCGCGCGAAGTGCAGCGCGGCTTCGGGAGTGCTGCCGGCAGCAACGCGGATCAGATGCGACAGAATGAGGCTATTGCCGTCGTGGTAATTCCACGCCGTGCCGGGGGCGGTCTCGATCGGAATACTTTCGGCATAGGCGGCCATGTCGGCCTCCATGAACTTCATCCGGTTGACCGGCTCGAAGGCGGAGCCGAGCGAAGCCTGCAAGGAGCTGCCGAGCGCAAGGCCGGCGGTGTGGCGCAGCAACTGATCGACGGTGATGGCATGGCGCGGATCATCGGGATCTTTCCAGGCCGCGACCGGCGCGGGGCCGTCGAGCTTTAGCTTGCCCTGGCGCACCAGCACGCCGATCAGGGTGGAGACCACCGATTTCGTCATGGAGAAGCCGAGCAGCGGCGTCTCAGGTCCGATGCCATCGGCGTAGCGCTCGGCGATAACGCGGCCGGCTTTCATCACGACGACCGCGCGGGTGCGGCGATAGGGTGGCTGCGCGGGCTCGGTGAAGGCACGGTCGAGCGCAGCGACCAGCTCGGGGCTCTGCGGCGGCACGATCGAGGGGCCTGCGATCTCGGGCAACAGCGCCTGCTGCCTGTCGTCTGCCGGCGGCTCGACGGCGGCAACGCCGGCGCCGTGCGCGAGCGTGCAGCCGAGGCCCTCGCGATAGACCGCGTAGCTGCGGCCAATGCCGAACAGCGTCACCGTGACGTCCTTGCGCACGCGATCGACCTGATAGTCCATCGCCCAGGTGATCAGGCCAGTGCCGGGCATGGCGTCGGTGGTCTCGGTGAAGTTGCGCCTGGGATCGAGGCCGGAGACGAACGTCTCGGAGCACAGGATATCGGCGACGAAGCCGGTCGCGATCTTCGGGACGTCGCGGGCCCGGGCGGCGCCGAGCGCGAGGCCGGCGGCGGCGATGCTTGTAGTGAGGAGGATGATCTTGCGGCGGCGGGTCACGGGCTTTCTCCGGCTTGGGGACGTGCGCCGGGAGGAAGCGGGAGCGGGCGGAGGAGCGCTCGCCGGATTTGGAAAATGGGCTGGCTGGAATTGGGCGTGGGCTAGTCGATTTTGGAATTATGAAGCCATTCCAGCTTCTTAGAGGTATCGTGCCGCCGCAGCGGTGGTGCGCCCCTCGCCCCGTTCTTACGGGGAGAGGGTTGGGGTGAGGGGCCTCTCTCCCCGGATGAGGTCACAGTGAGACCTGTACCCCCTCACCCGGATTGCATCTTCGATGCAATCCGACCTCTCCCCGCAAGCGGGGAGAGGTGAAGAAAGGTCACGCCGCGTTCACCTTCAGCCGCCGGTATTCCGTCGGCGTCACGCCTGTGACCGCCTTGAACGCCCGGTTGAACGGGCCGAGCGACTGGAAGCCGGCGTCCATGGCGATGGTGATGACGGGGACCTCGGCCTGGGCGGGATCGGCGAGCGCGGCCTTGGCCTCCTCGATCCGGTGGTTGTTCAGGAACACATTGAAGTTGCGGTAGCCGAGCCGCTGGTTGATGAGCCGGCGCAACCGGTATTCGGGAATCTTCAGCCGGCCCGCGAGGACACCGATGGTGATGTTCTCCTGACGATAGATCCGCTCGTCCGCCATCAGGCGCATCAGGGCGTCGATGAGTTTTTGGTCGGCGGCGTCCTCGGCTACAGGCTGACTGAAAATAACAGGCGGTGCGGGTTCCGCCGCGGCCGGAAACAGATCCGCCCCATCAACGCGCATCATGGCATAGACGATCGCCGCGACGATGCAGGCGAGCACGCCGGCATTGATGGTTTCGGCGACATCGCCGACGTGGCGGCCGGCGACGGCGATCTGGAGCACCGCGTTCAGCCCGCCATAGAGCGCGGTTGCGCAGACGATGAAGACGCGAACGCGGCGGCGACGCTCGACCAGGTCGACCGGCCAGGAGGCGATCATCTGCCCGACCGCAAGCGCGATGAAACCGAGCACGATCAGATTGACCACCGTCACCGAGAACCGCACATGGCCGCTGGGTGCAATCCAGACGCAGCCCGCGAAGCTGAAAGCCGTCACCAGCGCCCAGACGCATCCGTGCCACCAGCGGAGGCGAAACTCGTCGTCGAACAGGGAGCGTGTGAACAGCCAGAACACAACGGTGTCGCCGGTCGACAACGCGATCAGCGGTGCATGCAGGAGCGGGATCGCTGACGTGACATCCAGCGAATAGCTCGCCGCATGCGCGGCCGAACCGATGGCAAAGGCCGCGCCGAGACGAGCTGTGAGCACGTTGCGGAAATCGGAAAGCAATGATGCCGCCAGCACGAGCAGCAGCGCCACGGACGCGGCGCGAAAGGCAAGCTCGGTTGCAGCAAGTGTCATCGGGCGATGCGATTGGTCGCGGTTGAAATCAGCCGAACATCGTTTGTGGGACTCATTTTTTCAAGGTCCATCCTCACGCCAACTGTCATCGCCCGGTTTCACGGACCGTAGGGTGGGCAAAGCGGAGCGTGCCCACGGCTTCTTCTCGATCGGAGAAAGATGGTGGGCACGGCGCTAATGCGCCTTTGCCCACCCTACGGCCGCTCGTCGTGGAGCACGACCGCGGAATACAGCGCTATCGCACCTGTGACGTCGGGTCCCGGCTTTGCCGCGACGGCGACGCCAATTCCTGCTACCATCGCGGCCAAGAAAGCCAAAAAGGAGCCCACCCATGAGCTGGATGCCCGACAACGATCCCGTGCTCGGCGATCCCAAATCCTGCGACGCGCTCGATCTCGTCATCGTGCCGCGCACGCGCGACCTCGGCGACGGCTTTGCGGTGCGGCGCGCGCTGCCGCATGGCAAACGGCAGATGGTCGGACCTTTCATCTTCTTCGACCATTTCGGGCCGGTGCAGTTCGTCTCCGGCAAGGGCATGGACGTGCGGCCGCATCCGCATATCGGGCTCGCCACCGTCACCTATCTGTTCGACGGCGCGATTATGCATCGCGACAGCGAGGGCAATGTCCAGGAGATCGCGCCCGGCGCGATGAACCTGATGACGGCCGGGCGCGGCATCGCGCATTCCGAGCGCACGCCGGATGCGCAGCGCGCCTCGGGCCAGAAGATGCTGGGACTGCAAAGCTGGATCGCGCTGCCGGCCGGATCCGAGGAAATCGCGCCCTCGTTCCAGCATTATGCCGCAGGCGATCTGCCGATGATCTCCGAGCGCGATTTCACCGCGCGGGTGATCGCGGGCTCCACCTTCGGCATCACCTCTCCGGTGTCGATGGTGTCGCCCTGGTTCTACACCGAGGTCACGGCCGCCGAAGGCGCGAGCGTGCCGCTCGACCCCGATCATGAGGAGCGCGCGATCTACCTCGTCGACGGCGAGGTCGAGATTGCGAACGAACGCTATGAGGGGCCGCGGCTGCTGATCTTCCGGCCCGGCGACCGCATCACGGTGAAGGCGCTCAAGGCGACGCGGATGATGTTTCTCGGCGGCGATGCATTGGAAGGCCCGCGCCACATCTGGTGGAATTTCGTCTCCTCCAGCAAGGAGCGGATCGAGCAGGCCAAGCAGGACTGGAAAACCGGCCGCTTCGCCGCGGTTCCGCAGGAACATGAGTTCATTCCGCTGCCGGAATAGGCTAATCCGGTCTCCGGCCGCGCCATCTGGCGCGGCCGGACGCCCTGCCCGAACGCCTTGCTTGCGAAAGATCTGCCGATGACCGCCATGCTCTCCAGCGACCTGCCCCTGACCAAGATCGGGCGCGGCAAGGTGCGCGATATCTACGCCGTCGACGATGACCGCCTGCTGCTGCTCACCACCGACCGCATCAGCGCCTTCGACGTCGTGATGGGCGAGACCATTCCGATGAAGGGCGCGGTGCTGACGCAAATCAGCGCGTTCTGGTTTGGCAAGCTCGAAGGCGTGGTGCCGCATCACATGATCAGCGCCGATACCGACGAGATCATCGCGGCCGTGCCGGCCTTGAAGCCGCACCGCGCCGAGATCCTCGGCCGCGCCATGCTGTGCAAGCGCACCACCGTATTTCCGATCGAATGCGTGATCCGCGGCTATCTTTCGGGCTCGGCCTGGAAGGAATATGCGGCCTCAGGCACGCTCGCGGGCGAAAAGCTGAAAGCGGGCCTCGTCGAAAGCGAGAAGCTGGAGCCGGCGATCTTCAGCCCCGCGACCAAGGCCGAGAGCGGGCACGACGAGAACATCACGATCGCGAAGATGCGGGAAGTGGTCGGCGACGAGGTCGCCTACACGCTGGAGAGCATGACGCGCGCGATCTACACCCTCGGCGAGGAGCTGGCGCGCGAGCAGGGCATCATCATCGCCGACACCAAGTTCGAGTTCGGCCGCGACAAGGACGGCCGCATCATCCTGATCGACGAGGTGATGACGCCGGACAGTTCGCGCTTCTGGGCGGTCGATGCCTACAAGCCCGGCCAGCCGCAGGCGAGCTTCGACAAGCAGCCGCTGCGCGACTATCTCGATATCGAGCGCCGCGCCGGCCGCTGGAACGGCGACGCCCCACCACCGCCGCTGCCGGCGAGCGTGGTGGACGCGACCAGCAAGCGGTATCTGGAAGCGTATCGGCGCGTGACGGGGACGGAGTTGAAGGTTTAAGCCTATCCGTCGTCCCGGCGAAGGCCGGGACCCATACCGCGAGATCTATCGAGTGCGGATGGCAGGAGTACCGAACTCCTGATCTTCGCCAAACACCTCCCTGTGGTTATGGGTCCCGGCCTTCGCCGGGACGACGGTTGAGCGTGAGGCTGCACCGTCACCGCAGCAAAAACCGCCGGATATTTCATAGCGACAAGAAGCCTATTGCGCTAAGCCTGTCGTCATCTCAAACAGAATTTTTTCAGGGGCGAGCGCCAGGACGTGACCGACCCAGCGATGACTCTCAGTCCGCACTCGCGGTTCAAGCCCGCCCTCAAGCGTGCGCTGAACGACATTCTGGGTGGCAGCGCCGCCAGCGTCCTGACCGTCACCTTCGGGCTCTCCTACGCATTGCTGATCTTTGCGGGCCCGCTGTCGCCCTACCTGTCCTACGGCATCGCGGCGACCTTCATCAGCTCCGCGGTGCTTGCCGCCGTCGTCGCGCTCGGCAGCTCCCTGCCCTTCGCGGTGGCCGCTCCTGACAGCTCGACCGCCGCCGTGACGGGAATTCTGGCGGCCTCGGTGCTCGAACGGATCGAGGCGGCCAACCCGTCGACTCCGCCGTTGTCGCCGATCCTGATCACGATCGGCCTGTCGACGGTGCTGACCGGCGTGGTGCTGTGCGGACTGGGCCTGACGCGGATGGGGCGCGCCATCCGCTACGTGCCGTACCCGGTGGTCGGCGGCTTCCTCGGTGCCACGGGACTCCTGATCGTCATGGGTGCGATCCGGGTCATCACCGATCATCCTGTCGCCACGCTGCTGCGCTTCGCCAACGGCACGACATTGCTGGAACTGGGTGCCGCCTGCGTCATGGCGCTGGTGCTGTATCTGACCTGGCATCGCTCGCGTAGCCCGTTCGGACTGCCGATCATCCTGATCGGCGGCGTACTCGCGGGGCATCTGGCATTCTGGGTCACGGGCATCTCGCTTGGCGAGGCCCACGCTCTGGGCTGGACGTTCCAGCCGCCGCCGCAGGCGGCCTTCATGATGCCCTGGCACGCCGAAGGCCTCGTCCACTATCCCTGGTTCGCCGTGCCCGACCTGCTCGCCAATTTCGTCGCCGTGATTTTCGTCACCGCGTCGAGCACGCTGTTCAACACCACCGGGATCGAAGTCGCCGTGCATCGCGAGGCCAATCTGGAGCGCGAGCTGAACGTCACCGGCGCCGCCAACATGCTGACAGGCGCGCTCGGCGGCTATGCCGGCTGCGTCTCGATCAGCCGCTCCGTCCTCAATTTCAGCAGCGGCGGCCGCGGCCGTCTGTCCGGCCTCACCGTCGCGGCGCTGTCGCTGCTGATGCTTGCGATCGCGCCGCAGCTGCTCGGCTTCATCCCGAAATTCGTGCTCGGCGGCCTGCTGCTCTATCTCGGCGCCGACCAGCTGCACAAATGGATCATCGAATCGCGCCGGCGGCTTTCGAAGCTCGAATATCTCTCGCTGGTCGCCATCATCGCGATCATCGTGACCTGGGGTTTCGTGCCGGGCATCCTGATCGGCGTGATCATCGGCTGCGCCACGTTTGCGTTCAGCGCCGCACGGGTCGAATCGATCAAGTACAGTTTCAACGGCTCGGAATACCGTTCCTCGCTCGACCGTTCGCGCGACGACCAGGATGTGCTGCTGGCCCATGGCGGCAAGATCCAGGGCCTGAACCTGCAGAGCTATCTGTTCTTCGGCTCCGCCAACCGGCTCTACCAGCACGTCAAGCAGTTGCTGCAGGAGCGCCCCGAGTGCCGCTACCTGCTGTTCGACTTCAAGCTCGTCACCGGGGTGGATTCATCGGCCGCCTACAGCTTTGCCCAGATCAAGCGCAGCGCGGCCGATCTCGGCGTCGAGCTGATCCTGGTGCATCTGTCGGCCTCGGCCGAGAAGGTGCTGCGCGCCAGCGACTTCATCGGCGAGGGCGTCACCATCATCCCCGAGCTCGATCACGCACTGGAATGGTGCGAGAACGAGATCATCTCGCAGCATCAGGACCTGGCGCGGGAAGAAGCCAGCCTGCGCGACTGGTTCGCGCGCATCCTCGGCAGCGAGGACGATGCCGACGAGCTGATCCGCCGCTGCCAGCGCATCGAGGTCGGGGCCGGCGAGGTCATCGTGAACGCCGGAGACCCCGCCGATTCCATGCACTTCATCCTCGACGGCCGCGTCGGCATCATGGTCCCGGCCGACGACGGCCGCACCACGCGCGTGCGCAGCCTCGGCCGCTACACCACGATCGGCGAGATGGGCCTGGTGTCTCGCGCGCCGCGGAGCGCGACGATCCAGGCCGAGGTCGACAGCGTGCTCTACGTGCTCAACGCGCACCAGTTCGACGCGATCAAGACCGAGGCCCCCGCGCTCAGCAACAAGCTGCTGACCTATTTCGTGTCGGTCATGGCGGAGCGGCTGACATTTGCGAACCGAATGATCGCGGTGCTGCGGCGGTAACGGACGCGAAGCCCGCATGAGCGCAGCGATATGCGGGAGCAGTGGTCCCGGATGTTGCTACGCTCATCCGGGCTACGAAGCTAAGGCGGTAAAGCCGTTAGCGCGCCACAACCTCGGTGTCGTCCTGGCGAAAGCCAGGACCCATACCGCGGAATCTATCGATTGCGAGCGGTGCGAGTACCGGACCACCAATCTTCGCCAAACTTCTCCCTGGGGTAATGGGTCCTGGCTTTCGCCAGGACGACGAAGGAGAGCGCGTCAAATCAGCTCCGCGGACCAGGGCTCATGGCGGATCTCGAACGACTGTCCCTTCTTCGACAGCCGCGCGAACCCGGGGAAATTCAGGTGCATTCCGGCGACGAGCTCGCCGGTCGCGGAGACTCTTTCCAGCATTTTCTTTCGGGTCTCCGCCGCCGCCTGCGGATCCGCGTCGAACGCAATCGTCACCTCGGGTCTTTGCACCTGGATGTCAGGATAATGAACGATGTCACCCCAGATGAGCAGGGACGCATCGCCGCCATCGATCCGATAGCCGCTGTGCCCCGGGGTATGGCCGGGCAGAGGTTCGATCATGATGCCGGGCGCAACTTGTCCTGCGCTGACCGTCCGGCGCCGGGCGCCATATGCCGCGAATGCGGTACGCGCGGCGTGAAAGAACGGCTTGACCGGATCCGGGGCCTGATTGAGGTTCGCATCATCCGTCCAGAAGGCGAATTCGGCGTCGTGCATCACGATCTCGGCGTTCGGAAACTGGGGCGCCGACGGCAACGCTCCGACGAGGCCTCCGATGTGATCCGGATGGGCGTGGGTCAGAAGGATCTGGTCGATTGCGAGCGGATTCACGTTGGCCGCGGCAAGTGACGCGTGCAGTCGTCCGCCCCAACCGTTGATGCCGCCGCCACCGCCATCCACCAGTATGGTCCGGCCCTTTCCCTCGACCAGATAGGCGCTGACGGTCATCGCAGATGACGAAGGACGTCCCGCCGCCACCGTCATGCTCATCGCTTCATCGGGCCCTATTCCGGACAGGAGGTCGAACGGCACACCGACGATGCCGTCGACGATAACGGTGACGACATAGTCGCCGATCTTCCGCCGGTTCAGGCCGGGGGCCTGCCAGCCATTCGCGTTCGTCATTCCATCACCCTTAACTGCGTTGTGTGTCTCAAACAGTGACGACGATTTTTCCGATCTGCTCGTTCGACTCCAGGAAGCGCGTCGCCTCCTGGATCTGCTCGAACTTGAAACTTCGGGAGATCACCGGCGTCAGCTTCCCGGAAGAAAGGCCTTCCGAGATGAACTGCTTCGCCCGCGCCAACGCGTCGTCGTCAGCCACGACTTCGTTGTACAAATATCCCTTGATCGTCAGGCTCTTCCCAAGCACGGCGAATTGGGGGAACGCGCCAATGTCCGGGCTCAAGGCACCGTATTCGAGCAGAATTCCCCTATGAGACATCGCGTTCGCCAACTGCTCGATGGCGGGGCCGCCGATCGGATCGAAGATGACGCGCGCTCCCTTGCCGCTCGTGATCTCCATCACCCGCGAGACGAGATCCTCCTCAGCGGTTGCGACGACGTGATGGGCACCGGCATCCAACAACGCTTTGCTCTTCGCGGAAGTCCGCGTCGTCGCGATGACCGTCGCTCCCACCGCACGCGCGATCTGAAATGCCGCAGTCCCGACGCTGCTGGATGCCGCCGTGACGACCAAATAGTCGCCCGCCGTTAAATTCGCTTGCTCGATCAGCGCGCCCCACGCGGTGACATATTTCATCCACGACGCAGCGGCTTGCTCGAAGGTGAGGTTTTCGGGATGCACCACCAGATGGCGGGCCGGAATATTGATGACTTCGCCATAGGTGCCCCATCGCCCCATGTCTTCCGTCGGAATGACACTCACCGATTGGCCCAGACGGAAATCGCTCACCGACGAGCCGACCGCTTTGACGACACCGGCAGCTTCGTAGCCCAATCGGCTGGGCAATTGTGCCTGCCGGACATAGGCGTTGCGGCGAAACATGATCTCGGCGCGATTGAGCCCGATGGCGCGCACGTCGATCTGGACTTCATCGGCATCGGGAGCCGCGACATCGACGTCCTCGATCTTGAGAACGTCGGGATCACCATAGTCGTGAAAGCGAACAATTCGAGCCATCTGCTGCCCTTCCGGATCATTCGGAGGAGCTGGAAATAGCCTCATCCTTTGTTCGTCTGAAGCGACGAAATTTGAACTTGATTGTTATGCAATATGATAACAGTCAAGGGGGGGCCCGATTGACCCGGACGGAGACGACGCGTGGATTTTCTGCAGCAGTTGAGAGTCTTCGTGAGCGTGGCGGAGAACAGGAGTTTCACGCGGGCGGCCGAGGCCCTGCGCGCGACCCGTCCAACGGTCACGAACGCCGTGAACGAATTGGAAGCGTCGATCGGCGCAAGGCTGCTGCATCGGACGACGCGCCAGACCTCGCTGACGAGTGAGGGGCGATTGTTCTATGATCGCGCGGTCGCAATATTGAACGAGGTCGGGCAAGCGCGGAACCTGTTTGGCGGCGTGGGCGATGCTCCGAAAGGACGCCTGCGGGTCGACATCCCGGTCGCGATCGCGAAACCGCTGATCATTCCCAATCTTCCGGACTTCCAGGCGAAATACCCGGACATCGATCTCATTCTCGGCGTCAGCGATCAGCCGGTCGATCTGATCGCGGAGGGTGTCGATTGTGTCTTAAGGATAGGCGACCTGCCGGTCAGCAGTCTCGTCGGGCGCGTGCTCGCCAAGATGGCCATGTTGATCTGCGCATCACCGGCCTACCTCGACAGGCACGGCACTCCGGAAAGTGTCGAGGACCTCAGCGATCATCTTGCGGTCAACTATTTTTCAGGCAGGGGCCACATCGCCATCCCCTGGCGTCTGCCGCGGGGATCTGACGAGCGCGAACTGCGCCTTGAAACCGGAATCCTCGTGAACGACACGGAAGCCTTCATTGCGTGCGCTCTCGCCGGCATGGGGCTTATCCAGGTGCCCGGTTGCGTCGTCAAAGACCATTTGAACAGCGGAGCGCTGGTGCGGGTCCTGCCGAAGTTGCGGCCCGTCCACCGCCCGCTATCGATCATGTTTCCGGCCCGCGAGCATTTGGCTCCGCAAGTGCGGGTCTTCATCGATTGGGCGAAGAGCATCGTCGTCGGTGTGGACAGTCCGTGGATCAGCCCACCCTGACGATGCGGATCACCGGCGCGAGCAGGGTGAAAGTTTGCTCCTGAGAGACCAGTGTGGCGCGCATCTTCGCATATACCGCACAATCCCGTGACCGCGCCCGAGCGGACGCTCCTCAGCGGCAGTTCAATCAAGATACAAATTCAACCTATACGGGAGATTGCTTGACTCAGGCGAGTGGGGCCGCGATACTTGATCGGCCTTCTCTCGTTCCGGCTTACGGAGCCCCTATGGCTGAGCCCGTCGACCCCGCACATGACGGAACCGCTCCGCCGAACGTTCAACCTATTTCGAATCCGGAAGAGACAGCTTCCACGCCGGCGGCCGCAACTGCAGAGAGCAACGCGTCCTGGACGGCAGTCCTAAGCGCAATGCAATTGGCTGAACAGGCCGTTTCCGACGCCGTGCAGGGCATGGCGGACTCCCGCGATCCATCCGCAACCGACGATCAAAAGCAGAGGTAGTCGTTATGGCATTTCCGACAGCAGTCAATTCAGAGATCACGGATTCCGTCACGCAAACCAACGTTCAGGTCCTCGCCGACGCACCCGCGACCGCGATGGGGAATGTCTATATGGCCGTCGCCCAGGCCTTGGCGAATTCGGCCCACAACGCCACCAATGCGCAGCAACAGAACTTCGCGCTGGCCGAAGCAGTGACGGCGAAGTGCCTGCAAGCGCTGCTGGGCTCAACCACGACGGCATAGTTGGATTCGTCACAGCTTCCAAACAAGGCCGCGAAGATCCACGATCCGCTACAGGAAGGTATGTTATGGCGTTTCCAACATCCGTAAACGATCAAGTGACTGATTCCGTCACCCAGGCGGACGTCCAGGTTCTCGGCGACGCGCCCGCAATGGCTATGGGAAGTGTCTACCAGGCCATCGCGCTGGCGCTCGCCAGCGCGGCTCAGAACGCCACGAATGCGCAGCAACAGAACTTTGCGCTTGCCCAGGCCGTGACCACGCGCTGCGTCCAGGTTCTCCTGGGCGCCGCCGCGCCTGCGAAATTGTAGACGGCTTCGGCTTCGCCGCGGGTTCGTGCTCCAGGACGACCGTCGCCGCTCGACGGAGCGGATCACAGCCGAACGCCCCGAATTTTCGAAGGACCCTCTGAGATGACCGATACTGCTGTAGCCTCCGACGCACCGCACGGCGAATTGAACGATCAAATCAGAGATGCCGTCGAGCAGCTGAATGCGTCGCTTAAAGGCATGGCTCCCAATGTCCCGGAAGCCATTGCCTTTCAGGCGATGGCGCATGCCGTGGCGCTTGCGCTGCAGAACACGGTTCTTCAGCAGCAGCACGACCACATGCTGCGTAGTTCGCTGACAACAGCCGCCGCGGTATCACTCCTCGAAGGACGCCGCGACGAAGCGGAAGCCGTGCTGAAACTGGCCGACGAGAAGCTCGGAGGCCGGCTGAACCTCAGCGAGGAGATAGCGAAGGTCGGCGAGGTCCTGAAAAGCATCGGCGAGCAATTCAAGACGCATTGACGTCTTGATGTCCCGTCGCCCGGCAGATCCGGACGACGGGATGAGGCGGCCCTACACCCCCGCCATCATCACGTATTTGATCTCGACATATTCTTCCATGCCGTGACGCGAGCCCTCGCGGCCAAGGCCGCTTTCCTTGACGCCGCCGAAGGGCGCGACTTCGGTGGTGATCAGGCCGGTGTTAACGCCGACCATGCCCGACTCCAGCGCTTCGGCGACCCGCCAGACGCGGCCGAGATCGCGGGAGTAGAAATAGGAGGCAAGACCGAAGGGCGAGGCGTTGCACATCGCGATGACGTCGGCCTCGTCCTTGAAGCGGATGACAGGCGCGAGCGGGCCGAAGGTTTCCTCCTGCGACACCAGCGAGTCCGGTTTGACGTCGGCGAGCACGGTCGGCTCGAAGAAGGAGCGGCCGAGCTCGCTGCGCTTGCCGCCGGTCACGACCTTGGCGCCGCGCTTCACCGCATCGGCGATATGGCGCTCGACCTTGTCGACCGCCTTCATGTTGATCAGCGGCCCCTGCGTGACGCCGCTTTCGGTGCCGTCGCCGATCTTCATCGCCGCGACCTTCTTCGAGAGTTTTTGCACGAACTCGTCGTAGATCTTGTCCTGGGCGTAGAGGCGGTTGGCACAGACGCAGGTCTGGCCCATGTTGCGATATTTCGAGACGATGGCGCCTTCGACCGCGGCATCGATGTCGGCGTCGTCGAACACAATGAAGGGCGCGTTGCCGCCGAGCTCGAGGCCGAGCCGCTTCACGCCGACGGAGGCCTGCTGGTAGAGGATCTTGCCCACGGCGGTCGAGCCGGTGAAGCCGACGAAGCGCACCGCCGGATGCTCGCACAGCACCTTGCCGATCGGCGGCGCGTCGCCGGTGATGATGTTGAGCACGCCCTTGGGGATGCCGGCCTTCTCGGCGAGCACGGCGAGCGCCAGCGCCGACAGCGGCGTCTCGTTGGCGGGCTTCAGCACCACGGTGCAGCCGGCTGCCAGCGCCGGCGAGACTTTTCGCGTGATCATCGAGTTCGGGAAATTCCACGGCGTGATCGCGCCGCAGACGCCGATCGGCTGCTTGATCGCGAGCAGGCGCGCATCGGGCCGCTGGCTCGGAATGGTCTCGCCATAGACGCGCCTAGCCTCTTCCGCGAAAAACTCGATATAGGCGGCGCCAATATCGACCTCGCCGAGCGCCTCGGAGAGCGGCTTGCCCTGCTCGGAGGTGAGGATCAGCGCGAGGTCCTCGCGGTTGGCGGTGATCAGCTCGAACCATTTGCGCAGAACGTTGGAGCGCTGCTTGGCGGTGTGCTTGGCCCAGGCCGGGAAGGCGCGCTCGGCGGCTTCAACCGCTTTGGTGGTCTCGGCCGCGCCAAGCTGCGGGACCTTTGCGAGCTCGACGCCGGTCGCGGGATTGTTCACTGCAAAGACCGGCGTGCCGACCCAGGCGCCATCGATATAGCAGGCCTCCTTCAGCAGCGAAGGATCCTTCAATCGGTCGCGCAGGGAGGCGGTGGCTTGCGTGGCGCGGGCGGCGGCGGTCGGGGTCATGGCGTTCTCCCTCAGGGCGATCGGATTGGCCCGGAATATAGGGACAAGCGGCGCGCAATGCACCGCCCCGCAACGCACATCTGATGGGAGCTAGGCTGGGAGCAGCGCGTCCTTACGCCGCGCCGCTCATATAGGTTTCACGCCGCCCGATCATGCGCTCGGCGGCTGCCTTGGCGTCGGCCTTGGAGGACGTCGCGCAGGTCCGGTATTCGAGATCGGGGACATCAGAGGTGTCGCGGCGGCCGAACCAGCTCTTCGAGCCGACCGGAAGCAGCGCCAGCGCCTGCGCCAGATTGTCGACTGCGCCGAAGGAATAGAGTGCGCCGGTGCCGGCAACACGGACTTCATAAATGCCGGGCGAGATCGGCGCCTCGAGGTTGTCGCCCCGTCCGGGACGGGGATAGCGCTTCCATTCGCTCCAGGTCGAAATCATTTGAGGTCCCCCGCGGCCGGGTGCCGGCCACCAAATTTGCATCAAGTCTTAACGTCGGCCGTCGATCGGGCCGGGTGCTGAACGTCGCAACGCACAAAATGCTTCAAGTGCTTCCAAACACACGAAACATATCGCCAGGCCCCATCCTTGGTCACGGCTCGTTGCGGTCATCCACCGCGGATTGTGACGGAGTGTTGCAGTTCAGCCGTCTTGTCGTCCTGCGCGCGGCGCATGTCGTCAAGTCACGACATCGCGACCGCGTGGGTTGAGGCGCTTGCCGCGCGCGACCTCTGGGAGGACAATCAATCACTTCCAACAATAATCAAACCGGAGGAAACGCGCATGCAAAGCCAGGCCCAGATCGACGAGATTCTGCGCAAGACCAGCGATGCCAAGGAGATTCCCGGCGTCGTCGCGATCGCTGCGAGCGGTAACGACGTGCTGTATCAGGGCGCGTTCGGCAAGCGCGACCTCTCCAAGCCCGATGCGATGACGCTGGACAGCGTGTTCTGGATCGCCTCGATGACGAAGGCGGTGACATCGGCAGGCGCGATGCAGCTGGTCGAACAGGGCAAGCTGTCGCTGGATGCGCCGATCGGCGAGGTGCTGCCCGATCTCGCCAAGCCGCAGGTGCTCGAAGGTTTTGATGCCAAGGGCGAGCCGAAGCTGCGGCCGGCGAAGGGGCCGATCACGCTGCGCCAGCTCATGACCCACACCGCCGGCTTCTGCTACGACATGTGGAACGGCAACATCGGCACCTATCTCGAGAAGACCGGAACGCCCGGGATCATCACCTGCCAGAACGCCGCGTTGAAGACGCCGATCGCGTCCGACCCCGGCACGCGCTGGGAATACGGCACCAATATCGATTTCGTCGGCAAGGCGGTGGAAGCCGTCAGCGGCAAGCGGCTCGATGCTTATTTGCGCGACAATCTCTTTGCTCCACTCGGAATGTCTGACACCGGCTTCAAGATCACCGACGACATGCGCAAGCGGCTGGTCGGCATGCATGCGCGCGGCGGGGACGGCCAGCTTTCCGCGATGCCGTTCGAGCTCGAGCAGAACCCGGAATTCTGCATGGGCGGCGGCGGCCTCTATTCGACCGCGGGCGACTACATCAAGTTCACGCAGATGATCCTCAACAAGGGCCGCGGCAACGGCAATCAGGTGCTGAAGGCCGACACCGTCGCAACGATGGGACAGAACCACATCGGCGATCTCAACGTCACCAAGATGACCTCGGTGGCGCCGATGTACACCAACGATGTCGACCTCTATCCGGACCAGGTGAAGAAGTGGGGCCTCAGCTTCCTCATCAACACCGCCAAGACGCCCGAGGGCCGCAGCGCGAACAGTCTCGCCTGGGCGGGCCTCGCCAACACCTATTACTGGATCGATCCCTCGCGCGACGTCACCGGCGTGATCCTGATGCAGCTGCTGCCGTTCGCGGACGGAAAGTGCCTGGAGGCGTTCGCCGGATTCGAGCGCGGGGTCTATGCCGGCCTCGATGCGGGGAGCGGGCAGAAGGCGGCGTGAGGGGCTGAGGGCTCTCGCCATACGAATACTGTCATTCCCCGCCTTGTGCGCAATTGCGCACTGGAGCGGGGAATCCAGTACGCCGCGGCTTCTCGATGAACCACAGACGTCTCGGCGTACTGGGTCGCCCGGTCAAGCCGGGCGACGACACCGGAGAATGAGGCGCGAGCTGGCCTTAAACCGTCAGCCCGCGCTGGCCGGCGAGTTCCTTCAGCGACACCAGCGGACGCGCACCGATGTGCTGGATCACTTCGGCGGCCGCGAGCGCGCCGAGCTCGCCGCACTGCTTGTACGCAAGATTGCGCGCGAGGCCGTAGAGGAAGCCGGCGGCGAACAGGTCGCCGGCGCCGGTGGTGTCGACGACCTTGTCGACCGGGAAGGCCGGCGCTGCGACGGCGTCTTCCGACGACACCACCATGCAGCCCTTCTCGCTGCGGGTGACGACGCCGAGATTGACGTCGTTGCGCAGCTGCTTCAGCGCGGTGTCGAAATCCGAGGTCGTGTAGAGCGAGTGCAGCTCGGACTCGTTGGCGAAGACGATGTCGACGGTGCCGTTACGCATCAACGAGAGAAACTCGTCGCGATAGCGATCGACGCAGAAGGAATCCGACAGCGTCAGCGCCACCTTGCGCTTGGCGTCATGCGCGATCTTGGCCGCCTTGACGAAGGCATCCTTGGCGTTCTTGGGGTCCCAGAGATAGCCTTCGAGATAGACGATGCCGGCGGACGCGATCTCGGCCGGGTCGATATCGGCGGGCGACAGGTCCTGCGCCGCGCCGAGATAAGTGTTCATGGTGCGCTCGCCGTCATCGGTGACGAGGATGTAGGAGCAGCCGGTGGCGGGGCCGTCCTTGGCGGCGGGCGTGTTGAAGGCAACGCCGGCGGCGCGGATGTCGTGGACGTAGAGCTTGCCGATCTGGTCGTCCTTGACCTTGCCGACATAGGCGGCGCGCGCTCCCAGGCTGCCGATGCCGACGATGGTGTTGGCGGCAGATCCCCCCGAGACTTCGGTCGCCGGGCCCATGTCGCTGTAAATGGCGGCGGCGCGCGCCTCGTCGATCAGGGACATGCTGCCCTTGGTCATGCCGTGCTTGGCCAAAAAGGCTTCGTCGGTCCTGACCAGCACGTCGAACAGCGCGTTGCCGATCCCGAGAACGTCATATTTCACGTCAGCCATTCACCTTGATCCTGTTTGGCGGATTGCGATCCCTGCGGAAATCCGCTTCCTGTCGGTCTGAAATCTGGCTCGCGGCCTATCACGACCGGCCCTGCCCGGGCAAGCAACGAGCGTTGTCTTCTGACGCGTTTTCTTTACGCGAACCGGGGACCACTTCGCTCGAAAACGCTATGGTATGTCGACCCGATGATCCGCTCCTTCCTGACAGTCTCGACGGGAACACTGGCCTCGCGCCTCCTCGGCTTTGCGCGCGATTCCATGATTGCCGCTCTGTTGGGCACCGGCGCGGTGGCGGATGCGTTTCTGGCGGCGTTCCAGCTCGTCAACGTGGTTCGGCGGCTGCTCAGCGAAGGGGCACTCAATGCGGCGCTGATCCCGGCCTGGCTGCGCGTCCGTGACCGCGACGGCGAAGCGGCTGCTTCCGCCTTCGCGGGACGCGTGCTCGGCACGGTCAGTGCGGCCCTGATCGCGATCTCGGCCGTCATTGCGCTCGTGATGCCACTGATCATCACGATCATCGCGCCGGGCTTTCTCGGCAGCGCAACGCTCGATCTTGCCGTCGCAAACGCGCGGCTGATGCTGCCCTATCTCGCCTTTGCCGGCCCGGTCACCGTGCTGATGGGACTGCTCAACGCGCAGGGACGCTTTGCACTCACGGCATTCTCGCCGCTGCTGTTCAATATCGCGCTGATCGCCGCGATCGCCGCGCTGCTCGTCGGGCATGCCGACGCGACCTTCGCGGCATGGATGCTGGCGGCAACCGTCGGCATCGCCGGCCTGCTGCAACTGCTGATGCTGCTGTCACAGCGGAGTGCGAATCTTGCGACACCGCTCCGCGTCAGCTTCGACAAGGAGATGCGCGGCTTCTTCGCCAAGGCCGTTCCCGGCATGATCGCAAGCTCGGGGCCGCAATGGCTGATGGTCGCGGGCGCGATCATCGCGTCCGCCACGCCGTCCGCGGTGTCATGGCTCTATTTCGCCAACCGCCTGATCGAGCTGCCGCTCGGCATCGTCGGCGTCGCCATGGGCACGGTGCTGGTGCCGGAGCTGACGCGGGCCGTCACCAGCGGCGACCGCGAGGCGGTGGCGCATGCGGAATCGCGCGCGCTGGAGCTTGCGACCGGGCTGGCGCTGCCGGCGACGCTCGGCCTGATCGTGCTGGCCGAGCCGATCGTGCGGCTGCTGTTCGAGCACGGCGCCTTCGGCGCGGACGACAGCACGGCAACCGCGCATGCATTGATGTGGTTGGCGCTGGGCCTGCCGGCCCATGTGCTGATCAAGGCGCTATCACCGGCGTTCTATGCCCGCAGCGACACGATGACGCCGCTCATGGCCACCGCCAAAGGTCTTGTGGTTGCGGTCGCGCTCGCCGTGCTTCTTGGTCATTTCTTCGGCGCCAGCGGGATCGCGGCCAGCATCGCGGCCGGCGCCTGGAGCAGCGCGATCTCGCTGCTCCGGAAGGGCACGAGCGAGTTCGGCTTCTCGGTCGACGCCGCCGCGCGAAAACGGCTGCCGCGGATCGTGCTCGCCGCGATTGCCATGGGCGCCCTGCTCTGGCTGTCCGCGGATCTAATGCCGGCCGAGGCGCATGGCCTAATCCGCTTCATCGTGCTGGGCGTGCAGATCGCGGCCGGGATCGCCGTGTATGGCCTGTTGCTGCAAACCCTCGGCGCCGCCTCCCTGCGCGAGGCGGTTAACGCCTTGAGACGGCCCGCCTAGCCTGTCCCGGGCCCGCGACGCCATCGAATTACCCTTGACGGAGCAGCGCCGCTGTTGGAAACGACGGCCAAATACCTTTGGGAAGGCTGACCATGCCATTCGTTGAACGGGTCTTTTCGGGCGTCCAGCCGACGGGCAATCTGCACCTCGGCAATTATCTCGGCGCGATCGTCAACTTCGTGAAGATGCAGGAAACCCACAACTGCATCTATTGCGTCGTCGACATGCACGCGATCACGCAGGGCGTCGACGTCTGGGGCGGACCGGTCGAGCTCGCGCGCAACACCCGCGAGGTGACGGCGGCGTTCATCGCGGCCGGCATCGATCCGAAGAAGCACATCGTGTTCAACCAGAGCCAGGTCTCGGGCCATGCCGAGCTCGCCTGGATCTTCAACTGCGTCGCGCGCATGGGCTGGCTCGGCCGCATGACCCAGTTCAAGGAGAAGGCCGGCAAGGACCGCGAGAACGCGTCGGTGGGCCTGTTCGACTATCCCGTGCTGATGGCGGCCGACATCCTGCTCTATCGCGCCACCCATGTTCCGGTCGGCGAGGACCAGAAGCAGCATCTCGAGCTGTCGCGCGACATCGCGCAGAAGTTCAACAACGATTTTGGCGACTCGATCCGCGCGCAAGGCACTAATGACGGCCTGTTCTTCCCGCTGCCGGAACCGTTGATCACGGGTCCGGCGACGCGCGTGATGAGCCTGCGCGACGGCACCAAGAAGATGTCGAAGTCGGATGCGTCAGACAATTCGCGCATCAACCTGACCGACGACGCCGACACCATCGCGCAGAAGATCCGCAAGGCGAAGACCGATCCGGAGCCGCTGCCGACCGAGGAGAAGGGCCTGGAAGCCCGTCCCGAGGCCGACAATCTCGTCGGCATCTTCGCCGCACTCTCCGGCCGCCCCAAGGCCGATGTGCTGCGCGATTTCGGCGGCGGCCAGTTCTCCAGCTTCAAGAATGCGCTGGCGGAGCTGTGCGTGACAAAACTCGCGCCGATCGCCGGCGAGATGAAGCGCCTCGTCGCCGACCCCGGCCATATCGACACCATCCTGAACGACGGTTCCGACCGGGCCCGCGCCATCGCCGACGAGACCATGAAGCTCTCGAAGGACATCGTCGGCTTCATCCGCCGGCGCTAAGGCGCGACTGCGAGACCGGCTGGCGCCACGGCGCCGGCCGCTTCGCCTCTCCCAAACATTGCGGGAGTGTGGCAGCATGCCACCCGTGCACACGCCGGGACATGCATGACCAGCAAGCGACTTTGCTTCGAGCCGGGTCACAAGCCCAAATGCCTCGTCGTCGTCGACGAGAGCGCCGAATGGGATCGCGCGGTCTATTACGCCAGCCGCTGGGCGATCCGTGCCGGCGGCGGCGTCGTGATGCTGCGCATCATCGAGCCCGAGGAGCAGACGCAGGAATGGCTGGGCGTCGCGGACATCATGCGCGCCGAGGCGCAGGAGGCGGCGGAGGCCGCGCTCGACCGCGCCGCCGGGAGAGCCAACGGCATCGCCGCGATCACGCCGGAACGGGTGATCCGCGAAGGCGCCGCGATGGAACAGCTGCTCGCTGTTATCGACGAGGACCCTGACATCGCCATGCTGGTGCTCGCCGCCAGTCCCGGCGCGGAGGGTCCGGGACCGCTGGTCTCGCTGCTCGCGCATGCGCTGGGCACGTTCCCGGTGCCGGTGACGATCATCTCGGGCGCCCTGAGCGACCAAAGCGTGGATTCGCTGTCGTAGCGCCGATGCCTCTTACCCTCCCCTGGAGGGGGAAGGTGAGCCGAGCCCAACCCTCTGATTTTTATGGACTAATATCCCGCCCCCCTTGATCGTGCGTTCCCCGTCGCCATCTGCTAGGGGATAGAGCACGCGCCGGCCTTGAACCGGCGACGTCTGGAGAAAACCATGTTCATTCAAACCGAAGCCACCCCCAATCCCGCCACGCTGAAATTCATTCCCGGCCGCGTCGTGGTCGACGGCAGCCCGATGGAATTCTCGAGCCGCGAATCGGCCGCGCGGTCGCCGCTGGCCGAAAAGCTGTTCGACGTGCCCGGCATCACCGGTGTGTTCTACGGATCGGACTTCATCACCGTGACCAAGGCGAGCGGTGAATGGCAGCAGCTCAAGCCCGCGATTCTCGGCGCCATCATGGAGCACTACATGTCCGGCGCGCCGCTGCTCGCCGGCGGCGAAGCGCAGGGCGATGTCGATCTCGACGATGAGGACGAGTTCTTCGACGAGGCCGATGCCGAGACGGTCGACATGATCAAGGACCTGATCGAGACCCGCGTGCGGCCGGCCGTCGCCAATGACGGCGGCGACATCACCTTCCGCGGCTTCAAGGACGGCATCGTCTATCTCAACATGAAGGGCGCCTGCTCCGGCTGCCCGTCATCGACCGCAACGCTCCAGCACGGTATCCAGAACCTGCTCAAGCATTTCGTGCCCGACGTGGTCGAAGTCCGGCCGATGTGAGCGAGCTGTCGTAGGGTGGGCAAAGGCGCGCTTGCGCCGTGCCCACGAAACGGTTGTGGTGGGCACGCTTCGCTTTGCCCACCCTACGAAGTAAGGCATTTGGGGGCCTGCAAATCGTGCGTGATGAATGGCGGATAGGCGCTCGGTTCGCTAGACTGCTCTCCATTCGCCACTCGCCATCCGCTATTCCATGCTGATCCTTGCCATCGATACTGCGCTTGAGGCGTGCGCGGCGGCCGTGCTCGACACCGACGCCGGCGAGCTCCTTGCGCAGGAGCAGCTTCTCATGAAGCGCGGTCACGCCGAGGCGCTGATGCCGATGATCGCGCGCGTGATGCAATCGGCCAATCTCGCCTTCACCTCGCTCGACCGCATCGCCGTCACCGTCGGCCCAGGCAGCTTCACCGGCCTTCGCGTCGGCATCTCGGCGGCGCGCGGCCTTGCGCTTGCGGCGAAACGGCCGGCGGTCGGGCTGACGACGCTATCGGCTTATGCTGCCACAATCGTCGGCCAGAGCAAATCGGCGCCCGTGATCTCTGCAATCGATGCGCGGCACGATCACGTCTATTTCCAGATCGTCGCAGGCGATGGCAGCCAATTGGTGCGGCCGGGCATCGCGCCCATCGACGAGGCGATCGCAGCCTCGCAATTCGGCGCGCCGCATCTGGTCGGCAATGCCGCGAACATCCTCGCCGATCGCTGGCCGAAGGACGCGCCGCAGCCTGTCGCGGTCGACGCGCAGCCCGCGCCCGACATCGGTTGGGTCGCGTGGCTTGGGGCTGCGGCCGATCCCGAGACGAATCCGGCGCGGCCGTTCTATCTGAAGGCACCCGACGCAAAGCCGGCCGCAACTCCGCCGCTCGCACAAGCCGCAAGCTCATGATGAAATGGCTGTCGGAATGGTGGCGCGGCGGCACGGCCGCCGTCGAGCCGGTTTCCTTGCGCGACGCCGCACGGCTGGCGCAGCTTCACGGCGCTTCCTTCGCGCATGGCTGGGGCGAAAGCGAGTTCGAGAGCATGATCAGCGAGCGCAACACGCTCGTGCATCGGCTGCGCCTCGGCCGCAAGATCATCGGCTTTGCCGTCTCGCGGATCGGCGCGGACGAGGCGGAGATCCTCTCGGTCGCGGTCGACCAGGCCCATCGCGGCCGCGGCCTGTCCCGCACGCTGCTGATGACCCATCTCGGCCATCTCGCGGGGCGCGGCGTACGCACGATATTTCTCGAAGTTGAGGAAAATAACCAGCCGGCGCGGCGACTGTACGACCGGGCCGGATTCATGGTGGTCGGACGCCGCGAACGCTACTATAAGCAGCCGAATGGGGAACAATTGAACGCCCTTCTGATGCGACGTGACTTGTCGTAACATCGATGGCAGAAAGCGCCCCGTCAGGCAGACAAATCATGACCGCACTGAAACCCTCTTCCGCATCCAAGGCGTCCGGCATCGAGGCGCGCTGTGCCGCCACCGGCATGCGCATGACCGAGCAGCGCCGCGTCATCGCCCGCGTGCTGGCGGAGGCGGTCGATCATCCCGATGTCGAGGAATTGTACCGGCGCTGCGTCGCCGTCGACGACAAGATCTCGATCTCGACCGTGTATCGCACCGTCAAGCTGTTCGAGGATGCCGGTATCATCGAACGCCATGATTTTCGCGAGGGCCGCGCGCGCTATGAGACGATGCGCGACAGCCATCACGACCACCTCATCAATCTGCGCGACGGCAAGGTGATCGAATTCACCTCCGAAGAGATCGAGAAGCTGCAGGCGGAGATCGCCCGCAAGCTCGGCTACAAGCTGGTCGACCATCGGCTCGAGCTCTATTGCGTCCCGCTCGACGACGACAAGCCGACTTCTTAAGTGGCATGATCTTGTCGGAAAACCGCTCCACACTTTTCCGGATCATGCCTTAGTGCCCATCGATCTCATCATCTTCGATTGCGACGGCGTGCTCGTGGACAGCGAGGTGATCTCCTGTCGCGCACATGCGGATGTGCTGACGCGGCACGGCTATCCGATCACGTCGGAGCAGGTGTCCGAGCGCTTCCTTGGCCGCTCGACAAAACAGGCCAACCTCGAGATCGAAACCGAACTCGGCCGCAAGCTGCCCGAGGCCTATCACGGCGAGCTGCAGGACGAGCTGTTTCGCGCCTTCGAAGCCGACCTCGAAGCGATCCGCGGCATCCACGACGTGCTCGACGTCGTGACGCAACGCGTCTGCGTTGCTTCGAGCGGTTCGCATCCGCGTATGCGGGTGAGTCTCGGAAGCACGGGGCTCTATGAACGCCTCGCGCCGAACATCTTCTCGTCCTCGCAGGTGAAGAATGGCAAGCCGGCGCCGGACTTGTTCCTGTTCGCTGCGAGCGAAATGGGCGTTCCGCCCGAACGTTGCGTCGTGATCGAGGACAGCCTGGCCGGCATCGCCGGCGCCCGGGCGGCCGGCATGACCGTGTTCGGCTTCTGCGGCGGCAGCCATTGCGGGGCCGGCCATGCCGAGACCCTGCGGCAGGCCGGCGCCAATCTGACTTTTGCCGACATGCATCAGCTCCCGGAGCTAATCCGGCGGGTAGGGGCGGACGCGCTGGCGGGCTGATTCCATCCCCTCGCAGTCATTCCGGGGCACGCGCAGCGCGCGTGAACCCGGAATCCCGTCCAAAACCTCTGGATTCCGGGTTCGCGCTGGCGCGCGCCCCGTAATGACGGCCGAAAATGCCCCCATTCGCTGGATTTTCGCCCCTCCAGCCTATATCTGAGGGCCGTCCTCCACCTCAATTCCGGGTTCCATGACGCCGCCGCGCAAGCTGCACATCAAATCATATGGCTGCCAGATGAACGTCTACGATGCCCAGCGCATGGTGGACACGCTGGCTCCGGAAGGATTCGTGGAGACGGCGAGCGCCGAGGACGCCGATCTCGTCATCCTCAACACCTGCCATATCCGCGAGAAGGCCTCCGAAAAGGTCTATTCCGAGCTCGGGCGGCTGCGCGTCGCCAAGGACGAGGCCGCGCGCGGGGGCCGCGCGATGCAGATCGCGGTCGCGGGCTGCGTGGCGCAGGCCGAGGGCGAGGAGATCGTGCGCCGGGCGCCGGTCGTCGACGTCGTGGTGGGACCGCAGAGCTATCATCATCTGCCGGAGCTCTTGAAGCGCGCCGGCAATGAAGGCCGCGCGATCGAGACCGAATTCCCCGCCGAAGACAAGTTCGGCTTCCTGGCCCAGCCCAAGCCCGCAGCGATCCGCGCGCGCGGCATTTCCGCTTTCGTCACGGTGCAGGAGGGCTGCGACAAGTTCTGCACCTTCTGCGTCGTGCCCTATACGCGGGGCTCGGAAGTCTCGCGCCCCGTGGCGAAGATCGTCGACGACGTAAAGCGGCTTGCCGACAACGGCGTGCGCGAGCTCACCTTGATCGGGCAGAACGTCAACGCCTATCACGGCGAGGGACCGGACGGAAAAACCTGGCCGCTCGGCCGGCTGCTCGAGCATCTGGCGGCGATTCCGGGGATCGCACGGCTGCGCTATTCGACCAGCCACCCCCGCGACGTCGATGACAGCCTGATTGCGGCCCATCGCGATCTCGATGCCCTGATGCCGTTCGTGCACCTGCCGGTGCAGTCGGGCTCGGACCGGATTCTCGCCGCCATGAACCGGAAACATACCGCCGATGATTATCTCGATGTCATCGACCGTTTCCGTACCGCGCGCCAAGATATTGCTTTTTCATCAGATTTTATCGTCGGCTTCCCCGGCGAAAGCGAGCAAGATTTTCTCGCCACTCTCGCGCTTGTCACGCAAATCGGCTACGCTACAGCATATTCGTTCAAATACTCCGCCCGGCCGGGAACGCCGGCCGCGGATATGCAGGAGACGGTGTCCCCCGCCGAGATGGACCAGCGATTGGAGCGGCTCCAGGAACTGATCGACAGCCAGCAATCGGCCTTCAACAAGGCTGCGATTGGCTCAACGGTCGACGTGCTGTTCGAGCGTCCGGCGCGCAAGGACGGCCAGATCGTCGGCCGCACCGCCTTCCTCCAGCCTGCTCATGTGATGGCCTCGCCCGACATCATCGGACAGATCCTGCCTGTCAGGATCGATAGCCTCGAGCGCTACAGCTTTCTCGGCGAGCTCGTGACACCGCGCACCGCGCGCGAGCCCGCTTTATCGCAAGCCACTGGAGCCTGAACCCTTGCCAAAAAGCGCATCGGATTCGTCTTCTATCGCTCCCAGCCGCAAATTTGACCGCGACATGCAAGTTCCGCCCGAGACCCAGGTCGTCATCGATTTCGACGACAACCGCGCCGCTTCCGCCCTGGTCGGCCCTTACGGCCAGAATCTGGCGCAGATCGAGCGGCGGCTCGGCGTCATCGTCGATTCCAAGGGCAATCACATCACCATCGGCGGCACGCGCGACGGCTGCGATGCCGCGCGCCGCGTGCTGGAAGCGCTCTACGCGCAAGCCGTGAAGGGACAGGATCTCGACCAGGGCGAAGTCGAGGGCGCGATCCGCGCCGTGATCGCGCAGGGCTCGCTGTTCGAGTTCGATGCCAAGTCGGCCAAGTCGACCTTCGACAGCATCAACCTGCGCAAGCGGCCGGTGCGCGCGCGCACCGCCGCGCAGGACTCCTACATCCGCGCGCTGAAGCGCCACGAGCTGGTGTTCGGCATCGGCCCCGCCGGCACCGGCAAGACCTGGCTCGCGGTTGCGCATGCCGCGCAGCTGTTCGAGCGCAAGGAGGTCGACAAGATCATCCTGTCGCGTCCGGCCGTGGAAGCCGGCGAGCGCCTCGGCTTCCTGCCCGGCGATCTCCGCGAGAAGGTCGATCCTTATCTCCGCCCGATCTACGACGCGCTCTACGACCTCATGGACGCGCGCATCGTCGAGCGCGCGCTGCAGACCGGCGAGATCGAGATCGCGCCGCTCGCCTTCATGCGCGGCCGCACCCTCACCAATGCCGCCATCATCCTGGACGAGGCGCAGAACACCACGTCGATGCAGATGAAGATGTTCCTGACCCGTCTCGGCGAGAACAGCCGCATGATCGTGACGGGCGACCCCTCGCAGATCGACTTGCCGAACGGCCAGACCTCGGGTCTTGCCGAGGCAACGCGCCTGTTGAGCGGCGTCGAAGGCATTGCCCAAGTTCATTTCAAAGCCGAGGACGTGATCCGCCACGAGCTCGTGGCGCGGATCGTCGCCGCCTATGAAGGTTCGCCGCAGCGGCCGGCCGCCGATAAATCCTGACGGGACAACAGCCGGACCAGACGGGCGCGGACGCAGCGCTCTTCGTTCCGAACAAAGACAATGTCACATCCGAACCTTCCCATGACCGAGGTCCTCGTCGTTGCCGATTGCTGGCAGCGCGAGCCCGATTCCGAAGCCGTGATCCAGCGCGCGGTCGCCGCCGCCGCCGAGAGCGTCGACGAAGATGTTGCCGACGCGGAAGTGGCGGTGATGCTGACCGATGATGCCGGCATCCGCACCCTCAACAGCAACTGGCGCGGCATCGACAAGCCGACCAACGTGCTGTCGTTTCCGGCGCTCCAGCCGGAAGGCGAACGGAAGGAAGGCGATGCGCCGCGCATGCTCGGCGACATCGCGATCGCCTACGAGACGATGCGGCGCGAGGCGGACGAGGAACACAAGCCGTTCGACCATCATTTGAGCCATCTCGCCGTGCACGGCTTCCTGCACCTGATCGGCTACGATCACGAGAACGACGACGACGCCGAGGAGATGGAAGCGCTGGAAACTGAGATCCTCGCCCATCTCGGCATCCCCGATCCCTATGCCGACCGCCCGGGGACGCACTGAGATGCCCGACTCCGAGCCTACCCACGACAATCCCCGCAACACGCCCAACCTGCCGGCCGTGGTGACATCAGGCGAGGTGCTGCGCCCGACCGCGGAAAGCTGGTTGCTGCGCGCCATCCGCACGCTGTTCGGCTGGAAGGCGGGATCGGTGCGCGACGATCTCCAGGTCGTGCTCGACGCCACGACGCCCGACGACACCGGCTTCTCCGCCGTCGAGCGCACCATGCTGCGCAACATCCTCGGCCTGCACGAGCGCCGCATCGCCGACGTCATGGTGCATCGCGCCGACATCATCGCGGTGAAGCGCGACATACCGCTCGGCGAATTGATGGACCGCTTCGAGAGCGCCGGCCATTCCCGCCTCGTCGTTTACAACGAGACGCTCGACGATCCCGTCGGCATCGTTCACATCCGCGACCTGCTCGCCTTCATGACCGCGCGGGCGCGCGTGTCGGAGGCTACCAAGACCAAGCGCAAGAAACCGCTGCCGGCCGGCCTCGATCTGCGCGCGGTCGATCTCGCAATGCCACTCGAGGACGCGCGCATCATTCGCAAGCTGCTCTACGTGCCGCCGTCGATGCGGGCGATCGACCTGCTCGCGCAGATGCAGGCGACGCGCATCCACCTCGCGCTGGTCGTCGACGAATATGGCGGCAGCGACGGACTGGTCTCGATCGAGGACATCGTCGAGCAGATCGTTGGCGAAATCGACGACGAGCACGACAGCGACGAGCCGCCCTCGATCGTGCGACTGCCGGACAACGCCTTCGTCGCCGATGCCCGCGCCAGCCTCGACGACGTCCGCACCGTGATCGGCGCGGACTTCGTCACTGGCGAGGCCGGTGAGGAGGTCGAGACGCTCGGCGGCTATCTCGTCAGCTTCGTCGGACGCCTGCCGGTGCGCGGCGAGGTGATTTCGGGTCCCGGCAATTACGAGGTCGAGGTGCTCGATGCCGATCCGCGCCGCGTCAAGCGGCTGCGCATCTCGGCGCGGAAGGAACGCCCCGCCCCGCGCACCCAGCGCGAGAGCCGGCGCCGCGAGGCCGCACCGGACAGCAGCCCGCCGCCGGCCAGTGACACGCCGCCCCCGCCGCCGAGCGACGGGACCGGCCCGCAGTGAGCGCATTGCAGCGACTTCGTCAGATCGCGCTTGCCGTCATCCTCGCCTGGGGATGGAAGCGCGCCGTCATCGCCATGGCAGCCGGCGCGCTGTCGGTGCTGGCGCTGGCGCCATTCAATTTCTTTCCAGTGCTGTTCATCACCTTTCCAGTGCTGGTCTGGCTGATCGACGGCACCGGCGCCGGGCGATATGGCGGCGTCCCCGCCGCGGCGCTGACCGGCTACTGGTTCGGGCTCGGCTATTTCGTCCCCGGCCTCTACTGGATCGGCTACGCCTTCTTCGTCGAGGCCGACATCTTCGCCTGGCTGACGCCGTTCGCCGTGCTGGGCCTGCCGGCCTATCTTGCCATCTTCACGGCAATCGGCTTTGCGCTGGCGCGCCTGCTCTGGACCAAGAACGCCACGCGCGTGCTTGCGCTCGCGGCAAGCCTCACCATCGCCGAATGGCTGCGCGGTCATGCGCTGACCGGCTTTCCCTGGAACGCATTCGGCTATGCGCTGTCCGAGCCGCTGCCGCTGGCGCAGACCGCCTCGCTGATCGGCCTGTGGGGCATGACGTTCCTCACGGTTGCGATCTTTGCGAGCCCCGCGGCGCTGATCGACCGCACGCCCGATCGCAGCATAGCGTGGCGCGCAACGGCCGCGGCAATCGCGCTTCTGATTGTCATGAGCATCTTCGGCGCGATCCGCCTGTCGCTGCATCCGACCACGATGGTCGCTGGCGCCAAGCTGCGCCTGATGCAACCGAACCTGCAGCAGGACGCGAAGTTCAACTACGCCGCCAAGGCGGAGGTGATGAAGAAATACCTCGCGCTGTCGGACCGTGCCTCCGGGCCGCAATCGACCGGCGTGCGCGATGCCACCATCCTGATCTGGCCGGAATCCGCCTTCCCGTTCTTCCTGACTCGCGAAGCCGACGCGATGGCGCAAATCGCCGATCTGTTGCCGAAGGGCACGGTGCTGATCACGGGTTCGGTACGCGCACCCGACCTGCCGCGGGGAACGCCGATCACGCGCGCCTACAATTCGATCTACGTGATCGATCACGACGGCAGCGTGCTTTCGGTCTACGACAAGCTGCACCTCGTGCCGTTCGGCGAGTTTCTTCCCTATCAGGAGCTGATGGAGAAGCTCGGTTTCGAGCAGCTGACGCGTGTGCGCGGCGGCTTCATCGCCGGCAGCGTGCGGCATGCGCTGCCGATCGCCGGCGCGCCGCCTGCGCTGCCTCTGATCTGCTATGAGGCCATCTTTCCCGGTGAGGTGGCAGGACGCAACGAACGTCCGGGCTGGATCGTGAACCTCACCAATGACGGCTGGTTCGGCATCTCGACCGGTCCCTATCAGCATCTGGAGCAGGCACGCATGCGCGCGATCGAGCTCGGATTGCCGCTGGTGCGCTCCGCCAATACCGGCATCTCGGCGGTGATCGATCCGGTCGGACGCACCGTCGCCAGCCTCGGTCTCGGCATCGAAGGCATTTTGGATGCAAACCTGCCCGCCGCACTGCCGCCGACCGTCTACGCGCAGCTGGGCGATGTGCCCGCAGCCATGCTCGTCGCGCTCGGCGTGATCCTCGCGGTCCGCCGACGTGTTGCCAAACGGCACCCCTGATCGCGCCGCAGCCAGCGAGGCGGCCGGAATCCTTTGACAACCGTAGTCCCACGGTTGACAGATTGCAGGCGGGTTCCTCATTCTGCACCCGCTGCGAAAGACAGTGGGCGTTGCTAAATTTCTCCGCAATGTTTCCCAATAACAGGGTCTGATTTTTCGTTGCTGGCACCTGAGGCATTCCGGTCGATTGCGCTGAAGGTGGTGTTTGGAGGCTGAGGAAATGTCGAAAGCGCCCAACCCTGTTGACAAATATGTCGGCAGCCGCGTGCGTATGCGCCGCATCATGTTGGGCATGAGCCAGGAAAAGCTCGGTGAAGCTTTGGGCCTGACGTTCCAGCAGATCCAGAAATACGAGAAGGGCACCAACAGGGTCGGCGCGAGCCGCATCCAGCAAATTGCCGAGATTCTCCAGGTGCCGGTGTCGTTCCTGTTCGAGGGTGGTCCGAGCGGCGTGGCCGGCCCGGACGGCTTTGCTGAAGGCGCTTCGCCCTCCTATGTTTCGGACTTCCTCGCGACCTCCGAAGGTCTCGCTCTGACCAAGGCGTTCACCCGAATCACCGATTCGAAGATGCGCCGCTCGATCGTCGATCTCGTCGAGCAGATCGCGGCCCGCGAAGGCCCCGACAAGCGCTGACGCCAGCGCAATCCGATTTGAGGCTGCGCCAAATCTGGCCTATGTCGTCATTTGCGGCCGCGCGTTGACGCGCTTCCTCCCGAATGATGCGATTCAAAGGCATAGATGCGCCCATGACGAACTCCAACTGGTTCGATACCCAAACTATTCTCGATGGCATCCGGCGCTGGGTGGAGATCGAGACGCCGACGGAGGCGCCTGAGCAGGTCAACAAACTCGTGTCGCTGGTCGCGGATCAACACCGCGATCTGCCCGTCACGCTCGAGCGGGTCGCCGGCGTTGACGGCTGCGGCGATCATCTTCTGGCCCGCTCGACCTGGGGGCAGGAGCAGCCGGGCATCCTAGTGCTGAGTCACCTCGACACCGTGCACCCCCTCGGCTTCATCGAGCGCCTGCCGTTCAAGGTCGAGGGCGACAGCGCGTTCGGTCCCGGCATCTACGACATGAAGGGTGGCGCCTACATCGCCCATCACGCCTTTGCCGCGCTCTGCGCCGACGGCACGCGTTCGCCGCTCGGCATCACCCACATGTTCACTTCCGACGAGGAGATCGGCAGCCCCACCTCGCGCGCGCTGATCGAGCAGGAAGGACGCAAGGCCAAATACGTGCTGGTGACGGAGCCGGCGCGCGACGGCGGCAAGATCGTCACCGGACGCAAGGGTGTCGGACGCTTCGAGGTGTTCATCAAGGGCGTGCCGGCGCATGCCGGCTCGCGGCCCGAAGACGGCCGCAGCGCCATCCGCGAGCTCGCCAACATCATCCACGCGCTGGAGGGAATGAACGACCTGAAGCGCGGCGTCACCGTCAATGTCGGCGTGGTGCGCGGCGGCACGCGCCCCAACGTGACGCCGGAAGAGGCCTATGCCGAAATCGACCTGCGCGTTCCGAGCTTCACCGACGCGGACGAATTCGTCGGCAAGATCCTCGGGCTGACATCGAAGACGGACGGTGTCACCGTCACGGTCACGGGCGAGCTCAATCGTCCTCCTTACGAGAAGGGCAATGCGGGCGCCTCGCTCTACGAGCACGCCAAGGCGCTCGCCTCGGAGATCGGCTTCGAGCTGATCGACACCCACACCGGCGGCGGCTCGGACGGCAATTTCACGGCGGCACATACCGGCACGCTTGACGGGCTCGGCGTCGACGGCAAGGGCGCGCACACCCATTATGAGCAGCTCTACATCTCGTCGCTCGAACCGCGCGCGCGGCTGCTCTATCGCCTGTATCAGACGCTGCGATGAGCGAGCGCAAGTCAGACCCCGATCGCGACGACAGCGAGCGCGCCTTCTTCGGGCGCCGCAAGGGCCACAAGCTCAGGCAGCACCAGGCCGAGCTGATCGACCATCTGCTGCCGCATCTTGCGCTCGACATCGATCGCGAGGCGCCGGCGGATGCGCGCGAGATCTTCGATCCCGCGGCCGATGACGTGCGGCTCGAGATCGGCTTCGGCGGCGGCGAACATCTCGCAGCCGAGGCGCAGAATTTCGCCACGACCGGCTTCATCGGCTGCGAACCCTACGTCAACGGCATGGCGAAGATTCTCGCGCAGATCGAGGCCGCGAACATCGCCAACATCCGCCTGTTCGCCGGCGATGCCGCCGAGCTGCTGGCCTGGCTGCCGAAGGCCTCGCTGTCGCGGATCGACCTGATCCATCCGGATCCCTGGCCGAAGCGGCGGCACTGGAAGCGGCGCTTCGTCCAGGACAGGACGATCGCCGCTATGGCGCGCGTGCTCAAGCCGAACGGCGAATTCCGCTTCGTCTGCGACATCGACGATTACTGCGCCTGGACGCTGTCGCATCTTGCGCGCTCGCCGGATTTCAAATGGCTCGCGGAGCGCGCCGACGATTTCCGGCAACCATGGGCCGGCTACACCATGACGCGCTACGGCCGGAAGGCGGCACGCGAAGGCCGCAAGGCGGCTTATTTGCGGTTCAGAAGAAACTGATTGTCGTTCCGGGGCGATGCGCAGCATCGAACCCGGAACCTCGAGGTTCTCACGTGCGCAATTGCGCACCATAGTTCGCGCTTTCGCGCGCCCCGGGAATGACAGACGAGAGGATTTCAAATCGTCTGCCGGTTGCGCCAGAAATTCACGACGCGCTCGGCCGTCGTCGGCATCAGGCGCGTGAAGTTCATGCGGGCGACTTCGATGTCGGCATCGGCAGGTGTGCGATTGGGGCCGTACCAGAGCAGGATCAGCGCGCGCACCGTGGGCCAGCCGAGATTGAGCACGCGGCCGAGGATCAGGATCGGATCGTAACGATCGCCCGCGATCAGGCGGTCGAGAATCGAGATGCGGATGCCGGCCATCGCCGAGAGCGAGGCGATCGATTCCTCGTATTTGTGCGCCTTGGCGAAGCCAAGCAGCGCGCTCTCGCCGAGATGGCCTTCGCGATGCAAGGTGAGCACCGTGCGCTGGGCCGCGGAGAAATCGCGTCGCGGTCCCGGCGGCAGCGAAGCCTCCTCGATCGCCGCCATTGCACGCTTGATCTCGACCTGGCGCACGGGATTGACCACGGTGGAGAGACGGCGGCGGATCACATCGAGCGTGCCGTCGAGAAGCTGTTTCAGGTGCTCGCCGGAGAGATCGGTGCGCTGGCCGATCTTGAGCGTCAGCACACCGTCCTGCGACGCGCGCTTGATCAGCTCGGCATAGCTGCCGGGCGAGAACACCGCACCGGCATTGCCCGCAGCGCGTCTCACCACATCGCGATCGCCGCGCTCGACCAGCACGTCGGTGACGACGGCCGGCAAGACGGGGCGTTCCGTCATCGCCAGCAGATGGCCCTGGCCCTTCAGCCGCGCGATCTCGACCAGCGCGGCGGCGTCGAGCACTGGCGAGCGGCGCAGCACGGGACCTGCGACCATGATCTCGTTTTCGCGCGCGAGCTGATTCACCAGATGCGGCGGCGCATTGTTCAAGCGCGAGAAGCGCTCGGCGAGATCGACGCGCGAGGCGAGCTCGGCATGCGGGACGAGATCGATCAGGAGATTGTCAAAGAGATCGATGAGCTCGGGACGGAGCCTGGCTGGATCCTGGAAGTAGAGGTCGGCGATAGCCCGCGCGATCTCGCCGCGACGGCGGGGGTCGCCGCGTTTGACGATATCGTCCAGTCCTGGAATGAGCGACGTGGCAACGGTCATGAAAACGCAAACTCGTACAGGGCACGCCGCGGGTGCGCCCTTGGTCCAAGCCGCCCCACAATCAGGGAATTTAGGCCTCGGAAATGAAGGAAGCGTTGCGCGGGGAGCCGCAAACCGGGCGCAAAAAGCCTCGCCTCGCCCGCGATGGGCCTTGTCCGGGAGAGCGGAAAGGGCTATATGAGCGCCAATTCATCTTCTCATACGATCCGCGTAGTGAGAGTGGGCCCGAAAGGACCCGCTCTTTTTTATTACCTGAACGCGGCTTGGCGGAAGATGCGGCCCGACGCGCTGTCGGGAGAGTTCCGAAGCGGGCTTTGAAGTCTTAACCAAGCCTTAACCCAAGCCTTAACCAACGAGCGCCTTGACCCCTGATATGACCGGACCGAACACTGGTTCCACCGATGCCGAGTTGCTGGCCGAGCCGAGGCTCGTGGTCGAGCCGGGCGTGGCGGCACGGGTGTCTGCGGTCGCGGCTCCAGTGCTCGAGGGCATGGGCTACCGCCTGGTGCGGATCCGCATCTCCGGTGAGGCCGGCTGCACCGTGCAGATCATGGCCGAACGGCCGGACGGTTCGATGCAGCTCGAGGATTGCGAGGCGATCTCGCGGGCGCTGTCGCCCGTGCTCGATGTTGCCGACCCCATCGACCGCGCCTATCGCCTCGAAATTTCCTCGCCTGGTATCGACCGGCCGCTGGTGCGACGCTCCGACTTCGAGCGCTATTCCGGCCATCTGGTGAAGGTCGAGATGGCGGTCGCCCACGAGGGACGGAAGCGGTTCCGCGGCACGCTCGGCGCCGTCGAAGGCGACCGCGTCCATCTGCATCGCGACGACGTCAAGGCGGGCGACGATGCCGACGTTCTCCTCACCATGGAGGATATCGGCGAGGCCCGCCTGGTGCTGACCGACGAGCTGATCGCCGAATCCATGCGCCGCGGCAAGGCCGAAGAGCGCCAGATGCGCAGGGATCTCGGCCTCGCGCCGCCGCAGGCGCCGCACGCGAAAATCAGCGAAAAAACCACCAAGAACACCAAGCCGAAAAAGAAGCCGGCCCCGACCAATACGAAGAAACATCGCCTTGCCGCCGAACGCGCGCGGCGCGGCGAGATCGAGCCTGACCAAGGAGACTAGCCATGGCAGTCAGCGCCAATCGACTTGAATTGCTTCAGATCGCCGATGCCGTTGCCCGCGAGAAATCGATCGACCGCGGCATCGTCATCGCGGCGATGGAGGACGCCATCGCCAAGGCCGCGCGGGCCCGTTACGGCAGCGAGACTGACGTTCACGCCGAGATCGACCCGAAGAAGGGCGAGCTGCGGCTGTCGCGCCACATGCTGGTGGTCGACAAGGTCGAGAATCACTCCAACCAGATCTCGCTGGTGGACGCGCAGCGCGCCAATCCCGGCGCCCAGGTCGGCGACACCATCGCCGACACCCTGCCACCGCTGGAATATGGCCGCATCGCCGCACAGTCTGCCAAGCAGGTGATCGTGCAGAAGGTGCGCGAGGCCGAGCGCGACCGGCAGTATCAGGAATTCAAGGACCGCATCGGCGACATCGTCAACGGCGTCGTCAAGCGCGTCGAATATGGCAGCGTGATCGTCGATCTCGGCCGCGGTGAAGCCATCATCCGCCGCGACGAGATGCTGCCGCGCGAAGTGTTCCGCAACGGCGACCGCGTCCGCGCCTATATCTTCGACGTCCGCCGCGAGACCCGCGGCCCGCAGATCTTCCTCTCCCGCACCCATCCGCAGTTCATGGCAAAACTGTTCGCGCAGGAAGTGCCTGAGATCTATGACGGCATCGTCGAGATCAAGGCGGTGGCCCGCGATCCCGGCTCGCGCGCGAAAATCGGCGTGATTTCCCGGGATTCCTCGGTGGATCCGGTCGGCGCCTGCGTCGGTATGCGCGGCTCGCGCGTGCAGGCCGTGGTGAACGAGCTGCAGGGCGAGAAGATCGACATCATCCCGTGGTCACCCGACATCGCGACCTTCGTGGTCAACGCGCTGGCGCCGGCGGAAGTCTCCAAGGTCGTCATCGACGAAGACCGCGAGCGCATCGAGGTCGTCGTCCCCGACACCAACAACCAGCTCTCGCTGGCGATCGGCCGCCGCGGCCAGAACGTGCGTCTGGCCTCGCAGCTCACCGGCTGGGACATCGACATCCTGACCGAGCAGGAGGAATCGGAGCGCCGCCAGGCCGACTTCGAGAACTCCACCCGCGTCTTCATGGAATCGCTCAACGTCGACGAGGTGGTCGGCCAGCTGCTGGCGTCCGAAGGCTTCACCTCGGTCGAGGAACTCGCGATGGTGGACGTCAAGGAGCTCGCCGGCATCGAGGGCTTCGACGAGGAGACCGCCCAGGAGCTCCAGAACCGCGCCCGCGAATATCTCGAGCAGCTGGAAGCCGAGCTTGAGGCCAGGCGCAAGGAACTCGGCGTCGAGGATGCCCTCAAGGACGTGCCCGGCGTCACCTCCAAGATGCTGGTGAAGTTCGGCGAGAATGACATCAAGACCGTCGACGACCTCGCCGGCTGCGCCACCGACGATCTGGTCGGCTGGACCGAGCGCAAGGACGGCGGCGAGCAGACCAAATATCCCGGTGCGCTCGACGGTATCGACATCTCCCGTGACGATGCCGAGGCGATGATCATGCAGGCCCGCGTCAAGGCCGGCTGGATCACCGAGGCTGATCTCGCCAAGCCTGCTGAAGAGGCTGAAGCGACCGAAGATCAGCCGGCTTAAGGGCGACGGAGGATGTCGCCCGGATGCTCGCCAGCACTGACAGCGAACTCGACCATGGGCCGCGGACCGAAAGGTCCGCGACCATGCGGATGTGCGCGGTCAGCCGGCAGGTCCGGCCGATCGACGAGCTGATCCGCTTCGTCGTCTCGCCGCAAGGCGACATAGTTCCCGATCTCAAGCGCAAGCTGCCCGGACGCGGCATGTGGGTCACCGCCTCGCGCGAGGTGGTTGCGGAAGCCGTGCGGCGTCACCAATTTAGCAAGGCCTTCAAGCGCGAGCTGCGCGTTCCCCAGACGCTTCCCGCCGATATCGAGGCGCTCCTCGTCAGGAGCGTGACGGAAGCCCTTGGGATCGCCGCCAAGGCGGGCCAGGTCGTGGCCGGCTTCGGCAAGGTCGAGAGCGCCCTGCGGGAAGGCACGGCCGAGGTCCTGATCCACGCCAGCGACGGGGCTGCGGACGGAATCCGCAAATTGGACATGCTGGCACGTCAAAATGCCGGAAATCGCGGCGCAAAGCCGCCGATTCCCGTCGTCACCGCTCTGAAATCGTTAGAATTGGATTTGGCACTGACCCGGTCAAATGTGATACATGCTGCGCTGCTCGCGGGCCCGGCGAGCAGGTCATTCCTGTCACGTAGCCAGATGCTGGTCCGATACCGGATGGCGGACGATGACAAGACTGCCGAAAAGCACGGCCAGGATTTCTGAGAGACACCGACGAACCGATCTGACGGTGCGGCAACGCACAACACTGATAAATCAGGATTAGGACTGCTGAATGGTTGATACCAAGACCCCTGGCGACAAGAAGCTGAGCGTTCCGAGCAAGACGCTATCGCTCAAGCCGCGCGTCGAAACGGGCACCGTGCGCCAGAGCTTCAGCCATGGCCGCAGTAAGCAGGTCGTGGTCGAGAAGCGCGGCAAGCGCCGCATTGGTGACGGCCCCGAACCGCACGCCCCCGAGGTTGCTGCAAAGCCGGCGCCGGCTGCGCCCGTACCGTCGCGCCCGGCTCCGCCGCCCCCGCCGCGCAATGCCGGTTCCGGCGTGGTGCTGCGTACGCTGACCGAGGACGAACGTTCCGCCCGCGCCAGTGCGCTGGCCGACGCCAAGGTGCGCGAAGTCGAAGAGCGCCGCCAGGCCGAGGAAGAGGCCCAGCGCCGCGCTGTTCGCGAGGCCGCCGAGCGCGCCGAGCGCGAAGCCGCCGAATCCCGCCGCAAGGCCGAGGAAGAGCGTCATCGTCACGAGGACGAAGCCAAGCGGAAGGCCGAGACCGAGGCCAAGAAGCGTTTCGGCGAAGGCGAGCAGCCGCAATCCGCTCCGCGTCCCGCCGCAGCGGCCCCGGCCGCTCCCGCGCCGCGTCCCAGCGCGCCCGCAGCGCGTCCCGGCGCCCCCGCGACGGCACGTCCGGGAACAACGACCGCGCGCCCCGGAACGACCACGCAACGGCCGGCCGGCGGTGGCCCGCTGGGCCGTACTCCGGCAGTCGCAGCCGGACCGGACGAGGACGATGGTCCGCGCCAGATCCGTCGCGGTCCCGGCGGCGCCGCACGCCCTGCGGCAGCCCCCAAGACCACCCACAAGCCCGGCCCGCAGAAAGAGCGCGGCCGCCTGACCGTCGTCACGGCGCTGAACGCCGACGAAGTGCGCGAGCGCTCGATCGCCTCGTTCCGCCGCCGCACCCAGCGCCTGAAGGGCCACGCCTCGAACGAGCCGAAGGAAAAGCTCATTCGCGAAGTGGTCATTCCGGAAGCGATCACCATCCAGGAGCTCGCCAACCGCATGGCCGAGCGCGCGGTCGACGTCATCCGCATGCTGATGAAGCAGGGCGCGATGCACAAGATCACCGACGTGATCGACGCCGACACCGCACAGCTGATCGCCGAAGAGCTCGGCCACACCGTCAAGCGCGTTGCCGCCTCCGACGTTGAGGAAGGCCTGTTCGACCAGGTCGACGATTCCAGCGACACCGAGACCCGTTCGCCCGTCGTGACCGTGATGGGCCACGTCGACCACGGCAAGACCTCGCTGCTCGACGCGCTTCGTCACGCCAACGTGGTGTCCGGCGAAGCCGGCGGCATCACCCAGCACATCGGCGCCTATCAGGTGACCTCGCCCGAAACCGGCAAGAAGATCACCTTCATCGACACGCCCGGCCACGCAGCGTTCACCGCGATGCGCGCCCGCGGCGCCAAGGTCACCGACATCGTCGTGCTGGTGGTCGCGGCCGATGACGGCGTGATGCCGCAGACGGTCGAAGCCATCAATCACGCCAAGGCGGCAGGCGTGCCGATCATTGTTGCCATCAACAAGATCGACAAGCCCGATGCCAAGCCCGAGCGCGTGCGCACCGAGCTGCTCCAGCACGAGGTGCAGGTGGAATCCTTCGGCGGCGAAGTCGTCGACGTCGAAGTGTCCGCCAAGAACAAGACCAATCTCGACAAGCTGCTCGAAATGATCGCGCTGCAGGCCGAAATCCTCGACCTGAAGACCAATTCGGAGCGTCCGGCCGAAGGCACCGTGATCGAAGCCAAGCTCGATCGCGGCCGTGGTCCGGTCGCCACCGTGCTGGTCCAGCGCGGCACGCTCCGTGTCGGCGACATCATCGTCGCCGGCGCCGAGATGGGCCGTGTCCGCGCGCTGATCTCGGATCAGGGTGAGACGGTGCAGGAGGCCGGTCCCTCGGTGCCGGTCGAAGTGCTCGGCTTCAACGGCCCGCCGGAAGCCGGCGATCGTCTCGCGGTCGTCGAGAACGAAGCCCGCGCCCGCCAGGTCACCAGCTATCGCGCGCACCAGAAGCGCGAGAACGCGGCGGCCTCGATCTCCGGCATGCGCGGCTCGCTCGAGCAGATGATGTCGCAGTTGAAGACGGCGGGCCGCAAGGAATTCCCGCTGATCGTCAAAGCCGACGTGCAGGGCTCGCTGGAAGCCATCCTCGGCTCGCTGGAGAAGCTCGGCACCGACGAAGTCGCCGCCCGCATCCTGCATGCCGGCGTCGGCGGCATCTCGGAATCCGACGTGACGCTCGCGGAAGGTTTCAACGCCGCGATCATCGGCTTCTCGGTTCGAGCCAACAAGGAAGCCGCTGCGGCCGCCAAGCGCAACGGCATCGAGATCCGCTACTACAACATCATCTACGACCTCGTGGACGACGTGAAGAAGGCGATGAGCGGCCTGCTCGCGCCGACCTTGCGCGAAACCATGCTGGGCAATGCCGAGATCCTGGAGATCTTCAACATCTCCAAGGTCGGCAAGGTCGCCGGCTGCCGCGTCACCGACGGCACCGTGGAACGCGGCGCCAATGTGCGCCTGATCCGCGACAACGTCGTCGTGCACGAAGGCAAGCTGTCGACGCTGAAGCGCTTCAAGGACGAGGTGAAGGAAGTCCAGTCCGGTCAGGAATGCGGCATGGCCTTCGAGAACTATCACGACATGCGTGCGGGTGACGTGATCGAGTGTTATCGCGTGGAGACGATCCAGCGCTCCCTGTAAGTCCAAATCTTACCGAAGCGTTCGGATCTTTTTGAGCTGAAATTGCGGGAGTGCGATGGCCGGATTTTTCCGGCCATCCACGCCTCATTCGTTTCAACAGGACAAATGACAATGCTCGTGTCCCAAACGCGGGCACGACGAGGTGATATTCGAACTATGCCCCGCCACCACCAGAAGAAAAGTTCCGCGCCCGGCGGCTCGCAGCGTCAGTTGCGCGTCGGCGAGCAGGTTCGCCATGCGATGGCCGAGATTCTGGCGCAAGGGAACGTGCACGATGCGGATCTCGAAGGCCACATCATCACCGTGCCGGAGGTACGGATGTCGCCCGACCTGAAGCTCGCAACAATCTACGTGATGCCGCTCGGTGGCCGCGACACCGAGATCGTTATCGCTGCGCTCGAGCGCAACAAGAAATTCCTGCGCGGCGAAGTCGCGCGGCGCGTTAACCTGAAATTTGCACCTGACATTCGCTTCCGCGTCGACGAACGATTCGACGAAGCGGAACGGATCGAGAAGCTTTTGCGAACACCTGCGGTGCAAAAGGATTTGGAACAGGATCCGGATTCGGATCGGGAAGAAGAGCAATGACGATGGACCCGGCTCACGGCACGATCGACGGCAACGACGCCGCTCAGCGCGATGTGCAGAAAAATAATTTTGCGGAGATGGACGGCAATTCCCAGCCGCATCAGGAGCCCCGCCGCGTCAACAACGATCCGCGCGCCAAGCAGCAGAAGGGCAACCAGCCTCGCCGCGACCGCCGCGACGTCCATGGCTGGGTCGTGCTCGACAAGCCGATCGGCATGACCTCGACGCAGGCCGTTGCCGTGCTCAAGCGCCTGTTCAACGCCAAGCGCGCGGGACACGCCGGCACGCTCGACCCGCTCGCCTCCGGCGGCCTGCCGATCGCGCTCGGGGAGGCCACCAAGACGGTTCCCTTTGTGATGGACGGCCGCAAGCGCTACCAGTTCACCGTGTGCTGGGGCGAGGAGCGCGACACCGACGATATCGAGGGCCGGGTGACCGCGACCTCCGACCAGCGCCCGACCCGGGAGGCCATCCTGGCCCTGCTGCCCCGCTTCACCGGGGTGATCGAGCAGATCCCGCCGCGCTATTCCGCCATCAAGGTCCAGGGCGAGCGCGCCTATGACCTCGCCCGCGATGGCGAGGTCGTGGAGCTGGCCCCCCGCCCGGTCGAGATTCACCATTTAACCCTTATAGATCAACCAGATAATAACCGGGCCGTGTTCGAGGCCGAGTGCGGCAAGGGCACCTATGTCCGCGCGCTCGCCCGCGATATGGGCCGGATTCTCGGCACTTATGGCCATATCTGCGCGCTCCGGCGGACCCTGGTCGGCCCATTTGGCGAAAACGACATGATTCCGCTGGATCAGTTGGAGGCTTTGTGCGATAGAGCCGCGTCCGGCGAGGGCAGCCTCGCCGACGCGCTTTTGCCCGTTGAGACCGCGCTGGACGACATCCCGGCACTGGCCGTCACTCGGGCTGATGCGGCAAGGCTCCATAGGGGCCAAGCCGTTTTGTTGCGCGGACGGGATGCGCCCACTTGTAGCGGCACAGTCTATGTCACGGTGGCAGGCCGTCTTTTGGCGCTTGCCGAAGTTGGCAATGGCGAAATCATCCCCAAGCGTGTGTTCAACCTGACCGGCCTGACTGCCAGCCCCGGTCGCAACGAGAGAAATTGACGATGTCGATTGCCGCAGAACGCAAAGCGGAAGTCATCAAGACGAATGCCACCAAGGCCGGCGACACCGGCTCGCCCGAGGTTCAGGTCGCGATCCTGTCGGAACGCATCAACAACCTCACCAACCATTTCAAGACCCACGTGAAGGACAACCATTCGCGTCGCGGCCTCTTGAAGCTGGTCTCGACCCGCCGCTCGCTCCTCGACTACCTGAAGAAGAAGGACGAGGCGCGCTACAAGGCGCTGCTCGAGAAGCACAACATTCGTCGCTAACAGTTCTTGCGCGCGCCAGTGGCGCGCGTTTTTGCGCGTGGTTTCGAGCGAAAGCGCTTATTTTAAGGTTTTTGATCGAGGCTCACGCGTACGTCCGGTGCGGGCCGATGATGCTTCGCATCCGGGGGCATGACCAGCGAAGACCGCGGTTCGGTGTTCGCGTTCGTGCCGACTGACAGCCCAGCAGCAATCCGGCGGCTGGGCACAACGGGCAAGGCGCCCGTATGACCCGAAAGGATGGACGCCATCCGACATCCAAAAACCATGGCAGGATCGCAGGACGCTGATCATCCGCTCCGATCAGCGTCCCGCAATCTTGCGCATGGTTTTTGTTTTTCGAAGCGTCCCTTCTTTCGAGAACCCATGAAAGAAGACCTCTATGTTCACTAAGCATTCAGTCGAGATCGACTGGGGCGGACGCCCTCTCAAGCTCGAAACCGGCAAGATCGCCCGTCAGGCCGACGGCGCCGTCATCGCCACCTATGGCGAGACCGTGGTGCTCGCCACCGTCGTCGCCGCGAAGGCGCCGCGCGAAGGCGTCGACTTCCTGCCGCTGACCGTCGACTACCAGGAGAAGACCTACGCCGCAGGCCGCATTCCCGGCGGCTATTTCAAGCGCGAGGGCCGTCCGACCGAGAAGGAGACGCTGGTCTCCCGCCTGATCGACCGTCCGATCCGTCCGCTGTTCGTCGACGGCTGGCGCAACGAGACCCAGGTGATCGCCACCGTGCTGTCGCACGACATGGAGAACGATCCTGACATCGTCGCGCTGGTGGCATCGTCGGCTGCGCTGACGCTCTCCGGCGCACCGTTCAAGGGCCCGATCGGCGCTGCGCGCGTCGGCTTCGCCAATGACGAGTTCATCCTCAACCCGACGCTCGACGAGATGGTCGACACCCAGCTCGACCTGGTCGTCGCCGGTACCGCCGACGCCGTGCTGATGGTGGAATCGGAAGCCAAGGAGCTGAACGAAGACATCATGCTCGGCGCCGTGATGTTCGGTCACCGCCACTTCCAGCCGGTGATCAACGCGATCATCGAGCTCGCCGAGAAGGCCGCCAAGGAGCCGCGCGAAGTCACCGTGATCGACAACGCCGCGCTCGAGAAGGAGATGCTCGGCCTCGTCGAGCAGGAGCTGCGCGCCGCCTACGCCATTCCGGTCAAGCAGGATCGCTATGCCGCGGTCGGCAAGGTCAAGGAAAAGGTGATCGCTCACTATTTCCCCGAAGGGCAGGAGCCGAAATACGACAAGCTCCGCGTCGCCGCCGTGTTCAAGGAGCTGGAAGCCAAGATCGTTCGCTGGAACATCCTGGACACCGGCAAGCGCATCGACGGCCGCGACGTCAAGACCGTCCGCAACATCGTCGCCGAAGTCGGCGTGCTGCCCCGCGCCCACGGCTCGGCGCTGTTCACCCGCGGCGAGACCCAGGCGATGGTCGTGACCACGCTCGGCACCGGCGAGGACGAGCAGTACATCGACGCGCTGTCGGGGACGTACAAGGAAACGTTCCTGCTGCACTACAACTTCCCTCCCTACTCGGTCGGTGAGACCGGCCGCCTCGGCGGCACCAAGCGCCGCGAGATCGGCCACGGCAAGCTGGCCTGGCGCGCGATCCACCCGGTGCTGCCGCCGCATCACGAGTTCCCCTACACGGTGCGCGTGGTCTCGGAGATCACCGAATCCAACGGCTCCTCGTCGATGGCTTCGGTCTGCGGCGCCTCGCTCGCGCTGATGGACGCCGGCGTGCCGATGAAGCGGCCGACCGCGGGCATCGCGATGGGCCTGATCCTCGAAGACAAGCGCTACGCGGTGCTCTCGGACATCCTCGGTGACGAGGATCATCTCGGCGACATGGACTTCAAGGTCGCGGGCACCGAGCAGGGCATCACCTCGCTCCAGATGGACATCAAGATTGAGGGCATCACCGAGGAGATCATGAAGGTCGCCCTCGGCCAGGCCAAGGAAGGCCGCATCCACATCCTCGGCGAGATGGCCAAGGCGCTCACCAACGCACGCGCAGAGCTCGGCGAATACGCGCCGCGCATCGAGACCTTCAAGATCCCGACCGACAAGATCCGCGAAGTGATCGGCACCGGCGGCAAGGTGATCCGCGAGATCGTCGAGAAGACCGGCGCCAAGGTCAACATCGAGGACGACGGCACCGTGAAGGTCGCCTCCTCCGACGGCGAGGCGATGAAGGCCGCGATCAAGTGGATCAAGTCGATCGCGTCCGAGCCGGAAGTCGGCCAGATCTATGACGGCACCGTCGTCAAGGTGATGGAGTTCGGCGCCTTCGTGAACTTCTTCGGCTCCAAGGACGGCCTCGTCCACATCAGCCAGCTCGCGGCGAGCCGCGTGCAGAAGACCTCCGACGTCGTCAAGGAAGGCGACAAGGTCAAGGTCAAGCTGCTCGGCTTCGACGACCGCGGCAAGACTCGCCTGTCGATGAAGGTGGTCGACCAGACCACCGGCGAAGACCTCGAGGCCAAGGACAAGGCCGCCGAGGGCGAGAAGGCTCCGCGCGAAGCGGCCGGCGAGTAAGTCTCGCTACACTGCCAGAAACACGAAAGGGCGGCCGAAAGGCCGCCCTTTTTGTTTTGTGCTCGCTCCGGGGAGTGCTGCGCTCCCTCTCCCGCTTGCGGGAGAGGGTCGGGGAGAGGGTGTTTCCGCGGAGAGACTCCCGACGAGGAGAGAGCCCCCACCCGCGCCTTCGGCGCGACCTCCCCCGCAAGCGGGAGAGGTTGTACCGAGCCCGAGGCGAGATCAGCTAGATCACGCCGCGATGTCGTAGCGGTCGAGGTTCATCACCTTGGTCCAGGCCTTGGCGAAGTCCTTGACGAACTTCTCCTTGGCGTCCGAGGTCGCATAGACCTCGGCGAAGGCGCGGAGCTGCGAGTGCGCGCCGAAGATGAGATCGGCGCGGGTGCCGGTCCACTTCACCGCGTTGGTCTTGCGGTCGCGTGCCTCGTAGCTGCCGTCGGCAACCGGCGTCCACTGCGCGCTCATGTCGAGCAGGTTGACGAAGAAGTCGTTGCTCAGCGTTCCCACCTTCGCGGTGAGCACGCCGTGCTTCGAACCGTTCGCATTGGCACCGAGCACACGCAGGCCGCCGACCAGCGCGGTCAATTCAGGCCCGGTGAGCTTGAGCAGCTGCGCGCGATCGACCAGGGCTTCTTCCTGCTGCAGGAACTGCTGCCGCTTGCCGACATAGTTGCGGAAGCCATCGGCCCGCGGCTCGAGCGGCGCGAAGGACTCCGCGTCGGTCTGCTCCTGCGAGGCGTCCATGCGGCCCGGCGTGAAGCCGACCTTGACGTCGACGCCGGCATCCTTGGCGGCCTTCTCGACCGCGGCGGTGCCGCCGAGCACGATCAGGTCCGCGAGCGAGACCTTCTTCGCACCGGTGCTGAACTCCTTCTGGATCGCTTCGAGCTTGCCGAGCACCTTGGAGAGCTGGGCCGGCTGGTTCACCTCCCAGTCCTTCTGCGGAGCAAGGCGGATGCGCGCGCCGTTGGCACCGCCGCGCTTGTCCGAACCGCGGAACGTCGAGGCCGACGCCCAGGCGGTCGAGACCAGCTCGGACACCGAGAGGCCCGAAGCCAGGATCTTGCTCTTCAGCGCCGCGATGTCCTGATCGCTGACCAGCTCGTGGTTCACGGCCGGGATCCGATCCTGCCAGATCAGCGCTTCCTTCGGCACCAGCGGGCCGAGATAACGCTGGATCGGACCCATGTCGCGGTGGGTCAGCTTGAACCAGGCGCGGGCGAAGGCGTCCGCGAACTGGGCCGGGTTCTCCAGGAAGCGGCGCGAGATCTTCTCGTAGGCCGGATCCATGCGCAGCGACAGGTCGGTCGTCAGCATGGTCGGCCGGTGCTTCTTCGACTTGTCGAACGCATCGGGAATGATCGCGTCGGCACCCTTGGCCGTCCACTGGTTCGCGCCGCCCGGGCTCTTCGTCAGCTCCCATTCGTACTTGAACAGGTTCTCGAAGAAGTTGTTGCTCCACTTCGTCGGCGTCGTCGTCCACGTCACCTCGAGACCGCTGGTGATGGCATCGCCCGCGAGACCCGAAGCGTGCTTGCTCTTCCAGCCGAGGCCCTGCTCTTCCAGCGCGCCTGCTTCCGGCTCCGCACCGACCAGCGACGGATCACCCGCGCCGTGGGTCTTGCCGAAGGTGTGGCCGCCGGCGATCAGCGCGACGGTCTCTTCGTCGTTCATCGCCATGCGGGCGAACGTCTCGCGGATGTCCTTGGCCGCGGCGACGGGATCCGGCTTGCCGTTCGGGCCTTCCGGGTTGACGTAGATGAGACCCATCTGCACGGCGCCGAGCGGCTCGGCGAGCTGGCGTTCGCCGCTGTAGCGCTCATCGCCGAGCCAGGTGCCTTCCGGACCCCAATAGAGCTCTTCCGGCTCCCAGACGTCGGCGCGGCCGCCGGCGAAACCGAAGGTCTTGAAGCCCATCGATTCCAGCGCGACGTTGCCGGCGAGCACCATCAAATCGGCCCAGGAAATCTTGCGGCCATACTTCTGCTTGATCGGCCAGAGCAGACGGCGCGCCTTGTCGAGGTTGGCGTTGTCGGGCCAGCTGTTCAGCGGCGCGAAGCGCTGCTGACCGGCACCGGCGCCGCCGCGGCCGTCGGTGATGCGGTAGGTGCCCGCGCTGTGCCAGGCCATGCGGATCATCAGGCCGCCATAGTGACCGAAGTCGGCCGGCCACCACTCCTGCGAATCCGTCATCAGGGCGGTCAGGTCCTTGATGACCCCGTTCAGGTCGAGCGACTTGAATTCCTTGGCGTAATCGAACTCCTTGCCCATCGGGTCAGACAGGTCGGAATTCTTGTGCAGCATCTCGATGCTGAGCTGGGTTGGCCACCAGTCGCGGTTCACGCGCGTGGGTTTTCCGCCCGAAAACGGGCACTTCGAAGTGTCGTTCATGATTACCTCCTCTGGTGGCGTCCGACGGCGCCTTTGACCAGGTAGAACTACTCTAAGCGGCGCCTCCTATCAGGGGAAGTTGACTTTAATGATCGCCGCGATAGGATTTTCTTATGATAAATCTGACGCTGCGCCAGCTCCGGTATTTCGACGCGCTGGCGCGCCACGGCCATTTCGGCCGTGCGGCCGAATCCTGCTCGATCTCGCAGCCAGCCCTGTCGATGCAGATCAAGGAACTGGAGGAGACGCTCGGCGGCCTGCTGCTGGAGCGCAGCGCACGGCAGGTCGCGCTGACCCGATTCGGCGAGGAACTCGCCCAGCGCGTCCGCGACATCCTGCGCTCGGTCGACGAACTCGGCGATTTCGCGCGCGCTTCGCAGGATCGCTTCGCCGGCCGCCTGCGCATCGGCATGATCCCGACCATCGCGCCGTACCTGCTGCCCAAGATCACCAAGAACCTCACGCGCATGCACCCGGAACTCGACATCCGCGTGCGCGAGACGATGACGCCCCGGCTGATCCAGGAACTGGTGGAGGGACGGCTCGACACCGCCATCGTCGCGCTGCCGGTGTCGGAGCCCTCGCTGACTGAGGTTGCGCTGTTCGAGGAAAAATTCCTGCTGGTGCGCCCCGGCGCGGACGAGGGAACGCCGGCACCCTCGCGCGAGATGATGCGGGAGATGCGGCTGCTGCTGCTCGAGGAGGGACACTGCTTCCGCGACCAGGCGCTGTCGTTCTGCAACATGCAATCGGCGCCGCCGCGCGAGATGCTTGACGCGAACTCACTGTCCACGCTGGTGCAGATGGTCAGCGCCGGCATCGGCGTGACGTTGATTCCGGAGATGGCGGTGCCGGTGGAGACGCGATCGGCCTCGGTCTCGCTGACGCGATTCCGCGACCCGCAGCCCTCGCGCACCATCGGCATGGTCTGGCGCAAGACCAGCCCGCTGGCGCGGCAGCTGCTGCAGATTTCCGAGGTGGTGTGCCTGTCGGCCGGCAAAGTGCGCGCACGGCAGCCCGTGCGCAGCCAGCGGGCTTGAGCTCTTATGCCGCAACCCATCATCCGCCCCGCCCGCACTGAGGAATATGACGAGATCGGCCGCGTCTGGATGGAGAGCTGGGTTTCAACCGGGCTTGCCGAGGCCAGCAACTTCCTGCTCGCGAACCTCAGGGCGCGCGTCCGGCGCGAGATCGAGGACGGCTGGAGCCTGTACGTCGCCGACGACAACGGCACCATCGCCGCGATGCTGGCGCTGCATCTGCCAGAATTCTATCTCGACCAGCTCTTTGTCGCGCCCGCCCATCAGGGCCGCTCGCTCGGCCGGCAATTGCTCGCCTTCGCGCGCACGCAAATGCCTGATGAGATCTACCTGCGCTGCGTACGCGAGAACGAAAAGGCCTGGCGCTGGTACGAGCGCGAAGGCTTTGTGTTCGAGAAGGAAGAGATCGCGACGGCGACGGGCTTCATGATGAAATGCTATCGGTGGAAGAGGCCGTAGGCGCCGGCGCAGCTTGCGGTTGTCACGATCCCAACCTAGTGTGGCGTGACCGATGACCTCCTGTCTCTGATCTCCCGGAATCCATGGTTCGAACTACTGTCTCGCTGATCGCGCTGTTGTCCCTTTTGACTTCGGCTGCCGCCCAAACCCCTCCCGCAACCGCCACGCCTCCGGCCTCAACCGCGACACCGGCGAAACCGGTTTCCAAGAAAGCGGTGCCGAAGGCCAAACCGGTTGCAAAGCAGCCGGTCGCGGTGGAGAGCGGCCCGTGTCGGCTTGGCGTGATCTCTGTGATCGGAGACCGCTACGCCGTGCAGAAATTTGGCCTCACGATTTTCGAGAATGAGGTGAACGAGGTCCCGATCGACTGGGGACTCGATGATCTCGTCTTTGCGCGCGTGCGCGCGGCAACAAACAACGATCCCGCGGTGCGCAGGATCACCTATCCCAAGGGCGTCTTCGACCCCTTCTATAATCCGAAAACGATCCTCATCCGAGATCCCGGAGAGCGTCTGCCGGTGATCGTGCGGAGCTTTACCGCGAATGCCAGTTGCGAGCGCTATCTTGTCGCGACGACTTTCAAGGCCGAGTTGCCGAATACGCACATGACGCTGAACGGAATCGGAACCTACAATCAGGGCCTCGGCGGTCTCCTCCGGCATTCTCATCTTTTCGCCAATGTTGCGATCACGCTGATCGACGGCCGAACCTATGAGGAGATCAAGCGCCCCTTTGTGAATTTCGGCGCGAACTTCGCTGCGAGTATGCGACTGACCGAAGACCCGCTCACCAAGCTCGACAACTCGCTGTTCCCTGAGCCACCCGCGGCAGCTTCAGCCAGCACGGCGCTGCGCGAGAGGACGCGGGCACTCGTCGCAGACAGGCTCGACCGGGGCTTGCCTGGCTATCTCAAAGAGGACTGAGCCGAAGTCAGAACTATCTGTATCGTCGCGCATTGCGATTCACTGCAGAGGCGTCATGAATCCGCCCTGGCTCACTTCGAGCCGATGAAAGGTCAACGCCATGATCAAGCTCTATTGGTCGCCCCGCTCGCGCTCGTTCACGACGCTCTGGCTGATGGAAGAGAGCGGCCTGCCCTATGAGCGCGTGCTGACCGACATCTCGACCGGCGCGCAGAAGGCGCCGGACTATCTCAAGATCAACCCGATGGGCAAGGTGCCGGCGCTCAGCGACGGCGATGCCGCGCTCGGCGAAGCCGCGGCCATCTGCGCCTACATCGCCGACCGCTATCCCGAGACGAAGCTCGCGCCCTCCGTGACCGACCCGCGTCGCGCGCGCTATCTGCAATGGCTGTTCTTCTCGCCCAGCTGCATCGAGCCCGCCATCATCCAGATCTTCACCAAGATCGAGATCCCGACCTCGACCGCGGCCTGGGGCAGCGCGACGCAGGTGTTCGACGTGCTGGAGGCTGCGCTCGCCAAGGGGCCGTGGATACTCGGCGAGGAGTTTTCCGCCGCCGACGTCACGGTCGGCTCGGGCCTGAACTTTGCGGTGCGCCTGTTCAAGATGGTGCCGTCGCGGCCGGCCTTCGATGCCTATCTCGCGCGCTGCATGGCACGCCCGGCGTTCCAGCGCGCGGAGAAGATCGCGGCTGGCTAAAGCGTTTCAAGCGAAGCGGGCATCGGTTCGCGTCAAGAAAACGCGTCAAACAAGAATCCCGCCTACAGCCTGATCTTGAGGACGGCGAACCCGGACTGCTGCATCAGTCCGGAGGACGTCGCCGAGAGGCCATAGCGAAGGCCGAAATCGAAGCGATTGTTGTCGGCCGCGACGAGGCCGAGCGCGGTCGAGTAGATCCATGGCGACAGCGCAAGACCGTTGGTGACGAATGTATCGCCGCCGCCGGCAAACGCGGACTTGATCTGAAGGCCCTGGTTCAGCGCGTTGTAGCCGACACCGACCTCGCCGGTGAGATAGACCTCATTCGCGATCCTGTAGGCGCCCTTCAGTCCTGCCGTCAGCGCCAGTTCGCGATAGGTTTGCGAATCCACGTTGAGGCTGAAGCCGCCTGCACCGCCTTCCTGATAGGCGGGCGAACGAACCTGGCCATAGTCCAGCCGCAGCGACGGCGCGATCGCAAGCCCCGGCTCGATCGGGATCAGCTTGCGGATGCCGGCGCCCGCATGGCCGCTGTAGGAGCGATAGCCGGCGCCGGCCGTGCTGTTGATGAAGGTCAGCGAACGGCTTTCGCCATTGTCATTGAGCGCGCCATCGATCTGGCCGTCGACCTGGACGCCATGGCCGAGCACATAGGCGCCGTAGAGTCCCGCCTGATAGGAATCGATGGCGAGCCGGCTCGGGACAGCGTCATCGCTGCCGGTGATGGCTTGATGCGAATAGGCGAACACGCCGCCAAGCATCGCGCGCGGGGAGATCGTCGCGTCCGCACCGACGGCAATGCCGCCGCCGGTGGCGTTATAGCCGGGCACGCCGTCCACACTGCCCTGCCGGACACTGCCGCCGAGCGGCTTCATCCAGACATTCCGCTCGGCCGTGACGCCGGCGTTCAGCCCGAGCACGTCGTCCAGCCGGCCCGTCATCGCCTGCTGGAACACGCGCTGGGTGGAATAGGTCGCCTGCGATGCCGCGCCGGTGAGGACAGGCAAGGTCTGGTTGACGGCGTTGACGAGACCGGAGCCGCTGAGATTGTCGAGTACGGTGAAGCCGGTCGCCATGCTGCCGCTCCAGCCGAGCGATGTCGCAGACAAGCGATAGAGCATGCTGGCCGCGCCCAGGCCGGCGCGGCTGTTCTGCGCTTGCAGCGTCTCAGCGTAGGGGCGCACCAAAGAGAGGTAGGCGACGCCGCCGGTCGGGTTGCCCGAGAGATCGTAGGTACTGACCAGCATCTGCGCGCCCGACGCATCGCCGCTGGCTGCGCCATAGAGACTGCTGAGAGTACCCTTCGAGAGCGTGTTGAAGAGCACGTTGCCTTCAGGCGTCACCGAGCCCAGCAGCGTGAAGTTCGCGGCACCGCTTCCCGCGGGCGCGATGCCGGCGCCCCAGAAATAGCCGTTCTGGTAATTGGTGATGACGAAGCGGCCGGGCGCGGAGGTGCCGAACAGCGTGGAGCTGACGATCCGCCACGGCGTACCCGATGTCCACGCCCATTGCGGGACGGAGTTGGCGGGGACGGCCTGCGAGGCCGGCGGCGTGAACGTCGCGGGGTCATAGGGCAGCATGTAGGCCCAGTGCGTCACGAGCAGAGTGTCGCCCGTGATCATCTGCATTTCCATCGCGGTCACGCCGTTGATGGTTCGCATGTGGCCGAGGCCGACGGTCACCGCGCCGCCCGATGTCGGCGTGAACAGCATCGTGATCTGGCCCGCGGTCGTGACGAAGCCCTGGATGGTCGAGCTATCCGTCAGCAGCGCCGATCCCAGCTTGAGTTGGGCAACGCTCGTTCCCGTGAACGAGCCGTTGGTCGCGGTTGCGAGCGACCACAGCGTCTGGTCGCCGATCGGGATCGGATTGGAGAAGCCGGTCTTCGGCGCGGCGTAGGCCAGCAGCTGCGCCGTCGGCACGTACCAGTTCGTGTTGGAGAGGGTCGTATCCCAGATCGCCGACTGGGCCAGGGCATGCGAGCCGCCGCAAAGCAGCACGGCGCCCATGGCGGACGCCAGCGCAGCCGCGCGACACATCGCATGCACTCTCGACAAGATCGTTCCTCCCGAACCGCGGGATACGATCCTGCGGCGCCACCGGGGGGAGCAAACATGCTTCTAGTGCAGAGTCAGCCCCATGATCGTGGGGTGCCTGGGAAGGGCGCGGCCGCGGGCGCCTCAGGATCGAGATCTCGTAGGGTGGGCAAAGCGGAGCGTGCCCACGACCTGTGTCGCTACTGAAAAATGGTGGGCACGTCGCTTACGCTCCTTTGCCCACCCTGCGGCATCCTCGTCTAGTCCGGAGCCTTCAAATCATCCGGCCTCGGCATCAGGACGATGTTGTAGCCACTGTCGACATAGTGGATCTCGCCGGTCACACCACCTGAGAGATCCGACAGCAGATACAGCGCCGAGCCGCCGAGCTCGTCGAGCGTGACGCCGCGGCGGAGCGGCGCATGTTTCTGCATGTACGCGAACATCGCCCGCGCCTCGCCGATGCCGGAGCCCGCGAGCGTGCGGATGGGCCCCGCGGAGATCGCATTGACGCGGATGCCGCGCGGTCCGAAATCGGAGGCGAGGTAGCGCACCGAGGCTTCCAGCGCGGCCTTGGCAACGCCCATCACATTGTAGTTCGGCATCGCGCGCTCGGAGGCGCCGAAGGTCAGCGTGATCATGCTGCCGCCCTCCGTCATCAGCTCGGCGGCGCGCTTTGCCACTTCCGTGAACGAGAAGCAGGAGATCACCATGGTGCGCGAAAAGTTCTCGCGGCTGGTGTCGGCGTAGCGGCCCTTCAGCTCGTTCTTGTCAGCGAAGCCGATGGCGTGGATGACGAAATCGAGCTTGCCCCACTTTTCGCGCAGCACGGCGAAGGTGGCATCGACGCTGGCGATGTCCTCGACGTCGCAGGGCAGCACGAGATCGACGCCGAGCGATTCCGCCAGCGGCTTGACGCGCTTGCCCAGGGCTTCGCCCTGGAAGGTGAAGGCAAGCTCGGCGCCGTGGGCATGCAGCGTCTTCGCCATGCCCCAGGCGATCGAATGATCATTGGCGATGCCCATGATCAGACCGCGCTTGCCTTTCATCAAACCTTCCATTGCCTCGCGGCTCCTATCATTCCCACGTCATCGCCCGCGCATGCGGGCGATCCAGTATTCCAGAGACAGCAATTACAGGCCGAGAAGCCGCGGTGTGGGGCTCACACATCCAGCCGGCTGAACACCAGCGTGGCGTTGGTGCCGCCGAAGCCGAAGGAGTTCGACAGCACGGTGCCAACCTTCACGTTGTCGATGCGCTTGCGCACGATCGGCATGTCGGCAAAGACAGGGTCGAGTTCCTGGATGTGCGCGCTCTCGCAGATGAAGCCGTTGTTCATCATCAGCAGCGAGTAGATCGCCTCCTGCACGCCGGTGGCGCCCAGCGAATGGCCGGTCAGAGCCTTGGTGGCGGAGATCGGCGGACACTTCTCGCCGACGCCGAACACTCTTCGGATCGCCTCGATCTCCGGCGGATCGCCGGCCGGCGTCGAGGTCGCATGCGGATTGATGTAGTCGACCTTGGTCTTCACCGTCGACATCGCCATGCGCATGCAGCGCTCGGCGCCTTCGCCCGACGGTGCGACCATGTCGTGGCCGTCCGACGTCGCGCCATAGCCGACGATCTCGCCATAGATGCGCGCGCCGCGCGCCTTGGCATGCTCGAGCTCTTCCAGCACCAGCACGCCGGCGCCGCCGGCGATGACGAAGCCGTCGCGATTGACGTCGTAGGGACGCGACGCGGTGGCGGGCGTGTCGTTGTATTTCGAGGACATCGCGCCCATGGCGTCGAACAGCACCGACAGCGACCAGTCCAGCTCCTCGCAGCCGCCGGCGAAGATGACGTCCTGCTTGCCGATCTGGATCGTCTCATAGGCATTGCCGACGCAGTGGTTCGACGTCGCGCAGGCCGAGGAGATCGAATAGTTCACGCCCTTGATCTTGAACCAGGTCGCGAGCGTCGCGGAGGCCGTCGACGACATCGCCTTCGGCACCGCAAACGGTCCGACGCGCTTCGGCCCCTTGGTGCGGGTGATGTCGGCGGCTTCGACGATGGTACGCGCGGACGGACCGCCCGAACCCATGATGATGCCGGTGCGGATGTTGGAGACTTCGTCAGGCGACAGACCGGAATCCTGGATCGCCTGCTCCATCGCGATGTGATTCCACGCCGCGCCCTGACCGAGGAACCGCATGGCGCGGCGATCGACCACCGTCGAAGGATCGAGCGTCGGCTCACCTTGCACCTGCGAACGGAAGCCGAGCTCGGCATATTTCTCAGCCCGCGAAATGCCCGACTTCGCCTCGTGAAGGCTCGCAAGCACTTCCTGGGTGTTGTTTCCGATGGACGAAACGATGCCCATTCCGGTGACCACAACCCGCCTCATGACAGCCTCGCCTAAATCGTTGTCTTTCTTGGTGATGCGCCTCAGCCCAGGCTCGTGCCCTGCTTGAACAGGCCGACCTTCAGATCCTTGGCGCGATAGATAATCTGGTCATCGACCGAAAGCCACCCGTCGGCGATACCGAGCACCAGCTTTGAGCGCATCACGCGCTTCATGTCGACGTTGTACACAACCTTGCGGGCCTCGGGCAGCACCTGGCCACTGAACTTTAATTCGTTCAGGCCGAGCGCGCGACCACGACCTTCGCCGCCGATCCAGCCCAGATAGAAGCCGACCATTTGCCACAGCGCATCGAGGCCGAGGCAGCCCGGCATCACCGGGTCGTTCTTGAAATGGCAGCCGAAGAACCAGAGGTCCGGCTTCACGTCGAGCTCGGCGCGCACCACCCCCTTGCCGAACTCGCCGCCATTGTCGTTGATTTCCGTGATGCGGTCGAACATCAGCATCGGCGGCAGCGGCAGCTGGGCGTTGCCCGGGCCGAACATCTCGCCGCGGGCACACGCCAGCAAGTCTTCATATTCGTAACCGTTGCGCCTGTTCAGCATGCACGAGCCTCTGTTCAAATTCCGGTTGAGCGGCGTTCTTTGGCGAAAATGGGCCCCGTCTCGGTCGGAGAGCAACGCCAATGGCCGTCGTCAGGCGCAGCCCCCGCAAGCCCCGGATGGACGGCGGACCGAGCTTCCATGCCCGGTTGCGCCAAAATCGGCTAAGCGGAACCGCGGGCTCTCTAACACAGGCTATTTCGGTGGCAAAGCGCTCTCATGAAGGTAAAATGACGGGGTCCTCGCCCGGTTCCAGAGCTGATTAGAACCTCTCTAGTTGCGAGAAACTTGCATCTGCATCTTTCTGTTCTTATATTGCAGGGAGATATTGTTCACGCGTGCCCGAAATCTGGAAATGAGCGAGAATACCGCGCCCCATCACGACGACGACGTCCATGCCGCGGCCCTCCTGTCCGGCCGCCAGCCGGCCCTGACCGGCTGCCCCTGGCACGATGTCAACGAAATGCTCCAGTCTGCCGGGCTGCGTCCGACGCGCCAGCGGATGGCGCTCGGCTGGCTCCTGTTCGGCAAGGGTGCGCGCCACCTCACGGCTGAAATGCTGTACGAGGAAGCGACGCTCGCCAAGGTCCCGGTGTCGCTGGCAACCGTCTACAACACGCTGAACCAGCTCACCGACGCCGGCCTGCTCCGCCAGGTCAGTGTCGACGGCACCAAGACCTATTTCGATACCAACGTCACCACCCACCACCATTACTACCTCGAGAACAGCCATGAGCTGGTCGACATCGAGGATCCGCATCTGGCGCTGTCCAAGATGCCGGAGGTGCCCGAGGGTTACGAGATCTCGCGCATCGATATGGTCGTGCGCCTGCGCAAGAAGCGCTGAGATCGATCCAAATCTGCTGAATTCGTCGTCATGGCCGGGCTTGTCCCGGCCATTGCTATTTGCACTGTCATTCCGGGATGGTCCGAAGGACCAGACCTCAGATGCGCAATTGCGCATCGTGGAATCTCGAGATCCCGGGTCTGGCGCTTCGCGCCATCCCGGGATGACCCTTCGGGTCAATTCACCTGCTCGTCCGAATATACGCCCCAGAGGCGCTCCTGCTGGATCCAGCCGTCAAAACCGTTGCCGGTGACACGGCACCAGTTTGCAGTGCACTTCTTCACCTGGGTGACGACACCGGCCTGGAGCCTGGCCGCGACCGCGCTGTCGGGATCGGCCCGGTCATAGATCGGCGCGAGGTCGTCCTTGTGCTTCATGGTGACGACCGCAGTGCGGCGGCCCGACAGTAGCGAGTGATAGACCCAGCCCTCGGCGCCCTCGGAATCGCGCACCCGGCGCCAGTTCTCGAACTCGGCGGTAATTTCGACTGGCAGGCCGGCGCGGGTATAGACCCAGGCCACGTCATTGTCCTTGGTCGGGCCGCCGCGGACGTTGACGTGATCGGACTTGAGGCTGACATAGCGCGGCACGGGCAAGCCGCTGGCGGTCTGCGGGGTATTGTCCTTCGCCGAATGCGAGGGGCCGACCGAGGCGCTCAACCAGGTACAAACGAGCGCCATCACCGAACAAAAACGCCCCAACGCCATCAACCCGCCTCCTGTCGAGGACCCGGCCACGCCGACCCCTCACCCCAAACCGCAAAAACCCTGCCGCGTCAGTTCCTGACCCGCCCCACGCGGGTGTTCCGCCAAGCCTTAACCCGTGGTTCTTGTCTTGGCCCGGCCTTCTGCTAGAGAGGACGGACGCTTGAACAACCAGTTTGTCCCGATTTTCCAGCCTGGAAATGTCGGGAGAGCTTGAAGGAAACGCCGGGGACGACACGGCAAGGGCAGTGTCGAACAACCGGGTTAATGAGGCCTGAACGACCGGCCTTTGGCGACAGAGGCGGCGTGCGGCGCCTCATGAGAGCAGGACATGTCGGTGAAGAAAAAGCCCCTCGTCGTGGTGACGCGCAAGCTGCCGGATTCGATCGAGACGCGGATGCGCGAGCTGTTCGACGCGCGGATCAATCTCGACGACACGCCGATGTCGCCTGAGCAGATCGCGGAAGCCGCGCGCACCGCCGACGTGCTGGTTCCGACCGTGACCGACCACATCACCGCCGACGTCGTCAACCAGCCCGACTGCAAGCTGCGCCTGATCGCCAATTTCGGCAACGGCGTCGACAATATCGACGTCGAGGCCGCGCATGCCCGCGGCATCACCGTCACCAACACGCCAAAAGTTCTGACCGAAGACACCGCCGACATGACCATGGCGCTGATCCTGGCCGTGCCGCGTCGGATGATCGAAGGCGCCTCGATCCTGACCGAAGGAAAACCGTGGCCCGGCTGGTCGCCGACCTGGATGCTCGGCCACCGCATTGGGGGAAAACGTCTCGGCATCGTCGGCATGGGCCGCATCGGCCAGGCGGTAGCGCGCCGCGCCCGCGCCTTCGGCCTGCAAATCCACTATCACAACCGCCGTCCCGTGGCGCCGAAGATCGCCGAGGAGCTGGGCGCGACCTATTGGGAAAGCCTCGACCAGATGCTGGCGCGGATGGACATCATCTCGGTGAACTGTCCGCACACGCCGGCGACCTATCACCTGCTCTCGGCGCGGCGGCTGAAGCTAATCCGCAAGGACGCCTATATCGTCAACACCGCGCGCGGCGAGGTGACCGACGAGGACACGCTGATCAAGCTGATCGAAGGGGGCGAGATCGGCGGCGCCGCCCTCGACGTCTATGAGCACGAGCCCGCGGTCAATCCGAAGCTGGTGCGGCTTGCGAAAGCCGGCAAGGTGATACTGATGCCGCATATGGGCTCGGCCACGATCGAAGGCCGCGTCGAGATGGGCGAGAAGGTGATCATCAACATCCGCACCTTCCTCGACGCCCACAAGCCGCCGGATCGCGTGCTGCCGAGCATGCTGTAGGGTGCCGCACGCTACTCGCGATGGATGCTTAGATCATCGAACACAGGCCCGTCGCCATTGAGCGGATTGGCTGGATCGCGCGCATAGCGCAGCGTCTCGAAGCGCATCGCGCGTGCATCGATCATCAGGAGGCGGCCGACCAGGCCGTCGCCGAAGCCGACGATCTCGCGGATCGCCTCCAGTGCCATCATCGAGCCGAGCACGCCGGCCAGCGCGCCCATGACGCCGGCCTCGGCGCAGGCCGGCACGGTGCCGGGCGGCGGCGCCTCCGGGAACAGGCAGCGATAGGTCGGATTGAACTCGCCCTGCTCATTCGTCTCGTGCGCGCGGATGGTGGTGAGCGAGCCGTCGAAAGTGCCGAGCGCCGCCGTGATCAGCGGGCGCTTGGCGAAGAAGCAGGCATCGGAGACGAGATAACGCGTCGAGAAATTGTCGGAGCCGTCGAGCACGAGGTCGTAATCGCCGATCAGGCAGAGCGCGTTGTCGGCGTTGAGCCAGGTGGCGTGGCCGACGAAACGGACATGCGGATTCAGCGCCGCGATGCGCTCGGCGGCGCTCTCGACCTTGTGCCGGCCGATGTCGGGCGTCGTGTGGATGACCTGGCGCTGCAGGTTGGACAGCGACACCACGTCGTCGTCGACCACGCCGAGCGTGCCGACGCCGGCGGCGGCCAGATACATCAGGGCGGGCGCGCCGAGCCCGCCGGCGCCAACCACCAGCACGGAGGCCCTTTTCAGCGCGGCCTGACCGGGACCACCGACATCGCGCAGCACGATATGGCGGGCATAGCGTTCGAGTTCGTCCGGGCTCAGCACCTTCTCTTACTCCTGAACCACCGCAACATTGTTCGCGACCAACGAGATGTGCTTGAATGGCATTGCGTTCAATGGGCTGGCTGGATTTGTCATGAGATCGATGCTTGCGGCAACAATGATGTTGGCGGCCGCCACAGGCGCGAACGCCCAGATGACGGCGCCGCAGGTCCCCGGCACCAAGCCGAAGCCGGTCCAGACCGTTCCGATCAAGCCGCCCGCACTGCAAACGGCGTCGGAAACCGCCGATGCCATGGCGCAGGCCGAGCGCCTGTCGCTGCAGTCCGACCTCGCCTGGGTCGGGGAATATAACGGCGCCATCACCGGCGATGTCAGCGAGCGCATGGTCAACGCCATCAAGGAGTACCAGAAGAAAAAGGGCGGCAAGCCGACCGGCGTGCTCAACCCGCAGGAACGCGCCGCGCTCGCCGAGACGGCGCGGCGGAAGCAGGACGGCGTCGGCTGGAAGATCGTGACCGAGATGACCAGCGGCGCGCGGCTCGGCATTCCCTCAAAGCTGGTGCCGCAGCAGGCGACCGACGCCAACGGCTCGAAATGGATCTCGCCGACCGGAACCGTGCAGGTGCTGCTGAGCCGCCGCAAGGAGGCGAACCCGACCACCGCAAAGCTCGCGGAGGCCGAGAAGAAGGAACCCGCCGGCCGCAAGGTCGACTACACCGTGGTGAAGCCCGACTTCTTCGTGCTGTCGGGCTTGCAGGGCCTGAAGAAGTTCTACGTGCGCGGCACCTTCAAAGGCGACGAGGTCCGCATCATGACGATCCTCTACGACCAGGCGATGGAGAATACGGTCGAGCCGGTCGTGATCGCGATGTCGAGCGCGTTCAATGCGTTTCCATCCACCCCGATGGCCGGACCGCCGCCGCGCAAGAATGTCGAATACGGCACCGGCATCGTCGTCAGCGATGACGGCGCGATTCTGGCCGACCGCCTCGTCACCGACAGCTGCCTGGCGATCACCATCGCGGGCTTCGGCAGCGCCGACCGCCTCGCCGAGGACAAGGAGCACGATCTCGCGCTGCTGCACATCTATGGCGCGCGGGGCCTGAAGCCGCTCGGCCTCACCAGTGGCGCAGCGAAGACGAGCGTCGATGTCATCGGCATCGCCGATCCGCAGAGCCAGGGCGGCGCGGCCGGCGTGTCGAGCGTCAAGGGCGCGCTGGCGCCGGTCACATCAAGCGATTCCGCGCTGTCGCCGCCACCGGCGGTCGGCTTCTCCGGTGGTCCCGCGATCGACGGCGACGGCAAGTTCGCCGGCGTCGCGCTGCTGAAGCCGGCGATGGTCGCGGGGCCCGCGACGTCGGTGCCGGCGTCACAGGCGGTGATGGTCTCCGCGGAGACGGCGCGCGATTTCCTGAAAGCGAATGGCGTGATCGCGAACGGCACATCGGCGGACGCGAAAGCCGCCGTCGTGCGCGTGATCTGCGTGCGGAAGTAGCGATCAGCGAGGATAGCGCTTCTCTCGTGTCCCGGACGCGGAGCGGCATGAAATGCCGCTCCGCCGAGCCGGGACCCATGCATCCGCAAATTCGGTGCAAGTAGCTCTCTGGGCCCCGGCTCTGCAGCGCATCACCATAGCGCGTCGAAGACGCGCGTGAACGCGCTTATGGTGCTGCGCCGCGTCCGGGGCACGAGAGCTAGCTCAGCCTGAACCTGACCCCGGCCTTCGCAAGCCCACCCGAAATCCCGACCGGCGTGCCATCCGCGCGCCAGCAGGCGGCGCCGGTCATGGTGCCGTCGTCGTCGAACGCGATTGCATTCATGCCGCCGGCGACGGTCGCCACGGGCTGCACCTTGTGGCCGAGCGCCGCGAGTTTGACGCGAACGCTCTCCGGCACCTTCAGCTCGACCTCGAGCGCGTTGCCCTCGGTCCAGACCCGGGGCGCCTCGACCGCCTCCTGCAGGCTCATGCCGTGGTCGATCAGATTGACCAGCGCCTGCATCGCGCTCGGGAAGATGCGCTTTCCTCCGGGCAGCCCCAACGCAAAGCGCAGCTTGCCACCATTCAGCGCCATCATTGGCGACATCGAGGTGGTGACGCGCTTGCCCGGCGCCAGCGACAGCGCATGGCCCGGCCGCGGATCGAACAGGTTCATGTAATTGTTGGCGACGGCCCCAAGGCCCGGGATCATGATCTTGGCGCCGAACAGATTGTTGATGGTCTGCGTGGTCGCAACCACGTTGCCGAAGCTATCTGCCGCCGTCATGTGCGTGGTGTGCGCGCCTTCGAGCTGGGACACGCCGGCGCTCCAGGCCTGCGCCCGTGCCGGATCGATCGCACGGCGGCGCTCCTCGGCATAGGCTTTCGAGGTCAGCCTCTCCACGGGCACGCCGACATAGTCAGGATCGCCGCTGGCGGCAGCGCGATCGGCGAAGGCGATCTTCAGGACCTCGGCAAGATAGTGGATCGTCTCCGGCGTGCCGAAGCCGAGGCCTTCGATGTCGTAGCCTTCCAGGATGTTCAGCATCTGCGCGATATGCACGCCAGACGCCGCGGGCGGCGGCGGGCCCAAAATGGTCCAGCCGCGATAGTCGGCGCGGATCGGCTGCCGCTCGACGGTCTTGTAACCGGTGAGATCGTTGCGGCGGATGAAGCCGCCGGCCTTCTCCATGTAGTCGACGAGGATGTCGCCGAGCGGCCCCTCGTAGAGCGCTGTCCCGCCGTGATCGGCGATAGTGCGCAGCGTCTCGGCATATTCCGATTGCACCACGCGCTCGCCGACCTTCAGCGGCTCGCCATCAGGCAGAAAGACCGCCGCGATCGGCTTGTCCTTGCGCATCTCGGCCGCGCACTCGCTGATGCATTCGTGCAGGTACGGCGTCGCCGCATAGCCGCGCGCGGCATACTTGATGGCGGGCTGCATGACGTCGGCAAGGCTCATGGTGCCGAACCTTTGCAGCGTCTCGCACCAGGCCTTCAGCGAGCCCGGCGTGGCAACCGCTTTCGGGCCGTTGAGATTCTCGTTGCCGACAGTGTCGAACACGTCATGCGCCGAACCTGGCTTCGAGGTGTACGTGGTGTCGTGAACGGCCGATGGCACCGTGCTCTGGCCATCGATGAAGCGATGGCTGCCGTCAGCGAGCCGGATATGCGCCATGCCGCCGCCGATGATGCCGACCATCATCGGCTCGACCACGGTCAGCGTGAACAGGGTTGCGATCGCGGCATCGATGGCGTTGCCGCCGGCGGCCAGCATCTCCGCACCGGCACTGGAGGCAAGCGGATGGTTGCTGACCACCATGCCGCGACTCGAGACCACCGGCATCTTCTGGCAGTCAAAGGTGGTTGCCGTCCGGTCGCGCCAGTTGCCGCTCATCTCGCCTGCCCTTTCTATTTACGGTGGCGAGCACATCATACGTACCACTACGGGTCCAGTATTGGTACGGGTTAGCTGGCATTCCCGATTCCGCCATCATCGTTACCGTTGATTCGGACCTCCGCGATCCTCCCTTTGGATCGGGCCGGCACGTCCTGAGCGAGAAGAGCTCAGCATCCAGAAGCGATGCACGTTCGCGTGGCGTATCCCTGACCCAGCACTCCAAAGGATTGAACTTCAAATGCACACGATCGTACTGGCCACCCAAAAGGGCGGCAGTGGCAAGAGCACGCTTGCCATCGGCCTCGCGCTGGCAGCCAAGCAGGCCGGCTTCACCGTCCGACTGATCGAGACCGACCCGCAGGGCACCCTCTCCAACTGGCAGCGCCGCCGCACCACCGACGATCTTGTGGTCGAGCCGATCTATCACGCCGCCGATATCGCGCCGCGCCTGAAGATGCTGGCCGACAGCGGCCTCCAGCTCGCGATCGTCGACACCGCGGCCGGCCTTTCCGCCGCCACCACCGCCGCGATCCGCCATTCCGACCTCTGCCTGATCCCGGCCCGCCCGAGCGTCGCCGACATCGAGGCGACCATCTCGACGCTGAGCGTCGCGCGCGCCTGGAAGCGTCCCTACAGCTTCGTGCTGAACCAGACGCCGATCCGCGGCCAGCGCATCGACAACGCCGCGAACAGCCTCGCCGAGGAAGCGGCGCTCGATCTCACTGATGTGCTCGCGCGCCCGCTGATCGTGATGCGCAACGACCACCAGGACTCGCTCGCCAGCGGCCTCGCGGTGAGCGAATTCGCGCCGAACGGCAAATCGGCAGACGAGATCCGCGGCCTCTGGCGCTGGATCGAGACCCGGCTCGAGCTCGAAGCCACGACCAATGTCCTGATCGACCAGGACATCTCGGTTGCGGACGGCATGCTGCACGTCGCCGCCGAGCTTGCGGCAGACGAGACCACGACCCTGGCGACCTGAGCAGGGCGATCGCTCAGACGGCAGCCGGCCCTTCTCCATCCGGAAAGGCCCCAGCGACGAAGCAATCCGGCCCCCAGCCCGGCCGGATTGCTTCGCTCCATCCGGGCTACGAGTTCGCGCTTTCAGGCTTCGACCTTCACACTCACTTCTGACATTTCGCGCACCAGAAGGTCGACCGGCCGTTCTGGGTAAAGCGCTTGATCGTGCCGCCGCAGCGCGGCGTCGTGCATTTCTCGCCTTCGCGGTCATAGACCTTGAACGAATGCTGGAAATAGCCGAGCTCACCCGAGGTCTGGCGGTGATCGCGCAGGCTGGAGCCGCCGGCCTTGATCGCATCGTTCAGCACGGTGTGGATCGCACCAACCAGTCGCTTTGCATGATCGGTCGGCTCGCCCTTCCTGGTCGACAGCGTTGCCGCGATCCGACGCGGCGACAGATGCGAGCGGTGCAGCGCCTCGCAGACATAGATGTTGCCAAGGCCGGCCACTACGCGCTGATCGAGCAGCGCGGCCTTCAGATTCGTCTTCTTGCCTTCGCAGGACCGGGCCAGCATCGCGGCGTCGAACGCGTTGCCGAGCGGCTCGGGACCGAGCCCGCGCAACAGCGGCTCGTCCTCGAGCGCGTTGCGCGCGATCACTTTCATGTAACCGAAGCGGCGCGGATCGTTGAAGACGATGTCGGCGCCCGAGGACATCCGAAACAGCACGTGGTCGTGCGCGGAGTCCTTGCCCTTCGGATAGTGAAACTCGCCGAGCACCGTGCCGTTATCCGGCTTGATGACGCGGAACGAGCCCGACATGCCCAGATGCATCAGCAACACGTCGCCGGAGGCGAGATCGGCCATGAGATATTTTGCCCGGCGGCCAAGCCCCGTGACGACCTGCCCCTGGAGCCGGGCCACGAAGTCCGGCTGGAACGGAAAGCGCAGATCCGGCCGGCGGGCCTCCGCGACGACGATCTTCGCACCCTCCATGACGGGCTGAAGGCCGCGGCGGACGGTCTCGACTTCGGGCAATTCAGGCATGGTCAGGCATTCACCTTATGAGGGCGGTGTGATAGCGCCATTGCGGCGGCCGCGCTATGGTCCGCCTCGTGGAGTAGAGTAATGGATCGGCCGGGCGAAACCACGCATTTTGGCTTCAAAGACGTCCCCCTGGGGGACAAGCAGACGCTGGTGAACGATGTGTTTCACAGCGTGGCGTCGCGCTATGACTTGATGAACGATTTGATGTCCGGCGGCCTGCACCGGGTCTGGAAGGACATCATGATCAACGCGCTGGACCCGCCGAGGAGCGACCGGCCGTTCGCCTTGCTCGACGTCGCCGGCGGCACCGGCGACATCTCGTTCCGTGCCGCCAAGGCGGCCGGCCCCGGCTTCCACGCCACGGTCTGCGACATCAATTCCGATATGCTCGCGGTGGGGCGCGAGCGCGCCGCCAAGCGCCATCTCGAGACCCAGGTCGATTTCGTCGAAGGCAACGCCGAGGCGCTCGCCTTCGCCGACCGCAGCTTCGACGCCTATACGATCGCTTTCGGCATTCGCAACGTGCCGCAGATCAACCCTGCGCTGCGCGAGGCCTATCGCGTGCTGAGGCCCGGCAGTCGCTTCCTGTGCCTGGAATTCTCCACCGTCGAGATGCCCGGGCTCGACAAGCTCTATGATCTGTTCTCGTTCAAGGTGATCCCGCCGCTCGGCCGCATGGTCACGGGCGACGCCGAGTCCTACCAATATCTCGTCGAATCGATCCGCAAGTTTCCGAAGCCTGCCGCCTTCGCCGACATGATCCGCGAAGCCGGCTTTTCCCGTGTGAGCTGGCAGACACTCTCCGGCGGCATCGTCGCACTGCATTCGGGCTGGCGTTTGTGATCTCTGCTTTCACCCACATTTCGCGCCTGATCCGCGCCGCGCTCGTGTTCGCGCGCGAGGGCGTGTTCGGTTCCGTCGATCCGAGCCTCGTGCCGCCGCCAGGCCAGCTCGCGCTGAAGCTTGCGCGCCTCGTCGAACGGCGCGGTCCAAAGCACGGACCACGGCTGACGCGCGCGCTGACCCGGATGGGCCCGGCCTATCTCAAGCTCGGGCAGTTTCTGGCGACGCGTCCCGACGTCGTCGGCGTCGTCATCGCGCGTGACCTGGAAAGCCTTCAGGATCGGCTGCCGCCGTTCTCGCAAGCCGAAGCGGAAGCCGTGATCGCGAGCTCGCTGGAGCGTCCGCTGACGGACGTATTCGCGAGTCTCGGCCCGCCGGTCGCGGCAGCCTCGATCGCACAGGTGCATCGCGGCGAGGTGTCGCGCGACGGTGTTCGCAAGCCTGTTGCGGTCAAGGTGCTGCGGCCCAACGTGGCCGCGCGATTCCGCCGCGACCTCTCCGATTTCTTCTACGTTGCGCACAAGGCCGAGACCTATTCGGCCGAGGCGCGGCGGCTGCGCCTGATCGAGGTCATCAACACCATGTCGCGCTCGGTCGCGATGGAGATGGACCTGCGGCTGGAAGCGGCTGCAATGTCGGAGATGGCGGAGAACACAGGCGACGATCCTGATTTTCGCGTGCCGACCGTCGACTGGGACCGCACCACGCACAACGTGCTGACGATGGAATGGATCGACGGCATCGCGCTGAACGATCACAAGCGCCTGCAAGAGGCGCAGGTCGACCTGCCCGATCTCGGCCGCAAGGTGATCCAGAGCTTTCTGCGCCACGCATTGCGCGACGGCTTCTTCCACGCCGACATGCATCCGGGCAATTTGTTCCTCGATGACGCTGGCCGCCTCGTTGCGGTCGATTTCGGCATCATGGGCCGGCTGGGGATGAAGGAGCGGCGCTTCCTCGCCGAGATCCTGCTTGGCTTCATCACCCGCGACTATCGCCGCGTGGCGGAAGTGCATTTCGAGGCGGGCTATGTGCCCGCGCACCATTCGGTCGAGAATTTCGCGCAAGCCATCCGCGCCATCGGCGAGCCCATTCACAACCGCACCGCCGAGGAGATCTCGATGGCGCGGCTGCTGACGCTGCTGCTCGAGGTCACCGGGCTGTTCGACATGACGACGCGGCCCGAGCTGATCCTGCTGCAGAAGACCATGGTCGTCGTCGAAGGCGTGGCGCGCGGCTTCAATCCCAAGCTCGACATCTGGAAGGTCGCCGACCCCGTGGTGCGCGAATGGATCGAACGCAATCTCGGCCCGATCGGCCGGGTGCAGGGCGCGCTGTCCGGCACCGGCGAGCTCGCGCGCGTGCTGATGCGCCTGCCCGACATCGCGCAGCGCTCCGTCGTGGTGCTCGAGCAGCTCGAGACCATGACGCGGGAGGGCCTGCGGCTGTCGCCGGAGAGCATTGCGGCCATGGGCCGCAGCGAGGGCCGCAAGAACCGCTGGCGCACCGTGGCGCTCTGGATCATCGCCGCGACCTTCATCGGGATCCTGATCGCCGTCCGGAATCTATGATTGCACTGCAATCATACGAGTGATAGCATCGCTATCATTCCGTGCTGGAGGGGCGTCATGGCAAGCCTGACCATCCGCAAGCTCGACGATGCCGTCAAAACCTATTTGCGGCTGCGCTCGGCCAAGAACCGCAGGTCGGTCGAGGAAGAGGTCCGGGTCATCCTGCGGGAACTGATCGAGGGCCGCGAGGAGCCGCTGACGCCGTTTTCGGCGCCCCCGGCACAGTCCACCGCCCCGACGCCCCAGCGCACGGGCGCTGCTCCCGAGGCCAGCGTCACCCTGATCATCGGCGGCGGGATTGCGGCCTATAAGTCGCTCGACCTGATCCGAAGGCTGAAGGAGCGCCGTGTCGAGGTCCGCTGCGTGCTGACCAAGGCCGCGCAGCAGTTCGTCACGCCGCTGGCGGTGAGCGCACTCTCGCATGAGCGCGTCTACACCGACCTGTTCGACCCCCAGAGCGAGTTCGACGCCGGCCATATCCGTCTCGCCCGCGGCTGCGACTTGATCGTGGTGGCACCGGCGACCGCCGATCTGATGGCGAAGATGGCGAACGGCCATGCCGACGATCTCGCCAGCGCCATCCTGCTCGCCACCAACAGAAAGATCCTGCTGGCACCGGCGATGAACCCGCTGATGTGGAACAACGCCGCGACTCGGCGCAACCTTGCACAGCTTCAGCGCGACGGCGTGGTGCTGGTCGGGCCAAATTCCGGCGAGATGGCGGAGGCGGGCGAGGCCGGTGTCGGCCGCATGTCGGAAGCGATCGAGATCGCCAATGCCGCCGAGCGGTTGCTGCGGCCGCCGGTGCCGAAACCGCTCGCCGGCAAGCGCGTGCTGATCACCGCAGGTCCGACCCACGAGCCGATCGATCCGGTGCGCTACATCGCCAACCGCTCCTCCGGCAAGCAGGGCTTTGCCATCGCCGCCGCGGCGCAGGCCGCGGGCGCCGAGGTGATTCTGGTGAGCGGCCCGGTCGATCTCGACGATCCCGCTGGCGTCACGGTGAAGCACGTGGAGTCGGCGCGGCAGATGCTTGAGCAGGTCCAGGCGGCACTGCCCGCCGACATCGCGATCTTTGCCGCCGCCGTCGCCGACTGGCGCGTCGCCAATGAGGGCGAGCAGAAGCTGAAGAAGACGTCAGCCGGCATGCCGCCGCTTCAGCTGGTCGAGAACCCCGACATCCTCGCCACGATCTCGAAGCTCACCGACAAGCGCCCGCCGCTGGTGATCGGCTTTGCCGCGGAGACCGAGCATCTCATCGACAACGCCAAGACCAAGCTCGCCCGCAAGGGCTGCGACTGGATCGTCGCCAACGACGTCTCGCCTGCGACCGGCGTGATGGGCGGCGACCGCAACACTGTCCACCTCTTAAGCCGCAAGGGCGGAGAGATTGCAGTTGATTCCTGGCCCGTGATGACCAAGGAACAGGTCGCCATCGAACTGGTCGCACACATCGCCAGAAGCGTGACCGACAAATCCCGGGAGCCGGCATCTTGAGCACGAAGGTCACCGTCGAACTGCAGCGCCTCGCCCATGCCGAGGGCCTGCCGCTGCCGTCCTATCAGACCGCGGAAGCCGCCGGCCTCGACCTGATGGCCGCGGTGCCGGATGCCGAGCCGATGACGCTCGCGCCCGGCCAATATGCGCTGGTGCCGACCGGCCTTGCGATCGCCCTGCCACCCGCGCACGAGGCACAGGTGCGGCCGCGCTCGGGGCTTGCCGCCAAGCACGGCGTCACGGTGCTGAACTCGCCCGGAACCATCGACGCCGACTACCGCGGCGAGATTAAGGTGATCCTGATCAACCACGGCGCAGTGCCGTTCGTGATCAAGCGCGGCGAACGCATCGCGCAGATGGTGATCGCGCCCGTGGTGCAGGCCGCGCTGGTTCCGGTGGAGACCTTGTCCGCGACCGATCGCGGTGCCGGCGGCTTCGGCTCCACCGGCCGCTAACACACGGCAATTCCAGCCGAATCACCCGAAGAACTACGTGCATCCGGAACCGCGCTGCCGGCATTTTTTTCGGGCCGCGTTTGCGTTCACGATCTGGACTCTTACCGGTGGAGTCGCGGTGGGGGTATTGTCTTTTGATTCGCGTGCGGCGGGGGTCGCCGCGCGTAAATCCGTGCGGTCTTGGGGCAACTATGTCAGGCGTGATCGTGTCGATGCGTCGGACGCTGCTGTCGTGCACATCGTTGGCGCGCAACAGCTTGTTGGGAGGCGCTTTCGCGGCGCTGCTGCCGGCTGCGCCGGCCGAGGCCGCCGACCTCGTCGACACCCTCTCCATATTGCTGGACTTCAACCGGCAGGAACTCGCGGTGCTCGCCACCGCGCTGGCCTTGCTCGGTTTTTCGGTCGTGGCCGCGATCCTGCTGATGCGCACGCGCGTGGGCAGGGCGAAGACCGAGGCGCGGCTGCGCGCGCGGATCGGCGAGCTGCAGCTGCAGGCCGACCGCTTCGGCGCGCTGCTGTTCGCCGAGCCGCAGATCCTGATCTCCTGGCCGGCCGGCGACAACCGCGCGCAGATCTCCGGCGACATCTCGATGGTGCTGCCGCGCGATTCCTCGCCGCAGCGCGTGCTGGCATTTGGAACCTGGCTCCCGCCGGAACCCGCGCTGCAGATGGATCATGCGGTCGATGCGCTGCGCGACCGTGGCGACGGGTTCCAGCTGACGCTGACCACCGCGCATGGCCACACGCTGGAAGCCATCGGCCGCGCCATCGGCGGTCAGGCCATTGTCCGGATTCGCGAGCTCTCCGGCCTGCGGCGTGATCTCGCCGAGACCCATCTGCGCTACAAGGCGCTCTCCGACGAGACCGAGATGCTGCGCGGCTTCGCCGCCGCCGCGCCGTGGCCGATCTGGGCCAAGGGCGAAAACGGCGCGCTCACCTATGCCAATCCGGCCTATGTCCGCGCCACCGAGGCTGCCAGCATCGCCGACGCCCATGAGCGCAAGCTCGAGCTGCTCGACAGCGCCGACCGCACCGCGATGGAGCGGGGGCTGAAGGATGCCGCCAGCTTCACCTCGCGGCTGCCGATCGTCGTCAGTGGTGAGCGGCGCATGTACGACGTCCGCGCCGTCAATGTCGGCAGCGGCAGCGTCGGCGTCGCCATCGATGCCAGCGAGGCGGATGCGCTCAGCTCGGCCTTGGTGCGGATGGCGGAGGCGCATCGCCGCACGCTCGACCAGCTCTCCTCCGGCGTCGCCGTGTTCGACGGCCATCGGCGCCTTGCCTTCTACAACGATTCCTACCGCCGGCTGTGGGACCTCGACCGCACCTTCCTCGACGCCAATCCCGATGATTCCAGCGTGCTCGACCAGCTCCGCGCCGCGCGCAAGCTGCCGGAGCAGCCGGATTTCCGCGCCTGGAAGGCCAAGCTGCACGAGGCCTATCGCGCGGTCGAGACCGCCAAGGACACCTGGTATCTGCCCGACGGCCGCGCGCTCTCCGTCGTCACCACGCCGAACCCGGAAGGCGGCGTCACCTATCTGTTCGACGACGTCACCGAGAGCCTCGAGCTGGCCCGCCGCTTCGACGGCATGATCCGCGTCCAGCGCGAGACGCTGGACAGTCTCGCCGAGGGCGTCGCGGTGTTCGGCAGCAACGGCAAGGCGCAGCTGTTCAACCCGGCCTTCGTGCGGATGTGGAAGCTGTCGAGCGACGCCATGCGCGACGAGCCGCACATCCAGACCGTCGAGGGCTGGTGTCATCAATTGTTCGACGAGCCGCAGGTCTGGCGGCAGATCCGCGAGGCCATCACCTCGATCGAGAACCGCGCCGACGTGCCGCTGAAGCTGGAGCGCAAGGACGGCAGCGTGCTGGACGGCATGATCCGGCCGCTGCCCGACGGCGCGACCATGCTGACGTTCCAGGACATCACCGACACCGAGAATGTCGAGCGCGCGCTGCGCGAGCGCAACGAGGCGCTGGAAGCCGCCGACCAGATGAAGGTGGATTTCGTCCACCACGTCTCCTACGAGCTGCGCTCGCCGCTCACCACCATCATCGGCTTCGCGCATTTCCTCAGCGATCCCTCGACCGGGCCGCTGACGCCGAAGCAGGCCGAATATCTCGACTACGTCACCAAATCGACCAACGCCCTGCTGGCGCTGACCAACAACATCCTCGATCTCGCCACCATCGATGCCGGCGCGATGAAGCTGGAACTCGGGCCCGTCGACGTCAGCAAGACCATCGAGCTCGCCGCCGAGGGCATCCAGGACCGCCTCGCCACCGACCGCATCCGCCTCAAGGTCGAGATCGCGCCCGATGTCGGCAGCTTCGTCGGCGACGAGAAGCGCGTGGTGCAGGTGCTCTATAACCTCCTCGCCAACGCCGTCGGGTTTTCTCCACAGGATTCCACCGTCGGCATCAGCGCGCGGCGCACCGAACGCAGTGTGGTCTTCACTGTGACAGATTCCGGGCCTGGAATACCTGCCGACATGAAGGACAAGGTGTTCAACTGGTTCGAAAGCCGCTCGCAGGGCTCGCGTCACCGCGGCGCCGGGCTCGGCCTGTCGCTGGTGCGCTCCTTCGTCGAGCTGCATGGCGGCAAGGTGCGGGTGGATTCGATCGTCGGCCGGGGCACGGTCGTGATCTGCGACTTCCCGACCGACCAGGCGGCGCATCGCGACGCCGCCGAATGACAGAGCCCACCAAACTCTCCGTCCCGCTTCACAACGAGACGGCCACCACGCAACTGATGGCCGATCTTGCCCTGCTGGTCGGCCCCGGCGATGTCATCACCCTCACCGGCGATCTCGGCGCCGGCAAGACCGCGGCCGCGCGCGCGCTGATCCGCTACCTCGCCGGCGACGAAGAGCTGGAGGTGCCGAGCCCGACCTTCACGCTGGTGCAGGGCTACGAGCTGCCGCCCTTCGCGGTGATGCATGCCGACCTCTACCGCGTCGAGGACGAGAGCGAGCTCGAGGAGATCGGGCTGTCGCCGCTGCCGGATGCCACACTGGTGCTGATCGAATGGCCGGAGCGAGCGCCATCGGCCATGCCGGCGGATCGCATCGACATCGCACTGACGCATCGGCCGGCGCTGGGCTCGAACGCACGCGCCGTCGAGATCACCGGTTATGGCAAGGGCGCGGCGCAGGTCGCGCGGCTGCAGGCGCTACGGGAATTCCTCGATGCGTCCGGCTATATGGATGCAACGCGACGGCGCATGAACGGCGATGCCTCGACCCGCTCTTATGCGCGGCTGCTGCGCGGCGACGAGATCGTCATCCTCATGAACTTCCCGCAGCGGCCCGATGGCGCCGCCCTCTACAATGGGAGGTCCTATAGCGCCGCTGTGCATCTCGCCGAGAACGTGAGGCCGTTCGTCGCGATCGACGAGGGTCTGCGCGCGCAAGGAATCTCCGCGCCTGCGATCCATCATTTCGATCTCGACCACGGCTTCCTGATCTCGGAAGACTTCGGCAGCGAGGGCGTGATCGAAGGCGATCCGCCGCGCCCGATTGCCGAGCGCTACGAGGCCGCGACCGACGTGCTGGCGATGCTGCATGGCAAGTCGCTGCCGGAGACGCTGCCGCTGGATGGGCAGACCTACGACATCCCCGTCTTCGACGTCGAAGCGATGCTGATCGAGATCGGATTGATGCCGGAATGGTATCTGCCCGATCGCAACGCGCCGCTGAGCGATGAAAAGCGCGCGGAATTTTTTGCGATGTGGCGCGAGCTGCTGAAGAAGCCGCTGGCCACGCCGAGGACCTGGATCATCCGCGACTATCACTCGCCCAATCTGATCTGGCTCGGGGAGCGCAGCGGCATCGAGCGCGTCGGCGTTATCGACTTCCAGGACACCGTGCTCGGGCCGCAATCCTACGACGTGGTGTCGCTGCTCCAGGACGCCCGCATCGACGTCCCTGAAAACATCGAGCTGACGCTGCTGTCGCGCTACATCAAGGCGCGGCGCGCTGATGATGCGAGCTTCGACGCGGCCGGCTTCGCCGAGCTCTATGCGATCATGTCGGCGCAGCGGAACACGCGGCTGCTCGGCACCTTCGCGCGGCTCAACCGCCGCGACGGCAAGCCGCATTATCTGCGCCACCAGCCGCGGATCTGGACCTATCTCCAGCGCTCGCTGGCGCATCCCGCGCTCAGCCATTTGCGCGACTGGTATCTCGCCAACGTGCCGCCACCTCAAAGCCCGCCACAAGCCTGATTCGGGCCCGATTTACCGGCTGTTAGCCAAGACGTCGCTATTCTGGCGGCGAGGCAGCCGGATAAATACGGGCTGGAGCGGGGCAGATGGCGGTAAAGACGGATCAGCGCGGCAACAGCCGGGTTGTTTTCGAACGCGGGATACCGGCCCAGATGATGGGAATCGACGGTACCTGGCGGCGCGACTGCACCATGGAGGACGTCTCGGAAAGTGGCGCCAAGCTGACCATCGACGGTTCGGTCGAGGGCCTGCATCTGAAGGAATTCTTCCTGCTGCTGTCGTCCACGGGACTTGCGTACCGGCGCTGCGAACTGGCCTGGGTCAATGGCGACCAGATCGGCGTCAATTTCCTGAAGGTCGGCGACAAGAAGAAAAAGGCGCGTTCCACCGCCGTTGGGGCGTAACGGCAACACCCGTCGTACAACCGTCACGGCGGGTGGTTAAGGCGGTTGAGACGCGGTGCGGCTGATGAAGTCCCGTGCTAGAATTTGCTGCAAACGCGAAACCAGTGGGTCCGAGACATAAGATCCGAGACAGAAGAGTTCTGAGAAGGCAAAGGATGTCCGTCAAGCCGACCAAAGCCATGGTGCTCGCCGCAGGGTTCGGCCTGCGCATGCGTCCGTTGACGGATAAGATGCCGAAGCCGATGGTGCCGGTGGCCGGGCAGCCGCTGCTCGACCACGTGCTCGACAAGCTCGGCCATGCCGGCGTGACCGAGGCGGTCGTCAATGTGCATTACCTACCGGACCAGATCATCGACCACGTCGCATCGCGTCAGCTTCCGCACGTGACCATCTCGGACGAGCGCGACCAGGTGCTCGGCACCGGTGGTGGCGTGGTCAAGGCGCTGCCGCTGCTCGGCGATGCGCCGTTCTTCCACGTCAATTCCGACACGCTGTGGATCGACGGCGTGCGCTCCAATCTGACGCGCCTTGCCGAAAACTTCGATCCTGAGCGCATGGACATCCTGCTGCTGATGGCGCCGACCGCGACCAGCATCGGCTATAGCGGCCGCGGCGATTACGGCATGCTGCCCGACGGCGCCTTGCGCAAGCGCAAGGAGAAAGAGGTCGTCCCGTTCGTCTATGCCGGCGCTGCGATCCTGTCGCCGTCGATCTTCGCCGGTGCGCCGCAGGGCGAGTTCTCGCTGACAAAGATGTTCGACCGCGCCAACGAGCAGGAGCGGCTGTTCGGCCTCCGCCTCGACGGCGTCTGGATGCATGTCGGCACGCCCGATGCCGTGCACGCCGCGGAAGAGGCGTTTTTGGAGAGCGTGGCGTAAGCCTCCCCGTCATTCCGGGGCGCGCGCAAGCGCGAACCCGGAATCTCGAGATTCCGGGTTCGATGCTTCGCATCACCCCGGAATGACAGTGGGAGAGCGGGGAAAGACCTCCCCTCCACCCATGACCATTCGAGCCCGCCTGCCTATATTGCCCTGATCCCCGAATCAGGCAGCCCATGCGTGTTTTCAGCGTTCCCATCTCAGTTCCGTTCCTGCGCACGGTCGTCACGGCCCTGCTCGACGGCCGGCTGGTCGAGGGATTCGAGGCCCGCAAGGAACCGGCGCGGCTGGCCGACGCCACGCTGTATTTGCCGACAAGGCGCGCGATGCGCGTCGTCCGCGAGATCTTCCTCGACGAAATGAAAGCGGACGCGGTGGTGCTGCCGCGCATCGTCGCGCTCGGCGACATCGACGAGGACGAGCTCGCTTTTGCCGACGAGGGCGAGCAGTTTTCCAGCGCGACGCCGCTGGACATTCCGCCGCGGCTCGGCGAGCTCGAGCGGCGGCTGACGCTGGCGCAGCTCGTCGCGGCCTGGGCCAAGGGCCCGGTGCTGGCGCCGCTGGTGGTCGGTGGCCCTGCCTCAACGCTGGCTCTCGCCGGCGACCTCGCGCGCCTGATCGACGACATGGTCACGCGTGGCGTCGACTGGAGCGCGCTCGACGGCCTCGTGCCTGACAACCTCGACCGCTACTGGCAGCACTCGCTCGAATTCCTGCGCATCGCGCGCATCGCCTGGCCCGCTCATCTCGCCGAGATCAAGCGCATCGAGCCTGCGGCGCGACGCGACCAACTGATCGAAGCGGAAGCCAAACGCCTGACCGCGCATCAGCATGGCCCCGTGATCGCGGCCGGCTCGACCGGCTCGATGCCGGCGACCGCAAAATTCCTGCGCGCGGTCGCTTCACTGCCGCATGGTGCCGTCGTGCTGCCGGGCCTCGACACCGATCTCGACGACGACGCCTGGCGAACCATCGGCGGCGTTCGCGACTCGCTCGGCAAGTTCGCAGAGCACCCGGCCTCGAACCATCCGCAATATGCCATGCACGCGCTGCTCGATCGCTTCGGCATCAAGCGCAGCGACGTCGAGATTTTGCAGCCGCCGGCAGAAGACGGTCGCGATCTGCTCGCCTCCGAATCGATGCGGCCCTCTGCCAAGACGGAAGTCTGGCACGACCGGCTGAAGCAGCCGGATGTCGCCGCGAAGATCACCGGTGGCATGAAGAATCTCGCGGTCGTCGAGGCTCCCAATCCCGAGATGGAAGCGCTCGCGATCGCCATCGTAATGCGCGAGGCGCGTCATCTCGACAAAACGGCGGCGCTGGTGACGCCTGACCGCGCCCTGGCACGGCGGGTGATGGCCGCGTTGACGCGCTGGGATCTCGATTTCGACGATTCCGGCGGCGACGTCCTGATGGAAACCTCCGCCGGCGTCTTTGCGCGGCTTGTGGCGGAAGCGGCGACCAAGGGCCTGGAGCCGCCGACGCTGTTGGCGATGCTGAAGCATCCGCTGTGCCCGCTCGGTCGCACGCCCGGCGCATGGAAGGCGGCGATCGAAGACCTCGAACTCGCGGTCCTGCGCGGCACACGTCCGCCGGCGGGCACGGCCGGCCTGTTGCGCGAATTCAACCGTTTTCGCGACGAGCTTGCAAAGCTGTGGCGCGGCGAAGTCTCTGCGCTTCATAGGGCAGAAACCCGCGCGCGTCTGAACGCCGAGGATCTCGATCGCATCCAGGCGCTGATCGATGCCTTGCAGAAGGCGCTGGCGCCGATCGAGAGCCTGCCGCCGCCGAAGCCCTATGACTTCGCCGAGCTCGCGCACCGGCACCGCGAGATCATGATCGAGCTGTCGCGCGACGAGCTGGGCATTCCGCTCGCTTTCGAGGACCGCGAAGGCCTCGCGCTTGCCGGCGCCTTCGACGATCTCCTGCGCGGCGGCACGACCAGCGGATTGATGGTGCAGCTGCCCGACTACGCGGACGTTTTCCAGACCGCCTTCGGCGACCGCGCCGTGCGGCGTCGCGACAGGCCGGGCGCGCGGCTGCAAATCTACGGTCCACTGGAATCGCGCCTGATGCAGGCCGATCGCGTCATCGTCGGCGGCCTGATCGAGGGCGTCTGGCCGCCGGCGCCGCGCATCGATCCCTGGCTCAGCCGGCCGATGCGGCACGAGCTCGGGCTCGATCTGCCGGAGCGGCGTATCGGCCTCTCCGCGCACGACTTTGCGCAGCTGCTCGGCGGCGACGAGGTGATCCTCACCCACTCGGCCAAGGCTGGCGGCGCGCCGGCGGTGGCATCACGCTTCCTGCATCGGCTGGAAGCGGTGGCGGGCGACGAGCTCTGGAAGGCGGCCATTCGTGCCGGCGAAAAATACGTGCAGTTCGCAGGCGCGCTGGACCAGCCCGACGAGGTCAGGCCGATCCAGCAGCCGGAGCCGCGGCCGCCGCGCGCGACGCGGCCGCTGAAAATGTCCGTGACCGCGATCGAGGACTGGCTGCGCGATCCCTACACGATCTACGCAAAATACATCCTGCGGCTGGATGCGCTCGATCCCGTCGACATGCCGTTGTCGGCCGCCGACCGCGGCTCGGCGATTCACGAAGCTATCGGCGAATTCACGGAAATCTATGCCACGCGGTTGCCCGCCGATCCCGCGCGCGTGCTGCGCGCGATCGGCGAGAAGCATTTTGCGCCGCTGATGGAACGCCCCGAGGCGCGCGCGCTGTGGTGGCCGCGCTTCCAGCGCATCGCACGATGGTTCGGCGAATGGGAAACCGTGCGGCGCGAGGCGATCGAGGCGATCAATGCGGAGACGCGCGGAGAGATTTCGATCCAGCTCGATCCCGCGCGCAGCTTCCGCCTCTCCGCCCGCGCCGACCGCATCGAGCGGCGCCAGGGCGGCGGCTACGCCATCCTCGACTACAAGACCGGCCAGCCCCCGACTGGCAAACAGGTCCGCATGGGCCTGTCGCCGCAACTGACGCTGGAAGCGGCGATCCTGCGCGAGGGCGGTTTCCCTGACATCGATGCCGGCGCATCCGTGAGCCAGCTCGTCTATGTCCGCCTCAGCGGCAACAATCCGCCGGGCGAGGAGCGCATCCTCGAGCTCAAGTACAAGCAGGGCGACGAGCCGCAGCCGCCGGATACGGCCGCCGCGGAGGCGCGGGCCAAGCTGGAGGCGCTGATCCGGGCCTTCGAGGACGAGAATCAGCCCTACACTTCGCTGAACCTGCCAATGTGGACGAACCGCTACGGCACCTATGACGACCTCGCCCGCATCAAGGAATGGTCGGCGGCCGGCGGCTTGGGGATCGAGGAATGGTGAAGCTGCCGCGTCCCATCCCCGACGAGGTGCGCGCGCGGCAGGCGCGTGCGTCCGATCCGACCGCGTCGGCCTTCGTGTCGGCCAATGCCGGCTCGGGCAAGACGCATGTGCTGGTGCAACGCGTGATCCGCCTGTTGCTGTCGGGCGTGCCGCCGGAAAAGATCCTCTGCATCACCTTCACCAAGGCGGCCGCCGCCAACATGGCCGAGCGCGTGTTCACGACGCTCGGTCACTGGGTGACGCTGGATGATGCCGGGCTCGATGCGGCGATCCGCGCCGTCGGCATCCCGCATCCGGATCGAAAACTGCGCCGCGACGCGCGAAAGCTGTTCGCCTGCGCGCTGGAGACGCCGGGCGGCTTGAAGGTGCAGACCATCCACGCGCTGTGCACGCGCCTGCTCCAGCAATTCCCGTTCGAGGCCAACGTGCCCGCGCGCTTCTCGGTCATCGACGAGCGCGACCAGACCGACATGATGGAGCGTGCCAATCTGAAGGTGCTGCTGGAGGCCGCGCGCGATCCTGACAGTGTCACCGGCCGTGCGCTGCTGACGGCGATGGCGAGTGCCGCCGACGTCACCTTCAAGGAGGTCGTGCGCGAAGCCTGCCTCAGCCGCGATCATTTCATGGCCTGGACCGACGAGGCCGGCAACGCGGAAGCGGCCGCGGCGCAGATGGCCGCGGTGCTGGGCGTTGATGGGAACGACCGCATCGAGGACGTCGAGACCGAGATCCTCGACGGTCCGTTTCTGCCACGCTCGCGCTGGGACGATATCGCCTTTGCACTGGAGGACGGCAGCAAGTCGGACAACGACCAGGCGGGCCGGCTCCGCGAAGCCAAGATGTTTTCCGGCAGCGCGCAGGTCGATGCCTATCTCTGCGTCTTCCTCACCGACGACAAGCTGCCGCGCAAGGCGGTGCTGACCAAAAAGTTCGGCGAGCACAACCCATCCGTATCCCGCCTGTTCGAAGCCGAGGTGCAGCGCCTCGCCGGATTGATCGAGAAGCGCCGCGCAGTGGTCATGCGCGACCGCACGGCCGCTCTCTTGCACATCGCGACCGCGGCTGCAGCGAACTACCGGCGCGAGAAGCAGGAGCGCGGGCTACTCGACTACGACGATCTCATCGACAAGACGCTGGCGATGCTGAACCGCGTCTCCTCGGGCTGGGTGCATTACAAGCTCGACCGCGGCGTTGACCACGTGCTGATCGACGAGGCCCAGGACACCAGCCCCCGGCAATGGGACATCGTCGCGCACATCATCTCCGAGTTCACTGCAGGCGAAGGCGCGCGCGAAGGGCTCAACCGCACGGTGTTCGCGGTCGGCGACGAGAAGCAATCGATCTTCTCGTTCCAGGGCGCTGACCCACACGAATTCGACAAGCGCAAGCGGGAGCTTGACCGCAAGTTCAAATCTGCCGGCCTGAAGTTCGATCCGGTTGCCTTCACTTATTCGTTCCGTTCGGGTGCCGCGATCCTTCATTCGGTCGACCACGTCTTCCGCGAACCCCAGATCTACAAGAGCATCCATTCGATCGATATCGGCCATCCCCTGCACAACGCGCTCGCCGATGCCGGCCCCAGCGTGATCGAGCTGTGGGACCTGGCTGAAGCCGACGACAGGCAGGACATCGAGGGCTGGCGCGCGCCGTTCGACGGCGTCGCGGTCACCAGCCCCGAGGTCAAGCTCGCGCGCCGCATCCAGGCCGAGATCAAGCGGCTGGTCGAGAGCGGGGCGCTGACGGGGCACGAGGGCGAGCGCCGTCCGCTACGCTATGGCGACATGCTGATCCTGGTGCGCCGGCGCGGCAACGCGTTCGACGCGGTGATCCAGGCGCTGAAGCACGCCGGCATCCCCGTCGCCGGCGCCGACCGGCTCAAGCTCACTGAGCACATCGGCATCATCGACCTGATGAACCTTGCCGACGCGCTGCTGCTGCCGCAGGACGACCTCGCGCTCGCGGTCGCGCTGAAGAGCCCGCTGTTCGGACTCGATGACGACGATTTGTTCCAGCTCGCCTGGGATCGCAAGGGCTCGCTGCGCCGCGCGCTTGGCGAGCATGCATCGACAAGCGCCAAATTCGCCACGGCGTTGCGGCGCCTGGAAGCCTGCGAGATCCGCGCCCGCGAGGAGACGCCGTTCGCCTTCTACGCCTGGCTGCTTGGCGGCGACGGCGGCCGTGCGCGCATCCTGCGCCGACTCGGCCATGAGGCCAACGACGCGCTCGACGAATTCCTCGAGCTTGCGCTGAACTACGAGCGCAAGGCGCCGGCCTCGCTGCAGGGTTTTATGGCCTGGCTGCGCTCGGCCGACACCGAGGTGAAGCGCGACATGGAGATCTCGCGCGACGAGGTGCGGGTGATGACCGTGCACGGCGCCAAGGGTCTGGAAGCGTCCGTCGTGTTCATGGTCGACACCACGTCGTCGCCGGCGGACTCGCAGCGGCTGCGGTTGATCCAGGTGCCGCGCGGCAATGGCGGCGAGGTCGTGGTCTGGGCCGGGCGCAAGGCCGACGATCCCAAACCCGTCGCTGATGCGCGCAAGGCGATGATCGAGGAGACCGAGGACGAATACCGCCGCCTGCTCTATGTCGCGATGACGCGCGCGGCCGACCGGCTGATCGTCGGCGGCTGCATGCCCGGGAACATGAGGACGGTGCGCAAGCTGAGCTGGTACGATCTCATCGACACCGGTCTCGCCGGCTCCGGCCTCGACAAGCAGACGATCGAGACGCCGCTCGGCAAGGTCACCCGATTCGCCCGTCCCGACGATGTCGCGGCGTTGGGCACGCCGGCGACATCCGTGGACCAGACCATCGCGCTGCCGGACTGGCTACGGACACCGGCGCCGCGCGAGACCGTCGACGACGATGCCGTGCGCCCGTCCGGCCAGCCGGCCGAGGAGGGCCGCAGCGTGCGGTCGGGCGAATCAGTGCAGTCGCGTGCGCTGGCGCTGCAGCGCGGCACGCTGGTGCACCGCCTCCTGCAATCCCTGCCCGACATCGCCGCCGAGCGCCGGCGCGAGGCCGCGCTCGGCTTCATGGCGCGCAACGCCTCGGACTGGCCGGAGGCCGACCGCATTGCGCTGGCCGACAAGGTGCTCGCCCTGACCACGGAGCCGCGTTTTGCCCCGGTCTTTGCCGCCGGCAGCCGGGCGGAGGTCGCCATTGTAGGTAAGTTCGACCGGCCGGGGCGGTCGCCGGCGCTGGTGTCGGGGCAGATCGACCGGCTGGTCGTGCGTCCGGATGAGGTCCTGATCGTCGATTTCAAGACCAATCAGGCCACGCCGAAGAGCGCCACTGATGCGCCCGCCGCCTATGTTCGGCAGCTTGCGCTGTACCGGGCGGTGCTGGCGCAGCTTTATCCCCAAAAGCCCATCCGGGCCGTGCTGCTCTGGACCGAGGCCCTTGAATATATGGAGATTTCGGCCCCCGCGCTGGACGCGGCGCTGGCATCCCTTCATCTCGGTGTGAGCGTCCTTGACCCGGCAAGGAGCCGTTCATAGGTTCACCCCATGATCCCGGGCGCGATTCCACGTCGCGCCGATTCTCTTTCAACCGAGTGAGGTACTCCCATGGCCGTTGGCAAGGTTTCTGACACCGATTTCGAAGCCGAAGTGCTCAAGGCGAACGGCCCTGTCGTCGTCGATTTCTGGGCCGAGTGGTGCGGCCCATGCCGCATGATCGCCCCCGCTCTCGACGAGATCGCCGGCGCGATGGGCGACAAGGTCAAGATCGTGAAGCTCAACGTCGACGAGAGCCCGAAGACCGCGTCGAAGTATGGCGTGATGTCGATCCCGACCCTGATGATCTTCAAGGGCGGCGAGATGGCCTCCCGCCAGGTCGGCGCGGCGCCGAAGGCGAAGCTTCAGCAGTGGATCACGTCGGCGGTCTGATCCGCGACGCGACGATTTTTTCCAAACGGCCGGCGTCATGCCGGCCGTTTTGCTTTTTGCCGGCGGCGATCATGCCGATCTCGCTTCGGCGAGTTTGACGAGACTGGCCAGAACATCGGGAAAGTCCGACGCGACGGCCGGACCGATTTCGGCCGCTTGCGGGCCTTTGGCGTCGACGGCATAGACGATGCGCGTGAGCGCCGGTCCGAGCGGCTCGATGCGATGGGCGACCTTGATGACGAGATCGCCGACCCGCGTCTCGTCGACGAAGCACACGTTCTCGCCGACCTCGATCAGTTGCGAGCGCAGCGTCTCCTCGCCGGGAGGCTTCATCGTGAACCAGGTGCCGGCCGCAAATGGCCCGTCGATGTCGATCTGCTCGATACCTGCGTTCCAGTTTTTCCAACCGGGCACATCGCGAAAGATACTCCAGATCGTCTCTGCGGTTGCAGACGTCTCGATCGCATATTCGCTTCGCCAGACCTGTCCGTCGTCCATTGCGCGCTCCCTCTTCGATACTCACGCTCATAACAAGCGCATTTATCACGAAGTCAAACCCGCAAGCCTCGACGGAGCAAAGCGGCGCTACTTGATCCAGCCTGACGCCAGCGCGTTCGCCAGCTCCGGCTGGTTGTTGCGCCGTGCCAGCGCGGCCATCGCCTCGTGATCATAGGCTACGTGACGAAACGTCACCTGCCACCCGCCAACTGTTGGCTCAAGAATCGCATAGCGCGCATCTGGCGTGCCGGCTTCGACGACGTGCGGGAACGGATGCTTGTCGCGATAGCCGGGGCTGCCGACGCTGCCGGGATTAACGATCAGCCTTCCGTCGCGAAGCCGCACCGCGCGGGCGAGATGGGTGTGGGCGCAGAGAATCAGCGATTGGGTGATGCCTTGCGCGAACTGCTCGATGCGGTCGAGCGGCGATAGCGCGACGGTACCGTCGGGGTGCACGGTATCGAGCCAATAGATCTCGTCATTCCCAGGCGTTGCATGGCAGAGGAAAACCTGCTCGCGGAACACGCGCGTCATCGGCTGGGTGCGCAGCCAGTCGAGCTGCGCGGCATTGAGCTGCGCATGCGCGGGACGGTCCCACGAACCCATCTTCTCCGGGGGCCGGTCGAGCAGATAGCGGTCGTGATTGCCGAGCACATGCACGGCATCGAGCCGCATCAGGATTTCGACGGTGCGGCGCGCATCAAGCGGGCCGCTCAGCATGTCGCCGAGATTGACGATGTCGGTGATGCCCTGTGCGCGGATATCGGCGAGCACTGCCTCCAGCGCAAGGTAGTTTCCATGGACGTCGGCGATCGCGGCAAAACGCATTGGCATTTCCTGTCGGGGCTACGCAACCTCTATGCAGGAGGCGTGCCGTTGAGGCCCAGCACGTGACCTGCAAGATAAAGCGAGCCGGTTATCAGGATGCGCGGCGGCACCTCGTAAGCCAGCTTCGACAGCGTTCGCAGCGCGGCCTCGATGCCGGGCGCGATCTCGATGCGCATGCCGAGGCTGCGCGCGGCATCCGCAAGGCGGTCGGCTGGCATCGCGTTCTCGGTGTCGGGGATCGGCACCGCGATGATGTGGCGGGTAAGACCGGCGAAATTGGCGAGGAACGCTTGCGCATCCTTGTTGGCCATCATGCCCGCGATCACCACCAGCGGCCGCGACACCCGCTCCTCGAGATCGCCGAGCGCGGCCGCCGCGACTCGCCCGCCTTCGGCATTGTGGCCGCCATCGAGCCAGATCTCCGAGCCCTGCGGTCCCCACGAGAGCAGCTTGCCCGCGGTGATGCGCTGCATCCGCGCCGGCCATTCGGCGCCGACGATGCCGGCCTCGAAGGCTGCGTGGTTGACCTTGAAGGTCGGAATCGCCCGCAGCGTCGCAATCGCAAGGCCGGCATTGTCGAACTGGTGGCGGCCGAACAGGCGCGGCGCGGCGAGATCCATCAGGCCGCGGTCGTCGGAGTAAACCAGCCGCCCGTGCTCGACATTGACGTGCCAGCTCTCGTTGGCGGCAAACAGCGGCGCGCGCATGCGCTTGGCCTGCGCCTCGATCACGGCCATCGCCTCCGGCAACTGCTCGGCGCAAATCGCGGGCACGCCGCGCTTGATGATCGCAGCCTTCTCGCCGGCGATCGAGGCCAGGGTGGGCCCAAGGAAATCCATGTGGTCCATGCTGACCGGCGTGATCACGCAGGCCGCAGGCGTGTCGATCACATTGGTCGAATCGAGCCGGCCGCCGAGGCCGACTTCGAGCAGCACGGCGTCGGCCGGATTCTGCGCGAACAGATGAAACGCCGCAGCGGTCTTCAACTCGAACACGGTCGCGGCTTCGCCGGCATTGACGCGCTCGACCTCCTCCAGCGCGGCGCGCAATTCATCGTCGCCGACCAGCACGCCGCCGCCGACGCGGCCGAGCCTAAAACATTCGTTGATGCGGACCAGATAGGGCGAGGTGTAGGTGTGCACGCGCAGGCCTGCCGCCTCCAGCGTCGCGCGCAGATAGGCGACCGTCGAGCCCTTGCCGTTGGTGCCGGCAATGTGGATCACCGGCGGCAGCTTGCGTTCGGGGTGGCCGAGCCGCTCGAGCAGGCGGTGCATCCGCTCGAGCCCGAGATCAATGCGCTTCTGATGCAGGGCCGACAACCGCCCGATCAATTCACCGAGCGGCGTCTTTGCACTGTCAGAGGAGGCGTTCACGCGTGCGGCGCGGCCGGCGCCGTCTCGGCGGCCGATACGATCTGCGCCGGGCTCGTCACCGGCTGCGCCGGCTTCGATGCGCCTTCCTGCGCCGGCGCCTTGGTCAGCAGGCGGCAGAGTCGCGCCAGGGTCGGGCGCAGATCGTGGCGATGCACGACCATGTCGACCATGCCGTGCTCCTTGAGATATTCGGCGCGCTGGAAGCCCTCGGGCAGCTTCTCGCGGATGGTCTGCTCGATCACGCGCGCGCCGGCAAAGCCGATCAGCGCGCCGGGCTCGGCGATCTGCACGTCGCCCAGCATCGCGTAGGACGCGGTGACGCCGCCGGTGGTCGGGTTGGTCAGGACGACGATGTAGGGCAGCTTTGCCTCACGCAGCATCTGCACCGCCACGGTGGTGCGCGGCATCTGCATCAGCGACAAAATGCCTTCCTGCATGCGCGCACCGCCGCTAGCGGCGAACACGATGAAGGGCGACTTCTTCTCGACTGCGAGCTCCAACCCGCGCACGATGGCTTCGCCCGCGGCCATGCCGAGCGAGCCGCCCATGAAATCGAAATCCTGCACGGCGACGACGGCGGCGGCGCCTTCGAGCTTGCCGTAGCCGACCTTGATCGCGTCGTTCAGATTGGTGCGCGCCCGGGCATCCTTGATGCGGTCGACATATTTCTTCTCGTCGCGGAACTTGAGCGGGTCCGCCGTCACGTCGGGCAGCGCGACATCGAACCAGGTCTCGTTGTCGAAGATCGACTTCAGACGCGCCACCGCGCCCATGCGCATGTGGTAATTCGAGCCGGGGATGACGAACTGGTTGGCCTCGACGTCCTTGTAGAACACGAGCTGTCCGGAATCCGGGCACTTGATCCACAGATTCTCCGGCGTCTCCCGCCGCAGCATGTTGCGGATCTTCGGCCGGACCACATTGGTAAGCCAGTTCATGGTTTGCTCCGATGTGCGATCCCGCTGGGGATCACCTGAAGGAATATATGGCGGCCGGGCCCCTGCCCGGCAAGCCGCCGTGTCGTCCGCCCCAGAAGCGGAATTTTGGCCTATTCGGCCGCTTGTTTCGCGCCCTTGACGCCCTGGGCCAGGGCCGCCGTCAGCTCCGCGACGGCGTTAACGGTTTTGGCGGTTGCCCGCCCTTCCGCATCGAGGCTGTTCTTGAGCGCGTCGACCAGCGCGGTACCGACCACCGAACCATCGGCCTTCTCGGCAATGGCGCGCGCCGCCTCCGGCGTGCGGATGCCAAAACCGACGCAGATCGGCAGCTTGGTATGCCGCTTGATACGCGCGACAGCTTCGCCAACGGCATTGGCGTCCGCCGCCGCTGCACCAGTGATGCCGGCGATGGAGACGTAATAGACAAAGCCTGATGTGTTCGCGAGCACCGCGGGCAGGCGCTTGTCGTCGGTGGTCGGGGTCGCGAGGCGAATGAAGTTCAGGCCCGCCTTCAGCGCGGGAATGCAGAGCTCGTCGTCTTCCTCCGGCGGCAAATCGACGATGATCAGGCCGTCAACGCCGGCCGTCTTCGCATCAGCCAGAAACTTGTCGACGCCGTAAATGTAGATCGGATTGTAATAGCCCATCAGCACCAGCGGCGTGACGTTGTCGTCCTTGCGGAAGTCGCGCACCAGTTCCAGCGTCTTCTTCAAGGTCATGCCGGCCTTAAGCGCGCGCAGACCTGCGGCCTGAATCGAGGGACCATCCGCCATCGGATCGGTGAAGGGAATGCCGAGTTCGATGACGTCGGCGCCTGCCTTGGGCAGCGCCTTGACGATATTGAGCGACGTCGTGAGATCGGGATCGCCGGCCATCACATAGGTGACGAAGGCCGAGCGGCCTTGCTTCTTCAGCTCGGCAAAACGGGTGTCGATACGCGTGGTCACTTCTTGCCCCTCAGGATGTCGCCGACCTGCGGGACATCCTTGTCACCGCGGCCGGAGAGATTGACGACCATCAGGTGGTCTTTTGGCCGCTTCGGTGCGAGCTCCATCACCTTGGCGATGGCATGCGCGGGCTCGAGCGCGGGGATGATGCCTTCGAGCTTCGACAGCAGCTGGAACGCGGCGAGCGCCTCGTCGTCGGTCGCGGAGAGATAATTGACGCGGCCGACCTCATGCAGCCAGGAATGCTCGGGGCCGATGCCGGGATAGTCGAGGCCGGCCGAGATCGAATGCGCGTCCTGGATCTGGCCGTCGGCGTCCATCAAGAGATAGGTGCGGTTGCCATGCAGCACGCCGGGACGGCCGCCTGCGATCGAGGCCGCATGCAGCTGCGTGAGGCCATGGCCGGCGGCTTCGACGCCGAAGATTTCGACGGAGGGATCATCGAGGAACGGATGGAACAGGCCCATCGCGTTCGAGCCGCCGCCGATGCAGGCGACCAGCGAATCCGGCAGGCGTCCCTCGATCTCCTGCATCTGCGCCTTGGTCTCGTTGCCGATGATCGACTGGAAGTCACGCACCAGCGTCGGATAGGGATGCGGGCCCGCGACCGTGCCGATGCAATAGAACGTGTTGTGCACGTTGGTGACCCAGTCGCGCAGCGCCTCGTTCATGGCGTCCTTCAGCGTGCGCGTGCCCGACTGCACCGGGACCACCGTTGCGCCCAGCATCTCCATGCGGATCACGTTGGGCTGCTGCCGCTCGACGTCGACGGCGCCCATATAGACCACGCATTCGAGGCCAAAGCGCGCGCACAACGTCGCGGTGGCAACGCCATGCTGGCCCGCGCCGGTCTCGGCGATGATGCGCTTCTTGCCCATGCGCCGCGCCAGCATGATCTGGCCGAGCACGTTGTTCACCTTGTGCGAGCCGGTGTGGTTGAGCTCTTCGCGCTTGAGGTAGATTTTTGCGCCGCCGAGATGCTCGGTCAGGCGTTCGGCGAAATAGAGCGGCGAGGGCCGGCCGACATAGTTCTTGAGATAGCCGTTCATCTCGGCCTGGAAGGCCGGATCGGCCTTGGCCGCGGTGTAAGCCTTCTCCAGATCGAGGATCAGCGGCATCAAGGTTTCGGCGACGAAGCGGCCGCCGAAGATGCCGAAATGGCCGCGCTCGTCGGGGCCGCTGCGATAGGAATTGGGTTTGGCGATGTTCATCGAACGCTCAACTCTTGACTTGCATCTTGGGTGGCGCGCGCGGCGCGAATGAAGGCCTTGATCATCTCGGGGTCCTTGACGCCGGGGGCGCTCTCGACACCCGAGGAGACGTCGACGCCGCCGGCGCCGGTGACGCGGAGGGCTTCCGCAACGTTACCGGCGTCCAGCCCGCCCGAGACCATGTAGGGCAGTTTCAGATCGAGGTTTTCGAGCAGGTGCCAATCGAACGGTGCACCCAGGCCGCCGGGCCGCGTCGCATCCTTCGGCGCGCGCGCGTCGAACAGGATGCGGTCGGCGACCGCGGCATAGCCGGGCAGCACGGCAAGATCGGCCTTTGTTGCGACCGGCACGGCCTTCATCACCGGGCGGCTAAACCTCTGCTTGATGTCGCGCAGCCGGGCAACGCTCTCCTTGCCGTGGAGCTGGAAAATGTCCGGCGACAGCGCGTCCATGATGTTGTCGAGCGTGGCGTCGTCGGCATCGACCGTCAGCGCCACTTTAAGCGCGCGCTGCTTCACCTGGCGGCCGAGGTCCCGGCCAAGCTCCAGAGAGAGATGGCGGGGCGACGGCGGAAAGAACACGAACCCCACCATGTCGGCGCCCGTATCGAGCGCCGTTTCGAGCGTCTCGCGCGTGGACAGGCCGCAGATTTTGACGAGCAGGGACATGGTCTCAAAGCGGGTAGCGGCCGCAACGTGCGGCCGGAAAACGGGGTTTTCGGTCGGGGCCGCTTCTACAACGTCGCGCGCTGCTTGTCTCGCCCGATGGGCCCGTAAAGGCCGACCCCGGCGGGAACGGGGAGGCGCTGCTGATCGGGCCTTGCCGCGGTCACCTGGGCCCGCAGATCGGCCAGTTCGCCCCTCGCAGCCCGGGCATCGGCCTCGTGCCGGCGCGCCGCCCGCCGCCAGCGCCGCTGCCCGAACCAGACCGCACAGCCGCCCGCCACGACGCCCAAGGCGGCCACCAGGATCAGGAGCAGGAACAGCGGCATTGTGAGCGACAGGGCCGGATCGTTCGCCATGAAGGGATCGAAGGAGACCGTGACGAAATGCCGGTTGGCCACCGCAAAGGTCGCCAGAATCAGGCCCAGCGGAATCACGATCAGCGCGGTCAGGAACTTTCGCATCTCGCTTCGCTCGCCTTGAATCAAGCTTCCGGCCGCATCCTGAGCGACCGCGAAAAACCCTGGCGCCGGCCTCAGTCCGCCGCGCCGGGATCCGGATGGTCGCGGTTCAACCGCTCGCGCATTTCCTTGCCGGTCTTGAAGAACGGAACGCTCTTCTGATCGACGGGCACATGGGCGCCGGTGCGTGGATTGCGCCCGGCGCGCGCCGGACGATGCTTGACCGAGAAGGCACCGAAGCCGCGCAGCTCGACGCGGTCACCGCGTGCGAGGGCCGCTACGATCTCTTCGAGAATCGCATTCACAATGTTCTCGACATCCCGCTGGTACAGATGCGGGTTGTGCTCGGCGATACGCTGAACAAGTTCGGATTTGATCATCGAGAGATAGGACCCGGGAGCGTGCGGATGACCATTTCCGTGAAAATACCGTGATCTGTCAAGACGCTAAATCAAGGTTGAGCGTCGTGAAAGTGCGTGACAAATGCCGAAAAAGCGGGCTGTCCCGACACTCGCAGTGCGAGAAAAACTTCGGGAACTCGCTCGCCCCAGTCAGTTTGATGTGGCCGGCTGCCACAACGCCAGCATTCCATCCATTCCGAGGCGGTCGACCGCCTGCGCGACCCCGGTTTGTCCGATTTGATGCGCGATCGAGCCAAAACCAAGCGCTTCCAGCGTCACGACGGCCGCGGTCTTGAGGAACGGCAGGTCGCCAAAGCGCGGCTGGAGCTTGTAATCGCGAACCGAAAGCCCCTTCTTGACACCCTTCTGCTCGACCAGCCAAGTCACCGCCGTCTTCTCGTCGCCGATCTGATCGATCAGCTTGAGATCGATTGCCTGGCGTCCGGTGAAGACGCGGCCGTCAGCTACTTTCTCGAGCTGTGCGTCATCCATGCCACGCCGTTCCTTCACCAGTCCCTTGAACCAGGCGTAGGAGTCTTTCACGAGCGCATCGAGCGCCGCGCGCGCTTCGGGACTTGTCGGCTCGAATCCGTTGGGCGCCGCCTTCAGCGGCGAGGACTTCACCTCCTCGACCTTGACGCCGATGGTCTTCAAGAGCTCGGTGACGTTGGGATACTGGAATAGAACGCCGATCGAGCCGACCAGCGAGCTCTGCTGGGCGACGATGTGGTCGCTCGCGATCGCCGTGATGTAGCCGCCCGAGGCAGCCAGGCCTTCGACCACGACGACGAGAGGCTTCTTCGCCTTCAGCCGCACGAGCGAGTCATAGAGCTGCTCGGAGCCGGCGGTGGTGCCGCCCGGCGAGTTGATGTGAACGATGACGGCGGCGGCCTGCGAATTCTCCAGCCGCTCCAGCGCCTGCGTGCGATCGGAATCGCTGCGGATCAGTCCCTCGATCTGGACCCGCGCGATCGAGCCGGCGGCCGCGAACGTGCCGCGCGCACCGGGTGTCGCGATCAGCGCAAAGCTCGCAATCGCCGCGATCGCGATCAGCGCGGCCATGACGCGCCAGAACGTCAGCTTGCGGCGGATCCTGCGGCGATCGACGATGATGTCCGAATCGAGCGACATCGGAATATCTCCAAATGAAAGGCCAGAGGCGTTGTGCCGTCACAAGTTAAGCATTGGCTTGTCTGGATACATCAATTGCGGTGCAATTTGAAGAAATGAAGGCTTGGCAGGTGGAGGCCGAGCCCCTGTCACACGCTCCTCGTCATCCCGGACAAGCGCAGCGAAGCGGAGCGCTGATCCGGGATCCATACCCACAGGATTGAGTTTGGCGAAGACTTGGAGTTACCAGCCCGCGCCCAAACCGCTCCCTGTGGTTATGGGTCCCGGATCTACGCGCGCTTAGAGCGCGCTTGTCCGGGACGACAGCGGAGTTCGTGGAGGCCGCAACAAAAAAGCCCCGGCTCGCGCCGGGGCTTCGATGCAGCAAAACGAACGTTTCGCTTACTTGTTGTCGCGGTTCTTGAGCGCGGTGCCGAGGATGTCGCCGAGCGTCGCACCCGAATCCGAGGAGCCGTACTGCGCGATGGCTTCCTTCTCTTCGGCGACTTCGAGCGCCTTGATCGACACCTGGACCTTGCGGGCCTTCTTGTCGAACTGGATCACGCGGGCATCGACCTTCTCGCCGACGGCGAAGCGTTCGGCGCGCTGGTCGTTGCGGTCACGGGCGAGCTCCGAGCGCTTGATGAAGGTGGTGAAGTCGGTACCGGCGATCTTCACCTCGATACCGCTCTCCTTCACTTCGAGCACTTCGCAGGTCACGACCGCGCCCTTCTTGACATCGCCCGGCTCGGCGAAGGGGTCGCCTTCGAGCTGCTTGATGCCGAGCGAGATACGCTCCTTCTCGACGTCCACATCGAGCACCACGGCCTTCACCATGTCGCCCTTCTTGTAGTTGTCGATCACCTGCTCGCCCGGAAGCTTCCAGTCGAGGTCGGAGAGGTGGACCATGCCGTCGACGTCGCCCTCGAGACCCAGGAACAGACCGAACTCGGTCTTGTTCTTGACCTCGCCCTCGACCACCGAACCGGTCGGGTGACCTTCGACGAAGACCTCCCAGGGGTTGCGCATGGTCTGCTTGAGGCCGAGCGAGATGCGGCGCTTGACGGAATCGACTTCCAGCACCTGCACGTCGACTTCCTGCGAGGTCGACACGATCTTGCCGGGGTGCATGTTCTTCTTGGTCCACGACATCTCGGAGACGTGGATCAGGCCTTCGATGCCCGGCTCGAGCTCGACGAACGCACCGTAGTCGGTGATGTTGGTGACGCGGCCGGTGAAGCGGGCACCCAGCGGGTACTTGGCTTCGATGCCCTGCCACGGATCGTCCAGCAGCTGCTTCATGCCCAGCGAGATGCGGTGCGTCTCGTGGTTGATCTTGATGATCTTGACCTTCACGGTCTGGCCGATCGAGAGCACCTCGGTCGGGTGGTTGACGCGGCGCCACGCGATGTCGGTGACGTGCAGCAGGCCGTCGATGCCACCGAGGTCAACGAACGCACCGTAGTCGGTGATGTTCTTGACCACGCCGTCGATGACCTGACCCTCTTCGAGGTTCTGCACCAGCTCCTGACGCTGCTCGGCGCGGGTCTCTTCGAGAACCGTGCGGCGGGAGACGACGATGTTGCCGCGGCGGCGGTCCATCTTGAGGATCTGGAACGGCTGCGAGTTGTTCATCAGCGGCGCAACGTCGCGGATCGGACGGATGTCGACCTGCGAGCGCGGCAGGAAGGCCACGGCACCGTCGAGGTCGACGGTGAAGCCGCCCTTGACCTGGTTGAAGATGACGCCGTTGACCTTCTCGTTGTTCTGGAAGGCCTTCTCGAGCTTGCCCCAGCTCTCTTCGCGGCGCGCCTTGTCGCGCGACAGCACGGCTTCGCCGAGGGCGTTCTCGATGCGATCGAGGAACACTTCCACCTCGTCGCCGACCTTGAGGTCGCTGTCACGGCCGGGGCCGGAAAATTCGCGAAGGGCAACGCGGCCCTCGGTCTTCAGGCCGACGTCGATGACGGCCATGTCCTTTTCAATTGCAACCACCTTGCCCTTGACGACGGAGCTTTCCTGCAGGTTGCCACCTGCGAAGGACTCGTCGAGCATCGCGGCGAAATCGTCACGCGACGGGCTATAGGTATCAGCAGAAGTCGAAGCCATTTGTTCTCCAGTTGCGGAAGTCTTGCCGGCCGTTGGGTTCATGGGCGCATCGCACACGCAGTGTCGGAAGGTCCGCAAAACCTTCGAGCGACCGCTCGCTGCTCCGGCCTAAAAGGCGGAACAGCGGAAGCGGGCCGGCTGAGGCCCGCGCGTTCGATACGTGAAAATCTTATGTCCGGTGCCTGGATCGCGCCGGTCCCAAAACAGGGACCGAGAGTATCGACCTCAAAGAGCGGGAGCGGGCGCTTCCTCCAGTGACGGCAGCGGCTTAACCCCGCGACCGGCCCGCTCGGACGGCCTCGATAATGTCGATGGCGGCCCGGACGCCGCCTTCTATATCCAGTTGGGAGTTATCTAGCAAGTAAGCATCCGGGGCCGGTTTTAAGGGCGCAATCGGCCGGTTCTTGTCGCGTTCGTCGCGCCGGATGATGTCGGCGAGCACGGCGGCCTCATCGGCCTCCTCGCCCCTGGCCTTGGCCTCCATGGTGCGGCGGCGCGCGCGAACCTTGGGGTCGGCGACAACGAAGATCTTCACGTCGGCATGGGGACAGATCACGGTTCCAATATCCCGGCCGTCAAGCACGGCGCCGGGCGGATCGGCGGCGAATTGCCGCTGAAAATTGACCAGGACCTCACGAACCCTGGGGATCGCCGAGACGATCGAGGCGCCCTCGCCGGCCTCCTGGGTCTTCAGGGCGGGATTGCCGAACTTTTCGGGATCGAGCTCCAAGGCGGCCTGCACCGCGGCCGCCTCGTCCCGGAGATCAAGACCGGACTGCATCAGGGCATAGGCCACCGCGCGGTAGATCACGCCGGTATCGAGATGACGATAACCGTAATGGTGGGCGAGACGCTTGCCGAGCGTCCCCTTGCCCGAGGCCGCGGGCCCGTCGATGGCGATAATCATGAAAACTCGGCCCCTAGCGAACGCATCATCGGAATGAAGTCCGGGAAACTGGTGGCGATGAAGGCGGTGTCGTCGACGGTCACGGGCTGGTCGGAGGCGCAGCCCATCACCAGCGCCGACATCGCGATGCGATGGTCCATGTGGGTGGCGACGGTGCCGCCACCGGGAACATGGCCGCGGCCCTCGACGATCAGATCGTCGCCGGAGACCTCGACCTTGACGCCGTTGACGCGCAGCATGGCGGCGGTGGCCTCCAGGCGATCGGATTCCTTGACGCGCAGCTCCTGCAGGCCGCGCATGATGGTGGTGCCTTCGGCGAAAGACGCCGCCACCGCCAGCACCAGATATTCGTCGATCATCGAGGGCGCGCGCTCGGGCGGCACTTCGACGCCGCGCAGCTTTGACGCACGCACGCGCAATTGCGCCATCGGCTCGCCGGCATCGCCCCGCACTTCGCTCTCCTCGATGAAGGCGCCCATTTCACGCAGCGTGGTGAACAGGCCGGTGCGCAGCGGATTGGTCATGACGTCGGACAGCATAACGTCGGAGCCCTCGACGATCAGCGCCGCAACGATCGGGAACGCAGCCGATGAGGGATCGGCGGGCACCACGACATTGGCGCCATGCAGCTCTGGCTGGCCGACCAGCGTGATGCGGCGGCCGTGCTGACCTTCCTGCACCGAGGTGATGTCCGCGCCAAAATGCTTCAGCATCAGCTCGGTGTGGTCGCGGCTGGCCTCGGTCTCGATCACGGTGGTCGTGCCCGGCGCGGCGAGGCCCGCGAGCAGCACGGCCGATTTGATCTGGGCCGAGGCGACTGGGGTCTTGTAGGTGATCGGCAGCGGATCGCGCGCTCCCTGGAGGGTCAGCGGCAGACGCCCGCCCTCGCCGCCGGAGACGACCTTCGCACCCATCTTTTCGAGCGGATCGAGGATCCGGCGCATGGGGCGGCTGCGCAGCGAGGCGTCGCCGTCGAACACCGCCGAGATCGGGCAGCCGGCAACGGCGCCCATGACCAGCCGGCAGCCGGTGCCGGAATTGCCGAAATCCAGCGCCGCCTTGGGCTGGGCGAAGCCGCCGACACCCACTCCGTTCACCTTCCAGGCGAACTCACCGGTGCGCTCGACCCTGGCGCCCAGCGCCTGCATCGACTTGGCGGTATTGAGGACGTCCTCACCCTCCAGCAGGCCGGAAATCCTGGTCTCGCCGACCGCAAGCGCGCCCAGGATGAGGGCGCGATGGGAGATCGACTTGTCCCCGGGCACCCGTACTTTCCCGGTCAGGGGACCGCTGGCGCGAGACTGGAGCGGTCTCGGTTGGTCGGAATGGGTCAAGATTGTGTCCTTGGATAGGCCCTTGGATGCATCCTTGGGGCTGGCGCGCAGGTACCACATGGTCTGCGCCCCGTCACGGGCATGTCTTTCTCCCGTAATGCGCTATTGACAGCGGGCCGCCAACTAGCCAAGTGAAGCACCGCTTTTCAGACATTCCCAGGATTCCTGCCGTGGCCAAGTCCGAACTCGGAACCAAACGTATTTGCCCGACCACGGGCAAGAAGTTCTACGATCTCAACAAGAATCCGGTGATCTCGCCCTATACCGGCGAAGTGGTGCCGATCGCCCCAGTTGCGCCCGCCCGCGTACCCCGCGGCGCCGAAGCCCGGCACGCGGCGACAGCGGATGCCACGCCGGAGCCGGCAGAGGTCGAGGAGGTCTCGCTCGAGGAGGCCGACGCCGAGGAGAACACCGGCAAGGTCAAGGCCGCCGTGCCCGAATCGGAGGACGATATCGAGGTCGACGAGACCCTCGATGACGACGATGACGACGATTCGACCTTCATCGCCGACGAGGAAGAGGGCGATGAGGACGTGACCGACATCATTGGTGATGTCGGAGGTGATGAAGAGACTTGAGATCAGTCCTGATCTGTGAAAAAGGGTGCACCGCGCGAGTCGCTTAGGCTCGCCGGCCGGGATGGATCCCCCAGGATCCTCCCAACTGGAAGACTTAAGGGGCCATAGCTCAGCTGGGAGAGCGCTTGCATGGCATGCAAGAGGTCGGCGGTTCGATCCCGCCTGGCTCCACCAGCCTTCGCGAAGCGAAGGCTGCCTCGCCGAAGCCCGCAGGGCGAAGGCGGGTTTTGAATTAAATCCCGCCTACTCCCCAATCACCGCGTTCAGCCGGTCGCGCAGCGCGACGATCTCGTCCTTCATCGTCACCAGCTCCGATACCGAACAGTCCGACGCCGCCAGGATCGACTGCGGCACGCTGCGCGCTTTCTCCTTCAGTGCATGGCCCTGCGCCGTCAGCGCGATCAAGACCTGACGCTCGTCCTCGCGCGAGCGGGTGCGCTTGACCAGATGGGCGGCTTCGAGCCGCTTGAGCAGCGGCGTCAGCGTGCCCGAATCCAGGAACAGCTTCTCGCCGATCTCCTTGACCGGCACGTCGTCGTGCTCCCACAGCACCAGCATCACCAGATATTGCGGATAGGTCAGGCCGAGCCGATCGAGCAGCGGCTTGTAGACGCGGTTGAAGGCGTGCGCGGCCGAATAGACCGCGAAGCAGATCTGGTTGTCGAGGCGAAGCGGGTCCACCGCCGATGATTTCCGGGCCATAAAGAATCTCACGCGTTTCACCCATTCTGGGGCCGGCCGGCGGCACATTCAATTGCGAACAATTAAATGTGAGGCATCTCGAATTAGATTGCGCACAATCTAATTGTCTGCAATAAGGATCACACCCCAACCCGGAAAGACCCGAGGAGACGAAAATGTCCGTGAACGTCCTCTACAAGACCAGCGCAAAGGCCACCGGCGGCCGCGACGGCCATGCTGCGACCCTCGACGGCGCGCTCGACGTCAAGCTCACCACGCCGAAGGAGCTCGGCGGTGGCGGCGGCGCCGGCAACAATCCCGAGCAGCTGTTCGCGGCCGGCTATGCCGCCTGCTTCATCGGCGCAATGAAGTTCGTGTCCTCGCAGGGCGGCCCGAAGGTTCCGACTGATGCCTCCGTCACCTCGACCGTCGGCATCGGCCCGCGCTCCGAGGGCGGCTTCGGTCTCGACATCGATCTCGCCGTCTCGCTGCCGGGCCTTGCCCGCGCGGAGGCCGAGGCGCTGGTCGCGAAGGCGCACCAGGTGTGCCCGTACTCCAATGCCACGCGCGGCAATGTCGACGTTCGCCTGACGGTCGTCTGATCGGAACGGCGGATTGGCTGGCCCGGGATCCCCCTCGGGCCGGCCGCTTCCGCTTGATTTGCCACCTCGCGGGATGGCCGCGCGGCGGCGCATACGGCTCCACGCCCGCGCGCCATTGCTGGCGCAAAAAAACCTCGCTAGGCCTGTGATCCAACGATCGACACAGGGGAAGCGAAGGCATGACTGAAGCCGTTTTGGGCGCAATGAGCGGACTGCGCGTCATCGATCTCACGCGCGTGCTCGGCGGTCCCTACTGCACCCAGATCCTTGCCGACCATGGCGCCGACGTCATCAAGGTCGAGCCGCCCGCGGGCGACGAGGTGCGCGAATGGGGGCCTCCCTTCCACGAGGAGGATGCGGCCTATTTCGTCGGCATCAATCGCAACAAGCGTTCGATCGGCCTCGACCTCGCCTCCGAGGGCGGCCGCGTCGTGCTGCTGAAGATGCTGGAGACCGCCGACGTCCTGATCGAGAATTTCAAGCCGGGCACGCTGGAGAAATGGGGCATCGGCAATGACGTGTTGCGCGAGAAATTCCCGCGCCTCGTGCATTGCCGGATCTGCGGTTTCGGCGCCGACGGCCCGCGCGGCGGCAATCCCGGCTATGACGCCATCATCCAGGCCATGACCGGCATGATCGCGGCGACCGGCTCGCCCGAGAGCGGGCCGATGCGGATCGGCGTGCCGCTGGTCGACATCACCACCGGCCTCTATGCGGCGATCGGCATCCTGATGGCGCTGTCGGAGCGGCAGCGTTCGGGCAAGGGCCAGTTCCTGGAGACGACGCTGTACGAGACCGGCCTTGCAATCATGCATCCGCACACCGCGAATTATTTCATGCATGGCAAGCCGCCCGGCCTCACCGGCAACGAGCATCCCAACCTCGTGCCTTATGCGATCTTCCCGACCAAGACCGACAACATCTTCATCGGCGTCGGCAATGACGGCACCTTCCGCAAGCTCGCCAAGGAGATCGGCAAGCCCGAGCTCGGCACCGATCCGCGCTTTGCCCGCAACAAGGATCGCATCGCCAATCGCGAGGCGCTGCGCGCCGAGCTGGCCGCGGTGTTCAGCCAGCATGAGGCCGAGCCGCTGTGCAATCGCCTGCTCGCGGCCGGCCTGCCCGCAGGTCCCGTGCAGAAGATCGATCAGGCGTTGACGAACCCGCACACGATCTACCGCGGCGATATTATCGAGAAGGACTGGTACAAGGGCGTGGCCTCGCCGATCCGGCTCGATCGCAGCAAGCCGAGCCTGCGCCGCCTGCCGCCGAAATTCAGCCAGCACGCAGCGGAGGTGCTGGGCGAATTCGGATACTCCAAAGCCGAGATCGACGCGATGGTCGAAAAGGGCACGGTCTGCGGCCCCGAGCGCAAGCGCTAGTCGATCAGAACAAATCGAGCGGCAACGCAGGTGCGCTCCCTCCCCCGCTTGCGGGGGAGGGTTGGGGAGAGGGTGTCTCCACAACGAGGCAATCCCCCAGAGGAGGAAGCCCTCACCCGGATCGCTTTGCGATCCGACCTCTCCCGCAAGCGGGAGAGGTTTTCGAGCCCGCGGCCCGATCGTCCTCACATCATCCAATGCCGCACTGCGGCGCGGGCACGATAGTGCAGCGCGAACGGCTGCGGTCGTCCGCGCCGCATTCGCCTATTTGACGGCTTCCCTTTTCCAGCGCTTGCCGCTTTCGTTTCGGCCGCTTACACAGTCATGTGAACGTCATATGGCGCTGCTAGCGCAAGCGCTTCTTTAGTGACGGGCAAGGGAGGTTTTCTTGATGGCTCTTCGACATTTTGGCGCGGCTGCAGCTGTTGCACTCACGGTTGGTCTCGGCGCCTCGCCGGCCCTGGCCGTGACCGAAATCCAGTGGTGGCATGCGATGACGGGCGCCAACAACGACGTCATCGTCAAGCTGGCCAACGACTTCAACGCGTCGCAGACCGACTACAAGGTGATCCCGACCTACAAGGGCAACTACCCCGACACGATGAACGCGGGCATCGCCGCGTTCCGCGCCGGCAACGCTCCGCACATCATGCAGGTGTTCGAAGTCGGCACCGCGACCATGATGGCCGCGACCGGCGCCGTGAAGCCGGTCTACAAGCTGATGGCCGAGACCGGCGAGAAGTTCGATCCGAAGAACTACCTGCCCGCGATCACCGGCTACTACTCGACCTCGAAGGGCGAGATGCTGTCGTTCCCCTTCAACTCGTCGTCCACGGTCATGTGGATCAATCTCGACGAGCTGAAGAAGGCCAATGTCGAGATCCCCAAGACCTGGCCTGAAGTGTTCGAGGCCGGCAAGAAGCTGAAGGCGGCCGGTCACGACACCTGCGGCTTCTCCGGCTCCTGGGTGACCTGGGTCAATCTCGAGCAGCTCTCGGCCTGGCACAACACGCCGCTCTCCAGCAAGGCCAACGGCCTCGACGGCTTCGACACCGTGCTGGAGTTCAACGGCCCGCTCCAGGTCAAGCATCTCGAAAACCTGGTCGAGCTGCAGAAGACCAAGGTCTACGACTATGCCGGCCGCACCAACACCGGCGAAGGCCGCTTCACCTCGGGCGAATGCCCGATCTACCTGACCTCGTCGGCGTTCTTCGGCAACGTCAAGGCACAGGCCAAGTTCAACTTCACCGCGGTGCCGATGCCGTATTATCCAGACGTGAAGGGCGCGCCGCAGAACTCGATCATCGGCGGCGCTTCGCTCTGGGTGATGGGCGGCAAGCCGGCCGACGATTACAAGGGCGTCGCGAAATTCCTGACCTTCCTCTCCGACACCGATCGTCAGGTCTACATCCACAAGGCCTCGGGCTATCTGCCGATCACCAAGGCGGCCTACGCCAAGGCGAAGGAAGAGGGCTTCTACAAGGACCAGCCCTATCTCGAGACGCCGCTGATCGAGCTGACCAACAAGGAGCCGACCGACAATTCGCGCGGCTTGCGCCTCGGCAACATGGTTCAGCTGCGTGACGTCTGGTCGGAAGAGATCGAGCAGGCGCTGGCCGGCAAGAAGACCGCCAAGCAGGCACTCGACGCCGCCGTCGAACGCGGCAACACCATGCTGCGGCAGTTCGAAAAGACCGCCGTGAAGTAAGGCGACTGGCGGCAGGCCGGTCACCCGGCCTGCCGCTTCCGGGGCATCATGCAAAAGCAAGCCATTTTCCAATCGAAGCTGTTGCCCTACGCGCTGGTTGCGCCGCAGCTCGCGATCGTCCTGATTTTCTTCTATTGGCCGGCCCTGCAGGCGGTGATCCAGTCCTTCCTGCTCCAGGATGCCTTTGGCCTCTCGACCAGCTTCGTCTGGTTCGAAAATTACATCGAGCTGTTCAGGGAGCCCGCCTATTTCGAAGCGGTCGTCCGCACCTTCTTCTTCTCGTTCGCGATCGCGATCTCGTCACTGTCGTTTGCGCTGCTGCTCGCCGTGATGGCCGACAAGCCGCTGCGCGGCTCGATGCTCTACCGCACGCTGCTGATCTGGCCCTATGCGGTCGCGCCGCCCGTGGTCGGCGTGCTCTGGATCTTCATGCTGCATCCCTCGCTCGGCGTGATCTCGCGCTACTTGCGCGCGGCCGGCGTCGACTGGAATCCGCTGCTCGACGGCAACCAGGCCGCGGGCCTGATCATCCTCTCCGCCGCCTGGAAGCAGATCTCCTACAATTTCCTGTTCTTCCTCGCCGGCCTGCAGGCGATCCCGAAAAGCGTGTTCGAGGCCGCCGCGATCGACGGCGCGCGGCCGATGCGCAGGTTCTGGACCGTGACCTTCCCGCTGCTGTCGCCGACCATCTTCTTCCTGCTGGTCATCAACATCGTCTACGCCTTCTTCGACACCTTCGGCATCATCGACACCATGACCCGCGGTGGTCCCGGAACGTCGACGGTGACGCTGGTCTACAAGGTCTATTCGGACGGCCTGCTCGGCGGCAATCTCGGCAGCTCGGCGGCGCAGTCGGTGGTCCTGATGATCATGGTCATCGTGCTCACGGGCATCCAGTTCCGCTTCGTCGAACGCAAGGTGACGTACTGATGGTCGAGGACGAGGGCATCAGGCGCTACGTCGCCCATTTCATCCTCTGGATCGGAATCGCGATCGTCGCATTCCCGGTCTACATCGCGATCATCGCCTCGACCCAGGACAACGCGCTGATCGCGAACGGGCAGATGTCGCTGCTGCCGGGCGGCCATTTCTTCGAGGTCTACTACCAGACCATCTTCGTCGGCACGAGCGGCTCGACCCGCGAGCCCGTCGGCAACATGATGCTCAATTCGCTGGTGATGGCGCTGGCGATCGCGATCGGCAAGATCGCGATCTCGATCATCTCGGCCTACGCGATCGTGTATTTCCGCTTTCCGTTCCGGATGTCGATCTTCTGGATCATCTTCATCACCCTGATGCTGCCGGTCGAGGTCCGCATCTATCCGACCTACAAGATCGTCGCCGACCTGCACATGCTCGACAGCTATGCAGGCCTTTCGCTGCCGCTGATCGCATCGGCCACGGCGACGCTGCTGTTCCGACAATTCTTCATGACCGTGCCGGACGAGCTATTGGAGGCCTCGCGCATCGACGGCGCCGGCCCCTTGCGCTTCTTCTGGGACACGCTGCTGCCGCTGTCGCGCACCAACATGGCGGCGCTGTTCGTGATCCTGTTCATCCTCGGCTGGAATCAATATCTCTGGCCGCTGCTCATCACCACCCGCGACGACATGCAGACCATCCAGGTCGGCATCCGCAAGATGATCACCACCACCGACGCGCTGACTGAATGGCCGATCGTGATGGCGACCGCCGTGCTGGCCATGCTGCCGCCGGTGTTCGTCGTCGTCGTCATGCAGAAATTGTTCGTGCGCGGCCTGGTCGAGACGGAAAAGTAAGAAGTGAGTTTTCATGGCTAACGTCACCCTGCGCAACGTCCGCAAGACCTACACCGGCGGCTTCGAGGCCATCAAAGGCGTCAACGTCGATGTCGCGGACGGGCAGTTCTGCGTGCTGGTCGGCCCTTCCGGCTGCGGCAAGTCCACGCTGCTGCGCATGGTCGCCGGGCTCGAGACCGTCACCGGCGGCGAGATCGACATCGGCGGCCGCGTCGTCAACCAGATCGAGCCCGCCGATCGCGACATCGCGATGGTGTTCCAGAACTACGCGCTCTATCCGCATATGAGCGTCTACAACAACATGGCCTACGGCCTGCGCAACCGCGGCATGGCGGAGGCCGAGATCAAGACCCGCGTCGCGGAAGCCGCGCGCGTGCTCGAGCTCTCCGCGATGCTGGAGCGCAAGCCGCGCCAGCTCTCCGGCGGCCAGCGCCAGCGCGTCGCCATGGGCCGCGCCATCGTGCGCCAGCCGAAGGTGTTTTTGTTCGACGAGCCGCTGTCGAACCTCGACGCCAAGCTGCGCATCGCGATGCGCGTCGAGATCCGCAAATTGCAGCGCCGGCTCAACACGACGTCGATCTACGTCACCCATGACCAGCTCGAGGCGATGACGCTCGCCGACGTCCTGGTGGTGATGAATGGCGGCCAGGTCGAGCAGGTCGGCAATCCCCTTGCGATCTACGAGAAGCCGGCGACGACCTTCGTCGCCTCCTTCATCGGCGCACCGCCGATGAATTTGATGTCGACGCGCCCCGACGAGATCAAATCGCAGCTCGGTGGCAGCGCGACTGAAGCCGACATCGTCGGCATCCGGCCCGAGGACTTCGTCATCACCGACCAGGCCCCGGCCGGCGGCGTGGCCCTGCCGCTCACGGTCGAAGCCATCGAGCGCGTCGGTGCTGAAACCTTCGTCTACGGCTCCCGCGAGCAGGAAGACCAGCGCGTCGCCGCCACCCCGGGCGAGCTGCCGCCCGGCGAGATCATCGTCCGCATCCCCGGAACCGACGCTCCCGCCATCGGCCAGAAGATCCGGGTCGCAGCGGTGCGCCCAAAGCTGCATTTGTTCAGCGCCGATGGGCGGACGCGGATCGAGGCCTGACGGCTTCCCGCGCCTGCCCTATCAAAAAAGCGCGAAAACAACCCCATGCACAGTAGAAGGGGGTCTGTTTTCATTGGGATAAATCGCCCCGCAAATTCATCATGCCTGCCCGTCTCGGGGCCATGACGAATTGTAAGCATTTTGTGCGATGGCAGAGCGGGTGGGCGGCCAAGCGGGCCATCCACAGCCCCCGCTACGTCCTTGAACCCACAAGCGGATATGCCCATATTGCTGACCAAGGGGTGCCTTGATCGGGCCCCGAAACACCAAAGTCGCTTCGAGAGGACTTTGTAAACTATGTCTCGTGTTCCCACGTTATCCAGTCCGTTCCTTCTGGGCTTCGACGAGATCGAGCGCGTGCTCGACCGCGTCGTCAAAGGCGCCGACGGCTACCCTCCCTACAATATCGAGAGGTGTGACCGGTCGGATGGCCAGCCCGAGCGGCTGCGTATCACGCTGGCGGTCGCCGGATTCACGCGCGACCAACTCGATGTAACCATTGAGGAAAACCAGCTCGTGATCCGCGGGCGGCAGCAGGACGACAAGACCCGGCAATACATCCATCGCGGCATCGCCGCGCGCCACTTCCAGCGCACCTTCGTGCTGGCGGAGGGGATGCTGGTGCTGGGTGCGGATCTGAAGAACGGGTTGTTGTCGATCGACCTGGCCCGGCCTGAACCGGAGAGGATCGTTAAGACAATCGCTATCAATGAGCACGAATAATGGAACGAGTAGCGGACTCGACCGCTTAGTGTTCCAGAGGAGTCGAGACCATGAGTGAAGGTCACGTTGCGTTCGAATACGAAGCCAAGAACGTCTCTCCGGAGACGCTGGCAACCCTCGGCGAAGGCCATATCGCCTATGTGAAGCAGATCCGTTCCGAGGACGTGCCGGACCTGTTCCCCGAAGCGCCCAAGATCGCGCCGGGCCTCAAGCTCTTCGCGCTCCACGCCGCCGACGGCACGCCGATCATGCTGACCGACAGCCGCGAAGCCGCGATCGCCAACGCCTGGAGCAACGAGCTGCAAGCCGTCAGCGTGCACTGAGCGCGCGCGTCGCGCGATTAGGATTTCAAGCGGGCATGCCTTCACGCGAGGGCGTGCCCGTTTTTATTTTGTGCGATGATGTTTCCGCGTCGTCATTGCGAGCCAACGGGTCCGCGCAAAGCGCGGCCCGATGACAGGCTCCGCGAAGCAATCCAGAATCTTTCCGCGGAGCGATTCTGGATTGCTTCGTCGCTTCGCTCCTCGCAATGACGGAGTATGAGGCTCCCGCGCGCTCAACTCTCGTGTCCCGGACGCGGCGCAGCGCGAAGCGGTGCGACGCAGAGCCGGGACCCAGGACAACAGCGGGAAGCGCGGTGAACATGGGCCCCGGCTCTGCAGCGCACCGTTGAAGAAACGCTGCGCTGCGTCCGGGGCACGAGAGCGGAGATACACGCTCTTCGAGAGCCGTCACTTCAGAAAGCCGCCATCACTTCACAAAACCAAGCCCTTCGCGCGCGGTGTCGACGGCCCATTTGTCGTTCGGCGGCAGCGCGAGCACGCTGTTGAAATCCGCGCGCGCATGTTTGGCGTCGGACATCATCATGTAGAGCAGGCCGCGATTGACCAACGTATCCTGGTTTTTGGGATCGAGTCGAAGCGCCTCGTTGTAGTCGGCGAGCGCGCGGTCGTGCTGTCCCATGTCCCGAAACACACCGGCGCGATCTTTGTAGGCGTCCAAATTCCCCGGCTGTAATCGAATCGCTTCGTCGAGATCGGCAAGGGCGCGTTTGTCGTCGCCCTTCCCGTGTAGGACGACGCCTCGAACGAGATAGGCTTTCTCGAAAGACGGCATGATCCTGGTAACGTCATCCAGCTCCCGGATGGTGCCGTCGGCATCGTCCTTTTTCAGGAACACCATGGCCCGGCAATAATGGCCACCGGCACTTGCGGGCTCCAGACGGACGGCGCTGTCGCAGTCAGCGAGAGCTGCATCGATCTCGTCCTTGCTGAGATGGATGGTGCTGCGCAGCTCGTAGGGCCACGCGGCCGCCGGATTCCGCTGCATCGCCTCGGTGTAATCGGCAACGGCGCGATCGGTATCGCCCTTCGCCGCATACACCTGTCCTCGCATGACGAGCGCACGGTAAGCCTGCTTGGGGCTGCGCTCGATGGCCTCGGTGAAGCCCGCGATCGCGAGGTCGAAATTACGCTTGTTGAAATATTCCTCGGCGCGCGAGGTGTAGGACGGTCCGTAGCCGGGATCCAGGCGAATGGCTTCGTTGTAGTCAGCCAGCGCATGATCCCGATCGCCTTTCGCGGAATAAGCGCGGCCGCGGCAATGATAGGCGCGGCCGAAATTCGGATCGATCCGGATTGCGGCGCTGCAATCCTCGAAGGCGCGATCCTTGTCGCGCCTCATGTAATACGCTTCGCCACGCAACTCGTAAGCCGCGGCATTGGTCGGGTCAGCCGCAATAATCTCGGTCTTCTCGGCGATGACACGATCGTTCGACGCGTCGTCAGCGTGGGCCGCGACCGTGGTAGCAATGGTGACAGAGCAGAGCAGACCAAAGGCCCGGCCAATCGAACCGCAAATCATGTGGCAATATCCCCGTACAGAAATCGGGCCGGTCGCAGGTGGATATGATGGCGAAATACGCCAGCGCCCCGGCTGCAAATATGTCGCAGACGGCGCGGCGCGGGTTCGAACGGGCTGGAGGGACTAAGCCGCGGTCGCCGGCGGCAGGGCCAGCACCGAATAGATCGCCTGGGCATCGCGCGAGGCGCGGAGCTTCTTGGCGATGTCCTGGTCGCGCAAGAGGCGGGCGATGCGGGCGAGCGCCTTGAGGTGGTCGGCGCCGGCGCCTTCGGGGGCGAGCAGCAGGAAGACGAGATCGACCGGCTGGCCGTCCATCGCCTCGAAATCGATCGGGCGATCGAGCCGCGCGAACAGGCCGAAAATCTTTTCCAGCTTGGGCAGCTTGCCGTGGGGAATGGCGACGCCGTAGCCGACCGCAGTGGTGCCGAGCTTCTCACGCTGCAGCAGCACCTCGAACACCGAGCGCTCGTTCTGCCCGGTCAGCTCGGCCGCCTTGGCCGCGAGCTCCTGCAGGGCCTGCTTCTTGCTGTTGACCTTCAATGCCGGGAGAATCGCCTCGGGTGCGACCAGATCGGTAATCGGCATGGAAGGTTTCCGAGGTGAATTAAACCGTCAGGTTCCGAATTGGCCAGCTTGGAAAGAACCACGCCGGGCCGGCGTCAAGAAGGTGAAGCAGGAGGGGGACTTAGCCCCGATCCTGATGTGGGGCGCTTCTACTCCAACGCAATCCCGGTGCCAACTCCTGCGTGCGGCTTTGCCCCGGTCATTGTTAAGGCCTGTGGTTGATACGGGGCCCAATTTTCGGCCCTAACCGCCCGCCTTGCCGTCGGCTTTGGCTCCGGGCGGGTCGATCCAGCCCACATTGCCGTCGGCACGGCGGTAAATGATGTTCACCCGGCCGCTGGAGCCATGCTGGAATACCAGGCAGGGTGCCCCGCTGAGGTCCAGTTCCATGACGGCTTCGCTGACCGAGAGCTGCTTCAGCGAGGTGGTTGCCTCGGCGATGATCACGGGGCTGTAGCCGATGATCTCGGCCTCATCCTCCCCTTCGCCCGGGGCCTCCAGCACGTAAGCCGTGGCATCGAGCGCGGCCATCGCCGCATTGGCGACATGGGTCTTGCGGGCCGAGCGGTCCTTGAGCCGGCTCTTGTAGCGCTTGAGGCGCTTCTCGATCATCAGGAGCGCCTGGTCGGCGCTGGCATAGGCGTCGGCCGCGTTCGAATCGGCTTCCAGCGTGATGCCCGAATCCAGATGCAGCGCGCAGTCGGTGCGGAAGCCGAAGCCGTCCTTCGAGAGCGTGATGTGGCCGGAATAATTGCCGTCGAAATATTTGCGCAGGACCTCTTCGGTCCGGTCGGAAACGCGGCCGCGCAGGGCCTCGCCGACGCTGACACTCTTTCCCGAAATTCGAAGGGTCATGTGATGCCTCGCTTGGTTACGCCGAGCTGCGATGACGCGTCATCGCAGCTGGGGTTGTTCCCTGCGCATGGTCCGCTCGGAAACCCGCGGTGCACTTTTCCGGATCATGCGCATGCTTGGACCGGTCTCGATGGGGGATTGAGAGTAGCGCGATTTGGCGCGAGCGCAATCAGGCCGGCTCGGTGTTGCGGGAGCGATCGGACAGTGCGGTGGAGAGGACGTTACCAAGAGCGCTCTGCTTGTCACGGCGGCGTTGCACCGAGGAGGGAATGCGCATGGCTTCGCGGTACTTCGCGACCGTGCGGCGGGCAATATCAATGCCCGAAGCGCGCAACCGTTCCACGATGGTGTCGTCCGACAGGATCGCGGAGGGCTCCTCCGCATCGATCAGCTGCTTGATGTGGTGGCGCACGGCTTCGGCCGAATGCGCCTCGCCGCCGTCGGCCGAGGCGATCGAGGCCGTGAAGAAATATTTCAACTCGAATGTGCCGCGATTTGTCGCCATGTACTTGTTGGCGGTGACGCGCGACACCGTGGATTCATGCATCTGGATGGCGTCGGCGACGGCCTTCAGGTTCAGGGGGCGCAAATGCGCGACGCCGTGGGTGAAGAAGCCGTCCTGCTGGCGCACGATCTCGGTTGCAACTTTCAGGATGGTGCGGGCGCGCTGGTCGAGCGCGCGCACGAGCCAGGTGGCGTTCTGCAGCGCATCGGTGAAGTAGGACTTGTCGCCGTCCTTGCCGATCTTCTTCGACAGCTCGGAATAGTAGGTCTGGTTGACCAGCACGCGCGGCAAGGTGTCGCTGTTGAGCTCGACATGCCAGCCGCCGTCCGGACCCGGGCGGACATAGACGTCGGGCACCATGGTCTGGAGCCGGGCCGTGCCGAACTTCATGCCGGGCTTGGGATTGAGCCGGCGGATCTCGCCGATCATGTCGGCGATGTCCTCGTCGTCGACGCCGCAGAGCTTGCGTAAGGATGCGATGTCGCGCTTGGCGAGCAGGTCGAGATGCTCGACGAGGGCCTGCATCGCCGGATCGTAGCGGTCGAGCTCGCGGAGCTGGATCGCCAGGCATTCGCTTAAGGAGCGCGCGCAGACGCCGGGCGGGTCGAATTTCTGCAGCACGGCAAGGACGTCCTCAACTTCCTGCTGCGACGCGCCAAGACGTTCGGCGGCCTGGCCGAGATCGGGCGGCAAATAGCCGGCCTCGTCGACGAGGTCGATCAGGTACTGGCCGATCATGCGCTGCGCGGGTGCGGTGAAGGCAACCGACAGCTGCTCGGCGAGATGATCCGACAGCGTTGTCTCGGCCGCGACAAAGGCTTCGAGATTGTAGTCTTCGTCACCCGAGGCGCCGCCGCCCCATTCGGTGTAGGTGGTCGGCGCCGCGTCCTGGGCGTTGCGCGCGGCGGTCTCGGCCGGCTCCTCGGAGAAGACGTTGTCCAGGCCCGTATCCAGGGTCTGCTCGATCTCGGCGCGGGTGCCGAGATCCTTGCTCATCCATTCTTCCTGGCCGGGCTCGAAGGCGTCGGCGCTGCCGCTGAAGCCGTCCTCGCCTTGTCCTTCACCCTGGCTGCCGTCGGAATCGCCGTAATTGGCGGCTTCAGTCGGGGCTTCGCCGACAGGGCCCTCGTCACTGGCCCGTTCCAGCAGCGGGTTCCGCTCGAGTTCCTCTTCCACGAACGTCGTGAGATCGAGATTGGACAATTGCAGCAGCTTGATCGCCTGCATCAGCTGCGGCGTCATGACCAGCGACTGCGATTGCCGGAACTCTAATCTCTGCGTAAGCGCCATGAAGCAAGAACCGATCCCGAAAAGTTGGTCCGATTTTTGCTTATCCTAGTCCGAGCCCGATGTACACGTCTTGACGTAACGCAAAAAAGGGCTAGAGGCGGAATTCCTCGCCAAGGTAAAGGCGGCGGACATCCGGATCGGCGACGATCTCATCCGGGCTGCCCTCGGTCAAGATTTCACCGGCATAGACGATATAGGCACGATCGGTGAGGCCGAGCGTCTCGCGCACATTGTGGTCGGTGATGAGCACGCCGATGCCGCGATTGGTGAGATGGCGGACGAGATCCTGGATGTCGCCGACAGCGATCGGATCGATGCCGGCGAAGGGCTCGTCGAGCAGCATGTAGTTCGGCCGCGTGGCCAGCGCACGCGCGATCTCGACGCGACGGCGCTCGCCGCCCGACAGCGCGATCGACGGTGATTTCCTGAGGCGCGTGATGTTGAATTCGTCGAGCAGCGAGTCGAGCTGTTGCTCGCGCTTCTTGCGCGAGGGCTCGACCACTTCGAGCACGGCGCGGATGTTCTGCTCGACGGTGAGGCCGCGGAAGATCGAGGCTTCCTGCGGCAGATAGCCGATGCCGAGCCGCGCGCGCTGATACATCGGCAGCTTCGTGACGTCGTGGCCGTCGAGCTCGATCGCGCCGCGATCGGCCTTGATGAGGCCGGTGATCATGTAGAACACGGTGGTCTTGCCGGCACCGTTGGGGCCGAGCAGGCCGACCGCCTCGCCCCGGCGCACATAGATGCTGACGCCGCGCACCACCTGGCGGCTGCCGAAGCTTTTTTCCACGCTATGCACAGCCAGGAAGCCCGGCCGCTTCAGGAGCTGCGGTCCGCCGGCGCCGTTCGGCTTTGCGGCCGCCCTGACCGGGTGGACCGCCTGGGCCCGCGGCACCTCGGCCTGATAGTCAGCCTGGTAATCGACCTGATAGTCCGCTTGATAGTCTCCTTGGAACTGGTCGGGCGCGCGCATCGGCTGGTCACGGGCAATCGGCGGCGCCTCCCGCACCGGGCTTGCCACGAGGCCACCGACGCTGTCACCGAGGGCGGTGATGTCCTGCCGTGCAAATCCTGGCCGGCCGCGCTTGGCGGGGCGCCGACGGAACATGCTGAAGAGATCGACCATCCCCGCCTTCTAGCTTTTCGCGGCATTCGCGCGATCTGCCGCCCCGGCGTTACGATTCGCCGACGCAGCAAGAGTGAAGGGATGTCTCATGCCCAATGAAACACGCCCGGTAAGCGGCGGACCCCGCTTCGAAAGCCCTTCGCGCTAGATACAGTCTCGCCGGGCAAGCTTCAACCTCGGATCGCGAGCTTCCGGAACAAGCCGTTGAATTTACTTTGGTTTACTTGCGCCGGGCAGTTGCAAGGGCGACCCCGCGGCAGGCTTGCCCCCTTGCCCGCCTTGGGCACCCGGACCGCAATCATTGCCGCCACCCTGCGGCAGCAGGGCCTGCACCCTGCCGCTGTCGGACTCCACGCGCGAGACGCCCGTGGTCATGTCGACCATCAGGCGGTCGCCGCGCAGCACGTTCTTGCACTGCGTCAGGACCACCTGGCCGCCGGTGCCGCCGAGCATGGTGATGAGATTGGTCTTGGTGTCGAACACGGCGGTCTCGCCGGTCACCACCTGATCCTTCTGGGTGACCACCACATTGCCGCGGGCTTCCAGCCGCTTGATCGACGAGGCGCCGCCGGGCCCTGGCGTTGCCGACTGCATCGGCGCGCCGGTGCTGCTGTTCTTGGCCCCCTTCGCCGCAGGCGGCGGCGTGGCGGGCTTGTCGCCACCCGACTCGTAGAACACCACCAGCGTCTTCGAGGTCATGGTGGTGTCGCCCTGCACGACCTTCACATTGCCGGCGAAGGTCGCCTCCTTCTTCTTGTCGCGCATCTCGAGCGAGGCGGCCTCGATCTGGATCGGCTGATCGCGGTTCTGCGAAAAACCCTGCATCGCGTTCGGCACGCCCTGCATCGTGCTCTGCGCGACGGCCGCACCGCCAGCGATCAACGCGACGCCAAAGGCAAGCGCGACCGCACCGATGATGGCGCACCGCTTGTCGTCGTTGCGCGGGAAAATCCTGATCATGAAAATCACTTTGAATTGGCAGACTTGTTCTTTGACTTGGCCGGCGGCGGCGCGGGCTCGACCGGCGCAGGCTGAGCGGCAGCACCGTCGTCCAGCTTGTCCAGATGCATCACCACGTTGCCTTCGAAGCGGATGAGATCGCCGCCCTCCGTGATTCGCAGGCGATCCGCAGTCAGCGTGCCGTTGGTCAGCTTGACGTCGACGCGCTCGTCCGACGAGACCGTGCCCTTGCCCATGTCGACGAAGGCCGAGTTCAGCCGCGCCTCATAACCGGTCGAGGTGCGCAGGAAGATGTCCTTGTGCAGGTCGAGCTGCTGCTGCTTGTTGTCGAAGCGGCCGGTGCGCGCATCGAGGAACAGGGTCGACTGATCCTCCATCAGCACCTTCGCGCGCAGATCGGCGAGATCGACATGATCGGGGTCGGTGATGTCCTGCGTTGCCGTCTTGGCCCAGAGCTCGTAGGGCCGCCGGTCCGGCGTGAAGCCGGACATATGCGGCGATTCCATCGTGATCCTGGTGCCTGTCACCACGAGATTTCCGGAGTCGAGCTTGATCGGGATCGTGAAGGGATTGAGGAAGGTCGAGACGGCGACGATCGCGGCGATGGACGCGGCCACCGTCGCCGGCACCGCGACGCGCAGAATCCGCACCAGGCGGCTGTGGCGCGCCGCGCTGGCAAACTTCGCCGCTAGCGCGGCGTCGTAGGTGGGATTCTGGGCCGAATTCACCGCTGCTCCAGAGGGTCGCTCGCCTTGTCCGGTTGAAGGCCGCGCCATTGTACCCGGCGGCGACCGAATATGCAGCCCGCGAGAGGCCGCAGGAAAGTGTCCGAAACGGGGCGCCGGCCCTCCCTAAAGCCCGCTCAGGCCTCAGGAATGCGCAAAGATGTCCTCTTCCTCCCAGCCCTGGAGGTCGAGCAGAGCGCGGGTCGGCAGGAAGTCGAAGCAGGCCTTTGCCAGCTGGGTGCGGCCCTCCCGGACCAGCATGGCGTCGAGCCGCTCGCGCAGGGCATGCAGATGCAGCACGTCGGAGGCGGCGTAGGCGAGCTGCGGCTCGGTCAGGCTGTCGGAACCCCAGTCGCTGGATTGCTGCTGCTTGGAGAGGTCGACATTGAGCACCTCGCGCACGAGGTCCTTGAGGCCGTGGCGGTCCGTGTAGGTGCGGGTCAGGCGGGAGGCGATCTTGGTGCAGTAGATCGGCCCGGTCATGACGCCAAAGGTCTGGTACAGCACCGCGACGTCGAACCGCGCGAAGTGGAAGATCTTTGTGATGGCGGGATTGGCGAGCAGCGCCTTCAGGTTCGGCGCGTCGGTGTGGCCCTTGGGGATCTGCACAACGTCGGCGCTGCCGTCGCCGGGCGAGAGCTGCACCACGCAGAGCCGGTCACGGTGGGGATTGAGCCCCATGGTCTCGGTGTCGATCGCCACCGCTCCGGTGTAACGGGACAGGTCGGGCAGGTCGCCGCGGTGCAGGCGTACGGTCATGGCGTTTCAAAACCTCGGGTCAAATCGGTCAGTCGGCACAATAGGCGCATTTCGGATTGCCCGCGATGTATCCACTCGGGGCAGGCCGCGCAAGCGCCCGTTCAGATCGCGGCCAGCATGATGCAGATCATCGCTGCGACCGCGGTGCGGCTGGGGCCGTCGCGGAAGGCGTACAAAATCGGATCATCCGGCATCTCGCGGCGATGCGCCATCATCAGGGCCCGGCCGAACCAGTACAGCAGCAGCGGGGTCATGAGCCACAGCATCCAGGGGCGGCTGTACAGCGGCGTCACCGCGGACGAGGACACATAGAGCGAGAACACGGTCACCGCGTTCATGGCGCTCGCCGCCGCCATCGCGGCGATGACATGCAGATCGGTGATCCGGTAATCGCGGTTGGAGGGATCGGCGAGCCCGGCGCCCTCGCGCATGCTGAGCTCGCTGAAGCGCTTGATCAAGGCGAGCGAGGTGAACACGAACAGCGAGAAGATCAGCAGCCATTCCGACAGCACCACGCCGACACCGACGGCGCCGGCGACGATGCGCAAGCTGTAGAGCCCGGCGAGCGTGACGACGTCGACCAGCATCTTGCGCTTGAGCACGAGCGAATAGGCGATCGTGGTGGCGAGATAGGTGCCGAGCACGCCGAGGAACAGCGGCGAGATGAAGAGGGAAGCTGCGACCGCAAACAGCCACAATGCGGGGATTGCCGACAGCGCGGACGAGATCTTGAGATCGCCGGCCGCGAGCGCGCGGTGGCGCTTGGTCGGATGCTGCCGGTCGGCGGCGAGATCGAGCAGATCGTTCATCAGATAGGCGCCGGAGGCGCAGGCCGAGAACGCCAGGAACGCCAGCAGCGCGTAGCCGAGCGTCGAAAGATTCATCTGGTGCGCGGTGATGACAGGCACGAACACCAGCGTGTTCTTGGCGTATTGGTAGACGCGCAGCGCCTTCGCCCAGGTTTTCAGGCTCGCGCGGTTGCCGTCGCGGGCGCCGATGCGCTCGATCGCGGCACGATCGAACGGCGGGTTGCCCGCGGCGAGATCTGCCGGCGTGACGACGCCATCGAAGCCGAGATGCGCAGCGATGCCGGCGGCATGCTCGGCGAAACGTCCCGCGACGAGATAGATCTTCTCGCCCCGCCCCCGCGCCGCCAGCGCCCGGTTCAGCACGTCGGAATCATAGGGCAGATGGGCGTAGTCGATCTCGGCCCGCGCCAGGACGTCCGTGAGCGCCGCCATCCCTGCGCGTCCGCCGGCGCCGAAGCGGGCCAGCATGCGGCCGGGGCTGGAGAACAGCGCCTCCATCAGCAGCTCGGACCGCAGCAGGGCGCCTTCGAGATCGATCACAAGCGTCCGCGCCGCGGCCGGATTTGCCGACGGCTCGGGGACGCCAGGATCGCAATGCCAGGCAGGCTGCTCCATCCGAAAACGCTCTTACTTGCCGCGACATGACCGGCTGGGAGGCCGGGGAGCAGGGGAAATGGATGGCCGGAACCCTATGCGAGCATTCGCTAAAGGCGGCTTAATCAGGCGAGCTTCAGCCGGTTCGCCGCTTGATGCAAGAGCCGTTCAATAATAGTTATTAAGGCGGATATCAGCAGGGAAGCGCAACATGGCGGTCAGTGCAGATCTCGGTGAAGCCCTTGAAAACTTTGTAACAAAACTCGTCGCGTCGGGTCGCTACCACTCCAAGAGCGAGGTGCTGCGGGAGGGCGTAAGGCTGATCCAGGAGCGCGAGGCGCGGCTCGCTGCGCTGGACGCCGCGATCGCGCGTGGGCTCGACGATGCGGACGCGGGCCGGACCGATCCAAGCTCGGAGGTTTTTGACCGGCTGGAGGCGAAACTCGCCGCCAGGACGGGCCGCAAGACGGACTAGACGTGATCGTCGTCGTCACGGCGGAAGCCGAAACCGACCTCGAGAACATCGCAGCATATGTCGCCGCGCAAACCCCGCGGAGCGCGCTCACGCTCCTCCGGGGGCTGCGTGAAAAGTGTGAAAACCTTGCCGATGCGCCGCGCGCCTATCCGCTGGTCCCGCGCTATGAGCACCGCGTCATTCGCCGCCGGCCGTTCGGAAACTATTTGATCTTCTATCGGGCCGGTCACGATGTGATCGAGGTGATCCACATCCTTCACGGCGCGCGAGACTACGAGCCGCTGCTCTTTCCGGAAGATTAGGTTTGTCGGAGACGCGCCTGCTGAGTGTGTTGTTTTAGGCACTCCGGATCAAACAAGCAGAACTTGCGGCAAGCGTCCCCGTGAAAATCGATCAGTCCCATCCTATCTGTGGCTGGCCTCCCCGCCCTTGCCATGAATCAGGTGATCATGACCGAACAGACGCTCGCCGCGCCTATCGACGATCCATCGGAACGCCCGCGCGGCTTTTCGCGCTATCAGGCGCTCCTCATCGCGCTGCTGGCATTCACGCAGTTCACGATCATCCTCGACTTCATCATCATGTCGCCGCTCGGCGCCATCCTGATGCCCGCGCTCAACATCACCGCCGGGCAGTTCGGCGTCGCGGTGTCGGCCTATGCGTTCAGCGCAGGAGCCTCGGGCATCCTCGCCGCCGGCTTTGCCGATCGGTTCGACCGCAAGCGCCTCTTGCTGTTCTTCTATGTCGGCTTCACGCTCGGCACCCTGCTCTGCGCCATGGCGCAGAACTACCATGTGCTGCTGGTCGGCCGGATCGTGACCGGATTGTTCGGCGGCGTGATCGGCTCGGTCGTGCTGGCCATCATCACCGATTTGTTCGCGCTGCACTTACGCGGCCGCGTGATGGGCTTCGTGCAGACCGCGTTCGCCGCGAGCCAGGTGCTCGGCATTCCCGCCGGGCTGTTTCTCGCCAATCACTGGAGCTGGCAGGTCTGCTTCGTCGCGATCGTCGGTCTGTCGATCGTCACGATCGCCATCATCGCCTTCGTCATGGAGCCGGTCGATGCACATCTGAAGCTGAAGCAGGACAGAAACCCGTTCCACCATCTGATCGCGACGGTCTTCGAGCCGCGCTATACGCTGGCCTTCGCGGTCACGACGCTGCTTGCGACCGGCGGCTACATGCTGATGCCGTTCTCCAGCGCCTACACCGTGCACAATCTCGGCATCGACATGCTGCATCTGCCGACGATCTATCTCGTCTCCGGCCTGTTCAGCATCGTCACCGGACCGCTGGTCGGGCGGGCCAGCGACGCCTTCGGCAAATATCCGACCTTCGTGTTCGGCTGCGCGATGACCGTCGTCATGGTGCTGATTTACACCCATCTCGGGCACGTCTCGCTCGTGACCGCGATCACCGTCAACGTGCTGATGTTCGTCGGCATCTTCTCGCGCATGATCCCGTCGCAGGCGCTGATGTCGGCGATCCCCGACGCGAGCCAGCGCGGCTCGTTCAGCGCCGTCAGCGCCTCACTGCAGCAACTGTCCGGCGGCCTCGGCTCGGTGCTCGCCGGCGCCATCATCGCGCAGGCGCCCGACGGCGCGCTGATCCATTTCGACCGGATCGGCTACGTCGTCGTCATGACGACGATCGTCACGCTGGTCGCGATGTATTTCGTGCAGAAGGCGGTGGCGGAGCGGGCGGGGAAGCGGGTGGTGTGAGGGGCGGCGGGGATCTGGTCTGTTGAGCCCCCGCCCTACCAGCTCAAACGGATGGTGCCGGTTCCGGCATAGGTCTGTGCGCGGCCGGCGAACTCGCCGTCGAACTTGCCGAGCAGGCTGATCCCCTTCGCAAGCTTCAGCTCGGTGCCGGCTGAGACGAGTGCGGTGTCTTTTGCGGGCGCCGCGCCGTTCACGATGAAGCTCGCGCCGGGGAGTGCCTGGAACACGGCTGCGACCGCCGGATCGCTGACCCAATCATGCGCCCAGGCGAGCCGGCCGCGGACGATGAGCACCGCATTCGGATTGACCAGCGCCACCTGATCGAAACGGGCGCCCAGTTCGCTGCGTGTGTCGGTCGCGGTGCGACCCTGGTAGGTGAGGCCGAAGCCGCCGCCGGTCAGGTCCGTTTCGCTGTAGGTCGGCGTGTGGAAGCTCTGGGTCTGCAGCGCGGCATAAGGCGTGAGGCCGCCGGAACCGACACCGAAGCGATAGCCGCCCTCGATGCGGCCGCCAAAACTCTCGCCGTTGAAGCGCGCGGTGAGATGATCGCCGAACGCGGCGAAGCGGTCGGTGGACAGCCAATGATTGCCGCCACCAAACGATGCGGCGACATAGGCCGGACCGGACCGCACAGCGCCATAGACGCCGCCTGCGAACGTGTCGCTCTTGCCGCCGCCGAGCCCCTGCGCCAGGTCCCACCTGGTGCCGCCGCCGGCGAGCGAGAAGCCGATCACGGCATCGCGGCTGACGCGGTAGTCGAGGCCCGCGGCAACGCCGGCAGCCCGTGCGGTGAGATCGTTGCTGCCAGTGGCCGGATCGCCGCTGGTCTTGTTGTAGCCACCGAATCCACTTGCCCACGCCGTCCAGCGTTGCTCGAAGCCAGCCGGCAGCGCCTTGTAAGCCGGTGCCTTCATCACCTTGGCGTAGGCGAGCGCGACATCGTCCGGCAGCACTTCGCGCTCGGGCGCAAAGCCGAGCGCGCCGCCCATTCCGGGCGTGCCACCACGCCCATCGATGAACGGATCGAGCATCAGCCCGAAGAACTGGCCCATGAACTGGAACGCGCCCTGCTGCGCGCCGGTCGCGGCTTCGCCCGAGAGCTGCGACAGCGCGGTGCCGAGGTTGTTGCCGGTCAGGCCGAACACGCCGGAGAAATTCGCCGGCAGTGTGCCGACATCGTTGAAGAAAGTGTTCAGCGTGTTGGCGACGTTCTGCTGGTTCGTGTTCAGCCCCGCGCCGGCGCCGAGCGCGGCGGTAAGATTCAGCAGCACGTCCGTCGGCGTGTAGCTCAGGCTGGCGACGAAGTTCGGCGCGCTGACGCCGCTGAAGGTGGTGGCGCCGAGGCCGCCGGCCGCGTGCAGGATGGTGGACTGCTTGACGACAGAGCTGCCGGGGACGACCGCCGCCTGCACGCTGGCGCCGGACAGCGTCGCCGTGCCCGAGACGTTGGCCGACGCCGGCGAGAGAGCGACGCGGTAGAAGCTGCCGGGGTTGAACGTCAGATCGCCATTGATCGTCAGCGTGCCGATTGGGCTGCCCGGCGCCAGAGCGCCGCCCGTGTTGATGACGACGCTGCCGACCGTGCCGACGCCGGACAGCGTGCCGCCCGCGTTCACCGTCGTGCCCGATGTGATCGAGCCCTCGACGGCCAGCGCGCCGCCATTGATCGTGGTTGGGCCGGTGTAGGTGTTGGCAGCCGTGAGAATGGTGGTGCCGGCCTCGACCGTCACCGACCCCGCGCCCGAAACGGCCGGAGCAAAAATGTAATCCGAGGCGGTGTGGTTGAACACGATGCGGCCGGTGCCGGCTCCGAAGACAACGGAGGAGGCGTTCAGCGTGCCGGGCGCCACTGCGGTCTGACCGGAGGCGGCACCGATGTTCAGAGTTCCGGCGGACCCGAGGTCCCAGGCAACGCGCACAGGTCCGCCAGCATTCACCGTGCCGCCGTTCTGGATTGTCAGCGTGCCGGCGCCGTCATTGCCCAGGTAGAAATGGCCGGAATTGGTCCAGGACGAGCCCGCGCCGTCGATCGTCACGCTACCGGTCGCGCTACTTGTGGTGCCAATCCAGCCAACGGCGCTGCTGACCTTGCCACCATTCTGGATCGTCAACGTGCCGGTGCCCATATTGCCGACGAAGAGAAACGTATTGGTCAAGGACGAGCCGTTGCCGGTGACTGTCACGGTGCCGGCCGCGCCAGCAAAGTTGCCGATTTCGCTTTGGCCAACGCTCAGCGTGCCGCCGTTCTGGATCGTCAGCGTGCCGGTGCCGGTGCCGGAATAGCCGACAAAGACTCCTGGCGCGTTCGCCCCGGCCGTGCTGATGACCGTCGCGTTGGGCGTGGTTGTGTCGATCTTCGCATCGACTCCACTGCTCGGAACGCCGGCGGACCAGTTCGTGCCATCGAACCAGTCGGTTGAGGTCGCGCCGGTCCAGTCGCTGGCGAACGACGGCGTCGTCGCCAGGGCCAGTCCAAGCGCGGCCATGGACGTGGTGGCAAGCAGGGCACGGGGAATACACGGCGCGTGCCTGCGGGCGAGCGAGAATGACCCGTTCCCTGACATCTCGGCCTTGCCGGGCCCGCCCCGATCGGTTGCGCGCTCCTCGACGGATGACTGCGCGATGCGCGGCGCCTGCGTCCGGCGCGCAAGTTGAAATACCCCGATCAAATCCCCACCCCCAATTCGACGACATGCGTCACCCCCGCGTCGGCGCGAAACACGCCTTGGCCGGCTTCATCGCCGTGGGTTGAATCCGTGAATACCGGGCCGGTGCGGGAACGTCATATCCACTAAACAGTAGGGGTCGACTTCGCCGGCACGTCAACGGTATCAGCCGGCGCGGTTCAGCCACAGGCTCATCAGGCCCGCGCGGCTGCGCACGCCGAATTTGCGGTAGATGCCGACGATGTACTGATGGACCGTGGACGCCGCGATCTCCAACCGATGGGCAATGTGCTTCTCCGTGGCATCGGTCAGCAAGAGCTGCAGCACCTTGCGCTCGGCCGGCGTCAGCGGCGAGGACGCCATCAGCAGACCGTGGCTCAGCATCAGATAGCGGTGAAACCATTTGATTCCGCGCAGCGCATAGGCGAGCAGCGCAATCTCCTCGTCGGTAAACGTCTTGCGCGAGTAGAAGCCGAAATGCGACTCGCAGTCCTCATTGAGGGGAAACGCAACGAAGACAGCATCGAACGTACCAACGGAGCCGTAATGACGCTCATAGAAGGGCGATCCGAACCAATCCGCCGGCAATTCCCTCCGGAACGAATAGGTCCTGAAGGCGCCGACGTCTCGCATCGGGAGAAGAAAGGAAGGATCGATCTCGCGCCGATCCCAGACCTGCAGAATTTCCTTGAAATGTTCTTCATCGGGATGAGGGGCGATCGCGTGGAGCGCCTGAACCGCACCAACGCGCCACCCTTGCAGCGGATCGTCATTGCGATTCCCGTCGACGCGGATCGCACCGGCCCAGGTGGCGTTCGACGCGTCACCCTGATCGCAGAGGAACGCCATCAGGTGAGCGACGGCCTGCGCGGACTGAGCGACTTCGAAATCGGACAGTTCGTCCCAGACGCGATGGATGTCTTCCCGGGTCGTGGCGTTCATGGCGTGTCGCTCAAAAGGTCTGCGTGCATCGCGTGTTCGGCATCGCGATGGTTGAGAGCGATTGGCCAATGGAATCGTTTGCTACCACCAAATGGAACCGAAGAGCCACCGATGAGCAACGGGAGGATGAAGCTGCCCTTGATCGGGCTGCATCCTTGCGCGGAGGCCGCGTCGAAAAATCCTCACCAGCGTGGCAGCAATGCCACACCCTGCTCGGCCAACCCTCCCTTGGGGTCGCCAACCCACGCCGGGATTCGTTCGCGGCCAGCCGGCGGCGGGTACCCCCCTAAGCGAGACACCCCCGAGCCGGCAAATCAGCGATTTCGTCAAATTGAAAAGGGAGTGGTGCCCAGGAAAGGACTCGAACCTTCACGGCCGTTAAGCCACTGGCACCTGAAGCCAGCGCGTCTACCAATTCCACCACCTGGGCATGCCGTTTGGGGCACGGAGGCGGTTACTACGGTTCGGTGACGCCGTTGTCAATTCATGCGTTGTGATGCGGATTGCGCATCGCAAACCGGCCCGATACAAGCCTGATAATACGCACTCTTCCTGCAGGATCAGACCCCATGGCATCGAATCTGGAAACTCTCGTCACGGTTTTCGGCGGATCGGGGTTTTTGGGCCGGAATGTCGTCCGGGAGCTGTGCCGGCGGGATTACCGGGTCCGTGTTGCGGTGCGGCGGCCGGAACTGGCCGGATACCTGCAGCCCTCCGGCAAGGTCGGGCAGGTCCATGTCGTGCAGGCCAATCTGCGCTATCCGGCCTCGGTCGAGGCGGCGCTGCGTGATTCGGACGTCGTGATCAACCTCGTGGGGATTCTGGCCGAAAGCGGCGCGCAGACCTTCGACGCTGTCCAGGCCAAGGGCGCCGAGACCGTCGCCAAGGCGGCCGCGGCCGCCGGCGCGCGCCTCGTGCATGTCTCCGCGATCGGCGCCGACGCCGAATCGCCTTCGCACTATGCCAAGGCCAAGGCGGCCGGCGAGGCGGCCGTGCTGGCCGCGGTGCCCTCGGCCACGATCTTCCGTCCCTCCGTGATCTTCGGCCCCGAGGACCAGTTCACCAACCGCTTTGCGGCCCTGGCCCGGATGTCGCCGGTGCTGCCGCTGATCGGCGGCGAGACGAGGATGCAGCCGGTCTATGTCGGCGACGTCGCCACCGCGATCGCGGATGCCGTGGACGGCAAGGCCAAGGCCGGTGCGACCTATGAGCTTGGCGGGCCGGAAGTGCTGACCATGCGCGAGATCATCGAGGCGATCCTCGAGATCACCGCCCGCAAGCGCATGCTGGTGCCGCTGTCGTTCGGCCTCGCCCGCTTCCAGGCCAACTTCCTGCAATTCGCGCCGGGCGCGTTCAAGCTGACGCCGGACCAGGTCACGCTGCTCGAGCGCGACAATGTGGTGTCGGATGCGGCGAAGGCGGCCGGGCTGACGCTGGAAGGCCTCGGCATCGCGGCCGATTCGCTGGAGGCGATCGCTCCGCAATATCTCTGGCGCTTCCGCTCGGCCGGTCAGTTCCAGCGCATGAGCGTGTGAGTTGGTTTCACCTCTCCCGCTTGCGGGAGAGGTCGGATTGCGCTCGGCGATGCGAAGCATCGTCCGAAGCAATCCGGGTGAGGGCTTTCTCCTCTGGGGGAGTCTCTTTGTGGAGGCACCCTCTCCCCTACCCTCTCCCGCAAGCGGGAGAGGGAGCGCACCGACCGCGCGGCGACACGTCAAAACTTCAGCTTCTTGAACACCGCTTCCGGCAGCGTCTTGATGATGAGCATCACGAGGCGCCATTTGCCGCTGACATAGACGACGTCGGTCTTCTTCTCGACGGCACTGAGGATCGCATCGCCGACGACCGGCGCTTCGACAGTGAGCGGGCCGATCAGCTTCATGCCCTCGGTCATTTTGGTGCGGACGAAGCCGGGCTTCACCGTGACGACGTGAACGCCGCCACGGCTGGCGCGGGCGCGCAGGCCAGAGAGGAAGGCAGAGAAGCCGGCCTTGGCCGAGCCATAGACATAGTTGGAGGCGCGGCCGCGATCGCCGGCAACCGACGACACGCCGACGATCGTGCCATTGCCGCGGCCTAAAAACTTTTCCGCGAACAGGCCGAGGATCAGCGACGGCCCTTCGTAGTTGGAGCGCATGATCGTGGTGGCGTGGGCGAGATCGCTCTGCGCGCTGTCCTGCGTGCCGAGCAGTCCGACGATCGAGATGACGACATCGGGCAGCGCCGGCAGACTGCCGACAAAGCTCTCGAACGAGGCGGTGTCGAGCACGTCGAACCTGTAGACACCGACATCGACGCTGTAGCGCGCGCGCAGATCGGAGGCGTCAGGCTCCAGCGCGGCGACGTCGCGGCCTGCGAGGCCGACATCGTAGCCCGCCTTGGCAAAGGCGCGCGCGGCGGCGCGGCCGATATCGGAGGAGCCACCCAGCACCAAAACTGTCTTGCGTGACGTCACGGCCTAGACCTCATCAAACAGGCGTTGCGAAAGTTTCGAGCGGATGTTGCCGTTGGGATCGAGCGATTTGCGGATCGCGTTGAAGCGGCGCAAGGCAGGATAGCCGGCCTCGAACGTGGCACGCGACTGGCGTGCGTCCTTGGCGAGATAAAGCCGGCCGCCGGCCGCGACGACCAGACGGTCGATCTCGTCGAGGAAGTCCAGGATGTCGCCCTTCACAGGGAAATCCAGCGCGAGCGTGTAGCCAGGCAGCGGAAACGACAGGAGGCCGTCGCCCTGGCCGAGCTTCTTCAGCACGGCGAGGAAGGAGGCATCGCCGCGCCGCGCGACGCGGTCGAGGATGTCGCCGAGCAGGTCGCGCGCGCCAGCTTCCGGGATCACGCATTGGTGCTGCAGGAAGCCGCGCTTGCCATAGATGCGATTCCAGTCGGCAATGCTGTCGAGCGGGAAGAAATAGGGATAGAGCGAGACCACATGGCTGCCGCCGGCGCGGCGCGCACCCATGCGGTAGTAGAGCTCGTTGAAGGCACGGATGCTATAACGGTTCAGCGTCATCGACGGCAGGTCGATTGGCACGCTGAGGCCGGGATTCTTGCCGACCGGAAATGCGTCGGCACCGTCCGCGAGCTCATCCTTATTGGCGTGCTCGCCGAGATAGATCAGCGATCGGCCGAGACTTCGCCCGCGCGCGGCGCAATCGATCCACGCCACCGAATAGGTCGCGGTGTCGCCCGCATCGAGCGCGCGCATCGCCGCGTCGAGATCGGATGCGGAGATCACCCGCTCGCGGATCCATCCCGTTTCGATCGGCCGCAGCCGCATCGTCGCTTCGAGGATCACGCCGGTGAGACCCATGCCGCCGACGGTCGCGAAGAAGGCATCGGAATTCTGTTCGCGCGAGACCTCGATAATCTCGCCCTCGCCGGTCGCTAGCTGAATGCTGTCGACATAGCGGCCGAAGCCGCCCTCGCAATGATGGTTCTTGCCGTGCACGTCGGCGGCAATGGCGCCGCCCACCGACACGAAGCGCGTGCCGGGCACGACGAAGGGCAGGAAGCCGCGCGGACCAAAAGTGTCGATCAGGTCCGCCAGCAGCACGCCGGCCTCGAGGCGAAGACGGCCCGTGGCCGGATCGAACGACCTGACCCGGTCGAAGCCGGTCATCGCGACGGTCCTGGCAGCACCGATCGCTGCATCGCCATAGGCCCGGCCGTTGCCCCGCGCCACCGAGCCGGTCACATCAGCGACGGCGCCGCCCACGGCCTCGAACGACCGCGGACGCAGCAGATCGGTATCGACGACCGGGAAGCGTCCCCAGCCGGAGACGAGGGTCATGGTTCAGCTCCTGTGCGAGGTGCGTGCACCACCTCGCTATGGAAACTGCCTACCGGTCAAAAGCTTATATTATGTTGAGGTCTCGACGAGATTCGAGAGGTTACCGCCCCAGCGCCAGCGCGATCAGGCCGAGCGTGCCGACGATGACGCGCCACCAGGCGAACACCACGAAGCCGTGGCGGGTGACGTAGGTCAGGAACGTCTTCACCACGATGATCGCGGTGATGAACGACACGATGAAGCCGATCGCGACGATGCCCATATGGTCCATCGTCATCTCGGAGCGGTTCTTGTAGAAGTCGTAGGCGAATGCACCGATCATGGTGGGGATGGCGAGGAAGAACGAGAATTCCGCCGCCGCGCGCTTGTCGGCGCCTAGCAGCATCGCGGCAACGATGCTGGCGCCGGAGCGCGACACGCCCGGGATCATCGCCACGCACTGCGCGATGCCGATATAGAGATACATCAGCAGCGGGAACCTGGTGGCGTCGTGCTCGCGCGGCTTGAGGTCGAGCTTGTCGACCCAGAGCAGGATGGCGCCGCCGACGATCAGCGTGAAGCAGACGACCCAGGGGTTGAACAGCACGCTCTTGATGTATTTGCCGGCAACGAGGCCGACGATGACCGCGGGCAGGAATGCCACCAGCACGCCGATCACGAAGCGGCGCGCATAGGCATCGCCCGTGAACATGCCGATCGCGACACCCCAGAGCTTCCTAAAATACAGACCGACGATCGCGAGGATCGCACCGAGCTGGATCAGGACGGTAAACGAATCCCAGAAGGCGCCTTCACCAAGATGGAAGAAACGCTCGGCGAGCAGCAGGTGGCCGGTCGAGGACACGGGAAGGAACTCGGTCACACCCTCGATGATGCCGAGGATCACTGCCCGTATTGCGTCTGACATATTTACGGTCCATTTCCGCTGGAAAAGCGGGGCTCTTCTCGCCTATTCCCCCCAATGCTGCAATCGCTAAATGCGGCATCGCGCTCTTGCTTCGCGGTTTTGAAGGACTAGTGTGGCGCCGCACAAACATTGATGGATTCTTAAGCACCATCAAATAGTCAAAGGCTTCATGTTTACGCTGTTTCATCATCCGTTCTGTCCGCATTCGCGCTTCATCCGCCTGATCGCGGGCGAATACGGGCTCGACCTCAAGCTGGTCGAGGAGCGCAGCTGGGAACGGCGCGAGGCATTTTTGCTGCTCAACGCGGCAGGCACGACGCCGGTGCTGGTGGACGACGAGCAGCCGCCGATCCCGGGCGCGGCGATCATCGCCGAATATGTCGACGAGGCCTATGGCGCCGGGATGGGACCCAAGCGCCTGATGCCGGAGACGGTCACCGAGCGCGTCGAGGTGCGCCGGCTGATGGCCTGGTTCAACGAGAAGTTCTTCGAGGAGGTCTCGCATCCTCTCGTCACCGAGCGCATCTACAAGCGCTTCATGAGCGAGGAGAATGGCGGGGGCGCGCCCTCCGCCGACGTAATGCGCGCGGCCAAGGCCAACGTGCGCTATCATCTGGCCTATATCGGCTGGCTGGCGCAGACGCGCAACTTCCTCGCCGGAGACCGGCTCACCTACGCGGATCTCGCCGCCGCGGCGCATCTCTCGGCGATCGACTATCTAGGCGACGTGCCATGGAGCGAGGACGACGCAGCAAAGGCGTGGTACGCGCGGGTGAAATCCCGCCCGTCGTTCCGCCCGCTGCTGAGCGAATGGCTGGCCGGCGTGCCGGCGTCGCGGACCTACGTGGACCTGGATTTCTGAGCTCCGATCCGACTGAACTGAAGGCGGCGCTCGAACGCGAGGCGCGCGCGCTCGGCTTCGACTGCATCGGCATCACCGCGCCCGGAACAATCGAGGCGGCCGGAAAGCACTTCCTCGAATTCATCGCGTCCGGCGGCTATGGCGACATGGACTGGCTCGCCGCGCAGCCGGAGCGCCGGGTCGATCCGCGCGGGCTGTGGGCGGACGTGCGCTCGGTCATCATGCTCGGCGTCAATTACGGTCCCGATTCCGATCCGCTGACGATCCTGAAGCAGCGCACGCGCGCGGCGATCTCGGTCTACGCGCAGGGCGACGACTATCACGACCTCATCAAGAAGCGACTGAAGGCGCTGGCGCGCTGGCTGGTCGCGACCGCGCCGTCGGACGTGAAAGTGTTCGTCGACACCGCGGCGGTGATGGAAAAGCCGCTGGCGCAGGCCGCGCATCTGGGCTGGCAGGGCAAGCACACCAATCTGGTCTCGCGCGAGTTCGGCTCGTGGTTGTTTCTCGGCGCGATCTACACGACGCTGGAACTGCCGCGCGACGATGCCGAGATCGATCATTGCGGCTCGTGCCGGGCGTGTCTCGACATCTGCCCGACCGCGGCGTTTCCCGTGCCCTACAAGCTCGATGCGCGGCGCTGCATTTCGTATCTCACCATCGAGAACAAGGGACCGATCCCGCACGAATTTCGCAAAAGCATCGGCAATCGCATCTATGGCTGCGACGATTGCCTTGCCGCCTGTCCGTGGAACAAGTTCGCGCAGGAGGGGCGCGAAGCAAAACTCGCGGCGCGCGACGAGCTGCGCGCGCCATCGCTTGCCGAACTCGCGCGGCTCGACGATGCGGCGTTTCGCACGCTGTTCACGAAGTCACCGGTCAAGCGCATCGGCCGCGACCGGTTCCTGCGCAACGTGCTGATTGCGATCGGCAACTCCGGCGAGGTGGCGCTGGCGGACGAGGCGCGGCGATTGCTGGATGACGCGAGCGCGCTGGTGCGCGGGGCTGCGGTGTGGGCGCTGGGGCAGTTGGTGGAGCGGCAAGAGTTTGAGGCGATGAAATCTGCCGCGGCGGGCAACGAGCACGACGAGAGTGTGCGTCAGGAGTGGCGGGCCGCTTCCTGACTTGATTTCGCCACCCGTTCCCGCAAAGTCGCGCGCCATGACAAACATGCCTTTCTTCACCCGCGAGGGCGATACATTCCATCCGACGGAAGTCGCCAATGGTCCGTGGGACCCGAAATCGCTGCACGGACGCGTCATCGTCGGCCTGCTCGGCTTTGCCATCGAGGAGCGCCATTCCGGTCCCGATTTCGTGCCGGCGCGGCTCACCGTCGACATGTTCCGGCTGCCGACCATCGACAAGCCGATCGAAGTGACGACACGACTCGTCCGCGATGGACTGCGCATCCGCGTGGTCGAAGCGGAGTTCGTCTCCGGCGGCGTCAGCATGGCGCGCGCCTCGTGCCAGCTGCTGCGCAAAACCCAGAATCCCGACGGCAATGTCTGGTCGCCGCCGAACTGGGAGGTGCCGAAGCCATCAGATATTCCAAAGCCGACCGATCCCAGGCTCGGCATGAACGGCAAATGGACGACGCGCCCGATCGTCGGGCACATGGGCTCGCTCGGGCCGCGCCGATTGTGGATGAGCGAGGTGCGCGAGCTCGTTGCCGGCGTTGCGATGACGCCGTTCGTGCATGTCGCTGTCGGCGCCGACTTCGCGAGCCCTTTCGCCAATGCCGGCGACAAGGGACTCGGCTACATCAACAGCGACGTCACGATCTATCTGCACCGTCTGCCGGTGACGAACTGGATCGGCTTCGACGTGGTGAACCACCACGCCACCGACGGCGTCGCAATCGGCGAATGCTGGCTCTATGACGAACAGGGCCCGATCGGCACCGCCACGGTCGCAGCGCTGGCGCAGCGCAAGCCGATGGCAAATCCGTCCAAGCGATAGGCCGCGCCCCCTCTCCCCTCCGTCATTCCGGGGCGCGCCCTCTTGGGGCGCGAGCCCGGAATCCATACTCCCGATGGTGGTTATGGATTCCGGGCTCGCGACTTCGTCGCGCCCCGGAATGACGATGTGGAGAGAGGCGCGCCTACGCCAGATGCCGCTTCATCTCCGGCCGCGCCTTCAGCTCGGCGCCCTGCTTGGCGACGATCTTTGCGATGCGCTCCGGCGCGAACTTCAGGTCGACGAACGCCGGCGCGGTGTTGGCGACTTCGTGATACCCAGCGATCCTGCCGTCACGCAGCGTCATGATCGCGACGCCCTCGAACATCGCCCGCGCGCCGTTCGCTTCGGGCAGGGTCGATTTGTAGCTGAAGGTGTAGCGTGCATAGAGCGTGATGCCGTCGGACACGGGATCATGCATGTCCCAGCGGAAGTCGGTCGCCGTGCGATAGAACCAATCGTCGATCATCGCGGCGATCTTCTCGCGGCCCGCGAACGCTCCGTAGAAGACGTCGTGATAGACGCCGTCCTCGGTGAACAGCTCGGCGAACGCGCGGCCGTTGCGCTGCTCGACAGCGTCGCAGAAGGCGCGCAGCATGGCGGTGGTGGTCATCGAATTGCCTCCCGGTATTCTTCTTCCCCTCTCCCCTTGTGGGAGAGGGTGGATCGATCGCGCCTGGCGCGATTGAGACGGGTGAGGGGTTGCTTCCGCGAACGCAACTCTCATTCGAATACGCGGAGAGAACCCCTCATCCGGCGCTTCGCGCCTTCTCCCACAACAAGGGGAGAAGGAAGAAAGACAACCTCACCCGATCTCGGCGACCGCGGCAAGAATGCGTGCGATATCCTGCGGGCGTGACAAGCGGTGGTCGCCGTCCTGGATCATGGTGAGCACGACGTCGTCGGCCGGCAGGCGATGCGTCAGCGCGAACGCGTGCTGCCACGGAACATCGGGATCCTGCGCGCCCTGCAGGATGCGGACGGGGCAGCCGAGATCGATGGCGCTGCCGAGCACGAGATGATTGCGGCCCTCCTCGATCAGCTTCCGCGTGATCGGATAGGGCGAGCCGTCGCCATAGTCCGACGGCCGCAGCCAGAAGCCTTTGGTCTCGATCTCCTTCTTCACCGCGGGCGAAAAATTCTTCCACATCAGTTCCTCGGTGAAGTCGGGCGCCGGCGCGATCAGCACGAGGCCTGCTAATGATCCCTTGCTGCTTCGCTTCTTGATCTCGCGCGCGAGCAGCAGCGCCATCCAGCCGCCCATGGAGGAGCCGATCAGGATTTGTGGACCGTCGCAGAACCGCTCGAACACGGCGACGCTGTCCTCGAGCCAGCTTCCGATGGTTCCGTCGGCGAAATCGCCGCTGGATTCGCCGTGGCCGGAATAATCGAACCGGACCACCGCGCGGCCGTGATCCCTGCCCCAGGCGTCCAGCGCCACGGCCTTGCCGCCCTGCATGTCGGACTTGAAACCACCGAGCCACACCAGCCCGGGCCCTTTTCCGGCGCGGTGGCGCACCGCGATCCGGCGCGCGGACGGTCCCTCGCCCAATTCGATGAAGTCGAGCACGGCATCGGAAATTGCGTTGGTCATGGAACGTTTACTCTGGCTGTACGGTTTGAGCTGTCCGGACCTGTTCCGAAAGCACACCCGGCATCGGCATTGGCCCTTTGGGACGCTTGCGGAACAGAAGCAAGGTGTCTATGTCGGTCAACGTGCCGGAGGGCGTGGCCAAAATGCCTCGCATTTGAGGGTATTTCGACCGCGGCACGAGCGACTTGCTTGCCGGCAAACGCATCTTCCTTCAAAATAGCCGCTTCTTTCACAACTTTGGAGAACCACCCATTCGCCGTCCTAATAAAGCTCCGCCCGCTGCCAGCAAAGACGGGCCGCGCATCAATGATGATATCCGCAATGCGCAGATCCAGCTGATCGATCAGACCGGTGATAACAAAGGCACGGTCGAGACCGTCGTCGCCATCCGGATGGCCCAGGAAGTTGGCATGGATCTGGTCGAGATTTCGCCGAATACCAGCCCTCCCGTCTGCAAGATCATGGACTACGGGAAGTACAAGTATTCCGCTCAGAAGAAAGCCGCGGAAGCCCGCAAGCGGCAGAAGACCGTCGAGATCAAGGAGATCAAGCTCCGCCCGATGATCGACGACCACGATTACGACGTGAAGATGCGCGCGATGCAGCGGTTCTTCGAAGAGGGCGACAAGGTCAAGATCACACTGCGCTATCGCGGCCGCGAAATGGCGCACCAGGAGATCGGCACCAAGCTGCTGGACAAGATCAAGACCGACGTTGCCGAACTCGCCAAGGTCGAGCAGGACGCGCGGTTCGAAGGTCGCCAGGTCGTCATGGTGCTGGCACCGCGCTGACAGCAGCTCGTTAGGACTTTAAGAATTCAACGGCCCGTCCGGATCTCCGGCGGGCCGTTTGTGTGTCAGGTCCGCGTCGCCTGCCAGGTGCCACTGCACTGGTCGCCGGAGATAATTCCTCTCCACGAACCGGCTCCGTTCACGCCGGCAAGGCGGCCGCCGCCGCTGGCATGGGAGGCGCCGACCGAGACCTGGACGGCGACAGCGCCGTAGCGGTTGACCCGGCCCGAGACCCGGCCACCGCCGGCGGACGAGACGCGGCTGCCAATCACGGTGAAGGGAACGCTGTAGCCCGAGCTGCAATTGCCGCGGGTGGTGGCGAAGGTGACGTTCCAGATGCCGTCATAGCCGCCGGCGCGGGCGTCGGCGGTTGACGGCAACGCAGCCGTGGCGAGCACGGCGAACAGCGCCAGATGGCGCGGGCGGGCGAAATCTGCCAGCGAGCAGAGAAATTGCGGGAAATGGGCCATTTTGGACCTGCTTCAGGCGACAAGACTTGGACATGAGGGTAGCAACCTCCAATAGTCGGCGGGCAGGTTTCGGCGGTTCATCGTTGCCAATTGGCTTGTCCTCTGTCATAAGCCCAGCCTTCATCGCCCGGCTGATTAAGGGCTGCCGTGGCGGTGTTTCGTGCGGGTTTCGCGCTTGTCCGTAAAACCTGAGCACAATCAACGCTCTAACGAGCATTTTTGACGGCCAGCCGCCTTCGCGGGCGGATCTCTATGGCCATTAGGAGAGCCAAATGCCCAAGCTGAAGACCAAATCGGGCGCTAAAAAGCGCTTCAAGGTGACTGCCACCGGCAAAGTGATGCACGCCCAGCGCGGCAAGCGTCACGGCATGATCAAGCGGACGAAGAAGCAGATCCGTCAGCTCCGCGGCACCCGCGTGCTGTTCAAGACCGACGGCGACAACGTCAAGAAGTACTTCTTGCCGAACGCCTGATCGCGTCCACGATCACTGCCACCTCGCGCGCCGCAGCTTTCGCGGCGATCCGAAACCGAAGTCATCTCTGAAGGATTTTTGTCATGTCTCGCGTCAAACGCGGTGTGACCGCCCACGCCAAGCACAAGAAAGTCTACAAGGCCGCCAAGGGTTTCTACGGCCGCCGCAAGAACACCATCCGCGCCGCCAAGCCGGCCGTGGAAAAGGCCCAGCAATACGCCTTCCGCGACCGCAAGCGTAAGAAGCGGACGTTCCGCGCGCTCTGGATCCAGCGCATCAACGCCGCCGTCCGTCCGTTCGGCCTGACCTACAGCAAATTTATCGACGGCATGGCCAAGTCCGGGATCACCGTGGACCGCAAGGTGCTGTCGGATCTTGCGATCAGCGAGCCCGCCGCGTTCCAGGCGATCGCCGAGAAGGCCAAAGCCGCCCTTGCGGCGTAATACGGCGAAGGCCGCTCTGGCTGCTTAAGGCTTGCGCTAGCGGGCCTTAGGGCCCGCGGCCTTCAGCGCGCGTTGCGAATAGCGCTGGGCGACCTCCGCCCGGCAAAAAGCTGCGAACGAGAGATACATGGTGCCGGACTTGTTCCGGTATTTCTGGTCGCAGACGCGCATCTCGCGTTTGTAAGCCTGCTGCTGCGCCGTGGTGAGACCGGGCATGAAGTCCGCCTCGCACTTCTTCTCGACGGCGGCGCCGAGCTGGACATCGCCGCTCGCGGTCAATTGGCAATCCTGAAACACCTTCATCGCGCTTTCGCAGCCCTTCTGCTTGTTGATGGTGTCGACGACCTCATCCAGCGTCATGGATGTCTCCATGCAGACCATGGCGTGCGCAGGGGTGCCTGCGACCGACAGGATGACCGCCAGAACGGCAGGAAGAGCGGTAAGACAGGGTCTCGAAAGCATCGCAAAGGTCTCCTCGTATTCCCCTTGGTGCCGGGTCCCCGCGCAGGGTTCAACCCAGCCGGCCATGTGCCCGAAATGACCGGCTTTTTGCTTGACGTTACGGCCTTCGGGCGGCGACAACCCAGCCGAATTTTGGCAGCAAGGATTTGACTGTGTCCGACCTCGCAACGCTCGAAACATCCATCCTCGACCAGATCGCCACCGCCGGCGATGAAGCCGCCCTGGAAACGGTGCGCGTCGCGGCCCTCGGCAAGAAGGGCTCGATCTCGGCGCTGCTTGCCACGCTCGGCAAGATGTCGCCGGACGAGCGCAAGACGCAAGGCGCCGCGATCAACCTCGCCAAGGACAACGTCACGCAGGCCCTCGCCGCAAAGCGCGACGTGCTGAAGTCGGCAGCGCTCGATGCGCGGCTCGCCTCGGAAACCATCGACGTGACGCTGCCGCTGCGCGATGCGGCAGCCGAGGCCGGCCGCATCCATCCGCTGAGCCAGGTCTGGGACGAGCTCACCACCATCTTCGCCGACATGGGATTCTCGGTGGCCGAAGGCCCTGACATCGAGACCGACGACTACAACTTCACCAAGCTGAATTTCCCGGAAGGCCATCCGGCGCGCGAGATGCACGACACGTTCTTCTTCCATCCGAAGGAGGACGGCTCGCGCATGCTGCTGCGAACCCACACCTCGCCGGTGCAGGTGCGCACCATGCTGAGCCAGAAGCCGCCGATCCGTGTGATCTGCCCGGGCCGCACCTACCGCATCGATTCGGACGCGACCCACACACCGCAATTCCACCAGGTCGAAGGCCTCGTCATCGACAAGGGCTCGCATCTCGGCCACCTCAAATGGATCCTGCACGAGTTCTGCAAGGCGTTCTTCGAGGTCGACCACATCAACATGCGCTTCCGGCCCTCGTTCTTCCCGTTCACCGAGCCGTCGCTGGAAGTCGACATCCAGTGCCGCCGCGACAAGGGCGAGATCCGCTTCGGCGAGGGCGAGGACTGGCTGGAGATTCTCGGCTGCGGCATGGTGCATCCGAACGTGCTGCGCGCCTGCGGCATCGATCCCGACGAGTACCAGGGCTTTGCCTGGGGCATGGGCATCGACCGCATCGCCATGCTGAAATACGGCATCGCCGATTTGCGCCAGCTGTTCGACAGCGACGTCCGCTGGCTGTCCCACTACGGCTTCAAGCCGCTGGAGGTGCCGACGCTGGCGGGAGGATTGAGCACGTGAACGCTTGCCGGGATACGATTGCTCCAGCCGCAAGGACGGTCGGACTCCCTCTCCCGCTTGCGGGGGAGGGTTGGGGTGGGGGTCTCTCCTCGATGGGGTTGCCAATGGTCGATCCTGAACATCCGAGCTGGAAAGTAACGGTCAAGCTGCGTGCCAATGCTCGCGCACTCAGGCGCGACTCAACCGACGCAGAACGAATCCTCTGGTCGGAGTTGCGCGGCAACCGGCTGAATGGCGCGAGCTTTCGCCGTCAGGTGCCGATCGAGCACTACATCGCTGATTTCATCTGCCACGCGGCAAAGCTCGTTATCGAACTTGATGGCGGCCAACATTTCTCGGACGAAGGCGAGCGTGCCGACGCGCGTCGCTCTGCCGCGATCGAAGCGAAGGGCTTCAAAGTGCTTCGCTTCAGCAATCTCGACGTCATGACCAATCGTGCCGGCGTTCTCGAAACAATCGCGACCACCGTCGCGGAGAGAGCCCCCACCCCAACCCTCCCCCGCAAGCGGGAGAGGGAGCAGACCGTCCTCGTGGAGAAAAAGCGGCCATGAAATTCACCCTCTCCTGGCTGAAGGACCATCTCGAGACCGACGAGCCGCTCGAAAAACTCGCCGACAAGCTCACCATGATCGGGCTCGAGGTCGAGAACATCGAGGACAAGGCGAAGGCGCTGAAGCCGTTCACCATTGCGAAGGTGATCTCGGCCGAGCAGCATCCGAACGCGGACCGGTTGCGCGTCTGCATGGTCGACACCGGCGACGGTGGTGCGCCCGTGCAGGTCGTGTGCGGCGCGCCGAATGCGCGGACGGGCCTCGTCAGCGTGTTCTCAGCCCCCGGCACCTACATTCCCGGCAAGGACATCACGCTCGGCGTCGGCACCATTCGCGGTGTCGAGAGCCGGGGCATGCTGTGCTCGGCGGCCGAATTGCAGATCTCCAACGACCATGACGGCATCATGGAGTTGCCGGCGGACGCGCCGATCGGCGCTGCTTACGCCGAATGGGCCGCGCTCGGCGATCCCGTGCTCGAGATCAACCTGACGCCGAACCGGCAGGACTGCACCGGCGTGCACGGCATCGCGCGCGATCTCGCCGCCGCCGACATGGGCAAGTTCAAGGACCCGACCATCAAGCAGATCAAGGGCGAATTCCCGTGTCCGGTGAAGGTCACGGTCGAGGACGCCACGCTCTGCCCGGGCTTTGCGCTCCGCCTCGTGCGCGGCGTCAAGAACGGGCCGTCGCCGGAATGGCTGCAGAAGCGGCTCACCGCGATCGGCCTGCGCCCGATCAACGCGCTGGTCGACATCACCAACTTCATGACCTACGACCGCGCGCGCCCGCTGCACGTGTTCGACGCCAAGAAGGTGAAGGGCAATCTCGTCGTGCGCCGCGCGCGCGACGGCGAGACGCTGCTGGCGCTCGACGGCCGCACCTACAATCTCGATCCCGCCATTTGCGTGATCGCAGACGAGCACGGCGTCGAATCGCTCGCCGGCATCATGGGCGGCGAGGCCTCGGGCTGCGACGAGAACACCACCGACGTGCTGATCGAATCGGCGCTGTGGAACGAGATCAACATCGCCCAGACCGGCCGCAAGCTCGGCATCAATTCCGATGCGCGCTATCGCTTCGAGCGCGGCGTCGATCCAGCCTTCATGGTGCCCGGCCTCGAGCTCGCGACGAAACTCGTGATGGAGATGTGCGGCGGCGCGCCGTCCGAGAACGTCGTGGTCGGCAAGGCCTTCGGCGACGACCGCGTGATCGATTTCCCGATCACTGAAGTGAAGCGCCTGTCCGGCATCGAGGTGCCGCAGGTCGAGATGAAGCGCATCCTGACCCATCTCGGCTTCATGATGGCGGGCCCCGGCCCGGTGGTGAAGGTCGCGGTGCCGTCCTGGCGCTCCGACGTGCACGGCAAGGCCGACATCGTCGAGGAGATCGTCCGCATCTTCGGCGTCGACAAGGTGCCGATGACGCCGTTCGAGCGCGGCGAGGACGCGCGCAAGCCCGTGCTGACGCCGCTGCAGCTGCGCACCCGCCGCGCCCGGCGCGCGCTGGCGAGCCGCGGCATGGTCGAAGCCGTCACCTGGTCGTTCATCGCCAAGCCTGCGGCCGAATTGTTCGGCGGCGGCCAGCGTGTGCTCGAGGTGGCCAACCCGATCGCGTCCGATCTCTCCGACATGCGTCCGACCTTGCTCGCCGGCCTGATCGCGGCGGCGCAGGCCAATGCCGATCGCGGCTTTGGCGATGTCGCGCTGTTCGAGGTCGGTCAGGTGTTCAAGGGCGATCGCCCGCAGGACCAGTTCATGGCGGCGAGTGGCGTTCGCCGCGGCTTTGCTTCGTCCGAAGGTCTCGGACGGCACTGGACCGGCTCGACGCAGGCCGATGTGTTCGACGCGAAAGCCGATGCGCTGGCGGTGCTGGCCGCGGCCGGCGCGCCGATGCAAGCGCTGCAGATCGTTGCCGGCGGACCGTCCTGGCTGCATCCGGGTCGCTCCGGCACGATCCAGATCGGGCCGCAGAACGTGCTCGGCACCTTCGGCGAAGTACATCCGCGCGCGCTCGAAGCGCTCGGCGCCGACGGGCCGCTGATGGTGTTTGAGGTGATCCTCGACCGCATCCCGGAGGCGAAGAAGAAGCCGACCCGCGCCAAGCCCTTGATCGAGCTCTCGGCCTTCCAGCCGGTGTCGCGCGATTTTGCGTTCATCGTCGATCGCGGCGTCAAGGCCGGCGACATCGTTCGCGCTGCGCAGGGCGTCGACAAGAAGCTGATCACCGGCGTCAACGTCTTCGACGTCTACGAGGGCAAGGGCATCGACGATGGCAAGAAGTCGATCGCGGTCGCGGTCACGCTTCAGCCGCGCGAGAAGACCCTGACCGATCAGGAGATCGAGGCCGTCGCTGCGAAGATCGTTGCCGAGGTCACCAAGAAGACCGGCGGCCTTCTGCGCGGATGACCCTCGCTGATTTCCTCCCGAAGGACGTCAGCCTCACTATCGCGGCGGCGCTCTGCGCCGTCGCTTTCGTTTCGGGCACCGCGCGCGGCTTTTCCGGATTTGGCTCGGCGCTGATCTTCATGCCGCTGGCGAGCAGCATCGCAGCGCCGCAGCTCGTTGCCGCACTGCTGCTGGTGATCGATTTCGTCGCGGCCGCGCCGCTGCTGCCGGATGCGTGGCGGAAGGCGGATCGTAAAGCCACCGCCGTGATCGTGCTGGGCGCGCTGATCGGCGTCCCCGTCGGCACCTATTTCCTCAGCGTGCTCGAGCCCGTCACCACGCGCTGGATCATCTCCTGCTTCGTTGCGGCACTGCTGCTTCTGCTGCTGTCGGGCTGGCGCTATCGCGGCAAGGACCACGCTTGGCTCTCGGTCGGCATCGGCGGCCTCTCCGGCTTCTGCAGCGGCCTCGCGCAGACCGGCGGTCCGCCGATCGTCGGCTACTGGCTCGGTCGTCCCATCGCGCCGATCGTCGCGCGCGCCAACATCGTGCTGTTCTTCGGCGCCTCGGATCTGTTCTCGATGGTCAGCTACGCCAGCACGGGCCTGATCAGCCGCGAATCGCTGGTGCTCTCGCTGATCGTCGGCCCGGTCTATGCGCTCGGCGTCGCCTTCGGCGCTTCGCTGTTCGGCCGCGCCAGCGAAAAGGTGTTTCGCGGAATCTGCTACGCGCTGATTGCGATGGCGGTGATTTTTGGGTTGCCGGCGTTGGACGGGGTGTTGCGCTGACAATCTCAGCCGTCGTCCCGGACAAGCGTCAGCCCAGATCCGGGACGACGGTGGAGTTTGTTGCAGCTTAGTTGCCCTACTGCCTTGGCGCCCGCCGTTTCTTCGTCGACTGCGTCGGCACGTCGGCCGGCTCGTCCTTGATCGCGCCGATCTTGCGCAGGGCGGCATCCGCGGCGCGTTCGCCGCTTTCCCAGGCGCCGTCGACGGTGCCCCACAATGTCTCGTGGGTGGCTTCGCCCGCAAGGAAGACATTGCCGATCGGCTCGGTCAGGATCTTTCGCGAGAGCTGGCCGCCGGGCGACGACGCCGACATCGCACCCATCACGTAAGGCGAGGCATTCCAGCGCGTCGCGCTGGTCTTTTGCACGGCGACCGCCGCTTCGCTGCCGAACAGCTTTGAGATCCATTCCTTCGCGAAGGCGGCCATGGCCTTCTCGCCCTGCTCGGAGAGATCGCGGCCGAACGAGCCGCCGACATCGATCGAGCACAGCGAGGAGCCGCCTATGTTGGCGTACATCAGCGCCGTGCGGGTCGAGTTGCTCTGCTCAATCAGGATGTCGTCACGCGACAGGCCGAGCGGATTGCCGGGAAGCTGCAGCACGATGTGGTCGTAGCTGCCGAGGGAGAGCTTAGACGCGGCATCGAGCGTGCGCTTGGGGATATCGGGTGCGAACTTGATCGCGCCTGAGGTCAGCACATTGGTCGAGACCGTGATGATGGCGGCGCGCGCGGCGATCTTGCCGGATTGCGTCTCCACGCTGACGTCGCGGTTGCTCCAGGCGATCCGGCTCGCCGGTGTCGACAACGCGACCGGCGCCTGCTCGCCGAGCTTGGTGATCAGCGTGCCCAGCCCCTGACGGCAGGCGATCGCGGCATTGCGATCCTGCGCACGCGCCTTGTCGATCGCGGACAGCTCCTTCAAATCCTTGCCGGCAAAGCTCGCGCCCAGCATGAACTCGGCCGCGCCGGCCCAGTCGCCGAGGTCCTTCGGCAACACGGACGCGCAGGACGTATCGAGCTTGCCGCGCGCGGCCTCGTCGATGGCACGGTTGGCGCGCACCAGCGCCGCCAGAAATTCCTCGGTCTCGCCCGCGCGTGCGTTGCGGCGGCCGATGCGCATCTTCTGGCCGGCCGGCGCCTGCACCACGTCGAGCCCGGCACTGCGCGCCAGGCGGATCATCGGATTGGTCTCGGGATTGTGCATCCAGCGCGCACCGCGGTCGAACGGCACGTCGAAGGTCGTGGTATCCGTGATGCAGCGGCCGCCGACCTGCGAGGCCGCCTCCACCACCACGACCTTGCGATTGGCGGCCATGATGCGCCGCGCTGCAGCGATGCCGGCGGCGCCAGCGCCGATCACCACGATGTCGGCCTCGCGCGGCAGAGGTGCGGCGGTTGCGCGCAGGGCCGGCATGGCGGCAAGGGCCGCCGACGCCGAAAGGAAGCCGCGGCGCGTGATTGTCATGTCATGGTTTCCGGAGACTTGCGGCGAACGGGAACAGCCAGCGAACCTTGGCGCATCTGATGTTGCACGGCAACCATCATGGTGAATCAATCGTGCTTGATCTCACAGAGTGATGAACCGAATTGCAACACGTTTCGACCATGATAGAGAAGGGAAAAAAGACGGCCGGAAAAGGCCTTGGGGGAGTTCGACATGGGGACGGTCCTTGATTCAGTCGGCAAGCTGATTGCCGCGTACCTCTCGAAGGAGGTGCCGGGCTATGAGCCGTTCACGCCGAGCGACCCCGAGCATCTGCGCGGCATCATCGAGCCCGGCGACGTGCTGCTGGTCGAGGGCAACAACCGCATCTCCGGCATCATCAAATATCTGACGCAGTCGACCTGGTCGCATGCCGCGCTCTATGTCGGTCCGGTCGAGGGCGCCACGGAGCCCAACGGCGAGCCGCATGTGCTGATCGAGGCCAATATCGGCGAAGGCGTCACCTCGGCACCGCTGTCGAAATATTTCCCTTATCACACCCGCGTCTGCCGCCCGGTCGGGCTGTCCCATGAGGACCGCACCACGGTCTGCCGCTATGCGATCAACCGCATCGGCTTCGGCTACGACACCAAGAACATCCTCGACCTGATGCGCTTCCTGTTTCCGCTGCCGGTGCCGCAGCGCTGGCGGCGGCGCATGATCGCGCTCGGCTCGGGCGACCCGACCAAGATCATCTGCTCGGCGCTGATCGCGCAGGCTTTCGACGCGGTGCGCTATCCGATCCTGCCGAAGATCACCAAGGCCGGCAGCCGTGCCGCTCGCCGCGAGATCCTGCACATCCGCGATTCCTCGCTCTACATGCCCCGCGACTTCGACATCTCGCCCTATTTCGAGGTGGTGAAGCCGACCATCGTCAACGGATTCGACTACACCGCCCTGCACTGGGCGGACAAGCAAAAGCCGCTCGAGGAGGTGGCGGGCACATTCAGTGTGTTTCCAGAAACGCTCCGTGCGCCGCCGCTCGTTCCTGAAGCGGTTGACGAAGAGACGCCGGCTGAAATTCCGGCTGAGGAAGTGAACGCGCAACCCGCGGAGATGGGCGCGACCTTCTCCGAGCATTTTGTGCTGCTTAGCGAGCTCGCAACGTACCGCGCGCGGGCGCGGGTGGTGGCGGCTTAATCCTCAGTGTCGTCCCGGCGCAGGCCGGGACCCATACCGCGTGATCTATCGATCATGCTCGATGGAAATACCGAGCGACTAGTCTTCGCCACACCACTCCCTGTGGTTATGGGTCCCGGCCTTCGCCGGGACGACTCGCGGAGGTATTGTGCGCACCTCACAGGCGGCAGCGCACGCCCCTACCGCTCCGCCCGTCCGATCACCGCCATCAGCTCTGCGATCTTCGCGCGCTGGTCGGCCTTGTCGCCGCTGGTGATGGCGTGCTCGACGCAATGGGCGACGTGGTCCTTCAGGACCTCCTCCTCGACCCGGCGCAGCGCGGCGCGCACCGCCGAGATCTGCGTTACGATGTCGATGCAGTAGCGGTCTTCCTCTACCATTTTCGAGAGGCCGCGAACCTGGCCCTCGATCCGGCCGAGGCGTTTTCCGACAGATGCCTTGATGTCTTTGCGCATGCGGTCTATATACCCCTACCGGGTATGGGTTGCAAGACCCAAGGACGAGACCAGGTGCAGGACCGGAGCATGGGAATGAACAAGAACGAACACGAGCATCATCACGACGCGGAAACGCATTCCGGATGCGGCTGTTCCACGAAGGCGGCGACGCCGGCAGCGAAGCCCGCAGCCTCCTCATGCTGCGGCGGCCACGGCGATCATTCCGGCCATGCCCATCATCACGGCCATGACCACGGTGATGCCGGAACCAAGGTGAAAGATCCCGTCTGCGGCATGACGGTCGATCCCGCGACGTCAAAGCATCGCTTCGAACATCACGGCGAGACTTTCCATTTCTGCTCGGCCGGCTGCCGCACCAAGTTCGCCGCCGATCCCGCAAAATACCTCGCCAAGGAGAAGGCACCCGAGCCTGAGATGCCCGCGGGCACGATCTACACCTGCCCGATGCATCCCGAGATCCGTCAGGTCGGCCCCGGCACCTGCCCGATCTGCGGCATGGCGCTGGAGCCGGAGGTCGCAAGCCTCGAGACCGGCCCCAATCCGGAGCTCGCCGACATGACGCGGCGGTTCTGGATCGGCGGCGTGCTGTCGCTGCCGCCGGTGGTGCTTGAGATGGGCGGCCATCTCGCAGGCCCCCACAGCTGGATCGATCCGACGCTGTCGAACTGGATCCAGTTCGTCTTCGCCACACCCGTGGTGCTGTGGGCCGGCTGGCCGTTCTTCGTCCGCGGCTGGCAGTCGCTGCTGACGCGCAACCTCAACATGTTCACGCTGATCGCGATGGGCACCGGGGTTGCCTATGTCTACAGCGTGCTCGGCACGGTCACACCGCAGATCTTCCCCGCCGCGTTCCGCGGGCATGAGGGCGCGGTTGCGATCTATTTCGAGGCGGCCGCCGTCATCACCGTGCTGGTGCTGCTCGGCCAGGTGCTGGAGCTGCGCGCCCGCGATGCGACCTCGGGTGCGATCAAGGCGCTGCTGCAGCTCGCGCCCAAGACCGCGCGCCGCGTCGACGCTGACGGCAGCGAGCATGAGGTGGAGATCGACACGCTCCATGCCGGCGACCGGCTGCGCGTACGTCCGGGTGAGAAAGTGCCGGTCGACGGCGTCATCCTGGAGGGGCGCTCGTCGCTGGATGAATCGCTCGTCACCGGCGAATCCATGCCGGTCACCAAGGAAGCCGGCGCGAAAGTCATCGCCGGCACGCTGAATCAGTCCGGCAGCTTCATCATGCGCGCCGACAAGGTCGGGCGCGAGACGCTGCTGTCGCAGATCGTGCAGATGGTCGCGGATGCGCAGCGCTCGCGTGCGCCGATCCAGCGCCTGGCCGACCAGGTCGCCGGCTGGTTCGTGCCGGCCGTGATCGTCGTCGCCGTCGCCGCCTTTGCCGCCTGGTCCTGGTTCGGACCGGAGCCGCGGCTCGCCTTCGGCCTCGTCGCCGCCGTCAGCGTGCTGATCATCGCCTGCCCCTGTGCGCTGGGCCTCGCAACCCCGATGTCGATCATGGTTGCCGTCGGCCGCGGCGCGCAAGGTGGCGTGCTGATCAAGAACGCCGAAGCACTGGAGCGGATGGAGAAGATCGACACGCTGGTGGTCGACAAGACCGGCACGCTGACCGAGGGCAAGCCCAAGGTGGTCGGAATCGTGCCGGCAGCCGGCTTTGCGGAAAACGACATCCTGCGCATCGCGGCCACCGTCGAGCGCGCCAGCGAGCATCCCCTGGCCGACGCCATCGTGCGTGCGGCGAAGGAGAAGCAGCTCGCTCTCGGAACGGTCGAGGGGTTCGATTCGCCGACAGGCAAAGGCGCGACCGGCAAGGTGGACGGCAAGACCGTCGTGCTCGGCAATGCCAGATATCTGTCGTCGATCGGTATCGACACCAAGGCGCTCGACGCCGAGGCCGAGCGGCTGCGCGGCGACGGCGCGACCGTGATCAACATGGCCGTCGACGGCCGGCTTGCCGGCCTGTTCGCGATCGCCGATCCGGTCAAGGCCTCGACACCGGAGGCGCTGAAGGCGCTGGCGGGCGAAGGCATCAAGGTGATCATGCTGACCGGCGACAACCGCACGACGGCCGAGGCCGTGGCGCGCCGGCTCGGCATCGCCGAGGTCGAGGCCGAGGTGCTGCCGGACCAGAAGAGCGCGGTGGTGACCAAGCTGCAAAAGGCCGGCCGCAGCGTCGCGATGGCCGGCGACGGCGTCAACGACGCGCCGGCGCTGGCTGCCGCCGAAGTCGGCATCGCCATGGGCACCGGCACGGACGTCGCCATGGAAAGTGCCGGCGTCACCCTGCTCAAGGGCGATCTGGTCGGTATCGTGCGCGCGCGAAAACTGTCGCAGGCGACCATGAGCAACATCCGCCAGAACCTGTTCTTCGCCTTCATCTACAACGCCGCCGGCATCCCGATCGCGGCCGGCATCCTCTATCCGGCGTTCGGCCTGCTGCTCTCCCCGATCATCGCAGCGGCGGCGATGGCGCTGTCCTCGGTGAGCGTGGTCGGCAACGCGCTGCGGCTTCGTGCGACGCGGCTGTGAGTGTCGCAAAATCCGTGTAAAACAGGTCCATTCGGCGATATGCGCGGAGAGGACCTGATGCAGCGGATAACGATCACGATCGAGGACGACCTCCTGGCGGAGATCGACGCTGCGGCCGAGGCGCGCGGTTACCAGAACCGCTCCGAGATCATCCGCGATCTCGCACGCGCCGGGCTGCAGCAGAGCACCGAGGACACCGCGCAGACCGGCCAATGCGTCGCCGGTCTCGTCTATGTCTACGACCACGCCGCACGCGATCTGTCGAAACGTCTGGTGCAGGAATTCCACGGCCACCACGACCTCGCGCTGGCGACGCTGCACGTCCATCTCGACGACAACAATTGCATGGAGATGACGGCGTTGCGCGGCGCAGCCGATGAGGTCCGGCATTTCGCCGACCACATCATCGCCGAACGCGGCGTGCGCTACGGCCGCGTGGTGATGATCCCGACCGGCGACGGCAAGCAGGTGAAGGCGCGCAAGCACGGGCACCGGCACGAGTAGGCACGAGCCGCACACACGGTGCCGACCCCTCTCCCCTTGTGGGAGAGGGTGGCTCACCGCGGAGCGGTGAGACGGGTGAGGGGTATGTCTCCGAGCACTCCGCGCGGATAGATACCCCTCATCCGGCGTTTCGCGCCACCTTCTCCCACAAGGGGAGAAGGGAAGCCGCCCGCCCTTGCCGAAGCCGCATTCGGTGTCTACCTCTCGCGAAGTGTTTACCTCAGAGGATCCCCCATGCTGGATGCCGCCGTGAAGGCGCTGTCGCAAATGATCTCGCCGCCGATGCGCTCGATCCTGTGGCGTTCGATCGGGCTCGCGCTCGTGCTGATCACCGTGCTGGCGATCGGCCTGCAGCGGCTCTTGAGCTGGTTTGCGACCTACGGCGAGGTCTGGCTGGAAGGCCTGCTCGGGCCGGGCTGGCACTCCTCGCTCGAGGTTCTCTCCTGGATCGTCTCGATCGCGGCGGGGCTTGGCGTCGTGTTCGGCGGCATCTTCCTGATGCCGGCGATCACGTCGGTGGTGGCGAGCCTGTTCGTCGACGATGTCGCCGAGATCGTCGAGCGCGAGCACTATCCCGCCGAGCGGCCGGGCGTCGCGCTGCCGTTCAGCCAGGCGATCCTCGAGGGCGTCAAGACCGCGCTGCTGGCCATCCTGGTTTACCTGGCCGCGCTGCCGCTGGTGTTGTTCGCCGGCGCGGGCTTCCTGATCTTCTTCATCGCCGCCGCCTGGCTCCTCGGCCGCGAATATTTCGAGCTCGCCGCGATGCGCTTCCGCCCGCCGGAGGAAGCCAAGGCGATGCGGCGCGACAATGCCGCGACCATCTTCACCGCCGGCCTCTTCATCGCCGCCTTCGTCTCGATCCCGATCGTCAATCTGGCGACGCCGATCTTCGGCATGGCCTTCATGGTCCACATGCACAAGCGGCTGTCGGGCCCGCGACCGGAGCTGATCGAGCCGGCGCGCCAGATGCGCTGACGACGGCCGGCGCGCGGGCGGCTCAGACCGTCTTCTCCGGCCAGCGGCAGAGATCGTTGATCAGGCACACCTCGCAGCGCGGCTTGCGCGCGAGGCAGGTATAGCGGCCGTGCAGGATCAGCCAATGATGGGCGTGCAGCATGAACTCGGCCGGGATCACCTTTTCGAGGCCAAGCTCGACTTCGAGCGGCGTCTTGCCGGGCGCAAGCCCCGTGCGATTGCCGACGCGGAAGACATGGGTATCCACCGCCATGGTGTGCTCGCCGAAGGCCATGTTGAGCACCACGTTCGCGGTCTTGCGTCCGGCGCCGGGCAATGACTCGATCTCGGCGCGCGTGCGCGGCACCTCGCCGCCGAAATCGCTGAGCACCTTTGCCGAGAGCGCGATCACGTTCTTGGCCTTGGTGCGATAGAGGCCGATGGTCTTGATGTAGTCGCGCAAGCGCTCCTCGCCGAGATCGAGCATCTTCTGCGGCGTGTCGGCGACCTCGAACAATGCCCGTGTCGCCTTGTTGACGCCGGCGTCGGTCGCCTGCGCCGACAGCACCACCGCGACCAGCAGCGTGAACGGGTTGACGTGCTCGAGCTCGCCCTTCGGCTCCGGATTGGCCTTGCGGAAGCGGCTGAAGACCTCGCGGATCTCGGCGGGCGTCCACGGTTTCATGGCCTTGAGCGATTTCTTCGCCGGGGCACTCGGCTTGGCGGCGGTCGCCTTTGCCTTTTTCATCGACACGGCGGCTTTGCGCGGGACCGGCTTGCGGGTGATTTTCGCCATGATCGGGATATACTGAGGGACGATGAGCACAGGCAACGAAATTGAGCGCGAGAACGAGGTGCAGATCTTCTCTGCGCTGTTGACGCCGCACCGCTCGCTGAACCGCACCGGCTTCCTCGCCGTGATGCTGTTCCTGAGCGTCGTCAGCTTTGCCACCGGCCTCGCCTTCCTGATGAAGGGCGCCTGGCCCGTGCTCGGCTTCTTTGGTCTCGACGTGCTCGTGGTCTGGTGGGCCTTCAAGGTCAATTTCGGCACGGGGCGGGCGCGCGAGGAGATCACCGTCACGACCTCCGAGCTGCGCGTGAGGCGCATCAGCCATCGCGGCCAGGTCGCTGAATGGACCTTCAATCCGCTCTGGGTCCGCCTCGACATGGAAGTCGACGAGGATTTCGGCATCGAGCATCTCTATCTGATCTCGCGCGGCCACCAGATCCAGATCGCGAGATTCCTGGGTCCGGAGGAAAAGGCTAGCTTTTACAAAGGCTTGATTGAGGCTCTGAACGCCGCCAAGCGTGGCCCGACCTACAACCCGATCAGCTGATCCCAGTCGGAAATCGGGTGGTTTCAAACCCGCCCCTCTCCTACATTTCCGGTCATGATGACACTCGCAATCCATGACCAGCGCCTGGCCAAGCCGGGCTCCCAGAACGCCGCGCTGCGCGACTATGATTCCGTGCGCCGGGCGATCGCGTTCATCTCGGAGAACTGGCGTGCGCAGCCGACCATCGAGGCGATGGCGGATGCGGCCGGCGTCACGCCCGATGAGCTGCATCATCTGTTCCGTCGCTGGGCCTCGATCACGCCGAAGGCTTTTATGCAGGCGCTCACACTGGACCATGCGAAGGGCTTGCTGCGGGACTCCGCGAGCATCCTCGACGCCGCGCTCGACTCAGGGCTTTCAGGCCCGGGCCGACTGCACGATCTCTTCGTCACCCATGAAGCGATGTCGCCGGGCGAATGGAAGAACGGCGGCGCGGGGCTCACCTTGCGCTACGGCTTCCATCCCTCGCCGTTCGGCACCGCCATCGTGATCGCGACCGACCGTGGCCTCTCGGGCCTCGCCTTCGCCGATCCCGGCGAGGAGAAGATCGCGCTCGCCGACATGACGCGGCGCTGGCCGAACGCGACCTATGTCGAGGATCACGAAGGCACCGCGCCGCTCGCCGCGCGCATCTTCGACCCGAAGCTCTGGCGGCCCGACCAGCCGCTGCGCGTGGTGCTGATCGGCACCGATTTCGAGGTGCGGGTGTGGGAGACGCTGCTGAAGATTCCGATGGGCCGCGCGGTGTCCTATTCCGACATCGCCTGCAACATCGACAAGCCGAAGGCCTCGCGCGCCGTCGGCGCGGCCGTCGGCAAGAACCCGGTCTCGTTCGTCGTGCCCTGCCACCGCGCGCTCGGCAAGAGCGGCACACTCACCGGCTACCACTGGGGCATCACCCGCAAGCAGGCGATGCTGGGCTGGGAAGCCGGGCGGGTGGGGGTGCAGTAGCTCGTCGTCCCGGCGAAGGCCGGGACCCATACCGCGTGATTTATCCGCGGCAGGCGGTATCAATCCCGCGCGGGACTGGACAACTGCGAGTCTTCGCCAAATTCAGTTCGGTGGTTATGGGTCCCGGCCTTCGCCGGGACGACACCGAGATTCTGGATGCGCCTTACGATGCCAGATCCAGCTTCGACGCGACCGTCGAATCCGCATTCAGCCGGTAGATGATCGGCACGCCGGTGGCGAGCTCGCGCTTCAGAATGCCTTCCGGCGACAGCTTCTCCAGCACCATGATCAGCGCGCGCAGCGAATTGCCGTGAGCGGCGACCAGCGTGCGCTTGCCGTTGAGCACGCCGGGGAGGATCTCCTGCACGTAGTAGGGCAATGCCCGCGCAAGCGTGTCCTTCAGGCTTTCGCCGCCGGGCGGCGGCACGTCGTAGGAGCGGCGCCAGACATGCACCTGCTCCTCGCCCCATTTCTTGCGAGCGTCGTCCTTGTTGAGGCCGGAGAGATCGCCATAGTCGCGCTCGTTCAGCGCGAGGTCCTTCGAGGTCGGCAGGCCCTCCTGGCCGAGCTCGCCGAGGATGAGGTCGAGCGTGTGCTGCGCGCGCGTCAAGACCGAGGTGAAGGCGACGTCGAACACGAGGCCTTGCGCCTTCAGCTTGCGGCCGGCTTCCTTGGCTTCCTTCACGCCGAGCTCGGTGAGGTCAGGGTCCTTCCAGCCCGTGAACAGGTTCTTCAGATTCCATTCGCTCTGGCCGTGGCGCACGAGCACGAGGAGACGTTCACTCATCAACTGCTTTCCGTGTTGTTCAGTTCAGATGTCGGACAGGCCGAGCACGTCGGCCATGGAGTAGTGCCCCGGCGCCTTGCCGTGCGCCCACAGCGCTGCCTTGAGCGCACCGTGCGCGAACAGCATGCGGTCCTCGGCCTGATGCGACAGCGTCAGGCGCTCGAACGGGCCGAGGAAGGTCACGCTGTGGTCGCCGGCCACGGTGCCGCCGCGCAAGGAGGCGAAACCGATATTGCCCGGCCGGCGCGCACCGGTGATGCCGTCACGGCCACGCTCGGAATGTTCATCGAGGGTAACGCCGCGGCCGCTGGCTGCCGCCTGGCCCAGCATCAGTGCAGTTCCCGAGGGCGCATCGACCTTCATGCGGTGATGGGTCTCGACGATCTCGATGTCAAAGGTCTGGTCGAGCGCCTTGGCGACGCGCTTGACCACGGCGGCGAGCAGATTGACGCCCAGGCTCATATTGCCCGACTGCACCACCACCGCGCGGTTGGTGACGCTCTTGATCACCGCGTTGTCGGATCCGGACAACCCGGTGGTGCCGATGACATGCACGATACCGCGCTCGGCGGCGATCGCGACATTGGCGATGGTCGCGGCCGGCACGGTGAAATCGAGGATGCCGTCGGCGTCCTTGGACATCGCCCAGAGATCAGCGGAGAGCTTGATGCCATTGGCCGGCAGGCCTGCGAGCACGCCGGCATCCTTGCCGAGCAAGTCGGAGCCCGGCGCCTCCAGCGCCCCCGCCAGCACCGCGCCTTTGCTCTCGGCAATCGCCCGAACCAGCGCGCGGCCCATCCGGCCGCCGGCTCCTGCAACAATCAAGCGCATGTCGGACATGGTGTGATCCTCTTCGGACGCCGTTGTAGCGGGGGGATGCAGTTCCGGCAACCGAGGGGGAATCACAGGCCGTCATTCCGGGATGGTCCGAAGGACCAGACCCGGAATCTCGAGATTCCGGGTTCGATGCTGCGCATCGCCCCGGAATGACAATGGGCCTCAGCCGTCCTGCGGCTGCGGGCCGTCATAGCCCTCGATGATGATGAGGTCGGCGATCGAGTGCGGCTGGCGCACCTTGATGTTGGCCTGGTATTCCGGCGAGTTGTAGCAGGCGATCGCGGTCTGGTAGTCCGGGAATTCGATCACGACGTTGCGGGTGCGGCTGGCGCCCTCGACGGTGGTGAACTTGCCGCCGCGGACGGCGAAGCGGCCGCCCCATTTCTTGAAGATTGGGCCGTTGGCGACGACGTAGGGCTTGTAGCCCTCGTCATTGTTCACGTCGACGCGTCCGATCCAGTAGCCTTTTGCCATTCTTCTTCTCCCTTGTTGTTGGTGGTTAGCCGAGCGCTTGCGCGATCTCAGCGTGGATGGCGTCCGCGACAGCCTTCGGGTCAGTGGCTTCCACCACCGGCCGTCCGACGACGAGATAATCGGCGCCCGCGGTGATCGCACGGCCGGGCGTCATGATGCGCTTCTGGTCGCCGCTGGCAGCGCCCGCCGGACGAATGCCGGGTGTGACGAGGCTCATCTGATGGCCGACGATCTTGCGCAGGCTACCTACCTCCTCGGGTGAGGACACGAGGCCATCAACACCGAGCACCTGCGCCTGCTGCGCGCGCGCCTCGACCAGCTCGGAGACGCTGAGCCGATAACCTGCGGCGTGCAGATCGTCGTCGTTGTAGGACGTCAGCACCGTGACGGCGAGAATCTTCACGCTGGCACTGCCGCGGCCTTCGACGGCGCCCTTCATGGTCTGCGGATAGGCGTGCACTGTGACGAAGGTCGCGCCCAGCTTCGCGACGCTCTCCACACCACGCGTCACCGTGTTGCCGATGTCGTGCATCTTGAGATCGGCAAAGACCTTCTTGCCCCTGTCGGCGAGCTTGCCGATCAACGGCAGTCCACCGGCATAAGCGAGCTGATAGCCGATCTTGTAGAACGAGACGCTGTCGCCGAGTTTTGCGATCATCGCCTCCGCGGCATCGACGCTGGGCAGATCGAGTGCGACGATCAGGCGGTCTTTCGGGGCGATTTCGGCGGGCTGCATGTCACCTCACATCATGCGTTGGGAAACGTCGATCAACTGCGCTACCAGCTCCTTCAACGCGGCGATATCGCCCTCGTTCTTCAGCCTGTCCATATCGTCATAGGCATCGTTGGCAAAGGCGAGCGTGAGCTGGCTGGCAATCACATTGGCGTGGCAGGAGGTCAGGATCAGCCGCAATGCCTGGAGCGCGCGGGCGGCACCTAACCGGCTCTGCGAAGCGCCGGCGAGCGCAAAGGTGCGATTGCGGAACACCTCGCCGCGCACCTCGTGCAGATCGTGGACGCGGCTGACCCAGTCGATCGCGTTCTTCAGGAGCGGCGGCACCGAGGCATTGTATTCGGGCGAGACGATCAGCACGCCGTGATGCGCACCGATCATGCGCTTGAGATTGATCGCGTTCTTGGGCACGCCGGACTTGGCCTGGAGATCGCCGTCGTAGATCGGCAGCGGAAAATCGGCGAGCGAGATGCGGGTGACGTCGACGCCGGCCCGGGCGAATTCATAGGCGGCGACCGCCGCCAGCTTCGCATTGTGCGAGCCGGTGCGTAGCGAGCCGGGAATGACCAGGATTTTGGGTGCGGACATCCGATCCATTGCGTTCGGCGAAACGAGCCCGCCGCGCAGAGAGCAATGCCGGCGGAATTAGTGCTTGCGATACACCCAGACGCGGGCCGGCGGAAGGTTCATCCAGATCCGTTCCGAGGCCTCTGTGGACACGCCGGGCAGCGATTTCGGGATCGGCGGTACTACCGCATAGGTGAACTGGACAAAGGGCGCGCCGGGCGCGAGCGCCGTGAAGGCGTCGCGAATGAGCCGCAGCCGCGTCAGCATCGGTTTCGTCACCAGCGGCAGGCCCGAGACGACCGCGCTGGCGGGCGTGCTCAGCACGTTCCAGAGCGTGTCACGCAGGCGATAGGCATCGCCCTGCACGACCTTGGCTTGCGGGTAGCGATCGCGCAGCAGCGCGCAGAAACCGGGATTGTATTCGACGAGGACGAGACGCTTCTGGTCGACGCCACGCTCGATCAGCGCCGAGGTGATGGCGCCGGTACCGGGCCCGAGCTCGACCACCGGGGCGTCGGAGTCGACATCGACATAGTGAGCCATGGTCCGGGCCAGCAGCTTGCCGGACGGCATCACCGCGCCCATGTGGAGCGGCTTTTCGATCCACGATCTCAGAAAGCGCACCTCGTCATCGAGACGAGGCTTCTTCAACGCACGCGCGGACGATGGCAATGGCATGTCTGGACCGGACGGGACCGCGGGACCGCGGCGTGTCAGAAAATGGTCATAAACAGGTATAGGCCGCAGGCGATACGGTCAAGCCGACTCAGTTCGCCCGATTACCGAAGAAGTCCTTGACCTTGGCGAAGAAACCCTCGGATTCCGGCTGGGTGTTGCCGGAGGAGAGCTTTTCGAACTCGGCCAGCAATTCCTGCTGCTTCTTGGTGAGGTTCTGCGGGGTCTCGACCACGACCTGGACATACATGTCGCCGGTCTGGCGCGACCGCAGCACCGGCATGCCTTTTGATGCAATGCGGAATCGACGGTTGGACTGGGTCCCGGCCGGCACCTTCACCTTGGCCTTGGCCTTGTCGATGGTCGGCACCTCGAATTCGCCGCCGAGGGCGGCCGTCACCATCGAGATCGGCACCCGGCAATGCAGGTCGGCGCCGTCGCGCCGGAAGAACTGGTGCTGGGCCAGCGACAGGAAGATGTAGAGGTCGCCGGGCGGACCGCCACGGACACCGGCCTCGCCTTCGCCGGCGAGCCTGATCCGCGTGCCGTCCTCGACGCCTTGGGGAATGTTGACCGAAAGCGTGCGCTCGCGGGTGACGCGGCCCTGTCCCGAGCAGGACGGACAGGCGTCCTCGATCATCTGGCCGCGGCCCTGGCAGCCCGGGCAGGTGCGTTCGAGCGTGAAGAAGCCCTGCGACTGCCGCACGCGGCCGGCGCCGCCGCAGCTCGAGCAGGTCTTCGGCTTGGTGCCGGCCTTGGCGCCGATGCCCGAGCAGGCCTCGCAGGTGACCGAGACCGGAATCTCGATCTGCGCGGTCTTGCCGCCAAAGGCTTCCTCGAGCGTGATCTCCATGTTGTAGCGCAGGTCGGCGCCGCGCTCACGGCCACCGCGGCCGCGCTGTCCGGCCATGCCGAACAAATCCTCGAAAATGTCGGAGAAGGAAGAGGCGAAGCCTGCGCCGAAACCGGCACCGCCGCCGCCCTGCTCGAAGGCGGCATGGCCGAAACGGTCATAGGCGGCGCGCTTGTCCTTGTCCTTCAGGACCTCGTAGGCCTCGTTGATTTCCTTGAACTTGACCTCGCTGGTGTCGTCCCCGGGATTGCGGTCGGGGTGGAACTTCATCGCCAGCTTGCGGAAGGACGATTTCAGGACGGAATCGTCAGCGGTGCGTTCGACTTCGAGGGTTTCGTAATAGCAGCGCTTGGTGGACATGGCGGGCTCGGTCTATCCAATCGCGAATCAAGTCGGAGCGAAACAACGTCGCCACGCGACCATATAGGCAGCCTTCTGCTTTGCGGCAGAGGGCTGCATGGCAGTGTTGAACATAGATGCTGGGAATTGATTGATCGTAACGGGCATCCCGCCCGTTAAGCCCGACACGACGGCCTCCCCCCTGAGGGGGGAAGCCAGAGAAGCGTGTGGGGTCCAAGCTGTCCGCATCATCACCCTCTTGGGGTTCAGGCGGACTTCTTGTTGTTCTTGTCGTCGTCGACTTCGGTGAACTCCGCGTCGACGACGTCGTCCTTGGCCGCGTCCTTCTTGGCGTCGGCCTCGGCCTGCTGCTTGTACATGGCCTCGCCGAGCTTCATCGAAGCCTGGGCCAGCGTCTGGGTCTTGGCCTTGATCGCCTCGGCATCGTCGCCCTTCAGCGCTTCCTTGAGGTCGCTGACGGCATCCTCGATGGCGCGGCGCTCGGTCTCGGCGACCTTCGAACCGTGCTCGGCAAGCGCCTTCTCGGTCGAATGCACCAGACCATCCGCCTCGTTCTTGGCGGTGACGGCCTCGCGGCGCTTCTTGTCCGCCTCGGCATTGGCCTCGGCGTCCTTGACCATCTTCTCGATGTCGGCTTCCGAAAGACCACCGGAGGCCTGGATGCGGATCTGCTGCTCCTTGCCCGTGGCCTTGTCCTTCGCCGAGACGTTGACGATGCCGTTGGCGTCGATGTCGAAGGTCACCTCGATCTGCGGCATGCCGCGCGGGGCCGGCGGAATGCCCATCAGGTCGAACTGGCCGAGCATCTTGTTGTCGGCCGCCATTTCACGCTCGCCCTGGAAGACGCGGATGGTGACGGCATTCTGATTGTCTTCAGCCGTCGAGAACACCTGGCTCTTCTTGGTCGGGATCGTGGTGTTGCGGTCGATGATGCGGGTGAACACGCCGCCCAGCGTCTCGATGCCCAGCGACAGCGGGGTCACGTCGAGCAGCAGCACATCCTTGACGTCGCCCTGGAGCACGCCGGCCTGGATCGCGGCACCGATCGCCACGACTTCGTCCGGGTTGACGCCCTTGTGCGGCTCCTTGCCGAACAGCTGCTTCACGACTTCCTGGACCTTCGGCATGCGCGACATGCCGCCGACCAGCACGACTTCGCCGATCTCACCGGCGGTGACGCCGGCGTCCTTCAGCGCCTTGCGACAGGGCTCGACGGTCTTCTGGATGAGGTCGTCGACCAGCGCCTCGAACTTGGCGCGGGTGAGCTTCATCGTCAGATGCTTCGGGCCGGTCTGGTCCGCAGTGATGAAGGGCAGGTTGATCTCAGTCTGCGTCGTCGACGACAGCTCGATCTTGGCCTTTTCAGCGGCTTCCTTCAGACGCTGCAAAGCGAGCTTGTCGTTGCGCAGGTTGATGCCCTGCTCCTTCTGGAACTCGTCGGCCAGATAACCCACGAGGCGCATGTCGAAATCTTCGCCGCCGAGGAAGGTGTCGCCGTTGGTCGACTTCACCTCGAACACGCCGTCGCCGATTTCGAGAATGGAGATATCGAAGGTGCCGCCGCCGAGGTCGTACACGGCGATGGTGCCGGCCTTGGTCTTGTCGAGGCCATAGGCGAGCGCGGCCGCGGTCGGCTCGTTGATGATGCGCAGCACTTCAAGGCCCGCGATCTTGCCGGCGTCCTTGGTCGCCTGGCGCTGGGCGTCGTTGAAGTAGGCGGGAACGGTGATGACGGCCTGGTCGACCTTCTGGCCGAGATGGGCTTCCGCGGTCTCCTTCATCTTCTGCAGGATGAACGCGGAGACCTGCGAAGGCGAGTAGGTCTGGCCGTCGGCCTCGACCCAGGCGTCGCCGTTGGAAGCCTTCACGATCTTGTACGGAACGAGCTTCTTGTCCTTCTCGACCATCGGGTCGTCGTAGCGGCGGCCGATCAGGCGCTTCACTGCGAAGAACGTACGCTCCGGATTGGTAACGGCCTGGCGCTTGGCAGGCTGGCCGACGAGGCGCTCACCGTCGTCCGTTACGGCGACGATCGAAGGCGTCGTGCGCATGCCTTCGGAATTCTCGATGACTTTGGCGTTTTTGCCATCCATCACGGCGACGCACGAGTTCGTGGTGCCGAGGTCGATCCCAATGACCTTTCCCATGGTCCTGATATCCTTCTTTTTGCGGCAGGTTGGCTGGGCCCAGAAGGCACCCGAACCGAAACCCCCTAAGATCAAACATCCGCGATATTGCGATGATTGAGGCTCATATAGGAGGGGGGGAGGGGGCCGCAAGGACCGAAGCAACGTTTCGGCCGTGAAAACATTGGGTTTTAGGAGCTGATATCCGGGCTCAACCGCCCTTGCGGGTGAGGAAATATTAACAGGTCCGCCGATCCGCTACGCCGCCCCGGCAACCCGCCACACCCTGTTACGACGGGGCCAAACCCGCTAAAAGGCGGGCCGGCCGACAGCGGCGCCAACGCTGCCTCGCGCGACAAAGCGCCCGGTGGCCGACCATCGAACGGCCTCAATGTGAACCAATCAGAGTGCCCATGAAGCTGACCCGTCCCCTCGCCGCGCTCGCCCTTCTCGTTGCCTCCGCGCTTCCTGCCCTGGCTGCCGACGCCGTCTTCCCGCCCGGCCTGCGCCTCGGCATGGTGCCCTTGGTCGGCCTCAGCACGGCAAAGACCTTTCCGGGCTTCGAGAGCGAGGACGGCAGCGTCAAGGTGCTGATCACCGAGCTGCCGCCGGCCGCCTATGGCGAGGTCGTGAGCGCCTTCAATTCCAATCCGGCCGGCACTGGCGGCGTCAAGCAGGACAAGATCGAGACGCCCGCGGGCCTTGCCTATTTCACCACCGAGAGCGGCAAGGCCGGCGAGACCCCGGTGAAGCGCTATTCGATGATCGTGCCCGGCGCCGGCTTCTCCGGCTATGTCGCGGTGCAGATCCCGGAGAATGCGACCAAGATCTACACCGACGAGGCGGTGCGCCAGATGTTCGCGAGCGCCACCACCCGCAAGCAGGTCTCGGCCGAAGAGCAGATCGCGCTGATGCCGTTCAAGATCACCGATCTCGCCGACTTCAAGGACATCCGCACGCTGGCGCCGGGCTCCAGCATCATCCTGGCCGACGGCAACGAGAGCGCAGGCTACGAGTCGAAGCCGTTCATGATCCTCGGCCTGATCGGCGCCACCCCCCAAGCCGCCGACGATCGCGCCCGCTTCGCCCAGGAGGCCGCGCTGCAGATCCCCGGCGTGCGCGAATCCCGCGTCACCATGTCGGAGCCGATCCGCATCAACGGCCAGCAGGGCTTTGAGACCCGGATCGACGGCGTCAGCGGCAAGGACAAGACGCCGGTGACCGTGGTGCAGTGGATCCGCTTCTCCAGCGGCGGCGCTTCTTTGCGCATCATCGCCAGCGCCCCGCGCGACCAGTGGCAAGCCGCCTTCACCCGCTTCCGCGCCGTGCGCGACGGGATTCAGCCGAAGGGGTAGGCGCAGTCACGCGCGAGATGCGCTCCCTCCCCCGCCTGCGGGGGAGGGTTGGGGAGAGGGTGTCTCCGCAATCGAGAACCCCCAAGAGGAGAAAGCCCTCACCCGCCGCGCTCTGCGAGCGCAGCGACCTCTCCCGCAAGCGGGAGAGGTGCACCGAGCACGCCGCGAGAGCCCAACCCCTCACCAATGCCGGCTGCATTTTCGGGCTTCTGTTCGTATACGAACGGAACTAGGCTTCCCCGGTTGGATCATCCTGGAGGGAGGCGAACGATGCTTGATCGACGACAAATCCTCGCAGCGCTTGGAACGACGGCGCTGGCGACCCTCGCGCCAACCGCGCTGTTTGCGGCGGCATCGATCAAGCCGGACGATGCATCCGCGCTGCTGGTGATCGACGTGCAGAACTGCTTCCTGCCCGGCGGCAGTCTCGCCGTGAAGGAAGGCGAGCAGGTGGTGCCTGTCATCAACAAGATGGCAAAAGCGTTTGCGAACGTGGTGATGACGCAGGACTGGCACACGCCCGGCCACGTTTCGTTTGCGTCGGTCCACTCCGGCAAGAAGCCGTTCGAGACCATCGACCTGCCCTACGGCAAGCAGGTGCTGTGGCCGGACCATTGCGTGCAGGGCACAGATGGCGCGGCGCTGTCGAAGGACCTGTCGATCCCGCATGCCGAGCTCATCATCCGCAAGGGTTTTCACAAGGACGTCGACAGCTACTCGGCGTTCCTCGAAGCCGACGGCAAGACATCGACCGGGCTCGCCGGCTACCTGAAGGGCCGCAAGATCAAGCGCGTCTTCGTCGCTGGCCTCGCGACAGACTTCTGCGTCGCCTGGACCGCGCTGGACGCGCGCAAGGCGGGCTTCGAGGTCTACGTGGTGGAGGACGCCTGCCGCGGCATCGACACCCAGGGCTCGCTGGCGAAAGCCTGGGCCGACATGGCCAAGGCCGGCGTGAAGCGGATTCAGTCGAGCGATATTGCGGTGAGCGCGTAAGCGTTTCGTGCTGTCATTCCGGGTTCGGCTCTTCGAGCCGCCCCGGAATGACGCCAAAACTCAGTTCGTCGCGCCGCTCGACTCGTTGTTGTTGGCCGCCGGCGCGGCCTTGGCACCGCCCTTGGCGACGCCGACGAGCGCCGGCCGCAGCACGCGATCGCCGATGGTGTAGCCGGCCTGCATGATCTGCACCACGGTGCCCGACGGCACCGACGCATCAGGCACCTCGTACATCGCCTGGTGGAAGTTCGGGTCGAACTTCTGGCCCTGCGGATCGAGCTTCTTCACGCCGTGCTTTTCCAGCGCGTTGAGCAGCGAGCGCTCGGTGAGCTCGACGCCCTCGATCAGCGAGATCAGGCCGGGATCGGCCGTGGCACGCGCCTCGGCTGGAACGGCATCGAGCGCGCGCTGGAGATTGTCGGCGATGTCGAGCACGTCGCGGGCAAAGCCGGTGATGCCGTAGAGGCGCGCGTCGGCGACCTCCTTGGTGGTGCGCTTGCGCAGATTCTCCATCTCGGCCAGCGTCCGCAACATGCGGTCGCGCGCCTCGGCGGCTTCCTTCTGCAACGTCTCGACCGAGCCCGGCTCGGGATCGTCGGGCATGATGTAGGGTTTCGACACCACGGGCTCGCCGGTCGCTGCAGTCGTGTCTTGAGGTTGCCGGTCTTGCTCGGTCATCGGCTCTAATCTCGAACTCGTTTCCAGGGATTGTTGGCCCGGATATCGTGCCTAAGCTCACGAAAATCAAGCGCCCGTGATCGGCGCAAATGCCGGTCAGCCCCCCAGCAGGCGGCTGACGATGCGGGCGGCATAGTCCACGGTCGGGATCACACGGGCATAATTCAGCCGTGTCGGCCCGATCACGCCGAGAACGCCGACGATGTGGCCGGCGGCATCCCGATAGGGCGAGATGATGGTGGAGGAACCCGACAAGGAAAACAGCTTGTTCTCCGAGCCGATAAAAATGCGCACGCCTTCGGCGGTCTCGGCGCGGCCGAGCAGGTCGATGACGCCGCGCTTGGTCTCGAGGTCGTCGAACAGCAGGCGCACCCGTTCCAGATCTTCCAGCGCGTGCAGATCTTCCAGCAGATTGGCGTGGCCGCGGACGATGAGCTGGCGGTCCTCGTTCTCGCCGCCGGACCAGCTGGCGATGCCGGCCGAGATTACCTTCTGTGTCAGCTGATCGAGCTCGGCGCGGGCCTCCCCGAGCGCGGTTTCGAGCTCGAGCCGCGCCTCGGCCAGGGTCCGGCCGCGAATCCTTGCATTGAGGAAATTTCCGGCTTCGGTGATGGCCGAGGAGGGAACTCCCGGCGGCAGCGCCAGCACGCGGTTTTCGACCTGCCCGTCCTCGCCGACCAGGATCACCAGCGCTTTTTCCGGTTCCAGGCGGACGAATTCGATGTGCTTGAGCCGCGCATTGGATTTCGGCGTCAGCACCACCGCTGCGGCGCGGGTCAGGCCCGACAGCCGCGTCAGCGCCTGGTCCAGCGCCGCCTCGACCGACTGGGCCTGACCGACCGTGGCAAGCTGGCCCTGGATCGACTGCCGTTCGGCCTCGTTGAGATCGCCGACCTGCATCAGGGCGTCGACGAAGAAGCGCAGGCCGAGTTCCGTCGGCAGCCGGCCCGCCGAGGTGTGCGGGGCATAGATCAGGCCGAGCTGTTCCAGGTCCGCCATGACGTTGCGGACCGAGGCCGGCGACAGCGGCATGGCGATCAGGCGGGAAATGTTGCGCGAGCCGACCGGCTCACCGGTCGCGAGATAGCTTTCGACGATTTGACGAAAGATGTCGCGGGAACGCTCGTTGAGCTGGGCGAGGCCTGCGCGCGGCGCGATCAGATGGATCGGATCGTGATGGGCCACAGACGGTAACTCCTCTCAGATGCTCATAATTTGTCCATCCGGGACGGTTCTGACAAGCGTGGCGTTTGCGGGGTGGAAAACCGGGGGCGAATAAGGCCTTGCCGCCCACCCTCACCCCACCTACAAGCACCGCGAATAGCCCTTTTCCGAAAGTTTTGGAGGATTTCCCATGCGGCCAAGCCGCCGTGCGCCCGATGAATTGCGCCCCGTGACGCTGGAGCGCGGCGTGGTCAAATATGCGGAAGGCTCCTGCCTGGTGAAATTCGGCGACACCCATGTGCTGGTCACCGCCACGCTGGAAGACCGCCTGCCGCCATGGCTGAAGGGCCAGGGCCGCGGCTGGGTCACCGCCGAATATGGCATGCTGCCGCGGGCGACCTCCGAACGCACCCGCCGCGAGGCCTCGGCCGGCAAGCAGAGCGGCCGCACCGTTGAAATCCAGCGCCTGATCGGCCGCAGCTTGCGCACCATCGTCGACCTCGAAGCGCTGGGCGAGCGCCAGATCACTGTCGATTGCGACGTGCTCCAGGCCGACGGCGGCACCCGCACGGCCTCGATCACCGGCGCCTGGGTCGCGCTCGCCGATTGCATCAACTGGATGAAGGCGCGCAACATGATCAAGGCCAACGTGCTCCGCGACAACGTCGCCGCGATCTCCTGCGGCATCTACAACGGCACGCCGGTGCTCGATCTCGACTATGCTGAGGATTCGGAAGCCCAGACCGACGCCAATTTCGTCATGACGGGCGATGGCCGCATCATCGAGGTGCAGGGCACCGCGGAACGCGAACCGTTCACGGAAGCCGAGTTCCTGGCGCTGATGGCGCTGGCGCGCAAGGGCGTCGCGCGTCTCGTGGACTTGCAGAAACTGGCCGTCGCGTAGTCAATAGGCCCATGCACCGCCGAATCACGGACAAGCTCGTCATAGCCACCCACAATCCCGGCAAGCTCGCCGAGATGAAAGAGCTGCTTGCGCCGTACGGGATCGAGGCGGTGTCGGCCGGTGAGCTCGGCCTGGACGAGCCGGACGAGACCGGCAACGATTTCCGCAGCAACGCCGCGATCAAGGCCATCGCCGCCGCGAAAGCGACCAGGCTTCCGTCCTTCGCCGACGATTCCGGTATCGTTGTCGACGCGCTCGACGGCGCGCCCGGCATTTTCTCCGCGCGCTGGGCCGGTCCAGCCAAGGATTTCAACGCGGCGATGGCCCAGATCGAGCGGCTGTTGCAGGAGCGCGGTGCGGCCATACCTGCGAAGCGCACAGCGCATTTCGTCTCCGCGCTCTGCGTTGCCTGGCCCGACGATCATCTCGAAGAGGTCGAGGCGCGCGTCGACGGCACGCTGGTGTGGCCGCCGCGCGGCACCGCCGGCTTCGGCTATGACCCGATGTTCCTGCCCAATGGCCACAGCCGCACCTTTGGCGAGATGGAAAGCATCGAGAAGCACGGCCTGCCACCGCTCGGCCTCGGCCTGTCGCATCGCGCCCGCGCCTTCGTGAAACTGGCGGAGATCTGCCTTGAGCCGCGCTAAGGAAGCCTTCGGCGTTTACGTGCACTGGCCGTTCTGCCTGTCGAAGTGTCCCTATTGCGACTTCAACAGCCATGTCCGCCACGCCGCGATCGACGAGGCGCGCTTTGCTTCGGCCTTCGCGCGCGAGATCGCAACGACCGCCGAGCGCGCGCCCGGCCGCGAAGTCACTTCGATCTTCCTCGGCGGCGGCACGCCCTCACTGATGCAGCCGGCCACCGTCGGCGCCGTGCTCGATGCGATCGGCAAGCACTGGACTGTTGCCGGCGATGTCGAGGTGACGCTGGAAGCGAACCCGACCAGCGTCGAGGCCACGCGCTTCGCCGGCTATCGCTCAGCCGGCGTCAACCGCGTCTCGCTCGGCGTGCAGGCGCTCGACGATGCCTCGCTGAAAGCGCTGGGCCGGATGCACAGCGCACGCGAGGCGCTCGATGCGGTCGCCATCGCACGCCGCTCGTTCGACCGCTATTCGTTCGACCTGATCTACGCCCGCCCCGACCAGACGCCGGCAATGTGGGCCGATGAGCTGCGGCACGCGATCGATGAAGCGGCCGAGCATCTGTCGCTCTATCAATTGACGATCGAGGAAGGCACGCCGTTCTTCGGCCTGCACCAGGCCGGCAAATTGAAGACGCCGGACGAAGCGGTCGCGCGCGCGCTCTACGACGTCACGCAGGAGACCTGCGACAAGCTGGGGCTCCCCGCCTACGAGATTTCCAACCACGCGCGGCGCGGCGCCGAGTGCAGGCACAATCTGGTCTACTGGCGCGGCGAGGAATATGCCGGCATCGGCCCGGGCGCACACGGCCGTCTCGATATCGACGGCGTGCGCCATGCCACTGCCACCGAGAAGCGTCCCGAGGCCTGGCTGCTGCGCGTCGAGACCAACGGCCACGGTGTCGTCACCGACGATCTCCTCAACAGCGAAGAGCGCGCCGACGAATTTTTGCTGATGGGACTGCGTTTGGCGGAGGGCATCGACCCCGAGCGCTACAAGGCCCTCTCCGGCCGCCCGCTCGATCCCAAGCGCATCGCGCTGCTGCGCGAGGAAGGCGCGATCACGGTGGATTCGACGGGGCGGTTGCGCGTGACCAACAGCGGTTTCCCGGTGCTGGATGCGGTGGTCGCGGATTTGGCGGCCTGAACTCTCTCCCCATCGTCGTCCCGGACAAGCGTAGCGTAGCGAAGCGCCGATCCGGGACCCATAACCACAGGGAGAAGTCGCGGCACGAAGCTGGCAACCACGAGTCTTCGCCAAACCACGTCCTGTGGTTATGGGTCCCGGATCTGCGCGCGCTTGAGGCGCGCTTGTCCGGGACGACGGAAGATGTGGCTACGCCCCAAAACTCTTCGGCGAACCCGCGACCGCAACGCCGCCGCCGGTCGTCACCTTCATCACCGCAAGGCCGCGCTCATTGGTGCCGTCGGGGCGGAAGCGGAACAGGCCGTCGATGCCGGCGAAGCCGGAAGGATTGGTGAGCACATCGGAGGAGAAGCGCTGGCCGCCTTGCGTGCGCGCCAGCGCGGCGACGAGCGCGACCGCGTCATAGGCGAGCGTGGCGGTGCGGATCGGCTCGGCGCCGTATTTGGTGCGGTAGCGGCCGGAGAAAGCGCGGAAGCCGGCCGGATCGGGCGCGGCGTAGAGGCCGCCTTGCAGGTTCGCGTTCGCATAGACGCGCGGATTGTCCCACAGGCCGGTGCCGAGCAGCTGGATGTTGCGCAGGTTCGCTCCTGCCGCGGTCATCGCATCCGCCACTGAAACCACGGCATCGCCGTCATCGGCAATGAACAGCGCGTCGGCGCTGCCGAGCTGCTGCGCCACGGTCCGTGCCGGCGTGGCGCGGTCGGCGCCGTATTTCTCGAATGCGACGATGCGTCCGCCGCGCCGCGGCACCGCCGCCTTCACCGCGGCCTCGACGACATTGCCATAGGCATTGTCGGGCACCAGCACGGCGAAGGAGCGCTTTCCGATACTGGCGGAATATTCGACGATGCGGTTGACGTCGGACTCCGGCAGGAACGAGAGCAGATAGACGCCGCGGCCGGCGATGCTGGAATCGGTTGAGAACGCGATCACCGAGATGCCGCGGGTGCGCGCGACCTGCGCCACCGCCGGTACCGACTGTGCGAACAGCGGCCCCAGGATGATTTCGGCGCCTTCCTCGACAGCCTGCTGCGCGCCGGCTTGCGCCCCTTGCGGGCTGCCATTGTCGTCCTTGATCAGGAGCTGGATGTTCGGGTTCTGGAACTCGGCCAGCGCCATCTCGGCGGCGTTGCGCATGGACTGCGCGGCAAGGCCGGCATTGCCCGCGGCCGAGAGCGGCAGGATCACCGCAACCTTGACCCCGCCGGTGCCGGCCGTCGTCGCCTGCTGCTGCGGCCCGGCCGGCTGGGCCGGCGGAGTGGAGGAGCTCGAGAACGGGTTGGAGAACTGGCTGAGGCTTTGCTGCACGCCTGCGCAGGCCGACAGCAGGGGCGCACCAAGCAACAGGCCGAGCGCGCTCCGCCGGGTCGCACCCGGTGATCGGGGCCCCGGAACGGGAGATTTTGGATGACGCGGGCCCAGCATGACAGCTTCTCTTCCGGCCGGCTCTCGCCAGCCGGTCACAACATTCTTTGCCGCGACACAAGCCGCGGATTCAGGCATATTGTCGGCAAATAGTTAACCAAAACAAAAGGATAATGACCGCTTAACGCGGCTGCCTTCCCGTCCTGGCCAGCTGCTGGCCGTTACTCACACAGCATCAAGGCGGCGTTTCCGTCGCGAATATGGCATGAGGGCCCTAACCCCCTCCCGACGTGACCGTGGGTCGATCACATTCCCGTCCGTTCCTCGCCCCTTCACCTCGGCGCGATCTTTTCGAAGAGCAGTTCCCAGCCATGGGGATCGTGCCTAAGTTGGCTTCATTATGCGCGCAAAGCCGGCCCCGATAAATACGCCTGAAGCCACAGACGCCGCCCCGCGCGGCTTCTCCATCGACGCCCATCGGCTCCCGGCCCCGAAGGCGGCGCCGGGCCTCCATCTGGTCGCGACCCCCATCGGCAATCTCGGCGATATCACCTTGCGCGCGCTGCAGACGCTCGCCGGCGTCGACGTCATCGCCTGCGAGGACACCCGCATCACGCGCCGGCTGACCGAGCGCTACGACATCTCGGCGCAGCTCAGGCAATATCACGAGCACAACGCCGAAGCCGCGCGCCCGAAGATCCTTGAGGCACTGGCGCAGGGCGGTTCGGTGGCGCTGGTATCGGATGCCGGCACGCCGCTGATCTCCGATCCCGGCTTCAAGCTGGTGCGCGAGGTCTGCGCTGCCGGCCACGCGGTGTATGCGCTGCCCGGCCCCTCCTCGGTGCTGGCCGCGCTGTCGGTCGCGGCCCTGCCGACCGACCGCTTTTTCTTCGAAGGCTTTCTGCCCGCGAAATCCGCCGCGCGGCGCAGCCGCCTTGCCGAGCTCGCCCGCATCGACGCGACGCTGGTGATGTTCGAATCCGGCAACCGCGTCCAGGACACACTGGCCGAGCTCGCCGAGATCATGGGCGATCGTGAAGCCGCGATCTGCCGTGAGCTGACAAAACTGCACGAGGAGATTTCGCGCGCGACGCTGCACGAGCTGGCGCGCGACGCTGCAACGCTGGAGACCCGAGGCGAGTTCGTGCTGGTGATCGCTCCGCCGGCGGCCGACGTCGAGGTGCTGACATCGGATGCGCTCGACCATCTCCTGCGCGAGCAGCTCGGCGCGCACAGCGTCAAGGATGCCGTTGCGCACGCCGTCGCGCTATCGGGCCGGCCGCGCCGCGAGGTCTATGCCCGCGCGCTCGAGCTTGCAAAAGATCTGCGGGGCGGCGATGGCGAAGGCTGAGGTGCCGGCGGAACCGAAAGTCGCCTCGCCCAAGCGCGTCGCCGCGTTCCGCACCGGCATCTCCGCGGAGAGCCGCGCCGCCGCCTATCTCATGGCCAAGGGCTACCGCATCCTGGCCAAACGCTACCGCACCCCGCATGGCGAGATCGACATCGTGGCACGCCGCCGTAACCTCATCGCCTTCGTCGAGGTCAAGGCGCGTGCGAGCCTGGATGACGCCGCTTTTGCCGTAACCCCACGCCAGCAGCAGCGCATCATCGACGCCGCCCAAGGCTGGCTCGTAGCGCATCCCGAGCATGCCGAATTCGAATTGCGATTCGACGCCATGCTGATTGCGCCGCGCTCGCTTCCGCGCCATGTGTTGGCGGCATTCGACGCCTCGACCTGAAAGGCACACCATGAAACTGAACGTCGCCGTCCAGATGGACCCCATCGCCCGCATCAACATCAAGGGCGATTCCACCTTTGCGCTGCTCTTGGAGGCGCAGAAGCGCGGCCATGGCCTGTCCTATTACACGCCCGACAAGCTTTCGATGGTCGGCGACGAGCTGGTCGCGCCGGTGCAGGTCCTGACGGTGCGCGACGAGCCCGGCGACCATTTCACCCTCGGTGAGCCCAAGCGCGAGGTGCTCAACGGCTTCGACGTGGTGCTGCTGCGCCAGGATCCGCCCTTCGACCTCGCCTACATCACCTCGACGCACTTCCTGGAGCGGATCCATCCGAAGACGCTGGTGGTCAACGATCCGGCCTCGGTGCGCAACGCACCGGAAAAGCTGTTCGTGATGAACTTTCCGCAGCTGATGCCGCCGACGCTGATCTCGCGCGATCTCGACGAGATCAACGCGTTCCGCGACAGGCACGGCGCCGTCGTGATGAAGCCGCTGCACGGCCATGGCGGCGCGGCGGTGTTCCGCGTGATGCCGCAGGACATGAATTTCGGCTCGCTGTACGACATGTTCTCGGTGACATTCAAAGAACCCTGGGTGATCCAGCAGTTCATCCCCGAGGTGAAGCACGGCGACAAGCGCATCATCCTCGTCAACGGCGAATTCGCCGGCGCCGTGAACCGCGTGCCGGCCGCCGACGACCTCCGCTCCAACATGGTGCGTGGCGGCGCCGCGCAGGAGACCGAGCTCACCCCGCGCGAGCGCGAGATCTGCGCCACCGTCGGCCCGGCGCTGCGCGAGAAGGGCCTGCTGTTCGTCGGCATCGACGTCATCAACGGCAACCTCACCGAGATCAACGTGACCTCGCCCACCGGCATCCGCGCCATCGCACGGCTCGGCGGCCCTGACGTGGCGGCGAAGATCTGGGACGTGATCGAGCAGAAGCGGAAGAGGTAGCGGCCCGTCAGTTCGTCGCCGCTCCATCACCGTCACCCTGAGGTGGCCGCTTCTTCAGCGGCCCTCGAAGGGCGACGGCCCGGCTGCATCCCGGCCGCACATCCTTCGAGGCTCACCTTGCGATGCGTTGCATCGCAAGCTTCGCACCTCCAGCGACAACGGCTCCGCCGTTGCGCGGGGATGACGGATCATCGGTATCAGCGCGGTATGCTACGGTATCGCCGTGACCGCGATCGCACGCGTCACTAACCACCCGTTCACCATGACGCCCCGCCCCTCATGCAAAAGCGCGAGCCGGCATGCGTGAATCTACGGGGTTGCTGGCCGACTGAATAACGCCACGTTCACCATCTGCCGAAAACCAGCATCGTGACCGGCCGGCGCATTCGGCCTCGCAACAACCCTTATACTTTTACTCCCTACTCATCGACGCAGGGGAACCCGCCAGGTGCGGTTCGAGTGCCCCGCGTAAGAGTAAAAGCGTATGAACACCGCACGCATTGTCGTTCTCGTCATCGCGCTGGGCGCCGGCGGCGTCGCTGCGTATCTGGCGAGCGGATATCAGAATGCACCCGCGCCCGTCGCTCCCGTCGCCGAGAAGCTGCCGACGGTCGAGGTTCTCGTCGCGAAGAACGACATCCAGCTCGGCCAGGCCGTAAAGCCCGACGACCTGCAATGGCAGTCCTGGCCGGCCGGGACCGCGAGCAGCGCCTTCATCCGCCGCGACGCGAGACCCGACGCGCAGATGCAGATCGCCGGCTCGATCGCACGCGTCCCGTTGCTGCAGGGCGAGCCGATCCGCGAGCAGAAGCTGGTGAGGGCCGAGGGTTCCGGCTTCATGGCCGCGATCCTGCCCTCGGGCATGCGGGCCGTCTCCACCGAGATTTCAGCCGAGACCGGCGCCGGCGGCTTCATCCTGCCGAACGACCGCGTCGACGTCGTCCTGACGCGCCGCCTGAAGAATCCCGACGCCAATGGCGCAACCGCCGGCAACGACCTCATCGTGTCCGAGGTCATCCTGTCCAATATCCGCGTGCTCGCGATCGACCAGGCGCCGAAGGAAAAGGACGGCCAGACCGCCGTGATCGGCAAGACCGTCACGCTCGAGCTCAAGCCCGATCAGGTTGCGACGCTGTCGGCCGCACGCCAGGGCGGCACGCTGCAGCTCGCGCTGCGCAGCATCGTCGATGTCAACGCAACCGAACTCACAGTCGAGGACCAGGCGGCCAAGCGTTCCGGTGGGGTCAACGTGATCCGTTACGGGGTGCAGGTGCGGCAACTGACGTCACAGAAGTGATGGGGATAGCATGAACTACGGGGATGATCGGACGGGCCTGCGCATTCGGGGGAATCGCGCAAGCACGTTCTGGACGGGGGCGATGCTGATGCTGGGGCTGCTCGCAGCTCCTGACATGGTCAGCGCTGCTGCAGATGCGCCGGTCGGCGACCAGGCACCGATGCAGGTGCCGGATCTCGGCTTGACGTCGGTCGGCTCGATCGCGCCGGCGAAGACGCGTTTTCTCTCGCTCGGCGTCGGCAAGTCCGTCGTCATCGACCTGCCGCGCGAGGTCAAGGACGTGCTGGTGGCCGATCCCAAGATCGCCAATGCGGTGATCCGCTCGGCCCAGCGCGCCTACATCATCGGCGGCCAGGTCGGCCAGACCAACGTCGTGTTCTTCACCGCCGACGGCCAGCAGGTCGCCGCCTACGACATCGCGGTGAAACGCGACCTCAACGGCATGCGTTCGGCGCTGCGCCAGTCGCTGCCGGGCGTGCAGATCGAAGGCGTCGGCGACAGCGTGATGCTGACCGGCTCGGTGTCGAGCCCGGTCGAGGCCCAGCAGGCCGGCGACGTCGCCGCCAAGCTCGTCGGCGGCGCCGAGAAGGTCGTCAACAACATCGTCGTGCGCGGCCGTGACCAGGTGATGCTCAAGGTCGTCGTCGGCGAAGTGCGCCGCGACATCGTCAAGCAGCTCGGCGTCGATCTCAGCGCCAGCCTGAACGCCGGCACCGCGGTGGTGAATTTCAACAACTCCAACCCGTTCTCGGTCTCCGGTGGCCCGCTCGTCAGCAGCAACGGGCTCGGTGTTACCGGACTCGCAAAAGGCGTGGCCACCGTCAACGCCACGATGCGCGCGATGGAAACCGCCGGCGTGATGCGGACGCTGGCCGAGCCAAGCCTGACGGCGATCTCCGGCGAGTCCGCCACTTTCATCGCCGGCGGCGAATTCCCGATCCCTGCGGGCTACTCCTGCGATCCGGTCACCCACGTCTGCACCACCCAGATTACCTACAAGAAGTTCGGCATCTCCCTGAACTTCACGCCGGTCGTGCTCAGCGAGGGACGTATAAGCCTGCGCGTGATGACCGAAGTCTCGGAGCTGTCGAATCAGAACGCCATCTCCGTGACGCAGGCGGTGTCCTCGGGCACGACCAGCTCGATCACCATCCCCTCGATCCAGACCCGCCGCGCCGAGACCACGCTGGAAATTCCCTCGGGCGGCTCGATGGCGATGGCCGGCCTGATCCAGCAGCAGACCAAGCAGGCGATCAACGGCCTGCCCGGCGTCGACCAGGTGCCGATCATCGGCGCGCTGTTCCGCAGCCAGGACTTCGTCAACAACGAGACCGAGCTGATGGTGATCGTGACGCCCTATGTGGTGCGCGCGGTCGCCCAGAAGGAATTGTCGCGGCCGGACGACGGCTTCGCGCCGGCCTCGGACGCGCAGACGGCGCTGCTCGGCCGCATGAACCGCCTCTATGGCATCGCGCGGCGCGTCGATCCAATCGACGGCAATCGCGGCGATTTCGGCTTCATCATCGACTGAAACGAACGGTTTGGGGACCGGGACAAGAGGGGATCAAGCGATGACGAAGACGACAGCGGATCGACGTCGCGGCTTAAGCATCGCGCTGGCACTGACGGGGCTCTCCGTCATGCTCGGCGCCTGCAACACCACCGGCGAGATCGTCACCCAGACGGTGCCGACCGACTATCGCCAGCGCCACCCGATCGCGGTGCAGGAAGGCAAGAAGTCGATCGTGATCTTCGTCGGCAAGGCGCGCGGCGGCCTCTCGGACGCGCAGCACTCCGACGTCGCGGGCATCGCCCGGGACTGGGTGCGCGAAGGCACCGGTTCCGTCGTCGTCGACGTGCCGACCGACACCGCGAATTCGCGCGCCGCGGCGGCGACCTATCAGGAAATCCGTTCCGTGCTGGCATCCGGCGGCGTGCCGTCGCGCGCCATCGTCAAGCATCCCTATCGGCCCGAGGATCCCGGCCTGCTGCCCACCATCCGCCTCAGCTATTCCAAGATCGCCGCGGTCGCCGGCCCCTGCGGGCTGTGGCCGGAGGATATCGGGCCGTCCATCCTCGACCCCGGCTACAACGAGAACCACCCGTACTTCAATCTGGGCTGTGCCAGCCAGCGCAACCTCGCGGCGATGATCGACAATCCCGCCGACCTCGAGCAGCCGCGTTCTGAAACGGCAGTTTACACTGCGCGGCGCGACGTCGCCTTCGAGCGCTATCGCAAGGGCACGCCGATCGCCACTCCCAATCCCGACGCCGAGAAGGCCAAACTCAGCGACACAGGCAAATGACAGGCTTCAACGACGAAGAAGAAGCGGACGATCCGCGGCACCCCGAGGAACACATTGCACCGGTTCCTCGCATCTCCGTGCAGGCCTTTTGCGAGACCGACCAGACGCTCAAGGCGGTGACCGCCGCGGGCGAGGATCGCCGGCTTGCCAAGGCGCATCTCACCGCCAAGGAAGGCGGCTTAGCTGCGGCAATCGAAGCCTATGAATCGATGCCGACGCCGAACGTGATCGTGATCGAATCCGACGGCACGCGCGACATCCTCGAAGGCCTCGATGATCTCGCCGGCGTCTGCGATCCCGGCACCCGCGTGGTCGTGATCGGCAATCCCAGCGACACCGCGCCCTATCGCGAGCTGGTGCGGCGCGGCGTCAACGACTACGTGGTCGGCCCGGTCGAGACGCTCGACGTGGTCCGCTCGATCTGCAGCCTGTTCTCGGCATCCGAAGCCATCATCACCGGCCGCGTCATCGCGGTGGTCGGTGCCAAGGGCGGCGTCGGCGCATCCACCGTCGCGCATAACGTGGCCTGGACCATCGCCCGCGACCTTTCGCTCGATTCCGTCGTGATCGATCTCGACCTCGCCTTCGGCACCGCGGGTCTCGATTACAACCAGGACCCGGCACAGGGCATCGCCAATGCGGTGCTGTCGCAGGACCGTCCGGACACGGCGCTGATGGAGCGCCTGCTCGCCAAATGCACCGATCACCTCAGCCTGCTCGCCGCGCCCGCCACGCTCGACCGCGTCTATGATTTCGGCGCCGAAGCGTTCGATGCGGTGTTCGACACGCTGCGCATGACCACGCCCTGCATCGTGCTCGACGTCCCCCATCAATGGTCCGCCTGGACCAAGCGCGCGCTGGTCAATGCCGACGACATCGTGATCGTGGCCGAGCCCGATCTCGCCAACCTGCGCAACACCAAGAACATGCTGAGCGTGCTGAAGGCGGCGCGGCCGAACGACCGGCCGCCGCTGTACTGCATCAACCAGGTCGGCATGCACAAGCGCGCGGAGATCGAGGTCAAGGCGTTCGCCAAGACCATGGAGAGTCAGCCGATCGCGGTGATCCCGTTCGATTCGAAACTGTTCTCGACCGCGGCCAATAACGGCCAGATGATCGCAGAGGTCTCCAAGAACCACCGCACCACCGAGCTGTTCCAGATCATGGCCAACCGCCTCGCCGGGCGCGGCGAGGTGAGGAAGCCGAAGCGCTCGCTGCTCGCGCCGCTGCTGAAGAAGCTGAAGGGCCGCTCGGGTCGCGGATCCGCCCCGCATCGCAAGGCGTCGTAGGTTTCGCGTACAGAAAACGCGGCGCGCGGGCTACTTCTCAGCCCGCTGCTGCTGCTTCTTCGCCAGCAACTGGCGCAGCGCCGCGACCTTGGCTGCGGCCTGGTCCGGCGGCAAATCTGCCTTCACGAGGATTTCAGCCTCAGCCTCGCGGCCCTGCAATCCCAGCACGAGCGCGAGATTGGCACGGATCCGCACATCGTTCTGATTGCGCTGATAGGCGCGGCCGAGCACCTGTTCGGCCTTCGGCAGATTGTTCTGCAGCATGTAGGACAGGCCGAGATTCGACAGAACCTGCGGCTCGTCAGGCACGATCTTCAGCGCGGTCGCGTAATATTGCTGCGCTTCCTCGTTGCGGCCGAGCTGATCGAGCGCGGCGCCCTGCGCTGACAGGATCCGCCAGTCGGGATCCTCGGGCGAATGCGCGCGGCCCAGAACGTCGAAAGCCTGCTGGAAATTGCCGTTGTCGGCGAGCGCGCGGCCGTAGCCGGCGAGTAGCGCCTTGTTGCTGGGATGGGCGAGCACGGCCTGCTCGAGCACCGCGACCGCCTGGGCGCGCTGGCCGCTGTCGCGCAGCGCCTTGCCGTATTCGATCGCAATAGCGGGATCGCTGGGCTTGGCGCGATAGCGCTCGCGCAGCGCGTCCATGCCCGGCTTGGCGTCGGCCTTGCTGGCTGTTTCCGGCTTGCCACCGAGCGCGCCGGTGACGTCCTCGAGGCTCGTCGTCTGACAGCCACCGAGGGCAAGCGCGATGAGGGCGGGAAGCAGCAATCTCGCCGGGGGGAAGGCGAGGGACGAACGCTTGGGCATACTCTGATCACTCGGCAACTGATCAGAGATGCTTACCGATTAACGCTAAAGTCCCGTTAAGGACGCGTATCGATCGGACTTAGTCGGTGAATTCCGCACCGAATTCGCAGCCGATGCGCCAGCGCAGGCGGCACTGGCGGGAATAATCCGGCGCGAAGATGATGGTGAATTGCGGCGGCACTTCCAGAAACTCCGCCACGACTTTCACGCCCCCGTCCGAGATATCCGTAATCGTGCAGTCCCTGGGCAGCGAGCCCGCCCCAAAATGAATCTTGGCGAGCCGGCTGCACACCCGACGTTCGCTTCTCCGGCGATTTACCAGCATTTGAATTGTTCACCCGTTAGACCACGGCCCATCCCGCAGCCCTAGGAGTAGCGGACATTCGTTGGAATGTGCTGAGAACAGAAGCTCGCATTCGAAGCGTAGTGTCGGGATCGCGTTTACGATTGATTAGGGCTCGCGCGGTCCCGGAAATGTTCCCGTATTGTTCTTGCGGAGCGCCGCGCCTCCTGCTACCCTCGATTGTGCAGAGGGCAGGCTGGTTCGGGCATGGTTCAACGGGTTTCTACCGTCGCCTTTGAGGGGATCGAGGCCCGCGCGGTCGACGTGCAGGTGCAGGTCGCGCCGGGCCTGCCCGCGTTCGCCATCGTCGGCCTGCCGGACAAGGCAGTGTCGGAGGCGCGTGAGCGGGTGCGCTCGGCGCTGATCGCCTCGGGCCTGGCGCTGCCGGCGCGGCGGATCATCGTCAATCTGGCGCCCGCCGACGTCCCGAAGGAAGGCAGCCATTACGACCTGCCGATCGCGCTCGGGCTGATGGCGGCGATCGGAGCGATCCCGCCGGATGCGCTGACCGGTTTTACCGTTCTCGGTGAGCTCGGGCTCGATGGTTCGATCGCGCCGGTGGCCGGTGTCTTGCCCGCCGCGATCGGCGCCAATCAGCGCGAGGAAGGCCTGATCTGCCCGGCGGCCTGCGGCTCGGAGGCGGCGTGGGCGAGCCCTGATATCCAGATCATCGCCGCACAATCGCTGATCCAGATCGCCAACCACTTCAAAGGCACGCAGGTGCTGTCTCGGCCCTCGCCGAGAGTACACGAGGCCGCCACCTCAAAGCTCGACCTGCGCGACATCAAGGGCCAGGAGAGCGCCAAGCGCGCGCTGGAGATCGCGGCCGCCGGCGGACATCACCTCTTCATGTGATTGTCTCGATGCCCATCACGGGCTATTGGAGACGACAATGACACGCATCACGACCCCCACCGCTCGCATCATCGCCACCGCTGCCCTACGCCTTAGCTGGACCGTGCTGAACGTAGCGACACGCATCCAATCCCAAGGAGAACGCTTGGAGGCGTGGGCAGACCGCGTAGCCGTTCGGAGGGGCTTTGCAGACGACATGCTCCACACGGTCACCGCTGACATCCTGAGAAGCCACTAACCGCCATGGACACGCAGCGGCCCCCGAGGGCATACAGCTACATCCGCTTCAGCACGCCTGAGCAAGCCAAAGGACACTCGCTCGAAAGGCAGATTGACGCTGCCCGCGCTTGGGCCGCTGCGAACCACGTCACCCTTGATGATGAATTGACGTTTCGGGATCGAGGCGTCTCAGGGTTCACGGGAGCCAACTTGGAGACCGGCGCACTGGGCGTGTTCCTAGAACTCGTCCGCGAAGGCACCATCCCGCGAGGGTCTTGGCTTCTTGTCGAGAACTTGGACCGGATCAGCAGGCAAGCCGCACGCAAGGCTGTCCGCACCATCGAAGACATTGTCGAGGCTGGAATCACCGTCGTGGACCTGTCGGACGGTGGCCGAGAGTACAACGCGGAGACGCTCGACAAAGACCCGATGCTGTTTTTGATGATGGTTGTCCGCTTCATCCGCGCCAATGAGGAAAGCGCGACCAAAGGCGGCCGTGTAGCCAAGGCGCACGAGGCAAGGCGAAAGAAGTTCGCGGGACAAGAGCCTCTCACCAAGCCGTACACCCTGAGGCTCCCCGGGTGGCTCCGATGGGACGCGAGCGCCAGCCGCTACGCCTTGATCGAGGAGCGGGCCGCGCTGTTGCGCTGGATGTTTGAAATGGCTGACGGGGGAATGGGCGTACACAGCATCGCTGCGCACCTCAACGAGACCAAAGAGGACACGTGGGGCGCAGGGAAGTGGAAGGCGAAGTATTGGCACCGCTCCTACGTTCGCAAGCTCCTCACCAACAAGGCCGCCATAGGAATCTTCGTGCCTCACCGGGTAGTGAAGGTTGAGGGCAAGAGAACCAAGCAGCGTATCCCTGAGGCAGCGATTGAGCACCGCTTTCCCGCAGCCGTGGACCGTGAGCTTTTCGAACGTGTGAATGCCCGCCTGAGCACCACCGAGGCGCGCGGAAGAAACAGCACCGCTCCCGTACGGTCTATCTTTGCTGGCGTGATGAAGTGCCAGCACTGTGGGAACACAGTCACCCGGGTCAACAAAGGTGACCATGTGTACCTGGTGTGCTCAGCAGCGCACGCCAAGGCCGTCACGCACCCTTATGAGAGCGTCCCGTATCGGCAGGCGGTAGAGGCATTCACACGGAACCTCAAGGTGACCCTGAAGGAAGCACCACGGGGCACAGAGACCCCTGAGATTGAAGGCAGGATCGAACAGCTTCAGGTCGAGGTAGAGGCTGGAGAGGACCGGGTGAGAGAGTTGTTGGAAATAGCTATCAGCGACAAGAGCCGGGTGGCGAAGCAGGAATTGCAGCGAACGGAGCAAGAGCTTGAGACGGTCAGGGACACTCTCAGGAAGGCCATCGAGCGACGTGACGTCCTCACAAGCACGAACGTCAAGAGTAGGCTCGCTGCGGTAGAGAAGGCGTTTGCGAGTGAACCGTTGGACACCGCGGTTGCCAATAAGGCACTGCGGGGCGCGGTCAAGATCATGGTGATGAGACCGCAGGCGGGCCGGATGGACATCCTGTGGCACCATGCGGAAACACCGCAGGAGACGTTGTTCTACACCAACCGTTTCGATTGGGAGGGCAACACGATTGAGAGCCAAGAAGAGGGCGCGGAAACGGCATGAAGAAGAGACCCAGCCAGATCAACGCCAAGGTAGTAGCGGACGCCCTGAGGGAGGCCGAACGGGAACTAGAGCAACCGACGAGCACCGAAAGACCGCTGTATGTGAACGTGAAGCCCATCGACATCACGACGCGCCTTGAGTTGTTTCAGCCTCGAAGGTTCTCAGAAGGCCTCCGTGAGGTGGACCCGAAGCACGTGAAGGACTTGGCAACCCGCATAACCCGCAAGGGAGACCTTGACCCCGTGCTCGTCATCAAACTAGCCGGTAGATGGGTGGTGGTGGACGGACATCACCGCCTTGCAGCATATCTCAGCCTAAAGCGTAGGACGGCAATCAAGTGCGAGTGGTTCGCTGGGACGGTGCGGGAAGCTGCGGATGAAAGCCTTCGACGCAATGAATTGATCAAGCTGCCCATCAGCCACGGCGACAAGCAAGAGGAGGCGTGGAGGCGAACGCTGAACGGCTGGGGGAGCAAGAGCGAGGTGGTCCAATTAACGGGCGTCAGCGAGGGCATTGTTGCGATGATGCGCCGTATTGTGAAGCAGCACCGGACGCAGGAGACACCAAGCGGAAAAGAGCTTCGACAGAAGCTAGGACCATCACTTGCCACGTACAGTTGGAGCAGGGTTCGTGCAGAGTGGGTGGGTCTAACGCCGGGCCAATGGTCCCTTGAGGAGGCAGCGGCGAAGCTCGCACGCAATCTCAGCAAGCGGATGACGAACACGCTCTCAGAGAACCCCGAGGTGACCGCTAGGGCGCTGTGGATTTACGATCCGCACATGTGCAGTGAACTCGCCGCTGCCCTCAGCCGCCACGTAAAGGACGGGCAATTAGAGGAAACCCACGAGGTGCAGTTGCAGGTCATGAGAGCCAAGGGCATCAACTTGGAGGTCGACGAGTAGGGGGTGCAAGAAGGACCCAGCCTATGCACCCTGCATAGGGCAGTAAGTTCGATTGTGGCAAAAAAAAGCGTAACAAAGCGATACGGGAAGACCCAATACCAAGACCCACGTTGCCACAGGGGTGCAAGAAGGACTTACCTTATGCACCCTTTCCCGGTGTGGCCGTAAAGTCATTGAGCGGAAGGGGAGAGAGGCCGGCCAAGCGCGCACGGCAGACTAGTCTGCTCAAGGGCACGCCGAGTGGCACGAGGCGTTTTGGGCGCAAAAGGAGTGCAGATGGCGAAACGTGCGACGAGTTCGGGGGTGGGTTCGAGCCCACACCTCTCATACATGTCGGCGCTCCAAGATATTGCTGACCAGTCGCAGCGCGAGTTGGGACGCATGATGCCCCACGCCGGAGAGCGCGGGCGCATCGCCGAGGAAATCATCAGGAGCGTCCTCTCTCGCACGCTGCCAAAACGCTTCTCCATTGGCACTGGCGTAGTCATTTCCGCCCATGGCGACGTTAGCCGCCAGACCGACATCGTGATCTATGACAACTTCTTCAACTCGCCGCTCCTCTCTGAGTTCGGCTCCTGCTTATTCCCTGCTGAGATTGTCTTCGCCACGATTGAGGTTAAGTCGGTGCTGACGAAGCGCGAGCTTCGAACCAGCATGGATGCCATCATGCAGATGCGGAAGGTTGGATCGCAGAAGAAGTATGTTGTCCCCGTCACGATCAGCGACGTTGCGAGACCAAGCCGAACAGCAACGGTCCGGTACACCGAAAAAACGCCACCAAGAAACTATATCGTGGCATTCGCGCAGAAGGGCCTAGGTCCAACCTATCAGCGCTTCTGTGCGAAACTAAAGGCATGCCTTGATGAGGATCATTCCCATGTCCACGGTGTCTGTATCCTGGATGAAGGTTGGTTCGCCGGAAGGCGTGCGTACAAACGGCCAGCGGAGTTGTTTGGCGGGGAGGGAAATGGTTTGCTACAGCTCTACAGCCACATCCTAAAGGCTCAGCAGAACTTCTCGGTTCACGCAATGGACTTGGATGCGTACTTGCCGAAGGAACCCTCTCAGGCGTGAGCGGTCTGAAACTTTCCGTTACCCCCGCAAACACACAGGTTGACCGAAGGCTCACCGGGCGAAAACGTGAACACGGAGCAGTGCTGCAGTGAGCCGGGCGGCTGCGGCGGCCTTTAACCCGAGGAACTTGAAACGCGGATTGCGGCCGATCCCAAAAGGGTCCCATACTTCGAAAGGGGGCCCAACAATCAGACACCCGCCGTTGCCACAACGCTTCCAAGCCTATTCCTTGCCTATTCCAGTGGCGCATCACTAAGCGCAACATGCTGCCGAACGATGACCAACAGGCGTCGCTTGTCAGCCGTTGCCGAGAAACGACCATCCATCAAAAGGATTGCCCAGTTTAAGAACGCGATTTAGGTTCGCCTGCATGGGGCCATCACCGCTACGCACGCCAAATCTCATCAGTTGCCCGGACTGCGGCCATCGGATCAGCAAGTCCGCAATGGCGTGCCCAAGTTGCGGAGCGGCACCGCCCCGCCGCAGGATGAAGCTCCGCGATGTCATGATCATTTTGGCGAGCTGCCTCTGGGGCGCGTACCAAGCAGCTCCCGCGCACATTATCCCCGGCATCATCGGCGGGCTCATTGCTGGCGTATTCTTCGCGGGCATTGTCCGCGCCGTGATCGCGCTCGCCCGGGTGTTTCGCGAGAAGGCTCCGCGCGCCGCGTCGATCACCGGGACGATTGTCTTTTGGCTCTGCATCGCCATCGCGGTCTTCTCCGCAGGCGTGAGCGTGTATGCGATGGCCACCGGGGCTTCGGCGCTGTTGGTAGGTTCGCTGGCGGGCCTTGGGGTGCTCTATGCCTTGATTGGATGGGGAGTTCGTTATGCCCTCTCCAGCGAGCGGGAGCCGATCTAGCGACGATCAATCTTCAATGACTTCTATCTCGCCTGATTTGATCAGTCGCGAAACCTCGAAGTTAATCGGGCGCGCATGCTCGGCAAGCCTGAGCCTCGTGATGATCGTCGTATCGGCAAGACAAAGCATTGCGTTGTCTAGCGCCGCATCGGTCTCGTGAAGATAGCCAACGTAATCGCCCGGTGGCAGCAAATACGGGATGCCGCTGCCCGGCAGCGTGACCGAAACGCCCTGCTCAATGTGTAGCTTCACCTCGCGGGTAGTGGGTCCCATGGTGTAATTCCTTCAGCCACCTCGGTAACGTCTTTTATGACGGCTTCGCTGTGCCCCACCTTACCGCCAAGGGGCGGGTGCGACCACGGGGGCCTTCACGTTCGGAGAGGCTCAGCGGTGCTGGAGTAGAAACACGCGCTTCTGATGTGAGCCGGGCAGCGGCGGCGGCCCTTTAAGCCCGGATTTTGAAGTCGAGACTGCTAGTGCGTTCCGGCGGGGGCCCGGTTGACCAAAGGGGACCCGTTCGGCCCGAGAGTTGCGGGGCACACATAACGGCGGCGCGGAAGTGCATAACTTTTCCCATTGAAGAAATCATTTGTTGATGATCGGCGCGCCCGGCGCCGGAAAGTCGATGCTGGCGGCGCGCCTCCCCTCGATCCTGCCACCGCTGTCGCCGGGCGAGCTTCTGGAAGTCTCGATGATCGCGTCCGTCGCCGGCGAGATCGAGGGCGGCGCGCTGACGTCGCGGCGGCCGTTCCGTTCGCCGCATCATTCCGCCAGCATGGCTGCGCTCACCGGCGGCGGCATGCGCGCAAAACCCGGCGAGATCTCGCTCGCGCATCAGGGCGTGCTGTTCCTCGACGAGCTGCCGGAATTCGATCCGCGCGTGCTGGATTCGCTGCGCCAGCCGCTGGAGAATGGCGAGGTCTCCGTCTCCCGCGCCAATCACCGCGTCACTTACCCTGCGCGCTTCATGCTGGTCGCAGCAATGAATCCCTGCCGCTGCGGCAACGCCTTCGAGCCCGGTTACGCCTGCAAGCGCGGCCGCATCGATCGCTGCACGTCCGACTACCAGGCCCGCATCTCAGGTCCCCTGATGGACCGCATCGACCTGCGCATCGAGGTGCCGGCCGTGACCGCCGCCGACCTGATCCTGCCGCCGCCGGCGGAGGGCTCGGCCGAGGTCGCAGCACGCGTCGCCGCGGCGCGCGACATCCAGCTCGCGCGTTACACTGAAGCGGGCCTGCCCAACATCCGCACCAACGCCGAAGCGCCCGCCTCCGTGCTGGAGGAGATCGCAAAGCCCGATGCGCAAGGCGCCAAGCTGCTGCGCGATGCCGCCGAGACCATGCGGCTGTCGGCGCGCGGCTATCACCGTGTGCTGCGGGTCGCGCGCACGCTCGCCGACCTCGATCACGCCGACAGGATCGGCCGGCTGCATCTCGCCGAGGCGCTGTCCTACCGCGCACTCGCGGAGGATGTGCGCCAGATGGCGTGATCATTCCGCGCGTCAACCCGGCGGTAACGAGTTTCCTTTACTCTCTGCAAACCATAAGGCCCAACGAGTTTCCAAGGGCAGTTTCCCAAGGGCCTGGCGAGTAGAGTGTCATGTTGCGTTTCAAGATCCTGGCCTCCGTTGTTCCCCTTTTGGCGGCAGCCGTCTTTGCCCGCGGCGAGATCGGATCGGTCTCGCATCCCTGCATCGCCCTGGGCGAAACCTCCGTCGAGCTGACAACCCTGTTCTGGACCGCCGGAATCCACGTCGCCTTCACGGACGATCCGGCGCGGGCCACGATCAGGGTTCAGATCACCGACGATGCGGACGCCGCGGACTTCGCGGTCGTCGACGACGGCCTCGGTTCCGAGACTGACTCCTGCCAGGCCAATCCCGCAAACCGCCTCGTCACCATCGCGGCGCAGCCGGTCGACGGCGGACCGGTCATCTATCTCTCGACTGACGGCCCCGCCGATTATCGAATCTACGTGCGCTCCAGGACGTTCTCGCAGCGCGAGGCGGCGGCGCTGATCGTCGGCGCTCACGACGGTCGCCGCCCATTCCAGGCCGCTTCACTCTGAGGCGTTAACACCTCGTCAACCCTGTTTGGAGGCAGAACCTAAGCCTCAAGCTGTTCGCAAGGTCGGCGCGACATCGTCGCACGCAGCGGCGGTGGGGTTTCGAGCAAGAGTCGGGGTTACGATGGGTCGGACGTTCCGGATCAGGGTGCGCATGCGCCGCTTCAGGCGGCAGCATCCGAGAATAGCCTTCACGATCCGCTCCTTCATGATCTTCTCGGCGACGTTTGGCGGCGCCTATGGCTTCGTCTCCGGCAGCCGCTCCGAAAATTCCGGCTACGATCCGAACGCCTTTGCGATCGGCGCGAGCTTTTTGTTCGCCCTCGCCTGCCTTGGCCTTGCCACGCTGAGCATGCGCTTGCGCTTCGTCAACAAGCGAATGCGCACCCTCGCCGCCCACAACGAGGCGCTGATCGACCGCAATTGGGAGCTGAAGGAAGCCGAGGAACGTGCCCGCAGCCTGTTCGAGCAGCAGGGCGATTTGATCGTGCTGCGCGACCATCAGGGCCGCATCACCTACGCCAACGACGCCTATTGTACGCTTGCGGGACAGGCGCGCGGCGCGCTGGTCGGCACGCGCTTCGATTTCGACGTGCTGGAGCAGGGCGACAGCGCCCGCGAAAGCAACGGCACGCGCATCCACGACCAGAAGATCACCACACCGCACGGCGCGCGCTGGATCGCCTGGCGCGAAGGTTACGTGCGGCTCGACGCCGGCCAGGCGGCCGAATTGCAGAGCGTGGGGCGCGACGTCACCGATCGCACCGAGACCGAGCGTGCGCTGTCGGAGGCGCGCGACCAGGCCGATGCTGCCAACCGCGCCAAGTCACGCTTCCTGGCGATGGCCTCGCACGAGATCCGTACCCCCCTGAACGGTATCATCGGCATGGGCGGCCTCCTGCTCGACACCCATCTGACGCCGGAGCAGGCGACCTATGCCCGGGCGGTGAAGACCTCGGGCGAAGCGCTGATGGCGCTGATCGAGGAGCTGCTCGACTATTCCAAGATCGAGGCCGGCAAGCTCGACCTCGAGCAGCGTCCGTTCGCGCTCTCGACCCTGATCGAGGAGATCACCGAGCTGCTGGCGCCGCGTGCGCAGGCCAAGCAGCTCGAGATTGCCGCCTATGTCGACGAGCGCCTGCCGCTGGAAGTCGTCGGTGACGCCGCACGGCTGCGCCAGGTGCTGCTCAATCTCGCCGGCAACGCCATCAAATTTACCACAAGCGGCGGCGTCGCGCTGATCGTCGAACCCGGCATCTGGCCGAACGAGATCAGCTTCCTGGTCCGCGACACCGGCATCGGCATCGCGCCCGAAGCGCAGCAGCGCATCTTCCGCGAGTTCGAGCAGGCCGACGAGCGCGTCGCCCGCACCTATGGCGGCACCGGGCTTGGTCTCGCCATCAGCGAACGCATCGTCAAGCGCATGGGCGGCCGCATCACGCTGACGAGCGAGCCGGGCAAGGGCGCGACCTTCGGGGTCGCAGTGCCGCTCGCGCCGTCGCAAGGAGCCACGGGGCAAACGACATTCCCGAGCCCTGACCTCACCGGCAAGTCGATCCTGCTGATGGCCGAGGGCATCGAGGCCTCGCTGATCGCGCGGCGCCTGGAACGTTGGGGCGGTCAGACCTGCCTGATCTCGGATGCCTCGGTCGCCGAAGCGTTGCTGCCGGAGCGCTCATGGCATGCCGTGCTGGTCGACCGAGCGCTTGGTGCGACCGTCGCCGATCACCTGGGCGAAGCCGCTCGCACGCATGCGGCTCAGCGGCTGGTGCTGCTGACGTCGAGCTCGCGCCACGAAAAGATTTCGCCAGCCTTCACCGGCTTCCTGGTGAAGCCGCTGCGCGCAGCCTCGCTCGCCGCGCGCCTGGCATTGGCGCCCGAGATTGCCTCGCCCGATCTGGCGCCGGAGCCGCCGGCTGAAACGGCCGGCTCCGCGCCGGCGAAAGCCCTGTCGATCCTCGTCGCCGAAGACAATGAGATCAACGCGCTGCTGATGCGCTCGCTGCTGACAAAGCTCGGTCACCGCGTCGTCATCGCCGTCCATGGCGAGGCCGCGCTGGAATCCTGGCTGGCAGCTAGCACGGCGGGCACGCCCTACGATCTCGTGCTAATGGACATCCAGATGCCGCAGCTCGACGGCATCGAGGCAACCAAACGCATCCGCGCCCACGAGGCCACCACCGGCGGCCATCACACGCCGATCCTCGCCCTCACCGCCAACACGCTGGTGGAGGATCGCTACGCCTGCTTCGAGGCCGGCATGAACGGCTTCCTGATCAAGCCGCTCGACCGCGAGAAGCTGGACGAAGCATTGGCAGGTCTGGCAGCGTCGCGGCAGCTCGCGATCTAATCTATTCGCGGGAACCTCGACCCTGCGAACAATCGGTAATTGAAATCCGTCGGCTTGCGCGTCACCATGCTTGGGGGCGTGCAATAGAGGATTTAGCACATGAACGTGCTTTGCCGCCTCGCAGTCATTGGTCTTCTCGTCGGAATTTCCCAACGCGCCACGGCCGACACGTCGGAGCTCATCGCCTCGCTGAAGCAAGGCGGCTACGTTCTCGTCTTTCGGCACACCGCGACCGACGACGGCCAGAAGGACGTCTATCCCTTCAGGTTCGACGACATGAGTGCCCAGCGCCAGCTGAGTGAAAAGGGCAGGGACATGGCGCGTCAGATCGGAGCGGCGATCCAGGAGCGCGCGATTCCGATCGGGGATGTCTACACAAGCCGGCTGAACCGTGCGATCGAGGCCGGCAAGCTGATCTCCGGCCGCGAGGTCAAGCCGGTCGATGCGTTGACGGACAGCAGCAACGCCAGTGCATCGGGGATGGCAAACCCGACCGGTGCAAATGCGAGGGCGGGCCAGGCCGTGCGTCAGCTCGTCGATACGCCGCCGAAGGCCGGCACCAACACCTTCCTGGTCACGCACAAGACGAACATCGCCGATGCCTTCGGCAAGGAGGCCGGCGACGTGCAGGAAGGCGAAGCTTTCGTCTACAGGGCCAGCGGCTCCGGCTCTGCCACCTTTGCCGGGCGCATCAAGGCTGCGGACTGGAGCGCGAAAGCCGGCAAGTGACAGGCCGCATCCAACCGACCGCCGATGGGCATCTTGCCGCCCCGCCACAGTCCTGTGATACCAATGCTCGGTGAGGAGCGACTGAAAGGCCGGCGACACGTGAGAACATCGGAAGACCGCTCATTCCTCGTCTTGCTTGCGGCAATCTCCGTTGCGTTCGGCTGGGTGCTGTGGCCGTTCTCCGGCGCAGTGTTGTGGGCCACGCTGCTGGCGATCATCTTCGCGCCACTCTATCGACGTTGCCTGGAAGCGCTCCCGGAATGGCGCAACCTTGCCGCACTTTCCACCGTCGTCGTCGTGGTCGTCATGGTTTTGATCCCCGTGGGGGTCGTCATCGCCTCGCTCGTCGAACAGGGCGGGGAACTGTATCAGCGGGTTCAGACCGGGGAAATCGGTCTCGCTCATCCCCTGCAGCAACTGAAATCTGCGCTGCCCGACTGGGCGGCTTCCGTCTCGGATCGTCTGGCCGGCATTGATCTTTCGGCCCTAAAAGAGCGCCTCTCGAGCCTGGTCGTCCCGGCCGGCCAGCAGCTGGCCGGGCACGCGATCAACATCGGCCAGTTGACGGTGGAGTTCGTCGCAAGCTTGCTCGTGATGCTGTACCTGCTGTTCTTTTTCCTGCGCGACAGTGACGAGCTGAACGTACGCATCCGCGACGCGCTGCCGCTGCGTGCGAGCCACACCGCCCAGATTCTGGATGCGTTCACCCTCTCGGTTCGCGGGACAATCAAAGGGATCATTCTGGTTGCACTGATCCAGGGAGCGCTTGGCGGGCTGATCTTCTGGCTGCTCGGCCTGACTGCGCCGCTGCTGGCAGGCGCCCTCATGGCGCTGCTCTCGCTTCTGCCTGTGCTCGGCTCCGCGCTGGTCTGGGTCCCGGTCGGCCTCTACCTGCTCGTAGCAGGCGCGGTCACGAAGGGAATCATCCTGCTCGCATTCGGTACTTTCGTGATCGGTCTTGCTGACAATTTTCTTCGCCCTGTGCTGGTCGGCCAGTCGATCCGGATGCCAAGTTATATTGTGCTGCTTGCCACCCTGGGCGGCCTTGCAACTTTCGGAGCGAACGGCTTCGTCATCGGCCCACTGGTCGCCGCAATGTTTCTGACGACGTGGCACATCTTCGTCGGCGCGAAAGCGCAACAGTAGGTCCGGAAACGATCAGTTATGCGGCAGAAGCCGTAGACCGCGGCGTCGAGAGCTTGCCAGCCGGCGGTACGTCTGCCTTGAAGATGGTCTCGGTCTGCGCTGCGCGCTTGCAATGCGGGCACACGAAGAGGTGCGCGATGATCGGGGTCGGCTCGTCCGCGAGCAGTTCGGAGCGAAACCACTTCATCTCGATATGGCAGTCCGGACAGGTCGGCGCTTCAAGCTGCTCCGCAGCGCTTCTGAGACGATCAACCATGCTGCCTCCTGCCGTTCATGAAGGCATAGCGGAATACCGCTTGTCGGTCAGCAACAAAAGAGACTCAGTCCGGACCCGCCAGTGATCCATGTTCACCGGCGCGGTTACAGCCGCCTGAGCGCAACGCTCTCCACCACGTGGTCGGCGCCCTTCTTCAGGATGAGCGTCGCGCGGGGGCGGGTGGGCAGGATGTTGTCCTCGAGATTGGCGAGGTTGGTGCGCTCCCAGATTGCGGTCGCGGTGGCGGTGGCTTCCTCGTCCGAGAGCAGCGCGTAGCGGTTGAAGTAGGATTTTGGATTGGTGAACGCGGTGTCGCGTAGCGCCAGGAAGCGCTTGATGTACCAGCGCCGCAGCGCTGCCTCGTCGGCGTCGATATAGACCGAGAAGTCGAAGAAGTCGGAGACCACGGGCACCGCCTTGCCGTCACGTGGCAGCTTGCCGGTCTGCAGCACGTTGACACCCTCGACGATCAGGATGTCCGGCTGGTCGACCTCGGCCCACTGGCCCGGCACGATGTCGTAGGTCAGATGCGAATAAACCGGCGCACGGACGTTACGGCGTCCGGACTTGATATCGGAGAGGAAGCTCAGCAACAGCGGCAGGTCGTAGCTCTCCGGAAAACCCTTCTTCTGCATGATGCCCTGCCGGTCGAGCACGGCATTGGGATAGAGAAATCCGTCCGTCGTGATCAGCTCGACCTTCGGCCGCGGCGACCAGCGCGCCAGCAGCGCCTGAAGCACGCGGGCCGTGGTAGACTTTCCGACCGCGACGGAACCGGCGACGCCGATGATATAGGGCATCTTGCGGTCGCGGATATTCAGGAACTGGCGCTCGGCGTAATACAGGCGCTGCATCGCATCGACATAGATCGAGAGCAGGCGCGACAGCGGGAGATAAATGTCCTCGACTTCCTGAAGGTCGAGGCGATCGTGCAGCGAACGCAGCCGGTCGAACTCGCCCGGCTCCAGCGTCATCGGCGTGTCGTCGCGAAGTCGCGCCCACTCCTCGCGCGTATAAACGCGGTACGGATTATACTGCTGCTCGGGTGCGCGGATATCCATGAAGCGACCTCTCCACCTCGGCTAGTTGCCGCTCTTGCGCGACGCCTTCTCTTCCAACCCTGACATGTTCGTCCGCTTGTCCAGCGCGGCCTCGACCTCTTCCAGCTTTATGCCGCGTGCCTTCAAAAGCACAAGGAAATGATAGAGCAGATCGGCGCTCTCTGCGATCAGATGCGCGCGATCGTTTTCGACTGCTGCGATTACGGTTTCGACTGCTTCCTCACCGAACTTCTTGGCGCAATGCTCGGCGCCCTTGTCCAGGAGCTTACGGGTATAGGAGGCCTCGCCGCCGGCCGCGGCGCGGGCGTCGATGGTCTCGGCCAGGTCGTGGATCGTGAAACGCGACATCGGATTTACTCAGAAACACGCTTGGCAGCGGAGGCCATTCCCCGCCGCCCTGTGTAGCATTTTTACGAACGGGAGTCGTCAGGCATCAAGGCGCATCGGCAGCCCGCGCCGGGCCATGTGCTCCTTGGCTTCGCGGATGGTGAATTCCCCGAAGTGGAAGATCGAGGCGGCCAGGACGGCCGTGGCGTGCCCGTCTCGGATACCGTCGACGAGGTGGTCGAGATTGCCGACGCCGCCCGAGGCGATCACGGGAACGGGAACGCTGTCGGCGATCGCACGGGTCAGCGGAATGTCAAACCCCTGCCGCGTGCCGTCGCGGTCCATGGAGGTGAGCAGGATTTCGCCGGCGCCGAGCGAGACCACCTCCTGGGCGTATTCGATCGCATCGATGCCGGTGGAATTGCGCCCGCCATGGGTGAAGATCTCCCAGCGATCGCCGCCCGGACGCTTGACCCGCTTGGCGTCGATCGCAACCACCACGCACTGCTCGCCGAATTTTTCGGCAGCTTCTTTGACGAACTCGCGCCGCGACACCGCGGCGCTGTTGATCGACACCTTGTCCGCGCCGGCGCGCAACAGCGTCTTGATGTCATCGACTTTGCGGACGCCGCCACCGACCGTCACGGGCATGAAGCAGGCCTCGGCCGTGCGCCGGACCACGTCCAACATAATGCCGCGGTTCTCATGGGTCGCGGTAATGTCGAGGAAGGTCAGCTCGTCGGCGCCGGCGGCGTCATAGGCGATCGCCGCTTCGACGGGATCGCCGGCATCGCGCAGATCGACGAAGTTGACGCCCTTGACGACGCGGCCGTCCTTGACGTCGAGGCAGGGGATCACGCGCACCTTGAACATGTGTCAGCTCCTAGGCGCGCGCGTTGCGGATCAGGGTGAGGGCGGCGGCGGGATCGAGCCGGCCGTCGTAGAGGGCGCGGCCGGCGATCGCGCCGGCGAGCTTTTTCGCCCGCGGCATCAGCATGGCCTTCACATCCTCGATAGAGGCGAGGCCGCCGGAGGCGATCACCGGAATGGAGATCGCGTCGGCAAGCGCAATGGTCGCATCGAGGTTCAGGCCCTTGAGCAGGCCGTCGCGCGCGATGTCGGTGAAGATGATGGCGGCGACGCCGGCATCCTCGAAACGCTTTGCGATCTCGAGCACCGTCACCTGCGAGGTCTCCGCCCAGCCTTCGACCGCGACCTTGCCGTCACGGGCATCGAGCCCAACCGCGACGCGGCCGGGGAATTTCTTCGCGGCCGACTTCACCAATTCAGGATCGCGCACCGCGGCGGTGCCGATGATGACGCGGGTGATGCCCTTGTCGAGCCAGGCTTCGACGGTCTTGAGATCGCGAATGCCGCCACCGAGTTGCACCGGGATCTTGATTGTCTTCAGCATCGCCTCGACGGCCTCAGCATTCACCGGCTTGCCGGCAAAGGCGCCATCGAGGTCGACGACGTGGAGATACTCAAAACCCTGCTCGGCAAAGCTCTGCGCCTGCGCTGCGGGATTGAGATTGAAAACGGTCGCGCGCGCCATGTCGCCTTGCTCGAGGCGCACGCATTGGCCGTTCTTGAGGTCGATCGCGGGAAAGAGGATCACGGTTTCCATCGCAAGAAGTTCGAGATCAGGGCCAAACCAAAACGCTGGCTCTTCTCGGGGTGGAATTGGGTGCCGATTGCGGTGTCCTTCGCGACGATCGCGGTGACAGGCCCGCCGTAATCGGCGCGCGCGAGCACGTCCGCCTCGTTGGCGGCGTTGAGGTGATAGGAGTGCACGAAGTAAGCGTGCTGGCCCTTGGGGCCGAGCGAGAGCTTGTTCAGCACCGGATGCTCTTGCAGCACCTCGAGCGTATTCCAGCCCATATGCGGGATCTTCAGGCTTTCATCGCGCGGCGTGATCTTCTCGACGTCGCCGTCGATCCAGTTCAAGCCCTGCGTGATGACGTGCTCCTTGCCGCGGGTGGCGAACAGCTGCATGCCGACGCAGATGCCGAACATCGGCCGCGCCTTGACGCGCACCGCTTCGGTAATCGCCTCGACCATGCCGTTGACGGCATCGAGGCCACGCCGGCAATCGGCGAAGGCGCCGACGCCCGGCAGCACGAGCCGATCGGCGCTGTAGGCCTGATCGGGATCGCTGGTGACGAAGACCTTTTGGCCATCCTCCAGGCTGCGCGCGGCGCGCTCAAAAGCCTTGGCGGCGGAATGCAGGTTACCGGAACCGTAATCGATGATGGCGACGCTCATCTTGACCCTCCCGGTTCTGGAAACAATCCAATGATGCCGCCGGCCGGAATCGGCGGCGGGTTCGAGAATTGCTGGCCCGGCACGCCCCGGGTCGGCGGCGGGCCGCCGCGATCGACGGCCCATTGATCGTTGACGATGCCGTGCTGCTTCTGGCTCCAGCGCTCGAAGAAGCGACGCTCGGCGGAGTCCTGGTCGGCGGCGACGACGATATCGAGCTGCCGCCATTTGCCGCGCGACAGCGTCCAGCGACGCAGGCTGGAGGCCTCAAAGCCCATCAGCACCGCGACGATCATGTTGGCGAAGAAGATCGAGCTGCGGCCGACGCCAACGCTGTGCAGCCCGGCATCGAACGCACCCAGGAAGACGATCCAGCCAATCAACGCCAGCCAGAGCCGGTGCCAGAGCAGCCAGAACGGGCCGAAGATCATCGCCCAGAAATGGAAGCTGTCGCGCACGAAGACGAATTTGTCGGTCGCGCGCAGATCGGCTCCACCAGGGAAGGGAGCATGAACTGTGTAGACAGGCATGGTGATGCCCCGTTCTCTCGAATTCAGTGATGCCGCCGGCGTTGTTTCGTTAACCGACGGAGATGTCAGCCGCCGAGCGAGCCCTTGGTGGACGGGATTTCGCCCACAGCCTTCGGATCGATCGCAACGGCGGTGCGCAGCGCCCGCGCCAGACCCTTGAAGCAGGACTCGGCGATATGATGGCTGTTATCGCCATATAGGGTTTCGACGTGGAGAGTCACGCCGGCGTTGATGGCAAAGGCCTGGAACCACTCGCGCACCAGCTCGGTGTCGAACTCACCGATCTTGTCGCGCGGGAAGTCGGCCTTGAACACCAGGAACGGGCGGCCCGAAATGTCGATGACCACGCGCGACAGCGTCTCGTCCATGGGCATGTGCACGCCGGCATAGCGGGTGATGCCCGCCATGTTGCCGAGCGCCTGCTTGACCGCCTGGCCGAGCGCGATGCCGGTGTCTTCGGTGGTATGGTGATAATCAATGTGCAGGTCGCCCACCGCCTTGACCGTGAGGTCGATGCGGGAATGGCGGGCGAGAAGATCGAGCATATGGTCGAAAAAGCCGATGCCGGTCGCGATATTGGCCACGCCGGTGCCATCGAGGTTCACGGAGACCTCGATGTCGGTTTCCTTGGTCTTGCGCTTGATCGTCGCGGTGCGCATTGAAAGCTGGCTTTCGCTTCTATTTGAGCATGATCTTTCCCGGAAAACCGGTGCCCACTTTTCCGGATCATGCTCGGGGGCCGAAAACGCCAGTCTATTAACAGCCAAATGACACCTTCGCTACTGCGGGAACGGCCGGCCGGGCCTCTACTTCTGCCTATAGTGACTGAAATTCGGCCCGGAACGGCCCGTTGTGCCCTTGGCTCGGACCCCCTAAATCAGGCCGGACAGTGAGGTATTTCATGAAGGATTCCCAGAACAGCTCGCCGGTCTGGCACGGCACCACGATTTTGACGGTCCGCAAGGGCGGCAAGGTGGTGGTCGGCGGCGACGGCCAGGTCTCGATCGGCCAGACCGTGATCAAGTCCAACGCCAAGAAGGTCCGCAAGCTCGGCAAGGGCGACGTGATCGGCGGCTTCGCCGGCGCCACGGCCGACGCCTTCACCCTGTTTGAGCGGCTGGAGAGCAAGCTGGAGCAATATCCGGGGCAGCTGACCCGGGCGGCCGTGGAGCTCGCCAAGGACTGGCGCACCGACCGCTATCTGCGGCGGCTGGAGGCCATGATGATCGTGGCCGACAAGGACGTCTCCCTGGTCCTGACAGGCACCGGCGACGTGCTCGAGCCCGAGGCCGGCGTCATGGCGATCGGCTCCGGCGGCAACTATGCCCTCGCCGCGGCCCGGGCCCTGCTCGACACCGACAAGGATGCCGAGACCATCGTCCGCCGCTCCCTCGACATCGCCGCCGAGATCTGCGTCTACACCAACCGGAATGTGACCATCGAGAGCCTGGCGAGCGGCTAGGCCAGACCGAACAGGAGATGGCGCCCGCCTATGCCTTCCGCCCGATGGGCACGGCCGACCTGCCGCTGATCCGGCGGTGGCTGGGTGAAGCCCATGTGCGGGAATGGTGGGGCGATCCGGACGAGCAGTTCGCGCTGGTGAGCGGTGACCTCGATGAACCCGCGATGGACCAGTTCATCGTGTTGGCCGGCGACAAGCCCTTCGGCTATCTTCAGTGCTATCGCCTGACCGCCTGGAATACAGGCTTCGGGCCGCAACCGGAGGGCACGCGTGGCATCGACCAGTTCATCGGCGAGGGCGACATGATCGGGCGCGGCCACGGCTCGGCGTTCATTCGCCAATTTGTCGATGAACGTTTTCGGCATGGTCTGCCGCGCATGGTGACCGATCCCGATCCGCTGAACGCACGCGCCATACGCGCTTATGAGAAAGCCGGCTTCGTTCGCGACCGCATAGTCGAGACGCCGGACGGGCCGGCGCTGTTGATGGTGCGCGAAGCATGACGCTGGCACAGGCGCAGGAGAGCAAGGTCGCATTTCCGCCGCTCGCCTGGGCCGGCGTCGCGCTGCTGCTGCTGGCGCTGCAGGCCTCGATCCTGTTCGCGATGGGGCGCGTGCCGATCTGCACCTGCGGCTATGTCAAGCTGTGGCACGGCGTGGTGAACAGTTCGGAGAATTCGCAGCACATCGCCGACTGGTACAGCTTCTCGCACGTGCTGCACGGCTTCCTGTTCTACGGGCTGACCTGGCTGCTGTTCGCGCGTCTGCCATTCCTCACCTTGTCGTGGCCGGCCCGGCTGATCATCGCGATGCTGATCGAGGGCGCCTGGGAGATCGTCGAGAACTCGCCGTTCATCATCGAGCGCTACCGCGCCGGCACGATCTCGCTGGACTATTACGGCGACAGCATTGTCAACTCGGTGTCTGACAATCTCGCCATGATGCTCGGGTTCCTCGCCGCGCGCGTGCTGCCGGTATCTGCGACCGTCCTGCTCGGCCTTGCCTTCGAGGTCATGCTGGCGCTCCACATTCGCGACAATCTGACGCTCAATATCCTGATGCTGATCCATCCGATCGAGGCCGTGAAACAATGGCAGTCGGGCCCGCCGATCATCTGACGGCCGAAAAAAGCGGCTTGTCCCGGCCCGCTTCTGACCCTAGCTAAGGTGCCATGACAGACTTCTCCCCCCGCGAAATCGTTTCCGAACTTGACCGTTTCATCGTCGGCCAGGGCGACGCCAAGCGCGCCGTCTCGATCGCGCTGCGCAACCGCTGGCGGCGGCAGCAGCTCGAGGGCTCCTTGCGCGAAGAGGTGCTACCGAAGAACATCTTGATGATCGGCCCCACCGGCGTCGGCAAAACCGAGATCGCGCGGCGATTGGCAAAACTCGCGAACGCGCCGTTCCTGAAGGTGGAAGCGACAAAATTCACCGAGGTCGGCTATGTCGGCCGCGACGTCGAGCAGATCGTGCGCGATCTCGTCGAGGTCGGGATCGCCCAGGTCCGCGAGAAGAAGCGCAAGGACGTGCAGGCGCGCGCCCAGCTCGCCGCCGAGGAGCGCGTACTCGACGCGCTGGTCGGCGCCAATTCCAGCTCGGCGACGCGGGAATCCTTCCGCAAGAAGCTGCGGGCCGGCGAGCTCAACGACAAGGAAATCGAGATCGAGACGCAATCGTCCGGCGGCGGCATGCCGATGTTCGAGATCCCGGGCATGCCCGGCGCGCAGATGGGCGCGATCTCGATCGGCGACATTTTTGGCAAGCTCGGCGGCCGCAGCAAGACGCGGCGGCTGACGGTGGAAGGCTCGCACGAGATCCTCGTCAACGAGGAATCCGACAAGCTGCTGGACACCGAGCAGCTGACGCTGGAGGCGATCAGCGCGGTCGAGAACAACGGCATCGTGTTCCTGGACGAGATCGACAAGATCTGCGCCCGCGACGGTCGCGTCGGCGGCGACGTCTCGCGCGAGGGCGTGCAGCGCGATCTCTTGCCGCTGATCGAGGGCACCACGGTCTCGACCAAGCACGGCGCGGTCAAGACCGACCACATCCTGTTCATCGCATCGGGCGCGTTCCACGTCGCCAAGCCGTCCGACCTCTTGCCGGAATTGCAGGGCCGCCTGCCGATCCGCGTCGAGCTGCAGGCGCTGACCCGCGACGACATGCGGCGCATCCTGACCGAGCCCGAGGCCTCGCTGATCAAGCAATATGTCGCGCTGCTGCAGACCGAGGGCGTGACGCTCGACATCACCGACAGCGCCATCGACGCGCTGGCCGACGTCGCGGTGGCCGTCAACTCCACCGTCGAGAACATCGGCGCGCGGCGGCTGCAGACCGTGATGGAGCGGGTGCTGGACGAGATCTCCTTCACCGCCCCCGACCGCAGCGGCGAGATCATCAGGGTCGACGCCGACTACGTGCAGAAGCACGTCGGCGATCTCGCCAAGAATGCCGATCTGAGCCGGTTCATTTTGTAGTTCGGTAGAGATCAGCTATCTATCCCGCTGTCGTCCTGGCGAAAGCCAGGACCCATTACCACCAGCGGATATTGTTGAAGCAAGATGGCGGCCCCGATCTCGGCTCAAACGACCTGCGGTGGTTATGGGTCCCGGATCTGCGCTCGCTCTGGACAACGCTACGCGTTGCCAGGAACTCGCTTGTCCAGGACAACAGCGGTGATTGACGCGCGCCGGGTGCCACGTGCCCGCTAGCCTCCTGCAAAACCCCTGGCGCCTCCTGCTCGCGATCAACGCCGCAATCATCGCCGGCGTCCTCATTCACAAGATCCAGCTGCCGCCTTACGTCCCCTACATCCATCTCCTCGTCGATTACCATTTCGGCTTCATCAAGCGCGCCCTGATCGGGGCCATCGTCGCGCTGTTCACTGACAAGGTGCCGGTCTGGCTGGTGTTCGCGCTTGGCGGCGCGATGTGGCTGGTGACGCTCGGGCTGTACGCAAAACTGTTCCAGAGGACGTTCGGCTTCACCGCGAAGACGCTGCCGCTGTTCGTCCTCACCGCGGGCTCGCCGTTCTTTCTGAAGAACTTCATGCACACGCTCGGCCATTTCGACATCTATGGCTGCGCGCTGGCGATCGTCCTCTTGCTGATGCCGGCGGGTTCGCTGCTGTTCGTGGCAACGGCGGCGCTGTTCTCGATCGTGCTGGTACTGATCCACCACATTCATCTCTTGATGTACGTGCCGACGATCATCACCATCGCAGTGATCAGGCACTACCTCGCGTACGGCAGCAATCGCGGCAATGTCGCCTTCGGCGTGATCGCCCTCGCACTTGTCTCCGCGCTGTTCTTCGCCGCGCAGTTTTTGGGAACGATGCCGATCCCGGAAGCGGACTTCGTCGCGTATCTGAAGACGCGGATGGCCGATCCGTCCCGCACTGACCTGCTGCAGTTCGCCTACATCTGGTACCAGCCGCTGGCGAAGGAGATCTTGGACACCTGGGGCCGCCTGCCGCACAACATCCTTGGCGTACCCGCATTCGCGCTGCTGATCTGGCTGCACACGCCGCTGTGGCGCTTCTTCGCGAGCCTGATCGGCGCGCTCGCCAGCGATCTGCACAAGCGGCTCGTCGTTGCGGCGCTGATCGGCGTCAGCCTCGCCTATCTCGTGATGTTCGCGATGGTGTTCGACTATTCGCGCTGGATCTCGAACTGGGCGGTCTGCATGTTCCTGATCCTGCATGCGGTGAAGATGCTGCCGGCAAAGCAGGAAGCTCCGATGATTCCGACCGAGGATCGGAAGACAAATATCTTCGGCCTGGTCCTCACACTGATCCCGCGCGTCGGAATCGTACGGCCGTTTTAAGATTTCGCCCGCCTGATCCGCACATAGAGCGCGCCCTCGCCGCCATGGCCGATATGCGCGGTCTCGAAGCCGACGACGAAGGCGCGGAATTCCGGCAGGCTCAGCCATTCCGGCACCTGGCGGCGGAGCACGCCGCTTTCGCCGCCGCTGCGGCCCTTGCCGGTGATGACGAGCACGAAGGTCAGGCCGTCATGATGGGCGCGGTGCAGGAAGCCGGAGAGCGCGCGATGGGCGCGCATCTGGGTCATGCCGTGCAGATCGAGCCGCGCCTCGATCTCGCTGCGGCCGCGCGACAGTTTTGTGCGCTCGCGCTTGCCGAGCGGCGCCAGAGGCGGAACGGACGGCTTGGCGACGCGCGGCGCCGGCGCTGCGGCAACCGGCCTTGCCGGCGGCGAAAGCCGGGTCACCTGGGCCACGGGCGAAGGCGCGGCGGGCGGCGCGGCATGCACCTTGGCGACGCGATGCTTCCTGAGCGGCTTGACCTGCTTTGCGACCGTATCCCACAGCGCGCGCTCTTCCTCGCTGAGCGCGCGGCGGCGCGGCGAGGGGCGGGGCTCCAGCACGGGCGGACGGGACGATCGCTTCATTGCTGCCGATGGGGACGATTCTTCACGGGTCGCCGCGGCTCAGGGACAGGCTCGATCGCGGGACGCGGCACCGGTAGCGGGACTGGACCGGCGATGGCAACCGTTTCGTTCTTGCCTTGCGCCGCGGCGGCAGCAGGGGCGCCCGTCTTGGCCGGATCAGTCTGCGGAAACAACTTTGCGATCTTTTCCGACGGCCGCGGGTCCGGCACCGGCAGCTTTGCGGCACGTGCCGCGGGGTCGAGGCCCTTCGGCACCAGCATGACAAAGTGCATGGGATGGCGCAGCCGGCCGGAGACGCGGCCAGCCTCCTGCCCGGCGCCGAAATAGAGATCCGCACGCGCGGGGCCGATGATGGCCGAGCCAGTGTCCTGCGCGATCATCAGACGGTGAAACGGCGTCTTCGACCGCTCGGAATCGATCGGCAGCTCGCCCTCGATGAAGAACGGCGTGCCGTAGACATGCAGCGATTTGTCGACCGCGATCGAGCGTCCCGCCGTCAGCGGAATGCCTTGCGCGCCCACCGCCTCGTCCTTGTCGGAGAGGTTGACCTCGCGGAAGAAGATGTAGGCGCGGTTCTGGCGGCGCAGCTCCTTGGCGCCATCAGGGTTTTGCGCCATCCACTCCCGGATCTTCTGCATCGACATCTCCTCTTTCGGAATGATGCCGCGCTCGATCAGGATGCGTCCCACCGCCGTGTAGGGATAGCCGTTATAGGCGTCGTAATTGAGCCGGAGCGTCGTGCCGTCCTCGAACTTGATCCGCGCCGAGCCCTGGATCTGCGCGAACAAGAGATCGGTCGGATCCTTCAGCCAGGCGACCTCGAGGCCACGGCCGGCGATCTTGCCGTCCTCGATCTCGCCGCGGTCGTAATAGGGCACCAGCTTGCGGCGTCCGATCTTGCGATAGACCGGTCCCTTGTTGGGTAGGCTGACCGAGTCCTGCTTGTAGCCGCGCACGAACAGGTTCGACGGGCGGCGATAGACCGGAACATTGTAGACGTCGGTCTGCGTCCGCGATCCCTCGAGCACCGGCTCGTAATAGCCGGTGACGAAACCGTCGGGCTCCCCTAAGCGGGAGATGCGCAGCGGTGAGAAGTTCTCCTCGAAGAAGGTTTTTGCCTTGGCGTCGTCGCCGAGCTCGAGCGATTTGGCGACCCGGCAGGGTTCGCCCAGCGATGCTCCCAGTGCCTTCGGCTCAGGGGCGCCATTCTGCGCATTGATCGACCTGCAGCTGGCGCGAAATGTCTTGTAGGCGGCGAGATGATCGTCGTCGCCCCAGCCCTTCACATCGGCCCAGGCCAGCGGCAGATATTGCGCGCCTGAGATCTCGAACGGCAGGGGGAGCTGCGGATAGGGCAAGGCCCGCGGCGGGGCGGCGGCTAGTTGCGGGGGGTGGTGATGGTGGCTGCGATAGTGGCGCCGCGCCGCTTCGGCGCCGAGCGAAAACATCGACAGCACGACGACACCCGCGCAGAACGCCGTCGCGCTGTTCTTGAGAAAGAGCTTAATTCGCGCTTCCGGTGCCAACCAGCTTCCAGTTCGGATCGCGAGAGGTGGTGTCGCGGGCGAAAGTCCAGATGTCGGTGATGTCGGCAACCGTGTCGGCGCTGCCGTCGACGATGTTGCCGGCCTTGTCGCGGGTCGCCGAGATCATCTGCGAGACGAAGCGGATCGTGAGCTGGGCGGTGCGGTCGCGCAGCTCGGCACCAACGAGCTCGGCCTTGTCGATCGAGACGAAGCGCGTCTCGGTCTTCTGCTCGTTCTTCTCGCGCTCCTTGATCGCGGCGTCGAAGCTTTCATAAACCTCCGACGACAAGAGGTCGCGCAGGGCGCGGCGATCGCCATTGGCAAAGGCCAGCACGATCATCTCATAGGCGCCGCGGGCGCCCGAGATGAAGTGGCGCGGATCGAAGGTGGAATCCTTCTCGACGATAGCATCGAGACCCTGTGCCAGTGCGGTGCCCGGTTCAGTCAGACCCTTCCAGCGGTCGCTGGGCACGGCCGGCTCGGCCGTCGGCGCCAGCGGCGCCTGGTCGATCACCTTGCCCGGCATGGTCACGACGTTCTTGTCCTGGGCACCACCCAGCGCATTGCGGGCGGCAGTGTGATCGAACGGCGGCCGTTCGTTGCCCGTGCGCTGCCCCAGCACGCTGCGCAGCCTCAGAAAGATGAAGACCGCCAGCGCCAGGAAGATGATGGTGTAGATATCCACGTCGTATTCGCTTTCTGGTCTTTGCTTTGGATCGTCGCTTCGTTGCCGGGAAAATCAATCCGGCCAGTAGACCGTTCCATACGAGAACGGCAAGTCTACATCACCATTTTAGGTCCGCGCGTCTGGTCCGTGGGATGTAGGCACGAAATCTTGCCCGGCCAATGGCGCCTTTTGGCACAGAGGCGAGTGTAGCGCGTTTTATGCTTAAGGGGAAACCCGATCGTGGGCGGAAATCGCGTATCTTCAATCGTTTAAGGCGCGATTTCGCCGAAAGGCCGGCCTGAATGTCACAGTTGCGAGCACGGTCTGGATTCCCATCCGGGACCGTTCGTCCTTGTGGAACGAGGCGGCCCTATGTTAGCCAACCGCCGCGAAATTCAGCCCCAATCGGGTAAGGAGACACTTCTATGACCAACGGTAACGGCACCCCTCCCGAGGCGGCCCAGGCTCCCCAGCTCAACGTGCTGGCGCAATATACCAAGGACCTGTCGTTCGAAAATCCGAACGCGCCGAGCTCGCTCCAGCAGCAGGGCCAGCCGCCCCAGATCAATATCCAGATCAATGTCGGCGCCAATAACCTCAGCGAGCAGGAGTTCGAGGTGACGCTGTCGGTCGAAGGCAAGGCCGAGACCGCGGGCAAGGTGATGTTCTCGTTCGAGCTCGCCTATGCCGGCGTGTTCCGGATCGTCAACGTGCCGAAGGAGAACCTGCACCCGCTGGTCATGATCGAATGCCCGCGCCTCTTGTTCCCGTTCGCCCGTGAGATCATCGCAACCGCGGTGCGCGACGGCGGGTTCCCGCCGCTGATGCTGGACCCGGTCGATTTCGTCGGTCTCTATCGCCAGAACATGGAACGGCAGATGGCCGCCCAGGGTGGCCAGACCGGCCAAGCCTAACCTGCAGGCCTGACCTGCGAGCTTAACCAGCCGGATCGGCGGTCGCTGGAGCGGGCAAAAACTCGTTCCAGATCGCCTTTTCGCCCATCGTTGCGATGAAGGCCCGATGGGCCTCCCGCTCGGCATCCGAAACCCGCGGCGCGAGCGGCACCGACCGCTGCCGCCGCGGCGCATCGCCGGCGGAATTGACGCGAATCTCTTCCCGCTCCGAAGCCAGCAGCAACTGCGACTGCCGCGCCCCCACCAGATCGACATAGACTTCCGCAAGCAGTTCGGCGTCGAGCAGCGCGCCGTGCTTGGTGCGGTGTGAATTGTCGATCGAATAGCGCGAGCAGAGATCGTCGAGCCGGTTCGACACGCCGGGATGCTTGCGGCGCGCCAGCAGCAGCGTGTCGACCAGCCGCTCGCGCGGGACCGCGGCACGCTTGATCCGGTCGAGCTCGGCATTGATGAAGCTGATGTCGAACGAGGCGTTGTGGATCACCAGCGGCGCATCGCCGATGAACTCCAGAAACGCATCGACGACCTCGTGGAACAGCGGCTTCGTCGACAGGAATTCGGCCGACAGCCCGTGCACGGCGAATGCTTCCGCCGGCATGTCCCTCTCGGGATTGATATAGACGTGATACGTCTGTCCCGTCGGCATGCGATTGAAGATCTCGACACAGCCGATTTCGACCAGGCGATCGCCGCGCAGCGGATCGAGGCCGGTGGTTTCGGTGTCGAGGACGATTTCGCGCATGATCGGGAGGCCGTGTGAGCGCGGCGAATCAGGCTCGCCGCTGCGGCATCTTAACGACCTCGGCCAGGATGTGCTTGATTTGGGCGCGCACCGGTTCAAGTCCGTGTGAGGTATCCACCACGAAATCGGCCCGCTTGCGCTTCTCGGCATCGGGCGTCTGCTTGGCAATCATGGCATCGAGCTTGGCCTCGTCCATCGTGCCGCGCGCCAACACCCGCTCGCGCTGGAGTTCCGGCGAGGTCGACACCACGACCACCGCGTCGACCCGCTTCTCGCCGCCGGTCTCGAACAGCAGCGGGATGTCCAGCACCACGACCGGCACCTTGGCGGCCTCGGCATCGGCAAAGAACTTCTTCCGGGAGGCGCCGAGCATCGGATGGACGATCTGCTCGAGCTGCTTGATCGCGGCGGGATCATGCACCACTCGCGCCGACAGTTTGGGACGATCGACCTTGCCGTTGACGGTGGTGCCGGGGAAGGCGGCCTCGATCGCCGGCGCGGCCTCGCCCTCATAGAGCTGATGCACGGCCGCATCGGCGTCGTAGACGGGCACGCCCGCCTCCGCGAACAACTTTGCGGTGGTGGATTTGCCCATCCCGATCGAGCCGGTCAGTCCCAGGATCCGCATCAGCGCTCAGCCATCTCTGTCAGTTACACGGCAATTAGCTGTTCGCTCCGCAGGAACGCAAGCAGCGGCAGCAGCGGCAGGCCGAGAATGGTGAAATGGTCGCCCTCGATGCGCTCGAACAGATGGATGCCGAGACCCTCGAGCTGATAGGCGCCGACGCTCCTGGTCACAGCATCGCCGGCGGCGTCGAGATAGGCTGAAAGCTCGGCTTCGCTCATCTGCCGCATGGTCATGCGCGCCACCGAAACATCCTCGAAAACAATCTTGCCGTCCCGCGCCATGGCCACGGCGGAATTCAGCTCGTGGCTGTTGCCGGCGAGGTCACGCAATTGCGCCAGCGCCTGTGGGCGGCCGGCGGGCTTGTTGAAGAGACGGCTTCCAAGCGCCAGCGTCTGGTCGGCGCCGATCACATAGCTTCCGGGACGACCGGAAGAGACGGCCTTCGCCTTTTCGCGGGCCAGGAGCAGAGCGATCTCACGGGGATTGCTGAGCTTGGAGCTCGCCTGGATGTCGCGCTCGTCGATATCAGCCGTGACGGCCTCGAATTCGAGCCCGGCATTGGCCAGCAGCATTTTCCGCGCGCTGCTTTGCGAAGCCAGGATCAGCGGAGATGTGCCGCGCCACAGACCCATCGCGACAACTATTCCGAGGGCCGGTTGCGCTGGCGATCGCTGTAGAGCTTCATGATCGCCGCCGCAGTTTCCTCGATCGAGCGCCGCGTGACGTCCAGCAGCGGCCAGTCGTGCTTGGCACTGAGCTTGCGGGCGAACGCGACCTCCTCGGTGACCGACTGCTTGTCGGTATAGGTATCGCTGCCGGATTCGGCGCCCATGGACAGCAGGCGGTTCTGACGGATCTGGATCAGCCGTTCCGGCGTCGCATGCAAGCTCACCACCAGCGGCCGCGTCAGCGTCTCCAGTTGCGACGGCACGGGAATGCCGGGCACCAGCGGCACGTTCGCGGTGCGGATGCCGCGATTGGCGAGATAGATCGATGTCGGCGTCTTCGAGGTGCGGGACACGCCGACCAGAACCACGTCGGCCTCGTCGAGACCTTCGACATGCTGACCGTCGTCATGGATCATTGTGTAGTTCAAGGCATCGATGCGCTTGAAATATTCCGCATTGAGCACGTGCTGGGCGCCGACGCGACCCGTGGTCGCAGCTCCCAGATAGGCTTCGAACAGCTGCATCACCGGCCCGATGATCGAGAGGCTCGGAACATTGATCTGCTTGCACTTGTCCTCGAGCCTGGCGACCAGGTCCTTCTCGAGCAGCGTGAACAGCACGATCCCCGGCGCTTCCTCGATCTCGTCGAGCACCCGGTCGAGCTGCTTCTGGCTCCGCACCAGCGGATAGACATGCTCGACCGGCGTCACGTTCGCATATTGCGCGGCGACGGCGCGCGCGACGGTGATCAGCGTCTCTCCGGTGGAGTCGGAGACCAGGTGAAGATGGAAATAATTGTTCGAGGTCGGCACAAAAACTCTTGGGATGAGGGCGGGGTGGTTTGTGGATTTCTGTGGAGCTTAACCGCTCGGAAAGGGATGTGCGACACCAGGGACGGGACAAGTGCCAATTTTCTTCACACCACTGCCCGTCAGAACAAGTCCGGCGCCTCTCGATGCGGGAAGCGGGATTGCGCGGACAACCCCCTTGATAAGCTGCCGACAGGCGCAAGCAAGCCTTTGAGTCCGGACGACTTATCGGAACAGGCTGGACCCGCGCAGGATATGTTGATGGATGTGAACAAGCGTGCGCGAACTCGCGGATGGAATTGCGTGAGTCCAATCCACGGTCACATAGACTCAAACCTTTAAGAATCTAAGATTCTAGATTTGAGGAAGGCGCTACGGACGGATATGTGTGCAGGTAAGACCTTAACGAGTTCTTACTATCCCCAGCTCCCGTCGCTCGGCAGCAATCCGGACCGCAAAAATGTTCGAAGACGTCTATCTCTGGATCAAGGCGCTGCATGTGATCGCCGTCATCTCCTGGATGGCGGGCATGCTCTATCTGCCGCGGCTGTTCGTCTATCACTGCGAAGCCGAGGTCGGCTCGAAGCAGTCGGAGACGTTCAAGGTCATGGAACGCCGATTGCTCAAGGCAATCATCAACCCCGCCATGATCGTGACCTGGCTCGCCGGGCTCTTCCTCGCCTGGTCCGGCCATTGGTTCACTTTTGGCTGGCTGCACGTAAAACTGGCACTGGTCCTGGCACTGTCGGCGGTCCACGGCTTTTTTTCCCGCTGGCTGAAGGATTTTGCCGCTGACCGGCGGCCGCGGAGTCAGAAATTCTATCGGATTATCAATGAGGTGCCGACCGTCCTGATGATTTTTATCGTCATCATGGTGATCGTGAAGCCGTTCTAGGCAGGCCTCAGATCGAATCGCTCAGCGCTTCGGCTTGCGGAGAAGGAAGCGATTTTCTATATTATCGATATCCCACCCAACGCAGGCGGATGTGGTCGTGTCTGAGCTTTCCAGAGGCCGGACACCGCATCAGGTTTGAAGCCTCACCGGCACTCTCCTTGCCAGACCTGCGGACCTTATCTTCTCACGTCCGCATTTCAGAGCCTCCTCGCACCCCTTCCAAGGTTACCCCACAGGACCACCCCAATGCGGGAAATTAAACTCCAGGACCTCAAGTCGAAAACCCCGGCCGAGCTCGTCTCGTTCGCGGAAGAGAATGGGGTCGAGAATGCCAGCACCATGCGCAAGCAGGAGCTGCTGTTCGCCATCCTCAAGCAGCTTTCGCTGGCCGAAACGGACATCGTCGGCGAAGGCGTCGTCGAGGTGCTCTCCGACGGCTTCGGCTTTCTCCGCTCGCCCGATGCCAATTATCTGCCGGGCCCTGATGACATCTACGTTTCGCCCTCGCAGATCCGCCGTTTTGGCCTCCGCACCGGTGACACCATCGAAGGCCACATCCGCAGCCCGAAAGAGGGCGAGCGCTACTTTGCGCTGCTGAAAGTCAACACGCTCAATTTCGAGGATCCGGAAAAGGCCAAGCACAAGGTCAATTTCGACAATCTCACACCGCTTTTTCCGAACCAGCGTTTCCGCATGGAAATCGATGATCCCACACGGAAAGACTTGTCTGCACGCGTGATCGACATCGTCGCCCCGATCGGCAAGGGCCAGCGCGCGCTGATCGTGGCGCCGCCGCGCACCGGTAAAACCGTGCTGATGCAGAACATCGCGCACTCGATCACCGCAAATCACCCGGATTGCTATCTGATCGTGCTGCTGATCGACGAGCGTCCGGAAGAAGTCACGGACATGCAGCGCTCGGTGAAGGGCGAGGTCGTGTCCTCGACCTTCGACGAGCCGGCGGTGCGTCACGTCCAGGTCGCCGAGATGGTGATCGAGAAGGCCAAGCGTCTGGTCGAGCATGGCCGCGATGTCGTGATCCTGCTCGATTCGATCACGCGACTTGGCCGCGCCTACAACACCGTCGTGCCGTCATCCGGCAAGGTGCTGACCGGCGGTGTCGACGCCAATGCGCTGCAGCGCCCGAAGCGCTTCTTCGGTGCCGCCCGCAACATCGAGGAGGGCGGCTCGCTGACCATCATCGCGACCGCGCTGGTCGATACCGGCAGCCGCATGGACGAAGTCATCTTTGAAGAGTTCAAGGGCACCGGTAACTCGGAACTGATCCTCGACCGCAAGGTCTCGGACAAGCGCACCTTCCCGGCGATCGACATCTCGCGCTCCGGCACCCGCAAGGAGGAGCTCATCACCGATCCGCAGGTGCTCAAGAAGATGTACGTGCTCCGCCGCATCCTCAATCCGATGGGTACGATGGATGCGATCGACTTCCTGCTCGACAAGCTGCGCTCGACCAAGAGCAATTCGGAGTTCTTCGACTCCATGAACACCTGAGTGCGGGGCAGCAAAGGATCAAGGGGCGCCTTCGGGCGCCCTTTTTGTTGCGGCTTTGCTGCAGCGAAGTGCAGCATGAATGGCAGCCGGCCACCGAGTTCGGGACGTATTTTAATCTGTTGATATATCAAAATAATACTTGAATTTCCGCCGCCTATCCGCCGCGCGAGCGCGCATTTTTGCAGCAAAAATGCTGCGGGACTAATGCCGCGGGACTATTGCACTGCATCATAAATGATTGCGAGATCTGGTGCGGCAAAATCCGGTGCTGGCCGGCTAAAAACGGATGTTTGCCTTTTCACTGGCAGCCGCACAAATAGGCCATGCATCCAAGAGACCAGACCATCTTTGCGCTGTCATCCGGCCGGGCGCCGAGTGCGATCGCCGTGGTGCGCGTCTCTGGTTCGCAAGCCGGCCTGGTGCTGACGACGCTCGCGGGCCGGCTGCCGGCGCCGCGACAGGCGAGCCGCCGGCTGCTCCGGGATGGGGCCGGCCAGCCGATCGACGATGGGGTCGTGCTCTGGTTTCCAGGGCCGGCCAGCGCGACCGGCGAGGACATCGCCGAATTTCACGTCCATGGGGGCCGCGCGGTGCTGGCGGCGCTGCTCGCCGCTATTTCAGATATTCCGAATACGCGCGCGGCGGAGCCCGGCGAGTTCACCCGGCGCAGCTTTGAGAACGGCAAGCTCGACCTGACCGAGGCCGAGGGCCTCGACGATCTCATCCACGCCGACACTGACCGCCAGCGTCGTCAGGCGCTGCGCCAGTTGCAGGGCCTGCTCGGTGATCGCGCGCGCGACTGGCGCGAGCGCATCATCGAGGCCTCGGCGTTGATCGAAGCCGGCATCGATTTTTCCGATGAAGGCGATGTGCCGGCGGAGCTGAGGGCGCCGGCAGTGAAAGCGATCAAGGCGCTGCACGACGAAATCACAAAAGTGCTTGCGGCACAGGGACATTCTGAACGCCTGCGCGACGGCCTCGTGGTTGCGATCGCAGGCGAGCCGAATGTCGGCAAGTCGACGCTGATGAATCAGCTCGCGCGCCGCGAGGTCGCGATCGTCTCGCCGCATGCCGGCACCACGCGCGACGTGATCGAGGTGCAGCTCGATCTCGACGGTTATCCCGTCACTGTCATCGACACCGCCGGCATTCGCGAGACGGATGACCCGGTCGAGCAGGAAGGCGTGCGCCGGGCGCGGGCGCGTGCCGAGGATGCCGATCTCGTGCTGTGGCTGGTGGAGGGTGGGGGTACCGTCGATCCGGACGCAAGACCGCCGTTGTGGACCTCCGGGGACGGAGGCGATCGGTCCGGGTCGGTCTGGATCGTGCGCAACAAGATCGACCTTGGCGGGGCCGGGGATGCCTGGCCGGCAGGCGAGTTCGGGATCTCGGCCAGCCGGGGCGACGGGATTCCAGAGCTGGTCGATGCCCTCGTGACATTCGCCGCCAATTTCTTCGGGACCACCGAGGGCGCATTGGTGACCCGGGCCCGCCAACGCGACCTGTTGCGCCAGGCGTCAGACAGCTTGCGCCGGAGCCTGGAGCTTGTAGAAGACGGCGAAGAGCTCGCGGCCGAAGAGCTGCGTGCCGCCGCTTATGCCCTGGGCCGGTTGTTGGGCCGGGTGGACGTCGAGGACGTCCTTGGGGCCATCTTCCAGAAATTCTGCATCGGAAAGTAGCGCTAGTTCTTCATTGTAGAACTAGCGCTTGTTCCATTCCTTGCGTTTCACGTGAAACGTCCGCGGGCGCCTCAAGCTCCGTAGCCCGAATGGAGCGCAGCGCAATCCGGGGCAGCTCGCCCGGCCGGAACACCAGTCCCGGATTGCGCTACGCTCCATCCGGGCTACAGCCTTCCGCAATAGACGGGCACCGGTTCCCCCTGTTTCACGTGAAACAGCAGCGCGCTTGCTCAGCCCAGCATCAGAGGTTCGTTAGCGGGATCTAATGTCCCATGAGCAGTGAGGGTTGAGGGCCGGCGGCCGCGCCTCAATCTCGTCATTGCGAGGAGCCCTGCGACGAAGCAATCCAGACTGTTTCCGCAGCGGCAGACTGGATTGCTTCGCTGCGCTCGCAACGAGGGGAGGTAGCTTGTTCCCACTCCGGAAGGAGCATCCTTTCCTGCTTCCTGTTTCACGTGAAACAGCAGTGCCCTCAACGCGCCTCCTACTGTGCATGGGGTTGTTTTCGCCAAAATGCCTTCATCCCTTTGGTAGTCCTGTTTCACGTGAAACACCGCCCCACCCAGTTTCCACTTCCGGCTTTTTCCGCTCTGAGCTAGAAGTCCGCCCATGCGAACAGAGCGAGAGAGTTTCGACGTCATCGTGATTGGCGGCGGTCACGCCGGCTGTGAAGCTGCGGCTGCCGCTGCCCGGATGGGTGCTGCGACCGCTCTGGTGACGCACCGTTTCTCCACGGTCGGCGCGATGTCCTGCAATCCCGCCATTGGCGGTTTGGGGAAGGGTCATCTGGTCCGCGAAGTCGATGCGCTCGACGGTCTGATGGGTCGGGTCGGCGATGCCGGCGGCATCCAGTTTCGCGTCCTCAATCGCCGGAAGGGGCCTGCTGTGCGCGGTCCCCGGGCCCAGGCCGACCGGAAACTCTATGCGGCGGCCATGCAGGCCGCGATCCGGGAGACCGAAGGTCTGTCCGTCATCGAGGGCGAAGCCGACGAGCTGATCGTGGTCGAGGGTCGGGTGACCGGACTACGCCTGGCCGATGGCCGGGAGCTTCGGGCAGGGGCCGTCGTCGTCACCACCGGGACCTTCCTGCGTGGCCTGATCCATCTCGGAGAGAAGAATTGGCCCGCCGGCCGTGTCGGCGAGGCGCCTGCGATGGGCCTTTCCAGCTCCTTCGAGCGTGCCGGATTCACCCTCGGAAGGCTCAAGACCGGGACGCCGCCGCGTCTCGACGGCACCACGATCGACTGGTCAGCGGTCGAAATGCAGCCAGGCGACGAGCCGCCGGAGCCTTTCTCGGTCATGACCGAGCGGATCACGACCTCACAGATCCAGTGCGGCATCACCCGGACCACGCCCGCGACCCATGAAGTGATCCGGGCGAACGTCCACCGCTCTCCGATGTACTCCGGTCAGATCAAGAGCTCCGGCCCCCGCTATTGCCCCTCGATCGAGGACAAGATCGTCCGCTTCGGCGACCGCGATGGCCACCAGATCTTCCTGGAGCCGGAGGGGCTGGACGACAGCACCGTCTATCCCAACGGCATCTCGACCTCGCTGCCGGAGGAGGTTCAGCTCGCGATCCTCGCCAGCATTCCTGGCCTCGAGCGGGTGAAGATGGTCCGGCCGGGCTATGCTATCGAATACGATCACATCGATCCCCGCGAACTCGATCCGACCCTGCAGACCAAGCGTCTGCGCGGCCTGTTCCTGGCCGGGCAGATCAACGGCACCACCGGATATGAAGAAGCCGCCGGGCAGGGCATCGTGGCCGGCCTGAACGCCGCGCTCTCCGCCAGCGGCGCCGCGCTGACGGTGTTCGACCGTGCAGACGGCTATCTCGGCGTGATGATCGACGACCTCGTCACCCGCGGGATCAGCGAGCCCTATCGGATGTTCACCTCCCGGGCCGAGTATCGGCTGACCCTGCGGGCCGACAATGCCGATCAGCGTCTGACCGAGAAAGGCATCGCGCTCGGATGCGTCGGCAGTGCCCGGATCCGGCATCACCGCGCCAAGATGGACGCCCTGAACGCCGCCCGGATGCTGTCGAAGTCGCTGACGATTACCCCGAACGAGGCGATCAAGCACGGGCTGTCCCTGAACCGGGACGGGCAGCGGCGTTCGGCCTTCGAGCTGATGGCCTATCCGGAGATCGGCTGGAGCCAGGTCCGCGCGATCTGGCCGGAGCTATCCAGCATCGATCCCGTCATCGCCACCCATCTCGAGATCGACGCCAAATACGATGTCTATCTGGAGCGCCAGAGCGCCGACGTTGAAGCCTTCAGGCGGGACGAGGGGATGGTGCTGTCGGAGGTGGACTACCAGCTGGTCCCCGGTCTCTCGAACGAGGTCCGCGCCAAGCTGGAGAAGGCACGGCCCTTCACCGTCGGCCAGGCCGGCCGCATCGATGGCATGACGCCGGCAGCGCTCGGCATTCTCGCGGCCTATCTCCGCCGTGAGGCACGGAAGACTTCCAAGGCAATCGCATAGGCGTTTCACGTGAAACAGCGCGGACCGGGCGGGGACAGGCCGCTATCCCGACGACCCGGAGCAGGTGAGGGCGCGGGCCGTCGATCTGAATCGACGCCGGCCAAACCGCGGATCGATAAGGCCAGCGCCAACGATCAATCGCTCGGCGCCGTCATCGCCGCCGACAAACGCGCGGCGCTGAAGCTCGCTTCCGTTTCACATGAAACAGAAGCCCGGCTCGATCGCTACATCGCGCTGCTCCGGGAGTGGCAGGCCAAGACCAATCTCGTCGCGCCCTCGACCCTGCCAAACCTCTGGACCCGGCACATCGCCGATTCGCTCCAGCTCGTAGATCTCGCGCCGACCGCAAAGCGCTGGGCTGACCTCGGCAGCGGCGGCGGCTTCCCCGGCGTCGTGCTCGCCTGCGCCATGGCGGAGACGCCGGGCGCCAGCGTCCATCTCGTCGAGCGAATCGCCAAGAAGGCCGCGTTCCTGCGCGAAGCGATTCGCGTCACTGCGTCTCCGGGAGTCGTACATCTCGCTGAGATCGGGGATAATGTGGATAGAATCACCGGCCCCGTCGATTGCGTCACCGCGCGTGCGCTGGCTCCGCTACATCAACTCATCGGCTTTGCGGAGCCGCTGATGCGCCGGGGCGCAAAGGCGTTATTTCCTAAGGGTCAAGATGTAGAGGCTGAATTGACCGAAGCCGCTAAATATTGGAATATTCAGCCTCAGCTCCACCAAAGCCGCACCGGCGACGGTTGGATCGTGGAGCTGAGTGCCGCCGAACGGCGCAGCTGAGGCGTTCAGGGGGAGTGGGGAATTTCGATGAGCGTGACTGACGAGCCGCAAGATCAAACCGCCCAGGAACAAGCAGCTGAAGTGCCGCAAGGCCACCCGCGCATCCTCGCGTTGGCGAATCAGAAGGGTGGCGTGGGAAAAACAACCACAGCGATCAACCTCGGCACGGCGCTCGCTGCGATCGGCGAGCGCGTCCTGATCGTCGATCTCGATCCGCAGGGCAACGCCTCGACCGGCCTCGGCATCGATCGCCGCAACCGCTCCTGCTCGACCTATGACGTGCTGGTCGGTGAAGCGGCCTTGCGCGAGGCGGTGGTCTCGACCGCGGTGCCGCGCCTGCACATCGCGCCCTCGACCATGGATCTCTCCGGCCTCGAGCTCGAGCTCGGCACCACGCCCGGTCGCGCCTTCAAGTTGCGCGACGCGATCGGCGCACTCAACAACAACGTCTCGCCGGATGCCGACTACACCTATGTGCTGATCGACTGCCCGCCCTCGCTCAACCTGCTCACGGTGAACGCGATGGCCGCCTCCGATGCGATCCTTGTGCCGCTGCAATGCGAGTTCTTCGCGCTCGAAGGACTGTCGCAATTGCTGCAGACGGTGGAGCAGGTGCGCTCGACGCTCAATCCGAACCTGTCGATCCACGGCATCGTGCTGACCATGTTCGACTCGCGCAACAACCTGTCGAACCAGGTCGTCGCCGACGTCCGTCAGTTCATGGGCGAGAAGGTCTACAAGACCATGATCCCGCGCAACGTGCGCATCTCGGAAGCGCCGTCCTACGGCAAGCCGGTGCTGGTCTACGATCTCAAATGCGTCGGCAGCGAAGCTTATCTGCGGCTCGCCACCGAAGTGATCCAGCGCGAGCGCGAGCTGCGCACGACGCATTGACGCGACGTTGTCCGTAGGATGGGTAGAGCGCAGCGAAACCCATCATCACGCGCACGAACAGCGATGGGTTTCGCTTCGCTCTACCCATCCTACGAGTTTCGATAATTCAGTTCTGGAGTGCTGCACCGTGAATCCAAGGGAGCTGGCGATGGCCGACGAAGCGCGTTCGCGACTGGGCCGGGGCCTTGCAAGTCTGATCGGTGACGTCGGCGGCGAGGCCCAGCACGTCGATCGTCCGCGCGCGCAGCGCAAGGTGCCGATCGAATTCATCAAGGCCAATCCGCGCAATCCGCGCCGTACGTTTTCTGACACCGAGCTCAAGGAGCTCTCCGACTCCATCAAGCAGCACGGCGTGATCCAGCCGATCGTGGTGCGTCCGGTGAAGGGCGCGCAGGATCGCTACGAGATCATCGCCGGCGAACGCCGCTGGCGCGCCTCGCAGATGGCCGGCCTGCACGAAGTGCCGATCGTCCCGGTCGACATCAGCGACAGCGACGCGCTGGAGTTCGCGATCGTCGAGAACGTGCAGCGCGAGGACCTCAACCCGATGGAAGAGGCGCAGGGCTATCACGCGCTCGCCAACGAGTTCAAACGCAGCCAGGACGACATCGCAAGGGTCGTCGGCAAGAGCCGCAGCCACGTCGCCAACATGATGCGGCTGACCAAGCTGCCGGCCGAGGTGCAGGCCTTCATCGCCACCGGCGAGCTGACGGCGGGTCACGCCCGCGCGCTGATCGGTGTGCCCGATCCGCTCGCCGCCGCCAAGCGCATCGTCGAGGAAGGCCTCAACGTCCGCCAGGCCGAGGCGCTCGCGCATGAAGAGGGCGTGCCGGAGCGCAAGCCGCAGAAGGCGCGCAGCAGCGGTGGCAAGGAAAAGGACCCAGACACGATCGATCTGGAGAAGCGCGTCAGCGACGCGCTCGGCCTCAAGGTCACCGTCAATCACCGCGACCCCGGCGGCTCCGTGCAGATCAACTACCGCAACCTCGATCAGCTCGACGAGGTGATGAAGCGGCTGGCCAAGGGCGCGCTGTAACTCTCCCGGTGTCGTCCTGGCGAAAGCCAGGACCCATACCGCGTGATCTCTCAATCGCGGAAGGTAGCAGTACCGAACCGCGAGTCTTCGCCAAACCTCTCCCTGGGGTAATGGGTCCTGGCTTTCGCCAGGACGAAATTGGGGAGATATTGGCGCGCAACTACATCAACATCGTCATTGCGAGCGTAGCGAAGCAATCCAGAATCTTTCTGCGGAGGGACTCTGGATTGCTTCGCTGCGCTCGCAATGACGAGTGGAGAGAGTTACGCCCACAATGACGCGGAGAGAGCCGCACCTATCCCCGCCGCTTCGCATTCGCGGCAATCGCCATCAGTGTGCGCTGGGCGATGGCGGCGGCGAGCGTCGATTGCTTGCGGGTGTCGAGCGCGGCGGTCGCCAGCTGCTCGATGATGGCGGCGAGCCGCGCCACGCTGAAATTGCGCAGTGCAGTTTCGACCATCGGCTTTCGTGAAAAATGCAGGCGCGGAAAGCCGCCGTCGAGCACGGCGGAGGCAGGCTGGCCGTCGGCGATCGCAAGCGCGGATTTGTGCAGCCATGCGGCCTGGCGCTGTGCGGCCGAGATGATCACGCCGGGATAGGTGCCCGCGATCATGGCTTTTGCAAATTCGGTCTCGACAATGTCGGGCCGGCCGGCGAAGGCGCCGTCGACGATCGGATCGAGCTTCAGCTCCGAGGCATCGGCGACCACGGCCATCACATCATCCAGCGTGATCTCGCCTTTGCCATGTGCGTACAGCGTGAGCTTGCGCAGCTCGTTGCGCGAGGCCTGGCGGTCGCCGCCGAGGAACGACATCAGCGCGGCGCGGGCATCCTGTGCGATGCGCAGGTTCGCGATGCGGAGCTCGTCCTCCATCAGCTTGGCGAGGTCGCGCTCGGTGTCGGGATAGCAGCCGATCGCCACCGCCGTCTTGGCCTTCTCGCAGGCCTTGCGCAGCGGCGATTCCGGGCGCAACTCGCCGGCCTCGATCACGATGCGGCAATCCTTCACGCTCATCTCGGCCAGCGTATCGACGCCGCTGGCAAAGCTGCGCGAGCCCGCGCGAATGCGGATGGCGCGGCGGCCGCCGAACAGCGGCACCGTCATGGCTTCATCGACCAGGCGCGACGGTTCGGCGGAGAGCTCGTCACCGTCGAGCCTCACCATTGCAAACGGATCATTGGGGTCGTCGACGGCAGATGCGATCAGTGCATCGGCGCGTTCGCGCACAAGGCCGGCGTCGGGACCGTAGAGCAGGATGATCGGACGGCCCGCATCGGGGCGGGCGAGGAAGGCGTCGATCTCTTTTCCGCGCAGCGCGACCATGTTGCCTGATACCCGTCATTCCGGGGCGCCTCGTCAGAGGCGAACACGGAATCCGGCGGTTGGGGATCGAGATTCCGGGTTCATGCTTCGCATGCCCCGGAATGACGGAATTGCATCAGGTGCCCGCGGTGAAGAACGCGGCGAGCCTTGTATTGATGTTCTCGGCGATCTCGTTGGCGGCACGATCCTCGGCATCGCGAACGGCACGATTGCGCGAGAAGCGCTGGTAGGAGCCGGGCATGTCGTAGGACACGCGCGAGAACGTGGTGCCGGTCATGACCGACTTGCCGCTGACGACCTCAATCAGGTTGTACTGGCAGTCGATGCCGTAATTCTCGGTGTTCGGCAGACCCGTGTTGGGATCGACGATCAGGGATGAGCGGCTTGAGGTGAAGCGGATGTCCAGGCGGTGGGTCGGCGGCATACCCGTCGCCGAGCCGTAAAGCTTGAAGGCCAGGGCATTGCGGACCTCGACGCCGACACGGGCCTCGCGGGAGGCGTTGGGCTTGTTGATGGGCGGCAGCTCGACCCCCATCAGCTTCTCGCGCAAGCCGGGGGTACCGTCGCCGCGGTCGGCATACATCGGCTGGAAGCAGCCAGCCGTCAGCGCCGCCAGCGCGGCGACTGCCAGCAGGCGGGCTGCGATGCGGATCCTAGCCGACAACATTCACGATCCTCTTGGGAACGATAATCACCTTGCGGACGGGCTTGCCGTCCAGGGCCAGCTTTACCGCATCGAGGGCCAAAACGGCAGCCTCGATTTCCGGATTCTGGGCCGCTGTTGCAACTGTGACCTCACCCCGCTTCTTGCCGTTGACCTGGACCACCAAGGTCACGCTGTCTTCAACCAGCAAATCGCGTTCGATTTGGGGCCAATTGGCCTCCGAAACCAGCCCGGAGTGGCCCAGCACCTGCCAGCACTCCTCGGCCAAATGCGGCATCATCGGGGAGAACAGCTGGACCAGGATCTGGCTGGCCTCCCGGATCGCCCAAGCCAAGTCGGGGGCCGGCTGGCCGGGGCGCTGGAGCACTTCCGAGAACGCATTCGTGAATTCGCGGATATGGGCGAGGCAGACGTTGAAGTGCAGCCGCTCGACGCCGGCGGTCACCTTGTCCAGCGCGCCGTGGGCGGCCTTGCGCAAGAGGAGCGCATCCTCGCTGAACGAAGCCGGTCGCGCCGCGGGCGCAGCCTTGCCGAGTTCCACAGCGTCGTTCACTAGCCGCCACAGCCGCTGCACGAAGCGCGAGGCGCCCTGAACGCGCTCGTCGCTCCAGATCACGTCGCGGTCGGGCGGGGAGTCCGACAGCATGAACCAGCGGGCGACGTCGGCGCCGTAGGTCGCGATGATGTCGTCGGGGTCGACCGTGTTCTTCTTCGACTTCGACATCTTCTCGATCGGACCGATCGCGACGTCCTCGCCGGTGCTGAGCAGCGTCGCGCGCCGCCCGTTGCCACCGACCTCGATCTTCACCTCGGCCGGTTGCACCCAGGTGCCGTCGGCCTTCTGGTAGGTCTCGTGCACTACCATGCCCTGCGTGAACATGCCGGCGAAAGGCTCGTCCAGCGCGATATGCCCGGTGGCCTTCATGGCGCGGGTGAAGAAGCGGCTGTAGAGCAGATGCAGGATCGCGTGCTCGACGCCGCCGATATACTGGTCGACCGGCAGCATGCGGTTGGCGACGGCGGGCGTCGTCGGCGCGGTCTCGTTCCAGGGGTCAGTGAAGCGCGCAAAATACCAGGACGAATCCACGAAGGTGTCCATGGTGTCGGTTTCGCGCTGGGCCTTGCCACCGCATTTGGGGCAGGTGACGTGCTTCCAGGTCGGGTGATGGTCGAGCGCGTTGCCCGGCTTGTCGAAGCTCACATCCTCCGGCAGCACCACCGGCAGGTCGGCATCCGGCACCGGCACCACATCGCACTTCGGGCAATGAATGACCGGGATCGGGCAGCCCCAATAACGCTGGCGCGAAATGCCCCAGTCGCGCAGACGGAAATTGACCTGCCGCTCGCCGACCGGCGCGTTGCCGCGCAGCTCGGCCTCCAGACGCTTTGCGACCTCGTCCTTGGCCTGCTCGATGGTCATGCCGTCGAGGAAGCGCGAATTGATCATGCGGCCGTCACCGTCATAGGCGGTGTCGGTGATGACGAACGATTTCGGATCCTGGCCCTCGGGACAGACGACCGGCGTATTGCCGAGGGCGTACTTGTTGACGAAGTCGAGGTCGCGCTGGTCGTGCGCGGGGCAGCCGAAGATCGCGCCGGTGCCGTATTCCATCAGCACGAAATTGGCGACATAGACCGGCAGCTTCCAGCTCGGGTCGAACGGATGCACCGCGCGGATGCCGGTGTCGAAACCCTGCTTCTCCGCGGTGTCGATGATCTCCTGGGCGGTGCCGATCTTCTTGATGTCGGCGATGAACTGGGCAAGCTTCGGGTTCTTGGCGGCAGCGGCCTGCGCCAGCGGATGATCCGCCGAGATCGCCATGAATTTTGCGCCGAACAGCGTGTCCGGGCGCGTCGTGAAAATCTTCAGCTCGCTTTCGCCGGCGGGCGTCGTCGCCGCATCCAGCGCGAAGCGGATCAACAGGCCCTCGGAGCGGCCGATCCAGTTGCGCTGCATCAGCCTGACCTTGTCGGGCCAGCGGTCGAGCCCGTCCAGCGCCGACAGCAGCTCCTGCGAGTACTTCGTGATCTTGAAGACCCACTGGCTCATCTCGCGCTGTTCGACAATCGCACCCGAGCGCCAGCCGCGGCCGTCGATCACCTGCTCGTTGGCGAGCACGGTCATGTCGACCGGATCCCAGTTGAGCTTGCGCTTCTCGCGCTCGGCGAGGCCGGCGGCGAGCATGTCCAGAAACATCTTCTGCTGATGCTTGTAGTAGCTGGGGTCGCAGGTCGCGAATTCGCGGGACCAGTCCAGCGACAGCCCGATCGAGCGGAGCTGTTTCTTCATCGCGGCGATGTTGTCGTAGGTCCAGGCCTTGGGCGCGACCTTGCGCTCGATGGCGGCGTTCTCGGCCGGCAGGCCGAACGCGTCCCAGCCCATCGGATGCAGAACATTGAACCCCTTGGCGCGCATGAAGCGGGCCAGCACGTCGCCGAGCGTGTAATTCCGGACATGGCCGATATGGATGCGCCCGGACGGGTAGGGGAACATCTCGAGCACATAGTATTTCGGCCGCGGATCGTCGTTCTTGGAGACGAAGATCGCCTGCTGGTCCCAGGCAGCTTGCCAGCGCGGTTCGGAATCGCGGGCGTTGTAGCGTTCGGAGGTCATGGAATCGTTGGTTTTTCTTGGGTTCGGCCGTCTAAAGACGGCGGACTAGGCCATAGAAGCCCTCGGGGGGTCAATGGGTTGCCGCATCCCGGGAACCTCCACCCCTGCTCCGCATAACTACCGAGGGCGCTGTTGGGGTGTGATTAAGGGGTCGATGCGAGGTTGCGGCTGGCCAGGGACCCCAAAATACTTGCGATGGACGCCAGCTTCGACGATCCCGACTACGATTACGCCGCGTCCATCGCCGGGCGGGCGATGCGGAGCATGGCCGAGCAGCGGATTGCGCCGACGCCGGTCAATTTCGCCGTCTGGTACCAGTATTTTGCAGGCAGCCACGACGATTTGCGCAACGCCGTCGATCTCCTGATCGACCACAATCGTCCGTTCGACGCCCGGACCAATCAGAACCTGTTCGAGACCTATGTCGCGCCACAGGTGAGTGCCGTCGTCGCCGACACCTCCGAGCGGCTGCAGACCCTGATGGGTGCGGCTAAGGAGTTTCTGGCAACCGCGATCGCCGATAACCATTCGCAGATGCAGGCGATCAGCGAGGTCGCCGACCAGGGCAAGTCCGGCGTCGACCCGAAGGCGCTGGTCGCCCAGCTCATGAACGAGCTAGCCCGCGCGGCCACAAGGGCGACGCGTCTGGAGGCGGGCTTTGCCGAAAAGGCCCGCGAGCTCGACGTGATCCGCGACTCGCTGTCCAAGTCAGAGGAGCGCGCGCGGACCGACACGCTGACGGGCCTCGCCAACCGGCGGGCGCTGGACGAATTCCTGCGCAAGGCGCAAGTCACGGCGGATTGGGGCGAGCCGCTCAGCGTGCTGTTGCTCGACATCGACCACTTCAAGACCATCAACGATAGCTTCGGCCATGGCGTCGGCGACCAGGTGCTGCGCCTGATGGCGAAGGTGTTGCGCGAAAAAGTTCGCGCGCAGGATCTGCCGGCGCGCTATGGCGGCGAGGAGCTGATCGCCGTGCTGCCGGGCGCCGATCTTGCGACCTGTGCCGAGATCGCCGAGCACATCAGGCGCGCGATCGCCGAATGCACCATCACTCGCCGCTCGACCGGCGAGACCTTGCCCCCGATCAGCGTCTCGATCGGCGTGGCGCAGTATCGTTCCAGTGAAGCCATCGTCGATTTCATCGAGCGCTGCGACCGCGCGCTCTACCTCGCCAAGGGCGGCGGCCGCAATCGCGTGGTGACCGAGATCGAGCTCGACCGCGTCGGCGCTGCAGGTTAGCGTTTTCGAGCGAAGTGGGCACCGGTTCGCGTAAAGAAAACGCGTCAAAACAAGAATCTAAGCGCTCGCCGCCATCATCATGGCAGTCGCGCCGGTCTCGATCGCCTGCACGCCGTGCTCGACGACGTTGTTGCGGCCGCGATGTTTTGCGGCGTAGAGCGCTGCGTCGGCGGCTTCGATGAGGTCGCCGGGACGCAAGGCCTCGTTGGGCTTCGTCGCGGCAACGCCGATCGAGACGGTGACGATCATGTGGGCGGAGGTGATGTGCGGCAGGCACAGCTTCAGCACCGCCGCGCGCACCAGCTCGCCGATCTCGACGGCGCGCATCACATCGGTGTTCGGCAGCAGCAGGCAGAACTCCTCGCCGCCATAGCGCGCGGCAAAGCCCATCGTGTCGGCGGCAATGCCCGAGAGCGACTCGCCGAGCCGCGTCAGGCAGGAATCGCCTTCGAGATGGCCGTAGGTGTCGTTGAACAGCTTGAAATGGTCGACGTCGATCATCAGCAGCGCGAGATCGCTGCCATATTGCTGCGCGCGCATCCATTCGAAGTCGAGCCGGCTCTGGAAGCCGCGGCGGTTGGCGAGGCCCGACAGCATGTCGATCGAGGCCATCACGGTCAGGCGGTCGTTGCTCGCGATCAGCTCGCGCTCGCGCTGGCTGAGTTGCGCGGCCATCGCGTTGAAGGCGCGTGCCAGCGGCACGAACTCGGCCGGCAGGCGATTGCGCGCGGCGCGCGCGGAGAGATCACCCTCACCGAGGCGCTTGGCCATGTCGGCAAGCATCTCGATCGGCTTGATCACCAGTTTCTCGGCGGCGATCAGCGCACCGAGCAGGACGAACACGACGACGAAAGCGAGCTGGAGATAGGCGGTGCGGATGTCGCGGCTCACCGCCGCGGACACCTTGTCCTCGTCGATGCTGGCGATCAGGCGGGCATTGGTGCCGGCGATGCGGATGTAGCTGACCGCGCGGCGGGAGCCGTCGGCGGCGAGGAAAGAGAGCGAGCCTTCGTCCTGGTTCGAACGAAGCGCCCTGTCGGCGATCGCGGACATCAGCGGCATGTTGTCGAGCGGACGGCCGATCGCGGTGTGCTGGTCGGCCGGCGCAGCCAGCACCGTGCCGGCGCTGTCGACCAGCACGGCCGTGATGCCGGCGCGGCCGCCGAGATTGTTCATGACCTTCGACATCCAGTCGAGGTTGACGGTGGCGAGCACGACGGCATCGGCGACGCCGCTGAACGCGGACACCGGATAGACGGCCATGACGGTCGGCGACGGCACCGGCCGCGACAGGATGAAATCGCTCAGCACGAAACGGCCGGTTTCTTGCGCCTGCTGGAAATAGGGCCGGTCACTGAGATCGAGGCCGACATACATGTTGTTGGTGGCGCACTGGATGCGTCCGTCCTGGCCCGCGATCAGCAGCGTGCGGATCCAGGGAAGGTTCGAGGGCAGGCTCGCGCGCAGCACGTCGCAGCTCTTGCTGATGCCGCCGGCGGAGGCGCGGATGAAGGCTTCCGATTTCAGGATGGTCTCGACCGACGAGATCACCTCGCGCTGTGCATCGGCGCTGTGCCGTGCGACGGTGGTGAACTCGGCCGCGGCCTGCGCGATCTGCCGCGTGCGCGCATCCTCGAGCGAACGAATGCGCTCGAGCATCAAGGGCGCAACCAGAATGACGGCGAGCAACGCAAGGCGCGCCCGGATTCCGAGAACCCGCTTGAGTTTCGCTCGTTTGCGGTTGAAACTGACGTTTGCCATCTTCGCTGCCCACCCCGCGGGCTAAGGTAAAGCGAAGGGTTCAAAAACTCTTTCTTGAACTCGGTAAAATTGGACTTACCTCCCGTACGATCACGGCCAATCCAACGTCATGACAGAAAAAAACGTCGCGCCGCTAACCGGCGATTCACCAAACGCACTCGCTTCGGTCGAGGCCGAAATTGCACGCGCCTGCAAGGATGCGCGGCGCGATCGCGCCTCCGTCACGCTGATCGCGGTGTCCAAGACTTTCGCCGCGGATGCAATTACCCCGGTTATCGCCGCCGGACAGCGCGTATTCGGCGAGAATCGGGTGCAGGAGGCCAAAGGCAAGTGGCCGGCGTTAACGTCTGTTTACCCCGATATCGCGCTGCACCTGATCGGGCCGCTGCAGTCCAACAAGGCGAAAGAGGCGGTCGCGCTGTTCGACGCCATCCATTCGGTTGACCGTCCGAGCATTTGCCAGGCGTTAGCCAAGGAAATCGAATCCCAGAAGAAGCACCCGCTTCTGTTCGTCCAGATCAACACCGGCGAGGAGCCGCAGAAGGCCGGCGTCGCGCCCGGCGAGGCCGATGCCTTCCTCGCAAGCTGCCGCGACACCTATGGGCTGACGATCTCAGGACTGATGTGCATCCCGCCGGTGGACGAGCCGCCGGCCGCGCATTTCGCGCTGACTGCCAAGATCGCGGCTCGCAACGGCTTGAAGAATCTCTCGATGGGCATGAGCGCCGATTTCGCGACAGCCATCATGCTGGGTGCAACCCATGTGCGCGTGGGTAGCGCGATCTTCGGGCATCGGTGATACCTGTCGTCCCTGCGAACGCAGGGACCCATACCGCGTGATGTTTGATTGGTAAGCGGTCTTCGTACCGGCGAAAGTCAGGAAACTCCTGGTCTTCGCCAAACTTCTCCCTGGGGTTATGGGTCCCGGATCTGCGCTTCGCTTGTCCGGGACGACAGCGGTGTGTGCCGCGCCTATGCAAACCCCACCGACACCTTCCCCAGCACACCAAAATCCGCCGCGATATGATCGCCGGCCTGGATCGGCAGCGGCGGATGGCACGTGCCTGTGGTCACCACCTCCCCCGCCCGCAAGGTGATGTCGAGCCCGCGCAGCTCATTGGCGAGCCAGGTGAGCGCTACGCGGGGATCGCCGAGCACGTTCTTTCCATGGCCGACATAGCGCTTGCCGCGCAGCGTGATCTGCGGCCGTTCCTCGACGAGATCCATCGCGCGCCAATCCGCAGACGTTGCTGCGCCCAGCACGAACCGATGCGCGCAGGCATTGTCGGCGATGAGCTGCGCTTCGCCGGCGCTGGCGAAATCGGTAAAGCGCGAATCGGGAATCTCGATCGCGGGATGGAAGCTGCCGACGGCGGCCAGAACCTCGTCGACCGTGTACGGCGTCGCGCGCGGCGGCAGGTCGCGCCCCATGCGGAAGGCGAATTCGGGCTCGCCGACGCGCATTGCGTTGCCCTTCATCGACGCGGTGCCGCCGTCGGCGATCACGGTGTCGCTCATGATGCGACCGACCAGCGGTCCCGTGACATTGATGTGCTTCTGTCCTGATACGCTCGTGGCCGCGATCTTCCAGCCGAACAATTTTCCACGCGACAGCGTTTCGAGTCCGGCCTGAATGGCATAGCCCTCAGTGCGGCTCTGTGGCCGCAAGCGCGCCTCCAGCGCGTCGAGCTTGGTGCCGTCGCGCCAATGTTGAAAGAGGAGGCGCGACGCGGTGGCGATCTGATCCTTCTCGAGCATGTGCCCTCACCCGATGATGATTCTTGTTCTTGGTCCCAGCCGCCGCAGCAATTGCAGCATCGCCGCCTTGGTCATCGAGACGCAGCCCGCGGTCGGGCCAAAATTGTCGCGGGCCAGATGCAGGAACACCGCGCTGCCGCGGCCGGCGATGCGCGGGCGCGTGTTGTGGTCGATCTCGATGATGAAGTCATAGAGATGGTCGGCCCGCTTGAGCCGGTCACCGCCCTGCCCCTCGCCGAGCCGAATTCCCTGGTTGTAGTGACGATCCCTGGGATCCTCACACCAGGCGTCCTCGCCGGTGATGATCCGCGCCGGCAGGAAAGTCTGCGGGCGGCTGTGCCGGTCGCCGCGCCACCACAGGCGTTTGGGACGGAAGCTACCCCTTGGAGTACCGCCGTCGCCCTCGCGCTTGTTGGCGAGGATGCCGCCCCGCCCCAGCGCCACCGGAATCGTCAGCTGTCCGGCCGTCAGCCAGCCTCGCCGCGGATTCCCGGCCGCAGGCTTAACGCGGATCGCCGAGAGCGGTCCGGAGCTCCGATTTCGGGTGTAAGTCACTGAAGCGACGTTGTTTTTCATGTGAACGTGCAATGTGGAATTCATTACAGGACATTCATCAAGGCGCCCTGCTATTCTGGGTTAGAGTGGTTCTGCCTTGAGAATCGGTAACAGCCCACTACTTCAACACGAACAACAATAATAACGGCGACCCCTAAACTTCCCTCCCGACTGGGTGCAGCATGCATGCGCGCCGAGCCGGCCCCCAAAAGGATGATACCCCATGGCCAATGCCCGCAAGATCCTGATCGTGGATGACGATACCGATCTGCGCGATACGTTGGTGGAGCAATTATCGCTGCACGAAGAATTCGAAGCCTCCGCCGTCGATACCGGCGCCAAGGGCGCGAGTGCCGCGAAGGCCAATTCCCCCGATCTCGTTCTGATGGATGTCGGCCTGCCCGACACCGATGGCCGCGAAGTTGTCCGCTCGCTGCGCAAGGGCGGCTTCAAGGCGCCGATCATCATGCTGACCGGGCATGACACCGATTCCGATACGATTCTGGGCCTGGAATCCGGCGCGAACGACTATGTCGCAAAACCGTTCCGCTTCGCCGTGCTGCTGGCGCGCATCCGCGCCCAGCTCCGCCAGCACGAGGCCAGCGAGGACGCGGTGTTCTCGGTCGGCCCCTACTCCTTCCGCCCAGGCTCGAAGATGCTGACCGCGGCCAATGCGCGCAAGGTGCGGCTCACCGAGAAGGAAACCGCCATCCTCCGTTTCCTCTATCGCGCCGGCCAGATGCCGGTGTCGCGCGAGACCCTGCTTCAGGAGGTCTGGGGCTACAATTCCGGGGTCACCACCCACACGCTGGAAACCCACATCTACCGCCTCCGCCAGAAGATCGAGAAGGACGCCGCCAACCCCGAGATCCTGGTGACGGAAGCCGGTGGCTACAAGCTGGTGCCGTGATACGCTTCAGGGCCGCACGAATCGTTTTAGATGGCGTGCCCTTGAGCCTCGGACCTGAATGTCAATCGACGACGACGTAGCGCTTCTCGAGCGTGTCCCGACATTGCGCCTGTTGGGAGACGCCTCGTTGCGCATGCTGGCGATCGGCTCCGAGCAGCGTGACTTCGTCCGCGGCGACGTCCTGTTCAATCTCGGCGACGACGCCGATGCCGGCTACGTGGTCCAGCGCGGCGCCTTCCGGGTCGAGGACGGTGCTGGCGCCGAGATGATCGCAGGTCCCGGCGCGCTGATCGGCGAGCTCGCGCTGGTGGTGCCGATGAAGCGGCCGTCGAGCGCGATCGCGCTGGAGCATTCCTCCGTCATCCGCGTCGCGCGCAGCCTGTTCCAGCGCGTGCTTGAGAGCGATCCGGCTGCCGCGGTTCGTCTTCGTGATGAATTCGCGGTGCGCTCGAGCCAGATTGCGAGCGATATCCTGATGGCGGGCGCGAAGCTGACGTCGTAGCTCCGCCCGTCATTCCGGGGCGCGACGAAGTCGCGAGCCCGGAATCCATTCATCCACCAACTCTGCCGCCCGATGGATTCCGGGCTCGCGCTGCGCGCGCCCCGGAATGACGACGGAGGCTTACACCTCCAGCGTCACCGTTACAGGCACATGGTCCGACGGCCGCTCCCAGCTGCGCGCATCGCGCAGGATCTTGAAATCGCTGACCGCGTCCTTCAGCGCACGCGAGACCCAGATGTGATCGAGCCTGCGGCCGCGGTCGCCGACAGTCCAGTCGGCGGAGCGATAGCTCCACCACGTATAGACCTTCTCCGACATCGGAATGCGCTCGCGCGCGACGTCGATCCACTCGCCGGCTGCGAGCGCCGCGTTGAGCTTCTCGGTTTCGACAGGCGTGTGCGAGACCACTTTCAGCAATTGCTTGTGCGACCACACGTCGTTCTCGTGCGGAGCGACGTTGAGATCGCCGACCAGGATGTGACGGTCCTCACCGCGCGGATGCAGCGGTTCGCACGCTGTCATCTCGTCGAGGAAACGGAGCTTGTGATCGAACTTCTCGTTCAGCGCGGGATCGGGAATGTCGCCGCCGGCGGGTACGTAGAAATTATGCAGCACCAGCGGCTTTGCGATGCCCGCCTTCTCGCCGAACGACACCGAGATATGCCGCGAATCCACCTTGTCGCAGAAAGTGCGGATGTCCTTTGACTCGAAAGGAATCTTCGAGACGATGGCGACGCCGTGATAGCCCTTCTGCCCGTTCAGCGCGACGTGCTCGTAACCGAGCCGCTTGAAGCGCTTCAGCGGAAAGGCGTCGTCGATGCACTTGGTTTCCTGCAGGCACAGCACCTCCGGCCGCGCGCTCTTGAGGAATTTCGCGACCAGGTCGATGCGCAGCCGCACCGAGTTGATGTTCCAGGTTGTCAGGGAAAGACGCATGAGGGATGCGTCTTAGCATGGATTGGCGGGGGGAAAATGCTTGTCCACAGGCGTGGAATCGTAGGGTGGGCAAAGCGAAGCGTGCCCACGTGCTGATCGCGAGGAGGAAAGATGGTGGGCACGGCGCAAACGCGCCTTTGCCCACCCTACGGCAGCGGAGCGTTTAACCCGGCGACTGGCCGTAGTTCGTGAAATCGATCTTGAACATGCCGGGATCGAGCTTCTTGCTCGAATCCAGATTGTAGACCGCGATCGTGGTGTCGTAGCCCTGCGGGTCGGTGACGGTCCACTGCTTGAGCTGGCCGTCCTTGGCGCCGAACATCAGCAGAAGCCGGCTGGTGCCGACCAGCGCCTGCTTCTCCTCGATGGTGACGCTGACGAAGACGTCGTCGGCCGAGACGCTGACGACATTGGTGTCCTTCATCAGGTCGATGCGATCGGACAACAGGAAGCGCAGCGGCGTCTGCGACAGCGGATAGACGTCCTGGGTCGCGAGCTTGCGGTCGCGCACCACCAGGGACGAACCGTCGGCGATGATGTCGATCGGGCTCGGCGCGTCATATTCGAAGCGCACCTTGCCCGGCTTCTGGATGTAGAAATCGCCCTGCGTCTTGCTGCCGTCGGGGCCGACCTGGACGAAATTTCCGACCAGCGTCTGCAGCGAGGAGAGATAGGCACTGACCTTGGCCGCCTGCGCCTTCTGGCTGGCATCGAAGGTCTGGAAGATGCTGCTCGGCACGTTGCGGCGCGGGTCCGGGATAACAGGGTTCGGCGGCGTCTGCGTCGCGCCGGTGACAGCCGGTCCCCCGGCGGAGGTGCCACCGTCGCGCCCCTTCGGCGCAGGCTTCGGCACCGGAACGGTCTGCGCGAACGACGCCGCAGTCACCATCGCGGCAGTGACGAGAAGCACGCCGGCCACGCGTGCGCTTCTCGCAGCGATGGTGGCAGCGAATCGAATGTCCTTGTGTCTGATCAACGCGTCGTCCTGTGTGGCTGGGCGCCTTTTTAGCGTGATTTTGGGCAAAAGCAGATAACGATTTCGCGTGAAATGATGATTTGAGGCCCTTCGCCTCACATATGGCTGTCTTCTTCTTCGACCAGAATCTCGCGCTTGCCGGCGTGGTTGGCGGGACCGACGATGCCCTCCAGTTCCATGCGCTCCATCAGCGATGCGGCGCGGTTATAGCCGATTTGCAGGCGGCGCTGGATGTAGCTGGTCGAGGCCTTGCGGTCGCGTTTGACGATCGCAACCGCCTGCGCAAACAGGTCGCCGCCGCCATCGGCACCCATGCCGGTGGCGTCGAACACCGCGCCGTCCTCATCCTCGGTCGGCTCTTCGGCCGTGACCGCTTCGAGATATTCCGGCTGGCCCTGCGTCTTGAGGTGACGCACCACCTTCTCGACTTCCTCGTCGGACGCGAAAGGTCCGTGCACGCGGCTGATGCGGCCGCCTCCCGCCATGTAGAGCATGTCGCCCTGGCCGAGCAGCTGCTCGGCGCCCATCTCGCCCAGAATGGTGCGGCTGTCGATCTTGGACGTGACCTGGAAGGCGATGCGGGTCGGGAAGTTGGCCTTGATGGTGCCGGTGATGACGTCCACCGACGGACGCTGCGTCGCCAGGATCACATGCAGGCCGGCGGCGCGCGCCATTTGCGCCAGGCGTTGCACCGCGCCTTCGATGTCCTTGCCGGCGACCATCATCAGGTCGGCCATTTCGTCGACGATGATGACGATGTAGGGCAGCGGATCGAGCGAGAGTTTTTCTTCCTCGTAGATCGCCTTGCCGGTCTCCTTGTCGAAGCCGGTGTGTACCGTGCGCGTCGGCTCCTCGCCCTTGGCTTTCAGTTCGAGCAGGCGGGTGTTGTAGCCGTCGATGTTGCGCACACCGAGCTTGGCCATGTTCTTGTAGCGCTCTTCCATCTCGCGCACGGCCCATTTCAGCGCGACCACCGCCTTCTTCGGGTCGGTCACGACGGGCGTGAGCAGATGGGGAATGCCGTCATAGACGGAGAGTTCGAGCATCTTCGGATCGACCATGATCAGCCGGCACTGATCCGGGCGCAGCCGGTAGACCAGGCTGAGGATCATGGTGTTGATCGCGACCGACTTGCCCGAGCCGGTGGTGCCGGCGATCAGCATGTGCGGGGTGCGCGCGAGGTCGATGATGACGGGGTCGCCGCCGATGGTCTTGCCGAGGCAGAGCGGCAGCTTTGCGACCGTGTCGGTCGCCTCCTTCGCTACCAGCAATTCGCGCAGATAAACCTTTTCGCGATGCGCGTTCGGCAGCTCGATGCCGATGGCGTTGCGGCCGGGCACGACGGCGACGCGCGCCGAGAGCGCGCTCATCGAGCGCGCGATGTCGTCGGCAAGGCCGATCACGCGCGACGACTTGATGCCGGGCGCCGGCTCCAGCTCGTACAGCGTGACGACGGGGCCCGGATTGGCCTTCACGATCTCGCCGCGCACGCCGAAATCCTGCAGCACGCCTTCGAGCGATCGCGAATTGGTCTCCAGCTCGGCCTTGCTGAGCGGCTGGCGATCGCCGGCCTTCGGCGCGGCCAGCATGGAGACGGACGGAAGGTCGAACTTGTCGGAGGACTTCTTGGAAGCGGCCTTCGGCGCAGCCTTCTTCCTCGGGGCGCGCGCGGCCGGCTCCTCCTCTTCCTCCTCCTCGTCTTCCACTTCTTCTTCGTGCTCGTCCTCGTAGTCCTCGTCCTCGGCCTGCGGCGAGATCGACGGCGCGGCGCGGCCGCCGCCGAGATTCGGCTCCTGGCGGCTGAATGCGACGGCCTTGGTCTTCGGTCCGCTCGACACCAGTGAGCGATAGGCCGCGCCAAGCAGCCAGATCAGCCGCGCCTTCGTGCTCATCAGCGCATGGAACAGCCAGCCCAGCGACACCGAACCGCGATCGCTCTCCTCGTCCTCGTCGAGCGGCTTGTCATCGTCCTCGATCTCGGCGAGCTCTTCGTCGTGCTCGCGGGCGCCGAGGCCGCAGGCGATCAGGAAGGTCGCTGCCATCGCGGCGAACAGGATCGTGCCGAGGATCATGCGATAGATCGTGCCCGGTGGTCCGAAGATCACCGCGGGCGCGCGCACCAGGGCATCGCCGACAACGCCGCCGAGTCCGGTCGGCAGCGGCCAGGCGCCGCCATGCGGCCAGCAGCTGACGAAGCCCGCCGCGATGACGGTGCAGAGGACCCAGGAGCCGAGCCGCAGCGCCTCGCGGTCGAACGGGCGATGGGTCATCATCCGCCAGCCCCAAACCGCGACGGTCAGCACCAGCATGATCGCGCCGAGCCCGAGGATCTGCATCGCGAGGTCGGCGCCGATGGCGCCGGCATAGCCGAGGATGTTGCGGATCGGTCGCGACGTCGCGTGGCTGAGACTGGGATCCTGCACCGACCAGGTCATCAGTGCCGCCGAGGCGACGCCCGACAGCGCGATCAGGCCGAGGCCGGTGAGCTCGCGCATGCGCCGCGCCAGCCCCTCGCGGATCGAGGGCGGCAGATGGCCGACCAGTGGAATGACACGTTCGATTGCCGACATGCTCACGGGCCCCGCCTAACCCAGAGTCTCGACCAGACGGTGCAGCGCCTGCGCCGTCGTTTCGCCATCCTGTACCAGCGCGAGGCGGATGTAGCCTGCGCCGGGATTGAATCCGTCAGGCTGCTGTCGCGCCAAAAAGCTGCCGGGCACCACGCGCACGCCTGCTTCCTTGAACAGCTTCAGCGTCACCGACACATCGTCGCCGATCTCGGAGGTGTTGAGCCAGACGCAAAAGCCGCCATCGGGCCGGCGATAGCCGTAACGATTGCCGATGATCTGGTCGGCGAGATCGAACTTGATCCGGTAGAGCCTGCGATTCTCCTCGACATGTGCCTCGTCGCCATAGGCGACGGTCGCGACATGCTGGAGCGGCACCGGCACCTGGGGAGCAGCGATGTTGCGCAGCTCGAGGAACATCCCGATGAATCTCTTGTCGCCGGCAGTGAAGCCGACACGCAGGCCCGGAAGGTTGGAGCGCTTCGACAGCGACTGGAAGGCAGCCACTCGGGTGAACTCGGGGCCCGCGCATTCGAGCGCGCTGCCGGGCGCTTCACGGGTATAGATCTCGGAGTAGCACTCGTCGCTGAGGATCATGAAATTGTAGCGATCTGCGAGTTGCTTCAGGCGCGTGAAATAATCGCGCGAAGCGACCGCGCCCTGCGGATTGGCTGGCGAGGCCAGATAGAATGCCACGGTGCGCGCCAGCGTCGCCTCGTCGATGGCGTCGAGATCCGGCAGGAAGCCGTTTTCGATGGTGGTCGGCAGATAGATCTGTTCGCAGGCCGCGGCACCGGCGCCAGCGCCATAGACCGGATAAAACGGGTTCGGCATCAGGATGGCGGGCTTGCCGGGCTTCGGGCCGACATAGCGCGCTGCTGCGATCGCGGCGAGGAACAGCCCCTCGCGGCTGCCATTGAGGACGAGAATCTCGCTCTTGGGGTCGAGCGCTCGCGGCAGGTTGAAGCGCGACGACAGCCAGGCGCCGGCAGCGTTGCGGAACGGCTCGGTGCCCTGGTTCATCGGGTAGCGGCCGAATTCGGCGATGTGCTTGGCCAGGACTGGGCCGACGAAGTCGGGCACGGGATGCTGGGGCTCGCCGACCGCAAGCGAAATCAAGGGCTTGCCCGGCTGATGCGGGGCCAGCAGCTCGTTCAGCCGAACGAAGGGCGAGCGTGCGGAATCGGAGCTACCACCGCCCTGCGGCGCACGGGATGAAGCGGTCAGAGCCATTCTGGGCGCCAGTACTCTTGGAACGGCCGGTCGCACCAAGGCGCCGGCGGGAAGCGGTTCAGTTCACCATAGATAGGGCGAGGTTAAGACGCGATTAACCATCGGCCGCCGCCGCCGTCCAGAGCGGGAATAATGGGGCCGGATAACAACGGGATGCATGGCGGTTCTCACCTCTCCCGCTTGCGGGAGAGGGCGTGCACCGTGGCTCGACCTTCAGCGCCCCGGCAGCTTCTCGAATGTCTTCATGCCGGCGGGGATCGCGTGGAACTCCTGCATGTCGCAGGTGTAGATCGCCATCTGCGGATGGAACTGCTTTGGCTCGTCCAGCGTGCCGACCTTCAGGATCGCGGCGGGCAGGCCCGGAACCTTGGTCACGAGATGCGTGCCGCATTCGGCGCAGAATTCGCGCGTCACGGCGCGCTCGAGGTCCTTGCGCGTGAACTGCTTGGGCTGGCCGGTGATGTAGGAGAAGCCGGCAGCCGGCATTGCGATGAAGGTGTTGGGCGCGCCGCCCGTGATGTATTGGCACTCGCGGCAGTGACACTGCGCCTGCATCATCGGGTCGCCCTCGGCGACATAGCGCACTTCGCCGCAATAGCATCCACCTTCCAAACGCATGACGACCTCCCGTCTTGTTTTCGTTGTGGTCGATATTTCTGCGCCGGCAATCTGGAATGGCAATCCTTTTCTTTGTCGCGCGGACCTAAAAGGACCCAAAAAGAAAGGGGCTCCAACTTGCGCTGGAGCCCCTCAACGGTCGGGGCATTGCCGGGTATGTGCCCAAACCGTAGTTGTGGGTGCGATCTCCGAGGAGATCGCGCCCGGGAGGAGAGGTTACATATTGTAGGCGCGCTCGGTGTGCTCGGTGATGTCGAGGCCTTCACGCTCGCTCTCGACATTGGCGCGGAGGCCAACGATCACATCGACGACCTTGTAGAGGATCGCCGAACCGACGCCCGACCACACCAGCGTGGTGCCGACGGCCTTGAGCTGGGAGATCATCTGCGCCGCGAAGTCGTAATCGGCAACCTTCGGCGGGATCGCGGTGTAGTCGATGATGCCGGCGCCGCCGAGGGCGGGGTTGACGAGGATGCCGGTGCCGATGGCGCCGACGATGCCGCCGATGCAGTGCACGCCGAACACGTCGAGGCTGTCATCGTAGCCGAGCGCGTTCTTCACGACGGTGCAGAAGAACAGGCAGACCACACCGACCACGAGGCCGAGGACGATCGCACCCATGACGCCAGCGAAGCCGGCGGCAGGCGTGACGGCCACGAGACCCGCGACAGCGCCGGAGATGACGCCGAGCACCGACGGATGACCCTTCACGATCCACTCCGCGAACATCCACGACAGCGCGGCGGCTGCGGTGGCGACGAAGGAGTTGGTCATGGCGAGCGCAGCGCCGCCGTTGGCTTCGAGGTTGGAGCCGGCGTTGAAGCCGAACCAGCCGACCCAGAGCAGCGAGGCGCCGATCATCGACATGGTCAGCGAGTGCGGGGCCAACAGGTCCTTGCCGTAACCGACGCGCTTGCCGATCAGGAGGGCGCCGACGAGACCTGCGATGCCGGCGTTGATGTGCACCACGGTGCCGCCTGCGAAGTCGATCGCGCCCGCCTTGAAGATCCAGCCGGCGTCGGCATTGATCTCGTCGAGCTTGGCCTGCGCCGCGGTCTTCGCCGCCGCATCACCCGCCGCAGCCAGAGCCTTGGCAGCGTCCTGGATCGCGTCCGGGCCCGGCCAGTACCAGACCATGTGCGCGATCGGGAAGTAGATCAGCGTGACCCAGAGCGGGATGAAGAGAGCGATCGCCGAGAACTTCATGCGCTCGGCGAAGGCGCCGACGATGAGGGCGGGCGTGATCGCCGCGAAGGTCATCTGGAAGCATACATAGACGAGCTCCGAGATGTTGGCGTCGACCGAGAAGGTCGCGGCCTTCGAGTCGGTGGTGACGCCCATCATGAAGGCCTTGGAGAAGCCGCCGATGAAGTCGGAACCGCCGGTGAAGGCGAGGCTGTAGCCGTACACGGCCCAGATCACGGTGACGACGCAGACGGTGTAGAACACCTGCATCAGGACGGAGAGCATGTTCTTGGAGCGGACGAGGCCGCCGTAGAACAGCGCGAGGCCGGGGATCGTCATCAACAGCACGAGCACTGTCGATGTCAGCATCCAGGCGTTGTCTCCCTTGTTGACCGTTGGCTCGGCGTAGGCTGCGGTCGCAGCGAACAGGCCGACTGCGAGAGCCGCCAATCCCGCGCCATAGGGACGCTTGAACGTCATATTGTTTACTCCTGATTGGATAAGGTTGAGCGCGAAATCAGAGGGCCGCGGCATCGGCCTCGCCGGTGCGGATGCGAACCGCATGGTCGAGATTGATGACGAAGATCTTGCCGTCGCCGATCTGTCCGGTTTTCGCAGCGGACGTGATGGCGTCGATGGTCTTGTCGACCTGATCGGAGGCGACAGCAACCTCGATCTTGATCTTGGGCAGGAAGCTCACGGCATATTCGGCGCCGCGATAGATTTCCGTATGGCCCTTCTGGCGGCCATACCCCTTGACTTCCGTCACCGTGAGACCGTGAACGCCGATGGCGGTCAGGGCGTCACGGACTTCTTCCAGCTTGAATGGCTTGATAATCGCCATAACAATTTTCATGGGTCCTATCCCCGCTTGGGCCCGGTCCGGACGTGGCCGGGCGTTTCTCGACTGGTTCGCCACGAGGGAGAAGTTTCACTACGCGGGCACAGCCGGGACCCCTAGAATCAAATGCCGTGCCAGATCAGGCGCCTTGCCTAACGGACTATGAAAACGGGTGTTTTCGCGATTGACGCGTAGTGCGCTGCAGTGCGCTATTACGTCGCGCTCAAAAGCTGATCACGCCTGCTCAATATGCAGGCACGACAGGCTGCCGACACAATGTTGCTCACGTGTCGGGCAGCTTAGCGGTATCTAATTAGGGCGCGAGAGCTCTGCCATGACGCGAAATATCGAACCCCTCGCGCTTGTGCTCACGAGATGCGCGCAACAGCGCGACCGGCTTGAGCGGGAGAAGGCTTGCCGGACGGGTATCCGGCTGAGGACCATCAGGCGGCGTCTCGCTCTGCAAAGACCCTGTCGACCAGCCCCCATTCGACCCCCTGCTCCGCAGTCATGAAGTGATCGCGGTCGAGCGTCCGCTCCACCTCCGCCTCGGTGCGCCCGCAATGCTGCGCGTAGAGCCGGGTGATGCGCCGCTTGGTCTCCTGCATTTCGTTGGCATGGATCAGGATGTCGGACGCCTGGCCCTGGAAGCCGCCGAGCGGCTGATGCACGTGAAGGCTCGCATTGGGCAGCGCGGCGCGGTGACCTGGCTCGCCGGCCATCAGCAGGAATGAGCCCATCGAGCGCGCGGTGCCCATGCACAGCGTATGAACCGGCGCCTTGATGAACTGCATGGTGTCGTACATCGCGAGCCCGCTTGTGACCACGCCGCCATAGGAGTTGATGTAGAGATTGATCGGCCTGCTTGGATTCTCCGCCTCCAGGAACAACAATTGCGCGCAGACAAGGCCTGACATCGCATCATTGACCTCGCCGTTGAGGAAGATGATCCGCTCGCGCAGGAGCCGCGAATAAATGTCGAAGGATCGCTCGCCGCGGGCGGATTGTTCGACAACCATAGGGACGAGCTGAAGCATGTCGCGCATTGGCGACCTCCATGTCTGCAGGTGATGAAGTCTATTTTGGTGCTAGGCCGCCGCGCGCATCATGCAGCGATTGCTGTTGGCCGGCTGCGGCAGTTTCGCGAGGTCGTCGCAGGCTTGCTGGATGATGCGAAAGCGCGTGCCGCCGTCCTCGTTCGGCTCGATCCGGAAGATCACGTGGCTTTCGCGAAACGGCGGTTCGGAATCGCGAAGCCGGTAGCGCACCTCTTCGCCAGGGATCGACGATTCCGGCTCGGCGCCGGCAAGGTCGCAATCCGGTAGCCAGCGTTCGCGCAGCGCCGGAATGGTGACGGCGCGCCAGACCTTTGCCGGCGGCGCGTCGAATTCATATTCGAGCACCAGTTTCGCGTCGGAGGGATCAGGTTTCGCTACGTCGCTCATTGATCCAGATCCTTATTGATCCATGTCCTTGAGGAGATCGGCGAGTGCTTCCATGCGCTTTGGCCAATAGGCGCGGTAACGCGCAAGCCATGCCCCGATGGCCACGATTCCGTTCGGGTCGACTTCGTAATTCACAAAGCGGCCCTGCCGCTGTTCGCGCACGAGGCCCGCCGCGCGCAACACCGACAGATGCTGCGACATCGCCGGCTGGCTGATCTCCAAACCGTCGCGCAAAGCGCTGGCATTCAGGCTTCCGCCAGCGAGCCTCTCAAAGACCTTTCGGCGCGTCGGGTCGGCCAGTGCCTTGAAGATGTCGGCTTCGATCATGCCAACACATAAGCATGTACTTATGTGTTGCGCAAGCCTCGATTACTGAAGCGCTTCGCCATGCTGCGAAATATCCAGGCCCTCGAGCTCATGCTCACGGGATACGCGCAAGGGCACGAACAGGCCGACCAGCTTGAGCAGGATGAAGCTCACGCCCGCGGCCCAGACGAAGGTGACGGCGACGCCATAGAGCTGGATCAGGAGCTGCTGCGGATGGCCCTCGAGCAGGCCGGCGGTGCCGCCGATCGCGCTGGTCGCGAACACGCCGGCCAGCAGGGTGCCGGTCAGGCCGCCGATGCCATGGACGCCGAACACGTCGAGGGAGTCGTCGTAGTTGAAACGGTGCTTCAGCCAGGTGCAGGCCCAGTAGCAGACCGCACCGGCGATCACGCCGATGACGATGCCGTGCCAGGGCGCCACGAATCCGGAGGCCGGCGTGATGGTGCCGAGGCCGGCGACCGCGCCGGAGATCATGCCGAGCACGGAGGGCTTGCGCCGCGTCGACCATTCGATCGCACCCCAGGTCAGCGCGCCGGAGCAGGCCGCGAGATGCGTCGCGATGATCGCCAGCACCGCACGCGAATTGGCCGCGCCCGCCGAGCCGCCGTTGAAGCCGAACCAGCCGACCCACAACAGGCCGGTGCCCATCACCGCCAGCGAGAGATCGAACGGCGAGAGATTTTCGGTGCCGTAGCCGTGACGGCGTCCCATCACCTTGGCGGCGACGAGGCCGGCGGTGCCGGCCGACAGATGCACGACGAGGCCGCCGGCGAAATCCATCACGCCCAGGCTGTTGAGGAAGCCGCCGCCCCACACCCAATGCGCCAGCGGAATGTAGACGAAGATGAACCAGGCGACGGAGAACAACAGATAAGCCGAGAACCGCATGCGGTCGGCGACGGAGCCCGCGACCAGCGCCACCGTGATGATCGCAAACGTCATCTGGTACAGCATGAACAATGCTTCCGGGATCGTCTTCGCCGCCGGATTGACGCTGTCGAGCGTCATGCCGGCGAGGAACCAGCGGTCGAGCGTGCCGATCCACGGCCCGTCGCCGACGAAGCAGAGCGAATAGCCGAACGCGACCCAGAGAATCGAGATGATCGTTACGGCCGCAAGGCTCTGCGCCATGGTCGCGAGTACGTTCTTTTTGCGCACCATGCCGGAGTAGAACAGCGCCAGACCCGGGATCGTCATCATCAGCACCAGCGCGGTGGCGACGATCATCCAGGCTGTGTCGGCGGTGTTGATCTCGGAGGCGGCGGCGTGCGCCGGCGCGGCCATGACCAACGCAAGTCCGATCGGCGCAGCCAAAGCGGCCGCGCGGCGCAACAATCCCGCCATGTCGTTTCCCCCAGCATAGAAACTACGTCGCACGCTGTGGCGTCGTTGCCCGGTGCGATCGAAACAGTCGTGTTTGGTTCAGAGCGCGTCGCTGTCGGTTTCGCCGGTGCGGATGCGCAGCGCGTGGTCGATCGGCGTCACGAAGATCTTGCCGTCGCCGATCTGGCCGGTGCGGGCGGTCGAGGTGATCACGGCGACCGCCTTGTCGGCGACGTCGGAGGCGACCGCGATCTCGATGCGCAGCTTGGGCAAGAAGTTCACGACATATTCGGCGCCGCGATAGATCTCGGTGTGGCCCTTCTGGCGGCCATAGCCCTTTACCTCGGTCACGGTCATGCCGTGGACGCCGATCGCCGTCAGGGCCTGGCGGACCTCATCGAGCTTGAAGGGTTTGATGATCGCGACGACGAGTTTCATGGTCAGGCCTATTCCCCGGGATGCGCCGCGCCGTATGTCCCCGGCGCCGCGTCAATCTGGCATCTTTACGGGCAAATGGCACAAAAAAGTTGCAGATTGAAGCGGAAAAACGTTTGGCCAAGGGCGGTCATGTGAACGGCCGCCTCTGTACAGGGCAGCCGTTCATCATTCACAATGCATTTTTGGCATGGATGCGATGAACCGAAGCGTCCCGGCCGGTACATAAGTATGTTCGAGGGGGACGTTTCATGGCGAGCTGGTTCTACGCATCCGAGGGCAAGCAGCAGGGGCCCTTTCCGGAAGGACAATTCCGCGATCTGATCGCCCAGGGCGTCGTCCGCCCGGACACGCTGGTGTGGACCGAGGGCATGGCCGGCTGGCAGAAGGCCGCCGAGATTCCCGGCCTGGCCGGCGGCGGTGGACCGCCGATGGTTCCGGCCGGCGGCCCGCCGATGATGGGCGGCAGTGGCTATGGTGGTGCGGCCGGCGGATCGCTGACAGCTGATTTCAGCCCGTTCGGTCTGCTCGGCCGCAGCATCGTGTTCGTGATCGGCATCCTGCTGGTGATCCCCGCACCCTGGGTCACCGTCTGGTTCTACAAATACATCACGTCGCAGATCCAGGTTCCGGGCCGCCCGAATTTCGGTTTCGCCGGCCAGCCGATGGACATCTGGTGGGCGTTGATGCTCAACGCGCTCCTGACTTACGCTGGCGCAACCGGCATATCGTTCGCGCCGCTCCTTGCGGTGATCGCCAACGCGTTCCTCGCCTGGGTGATCCTGCGCTGGATTATCGCCAACCTCACCTCCAACGGCGAGCGGCTGCCGCTCTCGTTCCAGGGCAGCGCGATCGGCTATGTCGGCTGGTACCTGCTGATGATGATCTCGACCATCACCATCATCGGCTGGGCCTGGGTGATCGCGTTCTGGATGCGCTGGAATTGCCGGAACATCGAGGGCACACGGCGCGAAGTCGTCTTCAACGGCAGCGGCTGGCAGGTCCTGTGGCGATCGGTGGTGTTCTCGCTGGCCTGCAGCTTCATCATCCCGATTCCGTGGATGCTGCGCTGGTATGGCCGCTGGTTCGTGTCGCAATTCGCCCTCGTCGATCGCGGGGCGGCGGTAGCTCGCGGCTACTGAGCGCGACCGCTCGCCCACCTCTCCCGCTTGCGGGAGAGGTCGGCGCGAAAGCGCCGGGTGAGGGCTCTCTCCGCACGGGGGTTCTCGATTGCCGAAGCACCCTCTCCCCAACCCTCTCCCGCAAGCGGGAGAGGGAGCCCACCTCCGCCGTTGCAGCTATCGAGCCTCATCTCATAGCGTTCTAGGCGTGAATTGACAGTTGCGGCGCGATCGTTTCCGCGACAGCGCGCATGTCGCGCGCGAGCGCCAGCGAGGTTGCCCGGTCCAGCTGGCTGCCGAGGCCGACGGCGGCGATGGTGTGCGAAATCGTTCCCTTCGCGTTGAGAACGGGCACGGCGACGATGGTCACGCCGGCAATGTAATTGCCGCGGTCGATGCTGAAACCTTGCTTGCGCACCTGGTCGACTTCCTTGCGCCAGGCCTCGAAGGTCGGCGCGTTGTGCCAGCGCAGCAGACGAAAGCGCTTCTCGATCTCCTTCTCCGGCTGGCCGCTGAAGGCGGCAACGCAGCGTCCCGTGGCGCTAATCAGCGCCGGGAAGCGGCTGCCGATGTCGACATGAAGCCGCACCGGCGCCTGGCTGCGCGCCAGCGCGACGACGATCATGTTGTCGAGATCCGGCACCTCGACGCCGATCGCGGTGACGCCGTAGCGGCTTGAAAGCTCCTCGAGCTTCGGCCGCATCAGGCTGGGAAAATCGGCATTCTCGAGCACCGCGCGCGCCAGCGGCAGCATGCCGACGCCGAGGCTGTAGCGTTTGGTCTGCGGATCGACCTGCAGCAGATCTTCCGCGAGCAGCGCCCGCACGATGTGCAACGCGGTGCTCGGCACCAGATCGAGATTCTCCGCGATCGCCTTGAGACTCTGCGGCGCGGGACTGCGGCTGAGTAGGCGGAGAATGGCGACGGCGCGCGTGACTGCGGGCACGGCGCGGACACGGGGTGATTTGGCATTCGGCATGATCGTATCGGTACAACAGCGGCTGGAGTGCAACAACACCAACTCATCGAGTCAGCGCCAACACGGCGTTGATCTTTCGCCTCACCGCGGCCTGTGAAGCCAAGCTCCGGCGCGATCCGCGAGAATTGTACATATACAATTGATAGTGCTATTTGACAATTAGCGCGCCGTCGGTATCTTGCCGGTCATGAGCAAGCTGACCGACTTCACGAGCTACGCCGCCGCGCAGACGATCTTCTCCCCGGAGAAGCTCTGGGAATTATTCGACGGCAATCGCGCGCAGCTGAACATCGCGCATGAGTGCATCGACCGGCACGCCGGTCGTTCCGATCCGGCCGTGATCGTCGTCCGCGCGGACGGGCCGGACGAGGTGCTGGGCTTTGCCGAGCTCGCGGCAGCGTCCTCGCGCTTTGCGCATGATCTGGTGAGCCGCGGGATCAAGGCCGGGGATCGCGTCGCGGTCATGCTGGAGCCCTCGCGCGCCTTCTACGTGGCGGTGTTCGGCACCATGAAGGCCGGCGCCATCGCGGTGCCGCTGTTCACGCTGTTCGGACCCGACGGCGTCAAGCTGCGCGTCGACGATTGCAAGCCGCGGCTGATCGTGACCAACGCGGAGAAGGCGCCGCTGCTCGCCGGGATCGGCACCGAGGTCGTGGTCGCCGATGACGCCTTCCTGAACGGCCTGCAGCGCTTCGCGCCGCAGTTCACCCCTGAGACGGCGGCCGATGACATGGCCCTGTATCAATATACGTCGGGCACGACGCGCGAATTGCCCGAAGCGGTCAAGCACACCCATCGCTCGATCGTCACGCTGATGGTCGCGGCGCTGTACGGCACCGGGCTGCGTCCCGGCGACCGCTTCATCTGCCCGTCATCGCCGGCCTGGGGACATGGACTCTGGCACGGCACGCTGGCGCCGCTCGCACTCGGCATCACCATCGGAGCCTATGCCGGCAAGTTCAATCCGGAGCGGCTGCTGGCGGCGCTCGAACGGCACCGGTTCACCAACATCTCGGCGGCCGCGACGCATTATCGGATGATGCGGAATTCGGGCGCCGCGCCACGCTACCGCTACGTGCTGGAGAAATTGTCGTTCACCGGCGAGCCGATCGACAGCGAGACGGCGGCCTTCGCGCACGACACCTTCGGCCATCAGGTGTGCAGCATGTACGGTACCACCGAGATCGGCGTGATCCTGGTGAGCTATCCCGGCGCACGCGATTTCGTCGTCAAGCCGGGCTCGCTCGGCAAGCCGATCCCGGGCGGACGTGTCGAAGTGCAGGACGCCGAAGGCAAGCCCTGCGCGCCCGGCGTCACCGGCGAGCTGAAGGTCTGGCGGCGCGGCGCGTGGATCGCCACCAAGGACCTCGGGCGTATCGACGAGGACGGCTACTTCTATCACGGCGGCCGCGCCGATGATGTCATCATCTCCGCCGGCTGGACCATGAGCGCCGTCGAGATCGAGGACGCGATCCTGAAGCATCCAGAAGTGCGCGAAGCCGCCGCCATCGGTGTCCCCGATCCGCTCCGCGGCCAGGTGGTCAAGGCCTTCGTGGTCACCGACCGGCCCGGCGATACGTCGTTCGAGCACGAGATCCAGGACGTCGTGCGCCAGCGCCTCAGCCATCACGAATATCCGCGTCTCGTCAGCTTCGTCTCGGAGCTGCCGAAGACGCCGGCCGGCAAGGTCAACCGCAAGGTGCTGCGCGACCGCGAGCAGACCATCAAACAATCAGAAGCGACGAATTAAGGAGAGGAACGTCACATGCTGGACAAGACCGAAACCAGGTTTCCGAAGATCACCGAAGAGGGCCTCGACGATTTGCGCAAGCGCATCGGCGTCACCATCGGCGTGACCGCCGAGCCCTGGTGCTACGAGGCGACACGCGACAACATCCGTCATTACGCGCACGGCATCGGCGACGACAATCCGCTGTGGTGCGATCCCGACTACGCCGCCAAGTCCGCTTACGGCGGCATCATCGCGCTGCCGAGCTTCCTGTTCGCGACCAGCCGCATCGTGTCGGGCTATGTCGGCGGGATGCCCGGCGTCCACGCCATGTGGTCGGGCGCGGACTGGACCTGGCACAAGGCGGTCAGGCGCAACGACGTGATCTCCACCGAGGCCAAGCTGAAGGACCTCGTCGAGCATCAGACCCGTTTCGCCGGCCGCGCCATCCAGCAGACCTATCACGTCGATTTCTTCAACCAGCAGGGCGACCTCGTCGCCGAGGCCGACAGCTGGTGCTTCCGCACCGAGCGCGACCACGCGCGCGAGCAGGGCACCAAATACAAGGAAGTCAGGGCGCGTGAGCCGCGCCGCTACAGCGATGAGGAGCTCGCCGCCGCCTACAAGCATTATGCCGACGAACGGATTCAGGGCTCGCGTCCGCGCTACTGGCAGGACGTCACCGAAGGCGAGGCGCTGCCGGTGATGCTGAAGGGGCCGATGACCGTCACCGGCTTCATCGCCTATGCGCAGGGCTGGGGCGGCCTCTACATCCGCGCCAACAAGCTCGCCTGGAAACTCGCCGACGCCCATCGCGGCCTCGGCATTCCCAACCGCTTCAACATCCCCGACTGCCCCGAGCGCGTGCACTGGGAAGAGGAGTTCGCGCTCGAGGTCGGCGCGCCCGGCGCCTATGATTACGGTCCGGAGCGCTGCTCCTGGCTCACCCATCACCTCACCAACTGGATGGGCGATGACGGCTTCCTGCGTCGCGCGACCTGCAAGATCCGCCGGCACAATCCCGAGGGCGACATCCTGTTCATCAAGGGCACGGTGAAGCGCAAATTCGTCGAGAACGGCCGACATCTGGTCGAGATCGAGCAGGAAGCGCGCAATCAGGACAACGAGCTCTCCGTGCTCGGAACCGGCATCGTGGAATTGCCGAGCCGCAGCTGACAACGACCAACAGGGCTACTCAGCATGCCCGCACCTGATCTCACGCGCGGAGCGGTGACCGGCCTCAAGGTCGTCGATCTCTCGCGCGTGCTGGCGGGGCCGCTCTGCACGCAGATGCTGGCCGATCATGGCGCCGATGTCGTCAAGATCGAGCCGCCATCGGGCGACGAGACGCGCGGCCTCGGCCCGCCCTTCGATGCGGCGGGCCAGGCGGCGTATTTCGGCGCCGTCAATCGCGGCAAGCGCGGCATGGCGCTCGACCTGTCGCGCGCAGACGGGCGCATGGTGCTCGAAGCCCTGCTGAAGGATGCCGACGTGCTGGTGGAAAATTTCCTGCCCGGCACGATGGAGCGCTGGGGGCTCGGCTACGAAGCCGATCTGTCGGCGCGGTTTCCGCGGCTGATCTATTGCGCGATCTCGGGCTTTGGCGCCGACGGGCCGCTCGGCGGATTGCCGGGCTATGATGCGGTGCTACAGGCCATGTGCGGCCTGATGAGCATCAACGGCTCGCAGGACTCCGGCGCGACGCGCGTCGGCGTCCCCATCGTCGACTACGTCACCGGCTACAATGCGCTGACGGGCGTCCTGCTGGCGCTCGCGGCGCGCGAACGGACCGGACGGGGGCAGCGCGTCGAAGCGACGCTGTTCGACACCGCGCTCGGCCTGCTGGTGCCGCACGCGGCCAACTGGATCTGCTCCGGGAACGCGCCTGGCCGGCTCGGCAGCGCCCATCCCAACATCGCGCCCTACGACAAGTTCGCGGCGGCCGACGGCGAGATCTTCCTCGGCATCCTCAATGACGGCCAGTTCCGCCGCTTCTGCCAGAAGGTGAGACGCGGCGACCTGCTGGATGATCCGCGTTTCCGGACCAACGCCGATCGGCTCCGTCACGTCGCAGCGCTTCGCGCCGAGCTGGAGCGCACGCTGGCGCACTTCAAATCGGACGCGCTTTGCCGCGACCTGATGCAGGCCGGCGTTCCCGCCGGCGTCGTCAACACGGTGCCGCAGGCGTTCGCACAAGCTCATGTCGCCCACCGCGACATGCTGGTCGAGCGCGAGGGCCATCGCGCCCCCGGCATTCCCGTGAAGCTCGCAGAGACACCGAGCAGTGCCACGCGACGGCCGCCCCGTTTTGGCGAACATGCCCGCGAAATTCTGGCGGAGGCCGGCTTCGACGAGCGTACGATCGACGGCCTGATCGAGGCCGGAATCGTCGCGCCGCAACGGAAGGATCCCGCGAAACGATAAGACGACCAACAAGAAGACGACCATAATAATCATAACGAGAGGAAACGAGCATGCTGAGATCCGCGAGATGGGCCGTGGGATTGCTGGCCCTGCTATGGAGCTGCGCAAGCCTGGCGCAGACCTATCCGACGAGACCCGTCAAGATTATCGTTCCCTATCAGGCAGGCCAGGGCACCGATGTCGTCGCGCGATATCTCGCCGATCATCTGTCGCGCACGCTCGGCCAGCGCTTTTATGTCGAGAACAAGCCCGGTGCCGGCGGCAATATCGGCACCGAGCAGGCGGCGCATTCGGATCCCGACGGCTACACGCTGCTGATGGGCACCAACGCCACCCAGACCATGAACGAGTTCATGTATCCTTCGCTGGGCTTCGTGCCGGACAAGGATTTCGCTCCCATCATCCTGGTCGGCAAGCTGCCGCTGGTGATCACGGCCAGTCCATCGTTCGCCGGAAACAACGTGGCCGATCTGATCAGTGCGGCCAAGGCGAAGCCCGACAGGATCGACATCGCCCTGCCGAGCACGACGGCGCGCGTCATCTTCGAGTTTCTCAAGGAGAAGACCGGCGCGCCGATGTTCGGCGTTCCCTACAAGGGATCGGCGACCGCGATGACCGACGTGCTCGGCGGACAGGTGCCGCTGCTGATCGATACGGTCACGGCGGTGCGAACGCAGATCGACGACGGCAAGCTGAAGGCGCTCGGCATCACTGTGCTGAAGCCGAGCGCGCTCCTGCCGGGCGTCAAACCCGTCGCCGAGCAGGGCGTGCCCGATTTCGAGATGGCGGGATGGAATGCCTTCTACGCGCCGCGCGACACGCCGCCGGCCGTCATCGAGCTCCTGAACGGCGAGTTCGCCAAGGCACTTGCTTTGCCCGAGACGCGGAAGCGGCTGCAGGAGCTGGGCTTCGATCCCGCCGGCGGCACGCCGACGGACCTCGCCCGCTTCGAGACGCAGGAGCGGCTCAAATGGGGCCCGGTGATCAAGGCGACGGGTCTGCAGGGCGGCTGATGCCGACTAAGGCTTGATGAGATGAGATTCGACGAGTGCGCCGACGAAGGTGTGTTCCCTCCCCCCCTTGTGGGGGAGGGTTAGGGAGAGGGGTCGCCCAGCAAAAGGCGCTGGTTGTTGATGATAGATCGAGCGCGAGTGCGCGACGGAAGGAATCCCCGTGTGGCACCCCCTCCCTGCCCCTCCCCGCAAGGGGGGAGGGAACGGAGAGAGCGCTGCTGTCGGCCTAACAATTCGACTCCAACTTGTTACGCCTTGCGCTCGCGCACCGAGCCTTCCTGCGCGACGGACGCGACCAGCGTGCCGTCGGGCTTGAAGATGAGGCCGCGCGATAGGCCGCGGCCGCCGCGCGCGTTCGGCGAATCCTGGGCGTAGAGCAGCCATTCGTCGGCACGGAACGGGCGGTGAAACCACATCGCGTGATCGAGGCTCGCCGGCATCATGCGCTTGTCGAACAGCGTGCGGCCATAGCGCGCCATGATCGCGTCGAGCAGCGAGAAGTCCGATGCATAGGCCAGCGCGCACAGATGCAGCGCGGGATCATCAGGAAGCTTCGCAGCCGTGCGGATCCAGATATGGATGCGGCCGTCGTCGACCTTCTGGCCGAAATAGCGGCCGATCTCGACGGGACGCAACTCGATCGGACGGTCCATCTCGTAGTAGCGGCGGATGAACTCCGGCATCTCCTTGAAGATCGGCTGCTTGGCGACCTCCTCCGCCGTCAGCTTCTCCGGCGGCGGCACATCGGGCATCTTGTCCTGGTGATCGAAGGCGCTTTCCTCCTCGGCGTGGAACGAGACCATGATCGAGAAGATCGCATTGCCGTGCTGGATCGCGGTAACGCGGCGGGTCGAGTAGCTCTTGCCGTCGCGCAGGCGCTCGACCTGGTAGATGATCGGGACCTTCGGATCGCCCGGCAGGATGAAATAGCAATGCAGCGAATGCGGCAGCCGCCCCTCGACGGTGCGACAGGCCGCGACCATCGCCTGCCCGATCACCTGGCCGCCGAACACCCGCTGCCAGTCTGTCTTCGGGCTGTTGCCGCGGAACAGGTTCACCTCGAGCTGTTCGAGGTCGAGGATCGAAATGAGGTCGAACAGGCTTTTGGACATGGGAATGCTCTCGAAAAGACCCGTCATTCCGGGGCATCGCGCCAGCGATGAACCCGGAATCTCGAGCTGATAACCTCTGGATTCCGGGTTCGCGCTCATGCGCGCCCCGGAATGACACAATGGGGGGCCGTTCCGCCCTTGTTTCACCGCACTGTTTCGCCCAGCTCAAGTCTGCTAGCAAGACCGAGAATTGACCGGGAAGCTTGGTATGTCGGTACAGGGAAGCATTGTTATTGGCGGCGGCGCGTTTGCCGGCCTCGCGCTGGCTCTGGCGTTGCGCCAGGGGCTGGGTCCCGAGATCCCCGTCATCGTCGCCGATCCCGCGCTCAGCACGCGGCCGAGCCGGGACCCGCGCGCCACCGCGATCGTCGCTGCTTGCCGCCGCCTGTTCGAGGCGATCGGCGCCTGGGACGACGTCAGGGGCGAGGCGCAGCCGATCCTCGACATGGTCGTCACCGATTCCAAGCTGGAGGACGCCACGCGTCCGGTGTTCTTGAATTTTGCCGGCGACGTCGCGCCGGGCGAGCCGTTTGCGCACATGGTCGAGAACCGCCGTCTGATCGATGCGCTGGTCGTGCGTGCCGAGGCCGAGGGCATCGATCTTCGCGCCACCACCGTTGCATCCTACGATGCGCGTTCCGACGGCATCGACGTGACGCTCGGCGACGGCAGCGTGATCGCGGCCAGCCTCCTGGTCGCCGCCGACGGCGCGCGGTCGAAACTGCGCGAGCGCGCCGGCATCGTCACCCACGGCTGGGAGTATGACCAGTCCGGCATCGTCGTCACCGTCGGCCACGAGCGCGATCACGAGGGCCGCGCCGAAGAGCACTTCCTGCCTGCAGGTCCGTTCGCGATCCTGCCGCTCTCGGGCAAGCGTTCATCGCTGGTGTGGACCGAGCGCCGGGCCGAGGCCGCGCGGATCATTGCGCTCAGTGACGAGGACTTTCACGGCGAGCTCGAGCAGCGCTTTGGCCTGCATCTCGGCGAGGTGAAGGCGCTCGACAAGCCGCGCGCGTTTCCGCTGTCCTATTTCGTCGCGCGTTCCTTCATCGCCGAGCGCCTCGCGCTGGTCGGGGATGCCGCCCATGTCATCCACCCCATTGCGGGCCAGGGCCTCAACATGGGGCTGAAGGATGTTGCCGCGCTGGCCGAGGTCGTCGTCGACGCCGCGCGGCTCGGCATGGATCTCGGCGGCGCCGACGTGCTCGAGCGCTACCAGCGCTGGCGCCGCTTCGACACCATGGCGATGGGCGTCGCCACCAACTCGCTGAACTTCCTGTTCTCCAACGAATCGACCCTGCTGCGCACGGTGCGCGACATCGGCCTCGGCCTCGTCGACCGCGCCCCGCCGCTGAAGAACCTTTTTATCCGCCAGGCCGCCGGACTGACGGGCGAAGTGCCGCGGCTGTTGAAGGGTGAGGCGTTGTAAGGCGTACGTTTAGAGAGCGCTCGCGCTTCAGTCTCTCCCCGTCGTCCTGGACAAGCGCAGCGAAGCGGAGCGCAGATCCGGGACCCATACTCCGCAGCATCAGTTTTGCGAAGACCCGGAGTGACCGGCTCGCGTAACAACGCAATTCGGTGGTTATGGGTCCTGGCTTTCGCCAGGACGACACCGACGGTGTGGCGCGGGCATCGCTCCAAACAAGCGACGGGCGACGCCATCAATCGATCTTGCGCGCTTCTTCCGGCAGCATGATCGGGATGCCGTCGCGGATCGGATAGGCGAGCTTGGCGCTGCGCGAGATCAGTTCCTGCTTTGCAGAATCGAACTCCAGCGGGCCCTTGGTCAGCGGGCAGACCAGAATCTCCAGCAATTTGGGATCGACGCTGGCTTCGGGACGTTCGGTAGGCGTGTTCATCGGGGTCTCCGGCAATCGGTTGCCTCTAGCACAGAAATTCGCCTGCGCCCATCGTATCCGCTCAAGCGGAGACCATCTGCAGAAGCTCGTCGAGCATGCCCTGAAGCCGCGCCGCCGGCACCGGCGATCCTGACAAGGCGAAACCCAAAAACGTCCAGTAGAGGATCTGCGCCCGGGCCTGCGCCGTCGCCGGGGCAAGCCCGCGTTTGCCGAGCAGCTGCTCGATATAGTCGAGCCTGCGGCGGTCGATCGCGCGCACCGCTCCTTGCGCGCCCGCATCGAACGCTGCCCAGTTGCGCACCGCGCGCTCGAGATCGAGCCGCGCGCCGAACGACCTGCGCAGCAGCGCCTGCAGCGGCTCGTCGCCGGCGGCCTCGACGTCGGCGATGATCTGCTCGGCCGCAATCTCGCGCCAGCGCTTCAGCACCGCGGCGTGGAACGCGCCGAGATCGGCGAAATGCCAATAGAAGCTGCCGCGCGACACCCCCATGGCCTTGGCGAGGGGATCGGCCTTCAAAGCGGTGAAGCCGCTCTTCGCCAGCGTCTTCAGGCCCTGGCTGGTCCAGTCGTCGGCGGAGAGCTGTTCGGTCATATCAGTTCCCAGGATCGAACCATACACTAGTGTATTGACAGGCGACAGGCCAGCGCCTATCTGACCATACATAACTGTATGGAGGTGTTGATGCGTGATCTCCTGCTCCAGTGCGCCGGCGTGCTGACCATCGTCGTGGCCGTGATCCATGGCATCCTCGGCGAGACCAAGGTCTTTCCCCGCGCCAGCATCGAGCCGGAACGGCTCCGCACCCTGATCCGCCTGGTCTGGCAGGCCTCGACCGTCGCCTGGATCGGCGGCGGCGTGCTCCTCATCGCGACGCCCTGGATGGGCTCGGAGCCGGCACGCCACTGGATCGTCGTCACCATGGCCTGCGTGTTCGGTCTCTCCGCTATCGCCAACGCATGGGCTACGCGCGGCCGGCACTTCGGCTGGATAATGCTCAGTGCGGTCGTCGCGCTGGCGATCGCCGGCTATTGATCGTCGAACGGGAGTTGAGGCATGACGCTGACACTCGTCACCGGGGGCACAGGTCATCTTGGCCGGGATATCGTCGATCGTCTCGTTCACGACGGACGTCAGGTTCGGGTGTTTGCGCGAGCGCCGGGCGCGCGATCGGATGTCGAATGGGCGATCGGCGACCTCGCGACGGGCGCCGGGTTGCGGGACGCGCTGCACGATGTCGATACGGTGATCAATGCGGCGACGTGTTCGCCGATCGCGCGACGCGGCGGCATTCGTCCGACGGACTTCTTCACGTCGCCTTCCGCCGTGGACGTCGAGGGCACTGAACGGCTGCTGTCGTCCTGCGGGGAGGCCAAGGTGCGGCACTTTCTCCACGTCTCGATCGTCGGCCTCGATGAGGCAACCTTGCCCTACGCGCGGGTCAAGCTCGCCGGGGAACGGCTGGTGCGCGCGTCAGCACTGTCATGGTCCGTCGTTCGCGCGATGCCGTTCTACTATCTTCTCGACCGGCTGCTCGCGGGCCTCCGCTGGCTTCCGATGTGGCCGGTGCCGACGACACTGTTCAACCCGGTCGACACGTCGGACGTCGCCAACCACGTCGTGGCCTGCACCTTCGACGGAATGCGTGGCGAGCGTGTCGAGATGGGTGGTCCCGAAGATCTCGAGCTCGTCTCGTTGGCCCGCCGGTATCAGGACGCCCGGGGATGGCATCAAAAAATCCTGCCGATGAACCTGTCGGACGCGAGGGCGCGCGGCATGGGCTTCGTCGTCAGCCAAGGTGTTCGCGGACAGCTCTCCTGGGCGGATTGGCTGCGACGCAATTACCCCGCGGCGTGAGGCGCGGCCTGGCACAACTGGCCGGGCCAGCGGTGCGCCACGAGCCTGTGAGGCGTAAGGCCGCAGAGGCGGGTCAAATGCGCACTGCGCACGGAGAGCACTCGGCTTTTGGCCAATGTTAGAACTTATCTAAAGCGATCCATGCCCGAACCCGATTGACTTCACCTCCTCCTTTGCTTCCTTCGGTCTTGCTCGCGGCTCCGCGCAGCGCCCACGACAGAGGAGGAGAAGTTCGTGAAGGTCATTCGTGTTGTTGCCATTGCACTGACGATCGGGATTGGCGCGGGATCGACGGCCATGGCCGACGGTTTCAAGGACTGCACCAAGCTCGACAAGGCGTCGTGGAAGCCGGCCAGCGAAGCTGAAGCCAAGGCCAAGGCGCTGGGCTACGAAGTGCGGCGCTCCAAGATCGAAGGCTCGTGCTACGAAGTGTACGGCGTCAAGGAAGGCAAGCTCTACGAGCTGTTCTACAGCCCGGAAGATCTCAGCCTGAAGCACACGATTGCCAAGTAAGGCTGCCAAGTAGGCTTGCCAGTTGAGCTGCGCGAAATCGTCCGCGCAGAGTGAGGCTCGAGGGTGGTCCCAGCTTGATCGAAAAAGCGGTGCCAGAAGCGCGCGGGGCGTCCGACAGGACCCCCGCGGATCGAACCGTTTCGCGGACGGTCGCAGTCTGGGATCTGCCGCTGCGCCTCTGGCACTGGGCTTTCGCGGCCAGCATCCTGGCCGCGTGGTTCACGCCCACCGTCTATGACCGTGTCCATCGCATCGTCGGCTATACGGTGCTCGGGCTTCTCGCCTTCCGTCTGGTCTGGGGTTTTTGGGGCAGTCGCTACTCCCGCTTCCGCATGGTCGGCGTCCGGCTTCGTGCCGCGCCACGCTATCTCTGGAATCTGCGCCGCGGCATCTCCGGCCGCTATATCGGGCTCAATCCCGCCGGCACGTTGATGCTGGTGGCGCTGCTGCTGGCGGTCGCCGTCTCGGCGATCACGGGAGCGATGTCGGTCACCGTGACCTTCTTCGGCCTCTGGTGGGTCGAGGACACTCACCACTATTCATCGGACGCGGTCATCGTGCTGGTCGTGCTGCATGTGCTGGGCGTGCTGCTGATGGGCCTTCTTCAGCGCGAGAACCTGATCCGAGCGATGATCACCGGCCGCAAGCGCATCCGGCATCATCTCTAAGCGGAACCGGTTGAGTTCCCGAGCAACCACAGGCCCGCTCAACCGCGTAGTTTCAGGGGCCGGAACCATCTTAACCCGCACAACTACCGCCAACTGGTGTCATTTGCCGGGAAGCATTTACCTCGCGATAGGCATGCAACTGGGCATTGCAGAAAATTAACGCGGCTAAAGTCTGATCGGCTCAATCCTCGATAGTATTGACGAGGGAGCGATATTGAATGTTCCGCGTTTTTACCTGCCTCACGGCGGAGCACGACTGGCGGCTTGTCATGCTGGCCGGCCTGGTTTGTTTCGCTGCGAGCGTTGTAGCCGTCAGCATCTTTCATCGCGCGATCGCGTCGCAAGCCTGGGCGCGGCTGATCTGGATCGCGATCGCGGGTGCCGCCATCGGCTACGGAATCTGGGCAACGCATTTTGTTGCAATGCTCGCCTACGAGCCCGGCGTCCCTACTGACTACGGTATTGCTCTGACGGCGCTGTCGCTCGCCGCGGCGATGATCCTGACCTCAGGCGGTTTTGGCGTTGCCGTCAGAAATTCCGGCCGGTGGCGCGCGGCTGCCGGCGGCGGCATCATCGGCGCCGGTATTGCGAGCATGCACTATCTCGGCATGTGGGCCCTCGAAGTGCCGGGTCGCGTGACCTGGTCGCCGGAGCTGGTGTTCGTCTCGATCGTCCTCGGCATGGTCCTGGGCTACGCTGCACTCGCGGTCGCCCTGAGCCGCAAGGACAAGCGGGGCGCCTTCGCTGCGGCGCTGTTGCTGACGCTCGCCATCGTGTCGCACCATTTCACGGCCATGGGGGCGGTGCAGATCATTCCAGACCTGACGCTGACACACGATGGATTGTCGCTTTCGCCCACCTTCCTCGCCATCGCAATTGCGGGTGTGGCCCTGTCGCTGCTCGGGATGAGCTTCGTCGGCGTGCTGGCGGATCGTCGGCTTGCGACCAGAACCAGCCGATTCGAGCAAATCATCAGGGAGCTTTCGCTCGCCAGGCAACAGGTGGAAGATTCGCAAAGGGAACTCCAGGATCAGACAGTCAGACTGGATACGGCCATCAACAACATGGTCGAGGCTCTCTGCATGTTCGATGCGGAGAAGCGACTCGTCGTCTGCAACGAGCGTTATGCGCAACTTTATCGGCTCCCGCCGGAACTGCTGAGAACGGGGACGCTGCACAGCGATATCATCAGGCATCGCGTTGTGAACGGCATCCTCAAGGGCGACACCAGCGAAGGCGCTGCCGAGCACTTCACCTCGAAATTGGCGGCCCTGCCGTTCGATGCAGTCTCGAGCAGGATCGACGAGTTTTCGGATGGTCGGTTGATCTGCGTAACGCGACAGCCCATGGCCGGCGGCGGTTGGGTGGCCACGCATCTCGATGTGACCGAGCAGCGCCGGTCCGAGGCCAAGATCACCCATATGGCGCAGCATGATGCGCTGACCGATCTGCCAAATCGCGTGCTGCTCAAAGAGCGGATGGAGCATGCGATCGCGGTGACGCGCAATGGCGGCCTCGATCTGGCTGTGCTCATGCTCGACCTCGATCGCTTCAAGGAAGTCAACGACACGCTGGGACATCCGGCAGGCGATGCGCTGCTGCGCGCCGTCGCTGCGCGTCTGCGGGAATGCGTCACGGAAACCGCGGTGATCGCTCGGCTTGGCGGCGACGAGTTCGCGGTGATCGATTACGTGACCAACCCGGCCGTGGAGGCCTCCGCCCTTGCCGAGAACATCAGGAAGGCGCTTTGCGAACCCTTCGATCTCGGCGATCACCGCGTCACGGTGGGCACCAGCATCGGCATTGCCATCGCGCCGCGCGATGGCAACGATTCCGACGTGATCATGAAGAGCGCGGATCTCGCCCTCTACTCGGCCAAGAGCGGTGGACGTGGTGCGTTCCGTTTCTTCGAGCCGGAGCTCGACGAGCTCATGCATGCGCGCCGCAACCTGGAGCGCGACCTGCGGGATGCGCTTATCGACCGTCAATTCGAGCTTCACTATCAGCCGTTCGTCGGCGCCGCTAGCGGCAAGACCCGTGGCTTCGAGGCCCTGCTGCGCTGGCATCATCCGCAGCGAGGCCCGGTCCTGCCGGGCGAATTCATCCCGCTTGCGGAGGAGACCGGGTTGATCGTGCCGCTGGGAGAATGGGTCTTGAGGACCGCCTGCGTGGAAGCGGCCACATGGCCTGCACATGTCAGGATCGCAATCAACCTGTCTCCCGCTCAATTCAGGAGCAAGGAGCTCGTTCCGGTCATTGTCGGCGCGCTGGCGAGTTCAGGACTCGCGCCGCACAGGCTCGAGCTCGAGGTCACCGAGACGGTGATCATGCATGACAGCGAAGCCGTCTTTGCGGTGCTCGCCCAGCTGCGCGAGCTCGGCGTGCGGATCGCCCTGGACGATTTCGGCACCGGCTATTCATCGCTGAGCTTTCTGCAGAGATTCCCGTTCGACAAGGTCAAGATCGACCGCAGCTTCGTCAGCGAACTATCAAGCACGCGGGCAGAAGCGCGCCATCTCGCGCGAGCAGTGGTTCGTTTCGCAGTCAGCCTCGGCAAGACGACGACCGCCGAAGGCGTCGAGACGAAGGAGCAGCTCGACATCCTGCGCGAAGAAGGCTGCGGCGAAACGCAAGGCTATTATTTCAGCCGGCCGATGCCTGCATCCGACATCACCAGAATGCTGCGGCGAGGTTCCGGAGCAGCCATCCGCGCGGCGTGAGCCGCTAAAGCGCGATGAGATTGGGATGAATCGTCATCGCGCTTTAGGTTGTTGTTTACGCATGATCCTTCCGGAAAACCGCTTCGCACTTTTCCGGATCATGCTTTAGACCCTCACTGCAACGGCGGGTCGCCGCTGGTGCGCTTCTTGGCGAGATCCATCTCGGTGACCGCGATGAGGATTTCGGCGCGCGTCTTCAGGTCGGGCGCTTCCAGCATGGCCTGCTTTTCGGCGGGGCCGTAGGGCGACATCATCGCCAGCGCGTTGACCAGCGCCTCGTTGGGCGCACTCTCGACGCCCTCCCAGTCGACCTTGAGATTGTTGGCCTTCAGGAAATCGGCGAGCACCGACAGCAGCGCTTCGCGGTCGACCTGGTCCTCGCCCATGCGCGCCGTGAAGTCGTCGACGAAGGTGAAGAAATCCACCTTGCACTGCCGGTAGGCGGTGAGCACCTCGAGCTCCTCGACCACCTTGAAGCGGGAGACGCCGGTGAGCTCGAGGATGTAGCGGCCGTCGCCGGATTCGGCGAGCTGGGTGATGCGGCCGACGCAGCCGACGCGGAACAGCGCCGGCTTGTCCGAATTCTTCGGCGAGTGCGCCACGTCGGGCTGGATCATGCCGATCAGGCGATGGCCGTCGCGGAAGGAATCGTCGACCATCGCGAGGTAACGCGGTTCGAAGATGTTGAGCGGCATCTGGCCGCGCGGCAATAGCAGCGCGCCCGGCAGCGGAAACACCGGAATGATTTCGGGAAGGTCGGCGGGTCCGCGATATTCGATGTTGATCGGCATCTTGTCCCCGCTGACGCTTGTGCGCATTCCCTACGAAAACAGGATCGTCGACAAGCGCTTTCGTCCCTCGACCGTTGCATCATCCGTGCCGCCCCAGGCCTCGAAGAACTGCACGAGCTGCTTGCGGGCGCCGTCATCGTTCCACTTGCGGTCGCGCCTGACGATCTCGAGCAGCTGGTCCGTGGCCGCCGCCCGGTTGCCTTGCGCGTTGAGCGCGGTCGCGAGGTCGAAGCGGGCCTGATGATCGAGCGGGTTTGCGGCAACTTTCTGTTCCAGCTCGGCCACGGGCCCGAGCTGCTCTGCCTGCTCGGCAAGATCGATCGTCGTCTGCACCGCTTTCACCGCGGGATCGTTGCGCTTGGATTCCGGCACCATGGCCAGCGTCTGCTTGGCCTGCTCCATCGCGCCGGAGACGGCGTAGCATTTGGCAAGGCCGGCCAGGGCCGCGATGTTGGTCGAATCATGCTGCAGCGCCTCGGCATAGATCTGCGCGGCCGCCGCAGCGTCGCCCTCGGCCAGCACGGCATCGGCTTCCTGCACGATCTCGGCGACGTTGACCTCGCCCGGGGCGGTGACGCCCTTGGTCAGCTTTTCGATGAAGGCGTTGAGCTGGCTCTCCGGCACCGCGCCCATGAAGCCGTCGGCCGGCTGGCCGTTGACGAAGGCGATCACGGCCGGGATCGACTGGATGCCCATCTGGCCCGGGATCGCCGGATGCTGGTCGATGTTCATCTTGACCAGCTTGACCTTGCCCTTGGCCGCCCTGACCGCTTTTTCCAGCACGGGGGTGAGCTGCTTGCAGGGGCCGCACCACTCCGCCCAGAAGTCGATCAGCACCGGCTGGCGCTTCGATTCCTCGATGACGTCCTTCACGAAGGTCTGGGTGGTGGTGTCCTTGATCAGATCGGCCGCAGCCGAGTTTGCGGCTCCGTTACCCTGGTCGATGATCGTCACGGGATCCCCTCGTCTGATGTCTGGAATGGCGGCTCTTTAGCACGTCGCCAACGCATATGCTTCGCTGTCGGCTCCTAAATTGGGCCGAATGGGCCGAATTTCAATCCATCGGGGCCGATTCGCCGGTTCCGGGGCGTTTTCGGGCGATTTGGCCGCATTCGGGGTCTATTTAGGGCTCCCAATTGCGAATCTATGCTGCCGGTAGCTGTTGCATTCCCCTCCCGCTTTTGGCATACGACAGCCGTTGCCGGCGCGTCACGCGACCGACACAGGATGCGGGTGTAGCTCAGTGGTAGAGCACGACCTTGCCAAGGTCGGGGTCGAGGGTTCGAGCCCCTTCGCCCGCTCCAATTTTTCCTAGAGCATCGTCATAAAGTTACGGGCTCCCTTCGGGGAGCGCGACCGCGTTTCTTTTCGGGCAGGGGTAAAGCTCTGAGCGCGGGGACCTTCACGCCATACAAAGGCTGAACGGCGCGCCGCACGGCGGCCGGAGGGGTGGCGGCCCCGTGAACGACCGGTGACCGGCTCTCTGCTCGGGCATGATAAACTGCGCCATATCCGACAGGAGATTCGACTGTCGCTCAAGCTTCGCGACAACTACCCCAGCAGGCGGCCTTCCGCAGATGACGAGTCCAACCTCGAATACCGGCCCGAACACTTCGGCTATCCGGTCTTTGTGGTGTGGCTCGCCGACGACGCGTAGGGCAACCCCGTGAAGGTACTGATCGGCTTCCCCTTCATCGCGTCATCGCGCATTAACGCCGCGCTGCTGAACAACCGCGCCGAGTTAGAAACCGCCGCCAATGCGGTCACGGAACGTCCCGCTCCGTCGCTTAAGAGTATCGACGACCAACCACAGGCGAGCGCACGGGCGGGCGGGCTGCGAGCCCGGCTGCGCGAAAAAGGCCCGCCGGATAGGGCGGGCCTTCGCTTCGTTAGAGCAGCGCCTTAATAATCGCGGCGAGCCCGAATAGGCAGCCGGCCACGTTGACGCGGATGACGATCGTGACCGAGCGTCGATTGAGTCTCATAGGTCGCTTTCCAAGCACCCCGCGGCCAGTGAGTCCTTGCAGTATGACCGAGTCGGGCCGCACCGCGCTAGACAGGACAGCGAACAGCGCAGCGCTAAAACCAACCCCCCGGCATGGCTTGGACTAAAGCACGGGCGTACGCCGCAGCAACCAACGCGGCGTAGTTCTGCCAGACGTCGCTCTTTGCCTTATCGCAATAGTCGCAAATCCCTCGGACGACAAAAATATCCTTGTTGGCGTGCCACGCAGCGTCTTGCACCCCGCTTGCTTCCATCTCCACCGCTCGGACGTTGAAGCGTTCTCTCAACTGATCGCGCGTCGCGGCATTCTTCAGTAACGTGTCCGCGGCTGCGATGACGCCTGAAAACACCCTTGGCAGCCCGTCGCGCCGTTGCCCATCAGGTGGATGGCCGATGATTTCCGCGCCGTTGTGGAGCACATCTGTTTCGTTGGCCGGACGCGCGTAATCGGCGCCAAGGCGATCAAGTGCAGATGCGGCAATTGCATCCCACGGCCGCCGCCCCATCAACGCTTCAGCCTGAAGGCGTGCCGCCATCCCCATTAATGTTGCACTGGCCCTTTGCGGCGCACTGCGAATCTCGCGCCCATCGACTGTCTCTTTAACGAAGTCGTGCGCAATGATCCCATTGCCCCCGGACGTAACGATATCACCCAATCTCACATGCTCGTCTGCTCTTTCGTGATTAGGGCAGCCACCAGCGATTCCGACCATTACGATATGCTCAAGTTGCGGAAATGATCGCAAAGCATTCGTCGTCAGCGCACTGGCGTTCAGCGTCCCCATACCGGAAGATGCCGTCAGTACCTCGCGCCGTACATGGTTGTGCTCATAAACACCGATCTCGTAAAAGTTGGGATCACCCGGCACACCGAGCGTTTCGCTTGAATCGAACGTTGCCATCACCGCGGCGGCTTCTTTAGGAAGCGCAGTTACTAGTAGAACCTTTATTTTTTTGGCTCTCTGCAAGGGCGTTTCCGGACCGTCGAATGAACGCACGCGTTGTGGCACGTGATCATAACCAAATAGATCAGCGCCCTCCGCGTCATAAGCGATGACGCGCATCGTAGTGCGCAATTCAGTTCCGCGTGCTGCCGATTCAAGACGGCTCCGCGTTAGCGAGTTTGTAGGAGCATCCCTGTAAATCTGCAACACTGGCTCCTTATAGAGCGAGCATTTTGCCGACTGTGCCGCCATGTGCTCCAAGAGACGTTGACGGACGCTTTCGGTCTGTTCGTCGGGCCACCATTCTAATACGAGCTCTTCAATGGAGTCGAAGAAGGTGTCTCGCAAACCTATCGCCAGCCCGTTGCGTGCCTCATCCGATTTGTCCTCCGATCCCTGCACGAGCAAGTCGAGATTCTTTCTCGCCGCAGCGGCATTGCTCGCGATTGTCTGATACACATACTTTCTGACCTTTTCGGGCCGCCCTTCAATTTCCTTTAGCTTTACTCCAAGCGCTTTAGGTCCCAACGTCTTGTTTTCGCAAATTGCCCACACTGAGTACTGCGCAACTATTCTGTCATCGTGCCCATTCAAACTCCCTATGACTTGACGATTTTCGAACTTGGCGTCAAAAAAATTCTCTGGCGCCTTGCCAAGACCAATCAAAATCGATGCTAGCCTCAGTTGAGGGATATCGGCAGTGTCAATGTTGATCCGCGTGCCACGAAGTTCTTCATTGAAGCTGGTACTCTGTTGAGCCGCAGCAAGAAGAATGGCCCCCTCGATAGGCAAGTTGGCGCTCTTCAGTTGGCGACGGGCTTCTTCCGCGTCAACGATCGCGCAAAGGGCTGCGATACCTGCGGCCAAAATATCAGGGTCAGATTCGTTGCGCTTGATCGCCTCCAAAACTGCGGCGACTTGTTCTTTCGTGCCGATAAGAGCTAGGGCGTTGAGAGCCCAACGACGAACGCGCGGCTCTTGGTCGTACAGCAATCCCATTGTGTGTACGACCACAACATCTCGCTCGCGAAGGACGAACCCCGAGCGGTAGAGTTTGCAAAGCGTTTCAAGGCCTATTTTTCGATTTTCCGAGTCTTGATTCCCGATTAGAAGCCGAACATAGGCCTCTTCTTCTGCGCTAATAAATCGCTTTACACGGCGCCTCATCGGAAGGTTGTACTTTCCCCACAGTACGCTGGGCATGGTCTAGTACAAGTTGCGACCACGGGTCAAAATCTTCGGTGTAATTAACGGGAGTGGACAGGTCGTGCCACCTAAGATCGTTGATAGCTAACCGGCGCGTCAACGGTTCAAACCATTTAGGGCAATCGAAATACACGACGGCCAACAGATTTCGAGTACCTTTCTCTTCGCACGTGCACACAAAGCTGTCCAAGCGAGCCGAGTCAGCCAACTCGTATTCAGCATTCAAATTCAAGTCCACATTCAACGCACGTAAGCCACTGGCGACGATGCCGTGGTCATTTTGGTCGAACAAACTCAAGTCGTCTTGCACTACCGGGGAGAAAAATCCGAGAGATCGCTTTCGAAGGAAGCTATCGCGATCTTCACGGTAGCGGCCATGGCGATACGTCAAGACGGCGTTGTCTCGCAGCACTAGCATGAACGCCCAAACGAGCACGTCGTCCGAGCGCGCATCTTTGGTGCTGCGTGCGTAGTGAAATTGATGGGCTTGCAGCAAGCCGAGTATTTGTTGTGCAGAGACCGAGCAGGTACTTGCGCACAGGCCTTCAACCGTCTGCGCATCAAACGCGAGCGCTTGACGAACTGCTAATTCGCGCTGTCTACGCCGCGCAATAATGGGAACTCTATACTTTTCCGGAATCGATGTGTCAGTTATGAACTCACGCAAGAAAAACACGCCGGGCTTCGTTCGAAAAAATGAGCTACGTTCTCGGCGCAGCAAGATGTCTTCGCTAATCCGCGCTTGAAGCGTCTTATGCTGAGTCTTGCCATGCAGCCTTGGCGGCACTTTGCCCAATGCAAGCCCGCGCTTCAGAATCTCACGCGGGGTCATCGGCGCACGAGTCGAGCGCAGTACAGACTCCGCAATCTGAAGATACGCATCCAATGCTTTGCCAAAGAAAACGGCGGCGCGCCGCCAATCGCTCCACAGTGCAACCACAAATAACAGATGGTGTCAGGCAGTTCAATCCAGTCGCCCGGAGGGGGCGGCCCCGTCCCGTGCTGTGGAAAACACGATTTTACCTCGCGCCGATCGGTTGGAGCTTGGACCGATCACCCTAGCGCCCTGCGCGTGGCTGGCTCAACCACGTTGGCCGTGACGGTCCTTTGTAAAAGGTGGCGGGGTCAAGGCGCATCGTGAGCGCGAACCGTCGAGGTGCGTCCCGCAAGTCCTTGACGACGATTTCACGGTTAGCATCCATCTCTGGAATGGGCTCGCAGATCATCCGGCGTTTTGCCAAGGCAGCCGTCTTGCGGCAACGAACGCTGCAAGGTGATGCGCGGGGATGGCCCGCGTCAAAAAAAACGATCGACAGACCTTACATTGGTTCTGGGCGGGTCGGACAGCGACAAGGTCGCGATCGAGGGTTCGAGCCCCTTCGCCTGCTCCAATTTTTCCCAGAGCATCCAGCGGAACCGACCGGGCAGTGGTTTTCCACGCCGCTGGCGGCTGTTATGGGTTTGAAATGACAATTCTGGTCACCGGCAGCGCAGGCCACCTCGGGGAGGCCCTTTTGCGGATGCTCCGCGGGCGAGGTTCGCCCGCGCGCGGGGTCGATCTGAAGCCCTCCCCCTTCACCGATGCCGTCGGCTCGATCGTCGATCCGACGTTCGGGCGGCGCCAGATGGACGGCGTCTCCGCCGTGATCCACACCGCGACGCTGCACAAGCCGCATGTGGCGACCCACACGAAGCAGGACTTCGTCGATACCAATGTCACCGGCACGCTCAATTTGCTCGAGGCGGCCGCGGCGGCCGGTATGAAGAGCTTCGTCTTCACCAGCACCACCAGCGCGTTCGGCTCGCAGCTGCGCCCCGAAGCGGGGCAGGCGGCGGTGTGGGTCACCGAGGAGCTGCCGCCGGTGCCGAAGAACATCTACGGCACGACCAAGCTGATGGCGGAGACGCTGTGCGAGCTGTTCTTTCGCGAGCGCGGCTTGCCGGTCGTTGTCCTCAGGACCTCGCGCTTCTTTCCGGAGGACGATGACGATCCGGCGCTGCGGTCGACCTATCCGCTGGACAACGCACAGGCCAACGAGCTGCTCTATCGCCGGCTCGACATAGCGGACGCCGTGAGCGCCCATCTGCTCGCCGTCGAGCGCGCGCCAAAAATCGGTTTTGCCCGCTACATCGTCTCGGCCACGAGCCCGTTCGAGCCGCATCATCTCGCGGCGCTGGCGGATGACGCGGCAGGCGTCGTGCGCGCCCTCTATCCGGATTGTGCGCAGCTCTACGCGGCGCGCGGCTGGCGCCTGTTTCCGCAGCTCGACCGCGTCTATGTCAACGCGCGCGCCCGGCGCGAGCTGGGCTGGCGGCCCGAATTCGACTTTGCGCATGTGCTGCAGTGCCTCCGTGCGGACCAGGATTTCCGCAGCACGCTGGCGCGCGAGGTCGGGTCGAAAGGCTATCATGATGCGGTGTTTGACGACGGGCCCTACCCCATCGCCTTCTAAGCGCCGTGTTCGTTGTTTTGCTCGACGCATCAAGCGTCTGTCCGGGTTCACCGTGCGCGACGCGGGCTCGGCCGTTCTACTGTGCATGGGGTTGTTTTCGCATTTCTTTATTTGGGCCCTTCCCGCTGCCTGCAAATTGAGCCACGCGCTTCTCCGATTCCGCGTTGCAGCGAGATCGTTGCCGCTGCTGTGCCCGCGTCCGCAGCAAATCCGTCTCAACTTTTATTGAGCGCAACCACAGCACACGCGATGCGCTTCTCACCGCTCGCAGATGTGCTAACCTTTTTACGTCTGTCGTCCTGACAGACTCCGAACTTCGCCTACTCAAACAGCAAAACAAGAACGTGCAGCCCTGACGGCTGCCTTAGGGGAGTGACGCGATGACATCGATGTTCCATCGATCCGTGTTGGCGCTTGCAGCGGTTGCCCTTCTTGCCGGGACCAGCGTTGTTAATGCGCAGCAGCAGGACAAAAACCGGGTACTGAAGAAATACGAATCCGGCACCAAGGAGTTCTGGACCCATCCGCCGGATGACTGGTTCCTCGGCGACGAGACCGAGGCGCAGAAGGGCCTCGCGCCGCCCTCGGGCCCGCCGACCGGCGCCTCGGAGGCCGAGCTTGCGGCGATGATGAAGAAGATCAAGCTGCCGGCCGGTTTCAAGATCGAGGTCTATGCGCCCGGCGTTCTCGCCGCGCGGCAGATGGCCTGGGGTGACAAGGGCACGCTGTTCGTCGGCTCGTTCGGCCTCGGCAACGTCTATGCCATCAAGGACAACAACGGAAAGAAGGAGGTCAAGACCATCCTCAAGGGGCTGAACATGCCCACGGGTCTCGCCTTCAAGGACGGCGCGCTCTATGTCATCGCGGTCGACAAGCTGATCCGCTACGACAATGCCGAGGCCAATCTCGACAATCTCGGCCAGGGCAAGGTCGTCTATGACGACATGCCGTCCTATGCCGCGCATGGCTGGAAGTACATCGCGGTCGACAAGGAGGGCTGGTTCTTCCTGCCGTTCGGACCGCCCTTCAATGTCGGCATTCCCCCGACCAGCGTGTCGCAGATCCGCCGCGTCGATCCCAAGACCGGCAATGCCGAGATTTATGCGCTCGGCGTCCGCAACTCGGTCGGCGGCGACGTCGATCCGCGCACCGGCAAATACTGGTTCACCGAGAACGCACGCGACTGGGTCAGCGACGATCTGCCGTCGGACAAGCTGAACATGATCAGCAAGATGGGCGAGCATTTCGGCTATCCCTATTGCCACCAGGGCGACCTGCCGGATCCGAAGTTCGCGATGGGCCACAAATGCTCGGAGTTCACGCCGCCGGTGCTGAACCTCGGCGCACACGTCGCTCCGCTCGGCATGAAGTTCTACACCGGCGACCAATTTCCCGCCGAGTACAAGAACAACATCCTGATCGCCGAGCACGGCTCCTGGAACAGGCACAAGTACCAGGGCGCCCGAATCATGCGCGTGATCGTCGGACCCGACGGCAAGAACGCCAAGCAGGAGGTGTTCGCCTCCGGCTGGATCGAGGGCGACCAGGGCTATCTCGGCCGTCCCGCCGATATCATCCTCGCCAAGGACGGCTCGATCCTCGTCGCCGACGATTGGGCCGGCGCGATCTATCGCATCAGCTACAGCAAGAAGTAGCGCGACACGAGAAGAGGCTGCGACCGCGCGATGGTCGCAGCCTCATTCATTTCAACGTTCTACGCCGTCGTTCCGGATTGCGCGCTACCGGCGCGCAATCCGGAACCCATAACCCCGATTGGTGGTTATGGATTCCGGGCGCTCGCCCAGCGGCCGCCCCCGAATGACGAACTCGACAGATCGGAATTCCCATCATGCGCCGGCAGTTCACCTCGCACGCAATCAGCGCGATTGCGCTCCTGACGCTCGGCGCCCTTCCAGTCGGCGCCGCCGACAATGTCGCGATCAAGGACAAGGCATCCGCCTGCTCCGGCTGTCACGGCGAAAACGGCATTTCTCAGACGGAGAACATCCCTTCGCTGGCCGGCCAGCCTGATCAGTTCATCCAGTGGCAGCTCGTGTTCTTCCGCGCGGGTTCGCGCAAGAACGACCAGATGCAGCCGATCGCGGAAGAGATTACCAACGAGGACATCCGCAATTTCGGCGCCTACTTTTCGCAAATGACGTCGCCGAAGGCAGCGGAAGACAACGATCCGGATCTGTCGAAAAAAGGCGCGCAAGTCGCCGTCGGCCGCCGCTGTGCCTCATGCCATACCGACAGCTTTGCCGGCACCAAGGCCGTCGCGCGGCTCGCGGGGCAGCGTGAGGAGTATCTTGTCAAGGCGCTGCATGATTATAAGGCGGGCGCCCGCGTGGGCGGCGGCGTCGCGGCGATGGCCGATGTCGCGTATCACATGAGCGACGAGGAAATCACGGCCGTCTCGCATTATCTGGCGAATCTCAAATAGCGGAAAGTGTAGCCACAAACTCTGCCGTCGTCCCGGACAAGCGCGCCCAAAGCGCGCGCAGATCCGGGACCCATAACCACAGCAAGATGTGGTTATGGGGACTCGAAGTGACGGCGTCGCGCGCCATGTCCTATGGGTCCCGGATCTGCGCTTACGCTTGTCCGGGACGACAGCGGTGTCTGGAGCGCGAGCGAGCTACCCCGCCCGCTGCTTCTCATACGCCTTCAGATGCGTGTAGGCGATGCGCAGCTTCGGCACCGGCACCTTGGCGGCATCGGCGCGGGCGATGAGGTCGCCGATGACGTGATCGGCCTCGACCGGCAGGCCCGCCTTGATGTCGCGGAACATCGACGCGGTCATCGGCGATCCCTCGGTGGTGAAATTGCCTTTGATGCGCTCGAAGAACGGGCCACCCGGCGGATAGCCGGACGCCGTAGCGACCGCGCTGGTCTCATCGAGCATGCCGAGCAGGAAATCCCGGCCGCCGGGAGCGGCCAAAATATTGCCGACGGAGGTGCGCATCAGGCTGGTGCTTGCGGCGAGCGAGGAGAGGAGCACCCACTTCTCCCACATGTCCTGCATGATGTTCTGGCTGGCGGTGGCGCCATTGATGCCGCTCTTGAAGGCCTCGTCGATCGCCTTGACGCGGTCAGACAGCTTCCCGTCGCGCTCGCCGTAATTGAGCGACTGCATCGGCTGGAGCTGCACCACCTCGTGCTTCTCGTTCAGCGTCGCGGCGATGGCGCAGAGTCCGCCGAGCACCCGCTCCTTGCCGAACTTGGCATCCAGCGTATCGAGATGCTTCATGCCGTTCAGCATCGGGATGATCGACGTGTTCGGGCCGACCGCCGGGGCAAACGACTTGATGGCGTCGTCGAGGTCGAAGGCCTTGCAGCTGAGCAGCACGACGTCGAACTTGTCCTTGAGCGCGTCGGCCTGCACGGTGGGCGGATTCTTCAGGGTCACGTCGCCATTCGGGCTCTTGATGACGAGACCGGCGCTCGCCAGCTCGCTGGCGCGGCGCGGCCGGACCAGGAAGGTGACGTCGCGGCCGGCCTGCAACAGCCTGCCACCAAAATAGCCGCCGATGGCGCCGGCGCCGACCACGAGGATACGCATGGGATATTCCTTTTTGTTGCTATTGGCGGTCCATCTATAGTCGTCATTGCGAGCGAAGCGAAGCAATCCAGAATGCTGCCGCGATCACATTCCGTCGCCGGCGAAGGAGGGTCTACTTCTCCAGCACCATTTCCTCGACCTCGCGCAGCTGCTCCTTGCCGAAAAACATCTCGTTGCCGACGAAGAAGGTCGGCGAGCCGAAGGCGCCGCGGGCGACCGCCTCCTCGGTGTTCTTGATCAGCTTGCCCTTCACTTCCGGTTCCCCGGCGCGGGCGAACAGCTTTTGCGCATCGAGGCCGGAGGACGCCAGCGCCTTCATCGCAATTTCAGGGTCGTCCATCTTCTTCGGCTCGCGCCACATGTGGTGGAAGGCCGCCTCGACATATTTTTCGAACACGCCCTCGAGCTGCGCCGCGATCGCGGTGCGCATCAGGTTCAGCGTGTTGACGGGGAAGAAGGGATTCATGACATAGGGCTGCACCTTGAAGCGCTTGATGAAGCGCTCGGTCTCGACCTGCTGAAACTCGCGCTTGTTCTTGACGCCGGCGAGCGTCTCGGCCGGCGACTTGTTGTTGGTCGATTTGAAGATGCCGCCGAGCAGGATCGGCACATATTCGAATTTGACGCCGATCCGCTCTTCGATCGCCGGGATCGCGAGATGGCTGAGATAGGCGTTCGGGCTGCCGAAATCGAACAGGAATTGCGGGGCTGTGCGGGGCAAGTTCGTTCTCCCTGGAGGCGCTTTTTTGGCATTGTGGCGCAGGCTGCGCCACAGGTCCATCGTTTAATGACGGTCATAATACTTTGACGGGTCAGATCAGGCGCCGGATTGCCCGCTTGCGCCACACCAGCAGGTAATAGCCCATCTGCAAAAGGAACATGGCGCAGAACACGATGGGATAGGCGGCCCACACGCCCGTCAGGCCAACGGTGCGGCTGAGAATGATCGCCGCCGGCAGCTCGATCGCGACGATCGCGAAGATCGACAGCAGCATCGGCGTGAAGGCGACGCCGGCAGCACGCATCGCGCCTGAGAACACCGTGGCGAGGCCAAATGGCACCGAGCTCCACAGGGCGATGTCGAGCAGCGACTTTGCCAGATCGAGCACGGCGCCGTCGGTGATGAAGATCCCGAGCACCGCGCGCGGCGCGAGATAGATCAGCGCGACCAGGCCGCCGGTCAGGATGATGTTCAACGCAAGGCCGGTTCGCACGATGCCGTCGAGCCGGGCCCTGTCGCCGCCGCCGACGGCCTGGGCGCCGAGGATCGAGACCGCGATCGAAATCGACATCGCCGTGAACTGCGTATAGCCCATCACCTGGTTGACAGCGCCGTAGGCCGCGGTGGCGTTCGAGCCAAAACCGTTGACGAGGCCGAGAAGCACCAGTTCGGCGATCGCCATCACCACCATGCCGATCGCGCTCGGCAGCCCGATGCCGAGAATTTTTCCGAGCATGGCGCGATCGAGCCGGAGATGACCCAGCAATGCAGCGTCCGGTGCGAGCGCATGGTTCTTCCGCAGCAAATAGACGGCCAGCGCGATCAGCGTCAGCGCGTTGGCGATTGCCGCCGCCCATGCCGGGCTGGTGATGCCGACGGCCGGCAATCCGAAGGTGCCGCGGATCAGCATCGGCGTCAGGATCAGCCCAATCGTCGTCGATAGCGCCAGTGCCAGCAGCGGCGTGAGCGCGTCGCCGACGCCGCGGATCATCGCCGTCATCAGCAGGAAGACGAAGCCGAGCGGCATCGTGAGCAGCACGATGCGTGCATAGGCACTGGCTTGGTCCAGGATGTTTGTGGGCGTCGCGAGCATCATCATCAACTGCCGGCTGAAGATCCCGCCGACCAGCGCAACCGAGACCGACAGCAAGAGACCGACTGCGAGCGTCGTGCCCACCACGCTCTTGATCCTGCCGTGCTCGCCCGCGCCAAAAGCCTGGCCGATCAGCACGGTGGCTCCGGTGCTCAGGCCCATGACGAAGGCAAACAGGAAGAACATCACGGGGAAGAACGCCGACACCGCTGCTAGCGCGTCGACGCCGATCATCTGGCCGAGATAGACATTGCTGACGGTGCCGAACAGCGATTGCAGTGCGTTGCTCAGCATCAGCGGCGCGAGAAAGCGGAGGAATGTTGTCCAGAGCGGTTTCGGAGCAGACATGGATTTGCCTTTCATCAGGGCGTGCGAAGCCGTTGCCGCGCAATGCGCGCGGCTTGGGGCGTCGATGGGGTTGAGAGAGAAGCGCGCCTAAGCGCGGTCGCTGTAGGCGAGCTTGACGATGTGGTCGCGGATGTCGGCGGGCCAGTCGGCGATCAGTCCGGTGAAGCGTCGCCGGTCATCCGCGAACAGCGCGCGCGAGGCTTCCTCGAACTGCGGCAAATTGCCAGCCATGGTCGACATGAAATGATAGGCCGCATCGCGCGCCTGCCGCTCGCGGTCCTTGTCGCCGCTGGCGCGCCTTGCTTCGTCGACGAGTTTTCGCAGCGCGACCGAGGCGCCGCCCGGCTGCGCGCCGAGCCACTCCCAGTGCCGCGGCAACAGCGTCACCTCGCGCGCGACCACGCCGAGCTTCGGCCGGCCGCGTCCGCGCGGCTCGCTCGGTGGTTCGGTCTCCTCGACCGGGGGCGGGACAAGCTTCGCCAGGCGCGCCAGCACCTCGCGGTCCCCGCCGCGCAGGTCGAAGTCGATCGAACGGCCCGTAGCGTCCTCGGAGATGATGATGGGCTCGTCCGGCCGTTGCGCCACCCGCTTGACGACCAGTGCGACCTCTCCTGCCGGCCCGGACACCAGGCGGCGCTGGCCCTGAAAGGCGGTGAAAATCTTCTGCATTGGAATCATTGCCATTTTTGACGATGCTGGGCTCTTTAATACCCGGGTAAATTATCGACGTCAATATACCCGGGTGAAAATATCCACGCCGACGGCTCGACATTGTGTTCCCGGGCTGGCACGAACGGCCCGGACGATCGACCACGTCTAGCCTGGGGACCTCACGATGCTGACTGTTCACCACCTCAACAATTCGCGCTCACAGCGCGTGCTGTGGCTGCTCGAAGAGCTAGGCGTGCCCTACGAGATCGTGCGCTATCAGCGCCAGCCGGACATGCGCGCGCCGAAGGAGCTGCGCGCGATCCACCCGCTCGGCAAGTCGCCTGTCATCACCGACAACGGCAACACGATCGCTGAGTCCGGCGCGATCATCGAATATCTCATCGCCACCTACGGCAACGGCCGGCTGATCCCGCCGCCGAACACGCCGGAGCGGCTGCGCTTCACCTATTGGCTGCACTATGCGGAGGGCTCGGCGATGCAGCCGTTGCTCCTGAAGCTGCTGTTCACGCTGATGCCGAAGCGCGCGCCGGCGCTGCTTCGTCCGCTGGTGCGCAAGGTCTGCAACCAGGCGCTGACCGCGCTGGTCAATCCGCAGCTCAAGCAGCACATGGATTATTGGGAAGGCGAGCTTGCGAAGAGCGAGTGGTTTGCCGGCAGCGAGTTCACCGCCGCCGACATCCAGATGAGCTTCCCGCTGGAAGCCGCGCAAGCGCGCGGCGGGCTGGAGCAGGGCCATCCCAAGGCGATGGCGTTCCTGGAGCGCATTCATGCGCGCCCGGCCTATGCGCGTGCGCTGGAGAAGGGCGGGCCGTATCAGGTGGGACGGTAGTTAGCCCCGTCATTCCGGGGCGGTGCGCGTCGGCCTGCGCAAGCGTGCGCGCACTGCCTTGCCATGCAACGACGCGCTTACTGTCCTGCGGCTTCCGCGCCGCGCGTGCGCGGATCGGGCGCGCCGAGGGGACCATTCGGTGTCACGAGAATCGAATTGGCGGAGGTCTGCCCCATCGGCTCGACGATGACGTGGTCCATGGCCTTCAGCCCGGACAGGACCTCGTCGGAGAAGCCGCGCTCGATGCGCACCTCGTCCGGCAGCCATTGATGATGCAGCCGCGGCGCGGCGACGGCAGCAGCGACATCCATCTTGTAGTCGAGCACGTTCACGATCACCTGGAGCACGGTGGAGATGATCCGGCTGCCGCCGGGCGAACCGGTCACCAGTACCGGCTTGCCGTCCTTCAAGACGATGGTCGGCGACATCGAGGAGAGCGGCCGCTTGCCGGGGCCGGGCAGATTGGGCTCGTAACCGACGAGGCCGTAGGCGTTGGAGGCGCCGACCGCCGCGGTGAAATCGTCGAGCTCGTTGTTGAGCAGCACGCCGGTGCCTTCGGCAACGAGGCCGACGCCGTAGCTGAAATTCAGCGTGTAGGTGTTGCTGACCGCATTGCCGCGGCTGTCGACGACAGAATAATGCGTGGTGTTGCTGCCCTCGCGCGGCGCGTCGGCGGCGGATGCCAGCTGTTTTGACGGCGTGGCGCGATCGGTGGAAATGCCCGCGCGGAGCTTGGCCGCATAGTCCTTTGACGTGAGGGTCTCGATCGGCGCGTTGACGAAAGCGGGATCACCGAGATAGCGCGCGCGATCCGCATAGGCGCGCTTCATGGCCTCGACGAGGAGATGCAGCGATGCCGGCGATCCCTGCTTCAGATCACTGAGCTGAAAGCCTTCGAGGATGTTGAGCGTCTCCACCAGCACCACGCCGCCGGAGGACGGCAGCGGCATCGAGACGATGTCGTAGCCGCGATAGCTGCCGCGCACCGGCGTGCGGATCACCGGCTGATAGGCCTTCAGGTCGGCCGTCGTCATGATGCCGCCGGCATCCGACAGCGCCCTGGCGAGCTTCTCCGCAACCGGGCCCTCGTAAAAGCCGCGCGGCCCCTGCGCGGCGACGGCTGACAGCGTATCGGCAAGATCGCCCTGCACCAGCCGATCGCCTTCGCCGAGCGAAGCGCCGTCAGGACGTGAAAAAATCTTTGCCGAGGAAGGCCAGCGCGCGAGGCGCCGGTGCCAGCCCGGCAAGCTGTCGGCGATGTCATCGCTGACGACGAATCCGTCGCGGGCGAGCGCGATCGCCGGCTCGAGCAGCTGCGCCAGCGTGAACTGGCCCGAGCCGTATTTCTCCAACGCCAGGGAAAAACCGGCAACGGTGCCGGGCACGCCGACCCCGAGCGCGGAATCGCGAGACTTCGCCGGATCAGGTTTGCCGTCCGCACCGAGAAAGATCTGCGGCGTGGTCGCGGCCGGCGCGGTCTCGCGATAGTCGATTGTGACGTCTTCGTTATGTTCGGCGGAGTGGATCACCATAAAACCGCCGCCGCCGATATTGCCGGCGCGCGGATAGGTTACCGCCATCGCAAAGCCGGTCGCGACCGCGGCATCGACCGCATTGCCGCCGCGTCGCAGGATGTCGGCGCCGACCTGCGCGGAGATCTTCTCCTGCGCCACCACCATGCCGTGCTCGGCGGCAACGGCATGCACCGTATCGAGCGGCGGCGGAACATAAGCCCGCCGCGCATCCTGCGCGGTCGCAGGCGCAAGTCCGAGCGCCAGAATGGAGAAGAAGGCGACAAATGTCCGCCGGGTCCAATATGACGACATTATCAAATTTCCGCCGTGGCCTCGGGCAGGTTCACACGCCTCTCCTCAATGCTATACGGTTTGCGCTAAGAGAGACAAAACTGTTCGTGATGAGGACTTCGGAATGACGACGATCGCCCCCGATGTGCGCATGGCGGGCGTGCAGCGGACCTATCCGCCGCGCGCGGCTGTCGTCAGCTGGATCTTCTTCGACTGGGCCGCGCAGCCCTATTTCACGCTGATCACGACCTTCGTGTTTGCGCCCTATTTCGCGACCAGCGTTGCGCCGAATCCTGCCACGGGCCAATCGCTATGGGGCTTCGCAATGGCGGCTGCGGGTCTCGCCATCGCGCTGCTGTCGCCGGTGCTCGGGGCGATCGCGGATGCGTCCGGCCGCAGGAAGCCCTGGATCGCAGGGTTCGGCACGTTGCTGGTGCTGGCATCCTGCACGCTGTGGATCGGCAAGCCCGGCGATCCCTCGGTCATTCCGCCGTTGCTCACCGCGGTGGCACTTGCCAGCGTCGGTGCGGAATTCGCCACGGTCTTCAACAACGCAATGATGCCGACCCTGGTGCCGCCGGAGCGGATCGGCCGGCTCTCCGGCACCGGCTGGGCCACGGGTTACATCGGCGGCATCGTCAGCCTAATCATCGTGCTCGGCTTCCTCGCCGCCAACCCCGAGACCGGACGCACGCTGCTCGGCTTCAAGCCGTTGTTCGGGCTCGATCCCGCCACGCACCAGGGCGACCGCATCGTCGGACCGCTGACCGGGCTGTGGTTCATCGTCTTTGTGACGCCGCTGTTCCTGTTCACGCCGGACTATCCGGCGAAGCTGCCGGTGCGGGAGGCGCTGCGCGAGGGCCTGCTGGAGCTCAAGCAATCGATCAAGGGTCTGCCGCAGCAAAAGTCGCTCGCGGCGTTCCTGCTTGCCAACATGATCTACACCGACGGCCTGGTGTCGCTGTTTGCGTTCGGCGGCATCTACGCCGCGGGCACGTTCGGCTGGCACACGATCCAGATCGGCAGCTTCGGCATCATGCTCGCGATTGCCGGCACGTTCGGCGCATGGCTCGGCGGCAAGCTCGATGATCGTCTCGGGCCGAAGCGCGTCATTGCCGGCAGCCTGCTGGTCCTGCTGCTGTCGGTGGCGGCGATCCTTCTGGTCGACAAGGATTCGATCTTCTTCATCAAGGTCGCGCCGCCCGAGCCCGGCGGTGCGCTGTTTGCCGCCGCCGCAGAGCGCGCCTATCTCGTGCTGGGCTGCCTCATCGGCGCCGCCGGCGGTCCGCTTCAGGCGGCCTCCCGCACGCTGTTGATCCGCCTCGCGCCCAAGGATCGCATCGCGCAGTATTTCGGCCTGTTCGCGCTGACCGGGAAGGTGACGTCCTTCATCGGCCCGCTGCTGATCGGCATGATCACCGCGGCGACCGCGAGCCAGAAGGCCGGCATGGCCGTGTTGGTGGTGTTCTTCGTCGCAGGGCTGGGGCTATTGATGCGGGTGCGAGCGGAATAAAACTCCGATGTCGTCCCGGACAAGCGCAGCGAAGCGGAGCGCAGATCCGGGACCCATAACCACAGGAAGTGGTTTGGCGAAGACTCGTAGTTACCAGTTCGCGCCGCAATTTCTCCCTGGGGTTATGGGTCCCCGCCTTCGCGCTAGGGCATGCACATATCTCTGAGGCTCCATCCTGCTGCGACGGCATGGAAGTATTCGAGGCCGTTCTTGAAGGTGA
>NZ_JAFCJZ010000011.1 GCF_018130765.1 Bradyrhizobium iriomotense
CAACAGACCTGAACGAAACGAGAATTGTGTTACCCATGTCGTCGGTCTGAACTGTTACCTATGTTGCCGGTTGCTCAGAGACGCATCCCAGCCATTTGCGATTGACGCTGGTTCCACCGCCCCTTGCATCGTAATGAGCGGATGCGGCGGTTCGCCGCGCCTGCCGGGATCGCTGCATTGAACAAGCCTGTCGTCGTACCTGCGGAAACGCTGGCCGAGCCCGTCGTCGTCGCCGACGTTGCGCCCGCTGCTGCCAAATCTGCCGCGAAGGCCGCCGGGCCGGCCTATGTCGTGCTTGCAGGCATCAGCTTCTCGCACTTCCTCAACGACACCATGCAGTCGCTGATCGCCTCGGTGTATCCGCTCCTGAAGGACACCTACGCGCTCGACTTCGCGCAGATCGGCATGATCACGCTGGCCTTCCAGTTCACGGCCTCGCTGCTGCAGCCGGTGGTCGGGCACTACACCGACAAGAAGGCGCAGCCTTACTCGCTGTCGATCGGCATGGCCTCGACCTTCTTCGGCCTCTTGCTGCTCAGCGTTGCGCAGCAATATCTCGTCATCCTCGTCGCCGCCGCGCTGGTCGGCCTCGGCTCGGCGGTGTTTCATCCCGAATCCGCGCGCATCGCGCGGCTCGCCTCCGGCGGCCGCTACGGTTTTGCGCAATCGGTGTTTCAGCTCGGCGGTAGCTTCGGCACGTCGATGGGGCCGGTGCTGGCCGCGCTGATCGTGGTGCCGTTCGGGCAGGGCAGCATCGCCTGGTTCTCTTCGATCGCGTTCCTCGCCATTCTCATCCTCTGGCGCATCGGGCGCTGGTACGCGCCGCAGATCACGACGAAGAAGGCGGCGCCCGTCCACACTCAGCCCGGCGGGCCGAGCTCGCGCCGTGTCGCCGTTGCACTTCTCGTGCTGGTGGCGCTCTTGTTCTCAAAACAGCTCTACGTCTCGAGCCTGTCGAGCTACTACATCTTCTACCTGATCGACCGTTTCGGCGTGTCGACGCAGGCAGCGCAAATCTACCTCTTCATCTTCCTCGCGGCGAATGCGGTCGGAGCGTTCTTCGGCGGCCCCTTGGGCGATCGCTTCGGCCGCAAGATCGTGATCTGGATCTCGATCCTGGGCGCGCTGCCGTTCACGCTGGCGCTGCCTTATGCCGGGCTCTACGCCAGCGCGGTGCTGTCAGTGATCATCGGCCTCATCATCTCCTCGACGACGTCGTCGATCATCGTGTTCGCGCAGGAGCTGGTGCCGCACCGCTTCGGCATGATCTCCGGCGTGTTCTTCGGCGTCGCCTTCGGCATCGGGGGCTTGGGGGCGGCCGTGCTCGGCAAGCTCGCCGACCACACCTCGATCGAGTTCGTCTACCAGGTCTGTGCCTATCTGCCGGCGATTGGGCTGCTCGCGGTGTTCCTGCCCAAGCTGCCGCGCCACGCGCGTTAACAGTTTCTTTGTTGCTGCGTTGCGGCTTCACACATCGTTAGCAATTGGGCTCCGCCCAGCGCTTGCATTTTTGCAACGCTCCCGCTGCATCCGCGTGTAGGTAGAGAAAAAATCAACCTTAAAAATTAGGGTTAAGTGGCGCTTAAACATTTACTGCCATCGTCCGGGTCGTGAGTTTCCAGAACGTGGGGCGTCTGCATTTCTGCCTCACCGGCCATAAGGACGAAGCCAATGCGTAGCGTTAAGTCTCTCCTTGCCGCGGGTGCGGCAACCCTGATCTCGTCGATGGCGTTCGCCGCCGACATGCCGATCGCAGCGCCCCCTCCGATGTACGCGCCGCCGGCTCCGCCCGCCGATTTCGGCGGCTGGTATCTCCGTGGCGACGTCGGCATGACCAACCAGCGCGCCAAGAGCATCGAGGGTAACGTAGCGCCTGGGTTTACGAAGACGACGGAGGGACTCGGCTTCGATTCCTCGCCGCTGTTCGATCTCGGCGTCGGCTATCGCTTTAACAACTGGTTCCGCGCCGACGTGATCGGCCAGTACCGGGGCAAGGCCAATCTGCACGGCAGCGACAACGTCATTGGACCCGGCTTCGTCGGCGTCAACAATTACACCGGCAGCAAGTCCGAGTGGGTCGTCATGGCGAATGCCTATGTCGATCTCGGCACCTGGTGGTGCATCACCCCGTTCATCGGCGCCGGTCTCGGCGGCTCCTACAACAAGATCAGCGGCTTCCGCGACGACGGCGTGTCGTTCAGCGGTGGCGCGCTGTCCAACAGCGTCGCTTACTTCGCCGACAACGGTAAGTGGAACTTCGCCTGGGCCGCCCACGCCGGTCTCGCCTACAAGGTCAATCCCGGGTTCACCGTCGAACTGGCCTACAGCTACATGAACCTCGGCGACGCAGCGCCCGGCAACTTCCGCCTGTTCGACAACAGCGCCTCCGGTCCGACCTCGATCAAGCTCAAGGAGCTCACCTCGCACGATCTCAAGCTCGGCGTGCGCTGGGATCTCAACAGCCCGCCGGCCTACGTGCCGCCGCCGCTCGTCACCAAGGGCTGATCCTCAAGCCCATCGCTTAACGTCTCTTAACGGCGCGGGATCATCCCGCGCCGTTTTGCTTTGCGGATTTTTCATGGCCCGACGGCGGCGAAATCACCGGACGCAACCATTGGTTAAGGTTAACGAGCCATGATCATCGGCGAAAGTTCGAGTCCGATCTGGAGCGTTGCGATGCGTAGGCTTTTGTTGGCGGCGGTGATGTTGGGGACGGTGTCTGCCGCACACGCGGCCGATATGCCGGATCTGCCGGTCCTGCGCGGCGGCTTCACCGACGGCCTGTCGAAGACGTCCCGCAACTGGGACGGCTTCTATGTCGGCGGCAACGCCGGCTATACCACCAACGCCACCGATTTCAGCCAAAGCGTCGTCGGCCTGACCAACTTCATCTTCCGCGACAGCGTTCTTCAGCAGCCGACGTCGACATGGTCGCTGATGAACAAGACCAACACGCAAGGCGTCAATTTCGGCGGCTTCATCGGCCGCAACTGGCAATGGTATGATGCCATTCTCAGTCTCGAGGGCACCTACAGCTACTTCAACAATCTCGCGACATCGACGTCGGGCTCGAACTCGCTCATGATCGTCAACCCGGCCGGCGAAACACGCCCCCCGGGCATCACCAACAACTATGGCGTGACGCTGACCGGTACCGCTGCGGCGCAGGTCAAGGACATGATCACGTTGCGCGGGCGCGTGGGTTGGGACGGTGGCGACTTCATGCCCTACATGTTCGCCGGAGCGGCTGTCGGTCGCATGGACGTCTCCCGTACGGTGACGAGCAACGTGACATTGCGGCAGGACTCGACGGTCACGGACGCGTTCGGCAACGTCATCACCGTCATCGGCACGACCAACCCCGTTCCGGCGCAATCGCAGACCCAGTCCCAGCACAGAACCAATACGTTCGCGGTGGGTTGGACTGCCGGTCTTGGTCTCGAATACTGCATCTGGGACGGTCTATTCGCGCGCGTCGAATACGAATATGTGAGATTCTCTCCCGTCATGAACACGCAGGTGACGCTGAACAACGCGCGCCTCGGCCTCGGCTACAAGTTCTGACGCGGCCGCGCCTCGCCGGTTGACAGGTTCTCTCCGTCCTGATGCTCTGTCGCTCCAAAGCGGGGTGGCGGAAATGAAGATCTACGGCGACAGCAATTCCGGAAATTGTCTGAAGGTGAAGTGGGTCTGCGACAAGCTCGCGGTGCCCTATCAGTGGGTCGAGATCGACACAAGCAAGGGCGAGACGCGCACGCCGCAATTCCTCAAGATGAACGGCGCCGGCCAGGTGCCGACCGTCGCCTTCGACGACGGCCGCACGCTGGCGCAGTCCAATGCCATCATCCGCTATCTCGCCCGCGACAGCGTCCTCATTCCGCGTGATGCCTTTGCCGCGGCGAAGATGGATGAATGGCTGTTCTGGGAGCAGTACAGCCACGAGCCCTATATTGCGGTGTGCCGCTTCCAGCTTGTCTATCTCGGCAAGGACGCCTCCGAGCTCGATCCTGAAAAGGTCAAGCGTGGCTATGCGGCGCTCGACCGCATGGAGCAGCATCTCGCCACCAGCCGCTTCTTCGCCGGCGATGCGGTGTCGCTCGCCGACGTCTCGCTGCTCGCCTATACGCGCGTCGCGCATGAGGGCGGTTTCGATCTCGGTCGCTATGCGGCCATCCGCCGCTGGATCGGCGAGGCCGAGGCCTTTCTCGGCCTGCCCGCGGCGCGCTGAGTCTTCGCGCGGAGTCTTGGCGCTGAGTCTTGGCGCTGAGTTTCTGGAGTTTCCCGTATGAACGATAAGTCCGTCTCGATCCGTCCCGCGCGCCGCGAGGACGTGCCGGCGATCGTGGCGATGCTCGCCGATGATCATCTCGGGCGGGGCCGCGAGCGCGTGGAGGATCCGCTGCCTGCATCCTATTACGCGGCATTCGCGCGGGTCGAGCGCGATCCAAACCTGACGCTCGTCGTTGCCGAGAGCGAGGGCAGGGTGGTCGGCTGCCTGCAACTCGCTGTTCTCTCAGGCATCAGCTCGCAAGGCGGCATCCGCGGTCTGCTCGAGGACGTGCGCGTTGCCACTGATTGTCGCAGCCGCGGCATCGGCGAGAAGTTGGTGCAATGGGCGGTGACGGAAGCAAAGGCGCGTGGCTGCAATTTGGTCGAACTGCCGACGCATCAGACGCGAACAGATGCACAGCGATTCTACAAGCGGCTGGGATTCACAGCGAGTCATGTCGGTATGACTGTCCGCTTTTGAGGCAGCAGGAGCGTTTTCGAGCGAAGTGGATACCGGTTCGCGTCAAGAAAAACGCGTCAATGCAAAAATCCAGAGTCCCGTTCCGGTTGTATCGGAATGGGGCTCTGGCCGCGGCCGTTGCGCCATCTACAAATTCGGATCGCGCGTTCGTTCATCTTAAGAGCTGATAAACTACCCAGCCGTCGTTCACGTGGACGCGGGAACGAACGGTGCTACGCAGCGTCAGACACCGGGCTCGGTCGGTTCGGGGATTTCGATGACAAGCTATTCCATGATCAAGGTCGGCAACCACTACGTTGTGCAGGCCAACGACAAGTGCATTTTGAAAGTCGGCAGCCGCCGCCGTGCCGCGCAATTGATCAGCGAGGCCACGGACTTGCTGAATGCGCTCACTGCGGTCGAATCCCCGGAAATCGCCCCCGAGGCGCCTTCACTCCAGCGTGAGACGTCCGAACTTCCTTGACGACTCTTCCCGTTTCCCGTATCAGCCGCGGCGGGACACCTCCCCCCAACGGGAGGCTTACTATCTGGAAGGGTAGATCATGACTGTAGCGAAGCCCGCTTCGCGGCCGACTGTGCCGCATTTTTCCTCCGGCCCCTGCGCCAAGCGCCCCGGCTGGAACGCCCAAAATCTCAAGGACGCAGCGCTCGGTCGCTCGCATCGCGCGAAGGTCGGCAAGACCAAGCTCAAGCTCGCGATCGATCTGACGCGCGAAGTGCTTGAAGTGCCCGCCGATTATCGCATCGGCATCGTGCCGGCCTCCGATACCGGAGCGGTCGAAATGGCGCTGTGGTCACTGCTCGGTGCGCGGCCCGTCACCACGCTCGCCTGGGAATCCTTCGGCGAGGGCTGGGTCAGCGACATCGTCAAGGAATTGAAGCTCAAGGACGTCACCAAGCTCAACGCTGGTTATGGCGATATCCCCGACCTCTCCAAGGTCGATCCCAAGAGCGACGTCGTCTTCACCTGGAACGGCACCACCTCGGGCGTGCGCGTGCCGAACGCCGACTGGATCAGCGCGACCCGCGAAGGCCTGACCATCTGCGACGCGACGTCCGCCGCGTTTGCGCAGCCGCTCGACTGGCCGAAGCTCGACGTCGTCACCTTCTCCTGGCAGAAGGCGCTCGGCGGCGAAGCCGCGCACGGCATGCTGATCCTGTCGCCCCGCGCGGTGGAGCGGCTCGAGACCTACAAGCCGGCCTGGCCGCTGCCAAAGATCTTCCGCATGACCAAGGGCGGCAAGCTCAACGAAGGCATCTTCGTCGGCGAGACCATCAACACGCCGTCGATGCTCTGCGTAGAGGATTATCTCGATGCGCTGAACTGGGCCAAGTCGATCGGCGGCCTCAAGGCGCTGATCGCGCGCGCCGATGCCAACACCAAGGTGCTCGCCGACTGGAAAGTGAAGACGCCCTGGATCGACTTCCTCGCCAAGGACGCCTCGATCCGCTCCAACACCTCGGTGTGCCTGAAGTTCACCGATCCCGCGATCACCTCGCTCTCGGACGACGCGCAGGCCGAGTTCTCCAAGAAGCTGGTCGCGCTGGTCGAGAAGGAAGGCGCCGGTTACGACTTCGCCTATTACCGGGATGCGCCGGCCGGCCTGCGGATCTGGTGCGGCGCCACGGTGGAAGCAAAGGACGTCGAGCTGCTGACGCAGTGGATCGACTGGGCCTTCGCCGAGACCAAGGCCACGCTGGCCAAGGCGGCGTAAGCAAACCAACTCCTCGTCATGGCCGGGCTTGACCCGGCCATCCATCAATCAAGAGAGATGGATCCGCGGGGTTCTGGCGCGAAGACGCGCTTCGCGCTTAAGCCCGCGGATGACGTTCCGTAAATGCAGCACGCACCACGGATCATCCCCATGACCAAACCCAAAGTTCTCATTTCCGACGCACTCTCTCCCGCCGCTGTTCAGATCTTCAAAGACCGCGGTGTCGAGGTCGACTTCCAGCCCAACCTCGGCAAGGACAAGGACAAGCTCGCCGAGATCATCGGCAATTACGACGGCCTCGCGATCCGCTCCGCGACCAAGGCGACCGCCAAGATCCTCGAGAAGGCGGCCAAGCTGAAGGTGATCGGCCGCGCCGGCATCGGCGTCGACAATGTCGAGATCCCGGCCGCGACGGCCAAGGGCATCATCGTGATGAACACGCCGTTCGGCAATTCGATCACGACCGCCGAGCATGCCATCACCCTGATGCTGGCGCTCGCCCGCGAGATCCCGCAAGCCGACGCCTCGACCCAGGCCGGCAAGTGGGAGAAGAACCGCTTCATGGGCGTCGAGATCACCGGCAAGGTGCTCGGCGTGGTCGGCTGCGGCAATATCGGCTCGATCGTCGCTGATCGCGCGCTCGGCCTGCGCATGAAGGTGATCGCGTTCGATCCCTTCCTGTCGCCGGAGCGCGCCAAGGACATCGGCGTCGAGAAGGTTGATCTCGACGATCTCCTCAAGCGCGCCGATTTCATCACGCTGCACACGCCGCTGACCGAGAAGACCAAGAACATCATCGACGCGGCCGCGATCGCCAAGATGAAGAAGGGCGTGCGCCTGATCAACTGCGCCCGTGGTGGTCTCGTCGACGAGCAGGCGGTGGTCGATGCGCTCAATTCCAAGCACATTGCGGGTGCCGCCTTCGACGTCTTCGTCGAGGAGCCCGCGACGTCCAACGTGCTGTTCGGCCATCCCAACGTGATCTGCACCCCGCATCTCGGCGCCTCCACCACGGAAGCGCAGGAGAACGTCGCGCTCCAGGTCGCCGAGCAGATGTCGGACTACCTGCTCACCGGCGCGATCTCGAATGCGGTCAACTTCCCCTCGATCACGGCGGAAGAGGCGCCGAAGCTGAAGCCGTTCATCGCGCTTGCCGAGAAGCTCGGCTCGTTCGCCGGCCAGCTCACCGAGACCGGCATTCTCAAGGTCGAGATCACCTATGAAGGCCATGTCGCCGAGATGAAGATCAAGGCGATCACCTCGGCCGTGCTGTCGGGCCTGCTGCGGCCGATGCTGGGCGAGGTCAACGTGGTGTCGGCACCCGTCGTCGCCAAGGAGCGCGGCATGGTGGTGGACGAGATTGTGCGCGCCGCCCAGAGCGACTATGAGAGCCTGATCACCGTCACCGTCGCGACCGAACGCCAGGAGCGCTCGGTCTCCGGTACCGTCTATCACGACGGCAAGCCGCGCCTCGTCGACGTCAAGGGCATCCGTGTCGATGCCGAGTTCGGCAAGTCGATGATCTACATCACCAACGAGGACAAGCCGGGCTTCATCGGCAAGTTCGCAAGCCTCCTCGGCGATGCCAAGATCAATATCGCGACCTTCCATCTCGGCCGCGTCGCGCCCGGCAGCGATGCCATTGCGCTGGTCGAGGTCGACGGCGCGGTGCCGGCGGACGTGCTCGCCAAGGTGCTGGCCTTGCCGCAGGTCAAGCAGGCCAAGGCGCTGACGTTCTGAGGCACAGTCGTTCCGTGGCGCGTGCCACGGAATGACGCGCATCATATATTCCGACCTGCGGAACAGCGCCGCCTCCATCGCCGGAGGCGGCGTTTTTATTTTCCCCGCGACCACCAAACTTTGTGTACCAATGGCGCCCAGAACGCCTCGTAACTACGTTCCGTTCAAATCGTTCGACAAGGGAGAAAACAATGCGTGAAGCCGTCATCGTTTCCTATGCGCGCACGGGCCTGGCCAAGTCCGGCCGCGGCGGGTTCAACATCACGCCGCCGATGTCGCTTGCGGCGCACGCCATCCAGCACGCGGTTGATCGCGCCGGCGTCGACAAGGACTATGTCGAGGACTGCTATCTCGGCAATTGCGCCCACGGCGCGCCGAACATCGGCCGCCAGGCCGCGCTGCTCGCGGGCCTGCCGAAGACCACCGCCGGCGTCTCGGTGAACCGGTTCTGCTCCTCGGGGCTGCAGACCATCGCGATGGCCGCCAACTCGATCCGTTCCGACGGCGCCGACTGCATCGTCGCCGGCGGCGTCGAGAGCATCTCCATTCCCGGCGGCGGCTCGCCGAAGGAATGGGTCGATCCTGAATTGCTCAAGGTCGCGCCCGACATCTTCATGGCGATGATCGATACCGCCGACATCGTCGCCGAGCGCTACAAGCTCAGCCGCGAATACCAGGACGAGTTCTCGCTGGAATCGCAGCGCCGCATGGCCGCCGCGCAGCAGGCGAACAAGTTCAAGGATGAGATCGTCCCGATGAAGACCAAGATGAAGGTCGTCGACAAGCAGACCAAGGCCGAGTCGATCGTCGACTACGTCGTCGACCGCGACGAATGCAATCGCCCTGACACCACGATGGAAGGATTGGCAAAACTCGAGCCGGTGAAGGGACCCGGCAAGTTCGTCACCGCCGGCAATGCCAGCCAGCTCTCCGACGGCGCCGCCGCCGTGGTGCTGATGGAAGCCAAGGATGCCGAGAAGCGCGGCCTCAAGCCGCTCGGCCGCTTCGTCGCCTGGGCGACCGCCGGCTGCGAGCCCGACGAGATGGGCATCGGCCCGGTGTTCGCAATCCCGAAGCTCCTGAAGCGCACCGGCCTCAAGATCGACGACATCGATCTGTGGGAGCTCAACGAGGCCTTCGCCAGCCAGTGCCTGTATTGTCGCGACCAGCTCGGCATCGATCCCGCCAAGTACAACGTCAACGGCGGCTCGATCGCGATCGGTCATCCCTTCGGCATGACCGGCGCCCGTCTCACCGGCCATTTGCTGCAGGAAGGCGCGCGCCGCAAGGCCAAGTGGGGCGTGGTGACGATGTGCATCGGCGGCGGCCAGGGCGGCGCCGGCCTGTTCGAGATCTACAGCTGATCCGGATCGTCACGGTCACCTGAAGACATGAAAGCACGGCGCCACAAGCGCCGTGTTTTTTTTGCCGCGCCTGTGCATCCTATCGTGCACAAGGCGCCGCCATAATCCTGACATTGGGATTCCCGTACCTCCCGTATGACGAGTATCGTGCATAAGCACGTAGTCTTACGTGTCCGCAAATTAACGGAAGTTTCCGCGCATTGAGGCTTCATTAATCGCATCCGCCACAATCAATTTTTGAAGCCAAGATGCGATTTCCCTCCCTCCGGCTCACGCACAAGATCACTGCAATCGGCGTCATTGGCGTCATCGGCGTCGTCCTGATCGGCGGCATCCATCTCTATGGTGAGCGCGCGATGAGCGCCTATCGCGACGCGGCCGAGGATGCGCGCAGCGTGTTCGAGCTGAACAACAGGATCGCGGTCGAGCTGCTCGAGGCGCGCCGCGCCGAAAAGGATTTCCTGCTGCGCAGCGATGCGGCCAAAGCTCAGCGCCAAATGGAGATCAGCAGGCGGGTGGCGCTCGACATCGAGACGCTGCGCGGCAGGATCGCGGCCCTCGGCAAGCCCGAGCTGGCGCAAAAGATCGACGCGATGAATGCGTCGCTGAAGACGTACCAGGCGCGCTTTGCCGCGGTGGTCGAGGAACGGCAGCGGCTCGGCCTCGACGAGAAGTCCGGCCTCGAAGGCCGCCTGCGCGCATCCGTCCACGGCATCGAGAGCCAGGTCGACCAGCTCCAGAATTCCCAGCTCAAGGTGATCATGCTCATGATGCGCCGGCATGAGAAGGATTTCATGCTGCGTCGCGACGCCAGATATGGCGACGACATGAAGAAGCGCGCGGCGGAATTCACGGCTGCCCTCGACGCCGCCACCATCCCCGACAGCGCGAAGACCGAGCTGCGTCAGAAGCTCGCCGACTATCAGCGCGACTTCTCGGCCTGGATGGAGACCGCGCTGAAGCTTGCGACCGAGTTGAAGGCGATGTCCGAGGCGTTCTCTGCGGTCGAGCCCGTGATCGAGCAGGTCTCGACATCGGTCGACCAGACCCGTGTCGAGGCCGATCGTCTGAACGATGCCGAGCGCGCCAGCATCCAGTTCTGGATTGCGGTCGCGATCGCGCTGGTTGCGACGGGCGTACTCGGCCTCGGCATCTTCATCGGGCGCTCGGTGTCGAAGCCGCTGACCGCGATGCGCGCGGCGATGATCGAGCTTGCCAACGGCAATTTCGCCATCGTGCTGCCGGGGCTCGGCCGGCCCGACGAGATCGGCGAGATCGCGCAGGCCGTCGAGACGTTCAAGATCAACGCCGAGCGGAAGGCGCGCGAGGAGGCGGAGGAGAAGATCAGGCAGGACAAGCTCGCCGCCGAGCGCCGCCGCGCCGACATGATCAGGATGGCCGACGATTTCGAAGGCGCGATCGGCGAGATCGTCGAGACCGTGTCGTCGGCGGCGACCGAGCTCGAGGCCTCCGCGACGTCGCTGACGACGACCGCCGGCCGCTCCACCGAGCTCGCGACGCTGGTCGAAGCCGCCTCCGAAGAGGCGGCGGCCAACGTGCAGTCGGTGGCCTCCGCGGCCGAGGAGCTGACCGCGTCCGTCAACGAGATCAGCCGGCAGGTGCAGGAATCCGCGCGCATGGCCGGCGAGGCCGTCAATCAGGCCGGGCAGACCAACGACCGCGTCAGCGAATTGTCGAAGGCTGCCGCGCGCATCGGCGACGTGGTCGAGCTCATCCATGCGATCGCGGGCCAGACCAACCTTTTGGCGCTCAACGCCACCATCGAGGCCGCGCGCGCCGGCGAAGCCGGGCGCGGCTTTGCCGTGGTGGCCTCGGAAGTGAAGGCGCTGGCCGAGCAGACTGCCAAGGCGACCGGCGACATCGGCCAGCAGATCTCGAGCATCCAGGTCGCGACCGAGGATTCCGTCGGCGCGATCAAGACCATCGGCGGCACGATCGAGCGTCTGTCCGAGATCTCCTCCACCATCGCCGCCGCCGTGGAAGAGCAGGGCGCCGCGACCAGCGAGATCTCGCGCAACGTCCAGAGCGCGGCCGCCGGCACCACGCAGGTCAGCGCCAATATCAGCAGCGTGCGCCAGGGCGCGACCGAGACCGGTTCGGCCTCCTCGCAGGTGCTCTCCGCGGCGCAGTCGCTGTCGAATGACAGCAACCGGCTGAAGATCGAGGTCAGCAGGTTTTTGGATACGGTGCGGGCGGCGTGATGGCGACGGCGGACTGGCGTGGGTTAGAGCGGTCGTGCCGCAGGTTTAACCTCTCCCGCTTGCGGGAGAGGTCGGCGCGAAGCGCCGGGTGAGGGCTCTTTCCTCTAGGAGATTGTCCCGGTGCGGAGGCACCCTCTCCCCGACCCTCTCCCGCAAGCGGGAGAGGGAGCGCACCTCAAGCCCGCGCCGCCACCGGTGCGAACACCACTTCGATCAGCGTGCCGTGGCCGGCGCTCTTGATGTTGAACTGGGCGCGGTTGGCTTCCACCAGCGCCTTCGTCAGCGACAAATTGAGCGCGGAATTGTCCGCGGCGTCCCCGGGTGGCGGGGTGCGGAACGGCTCCATCGCGGCGGCGACCTCGCGCTCTGAGAGGCCATGGCCGGTGTCGCGGATGCGCAGCGCGATCTCGCCGCGGTCGGTCATTGCGGTGGAGACGATGACCTGGCCGCCGGCGCTGGCAAGCCGGATCGAGTTCGAGATCAAATTCATGGTGATCTGCCGCATCGCGCGCGCGTCCGCTGTGACCTGCGGCAGCGCATGCGCCAGCGAAGTGCGGATGATGATGCGCTCGCGGTTGGCCTGCGGCTGCATCACCACGACGCAGGCTTCGACGAGGTCGTTGAGGTTGAGGTTGGCGAAGGTGAGGTCGAGCTTGCCGGTCTCGATCCGCGACAGCTCCAGGAGATCGTCGATGATGGCGATGACGCGCTCGCCGGAGGCGCGGATGTCCTTCATGTACTCGCCGTAGCGCTCGTTGCCGAGCGTGCCGAAGCGCTCCGAGATCATCACCTCGGCGAAACCGATGATGGCGTTGAGCGGCGTGCGGATCTCGTGGCTGATCCGCGCCAGCATGTCGGCCTTGGCATTCGCCGCACCGTCGACGAGGCGGCGCGCCTGCGTCAGCTCGCTCTCGCCCTTCTTGCTTTGCGAGAGATCCCGGAACACGGCGAAGAAGTTCGGGCCGTCGGGCCGGGTGCGGCCCATGATCATTGCGAGCGGAATGACACCGCCCTTCTTCTCGCGGCCCAGCACCTCGCGGCCGTGGTCGAGCAGGCTCGCGATGTCCTGGCTCTTCACGCTGTCGAGATAGTCGGCGACGACCTGCTGGCTCTCGGGCGCGAACAGCGTCACCAAATTCTGCTCGAGCAGCGCATCGCCGTCATAGCCGAACAGCGCTTCGGCGCTGCGGTTGCAGGCGTGGATGTTGCCTTCGGCATCGAACATCACGATGCCCTCGGCGGTGGTGTCGAGGATCGCGGCGAGATCTTCCGCGTCGGCATCGCCGGCCGCAGGCTCGAGATCGGGCGCGTAGGGGAAGGACTCGGGGACGATGGGCTCGGCAACAACGGGCGGCGCAGCGACAGCGGGGGCAGCGGGTGCGGCTTGCGGCAGCGCGCAGATCAGCGCATGCGCGCTGTCGCCGTCCCAGTCGATGCTGTGCAGATGCGCTTCGGTGGTCGGCAGCGGCGCTTCGCCATTGGCAAGCGTCGCGCTGATCGTCACCGGCGTGCCGCCTTGCGATGTGCTGCTGGCCGATGACACGCCCGGTTCGACATAGAGCGCGTCCAACCCGCCGGCATGCTCCAGCGCCGTGATGCTGGCATAGCCCATGCGCGCGAGGAACGCGGGGTTGGCGTAGAGCAGGCGGTCGAGGCGATAGATCAAAATGCCCGTCGGCAGCAGGTCGAGCAGCGTGCGGTCGCGCATGCTGGCGCCGCGTGCCGGCGGCGCGGGCTCGGTCAGCCATTCGGCCGGTGCGGGCGGCGGCAGAGGTTCAGGCTCGGACAGCAGCGGCTCGGGCGCACTCTCAGCAGCCGGCGGCTCGGCGCCGGCGGCTGCGATGCTCTCGCGCTCGCGTTCGAGCCGCTCGGACAATTGCCTTGCGAGCTCGTTGAACGCGCTGTTCTCGACCGGCGTCAGCGTCGGCGGTCTGGTGTCGCCGGGGCTGCGGAACGGCACGACGTTGGGAGGCGTTTCCACTGGCGTTTCCGGATCGGTTGGGTGTGAATTCGCTTCGGTGATGGGCTCGGGCAGTTCAGGTTCAGGTGTCGGCTCAGGCTCAGGTAGCGGCGGCTCGATCGGCGGCGGCGCCGCTGCCTCCGGTTCATGCTCCGGCTCGACGCTATCGGCGGACAGGCTTTGCGGCGCGTGTGGCTCGACGAACAGCTCGAAGCGCCTGAGCGCATCGAGCCGGTTGAGGCCGTCGAGATCGCGGCAGACGCCAAAGCCCCGAAAGCCCGCAAAGTTGCGATCGCGGTCGTAGATCGGCAGGCCTGCGAGCTCGACCGGCAGATGCTCGCCGCCGTCGGCCGGCCAGTTCACGGTGATCCCGGCCCAGGTGTCGTGGCTTTCGAGCGCCTGCGCGACGCGTCCCTCGGGATCGAGCGAAAACTGGTCGGCGATCTCGCGCCAGGGGCGGCCGAAGCCGGCGGCGGTGTGCGCGCCCATCAGGCGGATGAAGTCGTCGGAACCGAGCACGAAGCGGCCCTCCGCATCCATCTGCCAGAGGAAGCGCAGCGGATGCTGGCGCGGTGGCTCTGCGGGAGCGGGCGGAGGCTCGACCATGCCTGATGTGATCGGCGCGGCCTGCGGCGACACAATGGCTGCGTGCGGGTTTTCAACCGGAGTCTTTGGCGCGATGTCGCTGGCTTCGGTCGTTTCTGCGGCAGGCTCCTCAGGTGCGACGGCGTCCTGGATCGACACGATCTCCTCCGCCGGCTCGCTCGCCGCGATCGTCTCGGCCGGTTCGGCAAAGGCATCGAACAGCGGGATTCCGGAGGCAAGCTGCACATCGTCCGGCACCGTGGCCGCAGGGACAGGCGCGTCGGGCGCGGGCTGTGCGGCCGCTTCGCGCGCACTCTCCTGCACCGCTTCGGGCGCAGCATCCGCGGCCACCTCCGCCGCCTGCGCGGCAACCGGCTCGATCAGCGCGACCAGGCCGACATCGGCCCCTAGGCCGACCCGTTGCAGCACCATCTGCCCGAGGCCGATCGGCGTCTCGACGCGGCCTTTAGCCAGCGCATCGCTGCGGGCCTGTTCGAGGCCGGCCTCGCCGAGGTCGCGGAAGCCGAGCAGGGAGCGCGCGGCCTCGCTGGCGCCGACGAACAATCCGTCGGGCGCGAACGCCGCCATCGGCACGTTCGCGGCTTCGACCAGGCGATGCAGCCGCTCGACCAGCGGCATGGCTTGTCCCGTCGGGTCCAGCGCGGTGACGAGCACGCCGTTCTTGCCGTCGGCGAAGTCGAGCCGCGCGCAGGCGCAGGTCATGAGCGTGCCGAGCCGGGCGCCGAAGCCGCGCAGCCGCTCCAGCCGCACCGCGCCGCTTCCCGGCAGCTGGCGGGCGAGCCGGGCCACCTGGCGGCGATGGCTGTCGGCGGGGCCGAAGATCTTCTCTGCTAGCGCTGTGGCATGGGCCGCGCCGAACAGTCTGGCGCCGACCGGATTGGCCCACAGCACGCGGGTGCCGTCGACCGCGAAGAGCCAGGTGGCGAGCTGCGAGGTCGCATGCACGGCCAGCCGCGGATCGCCCACGCCTCGCAACTGGAAATCCGAACTACTCATCCAACCGGCTTCACGTCTCGCTGTCGGCGTCTCGTTGGGGCGGCTGCCGGAATGACAGCCTTAAGAAAGGGTTAGTATTGCCCGCGGGCGCGGGCAGGTCCACGGCCCCGACTGGCGGAGAGCGGCCGAAAGCCGCGATAACCTTAATGGTGCCACCCAAGCAAGCCGCAGGCCCGCTGCATCCGCAGGATTCGCGGGGGGTTTTGGTCCGCCTCTCCCGCTTGCGGGCAGGACAATCGCATATTGCGTGCACGATGCTGCGGCATCGGCGCTGGGGCTCCCTCTCCCGCTTGCGGGGGAGGGCTGGGGTGGGGGTGTCTCCGCATTGGGGTTGTAGAGGATTGTGGTGGACGTCTCTCGTCATCGGGGCTGTCCCATCGCGGAAGCACCCTCTCCCCAACCCTCTCCCGCAAGCGGGAGAGGGAGCGGACCGCCTGCATGCTTCGGCACGCCACTACCTCAACCTCGGGTTCCCCTGCCCGGGAACCTCACCCTCACCGGGATTAAATTTCGCGATGCACCCCCGGATCGCGTTGCGTTGCACAATGTTGACATGATAGGCAGCAATATTACTGGGGCGCAGCCAAACCATCTCGTTTGTTTCGCGTTTCCAGTCTTCGTACCCGCTGAATTCAGGTCCGCAAATCGAGGGCCGGCGGGCGCGCCGGAAGGCACTGCTCTTTTTCCAAATCGTGAGGGACAACCATGACAGGTGCGACTGATCCGTTCTCTGCCTCGATCATTCCGTTCGAGGTTCCCGAGCAGATGCGTGCGTTCGCCGAAAAGGGCGTGTCGCAGGCCCGCGAGAGCTACGCCAAGTTCAAGGATGCGGCCGAGACCCACAACGGCACCGTCGAGGCCGTGTTCACCTGCGCCAGCAAGGGCGCGAGCGAGTACACCGCCAAGCTGGTCGAGTTCATGAAGGCCAACTCCACGGCCTCGCTGGACTTCGCCCAGGAGCTGCTCGGCGCCAAGTCGCCGTCGGACGCGTTCGCGCTCTGGAACGGCCATGCCCGCAAGCAGCTCGAGACCTTCCAGGCCCAGGCCAAGGAGCTGGTCGAGATCAGCCAGCGCGTCGCCAATGAGACCGCCGAGCCGATCAAGGCCAGCGCCGCGAAGTTCTACAAGCCCGCCGCCTGAAGCGGACAGGTCGGTTTGAGTTGAGAGACCCGGGCCGAAAGGCCCGGGTTTTTCTTCACCTCTCCCGCTTGCGGGAGAGGCCGGGAGAGGGTTCTCTCCCCACGGGGAGTGTCGCCGCCAAGCGGGCGAGGCTCAGCACTTGATGGTCACCATCCGGCCCGAATTCGTCGGGCTGAGTATGATTTCCGCTGTTTTTTCGTCCGTTTGCGGCCTTGCCAAACGGAGCCGTTGCACCTAGTTTCCGCCCCGTCCAGCCCCCCTCGGTGACCGGCCTTTTCAAGGCGCCCCCCGGGCGGCTCGCAAGGATGCAGTTGTAGCTCAGTTGGTTAGAGCGCCTGTCTGTGGAACAGGAGGTCGGTGGTTCGAGCCCACCCAACTGTACCAATAAAATCAACTACATAGCTTCGTGGCTGATCTGTTCGATCTATTTGGGTAGCGATTTAGGTATCGCGCGAACGACGTTGCGCTGGATGATCTCTGCATCTTCTCTGTGGTTCTACTAAACGACCGTTGGAAGCTTCCATTTGCCCGCGTAGATTGTAGCAAGTGGGCAGAGGAAGCGAGAATGAGCGAGGAAGATGTAGCGGAGGCCGTCACAGAGGCTCCCGCGAAGAAGAGACGGCCGGAAAAAAACAAAAAGAAGGGCGCCAAGGCCCGTCGATCTTTGAAGGGGAAGAAGCAGGCCGTAGGCAGCACCACGGCCAAGTTTCCACGCCACAGCGTGGATAAAGCGCTTCGTATTCCAAGAGCGATAATAGACCAGAATGCCGGACACGATTGTACTGACGCGGAAAGCGCCACGTTCGTCGGCGTCGGGTTCAATGGCCCCTTCAAGGTGGAAGTGAGCTCATCGATCAAATACGGATTTCTCTCACGTCCGGGCGCAGGGAGGATTCAGCGGCGGCCGAGACCGGATCGTCATCGTATGCTTGTTTGATGAAGTCCGGATCAATCGATGGGTTCATTACCTCTGTAGAGGCTTGCCACACCAGTATACGCGGATCATCTTTACCGAAATGTTGTCGATATCGATTGGACAGCACGCCCCTGCGAGCATATGGGCTTGATGCCAAGAGGAGCATAGACGTCGGGATCGTTGCCATTCCGGGCTTGATCGCGTTGATCACCTCGGCATCCGGATTTGCTCCTTCATCCGACCAGAACGCTATGCCACGGTTGCTCTCCCAAGGATGGCGATCAGCAACGGGTGAGATAACGGCAGACCACTTCGCGAGCGAAGCGCAGGCGGCGGTTGGCATAGGCGCGGCCGCCATAGAGGCGGAAGTCAACAAACGTGGCAAAGGCCACGACGCCTTCAGTGATCGACATCGTGTAGGTGCACTGGAATACAGGGTTCAGCTGTGCCTCGCACCTCACTGAAAAAAACTCGTCGTCGGATCCGCCGACGTAATAGGAGAAGCTGGAGACGCCCCGATAGTGCGCCAAACCTTCAAAGCTCTCGTCTTGGCGATTCGGTGCGGACCGCTTAACGTTGGCACGTACATCAGCGGCATAGGCTTCATTCGGCTTTGTGCTGGGACTGATCTGGAGCGAGGTCTGCTCAGCGCGCATGAGCTGGCCGGCGGCCGTGCGGTCAAGGCTATCTCGCCGTGATCGCTCCTCCACCGCCATGCTCCAGGCCTCACCGCTACCGTCAGCAAACATGAGTTCGACCTCGTTCGAGCTCAGCTGCGAAGGCAGCGACCCTTCACTGCTGTGGGGCGCGCGATTGACAAAAACCACATAGGCCCGCGGCACGACGAGGTCCGGGAAGCTGCCCTTGCCGACAACATCGTTGACAAGGCTGATCCGGATGGGGGTCCTATCAAGCGAGAAGTGGAGGTAATCAGCTCGACCCAGATTGGGAACGGCGTCCGCATGGGCAGGATCGGCGCAGAAGCCGCCCAGCACCCTCAGTGCGACCGCTACGAACGCTAGGCCCATGTGACGGCCCATCCGCGTCACGACGTATGACACTGTAACCTCCAGTTGAGACTACATTGCATCGCCTACCCTTAACGAAGGCTTGATCTTTGAGCATGTCGAGAAAGAGCGCCGAAACCAGTGACCGCTTTGGGTCAGAAGGCGGCATGGGGCGAGCCCGTCAGTGTGCCCGCTGCTGGGTCCGAAGCGGACCATGGAGGAGCGTTCCGCGTCGGATGGCACTCATCGCTTGCCTGACATCCCTGTGACGGAAGGGATTAGTCGTGATGCGGCCCAACATACTGCCCCGGTTTGTTGACCCGAGCGACCACCGCCGCATGAAGTTCATCGAAGCTTTGCTCGAACAGCTCGAAATATCGGTCGATCTCGTTTGAAAGCTTTTCTGAACCCAGATCGGTATTCGTGCTCTTTGACGCCATCTAAAGGATTTACCGTGCTCGCGTTGAAATTGTGCTTTGCTAATCCGTATACCTTATTCATAAGCCCAAGTCTCTTCACCGCACGATCACCACCATCACCGGCAACGCCGCTGATACTGGACCGCGAAGATGTAGGCGTTGGCGCCAGAATTACGGTGACAGTGCACCAAACTTTCGACGCGGGGAGGGTCCTATCCGCAACGCTCAAAGCCAGTTTTGTGCGCAGTCACCATAGCTCCCCGGTTCGCAATGCGATATCGGTAGCGAGCCAAAGACGTTCATGGACAAGCAAGCCAGGCGGAAAAGATCGTGAGTTTCTTCGAGCGTCTTAAGACAGAAGCATCCGCTGAGTGGCGGGCCTACACCGAACATCCCTTCACGAACGGATTGGCAGACGGCTCGCTCCCCGAAGCGGCGTTTCGTCACTACCTCGTTCAGGACTACCTGTTCCTCATCGAGTTTGCTCGCGCGTACGCGATCTCGGTCTACAAGTCGCCCAGACTTGCCGACATGCGTGAAGCAGCGGCCGGCCTGTCGGCCATCCTCGATGTCGAGATGAACCTGCATGTGAAGCTCTGCGCCGATTGGGGTCTGTCCCCCGCCGACCTTGAACAGACCCCTCCGGCGGCCGAGATGCTGGCCTATACACGCTACGTGCTCGACGCGGGAATGCGCGGCGATCTGCTGGCACTCAAGGTGGCGCTTGCTCCCTGCGTGATCGGGTACGCCGAGATCGCAACGCGGCTCGCCTCGCGCCCCCACGCGGACGCCGCGACGAACGCCTACCGCGTCTGGATCGCCGAGTACGCCGGCGTGCCGTACCAGGAGGTCGCAGCCAAAGCGCGGGCGCAGCTGGAGCATCTCGCCGATCTCTACGCCACGCCAGCCCGCGAGGCAGAACTGACTGCGATCTTCAAGGAAGCAACCCGGCTCGAGGCAGACTTCTGGGAGATGGCCTGGCGCGCGGGCCAGCGTGCTCAATAGCCCTTTTGGCAGTCGTCATTACGGTGTGTACTAAACTCCTACTGCACGGCACGCGCTATCTGAAGCGCTGGTCAAGGTGCAATTCCCACGATCGCGTCGAAGCCTTCACGCCGTAGAGCCTAAGCGCTCCCGTCGGCCACAGGCGCGTCCGTACAATCGTTTTGGTGCGGGCAATCGGGACTGCATCATCCGAACGAACGATCGGTTCAGTCCGTCAAGCTGAAGCCCCGCGCGCGCTGCTGCCGGGCCAGCGCCCGCGTGTCAATTCTGCAACGCCACCGAAGATTGCGACGGCCTCCCACGTTCGAATGACGCGCGTGGCGTGATTTCGCGGCTTCCTGCCCGCGCCTCGGACGAGAGGTTGAAGTCCGGGCATCGGCGACCACAGCCAAACATTTGTCCACTGGGAGACTGACGATGAGAAACACATTCGCGGCTGCGGTCGCTCTGTTGATGGCTGCCACGGCAGCGAGCTCTGCGGCCGACGTCGGCCCGGCGCGCTTCAAGGCTGCGCCTGCGGCGATGGTGTATAGCTGGACGGGCTTCTACATCGGCGGCAATGTCGGCGGCGGCATGGCGTCATCCCATTTCGACGATCCCTGCTTCTACTGCTCCTCCGCGACCCCCACGGGCGGCTTCTTCACCGGCGGCGCGCAGGTCGGCTACAACTACCAGTTCGGTCGCGGCCTGATCGGCATCGAAGCAGACATCAACGGCAACGGCGGCTTCAAGGACTCCGTGATCGGCGGTGATGACTCCAGGATCTTGAGGGTTGGTCTCAAGGCGGATACCAGCGGCACGATCCGGGCGCGCGCCGGCCTCGTCGTCGACAACGTCCTTGCCTATGTGACGGGTGGCGCAGCCTGGGCTGATGTCAGGCAGACCGGGACAGAAATCAACAATCTCGTTCAATTCGCGAACTTTGGAACGCCCACCGGAGTCACGGCCAATGGCAGTGGCCTTCTCTGGGGCGGCGTGGTCGGCATAGGCGTCGAATATGCGCTGGATGCGAACTGGATCATTGGCGGCGAATTCCTGCATACGATGTATCAGGATAACGATGCGATCATTCGCCGTGCCGATGGCACCGGCGCCTGCCTGGGCAGACCCGATGCGAATTGCAGCATCCGCAACCAGCTCACGACCGACGTTGCGCGCGTGAGGTTCAGCTACAAGTTTCAGTAGCCGCCGCTATACCTCGAATTATTGGAACGGGGGCGGGCCGAACTACCTCGCCCCCGCAACGATCATCACCACGACCAGCAGCGTGGCCGAGCCCGTCTGCTTGCGGCCGACAAACTCCATCTGCAGGATGCCGCAGAGCCAGAGCAGCGGCGTGTTCACCGACAGGATCAGTGCCATCGGCCCTGCGGGCCTCAACGCCCTGCGCCGAGAGCGTCATGGGAATGCCGAGCATCACCATGTTGCCGTAGACCGGATTACGGTCACAGTGCACTAGACTCTCGATCCTGCATGGCGCGCGCTATCGGCAGCGCTGGTCAAGGCCTGTTTTGTCACCGTAACCCGTAACTCGAGAAGCGGACGAGGCCAGAGCAGTCCAGCAAGTCTCGTTTTGACCCTGGCTGTGTGAAAACGCTGGGCTGCTGTTATGATTCTCCTGTGATTCTTTTGGGGGAATCGATGAGGCGCTTTGTTGAGGAGGCGGATCGTGGGCAGCGGACGCTATTGCCCGAATGCCTCGATGATTTCATTGACGAGAGCAACCCCGTTCGCGTGATCGACGTGTTTGTCGGTGCGCTGGATTTGGCTGAGATGGGCTTTGAGGGGGTGGACCCAGCCGCAACCGGCCGGCCCTCGTACCACCCGTCGGTTCTCTTGAAGCTTTACACCTATGGCTATCTGAACCGAGTGCAATCGAGCCGGCGGCTCGAGCGAGAAGCGGGACGCAATGTGGAGCTGATGTGGCTGTTGGGCCGGCTGGCGCCCGATCACAAGACGATCGCAGACTTCCGCAAGGACAACGGCGTGGCGCTTCGCAAGGTTTGTGCCCGTTTCGTCGAGCTTTGCCGCGAGATGGGTCTTCTCGCGACGGCGAGCGTTGCCATCGATGGGAGCAAGTTCAAGGCCGTGAACAATCGGGACAAGAACTTCACAAAGGCGAAGGTGCAGCGGCGGCGGGCTCAGCTTGAGGAGAGCGTCGCGCGCTACCTAAGCCAACTTGACACGGCGGACCGGCAGGAGCCGACGGAGGCGCTGGCTGCGAAGGTGACAAGGCTCACCGAGAAGCTGACGAAGCTGAAGGAAGAAATGGGTAAGCTTGCCGTCTACGAGAAGCAAATGCATGCTTCGCCTGACCAGCAAATCTCGCTGACCGACCCCGACAGCCGTTCGATGGCGACGAGCGGCCGCGGCTCTGGCGTCGTTGGCTACAACGTGCAGGTCGCCGTGGACACCGAGAACCATCTGATCGTGACGCACGAGGTGACGAACAGCGGCTCGGATCGGGCACAACTTGCTAATATGGCCAAGCAGGCGAAGGCTGTTCTGAAGACTGAGGCGCTCGAAGCTGTGGCCGATCGCGGCTACTTCAACAGCCCGGAGATCCTCGCGTGCCACGAAGCAGGCATCACGGTAACCCTACCCAAACCGCTGACATCGGGTGCTAAGGCCGACGGACGCTTCGGTAAACAGGACTTTGCCTATCTGCCAGAGGAGGATGCCTATCGCTGCCCGGCCGGGGAGCGGCTGCCCTATCGCTATACGAACGAAGAAGACGGCAAGATGCTGCGGCGCTACTGGACCACGGCCTGTCAAAGCTGTTCGATCAAGTCCCAATGCACGCCGGGGTCAGAGCGGCGGATTACACGGTGGGAGCACGAGCACCTCCTTGATGCTGTGCAGCAGCGCCTCGACGCCAACCCAGAGGCGATGCGCCAGCGTCGAGAGACAGTTGAGCACCCATTCGGCACAATGAAGGCCCGCATGGGGGCGACACACTTCCTGACGAAAACACTTCCAAAAGTAGCCGCCGAGATGGCGCTCTCGGTCCTGGCCTACAATCTGACCCGGGTCATGAACATCGTCGGGATCAGGCCGTTGATCGCTGCGATCGCGGCCTGAGCCCCACGCATTTGGCTCTCAGAGACGATCTCCTCCAAGACGTTTTTACACGACCAAGACCCATTGCGGACCTTCGACCGGTCGATCAAGATGACGGACTTTCTCAGCTTGGGCGAGACCTCGATGGCGGTCGCTATTAATATCCGAGCCGACAACGTTTCGGCGGACGCGATAGAACGCCTGTGGGACCAAGTTGCGGTTTTTGAGGATGAGCCGTCGATGCGCGTCCTGGCTTACCGGCCACATTTGACATTCGCCATCTATGATTCGCCTGAAATCGAAGAGAAGACCGCGTGGGAAGCGATGCTCCGCGCAACTGCAGGCGGAACACAGCTGTCCATCGCTTTCAGACGGATTCGGTGGTTCGTAGGCCCGCCTCTCGTGCTATGGGCTGAGCCTGAAGAGAGTTCAACCCTCAGAAGGTGGCACGCTTCAATCAGCGTGGCCATCAACCCGACCCATTGCCGCCCGCACTATCGACCCGGCGCTTGGACGCCCCATTGCACACTTGGGACACGCATCGCCGATGGAAAGAGCAAGGGCGCCATCGCCTACGCGGAGTCATTCGACCGACGGATCGAAGTTACTTTCAACGTGGTCGATTGCGTCACTTTTCCACCGGTGCGGATCGTTGCACAGCAGGAACTGCCGAAGGACGCTCCATAAGCCATTGAATGTCTGTCTCGCCAATGAGCCACGCAGAAATTAACGTTTGGCGATCAACATGCTCAGCATGGGTTCAGAGCAATCTCCTCAACTGCCCTATTTGGGGCACAACGGTAGAGAACTCGGCCTCATGCTGAGGGGCACGAAACCTCTCGCCTACTTCCTGAATTCTGTTCGCTGCGAGTTCGACGTCAATATTCGATACTGGCGGATGTTCGACAGACATGTTGCTGCAGGCCGGTTGATAGGATGCGAAGTATTTGAAGTCATCGATGACCTGCCATATCGAAGGCTGCTCTACGCGTTACCCGGCCACGCGTGGCGGATAGATGCAATGCTGATGCTTCTAAAAGAACTCGAAGCGTGGACCGAAGACCACGAACGACGTTCTTGCGAATTGCTTGGCTACGAGGGCTGGCAGATTGACTATTGGCTGGCGCATCGTCGGTCGCGTTCGGATGCTTAGTCAGCTCCTGGCCCATTGTGATATCGAGGGAGCCGGCATCGACGTCGCCTTCCGCGCGCATAGTGGACGCGACAATTTTGAGGATTGCGGACGACGTAGTCGGGGCAGCAGACGCAGGGCCTTATGGGGCAAGGGAGCCGCCATGGCCTGGCGCATCGGCGTGGCGCTCGGCCTTGCCGGCGGCATCGTGCAGGTCGCGTTCGCGCTGATCCGGCGGTCGCAGGCGCCGACGCCCGCGCTGCGGACGGCGTAGGGGCGATTCGCCGCACCCTGATGCCTGTTTGATCTCGATCAATGGTCCGCCTTTCCGCTGACCTAGGGAAGCTGTTGCGTAGCCCCACTACGCGCCCAACCCAAAGCCGTCGGCTTCCCCAAGGGCTGGCGGCTTCCTTTTGCCCGGCTTCTCCGGAAAGCCTTGGACAACGCGCCGGGCGATTGCTAGTTTTTCCCGAGTTTGCGACGGATCAATCCCGCCTCTCCGTATCTGCCTAGCATGTGCTCAACCTTCAGGGAGGGCGAACGATGCTGGTGAGGATCAACACCGCACCCCGTATGCCGATTGACGGGCAGCTAGCTGCTCTGGCCAGTGAGCGAATGCTCAGCGAATTCAGGTATCGCAGGGGCTCCGAGATTTTTGGCGAGCGCGAAGAGCCCGAATACGTCTACCAGATCGTCTCCGGCGCCGTGCGCACCTACAAGCTTCTCCCGGACGGCCGCCGTCAGATCAACGCGTTCCACCTGGTCGGCGACATGTTCGGATTCGAAAACGAGACAACTCACCGTTTTACGGCTGAAGCGATCGTCGAAACCCATGTCCACCTCATGCGGCGCACTAGCATTCTGGAAGCGGTGCGAAATGGAGGCGCGGGTGCCAAGGACCTCATCAAATTCGTCACCCAAAATCTTCAACACGCCGAGAGCCATATGCTTCTCCTCGGCCGCAAGACATCGCTCGAGCGGGTGACGGCATTCCTACTCGAAATGGATGAACGGCTGCAGCATCCGGACGTGATGATTTTGCCGATGAATCGCCGCGATATCGCCGATTATCTCGGACTGACCCTGGAAACCGTGTCCCGGGCTCTTTCGATCCTTCGAGACGAGGGACTGCTGCGCTTTGATGGAAATAGTCAGCGGCGGCTCGAACTGGTCGACCGTGGCGCTCTCGCGAAAATCGACGCCTGACGGCAGATATTGCCAGCCTGGCAAGCTTCTCTAACGTTGAATCTGGCGCCGCGCCGCGGGTCTAAAGCGCGATGAGATTTGGATGAATCGTCACCGCGCTTCAGGTTGTTGTTTACGCATGATCTTTCCGGAAAACCGCTTCACACTTTGCGCTATCGCAGCCCTGCGGGTCCGGATCATGCGCTAGTGGTGGGGAGGGCTGCAGTCCAGCTCCTTGATCCTCCCGGCATCGTCAAACGCAAAAAGCGCGCTCATGATGCCAGCACTGGTGACGTACGAGAGAATGGTCCCGTCGTCGTGCCAGGGATTGAGATCGTCCAATGTGCCTGCCGGATATTTTCGGAGGCGATCGACCCAATAGGCACGAAGTGCCTCGCGGCCGGTAATGGTTTTGACACAGCCGCAGCCGCAGTGAACCACGGCATCATCGGCATACATATCCAAGATCGCTTCGATATCGCCTGCGCGGTAGGCATCGAGCCAGTCAACCGCAACGCCCATCGGGTCAAAGGACATAATTCCTCACCTGCATACCGTCATAACCATACCGTCAAAACTGCAATTTTAGATCGGGCTAACCCCGCTAAGCCTCTTTCTCCAAACGATTAATTGTATTTTAATACCCCGTACCCGGCCCCGGCCATATGCCGAAGGACATAGAACCGGGCCGAGGCATATTTCATGTTAGACGTCATTGCGAAGCAGGGGTCCGCGTGCATCCGGCTTGTGATCGTCGATCGACAACCGATCGTTCTGCAGGGGCTGAAGTCGGTCTTCGGGGCACAGCAGGACTTCGACGTCGTCGCATCATCCAGCGACGGAGCGAGCTGCCTCGAAGCTATCAGGAATTTGAAACCCGACGTCGCGCTTCTTGCCGACACTCTGCCGGATCTGACGGTATCCGAGCTCCTCGCGATTGCTAAAGCTGAGAAACTTCCTACGCGCCTGGTGTTCTTTGCCGAGTCCGACACCGACCACGATTTGACCGCAGCCATCGCTGCCGGCGCCTGCAGCGTCATTTCGAAGTTCGCCTCGCCCGACACCATGCTGCAATCACTGCGGCTGATGACGAAGCGCTTCGTGGCGCCGGAGCAGTCCTATCCCTGGCCAACCGGCAAGGAAGCTGACGCCGGCAAAATTGAAAAGATGCTGGCGCAATTGACGCAGCGGGAGCGTCAAATTGCTCGGCTGGTGTCGGAAGGAAAGTCGAACAAGGAGATCGCGCGCCAGCTCGACGTTTCCCAGGGGACAGTCAAAGTCCACCTGTACAATATTTTCCAGAAGCTCGAGATCACCAACAGAACGGTGCTCGCGACCATCTCATTGCTGCAGCGTACCTCCGGCTTCGGCACGCTCGCGCTGGCCTTTCTGGCGCTCGCCATTGCGGACGAACTCAAGGCGGCGGAAGCGAACGACATGCTTCCGGATGACGACAGCATCGGCCATGCGGGAGAGCACGCCGAGTATGAGCCTTGGAAGAAGGCCATTCTCCGGCACCGCATCGCCTGGGAATCCAGCGAGACGCCCCCGCTCACCCAGAGAGACCTTTTTGCCAAGCTGGGCCAGGTCACGAACCCGGCAGCGGCAATCGAAGCGCTGCGCGCGGCCGAGCAATCTGTCGGCTCGAAACTGTGGAAAGACTACGGTCCTGTTGGATCGAGCACGCCCAATCTTCCTGCGCTGTTGCCGCGAGGAACCAGCGACACCCAGATTGGAGGTGACCCGGCCCCGGACCATCTCGTCCCGCGGCTTGCGTCCAATCCGATGTCGCTTCAGGGAGGGTATGGCACCTTCGCCACTCTCGCCGGGGCGTTGATCTACGCACTGCACGATCCCCATCTCGCCGCACAGGCGCATGAGGCGGGTAAAGCGTCGATCGACAGCTTTGCGGTCGTCACCGGAGAGAATGCGACCACAAAAGTGGCTGGGATCACCGATGCTGGCGCGCATCATGCAGGCAACTCAGCCCCGGCTTTCCCTTCGCACGATGCCCACCTGCCTTCCGCGTTCGTGAGCACCGGAGACGAAAGCGTCGCTGGAGAAGGCGCCCGGAGCCAAATGGCCCAAGGCGCTGTGGGTGACGCCGCGGGCGACAATCTCCAAAAAACTCCTGGCCTGGTGGACTCGGGTTACGATGCCGGCATTGGCGGAGATAGAAGCGATCAACCGATGGGCGGCAACGTCGATGAAAACGTTGCTCATCGCTCCCAGATCGATTCCAAGTCTACCTCGTCCGACTTGGTCTCCGATCTCGCATCCGGGTCGGGCAGGATCAATCTTGCGGCTTTCGGGGCGCTTGCCTGGCTGCATATGACGGCAGCAAGCAAGTCCATCCCGCCACATACCCTCGCCTGGATCTACAACGCCGCAAGCAATGAAACGATCGTCTATGTGAATGCGACCGATCGTAGTCTCGATATCGGCGATCACGGCCTGCTGGAAATCCATCTGCAGGGGATTGTGTCCATTGCGGAGTCGGATGTCATCGGCCAGCCGGAAAGCGCGGCTGTCGCGATCACCCTGGAGCAGCTCGAAGAAGCGTTGAAATCGGCGCTCGCAACCGATGAGGCTGTTCTGAGTACGGACAATGTCCATGCCATTGGCGGGGCGGGCGAGGGCACGGTCGAGACGGCTGGAATTTGGAACATTCTGGCCGACGACGGCTCGAGGTTCCAGTTCGGGCAGACCCGGACCGGCTTAGGGGCGTCGACGAGGTTCAGAAGCTTCAACAGCGATCCGACGGATGCAACGGAAGAGAGCGATGGCGCGTCTGCGGTGTCGGCTCACGCATCATCAACCGGGCTTGTTCACAGCGTGACGGTGACGGCAGCTGAAAATCTCACATTGAAGGGTGAGCCGATCAATGCAGGCACCGGCATTTCGTCGACCGGGCTGAACGAGATCGTTGGACCGAGCGTCGCGGCGGCCGACAGCGCAAGCCACGGTAACTCTGAGCACGCTTCGGAGCACGAGTCAGCAAAAGAGGCAGCCGCGGAGTCGAATGAAGCAGACTCCAAACCTGGCAACGGCGTCGGCAATGACAATGCGAACGATGGTTCGCAAGGGGCGGCGAAGAAGGCAGAAAAGGCAGAATCAAGCGGCGCGGAGCCCGGCAAATCCGAGCACGCAAACTCTGCAGATGCAGCCGCCACGGAGTCGAATGAAGCTGACTCCAAACCGGGCAACGGCGCCGGCAGTGACAATGCCCATGACGGTTCGCAGGGGGCGGCGAAGAAGGCAGAAAATGCAGAATCAAGCGGCGCGGAGCCCGGCAAATCCGAGTACGCAAACTCTGCAGATGCAGCCGCCACGGAGTCGAATGAAGCTGACTCCAAACCGGGCAACGGCGCCGGCAGTGACAATGCCCATGACGGTTCGCAGGGGGCGGCGAAGAAGGCAGAAAATGCAGAATCAAGCGGCGCGGAGCCCGGCAAATCCGAGTACGCAAACTCTGCAGATGCAGCCGCCACGGAGTCGAATGAAGCTGACTCCAAACCGGGCAACGGCGCCGGCAGTGACAATGCCCATGACGGTTCGCAGGGGGCGGCGAAGAAGGCAGAAAATGCAGAATCAAGCGGCGCGGAGCCCGGCAAATCCGAGCATGCAAGCTCTGCAAACGCGGCTGCCACGGCTTCGACTGAAGCAGACTCCAAACCTGGCAACGGCGTCGGCAATGACAAGAAGATGGCCGAGGCGGCCGACGAGGACCACGGCAACTCCGGGCACGATTCACAGCCAACCCCTGCAAGCGGACCGAAAGCAGCCGACGTTGCCGAAGCGGCCGTCGCAACGGCCGATAGTGCGAGCCACGGCAACTCGGATCGCGCTGCGGAGCCGGCGCCTGTAAAGGAAGCAGCCGCGGAGCCGGCTGAAGCTGATGCCAACCCGGGCAACGCCGTCGGCCATGACAAGAAGACGGCCGAGGCGGCCGACGAGGACCACGGCAACTCTGCGCACGATCCAGACTCCGCAAACGGACCGAAAGCAGCCGAAATCGCCGAAGCGGCGGTCGCAATGGCCGACAGCGCGAGCCACGGCAACTCGGATTGCGCTGCGGAGCCGGGGCCTGCAAAGGAAGCAGCCGCGGAGCTGACGGAAGCTGACTCCACATCGGGCAACGGTGGCGGCAATGACAACGCGCAACACGCTCCGGCTTCGGACGCCGCGAGCGCGCCAGCGGCAGTGCAGACGGCCGAAGCGGCCGACGTGGACCACGGCAACTCCGGGCACGATTTACCCTCAACCTCTGCGAACGCGCCGGATGCAGCCGGGACTGTCGAACCGAGCGTCGCAGCGGCCGATAGCGAGAGCCACGGCAACTCGGATCACGCGTCGGAGCCAGGGTCTGCAAAGACGGCTGCTACGGAGCTGGCTGACGCTGACTCCACACCGGGCAACGGTGTCGGTAATGACAAGACGACGGCCGAGGTGGCCGACGCGGACCACGGCAACTCGGGACACGATTCACAGTCAGCCTCTGTAAACGCACCGGACGCAACCGAGATCGTCGAACCAAGCGTCGCAAGCGGCGATAACGCCGGACACGGAAATTCGCAGCAGGTGGTGCAACCTGCCGCGATCGCATCAGAAGCCGCACAGCCGGCTCAAGCTGCGCCCGAGACCGGCGGCGCGGATCAAGACCTGGTGTTCCGCTTCGATGGCGAGGCGACGCCTTCCACTCCCGTCGCGGTCGTTGTGCCTCCGGTGCTCGACAGTCCGCCCGATACGCACGTACCGCCCGGTCAGGACAAGCACCTCGAGATCATCGTCCAAATAATGTCCAGTACACTGGACGACCACGCGACCAACCACGGCAATAGCGGTTCGCATCCTGCCACGGGACATGCGGCTCATGACTTGCTGATTTGAAGTGTAGGTGCGCGTCCTGTGATGGAGAGGGAGGCCAAAATAAAAACGGGGCCGTGAGGCCCCGTCAAAAGTCCTTCAGCGTTCCGCGATCTTACTTGATCTTGGCTTCGCGGAATTCGACGTGCTTGCGCGCGACCGGGTCGTACTTCTTCTTGACCAGCTTGTCGGTCATGGTGCGCGAATTCTTCTTGGCGACGTAGTAGAAGCCGGTGTCGGCCGAGGACACGAGCTTGACCTTGATGGTGACCGCTTTGGCCATGTTCTGAACCTCAGAAAATTGGGGAATCTGGAGCCGGCCAAACGGCCCGCGTTGGCCGGCAACCTAGCCAGAAACCGCCTGATGTCAAGGTTTTAGGGCCGGAAATCTACCCGAAACGGCCCCATTATGCCTCGAAGAAGCGGTTTTTCGGCCGCGGCAGGCCCAGATTCTCCCTCAAAGTGGCCCCTTCATACTCTTTGCGGAAAATCCCGCGCTTCTGCAGCTCCGGGACGACCTTGTCGACGAAATCGTCGAGGCCGGCGGGCAGGAACGGGAACATGATGTTGAAGCCATCCGAGCCGCGCCCGACCAGCCATTCCTCCATCTGATCGGCGATGGTCTTGGCGGTGCCGACGAAGGACAGGCCGCCATAGCCGCCGACGCGCTGGGCGAGCTGGCGCACGGTGAGCTTGTCGCGGGCGGCGAGATCGACCATGCGCTGGCGGCCGCTCTTGCTGGCATTGGTCTCGGGGATCTCGGGGAGGGGACCATCGGGATCGAAGCCGGAGGCGTCGGTGCCGAGGATGACGGAGAGCGAGGCGATGGCGCTGTCGTAATGCACGCGGCTGTCGAGCAGGGCGCGCTTCTCCTTGGCTTCATCGACGCTGTCGCCAACCACGACGAAGGCGCCGGGCAGGATCTTGAGATGTTCAGGGTCGCGGCCGACCTTCTCCATGCGGCCCTTGATGTCGGCATAGAGTTTTTGGCCGTCGGCGAGGCTGCCGCCGCCGGTGAACACCGCTTCCGCCGTCTCGGCCGCGAGCTGCCGGCCGTCCTCGGACGCGCCGGCCTGCACGATCACCGGCCAGCCCTGCACGGGGCGGGCGATGTTGAGGGGACCGCGCACCTTCAGATATTGGCCGTTGTGGTCGAGCGTGTGCATCTTCGCGGGATCGAAGAACAGCCCACTCTCGACATCGCGCACGAAGGCATCGTCCGCGAAGGAATCCCACAGGCCCGTGACGACGTCGTAGAACTCGCGGGCGCGCTTGTAGCGCTCGGCGTGCTCCATGTGGTCGTCGAGGCCGAAATTCAGCGCCGCGTCCGGGTTCGAGGTGGTGACGATATTCCACCCCGCACGGCCGCCGCTGAGATGGTCGAGCGAGGCGAAGCGGCGCGCGACATGATAGGGCTCGTCAAATGTGGTCGAGCCGGTCGCGATCAAGCCGATGCGCTCGGTGACGGCCGAGAGCGCCGACAGCAACGTGAACGGCTCGAACGAGGTCACGGTGTGGCTGCGCTTGAGCGCATTGATCGGCATGTTCAACACGGCCAGATGATCGGCCATGAAGAAGGCGTCGAACTTGCCGGCCTCGAGCTTTTGGATCAGCTGCTTGATGTGGCCGAAGTTGAAATTGGCGTCGGGCCAGGCCCCGGGATAGCGCCAGGCGCCGGTGTGGATGCTGATCGGGCGCATGAACGCGCCAAGCTTGAGTTGCCGTTGTGCCATCGCCCCGTATCCGTTCTGGGTGTCGTTCGCAAAGACATAGGGACGCTGAGGAACTCCGCCATTGGGATGGCCGAGAAGATTTTTTTGTTTTTCGATCAACTCTCAGCACGTTCGCGTCATTCCGGGGCGCCGCGTAGTGGCGAGCCGGAATCCATCGCGCGGCAGACACTGACGCGAGGGGTCTACTGCCCCCGTGCCCTTTGATCGAAGGCGCTCAGCACGGCGAGCGTCATCGCGGTGACGCCGGTCCGGATGGTCGGTTTCGGCACCGGGGCGAATTGCGGCGAGTGGTTGCCGGGAAGCGGCGGGCCGCTGCCGTTACGCGCGGCAGCGACGCGTTCGGGCTCATAGACGCCGATGTTGAAGAACATCGAAGGCACGCCGGCGTTGACATATTCCGAATAGTCCTCGCTGGTCGTGTTTGCAGGGCTGACGTTGAACTTGTCGCCGAAGGCCACTTTCAGCACCCGCTCGGCCTGGCCGACGACGGCGGCATCGTTCACCACCGCCTTGGTTCCCTCGTCGAGATGGATTTCGGGCGCCGGCGCATCCGCCATCGCCGCCACCGCCTTCGCCGTCCGCTCGATCCCGGCCAGCATCCTGGCGCGCACCTGCGGCTTGAAGCTGCGGATCGTGCCGATCACTCTGGCTTCGTCGGGAATGATGTTGCCGGCGGTGCCGGCGTGGATCGCGCCGATGGTGACAAGGCCGAATTCGGTCGGGTCCTTCTCGCGGCTGATCACGCTCTGCACGTCGACGACGAAGCGGGATGCCATCATCACGGGATCGATGGTCGCCTGCGGTATCGCGCCATGGCCGCCGCGGCCAAGGAATTTGATGAAGAGACCGTCGACATTCGACGATCCGACCCCGACTCTATAGTTCACGTAGCCGTAGGCGCCACTGCCGTCGTGCAGGGCAAAACCCGCGTCGGGCTTCGGAAAGCGGGTGAACAGGCCATCGTCGATCATCGCCCTTGCGCCCGTGACCTCTTCCTCCGCGGGCTGCGCGATGAACATCAACGTACCGTGCCACCGGTCCTTGAGGCCGACCAGGGTCTTCGCCGTGCCGACCCAGCTCGCCATGTGGATGTCATGGCCGCAGCTATGGGCGACAAATGTCTCGCGGCCCTGCCAGATCTGCTTGTCGCGGCTCGCATAGGGCAGGCCGGTCTTCTCCTCCATCGGCAGCGCATCGAGCTCGGTGCGAACCATGATGGTGGGACCGTCGCCGTTCCCAAAGATGGCAACAAGGCCGGTCTTGCCGACGCGCTCGGTGACCTCAAAGCCAATCGCACGCATCTCGGCGGCGAGTTTCGCCGCCGTCTTCTCTTCCTGGTAGGCAAGCTCGGGATGGGCGTGGATGTCCTTGTAGAGCGCGTCGAGCTTCGGATATTCGCTCTCGAAGGAGGTCTCGATCGTCTGCTTCAATCTGGCGACGTCGAGCTCCGCATGGGCAGGTGGCGAGAGCAGGCCGCACAACGCCACGGAAGCGAGCAGAGGCCTTACGAACCGCGTCATCCGATCCTCCAGTCGTTCAAGCGCCCTTTCGTTCACCTAGCACATCTCGTCGCATCTTGCCGCCATGGAAATGGAAGAACGGCACCGGCGCCCCGTGACGCAGGAGGCCGGTCGCAAGGCGTCGGAGGCGCCTCTTCGAACCAATCCGCCCCCTAGCCCCGACCAAGCCATGACCTCGTGAGGAGACCCGACATGGCCGGCGCAATGACAGTAGATGGCGGCATGGTTCGCATCGACCGCCCCATGCCCTGGGTTGGCCGGCTGCTGTCGCTGCCGCTGCTGGCAGCGAGCGGTTATCTCCTGTGGAATGTCGCGCTCGGACTGCGCCAGGATTTTTCCGGCTTCGGCCGGCTCGCCGACGACCTCGTGCCGGTGCTGGTGTTCACGGGGCTCGGACTGCTCGTCGGCATTCCCGGCCTGATCCTGCTCACCTTTCGCACTTTCGTCGTGCTCAACGAGACGCTGCGCCAGATCGTCATCACCAGGCAGTTCGGCCCGCTGAATTTTCGCAAGCACCGCAATCTCGCCGACTACCACTTCATTAGCATCACCGAGGACTATGATCCGGAGCTGACGGCCTACGACGTCAATCTATGCGGCAGCAAGGGTACCGAACCAATCAACCTGATGAGCTTCACGAAGCGTGATGACGCGGACAGGCTGGCGAGCGAGATCGGCCGCGTCCTCAAGCTGTCGGCGCGCGACTATGTCGGCACCGAGCCGGATGCGGACGAAGACGACTAGCTCAAAATGTCCTTCTGCATCTTGCCGCCGTAGAAATGGAAGAACGGCACCGGTGCATCGTGGCGGAGCGGCCCGGTGGCAAGGCGGGTGTCGAGCTCGTTGAGCACGTTGCGCGTCATCGGATGCAGATCGGCGAGGGGCTGCGAGCCGAGCTCGACCCAGACCAGCTCGACCAGCTCCGCGTCGGCATGGATCACGCCCTCGACGCGATGGGTGATCGCGGAGGCATCCGCGGTGAAGAAGCGCGTGTCGAACCGCTTGACGCGGCCAGGCGGGGTGATCGCGCGCGCGATCAGGAACAGGCTGGAGGGATCGGGCAAAAGGCCGGCATCCGCAAACGGCTTCCACGCGCCTTCGAGCCTGGCCTTGCCCTCCGCCTTGCGGCCGAGGCAGAGGCCGGTCTCCTCGCAGGCCTCGCGGATCGCGGCGATCGCCAGCGATTTTGCGCGCGAGGCCGGCGTCTTCGGGCTGCCTTTGGCGAGATTGGCTTCCAGCTCCGCGGTCATGGGCGCTGCAACCGGCACGCGGTAATCGTCTTTGTCGACACGGCCGCCGGGGAAGACGAATTTTCCGGGCATGAACACCACCTTGTCGTGGCGCTTGCCGACCAGGACCTTTGGAATGGAGCCGCTGCGATCGACCAGGATCAGCGTCGCGGCATCCTTCGGGCGAAAGTAAGGATGATGGTCGGCTTCCTTGCCCTCGTGGATCTTGGCCTTCTCTTCTGCCTGCGAAATATCCGTCATGTCCTCACCCAAACCGTTTCTTGCTTATTGCTTAGACCGGCGGAATACCATCCGGAGGGTTCTCGTCAAAGCCGTGCATGCGCAGAGCCCATTGCAAGCCGACTACGGCGCCCTTGACGGGCTGCAGCAGTCCGAGCGAGGCAAAGAACGTGAAGGGCAGATAAGCCGCGAAGCCGATCCAGACCGGCGTGGTGTAATTGGTCTCAATCCAGAGGATGGTGGGCACCACGATGTGGCCGACGATGACGATCACGAGATAGGCCGGCAGATCGTCGGCGCGGTGCGGCGTGAAATCGAGGTCGCAAACCGCGCAATTGTCGGCGGTTTTCAGGAAGGCGCGGAACAGTTTTCCCTCGCCGCAGCGCGGGCAGCGGCCGCGAAAGCCGCGTTTCATTGCCGTCCAGACGTCGCGCTTCTCGACGAGGCCGGTCTCGCGCGTCCAGATTTTTGGGGCCGTGCTCATCGTCACCACGCCTTGCCCTTCTTGCCCTTAGCTTTTCCCTTGTTCTTGCCCTTCTTCCCCTTGCCGGACTTTTGCTTCTCCGGCTTGCGTTTTCTCTCCGGGCTGCGTCCGGGATGGGGCCTGGACGATTTGCGCTGCGCGCGGAACGGCCTGCGCTCGCGCGGGCCGCTCTCGCTCTCCGAGGATAGCAGCTCGAAGCGCAGCGCACCCGCGATGGGGGCTGCTTCGATCAGGCGGACGTCAACGACGTCACCGAGCTGATACATAGTGCCGCTGCGCGTACCGACCAGGGCATGGCGGCTCTCGTCATAGTTGAAATATTCCGTGCCAAGGGATCGGATCGGGATCAATCCGTCGGCGCCGGTCTCGGCGAGCTTGACGAACAGGCCGGCGCGGGTGACGCCGGAGACGCGGCCCTGGAAGCTGGCGCCGATGCGGTCGGCGAGATGATGGGCGATCAGGCGGTCGACGGTCTCGCGCTCCGCCTTCATCGCGCGCCTTTCGGTCAGCGAAATATGCGCGGCAACCTCGCCGAGGCTCTCCGGCGTCTCGCTGTCGGGCAGGGCGCCTTCGCCCAGGCCAAGCGCGCGAACCAGCGCGCGGTGCACGACGAGGTCGGCATAGCGGCGGATCGGCGAGGTGAAGTGGGCGTAGCGGCGCAGGTTCAGGCCGAAATGGCCGTAGTTCTCGGATGAGTACTCAGCCTGCGCCTGGGCGCGCAGCACGACCTCGCTGACCAGCGGGTAGTAGTCATGGCCCTCGAGCTGGGCCAGCACGCGGTTGAACGTGGTGGGACGCAGCGCGCCCGATTTGGCGAAGGGAACGTCGAGCGTCTCCAGGAATTCCGCGAGCGCGTGGACTTTTTCGAGCGTCGGCTCGTCATGGACGCGGTAGATCAGCGGCAGCGATTTCTTCTCCAGCATCTCCGCTGCCGCGACGTTGGCGAGGATCATGAACTCCTCGATCAGCTTGTGCGCGTCGAGACGCTCAGGCACGACGACGCGGTCGACTGTGCCGTCGCTCTTCAAGAGGATCTTGCGCTCGGGCAGATCGAGATTGAGCGGATCGCGCTCGTCGCGCGCGCGCTTGGCGCAGGCATAGGCGGCGTAGAGCGGCCTCAGGATCGGATCGAGCAGGGGGCCGGTGGTGTCGTCAGGCCGTCCGTCGATCGCAGCCTGCGCCTGCGCGTAGCTGAGCTTCGCGGCCGAGCGCATCAGGATGCGGTGAAAACTGTGCGAGCGCTTGCGGCCGTCGGGGCCGAGCACCATGCGCACCGCAAGCGCGCCGCGCGGCTCGCCCGGCACCAGCGAGCAGAGATTGTTGGAGATGCGCTCGGGCAGCATCGGCACGACGCGGTCGGGGAAATAGACCGAGTTGCCGCGGTTGAGCGCGTCACGGTCGAGCGCGGTGCCCGGCCGGACGTAGAAGCTGACATCGGCGATGGCGACGTTGACGATGAAGCCGCCCTTGTTGTTGGGATCGTCGTCGGGGCGCGCATGCACCGCGTCGTCGTGATCCTTGGCATCGGGCGGATCGATGGTGAGAAGCGGGACGTCGCGCCAGTCCTCGCGTCCTCTCAGGTTCGCAGGCTCAGCGGCTTCCGCCTCGCGCTCGGCGGCGGAGGAGAATGGCAGCGGGATGTCGTGGGCGTAGATCGCGATCAGGCTGATCGCCTTCTCCGACTTGACCGAGCCAAGCTTCTCCTTGACCCGTCCCGAAGCGAGCCCAAAGCTGCGTGTGCGGACGATATCGACGCTGACGAGATCGCCGTCCTGCGCGCCGTGCGCATCGGCCGGGGCGATGTTCAACTCGCGATCGGCGGACTTCTTGTCGACGGGGACGAGCCGTCCGCCGCCTTCGGGAAGGCTGCGGAACACGCCGAGGATGCGGGTCTTGGTCTTGTCGAAGACCTTGATGATGCGACCGCGATAGGCCGGTCCTTCGGTCTCCTCGGAGCGCTCGACGCGCAGCAGCACGCGGTCGCGAACGCCGGCGGCGGTGCCGGGCTTAGGCCGGCGCGGCATCTCGATGAGGATCTTTGGCGGCTCGCCGCTCTCGACCTCGTCCCATTCGGTGGGAGTGGCGATCAATTCGCCGTCGCGGTCGCGGCCGGTGATGTCGGCGACCAGCGTCGGCGGCAGCGTGTCCGGTTCGGAGACCTTATGGCGCTTCTTCTTGATGGTCCCGTCGTCGGCGAGCTCGCGCAGCATGCGCTTGAGCTCGACGCGATCGGCGTTCTTCAGGCCGAACTCGCGCGCAATTTCGCGAGTTCCGACCTTTCCTGGATTTGCCTTGATGAAGGCGACGATGGCTTGCCTGTCGGGAAAGCCACGGTCTTTCTTTGGTTTCACTTAACCTCTAATTCTTGCCGGCACTCTTCTTGGCCGGAGCCTTGGTGGCGGCGGCCTTGGTCGGCGACGTCTTTGCTGTCGACGACACGGCGGCGCGCGCCTTGCTGGTGGATTCGGATTTGGTTTTGGCCGCGGCTTTCTTCGCGGCCGGTTTCTTCGGCTTCGGCGCGGCGTCCTCGCCGTCCGCAGCCTTGTCTGCAGTTTTCTTGGCCTTGGCGGGCTTAGCCGCCTTCTTCGCCTTGGCCTTGCCGCCGCCCTTGGCCGCGCGCTCGTCGATCAGCGCGATCGCCTGCGGCAGCGTGATGGCGTCCTTCTCGAACTCGGCGGGGATCGTGGCGTTGACGCCGCCCGCGGTGACATAGGCGCCGTAGCGGCCGCTCTTCACGGTGACGGTGCCGAGCGTCGGATGATCGCCGATGGCCTTGCCGGGATCGGCGCCGAAGCGACGGCTCGGGCCCTTGGCGACCTTCTCGGCGATCAATGTCACCGCGCGGTTGAGGCCGATGTCGAAGACCTCGTCGCCGGCCTCTAAGCTGGCATAGGTCTTCTCGTGCTTCACGAACGGCCCGAAGCGGCCGAGGCCCGCCGTGATCGGCTGGCCGGTCTCCGGATGCTTGCCGATTTCGCGCGGCAGCGACAGCAGCTTCAGCGCAAGCTCGAGATCGACATCGCTGGGCGAGGTGCCCTTGGGGATGCCTGCGCGCTTCGGCTTCTCGCCTTCCTCATAATCCTTCTGCTCGCCGAGCTGGATGTAGGGGCCGAACCGGCCGGCCTTGACCCAGACATCGCGGCCCGTATCAGGATCCTGGCCGAGCGAACGGTCGGCCGTCGCCTCGCCATCGGCTGCGAGCTGGCGGGTGTAGCGGCATTCCGGATAGTTCGAGCAGCCGACGAAGGCGCCGAACTTGCCGGCCTTGAGGTTCAGCCGGCCGGTGCCGCAATTCGGGCACTGGCGGACGTCGCCGCCATCGGCGCGCGGCGGATAGATGTGCGGCCCCAGCATCTCGTCGAGCACGTCGAGCACCTGCGCGACGCGCAGGTCCTTGATGTCGTCGACGGCGCCGATGAAGTCGCGCCAAAAATCCTTCAGCACCTGCTGCCAGGAGATCTCGTTGTTGGAGATGCGGTCGAGCTGCTCTTCGAGGCCGGCCGTGAAATCGTATTCAACGTAGCGGCTGAAGAAGCTTTCCAGGAACGCGATCACGACGCGGCCCTTGTCCTCGCCGTGCAGGCGCTTCTTCTCCAGCTTGACGTAGCCGCGGTCCTTCAGGACCTGGAGGATCGAGGCATAGGTCGAGGGCCGGCCGATGCCGAGCTCTTCCATCCGCTTGACGAGCGATGCTTCCGAGAAGCGCGGCGGCGGCTCGGTGAAATGCTGGGTGACCGACAGCGATTCCCGCTTGATCGGCTCGCCCTGGCTCATCGCGGGCAGGCGGCGGGAATCCTCGTCCTCCTCGTCGTCGCGGCCTTCCTGATAAAGAGCGAGGAAGCCGTCGAACTTGACGACCTGGCCGGTGGCGCGCAGCTCCAGCGTGCGCCCGCCAGCCTTTGCCGTGATGTCCACGGTGGTGCGTTCCAGCTCGGCCGATTCCATCTGGCTCGCGATGGTGCGCTTCCAGATCAGCTCATAAAGCCGGGCCTGGTCGGCATCGAGCTTGCGGCTCATGCTGTCGGGGCGGCGGGAGAGGTCGGTCGGGCGGATCGCTTCGTGCGCTTCCTGGGCGTTCTTGGCCTTGGCCTGGTACTGGCGCGGCGCATCCGGCACATAGGCGTTGCCGTAATCCTCGCCAATCACCTTGCGGGCCTGGGTGATCGCCTCGGGGGCGATCTGCACGCCGTCGGTACGCATATAAGTAATGAGTCCGGTGGTCTCGCCGCCGATGTCGATGCCTTCATAGAGGCGCTGGGCGATGCGCATCGTGTGCGCCGGCGCAAAACCGTATTTGCGGCTGGCTTCCTGCTGCAGCGTCGAGGTGGTGAAGGGGGCCTGCGGATTGCGCCGGGCGGGCTTTGCATCGACCGCGGTGACGGCGTAGGCGGCTGCTTCCAGCGCCTTCTTGAAGTCCTCGGCTTCCGCGCCGGTGCCGATGTCGAGGCGCTGGATCTTCTTGCCGTCGGCGCCGACGAGGCGGGCCTCGAAGGCATCGCCGCGCGGGGTGAGCAGGGTCGCGATCAGCGACCAGTATTCGCGCGGCACGAACTTCTCGATCTCGAGCTCGCGGTCGCAGACGAGACGCAGCGCCACCGACTGCACGCGGCCGGCCGAGCGGGCGCCCGGCAGCTTGCGCCACAGCACGGGAGAGAGGGTGAAGCCGACGAGATAGTCCAGCGCACGGCGCGCCATATAGGCGTCGACCAGCGCACCGTCGATCTCGCGCGGATGCTTCATCGCGTCCGTAACGGCCTGCTTGGTGATGGCGTTGAACACCACGCGCTCGATCTTCTGGTCCTTGAGCGCGCGCTTCTCCTTCATCACCTCCAGCACGTGCCAGGAGATGGCCTCGCCCTCGCGATCAGGGTCGGTCGCCAGAATCAGGCGGTCCGCGCCCTTCAGGGATTTGGCGATATCGTTGAGCCGGCCGGCCGCCTTGGGGTCGACCTCCCAGATCATCTTGAAATTGGCGTCGGGATCGACGGAACCATTCTTCGCCGGGAGATCGCGGACATGCCCGAACGAGGCCAGAACCTCGTAGGACGAGCCCAGATATTTGTTGATCGTCTTGGCTTTCGCCGGCGACTCCACAATGACGATATTCATTTAGTTCCAGTGGCTTACGGGAAAATCTCGGGCCGGAAACGAAAGGACTCGGGTCGGCCGTTTCGCCTCGAACATGGGTGGTGAGGCCTCCGCTGTCAAATCGGGGGGTGTTGAAAGCCCTCGGAATGGGAAAAGTTTCATATCGAGAAAGTTGCAAATTACCACCTTGGAGTTGCGATCCATGTCGGCGTAGTGTCTCTGTGGGGCATGGATTCGGGGTGGGGACGGGTGACAAGGCCGGGAAAGAAACGGGCGCGCGTCGTATCGGGCGTGCCGGGAGGCTCGCGTAACGAGGAACCGGGGGAAGGCGGGGCAGATGAGGCGGTGGCCTTTATCGCCGAGCAGGTGGCTGCCTTGCGCAAGCTCGCCGAGCGCCACAAGCTGGACGTGCTGCATTATCTGCTGGGGATGACGCAGCTGGAGGCGGACGAGCATTTGCGGCTGCGGACGAGGCGCAAGCTGTCGTGAGAGGCGCTAACCCATTCGACCCGTCGTCTTAAGGTATGAGACGAGCGCCGTCGGGTCGCTTGCTTCCACGCGCAACGACATGCGGTCGACCGAGCGAACCTCCCGCTTCGGCGCATAAAATGCATGCCTGGAGCAATTCCATCTGTGGTAGATTTGCCTTCGCGAAACTGAGGTTTGCGGAGATGTCGATCAAACCGCTTCCGTTCGTCGCGACGGATCTGGCGCGCGCCCGCCATATCCTGAGGTCGTGGGGCCCCCTCAGGCGGCTCACGAGTGACGAGACCGATATTGTCGTACGGATGATTGCGCAGGGCTTCGCGGAGGGCAGAAAGCACGGCTTCGAGCTGGCCCTCACCGAGGGCCCGACACAGAGCCAGGCCTATGTCGACGAGATGACCGACGCTCTCGACGCCAATTCGTAAATTCGACTGACACATTCCGACGGGCCGAACCTGGTGCGGGCGGGTGCCTGCACGCGCGTGGCCGTGCCGGAGGAACCGCGGAGACAAGGATGTTCATGGTGACTCGCATCGTGCCGCTGTTCGCTGTGATCGTTTTGGCGGCGCCGGCGCTCGGCCGCGACGACGGTCGTTACGCCAACTCGCCGCTCAAGTCGTGGTTCGAGAGTTTGCACAGCGAATTCGGGCAGTGCTGCACCAATGCCGACGGATACATCGTCTCCGATCCGGATTGGGACACCGATGGCGTAAATTATCGCGTTCGTATCGACAATGAGTGGGTGAATGTACCTGATGGCGCCGTGGTCAAGCAGCCCAATCGCGCCGGATGGACAATGGTATGGAAGCATTACCTCGACGGTCATCCGAAAGTCCGGTGTTTTCTACCGGGCAGCATGAGCTGACCTGAGCGCTTCACATGTGCCGCGCGTGGAGCCTCGCAATGACGGCGTGTCAGCTGTTGCGGCTCGCCATTCTCGCCAACCGCTGGCCGAGATATTCGGCCGTGCCGACGTCGCTCTGCGGCAACGAACCGCCGACCAGATGTGTCGCAAGGCCAAGCTGGCTGCCCAAACGATTACGGCCGCCCGGATCCTCGCCACCGGGAATGTCGAGGCCGCACCAGAGCATGCCGTGCTGAGCAGCCAGGATCGTAAAGTAGCTCAGGGTGTGGAGCTGATCGCCGCTTGCACAGGCTCCCGTGGTGAAGCCGGCTGCGATCTTGTTGGCCCATCGCTGCTGGCTCCATCGGTCGCTTGAAGCGTCTGCGAAGGCTTTGAATTGCGCGGCCGGTCCGCCCATGTAGGTCGGGCTACCGAATGCGACCGCGTCGGCGTGGTCGATCGTTTCCAAGAAGCGCTCATTCTGGAAGCGGCCTGACATGATGTCGTTGCCTGTGATGCGGCAAGACGCGACGTCCGCTATGCCATCCGCTCCGCGCGCCACCGCATGCGCCAGTTTCTCGGTGGTGCCGGAGATGGAAAAATAGACGATGGCGAGCAGGGGCATGGCGGTGCCGCTTTGGAGGTCTTCAGCCATCTTCGACGTCGTTGATGCTTTGTACAAGTCTCTCCACGCCGTCATTGCGAGCGCAGCGAAGCAATCCAGAGCCTTACCGCGGAGGCAGCCTGGATTGCTTCGCTGCGCTCGCAATGACTGGGTGGGGGCGGTCGCGCGCCGTTACGCCGACCGCCGTCGTCGCGCGGGTCTCGGCTTCAGGGTGGTCTCGGCCGGGCTGAGCAGCCGCCCATCCTCCGCGCGCATTTCGAGCTTCTTCACCGGGCGGCCTTTTGCGCGATCGACCAGGATCGTCGCGATCTCCTCGGGATGGTCGTCGAATTCCTCGCTCCATTGCCGGAGCGCGACCAGGATCGGGAAGGCGCCGCGGCCCTTCGGCGTCAGCACATATTCCTGATAGGCGCTGCCGTCGGAGGCGGGGGCGGGGGCCAGGATGCCGTGGTCGACCAGTGCGCGCAGCCGCACTGACAAGATGTTCTTGGCCATGCCGAGCTTGCTCTGAAACTCGCCGAAGCGGCGCAGGCCGAACAGCGCCTCGCGGATGATCAGCAGCGACCACCAGTCGCCGAGCGCATCCAGCGAGCGCGCGATCGGGCAGGAATCGCCCTCGAATCTCGTTCGTTTCACCATCGTCTTTCGTCCTATCGCGTTCGCACGGCGAGAGCGCCGATCACGCGCTTGTGTGGTTGCATCATAAAACCAAATGCCCTAGATGGCAAAGTAGTTTCATTATGCAACCACTGGAGGCGAGCGTGAGACTGAAGAACAAGACGGCCCTGATCACCGGCGGCAACAGCGGCATCGGGCTTGCGACGGCAAAGCTGTTCGTGGCCGAGGGCGCCAAGGTGGTGATCACCGGGCGCAACAAGGGGACGCTGGCAGCGGCCGCCAAGGAGCTCGGTCCGAACGCACTGGCCGTGCCTGCCGATGCGACGGACATCGCGGCGACGGAAGCTGCGATCAAGCAGGGCGCGGAAAAATTCGGCAAGTTCGACATCGTGTTCGCCAATGCCGGCATCTCCGGCGGCACGCCGCTGGGCTCGGCGACGCTGGATGTGTTCGAGAAGGTCATCAGCACCAACCTGACCGGCGTGTTCTTCACGGTTCAATCCGCGCTGCCCTATCTCAACGACAATGCCTCGATCATCCTCAACGGCTCGGTGATCTCGGTGCTCGGCATTCCCGGCTACTCGGCTTACGGCGCGGCGAAGGCCGGCGTGCGCGCGATGGCGCGGATCATGGCTTCAGAACTGTCGCCGCGCGGCATCCGCGTCAATGTCGTCGCGCCGGGTGCGATCCGCACGCCGATCTGGGGCGCTGCGGTCGCAACGCCGGAGGCCGAGAAGGCGTTCGAGAAGCGCATCGGGCTGATGACGCCGCTCGGACGACTTGGTGAACCCGATCACATCTCGAAGACCGTGCTGTTCCTCGCCTCCGATGATGCCGCGCACGTGCAGGGCCAGGAGATCTTCGTCGACGGCGGCGCGGTGGCATCGCCAAGCGGCGCGCCGATCTATCGCGGTTGATCAAGTGAAGTGAAAATTGAATCGGTCGGCGCCACGACGTCGGTTGCGTCGACCGGTTCCCTCGCGTTGTGCGATCTAATTTCTAAACCTTTGCGTGAGGTGTTGAACCTTCGCTTGCGCTGCAAAGACATTTTTACGGGCAGGGGGTCACAAGACCCGATTTTATGGGAGCCCGTGATGCCGAAGGCAGCTCGCATTTTTTCGTCGATTTCAGCACCGCGTATTTACACCGAACGTTCCGCCATTCCCGCCAAACGCTCCGACACCTCAGAGTTCATCGGAGTGGCTCTTTTCGCCGGCATCGGCCTGTTCATTTCGCTCGTGGCCGTCATCCTCGGCATGCAGGGCGCCTGGTTTTAGCGAGGTCAGCCGCCGCCGGAGTCCGGCAGCGGCTGGTGTCGTCGGCGCGAGCTTTACGCGGCGCGCAAATTGGTGGCGGCCTGGAGCGCGCCTGCAATCGCCTTTTCGCGGTGCTCCGGTCCGACCTGGATGCCATCGGCGCTAATGAATTCGGGATTGATCCCGATGAAGCCGAACACGCCGCGCAAATAGGTTTCGAGATGCTCGAGCGCCGCGGCGGGCGAGCCGGCGCCGTAATAGCCGCCGCGTGAGATGGCCAGGATCACGCGCTTGCCGCCGGCAAGACCCTGCGGCCCATTCGCCCCGTAGCTGAACGTCTTGCCCGCGACGACGATGCGGTCGATCCAGGCCTTGAGCTGGCTGGGAATGGTGAAGTTGTACATGGGCGCGCCGATCACGACGATGTCGGCGGCCAGGAACTCGTCCAGCGCGGCCGCGCTCGCGGCGAGGTCGGGGCCGAGTTCCGCCGGCGCCGGCACGCCTTGCGCGGCTGCCAGGTGCGAGCCGGAGAGGTGGGCGAGCGGGGCCTGGCTCAGGTCGCGGTAGACCACTTGAAGCGAGGGCGTGGCCTGCTTGAGGCGGTCGACGATGGCGGCGGAAACCTGCCGGCTGACGGAGTGGGGGCCGAGTACGCTGGAGTCGATATGGAGGAGTTTCATTTGGGTCACCCATGGTATAGATTTGTAACCCGCACTACATGAGTGACTGTCGAAATCCCCGCAAGAACGCACTTTTTTGAGCCATGGACACATATTTGAAACCGGCACACACCGATTTGCCTGCCTCACCAAGGCCGTATCCAGGTCCGGATCAACGGCCGGATCCGAACCACGCGGACTGCCGCGGGGTCGCCTCCGTGCTGTCCCGCGTCGGCGACAAATGGAGCGTGTTCGTCATCATGATGCTGAGCGACGGGCCAAGGCGCTTCAATGAGCTGAAGCGCATGATCAACGGTATCTCGCAGCGGATGCTGACCCTGACGCTGCGTGGCCTCGAGCGCGACGGCCTCGTCACGCGCACGATCTTCCCGACCATCCCGCCGCGCGTGGACTATGAGCTGACCGATCTCGGCCGGGGGCTGTCGCGGCCCGTGGAGGCGCTCGGCAAATGGGCGAAGGAGCATCTCGATCAGATCGAGGCCGCACGCACCCGGTTCGACCAGCGCAACGAGGGCTAAAGCAGCGACACCAGTCCGCCGCCGTGACGTTCGAGACGGCCGGCGAGCTCGAGCTCCAGCAGCACGGTGCGCACGATCGCAGGCGAGGCGCCGGACATCCGCACGAGGTCGTCGATCGAGATCGGCGCCGGGCCGAGCAGGACGGTGATCTGGTCGCGGTCATGGCCTTGCGGATCGCTCTCGAACGGCTCGCTGTCGGGCTCGCCGACGGTGTGCATCAGCGGCCGCTCCATGATCGGCTGAACCGCGTTGACGATGTCGGCTGCTTCGGTGACGAGCGTTGCGCCCTGCTTGATCAGATCGTTGGTGCCGGCGGCGCGCGGATCGAGCGGCGAGCCGGGGACTGCGAACACCTCGCGCCCCTGTTCGGCCGCCATGCGCGCGGTGATCAGCGAGCCGGAGCGGTGCGCCGCCTCCACCACGACGACGCCGAGCGCGGCGCCCGAGATCAGCCGGTTGCGGCGGGGGAAATCGCGGGCGCGCGGCTCGTGGCCGAGCGGCATCTCGGAAATCGCCGCGCCCTGGTGGTCGAGGATCGCGGCGAGCAAATCGCCATGCTCGGGCGGATAGATGCAGTCATGGCCGCCGGCGAGCACGGCGATCGTGCCGCTCTCCATGCTGGTGCGATGCGCGGCCTGGTCGACGCCGCGCGCCAGCCCCGAGATGATGACGAAGCCGGCTTCGCCAAGCTCGCGAGCGAGCTGGCCGGCGAACTTCAAGCCGGCGCCGGAAGCATTGCGCGAGCCGACGATCGCGATCATCGGCCGCATCAGGGTTTTGGCGTCCCCACGCACCGCGAGAAGCGGTGGCGAATCGTCGATCATCGCGAGGCGCGCCGGATAGCCGTCCTCGCCGGGCGCGAGCCAGGCGATGCCGAACTTGCGGCTCGCGGCGAGTTCGGCCTTCGCTTCATCCGCGCTGCAGATGCGCCCGGAGCGCGCCGCGCCGCCACGGCGCGCGAGATCCGGCAGCCGCTCCAGCGCCGCGCGCGCCGTGCCGAAATGATCGACCAGCGAACGGAAGGTGCGCGGGCCCACATTGTCGGAGCGGATCAGCCGCAGGCGGTCGATCCGCTCAGCCTCGGTCAGCTCTACGCTTGGGTTGATGGCGTCCACGGCGTCTCCTTGTGGGCGCAGCATGGAACAACCTGAGGGCGTATGGAAGGGGGTGGACCCGGCTGCGACACCCCAATAAATGGATAGTGACCAAGCGGATTGTTGCCTGAGGCATTGGAATGCGTATCGCACCGGTCGAGATTTTCGCCGACACCACGAACGCGGCGGTGATGCGTCACCCGGGACGGCATTTTCCCGGCGTGCTGATCCAGGGCGATACCCTCCACTTGCTCTGTTGCATGGCAGACGATGCCTGTTCGGCCCTCGACCGGTCGTCGGAAGCGTACGAGAATGCCAACGAGCTCAGAAACCGGCTTTGGTCGTACCTCAATCACTACAAGGCCGTCCTGGATGAGCACGGCTTGCCTCTGCCGTTCAGCGACCGAGGCACCTTTACTTAGGAATACCCATGATCTCACTTGCCGACCTCCAGCGCCGCATTGAAGCGGGCGAGCTTTCGCCCGACGCCGCCATCGCCCAGTCGCACGCGGCGATCGAGGCCAAGGAGAAGGACGTCCGCGCCTTCGTCCGGCATGACAAATCCGCGACGGCGCAAGCCTCCGGCCCGCTGCGGGGCATCGCGGTCGGGATCAAGGACATCATCGACACCGCGAATATGCCGACCGAGATGGGCTCGGAGATCTATCGCGGCTGGCAGCCGCGCTCGGACGCGCCGGTCGTGATGATGCTGAAGCGGGCAGGCGCCACCATCATCGGCAAGACCACGACCACAGCGTTCGCCTCGAGTGATCCGACCCCGACGCTCAATCCGCACAATACCGGCCATTCGCCGGGCGGCTCGTCCGCCGGCTCGGCCGCAGCCGTCGGCGCCGGCATGATCCCGCTGGCGCTGGGCACCCAGACCGGCGGCTCGGTGATCCGGCCCGCGGCCTATTGCGGCACGGCCGCGATCAAGCCGTCGTTCCGGATGCTGCCAACGGTCGGCGTGAAGTGCTATTCGTGGGCGCTCGACACGGTCGGCCTGTTCGGCGCGCGCGCCGAGGATCTCGCGCGCGGACTTTTGGCGATGACCGGCCGCAGCGAATTCTCCGGCATCGTTCCGGCGAAGGCGCCGCGCATCGGCGTGGTCAGGCAGGAGTTCGCCGGTGCGGTCGAGGCATCCGCCGAAGAGGGCTTGCAGGCTGCGATCAAGGCGGCGGAGAAGGCCGGCGCCAGCGTGCAGACGATTGATCTGCCCGAGGCGGTGCAGGAAGCCTGGCGCATCCATCCGGTCATCCAGAATTTCGAGGCGCATCGCGCGCTCGCCTGGGAGTTTTCCGAGCATCACGACGAGATCGCGCCGATGCTGCGCGCCAGCCTCGATGCGACCGTTGGCCTGACGCCGAAGGAATATGACGAGGCGCGTCGGGTCGGCCGCCGCGGTCGCCGCGAACTCGGCGAGCTGTTCGAGGGCGTCGACGTGCTCTTGACCTATTCGGCGCCGGGCACCGCGCCGCCGAAGGAACTCGCGACCACCGGCGACCCCCGCTACAACCGGCTGTGGACGCTGATGGGCAATCCGTGCGTCAACGTGCCGGTGCTGAAGGCCAATGGCTTGCCGATCGGCGTGCAGGTGATCGCGCGCTTCGGCAATGACGCGCATGCGCTGGCGACGGCGTGGTTCCTGGAGAACGCGCTGGCGAAGTCAGGCTAGCGCGGGTTCGCCGGCGGTGATGCTTTGGCCGGATGCAGGTGGAGCTGCGCCGGCGGTTGCGCCCTGATTGAGCCAGCGCTCGGCAGCTTCGCGGCCGCTCCGGTGCAGGAGGCGGATGAAGCCGCGACCGAGATCGGTCGACGAGCGCTGCGCCAGCCCTTCGACGGAGTCTTCCGCCGCGATCCTGGAGAGGCGCAGCGAAGGCGCCGTCTGCGCCTGAGCCCATGCGATCGCCGCGACCTCGGCATTGAGCGCGGTGTTGGCCGCGATCTGGTCGAGCCGGCGGTCGATGGCGGCGAGCGTGATCGGCACATAGCTGTCGCGCGACGGCGTGACCTGGACCAGCAGCACGTCCGTCGCCGCCGTTTCCTGCACCAGCTTCACCAGCGGCGGATTGCCGCCGAAGCCGCCGTCCCAATAGGCCTCGCCGTCGATCTCGACGGCGCAATGCACCAGCGGCGGACAGGTCGAGGCCAGCGCGACGTCGGCGGTGATGGCCTCATTGCGGAAGATCTGTTGCTGCCCGTCGCGGATCCGCGTTGCCGCGATCAGGAGTCTTGGCGATTTCGCCGCGCGCAGCGCCGCGAAATTGATGTCGCGCGACAGCGCCTGCCTGAGCGGATCGAGATCGAACGGATCGAATTGGCCAGAGCGCAGCGTCGGCCCGAACGCGACCGAGCTTCCCGCCGGTGAAAATCCGCCGACCAGCATCAATGAGCGGAACGAGGCCTCGTGCATCAGGCGGACCCAGAACCGGTTCAGCCGGTTGCGGGCGGCTTCACGGCCGCCCTCGGCGAGTCCGGAGGCGAGCAGGAGTGCATTGATCGCGCCGGCGCTGGCGCCGCTGATCGTGTCGATTTCGATATCTGGCTCTTCCAGCAGCCGCTCCAGCACGCCCCAGGTGAAGGCCGCGAAGGTGCCGCCGCCCTGGAGGGCCAGCGAAAGTTTTCGCGGCGGCCATTGTCTTGACGGAGCCGGTGCCGGCGCAACAGGTGCAGCGACGGTGATCACTTCGACAGGACGCGGCGGTTGCGCGATCGGAACAGGCGGCGGCGCCGGCGGTGCAACGGAGGCAGGCTCGGGAGCGGGAGGCGGCGAGGGGGCACCGGACCAGATGTCCGTTGCAAAGAGCAGCTGGCTTGCCGCGGTGCGTGCTGCACCTTGCGAGCCACCGTCAATCTGCGCGCCGACCATCTTCTCGCTCATTCTGAGCAACCGCGTAACGCCATCTTCCACGTCAGGATGACAGGCATGGAACCCGTCCGCTACAGCCTGCCGCGAGTGGTGCGGAAGTTGCGAACAGGATTTGGCATATAATGCGGAAGGGCTGCGGCAGTATCCGTACTTTTTTTGGATCAGGCTCTAGGCCTTCTCGCCGATCCGGCTTTCCTTGCCCGATTGCAGCCGCTTGATGTTCTCGCGATGCGCGTAGAACAGCAGCAGCGTCAGCACCGCGAACAGCGCAGACAAAGCGAGATGGCCGAACCACCACAGGAACATCGGCGTGATGAAGGACGCCACCAGCGCCGAGAGCGAGGAGTAGCGGGTGGTGAAGGCGGTCGCCAGCCAGAGCAGGCAGAACACCACCGCGGCCGGCCAGAACAGTCCGAGCAGGATGCCGATATAGACGGCGACGCCTTTTCCGCCCTTGAACTTGAGCCAGACCGGGAAGAGGTGCCCGAGAAAAGCGCCGAGCCCCGCCACCATCGCCGCATTGGGTCCGGCGATGTAGCCGGCGATCACCACGGCCACGGTGCCCTTGAGCGCATCGAACAGCAGGGTGCCCGCGGCAAGGCTCTTGCGCCCCGTGCGCAGCACATTGGTGGCGCCGATGCTGCCGGAGCCGATCGAGCGGATATCCTGCGTGCCGGCGAGTTTGGTCAGCACCAGTCCGAACGGAATCGAGCCGAGGAGATAGCCGATGACGAAGGCTACCGGCAAAAATGCTTCAAGCCCCATGGCTGCAAATCCTTTGGCCGTGTCTCCATGCTGAACTGCGACGCCCCGCATGATCCTGTCCCGATGCGCGGTCGCCAACCCGGGCGACGCCCGAAGCCACTCTAGACATGCTCGTAGACCGTCCGTCCGCCGACAATGGTGCGCACCACGCGGCCTGTAAAGCGGGCCTCGTCGAACGGGGTGTTCTTGCAGGGCGATTTGAGGTCGGCGGGATCGACCACCCAGGGTACATCGGGGTCGATCACGATGACGTCCGCAGGCGCACCCGCGCGCAAGGTTCCGCCCGGCAAGCCGAGCAGCTCCGCCGGCCGGGTCGACATCGCCCGGATCAGCGTCTTGAGTTCCAGCTCGCCATTGTGCACGAGCCGCAGGCCCGCGGGCAGCATGGTCTCCAGACCGATGGCGCCGGGAGCGGCTTCCGCGAACGGCAGGCGCTTGACCTCGACGTCCTGCGGATTGTGATCGGACATGATGACGTCGACGAGGCCGGAGGCGACGGCGGCGACCAGCGCGCGGCGGTCGTCCTCGGTGCGCAGCGGCGGCGACAGTTTCAGGAACGTCCGGTAGGGGCCGATGTCGTTCTCGTTCAGCGCAAGATGGTTGATCGAGACCGAGGCGCTGACGGGGAGGCCGGCATCGCGGGCGCGCTTGAGGATGTCGAGCGAGTCGACGCAGGACAGCGAGGCGGCGTGATAGCGGCCGCCGGTCAATGCAACGAGGCGCATGTCGCGCTCGAGGATCACCGCCTCGGCGGCACTCGGGATGCCCATCAGGCCCAGCCGCGATGCGAACTCGCCCTCGTTCATCACGCCTTCGCCGACGAGATCGGGGTCCTCCGTGTAGTGCACGATCAGCGCGTCGAAATCGCGCGCGTAGGTCAGCGCGCGGCGCATCACCTGCGCATTGGTCACGCTTCTGTCGCCATCGCTGAAAGCCACGGCGCCCGCGGCTTTCAGCAGGCCGAACTCGGTCATCTCCTGGCCGTGCATGCCCTTGGTGAGCGCCGCCATCGGCTGGATGTTGACGATCGCCGTGTCGCGGGCGCGGCGCATCACGAAGTCGACGGTCGCCGAGTTATCGATCACCGGAGACGTGTCGGGCTGGCAGATGATGGTGGTGATGCCGCCGGTCGCAGCCGCCTGGCTCGCGGAAGCAAAGGTCTCGCGATGGCTGAAGCCGGGCTCGCCGACGAAGGCGCGCACGTCGATCAGGCCCGGCGCGATGACCTTGCCGGCGCAGTTGACGATGTCGGTGCCCTCGGGGACGCCGGCCGCGCCAATGCCGCGGCGGGTTTCGCGGATGGTGCCGTCGGCAATCAGGACGTCGCCGACACCGTCGAAATCCCTTGAGGGATCGACGACACGGGCGTTGGCGAGCAGGATCGGGCGGCGGTCGGTCAGCATGGGCATCACGCGTTCGGCAGGTTACGGGCGAGCGCTTCCAGCACTGCCATGCGCACGGCGACACCCATCTCCACCTGTTCGCGGATCAGGGACTGCGCGCCGTCGGCGACCGCCGTGTCGATCTCGACGCCGCGGTTCATCGGGCCGGGATGCATCACGAGCGCGTCCGGCTTGGCGTAAGCGAGCTTCTTCTGGTCAAGCCCGAAATAGTTGAAATACTCGGAGGTCGACGGCACGAAAGAGCCGTTCATGCGCTCGCGCTGGAGCCGCAGCATCATGACGATGTCGGCGCCGTTGAGGCCCTCGCGCATGTCGCGCGCGACCTCGACGCCCATCCGCTCGATGCCGGGCGGCAGCAGCGTGGTGGGGCCGACAACGCGGACGCGGGCGCCCATGGTGTTCAGCAGGATGATGTTGGAGCGGGCGACGCGCGAATGCAGCACGTCGCCGCAGATCGCGACCACGAGCCCCTCGATGCGGCCCTTGTTGCGGCGAATGGTCAGCGCGTCGAGCAGCGCCTGGGTCGGATGCTCATGCGCGCCGTCGCCGGCATTGATCACGGAACCGTCAACCTTGCGGGCCAGCAGTTCCACCGCGCCGGAGGCGTGATGGCGCATCACCAGGATGTCCGGGTGCATGGCGTTGAGCGTCATCGCGGTGTCGATCAGCGTCTCGCCCTTCTTCATGGACGAGGAGGCGACCGACATGTTCATGACGTCGGCGCCGAGCCGCTTTCCCGCGAGCTCGAACGAGGACTGGGTCCGGGTGGAGGCCTCGAAGAAGAGGTTCACCTGCGTCCGTCCACGCAGAACGGTGCGCTTCTTGTCAACCTGGCGGTTGAGCTCGACATATTCTTCGGACAGGTCGAGGAGGCCGGTGATGTCGGCCGCGGAAAGGCCCTCGATGCCCAGCAAATGCCGGTGGCCGAGGACAAAGGTCGATTTCGATGTCATTAAAAGCAGAGCTATAGGCGCGGACCGGGGGTGGGGCAAGGGGCAAAGAGCGGGACGGGAGTTATCCCCTGATCTGTCTCCCGCACAGTCATTCCGGGATGGCGCGCGAGCGCCAGACCCGGAATCTCGAGATTCCGGGTTCGGCTCTTCGAGCTGCCCCGGAATGACAGGGGAAGGTGAATGGGCTTGGTCAGATCTATTTCAATTTCATTTCTCATGATCGCCTCCATTTCATCCGCGGCCGCCCAATCGCTGCCCGGCGGCTTCGTCTATCTGCGCGACATCGATCCCAGCATCGTCCAGGATATCCGCTACGCCACGTCGAACAATTTCGTCGGCCGTCCGCTCGCCGGCTACGGCGCCGGCGACTGCGTGGTGAAACGGGAGGTGGGGCTGCGGCTGAAGGCGGTGCAGGAGGAGCTGGCGGCGCAAAACCTGTCGCTGAAAATGTTCGACTGCTACCGGCCGGCGCGGGCCTCGCTCGACATGGTCAGGTGGTCGCAGAACGGCCACGAGACCGCCGCCGAACGGCGCTACAATCCAAAGATCGCGAAGACCGAGCTATTTCGCCTTGGTTACATCGCGAGCCGCTCGCAGCATTCCACCGGTGCGGCGCTCGATCTCACGCTGGTCGACCTCAAGGCCGACAATTCCGGCAAATACGACCCGACGAAAACCTATGCCGACTGCACGGCGCCGGTCGAGGCGCGGGCGCCGGAAGGCAGCGTCGACATGGGCACCGGCTACGACTGTACCGACGCCAAGGGCCATACCGCGGCACCGTCGATCACACCGGAGCAGCGAACCTGGCGCAGGCGGCTGGTGGCTGCGATGGCCAGGCAAGGCTTTGTGAACTATTCGAAGGAGTGGTGGCACTTTTCCCTGCCGGGGGCGGGCGGGGCGGCCTATGATTTCCCGATCCAGCCGCGCCGGAACTGATTCCGGTCGAGGACGCAAGATGACCCAGCCCGCATTTACGACCCACGAGGTCTTCAACCAGTCGCCGCCATTCGAGGACGTCGACCTGTTCGCGGTGGACCGGCCGTTGGTCGACGCGATCAAGGCCAATGGCGGCGCGGCGGCGGAGCGGGAGCTGTCTGAGTTTGGCAGGCATTGGGGCTCGGCCGCGATGGCCGATCGCGGCCGCGTGGCGAATGAGAACACGCCGAAGCTCAGGACCTTTGATGCAAAAGGCAATCGCCGCGACCAGGTCGAGTTTCACCCCTCGTATCACGAGCTGATGGCGCACAGTGCCCATGCCGGCGTGCACAATTCGACGTGGACGGCGGACGGTCGGCCCGCGGGCGATGCCGCCGAGGTCATCCGGGCCGCGAAGTTCTACATCGCATCGCAAGTCGAGACCGGCCATCTCTGTCCGATCACCATGACGCGCGCCTCCGTCGCGGCGCTCGCGATGCAGCCGGACCTGCTCGCGCGCGTGATGCCGGTGCTGTCGACGAGAAGCTACGATCCGAGCTTTGCGCCATGGTGGGACAAGCGCGGCATGACGCTTGGCATGGGCATGACCGAGAAGCAGGGCGGCACCGACGTGCGCGCCAACATGACGCGCGCGGTGCGCGACGGCGAAGCCTATCGCATCACCGGCCACAAATGGTTCATGTCGGCGCCGATGTGCGATGCGTTCCTGGTGCTGGCGCAGGCGGATAGCGGGCTGACCTGCTTCTTCATGCCGCGCTTCGCGCCGGACGGTTCGGTCAATGCGATCCAGTTCCAGCGTCTAAAAGACAAGCTCGGCAACCGTTCCAATGCGTCCTCCGAGGTCGAATTCGTCGGCGCCTATGCGCAAGCGGTCGGCGAGGAGGGCAAGGGCATCCGCACCATCATCCAGATGGTGCAGCTGACGCGGCAGGATTGCGCGATCGCCTCCACCGGCCTGATGCGCTCGGGGCTCGCGCATGCGCTGCATCACGCCCGTCACCGCAGCGTGTTCCAGAAACATCTCGCCGATCAGCCTCTGATGCAGGCCGTGCTGTCGGACATGGCGCTGCATGTGGAAGCGAGCGTGGCCCTGGTGATGCGGCTCTGCCGTGCCTTCGACCGCACGCCGCACGATGCGTCCGAGGCCGCCTATATGCGGCTGCTCACGCCCGCAATCAAATACTGGACGTGCAAGAGTGCGCCCGCCTTTCTCTATGAGGCGATGGAGTGCCTCGGCGGCAACGGCTATGTCGAGGACGGCATTCTGGCGCGCCATTACCGGGAGTCGCCGGTCAACGCGATCTGGGAAGGCTCGGGCAACGTGATGTGCCTCGACGTGCTGCGCGCACTCGCGCGCGAGCCGGAGGCGGCGACGGCCGTGCTGCAATCGCTTGCGGCCGAGACCAAAGGCCTGCCAGGCGCAGCCGAGGCGGCCGCGTTCATCGGCAAGATCTTTCGCCGCGCCGACGGCGAGCGTGTCGCGCGCCTTGCGGTCGAAAAGCTGGCGCTGCTGGCCGCGGCCGCTGCGCTCAACGGCGTCTCGCCTCGTCAGGCCGAGCTGTTCGCCGCCACGCGCCTCGCCGCGACCCATGCCAGCATGTATGGCGCGGTGGAGCTGGACAGCGCCGACGAGCGCGCGCTGCTGGTGCGGGCGCTGCCGTGAGCCTTCCCAACGAAAGCCTCCTGATGGACTCCCTCAATCCCGATCATCCGCCGCTCGTCATGACGCCTGCGCCGCCGCGCGTCTGGAAATTCTGGGGCACGGCGCTGTGGGGTCTCTTCATCTTCTTCGCGATGTTCGTCGGGCAGGTCGGGGCGATCGTGCTGCTGGTGCTGCTGCGCGGCCTTCCCGCAAATCTCAGCTCGGTTGAAATCGTCGGCCACGAGCCCCAGGCGCTGGCGCTCTCGGTGATCATGGGCCTGCCGACGACGCTGGCCGCGGTGTGGCTCGCAATCCGGATCAAGAAGGCATCCTTCGTCGATTATCTCGCGCTCTATTGGCCGTCCTGGAAGCAACTGCTGTTCGGCGCGGTGGGTCTTGTCCTGATCGTCCTGGCCTGGGAGGTGGCGTCGCGGTCGCTCGGCCGCGAGGCGACGCCGGGCTTCATGACCGATCTGTTGAAATCGGGCCGCGACAAGGGCGCCGCGCTCATGCTGCTGGTCGCCTTCAGCGTGGCCGCGCCGATGTCGGAAGAGGTTTTGGCACGCGGATTCCTGTTTCGCGGCTGGTCGGCGAGCTTTTTGCGCGTGCCGGGCGCGATCATCCTGTCGTCGCTGGTGTGGACAATCGTGCACCTGCAATACGACATGTACTTCCTCGCCGAGGTGTTCAGCATCGGCCTGTGGTTCGGCTACATGCGCTATCGCACGGGTTCGCTCTGGCTCACCATCGCGCTGCATGCGCTGAACAACATGACCGCGGTGGTGCTGACGATGTGGCTGGGGAGCTAGGCCACCAGCGCGATCGCGATCGGCATCGTGATCGCCGCCAAAATGGTCTGCAGCGTGATGATCTGCGCCAGCAGCGGCGCATCGCCGCCCATCTGGCGGGCCAGCACATAGGCGCTGGACGAGGTCGGCACCGCGGAGCAGATCGCGACGATCGCAAGGCTGTCGCCGGTCAGCCCGAACCAGACGGCGAGCGCCAGCGCGAGCGCGGGCATCAGCACGAGCTTGAACACGACGCCGATGGCCGCGCTCAGGCTCGGGCGCAGCAGGCCTTCGAGATGCAGGCCGGCGCCGGTGACGAGCAGGCCGATCGCCAGCGAGGAGCGGCTGAGCGCGTCCGCCACCTCGTGCCAGATCTTCGGCAGCGGCAGATGGACGACGTTGATGACGAGGCCGATCGCGCAGGCCCAGATCAGGGGATTGCGGATCACCGTCACGACGATGGCCCGCGCGGACTGCTTCTTGGGCGCTGCGTAATGCGCGAGCACGGCGACGCTGAACACGTTGACCAGCGGGATGATCGCCACCATCGCCACGGATGCGAGCGCCAATCCGACGTCGCCGAACATGTTGGCGGAGACGGACAGCCCCACAAAGGTCTGCCAGCGCACCGCGCCCTGGAAGATCGAGGTGAAGGCGGGGCCGTCGACGCCGAGCCGCCCGAGGGCGGGCCGGAGCGCGAGGCAGAGCAGCGACATCGCCAGTGCCGACAGCAGCAGCGCGCCGCCGACGCCGGCGACCGGCACTTTTGAAAGGTCAGCCTTCACCAGCGTCTGGATCAGCAGCATCGGGAACAGCACGAAATAGGTCAGCCGCTCCAGGCCGTGCCATTGCGTGTCCAGCCGCATCAGGCTGCGCTTCAGCACGACGCCGAGCACGATGAGAATGAAGACCGGCAGCAGCGCCGCGATCACGACGGGCATGGGATCAGCCGGCGCGCAGATTGGTCAGCCGGTCGAGCGCGCCTTGCAGGATGAAGATCGCGGCGTGCTCGTCGATCACCTCGGCGCGCTTGGCGCGGCTGACGTCCATGCCGATCAGCTCGCGCTCGACGGCCGCGGTCGAGAGGCGCTCGTCCCAGAGACCGATGGGAAGCGCGGTGAGGCCGGCGAGGTTGCGGGCGAAGGCGCGGGTGGATTGCGCGCGCGGGCCCTCGCTGCCGTCCATGTTGATGGGAAGGCCGAGCACGAAGCCGGTCGCCTTGCGCTCGGCGGCGATGGCAAGCAGCCGGGCCGCGTCCTGCTTGAATTGCTTGCGCTGGATCGTCTCGACGCCGGTGGCCAAGCGTCGGTCCGGATCGGACACGGCGACGCCAATGGTTTTTGTGCCGAGATCGAGCCCGACCAGCGCGCCGCGTTCGGGCCAGTGGGTTGCAGCATCGATGAGGGGCAGGATAAGAGCCGGCATGGATTTAGCGCATATCATGCGTCGCGCTGCGGAGTGAACCCGGAACATGGATGCGCTGACACTATTCGGCCTGTTTGCCGTGACGGCGATGCTGGTCTGCTATGCCCTGGAGGATCGCAGCCACTGGTTCGTGCTGCTGTTCGCGGCGTCCTGCGCGCTCGGTTCGGCCTATGGATTCTTGCAAGGTGCCTGGCCGTTCGGCGTCGTCGAGGCGATCTGGGCTTTGGTCGCGCTGCGGCGGTGGCATCTGAGGCCGCGGTGACGGAGGGGTGAGCGAGGGGCCTGCCGGACGGCAGGCGGCTCCTCGCCCGGTATCAGATCAGCGGATCGCGATCGGGTTGATCATCGCCTGCACGCCGCCGGTCCAGCGCGGCTGTCCGAGCACGAACAGGAATTCGTAGCCCTTGTCCCGGGCGAGCGCGGCGGTGTCCATGTTCTCGAGGATGTAGGTCCCGTTCATCGCGAGCAGGATCTGGTGCACCTCGAACACGTTCTTGGATTCGAACGGCAACACCTCGAGCGCCCAGGTGTCGGCGCCGATAGCGACGACGCCCTTGCCGGTCAGGTACTTTGCGCCCTCGACGCCGAGCCCGGGCTCACCGGCCGAGTAGCGCTTGTCGTCCTTGCCGATCAGGCTGAGCCAGCCGGTGTGGAAGATGACGACGTCGCCCTGGCGGATCTCGACGTTCTGCTGCTTGGCGGCTTCCTCGATCTCCTTGACGTTGAAGGCGGTACCTTCCTTCACGATGTCGGTCTTGAAATAGGCGGCCATGTCGAGCAGCACGCCGCGGGTGACCATCGGCGGCACCTTCTCGATGCCGAGCTTCTTCAGCCCGTTCGGATCGGCGAAATCGGCGAGCTTGTTGCCGTTGTAATAGACGTGCTCGACGCCGAGATGGCCGAGCCCGTCGAGCTGGCTGCCGATGCCGACCCAGGTGTCGAGGATATCGTCGTTGTAGGTGGCCTTGTTGGGTCCGAGGCCCGGGCTGCCGGCTTGTCCCGGCTGCACCACGGTGATCTTGAAGCTGCGTGGCGGATAGGCCGGCGTCTGCGACGTGACGGGAATGCCGAGCGCATAGGTCTTGCCGGTCTTCACCAGAGACGCCGCCTTCACCACGAGCTCCGGCGTCATGTAGTTGGCAGCGCCGATCTCGTCGTTCGGCCCCCATTTCGATTTGGTCCAGTCCTGAGCGCTTGCAGTTCCTGATATCGCCGACAACGCGGCGACACAGCACAACACGAGCGTATTGCGCATCGATAGTCCTCCCGATGTTCTTGCCGATGTTATGGCTTCGTTTTGGTTTCGCGCTGGCCAGCAACGCATCCTAACGTAGAAAACTCACGGGCTTCAAAATTTTTCGGCGTGCGACGATGCGAGGGCTGAACGCAGCATCGACCGCTCCGCAAGTACGACAGATTTGTGACAGTGAATTTCGTGCGATGGAACGTCAGCGCGCGCGTCAGGCCGCGATGACGTCGTCATCCTTCTTCAGGCAGGCGATGAAACCTTGTAGCGCACTGTATTGATGGCCGGCGCTGCGCTGGATGAAGAGCGTCTCGGCGCGCGCATGCGCGGAGCTCAGGGTGTGGATCGACACGCTGCCGTTCATCGCGCTGCGTTCGACGACAGCGCGCGGCAGCAGCATCACGCCCATGTCGGCGGCAACGCAGCCGATCATGCCGTCGAGCGTGCCGAGCTCGAAGCGTGCGGCCGACGGCCAGCCGAATTCGACGAACACCTGCTCGAGCCGCTGGCGGTAGGTGCAGCCGGTGCGGAACACGAGCGCCGTTGGACCCGACTCCGGCGTGCCGGCGCGCAGCTCGGCGAGCGAAGTCCAGCGCCGCGCGCTGACCAGCACCAACTCTTCGCGGAAGGCGCTGGTCGCGGTGAGGTCGGCATGCGCGATGGGACCTGCGACGAAGGCGCCGTCGAGTGTGCCGTCGAGCACGCCGGCGACGAGGTCGGCCGTGGTGGCGGTGCGCAAGGAGAGACGCACGGCGGGGAAGCGGCGGTGGAAATCGGCGAGCAGCGGCGGCAAGCGCACGGCGGCCGTCGTCTCCATCGAGCCGATCGCCAGCGGTCCCTTCGGCTCGCCATCGTCGCGCGCGGCCAGCACGGCCTCACGCGAGAGCGCGGCCATCCGTTGCGCATAGGGGAGAAGACGTTTGCCGGCGCCGGTCAGGGTCATGCCGCGGCTGTGGCGCTCGAACAGCGGCGTGCCGATCTCAGCCTCCAGCGCCTTCACGCGCTGGGTGACGTTCGACTGCACGGTGTTGAGCTCTTCAGCGGCGCGGGTGATGCCGCCGGTGCGGGCGACCGCGGCGAAGGTCTGGATATCGCTGAGTTCCATGGCGTCGTTTCGCTTTTGAGATGGCAGCGTTCGCAACAATTCATTTTTCGAGAATGCTAGTCGCCCCTAGTCTTGATGTCCAGATCGGGGAGGGACCATGCCGATTGTGACGTCGCTGACGAGATTGCTGGAGATCGAGCATCCGATCCTGCTGGCGCCGATGGATATCATCGCCGGCAGCCGGCTGGTCTCGGCTGTGAGCCGCGCGGGAGGCTTCGGCATTCTCGGCGGTGGCTATGGCGAGCGGGCGTGGCTGGAGCAGGAGACGGCGAAGCTCGCTGAACTGCGTGCGCCGTTCGGGATCGGCTTCATCACCTGGAGCCTCGCCAAGCGGCCCGAGTTGCTCGATGTCGCACTCGCTGCAAAACCCTCTGCGATCATGCTGTCGTTCGGCGATCCCGCGCCGTTCGCGCCAAGGATCAAATCCGCCGGCGCACGACTGATCTGCCAGGTGCAGGACGAGGCGATGGCGCGGCAGGCGCTCGACGCCGGCGCCGATATCCTGATTGCGCAGGGGACGGAGGCGGGCGGTCACGGCGCCTCGCGCACCACCGTCGATCTTGTGCCGGCCATCGTCGATCTCGCCGCGGGCCGCGTGCCTGTCGTCGCGGCCGGCGGCATCGCAGACGGACGCGGGCTCGCCGCGATGATGATGCTGGGCGCGACCGGCGTGCTGCTCGGCACGCGCTTCTATGCCAGCCAGGAGGCCGACGGCGCCGAGGAGGCCAAGCGGCGCATCTGCGCGGCAAACAGCGGCTCGACCGTGCGCGGCATCATCTTCGATCTCTCGCGCAACAATGTCTGGCCGGCGCCGTTCACGGGACGATGCCTGGTCAACGACCACGCCAGGCGCTGGATCGGCCGCGAGGTCGAGCTGATGCAGAATGTTGCCGCAGTCGCTGCGGAGTATGCGGCGGCGAAGGCCGCCGGCAATTTCGATGTCGCGGCGGTGATCGCGGGCGAGGCGGTTGGCCTGATCCATGATATTCCACCGGCGGCGGAGATCGTTGAGCGGATTGTGATTGAGGCGGAGCAGCTGCTTGCTGGGCGGCGTAACTCGGTTTCTTCTTTTCCTTCTCCCCTTGTGGGAGAAGGTGGCGCGCAGCGCCGGATGAGGGGTTCTATCCGCGGGGAGACGAACTCAATTTGAGGGAGCTTCTTCCGCGGAGAGAAACCCCCCACCCGTCTCGCCGCTGCGCGGCGATCCACCCTCTCCCACAAGGGGAGAGGGTAAGAGCGAGAGAACAACCATGTGGCCTGACCGTCGACTGATCGATCTCTTCAAGACCGAATTCCCGATCGTGCTGGCGCCGATGGCCGGCATCATGGATGCGGAGCTGGTGATTGCAGCCGCGCAGGGCGGGGCGCTGGGCTCCCTGCCTTGCGCGATGATCTCGGCGGAGAAGGCGCGCGAGCAGGTTGGTCTGATCCGCCAGCGCGTGAAGGCGCCGGTCAACATGAACTTCTTCTGCCATACGCCGATCGAGCTCACGAGCGAGGCCGACGCGCGCTGGAAGCAGCGGCTGACGGGCTATTACACCGAGCATGGTCTCGATCCGGCGGCGCCGATCGCTGCGGCGAACCGCGCGCCGTTCGATGCGGCGTTCTGCGAGGTGGTCGAGGAGCTGAAGCCGGAGGTCGTCAGCTTCCATTTCGGCCTGCCGGAGCAAACGCTGCTCAAGCGCGTCAAGGCGGCGGGCTGCCTCGTCATCTCCTCCGCCACCACCGTGAAGGAAGCGGTCTGGCTCGAGCAGCACGGCGTCGATGCCGTGATCGCGCAAGGCGCCGAAGCGGGCGGCCATCGCGGCATGTTCCTGACGGACAAGGTCTCCGAGCAGCCCGGCACCTTTGCGCTGGTGCCGCAGGTGGCCGATGCCGTGAAGGTGCCCGTCATTGCAGCCGGCGGCATCGCCGACGGACGCGGCATTGCCGCGGCCTTCGCGCTCGGCGCCTCCGGCGTGCAGATCGGCAGCGCCTATCTGCGCTGCCCGGAATCCAAGGTCAGCGCGGGCGGGCGCAAGGCCCTCGCCGAGGCGCGCGACGATTCCACCGTGATCACCAATGTCATGACCGGCCGGCCGGCGCGCGGGGTGCAGAACCGCCTGATGCGCGAGGCCGGCCCGATCTCGCCCGATGCGCCGCCATTCCCCCATGCCGCGACCGCGCTGGGGCCGCTCAAGGCGGCGGCCGAAAAGCAGGGCAGGGTGGACTTCACCAATCTATGGGCTGGACAGGCGGTTGCCCTGGGCCGTGAGGTCCCCGCTGCTGAGTTGACCCGCGATCTGGCCAAATCGGCCCTTGCTTGCCTGAAAGCGCTGGCTGGATAGGCCCTAAAGCGCGGTGAGCCCCGGGCTCATCGCGCTTTAGGTTATTGTTTGCGCATGATCTTTTCGGAAAACCGCTGCGCACTTTTCCAGATCATGCGCGTAGCGCCGGTTGCAGCGCAAAAGCGGCCTCTGCTATACGGCACATAGGTTTTGCCGTGAGAGGCCTTATATAATGTCCGTCGACGCCGCTACCGTCCGCCGCATCGCGCATCTGGCGCGCATTGCGGTTTCCGAGGATGAGGTTCCGCATCTGCAGGGCGAGCTCAACGCCATGCTCGCCTTTGTCGAGCAGCTCTCGGAGGTCAATGTCGAGGGCGTGGAGCCGATGACCTCGGTCACCCCGATGCAGATGAAGAAGCGGCAGGACGTAGTCAATGACGGCGACATCGCCGACGATATCGTTGCCAACGCGCCGGCGACCGAAGGTCACTTCTTCCTGGTGCCGAAGGTCGTCGAGTAAATTTCAAGAGTGGTCCGATGTGTCTGCTTTGCGACGATGAGAAGGCCTATCAGGCCTACATGAATTACCTCGACAAGATGGAGCGGCAGGGCAAGGCTGCCGATCCCAATGTCGCGGTCAATGCCGTGCTCGACGAGATCGAGGCGGCCGCGAAAGCCGCCGCCAAAAAAGACGACCCGGCCAACGACAAGACCCTGTCTCCGTTCTTCTGCAGCCCGATCAATAAATGACCGATTTGACATCGCTGACGCTCGCCGAGGCCCGCAAGGGTCTCGCCGACAAGACTTTCACGTCACTCGAGCTGACCGACGCGCATCTTTCCGCGATCGAAGCCGCGCGCGTGCTCAATGCCTTCGTGATGGAAACGCCGGATCAGGCGCGCGACATGGCGCGCGAGGCCGACGCCAAGATCGCCAAGGGTGAGGGCGGCCCGCTCGCGGGCATCCCGCTCGGCATCAAGGACCTGTTCGCGACCAAGGGCGTGCGCACCACGGCGTGCTCGAAGATTTTGGGCAATTTCGTGCCGACCTATGAGTCGACCGTGACCTCGCAGCTCTGGCGCGACGGCGCGGTGATGCTGGGCAAGCTCAACAATGACGAGTTCGCGATGGGCTCGGCGAACGAGACCTCGTGCTTCGGCCCCGTCGGCAATCCCTGGCGGCGCGAGGGGAGCAACACGACGCTGGTGCCGGGCGGCTCGTCCGGCGGCTCGGCCTCGGCGGTGGCGGCGCTGCTGTGCATGGGCGCGACCGCGACCGACACCGGCGGCTCGATCCGCCAGCCGGCTGCGTTCACCGCGACCGTCGGCATCAAGCCGACCTATGGCCGCTGCTCGCGCTGGGGCATCGTCGCCTTTGCCTCCTCGCTCGACCAGGCAGGTCCCATTGCGCGCAGCGTGCGCGATGCCGCGATGCTGCTGCGCTCGATGGCCGGGCACGATCCTAAGGACACCACGTCTGTCGATATTCCCGTGCCGGATTACGAGGCTGCGATCGGCAAGTCCGTGAAGGGCATGAAGATCGGCATCCCCAAGGAGTATCGTCTCGACGGCATGCCGGCCGAGATCGAGAAACTCTGGGGCGAGGGCGCGGCGTGGCTCAGGAGCGCCGGCGCCGAGCTCGTCGAGGTGTCGCTGCCGCACACCAAATACGCGCTGCCGGCCTATTACATCGTGGCGCCCGCGGAAGCGTCCTCCAACCTCGCGCGGTATGACGGCGTCCGCTACGGCCTGCGCGAGCAGGGAAAGAACATCATCGAGCTCTACGAGAACACCCGCGCCGAAGGTTTTGGCGCAGAGGTGCGCCGCCGCGTCATGATCGGCACCTACGTGCTCTCGGCCGGCTATTACGACGCCTATTATCTGCGCGCCCAGAAGGTGCGCACGCTGATCAAGAAGGATTTTGAGGATTGCTTCGCCAAGGGTGTCGACGCGATCCTGACCCCGGCGACGCCGTCGGCGGCCTTCGGCATCGGCGAGAAGGGCGGCGCCGATCCGGTCGAGATGTATCTCAACGACATCTTCACGGTGACCGTGAACATGGCGGGCCTGCCCGGCATCGCCGTGCCCGCCGGCAAGGATCCGCAGGGCCTGCCGCTTGGGCTGCAGCTGATCGGCCGTCCGTTCGAGGAGGAGACGCTGTTCTCGCTCGGCGAGGTGATCGAGCAGGCGGCCGGCCGCTTCACGCCCGCGAGGTGGTGGTGAATGTCGCTGATTTCATCGCGAGCCTCGACGGCGCGGCGCCCGCGCCTGGCCTGAGCGCGCCGCTTAGAGGTCTCTGGTGGGCCGCCAAGGGCGACTGGGACCAGGCGCACAAGATCGTTCAGGACGACCAGGGTCGCGACGCCGCCTGGGTGCACGCATATTTGCACCGCGTCGAAGGCGATCTCGGCAATGCCGGCTACTGGTACCGCCAGGCCGGCCAGGTCGCGGCAAAGGATTCATTGGAAGCGGAGTGGGAGCGGATCGCTGCCACGCTGCTCGGGAGCAAGACATGAGCACGGCCACGCACAAGCTTCTCAAGGGCTCAACCGGTGACTGGGAGATGGTCATCGGCATGGAGATCCATGCCCAGGTGACGTCGAACGCGAAACTGTTCTCGGGCGCGTCCACCGCGTTCGGCGGCGAGCCGAACAGCCACGTGTCGCTGGTCGATGTTGCGATGCCGGGCATGCTGCCCGTCATCAACGAGGAATGTGTCAGGCAGGCTGTCCGGACCGGGCTTGGCCTCAACGCCAAGATCAATCTGCGTTCGGTCTTCGACCGGAAAAACTATTTCTATCCGGACCTGCCGCAGGGCTACCAGATCAGCCAGTACAAGTCGCCGGTGGTGGGCGAGGGTGAGGTGCTGGTCGAGCTCGACGGCGGCCGCAGCGTCACCATCGGCATCGAGCGCCTGCATATCGAGCAGGATCCCGGCAAAATGCTGCATGACCAGTCGCCGTCGCTGTCCTTCATCGACTTCAACCGCTGCGGCGTGGCGCTGATGGAGATTGTCTCAAAACCGGACATCCGCGACGCCGAGCAGGCCAAGGCCTATGTGACCAAGCTGCGCTCAATCATGCGCTATCTCGGCACCTGTGACGGTGACATGGAGAAGGGAAATCTGCGCGCCGACGTCAACGTGTCCGTGCGCAAGCCCGGCGGGCCGCTCGGCACCCGCTGCGAAATCAAGAACATGAACTCGATCAACTTCATCGGCCAGGCGATCGAGTATGAAGCGCGGCGCCAGATCGAGATCATCGAGGACGGTGGGCAGATCGAGCAGGAGACGCGCCGGTTCGACCCCGACAAGGGCGAGACGCGCTCGATGCGGTCGAAGGAAGAGGCGCACGACTATCGCTACTTCCCCGATCCCGACCTGTTGCCGCTGGAGTTCAGCCAGGAGTTCGTCGACGAGCTGAAAGCGAAGCTCCCTGAGCTGCCGGACCAGAAGAAGACGCGCTTCGTCGCCGATTTCGGTCTCTCTGCCTATGATGCGAGCGTGCTCGTCGCCGAGCGCGAGAGCGCGGTGTTCTACGAGACGGTGCTCGACAAGCTCGCCAACCGCGCGCGCGACGGCAAGATGGCGGCGAACTGGGTGATCAACGAGCTGTTCGGCCGTCTCAACAAGGAAGGCCGGGATATTACGGACTCTCCGGTCAATGCCGAGCAGCTCGCAGCAATCATCGACCTGATCGGCGAGGGTACGATCTCCGGTAAGATCGCCAAGGATCTGTTCGAGATCGTCTGGCAGGAAGGCGGCGACCCCCGTGCGCTGGTCGAAAGCCGCGGCATGAAGCAGGTTACCGACCTCTCGGCGATCGAGAAGGTGGTCGACGACATCATCGCGGCCAATCCCGACAAGGCTGCGCAGGTGAAGGACAAGCCGCAGTCGCTGGGATGGTTCGTCGGCCAGGTGATGAAGGCGTCCGGCGGCAAGGCGAACCCGCAGAGCGTCAACGACGTGCTCAAGTCTAAGCTCGGCGTCTAGCCTCACGCGTTCGAACGAGGTGACGGACGCGCTCCGTCACTTCGCTTTGGTTCGCGATGCGACGCCCGCGCGCATCCTCGAGCGGCAAACATCACCCGCTTAGGGCGCGCAGCGCCACCGAATCGCCGTCGCGCGATTCGCGTAAAACGGCGGCTTGCACACGCTCTGACGAGCGCTTGCGCCGTTAAGCATGAAAATAATTTCGTTGCCAAAATTCGCGACTCAGAGTCCGCGACTCGCCTCCGCGAGGCGATCGAGCGCTTTGCAGCGTGCTTCGTCGCACTGATCACGCGTGATGTGCGTGCACAGAATAATACTTGCTGCATAGAGTTTTTTTGCAATCGCTGCGCTTGACGACGTCGATGCTGCGACAAGCATTTGCAATCGCGGACGCGTGTCTCTGCGTGTCGGCAAATCAAGCGCGGCTGGCGCACGCGCACCGCGCCGTCAACACTTCCTTAAGTGAGAAGATGTTTTTTTCGTCGTGTTGGTGTATTCGGGGTGAGTGCATTCGATCCCCGAGTGCACGCAGCGATTAAAGCCATCTCACACATCGGAGGGCAACATGGCCAAGAAAGCGAAGAAGGCGAAGAAGGCGAAGAGCGCAGTGAAGAAGACTGCGAAGAAGACCCGCAAGGTCGCGAAGAAGAAGAAGTAACTTCGCTTCTGAAGTTGCCGGCTCTTAAAGCAGCCGGCACGTCATCAGCGCCTCCCAGAGGTTCTGGTCGACGATAGAGGGTGTCGGCGAGACATCAGGTCAACGGTCGGATCGCTCTCTTTCGCGGTCCGGCAGAAGAAACAAGTTTTCTTCGTTCGGTGCGGTTCTCTTTCCAAAGGGCTCCGCAATTCCGCAAGCGGCCTTCGGGTCAACGTGGAATCTGGTCCTGACGTGTTCGCCGACGCCCTCGTTCTCCCTGAGGCCGGGGTATTGCCGGCATTCCCTTTCCCGACATTGCTGATCTGACCGCGACGCGTCCGCGCCGCTCTTGTCGTGCTGCCTTCGGGCAGGCGAGGGCTGCGGCGCTTGTTCGCCGTCTCTCCCATGGGCTGTCACCGCACGGCTCCGACCGGGCGATCCAGTACGCCGGGGCCTCTCGTTGGACGTCGCTGTTCCGGGAACCGAGTCGTCCGCTTGCCACCTTCGCTGAAGCTTCGGCGTCCTGAGATCGCGAGCTCCGGCGAAGCCTTGGCGCGGCCAGGTAGCGAGCCGCTGGTGATGACAGCGAGCAGGGATGCTGCGGGACATGCGCGCCTCCGCGCGCAATGGTTATCGTTCTCCGAAAATCCCAGGGTAAACCGAATCTGACGAATCGCAGAAGTGCCTGCAAATCGGGGACTTCTTGAATTCCTCGCGCAGGCCTCGCGCGCTCGCGTTTACGTCTGCTTCATCGCGATACTTAAACTGCCATTCAAATTTGCCCGCCATCATCGCCTCCAACAAGCCGGCAAACGGCTTGGGCAAGAAGACTTGGGGAAGAGTTGAACACCGCGCGATCCCAGAAGGGATCATGCACATCAGAGCTGGACGGGAGCCGCGCTCGGGGGAACGAGGCGGCACAAGAACAAAGGGGATGCGTTATGTTTCAGGGTACTTTCGATCTGGAGACGGCGACGCCGATCGACACGAACGCGCTGTCGGACGTGCTGTTCGAGCGCGGGATCTATTGGGCGAGCGGCCGCTCCGGCCTTGTCGATCTCGTCGCCGCGCACAAATGGTTCAATCTGGCCGCGCTGAAGGGCCGCAAGGATGCCGTGGCGTTGCGCCAGGAAGTCGCCGGGCAGATGTCGGATGCCGAGATCTCGGCCGCGCAGCGCGACGCGAGGGCCTGGGTTTCCGCCCACTGAACCGAGAATCGCGTCCGGCCCCGTGTTTTCACGGGGGAAGCCCGTTGCGTTGAATCAATGGTTTCGCCGTGCCGCCGCTTAAGACCCGGCCCGGTATGAGCGCCCGTGACACGAATGGACAATGGCTGCCGATTCAGATCGCGCCCGACGATTGCGATCTGGAACTCGGACGGCCGCACAAGACAGGCATCGTGCCCTGGACCTTTCCGGCCCGCCGCAGGTCCGGCATCTGGTTCAATGTCTGGGCCGACGAGCCGGTGCTGATTTCGCCCTCGCATTGGCGCATCTGGCGGTCCGGCTGCTAGGCGCGGACACACATATATAAGGTGATCGCGAATCGCGCCTGAGCTCGGATCCTTGGTGCGGGGCTTTCGCAGCCGTTCGGTGGTCGCTTTCAGGTGAAAGAACCCACAGGCCTCAGTGCTGCTGCTGTTGAGTGGCGGAGAGGGAGGGATTCGAACCCTCGATACAGCTTGAGACCGTATGACGCTTTAGCAAAGCGTTGCCTTCAGCCACTCGGCCACCTCTCCGGTGCGAGCCTTATGCATCTAATTGCTTGAGCCGGTCAATTTGGAAGCGGGTGTTTTCGCTCGAATATTCCCATCGATTTTCCAAACAAATCGGTTTGCGCTCGGGGCGAGAACCTGAGGCGGCGAGAACGGATCAGTGAGCTGGATTCGTCTGGCGTCCCAAAACAAGGACGCCTTTCGCGGATGAGCGCTGCTTTTCCTACCCAAGCACCTGACATTACTTATAGATTCTCGGAGCTTGCGCGCGCCAGCGCCTGTCTGGGTTCCTCCGGCTCCGCAATCGTCCCCCGCCATCCCTAAGAGTATGCCGCAGCCTGGGAGCGCCATTGTGACCGCGCGGCACCCAGAGATGAGTCACGAAAAGAGCCGCGGAAGGAGGCTGAGCCTTGTCCTTGAGTCTCCTTCTGATTCCACGATTCGAGCGCGTCAAAGCCCGTGCGAGCGAACGCGTTGTCCGTCGCTCCTTAACTGGGGAGTTTTCATGGCAAATGGAACCGCCGCGAAAATGATAGCAAAAACAGAATGTTATGAGGGCACTGCGATCACATCTGCGTGTTATTTGTGCAACACCCATCGGAAAACGCGCCTCTTAGGCCCGGTTAGAAGCGTTCTGTTGTTGTGTGTGCAAGGACGTTCGGTAATTGTGACTGAGCGACGGAGGGGGGCATCCCGAGGTCGTCCCGTTTTAGGTGGTTCGCTTAAGTCCCTCGCGTTCAGCGGGTGTGTCCGAAGGCGCGAAGCGACTAAGCGGTGAGTTAAGGGACAAGGGAACCAACCTTAGGGTGTCGTCACCCAGCGGATCCGGAACCTTCCCTATAGAGCAAACTTGGAGGTTTAACATGAAGTTGGTTAAGAGCCTTTTGCTCGGTTCAGCGGCGGGTCTGATCGCCGTTGGCGGAGCGCAGGCAGCCGATCTCCCCGTGAAGGCCAAGGCGGTCGAATACGTGAAGATCTGCTCCCTGTACGGTGCCGGATTCTACTACATCCCGGGCACTGACACCTGCATCAAGCTGGGTGGTTATCTGCGCGCTGAAGTCGCGCTGGGTACCAACAGCGTCTTCGGCATTGCCAACGGCGCTCCCGCCGGTGCGCACAACCGCCTGAGCAACTACTACACCGCGCGCGCTCGTGAAGATCTCAACATCGATACGCGCACCGCGACCGAATACGGCGTGGTCCGCACCTTCTTCGATGCGACGTTCTCCTGGACGACCGGCGGCTATCAGGGCACCGGCTCCGCGTTCGGCGGCACCGCCTACAGCAGCACGGTGGCTCTGAATACCTCGGGTGCGACCCCGGCCCTCGTTGGTACGACGATCAACCCGACTGACGGCGGTACCTCGGGCGGTTCGCTCGGCGTGTACTATGCCTTCATCCAGTTCGCCGGCTTCACGATGGGTAAGGCCGTGTCGCAGTTCGACGCGCCCTGGACCAACTATCCCGGCAACAACTTCGACGGTCTCGTCGGCGGCAGCGGCACGGTCACGGGTGTCAACCAGTTCAGCTACACCGCTGACTTTGGTCAGGGCGTGACGGCGGCGTTCTCGGCGGAAGACGCGACGGCCTACTACCAGGCTGGCAACGTCAACCTCGCCGGCGCTACCGTGGCTGGCCTTGTCGGCGGCACCTCTGGCATCAACGCCATCGGTGGCTCGCGTTCTCCGAACCTCGTCGGTATGGTCCGCGTCGACCAAGCTTGGGGTCTCTTCCAGGCGTCGGTCGCTGCGCATGACAACCACGTTGCCTATTATGGCGCGACCGAGCCGACTGGCCACCCCGACGACAAGTGGGGTTGGGCGGTTCAGCTCGCTCTGTCGATCAAGAACATCCCGACCGGTGCGGGTGACGTGATCAACATTTCGGGCGTCTACACCGACGGTGCGACCCGCTACAACTTCCAGAACCTGGCGGGCAGCTCGTACTCGATCTTCGGCAGCTCCGGCATTGCCTACCAGAGCGTCGGCTTCGCGTTTGCGCCGGATACGGTGTTCACGTCGGCGGGCGGCGGTAGCCAGCAGGAGACCGTCAAGACCTGGGGCTTCCGTGGTGCCTACACCCACAACTGGGATCCCTACTGGAACACCGCGATCTACGGTGCCTACGCTCAGGCTCAGTACGGCTCGCTCGCGAAGACCTCCCTCTGCGGCGTCGGTGGTACGTTCGCGGTGGCTGGCGTTACCTCGTGTAACCCGGACTTCGCGATCGGCCAGATTGGCTTGATCACCCGCTGGACCCCGGTCAAGAACCTGACGTTCTCGGCTGATGTGAACTGGACCCACGTCGACCAGAAGTTCGCAGGTACGTTTGCTTACGCTGGCGCTGGTGCGATCGCCAAGCCGGCCGCTGTGTACGAGCTGAAGGATCAGGACTCGATCGTTCTGCTCCTCCGCGCTCAGCGCAACTGGTAAGTTCGGTCTAACGACCTGACAGAGAGCCCCGGCGGGAAACCGCCGGGGCTCTTCTTTTTGGCGGATGGGCTTGTGCGCCAGCGAGGGGCGGCCGGGGCGGCGCGTCGCTTTCGCGACCGGTCGCTCGCCGCGCCTCGGGTCACGGCCGCTGCACAAGAGCCGGCGACCGCTCTGCACGCCATCCCCGGACGGAGCGCACGTGGTCCCCCCGTCGCTTCACGGACACAGCCAGCGAACATCTCGCCGATTGATCTCGCCGCGCAGGCAAGGGCTTCCCTTCGTTCTGCCGCACTCGAAATCGAACGGTTCCGAACTGGCGGATGAGCCCCAGAACTGACGAGGTCCGCGGGCCAATTTCAAGCTACTCAGGCTTGAGCCTCCGCTGCCGCCGAGCTGTGGACCCTTGATCTGGATCAATCCGGAGACGAGCCGCTCCGTTTCTGTACGCCTCACCGTCCGTCAAAGGCCCCACTTTCGAAAGACGCACGTCAAGCGAATCGACTCTTCGGGCGGTGTCACGAATCAAGCAACGCAGGCCGCTGATGCACGCGCCCGGGGGGCGTCATGAATCTGGCTGATACGAAATCGTTGTCTGGCTCCGGACAATCGTCTGAGCATCCAGCAGGTGAGGGGATGCTTTATGCGCCGGGCGGCACGTTTCGCATGGGCTCGGATCGGCATTACCCGGAGGATGCGCCAGCCCATCGCGTTACCGTTGACGGATTCTGGATGGATCGCACGCCGGTCACCAACCGCCCCGAATTTGAGCCTCTGCCATTGCGCCCAATGTCTGGGAATGGACGGCCGATTGGTATTCGCAGAAGCACGAAGCCGACGCCCCGAAAGCCTGCTGCATCCCGCAAAATCCTCGCGGCGGGCCCGAGGGCGCGAGCTACGACTCTTGTCAGCCAAACCTCAGGATTCCGCGCAAGGTGCTCAAGGGCGGCTCGCATCTTTGCGCTCCCAACTACTGCCGCCGCTATCCGGCCGCGCGTCATGCCGAGCCGATCGACACCTCAGCAAGCCATCTCGGCTTCAGGTGCATCACCAGGAAGAGGATCACATCATGAGTACAGATAGGATTCCGGAAAAGCCTGAGATGAGCACGGGACCAATCGGCGGAGGATTGAAACGCCGCGATCTCTTGTTGAGTGGTAGTTCTCTCGTCGCCGCTTCGGCGCTCTCGGCAGTCGGATTGACGAGCCCGGCACAAGCGCAGCAGCCGGCACCGGCGCCAGCAGCGGCCGGACGACGGCCGAACATCGTCGTCATTATGGGTGACGATGTCGGCTGGTTCAACATCGGCGCTTACCATCGGGGAATCATGTCGGGGAAGACGCCGAACCTCGACAAGCTGGCATCTGAAGGCATGATGTTCACGGACTATTACGCCGAAGCAAGCTGCACGGCGGGCCGGGCCAACTTCATCACCGGCGAGTTGCCGATCCGCACCGGGCTGACGACCGTAGGCCAGGCCGGTGCCGACGTCGGCATCCCGGCACAGGCTGCGACACTCGCCACCGCCTTGAAGGAACAAGGCTACGCCACCGGGCAGTTCGGCAAAAACCACCTCGGTGACCTGAACAAGTATCTCCCGACCCTGCACGGTTTCGATGAGTTCTTCGGATACCTGTACCACCTCGATGCGATGTCGGACCCGTACTGGTACTCGTTCCCCGTCGACGAGAAATACTACAACACCTACGGCCCGCGCAGCGTGATCCACAGCTATGCTGCCGACACCGAGGATTCGACCGAGATGCCGCGTTGGGGAAAAATCGGCAAGCAGAGGATCGTCGATGAAGGACCTCTGCCGCCGTTCCCGGACATGTCGAACGTGCAGAACATGCACGACTTGCCGTTCCTGAAGCCGAAGTACGACATGACGACCTTCGACGAGGTGTTGGTCAAGGCTTCCACCGACTTCATGTCCAAAGCCAAGAGGGAGGGCAAGCCGTTCTTCGTCTGGCACAATACCACGCGCATGCACGTCTGGACGTTTCTCTCCAAGAAGTACAGCTCGATGCAGAACAGCCAGACGAACTATGGTCTCGAGGAAGCCGGCATGACGCAGATGGATGACAGCATCGGCGCACTGATGAAGCATCTCGACGACATCGGCGAGGCCAACAACACCATCTTGATCTTCACGACCGACAACGGCGCGGAAGTATTCACGTGGCCGGATGGCGGCATGACGCCATTCAAGAACACCAAGGGCACCGTCGGGGAGGGTGGCTTCCGCGTACCGTGCATCATCCGGTGGCCAGGCCAGATCAAGCCGGGCACGGTCGAGAACGGAATCTTCTCCGGCCTCGATTGGTTCCCCACCCTGATGGCCGCGGCGGGCAATCCTGATATCACCAATCAGTTGCTGAAGGGCGTGAAGCTCGGCGACCGGACCTACAAGAATCATCTCGATGGCTACAACCAGATGGATCTCCTTACTGGTAAGGGACCATCCAAACGCCATGAGCTGTTTTACTTCGGCGGCGCGCAGCTGGGCGCGGTTCGCATCGACGACTTCAAGTTCCAGTTCTACGTGCAGCCTTATGGCTGGCCGGGCGAGAAGACCACAACGGACATGCCGTTAATGGTCAACATTCGCCAGGATCCGTTCGAGCGGACGCCGTCAATACGCGGCGAAAGCCTCAACCATCTGGCCGGAGGCTACATGAACGACTTCTATGCCCGCGAATTCTGGCGCTTCGTCCAGGTCCAGCAGTTTGTCGAGAAACTTGCGATGACGGCGGTCGACTATCCGCCGATGCAGGACCCGGCTTCCTTCAATCTCGAAGCGGTGAAGAGAAAGATTCAGGAGATGGTCAAGCATCGCGAAGGTCAGTAGCCAGTCGCAACGCTGGAAGCCGTCAAGGAGCAGATAGAGAAGGCCATGCAGTCGCACGCTGGTAAGTAGGATATGCGACGACGGGCGCCCCAAGCCCGGAAGTGGCGCGAGCTGCCGGTCTGACCCGCGACATTGGCAGCTCTCGGCGCGCTCCGGGGTGGGGATGGCTCGCCCGGGCGGCGAGGCAGACCCGATGCTCCCGGCCGTGAATCGAGAGGAGGCCGTCTTTATTCCACGCTGCCGGCGCCGCGACGCAAATCGGCCTCGATCTGCAGCCGCGTACCGCCGCCGAACCGGGCGCGGTAGACCTGAAGGTTCTCCATGATCCGCTGCACGTAGTTGCGCGTCTCGGAGAACGGGATCAGCTCGACCCAGTCGACCGCGTCGACCTTGGGGTCGCGCGGATCGCCGTAGCGGTCGATCCACTTCTTCACGCTGCCGCGGCCGGCATTGTAGGCGGCAAAGGTCATGATGTAGGAGCCGCGATAATCCTCGAGCAGCCCGCCGAGCTCGGCCGAACCGAGCGTGGCGTTGTAGACCGAATCGTTCTTGAGCCGCCCCAGATCGTAGGTCGCGCCGTGCCGCTTGCAGACATAGCGCGCGGCGTCCGGCGTCACCTGCATCAGGCCATAGGCCTGCGCCGGCGAGACCACCGAGGGATTGAACGCGCTTTCCTGCCGCGCGATCGCGTAGACGATGCTGCGCTCGACCTCGGGGCCGATCGGGGTGAATTGCGGAATGCCGTTGACGGGGTAGGCGTAGAAATCGAACGGCAGGCCGCGGTTGAGCGCGGCCTTGCCGAGCAGCAGCATGCCGCGCGCGTCGCTGTAGCGCTGGGTGAGCTCGCCAAGGCCGGCGAGCGCTTCGGGATCGCCGTTCTCGCCCATGTCGGCGAGCATGGGCACCGCCATTTCGCGTTCATCGAGCTCGTAGAGCAGCTGCGCGGCACGCACGATCTCCAGCCGTTCGGCGCCGCGGCCGCGCGGCTGGCTATTGAGCTCGATTTGCGGCAGGCCGAGTTTTGCGCGCGCGAGCTGGCCGTAATAGCTCGTGGATTGTTCTGCTGCCCGCGCGTAGGCGTTGCGCGCCTCCTGCTGGCGGCCGGCGGCTTCCGCGGCGCGGCCCTGCCAGTAGCCGGCGCGCGCCAGCGTGGTCGGGTTGACGCTGCCGACGCCGATACGGGCGAAATGCTGGGCGGCGGTCGCGGGATCGTTGAGGAAGCGCAGCGCGATCCAGCCCGCGGTGAATTCCTGCTCGGTCTTGTAGATGTCGCGCGAGGGCAGGGCCGCATCGCGCGCGATCAGATAGGCGCTGCGGAATTCCTCGGTGTCGATCATCTTGCGCGCCAGGAGGCGCCGCTCGATCCACCATTCGTCGAGATTGTAGAGCCGGTTCGGATCCTTCGGCGCCGACAACATCAGCTGGGCGGCCTCAGTGAACTTCTCCTCGCGGCGCAAAAGCTGGATCTTGCTGAAGAGGAAGCCGGGATCATTGTGCAGCTCGCGCGGCACCGCCTCGAGCAATGCGCGGGCGTTCGGCGCCTTCTTGACCGAGGCGATGCGGGCCTTGGCGAGAGCGACATAGCCGGCGCCGAGGCGTTTGGCGGCGCGCAGAGCGGCCTCGTTCTCGCTGCCATAGAGCAGGGTGTCCATCCGCGCCTTCTGGTCGCCCGCCGTCAGCAGGGCGCCGAACTGGTCGAGTGCGTTGTTCTCGGTGTCCTCCGACATCGGATCGCTGCGCCAGGCCTCGCGCACCAGCCGCTCGGCATTGGCGCGGTCGCCGCGTGCCAGCATCGCCCTGGCGAGCGTGAAGCGGCCCTTGGCGGACACCGGGGATTCGTTCTCGAACCAGGACCACGCGACGGATTCGTCGCGCCTGTCGTCCCACATCGCGGCCTCGAGGCGGCGGCGCAGGAAGGTCTGCGACGGCCAGCTCGGATTGGCGGAGAGGAAGGCGCGGTAGCGCTCGACGGTCGCGCCATTGTCCTCGCTGCGCAGGATGATCCATTCCGCAAGCTTGCGTGCGACGGGATCCGAGATCGAGGCGGCATAATTGGTGGCATCGCCCGGCTTGCGCTTGCGCACGAGCTCGATGACGTTCTCCAGCACGTCCTTGTCGGCCTGCGACGTCGACGAGGTTGCCGCGACCGCGGCCGGCGTGACCGGCTTGCGCGGTGCGGCGTGCTTGCGGGTCGCAGGCGCCAGCACAGGAGCCGCGATGGGTTTGGCGGGGGCCGGGGCGGTTGGCCTGACGGTGGCCGTCACGGCCGGGGCGGGGGCGGTCTTGGGAGGCGAGCTGCTCGCGGTCGGCTGTGATTTTGGCGTGGGGGCTGCGGCCGCTGGCTTCGGCTTGTCCTTCCCGGAGTCCTTGCCTGCGTTCTTGCCGGCATCCTTGGTTGCATCCTTGGCCGGCTTCTTCGCTGCGTCCTTGGGCGGGGCGCCGGCTGTCCCCTTGCTCGAGCCCTTTGTGTCCTTGCCGGTTCCCTTGGATGCGTCCTTTGCTGATCCCTTCGCGGCGTCCTTGGCTGCTTGCTTTGCGGGTTCCTTGGTCGCGTCCGCAGGCGTTTCGTTGGACTTGGCGAGGGCGACACAGCCGACCGACAGCCCTGCCATCAGGCTCACGACCAGACCGGCGGATCGCCAGGCGGCACGAGGAAAGGAGGTCACGGCGTTTCGTCGCCCCGAATCAGTGAAGTGGCTCAAGATCTAGCTGAATCTGATTGAATATGCGGACAAAATACCAACAGCCGCTTACTTCCGGCGGGTTTGCACCACCACCGCGGCAAAATCGCGGCCTAAACGGTGCGTCACCCGGCGGCGGCCCTTTTACCGGCGGGATAGACCCGATATGTATGGGGCTTGCTCTCAAGATTGCCGCGTACGGAGGAAGTCCATGGCAGCCAAGACGAAATTCCGGGGGTCGTTCACCGCCTTGGTCACGCCGTTCAAGAACGGCTCGCTGGACGAGGCGGCGTTCCGCTCCCTGGTGAACTGGCAGATCTCGGAGGGCACCAATGGCCTGGTCCCGGTCGGCACCACCGGCGAAAGCCCGACGCTGAGCCATGACGAGCACAAGAAGGTCGTCGAATGGTGCATCGCTGAGGCCAAGGGCCGTGTGCCTGTCATCGCGGGCGCCGGCTCCAATTCGACCAAGGAGGCGGTCGAGCTGTCGCAGCACGCCGAGAAGGCGGGCGCGGACGCCGTGCTGATCGTGACGCCCTATTACAACAAGCCGACCCAGGAAGGGATGTATCAGCACTTCAAGGCGATCAACGATGCGATCGGGATTCCGATCATCATCTACAACATCCCGCCGCGCTCGGTGATCGACATGTCGGTCGACACCATGAAGCGGCTGTGGGAGCTGAAGAACATCGCCGGCGTCAAGGACGCCACCGCCAGCATGGTGCGCGTGTCGCAGCAGCGCGCGGCGCTGGGCGAGGACTTCAACCAGCTCTCGGGCGAGGACGCCACCATCATCGGCTACATGGCGCATGGCGGCCATGGCTGCATCTCGGTGACCTCGAACGTCGCTCCGCGCCTGTGCTCGGAGTTCCACGCCGCCTGGCAGAAGGGCGACACCAAGGCTGCGCTTGCGATCCACGACAAGCTGATGCCGCTGCACAACAACCTCTTCATCGAGAGCAATCCGGCGCCGATCAAGTATGCGATGTCGCTGCTCGGCAAGCTCGACGAGACGCTGCGGCTGCCGATGGTGCCGGTCTCCGAGCCGACGCGTGTTGCGGTGCGCAGCGCCATGGTGCACGCCGGCCTGATCAACTGATGCGGTAGGCTGTCGGGGAGCTTGTCATGAGCGGGGTCGACGAAAAGGGCATGCGCATGCTCAAGGAGTTCCGCGAGTTCGCCATGAAGGGCAACGTCGTCGACCTCGCGGTCGGCGTCATCATCGGCGCGGCCTTCGGCGCCATCGTCACGTCGCTGGTCGGTGACGTCATCATGCCGATCATCGGCGCCGCCACCGGCGGCCTCGACTTCTCGAACTACTTCATCCCCTTGTCGAAGGCGGTGACAGCCACCAACTTAGCGGATGCGAAAAAGCAAGGTGCAGTGCTTGCTTACGGCAGCTTCCTCACGCTGACGATCAACTTCATCATCATTGCCTTCGTGCTGTTCCTGGTGATCCGCGCCATGAATACGCTGAAGCGCAAGGAGGAGGCCGCGCCGGCCGCTCCACCGAAGCCGTCGGCCGAGGTCGAGCTGCTCACCGAGATCCGCGATCTCCTCAAGAAGTGACGCGCGCACTTCGTCCAAACTGTTAGCATCGCTGCGCATCTCGATCAGGTTGACTCCCGGGTTTCACGGTCATGGCCGACAAGAACGAACGTCCGATCAAGGTCATGGCGGAAAATCGCAAGGCCCGCTTCAACTATGCGATCGAGGACACGATCGAGGCGGGCATTGCGCTGACCGGCACCGAGGTCAAGTCGATCCGCAACGGCAAGAGCACGATCGCGGAATCCTACGCCGACTCCAAGGACGGCGAGATCTGGCTGATCAACGCCACCATTCCCGAATATCTCCAGGGAAACCGCTTCAATCACGAGCCCAAGCGGCCGCGCAAGCTGCTGCTGCATCGCCGGCAGATCAACAAGCTGATGGGTGCGGTCGACCGCGAGGGCATGACGCTGATCCCGCTCAAGCTCTACTTCAACGAACGCGGGCGCGCCAAATTGCAGCTCGCGGTTGCCAAGGGCAAGAAGCTGCACGACAAGCGCGAGAGCGAGAAGAAGCGCGACTGGAGCCGGGAGAAGGGCCGGCTGATGCGGGCGAGGGGATAGCGAGATGAACCAGCGGAACCTGCTCGAGGTCGACTGGAGCCAGATTCCGGCACCCGCCGATGACGGCGGTGCCGCGCATCTGACGGGCATGACGCTGCCTCCGATCGGCCTGCTCGCGACCGACGACAGGTCGGTGACGCTGTCGGCGCTTTTGGGGCGGACCGTTGTGTTCGCCTATCCGCGCACCGGCGAGCCCGGCAAGATCGCGCTGGTGGACGATTGGGACATGATTCCGGGTGCGCGCGGCTGCACGCCGCAGACCTGCGCATTCCGCGATCTGTTCGCCGAGCTGAAGGCCGCCGGCGCCGCCCACGTGTTCGGTCTCTCAACCCAAAGCAATGCCTACCAGACCGAGATGGCCTCGCGCCTGCATCTCCCGTTCCCCGTGCTGTCGGACGAGAGGCTGGCGCTGACGCGCGCGCTGAAGCTGCCGACCATGGAGGTCGCGGGCCTGACGCTGATCAAGCGTCTCGCCTTGATCATCGACGACGCCAGGATCACGCATGTGTTCTATCCGGTGTTTCCGCCCGACCGGAATGCGGGCGACGTCCTGGACTGGCTGAAGGCCAATCCTGCGAAGGCCTGATCCGAGCCCCGATCAGAGGCCCTAGTCGAGGTCGGCCTTGATCCTCGCGAACACCGAGCGGAACATGTCGGCGGTCAGCACGCCGGTGTTCGTGTTGTAACGCGAGCAGTGATAGCTGTCGTACAGCTTGAACGGGCCGGCCTGATGCACCGCGCCGTGGCCGAAGGGGGCTTGCGAGGCCTTCAGCTTCAGCGGCTTGAGCACGCTGTCGTGCGCAATCCGCCCGAGCGCGACGATGGCGCGCAGCTTCGGCATCGTCTCGAGATTGGCGACGAGGAACTGGCGGCAGGTGTTGATCTCGAGCGGCAGCGGCTTGTTCTGCGGCGGCACGCAATGCACCGCATTGGCGATGCGGCAGTCGACCAACTTCAGCCCGTCATCGGGCCGTGCCTGATAGCTCCCCTTGGCAAAGCCGTATTCGAGCAGCGTGGCGTAGAGCAGGTCGCCGGCATAGTCGCCGGTGAACGGACGGCCGGTGCGGTTGGCGCCCTGCATGCCCGGCGCCAGGCCGACGATCAGGAGGCGCGCGGTGATGTCGCCGAAGGGCGGGACCGGGGCGTTGTGCCACGACGGCTCACGCGCGCGGTTCGCCTGGCGAAAGGCGACCAGGCGCGGGCAGAGCGGACAGTCTCGATCGGGGACGAGGGTGGGGGGCTGGCGGCTTGACCGTGCCGCCTCACTCCTCGAAGTCGTCATCGCCCCTCGGCGCCATGGTGGTCGCGCGCTGGAGGAACTGCGGGGCGTGGTGGCGTCCCTCACCACGCTCGCCGCGGTCGCGCGGGGCGGGGCGTTCGGACGGGTCGCGGCCGAGCTTGGATTGCAGCTCGACGAGGTCGGTGAAGACGTCGGCCTGGCGGCGCAGCTCGTCGGCGATCATCGGCGGCTGGCTGGCGATGGTGGAGACCACGGTGACCCGTACGCCACGGCGCTGGACGGCCTCGACGAGGGAGCGGAAGTCGCCGTCACCGGAGAACAGCACCATCTGGTCGATGTGCTCGGCGAGCTCCATGGCGTCCACGGCCAGCTCGATGTCCATGTTGCCCTTGACCTTGCGGCGGCCGGAGGCGTCGATGAATTCCTTGGTCGCCTTGGTGACGACGGTGTAGCCGTTGTAGTCCAGCCAGTCGATCAGCGGGCGGATCGAGGAGTATTCCTGATCCTCGATGATGGCGGTGTAGTAGAACGCCCGGAGCAGCGTCCCGCGGCTCTGAAACTCCTTCAGCAGGCGCTTGTAGTCGATGTCGAAGCCCAGGGTTTTCGCCGTCGCGTAGAGATTGGCCCCGTCGATGAAGAGCGCGATCTTGTTGGTAGGAGAAGGTGACATTCAGTTTGCTCGCGTAGTGTGTCGTGATTGATCGTTTATTGTTGGCGCGGCGGCAGCCAGTCGCGCAGTCCCAAGGTGGCGCCTAAACCCGTCGAATCCGCAAATCCGGAGAAGTCGGGGCAATCAAGGTATAGTTATGGCGGACTCTCAAACACCCGGCGCCGCCCTCGCTGGCAGCCCGGGAAATCACCCATCCCAGCCCCAATGTGGGGGTACCAGAGCCATTTGGCGAGGCCAAATCACAAATTGGCCTTGCGAAACCGCCTTGGCCCCTATAACTAGCCCCAATCATCCACATATTTCGTCCCACCCACAACGGAGCGACAGTCCATGGCTCGCGTCACCGTAGAAGATTGTATCGACAAGGTCGACAACCGGTTTGACCTGGTCCTGCTGGCCGCCCACCGCGCCCGCATGATTTCGTCAGGTTCACAACTAACGGTTGACCGCGATAACGACAAGAACCCTGTTGTGTCTTTGCGCGAAATTGCCGACACGACCATCTCGCCGGAGGACCTCCGCGAGGAGCTGGTGCACTCGCTCCAGAAGTTCGTCGAGGTCGACGAGCCCGAGCCGGATACGGTGCCGCTGATCGGTTCCGCCGGCGCCAGCGTCGATGCGGACGATACCGAAGTTGCCGTTGAGCGCATGACCGAAGAGGAGCTCCTGAAGGGCCTCGAAGGCCTCGCGCCGCCGGAAGAGCAGCCCGAGGAGGACGAGTAAATCGTCCCGTCGCAATCGTCGACTTCTTGTGATCATATCAAAGGCCCGAACCGTTGTTCGGGCCTTTGCTTTTGTTGGCGTTTTCGTGGTTACCATAGTGTTGTCGGTTGGCGCCGCGCACCTGTCACCGAATTGATCGGACGCGCGCGCGATCGGAGCTAAGATGTATACAACGGGTCGCCTCATGGCCCGTTTGAAGGCAGGACGGGATGGTATATCGGCGCCGGAGATCAACGCAGATGCAGGCCGCAACCGAATCGGTTGCCATGGCCCCGACTGCGCCGGTGGTGCGGCCGGCAAAGCCGCGCGCGCGCATGATGCGTCAATATGACCTCGTCGAGCGCGTCAGGTCCTACAATCCCAACACCAACGAAGATCTGCTGAACCGCGCCTATGTCTACGCCATGAAGGCGCACGGCTCGCAAACGCGGGCCTCGGGCGATCCCTATTTCTCGCACCCGCTCGAAGTGGCGGCGATTCTGACCGACCTCAAGCTCGACGATGCCACCATCGTGGCCGCGTTGCTGCACGACACGATCGAGGACACCGAAGCGACGCGGGCCGAGATCGACCAGATCTTCGGGCCCGAGATCGGCGCGCTGGTCGAGGGCCTGACCAAGCTGAAGCGGCTGGAACTGGTGTCGCGCGAGGCCAAGCAGGCCGAGAACCTGCGCAAATTGTTGCTGGCAATTGCCGACGATGTCCGCGTGTTGCTGGTCAAGCTCGCCGACCGCCTGCACAACATGCGCACGCTGGAATTCGTGCCGACGGAATCGCGCCGGCGCATCGCCGAGGAGACGCTCGATATCTATGCGCCGCTCGCGGGGCGCATGGGCATGCAGGAGATGCGCGAAGAGCTGGAGGATCTGTCCTTCCGCACCCTCGACCCCGAGGCCTATTCGGTGGTGATGCAGCGGCTCGATGCGCTCGCCGAGCGCAACCGCAACCTGATCGGCGAGATCGAGGCCCAGCTCTCCAACAATCTGCGCCACAAGGGGCTCGGCGCGCGCGTCTATGGCCGCCGCAAGAAGCCCTTCTCGATCTGGACCAAGATGGAGCGAAAATCCATCGGCTTCGAGCAACTGTCCGACATCTTCGGCTTCCGTGTCGTCGTCAACGACGTCGAGTCCTGCTATCGCGCGCTCGGCATCGTCCACACCACCTGGCCGGTCGTGCCGGGCCGCTTCAAGGACTACATCTCGACGCCGAAGCAGAACGACTATCGTTCGATTCACACGACGGTCATTGGCCCCGGCAACCAGCGCGCCGAACTCCAGATTCGCACCGAGGCGATGGACCAGATCGCCGAGCGCGGTATCGCCGCGCACGTGTTCTACAAGGAAGGCGCGGGCTCGCCGACCGAATTCCTCAAGCGCGAATCCAACGCGTTTGCCTGGCTGCGTCACACCGTCGGCATCCTGTCGGAGAGCGCCAATCCCGAGGAATTCCTCGAACACACCAAGCTCGAGCTGTTCCACGACCAGGTGTTCTGCTTCACCCCCAAGGGCAAGCTGATCGCGCTGCCGCGCCATGCCAACGTGATCGACTTTGCCTATGCCGTGCATACCGACGTCGGCAACAGCGCCGTCGGCTGCAAGATCAACGGCAAGTTCGCGCCGCTGTCCTCGGAGCTGCAGAACGGCGACGAGGTCGAGGTGCTAACCTCCGAGGCGCAATCGGCGCCGCCGTCCGCCTGGGAAACGCTGGCAGTCACCGGCAAGGCGCGCGCCGCGATCCGCCGTGCCACGCGGACCGCCGTGCGCGACCAATATGTCGGCCTCGGCCGGCGCATCGTCGAGCGCCTGTTCGAGCGCGCGAAGATCGAATACGCCGACGACAAGCTCAAGGGCGCGCTGCCGCGGCTGGCGCGCACCTCGATCGAGGACGTCATGGCGGCTGTGGGGCGCGGCGAGATCAAGGCCTCCCACGTCGCGCGCGCCATGTATCCCGACTACAAGGAGGAGCGCGTCGCACGCTACGGCATCAAGAAGGGCCTCGCCGCCAAGCTCAAGGAGAAGGCGGCCGAGCCGCCGCGCAGCCCGGTCGCGATCCCGATCCGCGGCATCAATTCCGACTTGCCGGTGAAGTTCGCGCCGAATGGCGGCGCGGTGCCCGGCGACCGCATCGTCGGCATCGTCACGCCGGGCGAGGGCATCACGATCTACCCGATCCAGGCGCCGGCCCTGAAGGATTTCGAGGAGGAGCCGGAGCGCTGGCTGGATGTGCGCTGGGACATCGAGGACACCGCGCCGCAGCGCTTCCCGGCCCGCATCAAGGTCGAGAACGTCAACGAGCCCGGCGCGCTGGCGCAGATCGCGACCGTGATCGCCGAGCACGACGGTAACATCGACAACATCAGCATGCAGCGCCGCTCGCCGGATTTCACCGAGACGACGATCGATCTCGAAGTCTACGATCTCAAGCACCTGAGCGCGATCCTGGCCCAGTTGCGCGCCAAGGCGGTCGTCGCCCGCGTCGAACGTGTTAATGGATAGACGCAACTCGCTTGCGTCCGTCTCTCTGATTTCGTGAGTCCTGAAATGCCCGCAACTCCGCTCCGCCTCGGCGTCAATATCGATCACGTTGCAACCGTGCGTAACGCGCGCGGCGGCCGCCATCCCGATCCGGTGCGTGCCGCGCTGCTGGCGATTGAGGCGGGTGCCGACGGCATCACGGCGCACTTGCGCGAGGATCGCCGGCACATTCGCGACGAGGACATGGCGCGGCTGAAGGCGGAAATCTCCAGGCCGCTGAATTTCGAGATGGCGGCGACCGACGACATGATGCGGATCTCGCTGGCCACCAAGCCGCATGCGGTGTGCCTGGTGCCGGAGCGGCGCCAGGAGGTGACGACCGAAGGCGGGTTAGACGTGGTCGGCCAGCACAATGCGCTCGCGCCCTACATCGCGCGGCTGAGCGATGCCGGCATCCGCGTCTCGCTGTTCATTGCCGCGGACCCCGCCCAGATCGAGATGGCGGCGCGGCTGCGTGCGCCCGTGATCGAGATCCATACCGGCGCCTGGTGCGATGCCGTCGTCGACGGCCACACCGACAAGGCCGCGGCCGAATGGCAGCGGATCGTGGCGGGGGTGGCGCTGGCGAGGCAGGTGGGGCTCGAGGTTCATGCCGGCCACGGGCTCGACTATGCGACGGCGGAGACGATCGCGGCTCTGCCCGAGATCATGGAGCTGAACATCGGCTACTACATGATCGGCGAAGCGCTGTTCGTGGGCCTTGCCGAGACGGTGCGCAAGATGCGCGCCGCGATGGACCGCGGCCGGAGCCGGGCATGATCATCGGCATCGGCTCCGACCTGATCGACATCACCCGCGTCGCCAGGGTGATCGAGCGCCATGGCGAGCGCTTCCTCGACCGCATCTTCACCGCGGCCGAGCGGGCCAAGGCGGAGCGGCGGGCCAAGAACGAGAAGATGGTGGTGGCGACCTACGCCAAGCGCTTCGCCGCCAAGGAGGCCTGCTCCAAGGCGCTCGGCACGGGGATCCGGCGCGGCGTCTGGTGGCGCGACATGGGGGTGGTCAACCTGCCGGGGGGGCGGCCGACCATGCAGCTCACCGGCGGTGCCCTGGCCCGGCTCCAGGACCTGACCCCGGAAGGATTCGAGCCGCGGATCGACCTGTCGATCACCGATGACTGGCCGCTCGCGCAGGCCTTCGTCATCATTTCCGCCGTCCCACGGGCCAAGCCTTGACCGTTCGGTGGTCATTTTATAATTCGTTTTATAAATCAATATCTTATACAGTTTTGATGCGATCCTTGATTGCGTGGCTCCCGACAACCGTCTAAAAGTCCGCCGACGCAAATCAGGCTGGGCGAATTCGGCTTTACGCCGGAATTGGCCCTCATTATCAGAATCAGGACAATCTCCTTGCGCCGCGAAGCGATGGGCCGTTCGCGGAAGGGGGGCGCTCTGTGATCGCCGGCCGGAATTGAGAGAGCAATGAGCGTGACTTCGGGAACGAAAACTGAGAGCGGCTTCGGCGAAACGATCCGGGTCGTGATCCATGCTCTCCTGATCGCGCTCGTGATCCGCACCTTCCTGTTCCAGCCGTTCAACATCCCGTCCGGGTCGATGAAGGCGACGCTGCTGGTCGGCGACTATCTCTTCGTCTCGAAATATTCCTACGGCTATAGCCACTACTCGATCCCGTTCTCGCCGAACCTGTTCTCGGGCCGGATCTGGGGCTCGGATCCGAACCGCGGCGACATCGTCGTGTTTCGCCTGCCCAAGGACGACTCCACTGATTACATCAAGCGTGTGATTGGCCTGCCCGGCGACCGCATCCAGATGAAGGACGGGCTGCTCTACATCAACGACACGCCGGTCGAGCGGCAGCGCATGAGCGAATATGTCGGTGAGGAGCCCTGCGGCTCGGAAGGTGGCGGCATCTCCCGGGTGAAGCGCTGGAAAGAGACTCTGCCGAACGGCGTGTCCTACGAGACGCTGGATTGCGCCGACAACGGCTACGTGGACAACACCAACGTCTATACCGTGCCGGCAGGCCATTTCTTCATGATGGGTGACAACCGCGACAACTCGACCGACAGCCGCTTCCTCGGCCAGGTCGGCTATGTGCCGCAGGAGAACCTGATCGGCCGCGCCCAGATGATCTTCTTCTCGATTGCCGAAGGCGAGCATGCCTGGATGTTCTGGCGCTGGCCGTGGGCGGTGCGCTGGAATCGCTTCTTCAAAATCGTCCGATGAAAGACGAAGCCAAGGACATCACGACCCAACCGATCGACGCGCAAGCCGTCCCTGAGGGCGAAGCTGCAACCAAGACGCCTGCGAAGAAGAAGCGGGTGCGGAGCAGCAAGGCCAAGGCGGCGGACGCGAACGCTGCGCTCGAGGCGCGCATCGGCCACAGCTTCACCGACCCGAACCTCTTGATGCAGGCGATCACGCATGTCTCGGCGCTGAAGTCCGGACGCAAGCGCGGCGACAGCTATCAGCGGCTGGAATTCCTCGGCGACCACGTGCTCGGTCTGGTCGTCTCCGACATGCTCTATCATGCCTTCCCCAACGCCGACGAAGGCGAGCTGTCCAAGCGGCTTGCCGAGCTCGTGCGCAAGGAAAGCTGCGCGGACGTTGCCAAGTCGCTCGGCCTGCTCGACGACATCAAGCTCGGATCGGTCGGCTCCAGTGCGGATGCGCGGCTGCGCAAATCCATTCTCGGCGACATCTGCGAGGCCGTGATCGGCGCGATCTTCCTCGACGGCGGCCATGCCGCAGCGGCCGAGTTCGTCAGGCGCAACTGGACCGAGCGCATGCACAAGCCGCGGCGTCCGTTGCGCGATCCCAAGACCGTGCTGCAGGAATGGGCGCAGGGCAAGGGGCTGCCGACGCCGGTTTACCGCGAGGTCGAGCGCACCGGCCCGCATCACGATCCGCAATTCCGCGTCGCCGTCGACCTGCCGGGCCTCGCGCCGGCTGAAGGTGTCGGCGGCAGCAAGCGCGCGGCAGAGAAGGTGGCAGCTTCAGTGATGATCGAACGTGAAGGCGTTGGCGGCGGCAATGACGGCTGAAGCAAGCGGCGAGGCGCCTGCCGCGACGCGCTGCGGCTTCGTCGCGCTGATCGGCGCGCCCAATGTCGGCAAGTCCACGCTGGTCAACGCGCTGGTCGGGGCCAAGGTCACGATCGTCTCGCGCAAGGTGCAGACCACGCGCGCGCTGATCCGCGGCATCGTCATCGAGAACAACGCGCAGATCATTCTGGTCGACACGCCCGGCATCTTCTCGCCGAAGCGCAGGCTCGACCGCGCCATGGTCTCGACCGCCTGGAGCGGGGCGCACGATGCCGACCTCGTCTGCGTGCTGCTCGACGCCAAGACCGGGATCGATGAGGAGGCCGAGGCGATCCTCGCCAAGGCGGCCAGCGTCAATCACGAGAAGATCCTGGTCATCAACAAGGTCGACCTGGTCCAGCGCGAGAAGCTGCTGGCGCTGGCGCAGGCCGCCAACGAGCGCATGAAGTTCGCCAAAACCTTCATGATCGCGGCGATCTCGGGCGACGGCGTCGACGACATCCGCACGACGCTCGCCGAGATGGTTCCGCCGGGCCCGTTCCTCTATCCCGAGGACCAGATGTCGGACGCGCCGATGCGGCAGCTGGCGGCCGAGATTACGCGCGAAAAAATCTATCAGAAGCTGCACCAGGAATTGCCCTACCAGTCCACGGTCGAGACCGACAAATGGGAGGAGCGCAAGGACAAGTCGGTGCGGATCGAGCAGACGATCTTCGTCGAGCGCGAAAGCCAGCGCAAGATCGTGCTCGGCAAGGGCGGCGCCACCATCAAGTCGATCGGCGCGGACTCGCGGAAAGAGCTGATGCAGATCCTGGACGTGCCGGTGCATCTGTTCCTGTTCGTCAAGGTGCGCGAGAACTGGGGTGACGATCCCGACCGCTACCGCGAGATGGGCCTGGACTTCCCCAAAGAATAACCAAGAAAAGATCGGCATTCGATGAGCGTACCCGCCAACGTCCAGCGCTTCGAAGCGCTGCTCTATGCATCGTTGATGCTGGATGCCGTCTCGGTCGCGGTGCAGGACCGCACGCCCAATGCCGAGATGACCGAGCAGATGATCATGACGGCGACCTTGCTCGCCGGCGGCATGATCCTGCTCCTCGTCTATTTCGTCTGGCTGGCTGCGCGTTGGCGCAAGAACTGGCCGCGCTGGGTGCTGGCGGCAGCGCTGGTGCTGTCGGTGATCTCGCTCGGCCAGATCATCGGCGAGAAGGGCATGGAGCTCGACAGCGCCATCGAAATCGTCTCCTGCGTGCTGACGACGATGGGCCTGTATTTTTCCTTCAGCGGCGATGCGCAGGGCTGGTTCAACACGTAAGTTTTCAGGCGATGCCGTAGGGTGGATTAGCGAAGCGTAATCCACCATTCAGGTGTGCGCGGGTAGTTGGCGGATTACGCCTTCGGCTAATCCGCCCTACGATTCTATGATCGGTAGGCGTGGACAATGATCACCGCGCTTGCGACGATGGCCCAGATCACGAAGCCCGCGATCACGCCGAGCGCCGGTGACAGGATCACCCGGCCTTCGCCCGGCCGCCTGATATGCAGGGCGCCCGTCCAGCCAACGCGGGTCAGACGTTCCGGAAACTCGACCCTGACTTTGCCCAAGGTGATCACGAACAGCAGCGCCAGCGCAGTGAAATAGAAAACGGCCGGCACTGCATCGAAGATGACCTTCCAGACGACCCAGATCACCAACTCGATAATGGGGGCGATCAATCCGGCAATGAAGTCCATTGTGATTCCAAGCGTGTCCAAACTTCTGCATCAAGGCATATCGCGCTATACTTTGCACATGGAATGGACCGACGAAGGCATCGTGCTGGGCGTGCGGCGGCATGGCGAGAGCAGCGCCATCGTCGAGCTCTTGACGCGCGCGCACGGCAGGCATCTCGGCCTCGTGCGCGGCGGTGCCAGCTCGCGGCTGCGGCCGCTGCTCCAGCCCGGCAACAGCGTCAGCGCGGTGTGGCGGGCGCGGCTCGACGAGCATCTCGGCACCTACGCCATCGAAGGGCTGAAGCTGCGTGCGGCGTCGCTGCTGGGATCCTCTCATGGCGTCTACGGCGTCACTCATCTCGCCTCGATTGCGCGGCTGCTGCCGGAGCGCGATCCGCATGAGGAGATATTCTCGCTGCTCGAACATTCGCTGGACGATTTCGACGACATCGGCAGCGCCGCGGTGCATCTCATTCACTTCGAACTGGCGATGCTCGCCGAGCTCGGCTTCGGGCTCGCGCTGGAGAATTGCGCGGTGACCGGCGAGACCACGGACCTGATCTACGTTTCGCCCAAATCCGGCGGGGCGGTATCGCGCGGCGCGGGCGAGCCGTGGCGGGACCGGCTGTTGCGGCTGCCTCCGTTCCTGCGGCACGGCGAAACCGCGAGCGAACTCACAGAGCAGGATCTCCAGGATGGCTTCCGGCTGACCGGCCTGTTCCTGCTGCGCCACGTGCTGGAGCCGCGCGGGCAGGGCCATTCCGATGCGCGGGCCGGCTTCATCAATGCGCTGCTACGGCAGCAGGCGAGGGCGATTTCGGGACCATGAGGGAACTGCGCATCTGCTCTGCCTGAGGGCATGGAGCTCCCGGGAACGAAATCGGCGTGATCGCGTTGGCGCCAGGGTTCCACAATGGGGACAGCCTAAATGTTGATCAGAGGATTTGCGCTGTCGGCGGCGCTGCTTGCCCTTGCGCCGGACGCGATGGCTGGCGAGCCGCAACCCGGCCTGTTTCGCCGCGCCTCCTGCACGGTCGTGCGCTACTATGTGGCGAAATACTCCGCGGCGGCCGCGGAGACGTGGGCGCGCTCCCACGGCGCAACGGAGGCCGAGATCGAGACGGCCCGCCGCTGCCTGACCAACATCCCGGCACAGGCAAAGACCCAGACCGTGACCGCCGGATGGGCCGGGCAGTAGCCCGCCCACAAGGAACGGATTGATCCTGAACCGGGCTGCACGGGACAACGTCGCGAGATCCGCTCGTCGTTTCATCTCTGGGAGGGGGCGGAGCTTGCTTGGGCGTGCCCATCGTCAGAGAGAGGGAATGATGTGACTCCCAGGGTTTGCGAGGGACGCTCCCCGAACATCATCGAATAATACTGCGAGAAGCGCCCGAGCTCGTAGAAGCCCTGCTGCATCGCGACCGCCGCCACGGTGGTCGAACCCGGCCTGCTCTCTCGCAAGATGGAGTGAATGGTGCACAGGCGCTTATGGCGCAGGAAGGTGACGGGGCCGAGCCCGAACACCTCTTGAAAGGCGCGATGCAGGGTACGTCGCGACACCATGAACGCGGCGCATATTTCCGAAACATGCACCGGGCGCGTGCCGGCCTGGTCAAGATACTCCTCGACTCTGCGGATGAGCCGCCTTGCTGAAGGAAGTCTGCCGCCGTCATCGGGCGGCAGCGACGACATCACGTTCGCAGCCATGCATTCGACGATCGATCGCTTCCAGAAATCGGCTGTCGACGGCGTCAGGCCGTGCTTGTGGGTGGCCAGATGGGACATGATCCGGATCAGACGACGCGAGGCCAATGCGCCGGTCGCGAGGTCCGCCCGGAAGTGACCGCGCCTGCGCCAAGTGTCGGGATCGCTCAGACGCGCCTCTCCGCCGAACAGCTCCGCCACCTGATCGAGATCGAAGCGCATGGCCGCATAAGCGGATGCGCCGTGAAAGACGCCATCATGCTCGAGCAGCGGCGGAATCACGAGCACATCGTTGAGCTGCATGTCGAAGGACCAATGGGCAACGCGCTGCTCGGCTGCCAGCAGCATCCCGATGATGAGCTTGGCGTCGCTGGACGTGCGCTGCGTGCGCATTCCGATGTTGAAGGCGCCGATGCTGAGCGAGAAATCGCCGATGCCGACATGGGACAATGTCCCGCGTAGCCGCCCGCGTCCGAGCTGCATGACGTCGACGTGAGAGCCGTGCACGGCCTGGTGTAGGCCCTCGAAACCGTCGAGCTTCCGCGAATCAACCAGAAGAGACTGCTCCATGGTCGTACACTTGTCTTGAAGCGCGACATTTGTGCGGCAGACGACAAGCGAAATACCACCACAACGCGAAGAGGTGCTGTGAATTGAGTTCGCGTTTTGAGGCGAATGATCGTCGAATGCGACGCGATAAATCCGGCCGCGAGGCTGCGAATTGTGCGGCTATGAGACGCAGCATCGCTCGGTCCCGGCCATCGCCGCGAGATGCTGGCACAATCTGCACATCACAGTCGCTGCATCTTCGGATACCATTTGCAACCTAAGCGATATGAATCGAAAGCGCGCTGCGGATCGCGGCGCGGAAGGGGCAGCGTGCTGCTGCATGCTCTGAACGCGTGCGCGCAAGAACGGGAGAGATGTTGACGCAACTCGCGATCTACATCTCCGGCCCTCAGCGCCAGGGAAGAGGGGGGACCAGACCATGCGTCCAATGCGCGAGGCAATCTGCCGTCATCGGCGGCTGCCGAAGTCCGTATCATAGCACCTGTGGACTACGCGTATCGGAGTTCCACCATGCTGCGGGCCGACCTGGATCACTGCGAGTGGTTGCCGGATGATGTGAAGACCGGCGAGATGGTCTTCATTCCCGGCGGCACCTTCCGTATGGGATCCGATCACCACTATCCCGAGGAAGCGCCGAGCCATCGTGTCTCAGTCGACGGCTTCTGGATCGACCGCACGCCGGTGACCAACCGGCAGTTCGAGCAGTTCGTCAACGCCACCGGCCATGTGACGGAGGCGCAGGTCGTCCCTGATCCCAAGGACTATCCAGGCGCGCTCAGGGAGATGCTCTACGCGGGCTCACTGGTGTTCTCGCCGCTGCCGCGCATCACGGATCTTGCCGACTGGAGCCAGTGGTGGTCCTTCATGCGCGGCGCCAATTGGCGCCATCCCTACGGCCCCGGCAGCAATATCAAAGGGCTCGACGACCACCCGGTCGTGCACGTCTCCTACAATGACGCGACCGCCTATGCGCGCTGGGCTGGCAAGGACCTGCCGACGGAAGCGGAGTGGGAGTTCGCTGCGCGCGGCGGGCTCGACGGCGAGGAGTTTGCCTGGGGTGACGCGCTGATGCCGGGCGGCAGGCACATGGCCAACATCTGGCAGGGAAACTTCCCTGTCCAGAACCTCGGCGAGGATGGGTTCAAGCGTACCTCGCCGGTCATGGCCTTTCCGCCGAACGGCTACGGGCTCTACGACATGATCGGCAATGTCTGGGAGTGGACCTCGGACTGGTGGTCGTCGCGGCATCAGGCCGAAGCGGCGAAGCCCTGCTGCATTCCCAGAAATCCGCGTGGCGGCCGGGAAGATGCGAGCTTTGATCCATGTCAACCCGACGTCCGCATCCCGCGCAAAGTCTTGAAGGGCGGCTCACACCTCTGCGCGCCGAATTACTGCCGCCGCTACCGCCCGGCGGCGCGGCATGCCGAGCCGATCGATACCTCGACCAGCCATGTCGGCTTCCGCTGCGTGGTGCGGTCACCGTTTGGTGTTCACCACGAGCAAGAAGGAACAGCCGCAGCATAGGAGTGTCAGATGAGTACCCAATTGGAGAACAACAACAACCAGTCTCGGGCTGACCAACCGCTCAATCGCAGACATCTGCTGCTTGGAACGTCCTCGATCGTCGCCGCTGCGGCACTGACGTCGGAGGCAATGGCGCAGGCCCAGATGGCCGCGGGCTCACCTACAATTTCATGAACCCGTTCCTCCAGTACCAGAACGGCATCGACTTCCATGTCGATTGGGCGGCGTCCCAGTTTGTCAGCAAGAATGTCCATATCGGCGTCGCCCGCTATTTCTTCCAGCAGCTCACCGACGACAGCGGTCCCGGCGCCAGGCTTGGCGGCTTCAGGGGGCAGGCGGTCGGCATCGGGCCGCAGATCGGTTTCATGATCCCGATGTCCGACGGCTACCAGGGCTATCTCAATGTCCGTGGCTACAAGGACCTGGAGGTCGAGAACCGGCCGAACAGCTGGTCGACCTGGGTCACCTTCTCGGTCTCGCCGGCCGCGCCTGCGCCGGCGGCGACGAAGCCCATCGTTCGAAAGTACTGAGGGAGGCGCCGGCGTCGCTCGATGGCGGGAGATCAAACCACAAAGCGCGCATTCAGCATCGGCTTTCAGACGTCGATCATCACGGTGTTCGTTGCCGTCGTGCTGATCGTGGGCTTGACGCTGGTCTATCTCAGCTTCGAACGCGTGACGGTGATCACGCAGAAGGCGGCCAGCAGCTTCATCGAGAAGGTGGCTCAACTGGGGGCGGACCACGTCGACGAGCAGTTCAAGAACGTTCGCGACAGTCTCGACATCCTGTCCGGCCTGCCGTCCATCCGGGAGGCCGACGTCGCCGACAACTCGCGGCTCTACAGCCTGATGGCGGCGATGCTGCGCAATGATCCGCAGCTCTTCAATCTCTATGTGGGCTATGAGGATGGTTCATTCATCGAGATGGACGTGATCGATCGCGCCAGGCCCGCTTTCAGGACGAGCCTGAACGTGGATCAGGATGCGGCCTTCCGGCTGGTGGTGATCTCGCGCACGGCGGGCGCCGCACCGGTGACCCAGTATCTGTCCGAGAACCTCATCCAGGTGGCCGAGGTCGCCGGCCCCAGGGATTACGACCCGCGTCAGCGGCCCTGGTATGTCGAGGCATTCAGGAACGACAAGACGCTGCTCACCGGCCCTTACGTCTTCTACGCCACGGGCGAACCCGGTTACACGCTGCGGACGCCGTTGAAGGAGGGACGGCGCGGCGTCGTCGCCGGAGACGTGCTGCTGAACCGCTTCGAAGACATGCTGGCGGAGCAGAAGCTCGGGCAGTCGGGACTCGCCTTCCTGTTCGACGGCAGCGAGCGGATCGTCGGCCATCCCGAGATGAGCCGCCTGATGGCCGAGATCCCGGAACGGCAGGACGACCTGCCGCAGGTCGGCGCGCTCAAGCTGCCGGGCCTCGTGCCGATCATCCGCTCCTGGCGCGAGGGCGGGCCGGCCCAGCAATTCTTCACCGGCGCGTCGGGGCGCACTTATGTCGCCGCGGTTCATAAGCTTGAAACGACGGGCTCCGCCAACGTTCGCCTCGCGATGATCGCGCCGCTCGACGAATTCTACGCGCAGATCATCGGCGAGCGCCGCACCCTGTTCGCGCTGGCGCTCGCTTTCGTCGGCGCCACGCTGCCATTCGCGTTCTGGCTGGGATCGCTGATGGCGCGGCCGCTGCGCAACATCGTCCAGCAGACCGACGAGATCCAGCGCTTTGAGATCGCGGAGCGGCCGCGCGTTCATTCCGTCATTACCGAGATCGAGGAACTCGGTCGCTCGGTGTTCACCATGCGTAGCGTGGTCCGCAGTTTTGCCAGCTTCATCCCGCGCCAGATCGTGCGGCAGCTGATCGAGACCGGCTCCTCGCTCAGCCTCGGCGGCGCCAGGCGCGAGGTGACGGTGCTGTTCACCGACATCGCCGATTTCACCGCCAAGACGGAACGGGCCGATCCGTCGCAGGTGATGATCCACACCTCGCGCTACTTCGCCGCATTGTCGGACGAGATCATGCGGCACCAGGGCACGATCGACAAATATATCGGCGATGCCGTGATGGCGTTCTGGAATGCGCCCGCCGATGACCCTGATCACACCGTCAATGCGTGCCGTGCCGTCCTGGCATGCGTCGTGGCAAATGAAGCGCTCAACAGGGAATTTCGGCGCGAGGGCTGGCCGCCCTACGATACGCGCTTCGGCCTTCACGTCGGCGATGCCGTGGTCGGCAATATCGGCTCGAGCGACCGGATGAACTACACCGCGCTCGGTGCCACCATCAACCTGGCCTCGCGGCTGGAAGGGCTGAACAAGAACTACGGCACGCGCGTGCTGGTTAGTGCGGCCGTCCGCGCGCATGCCGGGCACGCCTTCCTGTTCCGGAGCGTCGACAGCATCAGGCCGAAGGGATTTGCCGAGGCGATCGAGGTCAGCGAGCTGCGCAGCGAGCTCGCGCAGGCGAACGAGGCCGAGATCGCGATGTGCCGACGCTGGGACGAGGTTTTCACGCTGATTGCCAAGGACGGTGCGGTCGAGACGACTCTGGCCCGGCTCGCCGGCTTCCTGCTCGATTATCCCGCGGACGGCATCGCGCAGTATCACGCCCGGCGCCTCCGCGCGGCGGCCCAGAATCCGGGGGAGGCGGCGTGAGCGCCGGCGACATCAGCCGCCGACGGTTGCTGCATCGTGGCGCGGCCCTGGCCACCATGTCGGCGCTGGGCGCACCGGCTCTTGCGCAGGCGCGCAGCAGAGTGCGGCTCGGCTATCTCCACGTGGTTGCCGTGGACGGACACATCTGGACTGGTCTCGATCGCGGCTCGTTCGACCGCGAGGGAGTTGATTTCGAGCTGCACGAATTCAGCACCGGACCCGAGGTGTTCGAGGCGATGGGGAAGGGACGGGTCGATGTCGTGTCGGCTGGTGGCGTCATCTCGAACTATCTCGCGCTTGGCCAGGGCCGCGGCTTTCTCATCAACGACATCGAGGTGGCGACCGCGCAACTCTGGGTCCGGCCGACGCTCGGCGTCACGACCTTCGCCGACCTCAGGGGGAGACGGATCGCGACGACCACGAAGACGACCGCGCACATCTTTCTCGACAGGGCGCTACGCGCCAACAACATCAATCCGTCCGAGGTCCAGATCGTCAATCGCAGCATGCCCGCCGCGGTCCAGGCGTTCATCGCCGGCGACGTTCCTGCCGTGGCGCTCTGGGTGCCGTTCAATATCGCCGTGCGCCAGGCGCTGCCCGAGGCGATCAAGCTGGTCGATGCGTCCGCCTTCTATCCGCAATCGGCCGTGCTGGGCGGTTGGGCCGCGAGGAGCGATTACTACGCGCAGAACAGGGAGGTACTGAGCCGCATCATCCGTGCCTGGACGGACGCGAACAATCACATGGTCCGCAATCCAGCGGCGGCCGCGGAGTCCTTGCAATGGTCGCACTATCAGCAGTCGGGTCGGGACGGCATCACCGAGGCCTTCAAGGCCCAGAAGCTTTATTCCTCGCGCGAATGGCGACGCCTCTATTCGGACGGCACCGTCGTGAAGTGGCTTCAGCAGGTCAGCGACTTCTTCATGGCAGATGCCGGAGTCACGAACCCGCTCCGGGCATCGGACTATTTCGACACGCAGCTCTATCTTTCGACCGTCGCGTAACCCCATACCGCCCGAAGCAGCGGCAGGCGGCCTGTGGATAACTCAGCGGACCGCCCCAGCGCCGGGCAGGGGGCGCATGTCGCTGCCCAGCCTGCTATATATCCGCCCGAATCGCGCCCCAGCGGGGGAGAATTGGCCAGGTTTTTGGGAAGTTGCCCGAGGCCCGGCCGGAAGTCTTTGAAAGTAAAGGCCTAATGGGCAAACGAATAGTTCCGCCGGAAGAGCCGGCCGAAATCCATGAGGTTCCGCTGCGGGAAGCGCTGGAAGAGCGCTATCTCGCCTATGCGCTGTCCACCATCATGCATCGCGCGCTGCCGGACGCGCGCGACGGCCTGAAGCCGGTGCACCGGCGCATCCTCTACGGCATGCGGCTGCTCCGCCTCGACCCCGGCACGGCGTTCAAGAAATCCGCAAAGATCGTCGGCGACGTGATGGGTTCGTTCCATCCGCACGGCGACCAGGCGATCTACGACGCCATGGTCCGCCTCGCGCAGGATTTCTCCTCGCGCTATCCGCTGGTCGACGGCCAGGGCAATTTCGGCAATATCGACGGCGATAATCCGGCCGCCTACCGCTACACCGAAGCGCGCATGACCGACGTCGCGCGGCTTCTGCTCGAAGGCATCGACGAGGACGGCGTCGAATTCCGCGCCAATTACGACGGCCAGTCGAAAGAGCCGGTCGTGCTGCCCGGCGGCTTTCCGAACCTTCTCGCCAACGGCGCGCAGGGCATCGCGGTCGGCATGGCGACCTCGATCCCGCCGCACAACGCCGCCGAGCTTTGCGACGCCGCGCTGCATCTGATCGAGAAGCCCGACGCGAAGTCGAAGGCGCTGCTCAAGTGGGTGAAGGGCCCGGATTTCCCGACCGGCGGCATCTGCGTCGATTCCAAGCAGGCCATCGCTGAAGCCTACACCACCGGCCGTGGCTCGTTCCGTGTCCGCGCCCGCTGGGAGCAGGAAGAGGGCGCACGCGGCACCTGGGTCGTCGTCGTCACCGAGATCCCCTTCCTGGTGCAGAAGTCGCGCCTGATCGAGAAGATCGCCGAGCTGCAGGACCAGAAGAAGCTGCCGCTGGTCGGCGACGTCAGGGACGAGTCGGCCGAAGACGTCCGCATCGTCATCGAGCCGAAGTCGAAGAACGTCGATCCCGCCCTGATGATGGAATCGCTGTTCCGGCTCACCGAGCTCGAGAACAAGATTCCGCTGAACCTCAACGTGCTGATCAAGGGCCGCATCCCCAAGGTCGTGGGGCTCGCGGAGTGCTTGCGCGAATGGCTCGACCATCTACGCGACGTGCTGATCCGCCGCAGCAACTACCGCAAGACGCAGATCGAGCACCGGCTGGAAGTCCTCGGCGGCTTCCTGATCGCCTATCTGAACATCGACAAGGTGATCAAGATCATCCGCACCGAGGATGAGCCGAAGCCCGAGCTGATGAAGGCGTTCAAGCTCACCGAGGTGCAGGCGGAAGCCATCCTCAACATGCGCCTGCGCTCCTTGCGCAAGCTCGAGGAGATGGAGATCCGCACCGAGGACAAGAACCTCCGCGCCGAGCTCAAGGGCATCAACGCGGTGCTCGCCTCCGAAGCCGAGCAGTGGAAGAAGGTCGGCGAGCAGGTCGGCAAGGTCCGCGACATGTTCGGACCGAAGACGCCGCTCGGCAAGCGCCGCACCACCTTCGCCGACGCGCCCGAGCACGACCTCGCCGCGATCGAGGAAGCTTTCGTCGAGCGTGAGCCGGTGACGGTCGTCGTCTCCGACAAGGGCTGGATCCGCACCATGAAAGGGCATGTCGAGGATCTCTCGGGCCTCGCCTTCAAGCAGGACGATAAGCTCGGCTTCGCCTTCTTCGCCGAGACGACCTCGAAACTGCTGCTGTTCGCCACCAACGGCAAATTCTACTCGCTCGATGTCGCGAAACTCCCGGGCGGCCGCGGCCACGGCGAGCCGATCCGCCTGTTCATCGACCTCGAGCAGGAGGCCGCGCCCGTCGCGCTGTTCGTCAACAAGGGCGGCCGCAAGTTCCTGGTAGCGAGCCACGAAGGCCAGGGCTTCGTCGTCAACGAGGACGATTGCGTCGGCACCACCAAGAAGGGCAAGCAGGTCCTCAACGTCGACATGCCGAACGAGGCACGCACGGTCACCGAGGTGCTCGGCGACACCGTCGCGGTGATCGGCGAGAACCGCAAGATGCTGGTGTTCCCGCTCGACCAGGTGCCGGAGATGGCCCGCGGCCGCGGCGTGCGCCTGCAGAAGTACAAGGATGGCGGCCTCTCCGACGTCGCCGTGTTCGACGCCAAGGCCGGCCTGACCTGGAAGGACTCCGCGGGTCGCGAGTTCAGCGCGACCATGAAGGAGCTCGCGGAGTGGCAGGGCACCCGCGCGGATGCCGGCCGCCTGCCGCCGAAGGGTTTCCCGAAGTCGAACAAGTTCGGCCGGGTGATCGGGTAGGGTGCTTGTGTCCCGGACGCGCTGCAACGCTCTTCGCGTTGCTGCGCAGAGCCGGGACCCACGCTGCACGGATCGCTCGGAGACATGGGCCCCGGCTCTGCAGCGCACCGCTAAGGAGCGCTGCGCTGCGTCCGGGGCACGAGAGAGTGGTGCGCACCTATCTCCCCATCGTCATTGCAACTGACATTGAGTACCCCGTAAACGCGTGGCAGATAGCCACGAGAGCATACGTGCGGGCACGAACATTGCTTTTTCCTGGCCACTGCAAACGGCTGGTCAAAAGGCGAAAAGACACCAATGTTCAAACTGAAGGCTTTCATTCCGGCGCTGTTCGGCCTCGCGCTGGTGGCGGCGCCCGCGCATGCGGCGGGCAATCTCGTCGCGGTGCTCGAGGCGGAGATCGTTACGCTCGATCCGCATTTTTCCACGGCCTATATTTCGCGCACGTTCGGCTACATGGTGTTCGACACGCTGTTCGCGAAGGACTCCAAGGGCGAGATCAAGCCGCAGATGGTGCAGGACTGGAAAGTCTCGGCCGACGGGTTGACCTACACGTTCACGCTGCGCGACGGTTTGAAATGGCATGACGGCCAGCCGGTCACATCTGCCGATTGCGTCGCTTCGTTGCGCCGGTGGGGCACCCGCAGCGCGCTCGGCCGCCGCATTTTTGCGATCACGGCCTCGCTCGAGCCGACCGATGCGAAGACCTTCGTGCTGACGCTGAAGGAGCCGTCCGGCCTCGTCATCGACGCGCTCGGCAATCCCGTCAGCCCCGTCGCCTTCATGATGACCGAGCGCATCGCCAAGACACCGGGCGACCAGCGCATCACCGAGATCATCGGCTCCGGTCCGTTCGTCTACAGCAAGGCCGATCACCGCACCGGCGATCGCATGATCCTGAAGAAGTTCGCCGATTATGTGCCGCGCTCTGAGCCCGCCGACTTCCTCGCCGGCGGCAAGCGCGTCAACATCGATACGCTGGAGATCCGCGTCATCCCCGACGGTGCGACCGCCGCGTCCGCGCTTCAGGCGGGCGAAGTCGACTTCATGCAATACGCACCGTTCGATCTGTTGCCGCAGTTGGAGAAGAACTCCCGCGTCAAACTCGTCAACTTCACCGGCGGCAACATGTTCGCCGGTGCCTATCGCCTCAACGCTGCCTCGAAACCGTTCGACGATCCCGCGATCCGGCGCGTGCTGTGGAAGCTGGTCGACCAGCGCGAGGTGCTGGATGCACTTGGGCTCGACGCCAAATACGCCGCTCCTTGCGCGACCTACTTCACCTGCGGAACCACCTATGAGAGCAAGGCCGGCACGGAAGCTGCCGCCAAGCCGTCGATCGAGGCGGCGAAGGCTGCGCTGAAGGCGACCAAATATGCCGGCGAGCCGGTCGTCGTCATGGAGGCCAACGATCTCGAAGCCCCGCGCGTATCGGCGCAGGTGCTGGCCGAACGATTGAAACAGGCCGGTTTCAACGTCGATCTCCAGGTGATGGATTGGGCGAGCGTGCTGGCGCGCCGCGCCAAGAAGGAGGGCTGGAGCGTGTATGGCGTTCATGCCGGCGGCTACGACCTGGGCTCGCCGCTGACCAACGTCATGGTCGCCTTCAATTGCGCCGACTTCACCGGCTGGCAATGCGATGCGCGCATCACCCCTCTGATGGAAGCCTTCGCCAAGGCGCCGGCCGAGGAGGACCGCAAGAAGATCGCTTCCGAGATCCAGGCCGTCATGTACGATCAGGCGCCCGCGATTCCGTGGGGGCAGTTCGCCCAACCGGCCGCCTATCGTGCCGAGTGGCGCAATCTGATCCCGTCGGCAATTCCGGTGTTCTGGAACGTTGAGAAGTAGCGCGATGTACGATGTCATTGTTGTCGGCGGCGGCTCAGCCGGCGCCGCTGTGGCCGCAAGGCTCTCCGAAGATCCCGCACGCCGCGTGCTGCTGTTAGAGGCCGGTCTCGACTGGCGCGCTGATGAAGCGCCTTGGGAGGTGAGAACGCCCAATCCGATTCCGATCATCCACAAGCGCGAGTACCAGGAGAAGTGGCAGTGGCCCGATCTTCTGACCCGTCGCGTGGCCGGGCAGGAGCCGCGCTTCTACTGGCGCGGCAAGGGGCTTGGTGGCTCATCGATGATGAACGGCCAGATCGCGATCCGCGGCGTTGCCGATGCCTTCGACGAATGGGCGGCCAATGGCTGCAACGGCTGGTCGGCGAAAGAGGTGATGCCGCTATTCTCGGTGATCGAGGACGATCTTGAATTCGGCGACACCGCAGGCCATGGCCGCGGTGGACCATTGCCGGTCTATCGCGCGCCACCCGAGACATGGGGGCCGATCGATCGCGGCTTGCGCGATGCGGCGCTGGCGAGCGGCTATCCCTGGTGCGCCGACCTCAACGGCCCGGACGGTGAGGGCGTTGCCTGCTATCCCATCAACAGCCGCAACTTGCGCCGCATCACCACCAATGAGGGTTATCTCGAGCCTGCGCGCGGCCGCGCCAATCTGGAAATCCGCGGGCATGCGCTGGTCGATCGCGTGCTGATCAGCGACGGACGGGCGACCGGCCTCCGCGTTCACATCGAGGGGCAGGGCACCCAGGAGATCAGCGCGCGTCAGATCGTGCTCTGCGCCGGCGCGATCCACAGCCCGGCGATCCTGCTGCGCTCGGGCATTGGACCTGCGGACGAGTTGAAGGCGATGGGGATCGCGGTCGAGCGCGACCTGCCGGTCGGCCGCCACTTCTTCGACCACCCGCTGTTTCGTGCCACCATCCAGCTCCGCGAGGACCTGCGGCCGACCGATCCGGACACTCGCCACACCAATTGCTGCGTGACCTATTCGTCGGGCCTTGCCAACGGCGGCAAGCGCGACATGATCCTGATCGCGTTCAACCATCGCGGCATCGGCGTGCCCGGCGCGATCGGCGCCGGGCTGTTCAACGCCTATTCGCGTGGAACGCTCAAGCTGGCCTCGACCGACCCTGAGATCGATCCTGTCGTCGAGGAGAACATGCTGGCCGATCCCCGCGACATGCTGCGGATGATGGATGCGGTGAAACGCCTTGCCGTGATCACCTCGCAGCCGGCGCTGTCAGGCATCGCCGACTGGATCCGCTTGACCGACACCGACTTGACGTTGCCGCAGGCAGCCAGCCTGCCGGATCACGAGCTCGATGCGCTGCTGCGGCGAGAGACCGGCGACATCCAGCATGCTGCCGGCAGCTGCCGCATGAGCGGCGCTGGCGACGCCGATGGCGTGGTCAATCCCGATGGCACGGTGAAGGGCATCGCGGGCCTGCGCGTCGCCGACGCTTCGATCATGCCGTCCGACTGCCGCGCCAACATGCATTTCACCACGGTAGTGATCGGCGAGGCGATTGCGCGGATGATGATGCGGTAGCCCTACGGCACCAACTCGCTCATCAGAGTGACGGCGATGGTGTGGCGCGCATGGCTAACTCAGCGTCATTGCGAGCGGAGCGAAGCAATCCAGAATCTTTCCGCGGAGACAGTCTGGACTGCTTCGCTCCGCTCGCAATGACGGAGCAAGCGGCGAGGCCATCGCTCTCCAGTTCACATTTCAAACAGCAGGCGCACAATCGCGTTCTCGCGGCGCGCTGGCACCCGCAAGTCCGTGCGCCACAGAAAATGCACACGGGGTGGACCACAGGTCTCGCCGGATCGCCCGGCCTTCCCTGCGCGACTGGTTTTAACGGTGTCCTTCGTGCTCTCCCCGGGGAGCGATGCACTATTGCCCCCGTCGCCTTGCGGATCACTGATGCGCGCACCCGGTCGGGCCGCCACATCACCGCAAGCCTTGACGCACAGACCCCGGGCGTCAGGACCACACGACTTCTCCGTCCGCGCACGTCTTCGCCGGGACTTTCGAGAGGTGGCGTGTGCTCGCTCCCGAAGTCATGCGAAGACGCTGTCAGCGTCGTGTCGTTGGCGCGATGGTCATTGCTCACAGCCGAAGCCGCCCTGCAATGCCGATCGTGCCCGACGCCGTCGCGTCCATCGCTGCCCAGCCCGCGGTTCGTGACGATCGCGATCCGCCCCTTGTCTCGGGCCAGGGTGTTTTGCTTGTACGACAAATCCGAATTTCGGTAAAGTGAAATATTTTCCGGTGGCGGGCTTGACAGTCGATGTGGCCATGGCGTCGCGCCTGTGTTGCCCGAGGGGGTTGTGGCGTGGGAGGCGCTACTTACTGTGGTTTCCACTTCATCACGACGGCCGTGGACCCTAGGCCGTCGAGCATCTCGTGTGGCTTCAGACGGCAATGTTCAACCGCCTGCTGGGCGATGCACGCCAAGTAGCGGCTCCATTGCGGGTAAGATTACCTTAGGAGGCAGGTTCTAGGCAGTGACGGGCGGCAAACTGGCTTGTACCCATCCTTCGATGTTGCAAAGCCTCGAGGCATAGAAAGTCTTGCTCAACATCAACTAGCATTCCGTCCGCAGCAAATTGCTCACGCAGGCTTGCCGCGAACCGAAGGGCCAAGTCTAAGGCTCGTGCATCGTGCGTTCGAACCAAGGTCGTCATTTGCGACCTGAGTGGATAGCCGATGTTATTTTTCTGAGGAAGTCCTCCGTCCAGTTTTAATGGACGTAGATCCGGATGGTGGGCGAAAGGACCGCGCAACCCAAATATCAATGCCCCCAGTTTTGCTGCGCCGAAGCTTGCCAATTCTTCGTATGATCGAGCGAGAACCAGCTGGCGTTCGAGCTTGATACCTTGCCTGACCAGATTGTAGTTCGCAGCCTCAAAGAAAATGGGGTCTCCGCGCATAGCGAGATCGATCGGCAAATCATTTCCCCCGATCTGATTCCAGTTGGAAATTTTGCCGGCGAATATCAGCCTCAAATCTTGGATCGTCAAAATCTCAAGCCCTGACCCTGGCGTCGCATGAATTGTCGTTCCTTCGAAGTAGGGGTGTACCGCAGCGTAACGCTCTGAATGAACCAAGTCGCCGTGGTGAATGATCACTTTGGCGGTCGCGTGCGAAAATGCACGTTGAAGTTCTTGCGATCCGAATGTGTAAACAAATTGCTCGGAAGGCGCGATATGGTGTCCGCCCGTTCCTCCGCCAATAAGCCCCTTGCTGGTCGCATTTGGCAGTTCGCTTTGGGTTCTGCGGCTTGATGCAAAATGCATGTCAGTCTCCAATCATTTTGTTACCAGTCCAATTTCAGCCAGGCGTTTATCTTGTCTGTGAGAGCGCTTCCGTTCAGGTTGGAATCCAGAGGTGTGCCCGCATACCACCCGCGCGCTGATCTAAATTCATCGAACACTTTGCGGTTTGCAAATTCCTGCACACTTCGTTGGACGCGGGGGACGCGCGTGAAGAGCTCGACTTGGTCATCCCAAACGACTGTGCGAACGTTTGCGTCGATCATAAAGGCGTAGAACAACGTGAGCTTGAATGGTGGTGTGCTCCATATGACATCACCGGGTCTCACAGAACTCTGTCTTAGAAGCAATAGAGTTTCGAAGTGCGATAAGGCTTTGCTCATCATTGCCGTTGCTTCGGCGCTGTTCTCGAAGTTGTTCTCGCGTTCATATCGAGTTTTCAAATCGTCAAGAAGCATATAGGCGCGAAAATCTAGATAGTCCTGAGCACCGTGCGATTGCCAGAAGTCCAATATTGCCTGCTGATTTGGCCCCGAGAGAGCTTGCTCAAGCTTGGTTAGCTCTGCTTTGATGTCATATTGAATGGGCAGGCCGCCAGAGGTGAGCATGTCGTTTATGGAGTCGTATAGTTTGACGAGTTCCATCTCGGCCTCAAGAACTCCCTTTCTACATTTCTTGACTGCCTCGATGAGTGTTTTGAGCTTTTCCAAACTCGCTTGCAGCTGTACCCGATAGTTCGGATCGGATGGAGGAGCGGACGGCCAATAGCCTTCTGCTGCGATCGTCGCCAGGAAGGTTAAGCCATCATGACGGGGGGGATGTGCGCGCATTCGGCATGTGTTCGAGACGACTTGGTCAAGATCGACCTTTTCGAGAAAGCTGTGCTGAAAGGAACGGAATATGTCTGGTCTTCCCGCTTGAATGAGGAGACGTGACGATCGGGCAAGTAATACGGGAACTTCTCTGCGATTCGGAAAAGTAGAGAACGCCGACGCTAGAGCGGTGGTGTTCGGCAGTGAAATTCGATCAAGCGCACCTTGGCCAATGGCCTCTTGCAAGCGTCTTACATAGAGCAGACGGCCAAATATATCGCTTCGCATCTCGTAGCTCCCTGCGACGAGGGCTATCCAGACCAACAGTGTGGCGGCCAACCAGTATCCAATTTTGTCGACGACAGATCCGATGTATGAGCTGAAAACGTCTAGCAAGTTCGTTGGCAGAAGCTTGTAGGCGCCGGCCAGGATCGCCAAAACAGCCGCTGCGATACTCGCCGTTCCGCCCACGAGCTTGTCTGGCTGAAAGTAGACGACATAGGTGTAAGCAAAACAGCCAACAAAGAGAATCTGAGACGCGAGAACGAAAAAAAGCGAACCAGGAAGGACGTTCATGGATAAGCTTCTTAAGTAAAAATGTCAGATTATCATTAGGCGTCAAGATTGCAATGCTAAAGAGCCATTCCTGAAAGTTGAGGTCAGTGCCGCTGATGTGGGCATGAGTTGCCGAGTTTCCAGGGCCCCCAACTTTGGTAAGTGTAATAGAAACCCTCTTCTTTGGGGGAGAACTCAGATCACCCCCACCAGCCGCAGCCCCACGCCCGCAGCGCAGCTGCCCGCCAGCACCGTCAGCATCCCCAGCTTGAACCGGAAGATCGCGGTTGCGGCCGCGATCGCCAGCACGAGCGCGGGGATGTCGACGCTGGTCAGGACCGGCCGGTCGAACGCGAACGGGAAGGCATGCACCGGTACGGTCTCGCGGAAGAGCGTGTGCAGCGCGAACCAGATCGAGAGGTTGAGGATGACGCCGACGACCGCGGCGGTGATCGCGCTGAGCGCGCCGGCAAGGCCCGTGTTGCCGCGCAGGCGCTCGATATAGGGCGCGCCGACGAAGATCCAGAGGAAGCAGGGCGTGAAGGTGACCCAGGTCGCGAGCAGGCCGCCGAAGGTGGCCGCGACCATCGGCGACAGACCACCCGGGTCGCGATAGGCCGCCATGAAGCCCACGAACTGCAGCACCATGATCAACGGGCCCGGCGTGGTCTCGGCCATGCCGAGGCCGTCGAGCATCTCGTGCGGCTTCAGCCAGTGATAATGCTCGACCGCCTGTTGGGCGACATAGGCCAGCACCGCATAGGCGCCGCCGAAGGTGACGAGCGCCATCTTCGAGAGGAACAGCGCGATCTGGCTGAAGACGTTGGCCTCACCGAACGCTGCGAGCAGTGCGATCACCGGCACCAGCCAGAGCGCGAGCCACAGCGCGCCGACGCGGATCGCGCGGCCGGTGTCTGGTTTGACGTGATCGGGCACGGCGTCGCCGAGCATGCTGTCGATCACGGCGCTGCTGCCGCTAGGGCCGTGACCGGCCGGAGCAAATTCCGGACGACCTTGCCTCGCGCCGATATATCCGATCACGCCGGCGGCAATGATGATGATCGGGAAGGGAACGGCGAAGAAGAAGATCGCGACGAAGGCGATGGCAGCGAGCGCGATCATGATGCGGTTCTTCAGCGCGCGCTTGCCGACGCGGAATACGGCTTCGACCACAATGGCGAGCACGGCGGCCTTGAGGCCGAAGAACAGCGCCTCGACGAAGCTCACATTGCCGAAAGCAGCGTAGATGTAGCTGAGGGCCATGATCGCGATGATGCCGGGCAGGATGAACAGCCCGCCCGCCATGAGCCCGCCGGCGGTCCGATGCATCAGCCAGCCGACATAGGTCGCAAGCTGCTGCGCCTCCGGTCCCGGCAACAGCATGCAATAGTTCAGCGCATGCAGGAAACGGCCCTCGGAGATCCACTTCTTCTCCTCGACCAGGATGCGATGCATCACCGCGATCTGGCCCGCGGGCCCGCCGAAGCTGAGGCAGGCGACGCGCAGCCAGACGCGGAAGGCCTCGTTGAAGCTGATGCCGTGACCGGCATCAGCTCCTGTTTGAACGCTACGGGTGTCCATTACGCCTTCACTTTGTTGGTCGGCCAGTTGTGGGTCTCGGTGGTGGCGTCCCGGCACCAGCGGTAGAACGCGTCGTAGAGCGTCATGCCGGCCTCGAGCTGCTCGAGATCGTCATCGTACATCCGCGACAGCCCGAGCGAGGCCGCGAGCAGGCCGGGCGCCTCCGGCGCAAGGTCTGGCCGCGCGGTGTCGGCGCCGCGCACCAGCGTCGCGAGGTGGAGCAGGGCCGGCGTCGCGATGCCGAACTCCTCGACCATGACGTCGAAGGTGCAGAGCTCGCCGCGGTGACTCCAGAACACGTTCTCGATGTCGAAGGGGGCTGCGCCAAAGCGCTCGCCGACCGCGACCACCTCGGACGGTGCCACATAGAGGAACACCGCGCTGGGATCGACGAAGCGGCGGATCAGCCATGGGCAGGCGATGCGATCGACCTTCGGCCGCGCCCGCGTGACCCAGACGGTGCGCCCCCTGGCATCGCGCGGTGGCAGCTTGCGGGTATCGAGCAGCGGCAACTTGGCCGCCTTCCAGCCCTCGAAGCCGCCCTCCAGCGTCTCGGCCTCTACGCCGAGCTGGCGGAGCCAGGCCGCCGTGCCCTGCGCGAGCTTCTCGCCGCGGAAGCACGAGACGACGGCCCGGCGGCCGGCAAATTCGCCGCCCCATTCCGCAACGGTCTCGTGGCTGCGCCTGATGGAGCCTGGGATCAGCCGCCGGTCGGCGGCAAAATCCTCCTCGGTTCGCACGTCGATAAGGACAGGGGCATTGGCCGTGCCGATCAGGCGCGCCAATTTGTCAGATGATATAGTCGTGAATGTAGACATGTTGATGCGTCCTCGCAAAAACCGAACGGGACGCGATACTTGGGCATGTCGCCTCGTGGGGAGATCGCTCAAATCCCCATGCCTCAATTACAACGAAACCGGGGCGGCCTGTCAATCGCCGGTTTCGTCGGTATTTGACGTTAGAAAGATATGCTTCCGGGGCCTATATTGGCCCTCGGATTCTGTTTTCCGGAGATTTGGCCGATGCACTCCCATTCCATCGAGCAGTGGACCCATGACCACGCCTTCCTGGGTGAGAAGCACGACGAGAACGAGCGGCGCACCTGGCTCGTCGTTGTGCTGACGCTGGTCATGATGGTCGGCGAGATCGTGGCGGGCTCGCTGTTCGGCTCGATGGCACTTCTGGCCGACGGCTGGCACATGGGAACGCATGCGGCCGCGCTCGGCATAGCCGCCTTCGCCTACCGCTTCGCGCGCCGGCACCTGGGCAATGCGCATTTCACCTTCGGCACCGGCAAGTTCGGCGATCTCGCCGCCTTTTCCAGCGCGATCATCCTGGGATTGATCGCGGTCGAGATCGCCTATGAAAGCGTGCTGCGGCTGATCACACCGGTGCCGATCGTCTACGGTGAGGCGATCGCGGTGGCCGCGCTGGGGCTGTGCGTGAACCTCGCCAGCGCGTGGCTGCTGCGCGACAGCCACGACCATCACGGCCATGGTCATGGCCACAGCCATGCGCATCATGATCACGATGATCACGACCATGACCATGGTCACCATCACCATCATCACGACAACAACCTTCGCGCGGCCTACGTCCACGTCATGGCGGATGCAGCGACCTCGGTGCTGGCGATCGGCGCCCTTGTGGTTGCGATGTATTCGGGCTGGGTCTGGGCCGACCCGGCCGTGGGCCTGATCGGCAGCGTCGTGATCGCAAGCTGGGCGTTCGGCCTGATCAAGTCGTCAGGCGCGGTGCTGCTCGACGTGCGCGCCGACGAGAAGCTGGAGCGGGTGATCCGGGCGCGCATGGAGGTCGGCGAGGACCGCGTCACCGATCTGCATCTCTGGCAGGTCGGCCCCGGCCATTGCGCCGTGCTGGTGTCGGTGGTGTCGGACAAGCCGAAGCAGCCGGCGGTCTACAAGAAGCGGCTCGCCGGGCTGAAGGGCCTCAGCCACGTCACGGTCGAGGTCGAGACCTGCCCGCACTGACGTGATCGGCGGGAGCGGAATTCTGCGGCGCGGCCGGGGTTGATCCCACGGTCGCAACTTCCCAAAAACGCTTGCCAAGGAGGACCAGGGATGACGTCCATGATCAAGCTTGCTTTTGCCGCCGCCGCTCTCGCCTTGTTCAGTCATGCAGCGATGGCGCAGTCGGAGAAGACCGGCGTCGAGAGGCTCTACGTCCTCAATTGCGGCGAGGGCACTGCCGGCGACATCTCGCGCTGGACGCCCGGCCTGAACGAGGGCAAGACGATGGACTTCGTCGACAGCTGCTACCTCGTCAAGCACGCCAGGGGCTGGTTTTTGTGGGACACCGGCATCGCTGATGCCGTTGCGGCCATGCCCAACGGCCTGGTGCCCGCTGATCCCAAGGCGGTGACCTGGCGCCGGCCGAAGACGCTGGCCGCTCAGCTCGAACAGCTCGGCGTCAAGCCCGACGATATCAAGGCCATGGCCGTCTCGCATACGCATCCGGACCATTCCGGCAATGTCGAGCTGTTCCCGCAGGCCACGCTCTACGTGCAGAAGGCCGAATATGACTGGCCCGGCACCAACAACGAGCCGCGCTTCAAGCCCTCGCATCCGGTCGAGCAGCTTACGGGCGACAAGGACGTGTTCGGCGATAGCAGCGTGACCATCCTGTCGACGCCCGGTCACACGCCGGGGCACCAGTCGCTGCTGGTGAAATTGCCGACGACCGGCGCGGTGATCCTCTCCGGCGACGCCGTGCACTTCAAGGACAATTGGGACAACCGCCGCGTTCCCAGCATGAACGTCAACAAGGACCAGACCACGGCTTCGATGCAGAAGATTGCCGACACCCTCACCAAGGAGAAGGCGCAGCTCTGGATCAACCACGACAAGGCCCAGCGCGACGGCCAGAAGATGGCGCCGGAGTTTTACGATTAGCCCTCGTTAAGCCCCTGTTGCCACACCGGTGGCAGCAGGGCTGTGCTAGCCGCCCGCAATAGCTCCGGGACAGGAGACGGTCGTGGGCGAGTGGCTTGGCGTTGCGATCGCGCTTGTCTCGAGCAGCATCGGCGGCACGGCGGCGGCGATCACCCGCTATCTCGTTGGCGGCGCCGATCCGGTCCTGCTGGCAATCCTGCGCTGGGGGATCGGTTTCCTCTGTCTCCTGCCATGCGCGCTGCTGCTCGGTGTGCGCTGGCCGCAGCGCTCCGACTGGCCGGCCGTGGCGCTGCTCGGCATCTGCTTCTTCGGCCTGTTCTTCATCCTCTATAATATCGCGGTGTCCTACACGACCGCGGCGCGCGCCAGCCTCGCGCTGGCGACGTTGCCGCTGCACACCATGGTGGTCGGTGCGATCCTCGGCGTGGAGCGGCTGACCACGCGCAAGATCATGGGTGTGGGCATCGCCGTGTTCGGCGTCGCGGCGGCGCTCGCCGCGGGGCTGGCGCAAAGCCCGCCGGGAGCCTGGCGCGGCGAACTGATCATGACCGCGGCCGTGTTCTGCATGGCGTTCTACAACGTGCTGTCGCGCCCGCTGATGCAGCGTTCGAGCGCGCTCGGCTTCCTCACGGTCGGCATGGGCGCGGGCGCCGTGGTGTTGGTGCTGGCGGGTTTCGTGAAGGGCAGCTTTGCGGCGCTCGATCACTTCACCGAGGCGCAGTGGATTGCCGGCATCTATCTCGGTGCCGGCGGCGGTGCGCTCGCCTTCATCCTCTGGGTCATGGCCTTGGGGCGGGCGACGCCGACCCGCGTCGCCAACACCATGACGGTCAATCCGATTGCCGCGACGCTGCTGGCAGCGCTGCTGATCGGCGAGCCGATCACGGCGAACCTTCTGATCGGGCTCGTCGCGGTCTTCGCCGGCATCTGGATTGCGACCAGCGAGACGAAGCCGGCCTAGCTTTTCGGCGCCGTGGCCGCGGGCGGGTTCGTCTCCGGCGTCTTCTTCGGCTTCAGCGAGCCGGCATAGAACGAGACCAGCCACACCAGCAGGAGGGCGAGGAGATAGACGCCGCAGGCCTGCGGCGGTGTGGTCGCCCAGCGCAAAAGGCCTTTGAATGTGCGGGGCGGGCTGTTGTCCTCGGTCATGGCCCGCTTGTGCGCGAAAGCGGCGGTGCGGTCAATCCGGCCGCCGCTCGGCGCGGATCAGGAACAGCGCCGCCAGCGCCGAGAGGCTGAGCGCGGATGAGACGATCAGCACCCTGGCGCCCATGACGTCGATCAGCAGGCCGAAGACCAGCGGCGCCACGGCCTGCGCCATCCGCGCCGGCGCGCCGATGATGCCGAGGCGATAGCCGAAATCCTTGGGGCCGAAGATCGACAGCGGCAGCGTGCCGCGTGCAATCGTCAGGATGCCGTTGCCCGAGCCGTGGAACAGCGCAAACGCGCTCGCGGCGGCCCCTCCAAAGATGGCGACGACGGCAGCGCCGATCGGGTGGGTGAGAGAGGCTAGCCGCGTCGACCACAAGGGATGAAAGCGGCTCAGAACGCTGGCTTCGAGGATGCGCGCCGCCACTTGCGCCGGGCCGATCAGCGCGCCGGCTGCGATCGCCTCGACATGCGTCGCGCCCGTGGCCTCGACGATGCGCGGGAAATGCACGGCCATCGCACCGGTGACGGTCCAGACCGCGGCGAAGACGAAGGCGAGCAGGATCATGGTTCGGTCGAGCGGCAGATGCGGCTTCTCGGCGCTCGCCGCCGCCTGCCTCGCGCCCTTGATCGCGGGCAGCATGAAGAAGTTGAGCGGCAGGCCGATCAGGATGTTGGCGGCGGCCCAGGCAAAGCAGGTCTCGCGCCAGCCGATATGGGCAAGGCCCCAGGCGGTGAGCGGCCAGCCGACGGTGGAGGCAAAGCCCGCCATCAGCGTGATGCCGGTGATCGGCCGGCGCGCCTCGGTGCCGTAGATGCGCCCCAGAGCGGCGAAGGCGGCATCGTAGAGTCCCATTGCCATGCCGATGCCGAGCACGAGCCAGGCGATCGCCATCACCGTGATCGATTGCGAGAACCCAAGGAGCACGAGGCCGGCGGCGATGGTCAGGTTGGAGACCGACAGCACCTGCCGTCCGCCGACGAGATCGATCTGCCGCCCGATGCGCGGGCCAAGCATCGCAGAGATCACGAGCGAGGCCGAGAACGCGCCAAAAATCCAGTTGGAGGAGACGCCGAGGTCGTGCGCCATGGGGTCGGCGAGCAGGGCCGGCAAATAGTAGCTGGAGGCCCAGGCCAGGGTCTGCGTGGTGCCGAGCGCCAGGATGATCGGAAGCTGGCGCTGGCTCATCCGCACGTGCTTTCGATTCTGGCCGACAACGTCATCATCGCAAGCATTTGCCGCCCGCGTAGCGAGTGCGTCAACCGCGGCTGCGGCATATTCGACCTGCGCGGGACGGGGAACCTTGCGCTCGGCCCGCGCGAGGCTTGCGCCTTTCGCTCGTCACGAATGCACGGCATAATGGCGTATGCAATTGACCTCGCGCCTTGCGCTGATGAACTGGCTGACCGGCCAGGGGCTCACGGGCCTGCCCGAAAACGAACTGCTCCGCGGGTTCTGCGAGCGCTGCCGCGCCGAGGGCCTGGAACTCTCGCGCGCCCTCGTCGTCATCGACACGCTGCATCCGATCTATGAGGGCCGCGGCTTCCGCTGGAGTGACCGGCAGAGCAACGAGAGCGACATGTTCGAATACGGCTCGACCGCCGAGGGCGATGCCGCCAAGAGCTGGCGCCGCTCGGTATTCTTCCACATGCTCGAGCACGGCCACGACGAGATGGTGATCGATCTTGCAGATGCGCCGTCGCTGGATTTCTCGCAGATCGGCGAACTCGCTGAGAAGGGCCACAAGCACTATCTCGCTTTCGTGCATCGCTTCGGCGAGAACGGCGCGCTCGGCCTGATGGATTGCCTGTATTCCTGCTGGACCACACGCCGCCCCGAAGGCTTTGGCGAAGACGGGTTGGAGGCGCTGCGCGATCTGGTGCCGGTGCTGGGACTTGCGATCAAATCGGCGCAGCAGGTCGATATCGCGCGCACGCTCGGCCGGGTCTATCTCGGCCGCGACGCCTCCGAGCAGGTGCTGCGCGGCCGCATCTCGCGCGGCGTCACCGAGCGCATCAATGCCGTGCTCTGGTACTCGGATTTGCGCGGCTCGACCGGGATCAGCGAGAGCATTGGCCCGGACGAGATCATCCCGTTCCTCAATGACTATGCGCAGGCGGTGATCGACGCCATCCACGACGCCGGCGGCGACGTCCTGAAGCTGATCGGCGACGGGGTGCTCGCGATGTTCACCGGCGAGGATATGGCAGCCGCGCGCCGCGCCGCGCTGCGCGCCGAGCACCTGTTCCGACAGAACGTTTCGGCGCTGAACGCGCGCCGGGCGGCCGACGGCCGTCCCACCACGTCCGCCTATATCGGCCTGCATGTCGGCGAGGTCTTTTACGGCAATATCGGCAGCGAGGACCGGCTCGATTTCACGGTGGTCGGCCCGACGGTGAACGAGGTCAGTCGCATCGCCTCGATGAGCCGCTCGGTCGATCGCGAACTCTTGGCATCAGCGGAGTTCTACAAGGGACTGGATGCCGCCGGCCGCCGTTATCTCGTCTCCACCGGCCGCTACGCGCTGCGTGGCATCGGCCGCGCGCAGGACCTCTACACGCTCGATCCCGAGGTCGATGCGAGCGAGCCGGTGACGGGGAGCTATGAGCGGTATCTGGCGAGTTGAGCCGACTGCCTCTCCAACGTCGTCCTGGCGAAAGCCAGGACCCATAACCACCGGCCTTAGTTTTGCGAAGGCTCGGAGTTGCTGGTTCGCCCCGAACTCCTCCCTGAGGTAATGGGTCCTGGCTTTCGCCAGGACGACGGAGAATGCTTGCCTCAATCGCGACGCAGCTAACACCCCACCGCCACCTCATCTCCCACCATGTCCGGCTGCCGGTCGAGTGCCGCAGCCGGCGACAGCAGGATCACCAGCGCCTGCGCGGCGAATACCGCCGCCGCAAGATAGAGGCACGCTTCGGCGCTCCAGAAGCCGCCGACGATCGCGCCCAGTGCCGAGCCGAGCGGACGGGCGCCGTAGCTCATGATGTTGATGGCGGAGACGCGGCCGAGCAGGCGCGGCGGCGTCACCGACTGGCGCAACGTCGTGGTCGAGATCACCCACAGGATCGGGCCGACGCCGAGCAGGAAGAAGCTCAAGCCCGCAAGCCAGGGCGAGGGGACCAGCACCGTCAGCGCCATCACCACCGAGGCGATGAAGCCCGTGACCGGGCCGAGGCCGACAACCGTGCCGAAGGCGATGCGCTTCATCACGCGCGTCGCGAAGAGCGCGCCAATCACCATGCCGACGCCGTACATCGTCAGCACCGTGCCGACACCGGTGGCGGTCAGGCCGAGATGGCGCACCGCATAGGGCACGAACACCGCGATCTGCAGGAACCAACCGGTGTTGAAGATGAACTGGGTGATGAACACCGGCCGCAGCAGCGGATGGTGGAACACGAAGGCCGCGCCTTCGCGGATCTCCTGGAACGGATGGCGCCGTGGCATCGGCGCGCGAGCGGGCTCGTAGATGCCGGAGAGCAGCACCACGGCGATGGCCGAAAGCGCCGCGGCAAAGCCGAAGGCGAGGCTCGCCCCCCACCAGCCGACCAGTGCGCCGCCGAGCGCTGGCCCGCTTGCAAAGGCAACGGTGCGCGCAAGCTCGATGCGGGCATTTGCAGCTGGCAGTTGGTCCGCGCTGACCAGCGAGGGCACCAGCGCCGGCGCGGCGACACTGTAGACGACGGTGCCGCACACCGCCGCGAAGCCGAGCAACGCCAGCAGCGGCAGATTGAGCGCACCGAGCACGAGCAGCAGCACGATGGATGCGAGCGCTGCCGCCCGCAGCGCCTCGGCGCCCGCCATCAGCGCGCGGCGGGAGATGCGGTCGGCGAGCAGGCCGGCCGGAATGGCGAACAGCACGAAGGGCAGGGTCAGCGCGGTCTGCAGCACGCCGGTCTGGCCCTCGGCGACCCCGAGCGTCAGCACGGCGACGATGGGAGCGGCGGCCAGCGCGATCTGCTCGGCGGACTGCGCCGCGAGATTGGACCAGGCGAGGCGGCTGAAGGTGTCAGGGAGGTGCGGCGAATTTGACATGGCTCATTTCCTGCAAAGTCGGTTTGGCGCCAGTATTCGCGCCCGACGGCGGCCAAACCACCCGCTTTCCGACAGGGCGGGGCAGAACGCGGCCCGCGCCGGGGAACTGATGCGGCTAGATGCAGTTGCAAATGAGTTGCAATAAGCCTCGACTTCGGTATTCTGACCGCATGGATGCCCGCTCGCCCGATCTAACCCCCGATGCCGCCGGCTGGCGCACTGACGCGCCAACCACCAAAAGCCTCGCCGAGGTGAATGCCACGGTCGCCATTCCGGTCGCGGCCCAGTGGTGGCGGCGGCTGCTCGCCTTCGTCGGTCCGGGCTACCTCGTCTCGGTCGGCTACATGGACCCCGGCAATTGGGCGACCGACCTCGCCGGCGGCTCGAAGTTCGGCTACACGCTGCTCTCCGTCATCCTGCTCTCGAACCTGATGGCGATCCTGCTGCAGTCGCTGGCGGCGCGGCTCGGCATCGTCACCGACCGCGACCTCGCGCAGGCCTGCCGCGCGACCTATTCGCCGGCGGTCAATTTCATGCTGTGGCTCGCCTGCGAGGCGGCGATCATCGCCTGCGATCTCGCCGAGGTGATCGGCACCGCGATCGCGCTGAAACTGCTGTTCGGCATTCCCCTGATCGGCGGTGCATTGCTCGCAGCGCTCGATGCGTTCCTGCTTCTCATCCTGATGAACCGCGGCTTTCGATTCCTGGAGGCCTTCGTCATCGCGCTGCTGGCGGTGATCGCGGCATGCTTCGTGGTCCAGATCGCGGCGGCAGCTCCGCCGGTCGCGGAGGTCCTGCACGGCTTCGTGCCGAAGAGCGAGATCTTCACCAATCCGGAGATGCTCTACATCGCGATCGGCATCATCGGTGCCACCGTGATGCCGCATAACCTCTACCTGCACTCCTCGATCGTGCAGACGCGTGCCTATGAGCGCAACGACGAGGGCCGCCGCGAGGCGATCAAATGGGCGACGACGGACTCCACCATCGCCCTGATGCTGGCGCTGTTCATCAACGCCGCGATCCTCGTCGTGGCTGCCGCGACCTTCCACAAGAGCGGCCATTCCGACGTCGCCGAGATCGGCCAGGCCTTCGAGCTGCTGTCGCCGCTGCTCGGCCTCGGCATTGCCTCGACGCTGTTTGCCATTGCGCTGCTTGCCTCGGGCCTCAACTCGACGGTGACGGCAACGCTCGCCGGTCAGATCGTGATGGAGGGCTTTCTCGACCTGCGCCTGCCGAGCTGGGCGCGCCGCCTCTTGACGCGCGGCATCGCCATCATTCCGGTGATCATCGTCACCGCGATCTATGGCGAGCGCGGCACGGCGGATTTGCTGGTGTTCAGCCAGGTCGTGCTGTCGATGCAGCTGCCCTTCGCTGTCATTCCGCTGGTCCGCTTCGTCTCCGACCGCCGCAAGATGGGGCAGTTCGCGATCCCGGTGTCCGTTGCCGCGATCGCCTGGATCGTCGCGGGCGTGATCGTGATTTTGAATGTGAAGCTGCTGGCGGATACGTTTTTCGGGTGATGTTACCACCACGCAGCTTCGCGGGGCATGACAGAGAGAGATTAGTCCTGCGGCTCGGACGCCGTATCGCCCTGCGCATCGATGCGCAGCCAGCCTGAGGGAGCAAGCCGCTGCTGCGGCAGGAAGCGGGCCTTGTAGTCCATCTTCTTGGAGCCCTCGATCCAGTAGCCGAGATAGACGTAAGGCAGGCCCTGACGTCGCGCGCGGGCGATGTGGTCGAGGATCATGAAGGTGCCCATCGAGCGGCTGACCTGGCTCGGCTCGAAGAACGAATAGACCATGGACAGGCCGTCGCTGAGCACGTCCGTGAGTGCCACCGCGATCAGCTCCTCGCCGCGGCCGGTGATGCCGCTGTCGGGGCCGCGCTTGCGGTACTCGATAATGCGGGTCTCGACATGGCTGTCCTCGACCATCATGGCGTAGTCGAGCACGGTCATGTCCGCCATGCCGCCATGGCGGTGGCGGGCGTCGAGATAGGCGCGGAACACCGAATATTGCTCGGAGGTCGGCACCGCGCTGCGCTGCTCGCCGATGATGTCGGCGTTGCGCGCCATCACCTTGCGGAAGTTGCGCGAGGGCCGGAACTCGTTGGCGATGACCCGGACCGAGACGCAGGCGCGGCACTGGTCGCAGGCCGGCCGGTAGGCGATCGACTGGCTGCGGCGGAAGCCGCCATGGGTCAGGAGGTCGTTGAGGTCGCCGGCGCGGTCACCCACGAGGTGCGTAAACACCTTGCGCTCATGCCGACCCGGCAGATACGGGCAGGGCGAGGGCGCCGTAAGGTAAAATTGGGGGGTGTCGCGCGAGTGCTGGGTCAAGGGACGTCGTGGGCCTCCGAAGTGAGTATCAGCATCGCGCTACGGAAGCTCTCGGTCAATTGGTCTGCTCGGCGGGTCATGCGTCAGCTTAGTCGGTCCTGGTTGATAGGTCCTTGATTGCCGGGTTCTCAGTAGGTCCTTGCGCCTTGCGGCACGGGGGCACGGACGGAATTGTTGATCACGACCGTTCCCAGCACGAAATCGTGGAGCAGGCGCCGGCGGCCGTTGAACGGGCCGACCAGCACCACGAAGGGCGACAGGAACGACACCGTCACCCAGAACAGCACGGCATGGGTAGCGCCGAGCACGAAATAGCCGGGCGCGCCGTACCAGGTGCGCAGCTCCAGATCCATGACCCGCATCCCGATCGTTGCCGAGGACGGGCCGCCGATGCACGCCCCATAATAGACGATGGCCCAGATCACGGAGGCCGGCCAGGCCAGCCAGAACAATGCCCAGCCGATGCCGAGCGTCACCACGCCGAATAGCGCGATGAAGATGTAGCCGAGGATGACGGGAACGGAGATCACGACCATGTCGATCAGGAACGCGAACACCCGTCGCGTCGCGACGCCCCGGAACAGTTCCGGGTGGAGATAGGGATCGTAGGCGTGCGGTTGCACGGCGCCGTCGTTGCGCCAGGCGCCTGAATTACCCGAGTCCGACATCGTCCGTTCTCCCAGCGAAGCCCCTTCGCAGGACATGGGAACAGGCCATCCCCGTGCCAAGGGCGCGCGGGCGTTAGCAAGCCGAAATATTCCGGCGATTCGGGGGCGGTTCGCGCCGCTGGCGCGGGAGCCGTAGGGTGGGCAAAGGCGCGTAGCGCCGTGCCACCATTGCCCGCTGTCGTGCACGATAGATGGAGTGGTGGGCACGCTTCGCTTTGCCCACCCTACGGCGCCTTACGTTTGGCTCCGCAGCTTCTCCGCCGCCTTCGGCGCAAAATAGCTCAGCACGCCGTCGGCGCCGGCGCGCTTGAAGGCGAGCAGGCTCTCCATCATCGCACGCTCGCCGTCGAGCCAGCCGTTGTTGGCGGCGGCTGCGATCATCGCGTATTCGCCGGAGACCTGGTAGGCGAAGGTCGGCATCGCGAAGGTGTCCTTCACGCGGCGGACGACGTCGAGATAGGGCATGCCGGGCTTCACCATCACCATGTCGGCGCCCTCCGCGATGTCGAGCTCGACCTCGCGCAGCGCTTCATCGGTGTTGGCGCTGTCCATCTGGTAGGTGCGCTTGTCGCCGGTGAGCGTCTTGGCCGAGCCGATCGCGTCGCGGAAGGGGCCATAGAAGGCGGAGGCGTATTTGGCCGCATAGGCCATGATCTGCACGTCGAGCAGGCCGGCGCGGTCCAGCCCCTCGCGGATCGCGGCGACGCGGCCGTCCATCATGTCGGAGGGCGCGATGATGTCGCAGCCGGCTTCGGCCTGCACCAGCGCCTGGCGCACGAGTACGGCCACCGTCTCGTCGTTCAAAATCTTGCCGTCGGAGATCAGGCCGTCATGGCCGTGGCTGGTGAAGGGATCGAGCGCGACGTCGCAGAGGATGCCGATCTCCGGAAATTCCTTCTTGATCGCGCGCACGGCCTGGCAGACCAGGTTGTTCGGATTGGTGGCTTCCGAGCCTTCCTCGTCCCGCAAGGACGGGTCGGTGTAGGGAAACAGCGCGAGGCAGGGGATGGTGAGCTTCATCGCGCGCTCGGCCTCGCGCACAGCCTGGTCGACGCTGAGCCGGTCGACGCCCGGCATCGAGGCGACCTGCTCACGCCTGTTGTTGCCGTCGATCAGGAACAGCGGCCAGATCAGATCGTCGGTGGTGAGGACGTTCTCGCGCACCATCCGCCGGGCCCATTCGGCCTTGCGGTTGCGGCGCGGGCGGACGGTCAGATCGAGGGCAGGGGAGGCTGCTCCGCCATCCCGGCGCGACACCTCGCGCAATTCGATCGGACGTCCGTATTTGATCGCCATCATTCTTCCTCCGGCTGGAATTATTCTTATACCAGCTCGCATGGTTCCCGTCACCGCGGCTTGACCTGCCGCAAGGGATGGCAGCCGATTGATTTTGTGGGCCGAAGCAGCCAGAAGGGGCTTATGTCCGAGATCTCCACCCGCGATGCGGCCCGTGACGGCGCCAGTGCCAGGGACGCTGCCCGAGAGAATGCCAGAGAGAGCGCACTCTCGGTGGCGGCGATCTCGTCGGAACGGCCTGAGTCCGACGACAATGTCTGGACGCGGCGGCTCGTCCTGTTCCTGCGGGTGATGGCGCTGCTCTCGATCCTCAAGGGCCTCTATCACTGGGCGCAGGTGACCGGCTTCGTCGGCGGCGAGGACGAGGCATTCGAGAACCAGTCGATGGCCTGGCAGGCCGCGACCGTCTATTTCGCCGTGATCGAACTCGTTGCCGCGGTGGGCCTCTGGCTTGCCACGCCCTGGGGCGCGGTGGTGTGGCTGACCACCGTGGTGTCGATGGCGGTGATCGAGCTGATGTTCCCGGGAATCTACGGCGGCAGCCTGGTCGTGGTCGGCGTCGAGGTCTTCATGCTCGCCGCCTATCTGGCGCTCGCCTGGATGGCTGCGCGCGAACGGCCGCCGTAGGCGACGTCGCTCGCAAATACTCTCGTGCCCCGGACGCGACGCAGCACGGCGCTACTTGCGGCGTGATGCGTTGCAGAGCCGGGGCCCATTGATCCGCAATCTCGCTTTGAAACATCTGGGTCCCGGCTCTGCGCTTCGCCCTGGACAACGCTACGCGTTGCCAAGAGCTGCGCTTGTCCGGGACACGAGAGTGTTGCGCTTGGTTGACCGCTGGTTGCCTAAAATTCGAGGTAACTTTTCGTTGACTCCGTGTGTTCCGCCACAGCTGTTACGCGCCCGTTTCGAAACGGGGCGGGGCTGTTCTGGAATGCGACAGTGGCGGCGGACGGAGGGTGAACAGGACCTTGCGAAGGTCAACAGACGGTTGCGAAAAGTCCTTGTGGCACAGGCTTAATCCGCAATTCACTGTCTTAAATTCATGATCTCTTTATTCTCTTATTTAAGCCGATCTTCAAACGAGCCCCTTAAGTTGCACCTATCGGACGGGACACAAGTTTCGTCGAATAAGTGTCGATAAAAACGACAACAGGGGAAGTGTCATGATGAAAGCCGTCGCAACTGCGGCAGATACCGCAGAGCGCGTCTCCGGCCAGCAGGGTTCGGTGCAGTCGCTCTATCTGGAAGCTTTGACTCTGGTGGAGCGGCTGCATCGCCGGCTCCTCGACGTCATCAAGGACGAGTTCGATCGCCGCGGCCGCGCCGACATCAACTCGGTGCAGGCGCTGCTGCTCTACAATATCGGCGACAAGGAGCTGACTGCCGGCGAGCTGCGCACCCGCGGCTACTATCTCGGCTCCAACGTCTCCTACAATCTGAAGAAGCTCGTCGAGCTCGGCTTCCTCGATCATCAGCGCTCGCGTGTTGATCGCCGCTCGGTGCGCATCCGCCTGACCCCGCAGGGCCAGGAAGTCCGCCGCATCGTCGACGCGCTCTACCAGAAGCACGTCAAGACGGTCGAGCAGGTCGGTGGCATCTCGGGCGAGGAGTTCTCCACGCTCAACAAGTCGCTGCACCGTCTCGAGCGGTTCTGGACCGACCAGATCCTGTACCGCCTCTGAGTTCCAAGGGATCAAGGCCAAGCCGGCCCGCCAACAAGACCGGCAAGCCTCCCGAACGTGCCTGACTTCCCCAAGCGCATCGGCCCGGCTTTGCCCGGACCGGTGCGTTTTGACGTTTTGCAGTTGCGAAAAAATGCCCGCGCGGACGGGAACCAGGTCGCCGCATCGCAGTTAATCCTCTGGATCGGAGGGATGCCATGCTCGGCGGGCGCGGGTTGCAGACAATGAACGTCGAGCTCGTGAGCGATGCCTATGCCATCGCCGCGAATTACCTCCGCCGCTCGGGCGCAATCCCCGATACGCTCGTCACCAACGAACGCCTGCTCGAGATCATCATCAAGCTGCTCCAGCATGGCGAATTCAACAAGATCAGGCTCGCCAACAAGGCGATCGCCCGGTTCGAGACGCAGTCCGAGGCCCGCGCGGTTGCCTGATCAAGATTCCCGCAATTCGGAAGAACCAGAGGGTGCAATGGAAGCTGCCATCGACCGCATCATGCAGACCTATGACCTGCTCGCCAATCGCACGGCGGCAGCCAGCGAGGAGGCACGCGCAAAGGTGACGAACTACCTCAATACCCTGGTGGAAGCTGGCGAGAAGGATCCGCACAGGTTGACGGTCTGCGGCCTGACCTATTTGCGCCAGCTCGACGGCAGCGTGGACCCCGTGAAGGCGGGGTATACGGGGCTTTAGGGAGCAGGCGGGCCGTCTGGGGCTGGCCTTGGGCAAGGTTTCTGGGCAAGGTTTAAGGTCCGAAACGGACCCTTCAGGATGTTCAGTGCACGGGCGGCTCCCTCGAGACCGCTCGCGCGCCCCAATCCCCGATCCCCACCATATCTTGCATAAATATCAGGCCCGACCCGCAAATGCTTGGCCGGGGGCGGGCGATGTGGTAGATCGCGCGTGCTTCCGATCGCCACACCAGACCCGCCCGTAGCCCGCCAAAAGGCTGCGGCGGTGGAGATATTCGCAAGATGACCCTCGCAAAGACCGCCTCCGCGCCCGATTCGTTTTTCACCGCCTCGCTCGAGCAGGCCGACCCGGAAATCGCAGCCGCCATCAAGGGCGAGCTCGGCCGGCAGCGCCATGAGGTCGAGCTGATCGCCTCCGAGAACATCGTCAGCCGGGCCGTGCTGGAAGCGCAGGGTTCGGTGATGACCAACAAATACGCAGAGGGTTATCCGGGCGCGCGCTATTACGGCGGTTGTGAGTGGGTCGACGTCGCCGAGAACCTCGCGATCGATCGCGCCAAGAAGCTGTTCGGCGCGAACTTCGCCAACGTGCAGCCGAACTCCGGCAGCCAGATGAACCAGGCGGTGTTCCTGGCGCTGCTCCAGCCCGGCGACACCTTCATGGGCCTCGACCTCGCGGCCGGCGGCCATCTCACCCACGGCTCGCCCGTCAACATGAGCGGCAAGTGGTTCAAGGCCGCGCACTACACCGTGCGCCGCGAGGACCAGATCATCGACATGGACGCGGTGCAGAAGCAGGCCGAAGAGGTCAAGCCGAAGCTGATCGTCGCCGGCGGCTCGGCCTATTCGCGCGCTTGGGATTTCAAGCGTTTCCGCGAGATCGCCGACAGCGTTGGCGCCTACCTCCTGGTCGACATGGCGCACTTCGCGGGCCTGGTCGCCGGCGGCGTGCACGCTTCGCCGGTGCCGTATGCGCATGTCACGACGACCACGACGCACAAGTCGCTGCGCGGTCCGCGCGGCGGCCTGATCCTCAGCAATGACGAGACGCTCGCCAAGAAGCTCAACTCGGCGATCTTCCCGGGCCTCCAGGGCGGCCCCTTGATGCACGTGATCGCGGCGAAGGCCGTTGCCTTCGGCGAGGCGCTGCGGCCGGACTTCAAGGTCTATGCCAAGAACGTCGTCGAGAACGCCAAGGCGTTGGCTGAGGCGATGAAGAGCCACGGATTCGATATCGTCTCCGGCGGCACCGACAACCACCTGATGCTGGTCGACCTCAGGCCGAAGGGCCTGAAGGGCAACGTCTCGGAGAAGGCGCTGGTCCGCGCCGCCATCACCTGCAACAAGAACGGTATTCCGTTCGACCCCGAAAAGCCGTTCGTCACCTCGGGCCTGCGTCTCGGCACGCCGGCCGCGACCACCCGCGGTTTCGGCGTTGCTGAATTCCAGCAGGTCGGCGGCATGATCGCCGAGGTCCTCAACGCGATCGCGCAGTCCGACGACGGCAAGGCGCCGCTGGTGGAAGCCGCGATCAAGGAACGGGTCAAGGCGCTCACCGACCGGTTCCCGATCTACCAGTAAGGCCAAGGTAAACTGATCAAGGCAAGCGGATGCGGTGCCCGAACTGCAACAGTCTCGATACGCAGGTAAAGGACTCGCGTCCGACCGAGGACTCGTCCGTGATCCGCAGGCGGCGCGTGTGCGTCGCCTGCAATTTCCGCTTCACCACCTTCGAGCGCGTGCAGCTGCGCGAGCTCACGGTGATCAAGCGTAATGGCCGCCGCGTGCCGTTCGACCGCGACAAGCTGATGCGCTCGGTGCAGATCTCGCTGCGCAAGCGGCAGGTTGAGCCGGAGCGGGTCGAGAAGATGGTCTCCACCATCGTGCGCGAGCTCGAGACCGGGGGCGAGGCCGAGATCTCCTCGGAGGTGATCGGCGAGACCGTGATGGAGCATCTGCGCACGCTCGACGACGTCGCCTATGTGCGCTTCGCCTCGGTCTACCGCAATTTCCGCGAGGCCAAGGATTTCGCCGACGTGCTTGGCGAGCTCTCCGGTGAGGAGGAAGCGCGGCTCGCCGCGATCCGCAAATGATCTTCCGCATCCTGGAGGATCAGTTCGCGCAGAAGGCCCGCGACGCCAAAGAGGCCGATCGCCGTTTCATGGAGCTTGCGCTCGCGCTGGGTAAGCGCGGGCAGGGGCGCACCTGGCCCAATCCGGCCGTGGGCGCCGTGATCGTCAAGGACGGCGTGATTGTCGGCCGCGGCTGGACGCAGCCCGGTGGACGGCCGCATGGCGAGCCCGAGGCGCTGCGGCGCGCGGGCGAAGCGGCGCGGGGCGCCACGCTCTATGTCACCCTCGAGCCGTGCTCGCATTTCGGCAAATCACCGCCTTGTGCCGATGCAGTGATTGCTGCAGGCATCAAGCGCGTGGTGGCGGCGATCGAGGATCCCAATCCGGAAGTGGCGGGCCAGGGCCATGCGCGCCTGCGCGCCGCCGGCATCACGGTGGATGTCGGTCTTTGCGCGGCGGAGGCTGCGTTCGACCACGCCGGCCATTTCCGCCGCATCCGCGACAAGCGCCCGCATGTGATCCTGAAGCTCGCGGTCTCGCCCGACGGCAAGATCGGTGCAGCCGGCGGCAAACCGCTTGCGATCACGGGAGAGGCCGTACGCAATCGCGTGCATCTCTTGCGCGCGCAGAGCGACGCGATCCTGGTCGGCATCGGCACGGTGCTGGCCGACGATCCGCAGCTCAATTGCCGCCTGCCGGGCATGGAAGCGCGTTCTCCAATACGTGTCGTACTTGACCAGAATCTGCGCATTCCGGCCTCGAGCCAGTTGGTGCGCTCCGCGCGCGAGACACAGCTTTGGGTGATCGGTTCGGAGCTTGCGGAAGCGGCCGCTGCGACGCGCCTTGGCGCTGCCGGTGCGCAAATCATGCGCATGCCTCCAGGCAGTGCAGCCGGGCTCGATCTTTCGGCCGTGCTGCATGCGCTGGCCGAGAAGGGCATCACGCGGTTGATGGTCGAGGGCGGCAGCCGCGTTGCGGCCTCGTTCGTCGCGGCCGACCTCGTCGACGAGATCTGGCTGTTCCGCGGGGCGGAAGCGGTCGGCGCAGGCGGCGTCGATGCGCTCGATGCATTGCCCCTGTCGAAAATCACGCAGTCGCAGGCCTACAAGGTTCATGCTAGCGAGACATTCGGTCACGATACTCTCACCATCTACGAGCGCGCCTAACATGTTCACCGGCATAGTCACCGACATCGGCGAGATCGTCAGCTTCACGCCGACGGCGCAGGGCCAGCTGCATCGGCTGCGCATCGCCTGCCGCTACGATCAGACCACCATTGCCGACGGTGCCTCGATCGCCTGCAACGGCGTCTGCCTGACGGTGGTTGCATCCGGTGTTGCGGACGGCAGGACGTGGTTCGACGTCGATGCTGCCGCAGAGACGTTGGCGCTGACGACGGCAAAACACTGGAGGCTGGGAACGAAGCTTAACCTCGAGCGTGCGCTGAAGATCGGCGACGAACTCGGCGGCCATATCGTTGCCGGCCATGCCGACGGCATCGCCACCATCGTCAGCCGTGAGGACCTGCCCGACATGGCGCGGTTCGTGCTCTCGACGACGCGGGAGCTGGCGCGGTTCATCGCCACCAAGGGCTCGATCACGCTCGACGGCGTCTCGCTGACGATCAATACGGTTGCGGACGTGACCTTTTCGGTGCTGATCATCCCGCACACGCTGACGGTCACGACCATCGGCGGCTGGAAGGCGGGGGCCGAGGTCAATATCGAAGTCGATCTGATGGCCCGCTACGCGGCGCGGCTGACGGAATTGAAGTGACGGCAGAGCCGTCATTCCGGGGCGATGCGTTAGCATCGAACCAGGGTGCGCGGTTGCGCACCCGAGAATCTCGAGATTCCGGGTCTGGCGCATGCGCGCCACCCCGGAATGACAGTCTCTTTGAACTTGGCTTAGCCTCTGGCGGCGACTACATAGCGCCGACCCCTTTCGAAACGGATTGAACGATGGCAGACGCGCGGCGCGCACCCCTGAAGGACCAGACCGACATTTCCGGCGCGCGCGCGCTGATTGTCGAGGCCCGGTTCTATGACGATCTCCAGGACGCGCTTCTCGAAGGCGCAGTGGCCGAGCTGAAGGCGGCCGGCCTGACGCATGACGTGATCACGGTTCCCGGTGCGCTGGAGATCCCGGCGGCGGTGGCGATCGCGGTCGATGCTGCGGCGGCAAACGGCAAGCCCTACGACGCGGTGATTGCCCTCGGCTGCGTGATCCGCGGCGACACCATCCATTTCGAGATCGTTTCGCAGGAATCCTCGCGCGCGCTGATGGACCTCGCCGTGGCGCGCAAGCTGCCGCTCGGTAACGGCATCCTCACCGTCAACAATGAGGACCAGGCTTGGGCGCGGGCGCGAGCCAGCGAGCTCAACAAGGGCGGCGATGCCGCGCGCGCGGCGCTTGCGATGCTGCGCATCAAACGCCGCCTGGCGCGGGCTTAAAGCCATGGCCGACAACACCAAGAAGCCGGCGGGGCTCAGCGAGAAGAAGGCGAACCGGCGCGGTGCGGCGCGGCTCGCGGCCGTCCAGGCGCTGTACCAGATGGACATCGCTGGCGCCGGCATCAACGACATTTTTGCGGAGTTCGAGAGCCACTGGCTCGGCAACGAGGTCGAGGGCGACACCTATCTGCCGGCGGAAGCCGCCTTCTTCCGCGACGTCGTCTCCGGCGTCGTGCGCGACCAGAAGAAGCTCGACCCCCTGATCGACGAGGCACTGTCGAAAGGCTGGCCGTTGAAGCGGATCGAGGCGATCCTGCGCGCGGTGCTGCGGGCCGGGGCCTACGAGCTGGAGCACCGCAAGGACGTGCCGGGCCGTGTCGTCATCTCCGAATATGTCGACGTCGCCAATGCCTTTGTCGACCGCGAGGAGACCGGAATGGTCAACGCCGTGCTGGACCAGATCGGCCGCCAGTTTCGCGGTGACGAGTTCGGGCGGGGGTAATTGAGACGATGACTTCCGCCGCAGCCGTCACCCTGAGGTGCCGGAGCGAAGCGGAGGCCTCGAAGGGCGGCGGCGTGCCGCTGAGGTCGCACCTCGGCCGTCCATCCTTCGAGGCTCGCAAGGGCTCGCACCTCAGGATGACGGGTCTGCTATCGTGACGCAGGACAGATACCAAGCCTCCGCCGAAGACTCCCTCATCGCGCGCTATTTCAAGCCGCTGGCGACCGATCCCGGTGCGTTCGGGCTGGTCGACGACGCCGCGATCCTGTCCTCATCCGGCGACGACATCGTCGTCACCACCGATGCCGTGGTCGAGGGCGTGCATTATCTTGCCACTGATCCTCCCGACACCATCGCGCGCAAGGCGCTGCGAGTGAACCTGTCCGATCTCGCCGCCAAGGGCGCAACGCCGGCCGGCTTCGTGCTGACGCTGGCGCTACGCAGCAAGGAGGATGGCTGGCTCAGGCCGTTTGCGGACGCGCTCGGCGATGACGCCAAGACGTTCGCCTGTCCGCTGCTCGGCGGCGACACCGTGTCGACGCCGGGGCCGCAGATGATCTCGATCACCGCCTTCGGCCGCGTGCCGAAGGGGCGGATGGCCGGCCGCACCGGCGCTAGGGCTGGCGACCGCATCCTCGTGACAGGCACGATTGGCGACGCCGCGCTCGGTCTCGACGTGCTCACGGGCGGCGCGGTGGCCGGAGCACTCATGTCTGATCCCATTGCGCGGGATTTGCTGGTGTCGCGCTATCGCGTGCCGCAGCCGCGCAACGCGCTGGCGCGGGCCGTGCGCGACCATGCGTCGGCCGCGATGGACGTCTCCGATGGCCTCGCCGGCGACCTCACGAAACTCTGCGCCGCGTCCGGCGTCTCGGCGACGGTCGACGTGGCGAGCGTGCCGCTCTCGGCTGCCGCGGCGGGGCTGATTGCCCGCAACGTCGTTGGCGTCGAGACGTTGCTTGCCGGGGGCGACGATTACGAAGTGCTGTGCACGGTGCCGCCGGCGCAAAGCGATGCGCTGATTGCCGCGGGGCGCGCCGTCGGCGTTGCGGTCTCGGTCATCGGCACGATCGTTGCGGGCCACGAGCGCCCGCGCTTCCTGGACGGGCAGGGCCAGGAACTGGTTTTGAAACGCCTATCCTACAGCCACTTCTAGGAATTGCTCCAAACCGGCGGCCAGGCTCTCAAGGTTCGTCTAAATACCTGCCGAGATCGGTCTTTTCGGCACTATCCGGCGTTGCACCCTCAATTTGATTTTGGCAAGCTTGTGACCGACTGGAGCCGCCCCTTCGGGAAAGGGGCGGCTTTGTTCAAAATCAAGGCGCCGCACCGCACGACGGACAACAAAAGGCGCCGGGGGTACATCAAGGATCTGAGGCAAAAATCACATGACAGCATTATGGTTGATAGTGCTCTGCGGAGTGCTTTCCGTCGTCTACGCGATTTGGGCGACGTCTTCGGTGTTGGGCGCGGATGCGGGGTCGCCGCGCATGCAGGAAATTGCAGGAGCCGTGCGCGAAGGCGCACAGGCCTATCTCCGGCGCCAGTACACCACGATCGGTATCGTCGGCATCGTCATCTTCGTGCTGCTTGCCTATTTCCTCGGCCTTTATGTCGCGATCGGTTTTGCCATCGGCGCCGTCCTGTCAGGGGCGGCGGGCTTCATCGGCATGAACGTCTCGGTCCGTGCCAATGTGCGCACCGCCCAGGCTGCGACGACGTCGCTGGCCGGCGGCCTCGAGCTCGCCTTCAAGGCGGGGGCCATTACCGGGCTTCTGGTGGCGGGTCTCGCGCTGCTGGGTGTGACCCTCTATTTCGGCTTCCTGGTCCATTCGCTCAAGCTCGCGCCCGATAGCCGCACCGTGGTCGACGCCATGGTGGCACTCGGCTTCGGCGCCTCGCTGATCTCGATCTTCGCCCGTCTCGGCGGCGGCATCTTCACCAAGGGTGCGGACGTCGGCGGCGACCTCGTCGGCAAGGTCGAGGCCGGCATTCCCGAGGACGATCCGCGCAACCCCGCGACCATTGCCGATAACGTCGGCGACAATGTCGGCGACTGTGCCGGCATGGCCGCCGACCTGTTCGAGACCTATGCGGTGACCGCGGTCGCCACCATGGTGCTCGCGGCGATCTTCTTCGCCAAGACGCCGATCCTCGCCAACATGATGACGCTGCCGCTCGCCATCGGCGGCATCTGCATCATCACCTCGATCATCGGCACCTTCTTCGTCAAGCTCGGACCGAGCCAGTCGATCATGGGGGCGCTCTACAAGGGCCTGATCGCAACTGGCATCCTGTCGCTGATCGGCATTGCCGGGGTGATCTACAGCCTGATCGGCTTCGGCAAGCTCGACGGCGTCGGCTACACCGGCATGGCGCTGTTCGAATGCGGCGTGGTCGGCCTCGTCGTCACCGCGCTGATCATCTGGATCACCGAATACTACACCGGCACCGACTATCGTCCGGTGAAGTCGATCGCCCAGGCCTCGGTGACCGGTCACGGCACCAACGTGATCCAAGGCCTTGCCGTCTCGATGGAGGCGACCGCGCTGCCCGCGATCGTCATCATCGCCGGCATCCTGGTCACCTACAGCCTGGCCGGCCTGTTCGGCATCGCGATCGCGACCGCCACCATGCTGGCGCTGGCCGGCATGGTCGTCGCGCTCGACGCCTTCGGCCCCGTCACCGACAACGCCGGCGGCATCGCCGAGATGGCGGGCCTGCCGAAGGAGGTGCGCAAGTCGACCGACGCTCTCGATGCGGTCGGCAACACCACCAAGGCGGTGACGAAAGGCTACGCGATCGGCTCCGCCGGTCTCGGTGCCCTCGTGCTGTTTGCGGCCTATAACGAAGACCTCAAGTTCTTCGTCGCGAACAAGACCCCGTACTTCGCCGGCGTCAATCCGGACTTCTCGCTCAACAACCCCTACGTGGTTGTTGGTCTGCTGTTCGGCGGCCTGCTGCCGTACCTGTTCGGCGCGATGGGCATGACCGCGGTCGGCCGTGCGGCCGGCGCGATCGTCGAGGAAGTGCGACGTCAGTTCCGCGAAAAACCCGGCATCATGCAGGGCACCGACAAGCCGGACTACGGCAAGGCGGTCGACCTGCTGACCCGCGCGGCGATCAAGGAGATGATCATCCCCTCGCTGCTTCCGGTGCTGTCGCCGATCGTCGTCTATTTCGTGATCTACGCGATCGCGGGCGGCGGCGCGGCCGGCAAGTCGGCGGCGTTCTCGGCCGTCGGCGCGATGCTGCTCGGCGTCATCGTGACGGGTCTGTTCGTCGCGATCTCCATGACCTCGGGTGGCGGCGCCTGGGACAACGCCAAGAAGTACATCGAGGACGGCCATTTCGGCGGCAAGGGCAGCGATGCCCACAAATCCGCCGTCACCGGTGACACCGTCGGCGATCCCTACAAGGACACGGCGGGACCCGCGGTGAACCCGATGATCAAGATCACCAACATCGTGGCCCTTCTGCTGCTGGCGATCCTGGCGCACTGAGCGGAGATGACGAGACAAGACAAAACCCCGCGGCGCCAGCCGCGGGGTTTTTGTTTCCGTCTGTCATTCCGGGGCGGTCCACAGGACCGAACCCGGAATCTCGAGATTCCGGGTTCGGCTCTTTCGAGCCGCCCCGGAATGACGCTGCGCGTCACTGCACATCCATCTGCAGCCCTTCCTTCTGGATGATGCCGGCGAACTTCTTCGTCTCGGCGTCCACGAAGTCGGCGAACTGCTGCGGGGTGCCGTAATCGGCGCGGGCGCCCATGGCGGCGATCTGCTTCTTGATGTCGTCACGCTCCAACATCGCCTTCACCTGAAGATTGAGCGCGTTGAGCACCTCGGGTGAGACCCCCTTCGGCAGGAACACCGAGAACCAGGACGATATGTCGAAATTAGCGAGCTCCGGCGCGCTCTCGCGCATGGTCGGCAGGTTCGGCGCGAGGTCGCTGCGCTCGGTCGTGGTGACGCAGAGACCGTTGAGCGTGCCGTTCTGCACCTGAGGCAGGCTCGGATAGAGATTGTCGAACAGGATCTGGATGTCGCCGGCGAGTGCGGCCTGGAGCGCGGGGCCCGCGCCGCGGAACGGGATGTGCGTCATCTTCAGCCCGGTGAGCTGGAGGAACCAGGCGCCGGTGAGGTGAGGGCTCTGGCCGACGCCGGAGGAGGCGTAGCTGAGCTTGTCCGGATTGGCCTTCAGGTACGCGATCAGCTCGGCGATCGACTTGATGCCGGTCTTCGGATGGGCCGACACGATGTTCGGGATCCGGATCATGTTGGAGACCGGCTGGAGCTGGTCCGGCTTGTAGGTCAGGTTCTTGAAGATGCTGTAGGCGATCGCGTTCGGACCGGGATTGCCGACCAGGATGGTGTGACCATCGGGCTTGGCGCGGACCACCTCGGCGGTGCCGATCGTGCCGCCGCCGCCGGAGCGGTTCTCCACGACGGCCGACTGGCCCCAGACGGTTTGAAGATGGGCGGCCAGCAGCCGGCCCATGACGTCGGTCGAGCCGCCGGCCGCAGCCGGTACGACGAGGCGGACGTTCTCAGTGGGCTTCCAGTCCGCCAGGCTCGATCGCGGCAGGATCGTTGCGGCCGAAAGGCCGGCAGCACCGGCGAGCACGCGACGGCGGGACAACAACAAAGGCTTAGGCACGAATCCACTCCCTGCTTCTTGTTTTGCAGGGAGCGTAGGGAACCCGTTGCGCAACGGCAAGTCGCGCGCGACGGCAAGCGCCGCGCGGATAGCGGCACGACGCCGCAGGCTGAAGGCTCAGTTAAAGCTGAGCAGCTTGAAGATCGGCGTGAGGTAGCTCATCTCCTGGCCCGATGTCGGCGTGGTGCGGCTGATGAAGTCGAAGATCTTGCCGTCCTGGAGGCCGTAATTCGCCAGCCGGCGCACGCGCCGGTTCTTGTCGAAATAGATCGCGATCACGCGCTGATCGACCACCTTCTGGTTCATGAAGGCGACCATGCGCTCCGAGCGCTGCGAGATGTAATAGAAGACCTCTCCGTCGAGGGTGGCGACCGTGGAGGGCGTGCCCATCACGATCAGCACCTGGTCCTGGCTCGCCCCGATCGGGATCTGCTCCAGCGCGCCGGGCGGCAGGATGTAGCCCTTCTGGAATTGCTCGCCCGTGCAGCCCGCAAGCGCCACGCCGAGCAAGGCTGCTGCGGCCGCCACGCGCAGGCCGCGCCAACGTGCATGAAGGCCGCGCCGCTTGTCTGCGCGCTGGCCGGTCTGGTTCGTTATCGTCATAGCGGAACTGATTCCGTCCCCTTGCGTCGCGCGAGGCGCTGAAGTACCGGGCGGAGGCTCTGAATGCAACACGCGCGCGCCCGCTTGCGGAAACCACAATGCTTTGGCCGTTCAATCACTTCAGGAAACCCCGGCTAGCCCCGGGCACCATTGAAGCCATCTATGGCATGATCGTGACGCAGGCGCGAGAACCCATATTTTACCGCGACTTGGGCGCGCCGGACACGGTTAACGGGCGTTTCGACCTGTTGCTGCTGCATCTGTGGCTGCTCTTGCGCCGCCTGCGCACTGTCCAGGGCGCCACAGAGCTGTCTCAGGCGCTGTTCGATCGCTTCTGCGAGGACATGGACGACAATCTGCGCGAGATGGGCGTGGGCGACCAGACCGTGCCGAAGCGGATGCGGGCCTTCGGCGAGGCCTTCTACGGCCGCGTCCAGGCTTACGACCAGGCCATGGACGGCGGCGGTGAGGCGCTGGCGGCGGCGATCTGCAAGAATATCTTGAACGGCGCCGGCATGGACCAGGCCCGGCAGCTCGCGGCCTATGCCAGGGCGACCGAGGCCGATCTTGGCCGGACCGGCGAGGCCGCACTGCTTGGTGCGTCCTTCAAATTTCCCCCGGCGTTCAGGGAGGGTGTCACGCCATGAATCGACCCAACACCACACCGTCGCCCGATCCCTGGCGGGCGCCCGTCATCGTTGCGCAGATCCCTGACACCGGCCTGCATCGCGAGCTCGAGGCATCGGCGGCCGAGCGGCAGGCCATGGCGGAGCTCGCAGGCCTCCGGGAGATCCTGTCCGCTCACGCCAGCTTCGACGTCGTGCCCAAGAGCGGCGGCAGAGTCCAGGTGACGGGGCTCGTCCGCGCCCGGATCGGCCAGACCTGCGTGGTCACGCTCGATCCGATCGAGAGCGAGATCGACGAGGAGGTGGACCTGATGTTCGCCCCCGAGGCCGAGGCGCGGCGGCTGGCGGACCTGATCGAGGACGGGCAGGACAACGAGGAGCCGCCGGAGGTGGCCGATCCGCCGGAGGCCATCCTCAACGGGGTCATCGACCTCGGCCGGCTCGCCACCGATGCCCTGTTCCTGGCGATCGACCCCTATCCGCGCAAGGAGGGGGCCGTGTTCGAGGCGGAGGTCACCGCCCCCGATCCGGAGGACCATCCGTTCGCGGCGCTGAAGGCGCTCCAGGACAACAAAAAGGACCAGTAGCTGCCGATTCCCCGTAAGACCGCTGCCACCGCGCAGCAGGCGTTTGCGGCGGTGGTTTGAGAGTCAGATTTATCTGTTTGATTTCTATACGTTTCCGGCGAATTCGCCGATCCGCCGCCGGATCGCCCTGAAAGCAAAAGGCTGGGGGCAAGAGGTTGTTTCGGGATAACAAAACGCTATTGTCGCGCCCCGGTCCGGGTGCGGCGTGGCGCTTGGCCGGTCGCCATATCCATGGCGAACCCATTTGCGGCCCCGCTCGTTCATGACCGCACCAGACCAGGTTTCCAGGACTTTCATGCCCAGCAAGGTTCGTATCGCGCTTGACGCCATGGGGGGCGACGACGGCGCCGCCGTGGTCATTCCAGGCGCGGCCATCTCGCTTGGCAGGCATCGCGACACCGAGTTCCTGCTGGTCGGCGACCGGGCCAAGATCGAGCCCGAGCTCGAGAAGCATCCCCAGCTCAAGGCCGCCTCGAAGATCATCCATACCGACGTCGCCGTCAGCATGCACGACAAGCCGAGCCAGGCGCTGCGGCGCGGCCGCAAGACCTCCTCGATGTGGCTTGCCATCGACGCGGTGAAGAAGGGCGAGGCCGATGTCGCGGTCTCCGCCGGCAATACCGGCGCGCTGATGGCGATGTCGCGCTTCCATCTACGCACGCTGCCCGGCATCGACCGCCCGGCCATCTCCGCGATCTGGCCGACCAAGCGCGGCCAGTCCGTCGTGCTCGACCTCGGCGCCACCCTCGGCGGTGATGCGCACCATCTGGTGTCGCTGGCCGTCATGGGCGCGGCCATGGCGAGCGTGCTGTTCAACAAGAAACGGCCCACCGTCGGCCTCCTCAACATTGGCGCCGAGGAGATCAAGGGCCACGAGGAGATCCGCGAGGCCAGCGAGATCCTGCGCGCGCGGAACCTGCCGGAGCTCGACTATATCGGGTTCGTCGAGGGCGACGGCATCGGCAAGGGGCTGGCCGACGTGATCGTGACCGAGGGTTTCAGCGGCAACATCGCGCTCAAGACCGCCGAGGGAACCGCACGGCAGATGGCGGAACTGCTCAGGAACGAGCTGCAGCGGAGCTGGTTGTCCAAGCTCGGCTACCTCTTCGCCCGCAATGCCTTCCAGGCCCTGCGCGACAAGATGGACCCCAACAAGTCCAATGGTGGCGTGTTCCTGGGTTTGAAAGGCGTCGTGGTCAAGAGCCATGGCGGAATCAACGCCGAAGGCTTTGCCTACGCGATCGATGTTGGCTATGACATGGTCAAATTCGATCTCCTGAACAAGATCAATCAGATGCTCAACCGCGAGGGTGGTGCACTCAGTTCCGTGCAGGCCGCGCAGGAGGCTGTTTCGTGACTCAAATTCGTTCGGTCGTGCTCGGCTGCGGCTCCTACCTGCCGGAGCAGGTGGTGACCAACGCCCAATTGGCGGCGCGTATCGACACGTCCGACGAGTGGATCGTCCAGCGCACCGGCATTCGCGAGCGGCACATCGCGGCCGAGGGCGAGTTCACCTCGCATCTCGCGATCAAGGCGGCGCAGGCGGCGCTCACCGACGCCGGCGTGGACGCGCAGTCGATCGAGCTGATCGTGCTGGCGACCTCGACGCCCGACAACACGTTCCCTGCAACGGCGGTCGCCGTGCAGCACGGGCTCGGCATCGACCATGGCGCGGCCTTCGACCTTCAGGCGGTGTGCTCGGGCTTCGTGTTCGCGCTCGCGACCGCAGACAATTTCCTGCGCACCGGTGCCTACAAGCGCGCGCTGGTGATCGGCGCGGAGACCTTCTCGCGCATCCTCGACTGGAACGACCGCGGCACCTGCGTGCTGTTCGGCGACGGCGCCGGCGCGGTCGTGCTGGAGGCGCAGGAGCAGCCGGGCAATGCCGCGACCGACCGCGGCGTCGTCACCACCCATTTGCGCTCCGACGGCCGCCACAAGGCAAAACTGTTCGTCGACGGCGGACCGTCCTCGACCCAGACCGTCGGGCACTTACGCATGGAAGGCCGCGAGGTCTTCAAGCATGCGGTCGGCATGATCACCGACGTGATCGTCGATGCCTTCGAGGCGACTGGGCTCAATGCCGACAGCATCAACTGGTTCGTGCCGCACCAGGCCAACAAGCGAATCATCGACGCGTCCGCCCACAAGCTGCATATCGCGCCGGAGAAGGTGGTGCTGACGGTGGACCGTCACGGCAACACTTCGGCCGCCTCGATTCCCCTGGCGCTGGCGGTGGCGCGCAAGGACGGCCGCATCAAGAAGGGCGACCTGGTCCTCCTGGAAGCGATGGGCGGCGGCTTTACCTGGGGTTCAGCGCTGGTGCGCTGGTAGCGCCACAGTTGATAAAATTTTGCCGGAATCAGCTGCGATTATCGATGCGTCTGCATTGATGAGCGCTGTTGACCGCCGTATCGTAACCTCATAATTTCAGACAACAATTGTTCGCCGTGATGTGGGGCAGGGCGATGACCGATCAAAGTAAAACCGTAACGCGTGTGGATCTCTGCGAAGCCGTCTACCAGAAGGTGGGCCTGTCGCGGACGGAGTCGTCTGCGTTCGTGGAACTCGTGCTGAAGGAGATCACCGACTGCCTTGAAAAGGGCGAGACGGTGAAGCTGTCCTCGTTCGGTTCCTTCATGGTGCGCAAGAAGGGCCAGCGTATCGGCCGCAATCCGAAGACCGGCACCGAGGTGCCGATCTCGCCGCGCCGCGTCATGGTGTTCAAGCCGTCCGCGATCCTGAAGCAGCGGATCAACGCGCAGCACCGCACCAACGGCGACGGCAGCAAGGTTCAACCCGAGGCGTAACCGCCTTTCGGAAAGGATTGGCATTTGGACAAGGCGCCGGATGCGTTCCGAACCATCAGCGAAGTAGCGCAGGAACTCGACATTCCGCAGCACGTGCTGCGGTTCTGGGAGACCCGATTCTCCCAGATCAAGCCGATGAAGCGCAGCGGCGGCCGCCGCTATTACCGCCCCGACGACGTCGACCTGCTCAAGGGCATCCGCCGGCTGCTCTACGGGGAGGGATATACCATCCGCGGGGTGCAGCGGATCCTGAAGGAGCACGGCGTCAAATCGGTGCAGGGCCTCGCTGACGGCGCGGCCGCGGTCTCGTTCGGCGCCATCGAGGACGCCATCGGCGCGAGCCTGATCGAGCCGGACGACGAGGGCCCGATCAAGGGTATCGCCGATGCCGACGATGACGACTATCAGGGGGATGAGGAGGAAGGCATCGACTTCCGCTTCACCGAGGTCGACGACGAGGAAATCCTCACCACCTTCCGCAAGGGCGGCGCCCCCGCCGCGCCCGCCGGCCCCAGCGCGCTGGACCGGGAGCGTCTCGGCCGGGCGCTCGCCGACCTCGTCGCCTGCCGGGAAATGCTGGATCAGGCGCTGAAGGACGGGTAGGGGCGCGTTTCGCCGGCTTTGTGGCCTGTTCCGGGGGCTTTGGCCGGGGACACACCAAAATGGTGTGACCTCGCCTTGCGCAAAGCGGCGATCCTAGCTAATGGAACGGCGTTCGGAGCGTGGCGCAGCCCGGTTAGCGCACTAGTCTGGGAGACTAGGGGTCGGAGGTTCAAATCCTCTCGCTCCGACCATTTTTCTCAAAGCATCTGTCGGGCGGATTGACCGGGGCGTAGGGCTCGTGCTGGCCAGGGACGCGTGCGCGACGGTCGGCGGCGGGTGGCTGCTTCGGTGGTCGGCAAGCCAAAATTCCCGAAAACAACCCCATGCACAGTAGCGATGCCATTGATGGAATGGCGTTTTTCCGAAGCGATTTGCGGTGCGTCAGGCTTGCTTCTACCAAAAGGTGTAGCGACGGCCTGTGGTCTCACGCTACTTTGTGGCGTTTGATGCAGGAATTGAATCGATGGCGCAGCTTATGAAAGCCATGGTGCGGCGAAAGATTTACGCGCTCGCTCTCTTATTGGCTTTTCAGTCGGGCTCAGCGGATGCGCAATCGAACATGACTGTAAAGGGATTCCCGCCGGAGCTACCCAATGAGATAGCGGGCAGTCGGTGGTTCGTCTTTTTGGACGGAGACATCGATCCCGACGCACCCCAGCGGTTCGAGCGATATGTAACGCAGAATCGTATTCCCGACCGGTCTATTGTCTACCTGAACTCACCCGGTGGAAGCTTGGCTGCTGGAATAGAACTCGGCCGCCTGTTCCGAAAATATGGGTTCTCCACCGATATCGGTCGGAAATCACCATTCTCTTCAAAGTCCTTCGATATTGATGAGGGCGGCTGTTACAGCGCGTGCGCATACGCCTATTTGGGCGGCCAATTCAGGTATTTGAAGCGCGGGTCCCGATACGGCGTTCACCAATTCAAGTCGCTGCGAGCCGATGCGCGCATTGAAGGAACTGCTCAAGTCGTTTCCGCCTTGGCAGTAGAATACATGCGCTCAATGGATGTTGATCCAGATCTATTCACGTTGGGCGCCGCCGCGAGCCCTGACGGGATGCAGGAAATCGACAAAGCGACTTTGGAGCGGCTGAATGTCGTCAACAATGGGCGAACCCGACCTGTCTGGACAATTGAAAGTACGGACGGACAACTTTATCTGAAAGGACAGCGAACAACCGAGGAATCTGGAATAAACAAGTTCATCATCTACTGCGAAAAACGCCGCGCAGTCTTGCTGGCTATCTTCGATACTCTTCGCAGGGATACTGAACTAATGAATATGGCCGCCCATTCTCTTTTGATCGATGGGCAGGTGTATCGACTGAGTCCTAATTCCAAGCGGATTCAAAACGGGCTGTTCAATGTCGCATACAGTCTGTCACAACAGGAAATAGTCGCCCTTCGCAAGGGGGAGAATGTTGGTGTGGCGATTCAGGCCGCGTATGAGGCACCTATATTCCTCGGGTTCGAGGGAATGAGCATCGGGAGCGGCAAGCCGAAGCTAGTCGGCATACTCAATCAGTGCGCTCCATAAGGTTTTCTGATTTTGTGGACGTGCATATTTTTCTTCGCGCTATGAGGCGCAACCCTTCCTCGCATTTTAGCAAGCGTGTCGAGGTTTCGGGCATCGCTCCACCTACCTCAAATACCCCACCACCATCCTTGTCGTCTCGTCCACCAGCGTCCGCACCGTCTTCTCCGTCAGCATCTCCGCGTGGTTCAGCACCGTGTTGTGCGCGACCGACTCGATCGCGCTGACGCAGATGAAGGTTGCGACATCAACGTCCACCTTGCGCATCTCCTTGCGGCGGCTCTCGAGATAGGTGCGGACGAGGGTGTGGACCTCGCGGTTGAAGGCTTCGACGTCCTTGAGCTGGCCGGTGCGCGGGATCTGCTCGGCGAGCACCCGATGTAGTTTCGGATTGATGCGGTGGGCTTCGATCGCGACGGTGACGAGTTTTTCGCACGGCCTTGTCGATCGGGAGGTCGGCGACCTCAAGGAGCGCCGTGCGGACGATGGCCATGATCTCCTCGTTGTGGCGGTCGATCACGGCGGCGACGAGCGCTTCCTTGCTTGGAAAGTATTGATAGAGCGAGCCGACGCTGACGCCGGCGATTTCGGCGATGCGGTTGGTGCTCGCCTTCTCAAAGCCTTCCTTGACCAGAATGCGAGCAGTTGCCTCGACCAATGCGTCGACGGTGGCGCGAGAGCGCTCCTGCAAGGCATTTTTCCGGGGTTTTGTGGGCGGTTTGCGGGCCACGGCCTTGTGATCTGAATGCGAGTAGGAAAAGCGAGCGAATGCTCGCATTATATCGACAAGTGGCGGCGGGTCGGCAAGCCTCTTTGTCGCCGTTTCGAAAAGAGCCAGATGGGGATGTGGCCATGAGCGTTGCCAGGATCGTGTCGGCCTTGCAGTTCTGCCCGGGCGGTTGCGCGTTCAGTCCATCGGCCCGGCGCGATCCTGCACCAAGCCTGCAAAGCCGCGCTTTCAATCTGCTGCTGCGCCTTCTTCCGTTCAAGGAGCAGCTCGCATCAGCCGAGGCCGTGCAGGCGCACGTGCAGAAGCTCGCATTGGAGCCTGTAACGTTCGAGCCGACGGGGCTTGGCCGCGGCGTCGAGGCAACGTTGACGAAGATGGGCGGCTGGTCGGTCTATTACACCGCGCCGTCTTCGGGACACGAGGGCTGCAACTACGTCATGTTCCTGCATGGCGGCGGCTTCATCAACGAGATCGTGCCGGCGCATTGGCGCTTCGTCGGGGAGATGACGCGCAAGGCGCGCGTGTGCTGCGTCGTGCCGATCTATCCGCTGGCGCCGCGCGCGACCGCGAAGGATGTCGTGCCGGCGACGGCGGAGCTGTTACGCATGCTGCTGGAAGACGCAGGGTCCGCAAAGGTCACGGTGGTCGGCAACTCCGCCGGCGCGGGGCTCGCGCTCGCGGCCTGCCAGTGGCTGCGCGATCGCGGCCATCGGCAGCCAAGCCGGCTGATGCTGATCTCGCCCGCGGCCGATGCGTCGGTCAGCCGTCCGGAGCAGGTCGCGATCGCTGCGCGCGATCCGATCCAGGACATTCCGGGGATCATTGAAGCGGGACGGCTCTATGCCGGAGAGCTCGACGTCGGCCATCCCTTCGTCAGTCCGCTCAACGGCGCGTTCCGCGCGCTGGCGCCGATGACGATCTTCACTGGGACGCGCGATCTACTTTACCCCGACAGCGTCGATCTCGCGGAGCGGGCGAGGACCGTGGGTGTGCCGGTCGAGCTGCATCTGTTGCGTGACCAGCCGCATAATTATGCGCTGATGCCGACGCCAGAGGGACGGCGGGCGCGTGCGATCATCTTGCGTGAGGTGGCTTAAGGGGAACAGCGTGATCATTGTCACAGAGCGCTGCCGCGAACGGTCCGGCGCTGGCGGTGCCCGCGTGGAGGGACAAGGCGGCCCCCGGGGCGTTTCCTCCTAGATCAGTCGTCCTGGTTTCCGTCGACCCGGTACCAGTAGTTTTGCGGGGCCTTCAGGCGTGGCCCTTGATCTCGTAGTGACCCGGCACGCATTTGTAGCGCTCGAGGCGCCAGTTAGCGTGATAGATCGGATGTTCGCCCATCCATTTCGCCAGCGGTGCCTGTGCACCGATTGCACACTGCATCATCGACATTTCGGGCGTCATGTTGCTGTCGGTCACGATTTCCTCGACGCAAGCGCCCGAGGCAGATGCACCTAGCCGGCAGAGCACGGCAACGACGGTCACGAACATTCCTGTCACCTCATCGGTAGTTTCAGACCACGAAGAGGATGCAAGCGGAGTGCCAGAGCCTGTGACACAAACAACACGCTGGCCTGGACGACTCGACCCAGCGTCCACCTTCATTTGACGATTCGGATTGTAAAAAAATTGCCATTAACCCGAAGCCGGACAAATACGGGGAACCCGCAGCCAAACACCCAGGAATGATCGATTGTCAGGGCTGCGCCGCGTATGAGCCACTTCACAAGGCCCGCGCGGCCGATACGATTCGTGAAGTTGCGGGACACTCGTCAAAAGAGCGGGGCTGCCGCAGCACACAGGAAACGCGAGGGCGGACCATGAAGGTACGACCGACCGGCGTGATCCCGCCGATGACGACGCCGTTCCGGAAAGACGGCGAGATCGACTTTGAGCTCGTGGCGCCCCAGGTCGACTGGATGATCGGCGCCGGCGTGCACGGCGTTGCGGCCGGCGGTTCCACCGGCGAGGGCCACACGCTCGACCACGAGGAATATCGCGACCTCGTGGCCGCGACGGTTGAGGCGGTGAAGGGACGCATTCCCGTGATCGCGGGCATCATCGTCGACTCCACGCGCGATGCGATCCGCCGCGGCAAGCTGGTCCGCGACATGAATGTCGCAGCGCTCCAGGTCACGCCGGTGCACTATTTGTTCAAGCCGGACGACGAGGCGATGGTCGCGCATTTCCGCGCCATGGCGGACGAGACCGGCATGCCCATCATCATCTACAACGTCGTGCCGTGGTCGTATCTCTCGCCGGCGCTGTTGACGCGGATCATGACCGAGGTGCCGCTGGTCGTCGGCGTCAAGCAGAGCGCGGGCGATTTAAAACTGTTCGCGGACTTGATGATGATGGCGCCCGACAAGCTGATCTACAGCGCCGTCGATGCCCTGATGTATCCGTCCTACACGCTCGGGGCCCATGGCTCGATCGCCGCGATCCTGACCGCGGCGCCGCATGCCTCCGTCGCGCTGTGGGATGCGGTGAAGGCGGGCGACCATCCGCGCGCGCTCGACCTGCACAAGAAGCTGCTGACGGTGTGGAACGCGGTCATTGCCGACAATCTACCGGCCTGCACGCGTTACGCACAGACGCTCCAGGGACTGCCCAGGACATATCCGCGCGCGCCGATGCCGGAGGCATCAAGCACGCAGCAGGCCGCGATCCGCAAGGCGCTGGAAGGCCTTGGCGCGCTAAACGGGCCGCGCATCGCGGCGGCCGAATAGTCCGCACGCCGAAATAACGGACATCGAACGGCAGCGCCGATCCGCTTTTACCTGCGGATGCGGCGCTGCTACATTTTGCGCGCGCCGACGAACGGCGCAGTGACAAGAAACACACCGATAAAGGGAGGGGCCGAAAGTCCCATGAAGGATTTTGCTGGAAAGATCGCGGTCGTCACCGGCGGCGGCACGGGAATGGGGCGCGAGCTCGCGCGGCAGCTCGTTGCCGAAGGCTGCAACGTCGCGATGTGCGACGTCTCGGAGGCCGCGATGGCCGAGACCAAACGGCTCTGCGAGGTCGAGAAGCTGCCGCAGGGATTGCGCGTCACGACGCATGTCGCCGATGTCGCGATTGAAGATCACCTCAAGCGCTTCCGCGACGAGCTCGCCGAGCAGCAGAAGACGGACAGGATCCATCTCTTGTTCAACAATGCCGGCATCGGCGGCGGCGGCAGCCTGTTCACCAACACGCGCGAGCAGTGGGAGCGCACCTTCAGCATCTGCTGGGGCGGGGTCTATCTCGGCGTGCGCACCTTCCTGCCGATGCTGGTCGCGGCCGACGAAGCTCACATCGTCAACACCGCCAGCGTCAACGGCTTCTGGGCCTCGATCGGCATGAACCAGGCGCACACCGCCTACAGCTCGGCCAAGTTCGCGGTGAAGGGATTTACCGAAGCGCTGATCAACGACCTGCGCCTGCACGCCCCGCACGTCAAATGCTCGGTGGTCATGCCAGGCCATATCGGCACCTCGATCGTTTCCAATTCGCGCAAGGTGCAGAGCGCGGACGGTTCGGAGCGGCTCAACGCCGACGAGGTCGCGCTGACCCGCAAGCGCATGGTCGCGGCCGGCGTGCCGGATGCCGACAAGATGGCGGACGAGGACATCCAGGCGGCGTTCGCCGAGCGCGCCCGCAGCTTCCTGGAGGATGCGCCGACGACGGCCGCGCAGGCCGCGAAGATCATCCTCGACGGCGTCAAGGTGGAGCGCTGGCGCATCCTTGTCGGCGAGGACGCCAAACGCCTCGACGAGCGCGTCCGCACCACGCCGGAGCAGGCCTATGAGCGCGCCTTCTACGAAAGCTTTACCCAGGAGGTCGGCTGGCGACTCGGTTGAGTCTGCTTCGCCGCGGCGGCCGGCGACGCGCCGATATGGGTATGATGATCGTCATGGCAAGAGGTGCGCGGGTCATTTGACGTGCCACCTCTTGCCAGTATTGGCAGCCCTATGACGAATTGGAATGTCACGCATGCGACATGGCCCATCGTTCAAGCGTCATTCAAGCGATGGTGATCTCAAACGCCTGTAATGTCGCCCGCGACAGCTTGGTCGGCGAACCAAAATAGTTTAGTCAATCAGGGGTAACGCGATGATAGAGCGTAGCTCCCGATGATGCCCGCATGCCTCTCCGACGACTGGATCCTTTGCCCGGAGAGAGAGGACATCTCCGCTGAATTCACGCGGCTCCTCACCGCGGCCCAGGAGGGCGGCGCCACGATCGCGGAATGCCTGATGATCGCGCGGCAGCTCAAGCGGGGCGACGAGCAGTCCTGGCATCGCGAGTGGAAGAAGCTCGCGCGGACCAATCGCCACCGTGCCGAGGCCGCGTTCGCGGAAGGCCACATGGCAACCGCGCAGCGCAACTGGCTGCGGGCCCTCAACTACTATGGTGCGGCGGCGATGCCGCTCGATCCGGCCGACGAGCGCCGCTGGGTTGCGGTGCTGGCGATGCAGGAATGCGCCCGCCGCTATCTCACGGCGCGCGCGCCGGCCGGCGAAGTCGTGACGATTCCCTGGGTCGAGGATCATGCGTTGCAGGGCTACTTCCTGCCGGCGCCGTCGGCGCGGCGAAGGGCGCCGACCGTGATCTGCATCGGCGAGCCCGGACACCGCAAGGAGGAATTCCTGTTCAAGCTCGCGCCGCATGCGCGCGAGCGCGGACTGTCGATGCTGGCGCTGGACCTGCTCGGCGACCAGCGCGACGACTACACCGATACGCTTCTGCAGCGCCGCGACCTCGAGAGCGCGATTGCGAGCGTCATGGATTATCTGGAGACGCGCGACGACGTCGATTTCGACCGCGTCGCCATCGTGGCGGACGGGTGGGGCTCCTCGTTCGTGGCGCGCGCGGTGTTGCAGGAGCCGCGGCTGGCTGCGGCGGTCTGCGACGGCGGCCTCTGGGATCTGCACGAACGATCCTTCTTCGCCAGCCGATTTGCGATGAGCGACCTCAGCATCGTCCCGGTGCCGCATGCGCCGCTGATGGCCTCCAGCGCCGATTGTCCGGTGCTGATCACGCTCGGCGAGGATGGCTGGCTCAAGGCCGACCGGGCGCGTCAGATCGTCCAGAAGTCCCGGCTCGGCAGCTCCGACATCGCGCTGAAGGTGTTCACCGCCACGGAGACCGGCGCGGCCCAGGCCCATGCGGACAATCCGAGCCTTGCCAACGAATACATCTTCGACTGGCTGGAGACGCGGCTGGGCGCTGGACGGCGCGCCTGAGCGCGACCTCGGCTCTCAGAAATCGAGCGAGATCCGGACGCAGGCCTTCTCCAGCCGGGTCTTCAGCGTCGCGAGCTTCCCGGTGAATTCCGTCAGCTCGTTCTCGTCGAACTCCTGGAAGACGAATTCGCGAATCGTCTTGTACTGCTCGTTGAGGCTCGCGATGTGCTTCTGGGTCTTGTCGACCAGGGACAGCCGCACTACGCGGGCGTCGGTCGGCGAGGGCCGCCGGCGGAGCAGGCCCTTCTTCTCCAGCAGCTTGGACTGGGTGGTGACGAACGAGGGATCGACGTGGAGCAGCTTGGAGACCACGTTGACGGGCACGCCGTCGTCCTTGTCGAGGTCGGAGATCGCCATCAGGATCAACCATTGCGGGCCGCTGATGCCGAGCGTCCTCGCCCAGAACTGACGCAGCTCCTCCAGATACATGTTGATCGAGGATATCTCCCAGGTGAAGCGCCTGATGATATCCAGATTGCCGATGGAGCGCAGGCGCGCTCCTTCTTTCCTCGTCGCGGACACAGCATCACTCCCGTGAAATGATTCTTCAGGCCGGTGTTCGTGCGGAGGGCATAGTCCACGCAAGCCTGCCCTGACGCAAGTGCAGAGCAGGGTAATCTTGTCACTAAAACTACAAAGATGAGCCGGTCAGCATATTCGCCCCGCCCGGGTGTTGCGCCCGGGGCACAGGTTTAGTGAAACCACAAAGCTGATTAAATAAACTATTTTGATTAGCGTAATGGCGAAGGCATATTGGCGCCTGACGGTGGGGGGTACTCGATCGTCCCGTTGCAGGTGGTTCGCTCACGTCCCTCGCGTCGAAAGCGGGTGTGTCCGAAAGCGCGAAGCGGCCGAGCGGATTTGAAGAGACGGGGATCTGGGGGGCCTCACGGTCCAGTCTCCGCAAAATGAGCAACTTGGAGGTTTTAAATGAAAATGGTGAAGAGCCTTTTGCTCGGCACTGCGGCGGGTCTGATCGCCGTCGGCGGAGCTCAGGCAGCCGATCTTCCGGTCAAGGCCAAGGCGGTCGAGTACGTGAAGATCTGCTCGCTCTACGGCGCGGGTTTCTACTACATCCCGGGCAGCGACACCTGCATCAAGCTCGGCGGCTATCTGCGTGCCGAAGTGGCGCTCAATGCCGGCGGCAACTACAGCGCCCAGTACAACGGCGTATTCGCGGCCAATAACCGGCTCACCAACTACTACTCGATGCGTGCTCGTGAAGATCTCAACATCGACACGCGCACCGCGACCGAGTACGGCGTGGTCCGCACCTATTTCGACGCGGTCTTCACCTGGACGACCGGCAACTATGGCGGCACCGGTTCGGCCACGGGCGGCACCCAGTACAGCAGCACGATCGGCCTCAATGCTGCGGGGACCGGCCTCACGGGCTCGAGCGGCGGTGCCGTCAACGGCACCGACGGCGGCATCTCCGGCGGCGCGCTCGGCGTCTACTACGCCTTCATCCAGTTCGCCGGCTTCACCCTGGGTAAGGCCGTCTCGCAGTTCGACGCGCCCTGGATCAACTATCCCGGCAACAACTTCGACCAGCTCGTCGGCGGCAGCGGCACCACCAATGGCGTCGTTCAGGCCACCTACACGGCCGATTTCGGCCAGGGCGTGACGGCCGCGTTCTCGGTGCAGGACCAGACGCAGGTCTTCCAGACCAACATCTGGAACACCGCCGGCATGTCGACCACCGGCGTCCTCGGCGGTGCCTACGGCTCGAACAACCTGGGCGGCTCCCGTGCTCCCGACATCGTCGGCATGGTCCGCGTCGACCAGGCCTGGGGCCTGTTCCAGGCGTCGGTCGCCGCGCACGACAACCATGTCGGTTACTACGGCGCGACCGAAGTCACCGGTCATCCCGAAGACAAGTGGGGCTGGGCCGTTCAGCTCGCCTTGCAGATCAAGAACATCCCGACCGGTGCCGGCGACGTGATCAACGTCTCGGGCGTCTACACCGAGGGCGCGAGCCGCTACAACTTCCAGGAGCTAGCAGCGACCAGCTACTCGATGTTCGGCAGCTCGAACGCGGCGTATCAGAGCATCGGCTTTGCCGGCGTGTCTGACGCGGTGTTCGGTCCGGGCGGCGGCCTCGAGCTGACCAAGACCTACGGCTTCCGTGGTGCCTACACCCACAACTGGAGCCCGTTCTGGAACACGGCCGTCTACGGCGCGTGGGCTGCGGTCAATTACAGCGGCACGGCGAAGAGCCTGATCTGCGGCAGCGCCGCGTTCGCGACCCTGACCGGCACCTGCAACCCGGACTTCAACATCGGCCAGGTGGGTGTCATCACCCGCTGGACGCCGGTGAAGAACCTGACCTTCTCGGCTGACTTCACCTACAGCCATCTCGACCAGAAGTATTCGGGCGTGATCACGACCGGTGCTCTGACGGGCGTCGCCAAGCCGGCGGCCACCTACGAGCTGAAGGACCAGGACACCTACAGCCTGCTGCTGCGCGCCCAGCGCAACTGGTAAGGTCGGTCTATCGGATCTGATGAAGCCCCGGCGGGAAACCGCCGGGGCTTCTTCTTAAAGAGAAGGCTTTCGGAAAATCCGGTGGCCTGTGCAGGGGACGAAGACGAGCTATGCGATTCGATCGTCTTCAAACTTATTTACTTACCTGAGTTAATCAGCTATATAGCTCTCAGCCAAATACGAAAGTTGCGGCTCTTAGCTTCACGCTAAGCCTCCAGGAACCTCCGGTGATGCCCCGCCGGAGGTTTTTCTTTTGGGGGCCGGTTCGCGTCAAGAAACGCGTCAAGCACGATGCTAGCCGCGCATCATGCGGGCGCGCGAGTTCGGCCGGTAGGCGAGACGGCTGTGACCGGCGCAATAGGACTGGCCGTCGGGCGCGCTATTGCCGCAGAAACAGAAATCCTCCGCACCCGGCGTCGAGATCGGCCAGCGGCAGCGGTTCTCGGACAATTCCAGCAGCGAGCAGCGATTGGCGTCGTCGATGGGACCGGCGACCACGGGCGCGTCGGTCTCGCCATAGATCGTCGCGAGCATTTCATATTGCAGTCGCGGCACGGCGCGTGTCGCGCGCGCCGGCGGCGCGAGGCTTCGCTCGAGCCTGCGGTCTTCGACCGCGCGGCTGCGGGTCAGATTGAGCCGGGACAGCTTGCCGATGACCGCATTGCGGCTGACGCCGATGTCGGCGGCGATCTCGCGGCAGGAGAGGCCGGCCTCGAAGTGCTGCTTCAGAAGTTCAATTCGTTCGTCGGTCCAGGTCGGTGAAGAAGTCGGTGAGAGAACAGGCATTGGTAACGGTCCCAGGTTGCAGATGTCGGCCATCCGCCCTGTCGAGATCCGTCCGCCTCACGTCCGGCGCGCGCTCACGTCCTGCCATTGTCGCGAATCGACAGAAGCCCGTCCTTGATGGCGAGACGGATGCCTTCCTCGATCAAGGTTCGTGCGACGCCGGGAACGCTGGTGCCGTGGGTGCCCTGTCTCACCAGTTTCTCCAGATAGGTGATGGTCGAGAGCGCCAAGGTTACGGGAATACGGTCAGTCTCGGCTTTTTCGGTGGCCATGGCCCGAACGCTAGCCTCTTACTCGGGTACATAAAAGTAACGATTAAGACTCTATTTAGGTTCGGGGGTGGAAGTCAAATGCGGTCTCGGGCCTTAGCTCAGCGCATTGGAATCGCTTGAGAAATCGGGCTCGCGGCAGCGCGCCGCGCGGAAACCGGCGCGGCGGCGTAGCGTTGACAGGGCAGGAGGTGCGGGCCGGCTCAGCCGTGCACGATGGCCTTTTCGATCATGCAATGGATGCCCTTGGAGCCGTTGACGGTCTGGGTCACCCGCAGATCGGCCGCCAGGCTGCACAAGGTGTAGGCGTCCTCGCGTGACAGGTTTCGCCTCTCGCCGAGCAGCGCGATCATGTCGCGCAGCGCGCGCACAGCGCACTGGTCGAGGTCGGGGTCCATCGCCATGGTCATGTAGTGCGTGGCCGTCTCGGCGCGGGGATAGTCGAGCTTGAGATCCTTGCGCAGCGTCAGGCGGAAGCGGCCCTGCAGCGCGGTCTCGATCGCGGTGACGCAGACCTCGCCGTCGCCCTGCACGCCATGGCCGTCGCCGCAGGAGAACAGCGCGCCCGGAACGAACACCGGCAGATAGAGCGTCGCGCCGGCGCCGAGCTCCTTGTTGTCGAGATTGCCGCCCATGGCGCGCGGGACCAGCGAGGAGATGCGGCCCCAGCTAGGTGGCGGCGAAACGCCCATCACGCCGAAGAACGGTTTGAGCGGCAGATCGAGGCCCCATGGCAGGCGGCCGACCATCCGCGTCCGGTCCAGCGGAATGTTGAGGATGCGCGTCTCGTGGAAGTCGTCGGGCAGGGTGCCGGACAGCGGCTTGATCATGTTCCAGCCCCAATCCTGCCGGAGCTGGACGTCGAGGATCTCGACCGCGAGCACGTCGCCGGGCTCGGCGCCCTCGACCGCGATCGGACCGGTGAGGATGTGGCCGGGCAGCATGCGCTCGCTTTTGGCATGGACCTCGTACATCTCCGGCGGAATATGAAACTTGTCGCGGTCGGGCAGCATGTCGGGGCCGCCGCTGATGGTGTCGACCGTCACCTCGTCGCCGCTTTTGATCGTCAGGACCGGCTTGAGCTTGGCTTCGAAGAAGCCCCAATGGCAGGTCTCAGGGCTTGAATGCAGGTGGTGATGGGTCATTTGCGGCCGTCCAATCGGTTTTGCTCGTCATGCCCGGGCTTGACCCGGCGAGCGATCCTCTTTCAAGAAGATTTCCGATCATGGACGGGCCGGTCAAGCCCGCGCATGGCACGATCATTCGAGTGAGGCTCCCCTGTATTTCGTCCTGTCCAAGACAATCGGCATGGCGCTGCTGCCGATCAATCTCCTGGTCGAGCTCGGCATCCTGTCGCTGGTGCTGATGCTGACGCGCTTTGCCGCGCTTGGCCGCAAGCTTGCGGTGACCACGCTGGTCCTGCTGGCGCTGGCTGCGTTCTCGCCGCTCGGAAATCTGTTGCTCTATCCGCTGGAGTCGCGCTTTCCGCAGTGGGACCCGTCGCGGGGCGCGCCCGACGGCATCATCGTGCTCGGCGGCTCCGTCGACACCGATCTGTCGGCGGCGCATCGCACGCCGGTCGTTCGGCACGCAGCCGATCGCTTGTTCGCGCCGGCTGATCTCGCCCGCCGTTATCCCAACGCACGCATCGTTTTCACCGGAGGCACTGCGAACCTCGTCTCGACCGAGGCCAGGGAAGCCGACTACTCCGCACCGGTGCTGGAAAACCTGGGCATCCCGAAGGAGCGCCTGATCCTCGAGCGCGACTCCCGCAATACCTGGGAGAACGCGATCTTCACCAGGCAATTGGTGTCGCCGAAGCCGGGCGAGCGCTGGCTGCTGGTCACCTCGGCCTTTCACATGCCGCGCTCGATGGGAATCTTTCGCAAGGCCGGATTCGATGTCGAGGCCTATCCCGTGGACTGGCGCATGGGCGGGCGCGACGATCTCTTCGCGTTCACCCGCATCGGCGGCGAGGGGCTTGCCAAGACCGACGTCGCCATGCGCGAATGGATCGGCCTCCTGGCGTACCGCATCATGGGCCGGACCGGCGAGTTGCTACCGGGGCCGGCCAAGGACTAGAACGAGGGTCGCAAAACAAGAACACAGCACCGGCGCGCGACCGCCGGCCGGGAGGACGCGATGCAGCAGCAGAGCGCAGACAGGATCGATCTCGCCGGCCTCGTCGCCGATCTCAACAACCTGTTGCGGCTGAAGACCACGGTGATCGGCATGAAGCTGTTTGCGCAAGCTGCCGACATGGAGGCGATCCCCAAGATCCGGCGGCCGAACGCGATCCATACCACCGACCAGATCGTCAGCATGGCCGCGCGGCTCGGCTGGACCGTCGGCATCACCGCCGAGGATCTGGTCGGCGCGCAGTGCCGCGCGGTGATTGGGCTTAGCCCCCAGGACGACAAATGGCTCGCCGGCGAAAACTATGTCGGGGTCTGGCACGGCACCGCGGAGGACGCACGCAAGCGCCAGGAGGCGCTGGACGTGGTTCCGTTCGGGCACTATCAGGCGCTCGCGGTCAGTCCGCTCGCCAGCGGCCGGCTCGATCCGCCCGACATCTGCCTCGTCTACGCGACGCCGGGGCAGATGATCATCCTGATCAACGGGCTGCAATATACCGGCTACAGGAAATTCGAATGGGGCGTGGTCGGCGAGACCGCGTGCGCGGATTCCTGGGGCCGGGCGCTCAAGACCGGGGAGCCCAGCCTGTCCTTGCCATGCTATGCCGAACGGCGCTATGGCGGCGTGCCGGACGAGGAGATGCTGATGGCCCTGAAACCTTCGCATCTCGCCAAGGCAATCGAGGGCATGAAGGCGCTGGCGAAGAATGGCCTGCGCTATCCGATCCCGCCCTATGGTATTCAAAGCGACGTCCGTGCCGGCATGGGCGTGAGCTACGCGAAGAAGTAAAGGCCAGTCATGAGCTCTGCGAAATTCGACATCGTCGTCTACGGTGCGACCGGTTTCACCGGCCAGCTCGTCGCCGAATATCTGGCGGCGCATTACGGGGACGACAAGGCGCTCAAATGGGCGATGGCGGGCCGCAGCCTCGACAAGCTGAAATCGGTGCGTGATGCCATCGGCGCGCCCGCCGACACGCCGCTGATCGTGGCGGATGCGTCGGACGCGGCCTCGCTGAAGGCGATGGTGGCGCAGACCAAGTCGGTGATCACGACGGTCGGTCCCTATCAATTCTACGGCGAGGACCTGTTAGCTGCCTGCGTCGCTGCGGGTGCGGATTATTTCGATCTGTGCGGCGAGCCGGTCTGGATGCGGCAGATGATCGACAAGTACGATGCGGCGGCCAAGGCAAGCGGCGCGCGCATCGTGTTTTCCTGCGGTTATGATTCCGTGCCGTTCGAGCTCGGGACGTTCTTCGTGCAGGAGGAAGCCAAGCGCGTGTTCGGCGCGCCGGCGGCGCGCGTGAAGGGCCGCGTCCGCGACATGCGCGGCACGCTGTCGGGCGGCACCGCGGCGAGTGCGAAAGCGACCTTCGACGCTGTCGCCAAGGATCTCAGCCTCGTCGCCATCCTCAACGACCACTTCGCGCTGACGCCCGGCTTCACCGGACCGAAACAGCCGAAGGGCAACAGGGCGGTCTTCGAGGAGGACCTGCAGTCCTGGGCCGCGCCGTTCATGATGGCGCTGATCAACACCCGCAACGTCCATCGCTCCAACATGCTGATGGGCTTTCCCTACGGCCAGGACTTCGTCTACGACGAGATGGTTTTGACCGGTCCCGGCGAGAAGGGCGAGGCCAACGCCAAGCGCGTGATGGCGGCCAACGCCGAGAAGACCGGCCCGAACGCGCCGAAGCCGGGCGAGGGCCCGTCGAAGGAGGAGCGGGAGAAGGGCCTCTTCAATCTCCTGTACGTCGCGATCGCGCCCGACGGCCGCATGGTCCGTGCCGGCGTCACCGGTGACCGCGATCCCGGCTACGGCTCAACCTCGAAGATGATCTCCGAATGCGCGATCTGCATGCTGCGTGACGCGAGCGATGTTGCCGCCGGCTTCTGGACGCCTGGCGCTGCGATGCAGCACAAGCTGATCAAGCGGCTGCAGGACAACGCGGGGCTGACGTTCAGGGTGGAAGGCTAAAGCCCGCGGTCCAGCAGGAAGCGTGATCCGTGTCCGCGAAGTTCGACATCGTCGTCTACGGTGCGACCGGCTACACCGGTCAGCTCGTTGCCGAGTACCTCGCCGCGCATTACGCAGGTAGCGGCGCGCCGACCTGGGCGATGGCGGGGCGCAGCAGGGACAAGCTCGCCTCCGTTCGCGACGCGATCGGTGCACCCAAGGACACGCCGCTCATCGTGGCGGACGCCGCCGATCCTGTGTCGCTGCGGGCGATGGTGGATCAGGCAAAGCTCATCGTCACCACCGTCGGTCCGTACCAGCTTTACGGGTCCGATCTGCTTGCCGCCTGCGTCGCGTCGGGCACCGACTACATGGATCTCTGTGGTGAGCCGATCTGGCTGAAGCAGATGATCGACAGGCATGAGGCGGCCGCCAAGGCGAGCGGCGCGCGCATCATGTTTTCCTGCGGCTTCGATTCGATTCCCTTTGAGCTCGGCGCGTTCTTCGTCCAGGAGGAAGCAAGGCGCGTGTTCGGAGCACCAGTGCCGCGCGTCAAGGGGCGCGTCCGCAACATCAGCTGGAAGTTCTCCGGCGGCACCTCGGCGAGCGCAAGGGTCACCTTTGAAGCGGTTGCGCAGGATCTTAGCCTGGTGTCGATCCTCAAGGATCCATTTGCATTCACGCCTGGATTCGAAGGGCCCAAGCAGCCGCGCGGCAACAAGCCCGTGTTCGAGGAGGACCTGCAGTCCTGGTCCGCCCCGTTCGCGATGGCGACCCTCAATACACGCAACGTCCACCGCTCCAACATGCTGATGGGATTCCCGTATGGCAGGGATTTCGTCTACGACGAGATGGTGCTGACGGGCGCGGGGGAAGAGGGACAGGCCAACGCCAAGCGCGTGATGGTTGCCAACAGCGAAAAGACCGGCCCTGAGGCGCTCAAGCCCGGCGAGGGACCGACGAAGGCGGAGCGCGACAACGGCCATTACGACCTGCTCTATGTCGCGATCGCGCCCGATGGCCGTCAGGTTCGTGCGGCGGTGAAGGGCGATCTTGATCCGGGCTATGCATCAACGGCCAGGATCATCTCCGAATGTGCGATCTGCCTGTTGCGCGACACGCCGAACGTGGTGGCCGGTCTCTGGACGCCGGGCGCGGCGATGCAGCACAAGCTGATCAAGCGGCTGGTCGAGAACGCTGGGCTGACGTTCGGGATGGAAGGGTAGGGTCTTTCCGCTTGCGAGCCATCGTAGGGTGGGCAAAGGCGCAACGCGCCGTGCCCACCATCTCTCTGCGATCGCATCAGCAATGGTGGGCACGCTTCGCTTTGCCCACCCTACGGCAGCGGAGTCCTACGCCGCCCGCGCATCATACGCGTACATGAACTCCATGCTCTTGGAGCCCAGCGGCAACAGCCATTTCAGCATTCGATTGCGGACCCACGCGCCGGTGGCGCTGAACTCGCGCTTGCTGTTGCCGTTGCGGCGGGCCATCGCGACGATCTTCTCGGTGCGTGGACGGCGTTCGGCCTCGAAGGCCTGGAAGGTGGCGCCGAGCTCCTGTCCCTCCTGCATCAGGCGCGCGAGCCGCATCGCGTCCTCCAACGCCAGCGAGGCGCCCTGGCCGGCATGGGGGCTGGTCGCATGCGCGGCGTCGCCGATCAGCAGCGAGCGCTTGCGCGACCAGGTCGGCAGGGTCGCAACATCGAGCGTGTCGGTGACGACGATGTTCTCGGCCGCTTCGATGATATCAGGGATCGGATCGTGCCAGCCGCGGTGGAAGCCGCGCAGATGCTGCTTCAGCGTCGCGTGGTCGAGCGCGCGGAACATCGCCGCGTCCATGCCGTGCGCGGGCTGGGTGCTCCACCACATCACGCCGTCGTTCGGATCCGGGCTGCAATAGCCGTAGCCGAAGAAGCCGCTCTGGCCAAACGTGGTCTCGACGTGCCGGCCGATTGATCTACCGTCGAGCACGGCGTGCGGCACGAAGCCGCCGAAGCCGATCAGGCCGGTGTCGAACGGCTGCGGGCCATCAGGCACGACTTGGCGGCGCACCACCGAATGCACGCCGTCGGCGCCGATCAGGAAGTCGCCTTCGGCAGTGGTGCCGTCGGAGAAGTAGGCGATGATCGGCTGGTCACCGCGATCCTCGATCTTGATCAGGCGCTTCTCGAAATAGAGCGAGACGCAGGCGCACCAGGCCTTGTCGATCAGGATCTCGTTCAACGTCGCGCGGGAAATGTTGACGGCCGGCTGGCCGAAGCGCCGCGCCATGTCGCGGTTGATCGAGCCTAGCTTCTCGCCCCCTTGCGAATAGAAGTCGAAGGCCTCCGCGACCGAGCCGCGGCTGATCAGCTCGTTCGCAAGGCCGATCTCGTCCATCACGTGCATGCCGTTCGGTGCGATCTGGAGGCCGCCGCCGATGCCCTTGGAATAGGGCCAGGCCTCGTAGATCGCGGACTCGATGCCGGCGCGGCGCAGCAGGATCGCGGCGACGGGTCCGGCGATGCCGGCTCCGATGATCAGGGCCTTGCGGGGACGATAGGACATGACTTGCTCCCGACGTTTCCGTGGTGCTAGGAGAAATTACGGTCGCTAAATCTCTTAGTGACTAAGATATATATCGAGTAAGATAAGAGGTCGACCTTGTCAAGGACGAAGGCGCGCGCTGCGCTGTTGCAGGAGCTCGAGGCGGCGATGCGCCGGTCCTCCGCGCAGGGCGTGCTCTATGGCCAGACCGTTGCGAACGTTGCCGGAATCGCCAACTCCGACCTCGAATGCATGGACATCCTCTATCTCGAGGGTCGCGTCACCGCGGGCCGGCTCGCCGAGGTCACGGGCCTGACGACGGGCGCGATCACCGGCGTGGTCGACCGGCTCGAGAAGGCCGGCCTCGTGCGCCGCGAGCGGGATGAGAAGGATCGCCGCAAGGTCTATATTTCCGTCGTGCCGGAGACGGCCATGAAGATCGGCCAGCTCTACGTGCCGATGCAGCAGGCGATGGAGAAGGTTTTTAGCGCCTATTCCGACGAGGAGCTGCGTCTGCTGCTGCGCTTTGCGACGGAGGGCTACAAGGGCGTGCTCGCGGCAACGGAGGCGCTGAAGGGCCTGCTCGACACGCCGCCGGAGAAGCGTCCCGATCTCAAGCTGAAGAAGCTTCGTCGCTAACCTTGTAGATTTGCGCCGCGGCGATCATGCCCCACATCGCGCCCAGCATCATCCAGAAGTGCCGCCAGTGGTCGGTGTCGATCACAAAGCTCTCGCCGACGGTCCCGACGAAGGAGGAGAAGATCGCAAGATAGGCGCGCTGCCAGGGCACGCGGACGAAGATGTGCCTGAAGCCCATGATGACGGTGGTGAAGACCAGCGCGGGATAGCAGACGCCGGAGAGCCAGCCGCCGGACATGAAGGCGTTGAGGTAGGAGTTGTGGGTGTCCTCGGGAAAGTAGCGGTGGAATTGCAGCGGGCCGATGCCGAACGGCAGCTCGAGCGCCATCTCCGCACCGAGGATGTGCCGGCCGAAGCGGCCGAAGCGGCCTTCGTCGTAGCTCTGGTCGAAGCTCGCGCGCTGCTTGAACATCTCGGCGGTGGAATCGAATGACAGCAGCACCGCGATCAGCGCAAGGCCCAGCACCGCGGCGACGATCGCCATGATGACGATGCGCGAGCGCTGCGCGTTGGTGCGGCTGGTCAGCACCATCAGCGCCAGCATGAAGGCGGAGGTCAGCACGAGGCCGCCCCAGGCGGCGCGCGAGAACGCGAGCAGGATCGCCAGCGACATGATGCCGAAGGCGATGACGTTGCGGAACGCTTTGCCGAGCTTGTCCGAGACCACGCTCTGGAGCGCGAACAGCGCCGGCAGGATCAGGAAGGCGCCGAGCACGTTCGGGTCCTTGAACGTGCCGCGCGCGCGGCCGTAGAGCGTGAGCAGGTCGTCGCCGCCGGGAACGAGGTGGAAGTAGCCGGCGACCGCCGACAACGAAGCGACCATCGCGCCGACCACGAGGCCGCGGCGGAGCATGTCGAGCCGGGCCGCGGTATCCTCGGAGGTGACCATGGCGAAGAACACCACGGTGACCGCCATGTACCAGGAGGTCGCGATCCAGCTCACCACCTCGGGCTGCTCGAACAGCGGGATCGCGCTGATGGTGTAGCCGACATTGAGCAGAACCAGCATCAGCACCAGCGGCATCATCGCGAGCCGCAGGCGCAGGCCGGTGGCGAAGAAGGTGACGCTCGCGAGCAGCGTCACGATCTCGTAGGGGCTGGGCTCGATGAAGACGATGGCGCCGGAGGCGCCGACCAGCCATACCAGCGCGCGCTGGAGCGCCAGCACGCCGGGCGCGGCCGGTGCGGCCAATTTCACTCCACCGGCTGTCGCCGCATACGCCATCATACGCTCACGCTACTCATACGCCACAAACACAACTTCCGCCGTCATGCCCCGCCTAGTGCGCAATTGCGCACGGGGGGCGGGGCATCCAGTACTCCGCGCTGTCAGTGGCGACGTTCGCCGCTGGTGATTACTGGATCGCCCGGTCAAGCCGGGCGATGACAGCGCATTCTTGGCGCACTCAACTCAATACGCGTTCTCGTTCTTGGTCAGCAGCGAGACCGGCGTCTTCAGGAGAATGACGAGATCGACCAGCACTGACCAGTTCTCGATGTAATAGAGGTCAAACTCGACACGCTTCTGGATCTTCTCTTCATTGTCGATCTCGCCGCGCCAGCCGTTGATCTGGGCCCAGCCGGTGATGCCGGGCTTGACGCGGTGACGGGCGAAATAGCCGTCGACGGCTTCGTCGAACAGGCGGCTCTGCAGCTTGCCCTGCACCGCATGCGGGCGCGGACCGACCAGGGACAGATTGCCGGAGAACACCACGTTGAAGAGCTGCGGCAATTCGTCGAGGCTGGTCTTGCGGATGAAGCGGCCGACGCGGGTGACGCGCGGATCGTTCTTGGTCACCACTTTCGACGCCGTCGGGTCGGCCTGGTGGTGGTACATCGAGCGGAACTTGTAGACGTCGATGCGCTCGTTGTTGAAGCCGAAACGCTTCTGGCGGAACAGCACCGGACCGGGGCTGTCGAGCTTCACGGCCAATGCCACCAGTCCCATGATCGGCAGTGCCGCGAGCAGCGCGATGCCGCCGACGATGCGGTCGAACAGCCACTTCATCACCAGATCCCAGTCGGTGATCGGCGCCTCGAACACGTCGAGCGTCGGCACATCGCCGAGATAGGAATAGGAGCGGGGACGGAAGCGCAGCTTGTTGGTGTGGGCGGAGAGGCGTATGTCGACCGGCAGCACCCAGAGCTTCTTCAGCATCTCCAGGATGCGCGTCTCAGCGGAGATCGGCAGCGCGAACAGCACGAGGTCGACGCGGGTGCGGCGGGCGAACTCGACGATGTCGTCGACCTTGCCGAGCTTGCGCGCACCTGCGCAGGTGTCGAGCGCGCGGCTGTCGTTGCGGTCGTCGAACACGCCGAGCACGTGGATGTCGGAATCGTCCTGCGCCTTCAGCGCTTCGACCAGCTCCTCGCCGTTGCGGTCGGAGCCGACGATGATGGTGCGGCGGTCGAGCCGGCCCTCGCGCGCCCAGGCCCGCACCAGCGAGCGCAGCACCAGACGCTCCGCGATCAGCGCGGCGAGCCCGAGGACATAGAAGGCGGCGAGCCACAGCCGCGACATTTCGCTGCCGAACTTGGCAAAGAAGGAGACGCCGATGAACAGCAGGAAGACGAACGACCAGGACGAGATCATCCGCGTCATCTGCCGGAGATGTCCGCGGAACAGCTGCACCTGGTAGATGTCGGCAGCCTGGAAGCAGACCACGGCTGCGATCGCGACGGCCACGATCTCCGCAGGATAGATCCAGCTGAAGCCGCCGGCGAGCGGCATGACATAGCCGACATAGACCGCGATGCCGACGAGGCACAGCAGAGCGAAGTCAATGAGGCGGACGAAGCCGGTGATCACGATCGGTGAATAGGCGCGGGCGACCTTCTGGTTGACGACCTCGAGCGCGGCGGGCGAGAGCCGGCGGCGGCGCTCCACAAAGGGCTGGTCAGCGGGCTTGGCCGCGGCGCTGGTCGCGGCATCGAGCATCGAGCGTGCGTTGAGCGGTTCCACGGGCGTCCACGTCCATTCCAAGAACCCGCGGGTCGCGGCTTTGCGGCCCCGGGCAAGCATCCCCTGGCACCTCGATTACCGAATAAATCGGAAGATTTTCTAAAGCGGCCTTAAGGATGGTTAATGATTGGCGAATGCGTCGCGATAGCCCGCGAGCACGCCGTCGACCATTGCCTGCTGGGAGAAACGCGCGGAGATGCGCTCGCGCAAGGATGTCGCGCGTTGCGCGGTTGCTTGCGGATCGTCCAGCGCCGCAGCGATCGCCTCGGCCATGGCCTCGGGATTGCTCGGCGCAAACAGAGCGGGGCTGTCGGTGCCGAAGATTTCGGGAATGCCGCCGATCTTCGATGCGATCATGGGAATGCCGGCGGCTCCCGCCTCGATCACCACATAGGGCATGGAATCGCCGCGCGAGGGCACGACCAGCAAGCGCCCCTTGGAGAAGCCATAGCGCGCCTTGACGTGACCGATGAAGCGGATGGCGTTCGCGAGGCCGAGCTTCTCGACCTGCGCCTTCAGCGCCGCCGTCTCCTCGCCGTCGCCGCCGAGGGTGAGCGTGACGTTCTTGCCGCCCTCGCGCAGCCGTGCCACGGCATCGACCAGCAGGTCGGCGCCCTTGATGTGCCTGAACTCGCCGACATAGCAGAGGTCGGTCGCATCCTCGGCGGTGATGACAGGCTCGAATTCCTCCGGCGTCACGCCGTTGAAGACGCAATGCACCACGCCCTTGGGCGTGCCGACGATGCGCTGATAGGTGTCGCGGGCGAAGGCGCTCTCGAACAGGAACAGGTCGGTGGCGCCCATCAGCGAGCGTTCGAGCCGCGCGTAGAATTCGCCCTTCAAGGTGTTGAGCGGATAGTGCAGCGAGCCGCCATGCGGGGTGTAGATGCGGATGGTGTCGTCGGTGCGCCGCCGCATGCGGATGAAGGCGCCGGCCTTGGCGCCGTGGCCGTGCATGACGTCAGGCTTGAGCTTCGCGATCAGGCGCCGCATCCGCACCCACACCATGACGTCATCGGGCGACGGCTCGCGGCGGATCGCCATGCGGTGCACGCCGAGCTTCAGCCGCGGCGCGAGCTCGACCAGCGCCTTGTCGGCACGTTCGCCGCCGGTGAGGCTGTCGGCGAGGATTCCGACATGATGACCGCGGTCGACCTGGCCGTTGGCGACGTCGAGGATGTGGCGGAAGATGCCGCCGACCGGAGCGCGCACGGCGTGCAGGATGCGTAGCGGCTGGTCGGGTGAGGGGGGCATGATCAAAACCAGCGCTCGACGGCGAGTACCGAACAATTCCAGGAAATATCGAGATGGATTAAGAGCCTTCGTGGTTAACAAACGGTGAGGAGCGTGCGGGTGCGAGGCGCGGGACGTCGCGATTAACCCAGCGGCAACCTTAATGGAGTGTAATCGCGGTGGTTGAGGTAGAGTCGCGGCGTTGCCCTGCGGGAGTGTTCGATGCGTTTAGCGTTCTGGCGTGCCGGCAAGGACAAGGCGGTGGTCGAGCGGGCTGTCTCGAAGTCCAAAGCCGAAGCCGCGCTCAAGGCCGAATCTACCAAGCCCGAACCGACCAAGGTTGAAGCAAAGCCTGCGCCCGTTGTCGCGAAGCAGGCCGCAGTCGAATCCGGTGACATCGATCTGCACGCGCTCGGCGCGGCACTGGCGCGCAAGCGCGGCTGGATCATCGTGCCGACGGTGCTGGCGCTCGTCGCCTCCATCGCCGCGGTCAATCTCGTCACGCCGCGCTACAAGTCGGAATCCCGCATCCTGATCGACGGCCGCGAGAACGTGTTCCTGCGCCCGAACAGCGACCGCGCCGAGGAGCGGCAGGCGCTCGACGCCGAGGCCGTCACCAGCCAGGTTCAGCTCGTGCTGTCGCGCGATCTCGCGCGCGAGATCATCAAGAAGAACAAGCTGGCCGAACGCCCCGAATTCGATCCCGTGCTGCAAGGAATTTCGCCGCTGAAGTCGCTCGCGGCCCTCGTCGGCATCGGCCGCGATCCGTTCTCGATGACGCCGGAAGAGCGCGTGCTGGATGCCTATTACGAGCGGCTTCAGGCCTACGCCGTCGACAAGTCGCGCGTCATCGTCGTCGAATTCCAGTCCGCCGATCCGGATCTCGCCGCGCGCGTCGCCAACTCGATCGCCGAGGGCTATCTCGTGCTGCAGCAGAGCGCGCGCCAGGACCAGGCCAAGAACGCGAGCCAGTGGCTGTCCGGCGAGATCGACAATTTGCGTAAGAAGGTCTCCGAGGCCGAGGCCAAGGCCGAGGACTTCCGTTCCAAGTCGAGCCTGTTCGTCGGCACCAACAACACCACGCTGTCGAACCAGCAGATGGGCGAGGTCAACACCCAGCTCAACAATGCGCGTGCGCTGAAGGCCGACACCGAGGCGAAGGCGCGGCTGATCCGCGAGATGCTCCAGAGCGGCAAGCCGATCGAGGCGTCGGAAGTGCTGAATTCCGAGCTGATGCGGCGGCTGTCCGAGCAGCGCGTGACGCTGCGTGCCCAGCTTGCCGAACAGTCCTCGACGCTGCTCGGCAACCATCCGCGCATCAAGGAATTGAAGGCGCAGCTCGGCGATCTCGAGACCCAGATTCGCGACGAAGCCAGCAAGATCTCGCGCTCGCTTGAAAATGACGCCCGGATCGCCAGCGGCCGGGTCGACAGCCTGACCGCAAGCCTCGAGCAGCTCAAGAAGCAGGCGACCTCGACCAATGGGCAGGACGTGCAATTGCGTGCGCTCGAGCGCGAGGCCAAGGCACAGCGCGACTTGCTCGAGACTTATCTTGCCAAGTATCGCGAGGCCAACACCCGCGAGACCATCGACACCGCGCCGACGGACGGTCGCATCATCTCGCGCGCCATCGTCTCCAACACGCCGGCTTACCCGAAGAAGCTGCCGATCGTGCTGATCGCGACGATCGCGACGCTGCTGCTCTCGTCCGGCGTCGTCGTCACCGGCGAGCTGCTCCGCCAGACCGCGCCGCGCGCGGCGGCTGTCTTCACCCCGGCGCCGGCAGCGGTGCAAACGCAGGCCGCGGTTCGGCAGGAGCCAGTCGTCCAACCGGCGGTCGAGCCGTTCGTCGAACCGGTCGTCGAGCCGGTGATAGCGGAGCGCGCGCCGCTTCAGCCGGAGATGACGGCCGATGCCGGTGTCGCCGAGTTCGCCGAGATCGAGCAGCTCGCCGACAGTCTGCGTGCCGCCGGTCCGGGGGCGAAGAAGGTCACGGTGCTCGGCACCGCGCCGGGCGAAGCCGTCACGCTGTCGGCCTTGACGCTGGCGCGCCATCTGGCGCGCGAGGCGCGCGTCGTCGTGGTCGATCTCGCCGCGTCCTCGCCGACGATCGCCGCGGTGTCCGTCGATGCTTCCTCGCCCGGCCTTGCCGAGCTGATGCAGGGCGAGGCCTCGTTTGCCCAGGTCATCACCCGCGACAAGCTCTCGCGGCTGCATCTGGTCAAGGCCGGCCGTCCCGGCTTCGACCGCAGCCTGCTGCAATCGCCGCGCGTGGGCCTCGCGATCGACGCGCTGCTGCGCGCCTACGACCACGTGCTGCTCGATGCCGGCGGCGCGTCCGACCTTCCGGCGGAGCTGCTGACGACCAACGCCCGCGCCGTCGTGGTGCCCGATGCCTCGATGGCGCCGGATGCGCGCACGCAGATGTGCGAGCAGCTGAAAGCCGTCGGCTTCAGCGAGGTGACGATGCTGAGCAGGCCCGTGCAGGCGTCGGATGCCGTGGAGCCGCCGCGCGTGGTCGCGGCGTGATCTCTCTTACCCTCTCCCCTTGTGGGAGAGGGTGGCTCGCCGCGCTAGCGGCGAGACGGGTGAGGGGTCTCCATCCTCACGAACAGTCTAGCAAGTGGAGAGAACCCCTCATCCGGCGCTTCGCGCCACCTTCTCCCACAAGGGAAGAAGGGAAGGCATCTCGCAAGTGAGAGAGTTGAACGTCTTCGGCGCCTACCCGAACGCCTGACGCAGCCGCCGGGCCAAATCAAACAGCACCTGGTTCTGCTTCACCAGCCGCTTGCCGTGGCTGAGCGATGACATCGCCATCGCCGCGAGCTTGCCGCGCGAGGTCAGCGGGACAAAACTGTCGAAGATGTCCTCGTCGTCCTTGCAGAACATCCGCTTGTACTCGTCCGAACCGATGCCGAGGTCGAGCGAGCGGTAGCCGCGCTCGCCGTAGCGGTCGATGATGTAGCGCATCAGGATCAGGCCCGGGCTGTAGCGGGCATGCTCCGACGTCGTGTAGGTGTTGAACATCATCGAGAAGCGCTGGCCATCGGCGACCCCGGCGAAGATCGCGATCACTTCCTCGTCGCATTCGAGTGCGTGGATGTCGATGACGCGGCCTTCGCCGCGCGGCGCAAGGCAGGCGCTGCGGACGAACTGCTCCACGCCCGGCTCGGCGAAGACGTTCGGGAGTTTCTGTTCGGCCATCCGCGCTGGCTTGACGCGGAAGAACCAGTCGAGCAGGCGGGTGACGTCCGCGTCCGTTGTGGCGAGGTGATAGCGGTAGCCGGCGAGCGTCTGGAGCTTCTTCTCCTTGCTCTTGAGGCGGCGGCGGAAGGAATTGCTGATCCGCGATGCGGGCGGGCCGCCCGGCTCCATCGTCAGCAGCGGGCAGCCGTTGATCGCGCTCTGCCGCGGCAGGGCTGCAAACGGGTTGTGCTGGTCGTTCCAGCGCAGCGGCTGCTGCGTCAGCGCCAGCACGTCGACATGCTTGGGCAGCGGCGCAAGCAGCGCGTCGAGATCGGCGGTGCTGGCCTCGCCTGCGAACTCGGCGTTCCACAGGCCCATGTTGAAGGTCGTGTGCTTGCCGCCCATGAAGCAGGCCGTGCGCACGCCGTGGCTCTGGCGCAGCGAGAGCGGCAGCAACAGGAGCGGCTGGCGATCGGCGTCGCGGGCGATGACGATGAAGGGGCGGGCGCCCTCGCAACCGCCGACCTGCCGCTGCCAGGGGCCGAGCAGGTCAAAGCGCTGGTAGGGCGTGAAGAGGTGACCGGGCTCCTCGAAGGCGCGCCAGACCGCCTCGGCCTCGCCGAGGTCTCCGAGGATATCGACATGCGCGATACGGTTCGCTTTCGACCGCGCTGGCGCTTCTGCCGTCCGGCTTTGCATCGCCGCAGCCATGGTCATTCGCGAAACCTGTCGAGAAAACGAAAAATGCGTAATTCGGCCTGTGGCCGACCTTTGCAAAGAAATGTCAACAAAGGGTAATGAGGAGGGGCGAGGGAACGGACCGCCGGCGAGCGCGAAGGTGGGATATTGGCATCCGACGACAGATGGCTGGAACGGCTGCGCCTGGAGCTGAGCTGGTTCACCGGGCAGGCGCTGCTGCGCAGTCGTGGTGCCGGCGCCATCCTGCGCTTTGCGCATGTGCGGCCGCGGCGGCGCGGCGGATTTCAGCCGCTGCGCGAGCACGAGATCACGCCGCAATTCCTCGACCGCGCCATTCGCGCGCTGAAGCGGTGGAAGTATGAGTGTCTCGGCATGGACGAGGTCTGCCGCCGCGCCGTGACGCTGCCGGAGAAGCGGCGCTTCGTGGCGCTGACCTTCGACGGCGCGCCCAAGGACCTCATCAACTTCGCCTATCCGGTGCTGGCTCGCCACGCCGTGCCCTTCACGATCTATGTGCCCACCGCATTTCCCGACGGCGTCGGCGAAGCCTGGTGGCTCGGGCTGGAGCGGGTGATCGCGCGCGAGAGCCGCATCAGCCTGATGATGGGCGACAGGGAGCAGCGCTTCACGGTCACAGGCAATGCCGAGAAGCAGGCGCTGTTCGCTTATCTCGAAGGCTGGCTGCGCTCATTGCCGCCGGCGGAGCTGTCGGCTGCGATCGCCGATCTCTGCACGCGCTACCGGGTCGATCTTGCCGCGCTCTCGCGCGAGGCGTCGATGGATTGGGAGGACCTGGCGAAGCTGGCTGACGACCCGCTGGTCACGATCGGCAGCGCGACCGTGAACTATCCCGTTCTCGCTAACATGAAGGACGCCGCCGCGCTGCGCGAGATGGCGATGGGCAAGGCTGTCGCGGAATCCGCCTTTCACCGTAACATCAGGCATCTCGCCTTTCCGTTCGGCGATCGCGCCTCGTTCCGGCGCAGCCACGTCGTGATGGCGGAGGAGGCCGGGTTTGCCAGCGCGGTGTCGACGATCCCGGGCATCGTGGAGGCGGAGGGGCGCACCAATCTGCGGGCGCTGCCGCGGATTTCCTGGGACGGGCGCGTGCGCTCGCTGCGGATGCTGCGCGTGCTGGTGTCAGGCGTCGCCTTTGCGCCGGTGAGGCCGACCGGCAGCGCTACGAGCCAGACTTGATGCGATCAGGCCGCTGCATCCAGCTTACGATCGGCATCGCCGGCAGCACCCAGCCCATACCGACCACGACGTAGTAGATCGCCTGCCGCCAGCCGGACTCGGCGATCCACGGCATCTGCGCCGCCGCCATGCCGAGCAGGGCCCAGACGGTGGCCAGCACCAGAAGCAGGATGGCGCCGAGGAACTTGCGGGTGCGGATCGTCATGGCGGACTGTTGCGGCTTTCGCGTAACTTGCGCTGCGGGAGCGGGGGACTATAAGGGGCACGCAATCCGGTTCAAGTCTCTTAGGCACAGGCTTGGTTTTGTCCTTGAAATGACGATGATTTCCACCCCGTCCGAGCCGCAGCGCGCCGTGCGCTGGTGGCTGATCTCCGTGGCCGCCTTGATCGCGCTGATGGTGCTGGTCGGCGGGGCGACGCGGCTGACGGAATCCGGCCTGTCGATCGTCGAATGGAAACCGGTCACGGGCAGCATTCCGCCGCTCTCGGAGACGCAGTGGACCGAGGCGTTCGAGGCCTACAAGAAGATCCCGCAATATCGTGAGCTCAACGCAGGTATGAGCCTGTCCGAGTTCAAGGAGATATTCTGGTGGGAGTGGAGCCACCGACTGCTCGGCCGCTTCATCGGCGTTGCCTATCTGCTGCCGTTCCTGTTCTTCCTCTGGCGCGGCGGCCTGTCGGGTGAGCTGAAGCGGCGGCTGTGGCTGTTGTTTGCGCTCGGCGGCCTGCAGGGCGCGGTCGGCTGGTGGATGGTGGCCTCGGGCCTGACGGAGCGGGTCGAGGTGTCGCAATATCGGCTGGCGACGCATCTGGTGCTGGCGCTCCTGATCTTCGCCGGCATCGTCTGGACGGTGCGGCGGCTCAAGGAGCGGCCGCAGATTGTCGTGTCGGCACGGCTGCGCTTCACCAGTGCGCTGCTCCTCGTGGTGACCTTCGTGCAGATCTATTTCGGTGCGCTGGTCGCGGGCCTGCGCGCCGGGCGCGCCTACAACACCTGGCCGCAGATTGATGGCGCGTTCATTCCATCGGCCGAGCGGCTGTGGTTCGAGACGCCGTGGTGGCGCAACATGTTCGACAATGTACTGACCGTGCAGTTCGAGCACCGCATGACCGCCTATGCGCTGTTCGTGCTGGCGGCGCTGCATGCGTTCGATGCGGTGCGCTCGCGCGCGGGGACAGCGGTCGGCGGCGCGCTCTGGCTGTTCGCGGCGGTAACGGTGCAAGCGGTCCTTGGTATCCTGACGTTGGTCAACCAGGTGCCGATCGATCTCGCACTTTCGCACCAGGCGGTTGCGATCGTGGTATTGACGCTGGCCGTCATGCAGGCGGAGCGCCTGTCGTCGCGCCAGCATAAGCTGGCGCAGCCGCGCGCGGTCCCGGTCGGTCAGGCCGGCTGATCACCATCAGCCCGGCTGATCAGCAATAGCCATAGACGCCGCACGCGTAGGGCAGGCGCCAGAAATAATCGACCTGCTTCCCGCCGTAATACGGGCCCTGATAATCGTAGCTCCAGGGCCGGCCGTAATAGCCCGGCAAGGTGTTGGAGCCGGGCAGGAGCGGCGTGCCCGGCAGGTTGCGGATGTAGCTGCCGATGCCATAGGCCGGCGAGATCAGCGCGTCCGGATCGGTCTCGACATAGACCTGCGGCGGATCCTGCGGCGGCACCGCAGCGCGCCGCTTCGCCGTCGCCGGCAGATCGGCGGCGAGCGCGCCTGAAACCGTCAGCATCGCCGCAAGGGCAGGCACCATCCAGCGCAGCATCGTCGGCTCCGAATCAAACGGGCGATCCAAGGACGATGTATGCGGCAGATATGGTTAATGACTGTTAACTGACGGCGGACAAAACGGCCGTCGTCATTCCGGGGCGGTGCGAAGCACCGAACCCGGAATCCAGAGCTGAGCAGACAATATCGAGGTTCCGGGTTCTGTGCTTCGCACCGCCCCGGAACGACAGGAAGCTACGCCCCCAGCGCCTGCTCCAAATCCGCGATCAGATCTTCCTTGTCCTCGATGCCGATCGAGAGCCGCACCACGTCGGGGCCGGCGCCGGACTTCACCTTGGCGGCGTCGTCGAGCTGGCTGTGCGTGGTCGAGGCCGGATGGATCACCAGCGAGCGGGTGTCGCCGACATTGGCCAAGTGCGAGAACAGCTGCAGCTTTGACACCAGGCTCACGCCGGCGTCATAGCCGCCCTTCAGGCTGAAGGTGAACACCGCGCCCGCACCCTTCGGCGCGTATTTGCGCGCGAGCTGGTTGTACTTGTCGCTCGGCAAGCCCGCATAGCTCACCGAGGCCACCGCCGGATGGCCGGCGAGGAATTCGGCGACAGCCCTGGCGTTGTCGCAGTGCTTCTGCATGCGCAGCGGCAGCGTCTCGATGCCGGTGAGGATCATGAAGGCGTTGAAGGGCGAGAGCGCGGGGCCGAGGTCGCGCAGGCCCAGCACGCGGCAGGCGATCGCGAAGGCGAAATTGCCGAAGGTCTCCTGGAGACGGATGCCGTGATATTCCGGCCGCGGCTCCGACAGCATCGGATATTTGCCGCCCGTGGACCAGTCGAAGGTGCCGGCATCGACGATGATACCCCCGAGCGAGTTGCCGTGGCCGCCCAAAAACTTCGTCAGCGAGTGCACGACGATGTCGGCGCCGTGGTCGATCGGGCGAATGAGGTAGGGCGAGGCCAGCGTGTTGTCGACGATCAGCGGCACGCCCGCCTTGCGCGCGACCGTCGAGATCGCCTCGATGTCGGTGATGCTGCCGGCCGGGTTGGCGATGGACTCGATGAAGATCGCTTTCGTGCGCGGCGTCACCGCGCGCTCGAAGCTTGCGATGTCATCGGGATCGGCCCACACCACGTTCCAGCCAAAGCTCTTGAACGCGTGCGTGAACTGGTTGATCGAGCCGCCATAGAGTTTTCGCGCGGCGATGAATTCGTCGCCGGGCTGCAGCAATTGCTGCAGCACCACGACCTGCGCGGCGTGGCCCGAAGCAACGGCAAGCGCAGCCGTACCGCCTTCGAGCGCGGCGACGCGCTCTTCCAGTACGGCGTTGGTCGGGTTGCCGATGCGGGTGTAGATGTTGCCGAACGCTTGCAGGCCGAACAGCGAGGCAGCGTGGTCAGCATCGTTGAAGACGAAAGAAGTGGTCTGATAAATCGGAGTCGCGCGCGCGCCGGTGGTCGGATCGGGCTGTGCACCGGCATGCACGGCGAGGGTTGAAAATCCCGGAAGGCGATCGCTCATAGAAGGCGTCCTGTTCTTGTGGTCTGAAATCGCGCGGCATGCTGATGGGCTGGGCGTCCGCCGTCAAGGCGCCGCTTCACATCAGGATCATTTGGGAATGATCGTGCTACGCATTGTCGCGTTCGCGAAACGAAATCTTCGCAATTGCGTCAGCTTTGCTCGGTCTTGTTTTTCGCGGCGCGATCCGACGCAGCGGTGTTGCCACCGCCGACGCTCATCCGATTGAGGGATAGCCGCATGCCCTGTGTCGGTACCGGCGCGCGCTTGGAACTGAGTGTGCGCGAATTCACGCCCATCCAGGATATTTCGGAGGACAGGCGGCCATATTCGATCTTGGGGCAGCGGTTCATGACCACCTTGATACCGACCGACTCCGCCTTCGCCGCCGCGGCATCATCGCGCGCGCCGAGCTGCATCCAGATCACCTTCGGCAGCGGGTCGAGCGTGAGCGCCTCTTCGACCACGGGCATAATGTGGCTGGAATTGCGGAAGATGTCGATCATGTCGACGGGGCGGCCGATGTCGGAGAGCGAGGCGACGAAGGGTTTGCCGAGCAGATCCTTGCCGACATGGCCGGGATTGATCGGGATCATGTCGTAGCCGCGCTGCGCGAGATATTTGAACGCGAAATAGCTCGGCCGCACGTTGACCGGCGAGGCGCCGACCATCGCGATCGACTTCACGCTGTTGAGGATGCCGCGGATGTAATTGTCGGGATAGGCGTCGTGGTTCATCACTTATCTTTTCTTGTTGTCATTGCGAGCCCAGCGAAGCAATCCAGACTGTCACCGCGGAAGGATTCTGGATTGCTTCGCTGCGCTCGCAATGACGGGGGTCATTCATCCCGCCATGTCGGCGTGCGCTTCTCGATGAAGGCGCCGATGCCTTCCTCGGCATCACGCGCCATCATGTTCTCGGTCATCACCTCCGCGGCATAGCGATAGGCGTCCGCAAGGCTCATTTCAGCCTGGCGGTAGAAGGCCTCCTTGCCGAGCTTCACGGTGTAGGCGGATTTGAGCGCGACCTGTTGCGCGAGCTCGATCGCGGCGCCGAGTTCGGTGCCGGCGGGCACCACCCGGTTGACGAGGCCGATCTCGCGGGCGCGGTCGGCCGTGATCGGCTCGCCCGTCAGCAGCATCTCCATCGCCTGCTTGCGCGGTACGTTGCGTGACAGCGCCACCATCGGCGTCGAGCAGAACAGGCCGATGTCGACGCCGGGCGTGGCGAAGCTCGCCGCTTCCGAGGCGATCGCGAGATCGCAGCTCGCCACGAGCTGGCAGCCGGCCGCGGTCGCGATGCCTTGGACGGCAGCGACCACCGGCTTTGGCAGGTGGACGATGGCCTGCATCATCGCGCTACAGGCGTTCATCATCTCGGCGAAGAAGGCGCGGCCGCGATCCGGATCGGTGCGGCGCGCGGTCAGCTCCTTCATGTCGTGGCCGGCGGAGAAGGCTGGGCCGTTGGCGGCGATGACGGCGGCGCGGATGCGTTTGTCCTCGGCAATCGCGTTGAAGCTCGCATGCAGCTGGCCGATCATGGCCTCCGACAGGCTGTTGCGCGCGGCGGGGCGGTTCAGCGTGAGCACGGCGACGGTACCGACAATCTCCCGCAGCAGGATCGGCGGTTCCGGGGAGGGGGTGCGGGCGGGCTGGACGGACATGGAAGATTCCGCTTGGGATATTGCAGTTGGATGACGCAGATAACTTAATGTAACAGGCAACGTGAAGCGAGGGTGAGGGGTGGCATGGCGTTAGCGAAAATGAGCGTGGCGGAGGTCGAGCAGTTTCTCCGTGACGAGTTTCCCCAGGCCTTCAGTGGCGACGACATCACGATCGAGAGCGCGGACGGCCAGACCTGCCTCCTGCGCCAGCGCTACAGCGAAAGGATGCTGCGGCCGGGTGGAACCGTGTCGGGCCCGACGCTGATGGCGCTCGCCGATTTCGCCATGTACGTGGTGCTCCTGTCCGCGATCGGGCCGGTCGGGCTCGCGGTGACCACCAATCTCAACATCAACTTCCTGCGTAAGGGCCAGCCCGGCCAGGACGTTCTGGCCGAGGCGCGGCTGCTCAAGCTCGGCAAGCGCCTCGCGGTCGGGGAGGTGAACCTGTTGTCGGGGACCTCACCCGATCCGATCGCTCATGTCACCTCGACCTATTCCATTCCAAATGTTTGAGCTTTTCGCAGGTAATATAGAACCATATTTTTAAGCTATTGATTTCATGAATGTAATTCCAATCTTCGGGCATTGACCGTTGCGCGTCACTTCTCTAGAAACCTGCGCAGTCCGGCGCGGTGTTCGCGCCGATGCTCCCCGTCCACGGAAACTCTGACATGAAAACCTTTTCGGCAAAGCCGGCCGAGGTGACGAAGAAGTGGGTGCTGATCGACGCCAAGGGTCTGGTCGTCGGCCGTCTCGCCACCATCGTCGCCATGCGCCTGCGCGGCAAGCACCTCCCGACCTACACCCCGCACGTTGATTGCGGCGACAACGTCATCATCATCAACGCGCAGCATGCGGTCCTCACCGGTCGCAAGCGCGAGCAGAAGACCTACTACAAGCACACCGGCTATGTCGGCCACGTCAAGGAGCGCACCGCGCGCCAGATCCTCGAGGGCAAGCATCCCGAGCGCGTGCTCGAGAAGGCCGTCGAGCGCATGATCCCGCGTGGTCCGCTCGGTCGCGTGCAGATGGGCAACCTCCGTGTCTACGGCGGCGCCGATCATCCGCACGAGGCGCAGCAGCCCGAGAAGATCGATATCGCCAAGTTGAACCGCAAGAACACGAGGGCCGCATAACATGGCCGAATCCATCCAGTCGCTCGACCAGCTCTCGCAGCTCAAGACGGCGGCGGCGCCCGAGGCGCCCAAGCACGAGAAGAAGGTCGACAAGTTCAACCGCGCCTATGCCACCGGCAAGCGAAAGGACGCGGTCGCCCGCGTGTGGATCAAGCCGGGCGCCGGCAAGGTCACCGTCAACTCGCGCGAGGTCGAGGTCTATTTCGCCCGTCCCGTGCTGCGCATGATGATCGAGCAGCCGTTCTCCGTGGCCCAGCGTTCGGGCCAGTACGACGTGATCTGCACCGTCGCCGGCGGCGGTCTGTCCGGCCAGGCCGGCGCGGTCCGTCATGGCATCTCCAAGGCGCTCACCTATTTCGAGCCGGAGCTGCGTACCGTGCTCAAGAAGGGCGGCTTCCTCACCCGCGACTCGCGCGTGGTCGAGCGCAAGAAGTACGGCAAGGCCAAGGCCCGCCGGTCCTTCCAGTTCTCGAAGCGTTAATCGCTTCGGTCGCATTCGCCGCGAAAGCGGCTTCAATGAGATGCAAAAGGGCGCTGATTTTCAGCGCCCTTTTTATTGTTCGTTTGTATGCAAATTGACGACGAGTTTCCGGAAAACTTGCGGACGCGCGAAAACCTGAATGGAACCCGCGGGAACCTAGCGTCGCATTCGGAAGGGCGCGCAAATCGGATGTGCCGATCGCGTAACTGCTATGTTTTCAAGGGGGCCGACATGATGTCGCTCGATAGCATCACGCTCTATTTGGTTGCCACCATGGTTGCCGCACTGCTCGGCGCCATGATGGTGTTCTTCGGCAAGCAGGAGAACAGTCCTGCGCTGAAATGGTGGGGCACCGCTTATCTGCTCGGTGCCGCCTCCGTCGCACTGTGGACGGCGGCCGGCGAAAGGCTGGGGCCGCATCTCTATCTGGCGCTAAATGCCGTCGGCTTCGTGGCCTGCGGCATGGTGTGGAACGCGGCGCGCGTGTTCCACGGGCGCAAGCCGAACTGGCCCGGCCTCGTGCTCGGCGCGCTCGCCTGGGTCGCCGCCGTGACGCTGCTCGATCCTACTGCGTCCATGCTGCGCATGATCATCGGCGCCGGCATCGTCTCGGTGTACGCGGCGGTGACGGCGAGCGAGCTCTGGGTCGAGCGGCGCAAGAGCCTGCAGCGGCGCTGGCCGGCCTTCGTCGTGCCGGTGATGCACGGCTGCGTGCTGATGCTGCCGATCTTGATCGGCAGCTTCCTGCGCCCGCACGATGCCGGCTTCTCCTCGAGCATCTGGGTCACCGTGTTCGCGGTCGAGCTCGTGCTCTACGCCGTCGGCACCGTGTTCGTGATCTTCATGCTGGTGTCGGAGCGCACCGTCACCGCGCACCGGACTGCGGCGTCGACCGATCCCCTGACCGGCATGCTCAACCGCCGCGGCTTCTCGGAAGCCTGCGGCCGCGTGATCGATCGCGAGGCCAAGGCCGGACGTCCCGTCACCGTGATGATCTTCGACATCGACCACTTCAAGTCGATCAACGACCGCTTCGGCCATCCCGCCGGCGACGAGATGCTGAGACTGTTCTCGACCGTCGTCGTCAACAATCTGCGCATCTCCGACCTCTCGGGCCGCATCGGCGGCGAGGAGTTCGCCGCCCTGTTGCCGTGTTCGCTGGAGGAGGGCGTGCTGGTCGCCGAGCGTGTGCGCGAGGCGTTCGAGACCTCCGGTGTCGTGGTCGACGAAGGCCCGGTCGACACCACCGTCAGCATCGGTGTCGCCGGCGGTCCGGCCGGCACCGAGCTCGAGGTGCTGCTGGCCTCGGCCGACACCGCGCTCTACCAGGCCAAGCGCGGCGGCCGTAACCGCGTCGAGGCGGCGGAGGAGTTGCCGCTGTCGCTGGAGAACTGGCGCCGCCAGAGCGCGGCGCGGGCCGGTGCGCCGCAGGCGCGTCCAGTCACGGCGTGAACTCGGGGGCGGCCCTGCGGTAATCCGCTGTTTACCAATCGATCCCTACCATTGCGGTCATGGAATCGATCCGTCGACAGAACCCGCAGGCCGCCCTGATGTCGCTCGAAGCGCAAGCAGCTTCGGCACGCGGCGGCTTCGCCTGCCTGTTCTCGTCCGCGGACGAATACGAGACGGCGCTGATCACCGAGCGCCGTGCGCAGGGCCGCTACACGCAGGGCCGCAGCTATTGGCCGCTCGCGCTGTTCGTCGGTTGCGCGCTGATCGTGGCGGGCTCCGTCCTGCTGTTCGCCTGAGAGCATCCGCATTTTTGCTCCACCAGGGCGCCGTTTCGGCGCCTTTTTCTTTTCAGTGGGGTGCGCTAGACACGCCCATCGAACAAGAAGGGTGGAAACCGATGATCACCGAGATCGCGCAAATCGACGTCAAGCCGGGCAGCGAGAAGGATTTCGAGGCCGCCGTCGCCAAGGCCAAGGCCGCCTTCGGTAGTTCCAAGGGCTTTCACGGCTTCGAGCTGCACAAGTCGATCGAGAAGCCGCAGCGCTACCGGCTGATGGTGAGGTGGGCGACGCTGGAAAACCACACCGTCGATTTCCGCGGCTCCGAGAATTTCACCGAATGGCGTGGCCTCGTCGGCCAGTATTTTGCGGCGCCCCCGGAAGTCGAGCACACCGAGACCGTGCTGACGACCTGATCCGGTTCACGGCGCTTTACGCCGCCTCGGCAAGAGGCGGTGCTTCATACGTCTTGAAATGGTCGATCATGACCTTGGCGATGGCGACCAGCGGGAGCGCCAGCGCCAGGCCCCAGATTCCGAACACGACGCCGAGCAGGATCTGGAACGCGAACAGCGTGGCCGGCGGGATGTCGAGCGCCTGCCGCTGCAGGAGCGGTGTCAGCACGTAACTCTCCATGGCGTGGACCACCATGAAGAGCAGAAACGCCGACAGCGCCGGGATCCAGCCCGAGGCGAGGCTCGCCAGCACCACGACGACGCCGGCGATGATGGCGCCGACGGTCGGGATGAAGGCGAGCAGGCCGGCCTGAATCCCCAGGATGAACGAGCCGGGGATGCCGATGATGGCGAGCCCGATCCAGGTCACGATGCCGACCGCGATCATGACGATGATCTGTGCGATCAGCCAGCGCTCCAGGGTCTCGCCGATGCGGTCGATGATGAGCGTGACGCGGGTGCGATGCTTCGCAGGCGCGAGGAACAGCAGGCCGTCGTGATAGACGGCGGGCTGGGCGGCGAAGGCAAGCCCCAGAAACAGCACGATGAAGATGTTGCCGACCGCGCTGATCGCGCCGAACAGCAGCTTGAAGGTCTGGCTCACGATCGCCCCGCCGCTGGAGGCGAGCGCGCCTGCGCCCGGCAGGCCGCCGTGCACGCCCGGGCTCGGGGCCGGCGCCGGCGCCGCGTCGGTCGAGGCCGCAGGCGCGCCATTGCCGAGATCGAACACGCTGGTGTCGATGCCGTGGTTCTCCAGGAAGGAACGGACGTTGGTGATCTGCGACTTGATGGTCTTGCTGAGCAGGGAGGCCTGCTCGGCGATGGTGGCGCCGCCGAGATAGGCAACGCCTGCGAGCAGCACCGCAAGGACGAGGCAGACGATCGCGAGCCGCATCGTATGTGGCAGGTGAACACGCCGTCCGAGCGCATTGGTCAGCGCGTTGAGGCCGACGCCGAGCAGCATGCCGGTGAAGATCAGGAGGAGGGTGGCCGCAAAATGCCAAGTGAAGGCGAGCAGCGCGGTGAACAGCACGACGCCGATGCCGCCGACCGAGATGGCCCAGGCCTGATCGAGAGCCAGGTCCGCGCGGGTCCGGGGCCGTTCATCTCTGGAAATGGTCACATCGGGTCCTTTTCGGAAGGCTGCAGGCGGCCACTCTTTCGCGAAATTCCAGCGGGGATCAAGCCGGGCCCAAGCGCCGGCTCGGCGCCGATTTGACGCGTCCGGCCCTGAAAGGACGCCAGGACGCCAAAAGCGCCAGATCCACGCGGGCGGGCACCGGCATTTGCGCGAAAATAGCATTGCCGTCCCGCGATCCCCTCGGTTGAATTTGTTCCATCCCAGGGGCATCTTTGGAGAATCTTCTTCGGCGAGGAGGTCGGAACGACAGATGAGAAAGCCGGTCGTCGGCGTGATCGGGAATTCCCATCGCGTCGAGAATCGATTTCAGGTCCAGATGGTCGGCGAGCGCAATTTGCGCGCCGTGGCCGAGGTCTGCGGCGGCTTGCCGGTGATGTTCGCGGGCTCGCCCGATATCACCGACATCGGGGCGCTGCTCGACACCGTCGACGGCATCATCCTCACCGGCGCCCGGGCCAACGTGCATCCGACCCGCTTCAACGTCGATCCTTGCGAGAAGCACGAGCCCTACGACATCCACCGCGACGAGGTGGCGCTGGCGCTGTCGGTGGCCTGCGTTGCCCGCGGCGTGCCGCTGTTCGGCATCTGCCGCGGTCTCCAGGAGATGAACGTGGCCTTCGGCGGCTCGCTGCATCCCGAGATCCGCGAGATCCCCGGCCGCATGAACCACCGCATGCCCAGGCTCGAGAACGGCGAGATCCATCCCGATCCAACCGTCGTCTTCGCCGACCGTCACGACGTCGACCTGACGCCGGGAGGGGCCTTCGCAAAAATCCTCGGCTGCGAGAAGATCAGGGTCAATTCGCTGCACGGCCAGGGCATCCTCGATCCCGGCAAGCGCGTGCTGATCGAGGGCATTGCCGAGGACGGCACCATCGAGGCGATCCGCATCGCGGAAGCCCCGACCTTTGCGCTCGGCGTGCAATGGCATGCCGAATACGACCCGCAGCACAATCCCATCAACCGCAAGCTGTTCGAGGCCTTTGGCGAGGCGCTGGTGGCGCGGCAGAAGGCGGCGGCGTAGGGCAGACTCTTACCCCGCCATCATTGCGAGGGCGGGAGATTGCTGGAGACTGCGTCACGTATTCAAGGCGCACTCCAAATTCGGACGAGATAAACCAATCAGTAGGAATTGGTCCGCCCTGATTTTTGCGGCTCTGATTTGTTCTTTGAGAACGAAGTGGAGTCAGATGCAGAACGAAAGCTGACGGCGCGAGGTGTGGACTTATAATGCGCGGCAAGCCATAGCCGCCATCTGGCTGTCCCAACTCCAATTCCCACCTCAAAGGTGACAAATTTTCAGACGTTGAGAAGAGCGGACGAAAATAGTTGCATGACGTTGGAGTGCACGAATGAGCCCTTCCGGAGCTTTGATCGCGATTCTGCCGTGCAATGACCTTGATGCGTCGGAGCGGTTCTACAATCGGCTGGGCTTTGCGCGCCCGGACAGTGAAAGGCCTGCTGCGGGAGAGCCCGACACCTATCGCATGCTGTCGAACGGGAGGGGCGGATATCTACATCTGACGGACGCGGTCGAGGGATGGCTAATGCCGGGCAGAAACCCTTTTGGGCTTTATCTTTACCTCGAGAATGTCAATGCTGCAGCGCGCGAATTTCAGCAATCACCCGAAGACAAGCCGTGGGGGATGTACGAATTTGCGATCTCTGACCCAGATGAAACGTTGATCCGTGTCGGTTGGCCAACCCATCTCCGCGCCGGGGCGCAATAGGCCAGCCTCACGCTACCAGCTCCATCCGCCGCGCGCGATACGCTTGCGGTGACATCAAGGTCAGCTTGCGGAACGCCTTGCGAAAGCTGCTTTCGTCCTCATAGCCGGCGGCGCGGGCGATGGTCTTGACCGGCTGCGTCGTGGTCTCAAGCAGAGTGCGCGCATGCTCGACGCGGCGGCGCATGATGAAGGCCTGCGGCGGCTCGTGCGTGAGCTCCTGAAACTTGCGGTTCAGCGTGCGTTCGCTCAATCCAAGCGCACCCGCGAGGCGCTTGACCGTCATCGGGCTCTTGCCGGTGCGGCGAACCAGGAGATCTGCCCTGGTCAGCAGCGGGTCCTGCGAGAGCAGATAGCCGACGGGCATGAAGATCGACTGGCTGCGCTGCGCGGTGTCGATGACGACGTAATCCGCGCACAGTTTTGCGATCTCCTTGCCATCGATCATCTCGATCAGCCTGAGCAGGAGGTCGACCCACGACATTGGTCCGGCCGCGCAGACGATGCGGTCCGCAACCGTAATGACGGCGTCGGCAGCGAGGTCGATCGCGGGATGACGCTGCCGCAGCTCGCCTTGCAGCCACCAGGTGATGGTGGCGCGGCGGTTGTCGAGCAGGCCGCTGCCTGCCAGCAGGAACACGCCGCTGCAAAACGCCCCGATCAGCCGGCCGTTCGCATGCTGCTGCCGCAGCCAGGCGCCGGCACGGGCATATTGTGGCTTTAGGCGCTCGGCCGTGACGTGATCGACGAGATTGCCGGGGACGAGAATCGCATCGAAGCTGCCGCGTCTGCCGATGGCGCCATCGACCGCGACCATCCGGCCGCCGCCGGCACGCACGTCCCGGCCGTCGAGCGACAGCGTCTGCCAGGTGAAGCGGGGCGCTGCGCCGCTTTGCTGCATCACATGATTGGCGAGCGACAGGACGTCGGCGACGCCGGCGATCGCCGAATGCATGCAACCTTCCAGCGCCAGAATTGCGAGCTTCATGAGACCTCCAGGAGGACGCGACGATCCTAGCCGATCGCCGCGCCCGCGCGTGGCGGAAATTGCCCGATCTCTGGCTTATCCGCCACTGCCTTGCCGGGCCTGCCAGGTCCAAATTTGCCGCGTCGTCACACGACATGATTGGAGAGAAACATGCCTTACATCACCATTTCCACCGTCCGCGGCATCCTGGACGCGGCACAGAAGAAGACGCTGCTCGAACGGATCACCGACCTGATGGTCGAGGTCGAAGGGCAGGGCAGCCCGGACTTCCGCCGCAACGTCTGGGTCAGGATCGAGGAGCAGGAGCCCTCGCACTGGTCGCTCGGCGGGATGCAGCCGACGAGCGAGATCATCGCGAGCACGTTCGGTGCGATCGGAGCCGATGGCGTGAGGGTGGCACGGTAGCAGCGCCTGGCGCAGGGCGGATCAGCCCAAGGCCTGTCCCAAGGCATGGTCCGCCACTGCCTCTGCTCAACCGATCACATCGCCATCCTGCGTGGCCTTCCCATTGCGTTGCACAATCGCAACGTTGGTCTCTACGCGCAGCATTGAGGTTCTCAAGAGGAACACCATATCCTCTGCTAGGGAGCCCTTGCCGTGCAGACCATGAAGGCGGCCCTCGTTGCGGCGATCACCGTCGTGGCTTTGACCTGCTGCCTCCTTCCCAGCTCAGCGGAGGAGGGCGGCCGTGTCGTCCTGATTGTTTCGATCGACGGGGCCATTGGCCCTGCGTCGGCCAGCTATGTGAAGGAGGCTTTGGCCAAGGCGAGCGAACGGCGCGCCGAGGTCGTGCTTCTGAGAATGAACACGCCCGGCGGTCTCAATTCCAGCATGCGCGAGATCATCACGGATGTGCTCGCCTCGCCCATCCCTGTCGTCGGTTACGTCGCTCCCTCCGGCGCCCACGCGGCGAGTGCGGGGACCTATATCCTTTATGCGACCCACATCGCGGCGATGGCGCCAGGCACCAATATCGGTGCGGCGACGCCGGTGCAGATTGGCGGGCCGCTGCCGGGTCTGCCGGGCGGTGCGCCGGACAAGGGCGGCAAGGACAAGAAGGACGGTGACCAGCAGGGCGAGCTGAAGGATCCAATGACGGCGAAGGCGACCAATGATGCGGTCGCTTTCATCCGCAGCCTTGCGGAGCTGCGCGGCCGCAATGTGGACTGGGCGGAGAAGGCGGTCCGAGAAGCTGCCACACTTTCTGCCAACGGCGCGCTCGAGGCTCATGCCATCGATCTCGTCGCGCGCGATCAGGCTGCATTGCTGAGGCAGCTGGACGGCCGTGTGGTGGAGGTTGCAGGCGGCAAGACGCAACGCCTTGCGACGAAGGATGCCGTCGTTGAAGCCATCGACCCCGGATGGATATCCCGCTTCCTGGCGGTCATCACCGATCCGAACGTCGCGTTCATTCTCCTGATGGTCGGCATCTATGGCCTGATCTTCGAATTCATGTCTCCCGGTGCCGTCGCTCCGGGGGTCGTCGGCGCGATCTGCCTGCTGATCGGCCTCTATGCGCTCAATCTGCTGCCGGTCAATTATGCCGGCTTCGCCCTGATGCTGGTCGGGCTCGTGCTTCTCACCATCGAAGCCTTCAACCCGACCGTGGTGATCGGTCTCGGAGGAATCATCGCTTTCGTGCTGGGAGCCTTGATGCTTTTCAGGGGCGAGGCGCCTGGCTACCAACTGTCGTGGTGGGTGATCGGCATCACTGCGGCCGTGTTCACCGGCTTTGCGCTCGTCGTGCTTGGTTCACTTCGGCGGGTCCGCACGGCTCCTGCACTGGTCGGCGCGAAGGCCATGCGAGGCTTGCCCGCGGAGGTTCTCGACTGGAACGGGAACGAAGGTCATGTGTTCGCCCATGGTGAGCGCTGGCAGGCGCGCGGTGCCGAAACGTTCACGCCCGGAGAGATGGCCGAGGTCGCCAACGTCGTCGACCTGACGCTGCTGATACGACGCGCACCAGCCCGAACCGGCGAGGGAGGTCCATCATGATGCTGGAATATCTGACGTATGCGGCGCTTGCGCTGCTTGTCGTCATGTTTCTATCCCAGGCCATTCGAATCCTGCGCGAATACGAGCGTGGCGTCGTCTTTACGCTCGGCCGCTTCACCGGCGTGAAAGGACCGGGCCTCATCCTCCTCATTCCGGTCGTGCAGCAACTCGTCAAGGTCGATCTGCGGGTGATGGTGCAGGTCGTGCCGCCGCAGGACGTGATTTCGCGGGACAACGTGTCGGTCAAGGTCAACGCCGTTCTGTACTTCCGCATCGTCGACCCCGAACGAGCGATCATCAAGGTTGGCGACTACATGGCCGCCACCAGCCAGCTCGCCCAGACCACGTTGCGCTCGGTCCTCGGCAAGCACGAGCTCGACGAGATGCTTGCCGAGCGCGACCGGTTGAACGCCGACATCCAGGAAATCCTCGACAAGCAGACCGACGTCTGGGGCATCAAGGTCACCGGCATCGAGATCAAGGACATCGACATCAACGAAACCATGGTTCGCGCGATTGCCAAACAGGCTGAGGCGGAGCGCTTGCGGCGGGCCAAGGTGATCAATGCGATGGGCGAGCAGCAGGCTGCTGAAAAGCTAGTCGAAGCCGGCCGGATTCTTGCGCAGGAGCCTCAGGCGATGCAGCTGCGCTATTTCGCGGCTCTCCACGACATCGCGGGCGAACGGTCGTCGACCGTCGTGTTTCCGCTTCCGACGGGTCTGCTAGACCATTTCATGCCGCGGCGGGACAATCCATAGGGAAAGCAGCAGGCTGACCCATCTTCGGCCTCAATGGGCGTATCGAATGTCGATCCCTACTTAAACGGGAGGACAATTCGATGACGAAGCCTACCGCCAGCCCAGCCAGCTGTCGCCAACTATCCATGCTTACCATTCCGCTGATCTCGTTCGCGCTCTGGTCCGGCGGCATCGGCGCAGCGGCGCACGCTGCAGAGCCGGGCAAGGAGGCTTCGTCTGGCACCCTGCCGCGCATTCTCGTGCTTGCGACGGGAGGCACCATCGCCGGCCAGGCCGATCCGCGCGCGACCGGTGCGTACAAGTCCGGCCAGATCACGGGCGAGCAGCTGATGCAGTCGGTGCCGGGCCTCGACAAGCTGGCGAAGCTGAACGCCGAGCAGATCTCGTCGATCGGCTCCCAGGACATGAACGACAAGGTCTGGTTCGCGCTGGCCCGCCGCATCCAGGACGCCTTCGACAAGAATGAAGCCGACGGCGTCATCATCACCCATGGCACGGATACGCTGGAGGAGACCGCGTTCTTCCTCGACAACGTGGTGCGCGGCGACAAGCCGGTGGTGATCGTCGGCTCGATGCGGCCGGCCACTGCGGTCAGCGCGGACGGCCCCGGCAATCTCTACGAAGCGGTGCAGGTGGCGGCCGATCCACGCTCTCGCGGGCGTGGTGTCATGGCCGTGCTGAACGACAAGATTCAGGGCGCGCGCTCGGTGACGAAGACCAACACGACGAGCATCGAGACCTTCAGCTCCCCCAATGACGGCCCGGTCGGTTATGTCGACACCGCCGGCGGCATCCGTTTCATGACCCAGGCCGCCGGCTTCAAGCGCGCGACCTATCAGCTGCCAGCAGGCGAGCAATTGCCGCGCGTCGAGATCGTCTACTCGCACGCCAATATGGACGCCGTTCCGATCGAGGATGCCATCTCGCACGGAGCCAAGGGCATCGTGCTGGCCGGCGTCGGCGACGGCAATACGTCGAAGTCCGCACTCGACGCGCTCGAGGCTGCCGCAAAGAAGGGCATCCTCGTCGTCCGCTCGACCCGCGTTCGCTCCGGCTTCGTCACGCGGAACGTCGAGGTCGACGATGACAAGAACGGGTTCGTCGTGTCCGAGGATCTCAATCCGCAGAAGGCGCGGGTGCTCACCCAGTTGCTGATCGCGAGCGGCGTGTCGGCGCCGGCCGAGCTGCAGAAGGCGTTCACTGCAACGTGGTAGAGTGCATCGAAACCCCGAGTCTGAGGGGATAGCAGCGCCGTTTCTGCACGGCGCTGCTCCACAGTGCGAGAAACGGTGATCGGCCGAATGCTCTCGTCCGCTAGTATTTCGCGACGATCGGGCCGCCAAACTGGTAGTTCACGCCAAAGCGCGCGACGTTTTCACGGACGTGCAGGTCGGTCTGGTACGCAATTGGCGGCGTCACGAAATTGCATATGCCCACGGGCGTGATGCAAGTGTCGGTGTAGCTCGTCTTGCCGAGGTCCACATAGAGGTACTCGGCCTTGAGCGACCAGTTTGGTGCGAACTTCCACTCGCCGCCCGCACCTGCAGTCCATCCCACCCGAGTCTGATCAAGCGATCCGACATAGGTGTCGCCGGACGCCGTAAACAGCAGGTTGCTTGTCGACTTGACCTGCCCGTACGCAAGGCCCCCTGTTGCGTAGAGAAGAAAGCTCGGCGTCACCAGCCCGCCAATCCGGCCGCGCACAGTGCCGAACCAGTTCAGTCGCTCGGTCTCCGCATGGATAAAACTTCCAGTCAAAGGCGCTGCGAGCGGGCGGTTGACTGAATTGCTGTCGCGAACGCCGTTGTAGTTGATGTCGGTTTCGATACCGAGCAGCCATCTGTCGGCCTGCCAGTTGTAACCGAGTTGTACGCCGCCTGTGAAACCAGAACCTCGGAAATCGGCAGAATCGGTTCTTGCAGGGTTAGCGGGTAGCAGAGCGGGATTGAAGTATCCTGCGACCGGCAACACCGTATCCGACGTGTCGTTCCAGGCGCCACCGACGTTTAAACCGGCATACCAGCCGGTCCATGTAACGGAAGGCGAAGCGACGACAGCCGGCCGCGCTTTCACCGCCATGTCCGCGGCCATGGACAGCGAGGGGAACGTGACGGCGAGCGCAAGTGCCAAGGCGGTAATCTTCATGGGAAGCTCGCTGCGACACGCGCCATGCCCAGATACAAGGCGCTTGCCCGGCAGCTGGATTTCGTCAGGTGGACCGAAGGTAGAAGCCGAAACAAGTCTTCCCATGATTGCCATTGAGCCCCCTGCAACCGGTGCGCGCATTCGAAAGTGCCGTCAGGCAGGTATACTGGGAGCGGGGCTGCTTCGGCTTGGGGCACGCGCTACACCGACTTGGACAGATCACCACAAGCAGGACGATAACTATCAACTGTGATCGCCTTGCCACATCCATGGGCGCGTCGGCCCTGAACCGACGTCGCATCAGGCCGCGCCTGAAGCGCCGGGCGATCCGAACGGGACATCGCAATGAAGGCCCTTTGAACACCGCTGGATTTCCTGCGACAAAGGAGCGCCGGGCAATCTACTCTTATGGAGCGGTGCGTTGGATAATGGCGACGAATTGATCGCATTGGAGCTGTCCAGCTCCGCATTTGCCGACCGCGACCGAACGGAGGCTTTTCACCAGATCTACGGGCGCGAAATTCTCAAGCTGGAGATCGAGCCGCTGCCAGACACGGCACTTCAGATCGACATGAAGCTGCGTGCGTTGCCTGGAATGTCCGTCGCGGCCGCGACCGTCTCTCCGATCTTCTGTCGCCACACCGAAGCGATGATCGACAACGACGATCCGGTGATCGTGCTCAACCGCGAGGGTGTGGCGATCCACAATCAGAATGGTCACGAGACCCATCTCGGTCCCGGCGATGCGATCCTGACCACGAATGGATTGCCGGGGACCGCGACCAATTACACGACGCGGCGTGTGGTCAGCTGGCGGATCAGCCGCGCACTGATTGCGCCTCTGGTCGCGAACTTCGACGACGCCATCGGCAAGCGGCTGGACAGGCACAATCCGGCGCTTTCGCTCTTTCTGGATTATCTCGGCATCGTCAACGAGCGTCAGACGCTCGCGAACGCCGCAATGCGGCGGACCGTCGTGAACCATATGCTCGATCTCGGCGCCCTGCTGCTGGGCGCGACTCCGGATGTCGCCGAGATGGCAAACGCGCGCGGTGTTGCAGCCGCCAGAATGCGGAGCATCAAGGCGCTCATTCGCGCGCAGTCCGGCAATCCCGGGCTGAGCCTGGCTTCTGTGGCTTCCAAGCAGGGTATTTCAAAATCCTATGTCCGCAGGCTGTTCGAGCTCGAGGGTACGAGCTTTACCGAGTTCGTGCTCAATCAGCGGCTGGCCTCGGCCTACAAGATGCTCACCGACGTGAACTTTGCAGGCCGGTCGATCAGCGAAATCGCGCACCGGTCCGGCTTCAACGACATCTCGTACTTCAATCGCACCTTTCGCCGCGTCTACGGCGCGTCCCCGTCGGATGTCCGCAAGTGATCTGTGCGACGGGTAGAACGAAGCCAAACCGATTGTAGTGGAGGACGGATTGCGCCTCGGCCGCCGTACCCTGCGATCGACCCAAACGAAAAGGCGCTCCTTTCGGAGCGCCTTTTGCTTGTTGCAGAGAGTTCAGGCCGCTTAGCCCGAATAGTACATGTCGAACTCGACCGGGTGCGGGGTCATCTCGAAACGCTCGACCTCGGTCATCTTCAGCTCGATATAGGCGTCGATGAAGTCGTCGTCGAACACGCCGCCGTTCTTGAGGAAGCCGCGGTCCTTGTCGAGGTTTTCCAGCGCCTCGCGGAGCGAGCCGCAGACGGTCGGGATCTGCTTCAGCTCTTCCTTCGGCAGGTCGTAGAGGTCCTTGTCCATCGCCGGACCCGGATCGATCTTGTTCTTGATGCCGTCGAGGCCGGCCATCAGCATCGCGGCGAAGCCGAGATAGGGATTGGCAAGCGGATCGGGGAAGCGCACCTCGACACGCTTGGCCTTCGGCGAAGCGGTGTAGGGGATGCGGCATGAGGCCGAGCGGTTGCGCGCGGAGTAGGCGAGCAGCACCGGGGCCTCATAGCCCGGGACCAGGCGCTTGTAGGAGTTGGTCGACGGGTTGGTGAAGGCGTTGATCGCCTTGGCATGCTTGATGATGCCGCCGATGTAGTGGAGGCAGGTCTCCGACAGGTCGGCATATTTGTTGCCGGCGAACACCGGCTTGCCGTCCTTCCAGATCGACTGGTGCACGTGCATGCCCGAGCCGTTGTCGCCGTAGACCGGCTTCGGCATGAAGGTGGCGGTCTTGCCGTAGATGTGCGCGACCTGATGGATGCAGTATTTGTAGATCTGCAGGTGGTCGGCCATCAGCGTCAGCGTGTCGAACTTCATGCCGAGCTCGTGCTGGGCGGACGCGACCTCGTGGTGATGCTTCTCGACCTTGACGCCCATCTTGGCCATGGCCCCGAGCATCTCCGAGCGCATGTCCTGCACCGAGTCCTGCGGCGGGACGGGGAAGTAGCCGGCCTTGGTGCGGATGCGGTGGCCGAGGTTGCCGCCCTCATATTCCGTGTCGGTGTTGGTCGGCAGCTCCGAGGAGTCGAGGCGGAAACCGGTGTTGTAGGGGGAGGAGGAGAAGCGCACGTCGTCGAACACGAAGAACTCGGCTTCGGGGCCGACGAACACGCTGTCGCCCACGCCCATCGACTTCACCATGGCTTCGGCCTTCTTGGCGATGCCGCGGGGGTCGCGGTTGTAGGGCTCGCCGGTGGTCGGCTCGAGCACGTCGCAGGTGATGACCATCGTGGTCTCGGCGAAGAACGGATCGATCGTCGCGGTCACCGGATCGGGCATCAGGCACATGTCGGACTCGTTGATCGCCTTCCAGCCGGCGATCGAGGAGCCGTCGAACATCGTTCCTTCGGCGAAAATGTCCTCATCGATCATGCTGACGTCGAACGTGACGTGCTGCCACTTGCCGCGCGGATCGGTGAAGCGCAGGTCGACGTATTTGACGTCGTTGTCCTTGATCGATTTCAGGACGTCTTTGGCGGTCTTCATGCATACCCCTTTTGGCTCTGCGGGTCGGTTTCCAGATGAGCAAAATTATTCTCGCTTGGGCGAGTTTTGCGCGACCGCACAAACGAAATCAGGCCGCCGAAGCAGCCTTATTTCTTGTCAGAGTGTCGCAAAATGCGGGATAGCACCCGGCTCAGATAGCGTCCAGCCCGGATTCGCCGGTCCGGATGCGGATCGCCTCTTCGATGTTGGAGACGAAGATCTTGCCGTCGCCGATGCGTCCGGTCTGCGCCGCGCGGCGGATCGCGTCGATGGCGCGCTCGACCAGGTCGTCGCCGATCACGATCTCGATCTTCACCTTGGGCAGGAAGTCGACGATGTATTCTGCGCCGCGGTAAAGCTCGGCGTGCCCCTTCTGCCGGCCGAAGCCCTTGGCTTCGGTGACGGTGATGCCCTGAAGGCCGACTTCCTGAAGCGCTTCCTTCACCTCGTCGAGCTTGAACGGCTTGATGATGGCTTCGATTTTCTTCACTGCGCGCCTCCCGGCCTTTCGATCAAATAGCAACGTCTTCGTCAGGATGCGCTTTTCTTCACGCACGATTTTGTCTTCGCTATGCCGGGATCCCTGACCAGTCCGGCAACAACGGCCGGCCACACCCAGATAAGCGTCAGTGAGCACGACGAACCGAAGCGGCTTCCTCGAAAGCAGGGTCTATGCCAAGTTGCAAATGCCCTGATTATTGGAGCGTTATCAGCCTTTTAACGAGCATCTCTGATAGGTGGCGCCGACCGGGCCAAAATACCGAAGACTACGAAATAGGCAAATAGTTCAGTATCTGTGCAGATCTGTGTTCCCGGCGCCGGATCGGCATAAAAGATGCCTGCTGAAGAGGCGTTTGTACCAGGGAAGTGGCATGGAAGTTCTGACCAACGCCGAAATGCAGCGGGCCGACCAGCTCGCGATCGCCGCCGGCACGCCCGGCTTCAAGCTGATGCTGAGCGCCGGCCAGGCGGTCGCTGAAGCCGCCAATGCGCTGGTGGAGGAGGGGCCGATCCTGATCGTGGCCGGCCCCGGCAACAATGGCGGTGACGGTTTTGTCGCAGCCGCCGAGCTCGCCGCGCAAGGCCGCGAGGTCTCGGTGATCCTGATGTGCGAGCGCGATCAGCTCCAGGGCGATGCGGCCTCCGCCGCGCGCGGCTGGAAGCATCCGGTGCTCCCGTTCAATCCGCAGGCGATCGGAAAACCTGCGCTGATCATCGATGCGCTGTTCGGCGCGGGCCTCAGCCGCTCCGTCGAGGGCGAGGCGCGGGAGATGATCGAGGCCATCAACGCCAACGGCGCCCTGGTGCTCGCGGTCGATCTGCCGAGCGGGATCAACGGCACCAGCGCCGCCGTGCTGGGCGTGGCCGTGAACGCCACCGAGACGGTCACGTTCTTCCGCAAGAAGCCGGCGCACCTGCTGCTGCCGGGACGGGTGCATTGCGGCCGGGTGCGGGTTGCCGACATCGGTATCGACGCACAGGTGCTGGACGAGATCGGGCCGCAGATTTTCGAGAACGATCCGGATTTCTGGGGCGGGGCCTTTCCGGTGCCGCGCATCGACGGCCACAAATATGCGCGAGGCCACGTGCTCGCGGTATCGGGCGACGCAGCCGCGACCGGCGCAGCGCGGCTTGCCGCGCGCGGCGCGTTACGCGCCGGCGCGGGCCTGGTGACGCTGGCGAGCCCGCGCGATGCGCTCGCGATCAATGCAAGTGCGCTGACGGCGGTGATGGTGCGCCCCGTCGATACTGTGGTCGAGTTCGGCGAGATGCTCGGCGACAAGCGCTACAACACCTGCATCATCGGTCCGGGCGCCGGGATCGGCGAGCGCACCTGCGACATGGTCCACACCGCGCTCACCGCGCAGCGGCATCTGGTTCTGGACGCGGATGCGCTGACGAGCTTTGCCGCAAATCCCGAGCGCTTGTTCGAATCGATCAAGTCGTCCCAGGACAGTGCAGTGGTGCTGACCCCGCACGAGGGCGAGTTTCCGCGCCTGTTCTCCGACCTCAGCAACAAGCATCCGGGCCGCTCCAAGCTCGAACGCGTGCGCGCCGCCGCCGAGCGCTCCGGCGCGGTGGTGCTGCTGAAGGGGCCCGATACCACCATCGCCGCGCCCGACGGCCGCGCCACCATCGCCGCCAACGCGCCGCCCTGGCTGGCCACCGCCGGCGCCGGTGACGTGCTCTCCGGCATCATCGCCGGACTGCTGGCGCAGGGCGTGCCCGCGTTCGAAGCCGCCAGCATCGGCGTCTGGATGCACGGCGAGGCGGCAAGCGAGGCGGGGCCGGGATTGATTGCGGAAGATCTCACCGAGACCCTGCCGGCCGTGCATCGGCGCATCTACGATGCGCTGGGAGTGGAGTACTAGTGCTGAGGCAACTCGCGCTCGCCGACATGGGCGCGGCGGCGGGCGTCCATCGGATCGCGTTTGACCAGGCGATGCCGTGGCTGGTCGGGCTGCACACACCGGAGGAGGATCGCTGGTTCTATCGCGAACGTATCTTTCCGACGTGCCGCGTGTGGGGATGGTTCGCTGATGACCTCCTGCGTGGTGTCATCGCCTTCCGCGAGGGCTGGGTCGAACAGCTCTACGTGCTTCCGGTTGCGCAGGGCCGCGGCGTCGGCACCGAACTCCTCGACATCGCCAAGGCGCCAGCGGACGGCTGGAGCTCTGGACCTTCCAGCGCAATGCGCCCGCGCGGCGCTTCTATGAGGCGCGCGGGTTCGCGTTGGTCGAGGAGACCGATGGGGCGCGGAATGAGGAGAAGGAACCCGACGCTCGCTACGTCTGGACCCGCCAGTAGGCGCTCACTCCACCCCATACCAGCGCACCAGGCGCGGCGCGGCCCAGTCCGTTACAACCGACTCGATCAGCCATCGTCCGGGGGAGGTCGCCGCGAACGCGATGCGCTGGGTCTGGCCGGGCTCGATCGCGAGCGTGTCGAGCCAGTAGGGCTTCCAGCCGTCGTCGAGCTTGTCGAGCAGGCGGAAGGGGTGGCCGTGCAGGTGGAAGACGGTGGTGATGGGAGCGGAATTCTTGAGGGCCACCACGATGGTGCGGCCGGCCTTGGAGCGGAAGGCGGGGGCGGAGGCGGTGGAGAAGTTTGCGGGCCGTGCCCAACCGGACTGAGCTGCGCCAAGCGCGACATCGAACCGCAGGGCGCCTTTCAGATCGAGCTTCTCGGGAAGGTCGTTCGACGGCAGTGGCTGCGGCGGCAATAGCGGCGCGCGCCGCTCCGATTGGCCTGATATCTTGAGGCTGCCCACCTGGCGCGCCTCCTTGCCGTCATGCAGCAGGAATGCGGCCGATGCGGCCGTATCCACAAACGCGTCGGCCCGTCCGCCGGGGGCCAGCACCAGGGCGCCGTTGCGGGCCGGGAACGGCTCGGCGGGCTGCCCGTCCAGGGCCATCACGCGAACCTCATGGCTTTCCAATTTGATTGCCAGAACAGTACGTTGGGAGCCATTGATAAAGCGCAGCCGCAGCCGCTCATTAGCTGCGGCTGAGAGTTCGAATGAAGTCTGCCCGTTGACCGTGTAGAGCGGTGTCGTGTCCTTGGGATCCTGACCCGGTGGGACCGCGGTGCCATCGGGCCGCAGGCGCCATTCCTCGATCAGCAGGATCTCGTCGCGATCGACGGCGACCGGGCTGGTCTCAACCGCGATGATCGGAAGCGGGCGCGCGGGCTGCTTCAGGCCGTCCTCGAACAGCCGGAAGTCGGCCAGCAGGGTTCCTGCATTAGGTATTGAAATAACTGATGTTTCAACCGCACTAGGCGGAGCCGGTGCCCGTCCCCGGAGCGGATCGGCGGCGGCGGCCGGGGCATTGAGGCCGTACCAGACTGGTGCAAGCGGTACAGGCAGGTCGTTCCGGAACACCACCTCGCAGCGGTCAAAGCGCTTGAGACGGACGGCCCTGAGATGGCTTACGGCAGCCAGCTCCCAGATCGGTGTAGCCGGCTGCCCCGGTTTCAAAGGCAGGGTCCCCGACCTTGCCTGGAGGGCAATCTGGGCGGTCACAGGCGGGGTTGCTCCGCCCACAATCAGGCCGGCCGCCGAGGCTCCGAGGCCGGCCAAAACCTCGCGCCTCGTCGGGTCAAAAATCCGCGGTTTCATGGCGCGATCCGGACCACGCCGCGCTGGATAAGTCCAGCCGTCGTGCCTACTTGAAGCCTGCAGCCAGCAAGCCATTTTTTTGCTGCGAACAGTCAAGCACATGTTATAAGCCCGGCCGCCCGCGGCATCGCGGCCGGTCTTGATGCAAATTCACGCGGGCGTGGCGGAACTGGTAGACGCGCTGGATTTAGGTTCCAGTGACGAAAGTTGTGGGGGTTCGAGTCCCTCCGCCCGCACCAAGCGCTTATCGCGTTTGCACGGATTACGAGGACTTGCTCCTCGCGGATGGTTGTCCGCCTGAAGCCGGTCCGATGAACCACCGGCGTTGAGGCGTTTGCCTCGCGCCGGATCGATTAATGACAGCGTCCCGACGCATGCGCGCCGGGGCCGAACGAAAAGAAGATTGGACGCCATGCAGGTCACAGAGACCCTCTCGGAAGGTTTGAAGCACGAGTTCAAGATCAGCGTTCCTGCGTCTGATCTCGACGCCAAGGCCGGCGCCAAGCTCGTCGATCTCAAGGACAAGGTCCGCATCAACGGCTTCCGTCCCGGCAAGGTGCCGGTCACGCACCTGAAGAAGGTCTATGGCCGTTCGGTGATGGCCGAGACCATCGACCAGACCATCCGCGACACCAACACGCAGCTCTTCTCGGAGCGCGGCTTCCGTCTCGCAACCGAGCCGAAGATCACGATGCCGACCGAGCAGGCCGAGGTCGAGGAACTGCTGAGCGGCAAGACCGATCTGACCTACACGGTCGCGATCGAGGTGGTGCCGTCGATTGCGCTCGCCGATTTCAAGACCTTCCAGGTCGAGAAGCCCGTTGCCGAGGTCTCCGGCGCCGACGTTGATGAGGCGATCAAGCGCATCGCGGACAGCAATCGTGGTTATGCCGCGAAGGGTGAGGGCGAAAAGGCTGCCTCTGGCGACCGCGTCACCATCAACTTCAAGGGCTCGATCAACGGCGAAGCCTTCGAGGGCGGTGCCGGCGAGGGCATCCAGGTCGTGATCGGCTCCAACACGTTCATCCCTGGCTTCGAGGAGCAGCTCATCGGCATCGGCGCGAACGAGACGCGCACGCTGAAGGTGACGTTCCCCAAGAACTACATGAGCGAAAAGCTCGCCGGCCAGCCCGCCGAGTTCGAAACCACCGCGACGACGATCGAAGCGCCGCAGGACGTCGCAATCGACGACGAGTTCGCCAAGACGCTTGGCCTGGAATCGCTGGACAAGCTGAAGGAAGCCGCGCGCGAGCGTCTGGTTGCCGAGTTCGCGACCGCGACGCGCCAGCGCGTCAAGCGCGCGCTGCTCGACCGTCTCGACGAAGCGCATCGCTTCGAGGCGCCGCCCTCGCTGGTCGACGAGGAGTTCAATCTGATGTGGAACTCGGTCAAGGCCGAGATGGACTCCGCCGGCAAGACCTTTGCCGACGAGGACACCACCGAGGACAAGGCGAAGGAAGAGTACCGCAAGATCGCCGACCGCCGCGTGCGGCTCGGCCTCGTGCTCTCCGAGATCGGCGAGAAGAACAAGATCACCGTGACCGACGACGAGGTCGGCCGCGCCGTGATCGAGCGTGCCCGGCAGATGCCCGGCCGCGAGAAGGAGGTCTGGGACTATTACCGCAGCAACGCCCAGGCGCTGGCCCAGCTTCGTGCACCGATCTATGAGGACAAGGTCGTCGACTTCATCCTCGAACTCGCCAACGTGACCGAGAAGAAGGTCTCGCGCGAAGATCTCTACAAGGACGACGAGGCGGAAAAGACCGCTGCCTGAAGGATTTGAGGCAGCCTCCTATTAAGGATGATCAAGGATGAGGCCCGGCTAGCCATGTGGCTGGCTGGGCCTTTTTGCGAGAATCAGCTTCAAGTCCCCAGTGGATTAAGCCTTAATTCGCTCCGCACTTGTCTGGCGCGAATTGGGCTATATCTGTCGGTACACCCTGTACCTATGCGTTCTACTTCTACCAACTTCCTGCATCACGGGACGTCCATCGGCCTTCCGGCACATCCAGCCCAATCTGGCAGCCAAGACTGGCGATGTCCGCCTCTCAAAACCCTAGGTGACTCATGCGCGATCCGGTTGAAACCTACATGAACCTCGTGCCCATGGTGGTCGAGCAGACCAACCGTGGCGAGCGCGCCTACGACATTTTCTCGCGCCTGTTGAAGGAGCGCATCATCTTCGTGACCGGTCCGGTCGAGGACGGCATGTCGACTCTGATCGTCGCGCAGCTCCTGTTCCTCGAGGCGGAAAATCCGAAGAAGGAAATCTCGATGTACATCAACTCGCCGGGCGGCGTGGTGACGTCGGGCCTTGCGATCTACGACACCATGCAATTCATCCGCCCGCCGGTCTCGACCCTCTGCACCGGCCAGGCCGCCTCGATGGGCTCGCTGCTGCTCGCCGCCGGCGAGAAGGACATGCGCTTCTCGCTGCCGAACGCGCGCATCATGGTGCATCAGCCCTCAGGCGGCTTCCAGGGCCAGGCGACCGACATCATGCTGCACGCCCAGGAAATCCTGAACCTGAAGAAGCGGCTCAACGAGATCTACGTGAAGCACACCGGCCAGACCTACAAGACGATCGAGGATGCGTTGGAACGCGACAAGTTCCTGACCGCCAACGACGCCAAGGAGTTCGGCCTGGTCGACAAGGTCATCGACAAGCGCGCCGAGGAGCCGGCGCCGGCGAAGGCCCCGTAGCACTACTGGACCGTAACGGCGATCCCCGGGATCGCCGGGGTCCCATCAGGGCGGCGTTCACGCTAGGTGCGCGTGGGCGCATTGCAAAACGTCGTTTTGCGCCCTGCGGCAGGCAGAAAGTTCCGCTTTCGTGCTTGTTATTTCGTGGTAATCCAGCAACGCCGGGGTGATTTCGGTCACTTCGCCCGTGCCAAGACCGGAAATCACGGTATTGTCACGGGTAGCCGGCGACCCCCGATTAGCGAATTCTTGATAGTCGGGTGACAGCATGGTTGGCTACGATTGATCGGCTATGATCGCGGGAGAATCGAGTGACCGTGATTCGCACGGGATGTAGTAACGCGTAGGTCTTTTTTGGTACGGAATTTGCTCTATTTGAACTTCATCCCGGCCATCGTGTCGGAATGGAGCGATCGAGCGGAACGGGATCGAACCGCGGACGGAGACATGAATGAGTAAGGTCGGCACGAGCGACTCCAAGAACACGCTATATTGCTCGTTCTGCGGCAAGAGCCAGCACGAAGTCCGCAAACTGATCGCGGGTCCCACGGTCTTCATCTGCGACGAGTGCGTCGAGCTCTGCATGGACATCATCCGCGAGGAGAACAAATCCTCGCTGGTGAAGTCGCGCGACGGGATTCCGACGCCGAAGGAAATCTGCAAGGTGCTGGACGATTACGTGATCGGCCAGAGCCATGCGAAGAAGGTCCTGTCGGTCGCGGTGCACAACCACTACAAGCGCCTCAACCACCAGACCAAGCACAACGACGTCGAGCTCGCGAAGTCGAACATCCTGCTGATCGGTCCGACCGGCTCGGGCAAGACGCTGCTCGCGCAGACGCTCGCCCGCATCCTGGACGTGCCGTTCACGATGGCGGATGCGACGACGCTGACCGAAGCCGGCTATGTCGGCGAGGACGTCGAGAACATCATCCTGAAGCTGCTCCAGGCCGCCGACTACAATGTCGAGCGTGCCCAGCGCGGCATCGTCTACATCGACGAAATCGACAAGATCAGCCGCAAGTCCGACAATCCCTCGATCACGCGCGATGTGTCGGGCGAGGGCGTGCAGCAGGCTTTGCTCAAGATCATGGAAGGCACGGTGGCTTCGGTCCCGCCGCAGGGCGGCCGCAAGCATCCGCAGCAGGAGTTCCTGCAGGTGGATACCACCAACATCCTGTTCATCTGCGGCGGTGCCTTTGCCGGCCTCGAGAAGATCATCTCGGCGCGCGGCCGGTCGACCTCGATCGGCTTCGGCGCCCAGGTACTCGCGCCGGAGGATCGCCGGACCGGCGAGATCTTCCGTCACGTCGAGCCTGAGGACCTCCTGAAGTACGGTCTCATCCCCGAGTTCGTCGGCCGTCTGCCGGTCGTGGCGACGCTCGAGGACCTCGACGAGACCTCGCTGAAGAAGATCCTGACCGAGCCGAAGAACGCACTGGTGAAACAGTACCAGCGGCTGTTTGAGATGGAGAACATCGAGCTGACCTTCGCCGACGAGGCGCTTGGCGCGGTTGCCCGCAAGGCGATCGAGCGCAAGACCGGCGCGCGCGGGCTGCGTTCGATCCTCGAGGCGATCCTGCTCGAGACCATGTTCGACCTGCCGGGCCTGGAAGGTGTGGAAGAAGTCGTGATTTCCCGCGAAGTCGTGGAAGGCACGGCGCGTCCGCTCTACATCTACGCCGATCGGACCGATCGCGCCGTCGAGAATGCCAGCGCCTGATTTCCCGGCGCTGGAACGCTCCAATCGTCTCATCAAGTTGGGCTGCGGAAGTGTATCTCCGCAGCCGGTGTTGCGTTCGCTTATCCGCGTGCGTAAGCGCCTGATGGCGCGCGTTTTTCAATGACTTGACACCCCCCGGGTCGATAGCCACCTAATGTCGGCGGCGAGTGAGAATTCTCTTCAAGATTCGCCTCTGTTCCGATCCGGCGAGCCGGTCCAACTTTTCAAGAGGACCGACCGGTTTTGTGGATCACCTCGGCACCTTGTGGCGGTTGCGCATGAGCATGGCGGGCTGCGTGCAAGGGGGCAAAGCAAAAGGAAAAGGCCATGACTAATCCAAAACCCCGGCCAACCATCGTCCATGGCGAAGCGCACGCTTATCCCGTGCTGCCGCTGCGCGACATCGTCGTCTTCCCGCACATGATCGTTCCGCTCTTCGTCGGTCGCGAGAAGTCGATCCGCGCGCTTGAAGAGGTGATGAAGAACGACGCGCTGATCATGCTCGCGACGCAGAAGAACGCGTCCGATGACGATCCGGCGCCCGATGCCATTTACGAGACCGGTACGCTCGCCAGCGTGCTGCAGCTCCTGAAGCTTCCCGACGGCACCGTGAAGGTGCTGGTCGAAGGGCTCGAGCGTGCGCGCGTGCAGAAGTATACCGATCGCGCCGACTACTATGAGGCGACTGCCGTCGCGCTCGCCGATACCGATGCGAAATCGGTCGAGGCGGAAGCCTTGGCGCGCTCGGTCGTGTCCGACTTCGAGAGCTATGTGAAGCTCAACAAGAAGATCTCGGCCGAGGTCGTCGGCGTCGTGCAGGCGATCACCGATTTCGCCAAGCTCGCCGACACGGTTGCCTCGCATCTCGCCGTCAAGATCGCGGATCGCCAGGGCATCCTGGAGACGCTGTCCGTCACCACGCGCCTTGAGAAGGTGCTGGGCCTGATGGAGAGCGAGATCTCGGTGCTGCAGGTCGAGAAGCGCATCCGCTCGCGCGTCAAGCGCCAGATGGAGAAGACGCAGCGCGAGTACTATCTCAACGAGCAGATGAAGGCGATCCAGAAGGAACTCGGCGACGACGACGGTCGCGACGAGCTCGCCGATCTCGAAGAGAAGATCGCCAAGACCAAGCTCTCCAAGGAAGCGCGCGAGAAGGCGCAGCATGAATTGAAGAAGCTGCGCCAGATGTCGCCGATGTCCGCGGAAGCGACCGTCGTGCGCAACTATCTGGATTGGCTGCTGTCGATTCCGTGGAACAAGAAGTCCAAGGTGAAGAAGGACCTGGAGGCCGCGCAGGCCATCCTGGACTCTGATCACTACGGTCTGGAGAAGGTCAAGGAGCGTATCGTCGAGTATCTCGCGGTGCAGTCGCGCGCCAACAAGCTGACCGGACCGATCCTGTGCCTCGTCGGGCCTCCCGGCGTCGGCAAGACCTCGCTCGGCAAGTCGATCGCGAAGGCGACCGGACGTGAGTTCGTGCGCGTCTCGCTCGGCGGCGTGCGCGACGAGGCCGAGATCCGCGGTCACCGCCGCACCTATATCGGCTCGATGCCCGGCAAGATCATCCAGTCGATGCGGAAGGCGAAGTCGTCCAATCCGCTGTTCCTGCTGGACGAGATCGACAAGATGGGCGCCGATTTCCGCGGCGATCCGTCATCGGCCCTGCTCGAGGTTCTCGACCCCGAGCAGAACGGGACCTTCAACGACCACTATCTCGAGGTCGACTACGATCTGTCCAACGTGATGTTCATCACGACCGCGAATACGCTCAATATTCCGGGCCCGCTGATGGACCGCATGGAGATCATCCGGATCGCGGGCTACACCGAGAACGAGAAGGTCGAGATCGCGCGCAAGCACCTGATCCCGAACGCGGTGTCCAAGCACGGCCTGGACTCCAAGGAGTTCTCGATCGACGACGAAGCATTGCTGCTTTTGATCCGCCGCTACACCCGCGAAGCGGGCGTGCGTAACCTGGAGCGTGAGCTCTCCACACTCGCCCGCAAGGCGGTGAAGGAGCTGATGATCTCCAAGAAGAAGTCGGTCAAGGTCACCGAGAAGACTCTGGAAGAGCTGCTCGGCGTGCCGAAGTACCGCTTCGGCGAGATCGAGAGCGAGCCGCAGGTCGGCATCGTCACCGGCCTTGCCTGGACCGATGTCGGCGGCGAGCTGCTGACGATCGAAGGCGTCATGATGCCCGGCAAGGGCAAGATGACGGTCACGGGCAATCTGCGCGACGTGATGAAGGAATCGATCTCGGCGGCGGCGTCCTACGTCCGCTCGCGCGCGATCAATTACGGCATCGAGCCCCCGATGTTCGACCGCCGCGACATCCACGTGCACGTGCCGGAAGGCGCGACGCCGAAGGACGGTCCGTCCGCAGGCGTGGCCATGGCCACCGCGATCATCTCGGTGATGACCGGCATTCCGGTCCGCCACGATGTCGCGATGACCGGCGAGATCACGCTGCGCGGCCGCGTGCTGCCGATCGGCGGCCTCAAGGAGAAGCTGCTGGCTGCGGCCCGCGGCGGCATCAAGACGGTGCTGATCCCCGAGGACAACGCCAAGGATCTCACGGAGATTTCCGATGCAATCAAGGGCGGCATGGAGATCATCCCGGTTTCGCGCCTCGACGACGTCGTCGCCAAGGCGCTGGTGAAGAAGCCGGTGCCGATCGTCTGGGAAGAGGACACCAAGGTGACGGTGAAGCCGGATGGCGATGAAGCCGCCGGCGGCCTGACCGCTCACTGATCCCAAGCGAAAGATGATAAAACGGCGCCTTCGGGCGCCGTTTTTGTTTGAGGCTGGTCATGCAAATCGATGGGCAGTGCCATTGCGGGAAGATCACGTTCGAGGCCGAGATCGACCCCGAGGCGGTCTCGGTGTGCCACTGCACCGACTGCCAGGTGCTGACCGGCTCGCCGTTCCGGGTGACCGCGATCTGCACCAAGGCCGACGTGACGCTCACTGCCGGCACGCCCAAAATCTACGGCAAGCGGGGCGACAACGGCCGGATGCGCTTCCAGCATTTCTGCGGCGATTGCGGTTCCCCGCTGTTCACCAGCGGCGAGGCCGATCAGGCCGACGATTGGGGCATCCGCTGGGGCAGCATCCGCCAGCGCGACGCGTTGCGGCCCTCCAGGCAGATCTGGTGCCAGTCGGCAGCGGTCTGGATCGACGCGGTGCCGCTGCTGCCGGGGAGGCCGGGGGATTGAGAGTGGGGCTTGCCTAGCCGTAGCTCGCTGCGAAAAGCCCACCTTCGCCTGCTCGGCTTCGGCGTGGCAGCCTTCGCCCGCTTCGCGTCGGTGCACGTTTTGGCTGGCTTGCCAAGCCGTAGCCCGCGAAGCGGGCGAAGGCTGGTGGGCGGTCACGGATTCGAACCGCGGACCCTCTCGGTGTAAACGAGATGCTCTAACCAGCTGAGCTAACCGCCCCACGGCGCCTCTTTAGCGCTCCGGCGGGGGGAGGAGCAAGGGGCGAGCGCGCCGCGAGCTGGCCCCAATTTGCGGCTCGGTCAGGGTTTTCAGATCGGACGCGAGCAGCCCTGCGGCGAGCCCGCTGCAGGGGGAATTCACTTTCGTAGCGCGCTTCGCGTCGTCCGACCGAGCAGACGGCGATCGTGCTCGCCGCCGCTGTGCAGTGCCTCGGCCTGGAGTTCCCGCCTGATGTCAGGCCGTCTTGGTGAACATCGTCAGGACGCCGTCGGCGATGTTGATTGCGACGACTTGTGACGAGCTCAAGCCCTTGGCCTTGAGCACTGAGGCGGCCTGCGGTGTGGCGTCGATGGACTGCCGGAGCGACTGGATGTCTTGGTCGCTTGTGTGCGCCACGAGTTCATCGACCTTCGCGCGCACGGCCGGCTGCAATTCCTTGATGTCCACAACCTGTATGCTCCGGATCACCGTGCTGGACTGAGCGGACGGTTGTTCCGCGCCGGATTGCGACGATGCGCCCTGTGCCTGCACCAGAGCAGGTGTTCCGAGGGAGAGGGCCGCAACGATGACGGATGCCGTGAAGCTGCGCATGGTCATGCCTTTCCAGTTTGAGGAACGGCGAATCCTATCGACGAAATCTGGTTGGCATCTGATTCTGATGCGGCGGTTCGGTGAAACCAATGCGGCCGTAGTGTGCACAGGCGAGACGCGCTGCGCGCGGTGCTTCTGCGACGAGAGGATCACTATCAGACGATGGGTCGTCACGTCCATGCGGCGTACTAAAGATGATGGATCCCGTGCGATGCACGCCAGCCGAGCGTCATGGTCCCCTCAGTTACACACCTCGTGTTCACGGGAGATACCCTGCGCGACACTACCCGGCATTGCTGATCCCGAGGAGACGAGACGGCATCCCTTCGCCACGGGCCGACAGCCAGCGTTGTTGCAAATGATCTGCCCGCTTGTCTGAGGCTTTGACGGTGCGGACTCGACCTTCTTGCGCTCAGCATCCCGCTTAGCGCTATCGTCGCGCGTCGCGACCGGCTTCTTGTCCTGCACCTTCTGGCAGTCATTGTCGTCATTGACGCGGTAGCCGTCGCGGCAGGTGATTTTCACGCAAGCGTCGCCGTCGGCCTTGAAGCCGTGGTCGCAGATCAGCGGACAGACGCGGCCCGGCTTGGCCTTGATCGCGTCTAGCGCCTCGAAGCTCGCGAGCTTGGTGTCGAACTTGGTGCCGGCATACTTGTTGAACAGCGTCAGCGAGCGTTGTGACGAAGCGCTCCAGTCGCCGTCCGCCGAGGCTGTCAGACAGCCGACGCGGCGCAGCTCTGACTGCACCAGTTTTGTCATCTCCTGAGGCGACAGGCTCGGCTGTGATGCAGTCGGAGCGACGGCTGCGACCTTCTGTTCAGCGTCGACTTGCGCCTTTTGCTCGGAGGCCCGTTTCGCGGCCGCCTCGGCCGCGGCCTTCTCGTTCGCGAGTTTCTCGGCAAGCGCCTTTTCGGCGGCCTGCTTCTCGGCCATTGCCTTCGCCACTGCCGCCTCGGCGTCCTTGCGCCGCTGCTCGGCAGCGGCCGCCTTGGCTTCCTCGACCTGCTTGGCCTTCTCGGCGGCAAGACGCTTGTCCTCGGCCGCCTTGGCGGCGGCTGCCGCCTTCTCCTGCTCGGCCTTGTTGGCGCGCTCGGCGGCGAGCCGGGCCTTCTCCTCTTCTGCCTGCCGAGCCTTCTCTGCCGTCGCCGCGCGAGTTTCCTCGGCGGCGATCTTGTTCAACTGGCCTTTGGCGAGATCGGCATAGAAGCCGCTCGGAAAGCGATTGAGGAACGCTGTCCATCCGTCGCGCGTGCCGAGCTGAAGCGCCAGTTCGTAGTCGCGCCGGATCTCGCTGTCGGGGTTTGCCTGCGGGCCGGCCACGATCGGCTTCGCCGCAACCAGCGGCACGTCGTCGCCGCCGAGCGAGCCATAGACGTAGGGCTCCTGCTTGTAGCCGGTGTTCTTAAGAACATCGTCCCGCACGAAGCCGAAGGCCTTGCGCAGGTCGAGCCCGGGTGTAGGGAGGCGTTCGACCAGGGCCGCGGCAAACGGGCTGTTTTTGGAGCCGCCGTCGGAGGCAGTCGAGCCGGCCTTCGCGGCGAAGGCGATCATGGTGTTCGGGCTGGTTGGTTCGACCTTGGCGAGGCCGCGGCCGATGGCGCGCGCGGCGATGGTCCGCTTCATGGTTTTCGCGAACGGGTTGTCGCGGCAGGCATCGAGGATGACGAGGCGGAGCTGCTTGGCCGGCTCGACCGCGAACAGGGCGCGTTCCAGCGGCAGCGTCTCGTCGAGGACGTCGCTGTCCGTCTCGAGGCTGGCATCCGTGGGGATCAGGTAATTGGTGCCGTCGAGCTCGATGCCATGACCGGCATAGTAGACGACGGCCACATCGGCCTCACGCGTCCTGCCGCCGAAGTCGCGCAGCGCCCGGCGCATCTCCGCAGCGTTGAGGTCGAGCTTGATATCAACCAGGCCGAACCCTGCCTTCTTCAGCATGCCGCCGACGAGGGAGGCGTCGTTCACGGGATTGGCAAGCCTCGGCGCGCTCTTGTAGGCGGAATTGCCGATCACCAGCGCAACGCGCTTTTCCGCCTGCGCACTGCCGCAGCCAAGACAGAAGACGGCCAATAAAAACAGAAAAATCCGAATCGCGCCCATTGCAGCCCCAAATCGCAATGTGACCAGAGTAGTGGCAGAGTGCCATCAAGGCAAAAGCCCCTGTGTGACGAACGTCACAGGCGGCGGCGCGGGGTGTAACCGGCAACTGGCGTTGGTTCCGGAGAGAGTGCGCCAAGCATCCCGACGTGATATCGCCGCTGTGCCGGTGCATGCGGTCGGACCGCGGTGGCGGTATCGCGCGGACGAAAATGACCGGGGACACTATGCAGCAACCGAGCGGACACGAGCAGAACGCCGACCAGATCGCCTATTGGAATGGCCCCAGCGGGCAGCGCTGGGCCGACCGCCATGCCGTGCAGGAAAAGCTGCTCGGACCGATCGCCGATGTGCTGATCGACCGCGCCAGACCAAGACCGGGCGAGCGCGTGATCGACGTCGGCTGCGGCTCAGGAGCGACGACGGTGGCGTTCGCGAAGGCAGTCGCGCCTGATGGCTTCGCACTCGGGCTCGATGTTTCCGAGCCGATGCTGTCGCAGGCGCGGGCGCTGGCGCCAAAGGGCCTGCCGCTCGATTTCGTGCTGGCGGATGCGACGGTGCATCCGTTCGAGCCAGCGAGCTTTGACCTCTTGGCCTCGCGCTTCGGCGTCATGTTCTTTGCCGATCCCGTCGCGTCATTCGCCAATCTCCGCCGTGCACTGAAGCGCACCGGGCGGCTCGCCTTCGTCTGCTGGCGCGAGCCGAAGGAGAATCCGTGGATGATGGCGCCGCTGATGGCGGTCTATAAGCATGTGCCGAAGATGCCGCCGGTCGGGCCTGAGGAGCCGGGCCCGTTCGCCTTTGCTTCAGGGGAGCGCGTGATGCGTATCCTTGAGGGAGCCGGCTTCGTCGATGTGGCAATGGAGCCGCATAATCTTGCGATGGATATCGCCATCGGCGGCGGCCTCGATGCCGCCGTCGATGGCTCGCTCCAGATCGGCCCCGCCAGCCGCGCGCTGCAGGGCCATCCGCCGGAAACCTACGAGGCTGCAAAGGCCTCGATCCGCGAGGCGCTCGCGCCGTTCCTGAAAGGGCAGAGCGTGGCGCTGCAGGGGGCGATCTGGATCGTGACGGCGAAGATGGGGTAGCGGCGGCTTAGACGCTATTGAGGCGGAAACTGTCTGCCTAACACTCGGTGTCGTCCCGGCGAACGCCGGGACCCATAACCACAGGCAGAAATTGTCGCACGAAACCGGCAACTCCGAGTCTTCGTCAAACTTCATCCTGTGGTTATGGCTCCCGGATCAGCGCTCCGCTTCGCTGCGCTTGTCCGGGACGACAGCGGAGATTGGAGCTGTCACGCAGCCTCCTCACACCACATCATCCGGCGCGAGCGCGCAGCCATTATCGGGATGGGTCTCGACCTGGAGCGTGGTGTGGCCGATGCGGTAGGATGCCTTCAGCATCTGCGCGGTCTCCATCAGGAATGCATCGCCGGCCCCGTCGGGCATGACGAGGTGGCAGGTCAGGGCCGTCTCGGTGGTCGAGATCGGCCAGACGTGGAGATCGTGGATCGCGGACACACCCGGGCGCGCCAGCAGGAGCGCCCTGATCGCGGCGAGGTCGGTGCCCTTGGGCGCGGCCGCCATCGACATGTCGATCGAGCCGCGCAAGAGGCTGGTCGTGCTCCATAGGATGGTGGCGCAGATGACGAGGCTGGTGACGGGATCGAGCCAGAGCCAGCCGGTCCGGATGATCAGTGCGGCCGAGATCACGACGCCGAGCGAGACAGCGGCATCCGCCGCCATGTGCAAGTACGCGCCTTCGATGTTGATGTCGTCCTTGCGGCCGCTGGCGAACAGCAGGGCGGTGAAACCGTTGATGAGGATGCCGATGCCGGCGACCACCATCACGGTGACGCCCGCGACCGGCTCCGGCTCGCGCAGGCGCAAGATCGCTTCCCAGCCGATGGCGCCGGTCGCAACCAGCAGCAACACCGCATTCGCCAGCGCGGCCAGGATGGTGGAGGCGCGCAGGCCGTAGGTGAAGCGGCCGCTCGGCGCGCGCTTTGCCGCAATCGAGGCGCCCCAGGCCACGACCAGGCCCAGCACGTCGGAAAGGTTATGGCCGGCATCCGCGAGCAGGGCGGTGGAGTTGCCGATATAGCCATAGACCGCCTCGGCCACGACCAGCGCGGTGTTGAGGGTGATGCCGATCGCGAACGCCTTGCCGAAATTGGCGGGCGCATGGACATGCGCGTGGCCAGGACCATGATCGTGACCGTGGTCGTGATCATGCCCGTGGCCGGCGTGGTCATGATGATGGCCGTGATGGTCGTGGCTGCCCAAACCTAACGCTCCCCGGACGCTGCCAAATCAGGCGCCATTCTAGGCGTTTCGTGCGCCCCGTCACGCCGGAACAACACGTAGAGCGCCGGCAGCACCAGCAGCGTCAGCACTGTCGAGGAGATGATGCCGCCGATCACGACGGTTGCGAGAGGCCGCTGCACCTCGGCGCCGGCGCCGGTGGCGAGCGCCATCGGCACGAAGCCGAGCGAGGCGACGAGCGCCGTCATCAGCACCGGGCGCAGGCGGGTCAGTGCGCCCTCGCGCACGGCCTCCGCAATGGGCCGTCCCTCGCTGCGCAGCCGCTCTATGAACGCGATGATGACGAGGCCGTTGAGTACGGCGACGCCCGACAGCGCGATGAAGCCGACGCCGGCGCTGATGGACAGGGGAATGCCGCGCAGCAGCAGCGCCGCGACGCCCCCGGTCAGCGCCAGCGGCACGCCGGAAAACACCAGCGCCGCATCCGCCGCCGATCCCATGCCCATGAACAGCAGCAAAAACACCAGCAGCAGCGCCACCGGCACCACGATGGTCAGCCGCTTGGTGGCCGAGACCAGCTGCTCGAACTGGCCGCCCCAGCCGATCCAGTAGCCCGGCGGCAGCTTGACCTTCTCGGCGACGGCGGCCTGCGTCTCGGCGACGAAGGAGCGCAAATCGCGCCCGCGAACATTGGCCATCACCACGACGCGGCGCTTGCCGTTCTCGCGACTGATCTGGTTGGGGCCAGGCGCGATCTCGATTGCCGCAACGGAGGAGAGCGGCACGTAGCGCGGCGTCGTCCCCGATGCCCCCGGCCAGGCGGTTTTCGTGACGGCTGCGACGTCCTCGCCCGGCGGCAGCGGGATCGGCAGCGACTTGATCGTATCGGGGTTGGCACGCAGGCTTTCCGGCAGCCGCACCACGATGTCGAAGCGCCGATCGCCCTCGAACAGCTTGCCGACCGGCTTGCCGCCGATGGCGATCTCGACGAGGTTTTGCACCTCGCTGAGGCTGAGGCCATAGCGCGACAGCGCCTGGCGGTCGAGCTTGACGGTGAGGATCGGCAGGCCCGCGATCTGCTCGGTCTTGACGTCCGCGGCGCCCTCGATGCCACGAACGACGCCGTTGACCTGCTGGGCGATGCCGGCGAGCACGTCGAGGTCGTCGCCGAAGATCTTGACGCCGACGTCGCTGCGAATGCCGGCGATGAGCTCGTTGAAGCGCATCTGGATAGGCTGGGTCATGCCGTAGGCGGTGCCGGGCAGGGTGTTGGCGGCACGTTCGATGTCCTCGATCACTTCATTCTTCGGCTTGGCGGGATCGGGCCATTCCTCGCGCGGCCTCAGCGTGACATAGGTGTCGGCGACGTTCGGCGGCATCGGATCGTTGGCGATCTCGGCTGTGCCGATCTTGGAGAAGATGGTCGCGACCTCCGGCACCTGCTTCACCGCCTTTTCCAACCGAAGCTGCATGTCGACGCTTTGGGTCAGGCTGGTGCCGGGAATCCGGATGGTCTCGATGGTGATGTCGCCTTCGTCGAGACTGGGAATGAACTCGCCGCCCATGCGCGTCGCGGCGAAGATGCTGCCGGCGACAATCAGCACGGCACCGAACGCGACGCTGCCGCGATAGCGGATGGCGCGCTCGAGCAGCGGCACATAGAACCGCTTGGCGGCTCGCATGAAGACGTTCTCCGTCTCCGAGACCTTGCCGGTGACGAAGATGGCAACCGCGGCCGGGACGAAGGTGACCGACAGCAGCGCCGCGCCGGCGAGCGCCATCAGCACCGTCAGCGCCATCGGCGTGAACATCTTGCCTTCGGTCCCGGTCAGGGTGAGGACCGGAAGATAGACCACGGCGATGATCAGCGTGCCGAACAGGCTCGGCTTGATGACCTCGCTGGCACCAGTGCGGATGGTCTGGAGGCGCTCCTCCAGCGTCAGCAGCCGGCCGCGCCGGTGCTGTTCGGCGGCGAGCAGCCGCAGGCAGTTCTCGACGATGATGACGGCGCCATCGACGATGATGCCGAAATCGATCGCGCCCAAACTCATCAGATTGGCGCTGACCTTGCTCTCGACCATGCCCGTGATCGTGAACAGCATTGAGAGCGGGATGACGCAGGCCGTGATCAGCGCGGCGCGGAAGTTGCCGAGGATCAGGAACAGCACCGCGATCACCAGCGCCGCGCCCTCAATGAGGTTCTTCTCGACCGTCTGGATGGTCGCTTCCACCAGGTGCGTGCGATCGTAGACGGCGCGCGCAATCACGCCGTCGGGGAGCGATTTCGCGATCTCCGTGAGCCTGGCCTTGACGCGCTGGGCCACGGTGCGGCTGTTCTCGCCGATCAGCAGCATGGCGGTGCCGAGGACGGTCTCACCGCCGTTCGTGGTCGCAGCGCCACTGCGCAGGTCCTGGCCTTCCTGGACGTCGGCGACGTCGCGGATGCGCACCGGCACGCCGCCGCGCGAGCCGATCACGATGTCCCTGATGTCCTCGATATTGGCGACCTGGCCGGGGGCGCGGACCAGATATTGCTCGCCGTTGCGCTCGATATAGCCGGCGCCGACATTGGCATTGTTGGCCGCCAGCGCAGTCATGATGTCGCGGAAGCCGAGCTTGTAGGCCATCAGCCGGCCGGGGATCGGCAGCACGTGGAATTGCCGCTCATAGCCGCCGATCGAGTTGACCTCGATCACGCCGGGAATGGTGCGCAGCTGCGGCTTGATGATCCAGTCCTGGATGGTGCGCAGCTCCGTCGGCGTGAATTCGGCCCCGGTCGGCGACTTCGCACCTAGCTTGGCCTCGACCGAATAGACGTAGATCTCGCCGAGCCCGGTCGAGATCGGCCCCATCGCGACCTCGGTGCCTGCAGGAAGCTGGTCCTTGGCCTGCTGGATGCGCTCGTTGACGAGCTGGCGCGCGAAATAGATGTCGGTGCCGTCCTGGAATACGACGGTGACCTGGCTCAGGCCGTAGCGCGAAATTGAGCGCGTATAGTCGAGCCTGGGCAGGCCGCCCATCGCGGTCTCGAGCGGGAAGGTGATGCGCTGCTCGGCTTCGAGCGGCGACAGGCCCGGCGCGCGCGTGTTGATCTGGACCTGGACGTTGGTGACATCAGGGACGGCGTCGATCGGCAGGCGCGTGAAATTCCAGACGCCGAGGGCGCCGGCCGCGAGGGCGAGCAGGACCACGAGCCAGCGCTGGCGAACCGAGAAGGCGAGCAGGGCGTCAATCATGGTCGGCGTCTCCCTTGCCCATTTCCGCCTTGACCACAAAACTGTTCTCCGCGACGTAGCGCTCGCCGGTCGAAAGGCCGGCGCGGATCTCGACGAATTTCGGGTCGGCATCGCCCAGCTCCACGGGGCGCGCCTCGATCTTGTCGCCGTCCTCGCGGACGAACACGATGGTCTTGTTCTCCAGCGCCTGGATCGCGCTACGGCGCACGGCGACCGCGACATTGCGGGCGGCGAGGATCAGCCGCGCCGTGACGAACAGGCCGGGGCGCAGGCGCCCGTCGGGATTTGGCAGCACGACGCGCGCGAGCGCGGTCTGGGTCTCGCTCGAGCCGATCGGCGCCATGTAGGAGATCGTGCCCTTGATCTCGCCGCGGCCGTCGTCGGGATCGATCAGCACGTCGTCGTTGATCCGCACGCGCTTCAGGTCCTGTCGGTAGATCGACAGATCGACCCAGATGGTGGAGAGATCGGCGACGACGAAGGCCGGCTTCTGCTCGGAGGCGTATTCGCCGAGCGAGATCTGCCGTTCGATGATTGTGCCCCCGATGGGAGCCTTCAGCTCATAGACGGTGAGGCTCTGGTTGCTCTCGATCGCGGCCAGCAGATCGTCCTTGGCGACCTTGTCGCCGATGCGCTTCTGGATCGATTTTGCAATCCCGGGAAAGCGAGGCGTGACCTGAACGACTGCCTCCTGGTTGGCGCGCAGGATGCCGTTGAACGACAGCGTGTCGGTCAGCGTGGCGCTCGCGGCATCCGCCAAGGTCACGCCGGCGGCGGCCAGCTTGACGTCGGAGATGCGGATGCGGTCGGCGCCATGCTCGTCCTGCTCGACATGGTCGTTCGGCTTCTTCGGTTCGGAATGCTCGGCATGCTCCGTCGAGGCGACCTTGGCCGGCACGAGCATGGAATAGCCGTAGGCGCCGAGGGCGGCCGCAATGACGGCAACGAGGATGGTGGAGGATGTCTTCATCGCGCGCTCTCCCGGGCCAGCGCAAAGGGATTGCCGACGAGGCCTTCGATGGTCGCAACGCCGGCGTGGAAATTCTGCAGCGCCTCCTGCTCGCGCAGCCGCGCCTGGGTGACGCTCGCCTGAGCGTCCAGCACTTCGAGCAGGGTGAAGCGGCCCTGGCCGTAGCCTTGCGAGATCGCCTCGGACGCTTCGACGGCCTTGGGGATGGCGGTCTCGCGCAGCACCGCGAGCTCGCGTAGCGAGCCCTGCAGCGAGTCATAGGCGCGGCCGGCAATCACGATCAGCGTGTTGCGGTTGGCTTCGCGCTCGGCTTTGGTCTTGGCGAGGCTCTCCTGCGCCGAGAGGATATTGCCCTGGTTCTGGTCGAACACGGGGATCGGCACCGAGACGGTGAGGCGCACCGCGTCGTCATTGCTCTCGTTGAAGTGACGCCAGCCCGCGGCGATCCGCACGTCGGGATAGGGTTTGAGCCGCGCGATCAGTAGTTCGGCATTGCGCTGGGCATAGACGGCGGTCCAGCGCACCAGTTGCGGATTGGCGTCGATGGCCGCGACCACCGACTGGAACGTCGGCGGGCGCCCGGTGGTGTCGAGCCGGCCGGAGACCTCGCCGAATTTCGCTGAGGGATCGCCCATCAGCACCGCAAGCTCGCGCCGGGCGCTCGCGAGCGTCGCCTTGAGGCGCTCGCGGTCAGCCTTCACCAGCGCGGAGGCGACCTCGGCGCGGCCGGTCTCGGCCGGCGAGGAGGCGCCGGCCTCGACGCGGCGGCGGAGCAGCGGCGTCAAGCGGTCGATCGCGTCGATCTGCTCGTCCAGGATCTGGATGCGCCGCTGCGCGCCGAGCACGCTGAGGAAGGCGATCGCGGTCTCCGACAACACCTCCAGCCTGACTGCCTTGCGCTGAATCGCGGCGACCTGGATGCCGGCTGCGCTTGCGGCAATCCGCGCGTCGCGCTTGCCGAACAGCTCGAAGGCCTGGCTGATCTGGAGCGTGGTCTCGGCCGATCTGGTGCCGCGATAGATGCCGGAGCCGAACGAATCGTCCTGCTCGTACGACAGTTCCGGATTGAGCAGCGCGCCGGCCTGGATGCGCTGGCCGGTGGCAATGCCGACGTCGCGCTCCGCCGCCGTCAGGCGCGGGCTTGCGGCCAGCGCGCGCGAGAGCGCCGCACGCATGGTCAGCGTCTGGGCGTGTGAAGTCAGCGCCAGGGGTGGGCTGATGAGAATAGCCAGCGCGCACGCGATGCGCGCAGCCGTTCGTCTGCGAAACATGAAAAAGACCCGTGAAGGAGAACCGATGGGCGCGCGCAGCGCCCGGCTGATCCGTTCAGGTCAGGTGTTTTGGAGGCGGGGAATCGGTATCGGGCGCGATGCCGGCAAGCGCCGTCTGCCGCTGCTGGACCGGCGGGGCGATCACATTGGTCGCGGTGTCCGACTGCACCGGCTGTATGACGGCGACGGAGAAGCAACCGTGGCAGTGATGGCCGCCAAACGCCTTGTGGTCGCCACGGCCGGCCGCGCCGTCCTCGAGGATCGAGGCGATCTCCGAGCCGCCGGAGGGGCTGGTCACATCGATGTCATGGGCGCCATGGAGCGCGCCCGAGAGCAGATACAGGACCGCGACCACCACAGCCACGAGCCCGCGCCAGTTGCGCGTCGAGCTCAGTTGGAAGGGCCGGCGGTTCGGGACCACGAATTCACTCTTGCTGTCGATCCGGCTGGCCTAGCATGGCAGCGGGAACAGTGTCGACCCGCAATAGTGTTACGTGTGGGGAACTCAACGTCGCAGCCGCACGTCTCTGTGCGACTGCGACCGGCTCGCAACATGTGGAGTTGCGAGCTCATTCGGCGGCCTCCTGAATTTGCTCAGATGCGACAACCGCCTCGCCCGCACGCAGCCCAAAACCCTTCACCAATCCGAAGATGGCGGGGATCACGATCAGCGTCAGCAGCGTCGATGAGATCATGCCGCCGATCATGGGCACGGCGATGCGCTGCATGATCTCCGATCCCGTTCCGCTGCTCCACATGATCGGCAGCAGGCCGGCCATGATCGCAACCACCGTCATCATCTTCGGGCGGACGCGCTCGACGGCGCCTTCCATGATGGCCTTGTCGAGATCGTCGCGGGTCAGAACACGGCCGGCGCGCGCGCAGCGCGCTTCGGTCTCGGCGAGGGCGTGGTTGAGATAGATCAGCATCACCACGCCGGTCTCGGCCGCCACGCCCGCGAGTGCGATGAAGCCGACGGCGACCGCGACCGAGAGGTTGAAGCCGAGCCACCACATCAGCCACAAGCCGCCGACGAGCGCGAAGGGCAGCGACAGCATCACGATCATGGTCTCGGTGATCGAGCGGAAGTTGAGGTAGAGCAGCAGGAAGATGATCAGCAGCGTCACCGGTACGACGATCTTGAGCCGCGCCGTGGCACGTTCCAGATACTCGTATTGTCCGCTCCAGACCACATAATAGCCGGGCGGGAACGGGACGCTCGCCTGCACCGCCGCGCGCGCGTCGGCGACATAGCCGCCGAGATCGCGGTCGCGGATGTCGACATAGATGTAGGTGGCAAGCTGTCCGTTCTCGGTCCGGATCGAGGTCGGCCCGCGCGCCGGCGTGACGCTGGCGACCTCGCCGAGCGGGACGGCGCCGCCTGATGGCATCGGCACCAGGATGTCGCTGGCGATCGCCTTCGGATTGTCGCGCAGGTCGCGCGGATAACGCATGTTGACGGTGAAGCGCTGCCGGCCCTCGACAGTCGTCGTCACGGCCTGGCCGCCGAGCGCAGTGGCGATCGTGTCCTGCACGTCCTGCACCGCGATGCCGTAGCGCGACAGCGCCTCGCGGTCCGGCGTGATCTCGAGATAGTAGCCGCCGAGGCTGCGCTCGGCATAGGCCGAGGACGTGCCCGGCACGGCCTTGAGCACCTGCTCGATCTGCCGGGCGAGCTTGTCGATCCCGACGAGGTCGGTGCCGATGACCTTGACGCCCACGGGCGTGCGGATGCCGGTCGAGAGCATGTCGATGCGCGCCTTGATCGGCATGGTCCAGGCGTTGGAGACGCCGGGAAACTGCAGCGCCTTGTCCATCTCGGCGATCAGGCTGTCGATGGTCACCCCAGTGCGCCATTGCTCCTTCGGCTTGAGGTCGACGATGGTCTCGAACATTTCCGACGGCGCCGGATCGGTCGCGGTGGCCGCGCGGCCGGCCTTGCCGTAGACCGAGGCGACTTCCGGAAACGAGCGGATGATCCGGTTCTGGGTCTGCATCAGCTCGGCGGCCTTGGTCACGGAAATGCCGGGCAGCGTCGTCGGCATGTAGAGCAGGGTGCCTTCGTTGAGGTTCGGCATGAATTCGGAGCCGAGGCGGCCGGCCGGCCAGATCGAGGCGGCGAGCACGCCGAGCGCGAGCAGGATCACCGGGATCCGCGCCCGCAGCACGCCTGAGATCACCGGCCGGTAGATCCAGATCAGGAAGCGATTGATCGGGTTCCTGTGCTCCGGGATGATCCTGCCGCGGACGAAGATCACCATCAGCGCCGGCACCAGCGTGACCGACAGCAAGGCTGCCGCTGCCATCGCAAAAGTCTTGGTGAAGGCGAGCGGGCTGAACAGCCGGCCCTCCTGCGATTCCAGCGTGAAGATCGGCATGAACGAGACGGTGATGATCAAGAGGCTGAAGAACAGGGCAGGGCCGACCTCGGCGGCGGCCTCGATCAGGATCGCGACCCTGGATTGGCCGGGCTCGGCGCGCTCGAGATGCTTGTGCGCATTCTCGATCATGACGATGGCGGCGTCGATCATGGCGCCGATGGCGATCGCGATGCCGCCGAGGCTCATGATGTTGGAGCCGATCCCGAGCAGCTTCATGGCCCCGAAGGCCATCAGAACGCCGACGGGGAGCATCAGGATGGCGACCAGCGCGCTGCGGACATGCAGCAGGAACACGATGCAGACCAGCGCCACCACGATGCTCTCCTCGAGCAGCGTGTGCCGGAGCGTGTCGATCGCGGCCTTGATGAGGTTGGAGCGGTCGTAGACCGGGACGATCTCGACCGATTTCGGCAGGCTGGTCGCGATCTCCCTGAACCGCTTCTTGACGTTCTCGATCACGTCGAGCGCGTTCATGCCGAAGCGCTGCAGCACGATGCCGCTCGCCACCTCGCCCTCGCCGTTGAGTTCGGCGATGCCGCGCCGCTCGTCCGGTCCGAGCTCGACGCGGGCGACGTCGCGCAGCTTGACCGGCGTTCCGTTGTCGGTCTTCAGCACGATGTTGCCGATGTCGTCGACACTTTTCAGATAACCCTTGCCGCGAATGACATATTCGAACTCGGACAGCTCGACGGTGCGGCCGCCGACGTCGGCGTTGCTGGCGAGGATGGCCTCGCGCATCTTCTGCATGGTGATACCGAGGTCGCGCATGCGCTGCGGATCGAGGATGACGTTGTATTGCTTGACGAAGCCGCCGACGCCCGCAACCTCCGCCACGCCTTCCGCCCTGGCGAGCGCGAACTTCAGATTCCAGTCCTGGATCGTCCGGGTCTCGGCGAGGTTCAACTCCTTGGACATCACGGCATATTGGTAGACCCAGCCGACGCCGGTGGCGTCGGGGCCGATCGTCGGCGCGACGCCTGCGGGCAGGCGCGATGCGGCACCGTTGAGGAATTCGAGCACGCGCGAGCGGGCCCAGTAGATGTCGGTGCCGTCCTCGAAGATGACGTAGACGAAGGAGACGCCGAAGAAGGAGAAGCCGCGCACGACCTTCGACTTCGGTACCGTCAGCATCGCGGTGGCGAGGGGATAGGTGACCTGGTCCTCGATCACCTGGGGCGCCTGGCCCTGATATTCGGTGTAGACGATGACCTGGGTGTCGGAGAGATCGGGGATGGCATCCAGCGGCAGATGCAGCAGGGCATAGAGGCCGGCAGCAGTGGCAAAGCCGGTGCCGAACAGCACCAGCAGCAGGTTGCGTGCCGACCAGGCGATGATGCGCGCGATCATGGCTTGCCTCCCATGGCGTGGCCGCTGTGCGCGTCTGTGCCTTGAGCACTGGTGGGTTGGGCGTTGCCGCCTTCGGCGAGCCCCTTGAGGGCTGCCTTGAGGTTGCTCTCGGCGTCGATCAGGAAGTTGGCGGAGGTGACGATGGCGTCGCCCTCGGCAAGCCCGTCGCGGATCTCGACATAGCCGTCGCCCCGCCGCCCGAGCTTGACCTCGCGCGGCTCGAAGCGGCCCTGTCCCTTGTCGACCAGGACGGCCTGCCGGCTGCCGGTGTCGAGCACCGCACTTTCGGCAACCACCAGCACCGGCGCCGGATTGCCGGTATCGATCTCGGCATCGACATACATGTCGGGAAGCAGCGCGAGGTCGGCGTTGGCGAGTTCGATCCGCAGCCGCGCCGTGCGCGTCTCCTTGTTCAGCTGCGGGTAGATGACGCTGATGCGGCCCCTGAAATCCCGGCCGGGATAGCTGCGCGCGCGCACCGTCACGGGCTGGCCGACGGCGATACCGCCGAGGTCGCGCTCGGCGACGTCGACGGTGGCCCATACCAGAGAGATATCGGCGATGCGGAACAGGATGTCGCCCGGCTGGGCGCGCATGCCGTCGATGGCGTTGCGCTGGAGCACGATGCCGTCACGCGGCGACGACCACTGGATGGTAATCGGCACCGAATGGCTCTTCTCCATCTCGGCGATGACGGGCTCGGGGACGTCGAGATTGACCAGCCGCTGCCGCGAGCCCCGGCCATACGGCTCGATGCCTGCCGTGGTCTTCGAGGTGATGGTCGCGAGATATTCGGCCGCCGCGGACGACACGGCGGGGCTGTAGATCTCCATCAACGGCTGCCCCCGGGTCACACGGCTTCCGGTGGTAACGTCGGCAACCTTCTGCACAAAGCTCTCGGCGCGCATGGCAATCACCGAGATCCGGCGTTCGTCGAGCTGGATCGTGCCCGGCGCGCGCACCAGCATCCGCAGCCGGCGCCTTTCGGCAGGCTCCGATTTGACGCCGCTGCGCTGGATCTTGCCGGGCGACAGTTTTACCGAGCCGTCGTCGCTGTCGTCGCTTTCGTAGACGGCGATGTAGTCCATCCCCATCGAATCCTTCTTCGGCACCGGCGAGGTGTCGGGCAGGCCCATCGGGTTGCGGTAATATTTGATCTTGCGATCGCTCTTGTGCTGACCCCCGTGTTCGGCCGCGGTCATCGTCGCCGGCTGGTCGGAGGCATCGGACGGCGCCGGCACGGCGACATAGTCGCGGCCGTCATCGGTCTTCTTCGGCGTCGGCGAATAGAGCGGCTTGCCGTCCGGGTCCTGGTAGTAGAGCGGGGCGGGCGCATCCGCCGCATTGGCGGCGGACAGGATTGGATCGCCGTTCGGCGGCAGCAGGCTGCCAGCCGACAGCGCGACGCCTGCCGCTGCGACAAGCGCAGCGGCAGTGCCGATGAGGCGGCTCCTGCTCATTGCTCGGCCGTGACGACGAGCTTGTTGTCGACCGTGCCGTTTTCGCCCTGCACCTTGGCGCCGAGCGAAAGCTGCCAGCGTCCGGCCATGCCGAAGGTCGCCTTGAAACGGTAGGTGCCGGGCTCGCTGCCCGGCATCGGCGTGACCTTGGTGGCCATCTCCTGCATGCCGTCAGGTGCCATGTCGAGCCGGCTGGCGAACACCACGGCATCGGGCACTGTATTGCCGGTGGTCTTGTTGACCAGCCGCACCGTCACGACACGATCGGCGCCGGCCTTGACGGTCGGCTGCACCAGCTGGAATTCGTAGTTCTTGATCTCGGCGCGCGCGACACCCGCGAACGCAGTGGCGATCAGCGCGGCCATGGCGGCGCGCGCGAGATGGGACATTGTCATGATTTCAATTCCTCGATGGGTCTGATGGAGCCGCACGCAACGACGTGTTGCGAGACGGCAGGCAGCGATGCGCGGAGGTTGCGGCACGCATGTTCACCCAGGCGCCTGGGCGCCTGTCAGACGATCGATCGAGGTGGGTGGTCCGGAGGCGGGCGGGTGAGGCCGTCGACGATGGCATCATCGAGCGGCCGAAGCAGTGCAAGGGCGCGCGCATAGCGGGTCGCCGTCACGACCGCAGGTCCGGACTGCAACACCTTCAGCATGCAGATCGCGAGGAGCGGGCAGTCCTGGCACTGCTTGCTGTTCTGCTCGTCGGGGCAGCAGGGCATATCGGCCGACATGTCCTGCGCGTCGGTCATCTGCATGTCGGTCGCAATCAGGGGGGCGGCCGCTGCTGGTGTCACCAACGGCGCAACCGTCAGCCCCGCGGTCACGAGGACCGCGAGCACGAGCCTGAGGATGCGACGAGCCATCATGGCGCGACACTCTCACACGGTGGCAGCACTGGAAAGTCCCCCGGTTCACAAGTGTGAGAGCAGGGAGCGCTGGTGGTTAACCGTTTCGAGCGATCGCGGAGTACCATGTTATTGCGCAATCCTAACGGGATTTGGGGCCTCCCTGATAATGCCATCCGGATGTGCCGACCGTCGGCGCGGGTGCGGGCAGCGCTGGAACTTGCCAATCATAGGCCAACGCGGAATACGGGCCTTGAGGTAGGACAAACGCTCTGGATTGCATGGTTTGCCTGGCCTCATTTGGCCAGTAGCTCCGGTCGGAAATGGTCGAGCCCGCATGGGCGCCGGCCGACACGGCCACGAGAAGCGTGAGTGCGAGAAGGCTCTTCGTCAACATAGTTCAGGCTCCATCATTTTTTCGGAAGCGCCTCTGTTGCGCTTCTCCTGAGGAGTTCGGAGCTATCCGCGAAACGGTTACAAGCTCACGCCGACGTGAGAGCGGCCTCTCACCATCGGAGCAGCCGGGGTCCCAACAGTGCGCCTGCGAGGGTGCACAGCACGATCGTACCGCCATACCAGAGCGCGACGAAGGGTAGCGAGTCGTCGGTGCAGTGAAGCGCATAGGCCATCGCGCTCACGCCACCTGCGACGAGCCCGCTGAAGGCACCAGTACGGACCAGATTGGTCGGAGCCGCCTGTCGCACGGCCCAAATGACGACGGCAAACGGGACGACCGCGATGATCGGAATCGAGATGAGGCATTCGAGCCATTGATCGCCCATCACCATCCTGTCCCAGTGTGAGCTCGGCGCCTGCCCAAGGCTGACGCCGGCAAGCAGGAGGATCGCCACAAAGGGCAGTGCGGCGAGGCCCGGGGATACTCTTCGTTCCCCGCCAGGCCGCGCCAGCCGTGCCAGATAGACCGCCGCCGCACCTGTGGTGCCGAACGCGAATGCGATCTTCAGGAGCAGAAAGATCAGGGGACGTGGTGTGGTCAGGTCGGTGCGGGCACCAAGTGCCAAAAACGAGACTCCGATCGCAACAGCCATTCCAACCACAAGCGCAATGCCGACGCTACGGTTGACCCGCCGCCGGTTGATCGGTTCGACACTCGCGCTCAGTGCGCTGATCAGCTCGTCCGTCCTCATGTTTGCGTCCTCTGTGCAATCAACGCCGCCAGGGCCTTCAGCCCGCGATGGATATTGACCTTCACGCCCGATTCCGAGATGCGGCAGCGCTGCGCCGCTTCAGCGACGCTTAGCCCGTCGAGTTTCACGGCCTCGATCGCGCATTGCATCTTCTCCGGCAGGTGTTTGAGCAACCGCCTGAGATCAAAGCTGCTCTCGGCGCTGAGGTGATCGTCGTTGGCGATGACTTCGCCCGCCTCGTCGATCGGTACGTCGGTCACCGAGGCCCGATTTCGGCGGAGATAGTCGATCAGTTTGTAGCGCGCGATCGCGTGCACCCAGGGCGTCAACGGCTCTGCGGGATCGTAGGTATGGCGCTGGATGTGGATCGCCAGCACCGCCTCCTGAACCAGATCCTCGGCTTCCGTGGCACCCCGCCCCATCCTGGCAAGCTTGCCCTTGTAATAGGCGCGCAAATGACGGCTCAGCCGCTCAAGCAGCACGCGATGTGCCGCGGCGTCGCCGTCCTGGCTGGCGAGCATCAGTGCCCTGAGCTCAGTTTCCGGTGATCTCATACCCACTTGGCTTTAGTTCGGTCGTATGGCCGCCCCGGTTACAGTCAGTTCGAAAGATTCTCATTTTCCTGCTCCCAGGGAAACGGTGCGAAGGGGCGGATCGAGGCGGCGCAACGCGGAACATCCCTGGAAATCGCCATCGGGGCGGGCTGATGGTAAGATGGCATGCCGAGAGGAGCCTGGAATGCCCGAAGAGTCTTGCTGCTCGAACGACGCGTGCTGCACGGCAGCCGCTAAACCGCAAGTGCAGGACGTTGCCACATCGGGCTGCGGCGACTGCTGCTCGGCAGGCGTTCCGGTCTTCGATGGGCTCGATCCGCGATACAAGCGTGTGCTGTGGACCGTCATCGCCATCAATGCGGCGATGTTCGTGAGCGAAATGACGGCGGGCCATTTGGCCGGCTCGCAGGCTCTCAAGGCCGATGCCCTCGACTTCCTGGCCGATACCGTCACCTACGGCCTGAGCCTTTCGGTGATCGGTGCGGGCATCAGGACGCGCGCAACCGCCGCGCTGTTCAAGGGGGTGTCGCTCAGCGCCATGGCCGCCTGGGTGTTCGGGTCGACGGTCTACCAGACCCTCGTCCTGGGACTTCCCCGTGCGGAGTTGATGGGCGCGATGAGCCTGGCCGCGCTGGCGGCTAACCTGACCTCGGTTCTCCTACTGACGCGCTACAAGGACGGTGACGCCAACGTCCGGTCGGTATGGCTCTGCTCGCGCAATGACGCCATTGGCAACGTCATCGTGATGGTTGCTGCCGTTGGAGTGTTCGGCACCGCGACGGCTTGGCCTGATCTGGCTGTCGCCGCGGTAATGGCGGGAATCTTCCTCACCTCATCGCTGCAAATCCTGCGGCAAGCGTGGGCGGAGTATCGCGGCGGGCAAGCTGCCGCGACGGCCTGAGGCCGGACGGACGAACAGCTGAGCCGCGACGGAATTTAAACCCAGCGCAAGCTACGCCTTCTCCTCCCAGATCATCGCCAGATGGACGATGGTCTGCACCGCCTTCTCCATGTCCTGCCGGCTGACCCATTCGAGGCGCGAGTGGAAGGCGTGCTCGCCGGCGAAGATGTTGGGGCAGGGCAGGCCCATGAAGGACAGGCGCGAGCCGTCGGTGCCGCCGCGGATGGCAGTGCGCATCGGGCGCAGGCCGGCCCGGCGGATCGCCTCGATCGCGTATTCGAGCACGTGCGGGTGCCGGTCGATCACCTGCTTCATGTTGCGGTACTGCTCCCGGACCTCGAAGCTGTAGGTCGAGCGCGGATAGTCCTTCATCACGTCCTTGACGATATCCTCGAGCAGCGCCTCCTTCTCCTTCAGCCCTTCCTCGGTGAAGTCGCGGACAATGAAGGAGAGGCTCGCCTGCTCCAGCGCGCCGTCGATGCCGATCGGATGCAGAAAGCCCTGCTTGCCCGATGTGGTCTCGGGCGAGCAGCCTTCTTTCGGCAGCCGCTCGACGATGGCGGCCGCGATCTTGATCGCGTGCTCCATCTTGCCCTTGGCGTAGCCGGGATGGGCGCTGACGCCGTTGATGGTGATGGTGGCACCGTCGGCCGAGAAGGTCTCGTCCTCGACGCAGCCGGCGCTCTCGCCGTCCATGGTGTAGCCGAAGTCGGCACCGAGCTTCTTCAGATCGACATTGTCGACGCCGCGGCCGATCTCCTCGTCCGGGGTGAACAGGATCTTGATGGTGCCGTGCTTCACATCAGGGTTGTTGATGAAGAAATGCGCGGCATCCATGATCTCGGCGACGCCGGCCTTGTTGTCGGCGCCGAGCAGCGTGGTGCCGTCGGTGGTGATGATGTCGTTGCCGATCTGGTTCTTCAGCGCCGGATGCTCGGCGAAGCGGATCACCTGGCTGGTATCGCCCGGCAGCACGATATCGCCGCCGCGATAGCTCTTCACCATTTGCGGCTTGACGTCCTTGCCGGTCACGTCGGGCGAGGTGTCCATGTGCGAGCAGAAGCAGATCACCGGCACCTTCTTGTCGGTGTTGGCCGGGATCGTGCCGTAGACATAGCCGTAGTCGTCGAGATGGGCGTCGGCGACGCCCATGGCCCTCAACTCGGCGGCGAGGATGCGGCCGAGATCCTTCTGCTTCTCGGTCGAGGGCGAGCTGGGGGATTCTGGATCGGACTGGGTGTCGATGGTGACGTAGCGCAGGAAGCGCTCGGTCACGGTGTGCGTAAAGGTGAGGGAGGACATTTCTGGTTAAACCGCCGGGGCTTTTGGAAGCAGGTCTTGGGGAAGCAGGCGGTATATCAGAAAAGCGGGCCGTGGTGCGGCCGGAACGAGATCCGATCAGGCTTAATGAAACATCACCTCAGATCGCCTCTTTCAGCTCCTTGACCGGGCGGAACGCGACCTTCTTGCTCGCCTTGATGTGGATGGCTTCGCCGGTGGCAGGATTGCGGCCGGTACGGGCGGCGCGCTTGCGGACCTGGAGGATGCCGAGTCCGACGATGCGGACCCTGTCGCCCTTCTTCAGGTGCTTGGTGATCAGATCGACCATGTCGGTCAGGACAGCCTCAGCGTGCTTCTTGGACAGGTCCTGGCTCTCCGCGATATCGGCGGCGAGGTGCTTGAGCGTGATGGTGGCAGGAGCGGCTGCCTTCTTCGCCATGTCTGGCCTCCTCAATTGCAGGGGAAGCCCCGGAAAAGCCGGGAAAGCGTGGGGGTTCCCTTCTTAAACCCTGGAAGGCGTAGACGATTCGGACGCGGGCTGACTATGCCACGGGTTCCCGACGGCCGCCGACGATGGCCCACGGCCGCGAAAGGCGTCGAGAAGTTCGGGCTAAGACTATGAAGGGATTGCCAAAATGGCGCGAGAGACGGGGCTCGAACCCGCGACCTCCGGCGTGACAGGCCGGCGCTCTAACCAACTGAGCTACTCCCGCGTGGTTCGCTGAAAGCGCGCGGAACGAGGGGGGACTTAAAGGCGGGACTTGGTGAAGTCAAGGACGTTGCGCTTCGCCAGCACATCTCGGCTAAGCATTGCTTTGGAAAACGAAAAAGGCCGCCCGCAGGCGGCCTCCGGTCAGCCCGAAGCAGGGCTTATCAGCGAATCTCCGATGTGCCAGCGCTGGTGATCGCGACAGGCTTGCCGGCCTTGATCATCTGGGTGGACTGGGCGGTCTGGCCGTAATCTGCGTTGGTACGGGCAGCAATCCCGAAACCGGCCACTGCAATGCCGGCAACCAGCGCCACCACCACGATCTTCAGGTGGGTCGCACGATCAGCAGAGTGAATTGAGTGGTTCATATGAGCCTCCCGACGGGCTTAGCCGCCGTCTATGGGCTCTTCTTCTAAGGGCCATCTGTTTCCGGATGGTTTCGCGGGTTCCGCAAAATGGTTTCATCTCGCCGCCCGGCTGGTTTCGCCGGGTCGTGGCGCGGGGGGCGGCTTTCAGGCCGCGGCCCGGCCAATATCGTTCCGGATCGAGCGGGCGGCCCAGATGAACAGCAGGGCGCCGAGCGTGGTCGTGACCGCCGCCGAGAGCAGGGAGTAGCGCACCGCCTCTGCGCCATAACTGCCCTTCAACGCGTCGTTGACGACGCCCACGACGAGCGGGCCGACGCCCTGACCGAAGCAGGTGGCGGTGAGCGCGATCAGCGCGGAGGCCAGCGCCCGCATGCTGGGCTTTGCCACGGTCTGCGCGATCGCGAAGATCGGACCGAGATGAAAGCCGACCAGGAACGAGGTCAGCGCCAGCATCGCGACCATCATCTTGAAATCCTGCGTCAGCATGCACAGCGCGAACACCGGGCCGGCGAGCCCTGAGGTGATCGCGGGCGCCCACAGCTTCCAGCGGTCGTCACGGCGGCTGATTTGCGCCACCACGAAGCCGCCGAGCAGGGTGCCGGCCATGCCGGCGAGCCCCTTGAAGGTGCCGGCATAGGTGCCGATCTCGGCGCTCGACAGATGGTGCACGCGCGCCAGGAACGGCGGGATCCAGGCTGCGGTGGCGTAGTTCGTGTAAGTCGTGAGGCAGAAGCCGATCAGGACGATGATGAAGCTCTGCTGCGAGGCCAGGAAGCGCAGCGTTGGCCCCAGCGGCTCGGGCACAAAACTCTCCTGCATGGCGCCGCGCTTCGGCTCTGAGATCGTCAGCCACAGGATGGCCGCGAGCAGGATGCCGGGCAGGCCGGCGACGTAGAAGGCCATCCGCCAGCCATAGTGCTGGTTGACGTAGCCGCCGACGAAATAGCCGAGGAAGACGCCGAGATAGGTGCCGATGGCGTAGATGCCGAGCGCGCGCGGGCGCTCATTCTTGGCGAAGAGGTCGGCGACGATCGACTGCGAGGCGGGGGAGCCCGCGGATTCACCGATGCCGACACCGATGCGCGCCAGCGCCAGCGAGGTCAGGCTGGTGGCCGCGCCGCACAGCGCCGTCATTGCGCTCCAGAACGCGAAGGCCACCGCCACGATGTTGCGCCGGTTCAGCCGGTCGGCGACACGCGCGATGGGAATGCCGAGGAGGGAATAGAACAGCGCAAAGCCGAAGCCTGCGAGCAGGCCCATCATGGTGTCGCTGAGCTGAAATTCCTTCTTGATCGGCTCGATCAGGACATTGAAAATCGTGCGGTCGAGGAAGTTCAGCGCGTAGATGATGGTGAGCAGCCCCAGCACGTAGTAGCGCCGCGCCGAGGGCTTTGCCGCGGCAGCCATTTGCACCGACACCTGTGACGTCACATCGACCATCGCTTCCCCCAATTTGTCTTTGTTGTCGTTGTCGGTCCAGCCCTGTGGGCTGGTGGTTCAGCCTTCGCGGATGTAATTCCCCGCTTCGAATTCGACCGGCGGCGTGCTTCCGTCGAACGAGACGCCGATTGGATCGCCCCCCGCGGCGAGCGCGTCGAGCTGGTCGCTCAGCATGCGCCGGATCATCAGGATGCCGCGGTCGCTCTGGCCGAAATGCTCCTCGGAGTGCACGGTCACCTCGCCCTGGCCGACCTGGGCCTCATAGTCACCCGGGAATTGCTGGTGCTCTTCCTCGGTCATGTCCCACCAGAATTTTCCGTTGAACTTCGAGCGCATGCGGCTGATGTCGCCGGGAGCCTTGACGCGGCCGGCGACATAGATGCGGAACGAGGTGTCGTCGATCGGCAATACCCAGCCGATGGATTCGACGCGGGCGAACTGCGCCACGCGCGGGTTCGGCACCACGCGCAGCGTCGGCAGCGCCGCCTCGCTGACGCGGTAAAACACCTTGCCGTCGTCCTGCTTGCGCTCGGAGCGCACGAGGACGCCACGCGGCGATTTCTCGAACTTCACCTCCGGGATCGAGGCCATCATGTTGGTGAATTGCGGACCCGAGAACGAGCCGTGCAGCACCGGCACGTGATAGGGGTCGACCACGTTCTCGAAATGCTGGAGCCAATTGCAGGGGATGATCGCCGGACCGCCGCCGCCGATCGAGGAATCGTCGGCCTCGACCAGCTCGCCGTCATCCATCTTTTCCAGGCACTCATAGCGCGGCAGCATCGGGCGTTTCTCGGCCGGGCCCATATAGGCGAAGATCAGCCCGTAGCGCTCTTCGACCGGATACCAGGGCTGGCGCACCTTGTCCTTGAACTGGCCGCCGTCGGGCTCGCAGGGCTGCTCGAGGCAATGGCCTTCGGTGTCGAACTTCCAGCCGTGATAGCAGCAGCGGATGCCGTCCTCCTCGACCTTGCCATAGTAGAGCGTGGTGCCGCGGTGGCAGCAGCGCGCGTGCAACAGGCCGGCGCGGCCATGCTTGTCGCGAAACAGCACCAGATCCTCGCCGAGCGCGCGCACTTTCTTCGGGGTGTCGGAGGCGTCACTGATGAGCCCGACCGGATGCCAGTAGCGGCGCAGCAGTTCACCCATCGGCGTGCCGCGCACGACCGAGGTGAGCTCGGTGCGTGTGTGCGCCGGCTTCATCGCATAGGCCGTGCCGAGATCGCGATCCCGCTGGGTGATGGTCATGCTGGTCCTCCCGCTCTCGGCCGTGCTGACCGGGCCTTTTTTGATGTCTTGGCGGCAGTGAAGGATAATTCGATGACATTGTCAACGATCGTCTGAATGCCTCTTAATCGCATTTGAGGAGGACGGCCGGCTGCGCGGCTCAGGCTTGGCAGGGCCGGGCTTTCTTGGCAGAGGTGGACGATGAACCAGACACCGAGCAGGGACGGGTGGATGGCCCCCGAGCAGGGCAAGAGCGAGCCGGCGCCGATCACCGCGATGCTGTCCTCGCGGCTGATGGTGCTCGCCAATCTGCTCAAGCGCGGCGCCATCCTGCGCTACAAGCGGCTGACCGGATTGTCCTCCGTCGAGTTCGGTCTCGTCGCCTCGCTCGGCCGGCGCCCGCCGATGAGCGTGGCGCGGCTCGCCGAGGCGGTCGGCCAGGACAAAGGCCAGATCAGCCGCGCGCTGGCCAATCTGGTGTCGCGCAAGCTGATCGCGAAATCGGCAAATCCCAAGGATAGCCGCGAGGTGCTGATCTCGCTCACCGCGGCGGGCCTCGCCGCCCATGATGCGATCGTCGAAGGCGCGCAGGAGCGCAACCGCCGCCTCCTGGAACATCTGAGCGCCGCCGAGTTCGACATGCTGCTGCGGCAGGTCGACCAGCTCACGGCGATTGCCGCCGAGATGCTCGAGAGCGAGAAGAACGCGCGCTGACGTCCCGCAATTTGCCGGGCACAATGGATCGATTCTAAGAGTCTCTCTAAGAGGCTTTCAATTAGGGAATTCGTGCACCCTCACATAAGCGTCACCGCAAGCGTATGCCGCCCCGGGGACACGGCGGCATGACGCATCAAACATGCAGCTTGGGGTGGCGCGTTGAACAGTCTTGGAATGCTGCGGTCGGCCGTGTTGGCGACTGCATCCGCTTGGGTTTGGGTGCCGCAGGCATCGTTTGCACAATCATCCACGCAGAGCGGCGCGCAGAACCTGCCGTCCGTGACCGTCACCGCACCGGAAGCGCGCCGCCGCGCACCCGCGTCCGCCGCACGCAGTGCGCCGCGGCGATCGGTGCAGGCCGCGAATAGAAGTAAGCCGCAGCCCCAGCGTAACGCCGGGTTCGTCGAGACGCCGCGTGGACCGGTGAATGGCTACGTCGCCGGCCGCAGCTCGTCCGGCACCAAGACCGACACGCCGATCATGGAGACGCCGCAATCGGTGTCCGTCATCGGCGCGGAGCAGATCCGCGACCAGAAGCCGAACAAGCTCGACGAGGTCCTGCGCTACACCGCCGGCGTGCGGGCGGGGACCTTCGGCGCGGATACGCGCAACGACTGGTGGCTGATCCGCGGCTTCAAGTCGGACGATATCGGACTGTTCCTCGACGGCATGCAGCTGTTCTACACCTCCTATGCGAGCTGGAAGCTGCAGACACCCAACATGGAACGCGTCGAGGTGCTGCGCGGACCTTCGGCGGTGCTTTACGGCGGATCGAGCCCGAGCGGCATCGTCAACGTCATCAGCAAGATGCCGCCGGCCGAGCCGATCCGCTACGTCGAGACCGGCGTCAACAATTTCGGCAACGCCTATGTCGGTTTCGATTTTGGCGGGCCGGTCGCGACGCAGCCCCAGGATGGCAAGCTGTTCTACCGCGTCGTCGGCCAGGTCCAGAACGGCCCGACGCAGGTCAACTTCACGCCCGACAACAACTACTTCATTGCGCCGTCGTTCACCTGGAAGCCGGATGCCGACACCACGTTCACGGTGCTGGCGTCGGCCTCCAGGCAGGACACCCGCGGCATCAACTTCCTGCCCTATCAGGGCACGGTGACGAACGCGCCATTCGGCAAGATCCCGACAAGCTTCTTCGTCGGCGATCCCAGTGTCGACAAGTTCACCCGCGAGCAGGAGATGCTCGGCTACCAGTTCGAGCGCCATCTCACCGACGACCTCACGTTCCGCCAGAATGCGCGCTTTGCGCATGTCGACGTGACCTATCGCGGGTATGTCGGCAACGGCTGGGACAACATCAACACGGCCACGCTCAATCGCTACAATTGGTATGCGAAGAACACGGCCAATCAGGCCGATCTCGACAACCAACTGGAGTATCGCTTCAACACCGGCCCCGTGAAGCACACGATGCTGTTCGGCCTCGATCTCAAGGGGTATCAGATCGACGACTATCAGGCCTTCGGGTTTGGCGTGCCCTCGATCAGCATTTTCAATCCCGTCTATGGGGCAGCCGAAACTCCGCTCCCGAGCGCGCCGTTCCGCAACTTCCTCATCACGCAGAAGCAGGCCGGCACCTATCTCCAGGACCAGATGAAGCTCGGCAATTTCACGCTCGTGCTGAGCGGCCGCAACGACTGGGTCGAGACGACGCAAGACGCCCGCGACACCGGCGCGAATGTCGCCAGCCGCAATGACAGCAAGTTCAGCGGTCGCGCCGGCCTGATCTACAATTTCGACAACGGCATCGCGCCCTATGTCTCCTATTCGACGAGCTACAATCCGATCATCGGTCTCAACGCACAGAACCAGCTGTTCCTGCCGGAAACCGGCAAGCAGGCTGAAATCGGCGTGAAGGTCGCGCCCAAGGGGTTCGACGGCTATTTCACCGCCTCGTTCTTCGACCTGAAGCGCCAGAACGTCGCGACGACTACGGTGACTACGCCGGTCTTGCAGACCCAGACCGGCGAGGTGACCTCGCGCGGCATCGAGCTCGAAGCGGTGGCCAACGCCACCAGGGAGCTGAAGCTGATCGGCGCCTTCACGGCCTATCATCTGTTCAACAGCCGGGATCTCGACCCGTCGCTGGTCGGCAAGACGCCGACCAATACGCCCGAGATGCTCGTGTCGGGCTGGGCCGACTACACGTTCAAGGACGGACCGCTCGAGGGCTTCGGCTTCGGCGGCGGCGTCCGCTATATCGGCGCGTCCTGGGCCGATACCGCCAACACCCTCGAGGTTCCCGCTGTGGTGCTTGGCGACCTCGCGCTCCACTACGAATGGCAGAACTGGCGCACGGCGCTGAACGTGATCAACCTAACCGACAAGATCTACGTCGCGAGCTGTGCGTCGGCCACATCATGCTTCTACGGCGACCGCCGGCGCGTGACCGCCAGCGTCTCCTACAAATGGTGAGGTACGGGATGAGGAGAGGGCAGGCCCGGCGCTGCCTGCTCCACTGACCGAACGACCGCTGATCTTCCATCGGGAGATCGATGAGCTCCCGGGCCATGCCCCCCGGCCCGAAGCTCATGCGAGCGCGGCGCGCGCGACGGCCGAGTAAGTCGCCGCCGCGCTCGCGGTCGCTCCGGATCGGATGCTGCCCCGACACATTCGCCGGACGAGGTGCGGTCCCGTCATGACGCATGGCTGACCAGCCGCGCCTGCGGATAAGGATATTGCCGCGCATGTTCCTGCCTGCGCCCGCGAGCTTCACCGGCCGCCCGTTGCGCCACCCGGCCGGGCGAGTATGTCGCCTGAGTGACGGAAAGGGCCGCCACGGCCGTTATTGCCAAGGTCTGGGTGCGCTGCCGCACGAAAAAATCGGGCATTTTGACCGGATGCTGTGTGGCAGATCGCTGTCCCGGTCCGTGCCCCGCAATCTCAGAACAAGCCACCGTGTAAAACTGTGGTCGCCCTTGCTGGGCATGGCGATCTGCTCCATACCAGCCGCGGGGTGATTCCGGGATTTCCACCGTTCTGGGGGCGGCAAAGGGCCTAAAAAGAGCGTGTCTTGCGCCCATTGGTGCACTGCGCTAAGGCTCAGAATAATTCCAAATCGGGACGAATCCGCGGCTCCCCCGACGTCGCGGGAAAAAGGGCTCGTCAATGAGCGGCATTCTACAGAACTATCTTCCACTCGTCGTCTTTATAGGGGTAGCGGGCCTCATCGGCCTCGTGCTGCTGATCGCGCCGTTCATCGTGGCGTTCCAGCAGCCGGACCCGGAAAAGCTGTCGGCGTATGAGTGCGGTTTCAACGCCTTCGACGACGCGCGAATGAAGTTCGACGTCCGCTTCTATCTGGTCGCCATCCTCTTCATCATCTTCGACCTCGAGGTGGCGTTCCTGTTTCCCTGGGCGGTGGCGTTCGGCAAGCTTGGCGCGACCGGCTTCTGGTCCATGGTGGTGTTCCTCGCCGTGCTGACGGTCGGGTTCGCCTATGAATGGAAGAAAGGGGCACTGGAATGGGATTGAACACTGCACCGCCCGCCGGTCCGGTCGTTACGCCGGCCCCCAAGGGCATCCTGGATCCCTCGACCGGCAAGCCGGTCGGGGCCAATGATCCGTTCTTCCTCGAGGTCAATTCCGAGCTGTCCGACAAGGGCTTCTTCGTGGCCGCGACCGACGACCTCATCACCTGGGCGCGTACCGGCTCGTTGATGTGGATGACCTTCGGTCTCGCCTGCTGCGCGGTCGAGATGATGCAGGTGTCGATGCCGCGCTACGACGTCGAGCGCTTCGGCTTCGCCCCGCGCGCCTCGCCGCGCCAGTCCGACGTGATGATCGTCGCGGGGACCCTGACCAACAAGATGGCGCCGGCGCTGCGCAAGGTCTACGACCAGATGCCCGAGCCGCGCTACGTCATCTCGATGGGCTCCTGCGCCAATGGCGGGGGCTACTATCACTATTCCTACTCGGTCGTGCGCGGCTGCGACCGCATCGTGCCGATCGACATCTACGTGCCGGGCTGCCCGCCCACGGCGGAAGCGCTGCTCTACGGCGTGCTGCTGCTGCAGAAGAAGATCCGCCGCACCGGCACCATCGAACGCTAAGGTTTTACGTCATGGACGACGCCAAGCTCGACGCACTGGGGCAGACGATCGTTAGCGCGCTTCCGGGCGCCGCCACCGGTCACACGGTGGCCTTCAACCAGCTCACGGTTGATGTCGAGGCCAGCAAGATCGTCGAGGTGGTCAAGTACCTCCGCGACGATCCGAGCTGCCGTTTCGTCAACTTTACCGACATCACGGCTGCGGACTATCCGTCGCGCGAAAAGCGCTTCGACGTGATCTATCACTTCCTGTCACCGACCCTGAACACGCGCATCCGCCTCAAGGCCCAGGCCGACGAGACCACCCAGGTGCCGTCGCTGATCGAGGTGTTCCCCGGCGCCGACTGGTTCGAGCGCGAGGCCTACGACCTCTACGGCGTGTTCTTTGTCGGCCATCCCGACATGCGCCGCATCCTCACCGATTACGGTTTCGAGGGCCATCCGCTGCGCAAGGACTTTCCGCTCACCGGCTTCGTCGAGGTCCGCTACGACGACCAGGAGAAGCGGGTGGTGTACGAGCCTGTCCGGCTCAACCAGGAATTCCGCAAGTTCGACTTTTTGTCTCCGTGGGAAGGAGCCGACTATCCGGTGCTTCCGGGCGATGAAAAAGCAGGGCCGAAGGTCTGATCATGAACGAGCAACCCGAACAGCTTCGCAATTTCACCATCAACTTCGGGCCCCAGCATCCGGCCGCGCACGGCGTGCTGCGCTTGGTGCTGGAGCTGGACGGCGAGATCGTCGCCCGCGTCGATCCGCATATCGGCCTGCTTCACCGCGGTACCGAAAAGCTGATCGAGCAGAAGACCTATCTGCAAGCGATCCCTTATTTCGACCGGCTCGACTACGTCGCGCCAATGAATCAGGAGCATGCCTTCTGCCTAGCTGCCGAAAAGCTGCTCGGCATCGAGGTGCCACGCCGCGGCCAGCTCATCCGCGTGCTCTATTGCGAGATCGGCCGCATCCTGTCGCACCTCCTCAACGTCACCACGCAGGCGATGGACGTCGGCGCGCTGACCCCGCCGCTGTGGGGCTTCGAAGAGCGCGAGAAGCTGATGGTGTTCTACGAGCGCGCCTCGGGCAGCCGCATGCATGCGGCCTTCTTTCGCGTCGGCGGCGTGCATCAGGATCTGCCGCAGAAGCTGGTCGACGACATCGAGGCCTGGTGCGATCCGTTCCTCAAGGTCGTCGACGACCTCGATCGCCTGCTCACCGCCAACCGCATCTTCAAGCAGCGCAACGTCGACATCGGCGTGGTGCCGCTGAAGGAAGCCTGGGAGTGGGGCTTTTCGGGCGTGATGGTGCGCGGTTCGGGCGCCGCCTGGGACCTGCGCAAGTCGCAGCCTTATGAGTGCTATGCCGAGATGGATTTCGACATCCCGATCGGCAAGAACGGCGACTGCTACGACCGCTACCTGATCCGCATGGAAGAGATGCGCCAGGCCGTGCGCATCATGAAGCAGTGCATCCAGAAGCTGAACGCGCCGGAGGGCAAGGGCCCCGTCGTCGTCGCCGACAACAAGGTCGCGCCGCCGCGCCGTGGCGAGATGAAGCGCTCGATGGAAGCGCTGATCCACCACTTCAAGCTCTACACCGAAGGCGTCCACGTGCCGGCCGGCGAAGTCTATGCCGCGGTCGAGGCGCCCAAGGGCGAGTTCGGCGTCTACCTGATCTCTGACGGCACTAACAAGCCGTACAAGTGCAAGATCCGCGCGCCGGGCTTTGCGCATCTTCAGGCCATGGACCACATCTGCCGCGGCCACCTGCTCGCCGACGTCTCGGCGATCCTGGGTTCGCTCGACATCGTGTTCGGAGAGGTCGATCGGTGATGGCGCAGGCGCCAATCCAGTTTGACCGCGCCTCGGGGGCCCTTGAAGGGGCTAACCTGTGGGAGCGGACGGCTGCCTTGGCGCTGGTGACGGGATCGAAGATCTCCTCGCACTTTTCGCATATGGGCTACATCGCCTGCGCCAATCTGCTGGCGAAGACGCTGCCCAAGCGCAACATCGCGATCAGGCTCAATCCCGACGCCGTGTTCGAGTTCCCCTATGGCGACGGCTACTGGAGCAAGCTGCTCAACCGCTCCTACAACTACGAGGACGAGCTCGAGCTGCTGTTTGCCGACTCCGTCGACGTCGACTACACGCTGCTCGATTGCGGCGCCAATTACGGCTACTGGTCGGTGCTGGTGTCGAGCAAGCCGTTCGGCTCGCACAAGGCGATCGCGATCGAGCCGTCGGGCCAGAACTATCCGAAGCTCGCCAACAACGCCCGCGTCAACGGCAATCGCTTCGAGACCATGAAATGCGCCATCGGCGCGAGCCGCGGTACCGCGCGGCTCTCCGGCACCAAGCACGAGGCCTTCAGCATCGCCGGCGACGCATCGGCGGGTGGGGAAGAGGTGCCGGTCCTGGCGCTGGACAACCTGATCGACGACGGCAAGGTCGCCGCCAGCGGCAAGTACTTGATCAAGCTCGATGTCGAGGGTGTCGAGATCGAGGCGATCAAGGGCGGCGCCCGGCTGCTCCAGGCTGACAGCGTCATCATGTGCGAGGAGCACGGCAGCGACCGCTCGCATGCGGTATCGCGCTACATCCTCGAACAGACCCCGCTGAAGCTGATCGTGTTCGATCCGCGCAGCAACCGGATGGAAACCGTGACCGAGCTGTCGATCCTCGACCGCATCAAGGTCTCGACCCACGTCGGCTACAACGTTTTCGGCACCGCAAGCGCATTCTGGCAGGACAGGATCGACGCCCTGAATGCCAAGACCCTGAATGCCAAGACTCTGAGCGCGAAGACCGCGCGCCGCATGCAGTGAGAGATTGAAGAGATGTCCGTTCGCCGATTAGCACCGAAGGAAGTCCAGCCCGCGAGCTTTGCGTTCACGGAGGAGAACCTCGCGTTCGCCAAGCAGCAGATCGCGAAATATCCGGCCGGCCGGCAAGCCTCCGCGGTGATCGCGATCATGTGGCGGGCGCAGGAGCAGCATGACGGCTGGGTCTCGGAAGCCGCGATCCGCGTCATCGCCGACATGCTCGACATGCCCTATATCCGCGTGCTCGAGGTCGCGACCTTCTACACGATGTTCCAGCTCGCCCCCGTCGGCAAGAAGGCCCATGTCCAGGTCTGCGGCACCACGCCGTGCCGGCTCCGCGGCGCCGAGGATCTGATCCACGTCTGCGAGCACCGGATCCATCACGAGCCATTCCATCTCTCCAAGGACGGCAATTTCAGCTGGGAAGAGGTCGAATGCCTGGGTTCTTGCGTGAACGCGCCGATGGTGCTGATCGGCAAGGACACCTATGAGGACCTGACCAAGGAAAGCTTCGGCAAGGTGCTCGACGGCTTTGCTTCCGGCAATCCGCCCAAGCCCGGTCCGCAGAATGGCCGCCAGTTCTCGGCGCCGCTCGGCGGGCCGACCACACTGAAGGAGATCACCTGATGCGTGGTCTCTCGTCGCCGGCAGTGGAGGGGAGCGGTGCCATGAAGAAGTGGGGCTTCATCGCGATGCAAGCCGCCGTGGCGGCTGCCTTCATCTTTCTCCTGCAACGCTTCAGCCTGAACGCGTCGCTGGAATCCAGTCTGCTCTGGGCGCTGACCTTCGCCGTCTGCGCCGCCGGACTTGCCTACAAGCAGTCCAATCGTTGATCGGAAAGCACTGATATGCTCGAGGACAAGGACCGCATCTTCAAGAACCTCTACGGCCTCCACGATTGGGGGCTCGAGGGTGCGCGGCGCCGCGGCGCCTGGGATGGTACGAAGAATATCATCGACAAGGGCCGCGACTGGATCATCAACGAGATGAAGGCGTCGGGCCTGCGCGGCCGCGGCGGCGCCGGCTTCCCGACCGGCCTGAAATGGTCCTTCATGCCGAAGGAATCGACAGACGGCCGGCCGAGCTATCTCGTCGTCAACGCCGACGAGTCCGAGCCCGGCACCTGCAAGGATCGCGAGATCATGCGGCACGATCCGCATCTCCTGGTCGAGGGCTGCCTGATCGCGAGCTTCGCGATGAACGCGCATGCCTGCTACATCTATGTCCGCGGCGAGTTCATTCGCGAGCGCGAGCGCCTCCAGGCCGCGATCGACCAGGCCTATGAGGCCAAGCTGGTCGGCAAGGACAACGTCAACGGCTGGCCGTTCGACATCTACGTCGCGCACGGCGCCGGCGCCTATATCTGCGGCGAGGAGACCGCGCTGCTCGAAAGCCTCGAAGGCAAGAAGGGCCAGCCGCGCCTGAAGCCGCCGTTCCCGGCCAATGTCGGCCTGTTCGGCTGCCCGACCACCGTCAACAATGTCGAGTCCATAGCGGTTGCGCCCGACATCCTGCGCCGTGGCGCTGCCTGGTTCGCCGGCATCGGCCGTCCGAACAATGTCGGCACGAAGCTGTTCTGCATCTCGGGCCATGTCGAGCGGCCCTGCAACGTCGAAGAGGCCATGGGCATTCCGTTCCGTGAGCTGATCGACAAGCATTGCGGCGGCATCCGCGGCGGTTGGGACAATCTCAAGGCCGTGATCCCCGGCGGCTCGTCGGTGCGCATGGTGCCGGCCGAGCAGATCATCGACACGCCGATGGATTTCGACAGCCTGAGCAAGCTGCGCTCGGGCCTCGGCACCGCGGCCGTGATCGTGATGGACAAGTCCACCGACCTGATCCGCGCCATCGCCCGCATCTCCTATTTCTACAAGCACGAGAGCTGCGGCCAGTGCACGCCGTGCCGCGAAGGCACCGGCTGGATGTGGCGCGTCCTGACCCGCATGGCCGAAGGCCGCGCCCACAAGCGCGAGATCGACATGCTGCTGGAAGTCACCAAGCAGGTCGAAGGCCACACCATCTGCGCGCTCGGCGACGCGGCGGCCTGGCCGATCCAGGGCCTGATCGCGCACTTCCGTCATGAGATCGAAGCGCGCATCGATCAGTATTCGCATAAGGCCGATGTCGACGATATCGGCGTCCGCGATCCCGTGAACATGGTCGCGGCGGAGTAAGAGACATGACCAAGCTCATCATCGACGGCAAAGAGATCGATGTCCCCGCCGAGTACACGCTGCTCCAGGCGTGCGAGGCGGCCGGCGCCGAGATTCCGCGCTTCTGCTATCACGAGCGGCTGTCGATCGCCGGCAATTGCCGGATGTGCCTCGTCGAGGTGAAGGGCGGCCCGAAGCCGGTCGCCAGCTGCGCCTGGGGCGTGCGCGACTGCCGTCCGGGCCCCAAGGGCGAGCCGCCGGAGATCTCCACGCGTTCGCCGATGGTGAAGAAGGCACGCGAAGGCGTGATGGAATTCCTTCTCATCAACCATCCCTTGGACTGCCCGATCTGCGACCAGGGCGGCGAGTGCGACCTGCAGGACCAGGCGATGGGCTATGGTGTCGACACCAGCCGCTTCGCCGAGAACAAGCGCGCCGTCGAGGACAAATATCTCGGCGCGCTGGTCAAGACCTCGATGAACCGCTGCATCCAGTGCACGCGCTGCGTCCGCTTCTCGGCGGAAGTCGCCGGCGCCCCTGAGATGGGCGCGACGGGGCGCGGCGAGGACATGGAGATCACGACCTATCTCCAGCACGCGCTGACGTCGGAGCTGCAGGGCAATCTCGTCGACATCTGCCCGGTCGGCGCGCTGACCTCGAAACCCTATGCTTTCGCGGCGCGTCCGTGGGAGCTCGGCAAGACCCAGTCGATCGACGTCATGGACGGCGTCGGATCGGCGATCCGCGTCGACACCCGCGGCCGTGAGGTGATGCGCGTGCTGCCGCGCATCAACGAGGCCGTGAACGAGGAGTGGATCTCCGACAAGACCCGCCACGTCGTCGACGGTCTGCGCACCCAGCGTCTCGACCGGCCCTATATCCGCGAGGCCGGCAAGCTGCGCGCGGCGACTTGGCCCGAGGCCTTTGCTACGATTGCGGCCAAGGCGGCACGCACCGACGGCAAGCGCATCGGCGCGATCGCCGGCGACCTTGCCGGTGTCGAGGAGATGTTTGCGCTGAAGGACCTGCTCGCCAAGTATGGTTCGAGCAACCTGGCAGTGCAGGGCGGCGACGCCTTCGATCCCGCGCTCGGCCGTGGCTCCTACATCTTCAATCCGACCCTGGTCGGCGTCGAGCAGGCGGACGCGCTGCTCATCATCGGTGCCAATCCGCGGAAAGAGGCGGCCGTGTTCAACGCCCGCATCCGCAAGCGCTGGCGCGCCGGCGGCTTCAAGGTCGGCGTGATCGGCGCCAAGGCCGATCTGACCTACGACTACGACTATCTCGGCGCGGGCACGGAGACTCTCAGTGAGCTCGCGGCCGGCAAGCACTCCTTCATGGACGTGCTGAAGAACGCCAAGCATCCGATCATCTTGGTCGGCGCCGGCGCGGCCGCCCGTCACGACGGTGCCGCCATTCTCGCAGCTAGCGCCAAGCTCGCGCTCGACGTCGGCGCGCTCAAGGACGGCTGGAACGGTTTTGGCGTGCTGCACGAGACCGCCTCGCGCGTCGGCGCGCTCGATATCGGCTTCTCCGCCACGGCGGGCGGCCTCAACGCCGCGCAGATGACGACGTTCGGTACGCTGGACCTGCTGTTCCTGCTCGGAGCCGACGAGATCAAGGCGCCGGATGGCACCTTCGTCGTCTATATCGGCACCCATGGCGACCGCGGCGCCCATCGCGCCGACGTCATCCTGCCGGCCGCCGCCTACACCGAGAAGTCCGCGATCTACGTCAACACCGAAGGCCGCGTGCAGATGACCGGTCGCGCCGCGTTCCCGCCGGGCGAAGCCCGCGAGGACTGGGCGATCATCCGCGCGCTGTCGGAGGCGCTCGGCAAGAAGCTCGGCTATGACTCGCTGTCGGCGCTGCGCCAGGCGATCTTCAAGGCCGTGCCGCACCTGATCCGTCTCGACCAGATCGAGGCCGGCACCGCCGACCAGGTCAAGAAGCTGGCGGGGAAGGGCGGCTCGCCCGAGAAGGCGCCGTTCAAGCCTCTGGTCGAGGACTTCTATTTGACCAACCCAATCGCGCGTGCGTCCGCCGTGATGGCGGAATGCTCGCGGCTTGCCTCCGGGCAGATGCTGACCGCAGCGGAGTGAGCGTGATCTGATGGAATTCTTCGAAAGCGCATTCTGGACCGGGTTCCTCTGGCCGCTGATCATCATGGTCGCCGAGAGCGTCCTGGTGCTCGTCGTCCTGCTGGTGGCGATCGCCTACATCCTGCTCGCCGACCGCAAGATCTGGGCGGCGGTGCAGATCCGCCGCGGCCCGAACGTGGTCGGCCCCTGGGGCCTGCTGCAATCCTTCGCCGACCTGCTCAAGTTCGTGCTGAAGGAGCCGATCATCCCGGCCGGCGCCAACAAGGGCGTGTTTCTCCTTGCTCCCTTGGTCTCATGCGTGCTCGCGCTCGCGGCCTGGGCGGTGATCCCGACCAATCTCGGCTGGGTGATCTCCGACATCAATGTCGGCATCCTCTTCATCTTCGCGATCTCGTCGCTGTCGATCTACGGCATCATCATGGCCGGCTGGTCGTCCAACTCGAAATACCCGTTCCTGGCCGCACTGCGGTCGGCGGCGCAGATGGTGTCGTATGAAGTCTCGATCGGCTTCGTCATCATCACGGTGCTGCTCTGCGCCGGCACGCTGAACCTCTCGGCCGTGGTCGAGGCCCAGCATGCGCGCGGCCTTGCCAGCCTGATCGGGCTGCCGCAGCTCACCATCCTGAACTGGTATGTGTGGCCGCTGTTCCCGATGTTCGTGGTGTTCTACGTCTCGGCGCTGGCGGAAACCAACCGTCCGCCCTTCGACCTCGTCGAGGCGGAATCCGAGCTCGTCGCCGGCTTCATGGTCGAGTACGGCTCGACGCCGTATCTGCTGTTCATGCTCGGCGAGTACGTCGCGATCGTCACGATGTGCGCGATGGCCACGATCCTGTTCCTCGGGGGCTGGCTGCCGCCGGTGGACCTGCCGCCCTTCAACTGGGTGCCGGGGATCATCTGGTTCTCGCTGAAACTGTTCTTCATGTTCTTCCTGTTCGCGATGGCAAAGGCGATCGTGCCGCGCTACCGCTACGACCAACTGATGCGCCTCGGCTGGAAGGTGTTCCTGCCGCTGTCGCTGGCGATGGTGGTCGTGGTGGCGGGCGTGCTGCAATTCGCCGGCATCGCGCCGAAGTGAGGGCCGTCATGGGTATCAACATCAACGCCACTGCACGCTCGCTTCTGCTGTCGGAATTCGTCTCGGCGTTCTTCCTCGCCATGCGCTATTTCTTCCAGCCGAAGCCGACGCTGAACTATCCGTTCGAGAAGGGCCCGATCTCGCCACGCTTCCGCGGCGAGCATGCGCTGCGCCGTTATCCGAACGGCGAAGAGCGCTGCATCGCCTGCAAGCTGTGCGAAGCGGTCTGCCCGGCGCAGGCCATCACCATCGAGGCCGGCCCGCGCCGCAACGACGGCACCCGCCGCACCGTGCGCTACGACATCGACATGGTGAAGTGCATCTATTGCGGCCTCTGTCAGGAGGCCTGTCCGGTCGACGCCATCGTCGAGGGTCCGAACTTCGAGTTCGCGACCGAGACCCGCGAGGAACTGTTCTATGACAAGGCCAAGCTGCTCGCCAACGGCGACCGCTGGGAACGCGAGATCGCGAAGGCGATCGAGCTCGACGCGCCGTACCGGTGAGGTGAGGGCATGATCCTTCCCGCGCTGTTCTTCTATCTCTTCGCCGGCATCTGCGTCGCCTCGGCCGTGATGGTGATTGTCTCGCGCAATCCCGTGCACTCCGTGCTGTACCTGATCCTGGCCTTCGTCAACGCCTCCGGCCTGTTCGTGCTGATGGGCGCCGAGTTCCTCGGCATGATGCTGATCGTCGTCTATGTCGGCGCGGTCGCGGTGCTGTTCCTGTTCGTGATCATGATGCTCGACGTCGACTTCCTCGAGCTGCGCGAGGGCTTCATCGAGTACCTGCCGGTCGGCCTCGTGATCGGCGGCATCTTCCTGTTCGAGCTGCTGCTCACCGTCGGCTTCTGGGTCATCAACCCCGGCGTCTCCAAGACGATCACGGCGGCGATCCCGACCAACGTCTCGAACACCGAGGCGCTCGGCCTCGTGCTCTATACGAAGTACATCCACTACTTCCAGCTCGCGGGCATGGTGCTTCTGGTCGCCATGATCGGCGCCATCGTGCTGACGCTGCGCCACAAGGCGAGCGTGAAGCGGCAGGACATCAACGTTCAGAACGCGCGTACGCCCGAGATGGCGATGGCGATGCGCAAGGTGGCGCCGGGGCAGGGGCTCTCGGATGCCGATGCGGCGGAGTGGGTGAAATGACGATCGGGCTCGGACATTATCTGGCGGTCGGCGCGATCCTGTTCACGCTCGGGATCCTCGGCATCTTCCTGAACCGCAAGAACATCATCGTCATCCTGATGTCGATCGAGCTGATCCTGCTCTCGGTCAACATCAACCTCGTGGCGTTCTCGACCTTCCTCGGCGATATCGTCGGTCAGGTCTTCGCACTTCTGGTGCTGACCGTCGCGGCTGCTGAAGCCGCGATCGGTCTCGCCATCCTGGTGGTCTATTTCCGCAACCGCGGCTCGATCGCGGTTGAGGACGTCAATCTGATGAAGGGCTGAGCTCTCAAATGGTTCAGGCAATCGTTTTCCTGCCCCTGCTGGGCGCCATTCTGGCCGGGCTCATCTCCCTGGTCGGCGCGCATGCCCGCAACCCCTCGGGCGACGAGGTCGAGCATCACGGCGACCATGGTCACGGCGATGCCCACGCGTCGGCGGCCCATGACCACGACGATCACGGCCATGACGACCACGGCCCAGTCGAGCCGGCTGCTGCGGGCTCGCGCGCGGCGGAGCTGATCACCACCGGTCTGCTGTTCGTCGCGGCGGCGCTGTCCTGGATGACGCTGGTCGACGTCGGCTTCATGCACCATGACGCCCGCATCCAGCTGCTGCCTTTCATCTTCTCCGGCGACCTCCAGGTCTGGTGGACGCTGCGCGTCGACACGCTCACCGCCGTGATGCTGGTGGTGGTGACGACCGTGTCCTCGCTCGTGCACCTCTATTCCATCGGCTATATGGATGAGGATCCGTACCGGCCGCGCTTCTTCGGCTATCTCAGCCTGTTCACCTTCGCCATGCTGATGCTGGTGACCGCCGACAATCTGGTCCAGCTGTTCTTCGGCTGGGAAGGCGTGGGTCTCGCCAGCTATCTGCTGATCGGCTTCTGGTACCAGAAGCCGTCGGCGAACGCGGCCGCCATCAAGGCCTTCATCGTCAACCGCGTCGGCGATTTCGGCTTCGCGCTGGGCATCTTCGCGGTCTTCATGCTGGCCGGCTCGACCGATTTCGAGACCATCTTCCATGCCGCGCCCGGCCTCACAGGCAAGACCATCAACTTCCTCGGCTGGCACGCCGACGCGCTGACCCTGACCTGCCTCCTCCTGTTCATGGGCGCGATGGGCAAGTCGGCGCAGTTCCTGCTGCACACCTGGTTGCCGGACGCGATGGAAGGCCCGACCCCGGTGTCGGCGCTGATCCACGCCGCGACCATGGTCACCGCCGGCGTCTTCATGGTGGCGCGCCTGTCGCCGCTGTTCGAGCTCGCCCCGATCGCCCAGGCCGTGGTGATGTTCTTCGGTGCGACCACGGCGTTCTTCGCGGCGACCATCGGCCTCGTCCAGAACGACATCAAGCGCATCGTCGCCTACTCGACCTGTTCGCAGCTCGGCTACATGTTCGTGGCGATGGGAGCAGGGGCCTATTCGGTCGGCATGTTCCATTTGTTCACGCACGCCTTCTTCAAGGCGCTGCTATTCCTAGGCTCCGGCTCGGTGATCTACGCGATGCACCACGAGCAGGACATCCGCAACATGGGCGGCCTCTGGCGCAAGATCCCCTACACCTATGCGGTGATGGTGGTCGGCACGCTGGCGCTGACCGGCTTCCCGCTCACCGCCGGCTACTTCTCCAAGGACGCGATCATCGAGTCCGCCTACGCCTCGCACAATCCGTTCGGGGTCTACGGCTTCCTGATGACGGTCGTCGCCGCGGGCCTGACCTCGTTCTACTCCTGGCGCCTGATCTTCAAAACCTTCCACGGCGAGCCGCATGACGAGCATCATTACGAGGCCGCGCATGAGGCTCCGCTCTGGATCCTGATCCCGATCGGCGTGCTCGCGGTCGGTTCGATCGTCGCGGGCTTCCCGTTCAAGGAGCTGTTCGCCGGTCACGGCGTCGAGGAGTTCTTCCGCGAGTCCGTGAAGATGAACCCGCACATCATCGAGGAGATGCACCACATCCCCGAGACCATCGCCTTCCTGCCGACGGTGATGATGGTGCTGGGCTTCCTCGTCTCGTACCTGTTCTACATCCGCCGGCCCTACATCCCCGTTCGGCTCGCGGCAGAGCAGCCGATGCTGTACCAGTTCCTGCTCAACAAATGGTACTTCGACGAGCTCTACGAAATCATCTTCGTCCGCCCGGCGAAGTGGATCGGCTATCAGCTCTGGAAGAAGGGCGACGGCTTCATCATCGACGGCCTCGGTCCCGACGGCGTCTCCGCCCGCGTGCTGGACGTCACCCGCAACGTCGTGAAGATCCAGACCGGCTATCTCTATCATTATGCATTCGCCATGCTGATCGGTGCCGCCGGCCTGATCACCTGGTTCATGTTCGGCTTTGGAGGCCAGTAAATGACAACCTGGCCCATTCTCTCGGTCACGACGTTCCTGCCGGTGGTCGGCGCGCTGATCGTCTATCTCAGCCGCGGCGATGACGAGGCTAGCCGGCGCAATTCGCGCTGGATCGCGCTCTGGACCACGCTGATCACCTTCGCGGTGTCGGTGATCCTGGTCATGCGCTTCGATCCCGCAAACCCCGACTTCCAGTTCGTCGAGAAGGCGAACTGGCTCGCCACCGGCATCACCTACCACATGGGCGTGGACGGCATATCGCTGCCCTTCGTGATCCTGACCACCGCCTTGATGCCGTTCTGCATCATAGCGAGCTGGAAGGTCACGAGCCGGGTGCGCGAATACATGATGGCGTTCCTGATCCTGGAAACGCTGATGGTCGGCACCTTCTCGGCGCTCGATCTCGTGCTGTTCTACCTGTTCTTCGAGGGCGGCCTGATCCCGATGTTCCTGATCATCGGCGTCTGGGGCGGCCCGCGCCGGGTCTACGCCTCATTCAAGTTCTTCCTCTACACGCTGCTCGGCTCGGTCTTGATGCTGCTCGCCATCATGGCGCTGTACTGGAACGGCAACACCACCGACATCCCGACCCTGATGCACACCGCCGTGCCGCGGTCTTTGCAGACCTGGGCCTGGCTCGCCTTCTTCGCCTCGTTTGCGGTGAAGATGCCGATGTGGCCGGTGCACACCTGGCTGCCCGACGCGCATGTCGAGGCGCCGACCGCTGGCTCGGTGGTCCTCGCCGCGATCCTCCTGAAGATGGGCGGCTACGGCTTCCTGCGCTTCTCGCTGCCGATGTTCCCGCTGGCCTCGCACGACTTCGCGCCGCTGATCTTCACGCTCTCGGCCATCGCCATCATCTACACCTCGCTGGTGGCCCTGATGCAGGAGGACATGAAGAAGCTGATCGCGTACTCGTCAGTGGCGCATATGGGCTTCGTCACTATGGGCATCTTCGCCGGCACCATGCAGGGTGTCGCCGGCGGCGTGTTCCAGATGATCTCGCACGGCATCGTCTCCGGCGCGCTGTTCCTCTGCGTCGGCATCGTCTATGACCGCCTGCACACCCGCGAGATCGCGGCCTATGGCGGCCTCGTCAACCGGATGCCGCTCTACGCGATGACATTCATGGTCTTCACCATGGCCAATGTCGGCCTGCCCGGAACGAGCGGCTTCGTCGGCGAGTTCATGACGCTGCTCGGCACCTTCAAGGTCTCGATCCCGACCGCGTTCTTCGCCAGCTTCGGCGTGATCCTGTCGGCGGCCTATGCGCTGTGGCTCTACCGCAAGGTGGTGTTCGGGGCCCTGGTCAAGCCGTCGCTGATGACCATGAAGGATCTCACCTTCCGGGAGTGCCTGACGCTGTTCCCGATGATCGCGCTGACGATCCTGTTCGGCGTCTATCCGAAGCCGGTCCTCGACATGTCGGCCGCCTCGGTCCAGCAACTCGTCAACAACTACAACACCGCTGTGACGGCCGTGAAGGCCGCCGCACTGCTCCAGTGATCGGGCAGGTCAGGATATCGCCATGAGCTTTGAGACTGCAGGTTATCAATTGGCGCCGGTGTTGCCCGAGCTCGTGCTCGCGGTCGGCAGCATGGCGCTTCTGATGCTGGGAGCCTATCGCGGGCAGGAGACGACCAGGACGGTCACCTCGCTGGCGGTCCTGCTGCTGGTCGTGGTCGGCGTGCTCGTCTACGCCCAGCCCGCGGGCAAGCAGGTGACCTTCGGCGGCAGCTTCATCGTCGACGACTTCGCCCGCTTCATGAAGATCCTGGCCCTGATCGGCTCGGCGGTGACGCTGGTGCTGTCGACCGAGTTCCTGTCCGATCCCTCGCGCCGCATCTTCGAATATTCGATCCTGGTGCTGCTCTCGACGCTCGGCATGATGGTGCTGATCTCGGCCGGCGACCTGATCTCGCTCTATCTCGGCCTCGAATTGATGTCGCTGGCGCTCTATGTCGTGGCCGCCTCGAACCGCGACAACGCCAAGTCGACTGAAGCCGGCCTGAAGTATTTCGTGCTGGGCGCGCTGTCCTCGGGCATGCTGCTCTACGGCTCCTCGCTGATTTATGGCTTCACCGGCACGGTCAGCTTCACCGGCATCGCTTCGGCCGTGACGACCGCGAATATCGGCCTGGTGTTCGGCCTGGTCTTCCTGCTCGCTGGCCTCTGCTTCAAGATCTCGGTCGTGCCGTTCCACATGTGGACGCCGGATGTGTATGAGGGCGCCCCGACCCCGGTCACCGCCTTCTTCGCCTCGGCGCCGAAGGTGGCCGCGCTCGCCGTCTTCACCCGTGTCACGCTGACGGCATTCCCGGGCATCCTGTCGCAGTGGCAGCAGATCCTGGTGTTCGTGGCGATCGCCTCGATGGCGCTCGGCGCCTTCGCCGCGATCGGCCAGAGCAACATCAAGCGCCTGATGGCCTATTCCTCGATCGGCCACATGGGCTTTGCGCTGGTCGGCCTTGCCTCGGGCACGGTCGAGGGCGCGCAGGGCGTCCTGATGTACATCGTGATCTACGTCTCGATGACGCTCGGCGCGTTCTCGATCATCCTCGCCATGAAGCGCAACGGCCAGGCGGTCGAGCAGATCAGCGATTTCGCCGGCCTGTCGCGCACCAATCCGCTGCTCGCCTTCTTCTTCGCGATGCTGCTGTTCTCGCTCGCGGGCGTTCCGCCGCTCGCCGGCTTCTTCGCCAAATGGTATGTCTTCGTCGCCGCGATCAAGGCCAACCTGTTCACGCTCGCCGTCATCGGCGTGCTGACCAGCGTCGTGGGCGCCTACTATTATCTCGCCATCGTCAAGACGATGTACTTCGACGAGCCGGCCGGCCAGGTCGATCCGGTCCGCGTCGAGGTGAAGACGGTGCTGGCGGTTGCGGGCCTGTTCAACATCCTGTTCGCATTGTTCGCAGGTCCCGTGGTGAGCGTCGCCTCCGCCGCGGCAAAGTCGCTGTTCTAGGATGGGGTTCGCGCTCGGTCCTCGCGCAATCGCGGCGGGCTACAAGCTCGCGGTTTTCGAACGGACCGGCTCGACCAATACCGACGCGATCGAGCACGCGCGGGCCGGCGAGCGCGGCCCGATGTGGTTCGTCACGTCCGATCAGACTGCCGGCCGCGGCCGCCGCCAGCGCGCCTGGATCGCGCCCAAAGGCAACCTCGCCGCCAGCGTCCTCGAGGTCCTGGACATCGCGCCAGCGGTTGCCGCCACCATCGGGTTTGCGGCGGGGCTGGCGGAGGAGGCCGCCCTGGAGAAGGTCAGCGTTGAGGCCGCGCTGCGGCTCGGTCCCGACCGTCCCCGATACGCCCTGAAATGGCCGAATGATGTGCTCGCCAATGGCAAGAAGCTCGTCGGCATCGGCCTGGAGGCAGAGGCCGTCGGCGATCGCCTGGCCATCGTCGTCGGCATCGGCACCAATGTCGTCGCCGCGCCCGAGGGCACGCCGACGCCCGCGGTGTCGCTCGCAGCGCTCGGCGTCCAGATCAGCGCGGAGGAGCTGTTTACGGCCCTGTCTGACGCCTGGGTCGAGTTCCGTGGCATATGGGACAATGGCCGCGGCTTTGCCGATATCCGTAAGCTGTGGCTTGAGCGCGCCGCCGGCCTCGGCGAGAAAGTCGCGATCCACACGGGGACGACGACGCTGGAAGGCATTTTCGACACCATCGATGACACCGGCTGCCTGATCGTCCGCACCGAGGACGGCCGGCGCGTGCCGGTGGCGGCCGGCGAGGTCTTCTTCGGCCCGGCCCGTTCGGCGGGGGCTGCGTGATGGCGAGGTCCGACGAACTGGTGTTTGCGCCGCTCGGCGGCGTCGGCGAGATCGGCATGAACCTGTCGATCTATGGCCTCGGCAACCGCCACCAGCGCTCCTGGCTGGCGGTCGATCTCGGCGTCTCCTTCGGCGACGAGGAGCATCTGCCGGGCATCGATTTGATCATGCCCGACATCAGCTTCCTGGAGAAGGAGCGCAAGAACCTGATGGGCCTCGTGCTGACGCACGCCCATGAGGACCATTTCGGCGCCATCATCGACCTCTGGCCGAAGCTGAAATGCCCGATCTATGCGACCAAGTTCAGCGCCGCGCTGTTCGAGGCCAAATGCGCCGCCGAGCGCAATGCGCCCGAGATTCCGGTGACCGTGGTGCCGTCAGGCGGCCGCGTCGATATCGGCCCGTTCAACGTCGAGTTCATTCCCGTCGCGCATTCGATTCCGGAGGCGCATGCGCTCGCGATCCGCACCGAAGCCGGCATCGTTCTGCACACCGGCGACTGGAAGATTGACCCGACCCCGACGCTGGGGGCTCCGACCGACGAGAAGCGGCTGCGCGAGCTCGGCGAGGAGGGCGTGCTCGCCCTGATCGGCGATTCCACCAACGCCGTGCGCGACGGCCGCTCGCCTTCGGAAGCCGAGGTCGCCAAAACCATCATCGAGCTCGTCAAATCGGCCAAGGGCCGCGTCGCGGTCACGACCTTCGCCTCCAACGTCGCACGCGTCAAAGCTGTGGCCGATGCTGCGAAAGCCGCCGACCGCGAGGTCGTCGTGGTCGGCCGCGCCATGGAACGCGTGGTGCAGGTCGCGCGCGAGACTGGTTATCTCGACGGCGTGCAGAATTTCCGCTCGCCCGAGGTCTACGGCCATCTGCCGCAAGACAAGGTGCTGGCGCTATGCACCGGCAGCCAGGGCGAGCCGCGCGCCGCGCTGGCGCGCATCGCCAATGACGACCATCCCGAGATCACCCTGAACCGCGGCGACAGCGTCATCTTCTCCTCGCGCACCATTCCCGGCAACGAGAAGGCGGTCGGCTCGATCATCAACAATCTGGTGCTCCAGGGCGTCGAAATCATCACCGACCGCGACGCGCTGGTCCACGTCTCCGGCCATCCACGCCGCGACGAGCTGCGCGACCTGATCTCCTGGGTGAAGCCGCAGCTGCTGATCCCGGTTCACGGCGAGGCCCTGCATCTGCACGAGCATGCAAAGCTCGCGCGCGCCGCCGGCGTGCCGCGCGTGCTGGTCTGCCGCAATGGCGATCTCGTCAAGCTCGGCCCCGGCGATCCCGGCATCGTCGGCGAGGTGCCCTCGGGCCGGCTCTACAAGGACGGCACGATCCTGGAGGACTCAAAATCCCGTGCCGTGGTCGAGCGCCGCCGCATGGCCTTCTCCGGCTGCGCCTTCGTCGCCATCGCCATGACCGCGCAGGGCGAACTTGCCGACGAACCCGAGGTCGATCTGGTCGGCATCCCCGAGAAGAACAGGGCGGGCGAGACCTTCGACGACCTCGTCTTCGACGCGGTGATGTCCACGATCGAGGGGCTGCCGAAGGCGCGCCGGCGAGATCCGGATGCCCTGGCCGAGTCTGTGCGGCGCGCGGTCCGGGCCGTCATCAACGAACATTGGGGCAAAAAGCCCCCCTGTCTGGTACATGTCCTGACAGTGTAGACTAGGTGTGGTCTTGCGGATCACGCCCTGAGGGAGAAGAAACATGCTGGGTCGCCTCAATCACGTCGCGATCGCGACCAAGGACGCCGTCAAGGCCGCAAAGATCTACGGTGCGGCATTCGGTGCCCAGATCTCGGAGGCGGTGCCGCTGCCCGAGCACGGCGTCACCACCGTGTTCGCAACCCTGCCCAATACCAAGATCGAGTTCATCGAGCCGCTCGGCGAGAGCTCGCCGATCGCAAAGTTCCTGGAGCGCAATGCCGACGGCGGCATCCACCATGTCTGCTACGAGGTGGTCGACATCATCCGCTCGCGCGACACGCTGGTGAAGGAGGGGGCAAGGGTGCTCGGCGATGGCGTGCCGAAGATCGGCGCCCACGGCAAGCCGGTGCTGTTCCTGCACCCCAAGGATTTTTCCGGCGCGCTGGTCGAAATCGAGCAGGCGTAAGGCCGCCCCATGGCCATCCAGATCTCGACCGCGCTTGCGATCTACTTCGTCATCTGGTGGATCGCGCTGTTCCTGACGCTGCCGTTCGGCGTGCGCAGCCAGCACGAGGACGGCGTCGGCGCCCCCGGCACCGATCCCGGCGCGCCGATCCTGACCCGGATGGCCCCCAAGCTGATCTGGACCACGATCATCTCGGCCGTCATCTACGGTCTCGGCATGGTGGCTTACCATGCCGGCTATCTCTCGATCGAACGCCTGTCGAAAATGATGGGCATGCCGTTTTAGGTATTCTTCGCTAGATTTTTCTTGTTGCATGGTTGTTGGGGGAACGAATGACTTTTCAACGGATCGTCGTCGCGCTTCTGGCGCTGATCGTCGCTGGTCTCGGCGCCATCGGCTATTTCGAATGGAAGATCGCCGTTCAGGCCCGGACGCTGAAGGCGTTCGTCGAGGGCTATGTCTTCAACGAGGCGGTGATGGCCTGCGAGCAGGCCAAGAGCTCGACGCCATTCAAGTGGAATGGCGGCAAGAGCACCTCGGTGATCGGGCTGAACTCGGTCAAGCCGGACAAATACAACGTCATCGCCAGCTACACGCTGGTGGCGGACAGCGTCTATTGCGATTACGATCCGATCAAAAGAAAGGCCGAGATCGGCTCGAGCTTCCTGGAGCGGGAGTAACGATCCGGCCCATACTTATGGGGTGGGATCGTCATGACCGGGGACCGGGCAGGGGATTATCGGATTCTGCATGAGGCGGCCTTGCGGGATTATCTCGCGGGCCTTGCGGACCTGAAGGCGCTGCTCGGCGGCGATCCCGCATCCTGGGCGATCACCGAGGTCGGCGACGGCAATCTCAACCTCGTCTTCATCGTCAAGGGCGCGCGCGGCGGTGTCGCCGTGAAGCAGGCGCTGCCTTACGTTCGTCTCGTTGGCGAGAGCTGGCCGCTGCCGCTGTCGCGGGCCCATTACGAATTTTTGGCCTTGTCCCGGCAGGCCCAGCTCGCGCCCAGCCTCGTGCCGGTGCTGTTGCATCACAACGAAAAGCTGGCGCTGACGGTGATGGAGCTGCTCGAGCCCCACATCATCATGCGCAAGGGCCTGGTCGCGGGAACGCGCTATCCGCGCTTCACGGACGACATCACCACCTTCATGGCGCGCACCCTGTTCTTCACCTCGGACCTCGCACTCTCCGCCGCCGAGAAAAAAGAGGGCATCGCCGCGTTCGCCGGCAACCACGCGCTTTGCAAAATCACCGAGGATTTGATCTTCGCCGATCCCTACCGCATCGCCGAACAGAACCGCTGGACCGCGCCGTATCTCGACGGCCTCGCCGCCGATTTGCGCGACGACCTGGAGCTGCATGTCGCGATCTCCCGGCTGAAGCTGAAGTTCATGGCGAGTCCCGAGGCGCTGCTCCATGGCGACCTCCACACCGGCTCGATTATGGTCACGGAGAGCCAGACGCGGGTGATCGACCCTGAATTCGCGTTCTACGGCCCGATGGGGTTCGACGTCGGCGCGGTGCTGGCCAATCTGCTGATGGCCTATTTCGCCTCCGCCGGCCACGAGCGTGCGCCGGGCGAACGGCAGGCGTTTGAAGGTTGGGTGCTGGACGCCGTCGAGCAGGTCTGGACCGGGTTCGCCGGCAAATTCCTCGATCTCTGGCGCGCCGGCGCCGCCGGTGATGCCTATCCGCCCTCGCTCTTTCCGGGCGAGAAGGGCGCCGCGCGGCTGGAGGCCGAGCGGCAGGCCTACATGCAGCGCCTGTTCGCCGACACTGTCGGCTTCGCCGCGGCAAAAATCATCCGCCGCATCTTCGGCCTTGCCCACAACATCGATTTCGAGCTGATCGAGGACCCCAGGCAGCGGGCGAGCACCGAGGCCCGCGCCGTGCGGCTGGCGAGGGCGATGATGGTGGAGACGGGGGCATTCCGGACGATCGCCAACGTCACCGGCGCCGCGCGAAAGCTACGCGATTGGCAGCCGGAGTTTGCTAACGGCTAGAGGCTGACGCGCCTCAATAAAGCCGCATCGGCAGCAGGACGCCGTCCGTGCCGGCCAGCAGGCCCCAGGTCTCGTTGGCCGCGACCTCGAACTCCCGGCTTTCTGCTGCACTGCCGTCGACTTTGAGTGTGATCTTGTACCTGCCGGGCGGCAGATCGATCTTCTGGCTGTCCGGCAATTCGCCTGCGGCGCTGTCGGAGTTCGCCAATTTCTCGCCGGCGTGCGCCGCCAGCTTGATCGTCTGCTCGGCGACGGTGATGACCGCATTGTCATCCGTCTTGTTGCCGAGCATCAGCCTCACTTGCCCAGGCTTCGGCTGGAGGCCGGCCGTCGCGACCGCCCGCTTGCGCTGCGACAGCTCGGTGATTGTCCTGTCGTCCTGACGTGAGAGCCGGAGCAGGGCGGGTCCATGGGCCGTCGTGAACGCGATCACGGCCCGGTCTGGCTCCAGGACCGCATTGTCATTCTCCGTCCAGCCGCGCTCGCTGAGCTCGGTGCGATAGAATCCGAGCACGGTTGCGAAATCGCGCGGCGTCTCTGCGTAAACCGACCTGATCAGCGGCGAGTTCTTCGCCGTCGTCAGGGCCCAGCCCTCCGGCAGTGGCAGGCCGGTGTCGTCGGACAGCTTGGCCTCGAAACTGGCGCTCGCGCCGCGTGCTATCGCCCCGACAGGGATGCTGAGCAGTCGGTCGACGAAATTATCCGGAGTGTCATGGCCCCGGACCGCCCACCACGTCTGGTCGACATAGTTGTCCGAGCCGGAGGTGCGACTCCAGCCGAAGCGGATGCTGTCGGCCGAGCTCTCGCCACCGGGGCTTGCCGCGACCGGGCGCGCCAGCACAGCCGTGGCGGCGATCAGACCGCCGATAAGCAGAGCACCTAGTGTTCGGCTTTTCATAATTCGGATTCCTGTCTCGACGAGATCCTTGGACGGAAGGCCCTTGTCCTGAGCTTGGTCGCATCGATCAGGCGGGACGTTCACCGTTCGTAGATCGTTGTTTCCGCTTCCGATTCTGGATGGTTTGAGGGGCTCGCCGCAGAGCACGACCTCATCTTGAGGGTTTTTTCTCCCGGGCGGGCGTCCTGGAGAATGCGTTGCCAGCAACTGCGGCATCCAAGACGAAAAGAGGTGCTTGCGCTCGACGTGCCGCGAGTGGTCAACTCCGTGACTGGAATATGCCTGCAGTGCCGGAGGGGACATGATGTTCAAGGTAGTGGCGATCGTCGCTGGGTTGGGACTGGCGCTCGCCGGATCAGTGGAAGCCCAGACGCCGCGCAAGGGCGGAACCATCCGGATGACGGCGCCCTACGGCTCGAGTTTCACCAGCCTCGACATTCACACCACCCAGCGCGCCCAGGACGAGATCTACGCCAAGGCGCTGCACCGCTCGCTCTACATCTGGGATTCCGCGGAAGGCAAGCCGGTTCCGGAGCTTGCCAGGGAGGCTGTCGTCTCGGGTGGTGGCCTCGTTTACACCTTCAAGCTTCGCGACGACGCCTATTTCCACAATGGCCGCAAGATGACCGCCGACGACGTCATCTGGTCCTACAACCGCATCATGGACGGCGCCAAGGCCTATCCCGGCGCGCGCTATGTCCGCGTGATTGAGGGGGCCGCCGCCGTAGAGAAGGGCCAGGCCAAGGAAATTTCCGGCCTGAAAAAGATCGACGACTTCACCATCGAGATGAAGCTGACCGAGAAGGTTGATCCGGGCTTCTACTTCTTCACCGCGCTGACCTCGATCTATCCCGCCGACGAGGCCGCCAAGGAGAGCTTTATCCAGAAGCCGATCGGTCTCGGTCCCTTCAAGTTCGTCGAGCACGTGCCGGGATCGCGCATCGTGCTTGAGCGCTGGGACCGGTTCTACAAGCCCGGCAAGCCCTACGCCGACAAGGTCATCGTCTCGGTGATGGGCGAGGCCGCGGCACGCGATGTCGCCTTCCGCAACAAGGAGATCGACACCTCGGTGCTGGGACCTGCGCAGTATGTCGCCTACCAGTCCGACGCCGACCTCAAGGGCACCATTGTCGAGGTCGCCGAGGTCTTCACGCGCTACATGGGGATGAACACCTCGTTCAAGCCGTTCGCCGACAAGCGCGTCCGGCAGGCGATCAACTATGCGATCGATACCGACCTGATCATCAACAAGCTGGTCAAGGGCAAGGCCTATCGCGCCACCAGCTGGCTGCCGCTGACCTCGCCGCTCTACGACAAGACCATGAAGCCGTATCCCTTCGATCCGGCGAAGGCCAAGCAGCTGCTCGCGGACGCGGGCTATCCCAACGGCTTCGAATTCGAATGGACCACCAGCCAGAATGAAAGCTGGGGCCTGCCGATCGTCACGGCGGTCATCCCGATGCTGGATAAGGTCGGCATCAAGGCCAAGGTCAAGCAGGTCGAGACCGCGGTGCTGGCGGAGGTGGTTCGCACCGGTGACTACCAGGCCTTCATCTATTCCCAGCAGACCGGCCCGGATCCCCAGGCGGCGCTGAAATGCTTCCACTCGGCGACGCCGCAATCGGCCTGCAACTACATGAACTTCAAGAACGCCGACTTCGACAAGTTGATGGACGCGGCCGGGCAGGCCGACGACGTCGCCAAGCGCGGCCAGCTGCTGCAGAAGGCCAATGCGCTGCTCTATGATGAGGCGCCGGTCTGGTTCTTCAACTACAACAAGGCGGTCATGGCGGTGCAGCCCTGGCTCAAGGGAGTTCAGTTGAACGCGACGGAGCTGACCCACCAGAGCGTCGAAGACCTCTGGGTCGACGAGACCTCGCCCGCGAAGTGACACGCGCGCTCCCTCTAGCGCTACAGGCGAGGGAGGGAGCGGGGAAAAGCTGAGATGCTCTCGTTCCTGATCCGTCGTCTCCTGCAGACCATTCCGACCGTGCTCGCCGTCGTGCTGCTGGTCTTCGTGCTGTTCAGCGTCGTTCCCGGCAGCATCGTCTCGACCATGAGCGACGACAGCGATCCGCAGGTCGAGCTGCGCATGAAGAAGCAGCTCGGCCTCGACCAGCCCGTCTACATGCGCTTCGGCGCCTATGTCGCGAGGCTTGCGACCGGCGATCTCGGGGCCTCGTTCCGGACGCGCGAGCCGGTCACGACCATGATCGCCAAGCGGGCATGGCCGACCCTGCAGCTGATCTTCGCATCCATGGCCTTTGCGGTTCTGCTCGGCGTGCCGCTCGGCTTCATTGCGGCGTTGCGGCCGGGCAGCCTCGTCGACACCGTCTCGATGGTGCTGGCGGTGTCGGGCCTGTCATTGGCCAAGTTCTGGCTCGGACTGCTCTTGATGTACCTGTTCGCGCTCAAACTCGGCTGGCTGCCGAGTTTCGGTTATGGCGACGGCGGCCTCAAATATCTGATCCTGCCGGCGGTGACGCTTGGCGTCTCGCCGATGGCGCTGCTGGCGCGGACGACGCGCGCGGCGGTCCTCGAGATCATGACGGCCGACTTCGTCCGTACGGCGCGCTCGAAGGGCATGAGCGAGACCAGGGTCGTGAAGTGGCACGTGATGCGCAACGCGCTGGTCCTCATCCTCACGACCATGGGCCTGCAGTTCGGCGCGCTGATGGGACAGGCGGTCGTGGTCGAGAAACTGTTCTCCTGGCCGGGCATCGGCTCGCTGCTCGTGGACAGCGTCCTGCAGCGCGACATTCCCGCCGTCCAGGGCTCCATTCTCGTGGTGGTGCTGTTCTTTCTCGCGATCAATCTGCTGATCGACGTGCTCTACGGCGTGATCGATCCCAGGATCAGATACGCATGAAGCTCCGCGCCAATCTCGTCATCGGCGGATCGTTGTTCGCGCTGGCGATCATCGTCGGCCTGCTCGCGCCCTGGCTGGCGCACACCGATCCCGTCATGGACGCCAATCTGATGAACGCGGAGGAACCCCCGAGCTGGACCTGGTGGTTCGGCACCGACGGGCAGGGCCGCGACATCTATTCCCGCGTCCTTTACGGCGCACGCGTCTCCCTCACCGTCGGCATCGTCTCCCAGCTCATCAACAGCGTCATCGGCGTGGCGCTGGGCCTGAGCGCCGGCTATTTTGGCGGCTGGTGGGACGATGTCGTCAATGCCCTGACCAATCTGATGCTCGCGATCCCCTCGCTGATCTTCGCGCTCGCCATCATGGCGGTGCTCGGCCCGGGCCTCACCAGCCTGTTGATCGCACTCGGCTTGACCAACTGGTCCTTCACCTGCCGCCTCGCGCGCGCCTCGGCGCTGTCGCTGCGGAACCAGGGCTATGTGCAGGCGGCAACCGTGCTCGGCTACGGTGACCTGCGCATCATGATCACGCAGCTCTTGCCGAACATGCTCGGGCCGATCGTCGTCATTGGCACGCTCGGCATGGGCAGCGCGGTGCTCTCCGAAGCCGCGTTGTCGTTCCTCGGCCTCGGCGTCCGTCCGCCGTTTCCGAGCTGGGGCAGCATGCTCTCGGAGGCCCGCGACCAGATCACCACGGCGCCGTGGCTCTCGCTGTTTCCGGGCCTTGCCATCTTCCTGACGGTGCTCGGCCTCAATTTGCTCGGCGATGGCCTGCGCGACATCCTTGATCCCCACTCGCGGAGCCGGCGGACATGACGGGCTCCCCGCTGATCGAGGTCGAGGATCTCCGCATCGATCTCGATGATGGATCGAGGCGCGTTGCGGCTGCCGAAGGCGTTTCGTTCCGCATCGATCGCGGCGAGACGTTCGGCCTTGTCGGCGAGTCCGGCTGCGGCAAGAGCATCACGGCGCTCGCTCTGATCGGACTGCTGCGGCCGCCTCTGTCGATCGGTGGCGGCGTCATTCGGTTCGAGGGAAAGGAGATCCAGCACCTCTCCGCCGCCGGCCAGCGCGAGCTGCGCGGCAACCGCATCGCCATGATCTTCCAGGAGCCGATGACGGCGCTGAACCCGGTCTCGCCGGTGGGCCGGCAGATCGCCGAGATGTTCGTGCTGCACAAGGGCAAGAGCTGGCGGGAAGCCAACCAGCTGGCCATCGAGGCGCTGGCGAGTGTCCGCGTGCCCGCGCCGGAGCGGCGCGTGAACGACTATCCGCACCAGCTGTCCGGTGGCATGCGCCAGCGCGTCATGATCGCGATTGCGCTGGCCTGCGGTCCGGATCTCCTGATCGCCGACGAGCCGACGACAGCGCTCGACGTCACCGTGCAGGCGGAGATCATCGAGCTGATGCGCAATCTCTGCGCCGAGCGCGGAACGGCAATCCTGATGATCAGCCATGATCTCGGCCTCGTCGCCAATGTCTGCCGCCGTGTTGCCGTCATGTATGCCGGCCGCATTGTCGAGGAGCGTGGCTCGGCCGATATCTTCCGCGCGCCCTCGCATCCCTATACCCAGGGCCTCGTCGCCTCGCTGCCGCGGCTCGGCAGCCGCGCCGCGCTCGGGCGCACCAGGCTCAAGGAGATCGCGGGCGTGGTTCCGGCGATCACCGGCTTTCCGAACGGCTGCCGGTTCAATCCGCGCTGCGCGCAGGCGACCGACATCTGCCGGACGGTCGCGCCGCAGACGGATGTCCTCGAGGCCGGCGGTTTCGTCAGGTGTTACCACCATGCATGAGCCGCAGAGGAAGCCGGACGACGATCTCATCCTCAGGGTGGAGGATCTCGCGGTTCATTTCCCGCTGGGAGGCGGCTTGTTTGGCCGCGAGCGGCGGCTGCTCCGTGCCGTTGACGGTGTCGATCTCACGCTGAAGCGCGGGGAATGCCTCGGCCTCGTCGGCGAGTCCGGGTCGGGCAAGTCGACCGTCGCCTTGTCGATCCTTGGCCTGTTGGCGCCGACGCGTGGCCGCATCGTGGTGGACGGGCGGGAGGTCGTGACGAACAGCCAGTCCGCCGATCGCAAGGCCCTGGCGCGGACCGTGCAGATCGTGTTTCAGGATCCCTACGCCTCGCTCAATCCACGCCAGACCGTTCGCCGCACGCTCGAGGATCCCCTGCGCGTGCATGGCGTGACCGCGAAAAGCGAGATCGAGGACCGCGTCGCGACCATGCTCAAGCATGTGGGATTGCGACCCGAGCAGGCCGACCGCTACCCGCATGAATTCTCCGGCGGCCAGCGCCAGCGCATCGGCATTGCCCGCGCGCTGATCCTCAATCCCAGGATCGTCATCTGCGACGAGCCCGTCTCGGCGCTCGACGTCTCGATCCGCGCCCAGATCATCAACCTGCTGCTGGAACTGAAAGACACGCTCGGCCTGTCCTACATCATGATCAGCCACGACCTCGGTGTGGTCGAGCATATGAGCGACCGCGTCGCCGTGATGTATCTCGGCCGCATCGTCGAGAACGGCGACTGGCGCGAGATCTTCGAACGGCCGGCGCACCCCTATACGCAAGCCCTGATCGCCGCCATCCCCGATCCCTTGCGCCACGCACCGCTGGCAACGACAGGGGGCGACCTTCCCAACCCGCTCAATCCGCCGAACGGCTGCGCCTTCAGCCCGCGCTGCCGTTACGCGGAGGCGGTGTGCCGGAGCGAGCCGGGGCCGGTACTGGAGACGCGTGCCGACGGGCATGCGGTGAGGTGCTGGCGGAGTAGCGAGATTGCGGGGCAGGCGGGATTAGCTCCGGTCTAGAAGAGGCCTCTAAGGATAGAGCGCGTCCCCGGATGGTCTGCATCCAGCAGCTCTCCGCGATGCCGTCGCCTTGGTTGCCAAGGTCCCCGCGACATCTTCGGCTCACCCACACATCATTTTCAAGCCGGTCGAGGCCAGCGCGGGCGCGTCTGATCTCAGCTTCTCAAAATTTGCAATGCGCGAAAACGTCAGCAGGACTCTGCCAATTGTCGGTGGCCAGCCATCGCTTACCCGATCGGGTGACGTCGATCTGTCGTGGAAATGATAAGCCTCAAGAGCTCGATTTCAGTTGGCCAAAAGTTGCGTGTTGGTCGTGAATTGGTTCACACGGTTTTCGCGGTGAGGCGCATAAATTGGCTCTACGCGGCTGTGTATTTGCTGATGAACACATGATGCAAAGAACAGGAGAGCGGCTTTGACGGCAGAGCATATCATGCTAAAGTCGCTCTGTGGTTGTGCAAGGGGAAGTGCTTATGCGGGCCTTCCCAAACGACAAGTGATTTCGACTCCGCGAACTTTCGGGCCCATTTTCGACCTGCTTGGACGTTTGAGAGGTCGCAACAGCAGCGATAACAGGCAAGGAACGGTGGTGCTCTGGCTGGTCACGCCAGCCTTTCCTGCCGTTGATGGCGCATACAAAGCTGATCCAACACGACACGAGCAAAGCATGTCTTGCTCGTTCGGAGCGCTCTACCGGCGAAGTTGGGGTGCAAACGCATGACAGACGAAGAGATCGTGTTGGCAGGAGCGGCCATCAGGGGTGATCTGGCGGCCGTCACCGAAGGGCTGAACAGAGGAGTGCCGCCAAACATCTATCTGGGAGGGCCGACATTGCTCAACCTCCTGGCTGAACGTGGCCAAGTCGATGTTCTTCGTCTCATGCTGTCCAGGGGAGCCGATCCGAACTCGGCCGGCGATAACGGCTTTTCCGCGCTCATGTCCGCGGCGATGACGGGCCAACTCGCTGCCGTGAACGTATTGCTCGACCATGGCGCCGATCGGGATCTGCGGGACGCGAACGGAAGGACCGCGTTGGATGCGGCTTCGATCAATGAGCATGTTGCCGTTGTCGAACGCCTTCGACGAAGGCCGAACGTCTTCGGCGGCGCTGATCCCATGCGGCAGATGAATGCATTCTTCGATGTGACCGGAAGACTTCGGCGCGTGAGCCTGAAGGCCACGTTTGCCTCGATGGGCTGGAGCCTGCCGCCAGCTGCCGGGGCAGCGCTGGGCGTGTCGTCGATGCAGGTGGATGAGGCAACGATCGCGGAACTTCGGCAGATTGAGACCGACTTTTTGGCCCTTGCGGGTCAGCCCGCACCGGCTTTTGGATGGCCGGCGCCGCCTCTCGCGCAAGCGGCTGAATGTTCGCGGCTCTCCGCCTTCATCCTCGATACCGTGCTGGGTTTGCCTGCTCGTGCAGCGACTCAATACAGGGCGGCTCAAGCCGGTTTCGAAAGAGCTGGCCTTTTGGCCGAAGCCCGGGAGGCCGCTGAAAACGCGGCAGCATGCGTCGATGTTGCGACCGGCAATGTTGAGCAGAGGCTTGCGCGCGCGCGGGCGGCGGCCGCCTCGGCACCTCCTTCCACGGTCTCGAAAGCGTCTTGTTTGATCCAGCTGGGTGAAATCCAGTTGCAAACCGGCAATCAATGGGCGGCGATCGCGACCTTCAAGGACGCCGAAGCGACCTTGAAGCAGGCCGGTTACGACCAACCTCCGGCAGCCGACGCGATCCTGAGCGAAATGATGGCATCGATCGCGGGCGGTAGCGGAAGTGGCGCACAATCGGTGCAGCGTGCCGGCAACATCCTGAAGCTCAGGCTGCTCTTCCATCGATTGTATAGCGGCTTGAAGGTTGCCTACGGCCCGGTGGATGCGGGCAACCCCGGAAACCCGAGCATGGCTGATCACTACGCAGGCCTCATCGAGCGGCATCAACTGCTAACCCGGCGGAAATAGTAGTGTGCTCCTGGCAGTCAATCAGCTCCTGAGCGAGGTTCGGCTCCAACGCCTGTCGGGCGTGCGCGGGCGAGACCGGCTCGCGGCAGCCGAGCGGCTCGCAGCGCAGGCGGCCCCGCTGACGCAGCGCGTCGTTCGAGCCGCGTGCCTGCTGGAACTGGCCGACGCCTGCCTCGACGAAGAGCCTGGCAGGGCCGGGCGCTTTGCCGTGCAGGCGCGCGAGCTGGTGGACGAGACGTCTGCACCGAACGTCACGGCGCTCTCGCTCGCGATCGAGGCGGACGCGGCGATGAAGGCCGACGAGCCCAAGCCGGAATGCGCCTACGACCTGACGCAGCGCGCGATCAAGCTGGCCCGACAGCATCGCGAACGAACAACGGATCCAATTCTCCGGGCCACCGCCATGCGGGATCGCATTCGCGTCTTCGAGAGCGCGACCTCGGCGGCGTTGGCCGCTGGACATCTGGCGTGTGCGCTGAAGGCAGCAGAGAACCAGCGGCCCGCGCTACCAAACGAACCGCCATTGGATTTGAAGCTGGTTCAGGATGCTCTGCACATTGGTGAACTCGCCATCGTCTACACCTGGTTGGCAGCCGACCGTCTCCTGGTCGCGACCGTCGAGCGAAATGCGTTGCAGGCGAAGTCGGTGACGGTCGATCCAGAGGCGTTGCGCATTCTGGAGTCGTTCTCGACCCATCTTCGAAACGGCGCGGTCAACGGCTGGTCCTTCACTCCCAAAGAGGCTGAATTGCTCGACGTCCTGCGCCCGGTGTTGTTGCCCTGCCTGGTGACGTCGCGACTGACGAGCGCCCGGAAGCTCTTCATCCTTCCGCACCGGTCGCTCCATGCGATTCCCTTCAGCATGATCAGATTTGAGGAGAGGCGGCTCGGGTTACGCTTTCCGTGGACAATGATTCCAAATCTCGGGGCCATCCATCGTCGTATATCGATTGCCGACGGGCGAGGCGTGGTTGCTGCGGGTATCGACTTCTATCCCGATGCTCGACCCACCAAGGGATTTGACGGTGCTGCCGAAGAGATCGTTGCAAGGCACGCGGCTCGGGGACTTCCCGCCAGTCGGCTCACAGAGCCCGGCGCCTGCAAGACATTCGCACGGATGCTGGCCGTCGGTGAGCTGGATCATGCCGCCTTCCTGCTGCTGGCTTGCCACGGCACCTCCGCGCAGGGCGACGTCCCTGGAGAGTCGTTCCTGCAGCTGGGGTCGGAACGCCTGACTGCAGACATGATCTCCACGTCTCGCGTTCCCGCGGACCTTGTCGTGCTCGTCGCCTGCTGCTCCGGGCAACGAGCCGTCGGCGGGATGGGGATTCAATTTTGGCCCGGGGACGATCTGTTTGGGCTCCAGGCCGCATTTCGCGCCGCCGGCGCGCGCCAAGTCATCGGATCACTCTGGAATGCCGAGGTCGGCGCCGCCAAGACAATGGCGGGCATCGTGTACGATGCCTGGGTCAATGGGGCGGACGCTGCCGCTAGCGTCCAAATAGCAGCGCTGGAACTCTACAAGAACCTCTTGCACCGAACACACTACGACTGGGCGCCGTTCACGGCGATGCAGTTTGGCAAGAAAGCATAGCGAACGGAGGTTGCGATGAGTTTGCAGATATTCGTCGAGATCAACGGGGACCCGGACCCCAAAATCGCTGCGAAACACGAAGACGAGATCGCTGCGTTGGCGCGCACGAATCTCGGGGATGTAAAGGGTGTTGCGGTTGATGGCATGGCTGTGCGTTCGGAGGCAAATCTCGATCCTGCAGCGGTCGCCCATCTCGCAGTCCTGCTCACCGCGATGACCGGTGCGGTCGGCGCCGGAACGACGCTTCTTGTTGCCTTGCGCAAAATGGTCACGGAAGGCGGCGCGTTGATCCGGACCATCAAGGTGGAGATCGCCGGAACGCTGCGTTCGCTGGAGAGCGTTACTCCGGAGGAGATCAACAAGGAATTGCGCGCGCCCCTCAGGGATTGAAAAGCTCAAGGGGTCACCGCCGCTCATTGCATCTCAATGATGGGAGGCTCCCATTTTCGGAATCCTCAGCAAGCTCTTCCAGGCGAAGAATCCATATCAGGGGTTCATGGGGAAAATCTGGGACATATGGATGCACCAGAATGTGGCCCATGCAGCCCTGTTGGCGCGGTGGTCGTGGCAAAAGCTACCCGCGGAGATCATCGGACAGGCAGCGGACTTGAGACAAAGGGCCGATGCCATCCGCCGACAACAGCAGATCAACGACCAGGTGGCTCTCAGGCTTGGCTCCCTTGGAATATCTCCCGGTTTCAGCGGCGGCGGGTTCCTGGGCTTCAATCCGGATGAAGCCATGTTCATCGGCGTGATGGCCATGATCCGTCAATATAATGGCGACCCGCCGGCCGGATCGGAGGACGCGGTCGCGGTGGCTGAGCTCGTCCTGACGGGACAAAGGCAGCCGCACGAGGCGTTGATCGCGGCCGCGCCTCCTGTGGCGCGGCAGCAAATCGCGGCATTGCTTCCCGTCGTCAAACTGATCGGTCTCGAAAAGCTGTTTCTGGTCTCGTCCTACGTGCAGGCCGCCTTTGCCCTCCCGCGCGATCGCATCATCCACCTGTTGCCCGACGCGAATCGGTTGCGACTTCAGGGGCTTTACGAGCTCGTGCAGAGCATGCCTCTCAATGAAACGGATCGGCCAAAGATGCGCGCCGCTTTTCTCTGGTTTGTTACCGAGCTGATCGAGCAAGGCGTTATCGCGAATTTCGGCATGACCAAAGAACAGATTGCGCAGAGTCAGCCATACGACGATGTGGTCCGTCGGCTCTTCGAGCTTGGCTGGCTGACAGCTGAGTGAAGCAGTCTCCAGAGGGGGCGAGCGTGGCTCGAATGAGCCGAACCTCTCTGGTTCAAGCCTGCTGGCACGCCGAAGCCGCCGGCGATGCCTATCCCGTCTCGCTCTTCCAGGGCGAGAACGGCACCGCGCCCCTCGAAGCCGAGCGCCAAGCCTGCATGCAATGCCTCTTCGCCGACGTAGTCGGCTTCGCCGCAGCCAATCGAATCTTCGGTGTTGCCCACAACTTCGACTTCGAGCCGATCGGCGAATATATCCCGACCGTAGAAAACAGTGCGTCAGGCGCCGCCTCTCACAACAGCCCTTACGGCACGTTTCTGATCACCTTCGCCCCCACATAGGGACCGGAGACCGCGATATTCTGTTCCGGGCGTTGGCCCAAATTCTGCGGGTTGTTGGGACGCGAATAACTGCCTGTCTGCAATCCCTGGGGCTGGACCTGATTGGGCTGCCTTGGCGTGTTGGGGGTGGGCAATGCGCGAACAGTGACGCCGTTCCCGCCGGCGGGCACCTGTACATTCTGGGCCCGGGCATCGGCTGTAATCAGAACGTTGCCGAGGACGAAGGTCGCGCATGCAAGTAAAATCGCTCTGCCAGACATTGCGGGTTATCCTCAAAATAATCGACCTTGAGTGGAACATGCCCGGGAGCTCTTATCAAGCGCCACCGCTCCGTCGCAAAGGCGCTACGCGCTCAATTCCACGTGTAGCGGAGACCGGCCTGAACTCCCGTTGTCTGGGTCGTGTTGTAAGCCGCGATCGGCTTGCTGGGGCCACTGGCTTGGCCGGTGGCGTGCACCTCGAGGTACGACGAAAAATTTGCGCTCCAGACAACGCTGATCTTGCCCGATCCGCGATAGCCAATTGCGCTCGACGGGAAGATCGGCCCAACGACTCCCAGCGCGCTGGAGTCCGTAATCTGATAGGCGAACAGGGAGACGGCCGGCTGAACCGTATAGGTCATCCATTTCATTTCCGTGCCCAATCGCCCGCCAGCGTGCACTTCGGTGGTGTCCGAGAGCTTCGTTCCGAAATTGGCCGTGTAGCCTTCGGAGTAAGTCATGCCAATTCCGGGTTCGATGAACACGGAATAGGGCAAGTCGATCCGGTATTGCACGTTTCCGGTGAAGCCGACCGAGCTGCCCTCGATGACGGTCGGGACGAATACGGGGCCGGACAGGGCGCTTCTCGTCCAGCCGACAAAGCTGGTGAGGTCGAGGGAGAACCCTCCGTTGAGATAGGCAAGCGTAGCGGAGGTCGAAGGGACGGTGGTGTCGACGTTCAACAGGCCACCCTGGTGGGACCTGGCGTCGCCTCCCGTTCCCATGAAGGTCAAGGCGTCATTGCCGTTGAAAATCCCGATCTTCGTAACGTCGAATGCCCCCGTGACCGACGCTGTGTCGGTGATGATACCGCCGGTCATGGAGCGCTCCCCGCTGCCAATCAGATTGGCGCCATAGAGCCAGCTTGAGGCGACGGCAGGTGTGCCTGCCGGGGCTTTCGCGTAGGCAAGAGCTTCGAAGCGGTCGTCAAAACCGGTGACTGCAAACGGATTGCGAGCGTCGAAATCCGATCCGCCTGCGCTGAACGGGAGTCTCGTGGGAGGCGAGCCCGGCCTGCGTGCACGGATCTGGTCGCGAAGGCTCTGCAGGAGGTTCTGCACCGCGTTGTTGTTGATCTGCTGATAGAGGCTGATGCCGCCGGACTGGGCTGCGGCAGGTTGTGCCAGGATCAGGAGGAAAGCAGCCGCAGCTGCCGCCGAGACGCTTGAAAATCCTCGAAATCTCATTTCATTTCCGCTCTCGAATCTGTCGCCGAGAATAGCCAAACCCCGGATGGGGCCGCTAGTGCGGCGCGGACACTGCCGCAGGCAAGGAGTTGTACGGAGCACAAACGAGACAGCTCCAACCGGGCGCGGCCGAGTCAACTTCTGGCTAGATTTTCGCCAATCCGCTCCGTGGCGGGCGGGGGCGCCCGAGCGTCGCGTGCGAGTTGCTGATTGAAGGGGCTAAGCAGGCGAGCAGCGGCAGCATGACATCCTGCTCCTGTTTTGCCCGACGAGGCTGGGCAAGATTTGGTCGCTGGCGGCGTCAGGCCGGAGCGAACGGGCCGATTGCGGGCAGAGGCCGGATATTTGCCCAGAGTGCCCCTTGAGCAAGCTGGATGCGGCGCCGGAGGGCTGCGAGGATGCATCGGCAAAGAGCAAGCGTCTTTGCGAGCGCGGCCAGAAACCCGTCGAATCCAAGGATGTTGAGCGCACGGGTAAAGTTGTAACAGA
>NZ_JAFCJZ010000012.1:0-200000 GCF_018130765.1 Bradyrhizobium iriomotense
TCCACAAAGCTCGGCTGTCCTGTCCGCTTAACCGCCATCGCTACCCTCCAAGGCTCTGCCCTAGGGAATCACAACTGACGGATTACGCAACAGGCCCACAAGGGGAGAAGGAAGAAGACCTCACTTCAATATCGCCCGGATCGCATCGAAGGTGCGCTTCACGAAAGCCTCTCGCTTGTCGCACGTGCCTTCGTTGAGCCAGCTCTCGCCGCCGACGCGCATCGCGCCGGTTGAGATCATGGCGACGAGCCGCGCCTGCAGCTGGTCCGATTTGTTTCTCGCGCGACGTGCAAGCCCCTCGGCGAGTGCCCGCTCGAGCTTTTCGTATTTGAGCTGGTCGCGGGCGTGGAGCGCGGGATTGTCGCGCTTGAGGCGCGACATCGCGGCCGCTTCCGCGGGATCGAACCGCTTGACCGCCGCGGCGATCGCGTTCTCCGCGGCGGTGAGCATGGATTCCTCCGCAGGCCGTGCGAGGATCTCGGTGACCAGCGCGGCCGCGGCATCCTCCTGCCAGGCTGCGACGACGTCCTCCTTGGAGGCGAAGTAGTGGAAGAAGCTGCGGCGCGAAATGTCCGCGCCGGCTGCGATGTCGTCGATGGTGGTGGCCTCGAAGCCGTGCTCCAGGAACAGTGCCATCGCCGCGCGTTTCAGCCGCTCGCGCGTCTGTTGCTGCTTGCGCTCGCGCAGGCCCGGCGCCGGTGATTTTCCTCCCGGCGTCAATGGCTTGGCGCTTGTCCCGGCGGATTTCGAAACCTTCAAACTATTTCACCTCTTGCAAATTTGCACTCAGTGCACATTTAGACACGTCGCGGGCTTTTTGTAAGCCCCGAACGGAGACATGGCATGACCGACTGGACCACGGCAGACATCCCCTCCCTCACCGGCAAGACCGCGGTCGTCACCGGGGCCACCGGTGGGCTCGGCTACGAGACGGCGATGGCGCTGGCGGGCGCCGGTGCCATTGTCATACTCACCGGGCGCAACGACGCAAAGGGGCTGCGGGCGATCGAGGGGATTTGCGAGCGGTTTCCTGATGCGCTGGTCGCCTATGAGCATCTCGATCTCGCCAGCCTGTCCTCGGTCGCCGATTTCGCCAGGCGCTTTGCCGCCGGCAACGAGCAGCTCGATCTTCTCGTCAACAATGCCGGCGTGATGGCGCTGCCGAAGCGGCAGCAGACCGAGGACGGTTTCGAGATGCAGCTCGGCACCAACTATCTCGGCCATTACGCGCTGACGGCGCGCCTGCTGCCGCAGCTTCGCCGAGCGAAGGCGCCGCGCGTCGTCAGTCTCTCCAGCCTTGCGCATCGCTCCGGCGCGATCAACTTTGACGATCTGCAGAGCACGCGGTCCTATCGTCCCTGGCGCGCCTATTGCCAGTCCAAGCTCGCGATGCTGATGTTTGCGCTGGAATTGCAGCGCCACAGCCTCGCCGCCGGCTGGGGTGTGACGAGCCTTGCCGCGCATCCCGGCTACGCGCGGACCGATCTCATTTCGAACGGGCCGGGTGCCAACACGTTCCAGTGGCGGGTCGGCCGGTTGCTACAGCCGTTGATGAGCCAGTCCGCGGCCGAAGGCGCATTGCCCACCCTGTTCGCCGCGACCTCGCCCGGTGCTGAACCGGGCGGCTATTACGGACCGAACGGATTCTACGAATTGAAGGGGGCGCCCGCGCCTGCGAGGATCATGCCGCAGGCGAAGGATCTCGCCGCCGCGGCCATGCTGTGGGATGTCTCGGCGACGCTGACCGGTCTATCCTTCGACGATATCGCGGTCGCCGCATGAGCCGCGAGGCCGACGGGGTCGTCCCGATGCGAGTGATCATCTTCGGCGCGACCGGCATGGTCGGGCAGGGCGTGCTGCGCGAATGCCTGATCGACCCCGGCATCGAGCGCGTGCTCGTGGTTGGCCGCAGCCCGACCGGCGTGCACGACGCCAAGCTCGCCGAGATCATCCACGATGATTTCCTGAATTATTCGGCGATCGAAGCCCGGCTCACCGGCTACGATGCCTGCTTTTTCTGCCTCGGCGTCTCCTCGATCGGCATAAGCGAGGAGCGCTACCGTCATCTCACCTACGACCTCACGCTCGCGGCTGCCACGACGCTGGCGCGGCTCAATCCGCAGATGACTTTCACCTATGTTACCGGCGCCGGCACCGATTCCACCGAGCAGGGCTCGCGGATGTGGGCGCGCGTGAAGGGCAAGACGGAAAACGATTTGCTCAAGCTGCCGTTTAGGGGCGCCTACATGTTCCGGCCCGGCGCGATCCAGCCGCTGCACGGCGCCCGTTCCAAGACCGCCTGGGTGCAGGCCACCTATACTGCAACCTGGCCGCTCTGGTCGGTGCTGCGCCGGATCTCGCCCAGGCTCGTCACCTCGACCGAGCAGATCGGCCGCGCCATGATCCATGTCGCCCGGGAAGGGTATCCGCGGAAGGTGCTGGAGATGGAGGATATCAATGGCATCTAGCCGGCCAGCCCGTTAGTTGTGAGGAAATTTCGGCGCCTGCGCGCGTTGAACCCCGTCCGCCCTGAAGGAGAAGCGCCGGCGATGTCTCCCCAGCTCAAAATGATCGCGCTCGATGCCGACGACCTCGCTGTCATCTCCACCCATGTCCAGGACGCCCGCGTGCAGGCCTCGGACATCATCTGGCGGCAGGGCGAGAAGCGGCTGGTGGTCGGCATGAGCCGGCTGGACTGGGAGCAGACCCTGGACGGCGCGGCCGAGCCGCGCCGGCTGGTCGCCGCGCTGCGCTTCGACCGCGTGCTCGCCTGCAAATCGCGCAACATCGATTTGGGCGCGCTGGACAAGGTTCTGGACCTCGTTGGCATCGAGTTTCACCCCCAGGACGGCCGCGCCGAAGAGCCCGGCGGCAGCGCCCTCCTGCTGTTCGCCCAGGGCGGCGCCATCCGCCTCGACGTCGAATGCCTGGAATGCGAACTGACGGATCTGGGTACGGACGATTTGGGGACGGGTGTGGAGGTCGAAGGGGAGGGGTGAGGTGGCGCTTTGCGGTATACCAGTAAAACCTGCTCAGATGTCGTCCCGGCCTAGTGCGCAATTGCGCACGGGGGGCCGGGACCCATAACCACCGATGGTGGTTGTTGAGCAGGTCGGAGCCACATCCTCTTTCAACAACAAAGCCTTGGGGTTATGGGTCCCGGCCTTCGCCGGGACGACGCCTCTCAAGGGTTGACGGCGGGGGGCCGCCGCGCCATTGAGCAGGGGGGCCTTGTGACGCCGATCTGCCCCTAAAGCCCAGCCAAAAGATCATAGCCAAAATGCCCGTCCGTCTCGACCGCAGCAGCGCCGATTTTGACCAACGATTCGCGGCCTTCCTCGCCGCCAAGCGCGAGGTTTCAGCCGACGTGGAGGCCGCCGCGCGCGCCATCGTCGACGATGTTGCGAAGCGTGGCGATGCGGCCCTGCTCGAGGCCACCGCCAAGTTCGATCGGTTGAAGCTGGATACATCCGGCCTGCGCGTCACCGCCGCCGAGATCGAGACGGCCGTGAAGGCCTGTGATACCGCGACGCTGGATGCGCTCAAGCTTGCCCGCGACCGCATCGAGACCTACCACAGCCGCCAGCTGCCGAAGGACGAGCGTTTCACCGATCCGCTCGGAGTCGAGCTCGGCTGGCGCTATACCGCGATCGAATCTGCTGGCCTCTACGTGCCCGGCGGCACTGCGGCCTATCCGTCCTCGGTGCTGATGAATGCGGTGCCCGCAAAGGTCGCCGGCGTCTCGCGCCTCGTGATGGTGGTGCCCTCGCCCGACGGCAAGCTCAACCCGCTGGTGCTGGCTGCCGCGCATCTCGGCGGCGTCACCGAGATCTACCGCGTCGGCGGCGCGCAGGCCGTGGCCGCGCTTGCGCACGGCACCGCGACCATCGCGCCGGTCGCAAAAATCGTCGGGCCCGGCAATGCCTATGTCGCCGCCGCCAAGCGGCTGGTGTTCGGCAAGGTCGGCATCGACATGATCGCCGGTCCCTCCGAGGTGCTTGTCATCGCCGACGACACCGGCAATGCTGACTGGATCGCCGCCGACCTCTTGGCGCAGGCCGAGCACGACGCCAGCGCGCAATCGATCCTGATCACTGATTCCGCGCGGCTTGCCGCCGATGTCGAAAAGGCCGTCGAGGCGCAGCTGAAGACGCTGCCGCGCGCGGCGATCGCAGGCAGCTCGTGGGCCGATTTCGGCGCCGTCATCATGGTGAAGAACCTCACTGAGGCGATTCCGCTCGCGGATGCGATCGCGGCCGAGCATCTCGAGATCATGACCGTTGATCCTGACACGCTCGCGGCAAAGATCCGCAACGCCGGTGCGGTGTTCCTCGGGGCCCATACGCCGGAGGCGATCGGCGACTATGTCGGCGGCTCCAATCACGTGCTGCCGACGGCACGCTCGGCGCGGTTCTCCTCGGGCCTGTCGGTGCACGACTTCATGAAGCGCACCTCGATCCTGAAATGCGGCCCGGATCAGCTCCGCGCGCTGGGACCTGCCGCGATGACGCTCGGCAAGGCGGAGGGGCTGGACGCCCATTCGCGCTCGATTGGATTGCGCCTCAATCTGTCATGACAAAGCCGCCCGAACAGGACGACTCGCAGAACCGCATCGTCGGCGTCACGCTCGACGAGGACTCGATCGGCCGCTCCGGGCCGGACATCGAGCACGAGCGTGCGATCGCGATCTACGATCTGATCGAGCAGAACCTGTTCGCGCCCGATGGCGCCGACGGGAAGGGGCCGTTCACGCTGCATATCGGCATCACCGGCAATCGCCTGATGTTCGACATCCGCCGCGAGGACGGATCGCCCGTGGTGGCGCATCTGCTGTCGCTGACGCCGTTCCGGCGGATCGTGAAGGACTATTTCATGATCTGCGACAGCTACTACCAGGCGATCCGCACCGCGACGCCGGACAAGATCGAGGCCATCGACATGGGCCGCCGCGGCATCCATGACGAGGGATCGCGCACGCTGCAGGAGCGGCTGAAGGGCAAGGTGCGGGTCGATTTCGAGACGTCGCGCCGGCTGTTCACGCTCATTACTGTCCTTCATTGGAAGGGCTAAGTGCGATGGCGGGTCCGCCACGCGCACGCGATCCGCAATCGGTGCTGTTCGCCTGCGCGATGAACAGTGTGCGCTCGCCGATGGCCGAGAGCCTGCTGCAGCACATGTTTCCGCAAGGCCTCTACGTGAAGTCGGCCGGAGCCAGGAAGGGTGAGCTCGATCCCTTTGCGATCGCCGTGATGGCCGAGCTCGGCCAGGATATCTCCACGCACAGGCCGCAGACCTTCGAGGAGCTGGAGGACTGGGAGGGGCTGAACTTCGACCTCATCATCACGCTGTCGCCCGAGGCCCATCACAAGGCGCTGGAGCTGACCCGCACGCTCGCCGCCGACGTCGAATACTGGCCGACGCAAGATCCCACCACCATCGAGGGCAGCCGCGACCAGAAGCTCGCCGCCTACCGCGAGGTCTGCGACCAGCTCCTGCTGCGCATCCGCCGGCGGTTCGCCAAGGTCGGCGCGGCGAGCGGGTAGCATCCGGCGGGCGTAACACCCGCGTCACAGACTGAGGGCACAGCGATGTCGGACAGCTCGAATCAGCAAAGTCCGGGTTCCCGGGTTGTGAAATCAGCCCCCTTCCGATAGGTTCCGCGCGCAATTCACCCCTGCCTCATCCCCCAAATCACCTGATGCTTGGCCGCCCCAAATTCGTACTTGCCTCCGGTTCGCCGCGACGCCTGTCGTTGCTCAACCAGGCCGGCATCGAGCCGGACGCGCTCCGGCCGGCCGACGTCGACGAGACGCCGCGGCGGGGTGAGCTGCCGCGCGCCTGCGCCAATCGGCTCGCGCGGGCCAAGGCGGACGCGGCGCTCAAATCGGTGCAGCTCGACGACGAGCTGCGCGGCTCCTTCATCCTCTCCGCCGACACCGTGGTGGCGGTCGGCCGCCGCATCCTGCCCAAGGCCAATCTCGTCGACGAGGCCGCGCAGTGCCTGCGGCTGCTGTCGGGCCGCAATCACCGCGTCTACACCGCGATTTGCCTCGTGACCCCGCGCGAGGCCTTCCGCCAGCGCCTGGTCGAGACCCGCGTCCGTTTCAAGCGCCTCTCGGAGGACGACATCCAGGCCTATATCGGCTCCGGCGAATGGCGCGGCAAAGCCGGCGGCTACGCCGTGCAGGGCATCGCCGGCTCCTTCGTGGTGAAGATGGTGGGGTCCTACAGCAACGTCGTCGGCCTGCCGCTCTACGAGACCACGACGCTGCTCGGCGGGGAGGGCTTTCCGATCCGCTTCGGCTGGCTCAACTCCACCGCGGTCTGAGCGCCAGGGGCGCGCTGACAAAAACCTCGAAAACAACCCCATGCACAGTAGAATGGCCCGGCCGGGTCCGGTCGGCGGCGCGCGTGCCGTCGCTCCAGGAACCCCTTTGCCGACAGGCGTTTGAACTTCCTCACCCCGTGTAAGCTGCGCACCTCATGGACGACCACGTCAAAAAGCCCATCGGGCCGCTCAAAACCTGCCCGATCTGCGGCAAGCCGCAGGCGCAGGCCACCCGTCCGTTCTGTTCCTCGCGCTGCCGCGACGTCGATCTGAACCGCTGGCTGAAAGGCTCCTACGTCATCCCCGGTCGTGACGACGAGGTGGACGACGTGGAATAGTCAATTAATATCAAATGCTTAAGTTAGCTTCCGTCCGACGGTGCCAGCAAGGCCCCAGCTTGTGCACAGCCGGGCCACGCCCCGCGAAGCCAAAGGCGAAGCGTGGGTGGACAGGCAGCTCTCGGCCCACTATAAACCGCCCGCTCGATGGGCTTTGGCCCCTCTCTTGGAGCACGCCCAGGTAGCTCAGTTGGTAGAGCATGCGACTGAAAATCGCAGTGTCGGTGGTTCGATTCCGCCCCTGGGCACCACTTGCGTACAAAACTGCGAACGTTGGGGTCGCGTTTTGATCGCCCGCAATGACCTGCTCCAGGGATCGCGCGATCCCCCACAATGCTGATCGCTTTGTCATCGACCTCGACGCGGTCCACCACACAGGCCCACTTTAAGTTGCGCTTGTTGTCTCCCGGCTACAGCCAGCACCGCCGAATCCGGCTATTTTCGCCGGTCTAAGAGGGAACCGAGATGAAGAAACTACTGCTGGGTGCCATTGTTGTTGCTGCGTTGGATTTTGCCGGTCCGGCCTCCGCCGCCGACTTGGCGGCGCGCCCCCACACCAAGGCGCCGCCGATTCCGGTGGCCGCCGTGTATGACTGGACCGGATTCTACATCGGCGCCAACGGCGGCTGGGGATCGAGCCACAAGTGCTGGGACTTCACCACCCCGGCCGGCGTATTCGTCGCCGACGAGGGCTGCCACGATGCAACCGGCGCCGTTGCGGGCGGCCAGATTGGGTATCGCTGGCAGGCCAGCAACTGGGTGTTCGGCGTGGAAGCCCAGGGCGACTGGGCCGACCTCAAGGGCTCCAACACCAGCTTGGCGTTTGCTCCCTTCGTCAACGCCTCGCGCATTGACGCATTTGGCCTGTTCACCGGACAACTCGGCTACGCCTGGAACAACGTGCTGGTCTACGTGAAGGGCGGCGCCGCCGTGACGGCCGACCGGTTTCATGTCGACACCACGGTTGGCGGCGTGCTGGCGGCCACTGCGAGCAACGATACCCGCTGGGGTGGCGCTGTTGGTGCTGGCTTCGAATTCGGCTTCGCGCCGGGTTGGTCCGCCGCAGTCGAATATGATCATCTCTTCATGCAGGATCGCGTGATCACGTTCACGGACACGACCGGGGCCTTCTTTGCCACAGACCGGATTCGCCAGGACGTTGATCTCGTGACGGCACGAATCAACTATCGCTTCGGCGGCCCGGTCGTCGCCAAGTACTAGGCGGACGCGACGCTGACGAAAGAAGGGCCGGCTCGTCGCCGGCCTTTTTCATGGGTCGGAGCCAAGCAGGGGAGAGCGAAGATGGCGCCATCGGTGGATCTTGCGGCCCTTGTGATCGACGATTTCAGGCCACATCTCAACGGAACCTTCAATCTGCGCAACGGCGGGGAACAGGTGGCACTGCGGTTGGTCCGCGTCGATCGCGCGGGCGAGAGCGGACGCGCGGGCGGCGCATTCTCGCTGTTGTTCGCAACGGCGCAGGGGGCCTGGTTGCCGCAGGCGATCTATGCTGTCGAGCACGCAGCCTTCGGCGCGATCGATATCTTTCTGGTGCCGATCGGGCCGATCGCGGAAGGCAACGGCTATCAGGCGGTGTTTGCGTAGGCGGGGGACGGCGGCGCGCTCCAGCGCATCAGGTCGTAGACGCCCTTGTCCTGCTCGGTGATGAAGCCGAGCCGGCGATAGAGCCGCATGGCCGGGTTCTGTTTCTCGACATGGATCTCGACGCTGCGGCCGGCGGCCGCGGCTTCGTCGAGGAGATCGCGCAGCAGCGCTTCGCCGAGGCCGCATCGGCGATGCTCCGGCAGCAGAGCGATGTCGATGATGCGATCCTCCGTCGGCAATCGCTCGAGATAGAGCCGGCCGACATCCTCGCTGCCACGCATGATGATCAGCCAGTCGGCATCCGGATAATATTGCTGGTAGTGCGTGTGCTGGGCGCGGAACTGCATGTCCAGAAATGCCCTCTTCTGGGTGTCGCTCCATGGCACTGGCGCGAGTTCCTCCGTCCGCGTCGAGGCATAGATGCGTGCGAGCAATGGCAGATCGGCGTCCGTGATGCGCCGGAACGTCAGGCCGGCCTCGACCGCACGTCTCCAGTCCGGCGCCGCTATCACTTGCAAGCTCAGCCGCGCGGCGGGAAGACGCCCTGCAGGGCGATGATGTAGGTCAGCGTCAGGAACGGCGACATGTTGTTGTGCGGCTGATTCCCGCCGGTGAACGTCAGCGTCCCCTGGTTCATCTGGACCAGGTTGGTCGAGACGTTCGACTGATAGTTGGTGCCCGCCTTGGATTTTGCGAGAAACTCCGTCGGAGCCGGCTGCTTGAGTGTACCGACCTCGGTCGAGCCCTGGCCCAAATGGTTGTGGAATGGCATTTCTGATGTCAGCAAGGTGACGCTTTGGACGCCGCTGACCTCGCCGAGGATGCGGTCGGAGAGACCCGGGCCCTGTCCCTGGCCAATCGCGGACGAGCCCTGCAAGTTGGGCAGGGCGAAGGTCGATTTGCCGTCGCCGCCATAGGTGGTGCCGAGCAGCGAGAACAGCGCCGTGTTCTGCGAGATCGGCATCAATTGGCCGTTGCACAGCGCCCATCCGGTGGGCGCGAAAGTCCCGGCGAAAATCCTGATCTCGGCGACGAACGGATTCGACATGGATGGACTCTCAGGTTTGCGAGGGGAAGACGCCGAACAGCGACAGGATGTAGTTGATGCACAGGAACGGCATCATGTTCTCGTGCGGCTGGCTGCCGCCGACGCCCGTGATCGCGTTCGTCGCCAGCGTTGGACCGGCGACGTCGAGGACAAAGGATTCGATCGTCGGCGAGGTCGCCATGATGTTGCCGTTCGGGTTCGTGGCGGTCGCGGCGGCTGCCGTGCACACGAAGGTGTGGTTGTGGCTCGGGATTTGCTGCGTCGTCAGCGTCACGCTCTCGACGCCGTCGAACTGGCCAATAACGTAGCTCTGGGTGATCCCGGGCCCCTGGCCCTGATGGAGCGGCACGCGCCCGCGCAGATCGGGCACCGCGAAGGTCTCCTGCCCGTCGCCGCCATAGGTGGTGCCGATCAGGTTGAATAGCGCGTCGTTTTCCGAGATCGGCAGCAGCCTGCCGTCGCAGAACACCCAGCCGGTCGGTGCGAAATTGCCGCCGAACATCCTGATCTCGCCGATGAAGGGACTGGACATGGCAGGTCTCTAGTTTTGGGACGGGAAAATGCCCTGCAGGGCGATGACGAAATTGATCACCAGGAACGGTTGCCGGTTTTCGTGCGGCTGGTTGCCGCCGGTATTGGTGATCGTCGTGGGATGCAGCGAGGTGGCGCCGGGGAATGCGCCGTAGGGCTTGCCGACCTCCTGCGCGAGGAGGTGGCCCTGCACGGCGGTTTGGTCGCCCTGTATGTTGGACGCGTTGACCAGATGATTGTGCATCGGCATTTCGTTGATGATCAGCGTGTGAGCTTCCTGGCCACCGTTCTGACCGACGGTGAAACCCGAGCCCTGATGGATCGCCGCGCGTCCGCGCAGATCCGGCAGCCCAAACGTGGTCTGACCGTTGCCGCCATACATCGTGCCGAGAATCGAAAAGAGCGCCTGGTTCTGATTGATCGGCAGCAACTGACCATTGCAGAACGCCCAGCCCTTTGGCGGGAAATTCCAGGAAATGAGTTTGACTTCGCCGATGAAAGGTTGGGCCACGCTCACCCCCTGAGATTGGTGCGTACTATCTTACGTTTATCGAATTCGACTATGCTCGTCGATCGTATTGTGCAGGTCAGGCGGAACTTTTTCGATGGACAACCGCGCCACCCGTCGAAGCAGAGGGGCGCGCGGTTGTGTCTGAAAAAAACTACACGTCACATCAGCAGATAGCCGTGGGCCGTGTCGAAGTGCCACAGGCCCGCGAGTATTTTCGTGCCAAGGGCATGCACGTCGGGATGGATGGTGATGACGTCGCCCTGCGGCGGGATTGCCGGGCTGGAGAAGACGGAGAAGTCGCCGCTCTGATGGGTATCGCTGCTGGGCGTCCCGCTCGGTCCGTGCGTGGTCGGTGCGGCGTTCGGATCGAATTGGCTGGCTGCGAGCCATGCCGCGGGGAAGGCAGCGGTATTGTGCACGTCGACGAAGCCGGTGGCTGACGCTGGCGCCGTTGTCGTCGGTGCCCCCGGCGCCGGACCGTGCGGCTCGGAGAACACGAAGTTCTGGCTGGCCGAGGCATTCATGAAGCTGGTGTCGGATTGTGTGGTCGTTGCCTGTGGGGTCGTCGCCTGCGTGGTCGTCGCTTGTGTGGTCGTCGCTTGCGCCACGTCGGCCGTGGTGACCAGCCGCCGCTCACCGGTGTCGAGGTCGACGTTCATCACCCCGTCCTGGCTGGTATCGGGCAGGCCGAGCACGTGGCCGAGCTCGTGCTCGAGCACAGTGAGCAGGTCGATATGGCCGGCGGCGGCGCCTGATGTCGCCACCAGATCGTTCGGCGTCGCGGTGGTCTGGTATTCGCTGTTGTCGGATGGCGTCGGATCGACATACCAGCCCCAGCCCGCCGCGTTGACGTCGATGGTGATGCCATTGGCGTCGGTGTTGGCGAGATAGCCGGAGTCCGGCAGGTCGGCGATCGTCAGCTTGGTATTTTCCAGCAGCGCGATCTGCGACGCGGACGCGCCGGCATCAGCCCAGTGCTGGATCGCGGCGGCCAGAACCGGGGCCAGCGCATCCATGGTGAGGTCGGTACCGCCGTCATGGCCCTGGCCGCCCAGCGCCAATTGCGGCGTCGCCGGCGGCGTCGGCGGCGCCGCATGGTTGAAGGACACGTTGGTGTCGACGCGCATCGTGTTGCCGACCGCGTTGCTGGCGGTCAGGCCGTTGTCGGAGGCCAGCGTCGCGGCATTGGCCTGCGTGACGTTGACCGGGTCGGTGCCGGCGGGCGCGCCGCCGACACGCGCGGTCGTCAGCGTGCCGCTGCCGTCGGCATTGGAGAAGGTGTTGCCCGACAGCAGCAGGTTGATGGCGCTGGTGCCGGCGGTGTTGGAATCGAGCACGGTCAGGCCGCGGAAATCGAGAATGTCGCGGATCGTGTTGCCCGTCACCGTGGCATTGAGGACGCTCGCCGAGTCCTGGGTACCGACGGCGTTGGTGATCGCGATGCCGTCGGCGCCGTTGCCGTCGCCGCCGAGGCTCTGGATGATGTTGTTGGTGATGCTGACCGTCATCGTTCCGCTGGCGGCCTCGTCATGGATGTCGAAGCCGCTGCCGATCTGGACGCCGGAATCCTGCACGCCCTGGATGCCCACGGTGTTGTTCTGCAGGAAGCCGGTCACGGTGCCGGTGCCGAAATGATTGACGGCAATGCCGACCGCGCGGTTGTTGGTCAGCGTGTTGTCGTTGACGTCGAAGTTCAGCGATGCCGACCCCGTCTGGGTCAGCGTGATGCCGGAATCGTTGCTGTCGAACGTGTTCAGGCCGCCGGCGGTGCCGTCGCCGAGATGGACGTTGAGCGTGCCGTCGTCGACCGAGCCGGCAAAGCCCGTTGCGGTGAAATTGGCCGGCGTCGAGATGTTGCCGCTGAAGGTGTTGTTCGTCGCATGCACCGTCGCGGTCGGCGATCCCGCGATGCCGCCGGCGGCGAGATCGATCTGGAATTCGTCGCCGGCATGGGTCGACGCACCATTGTTGGTGAAGGAGCTGTTGGTGACCTGCAGGTCGGTCAGCGTGCCGCCGGTGTTCTTGATGAACACGTTGTGGACGTAGGAATTGCTGACGGTGAGGTTGTTGAAGGTGGTGGGGTGGCTGGCGTTGCCGGTCAGCTCGTAGAGATAGATGTTGCCTTCGCCGTCGCCGGCGGTCGAGTTGCCGTTGCCGGAGACGGTGTCGCCGTTCAGCACGATGCCGTTGACCGTGTTGCCGAGGATGCCGTTGCCCTGGCCGTTCTGGATATTCATGTTGCTGAGGCTGACATCCTGCGTCGATGTCAGGCTCACGCCGTCGCCGGTCGAGTTCTGGATCGTGCCGCCGGAGCCGGCGGTCGTGCCGGTGCCGGTCACCGCGAGGTGGCCGCTGGTGCCGGTATTGTTGAGCACGATGCCGTTCACGGCGCCGTTGGTCGAGATGCTCTTGAACGTGACGTCGTTGGAACCGATCGTGGTGTTGGCGATGTTGAGCGCGGTGCCGGTCGAGGTCGTCAGCGTATTGTTGGCCCCGGTGACGGTCACCGTGCCGCCGCCGGTCGCGGTGAAGGCGTTCGAGGTGCCCGTCGACAGGGTGACGCCGCCGTCGAAGCTCATCGTGGCGCCAGTATTGTTGGTCAGCGAGATGGCGCCGCCGTTGATCGCGCCGTTGAAGTCCTTGGTGCCGCCGGTCTGGCTCGAGATCGCGACCGTGCTGCCGATCGTATCGTTGATGTTGCCGTCATAGGTGAAGTTGACGTTGTTGGCGCCGGTGATGGAGACGTCGGCGGCGGTGGCAGCGCCGTTGTTCAGCGTGCCGCCCGATCCGGTGAACGATCCCGTGGTGTTGTTGAGCGAGATGGCGCTGGTGGTGGTGCCGCTCGCGCTGATGCTGCTGAAATTCATGGCGAGCGTGCCGCCATTGGCGATGTTCACCGCGCCGCCATTGGCGTTGTTGATCGAGCTGTGCGCGACGGTGGCGGTCCCGACAGACGCACCGGAATCCTGCAGCGAGAAGCCGCTGGTGTTGCCGAAGCTGACGCCGTCGATGGTGTTGCCGCTTGCCAGCGTCACCGTGCCGTTGATCGTGACGGAGCCGGCGACCGCTGCTTCGAGCGTGGTGCCGTTGATCGTCAGGCCCTGGTTCTGCGCGATCAGCTGCTGGCCGTTTTCCAGCACGATGCCGCTGTTATAGGTGCCGTTGTAGAGGAAGATGGTGTCGTTGGCGCCGTCGAGCCCGTCCGCAGAGCCGCCGGTCGACAGCGGCGCAAGCGAGGCGAAAGGCTTTTCGGATGAACCGTCGCCGGTGGTGTCGCTGCCGGTCGCCGAATTGACGTACCAGACTTTCGGCGTCGCGACATTGATCGTCACCGTCCCGGTGCCGAGCCCGACACCGGAGGCGCCGGCGTTCTGGTCCGAGACCTGGTAATTGAAGGAATCCGTTCCGGTAAAGCCGACCGCCGGCTTGTAGATGAAGTCGCCGTCCGACTGCATGGTGACGCTGCCGCCCTGCGCGGTCGCAATCGTGCCGGCGACAACGATCAGCGGTCCGGGGCCGTCGATGTCGCTGGCGCCGCTGAGCAGGCTGCCGGAAATGGTCTTCTGCGGGCCGGCCGGATCCGGCGCGCCGTCGGTCGGATCGTTGACCACGAGGTCGGTGTTGCCGATCGCGCTGTTGGCGCCGTTGAAGGTGAAGTTGCTGGCGACCGGCGCATCGTTCACGCCGTTCACCGTGACATGAAGCGTCGCCGTCGAGGTGTCGCCGGCCTGGTCGCCATGCAGCGTGTAGGCGACGTCGAACGTGGCGCTCTCGCCGTCCTGCAGATGCTGGAAGTCGGAGCCGAGATTGACCACGATCTGGTTCGAGCCGTTGACGCTGACCGCGATGTCGGTGACGTCGATGCCTTCGCCCGCGGGCCCAACCACGTTCGTAACTGCACCCGTCGTGATGTTGTTCGGCGCGCCGTGGTCGGCATCGAGCGTGTCGTTGGTGAGCACGGTGAAGGCATGGCCGGACTGGTCTTCGGTCATGCTGCCGGAATCATCGACGGCGACCGGCACGTCGTTGACGCCGTTGACGGTGACGACGAGGTTGGCCGTCGAGGTCTCTCCGGTGTCGCCGGTCAGCGTGTAGGGCACCGTGACGGTGGCGTGCTCGCCGAGCGCCAGCTGCTGGAAGTGGGCGTTGTTCAGCGTCACCTGCACCTGGTTCGCGACGATCGAGGCGGTCGCGTCGGTGTTGACGAAGGTCTCGCCGGCCGGGCCGGTGACGGTGATGCCCGCCGGTCCGAGCGTGATGACGTTCGACGCGGTGGAATCCGGGTCCTGCGAATCGTTGGCGATGACGTTGAACGAGGTCGGCGCATCGTCCTCGGTCATGCTGCCGGTGTCGGCGACGGCCACCGGAAGATCGTCCGCACCATGGATGGTGAAGGTGATCGTCGCGGTGTCCTGCAGGCCGCCGGTGTCCTGGATCGTGTAGTTGAACTGGTCGGTGATCGTGTTGGCCGACGTGTGCAGCGCCTGCACCTGCGCGTCGTTCTGATTGACGGCGTACGTATAGGTGCCGTTGCTGTTGAGATGCAGGGTGCCGTGACTTCCGATCAAATCCTGGCCGACCGTGCCGGTGCCGGTCGAGGCACCCTCGGCGCCGGTGTGAACCGCGACGACGGTCAGCGCGCTGCTCGGATCCTCCGCGTCGGTGTCCTGGACGGCGCCGGCCGAACCGGTGCCGAGGATGACGTTGCCGGACGGATTGGAGCCGGCGATCGCATTGTTGGCACCGCCGGCCTCGGTGGCCGAGAGCGAATCGTCGTTGGCGACGGGCGGTGTGTTCGGGACGATGGTGATGGTGAAGGTCTGCTGGCTGGTCAGCGTGCCGTCGCTGGCCTGAACCGTGACGTCGAAGGTCGGGCTGCCCGCGTTGTAGGGAATCTTGGTGGAATCGGCGACCTTCACCTGACCGGTGGACGCATCGACGGTGAAGCCGCCGCCGGAGGTGTCGCCGACCAGCGAATAGGTCACCGCCGGTCCGTTGACGTCGGTCGATGACGCGGTCACGCCGGCATAGGTGCCGGCCGGGGCATTCATCGACACCTGGTTGACGGCGCCGTCGCTGTCGACCGGGGTCGAGGGCGCAACGTCGGTGACGGCGATGGTGAAGGCTTGCGAGCTCGCCAGCGTGCCGTCGCTGGCTTGCGCGGTCACGGTGTAGCTGCCGCCGGAGGTTTCGAAGTCGACCTTGGTCGAATCGGCGACGGTGACGACGCCGGTGGTCGCATTGATGGTGAAGCCGCCGCCGGAGGTGTCGCCGATCAGCGACCAGGTCACGGCCGGGCCGTTGACGTCGGTCGCGGACGCGGTGATGCCGACGGTCGAGCCATTGGCCGCGCCCTCGGCGATCGTGTTGGTCGCTGCGTTGGCGTCGACCGGGGTCGACGGGGACACGTCTGCCACGGCGATGGTGAAGGTTTGCGAGCTGGTCAGCAAGCCGTCGCTGGCCTGCGCGGTGACGGTGTAGCTGCCGCCGGAGGTCTCGAAGTCGATCTTGGTGGGATCGGCAACGGTGACGACGCCGGTGGTCGCGTTGATGGTGAAGCCGCCGCCCGAGGTATCGCCAGTCAGGCTGTAGGTTACCGGCGGGCCGTTGACGTCGATCGACGACGCGGTGACGCCGACGGTCGAGCCGGCAGCCGCGCCTTCGGCGACCGAGTTGGCCGCCGCGTTGGCATCGACCGGGATCGACGGCGCGACGTCTGACACGGCGATGGTGAAGGTCTGCGAGCTCGCCAGCGTGCCGTCGCTGGCCTGCGCGGTGACGGTATAGGCGTGGCCGGCCGCGCTCTCGTAGTCGATCTTGCTGGGATCGGCGACGGCGACGACACCGGTCGCCGCATTGATGGTGAAGCCGCCGCCGGAGGTGTCGCCGATCAGGCTGTAGGTGACGGCGGGACCGTTGACGTCAGTCGACGATGCGGTGATGCCGACGGTGGTGCCGAGAGCAGCCCCTTCCTGAACCTGGTTGGTCGCGGCATTGCTGTCGACGGGCGTCGACGGCGCCACGTCATCGACCGCGATCGCAAAGCTGCTCGAGGTCGTCGTGGCGCCGTTGGTCGCCTGTACGGTGACGCTGTAGCTGTGGCCTGCGCCGCTGCTCTCGAAATCGATCTTGGTCGGATCGGCGACGGTGACCACGCCGGTGGCCGCATTGATGGTGAAGCCGCCGCCCGAGGTGTCGCCGATCAGCGAATAGGTCGTCGCCGGGCCGTTCGGATCGATCGCGGAGGCGGTGACGCCGACGGTGGTGCCGACTGCGGCGCCTTCCGAGACATGATTGGCCGCGGCATTGGTGTCGGTCGGCGCGCCGATCGTGACGTCGTCGACGCCGATGGTGAAGGTCTGCGAACTCGTCAGCGTGCCGTCGCTGGCCGTGATCGTGACCGAATAGGCGTGCCCGGCCGCGTTCTCGTAGTCGATCTTGCTGCCGTCGGCGACGCTGACCACCCCGGTATTCGGGTCGACCTTGAAGCCGCCGCCCGAGGTGTCGCCGGTGAGCGAAAACGTGACGGTGCCGCCATTGACGTCGGTCGATGCCGCGGTGATGCCGACGAGCGTGTTGACCGCTGCGCCTTCGGCAACGTGGTTGGCGCCCGCATTGCTGTCGGTCGGCGTCGACGGCGCGACGTCCGTCACGTTAATCGTGAACGACTGGGTCGAGGCGAGAATTCCATCGGAGGCCTTCACGCTGATGGTATAAGCATGACCCGGCGCGCTTTCGAAATTGATCTTGGTTGGATCGTTGACTGTGACCACGCCGGTCGCGGCGTCGATCTTGAATCCGCCGCCTGAATTGTCGCCCACCAACGAATAGGTGACGGGACCGATCGCGCTCGTCGCCGACGCAGTGATGCCGACGGGGGTGTTCGCGACCGCGCCTTCTGCCACGCTGTTCGCTCCAGCGTTGGTGTCGACAGGCGTCGATACCGAATCGTGCACCGGGGGCCAGGGCGTGCCGGGCGGGCAGCCGAGATACAGGGCCTTCAGGCCGTAGGTCGCCGCGAACGTCGACGCCGCATCGTCGAGGACGATGTTGCCGTGCGAGTCCAGGATGAGGGCCGGTCGGGTGATGCCACCAGAGGTGTAGGCCGGAATGGTCGTCATGGGAAACTCCTGCAACCGGCGTTGCGCCGATCATTCGCTACGCTGGCCTGGCGCGGATGTTTGTGAACTAGTTAACACGCTGAAGTTGAATTCCGCTTGATGATACGTCGATCGAGCGGGACCGACGTCGATCGGGCCGACGCGCGTAGCGGGATAAAAGCGCTGGCTCAGAAAGCTGATGGTCGGCGGAATCGAAATCGGCCGTCATTGCGCAAACGCCTCACACAAACTCGACGCCGCGACCGGGATCAAAAACAAGGTTCAATAAAAGGGCGGCGACCAAGAAAATTAACGCTTTGGCAACCAAGACGTTAGTGGGGGCGCAACCAGGAGTCAATGTGGCGAAAATGTTCGCCAACTATTCCTGGTAGCATGTTGATGCGGCTGATGTCTTCGCAACCGGTGCGCGTGAGCTGCGCTCTTCGAGCAGGGGACGAAAGCCTGACAGCGATCCGCCCGTCGTTTGGCATGCTGCCGATCTATTTGGACCCGGTGTTGCCGAGGAGTGTGTCGCGCGCGTCCGCCCGAGTCAGTGCCTCCATAGCGCTTGGGTAACGGATCACGGCTCGTGTTGGACGACCCCGGCTCATCTGAACTGGCTCGCGCTCGGCGCCCGGTTGATAAATGCTTTTGCCGCCCATGGCGGTCAACGCTTGGTTCTGTAAGCCCCATTCGCCGTCTGCATCTGGGCCAGCGGCCTTCGAAATTATATCGCAATTTCAAATATATAAGAGTTCGCGGTTTTGCTCTGAATGGCGCACCATTTTCCCACCATTCAGTATAAAACCGCGAGCCATTGCAGAGCTCTCATAGGCCTGTTCGGTCTCCGATCGGCATCTGCGGCGGTGTCGTCGCCGACGCCTCAGCGGATAGCAGCCTGCCGCTCCGCTCCGTGTCGCCCGGGCGCCACTTCGACCGCCGAAGCCAAAAGGCTCGGCTGGAGCAGGACAGTGAACGCTTCGAGCGATATCGGCGGAGAGAAAATATAACCTTGCGCCATGGTCGCGCCGTGTTCGGCCGCGAACCGAAGGTCTTCGGCCGTTTCGATGCCTTCTACGACCGTTTCGAACCCCAATTCGTCCGCAAGTCCGAGCGCCAGGCGAAGGATCGTCTGCTTCTCGCGGTCTTCCGCGACACCCGCGACGAGCGTGCGATCGAGCTTCACGGCATCGAAGGGGAGCCTCGCCATCGTCGAAAGATTCGAATAGCCGGCTCCGAAATCGTCCATAGCGAAGCGTATGCCCAATTGCCTGAGCAGGCTTATTCTCTCGCGCACGACATCAGGATTGCGCATCGCGACCGATTCTGTGACCTCGATCTCGAGGTGTGGCGGCGGGAAGTCGGCCTCGCGAACGGTCGTGACGATATCCTTGATGAACAGCGGGTCCTCGATTTCCGTCGCCGCGACATTTACGGCGAGCACGAGGTTTGAGCCGGCTCGGATCAAGCCCCCGATTTCGGCGAGCGCGCGCCTGAGCACAAAGCGGTCGATCTCCATGATGAGGCCGATCTCTTCCGCGATCTTGATGAAGCGTTGAGGAGGAATGTCACCCTCCTTCGGATGATGCCAGCGCGCCAGCGCCTCCACCCCCAGGATGCGGCCATCCACGCAAGACACCTTGGGCTGGTAATGGACGACGAGCTCTTCATTGCGGATCGCCAAGGCGAGATCGGTTTCGAGCGCATGCCGGGCACGCGCGACCTCTGCGAGATCCGGAGTGAAGAACGCGTGGGTATTGCGTCCCGAGCTCTTCGCGACGTACATCGCAAGGTCGGCGCGGATCAGGAGATCGTCATAGGTTGTGCCGTGGGTGGGCCAGATCGCAACGCCGATGCTGACGCCGATGGTCGCATGGTTGCTCTGGAGCTTGAAGGAAACCTGCAGCGTCTCGATCATATCGCGGGAACAGAGGCTCGCGGCCTCGACCGTCTTCACCCCAGCGATGATGGCGACGAACTCGTCGCCCCCGACCCGGGCGAGCAGACTTTTGCCGGCAGCGACCTTGGACGTCAGCAAATTGCTCAAGCGCTCGGCCACCATCCTGAGCAGCTCGTCGCCAGCCTTGTGCCCGAAAGTGTCGTTGATGGATTTGAAGCCATCGAGGTCGAGGAAGAACAGCGCTCCGCCTTCTTCAGCGTCGATGAGCGCCGGCGCATCGACGCGCATCTTCTCCCGATTGGGAATGCGGCTCACCGTATCGTAGAAAGCGAGTTGACGAATTCTTCGCGTGCTGGCCCGCAAATGCGTCAGCATTCGCTCGAATGCGAGGCCGAGGCCGCGAACCTCGCCGATGCCCGTTGCGCGGAACGGAACGTCGAGATTGCCTCCCGCGATTTCCTGGGCGGTCTTGGCGAGCGCCGAAAGTCCTTTCGTGAAGTGCCTTACGGCGGCCAATAGCGCGACGACCAAGGCACCGAGCGCCAGCGCCGCGGATGCCAGGAACTGCCACATCAGCGAACGGGTATGGGTGGCGCCGATCTGGAACATCTGATCGCGTGTCGTCGTCACGAGCGATGCGCTCGCGAACGTACACACCTTGAGCGTCGCCTCATATTCAACACAGCGCGCGACGTAGTTGCCGTCATCGGAGCGCTGCAGCCCGCCCAAACGCGTCCTGGCGCTGCTGAATTTCACCCCTTCAGGCCCCGCGGAAGACACGATCTCGTTGTCACCCGTGATGATGACCACGCCGGCATTAGCTAGCGAAGTGAAGTTCTCGAGAGTCCGCTCCGTGCGCCCGAGCGGTCGGATGGCGACAAGCGCGCCGATGAGGTCGCCGAAGTCGTCGAACACGGGCTCGATTGCCGTGTGCGCTATAGTGTGGCGCTTCGGCAGGCCTAGCGCTGACAATTCACCCGCTTTGAGCTCATAGGTGCCTTCCTCACCCCGCGGGTGCGAGCGGCTATTGTCCTTGAGGATCGCCCTGAGATTGACAGAGAGGTCGGTCCCCTCGATCGCCCCGTTCAGAGCGAGGAGGTCGAGGGGCGTGTTGGCACCGATCACGCGGCCGGTTTCGTCGAAGGCGATCAGCCTTTCGAAGCCGGAGGTCGAAGCAACGATGCTGAGCAGCTCGCGGATAGTCACATCGTTGTTCGAGGCGACCGCCTTTGCGATATCGGCGCGCTGAGCGATCTGACGCAGGCGTGATGCGGTTTCCGCGCCGAGGACCTCGATTCGCGCGCGCGCCAACTGCGCCTCGCCGTCGAGGCGATGAGCGAGCTGGTCTTCTGAGAGTTCGCCCAGTGCCGCAGCCTGCTGCCCCAGTTGCTGCTGCAGGCGTAGCGCCGTCACGCCACCGATGAGGCCGAGCCCGAGCACGCCGGTCGCGAGCACGACGGCGACAAGGCGCATGGCGATAGAGGAGGGAAAACCTGGAACCCCGGACGGAACGGCCCAACGACGCCAGCGGGGCGGCGCCCTCGATGCCTTCGCCATATCGGTGTCAGTCGCCACCACTGCCAGCACCCTGAACTTGCGGGGACCGATCAAATGTCGCTCACTGAGGCCCCCACTGACTTGTCTTCCAGGCGCCGAATTTAGGCGAGTGAAACCCTCTAAATCGTCTATTTGTCGTCTATTTGTGGCTAGTTAATTACCAACTGGTTTTTCGAAACCATCAGATTGTGTGCTTTTACTTTCCGTTCGCCACACTGATGATTCCAAAAGGCACGGCGTTGCGACAACAGAAGGTTTAGGTTTCTTTGCCAGATTGTGCACCTCGTGGTTCGAAGGGGTCTGCAATGGCATTTTCGAGGTTAATGGCAGCCCTCTTGGGCCTTTGCCTTGCGGGGGTGAATGCCGCTGGCGCCGAAACACGCAGGCTCGACATCGTTGGGACCGGAGACGGCATCGATGTCCTGCGCGCCATCGCCGCGAGCTTCATGCAGCAGGAAGGATCGGCACAGGTCGAGGTCCCGCCGAGCATCGGTTCTGGCGGAGGCATCGCGGCCGTGGGGTCCGGTAAGGCGATCTTGGGGCGCGTCGCACGCCGCCTGACCGACGCCGAAGCGGCTTCCGGCATCGTCTACAAGGCGATCGCCCGCCTGCCCTCAGCTTTCATCGTCCATCCCGGCTGCGGAGTGAGTGCCGTCACAAGTGCTCAGCTCGTTGCGATCTATTCGGGCCGCGTTGCGAATTGGAAGGAGCTGGGCGGCGCCGATATGCGCATCCGCGTCGTGCGGCGCGAGGACCAGGACAGCACTCTCACCGTGCTACGGGCCAGCATGCCCGGCTGGCATGATCTCGAGATCACCGAGAAATCGAAGATGGCAACGACCACACAGGAAGCGATCGAGACGGTTCGCGATGTGCAAGGCGCGATCGGCTTCGGTCCTTTCTCGCGGCCGTTGGAACAGGGGCTCACGGTGCTTCGCGTGGACGGCCACTACCCGACGGACGCGGATTATCCCTCGAGCGTGGTGCTGGCGCTGATCTATTTAAATACGTTGCAGGATCCGGACGCCCTGGCCTTTCTGCGCTTTGCCGATGCGCAGAAGGCAGCCGACGTCATCACCGGCCTCGGTAGTCTGCCCGTCAAGCCGTGAGGCGCCGGGGCTCGGCGGCCGCCGGCGCTGCTGAACTCGGCATCGGCTCACAGACCGGGGCGATGAGGCTGCTCCCGGCTTCGCCAAAGACGGGTGACTTTGTCCATCAGCGATGGGGTTTGAGAGCTCGGCAGGAAAGGATCGGCGTAGCATTGCGCATTGGCCGAGCGCGCCTTGTTCTTTACGGTCTCGACGAGACCAACGGGGCCGGCGACGTAGACAGTATCCTCCAGCCCAAGCAGGGGCAGGTAGTGCGACGGGCGCCCGGGCCTGATCGGCAGGGTAGACCCGACCTCCGTCGTCGCAATGACGTCGCGGACACCGTCGTCGATCAGCCACTGCAACGAGGGAAGCATATAGAGATTGTCGGCATCCCGGCTGCCGGCGACGACCGTTATCTCGCGGTTGCGCTGGGTCGAGCGCGCCGAGCGGGCGAGCGCCCAGATCGGGGCCCAGCCTGCTCCGCCGGCGACCAGCACCAGCGGCCCCTGACCCTGTCGTAGGTAGGCTTGTCCGAAGGGGCCTTGCACATGCGCCGCATGGCCGGGCCTGATGGCTTTGCCGAGCTGGCCCGACACGGTGCCGTCAGGCAGGCACCGGATGTGGAAGACGAGTTCGGCTTGCTTGAAGGAACCATCGAGCCTGAAGGTCGGGCTGAACTCGCGCGCAGGATAGCCGGAAAACTTGACGCGCACATATTGGCCCGGCCGAAACTCGAGCGGCGCTGAGGTCGTCAGCACGACTTCGGCGATCTCCGACGAGAGCTGGTTGATCTCGGTGACGGCGCCCGCCCGCTTGACCGGCAGCGGCAATTCTTCGAATTCGATCTCAGCATCGCCTGCGACCGCTGCCTGGCAGGCGAGCACAGTGCGGCCATAGCCCGAGCCGCCGGCATCGACCGAGCCCGAAACGACCGTCACCCGGCAGCTCTGACATTGTCCCGATCTGCAGTCGTGTGGAACGAGTATCGAGCCGCCGAGCGCCGCGTCGATCAGGCTTTCGCCGGCGCGGGCTTCGACGAGCTTGCCGTTGATGACGAGCCGACAAGGCCTCTTCATCGCGAGGCCTCTAGGAGTGGCCTCCGGTCGAGCTCGTCGCCGATCATGAGAGCCCTATTTCTGCGACACGACACGCACCGGGCGGTTATGGGTCGCATGCCGCGTCTGTGCATGGTCGAAGACGGCGACCCACATGTAGAGATCGCGGCCTGGCACGAAGGCTTTGTCATATCTGCCATCGCTTTTCATGTTGCGCGTCAGCTCGAGCGTCCAATGTCCGTTGCTCCATTTTGAAACCCCAGTGACATTGGCTCGCTCTCCTTCGGTGTCGCCAGCAATAATCACGCCGGGCAGGATCGTGCCGACGGGAATCCTCGCGTCGGCCTCTGGAGTGTAGGGTTCGCTCTCCCAGTCGAACATGTACCAGCGGCCGTTCTCGTCGTCGCTGCTGTTGGGATCAAGATCGAATTTGCCGAGGGCTGCGACTTGCGCCTTCCAGTCCTTGGGAAGCCGCAGAACCGTGACGGGCCCTTTGTCGTTGCGGTGGATGAACTTGAAGTTATACGAATAAAGAGTGCGGCCAGGCTTATTCCAATAGCCGCCTTGGTAGCGGGCATCGTAATTCTGCTCGTCCAGGGTCGGGGCGTAGGGCGGGCCGATATATTGGCTGTCGACACGCCCGAGCATGCCCCCGCGGGACGCCTTCCACTGCCACATGTCTATGTAGCTGCCATCCGTCGTGAAGTGGAAGCCCCGGCCGTTGATCGGCATCGGTTTGCCGGGCAGCGGGTTGGCGCCGAGATCCGTCGCCCCTGCGCCGCCCAGCGATGGATTGTCCGAGAAAATGACCGACAGTTTGTCCTCGTAGAAGTCGGCGGCGTCTTGCAGACCCGCATGCTCGTCGACGGCGTGCCAGCCATCCTCTTGCTTGATGATCGGAATGCGGCGCAGGGAGCGCGTGGGATCCTCCCAGCGGAAGGCAAAATAGATCTTCTGCCCGTCGTGCAGGGCGCGCACCTCCACGAGCGATTCGCCCGATCCGCCGAGATTGGCACCTTGCTGCGTGCGAATGAAGACGGGGAGCGCGCGCGACCAGGCGGGATCTCCCATGGCGCCGTCGAGCTTGGGCGCGGCGCTCACCCGCGCGACGACGAGCGTATCGCGCGTCGCCCAGTCGAGCCCGGCGACGCCGCACGCGACTGCCACCCCGATTGCAGCGGCGACGAGAAGAGGCCTCGGCCGAACGGCCTTCGTGATCGCGAGCGGCGTCGGCCGAAACACACGGAAAATCTGCTGCCAGCCGCCATAGAGATAATGCGCGGCGACATGCGCGAAGATATAGGCGAGCCCGACGAAGGCGGCGGTCGAGTGGAGATAAGCCCACCAGCCGCCATAGCCGAGATACATCATGACGCCCGTCGCCGTGAGGAAGATCACGAGCGCATAGACGAACCAGTGCAGGACGACGTTGACGGCTCCCCATTTGAGGCGAGCCGGGGCGCGCATCGCGAGGATCCGCGTCTTCTTGGGGCTGTTGCGCTCGACGAGGCCGCTGCGCGCGAGGTAGGCGACGTAGGCCGACCCGCAGAAGAAGACCGCGAGCCCCCCGAGGAAATGCCAGGAAAAGATCTCGCCCTGCGGCAGGACCGGAGCGAGCCATTTCGAGAAGGGGGCGTGCAGCGCGTCCGCTGCGATGCGTATGCCGGTAACGAGGCTTACGACGAACGCGAGCGCGGTCGCCCAATGGAGGATTATCGTCCCGACATCGGTGCGTGGCGGGCTTTCTCGAGTCTTTGTTTGAGCGAGGCGTTTCTCGGTCAAGGCATCGGCGTTCGTTCGAGCGGTGACATCGTTCATTGCATAAAGCTTACCCACGGTAAACTAGCAGTTGCGCCCGAAAGGCTGCGAAGCATTGGGGATTTGGCGAGATGGGCGTGGTCGCCGAAGAAGCCAAGGCGACCAGCAACGATCATTATCCCAATCAATGCGGTCGGCCAACGAGCGTCTCTAATCCTGGTTAGCTCTGGTGCTGGGCAGCTCAGAGCGCGGCCGCTGCGCGGGTCGCCAAGCCGCGTCCATCATAAACTCGGCGAAAACCGTTGGGAGGACGCAGGTAGCCGATGCTCCCACGCGACTTGAATTTATATAGCAATTTCAAATGATTCCATTGGTTAGGACGCCCGGGTTCGAGCATAGCCACCGGTTTGGCGATATCGGCGCAGGCGACCCGTGAGGGGCGCCTTTCGCGTTTTGGCGGTCATCGCCGGTTTGAAGCCTAACGTCGAACCGCCCCAACGCTGCCGGTCGTTGCCGGTCGTAGGCTTGCCGAACACCGGGAAGATTTCCCAAACCACTGTGGGCAGGGCTCGTTGGACTGCGCTTGCCGGCTCTGATCCCATCCGGCTGAACAGCTTTCTCGCGGGCGGCGCCATGAGTTCGCTCTTCAGCCAGCGAAGAGGCATGCATGCCGTGAACGGCGCCCGGATCCACGAGCTCTCCAGCGAAGGGTTACAGCGATGAGCAAGAGCTTGCGCACGAATGCGGCCAGAGCGGCAATCCTTGTGGCCGGACTTTTCATCGCGCCCCCTTTGCTCGGCGGTGATCGTCAATATGGTCCAGGCGCGAGTGATACCGAGATCAAGATCGGCCAGACGATGCCCTATAGCGGTCCGCTTTCGGCATCCTCCGTGATCGGCAAGGTGCAGGCAGCCTATTTCCGCATGATCAATGATCGTGGCGGCGTCAATGGACGCAAGATCACTTTGATTTCCTACGACGATGCGGCGACGCCGTCCAAGACCGTCGAGCAGATCCGCAAGCTCATAGAGAGCGACGAAGTGTTGTTCACGTTCGAGACGCTCGGCAATGCCTCGAACATCGCGGTCCAGAAATATCTCAATGACCGCAAGATCCCTCAGCTTTTCGTGGCCGGGCGGTCGACGCGTTTCGAGGATCCGGTCAACTTCCCCTGGACGATGGGATTTGCTCCCAATCTGCGCACGGAGGTTCGCGTTTACGCGCGCTTCATCCTGGATAACTATCCGAATGCCAGAATCGGCCTGCTCTACCAGAACGATGAGAGCGGCAGGGACTATCTGACCGGGTTGAAGGAAGCGCTCGGCGCACGGGCCGCCGAACTCATCGTCAGTGACGCTTCATACGATGTGACGGACCCGACCGTCGACTCGCAGGTCGTGCGCCTCAAGGCGGCCGGTGTCGACGTTCTCGTCAACATGGCTGCCTCGAAGTTTGCCGCCCAGGTCATCAGAAAGATGGCCGAGCTGGATTGGAAGCCCGTTCACCTCCTTGGCGTCGGCTCGTCCTCGATCGACGCAGTTCTGATTCCCGCGGGCATCGAGAACGCACAAGGCATCATCTCGGCAAGCTCATTCAAGGAGGCCACGGACCCAACCTGGCGTGATGACGAAGGCATGAAGCGATGGAGCGCCTTCATGGACGGTTACTATCCGGGCGGTGACCGGAAAAGCATCTTCACGGTCTATGGCTATAGCGCCGCCGAGCTGCTGCTGCAGGTCTTGAAGCAATGCGGCGACAATCTCTCGCGCGAGAATGTCATGGCGCAAGCGACGAGCCTGAAAAACGTGAAACTCGATCTGCTGCTCCCGGGGCTCTCCGTCAACACCCGCCCGGCCGACTATCGTGTGGTCAAGGAGTTCCGAATGATGCGCTTCAGGGGGGACCGATGGGAGGCGTTTGGACCGATGGTCACCGATTGATCCCGTGCGCGGGCGCACAGGGGGCGGACGCACGAGACGATCAATACGTGTTATCTATGCACGCATCCGCGCTACTTGCATGAACCGGTCGGATGCTGCGTGCCGTCGAACATGCTGACATACACGCTGGTCTTGCCGTTGCAATTCGCCTTGCATTGCTGCTCGGCGGCGGCGCACTTGCTCATGAAGGGAGCCTGCTCCGAAGCAGGCACCTTGAGCTTCACTTGGGACCGGCAATTCGCGCCGGCCGCCGAGCAGGAAGCCGGTTCAGCATGCAGCGAAGAGACGGCAAAGACGGCCGACAAGACAAGCCCGGCGACAGGCGCGATAACCTTCTTCATGGAAGCCCCCCAGCTCGATCAACACGCACCGGTCCAGAAAAACCGTGCGAGCACCGGTAAGGTGACATCGCAACTTATGCGCGTCAAACAGTCCGCGCTGCACTCCATGGCCGCGTCATCCTGACAGGTATAAAGGTGGGGCGGTCATCTCCTCGCATCTGCAATATTGCGGTGCAATCCGCGAGAGCTCGAGACAGGCTGTGACGGCAGGATGGGTTACTTGCACTCGTCGATAGGATAGGACTGGCCGCCTCCTGAGCCTTCAGGCCGGGTCTGGTCAGGAGCAGCGCGGCGGCCATGATCGCGCCATTCGAAAAACCTAGCGCGATCGGCGCCCCAAATCCGTGATGCGAGCGACATGTCTCCAGGAAGTTGGCTAGTACCGAGGCGCGCTCTGTTATGTCCGCTTCATCGACTGTCCGGTCAGGATGTCGATGGAAAAATGCGAAGCCGCCTTCAATCGCAACGGTTCCTCGGACACTAAGGACCGACCTCCGGGGAGACAGGTCACGGGCCAAAGGCAGGAGGTCAAGTTCGGTGCCGCCAGTCCCGTGAAGCAGCAGAAGTGGCGAGGAGACAGGATCGGCCCCTGGGGCAAAGAGATGAAAGATCTCGCTCATGCCGGCAGTATGGCAAGGTCGTCCATCCAGCTCCAGGTCCGCATCCTTGTGACGGGCCGCCTGGCCAGGCTGATGATTTCAAAAGGTGCGGGCCATTCGAAAAGTACCGGACCACCGCGCCGTGCGCTGCCGATTCCCGAACCGGATCTCGCCCGCCCATTCCTGGCACTGGGTTTGCTCCGCTGAGTCCAATCCAGGCCCCAGCAGAGGTGGCCGTTTCAGATTGAGGCAAGTGATGCAGGAAGTGTCCCGTTCTGGTGCTGGTGAACTCCAGCTCGATGCGTTGATCGCCGATTTGTGGTGGCGTGTTCGGCTGCTGAACACCGACATTCTCGAGGAAGAAGCGAAAACCGGGGTGTTCGACGTGAACCAGCCGACCTATCCGCTGCTCGCGGCCAATCTTCGCGCGCGGCGCGACAATCTGGTGTCGACGATCGGCGTGCTCGAGCAGCGTGCGAAATCGATGTCGGAAGCGGCTTGAGCGCGGTCTTCGGCTGAGGGCCGCCATCCGCGGCCCTCAGTCCCCCAACCGCCCGCGTGATGCACGCATAGTCCCTGTGCGGGGCCGCCGGGATCATCGGATTGTCATCGCCCGGTCAATGAATGCTGCTCCTTTCGCCGCGCTTCGCGGAGAGTGGACATGCATCTGATCAAGACAATTTCTTCCGACCGCCGGTCGATCCTGAAGGGCCTCGCGGCCGCAGCCGTCGCGCCGCTGGCGGCGCCGGCTTCTGCTGCCGAGGGCCTGCCGGCGCAGCCGAGCGGACCTGTGGCCGCAATCGCCACCGACAAGGCCTATTGGACGGCCGTGAAGGGGCTCTATGCCGTGACGCCGGACGTCGTCAATCTGGAGAACGGCTTCTGGGGCATCATGGCCGAGCCGGTGAGGCGCGAGTTCATCCGCCTGTCCGACATGGTCAACTATCAAAACACCTACTACGCCCGGCAGCGCGCGGGCGCGGATTTCGAGGCCGTGCGGGCCAAGGTGGCGGCGGCGGTGGGAGCTGCGCCGGAGGAAATCGCGCTCACCCGCGGTGCGACCGAAGCGCTGCAGCTGCTCATCAGCGGCTACAACAGGCTGAAGCCCGGCGACAGCGTGCTCTACGCCGACCTCGACTACGATTCGATGCAATATGCCATGAATGCGCTGAAGGCGCGCCGCGGCGTCGACGTGGTCAAGTTCGACGTGCCGGAGCCGGCCACCCGTCAGGGCGTGCTCGACGCCTATGCCCGCGCCCTCGAGGCCAATCCGAAGACCAGGCTTCTCCTCCTCACCCATGTCAGTCATCGCACCGGCCTCATCATGCCGATCACCGAGATCGCGCGCATGGCCAGGGCGAAGGGCGTCGACGTCATCGTCGATGCCGCTCATTCCTGGGGACAGATGGACTTCAGGGTGGGCGAGCTCGAGGTCGATTTCGTCGGCTTCAACCTGCACAAATGGATCGGCGCGCCGGTCGGCGTGGGCTTCCTCTACATTCGGAAGGACCGCCTTGCCGACATCGATCGCGACCTCGGTGACGAGGACTTCCCGGAAACCGACATCCGCTCGCGGGTGCATACCGGCACGGTCAATTTCGCGACGGTGCTGACGGTGCCCACGGCCGTCGAACTCCACCAGCAGATCGGTGCTGCGGCGAAACAGGCGCGCCTGCGCTACTTGCGCGACTACTGGGTCAGCCGCAGCAGGGGCTTCAGGGATCTCGAGATCCTGACGCCGGACGAGGTCGGCCTCTATGGTGCGATCACGTCCTTCCGCCTCGCCGGCAAGACGAGCAAGGCCGACAACGACGCCATCGTGGCGAAGCTCAGGGACACGCACAAGGTCCTGACGGTTCGCCGGGCCGGCGTCGCCAAGGGCCAGTGCATCCGCGTGACGCCGGCGCTCTACACAGAGGAGGCCGATCTCGACCGCCTCGTCGAGGCGCTTGCCGCCATCACGGGTGCGAAGGCGGGCTGAAGGCGCGCGAGGCGATCGGCCTGTTTGATCGTCGACAGGATCGCGTGACGGCTTCCGGGCGGGGTGCGCAGCGCCACTTGCGCCGTCGCCTGCGTCTCCTCCGATTGGACGACGCGGTCGCGAGCACGTCGACGGCCAGCGCGTGATTGACGACACATATCATTCTCGCAGGTCGATCTAGCCTGTTGTCGGGTGGCTCGCAGTGATCCACCAGGCAAAGGACAAGACTCATGCGCAACTACATCCTCGTGGCTCTCGCAGCGATCACCATGGCAGGCGTGATGACACCCGCGAATGCGCTTACCATCGTCCGCGACCACCGCGACCCGCCCGTGGTGCGCGACCATCGCAACCAGACCGTCGTCCGGGACCATCGCAATCAGCCCGAGGTCCGCGATCATCGCCACTAAACGTTCCGGCGGCGGAGCCGAACCAGGTCGGTTCGGCTCCGCTTCGCGTCATGTTGCAGGGAGCTGCGAGGTGCCCCAGCGACCGTCTGCGCGGGGCGCCGGTGCCTATTCGCAATTGTGAGGCTGGAGCACGAGCCAGGCTCCCGCCGCCGTGCTATGGCTGCTCCCCGCAACGACGCGAGGCCAGCCATGCTCCCCATTCCCGCCGACATCTTCACCGAGCCTGAGGACGTCTCGCCCGACGCCCTCGCCAATCTCGGCCCGCTTCGCCGACTTGCCGGCACGTGGCAGGCGGACAAGGGCATCGACATCAATCCGAAGGCGGAGGGGCCGGAGCGGCGGACCTTCATCGAGCGCGTCAGGATGGACCCGATCGATCCGCAGGCCAACGGCCCGCAGCTGTTCTATGGCTTGCGCTATCACATCCACATCAACACGCCGGAAGAAGACATCACCTTCCACGATCAGGTCGGCTACTGGCTGTGGGAGCCCGCGACCGGGCTGATCATGCAGACGCTGGCGATCCCGCGCGGGCAGGTGCTGCTGGCCTCGGGCAAGGCCGCGCCGGACGACAAGAAGATCTCGGTCACCGCGAAGCGCGGCGATACCGCCTACGGGATCTGCTCGACCGACTTCCTGGAACAGGCCTTCCGCACCGATTCCTACCGCTGCGACATCACCTTCAACGACGACGGAAGCTGGACCTATCTGATCCAGACCGAGTTGTTCGTCCGCGGCGCGCCGTTCAATCATCACGACACCAACACGCTCCAGCTCATAGCGCCGCCGAAGCTCAATCCGCTCGCGGTGATCGCGAATGATCGTGCCAAAGGTGGCGGCGGCAGCGGAACGGCGGCTTGAGCGTCATCAGGAGATTTGCATGAAGCCGTATGTCATCTGCCTGATGCATTCGAGCCTCGACGGCCGCACGCATCCCAGCCGCTGGCGTCCGAAGGGCGCAGGCACGGACTGGTTCGAGAAGATCCATGAGGAGCTCGGCGGTGATGCCTGGGTGATCGGCCGCGTCACCGGTTCGGAGTTCGCCAAGGGCAAGCCCTATCCCGCGATGTCGGGTGAGGCGTTTCCGCGTCAGAACTGGTTCGCGCGGCGCGATGCGAAGACCTACGGCGTCGTGCTCGATGCGCAGGGCAAGATCGGCTGGGGCCGTTCGGATATCGGCGGCGATCCGATCGTGGTGGTGCTGACCGAGAGCGTGCCGGATTCGCATCTTGCGGGGCTCCGCGGCGAGGGCGTGTCCTACATCTTCGCCGGCAAGTCCGAGATCGACCTGGCGCTGGCGCTCGACATCCTCAATCACGAGCTAGGGGTGAAGCGGCTGCTGGTGGAGGGCGGCGGCGTCGCCAATGGCGCCTTCCTGCGCGCCGGTCTGATCGACGAATTCAATTTGATCCTCAGCCCCGCAATCGACGGCGCCAAGGGCGCACCGTTCGTGTTCGACTCGACGGAAGCGGATAGCGACAAGCGCGCGCCGCTTGCAGCGATGACGCTGGAGAGCGTGCGGGAGCTCGGTGGCGGCGTGCTGCTGCTGCGCTATCTGATCAAGAACGATCCGCAAGGCGTGGCCGGGTAAAGCGCCGCCATGTCGGACACATCGGAGCACATTGTCATCGTCGGCGCCGGTGCGGCCGGCCTGATGGCGGCGCGTGAACTCGCGCGCGGCGGCAAGAGGGTAACGATCCTCGAAGCGCGCGAGCGCTGCGGCGGTCGCATCCACCCACTGCCGGCATCGGAGTTCGGCTACCCCGCCGACGGCGGCGCCGAGTTCGTCCATGGCGAGGCGCCGGTCACGCGCGCCCTGCTGCGCGAGGCGGGGCTGTCGCTTCAGGAGATCGAGGGCACGCAATGGAGCTTTGACGGCGCGGATTTCTCGCGCGAGGACCGGCACGATCCGCATGAGGCGGAGCTGCAGGCCGTGCTCGGGGCGTTGAAGGACGATCTCACCGTCGCCGATTTCCTGCGGAGGTACTTTGCCGGACCTGAATACGAGCGGCTGCGCCATTCCATCGAGCGCATGGTCGAAGGCTACGATGCGGCCGATCCGGCGCGCGCCTCGATCCTGGCGCTGCGCGAGGAATGGATGGACGGCGGGCATCACGCGCAGGCGCGCATCGTCGGCGGCTATGGCGCGTTGATCGAATTTTTGGCGGGCGAGTGCCGCAGGCATGGCGCCATCATCCGCTTCGGCTGCGTGGTCTCGGCCATCGATGAGGCGGACGGCGCGCTTGTCATCCGTTGCGCCAATGGCAACGTGCACGCCTGCGATCGCGTGATCGTCACCGTCCCGCTGCCGCTGTTGCGGGACATCGCTCTGCCCGTGGCTGCGCGGACGAAGGCCGCTGCTGCCGACGACATCGGCTTCGGCAGCGTGATAAAAATCCTGCTGCGCTTCGCGCGGCCATGGTGGCGCGAGCGCAAGCCTGACCTCACCGACATGACCTTCCTGCTGTCGGACCAGACCATTCCGGTGTGGTGGACGCGCTATCCGGACAAGCATGCCGCGCTCACCGGCTGGTTCGGCGGCCCGCGGACGGCGGAGCTGTCGCATCTCGATTCGCAGGGACTGATCGACGCCGGGCTGTCTTCGCTCGCCACGATCTTCGATCTGCCCCGCGAGGCTGTCGCGCGCGAGCTCGTCGCGGCCGCGGCGACCAACTGGACGCATGACCGCTTCGCCCGCGGCGCCTATTCCTGGGCGACGCCGCGCACGCGCGATGCGCAAGCTGTGCTCGCGGGCGCCGATGGTGCCGTGCTGTTCTCCGGCGAAGCGCTCTATCGGGGACGCGACATGGGCACGGTCGAGGCCGCGCTGGTGAGCGGGCTGGCGACGGCGGAGACGATGTTGCGCGGATGAAAAAGGCCCGCGCATTCGCGGGCCTTTCGTTCATTCCGTGCTGGTCGATTCACCAGCGGCTGCCGCCAAAGCCGAACGATACGCTGGGGCCGCCGCCGTAATAACCGTACGGTCCGCCACCATAATAGCCGTGGTGCCGCGGGTAATAGCCGTAGCTCCGGTAGTGCGGACGATAATAGCCGTGGTGGGGATGGCGCCAATGATGATGGCGGTAGCCATGATGGTGCCGGTGCTGCGCGCTGATGTCGGTCGGCGCGTTCTGCTTCGCGCTCGTGGTGTTGGCCGCCTGCGCCGCCGATCCGCCGGCAAGCGCCGCAGCTCCGACGGCCATCGCGACAATGAGATACTTCATGTCATCACTCCAGTTGAATGTCGTGTGACAACACATGGGTGCTGGCTGCGTTCCGGCCAGTGCGGGCGTCGAAACGACGCAGTTCGCGATGTCCAACTCGGGATGATAATCGCGCGTCGTGGGATTTATTGTCGCATCATCCGCGTTGATCGCATTGTCGCCATTACTTCGCCGCGAATGATGCGATCACCTCATCCGTGGTGACGATGCGTGCGAATTCACCGTTGAGATTCGACAGCGTCATTGCGTGGATCGCCTCGGCGGGATGCGCATCGCCGTCGGGCCCGATCCGGTCGAACGTCCAGGTCGCATCGCGCACCAGGCGCGCATCGAAGCCGAGATTGCCGGCCATCCGCGTCGTCGTCTCGACGCAATGATTGGTGGTGGCGCCGCAGATGACGAGCGTGGTGATGCCGCTCGCACGCAGGCGCGTCTCGAGGTCCGTGCCGATGAAGGCGCTGTTGACGCGCTTGACGATCACGGGCTCGCCGTCCTGCTCGCGCGCCTCGTCCTTGACGGCGTAGCCGGAGCGTGAGGGCAGAAACGACGAATTCGGCTTCGTGCCCTCGTGGCGGATGTGGAAGATCGGCGCGCGTTTCGTCCGGAAGGCCGCGAGCAGTTCGGCGATGCGCGCCACGGCCTCGGGATTGTTGCGCCGCTTGCCCGCAGCCTCCCATTCGTCGAAGGCGCGCTGGACGTCGACGACGATGAGGGCGGGGAGGGGAACGGGCATGGTGGGGCGGGCTCGGTTGGCTTGTCGCGTCGACTATGCGCAGCGATCGGGAAGGCGCAATGCCAATCTTCCCTCGTTTCGCGACGTGCCTGTAGCCGGATGAGCGAAGCGATATCCGGGGCCGCTGTTCCCGCATGTCGCTGCGCTCATGCGGGCTACGGGACCATTCCCTACGGATGTGGATCGGGAAAGCCGTGGCGTTCGGAGAGCGCGGCGAGGATTGCGTCCTTGTCGGCGATGAAGGCGCGGCCCTGATGGCTGCCGGTTTGGTGCCGGGACGTCGCGCCATCGGCGAGCACGAGCAGCGGCAGCCACTGGTTCTCCTCGCCGACCAATTCGATCAAGGCCTGCCTCGGCTTGGGCCAGGCGATGCGCTCGACGTCGAGCTTTTCGGCAAGCTGTGGAAACGAGGCGAGCACGCCCTCTATCAGCGCGCAATGCCAGCAGTAGAAGCGTTGGCCCGGATAGGCGGGGTCCTCGAAGCCGGGGCGCAGCAGGAACAGGCGGTCGCGCGTCATGGGTCGCTCCGGAGCATGGCCGCCTTGCTGAGGATCAAGGTCTGAGCGGCTGGCGGCTCTAGTCTTCAGGCTTAAGTCGATGGAGAATCGACGAGGTCAGGAAAGGACGCCATGCCGGGGCCGATCAGTCAACCGCAGACGCTCGCGGACGTCAGGACATTGCCGGAGCTGCTGCGCTGGCGCGTCAAGGCGACACCGGCGGCGGAAGCCTATCGCCATTTCGACGGCAAGGCCGCGCGCTGGGTCAGCCAGTCCTGGCGCGAGATCGACGTGGAATTCGAACCCTGGCGGCGGGCGCTGGCGGCCGAGGGCTTTGCGCCAGGCGAGCGCGTCGCTATCCTGATGCCGAACGGCATTCCGCATATCGCAATGGACCAGGCGGCGCTGTCGCGGGGTCTCGTGCCGGTGCCGATGCATGCGGTCGACAATCCCGACAGCATTGCCTACATCCTCGTCGATTCCGGCGCGCTGCTGCTGTTCGTCGACACGCTGGAACGCTGGCAGGCGATCGTTGCCACCGGACAACCGCTCGATCATCTCAAACGCGTCGTCTGCGCGGATGTGGCCGGGCTCATCACGCCTGATGCGCGCATCGTCGGGCTCGACCACTGGCTTGCGACCGCACCGGGCGCGACCGCGCCGCTGTCTGATGTCGCCGTGGCGCCGAACGATCTTGCCGCCATCGTCTACACCTCGGGCACGACCGGGCGGCCGAAGGGCGTGATGCTGTCCCACGACAACGTCATCGCCAATGTGCAGGCGATCGCGCGGCGGATCGCCGCCGAGCCGCACGATGTCTTCCTGTCGTTCCTGCCGCTGTCGCACACCTTCGAGCGCACCGGCGGCTATTACTATCCGATCGCGGCCGGCGCCTGCGTCGCCTATGCGCGCTCGGTGCCGCAGCTCGCGGAAGATCTGAAGCATGTGCGGCCGACGGTGCTGATCTCGGTGCCGCGGATCTATGAGCGCATCTACGCGCTGATCATGCAGCACCGCGCATCGGCCGGAGCCCTCGAGCGGGCGCTGCTCGATCTCACCATTGCCGTCGGCGGCCGGCGTTTCGATGCGCGGCAGCGGCGCGTCGCGCCGTCGCTGCTGGACCGGCTGGCCTGGCCGCTGCTGAAGCGGCTCCTCGCCGACAAGGTGCTGGCGCAGCTCGGCGGCCGGCTGCGCGTCGCGGTCTCCGGCGGCGCGCCGATCGCGGAGCCGGTCATTCGCCTGTTTCTCGCGCTGGGGCTCGACATCCTCCAGGGCTACGGCATGACCGAAACCTCCCCGGTGGTCTCAGTCAACACGCCCGAGGACAACGATCCGCATTCGGTCGGCCACGTACTCGATGGCGTCGAGGTCAGGCTCGGTGAGAACGACGAGCTGCTGGTGCGCGGGCGCAACGTGATGCTCGGCTACTGGCACAAGGAAGAAGAGACGCGCCGCGTGAAGGAAGCCGACGGCTGGCTGCACACCGGCGACCAGGCGCGCATCGAGAACGGCCGCATCACCATCACCGGCCGCATCAAGGACATTCTCGTGACATCCACCGGCGAGAAGATCGCGCCGGTCGACCTGGAGACTGCGATCCTCGCCGATCCCCTGTTCGAGCAGGCGCTGGTGGTCGGCGAGCAGCGGCCCTTCCTCACCGCGCTGGTCGTGCTCAACGCCAAGGCCTGGGTGCAGGAGAAGGACAGGTTGGCTGCGAGCGGCAAGCAGGGCGGCGCGGCGGAGCGGGCCGCTCTGCTGGCGCGCATCGCGGCGGCGGTGAAGGCCTATCCGTCCTACGCGACGCCGCGCGCGGTGTGGTGGACGCTGGATCCCTGGACCATTGCCAGCGGCCTGCTCACGCCGACGCTGAAGAACAAGCGTCCCGCGCTTGAACATCGCTTCGCAAGCGAGATCGAGCAGATCTACGCGAAGAAGCCGCGGCAATAACGTCGACGTGATTCCTGCCTCAAGCCCTGCTTGATCCAGCGCAACTTTGACGGCGCCCCGCCATGCAATGTCGCTTTGGAAAGTGGAATTGCAATCGAGGCAAGTCATGAAGGCGTATTTCATCGGTGGTGGCATCGGATCGCTCGCGGGCGCGGCGTTCCTGGTTCGCGACGCGCAGCTGCCGGGGCGCGATATCGTGATCTATGAGGCGCAGCCGCTGGTCGGCGGCAGCCTCGACGGTGCGCTGCTGGCAAGCGGCGCCTATTCGCTGCGCGGCGGGCGCATGCTCACCACCGATCACTACGAATGCACCTGGGATCTCCTGTCGTCCATCCCCTCGCTCGAACATCCCGGACTCAGCGTGCGCGAGGAGACGATTGCGTTCAATCTGGAAAATCCGGCGCATTCGCGGGCGCGGCTGGTCGACCGCAACCGCTTCAAGATCGACGTGACCCATATGGGCTTCTCGGCGCGCGACCGGCTCGAGCTGCTGCGGCTCACCGAGGCTTCCGAAGAGACGCTCGGCAACAGCCGCATCACCGACTGGCTGTCGCCGAAATTCTTCGAGTCGAATTTCTGGTACATGTGGCAGACCACCTTCGCCTTCCAGCCCTGGCACAGTGCCGTCGAGCTGAAGCGCTATCTGCACCGCTTCATGAACGAATTCCCGCGCATCGAGACTCTCGCCGGCGTCAAGCGCACCGTCTACAATCAGTATGACGCGATCGTGCGGCCGCTCGCCGACTGGCTGAAGCGGCAGGGCGTGCAATTCGTGCGCGGCACGGCCGTCACCGACATGACGCTCGAGGACGAGGGCGGGCGCGTGCGCGTCCGCCAGCTCATGCTCGACCGTGACGGCCGCACCGCCAATGTCCGCCTCGAGGACGGCGACCTCGTGTTCTTCCAGAACGGCTCGATGACGGACGCCTCGAGCCTTGGTACCATGACCGAGCCGGCGCCGCACCTGACCAAGACAGACAGCCGGGGCTGGGCGCTGTGGGAGACGATCGCGCAAGGACGTCCCGAATTCGGCAATCCGTCCGCCTTCAACAATTCGATCCCGGAGTCCTACTGGCTGTCCTTCACCGTCACCTGTCGCGATCCGCGCTTCTTCGAGAAGATGGAGGCGTTCTCCGGCAACAGGGCCGGCACCGGGGGGCTGGTCACGTTCAGGGATTCCAACTGGCTGATGTCGGTGGTGCTGTATCACCAGCCGCATTTCGCAGGCCAGCCAAAGGACGTGCAGGTGTTCTGGGGCTATGCGCTGCATCCCGATCGCGTCGGCAATTTCGTCGGAAAGCCAATGTCGGATTGCGGCGGCGCCGACATCCTGAACGAGCTGTGCGGGCACCTGAATTTCGATCGCGGCGTGTTCGAGACCGCGACCTGCATTCCCTGCCGCATGCCCTACATCACCAGCATGTTCATGCCGCGCAATCTGACCGACCGGCCGCTGCCGGTGCCCAAGAATTCGGTCAACCTCGCCTTCGTCAGCCAGTTTGTCGAAATCCCCGACGACGTCGTCTTCACCGTCGAATATTCGGTGCGCGCGGCGCAGATGGCGGTCTATCAGCTGATGAAGGTCGATCGCCCGGTGCCGCCGGTGACCCGTCACGACAAGTCCCTCGCGGTGATCTTTGCGACGCTGGAGAAGGCGTTCGCGTGAGACCGCAGTTCGTCAGCGCAGGGTCACAAAGTGCTGGCGCACCATCTGCAGCAGCGCCTGTGCCGTGCGCGAGAGCGGCTTGTCGCGCCGGGTGATGACGCCGAGACTGCGATGGATGCTGGGGTTGCGCAGCGGCACGGCCGCGAGGCCCGCGACACCAGGCAGGCTGCCGGCGATCTTGGGCACGATTGCGATCCCGACATGCGAGAGCACCATCCCGACCGCCGTTTGGAGGTGCTGCACCTCGTAACGCCAGTTCAGCTTCTCGCGGCGATGGCCGAGCGCGTCATCGATCAGCACGCGGTTGCCGGCCTGCGGGCTTATGCGGATCAGCGGCGCGCTGCCGAGCTGCGACCAGTTGACGAAGCGCCGCTTCGCCAGGGGATCGTCCTTGGCGCACAGCAGGACAAAGGGTTCCGTCGCCAAGACCTTGACCTCGACGTCGGCGACGTTCGGCGACACGATGGTGAGGCCGAACTCGGCAGTGCCTGATTGTACCAGCTGCGCGATCTCGCGTGCCGAATTGTCGTAGATCTTCACCGACACCCCCGGATGGGCGGCGCTGAAGTCGCGCAGCACGCGAGGCAGCTGATAGGCCGCGATCGTCGGCAGGCATCCGATGGTGACGCGCTCGACTTTCTTGGCACCTTCGCCGCGTACACCCTCGAGCGTGTCGGACAATTCGTCGAGCAACGCGCAGGCCTTTGGCAGCAATTCGAGGCCGGCCGCGGTGAGCGAAACCTGCCGCGTCGTACGCACGAACAGCGCAACGCCGAGGCCCTCCTCGAACTTCTTCATCCGGTGGCTCAGCGCCGTCTGCGACAGGTTGAGATGGGCGGCGGCGCGCAGGAAACTGCCGCGCTCGGCCACGCTCACGAAGGCCTGCAGGCCCAGAAAATCGATCCGCATTCCGTCCCCGGTCTTGTCAGTCGCCGGGCTTTGATCGGCCGGCGTTCGCGCCGGCCACACTGCACGCGCCCGAACCAACATTCAACTCGGCCAACGGCGGCGCCATAGCGGGGAGCTGCCATTACCGCGATCCCGCCTCGCCCTGGCGCAAGATCGCCGTCCAGTCGAAGGCGGCGACGGGTGTCGGCGCGCGCGCCCTCGGCCGCGCTGCTGCGAGCTCCGCGGCGGCTTGAGGCGGAGGGGCGGCCGCAGGTGCTGCGGCAGGCGTGGTGTCCGGCGATGCAAGCGTCAGCACCGCGAGCGCGCCGTCCTTTTCGAACACCGCGAGGCCACGCCGCACCTGCTTGATCGCCCAGCCATTGTGTTGCTCGCCGACCTTGAGACGCAGCGCGCGTTTGGCGATGTCGTCGATGAAAACACCGATTCCCCGCCCTCCGTCCGCTTCCGTCACCGTTCCGAGCAGGGACAAGGCCGGCCGGTCCGGCTGCGCTTGCGCCTGTTGGGGGGCGGGCGTTGCCGGAGGTTCGACGGTCTTTGGTGCTGAGGGGCGGCGTGTCGCCGCGAAGATCGGGCGCTCGCCGGTCGCGCTCAACTCGGCGAGCGGGACCTCCCACAACGGATTTCCGGTTCGTTTTGCTTGCGGCGACTCTCGATGCTGGCCGGCCGCGGCATCCGCCGCCTCGGGCCTCGCCGGGCCGACGGCGAGCAGGCCCGTCAACACGATCATCGGAAGCAGCATCATCACCTGCCAGCTCATGAGGGAAACGGCTTTCGCCGCTTCAGCTCTGCGACAACGACGCCGCGCGCCAGCCCTGCGTCCTGGCCTGGCGCGCAGCGCAACGCGTCACCTCTGGGCTTCGTCGTGACGGCCGTCGCCGTCGTGCCTGCGGTCATTCGAGCAGACGAGCTTGGTCCCCTCGGCGTGGCACCTGGCCTGCGGATAGTCGGGCGAGAACAGGTAATTGCCGACGAAGTCGCTGACCGGCGGCTCCTTCTTCGGCGTGTAGGCGACAAAGTTGGCGGCGACCTTGGGATCGAGCCCGGGTGCCTTCAGCCGTGCCACGGCCGGATACGGATAGACGGGGCGCGACGTCACGGTCGAATTGTTGGTGGCGACGATCGCGTTCGGCGCGGTGTTGGTCTCGACCCAGGACATCAGCGGCGTGACGATGTCGAAAGTGTTTGGCCCAAGCCCGCCGCCGCAATGCCCCATGCCGGGGAAGAGGTAGAATTTGGCGAACCGATCGACCTGCTGGTCGCCCAGCACCTCCTTGACGGCGTGCCAGTACTTGATGGTGCCGCGCGGCGGGATGTGCTGGTCGGACCAGCCGTGCCACAGCAGCAGCTTGCCGCCGTGCCGCGCGAACGGTCCGAGATCCGGATTGTTCGCGGCGTAGAGCGTCGAGGATGCAACGGTGGCGTTGAAGCCAGGCACGGTGAGCTTGAGATCGTTCAGCGTCCAGCTTGCGTTGTAGGTGTTGAAGAAGGTCTTGTAGGCGGCCCACGAGTTCACGAAGTTCTCGCTGCCGACCGACTTGCCCTGGGCCGATGGCACGAACAGCGTCCAGTCGAGCTCGGAGCCCCATTCCGAATTGGCGAGCGGCTCGAGCCGCTGGCCGTCGGCGGAGACCGCGCCATCATGGATGCGACGCACGACGTCGGCCTGGGCCTGCGTCAGGCAGCCGGTCTCGTTGCCGTTGTTGCCGCAGACCAGCGTCTTGGTGTCGAAGCTGCAGGCCCTGGGGTCGTCGATGACGCCGTCGGCGAGGCCGTCGATGGCGTCACAGGCGGCCAGCACCTTGGCGTGGACATAAGCGAGCTTGTCGGACAGCAGCACATAGGTGTCCCTCGACGGAATCGGGATCGTGCCGGGCGTGGTCTGGTTGGTGAGAACGCGCCAGCCGTGGTGATAGGTGTTCTGCACGTCCATGTCGCTCGCCGGCGCGCCGGCTGCGATGCCGTCGAAATCGTGCGGATAGCGCTGCGCCGCCATCAGCGCCTCGCGGCCGCCGTCCGAGCAGCCGCTGAAATAGGAATAGGCCGGCCTCTTGCCGTAGAATTTGGCGATGACCGCCTTGGCCACCTCCGAGGCAACGTGCACGCCGCGGTAGGCGAAGTCGATCTGCGCCTGCGGATTGTCGACCGACCAGGTGGAGCCTTGCGCGCCGGTGTGGCCCATATTGGTCGTGGCGCTCGCGATCGTGCCGTTGGTGATCGGAACGCAGCCGGTCGATTGCGTGTAGTTGATATTGTCGTTGCCGCATTCGCCGCCGCAGCCGGTCTGGAGATAACGCTGTGTCCAGGCGTTGGTCGGCAGCCGCATCACGATGGAATTGGCGCCGGGTCCGATGACGCCGCGCACGGCGCAGTAATCGGCCGGGTTGGTGGCCGATGCCGGCACGACGGCCGCAGAGGAGATGGTGACGGTGCCGCCGACCTTCTCGCTGATTTCGCCGAGATCGAGGCTCGTGAGCGAGCTGCACGTCATCACCGGCGCGATCGACGGCAGGTCCCTGAGGCCTGCGGCGCTGACGTCGGTATCGGGTGCGAGCATCGTTGCCGCCGCCGCCAGGGCGAGCCCCACCTTTCCGATGGATGTCGATTGAACGTTGGCACGCTTGTCTGTCATGAACGGTCCCCTCTCTCGGTTCGGTACTTCGGACGGCAGATGGCATCGCCGCATCCGGTCATGACGGGTCGATCTGGCAATCGCATTGCTGGATTGTCAGCGTCGAGCGTCTGATCGGAGAGCGAGATCGATGAAATGGTGCGCAGGACGTCGGGCGCAGCATCCCCCCAAGGATTGTGTCGTGTTATTTCAGACGAAAGTCGGATTTGGCAGCCGACAAAGCAAATGAATTGTTTTGCGGGATATATGAGCGCCTTGCATCTTTGGCGGTAGCGTAAGCATTGCCGAAAATGCGGAGCTGCAAATTTGCGAGGATGACAGCGTCTACCGCGCCGCTGCCAGCGGCAGGCTGACATGAAAGACGGCGCCCCCTGACGGCGCGTTTTCGGCCCAGATGCGGCCGCCATGTGCCTCGACGATGGTATGCGCGATCGAGAGGCCTATGCCCATGCCTTGCGCCTTGGTCGTGAAGAACGGCTTGAAGATCTCGGTCACCTTCTCCGCGAGGATGCCGTGACCTGCGTCGGCAATGGAGACAAGGGCGAGGTTGCCCTCGGCGACACTGGTTCGTCCGACGACGCGCCGCCGCTCGTCCGGAAGATGGGCCACAGCTTCCATGCCGTTCACGACGAGATTGAGGATCGCCTGCTGGAGCTGCACCTTGTCGCCTTTCACGCGGATCTCCGCGGGCGACGGCTGCGTCAGGAGCTCGACATCGTGGGTCAGGGCCTGCACGGAGAGGAATCGAAACACCTCGCCGACCGTGGCATTGAGGTCGAGCTCGCGCCGTTCGGTCGAGTCTCGCTTCAGGAACGAGCGCAGCCGGCCGATGACTTCGGCGGCCCGCTGATCGTCTCGGCGGATGTGGTCCAGGATGTCCCTGACTTCGTCGAGGTCGGGCGCCGGATTCTGCAATATCTGCTGGGCCGTCTCGGCATTGATCAGAATGGCGGCGAGCGGCTGGTTCAGCTCGTGCGCGAGCGAGACGGACATCTCTCCCGCGGTGGCGCGGCGATTCATGTGAGCGAGCTCCGACATGCGCTGGCGCGCCTCGACCTCGGCCACGAAGCGCAAGCGTCGCTCGCGCAGCAGAATGGTGATCATCAGCGCCTGCACCAGCACCACGCCCGCGATGATCACGGAGTGCCAGTAATACTGCTCCCAGAAGGTCGGTTGGCGGAAACGCACCTCGCTGCCGGGGGGCAGATTGGCTTCGTCCACATTCCAGCGCTTCAGCTGCCGCCAGTCGAAGATAGGCTTCACGTTGTTCCCGCTGAACGGTGCGATGCTCGACGGCGCTTCGCCGTCGAGGATCCGCATCGCCACGGCGCCGGCTTCCCGGCCGATGATTTCCGGCTGCAGCAGGCAGCCGCCAACGCCCGACCGCCCGAGGAACGTATCTGATGTGATGACGATCGGGCGGTTCGCATTCTCGGCAACGCGTGCGAGCGCGGAGGCGGGGGAGTAATAGGTGCCTTCGCCGTCGGAATACATCGCCGAGGTCAGGATCGCAGAGCGGGCCGGCAGGAAGGCGACGTGACTGCGGACCTCACGCAGCACGGCGCCGGACAGATCGGTGACTTCGAGATCGGGCATCTCGGCCGCGAAGTCCTGCTTCCAATGTCCGTATGTCAGCGGATTTTTCCAGGCATCGCCCACGAGGACGACATGGGTCAGATCGGGAACGATGGCGCGCGCTGCGGTCAGGAGCTGCGCCGGTCTCACCCTTGCGAAGACGACCGTCGTGTTGGGCAGGAACAGCGCGCGCGTCTCGGGCAGGTCAGGCACGAAGCCGTAAACGACGGGCGCGGCGGGCCAGATGTCCTGCTTGCGCGCTCGAAGGAATTTCGCCGATGTCACGCCGATCGAAACGATGACGTCGATCGGCCGCTGCGCATATTTGGTCTTGAGATGACCGACCAGACTCTCTTCGTAGTCCGGTCCCGGGAAGCGGGCGAGATCGAGGCTTTCGCCGTAGATCACCGTGTGCCCCTTGCCGTTCTGCTTCGCAGCGGCGCGGATACCGCTAAAGATCTCGGAATAGAAGGGCGAGCGAAAATCGGCTTCTTCCAGAACGAGGATCGAACGCTGCCGCGGGCCGTCGGCTGCAATGCATTCACGCGACAGGCTCGCGAGCAGGCAGACGATCACGACGCGCACGAGCCTGGTGATCATACGCATTGCTGGGCTCTCCGCCCCGCCTCCAGTTGCAACCGGGCTTCCTCGATGAGGACGCGCGCGAGAGCATACCCGCCGGACCCGGAGTTTCAAACGGAAGGATGCGCGTCCGCTCCGCTGACGCGCGGGACGGGACGACGTGCCGCTACTTGAACGGATCCTGGATCGACGGTGACGATTGCCGGATGCGGCGCACGCTCACCGGCGTACCGTCGGAGACGAACAGCAGTTCATATCGACGGCCTTCGCTGTCGGTCGCGGAGCAGGTCACGTCGTTCACCTTCCTGGCAGCGAAGTTGCCAGTCTGGCGACAGACGCCAGTGGAGGCCTGCTCGGCGGGCACCGGCAGACCGTCGACCTTGGGCCGGTCCTTGGAGTTGAGCAGCATGCGGTCGATCGGCAGCTCGTAGGAATTGTCGTCGGCGCGCTTGCCGTTCTCGCCGGAGAACGACACGACGTGGTTCGCATCGGTGGGATCGTCGACGGCGACCGCGAAATTGACCCGGCCCGTGTCGCCATGAGCGTAGGCAACCGTCTTGCAGGCGAAGGTGCGGCCCGCGACCTTCAGTGTCTTGCAATGGCCGGACATCAGCGCCAGCAGGTCGATCAAGGCGTTCTGCTGCGCCGGCGGATTGTTGACTGGAATGGGCTTGGAAGCTTCGGCGAAACAAGGGCTTGCCGAAGCCGCGACGGAGGCGGCGAGGGTTGCTGCGAGGACCGGTCGGCGGAGGCGCATCGTCAGGCTCGTAGGCCAGGGGACGCTGGAGGTCCGCTTCATAACCATCGAACCGCAAATTGGTTGCGATCCCGTTCGCGCCGCCGAGTCCGTCTGGAATACCACCGCACCACCCCTGGCGATTCGTCCAAATCGCCCCACCGTCCCAGCGGGCACTTGCCGCCAGGCCGGTGTTTTTTTCGTGGCAGGCTAACCCATTGCCGCCTGCCAGCGCGTATCGCGGAAGGAGGGGCGGCGGTGCAGGCGGGCGTCGAGCACGGTGCGCGCGCGGGAGAGCTCGCCGCTGCCCATGAGGGCGACGATGAAGGTGTCCTCGATCAGCTCGCGCTGGGCGTGGCTGCCGCCGATGCGGACGACCTCGCCAAGGACGGGCGCAAGCATTTGTGCGCAAGCGGCATAATTCTCATCCGCAAAGGCGGCCAGCGCCCGGCAGACCGCGGGGACCACGGGACCGGCCGGCAGCTTGCCCTCGGCGAGGCGTTGCTCGATCACGGCAAGCCGCGCCGCCAGCGCCTCATTGTTTTGCGTTGCGGCAGCGAACAACGCCATGTGGACGTCGGCGAACGGCAGGCCTGATTTCGGAAACAGTTTTTGCGCGGTCGCGTCGGCTTCCAGCCACAGTGCCTTCGGCACCGCATGGCCGTACGTCGACAGGCGCCAGAGCAGCGAGGCGCCATCGGTGATGACGTTGAGCGGCGGCGCCTGCGTCGCCGAGGGCTGGAGCACGTCGGCGTAGATCGCGAGTGCGCGTGCCGCATCGCCATGCTCGAGCGCGCCGAGCGCCTGGTGCCAGCGGATATGGCCGTGCAGGATGCCGGCGCGGTCGTAAGAGGGGATCCAGTCGTCGACGAGACGGTCGGCGTCATCGATCGAGCCGTCCTCGAACATCGCATGCAGCACCGCGTGCGCGGCATGGGCGTTGGCGCGGCGGAGGTTGAAGCCGCGCTCGGTGACGGCGCGGCCGTGGGCGACGTCGCCATTCTCCGTCATCGCCCAGCCGGACATGGTGAGAAACCACCAGTCCTCGCCGTAGTGCCGCGCGACGCGCTGGCACAGCTCATGGCGGGCGCGGTCGTGATCGGCCATGCCGGAGAAGGCGAACAGGCCGAAGGCGCCGAGCGGCAGCGACAATACCACGGCATCGCGCGGCCAGCTCTCGACATGTTTCAGCATTGCCGCGATCGCTTCGGGCAACCGGCCTTCGATCGCGAGCGCCAGCGTCTCGACATGCGAGCGCTCGCGCTCGGTGCCGCGCCTGGCAACGAGCTCTCGCGCGGCCGCCGCCTTCTGCCGCGCGAGATCGCCCTGCTGGTAGAAGGCATGCACGCGGCCGCGGGCGATATGAGCGAGCGCGAAATCCGGGTCAGCCGCAATCGCGCGCTCCAGCGTCTCCGCCGTACCGGTCCAGCCCGCGAGCATGAGGTCGACGCCGTCGCGATAGGCGGATGCCGCCGCATCGGATGCGGTGGAAAGCGGAAGGCCGTAGCGGTCCTCATGCGGCATCGTCGTCTCCCGCTGTCAGCTCGTCCGCGCGCGGCGGCCCTCGATCGGATAGGCCGGGTCGTTGTAGCCCGGCGTCGAGGGATGGCCCGGCACGACCAGTCGGTCGATCAGCGCCTCGTCCTCCGCCGTGAAGCGATAGTCGAGTGCGCGGATATAGTCGTCCCACTGCTGCTCGGTGCGGGGACCGGCGATGATGGAGGTCACGAATGCCGAGTTCAGCACCCAGGCGACCGCGAACTGGCCGGCGGTGATGCCTTTCTTCTCGGCGTGAGTCTTGATCTCCTGCGCGAGCTGGAGCGATTCCGGTCGCCACTCCGTCTGCATCATGCGGGTGTCGTTGCGGCCGGCGCGCGTCTCCTTGTCCGGGGCGGCATCCGGCTTGTACTTGCCGGTGAGCACGCCGCGCGCCAGCGGGCTATAGGGCACGATGCCGAGGCCGTAATAGGAGCAGGCCGGAAAATGCTCGACCTCGGGCATGCGGTTCATGGCGTTGTAATAGGGCTGGCTCACCGCGGGCCGGTCGATGCCGAGCCGGTCGCAGATGTTGCAGATCTCGGCGACGCGCCAGGCGCGGTAGTTGGAGACGCCGAAATAGCGCACCTTGCCGGCGCGGATCAGATCGCCCATTGCGCGCACCGTCTCCTCCAGCGGCGTCGCATGGTCTTCCTTGTGCAGATAGTAGATGTCGATGTGATCGGTGCCGAGCCGCGTCAGGCTTTCGTCGGCGGCCTGCAACACCCAGCGGCGCGACAGGCCGACGCGGTTGGGATCATCACCCATGGGGTTGGCGAGCTTGGTGGCGAGCACCCAGGCCTGGCGGTTGCCGGCGATGGCGCGTCCCACGACCTCCTCGGATGCGCCTTTTGAATAGGCATCCGCGGTGTCGATGAAGTTGATGCCTGCACCGTGCGCATTGTCGATGATCCGTTTCGATGCGGCTTCATCGGTCGGCCCGCCGAACATCATGGTGCCCAGACATATCGGCGAGACTTTCAGGCCGGTGCGGCCGAGCTGGCGGTATTGCATGGGCGGGGTCCTTGCTGCGTCTTGTGGCGTCAGCATAGCCGCCCGGTTGCGTCATGGCGAGCGCAGCGAAGCAATCCAGAGATGCTTCGACGCGGTTGCTCTCTCAGCTCGTCGTCCTGGACAAGCGCAGCGAAGCGGAGCGCACATCCAGGACCCATTACCCCGAGGAGTGGTTTGGCGAAGATTCGTGGTTGCGAGCGCGCGCCACAACTTCCCTTTGGGGTAATGGGTCCTGGCTTTCGCCAGGACGACGGCGGAGTACGGTGCAACAGCGCAGCTACGCCGGCCCCTTCAAAATCTTGAACACGCCATTCGCCATCACGATGCAGCGGTCGTCCACCGTCACTTCGGTGCTCATGAAGATCAGGCTGCGGGTCGAGCGCACAACGCGCGGGCGGGAGATCAGGATGTCGCCGATCTGGCCGGCCTCGACGAAATGGGTGTCGAGCTGCACCGTCGCCATGAATTCCTTGCCGGAGGTGTAGCGGGCGGTCATGCCGCAGGTGCGGTCGGCGAAGGTCATCATCACGCCGCCCTGGACCATGCCGCGGCGGTTGTGGTGCTTGTCTTCGGTCGCGAGTGCGAATTCATATTGGCCGTCGACCTTGCGCTCCCACAACGGACCGATCAGGTGCATGAAGCCCGTGGTCTCGAGGATGGTCCAGCCGTCCGATTTGAGCCTAGCGGCGGCCTTGCTGGTCATGTCGTCGTCCATCCTTGCACGTGTATCTCTCCTCGTTTCATCAGATGCGGTCCTGGTGTAGTCAAGCATCATGAGAGCTTTCGACGATGCCACCAGACGGAATATCGCAGAGGCCTGCGCGGCGTTCGCGCGGCTGCCTGACGCGGTTGAGCCGGCGGCACTGAAACGTGCCGCGGTGGTGCTTGCGCTGACCGTATCCAACGACGGCGACGACACCGCCTTCCTGCTCACCAGGCGCGCTTCACACCTGCGAGCCCATCGCGGCCAGTGGGCGTTGCCGGGCGGTCGCTGCGATGCCGGCGAGACGCCGGTCGAGGCGGCGTTGCGCGAGCTGGACGAAGAGCTCGCACTCAGGCTTTCATCCGACGCGGTGCTTGGCCTGCTCGATGACTATCCGACGCGCTCCGGCTATCTGATCACGCCGGTCGTCGTCTGGGCGACTGACAGTGCCGCGATCAGGCCGAACCCGGACGAGGTCGCCTCGGTCCATCGCATCGCGCTTGCCACGATCGAGCGGGACGACGCCTTCGATTTCACGGATATCCCCGAGAGCGCGCGCCGGGTGATCCGCTTCCATCACCAGATGAGCTTGATCCACGCGCCGACGGCGGCCTTGATCTATCAGTTCCGCGAGGTGCTGGCGGGCCGGAATACCCGCGTCACAGAGCTGGAACAGCCGGTGTTCGCCTGGAAGTGACGATGGTAAACGGCACGTTAACGTGACGGTTACCGGATGCCTGCTAAAAGGGCAGCATGCATCATTCGATTCGAAATAGCCTGGCACTGGTTCCGTTCGCGCTCGTCCTGCTCGCGCCCGCCGCGCGTGGCGGCGAGGCCGACGCGCTGCCGCCTTCCGTCCGCAATGCCAACGCCCAGCTGTTGTCGCAGTTTTTTGCGCAAGGCGGTGCCTCGCCCGCCGTGCTCGAATATCGCCGCAAGCTGCAGGAGTATCAGGCCGCGCGCGCGGCCTTCGACGAGGAGGCCGGCGCCTATTGGAGTCAGATCTCCGAGAAGCGGAAAGGCCGTAACGCCAAGCGGCGCAGCGGGCAGCAGATCACGCTCGACGATTATGTGCTGGAGCATCCGCCGGTCTATACCGGGCCGAAACGGCCGGTGAATCCGGAGCCGGAAGAGACGCCGGAGCGTCCGACCAAGAAGCCGATCCCCGTCGTCGCCGATCTCCTCCGCGCGGCGCAGGAGCTCTACCAGTTCACGCCGCAGCGCCCGTCCAGCGAGGTCGAGTTCAAGCGCGCCTATGCGCGCTACGCGCTGGCCTCGGGGCTGACGCGCGAGCAGGCGGTGCGGGTCTATTCGTTTGAGACCGGCGGGACCGGCAGCTACGACGTGCAGGCGGGTATCGAGCATGGCGGCAAGCGCGCGATCTCGACTGCGATGGGCTACAACCAGCTGCTCACCACCAACAGCGTCGAGCTGCTCGCCGAGCAGGGCCACGAATTCATCCGTGCGCTCTCCGACAAGGTGGCGCGGACCTCGGGGCCGCCGCGCCAGGCGCTCGAGCACAAGCTCGCTGTTCTCAAGAAGATGGTGGCGCATGCGAAAGCGGTGCCCGACACCTGGTCGGAGCACGAGAAGATCGGCAACACCGCACAGGGCTGGGCCATGCACGCGATGGTCCTGGACGTCGATATCGGCCCGATGCTGCAGACCCACAAGCTGCTCACCTCGGTGCTGTTCGCGCGCGCCAAGGGTTACACGCGTCCGCTCACCGCGGCCGAGCTCGAGATGATGAACCTCACCGGCGACGGCACCGGCCTCGACATGGTGACGATGCCGCAGGCGATGCGCGAGCAGGTGCCGACCTCGAACTTCTTCCAGCGTGGCGGCTACGAGCGCAACCCGGTCGCGATCCGCCACAACACGGTGGCGAAGCTGCTCGCGGTGACGGACACGCGGATGGACTCGAACAGCAGCAACGCCGGCGCAAGGGAGCTGACGGCGGCGTTTTAGGTGTCGGTGTCGTCCCGGACAAGCGCACCTAAAGCGCGCGCAGATCCGGGACCCATAACCACAGAATCAGATTTGGCGAAGACTCGTGGTTACCGGCCTCGCGCCGCAACTGCTCCCTGGGGCTATGGGTCCCGGGTTCGCGCTTCGCGCGCCCCGGGACGACAAAAAGGGATTACTGATCCGGCCCGAACTTGAACTTGCCGTCGCCTTCCAGATACGGGCCGCTGCGCATGTAGAGCTGGCCGTTGTGGCCGATGAAGAACAGCGTCCCCTTCGGCACCTTCTTGGCGCCCTTCAAGAGCTCGCCGGCATTGCTGGTGCCCATCTTGTAGGAAAAGGTCTTGCCGTCCTTGTCATAGGCGTAGCCCGTGTCGGGCTTGAGCTCCCAAGGCGTCGCCGGGGCTTGCGCCAATGCGGGTGCTGCGAATGCCGCGAGCGCGGCTGCGATTGCAAATGTCTTCGTTGAAAATGCCATGTCTCCATCCTCCCCATCCTCGGGGTGCCCGGCTTGAACAAATCACGAACGGTATTTTCCGGTCAATTCGCAAAAGCGCCGCGGCGCATTCACGTCTCGCCCAGCAGTTTGTGATTTTCCCTTCGTCCCCTCGCGACTATGTTCCGCTTTCCGTCTAGAACGCAATTCGACAAAAATATTGGTGGGGATGATTCGAATGAACCATGTCATTAAAGCCTGCTCGGCTGCCGCGCTGCTGCTCACGGTGCTGGTGCCGGCCGCCCGGGCCGATGATTACCAGCTCAGCCACAACCAGCGGATTTCCTGCAGCCGCGGCCTTGCCCCGGGCAAGCTGAACACGGCGACCTGCAAGTCCTACACCTATCTCTTCAACACCAAGACCTCGGAATATTTCCGCTGCCAGGTCTCGCTGGCGCTGACGCGGGACAACAAGGAGGTCATCAACGTCCAGACCGACGGCGGCTGCACCAAAAAGCCGCGTATCTTCGAGACGGACGGCAAGTATGATTTCGACGCCACCGAGACCGAGCCGCCGAACACCAACTCGTTCTTCGGTCCCGGCGGCTACTCGGTCTGGGCCGCCGACGTCACCACGCAGAAGGTGCGCGGCTGCATCATCATCTCCTCCGGCCTTGGCTCCGACATCTCCAAGTGCCTGGACATGACGTTCCAGTAGGACTTGCCAGCTACGGCGAGGTGCGCTCCTGCGCCACCTCGCCGCACCCGCCGGGTTCCCCAAAAGCCGAGCCGGAACGGCTGTTTACTGCAGTCCTGTTTTGCCTTTTGGATGGGTTGACCCGCATCCCCCGTCCGGCCAATTTCGCCGCCGGTTTGGGGAGTACAAAAATCATGAAACGGACGTTCTTCGGCGTGGCCGCGGCTCTTGCTCTGGCGGCGTCGGCACCTTGCGCGCATGCGCAATCCTTCATCAACGTGCTGACCGGCGGCACCTCAGGGGTCTACTATCCGCTCGGGGTCGCGATCGGGAAGATCTACGGCGACAAGATTCCGAACGTGAAGACGCAGGTGCAGGCCACCAAGGCGTCGGTCGAGAATTTGATCCTGCTGCAGCAGGGCCGCGGCGAGCTGGCGTTCACGCTGGGTGACTCGCTGAAGGCAGCCTGGGACGGCGAGGAGGAGGCGGGCTTCAAGACCAAGCTCGACAAGCTCAGGACCATCGGCGCGATCTATCCGAACTACATCCAGATCGTCGCCACCGCCGAGAGCGGCATCAAGACGCTGGCGGACCTCAAGGGCAAGAGCCTGTCGGTCGGCGCGCCGAAGTCGGGCACCGAGCTGAACTCGCGCGCGATCCTTAGCGCCGCCGGCATGAACTACAAGGACCTCGGCAAGGTCGAGTACCTTCCGTTCGCCGAATCCGTCGACCTCATGAAGAACCGCCAGCTAGGTGCAACGCTGCAATCGGCCGGCCTCGGGGTTGCCTCGCTGAAGGATCTCTCGACCTCGAGCCCGATCACGGTTGTGTCGGTGCCGAAGGAGACCGTCGACAAGATCGGCCCGCCTTTCATCTCGGCGACCATTCCGGCCAACACCTATACCGGCCAGGACAAGGACGTCCCGACTGCGGCCGTGGTCAACTATCTCGTGACCAGCTCCGCCGTCTCCGATGACCTCGCCTATCAGATGACAAAGCTGGTCTACGAGTCGCTGCCGGAATTACAGAATGCGCATGCGGCCGGCAAAGAGATCAAGCTCGAGACGGCCGCCAATGGCAGCCCGGTTCCGCTGCACCCCGGCGCGATCCGCTATTACAAGGAAAAAGGGCTGATCAAGTAGTCTCCCTCCGTTGTTATTCCGGGGCGGCTCGTTAGAGCCGAACCCGGAATCTCGAGATTCCGGGTTCGATGCTCCGGGCCGCGCTACACGGTCCCGTCGCATCGCCCCGGAATGACGGAGTGAGAGTGGATGCCCGGGTCAAGCCCGGGCATGACGAGTTTCAGGGCGCGGGGACATATCGATGTTGCAGGCTGAGGGCACTCAAGAGCCCATCAAGGTCGAGTTCGACAATTTCGAGCACGGTTTTCCGGAAGGATTCGGTCCGGGCTGGTGGGGCCGTCTCGCCTACTGGATCGGCATCGCCTTTGCCACGTTCCAGCTGTATGTCGCCGCCTTCAACTATCTGCCGAGCCAGGTGGTGCGCGGCGTCCATGTCGGCTTCCTCGTCCTGCTCACCTTCGGCCTGATCGCGAATTTCACCGCGAAGAGCAATTTTGGCCGCGCGCTCGGCTGGGTGATCGGCGCTGCCGGCTTCTTCTGCGGACTCTATCAGTGGATCTTCTATGCCGATCTGATCGCGCGCGATGGCGATCCGACCAGGCTCGACCTTGCCGTCGGCACGCTACTGGCGGTGCTGATCTTCGAGGGCACGCGGCGCCTGATGGGCGCGGCGCTGCCGCTGATGTGCGGCGCCTGCCTGCTCTACTGGTTCTTCGGCCAGTACCTGCCGTCGCCGCTCAACCATCGCGGTTATGATTTCGACCAGATCGTCACGCATCTGTCGTTCGGCACCGAGGGCTTTTACGGCGTGCCGATCTACGTCTCGGCGACCTACATCTTCCTGTTCATCCTGTTCGGCTCGTTCCTGGAGCGCGCCGGCATGATCCAGCTCTTCACCGACGTCTCGCTCGGCCTGTTCGGCCGCACCCGCGGCGGCCCGGCCAAGGTGGCGGTGTTCGCCTCGGGCATGATGGGCACGATCTCCGGCTCGGGCGTCGCCAACGTCGTCACCGTCGGCCAGTTCACGATTCCCTTGATGATCAAGTTCGGCTACCGCCGTGCCTTCGCGGCCGGCGTCGAAGCCACGGCCTCGATGGGCGGGCAGATCATGCCGCCGGTGATGGGCGCGGTCGCCTTCATCATGGCGGAGACGCTCGGCGTGCAATATTCCGAGATCGTCAAGGCCGCGGCGATTCCCGCGATCCTCTACTTTGCCTCCGCGTTCTGGATGGTGCACCTCGAAGCCGGCAAGCACGGCCTCGTCGGCATGAAGCGCTCGGAGATCCCGAGCGCCTGGAAGGCGCTGGTGACGCGCTGGTATCTCGTGCTTCCGCTCGCAGCCCTCGTCTACATGCTGTTCGAGGGCTTTACGCCGCTCTATGCCGGTAGCATGGGTCTTGCGCTGACCGTGACGCTGATCCTCGGCACCGCCATCACGACGGGCGCCTCCTCGATGGTGATCCGCACCATCTTCTGGGTCGGGCTCGCGCTGGTCGTCGCGGCGCTGTCGCGCGACGGCCTCCAGATCGTGCCGGTTGCGAGCGTCGTCGTTGGCCTGATCGTGATCACCGCCTTCATCCGTGGTGGCTTCAAGGCCTTGCGCGAGTGCCGCGATGCGCTGGCCGAGAGCGCAAAGTCCGCCATCACGGTCGGCATGGCCTGCGCCATCGTCGGCGTCATCATCGGCATGATGTCGCAGACCGGCGTCGGCACCATCTTCGGCAGCTGGGTGATCGGGCTCGGCGAAAAGAGCCTGTTCCTGGCGCTGGTCATGACCATGCTGCTGTCGATCCTGCTCGGCACCGGCATCCCGACCATCCCGACCTACATCATCACCGCCGCACTCGCCGCGCCGGCGCTGGCGAAGCTCGGCGTGCCCTTGATCGCGAGCCACATGTTCGCATTCTATTACGGCATCATGGCCGACCTCTCGCCGCCGGTCGCGCTCGCCGCGCTCGCGGCGGCGCCGATCGCGAAGGAGAATCCGGACAAGATCGGCTGGGAGGCGATGCGCATCGCGCTTGCCGGTTACGTCATTCCCTTCATCTTCGTCTATTCGCCGGCCTTGATGCTCCAGGCCGGCGATCCCATGGCGGCCAAGCTCGGTTTCTACGGCGCGGTGGCGCTCGCAACGCTCAAGGCGCTGGTGGCGATCGGCCTGTTCGGCATGGTCGCGATCGGCTTCCTGTTCACGCGGCTGACGCTCGTAGAACGCCTGGTCGCGCTCGGGGCGGCGTTCTGCCTGCTCGGCGACTTCGCGTTCAGCGACACCGCGGGCTTCGTGCTGTCCGCCGCGCTCGTGCTATGGCAATGGCGGCAGCGGCCGCCGGCGGCTGTCGAGGCGGTGTGAGCCTCTGCCTCGCAACAGCCGGCGGGGTGAAGGCGCTGGCGCTGTCCGCGTTCACGCTTGCATGGACGCATTCCATCGCGAAGGTCGAATGGCAGGAGGACTGGCACGTGACGCCCGCCGGCCTCGAACTGGCGCAGGCCCGCGTCAAAGGCACCGGTCCCGGCATGGAGCCGCCGCCCGAGGCGCGGCTCGTCGACGGCTGGTTTCAATGGCGGCCGCAGCGTGCGCCGATGCGGGAGGTGGTGCTGGGTAATTCCGGAGAGGCCGGGGAGTGGCGGCTATGCCATGACGGGACGTGCCGGACGTTGTCGGAGATTGTCGGGCATCCCATTGGTGCTAACGTCACGACGATGAAGATTTGCAACGATCCGTAGCCCGGATGTCGCTCCGCTCATCCGGGCTACAAGAACAACACGGGAGAAATACGATGGATCGGCTCAAGGGCAAGGTTGCGATGGTGGTGGGGGCCGGTTCGATCGGCCCCGGCTGGGGCAATGGCAAGGCGACCGCGGTGACCTTTGCGCGCGAGGGAGCGCAGGTGTTTTGCGTCGACCGCAACGGTGCCGCGGCCGAAGAGACCGCGAAGATCATCATGGGCGAAGGTGGCAAGGCGACGGCGTTCACGGCCGACGTCTCGCGTCCTGCCGAGATCGAGGCGATGGTTGCGGCGTGCCTGAAGGCCTATGGCCGCATCGACGTGCTCGACAACAATGTCGGCATCGCCGAAATGGGCAGCGTGGTCGAGGTCACCGAGGAGAGCTGGGATCGCGTCTTCAGCGTCAACCTCAAGAGCGCCTATTTCGCGATGAAGCACGTCATCCCCGTGATGGTGAAGCAGGGCGGCGGCTCGATCATCAACATCTCCTCGATCGCCTCGATCCGCCACATGGGCATCTCCTACGTCACCTATGGCACCTCGAAGGCGGCGATGAACCAGATGACGCGCACCACCGCGATCGAGTTCGCGCGCCATCATGTGCGAGTGAACGCGATCCTGCCCGGCCTGATGAAGACGCCGATGGTCGAGCACTCCGCGGGCCTCGCCAACAGCTATGCCAAGGGCGATGTCGAGGCGATGTGGCGCGCGCGCGACGCGCAGGTGCCGATGGGCCACATGGGCGATGCCTTCGACGTCGCCAATGCCGCGCTGTTCCTGGCGTCGGACGAGTCGAAATATGTGACGGGGATCGAGCTGGTCGTGGACGGCGGGATCACCTGCAAGGCGGGGGCGTAGCCTCAACCTCCGCTGTCATCCCGGATCGGCGCTCCGCTCCAGTCAACGCTGCGCGTTGTCTGGAGCTGCGCTTGTCCGGGACGACAGCGGAGTGTTTGGCGACCTACTGCGCCAGCGCCAGAATCCCACCGGCAAACGAGTGCCACACAGCCGTCTCGCTGACCGGCCAGTTCAACACCTTCACCGCCAGCAGCGCGAGTGTGCCGGTGATGTAGGCCGGATGAACCCGGCCCTCGGCGCGCCAGTCGCGCACCATGGCGACGACGAGCAGCAGTGAGGCGACCACGGCAGGGGCGATCGTCACGGGCACCGGCGGCGGGCCGGGTGGTCCAGGAGGTGCGAGGAAGGTGAGAAACCAGCGCGCGATCGCGGCGTCGAGGATCGAGACCGCGGCGAGCAGCATCAGACGCTTGTGAATCTCGGGCCTGCGCGTGTTCACGATCGCGAGCGCGAACACCACGACGAAGAACGCGATCCCGCTCATCGGCACGATCGAGAAGGCGATGCCGGCGTCTTTCTGCCCAAGCGCGGCGGAATGCTGCATCACATGCACTGAGGCGAGGAAGCCGAAGATCGTCATTGCGGTCGCAAGCGACACGCCGACAATGCCGAGCGAACGGTGGTTAACCACGCGGCCGGAGGCCGCGAGCCAGGTCTGGAGCACGAAATAGAGCGACCAGGTGAAGAACAACAATCCGTGAAAATGAATCACCGGGCTTGCGGAGAGTGTCCGGTGAGCGAGCGGCACCCAATAGGTCGGCGCGAAACCGAGAAAAGCGGTGGCCGCGCAGGCCAGAGCCATGTGGAGATAAAAATATCGTGCAGGCGACGCATCACGCGCGCGTACACGACGGTCGTCGGTCAGGGTTGTCATCAAGGATGAGTCTGGAGGGGCGGCGTTTGGTTCAAACTCGCCGTCGTCCCGGACAAGCGTAAGCGCAGATCCGGGACCCATAACCACTGGATTGTGTTTGGCGAAGACTCGGAGTTGCCAACCTCGTGCCAGAACCACATCCTGTGGTTATGGGTCCCGGATCGGCGCGCGCTTTGGGCGCGCTTGTCCGGGACGACAGCGGAGGTTAACCGCCCGCGCTCAATTCTGCGCGATCGAGCTCTTCTTCGAGCCGGTGAAACGCGTCGTCGCCGATCACCTCGGTGGCGCGCAGGTCGAAGATGGATTTGCGCGCGGCCTCGATGGCGCGGCGGCGCAGCGGATCGGCGGGCAATTCGCCGTTGGCGATGCCGCCGTTCGGATCGGTCTCGGTCTGCATCAGGATGGCGCGATATTCGAGCCGCAGGATTTCCGCTTCCTCCGATGGGTCGCTTTCGATCGCATCGAGCGCCGCGCGATAGGCGACGGCGCGACCGCGCGCGACCTCGATACCGACGGGATCGTCGTCCTTGAGGTCGAAAGCGAGGATCAGTGGCCGCAGCGTCAGGCCCTGGATGATGAGCGACCCCAGCACCACGGCAAAGGCGATGAAGACGATGAAGTCGCGATAGGGAAAATTCTCCGGCAGCGCAAAGGCGGTGGCGAGCGTGACGAGGCCGCGCATGCCGCACCAGGAGATGATGAGGCCGCCTTTCGGCGAGGCGACCTGTTTCGGATCCTTGGGATGGTAGAGGTTATGCGCGATCAGCACGCGCAACGTCGTGCGGTAGAACGTCACCCAGAACAGACGCACCAGGACCACCGTGAGCAGGATCCAGGCTGCGGCGATGCAATATTCCCAGCGCACGTCGGCATCGAGCCGCGTCCAGATCGGCCGCATCTGCATGCCGATGAGCATGAAGGCGAGCACGTTGAGCACGAACACCGTCGTCTCCCACACCGCATAGGACGGCACCCGCAGCCGCGCCGGCATGCGCGCCGGCGCGGTGCGCGCAATGGCGATGGCGTAGATCACGATGGTGAGGATGCCGGACAGGCCGAGATGCTCGGCACCGATCCAGATCATGAAGGTGGTGGCGAATTGAACGATGATCGCGCTCGGGGCTTCCGTCACGCGCTCCATCATGGGCGCAATGAGGCGGGCTGCGACAAGGCCGGCGACGACGCTGCCGACCAGCGCCAGCGCCATGGTCGGCGCGACCTGGCTCCAGGTCAGATGCTCGGTTGCGACCGCACCGACGGCGATGCGATAGATCAGCAGTGCGCTCGCATCGTTGAGCAGGCTTTCGCCCTCCAGCACCTTTACCATGCGGTGGGGCAGCTTGACCTGGCTGAGGATCGCGACCGCGGCGGCTGCATCCGGCGGCGCCACGATGGCGCCGAGCGCAACCGCAGCGGCCCAAGGCATGTCGGGCATCAACCGGTGCGCGACATAGGCAACGCCCGCCGTGGTCAGGCCGACGGCGGCGACGACCAGGGTGGAGACCGGAACCCAGTTGTTGCGGAGATCCCGCAGCGAGGTGTCGAAGGCTGCATCGAGCAGCACCGGTGCGACAAAAAGCGCCAAGGCCAGGTCCGGCTCCAGCGTCCAGGTCGGGCTCGACGGCACAAAGGCGATCAGGGCGCCGCCGATGGCGAGAAAGGTCGGGTAGGGGACCTTGATCCGCCGCGCCAGCGCCGATAAGGCAACGGCGCCGAGCAGCAACGCGATGATCCATTCGAATGTCGACACGATAGTCCCCGAGACCGATTTGGGCGGTGCCACAAGCTAGCACCAATCCGGCCGTATGATGGATAATGCGGCCCCAAGGCAAGAGTGAAGCAAGACCTTCCGACTGCAACAAGCATGCGTTTTCAAAAACTCATCCAATGGTCAGCTGCCGCGGCGCTCTCTGCGCTTCCGATCGGCGCGGCCCATGGTGCGACGGGCGGCGAGCCGGCGGCCGTCACGCAGGTCGATATCGCGCCATGCCTCACTGCCACTGCGGCCGACGACATCGACAAGGCAACTTCCGCCTGTGCGGCCGTGATCGACAACGAGAAGACGGCGAAGGCAGATCTGGTCAAGGCGCTGATCGCGCGCGGCGCGCTTTATGCGCGGCACGACCAGATCGATCGCGCGATTGCCGACGACAGCCGCGCTCTCTTGCTCGATCCCACGCTCGCCGACATCTTCAACGCGCGCGGCGAGCTGTGGCTGAAGAAGGGCGACAAGCCCAAGGCCGTGCAGGATTTTGGTGCCGCGCTCAAGATCGATCCGAACCACGAGAAGGCCAAGGCCAATCACAAGGCGATGGCGCGCGAGCTCGAGCGTATCGGCGCGCAGATGGCGGTCGCCGGCAAGCCCAGCTTCAATTGCGCCCGCGCGGCCCGCGCCGTGGAGAAGGCGATCTGCGGCAATCGCGAGCTTGCCGATCTCGACCGCGAGATCTACGGATCCCATTTGCGCGTCATCCGCGAAGCGCAGAGCCCGGCGGAGGCGCGCAAGATCCAGCGCGAGCAGGACGATTTCATCGCGCGCAGGAACGCCGGATACGGCCGGCCGGGCTATGATCTGAAGAAGGCGATGCAGGACAGGCTGCAACAGATCAACGGGGTGGACGGGTATTGAGTGTCTTCGCCTCTCCCCGCTGCTGACAGGCCCGGTTTGAACCCGGTCCCAGCCCGCCGCGACAACGGTAAGAACCCGATGTCACGGAGCCCAAAGTCATGTGCGGCATGCATCTTTCCGCGCAAACGTCCTCGCTCACCAAAACGTCGCTGTGCGCGCTCCTCCTCGGCACGGCAATGAGCCTCGCGCTCGTCGTCCCGGCCTCGGCTGCCGCCGATTGTGTCGCCGGCAGCAAGGCTGCTCCCGCCGAGCTGATCACGTCGTGCAGCGCCATCATCGACCAGGCCGCCAATTCGAGTTCCGATCGCGCCGCGGCGCTACTGGTCCGTGCTGGCGCCAATGCGCGCACGTCGGGTGGCCAGACGCAGGCCCTGCGGGACATCGACCGCGCCATCGCGCTCGACGGCAAGAACGCAAAAGCCTGGCGCGTGCGCGGCGACCTCTTGCGCGAGGCCGGCGGCGACCTCAATCGGGCCGCGGCGGATCTGACCAAGGCGATCGAGCTCGATCCGCAGGATGCGGAAGCTTACGAGCTGCGCGGCGTCGTCTACACCAACCAGCATCGCTTCGACCGCGCCATTGCAGACTATGACCAGGCCATCAAGCTGAAGGCTGGTTTCGCCCAGGCCTGGTCCGACCGTGGCGCGACCTTCTATCTGCGCGGCGACTACGACAAGGCCGTCGCTGACCTCAGCGAGGCGCTGCGGCTCGATCCGAACCGGGCGCGTAGTTACACCAACCGCGGCGCCGCCTACAAGAAGCGCGGCGAGCTCGACAAGGCGATCGCGGACGACAGCGAGGCGATCCGGCTCGATCCAAAAGTGCCGGAGTATTTCGACAACCGCGGTCTCACCTATGCTGCGATGAAGGAATACGACAAGGCCATCGCCGACTACGATCAGGCGATCCGTCTCGAGCAGCGGGTGAACTTCCTGACCAATCGCGGCGACTCCTACCAGTTCAAGGGCGAACTCGGTGCTGCGCTGTCGGACTACAACGACGCGCTGAAACTCGATCCGAATTTTGCCAAGACCTACAACAACCGCGCCGTGCTCTACAAGAAGATGGGCGAGCGCAAGAAGGCGCTGGCTGACTACGAGGCGACGTTGCGGCTCGATCCCGCCAACGAGAACGCGCTCGACGGCCGCCGCGCGATGATCGCCGAGATCGCAAAATTCGGCGGCGAGCCGTCGCGTGTGCTGAACGCCGCCGCCAGCGACCCGTCGTTCGACTGTGCCTCCGCCAAGCGCGAGGTCGAGAAGGTGATCTGCGCTGATCCGCAGCTCGGCGTGCTCGACCGCCAGATCGCCGAGGCCTACGAGCGCGTGCTGAAATCCGCGAGCAAGCGCTTGGCGGATGGCCTGCGCAAGTCCCAACGCGATTTCCTCGTCACGCGCGATGCAAGCTTCCGTCGCCCCGGCTACGATCTGAAAAAGGTCATGCAGGAGCGGTTGCAGCGATTGAACGCGATGGAGAGCTGATGCGTCCTTCGCCTCTCCCCGCGTGCGGGGAGAGGCCGGAATTTGCGACAGCAAATTCCGGGTGAAGGGGGACTCTCCGCGAGCTCATCTCTCACAGTCTTTACCGATGCAGCCCCTCACCCCAACCCTCTCAGCGCAAGCGAAGCTCGTCGCGGCCCCGTGAGAACGGGGCGAGGGAGCGCACCGCCGATGCGGCCAGCAGCCGTGCCTCCCCCAAAAGGCCCATCCTTTTCGGCTTGAACCGCGGCCCGTTCCCGGGAAAATAGCCCTCAAACAAGGCCGGCAATTGATCCTGGTCATGGCGGGACCCCTGTCCTGCCACAAGGGTCAGGGCCAGACCATAAAGGCAACGGGAGCGCGGGAATGAACGTCCAGGGAAAAGCCGACGGGAAGAGTCTCTATCACGAGGTCCATGCGCGCTCGCTGGCCGACCCTGAGGGCTTCTGGGCCGAGGCGGCCAAGGAGATCGACTGGATCGAGCCGCCGAAGACAATCTTCGATCCCTCGCAGGGACCCTATGGCCGCTGGTTCACCGGCGGCGTCGTCAACACCTGCTACAACGCACTCGACCGCCATGTCGAACGCGGCCGCGCCGACCAGGTCGCGCTGATCCATGATTCGCCGCTGACGGGCTCGATCACCAAACTGACCTATGCCGAGCTCCTCGCCGAGGTGCAGGCACTTGGCGCCGTCATGCAGGATTTCGGCGTCGCCAAGGGCGACCGCGTCATCCTCTACATGCCGATGGTGCCGGAGGCGGTGGTCGCGATGCTCGCCTGCGCGCGCATCGGTGCGGTGCACTCGGTGGTGTTCGGCGGCTTTGCCGCAAAGGAGCTCGCCACCCGCATCGACGATGCACAGCCCAAGCTGATCCTGTCGGCGAGCTGCGGCATCGAGCCGGGCCGGATCGTGCAGTACAAGCCGCTGCTCGACGAGGCGATCAAGCTTGCCGGCAGCAAGCCGAAGGCCTGTGTCGTGCTGCAACGCCCGCAGCTCACCTGCGACCTGACGCCGGGCCGCGACTACGATTGGGCGAGCCTGCGCCGCAAGGCGATGAACGACGGCAAGAAGGCGGCTTGCGTTCCTGTTGCCGCCACCGATCCGCTCTACATCCTCTACACGTCGGGCACCACGGGCATTCCCAAGGGCGTCGTGCGCGACAATGGCGGCCATATGGTTGCGGTGAAATGGTCGATGTTCAACCTCTACGGCGTCAAGCCGGGCGAGGTCTGGTGGTGCGGCTCCGACATCGGCTGGGTGGTCGGCCACAGCTACATCATCTACGGCCCGCTGCTGCATGGCGCGACCTCGATCATGTATGAGGGCAAGCCGGTCGGCACGCCCGATGCCGGCGCGTTCTGGCGCGTCATCAGCGAGCACAAGGCGGTCGCCTTGTTCACCGCGCCGACCGCGTTCCGCGCGATCCGGAAAGAGGATCCGGACGGAAAGTTCATCCGGCAATATGACCTGTCGACATTCCGCACGCTGTTCCTCGCCGGCGAGCGCGCCGATCCGCCGACGGTGGAATGGGCCGAGGAGCAGCTCAAGGTGCCTGTCATCGACCATTGGTGGCAGACCGAGACCGGCTGGTGCATCGCCGGCAATCCGGTCGGCCTCGGCGTGCTGCCGGTGAAGCACGGTTCGCCGACGGTGCCGATGCCGGGCTACCAGGTCGACATCGTGGACGAAGCGGCCAAGCCCGTCGGCCCCAACACCATGGGCTCGATCGTCATCAAGCTGCCGATGCCGCCGGGCTGCCTGCCGACGCTGTGGAATCAGGACGCGCGCTTCAAGGAAGGCTACTTGAGCGAATTCCCCGGCTATTACAAAACCTCGGACGCCGGCTACAAGGACGAGGACGGCTATGTCTTCGTCATGGGCCGCACCGACGACATCATCAATGTCGCCGGCCATCGCCTGTCGACCGGCGGCATGGAGGAGATCCTGGCCTCACATCCCGACGTGGCCGAATGCGCCGTGCTCGGCGTCAAGGACGCGATCAAGGGCGAGGTGCCCTGCGGCTTCCTGGTACTCAAGGCCGGCGTGAAGCGCGCCCCCGCCGAGATCGAGAAGGAGATCATTGCGCTGGTGCGCGACAAGCTCGGCCCGGTCGCCGCTTTCAAGCTCGCCATTACCGTCGGCCGGCTGCCCAAGACGCGCTCCGGCAAGATCCTGCGCGGCACCATCAAGAAGATCGCCGACGGCGAATCCTGGACCATGCCGGCGACGATCGAGGATCCCAAGGTGCTGGACGAGATCGGCCAGGCGCTGAAGGGAAGGGTGTGAGGTTTTGCTCTTCCGTCATGCCCGGGCTTGACCCGGGCATCCATCAATGAGCAAGCAATTGCCTTGATTTCGATGGATTGCCGGGGCAAGCCCGGCAATGACGAATGAGACAGGACCGACCAATGTCAGCCAAGCTCGCGCAGTACGGGGCGATCTCCCTGCTCGCCATCGCTCTCTCCGCCTGCTCGGCGCGCTACCAGACGCCGGTGGCGGTGGGCGGCGACGATGACGACGCGGTGTGCCAGAGCCGCGGCTACGCCCAGGGCTCGCCGGAATACGTGGCCTGCCGCAAGGACCGCGACGTCCAGCGCAACGCCGCCACCGCGCGCGCCGACCGCCGCCAGCGCGATCTCGGCGAGTACATGCTGAACCATCCCGAGCGGCCATGAGCGCAGGGGGCAGGAATTATCCTGCCGCGTCACTGCCTCGCACCTGCATCTGTCGTGACACATCTGCAACGTCGCGGCCAAATCGTGTCGCGCTTGTCCTGATTTGATCGGCATCAAATCCTTCACCGTCCCCTTTCTGCTCTGACGCACATGTCGCGCAACGAAGCGCGCCTATGGCTGAAGGGGATTGAAATGGACGGAACGATAAGAAACTTGGCGCGGATCGCGACGATTGGCGGGATGCTCGCGGGGACCTTTGCATCAGTGCAGGCCGCCGATCTGCCAGTCTACAAGAAGGCGCCGCCGCCGGTAGAGGCGTTCAATCCCTGGATGGTGCGCCTGCGCGTGCTCGGCGTGTTGCCGGATGCCGGCGGCTCCACCGTCAATGTCGCGGGCGTTCCCTCGCTGTCGTCGCCGAATTCCGGCCTCTCGATCAGCGACCAGGTCGTGCCCGAGCTCGACATCAGCTATTTCTTTACGAAGAACATCGCGGCCGAATTGATCCTGGGCGTGACCAGGCACTCGATCAGCGGCACCGGCTCGCTCGCAAATCTGCCGATCGGCAAGACCACGCTGCTGCCGCCGACGCTGACCCTGCAATATCACTTCGACAATTTCGGCGCGTTCAAGCCGTATGTCGGCGCCGGCGTGAACTACACGGTGTTCTTCAACAATTCCGCCGCCAACGTGCCGGCCGCCATCGTCGGACCGCCCGCGATCGTCGCCACCACCACGAACCTGCACGTCAGCAACGCGTGGGGCGGTGCCGTGCAGTTCGGCTTCGACTACATGCTCGACCGGCACTGGGGTCTCAACGTCGACGTCAAGAAGCTCTGGCTGCGGCCGGATTACTCGGCGACCGTCAGCGGTCTGCCCGTCACCGGCACTGCGCATATCGATCCCTGGCTGGTCGGCGCCGGCGTGACGTACAAGTTTTGAGACGACGCTTGAGGCGGGCTGTAGCCACGGCTGACCCTGCGCTCCCTCCCCCCTTGCGGGGGAGGGCGGGGGAGAGGGGTAGCCCAGCAAACGGTGCGAGTGAGTCTGCTGCGAGGTGATGGAGAGAGTCCCCGTGGGGCACCCCTCTCCCTAACCCTCCCCCGCAAGGGGGGAAGGGACGCAGACAGCATGTGGTGACATGTCTCGCCCACACTCACTGTTTACATGCAAAACAAAAACGCGACGGGTTTCCCCGCCGCGTTTTTGCTTTGTGTTCGATCGCGAACGAAGAGCGGAGCCTTACTCCTCGTCTTCGTCCTGCTTCTTGCCGCCGAGCGTCTTCAGCTTGGCGAACACGGCGTCGACATTGAGGTCGTCGCTGGACTTGTCCGCGGGCTCGTACTCGTCCTTGCGCGTGGTCTCGGAGGCCGGCAGCAGGGTGGCGCCGCCATAGGCTGCGTCGATCGGCTTTTCCTTGGCTGCGCGCTGGACCTCGAAATCGAGCTCGATCTGCGAGCAGAGGCCGAGGGTGACGGGGTCGATCGGGGTCAGCGACGAGGTGTTCCAGTGGGTCCGGTCGCGCACGCTGGCGATCGTGCTCTTGGTGGTGCCGACGAGGCGCATGATCTGCGCGTCCTTCAGTTCGGCATGGTTGCGCAGCAGCCAGAGGATGGCGCTCGGGCGCTCATGGCGGCGCGAGACCGGGGTGTAGCGCGGGCCCTTGCGCTTGGGCTGCGGCGGCAGCACCACCTTGCTCTCCTGGAGGCGAAGCCGGTAATCCGGGTTCTTCTCGCCCTTCTCGATCTCCTCGCGGGTGAGCTGGCCGTTGGAGAGGGGGTCCATGCCCTTGATGCCCTGGGCGGCGTCGCCGTCGGCGATCGCGCGCACCTCGAGGGGATGCATCTTGGTGAAATCGGCGACCTGGTCGAAGGTCAGCGCGGTGTTGTCGAGCAGCCAGACGGCGGTCGCCTTGGGCATCAGAGGTGCGTTGCTCATGGCAAATCTCCTTTGTGCTTCGCCCACCCCTCTGGAGGCGAAACCGGTGGTCATCAGCGATGACAGGGAATTCGCGCTATATAAGCCCGGAGGGGCTGGCCACGCAATGGTTCTGCTATAGATAGTGCCTTGACAGCGCCCGAAAGGGGGCCCAATTCCCTCTGCAGTCCCGTAAGCCCGTACCTAAGCCCTATTCATCCATCCGACCGCTTCCCGCCCCATTTGGCGAGGTGATTCGGTCCCGAGATCGCCCAATGTCAGCCAAACCAGACCTCAAGATCGTGCTTTGTTCTCCCCGCGGCTTCTGTGCCGGGGTGGTCCGGGCGATCGACACCGTGGAACGGGCGCTCGATAAGTACGGCGCCCCCGTCTATGTTCGCCATGAGATTGTGCACAACAAATATGTCGTCGACGGGTTGAAGAAGAAGGGCGCCATCTTCGTCGAGGAACTGGCTGAAATCCCGGAAAATACCACCGCGCCGGTGGTGTTCTCGGCCCATGGCGTGCCGAAATCGGTTCCGGCCGACGCCCAGTCCCGCAATCTGTTCTCGCTGGACGCGACCTGCCCGCTGGTGACCAAGGTACACCGCGAGGCCGCGATCCATTTCAAGCGCGGCCGCGAGATCTTCCTGATCGGCCATTCCCATCACCCCGAGGTGGTCGGCACGCTCGGCCAGCTTCCGGCCGGCGCCGTGACCCTGATCGAGACCGCCGAGGACGCCAAGACCATCAATCCGAAGGACCCCGACAACCTCGCCTTCGTGACCCAGACCACGCTGTCGATCGACGACACCGCGGAGATCGTGGCGCTGCTCAAGGAGCGCTTCCCGAACATCAACGGTCCGCACAAGGAAGACATCTGCTACGCCACCACCAACCGCCAGCTCGCGGTGAAGAAGGTGGCGCCGGTGGTGGACGCACTCATCGTTGTCGGTGCCCCCAATTCGTCGAACTCGCAGCGCCTGCGCGAGGTCGCCGAACGCGAGGGCTGCAAGATCGCGGTGCTGGCGCAGCGCGCCACCGATATCGACTGGACCAAGTTCGGCAACATCACCAGCCTCGGCATCACCGCGGGCGCCTCCGCGCCGGAAGTGATCGTCGAGGAGATCATGGACGCGTTCGCCGAGCGCTACACGCTGCACGTGGAGACGGTCTCGGCCGCGGAGGAGAACGAGTTCTTCCCGCTGCCGCGTCAGGTGCGCCCCGAAGCTGCCGCCGAGTAGACCCTTATGGCGGTCTACACCGACGTCGCCGCCGACGAGCTTGCGGATTTCCTGAGGCAATACGATCTCGGCGAACTGCTCTCCTACAAGGGCATCGCCGAGGGCGTCGAAAACTCCAACTTCCTGCTGCACACCAGCCAGGGATCGTTCATCCTCACGCTCTATGAGAAGCGCGTGGCGAAGAACGATCTGCCGTTCTTCCTCGCGCTGATGACGCATCTGGCCGAGCACGGCGTCAATTGCCCGCTGCCGGTGAAGGGACGCGACGGCGAAGCGCTGCGCGAGCTGTCGGGCCGCCCCGCCGCGATCATCACCTTTCTCGAAGGCGTCTGGCCGCGCAAGCCGAATGCGACCCATTGCGCCGGTGTCGGCGAGGGGCTGGCGCGGATGCATCTGGCCGGCGCCAATTTCGCGGTTCGGCGCGCCAATGCGCTGTCGGTTGCGGGCTGGCGGCCGCTGTTCGACGCGGCGTCACACCGCGCCGACGAGGTGCAGCCGGGCCTGCATGCGTTCCTCGCAGCCGAACTCGATCATCTCGAGAGCGGCGTCTGGCCGACCAATCTGCCTGAGGGTGTGATCCACGCCGACCTCTTCAACGACAACGTCTTCTTCCTCGGCGACAAGCTCTCGGGCATTATCGACTTCACTTTCGCCTGCAACGACATGCTGGCCTATGACGTCGCGATCTGCATGAACGCCTGGTGTTTCGAGCCGGATCATTCGTTCAACGTCACCAAGGCGCGCGCCTTCCTCAATGCCTATGGCCGTGTGCGCAAGCTCTCCGAGGCCGAAGAGGCTGCACTGCCGCTGCTGGCGCGCGGCGCGGCGATCCGCTTCCTGCTGACGCGGCTGGTGGACTGGCTCAACGTGCCGCCCGGCGCGCTGGTCAAGCCCAAGGATCCGCTGGAATATGTCCGCAAGCTGCGCTTCCACCAGAGCGTGACGAGTGTGCGTGACTACGGGCTGATGTCGTCGGGGCTGGTGGCGTGAGCGAGCTCCCCAATGTGACGATCTATACCGACGGCGCCTGCTCGGGAAATCCCGGGCCGGGCGGCTGGGGCGCAATCCTGAAGTTCGGCGACAAGGAAAAAGAGCTGAACGGCGGCGAGCGCCACACCACCAACAACCAGATGGAATTGATGGCGGCGATCTCCGCGCTCGAGGCGCTGAAGAAGCCGTGTACCGTCGATCTCTACACCGACAGCCAGTATGTCCGGCAGGGCATCACCGGGTGGATCTTCGGCTGGAAGCGCAACGGCTGGCGCACCGCCGACAAGAAGCCGGTCAAGAATGTCGAGCTATGGCAGCGCCTCGATGCCGCCTTGAAGCAGCACCAGGTGCGCTGGCACTGGGTCAAGGGCCATGCCGGCCACCCCGAGAACGAGCGCGCGGATCAGCTTGCGCGCGACGGGATCGCGAAGGCGCGGTTGCAGCAGCGGGTGGGGGAGTAGGGGGCGCCGTTGCCCGCGTCGCCCGGTTTCGTAGGGTGGGCAAAGCGAAGCGTGCCCACGGCTTTTTCTCAATCGAGGAAATATGGTGGGCACGGCGCTGACGCGCCTTTGCCCACCCTACGGCACTTCCCGCTTGGAAGGAGCCGGGGCTAAAGCTTACAGCTGCCCCAGCAGCGTATCGCCGCCCGAAACTTCGACCTTGCCGGGCATCGCCTCGAGGTTCAGCTTCTTCACCACGCCGTCCTCGACCAGCATCGAATAGCGCTTGGAGCGAATGCCGAGGCCGTTGGCGGAGGCGTCCAGCTCCATGCCGATCGCCTTGGCGAACTCGGCATTGCCGTCGGCGAGGAAGATCGCCTCGTCGCGCTGGTCGGTGTCGCGCTTCCAGGCGTTCATGACGAAGGCGTCGTTGACCGAGACGATCGCGATGGTGTCGACGCCCTTGTCCTTCATGGCATAGGCGTTGAGGAAGATGCTCGGCAGATGCATCTTGTGGCAGGTGCCGGTGTAGGCGCCGGGCACGGCGAACAGCGCCACCTTTTTGCCCTTGAAGATATCGTCGGTGGTCTTCACCTGCGGGCCTTCCGCCGTCATCACGCGGAATTTCGCCTCGGGCAGCTTGTCGCCAGTCTGGATCGCCATCGTCAGTCTCCCTGAAAATCGATGGGGCTTTTTAGACCGGGCGGCGGGCCTGCACAATATTGCCGGCGGGGAAAGCGGCGCAGGCCGCCGCCTTTCACCGTGATGTCATCAGCCGGAAAAGCCGCCATTGTCGAGGAAGGCCTGTTCTTCCTCCGTGGTCTCGCGTCCGAGGACGCGGTTGCGGTGGGGAAAGCGGCCGAACCGCTGGATGATATCGGCGTGCTCCCGCGCGTATTTCTGGTTCTCGGTATTGTCGGTGTTCGCAAACAGCGCGACGCAGTGCAGCTGGTCGGCCAGGTGCTCGGAATGCATGAAGGGCATGTAGAGGAATTCGAGCAGGGTGGGATCGATCCTGCGGTCGACGCCTTGCTCGATGGCGCGGTGGGCGACCTCGCGCGCCAGCGCGTCGCTGGCGAAGGCCTCCGGCGTGCCGCGGAACATGTTGCGAGGAAACTGGTCGAGCACGATGACCAGCGCGAGCGCGCCGTCGTCGCCTGCCTCCCATGATGAGAGTTCGCCGGCGGCCGCCTTCTGCCACAGCGGGAGAAAGCGGCGCGTGATCTCCGCGTCAAACGCGTCGTCGCGCTTGTACCAACGTTCGCCGCCGGCCTCGCGCCAGAAGGCGAGAATACCGGCCGGGCCGATATTCCCAACGTCAGTCATGAACCGGATGAGCGGTTCAAGCCGCCTCCGCCTTCTTCTCGTCGCGGAGCTGCCGCCGCAGGATCTTGCCGACATTGGTCTTCGGCAGGTCGGTGCGGAACTCGATGTGCTTGGGCACCTTGTAGCCGGTCAGCTGCTCGTGACAGAACTTGATCACGGCTTCGGCGGTGAGGTTCGGGTCCTTCTTCACGACGAACGCCTTCACCGCCTCGCCGGACTTGGAGTCGGGGATGCCGATCACGGCGCATTCGAGCACGCCCGGATGGCTCGCGATCACTTCCTCGATCTCGTTGGGATAGACGTTGAAGCCGGAAACCAGGATCATGTCCTTCTTGCGGTCGACGATCTTGGTGTAGCCCTTCTCGTCCATCACGCCGATGTCGCCGGTGCGGAAATAGCCGTCCGCCGTCATCACCTTGGCGGTCTCTTCCGGCCTGTTCCAGTAGCCCGACATCACCTGCGGGCCCTTGGCGCAGATCTCACCGGCTTGGCCGAGCGGCACTTCGTTGCCGTCGTCATCACGGATCGAGATCCAGGTCGAGGGCACGGGAATGCCGATCGATCCCGAGAACTCGGTCGTGGTCGCGGGGTTGCAGGTCAGCGTCGGCGAGGTCTCGGACAGGCCGTAGCCTTCGGCGATGAAGCAGCCGGTCACCGCCTTCCACTGCTCGGCCACCGGGCGCTGCACCGCCATGCCGCCGCCGTTGGAGATCTTCAGCTTGGAAAAGTCGAGCTTCTTGAAATCAGGATGGTGCATCAGGCCGTTGTAGAGCGTGTTGACGGCCGGGAAGCTGTTGACCTGGTATTTCGCAAGCTCCTTGACGAAGCCCGCGATGTCGCGCGGGTTGGGGATCAGGAGATTGCAGCCGCCCGCGCGCACCGCGAGCAGGTAGCAGGCCGTCAGCGCGAAGATGTGATAGAGCGGCAGCGCGCAGACGATCATCAGCTGCTCGACATGCGGCGGCTGCGCCAGCGCCGGCTGGAGCCAGGCATCGTTCTGCAGGACGTTGGCGACGATGTTGCGGTGGAGCAGGGTCGCGCCCTTGGAGACGCCGGTGGTGCCGCCGGTATATTGCAGGAAGGCGACGTCGCCCGGCGACAGTTTCGGCTTGTTGAAGGTCAGAGAGCGGCCGGCTGACAATGCGTCGTTGAACGACACCGCGCCCGGCAGCGACCAGGCCGGCACCATCTTCTTGACGCGGCGGACGACGAGGTTGACGATCATGCCCTTGAAGCCGAGCAGGTCGCCCATGCTGGCGACGATGACGTGTTTCACCGGTGTCCTGGCGATCACCTGCTCGACGGTGTGCGCAAAATTCTCCAGCACGACGATGGCTTCGGCGCCGGAATCCTTGAGCTGATGCTCGAGCTCGCGCGGGGTGTAGAGCGGGTTCACGTTGACGACGGCGAAGCCGGCGCGCAGAACCGCGGCGGTCGCGACCGGATATTGCAGCACGTTCGGCATCATGATGGCGACGCGCGCGCCGCGCTGGAGCCCGCGGCCTTGCAAGTAAGCGGCGAGCGCGACGGACATCTGGTCGAGGTCGCGATAGCTGATCGACTTGTCCATGCAGATGAACGCCTTGCGGTCGGCGAACTTGGTGAAGCTCTCCTCCAGCAGGTCAACCAGCGATGCGTATTGCGTCGGCTCGATGTCGGCGGGCACGCCGGGCGGATATTGCTTGAGCCAGATGCGCTCCATGGAAAACTCCCCTCAATTTACCAGAGCCCGTTGTGTCTCGGGCTTGCCTCATTGCCGCCAGTATCGAGCCTGCCGGAACGGGTGGCAAGCCGTCGAGGCTTAGGGCAAAGGTCGGAGAGTGGCTACTGGAATCGTCGCAAATCGCGCTTGCCGCAGGTGCGAAGCGCGGGCGGAGGTTTAATTCCGAACGGCGTTAACTGTTGTTGGCCGGCTTGGCGGGAGGCTTGGTTGCGGCCTTGGGCTTGGCGGGTTTCGCGGCCTGGTCGCCGCTTGCCGCGGGCTTTGCCGCCGCATCGGGCTTGGCCGCGGCATGCTTGGTCCCGGCCGGCTTGGCTGCGGTCTTGCCGTCGTTCTTGACGCCAGCCGGCTTGGCATCCGGCTTGGCATCCGGCTTTGCCGCTGCCGTCTTCGCGTCCTTCGGCTTGTCAGTGGGCTTGTCGGCTGCGTCAGGCTTCTTGGCGACGCGCGACTTCTTGCCACGCGGCTTTGGCGTCGCCTGCTGGTCGGCATCGGCCGCGACCGCCGCGATCAGGGCGGTGCCGGTGCGGGTCGGGCCGGTATAAACCAGTACGGGCTCGGCTGCCGCCGGCGCCGAGGCCATCAGCTCGGAGGCCTTCATCAGGGGCGGCTGGAGGCCGGCGGTGAAGAAGGTCACCTGGGCTTCGCCACCGGTGGCGGAGGCCGATCCTGATGTGCCGCCATTGGCTGCGATCAGGGCGTCGTCATCGTCGCTCGCCGGCCGCTTGCGATGGCCGCCGCACATCTCGTCACGCAGGTTCGGCGGCGAGGCATCGACCGGCGTCAGCTTGTCGACGGTGCCGAGCGAGGGGCGGAGCCAGGTGAGACCGTCCTGGCTGAAGCCACGCTCGAGCAGCTGCGCCGCCTTCACCGCGCGGGCGGTGCCGGAACTCGCACCCAGCACCACTGCGATCAGTCGGCGGCCGTTGCGTGTCGCCGACGCCACGAGATTGTAGCCGGAGGCGCAGATGAAGCCGGTCTTGAAACCGTCGGCGCCGGGATAGCGGCCGATCAGCTTGTTGAAATTACCGGTGACGCGCTTGCCGAAGCGGATTGCCGGGATGTGCACGAAATATTCGTATTCGGGCAGGTCGCGCAGGAACGAGCGGGCGAGAATGCCGAGGTCGCGGGCCGAGGTGATCTGGCCGTCCGCGGGCAGGCCGTTCGGATTGACGTAGCTCGTCTGCGTCATGCCGAGCTTCTGCGCGGTGTCGTTCATCATCGCGGAGAAGCCGTCGATCGAACCGCCGACGCCTTCGGCGAGCACCACGGCCATGTCGTTGGCCGACTTCACCATCATCATCTTCAGCGCGTTGTCGACGGTGAGCTGCGTTCCCGGGCGGAACCCCATCTTCGAGGGCGACTGCGAGGCGGCCGTCGGCGACACCGTGAGCAGCGTGTCGAGCGTGAGCCGGCCGTCCTTCACTGCCTTCAGCGTCACATAGGCTGTCATGATCTTGGTGACGGAGGCCGGATACCAGGGAATGGTCGCGTTGTCTGCCTGCAGCACCTTGCCGCTGTCCGCTTCGATCAGCAGGAGCGCTTCGGCGCTCGCCGCACGCGGCGCGAGCAATGCAGCGCATGCGAGGGTCGCAGCGAACAGGTTGAACAGGGATTTGCGAAGCAGCGGGCGAAAGGCGTGCACTATCCGATTCCGGTCCTTGGAGATCCGCCTGATACGGGCGGTTCTCGTGATCTGAGTTTCGGGTTCTGAAATCCGGCGCCGCCGCTTGCGGCGTCGCAAACCTATACCGGCTCGTGCGTCGAGAATAGGGGCTTCGGGCCGGTATTCCGCAAGGAAGTAGGCCGAATTTCGACGGTCCTGTGGGGACTTGCTAGGGGGATTTGACGGCTGTCGCGGCAGCCTCGGCGGCCGTCACGCTGGCCCGCGCGTTTTCCTGAACCATGAACTGGGCCCTGGCCATCTCGGCAAAATGGCCGCCTTTGGCCACGAGTTCATCGAAAGTTCCGGTTTCGATCACGCGCCCGTTCTCAAACACCAGGATCCGCGTGGCGTTGCGGATGGTGGAGAGGCGATGGGCGATCACGAAGGTGGTGCGGCCCTTCATCACTTCGTCGAGAGCGGCGTTCACCTTGACCTCGGTGACGGCATCGAGCGCGGAGGTGGCCTCGTCCAGGATCAGGATCGGCGGGTCCTTCAGCAGCGCGCGGGCGATCGAGAGGCGCTGGCGCTCGCCGCCCGAGAGCATGCGGCCGCGCTCGCCGGCATTGGTCGCGAAGCCGCCGCTGCGCTCGATGAAGTCGAGCGCCTGCGCGCGCTCGGCCGCTTTCCGCATCTCGGCCTCGGTCGCGTCCGGCTTGCCGACGCGCAAATTCTCCTCGATCGAGCGGTTGAACAGCAGCGCTTCCTGGAACACGACGCCGATGTTCCGTCGCAGTGAGGTCAGCGTCACGCCGCGCACGTCCATGCCGTCGATCTTGATGATGCCGGATTGCGGATCGAAAGCGCGATGCAAGAGCGCGATCGCGGTGGATTTGCCGGCGCCGGTCGGGCCGACCAGCGCAATGGTCTGGCCGGGCAGTGCGGTGAAGGTGAGGTCCTCGATCGCCGGGCGCTTGCCGTCATAGGAGAAGGTGACGTCGTTGAACTCGACGAGGCCGGACAGCCTGCCGGCGTCGATCGCGTCGGGCCGGTCGTGGACAGCGGGCACGGCGTCGAGCACATTGAAAAATTCGCGCAGCCGCGGCGCTTCCATGAACACGTTGTTGATGAAGCTCACGACCTGCTCGAGCTTCTGGATCAGCATCGTCGCGAAGCTCACGAACATCACGATCTCGCCGACCGAGGTCAGCCCCTGGTCGTGCAGGGCGATGCCGAGGGTGAAGATCGCGAGCACCGTGATGGTGGTCGAGGCCCGCGTGATGACGGTGACGAGTGCCCACCAGGACAGCACCGGCATCTGCGCGGCCAGCAGATCGTCGGCGACGGAGCGCAGCCCCTTCACCTCGGATTCGACGCGCACGAAGCTCTGCACCAGAGCGACATTGCCGAGCGCGTCGGAGGCACGGGCGGAGAGCTCGCTGTAGTGCTCCTCGACCTCCATCTGCATGCCGAAGGTCTTGCGCACCACGAAGGTCGTCAGCGCGGTGAAGACGACACAGAGCACGAACAGCAGGATCGCGAGCCGCCAGTTCAGATACAGCGACAGCGGCAGCAGCACCACGACGGAGAGGATCGCGGCAAAGTGCTCGCGGAAGAAGCCGAGCCACAGCCGCCACAGCGCATCGGTGCCGTTGAGCATCACCTTCATCAGCCGGCCCGAATGGGTGCCGGAGTGGAAGGTCAGCGGCAGCTGCAGGATGTGCTCGAAATAGTCGGTCAGCACCGCCTGGCGCTGGCGGTGCGAGAGCCGGTCGGCTTGCAGGGCCACGAGTGCGCTGCAGCCGATGGTGAACAGCCCGAACGCCACCCAGGCGGCCAGAAACGGCCAGGCCGAGCTCGAGCCGGCCACGGTCTTGCCCGAGAGCACGTCGACGATCCGCCCGAACAGCACGGGCTCGGCGAATTGCGAGGCGGCGAGCAGGAGGTTGGCGACCGCCAGCAGCCAGCCGAGCCGCGCCTCCTTGCCGAGCAGCTCGAGAACGCGGGAATAGAGACGGAGCATGGACATGCGGACTGGCAACTCGGGCAGCTGATGGGCCCGTATTCTAAGCCGGGATCACCCGCGAGATACAGCGGAAGCTTTCCGTTTTGCTCAATTGATGAGCCGGCTCGCGACCGGCGGCAGGAACCGGTCATCGAAGATGTCGCCTGCCGCCGGCCGCTTGCGGAATTTGAAGTCCTGGGCGATCTGGTCGATCGAGCGCTCCAGGCGCGCCGGGTCGATGTCGCCGAGGCCGTTGCGCCTGACCTCGTCGGTCAGGATGTTGTCGACGAGCACGGTGCGCAGGCGCTCCTGCTCGAGCTCGCGGTCGCCATCGTCGATGCGGCTAGCAGCCTCGTCCGCCGCACGCGCCGGCTCTTTGACCGTTGCGTTGATGCCGGCGATCAGCGCGCGGACGAAACCCTTCACGGCGTCCGGCTTCGTCGCGGCGAAGGCGGGGTTGGCCACCACCGCGAAGCCATAGGCTTCGCAACCATAGTCGGCATAACGCAGCACGACGAGATCGCCGCCGGGCACGCCGCGGTCGCGCAGGTTCACCGCCGACAGATGGCTGAAGCCGGCGACGGCATCGACCTGTCCTGCGGACAGGATCGGCTCGCGCACGGCTGCGCTGATCTTGTGGAATTTCACGCGCGAGGTGTTGATGTTGTTCTGCTGCACCAGCGCCGGCCACAGCCGCATCGACAGATCGCCGTCGGCGACGCCGACGGTCTTGCCGTCGAGGTCGGGCAGGAGGTGGATGCCGCGGCTCCTGCGCGCGACAATCGCGTAGGGCGCGCGGTTGAACAGCACGAACACCGCCTTGACCGGCGCCGCATCTTCCTTGTCACGGAAGCGGATCAGCTCGTTGATGTCGACCAATGCGAGCTCGCTGTCGCCCCTGGCGACGCGCGCAAGCGCCTCCGGCGATCCGGCCGCGGTGTTGAAGGACACGTTGAGATGCTCGGCGCCGAACTTGCCGTCCTTCGCGGCAAGGAAGAATGGCGCCATGCTGGCATCGATCGGACGGTCGAAGATGAAGTGGATCGCTGTAGAGGGGGCTGCGCTCTCGGCCGCCGTGACCTCGCGCGCCGTCAACGCGGCGAGCGAGACTGCAAGGGCCAGCAGGCCGCGAAGGGCGATGGTCTTTAGTCCTGACATCAACTGCGCCGGTCCCGCATTGTTGTGGTTTGTGACGCTCGCAGCGCCGGCCGGCGATGACCGTGCGCGCGCCAACATGAACGGTGGATGAGCGGCGGTTGCGTCACGATCACGCAACCCCGTTCAGCTTGTGTTGGGGTTGGGGAACCCAACATGGGATGCGGGTGTTTGAGAGACATGAGCCTGTCTCAAGGCACCATTCAAGGTCCCAAGGAGGGTCCAGCACATGTTTGACAGATTTTCGAGCCTTACCGGCCGCAAAGCCGTCCTCGCGACGGCTGCGGTGCTGGCGCTGACCGCGGTCGCTCCGACGGCCTCTTACGCAGGCGGCCGCCACTGGCATGGCGGTGGTGGCGGTGCGGCGGCCGCCGCGGCTTTCGCAGCCATTGGCACCGGTCTCGCCATCGCTGCGACCCGCGACGCGTATGCCTATGACTACGGTCCGGGCTACGGCTATTACGGCGGTCCCGTCTATTACAGTGCCCCGGCCTACGGCCCCTATTACGGCCCGGGCCCGAACTACCAGTATCAGCGCTACGGCGGCACCGCGCCCTCGGAGCTCTGTGGCCAAGGCTACTTCACGAACTGCTACTAGGCTTGCCGGCCCCCTTGGCTACCAAAGGTTGACCAAAACAGGCCGTCGCGCTTGTCGCGCCGGCCTGTTTTTTGCTTTTATTGCCGGGCGTTAACGCGCTCGCCATTGGTTTAGAGTAGTTTTGAGTACCATGAGTGATTCGCTTGAGCGGCTATATCTGGCTGTGCTCGCGGCCAAGGATCTCGATCCGGCAACATCGCGTACGGCCCGGCTGTTTCAGCGCGGCCCCTCCAAAATGGCGAAGAAACTGGCCGAGGAGGCCATCGAAGTCGTCATCGATGCCGTCAATGGCGACAGTGAGGCCGTGATCCGGGAAAGCGCCGACCTGCTCTACAACCTGACCGTGCTCTGGGCCTCGGCCGGCGTGCGCCCCGAGGATGTCTGGCGCGAGATGACGCGGCGGGAAGACATGCTCGGCATCGCTGAGAAGTTGCCGAAATCGACAATGAAGCTGCCCAAAGTTGCGTCACCGCGCGTGGCCGCCAGGCGGCCAATTGTCGCGCTCGAGAGCCGCACCGCGCGCAAGCGCCATTAAAAGCGTCACAAAACTCACGATGGACAAATCCGTCCCATGGTGCTTCATCGCGGCGCCATGCTGAAACGTATCTACGACTGGTGCATCGACGCCGCCCACAAGCCCTACGCTCTCTGGATCATGGGCGCCGTGGCTTTCGCAGAAAGCTCCTTCTTTCCGGTTCCGCCGGATGTGATGCTGATCCCGATGTCGCTGGCGCGCCCGCAGCGCGCCTGGGTCTATGCCATGGTCTGCACCGTGACGTCGGTGGTCGGCGGCCTGTTAGGCTACGCCATCGGCGCGTTGCTGTTCGACTCGGTCGGTCACTGGCTGATCCAGGTCTATGGCCTCGGCGACAAGGTCGATGCCTTCCGCGCCTCCTATGCCGAGTGGGGCGCGGTGATCATCCTGCTCAAGGGGTTGACGCCGATCCCCTACAAGCTCGTCACCATCACCTCGGGTTTTGCCGGCTACAATATCGTCCTGTTCATCCTGTGCTCGATCGTCGCGCGCGGCGGCCGCTTCTTCGTCGTGGCGATCCTGCTCAACCGCTACGGCGACTGGATCCGGGACAGGCTCGAGGAGCGTCTCGGATTGTGGGTGGCGATCGGTGCCGCGGTGCTGGTGCTCGGCTTCGTGGTCGCGGTCAAGCTGATCTAAACCGTTACGCTTTGCCGCTGCGCCGGCTTCGGCTACGGTTGCCGCATGATGGGTCGATCCGGCAATCCGGTCCTGCGGCGGGGGACGCTGATTCTCACGGTGATTTCACTCCTGCTGGGTGCCGGCGGGACCGGATGGACGCAATCCGCGCCGCCCACGTTGGGCTTGCAGGAGCAGGGTCCGCAGGCCGCGCCGCCGCCGTCGACATCAGCTCCATCGGCGCCGTCGGCGCGCGAAGAGAATCCCGGGCTGATCAACGAAATGGGCAAGCTGTTCGACAAGCTGCCCTCGATCCTGCCGCCGATCAAAAGCCCGAGCGAAACCATGAACGACTTGTCGCGGCTGACCAAGCCCTCGACCATGGTGTCGGGGCGCGTGGTCTGCCCGGTCTCGTCGAACGGCGCGCCCGACTGCAAGCAGGCCGCCGACCAGCTCTGCCAGGGCAAGGGTTACAGGGAAGGCAAGAGCCTCAACGCCGACTCCGCCGAGAAATGCTCGGCCAAGGTTCTCATCCCGGGCAGGCAACGTAAACCGGACGACTGCCGCACCGATACTTTCGTGACCAGCGCGCTGTGCCAGAACTGATGTGATGGCCTCGCGCGCATGCAACAAGGAGCGCCCATGAGTCGTACGGAGCAGGATTTCCTCGGACAGCGTGAGATCGCCGACGACATCTACTACGGCGTCCAGACCATCCGCGGGAAGGAGAACTTCCACATCACCGGCATTCCCATGAACCAGGAGCCTTACTTCGTGAAGGCGCTCGGTTACGTGAAGAAGGCCGCCGCCATGGCCAACCGCGACCTCGGCGCGATCGACGCCAAGGTGGCCGACGCAATCATCCTCGGCTGCGACCGCGTCATCGCCGGCGACATGATGGACCAGTTCGTCACCGACTTCATCCAGGGCGGCGCCGGCACCTCGACCAACATGAACGCGAACGAGGTGATCGCCAACCTCGCGCTGGAATCGCTCGGCTTCAATAAAGGCGACTACCAGCACGTCAGCCCCAACGATCACGTCAATTACGGCCAGTCCACCAACGACACCTATCCGACCGCCTTCCGCCTCGCGCTGATCCTGCGGCTGGAGAGCTATATGACGGCGCTGCGGCACCTTCAGGAGGCGTTCTTTGCCAAGGGCCGCGAGTTCGACCGCGTGCTGAAGATGGGCCGCACGCATTTGCAGGACGCAGTGCCAATGTCTCTCGGCGCCGAATTCCGCGGATGGGGCACCACGATCGGCGAGGAGGTCGATCGCATCTCCGAGGCGCGCGCGCTGCTGCGCGAGATCAATCTCGGCGCCACTGCGATCGGCACCTCCGTGACCGCAGCGGTCGGCTATCCAAAACTCGCGGTCCGGCATCTGAGCGCGCTCACCGGCCTCGACTTCATTCTCGCCGGCGACCTCGTCGAGGCGACCTCGGACACCGGCGCCTATGTGCAGCTCTCCGGCGTGCTGAAGCGCACCGCGAGCAAGCTGACCAAGATCTGCAACGACATCCGCCTGCTTGCCTCCGGCCCGCGCGCCGGCTTCAACGAGATCAACCTGCCGCAGCTTCAGCCCGGCTCCTCGATCATGCCGGGCAAGGTCAATCCGGTCATTCCTGAGGTCGTCAACCAGACCAGCTTCCTCGTCATCGGCCTCGACACCACGGTGACGCTGGCGGCAAGCGCCGGCCAGCTCCAGCTCAACGTGATGGAGCCGGTGATCTCGTTCGCGCTGTTCTTCTCGATCCGCACCATGGAGCGCGCGGTCAACAGCCTGCGCGAGAATTGCGTCGTCGGCATCACCGCCAACGAGGACCACACCCGCAACATGGTGCTGAACTCGCTCGGCATCGTCACGGTGCTGAAGCCGCTGCTCGGCTACAAGCAATGCGCCGAGATTGCGCGCGAGGGCTACAAGAGCGGCAAGTCGCTGCACCAGATCGTGGTGACCGAGCGCAAGCTGCTGACGCAGGAGAAGTGGGACGAGATGTTCTCGTTCGAGCGGCTGATCAACCCGGATTTGATTGGGTAGACGCCGGTCTCTCCCTCGTCATTCCGGGCCGACGCGCAGCGTCGAGCCCGGAATCCATCGGGCCTCAGCGCAAATAGCGAAATGGATTCCGGGCTCGCGCTTTAGCGCGCCCCGGAAGGACGGGAGAGGAATTCCGCTGCTTGGAATTGCGGTAACGGCATCCGCCACGGCGTCAAAACGCAATACTTGACAGTGGAAAGATTGCCTTGTTGGTATGGCTCCCAACTCCAATATGATTGCCAGAAGAGGATCGTGCCGCAATGTCCATGCCTGCCTTGTTCAAGGGGCGCCTGTCGATCCCCGTGATCGGCTCGCCGCTCTTCATCATCTCGGTGCCTGATCTCGTGATCGCGCAGTGCAAGGCGGGTGTGGTCGGCTCGTTCCCGGCGCTGAACGCGCGGCCGCCGGAGCTGCTCGATGAATGGCTGGCGCGGATCACCGAAGAGCTCGCGGCCTATGACCGCGCGCATCCCGACAAGCCGTCGGCGCCGTTCGCGGTCAACCAGATCGTGCACAAGTCGAACAACCGGCTCGATCACGACATGCAGCTCTGCGCCAAGTACAAGGTGCCGATGATCATCTCGTCGCTCGGCGCGCGCGAGGAGCTGAACCAGGCCGTGCACGGCTGGGGCGGCATCGTCTTCCACGACGTGATCAACCAGAAATTCGCGCACAAGGCGATCGAGAAGGGCGCCGACGGCCTGATCCTGGTCGCGGCCGGCGCCGGCGGTCATGCCGGCACGATCTCGCCGCTGGCGTTCGTTGCAGAGACGCGAAAGTGGTTCGACGGCCCGATCGCGCTGTCGGGCGCCATCGGCAACGGCAAGGCGATCCGCGCCGCGCGTATCCTCGGGGCCGACTTCGCCTATATCGGCTCGGCGTTCATCGCGACCAAGGAGGCCAATGCGGTCGAGAAGTACAAGGAGATGATCGCGGGCTCGAGCGCCGACGACATCGTCTACTCCAACCTCTTCACCGGCGTGCACGGCAACTATCTGAAGCCCTCGATCCTCGCCGCCGGGATGGATCCGGAAAACCTGCCGACGTCCGATCCCTCCAAGATGAATTTCGGCACCGACGCCTCGGGCGAGCGCGCCAAGCCGAAGGCGTGGAAGGAGATCTGGGGCTCGGGCCAGGGCATCGGAAGCGTCGAGGGTATCGTGCCCGCCGCGGAACTGATCGCGCGCTTCAAGAAGGAATACGACGAAGCGATCGATCCGCCGTTGTAAGGTCCTGTCGTCCCGGACAAGCGAGCAAAGCGAGCGCAGATCCGGGACCCATAACCACAGGGAGTAGTTTGGCGAAGACTCTTGGTTACCAGTCTTGTGCCACAACTTCTCCCTGGGGGTATGGGTCCCCGCCTTCGCGGGGATGACACCGGTTGCTGCGCTCCGAATATGCCCCACGGAGAAAAGATGCCCCCCATCTACCGCGTCGACGGCAACAGCGTCGTCACCAGCCCGGACGCTGCCGGTCCCTGGGACCGGCGCATGCAGCACGGCTCGGCGCCGGCATCGCTGGTGACATGGGCGGCCGAGCGCATCCCGACGCCTGCCCCGATGGACATCGCGCGCGTCACCATCGATCTGATGCGGCCGGTGCCGGTGGCGCCGCTGACGATTGCGACCGAGGTGCTGCGCGAGGGCCGCAAGATCCAGCTCTGCGAGATCAAGCTGCTCGCCGACGGCGTGCAGGTGGTCGGGGCCACCGTGCTCAAGGTCAGGCGCCAGGCGCAGGCGTTGCCGGACGATGTCAGGGAGCTGCCGGTCACGCTGCCGTCTCCGGAGGACTCGTTGGTGGAGGACGGTGACGCCGCGACCAGCCCGTTCGTGCGATCGGTCTCGATGCGCGCCGCGCGCGGCCGCTTCGGTCAGGCCGGTGCCGGCGCGATCTGGTTTCGCGTCGACCATCCGCTGATCGAGGGCGAAGTTGTCTCGCAGGCCATGCGCGCCGTGGTCGCCGCCGACTTCTCCAACGGCACCGCCTCGACGCTGGACTTCCGCGCCTGGACCTACATCAACGCCGATCTCACCGTGAGCTTTGCGCGCCAGCCGGTCGGCGACTGGATCCTGCTCGACGGCGACTCCTGGATCGGCCCTGATGGCGCGGGCCTTGCGATGTCGCGGCTGGCGGACCGGCAGGGCTATTTCGGCCGGGCTGTGCAGAGTCTGGTCATCGAGAAGCGGTGAGCGTGATGGCTTTCGCCGTGTTCAGGCCGGGAGCCGATTGAATGGCAGCTTCCGCCGCCGCGGAAGGGATGCCCTGGTCGCGAACCTCTTCTTGTCCGGAGGCCTCTTGTTCGACGCCAGCGTCCTGCCAGTTCACAGACCGTAGAAGATTTTGATCTCCCACAGCACGACAACAATAGCCGTGATCAACGTGACCGCGGCAACTGCACTTTCCAAGGAAGCGACTCTCATTTGATACTCCGCTTCCCAGCCCCATCAGCGGTCTAGTTGATTCCCTGATTCGTCGGCAATCGCGCGGACATCGCCGGCGCGCACTCCGTGGCGCGCTGTGGTGCCGGAGCCACAACGACGCCGTAGAATTCCGGGGTATTTACCCCACCATCCGGTCCCGTCCGCTCCAGAAGCCTGCACGCAATACCTTCTTGTCGACCTTGCCGACGCCGGTCATCGGCAGCTGCTTGACGAACTGGATCTGCTTCGGCGCATGCGCCGAGCCTTTTCGCGTCTTCACGAGGTCGATCAGCTCGTTCGGATCAGGCTTTACGCCTTCTCGCGGCACGATGACAGCGGTAACGGCTTCGCCCCATTTTTCGTCGGGGATACCGACGACCGCGACCATGGCGACGTCGGCATGCTGCGACAGCACGTCCTCGACCTCGCGCGGGAAGATGTTGAAGCCGCCGGAGACGATCATGTCCTTCTTGCGGTCGAGGATGAACATGTAGCCGCGCTCGTCCTTGCGCGCGATGTCGCCGGTGTGGACCCAGCCGTTCTTCAGCGTCTCGGCGGTGACATCTGGCCGCTTCCAGTACTCCGCCATCGCATGCGGGGCACGCACGCAGATCTCGCCGGCTTCGCCCGTCGCCACCTCCTGGTCGTTGTCGTCGAGGAGCTTGACCTCGCAGGCTGCGATCGGAAAGCCGCAGGACAGGAACAGCTCCGGCGTTCTGGGATCGTGATCCGCCTTGCGCAGCACCGAGATCGGATAGCATTCGGTCTGCCCGTAGAGCTGCGAGAACACCGGCCCGATGCGTTCGATGCCTTCGACCAGCCGGCTTGGCGACATCGCGGACGCGCCGTAGAGCACGAGCTCGAGTGAGGACAGGTCGGTCCTGCCGAGCGCCGGATGGTCGAGCAGCACATAGATCATCGTCGGAACAAACAGCGTGAAGTTGATGCGCTCGCGCGCGATCGTCGCCAGCACGGCCTCGGGATCGAAGCCCTTCAGCATGTGCACCGTGCCGCCGCGCATCAGGGTCGGCAGCACTTTCGTGCCGGCGACATGGCTGATCGGCGCGACCGCGAGATAGCGCGCACCTTCCGGGATCTCGAAGTCGGCGAGGATCGCGGCCGCGGCGCCTGCATTTTCGCGGTGATAGCGCAGCGCACCTTTGGACTTACCGGTCGTGCCGCCGGTGTAGTTCAGTGTGGAGAGATCGTCAGGGCGGGCGAGGCATTGTGCGCTGGTGTGGCCTTCGATCTCGATTGCCTGCAACAGGTCGACGCCATAGTCGGCCGGTCCCATGGTGAAGACTGCCTTGAGCTGGCCGGCGCTCGCCGCGAGCTCGCCGCCGCGATCGCGGAAGGCGGCCGCATCGACCACCAGCACCTCGGCTTCGGAATCCTCGAGCTGGAACAGCTGGTCTCCTCGCGATCCCAAGGGATGCAGCCAGGTGATGCAGAGCCGCGACAATTGCGCGGCGACACCGGCGCACCAGGTGTCGGCGCGGTTTGCTGTGAGGAAGGCGACGCGCGCGCCGGGCTGCAATCCAAGCCGCATGAACACACCCTGGATGCGTCCGATCAGGTCGATCGTCCCACGGTAGCTCAGCGATCCGCCGGGCCAGGCGAAAGCGGTGCGGCCGGGATAGCGCGACAGTGCCCGTAGCGTCTGCGCGCAAGTCGGGGACGATGCGTGGAGCGGATCGGACATATGTTTCCTCGTTGCTTTGTCATCGGCGTCTAGCGTGCCATTGTTTGCGGTAACGCTAGCACAGGGAATGCGGGAGGAAACGACAAAGCCCGCGCGAGGGAGGCATGCGTGACATCAGAGCGACTGCAACGTTTCGGCGATCGTCTTGCCCTTCCGCTGATCGCCGCGCCGATGTTTCTGGTGTCGGGCGTCGAGCTCATGGTCGCGGCCTGCCGAAGCGGCGTGATCGGCAGCTTCCCGACTGCGAATTGCCGCAGCACGGAGCAACTCGATGAATGGCTGAGCGAGATCGAAACGCGGCTGCGGCAGCACGAAGATCAGACCGGCCGCAAGGCCGCGCCGCTCTGCCCGAACCTGATCGTGCACCGCTCCAACGTTCGATTGGAGCAGGATCTCGCGGTGCTGTTGCGGCACAGGCCGGAGATCGTCATCACCTCGGTCGGCTCGCCGGCGCCAGTCTTGAAGCCGCTGCACGACGCCGGCGCGCTGGTGTTCGCGGACGTCGCCTCGATCCGCCATGCCGAACGCGCGGCGGAAGCGGGGGCAGATGGGCTCGTGCTGCTCACTGCGGGCGCGGGCGGACAGACCGGCTGGCTCAATCCGTTCGCCTTCGTCCGCGCGGTGCGCGCATTCTATGACGGCATCATCGTGCTCGCGGGCGGCATCAGCGACGGGCGTGCGCTGCATGCGGCCGAGGTGCTCGGCTGCGATCTCGGCTATATGGGCACGAAGTTCATCGCCACACGCGAGAGTATGGCGGATGATCGTCACAAGCGAATGCTGGTCGAGAGCAGCGCCGACGACATCCTGCTCACCACCGCGTTCACGGGCCTGCAGACCAGCATGCTGAAGCCGTCGATCGTCGCTGCGGGTCTCGATCCCGACGACCTGCCGGCGCGCGGCGCGATCGACATCGCAGAGGATATCGACGTCACCGCGCGCGAGAACCGGCCCAAGCGCTGGCGCGATATCTGGAGCGGCGGGCACTCGACGTCGGGCGTCACCGACGTGCCGGCGGTCGATGATCTCGTCGCGCGGACGATCGCGGAATACCGCGAGGCAGGTGGGCGCGATAGCATCGGTCACAGTTAATCCCGCATACCTCAAACCCCCCTCATTTAACGGCGGATTAACCAAGCCTCGCCAAGAATCCCTCTCACGGCCGCCAATCAGGACCGAGAGGGACAGGCGATGGACTACGAGTTTCTCAACACCAAGACGGCGGCATCGCTGGACGAGATCCGCGTCCGGGTCGCCCATGCGCTGGCCCGCCACCCGCTATGCCGCAATGTGCGCTTCGACATCGTCAGCGTCCCCCGCACCCGCCGGGGCGGCAACTGGACGGTGACGCTGCAATCGGTCGAGCCGCGCGCAGTGTGGGAGGCCTCCGAGATCGTCGCCGACATCCAGGACGCCTACGATCTAGCGGCAGCTGCTTGATTTCACTGAGTTTTTCGGCGTTGTCGCCGCAGTCCGCGCGATTGCCGCCGCGATGGCACGGTTAAGCCTCAATTATCGCCCAGTTTCCGGGCAGTGATCACGTGGACTTGAAGTTGTGGGCGCGGAGAGACGTTTGTCCAAAGCCATCACCATCGTTGTGCTGACCTGTTTCCTCGTCCTCGGCGCCGCCACCACCGCCATCCTCGGCCGTGACAGCGTGCCCAGCGTCAGCGCCGAGATGATCACCGAAGCCCCGCCAGCGAAGCCGCTTGCCACCAATCGCGCCGCCAAGGCCGATCGCCTGGTTCCGACGCTCGCTCTGGCCTCAGCCGCGATCGAGCCTGTCCAGGTGCCTGCCGACAGGCTCGCGCAGGCGCCGGTTCTCACCGAACCGCTGCGCCAGGCCTTTGCCGCTGCGACGCCGTCCGATTTCCCGATGCCGAAAGCAAATGCGCATGAGGCGCCCGCCGCGGCCGAGGTTCCTGCCGTCGACGTCCCGGCCAAGCCGAAGGTCGTCGCCAAGCCGCAGCCGCAGAAATCCTATTCGCTGCTCTCCGACGTTCAGATTTCGGGCATCAAGGATCGCCTGAAGCTGTCATCGTCGCAGGAATATTACTGGCCGTCCGTCGAGACCGCGCTGCGCAACGTCGCGCGCAGGATCCAGGCGAACAAGCTGTCGAATCCGAATGCGCCGCCCAGCGCGCAGATCGATCCGAATTGCGACGAGGTGCAGCAGTTGAAATCGGCCGCGATGCCGCTGCTGTTCCAGTTGCGCGACGACCAGAAGGAAGAAGTGCGCAAGCTCGCCCGTCTCATCGGGCTCGAGAAGGTCGCGCAACAGATCTGACGCGGTTTCCCTTTTCGGAACCCGCCGGCATCAGGAACATCTGGTAATCCCCACGCGTTGCCCGCCCCAAAAGAGGGAGTGGATCAATGCGCGCCTCGACAGCCTATTTCGTCGGTGCCGGAACGATCATCGTGGCCATTGGCATTGGTCTCGGCGGCGGCATCGTTGCCGGCAACATCATGAATCCGATCGCACCCAAGCAGGGTGCGGACACCAGCAAGATGGCGCAGCGCACTGAGGCCGCGTCGGCCCAGGCCAATGCGTCGTCCGAGCGCGTGAACTATCTCACCGGCTCGCAAGCCTTTGGTGCGATGATCGCTGCGCCGGCCCAGGCCGAGGCAAAGCCTGAAGCCGCAAAGCCCGACGCGCAGACCACTCAGGCGAACGCTGGACCGCCGGCGCCTCAGCCTTCGCAAGCGGCCGCAGTTGAGCCGCCCAAACCCGCACCGGCTTCGCGCGCCGCAAAACCCGTAGAGCAGCAGGCTTCGACAGAGCCGTCCTCCTCACCCGACAACGCCTATGCCAAGGCCAGGGATTCCGACGTGAAGCGCGCTGCGTCCGAACGGCGCCGGATGGATCGCCGCGAGCGTTGGGCGGAACGGCACCGCTACGACCCCCGCGATCCGCGCGGCCGCACCGATTGGGACGACGTGGCACGCAGCATCCGCGAAGATTCCGATGCGCGCGACTATGCGGGCCGGCCGCGTGGCGGTTTTCCGCAGATCAGGCTGTTCGGGTCTGACGACGATTAGCGCCTAGCCCAGGATCGCCGCGGCCGCGCATTCGGCAATCAGGACCGTCGGCGTCTGGATATTGCCCGAGATCATGATCGGGATGACCGAGGCATCGGCGACATGCAGGCCGTCGATGCCGCGCACCTGCAACCGCTGCGGATCGACGACCGCCAGATCGTCCGTGCCCATGCGGCAGGTCGAGGCGGCATGATAGAGTGTCGTGCAATGGCCGCGGATGTAGTCGGCGATCTCGGTGTCGCTGACCGCTTCCGCGCTGGGCGTGATCTCCCCCTCGATCATCTCCTTCAGCGGCGATTGCGCGGCGATACGGCGGTTGATGCGCACGCCTTCGATCATGGTCGCGATGTCGTTGCCGCTCGCGTCCGATGCGAAATAGCCGGGGTCGATCGCGGGATGTTCGATCGGATCGGCCGAGCGCAGCGTGATCCGGCCGCGGCTGTTCGGCCGCTGCAACGTCGTATGCAGGGTGATGCCTGACTTCGACGACAGGAAGCGGACATAGTCGCGGTGCGGGCTGATCGCGCCGTAGAGCTGCAGGTCGGGCTCGACGTCGGGGCGGCTCTTCACATGCGCGCCGGCGGCGACCCAGGGCGAGGTGCGCGGGCCGCTGCGGCTGGTTTCCCATTCGGCAAGGCTCGCGGCCAGGCTCTCCTCCGTCCAGGCGCCGACGCCGATCTTCTCCTTGGTGTAGAAGGTGATGGGAATGTTGATGTGATCCTGGAGATCCCTGCCGACGCCGGGAAGATCGTGCACGACCTCGACGCCGGCCGTCTTCAATTCGTCGGCCGGGCCCACGCCTGACAGCAGCAGCTGTTGCGCCGAGCCGATGGCGCCGGAGGCGAGCACCACCTCGGTGGTGGCGAAGGCAATTTTCGACTGTCCGTTCTCGAGATATTCGACGCCGATCGCGCGGGAGCGCTCGATGATGATGCGGGTGACAAGCGCGCCGGTCTTCAGCGCGAGATTGGCCCGCGCCAGCGCCGGGCGCAAATAGGCCTTGCCGGTGCCGAAACGCTCGCCGTCCTTGATGACGAACTGGAAGAAGCCCGCGCCTTCCAGGGTGGCGCCGTTGAAGTCCGGATTGTGCGGCAGGCCCGCGGCCTGCGCGGCCTCCAGCCATTTCAGCTCGTTCGGGTCGACATGGGGAACGTCCGCCACGTGCAGCGGTCCGCGCGTGCCGTGGAAGGGATTGTCGGTGAAGCGCGCATTGCTCTCGAAGGCGATGAACTTCGGCAGCACGTCGCGCCAGGCCCAGCCTGCGCAGCCCGCGCGCGCCCAGCCGTCATAGTCGGACGGCAGGCCACGGATATAGATCATCGCATTCATCGCGCCGGAGCCGCCGACCATCTTTCCGCGCGGCCAGAAGATGCGCCGTCCGCGGCAACCCGCCTGCGGTTCGGTGTAATAGCCCCAGTCGACCGCCGTGTTGAACATCGTCGGCCAGTCCGAGGGAATGTCGGACGCGAGCGGCGCTGTGCGGCCGGCTTCCAGCACCAGAACCTTGCGGTGCGGATCGGCCGACAGCCGATTGGCCAAGACGCAGCCGGCCGAACCGGCACCCACGATGATGGTGTCGTACATTGAAGAGCACTCCGCGCAGAAACGTCCGCTGCGGAGTGCTTGCAAGATTTGTGCTTCAAGAAGCACGACGTGTTCCTACCCTCTCCCCTTGTGGGAGAGGGTGGCTCGCCGCAATAGCGGCGAGACGGGTGAGGGGTCTTTATCCTCACGGACAGTCTTGCAAGTGGTGAGAACCCCTCATCCGGCGCTTCGCGCCACCTTCTCCCACAAGGGGAGAAGGAAGAAAGTCTAGCCCCCGTGCGACTCCACGACCTTGCGGCAACCGTCGGAGAGCTTCGACTTGTTCTCGCGCAGGCAGGCGTTCATCTGCGGCGGCTTGCCGATGTGCTCGGCGCAGAACTTGCTGGCATCGCTGCGGCAGGCCATCTGCTCCTGTGGCGTCGGGCCGGATTGCGCTGCGACGGGCAGGGCGGTGGCGGCAAGCAGCAGCGCGGCAAGAGCTGAAATCTTCATAAAGCACCTCTTTGGGATTGTCGGTGGTCCCGTTCGGGATCAAGCGGCCGGACGATGTCGCGAAGGGCAGGTGCCGGTCCATGCCATGTTCATGGCATCGGCTCGCCGCCCCGGCCGCCGCACCCCCATCTTCATGGCATGTATCCGCGCGCCGTCTTTTGCCATTCAGGCTGCACGTCGGCTGCGAGACCCGGTGAATTGCATCGGGCGCCGAACGGGAAGCAGGAGAGCAAGATGTCGAAGAAAGCGGGAGCGCTGAGCGCCGGGCTGACGGTCATGGTGCTGGCGGGTGCGGCGATGGTGTCGCTGGGCACGAGCCCGGCGCAGGCCGTGGTCTATTGCAAGACCGTCGGCGTGCCCAAGGGCTGCGTGGTGCGGCCGACGGCGGCGGTGGTGGTTGCACCGGGAGCCCCGGTCGCGGCGGCTGCGGTGGCGACACCCGGCGTCGGTGCGCCCGGCGTTGGCGTTCGTGCCGGCACGCCGATGAATCGCGGCGGTCCGGTCAATCGTGTCGGCGTGCGCTGACGATCTCGTTCGATTGAGTTGATTGCATCGTTTCGGGCAACGGAGCCCCAGCGGACGAACCCCCCGTCCTCCGCAGGCAAAACACTCCGGCCCGTTCCCTCTCTCCGCGCGTCCCACACGTTCGGGGAGGGGGCTTTTCAGCCGCCGGCAGCGTCGCTGTCGGGAAAGACCTGCGGCAATTGCAGCCGCACCCGCGTGCCCGAGGCATTCGAGCCCAGATCGAGCACCGCGCCGCAGCGCGCGGCGCGGCTTCTCATATTGCGCAAGCCCCGGGCGGTCTGGCTCGCGCCGGCGGTCTCGCCATTGCCCGAGAGCGCAAAGCCGCGGCCGTTGTCGGTCACGCTGATCACGCCATAGGGCCCCTGGCCTCCGTCGAGCGTCTCGATGGTCACCTCGATGTTGCGGGCCTGCGCATGCTTGACGGCATTGGTCACGGCCTCGTCGAGGATGCGCACGATCTGGATCACGTGCCATGGCCGCAGCTCGGGATGCAGCGGCAGGCCCTGCGGCGTCGCCACGCGCCAGTCGAGCGCGATGTCGTGCGGCCGCAACTGTGCCGTCGCGCGCTCGCGCCAGGAGCCGAGCGCGAGCATGAGGTCGCCGCCGATGTCGTCCATGGAGTCGATGACGAGGCGCAGATCCTTCAGTGCCGCGCGGGCGGCGTCGGTGATGGTCGCGCCCTCATGGCCGCGCTCGGAGAGCGCGACGATGCTGACGAGCTGGCCGCCGAGGCCGTCATGGAGGTCGCGCATCAGCCTTGTGCGCTCATTGGCGAGCGCGGCCGCGCGGGCGCGCTCCTCCTCGCGGGCAAAGCTCGCCTTCAGCCGCTCCTCGGCCTCGCGCACGCGCGTAACGAGCTGCCCGGCAAAGCTGTCGACCTGGTTCAGCGCGCGGGCGAAGCGCCAGGTCAGCCCGGCGCCGATCGCGACCAGCATCGCCGAATAGGACAGCCGCGAGACGAAGATGCGTTCGTTGGTCACGATCTCGAACACCGACAGCATGTCGTGGACCCAGCAGGTCAGCACGATGGTCACCGCGCAGCCGATCGTGAAGCTCGCCGCGTCCTGCCGCCGCACCACCGCGGTCGCGGTGACGCAGGCCATCAGGAACAGGCAGATCCCGACCATGGGAACGCCGAGCGTGAGAAACAGGACGCGCGGCAGCGGCGGGCCGGCGATCAGCCCGACCACGAAGATGACGAGCCCCGGGGCGAACAGCAGCGTGCCGTAACGCGGCCAGCGCCAGCCGAAGAACAGCACGCCGAACATGACGATCAGCGCGCTCTCGGTCGGCGCCGAGGCCAGCAGGACCGCGGCAAGCCGCGACGTGGTGACCGGCGGCACCGGCGCTGGCACGAAGGCCTGCATGACACCGAGCACCATCGCCACCGCCAGCACGCCGTAAACCGGCTCGTGCCGCCGCATCAGCCACATGATCGCGAGGATGACGGCGAGGATCGACTGCCACGCGGAAAACACCACCTGCAGCGTCACGAACAGCAGAGTGCGCGTTTCAAAGGCCGGCCGCAGGGCCGTGTCGGGTCCGACATAGACGGTGTCGAGAAAACCCCTCAGCGGTCCCCATACGAACAGCCGCACCGTGATTTCGTTGCTGCCGTCGCGCAGCAAGGAAGCCGGAATGAGTGCGATCTGCGGCGTGTTGCGGTCGGGCCGGTTGGCGTTGGCATCGCGGCGGGAGTCGAGCACGACGACGCCGTTGACGGCGACCTCCACGGCGTTGCTGAAGCGCGGCAGGAACACCGACCACCCCGACGCGGCTTGGTCGCGCCGGAACGTGAAGGCACCGGTATAGAGCGGCGGATCGGCCAGCGAATAGCGCGACGAGGTGAAATGCGGCAAGGTTACCGGGCGCGTTATGCCGTCCTCGCGCAGGGAAAATCCGCTGACCGCAAAATCGTCGGGGTCGCTGGGCTGGAGCAGCCGCAGCCCGAGGATGGTCGCGATCACGATCAGCGCCTGGAGCAGCAGATAGGGCATGAGGCGCGACACGATCAGCCGGCGCCGCGGGCGTGTCGGTGCCTTCGCCGCAATCTCGCTCACAGCTTGATCAGGCCCTGCTGCACCGCCTCGAACACCGCTTCGCTGCGCGTGTGCACCTCGAGCTTGCGATAGATGTTCTTGATGTGCCCGGGCACGGTCTGCCTGGACAGGCCGAGATGGCTCGCGATCTCGGCGTAGCTGAAACCTTTCGCGATGCCCCAGAGGATGTCGATCTCGCGCGGCGTCAGCTTTGCGGTGTTGAGCACGGGGCCCGGCGACGGCTCGGCCGAGCTCTGCGCGGCACCTTGCGTCCGGCGCACGATGAAACGGGCGATCGAGGCCGAGATCGGGGAATGGCCGGCGACCAGATCGCGCACGGTGGTGGCGATATCGGTCGGGAACGCGTCCTTGAGCAGGTAGCCGGTGGCGCCGACCGTGATCGCAGAGATCACGCTCTCCTCGTCGCCGAGCGCCGAGATCACCATGATCTCGGTGTCGGGAAAGCGCTGCCGGATCTCGCGGATCAGCTCGACACCATGGCCGTCGGGAAGCCTGAGATCGGTGAGCAGCACGCGCGGTGCCGCTTCGGCCAGCGCGGAGCGGGCCTCCGCCAGCGTGCCGGCGCTGCGCACCTCGTAGCCGGCCTTGACCAGCGCGTCCTGGAGCCGCCAGCAGGTCGGCGCGTCGTCCTCGACGAGGAGGATGGTGATGGCTTCACCCGTCTCGCCCTGTTCGCTCATGTTCATGGTCCCGCACCACGTGTCCCCCGCGGCGCGAGGCAAGTCTAGCCGCAGCGTGGAGGGCGCGACACCCATAATCATGGGGGCGCGATGAAACGGCGCCCGGGTGGACGCCTACTGCTTCGCCAGAGCCGGTTTATCGGTTGGTGCGGACGGGCCCGGCAGCCGCTGCACGACGATGCGCGCGGTACCGGCATTGTTCCTGTAGAATTGATCGTATGGCCCCTGGATTGCGTCGAGCTTCGCCGGGCGCAATCCTACCGGCAGCAGGGTCGGATAAATCTGGACGGCGTCGTTGACGTAGAAGAACAGATCGCCGGCGTCGGGCGCAACGAATTCGGCGACCAGCCGGGCCGACAGATTTTGACCGTCCCAGATCGTGCGCGCCGCGGGGTCCTTCGGCACCGGCTCGAAATCCCCGAGCTTGACCACCGCGAGCTTGAGCGGATTGTCGTTCGGAAGCGCCTTGTATTCTGTCGTGTCGTCGAGCCGGATGGGATACCGGCCCTTGCTCTTGTCGGCATCGTCCTCAGCCGGAACGGTCGGATGCATGCGTCTTGGCAATTCGTCGGCCGGCATGACGTTGACGGCCTGAAGCGGGATGTCGCTCATGCCTTTCGCGCCGACGCGAACGACAGGCTGGAACCAGTCGGCGCCGAACAGGCGGAGGGTCGGCAAGGCGAGGTAATGACGCCCGAAATGGGTCTTGAAGCCGTTCGTCCCGCTCATGATGGTGCGGTCGAACCAGGGATCCTCGATCTGGACCCAGACGCGATATTTGCGCCCCTTCTCGACCGCAAGGCCGCTCCACCAGCAGAAGTCCTTCGTCGCAAACAGGCCGCGCGCATCGGTCGGCTCGTCGGATACCGGCGTTGCGGAGTTCTGCCCGGACGTCTCGCAAATATTTCCAGTCGCGGTACGGGCCGTGAAGACGCTGGTCGATCCGATGAGCAGGGCCGAGTAAAAGATGATGAACAGGAAAATCGCGGGCAGCACGAGCCTGGCGAAGAGCCAGCGGGCCGGCCCGGCATTGAGCCGCATCCATCGGGCAAAGCCCAGCAGCAGGCCGGGATCGTCGGCATGCTGCCGGCTTGCGATACGGCGTGGCTCGCTCCAGGCCAGCCGCGCACGCTCCTGGATGGTGTCGCGCAGCACCGTGTTCCTGCGCCAGATCAGATAGGTGAGGATCAGGACGAGCGAGGTGGCGAACGGGTAGTACAGCGCGATGTCCAGCCACGGTGCGGCATAGGACGGCAGCACGTTCCTGACCAGATTGGCGAGCGGACCAAGGACGCCGCCGACGAGCCAATCGATGGTGGCGGCGATGCGCAGAAAGAGGGTGCCTTGCAGGCCATTGTCCTTCGACACCCCGATCAGGCTGCGCGCCACCCACGGCCAGACGGCGATCACGCCGACCATGAACAGCAGCGAGAAATAGGCGACGCGCCGCCACCACACGGTGTCGCGCGTGAGCCGCGCCATTTCAGGGCTGGGCACGTTCATCAGCGTGAAGGCTCTGGCCTCCGTCTCGCGCCGCGGGCCCTGGGCCTTCGCGAGATAGGCCTGCTTCATGTCGTCGCGCGTGGCGTCCGCCATCAGGTTCAACTTGCGGCCATCCGGCATCAGCACCAGTGAGTCCGCCGGAAGCATGATCGGCGCATAAGCGTCGCAGCCGAACAGCATGCGTTCAACCACGGCGAAGTGCACGACCGGCAGTCCGCCATTGACCTCGCCGGCGAGGACCGGGCGCGGCCCATAACGGTAGAGGACGGCGGCGCCGCTGCGCGAATCGTGCTTCGGTCCGATCGCCGATTGATATTCCTTGAAGTGCTCGATCTCACCGTCCTGGAACCGGAGCCTGCCGCTGAGCCTATCGGCCATCCAGACCAGCGGCACGAAGGACAGCGTGGATTCCGGATAGCCGCCGCCGACGTCGGAATGGACGCCGGCGAACCACACCTCCTCGACTGTCTGGCCGGCCGCCAGATGGCTCTGGTCGATCCGCAGCGGATGGAAGGTGGTGCGCTCGTCGTCTAGCGCCAGCGCATGACAGATGTGCTTCACCTTGCGCGAGGGCCGATGATTGCGGAACGAGATCGGCCAGATCGCCCAGTCGATCGCGACGCGCAGCTCCTCGATTGGGACGCCGAAGGCCTCGACCGTGTCGAACAGTCCGAGGAATTCGATGTCGATCTCCTTGCGGCCGTTCATCGCCGCGCGGACGTCGGCATAGGAGCGGTGCCCGCAGAGCGAATGATAGAGATAGAGCAGGAGATCGCGGATCAGGCGGGCGATCCAGATCGTCGGCAGGCTCTTTTTCAACGGCACGGTGTCGCGACGGTATTCCCGCCACGCGGCCATCGCGTTGCGCTCCATTTCCTCATGCGATACGGGGGTGCCGTCGATCTCCGCAGGCACAAGGCCCTGGCTCGCGATCATGGACGCCAGCGTGCGCGCAGTGAAGGCGCCGCGGCTGAAGCCGAAGATGTAGATCTCGTCGCCCTCGCGCCAATTCCAGCACAGGAAGCGGTAGAGCTTGCGGACGTTGGAGGGCACGCCGAAGCCGGTGGCGCCGTCGAGGGCTGCGAGCGGCGCCCAGCCGGCGGTGCCGACGCCCTTGATGTAGTGGGAGATCTGGTCCGGCTGGGTGTGGTCGAGCGCCTCGTAGAGACGCCAGACGCTGGATTCCTGGGTCGTGAACGCATTGCCCGTGCCGTCGGCGAACAGCACCAGCTTGCGTTTTGCCGGGGCGGCGTCGGCCGTCCCGCCGGCATTCATATCGCGGTGTGGGTGTTCCGGTCCGGCAGTATTAATGTTCGGCGCGCCATCATGGTGTGACATGGGGCTTCTCCGGCAATTTCGCGGGAAAGCGCTTCAGGCCGAGTCGGGCTGCATTCCCCGGACTCGATCAATAATTGCATCATGAAATAAGATGTATTCTGTACACAATCCCGCTGAGGTAGCAAGCGGGAACACGCCGCCTCGCCGCGGCCGGAGCCACGGAATGTTGGTCGTGAATAAATCTGTCTTGCTGATGGGCGGACAGTTGTTCGGTTTCATCGAATAGGGAAGCGGTGGGGTGACGGCTGCCCTACAGGACGTCAACCCGCGGCGGCGGATACCGCCGCGCCAGCGCCGACAGCGGCAGGTGCCGTTCGCCTTCCGGCAGCTCCAAATACGCCAGCACCAGCGGCCGCTTCCAGTCGCCGATGCCGAAATCCATCGCCATCCATTTCTGTGGCTCGGGGCCTTCAAGGCCCCGGACCCAGACGAAATAGCGAGGGAGGTCGTCGGCGTCCGCTTCCGTCGTGCGTCGTCTCGCCATCAAAGCTGCTCGCTGCATCACCATCCGTTGCGGTAGGATATAGGTATCGGCTCGCTGAAGTCGAACTCCCGGCTGCGGCTCCTGCAAGCCTGGACCGGTTGGTTAACGCGCGGGCCTGAAGATATGAACGAAGCTACGATCGATCGCTGGGGTGAAGCCTCGAAAGTCACGAAAAAGCTGGTCGGCTCGTGGTCCTTCAACCGGGTCATCGAAGGCCAGGCCACGATGCAGGGTATCGCGACTTTCACGCCACTCGACAGGGAGCGCTTGGCCTATCGCGAGCAGGGACATCTGAAGCTCGCGAACGGCACCATTGTGCAGGCCGAACGCGAATACGTCTTCAGCAACAGCGACGGAGGATTCAAGGTCTTCTTCAGGGAAGATCCACCGCGGCTGTTTCACGAGATCTCACTGTCCGTATCTTCCGGAGGAGAGCTGATCGGACATGCGCGCCATCTCTGCAGGCGCGACGAGTATCGGTCGGCCTACATGTTCCTGCCGGACGGAACGTTCGTCGTCCGTCATGTGGTGTCGGGTCCAAGCAAGGACTACACGATGAGCACGACCTACACGCCTCTCCCGTGATCAAGCCGGCGCGATGGCGGGGTCGCCTTTCACTGCCAGAGCTGGCTTTCCGCCACGCGGTTGATGTCGGCGAGCCGGCGGTCGGCATCGGCATTCAGATCGATGCTCGCGACCAGCGCCAGCAGGCGGCGATAGGCGCTGTCGGCGACCTCGACCGGCAGCGGGGCCTCGTCATAGGCCTCGACGTAGCTGCCGACGAGGCTGCTCAACAGGCGGCACAGGCCGCGCTGGGCGGGATCGTCCCGGCCGAGCGTCTCGAGCTTTTGCTGGAATGTCCGGAAGGTGCGCAGGCCGTGATGCTGTTCAGAAAGCCACGCGTGCAGGTCGTTCATATGAGCTCCTTCGAATTACGGAAGAAGCTACTGGTTTATACAGTGGGGATGGGAGGATGGCTAGTGGAGGGGAGCGTTTCGCCGCGGCAGTCCGTCTTCGCCAAGAGGCTTCGCCGGACACGCTTCACTCTTCGGTCTTGCGTGGCCGTGCCACGCGAAGCCCGAAGGGCGAAGCGTGGTGCCCCTGGCCGGGCAAAAATATTTGAGACAGATCAATCGCTTGGCGGGAAGTGGGACTTTCAAGGCTCCCATTGTTTTCCATTGCGTTTTTGCACCATTGTCCCACCGCGCAAAGCGGACAGGCCGACCACCGGGCAGGCCGCGATTGGGGAAAGAGATGCTTGACGCGAGTGGCGCCCGCCTCGTCCGATCCGCCGGGATCAACGAGACCGAGGCTTATACGTCTTGGTCAACCCCGCTTTTTTGAGGACTTTATAAAGAGTTGGCCTGGAAATTCCGAGTTGCTCGCAGATTGCATCTTGCTTGTGTCCAGCCTTTGCTAACGAGATTGCCTGATCTGTTATCGTATCGTCATATCTACGAAGATACTCAGCGGGGCTTTTCTGCTTTCCTCGCGCTGCGATGATCCGGTTAATCGTTGATCGCCCAACGCCAAAAGCATTTGCGACCTCCTGGCTTGTTTTGCCCGAATTGTAAGCTCTCACAATCTCGACCTCCGTATCGGCCTCAATAGCTCGGCCATAGCCGCCTGCGGGAGCACCCATAAGCCCGTTCAAAAACACGTGGCCCTCTCGCGAACATTGGCCGCGTATGCGCGTGATGAGATCACGTTCAGCTTCGGCAGCCGCATTTGCCGCAATTACTCCGGGGAGAATTTCGATTGTTACTATTTCTTCTATCGGCATGCCGACAGACCGCGCCTCACGGATTGCTTCTCTGATAAATGCTGTCCTCTTATTGCGCGTGTGCGAGCCCTTCGCCGCCTGCGCGATGTGCTGACGCATCCGCATTAGCGGATCTATGCTTTGCCCGGCGTAGAGACCCACTGTCTTACCGGGTATCGTCACCTTCATTATGTACAAATAAGTGTCTCGCTCCGAATGCCCCGTAATCTCTGACGGACTAAGTGGAATGAGGCCAAGTGCGCGACCCGAAATGCTTATTCCACCGGCGCGTTCGGCAAGACCCCGCTCGCGTATTACCTGTATCACCGACTTTTTCGTCCTCCTGGCCTCCGCATAGATTTCTCGAACGAAGTCATGGGAGAACACTTTCCGCGTCGTCCCCATACCTTGGCTTACGATAAGCCCCATCTTTCTCATGCGCTCGTAAAGTGAAGAAGCGTTGACGCCGTACTCTTTCGCCAGCGTCGAAATGCCGATTCTCTCGGCAATCCGGCGACGATGGATCTCCCTGATCTGTTCGTCCGTTAACTTTCGTGGCCAACTGGCTCTTGCCCGCGCAGCCTTTCGACGAGGCTTTAATCGACGAGAAGTTGGCACCTTGGCCTTTTCGCGGTCTAGAGCCGCGCTAAGTCCGTCGATTGATAGACCCAGCTCGCTCGACAGAGCTTCTAACGGAATACCTGTCTCAAGCAGTAGCCCGACCTTTCGTAATGTTGCGGATCTCATCCGAGGCAAGGTTACGCCGTGACGCGCCAAACCTTGTCGTAGCCCTGCGGAAGAGAAACCAAATTCTTTTGAAATTTCCGGAAGCGACGAGCCGGCCCTAAGACGCTCACCTATAATGCGAGCCAATGTTGGTGTCATGCGCGACCAAGCTCGTACTTGTAGGTCATACTTACGGAATGCATCCGTCAGCGACGCCTTTGATAATCCCGCCTCCGCAGCCAATGATGCAATGGTTTCGCCGTTCAAGTAACGATTGTGATACTTCTCAACCTCAGAGCGCTTGAGCTTTGCCCTGCTTCTAAGCGTTTCATACCGGTCACGCGCTTGATAGCCGTTGGCTCTGAGATATTGCGCGAGAGTAGTTCGCTTGACATTCAGCCGACGAGCGATTTGGTCCTGTGACAGACCTTCATCATAGAGCCGAACAGCATCTACAATTGTCTCAGCCGCTATAGTCGGATGTCGCTTATTAAGCGTGATCCCTCGCCGCTTTATTGCTTTGCTGAAAGCACTCTGACTGAGTCCAATCTCGGCCATCAAGGCCGTAATGCTTTCTCCTCGATCATATCTTTCAATCACATCATTGATGGTTTTGTCGTCCAGTCGTTTACTACGCAAGAATTATCTCCCCCGACCGCAGGACCTCAATCGCGACCAGCGGCACTACCCATGGCTCTATTCTCTATGGTGATGCTTCGATCGAACAAAAATCTCTTTCTTCTGCGCAGAATAGGGGAGACCTGCTCTCCTCGAAAATCTCATCGCACCCGTAAGCCTTCAGCTCGCGCCGTTGCGCCTGATCAAATGGGAAAGCCGCCATGATCAGCAGGGCGAGAATGCTGGCTCGCTTATCGACGTTGGTGCCCTTTTCGGCCATCACACGGTTGGAGGCTTCGAGTAAGTTCGCATCCAGTCGCGTACAAAACTCGGTGAGCGGCGATGGGGCCTTGGTCGTGAACCCGAACATTGTGAGCGCGGCCTAATCTCTCGACTTCAATTGTGCTAGATGCCGTGCGTCTCCGCTTCTACCGTCAAAGGCGCCATCAAGCGTCTCCGGCTGGACCCCAGCCAAATGAAGATAAAGCGCTCGCAGGAAGCAAACGAGCCGAACGCAAGCATCGAACATCTGCTGGTTACTCAAGATGTTTGAGCGGAGTGCCTCGTCCCAATGCGTGTAGTAGTTTCGTGTATCCACCCAACTTCGTGGCACATCCTTGCCTCCCAAAATCCGGGATCGCAGCGCGGCCGGAAGCATCTCTGCGAGTCTGTTCAGACGCTTGGCAAGCGCTATTTGGTTTCCGTACCGAATCCGACTAGTTAAGGAGGCGCGGTGATCTGCCGTAACCTCAACGGGGATAGCGTTGACCAATGCGTCTTTTACGCCCCTGTAATTCTCGGGCGTCATGTAGTTACCCGGCAACAACGCACGATGCAGTCCTTCAAGTGCTTGCAGCAGAGAAAGGAACTTCACGTGAGACCACAAATCTTCCGAAGCCATTGTACTGAGTGCAAGGCCAACCGGCATCTCGACGCGAGGGTACAGGTCAAACCAACTCACGAGAACGTGCGGAAGGGCGTCACTTAGCTGTGTCCGACTTACGAGAAAGTCGTGGTGTTCTGTGTGATCACAATACTTCGTCGATGGCCTCGGCACGAGAACGGACAGAACGAAGCCATGTGCGCCTACCTTGAGCTCGATTCGATCAGGCGGCATGGGCTTCTCGGCCAGAAAAGCGAGCAAGCTGGTAGTCGTCGAGAGCTGCTCCAAGAACCAACTCAGCAACTTTGGTTCGTGTGGTCGTATATGCAGCCAACCGGAGGCAACAATGGTGGCCGTGGAATGCGCAGGCGAGCCGATAGCGGAGAGACTAAAGTCAATTTCCGCACCGATGCTCGGTATTGCGATTGTCTCGGTTGGAACGTTCTTGACCCGAAATGCATAGCCTTGGGCGTCTTTCACCGTCTCAATGACGCGCGGTAATAGCCACATCTGTAGGCCGGGTATCCGGCACCTCAACTCTGGATATACCTGCTGGTCTGATACCTGTGCCCCTACGATAGCCAAATGGCTCCAAAGAGTTTCCGGCTGACCAAAGCCACCACTAGCGAACCTCATCGAATAGCCGATGCGAGTGCATTGAAAGAGCGAGACCGCTTCCTGATCCCGAGTGATCCCGTGGATGACAGGGTATTGGACTATCTCAGCTCGAATAGGCCCGCCCTGCATCGGGCGAAGTGCGTCCGCAAGCTCCAGTTCAATTCGTTCAGCCTTCGATGAGAGCGTCCCGGCGACACGTCGATCTGGTGTATCCGGCAGAAACCATGTGCCTACCGTCTCGAAGGTCTCGCTCATGTCCCGGTTAGCCATCGATCACCTCCGGCGAGACAGCGCGCTCCTGATAGATTTCTCGCTTCGCCATCACCTCCCGAACGATAATTCATGATTCGTCACATCAAGAGTTATGCAAAACGGAATCACAGGGATTCCAAAAGGCCGCTTGTAAAAAACCTAATTGGTCGGGGGTTTGCTGCAGTCGGATGAGCGCAGAACGCCCGACGTAGTTCAATTTGGGTGTGCTTCCAGCGAACTGGCTGGGAGCTGGTTCAGTAATCTCGATTGACCTTTTTAAATGAACCAGTATTATATGAACCATCCATAATGAACTCAGGGGCAGTGCTGATGTTTGTCAGGGCCTATTTGCGCGCGAGCACGAATGAGCAGGACGCAAACCGTGCCCGGGGGCAACTCAAGGCGTTCGCTGCCGAACGCGGGCTGAGGATTGCCGCGTGGTACATCGAGAACGAGAGTGGCGCTAAGCTGGCCCGACCGGAGCTATTCCGGCTCATTGCGGATGCTGAGCCGGGAGACGTTCTGCTGGTTGAACAGGTAGACCGGCTTTCTCGTCTATCAGGCGCCGATTGGGAGCGCTTAAAGGGTGAGCTTACGGCGCGTCAATTACGGGTCGTGGCTCTCGATCTACCGACGTCGTGGATGATGGCCACCAAGACCTCTGACGAGTTCACCGGACGCATGTTCGAGGCAATCAATGGCATGCTGTTGGATATGCTCGCTGCGGTGGCCCGGAAGGATTACGACGATCGACGTCGCCGACAGGCTCAAGGACAAGCTAGAGCCAAGGCTGAGGGCCGCTACAAGGGTCGTCCAGAAGATGTCCAACGAAACGATGCAATCGCACGCATGCTCGCATCGGGCCAATCATGGGGCTCTATCCAGTCTGCCACTGGCTGCAGCCGCGCAACCATTGCCAAGATCGCTAAGCGCGTGAAGGCAGCAGCTTGAGCCCTCAATATGCGGGCGTTATCAGCGCATGACCGCTTCCGGGCGACAAGCTGACCTCCTGCCGCGCTCGGACCATTTCGGCTTGTGACCCAAGGCGGACAATTGGTCGCATGGTTTGAGTAAGCCCGATCCGTAGCCTTTGGTTTAGTTGCCGAACGTCAACTGTTCCGCTCAGGGGGGCTTTTAGATGTCAGTACCAACTCCCAAAATACGTGTCTCCTTTATTTGCACAATTCCATCGGCAGTGGTTACGCAGGCATTGGCACAAGCCGGTGCGGACGCCGTTGTCATCGACCAAGAGCACGGCGCGATTGGTCCCGAAAACCTCCATGCGATGATCGCGTCAACGGCAGGCACCAACTGTCGTCCGGTTGTCAGGGTCGGCAAGCGCGATGAAGCAATGGTGAAGCTGGCGCTCGACATGGGCGCTGCTGGTATTGTGTTTCCGCAGGTGAACACCGCCCAAGAGGCTACCGAGTGTGTCGCGATGACACGCTATCCGCCTCGCGGAAGGCGCGGTTTCGGTCCTTTCATCGGGCATTCCCGGTGGGGCGTATCCTTTCAAGATTATCTACCCAAGCTCGGGGACACTGTCGTCTGCAACATTCTGATCGAAACAAAAGCCGCGATTGACAATATCGAGGCTATCTGCGCCGTCGAAGGCATCAGCGTCTTGGTTCTCGCGCCGCTCGACCTTTCGGTCGAGCTAGGCTGCCCTGGCCAGTTTGACAATCCCGTCTTTTTAGAAGCGGTGGAGCGGTTCGAGCGAGCCACAACCGCTGCCCAAGTGCCAAAGAGCACACTCGCTGCGACGGAGCAGCAGGTCCAATCTGCTATAGAGCGCGGTTACGCGACCGTGGGGCTGGGCTTCGACGTTCTGTTACTCAAGAACGCCGCCGCAACGGCGATCGGCTGGGCAAGGCAATCTGCAATTTGAAAACGGCCGGGGAGGGACAAACTACGACGCAAATGTCGCGCATGCCTAAGTCAGCTTCTGGCCCATTTGCGAAGCTGGTCGGGTCTGACCCAGGTCCGCTCACTGCGCTAGAGCGGACGAGATTGGCTCGACCTGAGTTCTTCGCTGTTTGACCCGTTTTGGACCTCAACTGATGTGTGGCATGAGACTTCAAGGCTGCACGCCGGGTGTGAGGAGCGCGACCAATCGGTCGCACTATGAGGAGTGTCAAGCCGCTCGGCGCGACATCCGGGTTTACTCAACTAGCGGCCACGCTCGTCGCTAACTGGCGGCAATCCCATATGCCAGGTTTCGATCCGAAACTCGCCATCGCGCGCAGCCTCAATTCGAGCAAAGAGCGCCGGTCCTTGAATCTTAGCCGCAAAGGACTCAATGATTTGAAAAACTTCTGTCGGGCGAACGAGATGGCCACGTATCACAAGGCGCCCATCATCTCTCCGCACGATCGGGTAACGAAAGACTTGTGCAGTATGGAACTCAGAGAGCTTCTCCACTAGAGCCTCAACGTGATCGCCCGTTACCATAAGGCCTAGACCGCACGCTCGTTGATAGGCTGCCTGTATGTCGTGCTTGAGCTTCCCTACATCGTCATAGGAATCTCCGCGGGAGAGAAGATAGGTCTTAAGCAGCAGCTCCAACCCATGACTCATCAGAAAGTAAGCCGGGGGTACCACGCCCGGCTCAGCCTCATCATGGATGAGAATTTCAGCTGCTCGCAGATAGGCCGCAGCCTCGTGCCAAAACTGCAGCGCCAAAATTCCAAGAGGAATGCGATTGCTCATCAAAGGTCACTTTGTTCTGGATGATCCTCGGAAATGAACCGCCAAGACGAGCGAATACCGTAAATCTGCCTAGAGCCGTTTGCAACCGCCCAAAGAATTCTGAGCCTGCCGCATTGGTGATGACGATGGGCTTGCGCTTGAGGAGGACTCAACGGACATGCAGCTCTACCAGTGGCAACCGATAGACCCGGAAAGCCAGCGTGGGCGACCAGCTCGGCAACGCTTTAACCTTTTCAGAGATCTGGACATCACGCATCGAGCCCCGCTCTATGTAGCAGCCTTCGTGCGTGCATCCGTGAATTTAGGTAAGTAGGCCGCATTCCAACCTTTTGCTGATCAGGTTGACATCACCCATGAGGTACAAGCGAGACAAGGCACGGAAGAAATTGAACGAACTCCTCAGCCTTGCCGATGATGAGGCCTTCCTCATTATGGTGTGGGCGGTGGACGCTCTCCAGTCAAAACGGGCCCAGGCCGCTGGTCGATATTTGACCTTCCCTGCTGAAGCACAGGATGCCCAGCTCGGCGACCGCTACTTCGTCTTCAAGTGGGTACTTGAAACGCTCGTGAATGAACTACTGACGATCCCGAAGAAGCGTCCCTCGCGCCGAGGTCGGTCGCGGACACTCAACTGTAGTCAATTTGACACGATCGCAAGCTGCGCCAATGTCCTTAAGGACCTAGAGAACGAGGAAGACGGGATCTTTCTAGCACGCTCCAGCGTCATCGACATGATGCACAAGATAGGACACCGGCAATTTGAGTGGCAACGAGGATTCGGTAATTTTGCGCAGATCTATCGCTCCTTGTTTGTTTTTGGAGGTGACCTCGCGAAGGAACATTTCCAAAGGACTCACGGTCTGACTCTGGCGGATTTTTTCCTTTGTGGACTTGCATTCTTTGGCCTTTCGCAAGACCGCCCCGGATTCGAAACGACAGTGGCGATGTCTGATCTATCTATTTCCGGCGCAACGCGAGATGCAGCGCTTCGTTTATTGGCCGCCCCCTCACTGCTTGAGGCTCGAAAGCAAGCTGCCGCGATAAGAAAGGCAGGCGGTCAATTCACTGCATATAGGCAGAGCGTTCTACGCAAGACACCCGCGATCCTCTTTAGGCGGGAGGGGAATGTCATTGCACGCGCCCCTCTACCTCTTCTCATTATGCAGCGCATAACGACCGGCCTGTACTATGACCTTGTCGGGGGCGGGTCGAGGATCTGGCGCGAGATTGGCGGGCGCTTTGAGAGTTACTGCTTGGAATTGCTGAGCGAGGCGCTCCCGGAATCTGCGCCAAAGGGTAGCTTCAAATACCGATTCAAAAGGGACTTCGATTCGCCCGATATCTTTCTTCATGACAAGACCGGCGCCATAAAGCTCGCGATCGAATGCAAAGCCAAGAAGATGTCGATCGTCGCGAAGTTCTCCGACGACCCACTCCAGGAGGCTCGCGAGGCGTTCTCGGAGATAATCAAGGGCGTTGTTCAGATCTGGCGGTTCTTTTCGCACTGCCGACGCGCGAACAACATCCATGCGATCACCCCAGACGCGGCCGGGGTGGTTTTAACTCTCGATCCTTGGCTGCAAGTATCCAACTACCTGGATCGCGTGTTGGCAGAGGCGCACACGCTCGCCACACAGATAGATCCTGAAATCTCTGAAAACGACAGAAGGGCCATCATCTTCTGTACGATCGAGGACCTGGAGAGCACCCTTGGCGCCTGCTCTGACGGATCTTTTTTCGAGGCGGCTCTCGCTGCTGCAACTAACGCGGAATTCAAAGGCTGGGCGCTCGCCAATGTTCACGATCGGATATCACAGGAGCAAAGACAGAATGAGTATCCTTTCAGGGACCGAATTGCCGACCTTTTGCCGGTCTGGAAGCTTTTGAAAGATCGAGCAGCTGCTACAATGTCTGATCGAGCAACTACAAACGCCGCTCGATGAGCTTCTGCACCCATTGCTCGATTGATTTAGTTGGAAACTCAAAACCAGCAAACTCGGCAAATAGTGGCCTCAGAGCCGCCTCGACGGCTGGAGCTATCGAATTCACCGAGGCTTCAAGCGGCAGTTCTACCGACGTCGTCACCACATCCGTACCGGTTTGGCGCGGCAAGCTGAAGTAGCTTGAATAGGCCCACGATATTAAGCCCCGACCCGCGAGCCGACTCCAACGAAATGCAAAGCGAAGCGTGGTTTCTTCTTCACTCCAGCCGAGCGCGCGAGCGAATGAAAGCCCGACTGCAATAGTCTCGGCTACGTCTAAGATGGCAAAAATCGGCTCAAATGCCGTGCCGGGCGCAACCTTTTCAGTCACGTCGTCTGGGAGATTGCGCAGCAGATAAAACCTGCCGCTTGGATCAAACCAGTTGTTACTCTAGCTTGGAGACAAACTCATTCACATCTTCGGCGTTGTCGTTGATCCAGGCCTTCATCTTGGGAACGAAGCTATCAGGCTCCTCTAAGAATTCGCTCATTGGCTTGAACGTGACGACGGTTGTCCAGCCCGTCGTTTCTGCGTAGGTCCATGGCGCTCGGACCAACGGTGCAGAAGCCCGGATGGCCTGTATGGTGCGCTTGTCTTCCGCGCCCACGCAGATGAACACTGAATCGCGGGAAGGAATTCTACCCTGCTTAAACGTGGAGCTTGGGTCGAGGGCGATACCGTAGCCAAAGAACAAGTCGTTGAAACCGCTGTGGGTAAGAAAGGTGTATCCCCAAATCAATTTCTGCTGTGTGTGAAATTCTAGGCTCCGTTCATTCACCATTCTGCTGCGGTAGAAGCAGCCTTTCAGAGACTTGAGATGCAGATATATCGAATGAAACGTGTGGTACATTCGCGCCCCCGATCGCAAATAGACAATCGAAGCTGCGTAGTCGTCTCGTCCCGCAAATTCGTTGTTCATTCCATTCTCTCCAAGAAAAGAAAATAGCTCAGTGGCGAGGAGTTTAACGTCGGCGGCGGCGCTGTTCGCAAGATTGAGAAGAGAGACGCTCAGAGCGGGCCAGCTTAGTAGGTGCGGGGTTGCTCCTCCTGTGGCGGCTCCACCATCCTGAAACCCCTCGGGCGCTCCGGTAAGATGAGTCAGCAAGCAGACGACCCCGGGCAGTTCCGGATAGTGTTCGGCGCTAATCCACCTGCCGTAGCGGGCAAGCTGGTCTGGTTGCAGCGGAGCGTCGATTTTGTTCTCAACTGCGACGATAGGCCTGCCGTCGGCGCACAATACGAGGTCTATCCGCCCCTCAGGGATCCATTGCTGCACCTCAAGTGAGAAGACCGCCACCTCTGAGGTGGCAGCTTCGAATCTGACTCGAAGTAGGTCAGGAACGAAAACAAGGGCAAGCTGCTTCTGCACCGTTGCGGGAAGTCGGTTGAAAAAATCGGCGAGACATTCGCTCGTGTAATCTTCAAGTGGCGTTCTTCCGTTCGTTGCGCGATAGCGAAAGAGTCTTCCGTAAAGTGAGGACAAATGCTGGCCCTATAATGTGAAATTTCAATGCGAAGACCGCTGCTTCGATGTCTCCGTTTGTCCTCTCTGATTCGTCAGTGCGCCCCAACCTCCAGCCGAACAATACTCCAAAAGGCTAGGGTTCGCCTCCCCGAAAAGTATCCAAGTGCTATGCCACAACCTCTCTCGGGCGAGCCTCCGGCGCAAATGAGGCTTCCCGCGATGGTTGGAAATCCCTAACATCTTGATGGGCTGGGGGCTGGAAAATGATTCGATATACCCGCGTGGGCAGTCTGGTCCGGACTGCCCGCAAATCGGCAGGGTACACGCAGGCTAGTCTGGCTAAGAAGGCGCGCATTGGACTCTCGGCGCTGCAAGGTGTCGAGCAGGGAAAGGGGCGCGCTTCGAGTCTAGGAGCCATCCTGAAGGCTCTTGGCCTTGAGCTGAGGGGGCGCCAATTACCGGCCGGACCTGTGGGGGCCGCGCTTTTGCAAGTTCGTGAACGACGCAAGCTCAGCCGAAGGCGGTTGGCCAAAGCGCTGGGTGTCAGCGTCGATGCGTTGGTCTCGACCGAGCGTGGGGGAGGACTTGTTTCCGTCTTAGAGAGCTACGGTGACGCAGTAGCAGCGCGGTTCTATCTGGCACCTCCCGGCGAGAAGAGAAAGTTTAGCGTTAACCAAGGCAACAGCACAGGGAACGATCTCTGGGAGACTCCGACCGAACTAGGTCAGCAACTGAGTACAGCGGTCGGAGGATTTGACCTCGACCCTTGTGCAGCGACCGCAGATCGGAGAAGGGCCAGTGTAAAGGCCAAGGTGCTCCTCACTGCTGACGATGATGGTCTTGCAGCTCGGTGGCATGGTCGTGTCTTCGTCAATCCTCCCTATTCGCGCGGAATAGCGGAATGGATTCGGAAGTGCTGGCATGAGAGCGAACGCGGCTGTGTCGTTATCGGTCTTGTACCGGCTCGACCTGATACCGGATGGTGGCACGACTACGTCGCGAACAAAGCCGATATTTACATGCTCAAGGGGCGTTTGAAGTTTGGCGCAAGCCGCACAAATGCGCCATTTCCATCGAGTGTCGTATGCTGGAATGGAACGCCGGAGTTGGTCCAGAAACTGACGTCCGTGCTGGCGGATGCTTGGCATATTCCAAAGACGGTTCAGGCAAGGACCAAACATTCGAAGCAGGGTTTTTCCAAGCGTTCCGGCCCGACTAGGGCAAGAGGGCAACAAGTCTATCCAACTAATCAAGGCAGGATCAAAAACCCCATGAAAAGCCGAAATCACTCGGCGCCGCGCGAAGGCTAAAAGCGTGGCGCGTTCTTCGTCCAGTATCGATTCTCCCAACAACACAAATGTCAGAAGCTCCTTGTGCGATGCTGGACAACAACGACACGTTCACAGAGTGGTTTGCGAAAATACTTCCCGAGATACCAGTCCGCTTGGAGATCAGGCATAGCTCTCGCGTACCCGGCGGAATTCGTCGAGAATGCTCAGGTATCGAAGATGTGCTGAGTTGCTATCGCTGGCGAGCCGAGTGGCTCGACATACACGGCCTCCCGCACAAATCGGAAAGCTGGGTCGAAACACAAGAGTCTCTCTTTGAGCTGAGGGCTTGGCTCGCAGAGAGCATCAGCCAAACTTCTTGCGACAGCCAATTCTTAAAAGCCTGCGAAGCAGTCATAAGGTGGGGCGGCGGGGCTCGCAGCGGACACAATGGAGCGAAGGGCTTCGTTCTCTCTAAAGCCAAAGACGGAAAGTTGCGGGATTATTTCGCAAGAGCAAAGAAGGCGATGAGGCTCGATAGCGCGCAAGCGATTCGCGGCATCGAGACCATGAATGCGATGCTCATCAAGATACATTCGCTGCTGTCAGATGATGGGCTACCGATATACGACTCTCGCGTTGCTGGGGCCGCCGGGGCGTTGGTCGAACTTTACTGCCGGTCAAATGGCAACAATGAGGATCAAGGCAAGTTGCCGCAGTTTCCAAGTACTGATGAGAACCGAAGGATCAGTCGCTTGATCGAGAACTGTCGCGTCAGTGAAATCATACGATATCGTTCGACGGGGTACGCGACCAAATGGGCGTCTGCTGCAGTTGCCCTTGGCCACCTTTTCCGAGATGCACTGGTTCTCAGGCCAGACTTGTTCGATAAACTCGAAGGTCTCTCCAACCGAATGCATGCGCTTGAAGCTGCAATGTTCATGATCGGATCCGACCTCAATAGCCTTCGCCCAGCATTTGCTGCGTACAGCAGAACACCCGTTGAATGGACGTGAGACCGCGAGCGACAGTTAGAGTAAGTCGATCAATCTTCCGCTGGCATCGACCGCCCGGACGCGATGAGCTGGGTATCGCTTCTGCACAGACTCGAGATTTAGCGCAATGTTCTGCGCATTGTTCCAGACACGGGAGACAGTTAGCCAAGTATGCGAGTTTGATTGCAGGATCTGGATCTCGACCAAATCCATCGCCCTCATCCATTCTTCAAATGATGCAAAAAATGTCCGCTCGTATCCGGCCCCCCGATTTCGACCTCAAGCAATTCACCCAGCCTTGCGTTGGTAAAAGCGCGAAGAAGGTTCGGATGTTTAGTCCAGTCGTACTCTGCGAGAACCGCTGCTAATTCGTTCAGCAGATCGCGATTAGCATCTTCGTCCGAGACATAGGTCTTTCGACCATTCTCTGACCAATCATCATCCACGAGACGGTACCCGAACTCGACTAAGACATGATCCGTATGCATGCCCATCTTAAGCTCTGCTGTGACCTGTCGTCGGGCGGATGACCAACGAGCAGCCTTGGCCCACAGACCGCCACCTGCGCTGATCCAATCCTTGAACCGGACCTGTTCGACAGCGAATGCAGCTTCCTTTACGCGGCGGGCCCGCGCGCCTCTGAGCCGCTCGTATTCTTCATTCCCCAGCAGAGGCAAACCGGCGCTCCGCCTTAGAGCGTTTCGGGCATCAATGTCGGCATTGATTTGGTCATCCCTCATGCCGACCACTATACAGGGGCATGGCCGTTTTGTCAGCTATCCATACGGGCCTGAGAGCGACACACTACTTCGAGCTTTGCCGCTTCGCTCTCTTTAGGAATTCGTCGGGCTCGACCTTCAGGGTGGCAGCGAGCCTGCCGATCACCTTGATGCTTACAAAGAACACACCCTTTTCCAACTGGCTGAGATAGCTCCGGCTTATTCCAGCATCGTACGCCAGTGCGTCTTGCGAGAAGCCTTTTGCCTGCCGCAAACGACGGAGATTAGTGGCGAAGGTGTCCCGCAAGTCCATGCGGGGTTAGAATGACAATTGTTTGGTATCTAGCACCTCTGTATACTGAACAAACGCTCCTCAACCTTAGGCAGGGTGCGGGGCTGACCTGTTTCGACCATTTTGCGTTGAAGTTCTTTGCTCTCGATTGCCTACAAAATTGTTGGCTTCTATGTCCAAAATCCTGCTTCTGATAGTGATATTTTCATTCGGCGCTGTTACATCAGCGCTCGGCCAAGCCGCCGATCCACGGGTGCTCAGCGACATTTTGCGCACCATCCGGCCATTGCTGCCGCAGGAGCACTCGCCGCAATCATCGGCGACGTCGTCCGGTAAACTGTCCGACCATCCTTCTATCGATTGCAGGAGGGTTGCTCTTCAGGCGCGAAGTCTCATTGGGTCGGTTTTGTGCTCTGGAGCGGAAGGGGCGGCTGCTGATTGGGACTTGAATTCCGCTTTCTGGGCTTACTATGGCGGCCTAAATCCTGCTGATCAGAAAGCTGCAGACAAGGCAGAAGACCAATGGCGGCGCGGGCTCATAGTTCGGTGCCAATTGCCCCAGTCAGTATTCGGCATCTCGCTGGCTCAACGCAAGTGTGTGCTTGCAGAAGTGCACCGCCGGGCAGAGTTCTACAGGTCAAAGTTGGCTGGAGATGCCCTAAATGAGGCGCAGCTTTCACCCGACCTCCACGGTGAACTTCAACGCGCATTAGCTGATCGCGGCCTGTTAGCGGACGCGCCTGATGGCGAGTTTGGTCTCAACACGCGAGCAGCGATCAAGCGCTTTCAAGAACAAACAGGTGAGGTCGCATCAGGATTCTTATCCTCGCAACAAATGCGAACCCTGCTCGCAAGCGGCACCAAGCCGGACCGGTCATCTCCTACAGCAGGTGATCCCAACCTCGGTAAGAACGAGTCAACCCGGTTGAGCGAAGGTGAGCGAGAGGCGCTCGTGTCACGGCTGCGGAGCGCTTGGAAAATTGATGGCCTAATGGACCGGCCAGAAAACCTTATTGTCGATGTTCGTATGAAGCTCGGGAGAGACCACAAACTTGTCGGCGTCCCAGAGATCATCAACAAAGGCACTTCGCAGCAAGCAAATGCAGCCGCCGACGCGGCAATTCTCGCGATCATTCGTTCTCAGCCATTTGATATGCTGAACGACGCGACGTTCGCTGCATGGAAGGAGCTAGAGGTGACCTTCGATCCCCGAATTCCCGCAGGTCAGAATACAGCTACCACCAGCCCCACACCACCTGCGGTGAAGACGGAAGAGCAGGCAACACTCGACGCAGCTTCGAGCGGAGATACTGATGCACAGTTTAAGCTCGCTGGTATGTACGCCACGGGAAAGGGCATGCCAACTGATAGCAAGCAGGCGGCTACTTGGTGGCGCAAGGCAGCCGAACAGGGTCATGCCCAATCGCAATTGGCGCTTGGGATCATGTACGAGGTAGGCGACGCGAATGCCGGAACCCCTAAAGACATTTCTATCGCAGAGGATTGGTACAAGAAAGCAGCAGCGCAGGGTTTGCCAGAGGCAAAGGCGAGGTTGGGCGATCTCTATGCAAAGAGAGATCCCGATGATGTGGTCGCACAGGTCCTCAATTACAGCACCTTTGGCCAAGACGAAGGGGGCAGTGAATTGGCTGATCTGATGAAGTTAGCTGGCAAGCCAGCTCCCGACGGAGGTTATTGGTATAGGATTGATGGAAGTACTTGTGTTTATAGACTTCACCCCGGAAAGAGCATCGCTGGGGCCATGCTGGGACGCAAAGAAATCGATCTTAACGGCCTCGACCCCAAGAATATTACCTTTCGCTACGACGATAGCAGGAGCTTATGGGGATCTGGCGGCATGGGCACGGTCGTTCAGCACCTGAATGACACGGTCATAATCGCGGCTGGTCAGCTTAACATGGAACGACTTCAACGAGGCTGGGCGTTGATCTATCAAAAATATTGCCGTGGGAAGCACCGCGCGTTCTAACTTGGAGTTGATGTGCACAATTTTGACTATCCCTTATAGGCGTACTCCATAGCTCGATCTTCCGCGTCATCGAACAGCTTCTGTGTTTGCGGATCGAGCATCCCATACAGAGAGGTCGAGATCGCGATCCTAATCTGGTCAGTCTCGGATATCACGTAGTCGATCATATCGCCTGCACTCTTGAACCGCGTCTCTGCAAAGCAGAGAATTGCCGTGTCGATCATGTCGAGTAGAGCTTCTTTCCGGTCCTCTTCAGCGATATCAGAGGCTTGTTCGCGAAGCTCTTTGAGCCGTTTCCGAAAGCTTCTCCTGATATCCGTTTGGGATAGCCGAAATCCGTCACTAATTTTCCGCTTCATTCGCTCCTCGATCAATTCATGGATATGGTCCTCTATTTAGTCCGACAAAGATCTTGCCGGAGTTGAATTGCCTCGGCCACGGGCCTCGGCAATGCTCGGACCGCAAGCGGTCCTCACGGCCATGGCGATGAACTGCGAAGAACATTTATGCTGGTCGCATCAGATCGGCGCGTTATCGGCATATTGCCGTCCAATTGGGACCCCCCTCAACTAACCGTTTCCCTAATAATATAAAGGCGCCTTAAGATCGGGGGGAGAGAGAAAGACATCCGGTTCTCAATGCGCTGAGTTACGGCACGTACAATTCGACTCTGCTAGAGCCCGACATTCGCGAGCGAAGCTGGGATGAAAGTTGGTTGCCGGAAAACACCTGAACAGTTGCCCCACGGTCTCGGAAACCTTTATTTCGTCCCACTGCCTGACAGATGAGATCCTCGTAGTAGAGCTCGATAATGTCAGAAATCCCGAGCCACTGCCCCAGAACATTCAAATCTGCATAGTGATCCGGGGCCAACATTGTCGGGACGATGCTGAGATTCTTGGAGCTTAGATCGTTTTGCCCCTTCATGTTTTGAAAGTTAATCGTTCTCTCCAGATCTCCTAGATTGTTGCCGATCACAACGGCATTGCAATCGCCAGCCAGCAGACCTCTTGCAAGCTCGGAAATGCCATCGGCTTTCGCTCTGGGGTCGACCCGATGTGGCACTTTCACCGGATAGATGCCTCGCATGTCGCATAGAATGAGCGCAATTAGATTTCTTTTGCAGTGGCGGTATGCCGCTTCGATGATCGCGGCGGGGAGCCTTTCCGTGGTCAAAAAGGCAAGCCGGAATCCGGGCGAGCGTACCCAGTCCTTAAAGCCAACGTAATATGATTGGCCGTGTCGGAGAGCATACACGTTCCTATCGCGGCGCCCTCGTCCGAACGGAATCGCGTCGTAGTTCACCTGCACCCGCGTAAGGCGTTCCAGATCGATACGCATCAGCTCGTCAAACTGCTCGAACAATACCGGCAAATCATTTCGATGCGCGGCGTAGATCTGCACTTTCACGCTGTATCTCGTGTCGGACCAGTCCGGGTAATCTCGCTGCATACATCCAATTTGATTGTACAACTGAGCTGAGATGATGTGGACGAATTCGTCGTATTCGGCTTCGTCATACACGACCGAAGACAGCTTAAAGGTCTTGCGCAGTTCGCTTAGGTCTTGGCTATGATCTTCTGGACAAAAGTCGGGATGATACCAAGCGCGGGTCATCATGTTCTGTTGCCAAGTCCGGATAGTGGCGTTGCTTGTGCAGAGGATCGTGTTAGGCCCACTGTAAGCATGATCTTCCCACAAACTGGCACGCTCTCGCTCAAGGGCGCGATAGACATCGGGCTGTTTTGACTTGATCTGCTCGTAACATTGGTGGGGTTTAAGGCTGTCAAAGCCGCCTCTCGGAATTGGGGAGGCGCCATTCTCACGGCAAGCCTTGCAATAGTGGTGTGACCAAAAGGATTGTAGGTGCATCCCATCCGCGAGCCGCCCAGCGTCGGGGGCATTGCTCAACTCAGCGGCCTTCTCGGCTGCTTGATGATTGCTGCGTGTTGCAACGCAATTGAATGTTTGGCCTCGTCCCGTTTTGGATGCGATATCCATTGCCTCGGTTGCTAGGAGGCTGAAATGAGCAGAGGTCTTGCCAGCTCCTTCTCCAGAAATGATCAGATAATCTGTGCCAAATCCTCTTACCTCACGGATAGCTTCGTGCAGTTTGCGTCTATACAGGGGTCTTAGATCCATAGGATCCGCCGTGACGGTCGTGATCGGAAGAGATCGCTGTTTCCCGCGTGCCCAGACTTCGGTATGGCTAAGGCCGATATTCAGGCGACTTTGCTCTTTCAGCCGCTGGAAGGATGTCATCGGCGAACACGGCGTGGGCTCGGTCGCTATTTTCGGCAGCTCCGTCCGTAACCCAAAGCGCAGGGCTAGATGGGCTAATAGCTTTTCTGCTGTTAGACCTCCCGGCAAATAGAAAGACTGTTGGAAGTCGTTCTTTCCGTAAACCAAGATTCGGCGATAGTTGCCATGCACAACCGATGACGGATTTCTGTCACGTGGCCCGTTTTTGAAATAGATAGTTTTGCTGCTAAGGTCGATCTTAACGGGCTTTGGATATTCACCCCACTCGCTCTTGCACAAGCCCTGCAATTCATCGATCAGGGCGTAAGCATTGGTTTCAGGTAAGCCTGTTGGAGCTGCTCTCTTGCGCTCTGGCCGAACCGGCCTGCGTAGGTCGTGATCTGGGGAGAGCATTGGCTTCGTTGAGCCGTTAGGAGCCCGGCTTAGAAACTTTTCGAGGATCACAATCTGTGGAACGAGAATGCCCGGTGGAAACTCGAACAGTTTTGAAGTTTCTTCATGCAATCTGTTTCCCCATGGGAAGCGTCGCCACTGAGTAATGTTTCTCAGCGCTCTGTCCGTGGGAATAGAGGGGGCCGCGAGCCTCTCAAAGATCTCGAATGTTCGGTCCCAGTATTCCTGATGGATATTGGCCATGATGGCGGCCTCTACATCCTGACGCTCAAGGCGCTGCGACCACTTTGCATCGAACGGGACTGACTTCAGATGCTTGGTGCTGAATATGAAATGGAAGTGAAGTGATTTGCCTGCGCTGAAAGTAACATTGAAACCTCGGTAATCGGAAAATCGACAAAGGGCATCACTAATAGACGTTAGCGTACCGTTCTGAGTCCAAGACAGCATTTCCTGAAAATGATCGACCTTATCAGGGTCGAACTCGAAGGTGATGATCAGGAAGCCGCCGTTCGTAGTGCGCACAGTCGGCATGTCGGCCTTCTCGATCTCGAATTGGGGACTGCCATATCCTTTTGGGAGCAATAAGGGGTTTGCAAAATACAATAGATGCGTGCCATCCGAAGGATCGACATCAGCCGGGACGCTTTCAAAATCGGTTAGTTTTCGCGCCAGCTTCAGTCGGTCTGACAACGGGACATAGGACCCGCTTTCTTCGTTGAATCGATGAGCCAGAAGCAAGCGGCAGAGGCCTCGCCCTGATTTTCTCCGTGCACCGCCCACCGCATGCTGAATGCCACCCAGCAAGCGCCGTTCGTCCGAGTTGAGAGAGTTCATCCCATAGAAATCGAAGACCCTTCGGTTCTGTTGCGCACATGGATCTCCAGCCATCGGCCCACTCTAAAAATCAAGCGACGAATTGTCTGACAAATGCAGGACCGACCGTTCCGGCTACAGAGCTGGCCCGCGACCAAGTCCTACATGTTAGGGAAGCGCTATTGCGCGGCGATCATCCGCGCCGTTCCAATCAACTACGCCGATGATCGGATTTCAGATTCCAAATCGCATCACGAACGACGGCAGAGGCCGAGATGTTTTTTTGTAGGGCATGTTGGACAAGAACGTCCGCGAGATCCCGTGAAAGACGGAATGTCAGTCGGTATTGGTGCTTCAAAAATCTTCTCCTGAAAATGTATGACAGCCGTGAAGTATTTAGCGTCGGACCTTCTTTAGGGCCGCAATTGGCGCCTATCCGACGATGTTAAATATGGTGCGACCGGGCCCCAAGTTCAAGAATTCGGAAAAGAGTCAACCATTTGCAGCTCCGAGGCGTTCAGTAGAACTACGTTTTAGTGCTGAATCAGAGCTGCTCGGGCAGCGGGGAAAAATCGCTGCTCTGGGGCCATTTGTGCCTCTGTGAGGGCCATCCTGTGCTGTCGAGCGCATGCGGGATTATGCCGGGCGATAAATGCTTTGGGACTTGCTGCTTTAGGGCTCGACGACCTACATTGGAGCCGACGCGGGGGCCGCGTGACCCGGATGAACAGCAAAGAATTCTTTTCGTCGATTTGTCAGATTTCCGATTCCCATCAGCTCAAGATCGTGAGTTGGTCGGAATTTGCCTCCTCTAAGCGCACTGTTCGCCAACTAGGCCGCACAAAAGCAACGGCAAATGCGTTGGGCGGGAGGTCGGGTGATCGGGCCCGTTTGGCTCCGCGGCGGGGATTGTCTCGCGAGCAAGCGGCCGATTACGTCGGGGTATCTCCGTCCAAATTTGACCAGATGCGAAAGGATGGTCGGATAGGAGCGCCGAAGCTCATTGATGGACGAAAAGTCTGGGATATACATCAGCTCGATCGAGACTTCGATGCGCTTCCCCCGGAAGGTGGTGAGGACGGAGACGATTGGAGCGCATCTCTATGAGCAGACGAAGCTCAGACCTGCGGCGTCGTCTTCCGGCTGGTTGCGTCGAGGACATCGACCGCCACGGCAACGTTCGGATCTATTATCGGGCGAAGGGCGCCCGAAAGGTCAGGCTTCGCGGTACCCCCTGGGCACCGGAGTTCATGGCCGCATATGAAGAAGCGAAGAGCGGCACATCCGCCAGCAGGGCCGTCATAGGGGTGGGCACCTGGCGTTGGCTGTGCGTGAAGTATTTCGCTGAATGTGCTGACTACAAGCGGCTTGACCCACGAACCCGTCATGTTCGCCGCCTGGTCCTTGAATCGACATTCGACGAGCCAATTGCGCCAGGATCGCTGAAGTATTTTAGAGATATGCCCCTGTCCAAAATGACCTCAAATGCGGTTGAGGTGATGCGGGATCGCAAACTTGACCATCCTGAAGCGGCGAACGCCCGGGTGAAGGCCATTCGGCAAGTGTTTAAATTTGCGGTTCGTAGGAAACAGGCAGCATTTAATCCCGCGCGAGACGTGCCATATATTCGGACTGGCTCGACCGGTTATCACACATGGAGCGTTGAAGAGGTCCGGCAGTTCGAGGAGCACCATCCGATCGGAAGCAAAGCCCGGCTCGCGTTGGCACTGCTGGCGTTCACTGGCCAACGTCGATCCGACATCGTTCGGCTCGGTAAGCAGCACATGAAGGCTGGAAAGCTCTCTTTCACGCAGCACAAAAACCGAAATCGGAAGCCCAAGAAATTGATTCTGCCGGTGCTGCCAGCACTTCAAGCTGTTATCGACAAATCGCCCTGCGGGGATCTGACGTTCTTAGTGACACAATTTGGCAAGCCTTTCACCGAAGCTGGCTTTGGAAACAAGTTTCGTGAGTGGTGTGACGAAGCTGGCCTCCACCATTGCACTGCGCACGGCCTTCGGAAGGCAGGCGCCACGATTGCCGCAAACAATGGCGCGACCTCGCGTCAGTTGATGGCGATCTTCGGCTGGGATTCGATCCGAATGGCGGAGGAGTATACGCGTCGCGCAGATCAACAACGCCTTGCTGAAGATGCGATGCATTTGATCGAGCCGCGCGATGCCAAAGCGTGAACAAGATCGTGTCCCACCGAGGCGTCGAGTGGGACTAATTCGGTAATTTTAGAAGTAAATACAAGGGGTTAGCTTTCGGGTGGTGCCCCTGGCCGGAATCGAACCAGCACTCCTTGCGGAACTCGATTTTGAGTCGAGCGCGTCTACCAGTTCCGCCACAGGGGCCCTCGGTCGGCCCCTCCAGGGAGGGCGTCGCGAAGCCGGCGGACTATAGCCATGGACAAGGCGGGGTCAACCCGCGCCAAAGTGATCCCGGCCGTTCTCGACAGCCGCTTGGGGTGGAGCTACAGGCTTTGAGAGCGCGAGACATGCTACGAGGCCGCCGTGACCACCCAGAGTGCCGCAATACCTGCGTTCAAGCCGGCGGCCACGAGCCCCGCGCTGGCCGCCTCGCTGGCGGTCACCCTGATCGCGGCAGTCACGATCGCAGGCGCCTGGTTCTTCCAGCTCGTGCTGGAAATCCTGCCATGTCCGCTGTGCCTGGAGCAGCGCTACGCCTATTACCTCGCGATCCCGGTCGGCGCTTTCACGGCGCTTGCGGCACGCGCCGGCGCGCCGCGGCCGCTGCTGCTCGCAGGGCTTGCGATCCTCGCGCTGGCGACCCTCGCCAATGCCGGCCTCGGCACCTACCACTCCGGCGTCGAATGGGGGTTCTGGAAGGGCCCGACCGATTGCTCCGGCCCCGTCGTCAATCTCGGCAGCGCCGCTGATCTGCTGTCGAAGCTCGACACGGTGAAGGTGGTCCGCTGCGACGAGGTACAGTGGCGCTTCCTCGGCCTCTCGCTCGCCGGCTACAACGTGCTGATCTCGCTCCTGATGGCCGCGATCGCCGCGTGGGGATTTGTGCGGACGGCGAGGCGCTAGCTAATCATCCACATCGTCCTGCGTGCGTCCGAACAGGTGCACGATGCCCGGCGTTGCGATCGTCACGAACACGAAACGCGACAGGTGATGGGCTCCGACGAAGATTGGGTCGATATGCAGCGTCAGGGCCAGGGCCAGCATCGCGTCCATCGCGCCCGGCGCGAAGGCGACGACGACGTCTGAGAACTTCACCTGCGTGGTGAGCGCGACGATGCCGACGAAGATCGCGGAGACGGCGATGGCCACGGCAAACGAGCCCAGCGCCGCGTTGATGTGGCCGGCGAGTGTCTTGATCCGCATCCGCGCGAAACGGCTGCCGATCAGTGCGCCGATGCCGACCAGCGCCACGCCGCGCACCCAGTCCGGCAATCCGCCCTCGACCCAGCCCGCGCCATGCAGCACGCTGGAGCCGATCATCGCGCCGAACATCCAGCTCGCCGGAAACTTGACCAGCCGCAGCATGAGCGCTGCAGCCAGGGACGCCGCGACCAGCTGCAGCAGGCCGAGCGGCGAGGCGATCGTCGTCGTTAGCGTCGGCGCGGCCGAAGGCGCCACGCCCGCGAGTGCCAGCACCATCGGCAGCGCGGCGGTGAGGATGATGACGCGCATGGTCTGCACCACCGCGATGCCGGGCAGGTCGGCGCCGCGCTCGACGGCCAAAATCGTGATCTGCGACAGCGCGCCGGGGCTGCCGGCAAGGAAGGCCGAGGTGCGGTCCCAGCCATGGATGCGCTGGAGGTAATAGCTCGAGCCGAAGGTCGAGCAGAAAGTGGCGAGCGCGAGCAGCCCGATGGTGAGGGGATAGGCGCTGACCTGCTGGATCAGATGGCGCGAGACCACCGAGCCCAGCGAGATGCCGAGCAGCACCAGCACGGTCTGGGTCAGGATCGGCGGCAGCATCAGCTGGCGGCCGGCGATCGCGGCGATCCCGACCGCGATCATCGAGCCCGAGATCAGGCCGCCGGGAAGGCCCGCGAAGAGAAATACGAGACCGCCGATGGTGCCGATGACGAGCGTTTCCACCGTGCTCAGGATCTTGGCACGGCTCGGCCATTCGAACGGCAGGGAGGCGGTGATTTGCTTCACGCCGCCTTATCGCAAATCAGCGAGAGGCGCACAATTGCGGCTACGTCATGCCGCAATGCGCGACGCCTCTCCTTGATGCTCGCGAACCGTATTGTGACGGATTTACTTCTTGTCGGCGGGCGCAGCGGTGCCGGCCTTCGCTTCCTTCATGCACTCGCGGCGAAACTTCTTGCGCTCCTTGCCCTTCAGGGCCTTGGCATCCGCCTGCTTGGAGCATTCGAGCGACTCGGCCGAGCGCTCCTTCGGAGCCGCCTTCTTGTCGGCGGTGGCAGCGGCATCGGTCTTGGCAGCTGGCGCTGTGGCCTGCGCGAAGGCGGAGCCGGAGGCGAGCAGGGAGACGAGGACGGCGGCGGCGAGGCGAGAGGCGAGGGTCATGATGTTGCACTCTTCTTGCGAATTGCGAAGGGCTGGAACGTCGGCTTGCGATGCTGAACGCGACATGAATGATTTGGATGGTGCGATCACTATATTTTTGCGGCGAAAGCCATCGCTTCCTTGTCGCGAGCCGGCGGCACGCTAGGATAGCAATCCTCGTTTCACTTCCCCCAAAGGGAAGATCAAGGGAAGACCAAGGAGGAGATCAGGGATGACCAATCAGACAAAATTGCTGTGTGCGATTGTGACTTCGGGTGTCGTGGCATTGATGGCCGCCGCCCCGGCGCAGGCGCTGACCTCGCAGGAGTGCAGCGCGAAATATCAGGCCGCCAAGAAGGACGGCTCGCTCGGCACCATGAAGTGGAACGACTTCCGCAAGGCCCAGTGCGGTGCCGATGCGACGCCCGCCGCTGCGCCGACCGCGGCTGCTCCGGCCGCACCTGCCGCTCCGGCCGAACCGAAGCAGGCCAAGAAGGAGGCGGCTCCCGCCGCCGCGCCGACGCTGCCGGCCGGCCCCGCGATCTATCCGAATGCGGTCGATCCGAAATACGCCAAGGAGCCCGCAGGCAAGGCGCGCCTGCACACCTGCGTCGACCAGTACAATGCCAACAAGACCACCAACGGCAATGGCGGCTTGAAGTGGATCCAGAAAGGTGGCGGCTATTACAGCGAATGCACCAAGAAGCTGAAGGGCGCCGCCTGAGCTTCGACGGAACGGGATGCGATGGCCGGGGCAAAGCTCCGGCCATTTTCGTTTGATCCGAGTCTAGTCCAGGAGCTTCTCGGCCGACTTCGCCACGAGCTGCGAGCGCTTGCGCGGGCCGCGCTCGACGAACAGCAGGCTCTGGCCGAAGATGAAGCAATAGAACAGGAAGGCCTGCGCCTCGGCTTCCTCGGCCTCTAAGCCGGTCGCGCGATAGAGCTCGGCAACGTGCTTGAGCCGCGCTGCGTCGACGCTCGCCACTGCCGCCGCGGCGTTCTCGTCCGCGCGCGCCCATTGCCGGATCGCGAGCTCGATCGCCATGCCTTCCGGATTGAGGCGCTCGGAATAGAGCTGGATCACCGCCTTCAGCCGCTCGCGGGGTGCCTCGCCATCGAGGCTCGTCTGCTGCGCGATCGACGCCGCGCGCCCCTCGCGCCAGCGTTCCAGCATGGCCTCGAGCAGCGCGGCGCGGTCGGCGAAACGGCGGTAGAAGCCACCCTTGGTGACGCCGAGATTCTTGGCGAGCACCTCGACCCTGACACCCTCGACCCCCGAGCGGGCGAGCTCGGCGAACCCCGCCTCGACCCAGACATCGCCCTTGCCGTCACTCATGAAGGAAGCCTCACCAGTTCTTGATACGGTACCGTATTGCTAGCGCGCCGGAGCCCTGATACGCTACCGTATCAACAAGCAAAGAGCAGAATGGCAGGGAGAAAATGCGATGGAGCGGGAGGCGACCTATCGCGGCACGGTTTATCCGTGGCAATGCGACCATGTCGGCCACATGAACATCATGTGGTATGTCGGCAAATTCGACGAGGCCAACTGGAACCTGTTCGCCCGCCTCGGGCTGACGCCGAGTTACCTGCGCAGCTCCGGGCGCGGCATGGCCGCGGTCCAGCAGAACATCGTCTACAAGCGCGAGTTGCTCGCCGGCGACATCGTCGAGATCCACAGCCACCTGCTTGAGGTCCACGACAAGTCGATCCGCTTCCGGCACGACATGCGGAATGCCGAGACCGGGGAGATCGCCGCGACGTGCGAGATCACCGGCGTGCATCTGGACCGTCAACTCCGCAAGTCCGCGCCGTTCACCGATGCCATCCGCGAGATCGCGATGAGGCATCTCGCTGAACCCGCGGAGGCCTGAGCCATGGCTGCGTTCGAGCCGAAAAACCCGGGCTATCGCGCGGCGACTGTCGCCATGTTCGACGCCCAGCCGGCGATGCGCACGCTCGGCATCGTGATCGTCCGTCTCGCGCCGGGCGAGGTCGAGCTGGCGATGCTGCATGCGCCGGCCTTCACACAGCAGAACGGTTTTATCCATGCCGGCATCATCACGGCCGGGCTCGACAACGCCTGCGGCGTTGCCGCCTTCACCTTGATGCCGCCGGAGGCCGATATCCTCACCGTCGAGTTCAAGACCACGCTGCTCGCGCCCGCCCGCGGCGAGCGTTTCGTCTTCAAGGCCGAGGTGGTCAAGCCCGGCCGCACGCTCACCTTCTGCGAGGCAAAGGCCTTCGCCGAGCATGACGGCAAGACCACACTGATCGCGACGATGACCGGGACACTGATGGCGATGTTGCCTCGCCCTGCGACTTCGCATGAACCGCGCGCGTCCCGCGCATAGCGGCGATTGACAAGCCTGGCGGCGCGTTCCTTGATGCGAACGCCATGCTTGCAAGTCTCGGCCTCATCCTGCTCTGCCAGTTGATCGGCGAAGCCGTCGTGCGCGGCCTCGGCCTGCCATTGCCGGGACCCGTGCTCGGACTGCTGCTGCTCCTGATCCTGCTGCTCGCGCGCGACCGCTTTGCGTTGTTCGCGCACGGACCGCTGCGCGACAACGGCATCGAGACGGCGAGCAAGGGCCTTCTGGCCCATCTCTCGCTGCTCTTCGTGCCGGCCGGCGTCGGCGTCGTGCAGAAGCTCGACCTCCTCGCCTCTCACGGCATTGCCATCGTCGTCGTGCTCGCGCTGTCCGTGGTCGTCACGCTGCTCGCGACTGTGCTGACCTTCCGCCTCGTCAGCCGCCTGTTGAGGCAACAGGACGCGCGATGACGGACAACCCGTTCTCGCTCTGGGTCTATCTCTCGCAGTCCCCGCTGCTATGGCTGACCGTGACCCTGCTGGTCTATGCGAGCACGGATGCGGTGTCGCTGGCGACGCGGCGCCATCCGCTCGCCAATCCCGTGCTGCATGCGATGTGGATCATCGGTGCGTTCCTGCTCCTGACCGGCACCTCCTACACGACCTATTTCGCCGGTGCGCAGTTCGTGCACTTCCTGCTGGGACCCGCCACCGTCGCGCTCGCCGTGCCGCTCTATGAGAACCGCAGGCGCGTGGTTTCATCCATCGTGCCGATGCTGGTGGCGCTGGTCGCGGGCTCGGTCACGGCGGTGGTGTCGGTGGTGCTGCTGGCCGAGCTCGCCGGCCTGCCGCGCGACGTGGTGCTGTCGCTGGCGCCGAAATCCGTCACCGCCGGCGTCGCCATGGGCATCGCCGAATCCCTGCACGCCGATCCTTCGCTGGCGGCGGTCGCGGTGATCCTGACCGGCATCATGGGCGCGATCATCGTGACGCCGCTGATGAATCGCACCGGCATCACCGATTACCGGGCTCGCGGCTTTGCCGCGGGCCTTGCCGCGCACGGCATCGGGACGGCGCGCGCCTTCCAGGTCGACGAGATCGCCGGCGTCTTCTCCGGCATCGCCATGAGCCTGAACGCTTTGGTGACCTCGTTCCTGGTCCCCTTGGCGGTCACGCTGCTGGTGCGATGACATCGCCGCCGCGACACTCTATATGGTCGGTAACAATTCCCGGTCCCAAACCGTATTTGCCGAAGATGGGACCGAAACGGGACGAGATATGACTGGATCTTGGAGTAAGAATCGCCTGGTGCCGACCCGGCGCGCGGCGCTGGCGCTGATCGGGGCGGGCGCGCTCGTGGTAGGTGGAATCACTTCGGCGCGGGCAGCCGCCGCCGATGACGAGGTGCTGACCGAAACCAAGGTGCTGCGCGATCCTGATACGCCGGTCGCCGGCAATCCCGACGGCAACATCACGATCGTCGAATGGTCCGACTACAACTGCCCCTATTGCCGCAAGCTCGAGCCCGAGCTGCGCCAGGTCGTTCAGGATGACGGCAAGGTGAGGCTGGTGATGAAGGATTGGCCGATCCTCGGGCCGGTCTCGGTCACGGCAGCGCGGATCGCGCTCGCGGCCAAATTCCAGGACAAGTACCACCAGGCCCATGACGCCATGATGGGCGTCTCTTCGCGTCTGACCGAGCCGCGCATCAACGAGCTGCTCGCGGCCGCCGGCGTCGACATGGACCGGTTGAAGCGCGATCTCACCGGTCATGCCAAGGACATCGACGCCATCCTCAAGCGCAACAACGAGCAGGCCGAAGCCTTCGGTTTCCGCGGCACCCCGTCCTTCATCGTCGGCAAGTACCGCGTACCCGGCGTGCTCAGCATGACCGAATTCGAGCAGGTCATCGCCGATGCCCGCAAAGCCAAGATGAACTGACGCGCGCGATCGTTGAGCGCAGCCAACATGAAGGCGCCGCCGCGGACCCGCGACGGCGCCTTGTTCATGTCGCTCGGACGGAATTACTTGGACGAAATCCGGATCCAGTCCTTGTGGGCGCGATCACGCAGCGCTTCCCAATCGGCCTTGGCGACATCCCAGTTCACGATGGTGCGATTGGTGGTCGCGACCTCGCCATTGGCGACCGACGAGGTCTGCATGGAGTCGTGGACATAGACGCCGCCTGCAAGCAGCAGCGCGCCCAGGATCATTCCGAAAAAAGTTCTCATAGCAAGCCTCCGGTGTCGCGCCGATAACGTCGGCACGGTGCGATGGTTCCGCGGCCATGCGGCGCATCTAAGGAGAAGTTGTTCATTTCCCATTCAGCCACGCCATCAGCTCCGCGTTGATCTCGCGCGGATAGGTGTGGCTGAGGTCGTCGATCTCGCGGTAGGTGACGTCGGCGCCGGCGGCGGAGAGCGCAGTCTGCGTCTGCCGCGCGGTCTGCACCGGAAACATCCAGTCGAGCTTGCCGTGGGTGATGAAGATGGGCAGCCCCCGCATGCGCGCGGCGTCCGCCATCTCCGCCATTAGCGGATGGAAGGTCGCCGAGACCGGCGCAAGATGCGTGAAGGACGAAGCACTCTCAAGGCCGGTGACGTAGCAGAAGGTACCGCCATCGCTCATGCCTGTCAGCAGCATGCGCGAGGCGTCAATGCTCCAGCGGCTGCGGACGCTCTCGAGGATGCGCATCAGGTTCGGCGTGTCAGCGTCGTCGCCCATCAGTGCCCAGGTCGGGCCGGTCGCAGTCGGTGCCACCAGGATCGCGCCGAGACTGCGGGCGTCGCGCAGCCAGCTCCAGAGAAAGCCGCGGCCGTTGCCGCTGCCGCCATGCAGCGCGATCACCAGCGGCATGGCGCGGTCGGGCCTGTAATATTCGGGGACATAGACCGAGAAGCCGCCGCGGTTGCCGGGCTCGTTGTGGTCGTGGAAGATGCCGGTGTGCTCGCTCGCGCCGGCTTCCAGCCGCGTCAGCAGATCCTCGTTCTCGCGATTTGCGGTGTTGAGGAAGAAGCTGCTTACCGGCGGAAATTGCGCCGCTAGGGGATAGAGCGCCTCCTGCGCGCGCGGCACGTGGCGTAGCGCGCGAAAGACGGCGACGAGATCGCCATTGCCGCGCTCGACCTCGCGGATGCCGGCAAAGGCGGCGAGTGTCTCGTTGCAGGCGCGATCGAGTCGTTCGCGCAACCCGGCGAACTGCTCCGGCCATTCGCCGATCGCGGCGTGTGATATCTGCAGCGCTTCGTCCGGCGCACCGATCGCGTTCATCACCGAGGCAAAGGCCGGCGGGTGAAAATGCCGCTGGAAGAAGCCGAGTGCTTCAAGCGCATTGAGCAGCGGCGGCAGTACGGCCACGATGTCGTCGATCACGGCCTCGCTCATCGCGGCTTCCCTGGCTTGGGGTCAATGTAGCTTCGGCGCCTTCAAAAGCTTGAAGCGGTCGGTCGAGGTCACCGTGACGTCGAAGGTGACGCCCTCATGATGGATGGTCAGCGGCACGTCGACGCCGGCGGCGCCGAGAGCCCACATCTTCCTGTAGAACGCAGTCTGGCTCGTGATCTTCTCGCCGTCCACGGCGAGGATGACGTCGCCGGTCTTGAGCTCGGCGCGTGCGGCCGGGCCGTTGGCGGAGATCCCGATCACCACCACGCGGTTGTCGATCTCGGTCGAGTAGAGCCCGAGCCAGGGCCGGGACGGCTTGTTGACGCGGCCGAACTTGCGCAGATCCTCCAGGATCGGCTTCAAGAGGTCGATCGGCACGATCATGTTGACGTGCTCGGCCTTGCCGTCGCGTTCACGCTCGAGCTGCAGCGAACCAATGCCGATCAACTCGCCGCGTTCGTTGAGCAGGCCGGTGCCGCCCCAGTTCGGGTGCGCGGGATAGGTGAAGACGGCTTCATCCAGGAGATATTCCCAGTAGCCGGCGAATTCCTGCTTGGCCACGATCTGGCTCGCGACCGATCGCGTGCGGCCGCCGGCGCCGCCGACCACGACGCGGTCGCCGATGCGGGTATCGGCCGAATTGCCGAGTGGCAAGGGTTCGACGTCGAGCTCGCCGAGTGCCTGCACGAGGCCGAAGCCGGTGACGGAATCGAAACCGAGCGCATGCCCCTCGACGACGCGTCCATCTGCGAGATGCAGCCACACCGATTCCGCCTCGGTGATGAGATAGCCGATGGTGAGCACCAGCCCGTCGTCGATCACGACGCCGTTGCCGGCGCGTTCGGTGCCCAGCGTCTCGGCGCTGAATGCGTCCGGCGGGACGATGGCGTGCAGGCCGACGACGGAAGCGAGTGCGCGATCGAGATCGAAACCGTAATCGCTTGCACGCGGCTGATTGGCCGGCGGCACTCTCCATTCGGTCAGGGCGGGCATGGAGTTCTCCTGGCTGAGTGCATCGCGCCGCCACTCATGCGGGACGACGCGCGAAGCACGGATAATTTAGGCCGGAGAGGGCCGTCTTGAAAGCCTCGTTCCTCAACTATTCCGGAGGGCCGCATGAAATCTTCGAAACGCACGGAAACGCCTCGTGCACGGGGGGCGGGCAACCGCGCGATCCGGCACCGGCCGCATGGCTGCTGTCCGGCGAGGTGCTAGGCGGGCTGCAATGAAGCTGCTAACCATTGCCGCTTCGTTTGACCAAGGGATCACGGACCGAAGCATGGATAACCGCAGCGACATCTGGCGTGGCGTCGACACGATCAAGGCGCGTTTCATCGACCTCAGCGACAAGGTCTGGGGCATGCCGGAGGTGTGCTACACCGAGGCGCGGTCTGCCGCCGAGCATCTCGCGGAGCTGCGCCATCAGGGCTTCCGCATCACCGAGAAGGTCGCGGGCATTCCGACGGCGGTAATGGGCGAGTGGGGCGAGGGCGGGCCGGTCATCGCCTTCATGGGTGAATATGACGCGTTGCCAGGGCTCAGCCAGGAGGCGGGCGTCGCGGAACACCGTCCGGTCGAGACCGGCGGCCACGGCCATGGCTGCGGCCACAACCTGCTTGGCTCCGCCGCGCTGCTCGCCGCGACCGCGGTGAAGGACTGGCTCGCCGAGAACAAGGTGCCCGGCCGTGTGCGCTATTACGGCTGCCCGGCCGAGGAAGGCGGCGCGGCAAAGGCCTTCATGGTGCGCTCCGGCGCGTTCGAGGACGCCGACATCGCCATCACCTGGCATCCGCACAGCTTCTGGGAAGTGGCGGTGACGCCGTCGCTCGCCAACACGCGCGCCGACTTCATCTTCACCGGCCGCACCTCGCATGCGGCGGCCTCGCCGCATCTCGGCCGTTCCGCGCTCGATGCCGTGGAACTGATGAATGTCGGCGTGAACTACATGCGCGAGCATATGCCGAGCGATGCACGCGTGCATTACGCGTTGCTCGACACCGGCGGCATCGCGCCCAACGTGGTGCAGGCGCATGCGCGCGTGCGCTACTCGATCCGCGCTCGCGATCTTCCCGGCATGAACGAGCTGGTCGAGCGCGTGTCCAAGATCGCGCAGGGGGCTGCGCTGATGACCGAGACCAAGGTCGAGATGAAGATCATTTCCGCGGTCTCCAACATCCTGCCGAACGCGCCGCTCGAGCAGGCGCTGCATCGGGTCATGGAAGAGCTCGGACCGCCGCATTTCGACGATGCGGACAAGAGCTTCGCCACAGAGATCCGCGCGACACTGAGCGACAAGGACATCTCCTCGGTCTATTACGCGATCGGCATGGAGCCGACCGATCGGCCGCTGGCCGACTTCCTGGTGCCGCTCGACGCCAAGCGCAACCCGCTGGTCGGCTCGACCGACGTCGGCGACGTCAGCTGGGTGGTGCCGACCGTGCAGGTTCACGCACCCACGGTTGCAATCGGCACGCCCTTCCACACCTGGCAGGTGGTGGCGCAGGGCAAGAGTCCGCACGCGCACAAGGCCATGGTGCAGGCGGCCAAGGCGATGGCCGGGCTCGGCATCAAGGCGCTGACGGATCCCGAACTGATCAAGGCCGCCAAAGCCGATCTTCAGAAGCGCACGGCGAAGACACCTTACGTATGTCCGCTGCCGGACCACGTCGCGCCGCCGCTCGATATGTCCGTGGTGTAGAATTTCGTCTCGATACTTCGTCTGATCCGGCGAACAAATTTTCCGCAGTGCAGCGCGGTTTCCGGCGCATTTTGGCGCCGGATTGCCAAACGCTTGGGCTGCGGAACATGGTTTTGCCCAACGGACAGCCAGAAGACCGTTTGCATACACACGGTCCCAGTTGACGTGCCCCCTAATCGGTGTGCCATCTACCGCCAGCCAAACTCGGCGGCCGCGTCTTGCGGCCGCCTGCATCCATACGGGAACCAGACGGGGGACAACCATGCTGGATAAAGAACTGCGTTCGATGATCGGTCAGGTGAAGGACGGGCGGATGGATCGCCGCGCCTTCATCAAGCGCCTCGCCGCGGTCGGTCTCACCGCCCCCCTGGCCAACCAGATCCTGGCGCTTGGCGGCGTCGCCATGGCTGAAGGTCCCTCGGTCTACAAGCCGACCAAGCGCGGCGGCGGCGGTGCGCTGAAGCTGTTGTGGTGGCAGGGCCCGACCTTGCTCAATCCGCACTTCGCCACCGGCACCAAGGACCAGGACGGCTCGCGCCTGTTCTACGAGCCGCTCGCCTGCTGGGATCCGGACGGCAACATGAAGCTGGTCCTGGCGTCCGAAATTCCCTCGACCCAGAACGGCCTGCTCGCCGCCGACGGCAAGTCGGTGACGTGGAAGCTGAAGCCCGGCGTGAAGTGGCATGACGGCAAGCCGTTCTCCGCCGACGACGTCGTCTTCACCTGGGAATACATCATCGATCCCGCGACGGCCGCCGTCACGGTCGCGACCTATCGCGACATCACGGTCGAGAAGGTGGACGATCTGACGGTCCGCCTCACCTTCAAGAAGCCGACGCCGTTCTGGGCGGATGCCTTCGTCGGCGCAACCGGACAGATTCTGCCCAAGCACCTGTTTGCCGAGTACAAGGGGTCCAAGTCGCGCGAGGCGCCGAACAACCTCGCGCCTGTCGGCACCGGCCCCTACAAATTCATCGAGTTCAAGCCCGGCGATCTCATCCGTGGTGAGATCAACAAAGACTATCACATGCCGAACCGGCCCTATTTCGACACGCTCGAGATGAAGGGCGGCGGCGACGCCGTCTCGGCCGCGCGCGCGGTGATCCAGACCGGCGAGTACGATTTCGGCTGGAACATCCAGGTCGAGGACGACGTGCTGTTGCGCCTGGAGAAGGGCGGCAAGGGCAAGACCATCTACGCCGTCGGCGGCGACACCGAGTTCATCGCGCTCAACTTCACCGACCCCAACACCGAGGTCGACGGCGAGAAGTCGTCGATGAAGACCAAGCATCCGCTGTTCTCCGACCCCGCCGTGCGCAAGGCGATGTCGCTGCTGGTCGATCGTGATTCCATCAAGAAGGCGATCTACGGCCGCGCCGGCCGCACCACCGCGAACTTCCTCAACGGTCCGGAAAAGTTCGTCTCCAAGAACACCTCCTGGGAGTTCAGCATCGAGAAGGCCTCGAAGATTCTGGACGATGCCGGCTGGAAGCCGGGCGCGGACGGCATCCGCGAGAAGGACGGCAAGAAGCTCAAGCTGCTGTACCAGACCTCGATCAACGGCCCGCGCCAGAAGACGCAGGCGATCGTCAAGCAGGCCTGCCAGAAGGCCGGCATCGACGTCGAGCTGAAATCGGTCGTGGCCTCGGTGTTCTTCTCGTCGGACGTCGCCAATCCCGACACCTACGCGAAATTCTACGCCGACATCGAAATGTTCCAGATCCCGATGAGCCAGCCGGATCCGGCCCAGCACATGCGTCGCTATCATTCGAGCAACGTCGCCACCAAGGAGAACAAGTGGCAGGGCACGAACTTCCCGCGCTTCGTCAACAAGGACTACGACGCGGCGATCGACGCCGCCGACGGCGAGATGGATCCGGTCAAGCGCGTGGCGCTCTATATCAAGGCCAACGACATCCTGTTCCAGGAGACCGTGTTCATTCCGGCGCAGCACCGGCTCAAGGTGGAGGCAGCCTCGAACACGCTGCGCCCGGTGATCTCGGGATGGGCCAACGAAACCGACAATCTGTTCGACTGGTACCGCGAGGAATGATCCCCCAGCTCTAGACGGGGCCTTCCCTCATGAGTCAATACGTCCTGCGTCGCCTCCTGATCGCGATTCCGAGCTTGCTCGGAATCTCGGTCGTGCTGTTCGTCGTGCTTGCGCTCGCCCCCGGCGACCCGTTCTCTGAACTGGCGACGAACCCGAACGTGCCGCCCGAGGTGCAAGCCGCACTCCGGGCCAAGTTCGGTCTCGACGATCCGATCCACCTTCGTTACCTGCACTGGCTCAACGCCATGCTGCACGGGGACTGGGGCTTTTCCTTCGTCAGCCGGATGGACGTCGACACGCTGATCCTCCAGCGCCTGCCGGCCACGCTTTACGTGATCGGCTCGGCGCAGATCCTGGCGCTGCTGATCGCGATTCCGGTCGGGGTCTATGCCGCGACGAAGCCTTATTCGTTGTTCGATCAGATCGCCAACACGCTCGCCTTCGTCGGCTTCTCGCTGCCGACCTTCTTCACCGGCATCCTGTTCATCTTGATCTTCTCGGTCACGCTGGACTGGTTGCCCTTCGTCTACACCACCGATATCAAGGCCACCGGCATTCGCTGGATGCTGGAGATGATCCGTCAGGCCATCATGCCGGTGGCTGTGCTCGGCCTGTTCCAGGCGGCGTCGATGACGCGCTTCGTGCGCTCGGCGATGCTCGACGTCATCAGGCTCGACTACGTCACTACGGCGCGGGCCAAGGGCCTCGGCCAGGCCACGGTGATCGTCAAGCACGTGATGCGCAACGCCATGATCCCCGTGGTCACACTCATCGCGTTGCAGATGCCTGCGGTGTTCGGCGGCGCCATCGTCACCGAGCAGATCTTCCGCATCCCCGGCATCGGCTCGCTGCTGATCTCCTCCATCCTTTCCAACGACACGCCGGTGGTGATGGCCGTCACCTTCGTCTTCGCGTGCCTCGTGGTGCTGTTCAACCTCATCGCGGACGTCCTTTATGGCTGGCTTGACCCTCGCATCTCCCTCCGCTGAGCGGGGCGTCTACTCGCCCTGGCGCGAGACGTGGCGGCGCTACAGCCGCCACAAACTCGCCGTCGTCAGCGCCTTCCTGCTCCTCATTCTGGTGCTCGCCGTCGTGGTTGGGCCCTTCGTGTGGCGTGTGAAGATCAACGACATCGACATCGTCGCCGGCATGCAGGGCCCCTCGCTCGCCCATCCCTTCGGCACCGACGATCTCGGCCAGGACATTTTGGCGCGCATGATCTATGGTGGCCGCATCTCGCTCGCGGTGGGGCTCGCCGCGATGCTGGTCTCGGTCTTCATCGGCACGCTGATCGGCGCGCTCGCGGGCATGTCGCGCGGTGCGCTCGGGCACGGATTGATGTGGCTCACCGACCTTTTCCTGTCGTTGCCGCAACTGCCGCTGCTGCTCCTGCTCATCTATCTCTTCCGCGACGGGCTGAAGCAGGTGTTCGGTCCCGAAGGCGGCATCTTCATCCTGATCGTGCTCGTGATCGGGGGCTTGCGCTGGATGCCGGTGGCGCGGCTCGTGCGCGCGCAGTTCCTGTCGATCCGCGAGAAGGAGTTCGTCGAGGCGGCCCGCGCGCTCGGCGCCAGCCCGGTGCGGCAGGTGGTGCGCCATATCCTGCCCAATGCGGTCGGCCCGGTGATCATTGCCGGCACCATCGACGTCGCCGCCGCCATCATCGCGGAATCGACGCTGTCCTTCCTCGGTCTCGGCTTTCCGCCCGATACTCCGACCTGGGGCCGGCTGCTGTATGATGCCAAGGATTTTCTCGATATCGGTCCGCACTGGGCGCTGTTCCCGGGCGGGGCAATCTTCATCGCGGTGGTCGCCATCAACTTCATCGGCGACGGCCTGCGGGATGCGCTCGATGCGCGACGGGTGATCTGATGGCGCCGCTGCTCGAGATCAAGGGCCTGAAAACCCACTTCTCCACCGACGACGGCATCCTCCAGGCCGTCGACGGCGTCGACATCTCCATCAACAAGGGCGAGACGCTCTGCGTCGTCGGCGAATCCGGCTGCGGCAAGACCGTCACCGCGATGTCGATCCTGAAGCTGATCGCGATGCCGCCGGGCCGGATCGCGGCCGGCCAGATCATCTTCGAGGGCCGCGATCTCGTGCCGCTGACCAGCAATCAGCTCGACGAGATCAGGGCCAAGGAGATCGGCTTCATCTTCCAGGAGCCGATGACCTCGCTCAATCCGGTGCTCACGATCGGCGAGCAGATCGCCGAGAGCCTGCGCCGGCATGAAGCCGTGACGAAGAAGCAGGCGCTCGAGCGCACCATCGAGATGCTGAAGCTGGTGCAGATCCCCAACGCCGAAGGCCGCGTGCACAATTATCCGCACCAGTTCTCCGGCGGCATGCGCCAGCGCGTGATGATCGCGATGGCGCTCGCCTGCAAGCCGAAGCTGATCATCGCCGACGAGCCCACCACGGCGCTCGACGTCACGATCCAGGCGCAGATCCTCGACCTCCTCCAGGACATGAAGGAGCGCTTCGGCATGGCGGTGATGCTGATCACCCATGCCATGGGCGTCGTCGCCGAGACCGCGCAACGCGTCGTCGTGATGTATGCCGGCAAGGTGGTGGAGGAAGCGCCTGTCGACGATCTCTTCAGTGATCCCCGTCACCCCTATACGCAAGGGTTGATCCGCTCGATCCCGCGTATCGACCTCGACAGCGAGCACAAGACGCGGCTAGAGGCGATCGGCGGCTCGGTGCCGATCCTGATCAATCCGCCGGTCGGCTGCCGCTTCGCGCCGCGCTGCAAGTTCGCCATGAATGTCTGCACCGAGAAGGAGCCGCTGCTGCGCGAGGTTTCGCCCGGCCATCGCATGGCCTGTCACCTCGGCGATACGAATCTGGGAGCCGCGTCATGAGCGAACCCTTGCTCCGCGTCAGCGGCCTGAAGAAACATTTCCCCGTGCTCGGCGGCCTGCTGTCGCGCCAGGTCGGCAGCGTCTATGCGGTCGACGGCGTGTCGTTCTCGGTCAATCGCGGCGAGACGCTCGGCCTCGTCGGCGAATCCGGCTGCGGCAAGTCCACCACGGGCCGCTGCGTGCTGCGCCTGATCGAGCCGACCGACGGCGAGGTCACCTTCGATGGCCAGGATGTGCGCAAGCTCAGCGGTACTGACCTGCGCGCGATGCGGCGGAACATGCAGCTGGTGTTCCAGGACCCGTTCGCCTCGCTCAATCCGCGCATGACGGTCGGCGCCATTCTCGGCGAGGCCTTCACCATCCACAATCTGGCCTCGTCTGCCAAGGAGCGCGAGGAGCGCGTCGCGGGCCTCTTGGTCAAGGTCGGCCTGAAGGCCGAGCACATGCGGCGCTACCCGCACGAATTCTCCGGCGGCCAGCGCCAGCGCATCGTGATCGCACGCGCGCTCGCGGTCGAGCCGAAGCTGATCGTCTGCGACGAGCCGGTCTCGGCACTCGACGTGTCGATCCAGGCGCAGGTCATCAACCTCCTGGAAGACCTCCAGGCCGAGCTGAACCTGACCTATCTCTTCGTCGCCCACGACCTCTCGGTGGTCGAGCACATCTCCGATCGCGTCGCGGTGATGTATCTCGGCCGCATCGTCGAGCTCGCCAAGGCCAGCGACCTCTACCGCAATCCGCAGCATCCCTATACCAAGGCGCTGCTATCGGCGGTGCCGGTGCCCGATCCCAAGCTCAAGCGCGAGCGCATCCGGCTCAAGGGCGACGTGCCGAGCCCGATGAAGCCGCCGTCAGGCTGCCACTTCCACACCCGCTGCCCGATCGCCCAGCCGCGCTGCGCCGAAAGCGCGCCCGAGCTGAAGGAGGGGGCGGGCGGACACTTCGTGGCGTGTCATCTGGCATAATGGTGCGGTGCGGCGCGTCATGCGCAGCAGGCGCGCTTTACGCTGCCGCCTAATTTAATCCGACAGGCGGGGAATAATTCGAACAGGCGAGTTGGCGGCGTCCTGCACGCCCTCCGCGTCGTAACGTCGCATCGTCAGGAACTTTCTTGCCAAAGTCCGGCGCAAGTCCTCGTCTTCTCCTTACAAAAAAGGGGCGATCCGTCACGGATCGCGCTGAGGGAGGACATCATGACGAAGACGAGCAAGGACGGCGCGTCGACGCGTCGCCGTTTCCTCAAGACTGCCGCTGCCGGGGCGGCCGCCACTGTCGCCGCGCCAACCATCGTCCAGGCGCAGGGGCCGATCAGCATGCGTTGGCAGAGCACCTGGCCGGCCAAGGACATCTTCCACGAATACGCGCTCGACTATGCCAAGAAGGTCAACGACATGACTGGCGGCGACCTCAAGATCGAGGTGCTTCCCGCCGGCGCTGTGGTGCCGGCCTTCGGCCTGCTGGATGCGGTGTCGAAGGGCACGCTCGACGGCGGGCACGGCGTGCTCGTCTATCACTATGGCAAGCAGAACGCGCTGGCGCTGTGGGGCTCGGGTCCGGGCTATGCGATGGATGCCAACATGCTGCTCGCCTGGCACCGCTATGGCGGCGGCAAGGAGCTCCTCGAGAAGCTCTACGCCTCGATCGGCGCCAACGTCGTCTCGTTCCCGTACGGGCCGATGCCGACCCAGCCGCTCGGCTGGTACAAGAAGCCGATGACCAAGGTGGAGGATTTCCAGGGCCTGAAATTCCGCACCGTCGGCATCTCCATCGACGTGTTCAGTGGCCTGGGCGCAGCGGTCAACGCGTTGCCGGGTGGTGAGATCGTTTCGGCGATGGACCGTGGCCTCTTGGATGCGGCCGAATTCAACAACGCCACATCCGATCGCGTCCTCGGCTTCCCGGATGTTTCCAAGATCTGCATGCTCCAGAGCTACCACCAGAACGCCGAGCAGTTCGAGATTTTGTTCAACAAGACCAAGTTCGACGCGCTGCCGGAGAAGATGAGGGCGATCATCGCCAATGCTGTCGACGCGGCCGGCCAGGACATGGCCTGGAAGGCGATCGACCGCTATTCCAAGGACTACGAGGAGCTGCAGACCAAGGACAAGGTCAAGTTCTACAAGACGCCGGACTCGATCCTCCAGAAGCAGTTGGAGGTGTTCGACCAGGTGGCCGAGAAGAAGTCGGCAGAGAACCCGCTGTTCAAGGAGATCGTCGAATCGCAATTGGCCTTCGCCAAGAGGGCGACGCAGTGGGAGCAGGATACGGTGGTCAGCCGCCGCATGGCCTACGCCCACTATTTTGGTCCCAACGCCAAGAAGAAGAGCTAGCAGGCTCATCGCACGATCGAAGCGTCATCCGGGACCGCAACCCGGAGGGCGCTTGTCTCGTCTCTAAAGCGCGATGGAATCAGGATGAATCGCCATCGCGCTTTAGGTTATTGTTTGAGTATGGTCTTTTCGGAAAACCGCTGCACACTTTTCCGGATCATGCTCTAGTCAGCAGTGACGCCAGGATTGGCGGTGGCAACGCACATGAATCCGCAGCGCCTTCTGTACACCATTGACGCGATCAGCACGTGGACCGGCAAGGTCGCGGCCTGGCTGGTCGTGGGCCTGATGGCGCTGGTCTGCGCCGAGGTCTTCAAGCGTTACATCCTCAACATGCCGACCGCCTGGATCTTCGACGCCTCGAACATGCTGTATGGCACCCTGTTCATGATCGCGGGCGCCTATACGCTGGCCCAGAACGCGCATGTTCGCGGTGACTTCCTCTACTCCTCGATGCGGCCGCGCACCCAGGCGAGCCTCGACCTCGCGCTGTACTTCGCCTTCTTCCTGCCCGGCATCGCCGCGCTGGTCTATGCCGGATGGGACTATGCGCTGGATTCCTGGCGCATCAACGAGCATTCCAACGTCACCGCCGAGGGGCCGCCGGTCTACCAATTCAAGTTCATGATTCCGCTCGCGGGCGCCCTGGTGCTGCTGCAGGGGGCAGCCGAAATCGCCCGCTGCGTGATCTGTCTCAAGACGGGGACCTGGCCGAGCCGGCTCGCCGATGTCTCCGAAATCGATGTCATCGAGGAGCAGCTCGCGCACAGCGAACATGTTGACGAAGAGGCGCGGAAGGCAGCGATCGCACGCGCACAGGACATTGAGGAAAGCGCGCGGCAGCGCGGAATGGGCGGGGACCTGCAGGGATGATCAGCGATCCGGCACTCGGCCTCTTGATGCTCGTCCTCATCGTGGTCGTGATCATGATGGGCTTTCCGACCGCCTTCACCCTGATGGGGCTTGGCATGTTCTTCGGCTTCTTCGCCTATCACCGGGCGGGCGAAGCGTGGGGCGACAACCACATCTTCGACCTGATGGTTCAGCGCACCTATGGTGCGATGACCAACGACGTCCTGATCTCGATCCCTCTGTTCGTGCTGATGGGCTACGTCATGGAGCGCGGCGCGCTGGTCGACAAGATGTTCTACTCGATCCAGCTCGCCTTCCGCCGCGTGCCTGCCTCGCTCGCGGTGGCGACGCTGATTGTCTGCACGTTCTGGGGCATCGCAAGCGGGCTCGTCGGCGCGGTCGTGGTATTGATGGGCGTCATCGCCTTCAATCCGATGCTGAAGGCCGGCTATGACGTCAAGCTCGCCTCCGGCGTCATCACCGCCGGCGGCACGCTCGGCATCCTGATTCCGCCCTCGGTGATGATCATCGTCTACGCGGCCGTGGCCGGACAGTCGGTGGTGAAGCTCTACGCGGCGGCGATGTTTCCTGGCTTCTTCCTGGCCTTCCTCTATCTCGTCTACATCGTCGGCTGGGCGCTCCTCAATCCGAAGATTGCGCCGAAGCTTCCCGAAAGCGAAGTCACGGTTCCGGTCCGTCCGTGGATCGTCGCGCTGCAGCAAGCCTATTCGCGCAAAGTGCTGCCGGCGCTCGTTGCGGCGCTGGTGGCGCCTGCGAGGATCGTCAATGCCGGCGTCGAGGGCGCCCGCGTCACCTATTTGACGCTCGTGAAGAGCCTCGGCTACGCGCTGGTGCCGCTGGTCCTCACGCTCGCAACGCTCTGGGCCGCCTGGTGGTACGTCGTGATCCACCAGCAGGCTGACATTCAAACGCCGGTCGCGGCCGCGACGCAGCAACAGCCGCGCGCAGAGGAGACGCTCCAGCCGCTCGGCGCGGGCGCCCAGCAGCAGGAGAGCGCCGAAGAAAAGCTCGAGGAGCTCGGCGGCGCCGCCAGCCGGTCGGAGAGGGCCACGACGAACGAGCCCGAGGTGCTCCAGCAGATGGGCAGTGCCGAGTTGCGGGGCAAGATCACGGCCGCGCCCGCGGAGTCCGGACCGCCGCCCGAGTTCTATACTTATTTTGCCGTCGTCGCCGGCATCTGCGCGCTCATGCTCCTCTATTATTACTGGACCATGGAGGCCGAGCAGTTCGAGGTGCTGCGGCTCCTGGTCATGTCCGTGATGCCCCTCGGCATCCTGACGGTGGTCGTGCTCGCCGTGATCCTGTTCGGCATCACCACCGCGACGGAATCGGCGGCAGTGGGTGCGGCCGGCGCCTTCCTGCTCGCATTCCAGGCCCGGACGCTGGACTGGAAGCGCACCAAGGAAGCGGTGTTCCTGACCGCCAAGACCACCTCGATGGTGTGCTGGCTTTTCGTGGGCTCGGCGCTGTTCTCGGCGGTGTTCGCGATCCTCGGCGGCCAGGCGCTGCTCGAAAGCTGGGTGCTCTCGCTCAACATGTCGCCGGTCCAGTTCATGATCCTGTCGCAGGCGATCATCTTCCTGCTCGGCTGGCCGCTGGAATGGACCGAGATCATCGTGATCTTCGTGCCGATCTTCCTGCCGATGCTGAAGCACTTCAACATCGATCCGATCCTGTGGGGCGTGCTGGTCTTCGTCAACCTCCAGGCCGCATTCCTGTCGCCGCCCGTGGCGATGTCGGCGTTCTATCTGAAGGGCGTGGCGCCAAAGCACGTCACGCTCAACCAGATCTTCTCCGGCATGATGCCCTACATGCTGATCGTGATCGTCTGCATGGTGTTCATGTACATCTGGCCCGGCCTGACGCTGTGGCTGCCGAACTATCTGTACGGAAGTTGAGCATCGAACGTCTCAGTGCTTTGCCGGCCTGGAATCCAGCCCCTCGAAACGAAGGCCGGCGCACCCCCGTTCGACGCTTCCATGGGCGGCATGGATCCGCCGGCCGCCCCTTGGGCGAAGGAGTAAGCGGAAAAAAACCTCTCGGACTGTGAAGCATCTTACACCACATGCCTTCGATGGTGCTAGAATGGCTATGCTTCTTGCTTGAAGGAGGCCCCGATGCTGACGCCCTTCAACAGGCCGTACTGGGAACAGAGCGCCCGTGACTGGACGATGAGGCTTGGCGCGCTCATGCCCCAACCGCGGAAAAAGCCCGCCGAGCCAAAACCAGAGCGGCCCCCGTGGCGGCACTTCGACGATACCCATCATTGGGACTCGACCGCTGAGGAATGGGTCCCCAATCACGACAGGTGATCGCGCCCGGGCAGAGCCTGCCTGGACGCCTTCACCGACATTACGATGTTACGCAAATTCATCCATGAAGCAGGCCATATTCCGAGAGGGCCTGGCTGAACGCCTCCATTGATGTGTGGTGATGCGCGAACAGACCCGCCTCGCGTGCGCCGGCAACATTGGCCATGAGATCGTCGACGAACAGGACAGCCTGCGGCATTACGTCGAGCTCGGACAGGCAGAGACGATAGCAGCGCGGGTCCGGTTTGGCCGTCTTGAACCGGGCCGAGGCGTAGATTCTCGAGCCGAACAGCGGACGCAGATTGGGCAGCAGCGTGTCGATATGGTCGGTGACCAGGGTGGTATTGTTGGTCAGGACGGCAATATCGACGGTCTTGCGCAGGCGGCGGACGGTCTCCAGCATCGCGGAATTCGCCTGCATCGAACGGCGCCGCGCTTCCACCCATTCGTCCAGCGACAGCGGATAGCCCATGCGCTCGCCAAAGCCTCGCAGGTAATCCGCAGCATCGAGCGTGCCGGAATCGCCAAGCAACTCGAAGCCGCTGTCCCAGATCGCCTCATGGACGAACGCGCTGCTCGTCCCCGCCAGCTCTGCCAGGCAGGCGACACGCTTTGCCCTGTCGTAGTCGCAGAGCACGTTGTCCATGTCGAACAGGACGAGCTTGATTCCATCAGTCACGGCAACACTCTCGGATTGGCCGAACATCCGGCCCTGATTGCAGTCATATCCGGCCCGAGTATTGAGGGCAAACCTGGGACTGTCTCTACGGTTGTTGCGCGGCGCAGCGTTCGCTACGCTTGGTGAGCGGTCGATCCCGTCACGCGGTCTTCGCGGGCCAGGGCACGACCTGGCCCGACATCACCAGCCGGTCACGGCCGCTGTCCTTGGCGGTGTAGAGCGCGCGGTCGGCAGCCGCGACCAGCGTGCTGGAGTCCGCCGAGGTCTCCGATGGGAAGCTTGCCGCGGCGCCCATGCTGACGGTCACCAGGCGAGAGGGAGGGTTTTGCGCATGCAGCATGGCGAGATCGTGCAGCGCCCGGCGAATCGCTTCGGCGAGTTCGGCGCAGCCGTCCGGGCCGGTGTTCGGCAACAACAGGGCGAACTCCTCGCCGCCGTAGCGGGCAGCGAGATCGGCAGGGCGCCTGGCGTGAGCGGATAGAATCCGGCTCAGCGCGCGAAGGCACCCGTCGCCCGCCAGATGCCCGTAATGGTCGTTGAACTTCTTGAAATGATCGACGTCGATCAGCAGGAGCGAAAGCTGCGTGCCGTCGCGCCGCGCGCGCGCCCATTCATCAGTGAGGCGTTCGTCGAACGCGCGCCGGTTGGCAAGGCCGGTGAGGCCGTCGGTGGTCGCAAGCGAGGCGAGCTTGTCCTGAAGGTCCTTCTGCTCGGTCATGTCGCGCACGACAGCGACGACGCCGTCGATCTCGCCGCTGTCTGCTGCCAGGGTCACGTGCAGCGCCGCCTCGGCCCAGATCTCGCCTTTGTCGCGATGACGCTGGCGATAGACGAACCGCGCCTCCTCCGCCTCGCCGTTCTTCAGCGCGGTGATGGCCTGCTCGACCCGTTCCATGTCGTCCGCGTGGATGCCGGCCAGGGCCGAGGTCGCCAGCAATTCGTCGGCGGACCAGCCGGTGATGCGCACGCAGGAGGGAGAGACGTAGAGCAGCCGGTTATCCAGTCCGATCCGGGTCACCATGTCGCTGGACTGTTCGGCCAGCAGGCGGAAATTTGCTTCCTTGGCGATCAAGGCCTGCGCCATGCGCTGCCGCTGCAAGAGCTGACGGACCAGATAGAAGCCGATCACCGCGATCAGCAGGACGAGGCCGAGAACGAAGGTCATGCGCGTGGCCGCCGCGCGGCGCCACGGGGCTAGCACGTCGTCCTGGGCCTTGCTCGCCAGCACCATCAGGGGATAGCGGTTGCTGCGCTGGTAGTAGCTCAGCCGCTGCACGCTATCGAGCGGCGACTTGAAATAGTAGACGGCTGCGGCCGGCCGGCTTTTCCACTCCCTGAACAACGGCGCATTCGACAGGTCGCGCCCGACGAAGACGCCGCTCTCGTCGCGGCTGCGCGCCAGCATGATGCCGTCATTGTTCAGCAGCGACGCCGAGCCGTTCGGCCCGACGTCGAAGCGCTCGTAGAATTTGACGAAATAGGCGACGTCGATTGTGAGCAGGGCGACGCCGGCGAAGCTGCCGTCGGGATGGTCGATCCGGCGCGACGCAGTGATGATCCACTGACCGCCGGCGCGGCTCTTGACGGGCCGCCCGATCAGCGTGCCCTTTTCCGGGGAGTCGCGGTGCCGGCGGAAATATTCGCGGTCGCTGTTGTTGAGCTTGGAGAAATCGATTTGCTCGGTCGTGGCGAGCCAGCGGCCGGTCTCGTCATAGACGAAGATGCCGCGGATGCGGTCCGATGATTTGCGGGTCGGCAGATAGGTCTGGAGCTTCGCGATCGTGTCGGGACCCATCCCGTCGAGCTCAAGCCGGTGGACCAGACCGACCAGGATCGTGTCGGCGAGCTCGAACGTATCGTCCGCGTGCTGGACCAGCGAATGCGCCACGTTGGCGACGTCGATCTCGGCGTTCCTGAGATCGGCATTGCGCGTCTCCCATTCGCGCCAGGCGCTCAAGCCGAGGATCGTCACGCAGATCAGCACGACGAAACCCGCCGCCCAGAGCGGAAGGCGCGTCTTGCCGAGTTCGCGGCTCGTGACCATCAGGCTTGCTCCAAATCGGAGCAAACCTCTCACTTTGGACTTAACGGCCTATTGCAATATCCGCGATGATTGTGCGCGGTCCGTATTCAACCGGGTCCGAGTCGATAGATCTTGATCGACTCTCGTCGGCAGATGTTAACCACGCTGCCGCGGCGTGACGGTTTTGCCCGGCGTCGGCCGCGTCACCCTTCCAGTGTGAATCCGACCCGCAGCGTCACCTGATAGTGGCGCACGGCGTTGTTCTCGATGTGGCCGCGCGTCTGCACCACCTCGAACCATTTCATCTCGCGGACGGTCTTGGCGGCGCGGCCGATCGCGTTCTTGATCGCATCCTCGATCGAGGTCTCGGATGATCCGACCAGCTCCAGGATCTTGTAGACGTGATCCTTCTCGGCGGTGGGCATGAGGTGTCTCCCCTTGTGCTGTGGCGGCCCCGGATACCGCTCCCGCGATGTATCCGAGAGCGTCGGGCCTCCCCTGTGAACGAGCGGCCTGGCTTCGGGTTCCCTGCTCCGCGATGGCCTGCATGCACCAGCCGAGGTCGAGCGGGGGGCCTGCTAAACGCTATCCATGGATCCGGCCCGGCACGACAGGACGATCGGCTCTCTCTGCCTTTGCGTGACGGCGTTCGGCTGGGCGCTGAACTGGCCGCTGATGAAGCTGTTGCTCCAGCAATGGCCGCCCACGGGCCTCTGCTACGTCACCTGGTTCGAGACGCTGCGCCGCCTGCCACCGACCGCAGCGTCGACCGGCATGCTGATGGTCCTCGTGATCGGCGTGATCTCCGCCGCGATCATCCTCGGCGAGCCGCTGGGTCTGCGCGAATGGGCGGCGATGGCGCTCACGCTTGGGGGCGTGACACTGGCATTGCAGCGGGCCGGAATTATTCCGCGGGCTGAGGTACTGCGGCCACAGGCTGCGTTGCCCGCCACAGGAGCCGCAGCAACAGGGCCAGCAGCGCCATCATCGCGAAGCCCCCGATGGATGGCGCGAGCTTGTCCTCCATTCCGGTCAGATCCGCATCATTGCCGAACTGCGCGGCGAGCCGCGCTGATTGCAGCATTCCGTAGGCGCCAGCAAGCAGGATCAGTCCGTAGACGAAGCTGCGCTCGCGCGCATTCGCCATTTGCGTGAGGTCAGGAAGTATCAAGGCAAGGCCGATCCCGATGATCGGCAAGTCATAGTCATAGGCGTAGGGACTGATCATCACCGAGACCAGGGAGGCGACACCGATCGCAAACGCGGGCGACGCCCTGCGTGTCGTTCCGAGCCAGACAGCAAGCGCGACTGCAAACAGGGCAAGGCTCGCGGCAGCCGCCTGCGCCCAAAAGGCAATACTCGAGGGCAGGCCGGCCCGGCCGAGCGCGGCGTAGGTCGAGACCATGCGGAATAGCGGATAAAAACCGCGATCCAGGAAGATCGACGATTCCCTGATTGCGCCGAGCCATGCGGTCCAGATCTGCCATCCGAACACCAACGTGCAGGCGAGCGAGCTCGTGAGTACGACTGTCGTAGCGGTCGCAAGTGCCGTCCAACGGCGCGTCGCAAGCATGTAGAAGCCGGCAGCGATGGCCAGATGCGGTTTGATCACCATCGCGCCCAGCGCAAGACCAGCCACGACCTGGCGCCGCTCGACATTGAGGCAGACGATACCGATCAGGGTGCCCGTGAGAAAGCCATTCTGTCCGCAGCCGACCGTGATCGCGAGCGCGGGAAACATGACGACCAGGACATGCGCAAAATCCTTGCCAGCAATCGTACGAAGCGTCAGCAGATAGGCCGTCAGTGTCACGGTGACGAACAGCAGATAGGCGATACCCTCCGGCAGAAGTGCGAATGGCGCCAACAGCAGGTCGAATTGCGGCGGATAAGTCCAGGGCATGAAGCTGGTCGAACCGGTAAATGCCTGCTGAAGCTTGATCAGGGTCTCGAACCGGTAAGCCAGATCGAGTTGACCGTGCCAGATCTCTCGCGCGACGATATAGAAGGCGTCGAAATCGGACAGCTCGTGGACCTGCCAGGCGATCCAGTGACCGAACCTGAACGTCTTGAACAGAACCATCACCGCCAGCGCCGCGAGCACGAAGCGGACATAGATTGTCCGCTTCGACGGCGAGGATTGGACCGCTTCAAGTGTCTCGGCAAACATCAGCGACGACCCCGGACCTGAGAGATCCGCGGCCTGGCAGGTAGGTCCGCGGATCGCAGCCAAATTGCCACCATAGGTTTAATACACCGTAACGACTATCGCAGGATTCGCTGGCAATGCCCTGTTTGCAGTTCCGCGGGCCCCGGCTTTGCAAGCGTACCCCAGTTTTCTTAATCGCCCGCCGGCGCGGCCTGCCCTTACTTGCGCGCCGAAATACAGAGGCGTTAACCTTTCTCTCCTGACATCTTCGAAGTGGAATGATGATCGACCGTTGGACGAAGGGTGCTCTGGTCGCGATCGGTCTGTCGGCCGTGCCTGCGCCTGTCGTCGCGCAGGACGATCTCGGTGATGCGCCCGGCACGATGTCGCTGCAAGTGACGACCGATCCTTCCACGATCGAGTGCCGCAGGCTGGAGACGGTCAATCCCACCTCGCTCGCGTTCCTGACGCTGCGCCGGACGTTCAACGACGATTTCAACGAGCATCCGCTCGCGACAGGTCACTGGGTGCCGCACTATGCCGGCGGCGCGGCATGGCCGGAGGCACGCTACTGGGGCGGCGACGGCTCCGACTTCAAGCGCAAGACCAGCGCCAATGGCGAGCAGCAGATCTATGTCGATCCGCGCTATGCCGGCCGCGCCGCAGCTCCGCTCGGGCTCGATCCGTTTAGGGTCAAGGACGGCGTGCTGTCGATCGTCGCCAGCCGCACGCCGCCGGAATTGAAACCCGCGCTGTTCAACAACGAGTACATTTCCGGGATCCTGACGACCCAGGGCACGTTCGCGCAGAAGCACGGCTATTTCGAGATCCGCGCAAAAGTCCCGGTCGGCCATGCGGTGTGGCCGGCGTTCTGGATGCTGGCGGATGACGGCGGCTGGCCGCCCGAGGTCGACGTTCTGGAAGGCCGCGGCGAGAAGCCGGGCGATCTCGTCATGACGACGCATTGGCGGATACCGTCGACCCAGAAGATCCAGTCCTGCGGCTTCGATTTCGCGATCGGCGATGCTTCGAGCGCGTTCCATAATTACGGTGTGCTGTGGCAGGAGGACCGCCTGGTCTATTTCATCGACCGCAGGCCGGTGTCCGACATCAAGGTGCCGATCGGCTTCGACGATCCCATGTACATGATCGTCAACCTGGCGATCGGATCGAAATTCTTTGTTGGCGTAGGACCGGTCGATGCTGAATCGCCGCCCAGCGTGGCCTTCGAGATCGACAGGATTTCCGCTTATCAGATCGATATGGAGCAGGCGCGGAGATAGCGATGCCAGCTGATGTCTCGCGGCGCGAATTTACAAGGTTTGCGGGTCTCGCCGCGCTTGGCGCCGCGACAGGCGCCAGGGCCGCGGAGAATGAAACGCCGGCATCGATCGACCGCCGCGCGCCCTTCCCGAAGGATTTTCTCTGGGGCACGGCGACCTCGTCCTACCAGATCGAAGGCGCCGTCAACGAGGACGGCCGCGGCAAGTCGATCTGGGACATTTTCAGCCATACGCCCGGCAAGATCGAGGATGGCTCGACCGGCGACCGCGCCAATGAGCACTATCACCGCTACAAGGAGGACGTCGCGCTGATTAGGGCGCTCGGCGTCAAGGCCTATCGCTTCTCCATTGCCTGGCCACGCGTGTTCCCGGAAGGATCGGGCCAGCCCAATCCGAAAGGGCTCGACTTCTACAACCGTCTCGTTGACGAGCTGCTCGCGAGCGGCATCGAGCCCTACGCCACGCTCTATCACTGGGACCTGCCGCAGGCGCTGCAGGACCGCGTCGGCGGCTGGCAGTCGAGCGACACGTCTAAGGCGTTTGCCGACTACGCCGCTTATGTTGCCGCGCGCCTGACCGATCGCGTCAAGACCGTCTTCACCGTGAACGAGGTCGGGCGCTTCGTGAATTTCGGCTATGGTTGGGGCATCGACGCGCCCGGCCTCAAGCTGCCGGCCGCGCAGCTCAACCAGGCGCGTCATCACGTTGCGCTGGGACACGGGCTCGCCGTGCAGGCGATCCGCGCCTCGGGGCGTGCCGGCACGAGAGTTGGTGCCGCCGAGAACATCGCCGCTTGCGTTCCGGCGATCGCGACGCCGGACAACATCCGCGCCGCCGAGATTGCGACGCGTGAGCTCAACGCCGGCTTCCTCGGCGTGGTGCTGGAGGGCAAGTACACCGACGGCTTCCTCGCCTATGCCGGCGCGAACGCTCCGAAATTCACCGCGGAGGAGTTGAAGATCATCAGCACGCCGAACGATTTCGTCGGCCTCAACATCTACGCGCCGCAGTTCTACGTCACCGCCTCCGACCGCGCGCCGGGCTTCCACGTGCTGCCGTTCCCGACCTCGTTCCCGCACATGAATTCGGAATGGCTGCGGGTCGGCCCCGAGGTGATCTATTGGGCGCCGCGCCTCGCCGCAAAAATCTGGAACATCGAGACGATCTACATCAGCGAGAACGGCACCTCGTCCGAGGACAGGATCGCCGCCGACGGCCAGGTCTACGACCTCGACCGCATCATGTTCCTGCGCAACTATTTGACCCAGATGCAGCGCGCGATCAGCGAGGGCGTGCCGATCCGCGGCTATTTCCTCTGGAGCCTGATGGATAATTTCGAATGGATCTTCGGCTACGGGAAACGGTTCGGGCTCTATCGGGTCGACTTCGAGACACAGGCGAGGGTGCCGAAACTGAGCGCGGCGTTCTACCGCGACGTAGTGGCGCGGAATGCGATCGGGGTGTGAAGACGCATCAGCCAAGCGAAATTCTAGTCATTCGATTGCGCATCTGAAGTAACCGCCACCCTCGTTCGCTCGGCTCTTCTCGATGCATGCCATGCCCGGAATATCTTGGCCGTGCCGGTCGATCGGGCAGGCGCGGCCGTCGCGCTTGGCCCAGGCGATGCCGCGAAGTGTTGGCCGGAAGCTGACCTGTTCGTCATAGATCGGCTGGATCGTGACTGTGCCGGCGGTGTCCATCAGGCCCCATTTGCCGTCTTTGAGGAACGGTAGCAGCCCGGCCTCCAGATCGATCCCGAGCCGGTCGACGTCGGCGTCGATCCACGTCTCTCCCCTGCGCGAGAGGATGGTGCGGTGCCCATCGTTCTGCGACAGAATCCCGTGAGTGATCTCGCACATTGCGGTTCGCCGCAGGACGACGATCCATGATTGGTCATTCAGGCTGATGATGCCGGATGCGCCATCCGTGGTGACCAACGCTGCTTCGGGGTCGATCAGCCGTGCAGCGTCGAATTTCGGTTCGACTAGCCAGCTTCCATCCGCCTTCAGGAGACCGCGCTTGGCGTTCACCGTTGCGACAATGATGGGATTGCCTCGCGACAGATCGTCGAATTTCGGCTCGAGCAGCCAATGACCGTCAGGTCCGATGCGTCCCCACTTGCCGTTGCGTTTCGCGTTCCAGACACCGTTGGTCACTGGGACCAGTGCATCGAAGTCGGGCGGGGTGATCTCCTTGGCGTCGCCGTCCATGAGCCCAAACTTGTCGCTGGCCTTCACGACATAGGGTGCGGGCGATGCGCAGCCGGCACCGACTATCTGGCCGTTGCGGGGTGGCTGCAATGGAGTGCCGTCGCTTCTGAAATAGCGCCATTGGCCATCCTGGAAGACGGCGAGATGGCCATCGGGGCAGCGTTGGACGGGGTTATCGAACTCGGCTTCCAGCAGGACACGGCCGTCTAAATCGAGCAGGCCCCATTTCTCGCGACGCTCGAAATGCCATCCGAACGGCAGTCCGCCTTCGGGGGAAATAGCTCTCCGGATTGCACCAGCCTCCATTTGGAATATCCAGGCGCCGGTGCGGTCGATCGCGCCCACGCTCCTGGCTTGCCGCGCCGCCGTGTGGGCGGAGCCTGGCGCGAAGGCCCATGCTTCATCGAAAACGGGCGGGATAACGACTTGACCGTCGCGATCGATGAAGCCGGTCTTCCCGTTCTCCTGATGCGGGCGAGCCCGTCGCCGAGCGCATTCATCTGGTCGAATTGCGGCTTGACGAGCCAGCTTCCATCGCCGCGCTGAAGCCCCCATAGGATCTCTGCGGGACCTTGGCGGGGAAACACCCTGGAGGCGATGCGGACGGACCGCTCGCCGGGATCGAAGATGCGTGTGCCGGGTGGCTCGATCCATTGACTGTTGCGATCGATGGTTCCGGTGCTTTCGGGAGCGCCAACGACCCAGCTGCTGTCGCTCTGCGGAGCGTCGCTCTCATCGGGGAATTGCGCGACGTCGATCGCTTCTCCCAGCGGCCGCTTGTCCGCGACGCGGAAGCGATCGGGCGCAATGGCTTGAATAAAGCCGTACCGCGGTTCGATCATCAGCTTGCCGTCACGATCGATCAGGCCGGACTTGCCGTCGATATCGACCTGCGCGAAGCCGAACCTGTAGTCGCCGACGATGCGATAGCGCGGCGACACGATCTCGCGCCCGGTCTCATCGACGAAGCCATAAAGGCCGCCGCTGCGCACGGCGACGCGCCCACTTGAGAACGTGCCGACCCAGTCGTATCGCGGCGGCACGGCGACGCTCCCGTCGCGCCGTACCGCGCCGCAGAGACCGCCGGGGAAGGTGCACATTGCCAACGGAAAGACGATTGGTCTGGTTGGCCCCGGGCGGTCGGACAGCGGCCGGCCATCACCTGCGATAGTGGCTTCGAGAATCGCTTTACCGGCAGGGGTGAGCTCAGATGTCGTGCTCCGTGCAGCGGCGCTATGGGCGAGCGCAAGGACGAGCGACGACACGACTTTCAGCCAACTGCTTGCACGCACCATCGTCCCGGTATTCCGATTTCGCTCGAATACCGATCGTCTGCGGCGAGAGCGTGTTCTGGTCGAAATCCTCAACTACAGCGGTTGTATGGATGAGTCAAAGCGAGGCGCTATCGGCGGACGATGGCAGCTTTGATGAGCTGAGCTCGCAAATGATGGCAGCGATCGTCACGGCTGCCAGCATCGTCAACAGTCCGCCGGTCGCCGGATCCTACGGATCCAGCTCCGTATCCCAGTACAGGTAGTCCAGCCAGCTGTCGTGCAGATAGTTCGGCGGGAACAGGCGGCCGTTGCGGTGGAGCTGGTGCACGGTCGGGGCGAACGCGCTCTGGCGCGGAAACATTTTTGCCTGCGCCGGGGTGAGGTTGCCCTTGCGGAGGTTACACGGCGAGCATGCCGCGACCACGTTCTCCCAGGTGGTCTGACCGCCTTTGCTGCGAGGGATGATGTGATCGAAGGTGAGGTCTTCGGGCGAGCCGCAATATTGGCAGGCAAAACGATCGCGCAGGAAGACGTTGAACCGGGTGAAGGCGGGATGGGTGGTCGGCTTCACGAAGGATTTGAGCGAAACCACGCTCGGTAATTGCATCTCTAACGTCGGACTTCGAACTGCCTGGTCGTAATGGGCGACGATGTTGACGCGATCGAGGAACACCGCCTTGATCGCGTCCTGCCACGACCACAGAGACAGTGGGTAGTAACTCAGCGGCCGGAAGTCCGCATTCAGCACCAACACCGGCCAACTGCCTTGCGAGACATGTGCGTTCAAGTAACGCTCCCGGCCTCCAATATACGCTGCGAAGCAGCATGTACTGACATACTACATGCAGCGTGACGGGATTGTGAAGCCCGTTGAGCGACTTATTCAGCCGCAGCCAATGCGGCGGCGGGGTGGCGAAGCGCCCAAAAACGCCGTGATTCGGGGAGGGGCGGGCAAGGCCGGCCCGGAACCGCCGGGCGATCGCCAATGCCTCATTCCAGTACCCGCTCCAGCTTCTGCAGGCACCGCGTCGCGCGCACCACGGCCGGCATGCCCTCGTCCGGAAAGCTCGTCTTCCAGTTGGTCACGCCGACCTCGCCGACATAGATGTCGCCCTTCGAATCCAGCGCGATGCCGTGCGGCGCCAGGAATTTACCGCTGGCAACGCCTGGCCCTGCCTCGCCGCCGAGCCGTGCGAGGCGTTTGCCCTGCGCATCGACGATCGACAGCCGCGGGCCGAGATTGGGCACGTTGCGGTTGATGTCGAGGCCGGGACCGAGCTCGCCGATCACGAAGGTCGGGCGCTTGGCCCCGCCGCAGCAGCACAGCGCGCAGGGCCGGTGCAAATTGTTCCACTGCGTCTCGTACTTGCCCTCGCCGTCGAACACCTGCACGCGATGGTTCTCGCGGTCGGCGACATAGACCCAGCCGTCGGCATCGGTCGCGATATTATGCACGATGTTGAACTGGCCGGGATCGGTGCCCGGCTCGCCCCAGCTTTTGATCAGCTTGCCGTCGGGCGTGAACTTGTGCACGCGCGCATTGCCATAGCCGTCGGAAACGTAGATCTCGCCCTTCGGCGACAGTGCGGTGTGGGTGCAGCGGTGGAATGGCTCGCCGCTCATGAACGGCGCCGGCTTTGCGGGGATGCCGATCGTCAGCAGCACCTTGCCGTCGGTGGTGCATTTGCGCACCGTATGGTCGCCGTCGTCGGTGCAATAGAGATTGTCGTCGGCATCGATGTGCAGGCCGTGTGCGCGGGAGAACAGGCCTTCGCCAAAACTGCGGAGGAAGTTGCCCTCGCGGTCCAGCACCACCATCGGGTGGGCGCCGCGGTTGAAGACGTAGATTCGGTCTTTGCTGTCGACCGCGACGGAGGCGACGTCAGTCAGCTGCCAGCCGTCAGGCAGCTTCGCGAAATTTTCGACGACGCGGTAGCGGTGCTCGCCGCTGCCGAGAATGGCTGGCATGGGTGCTTCCTTTCTGTCATTCCGGGGCACGCGAAGCGTGAACCCGGAATCCATTGCGCGGCATATTTCGAGGATGGATAGATTCTCAGATGCGCAATTGCGCATCATAGCTCGCGCTGCGCGCGCCCCGGAATGACGGCTGTGTCTACGTCCGCCCCAAAATCCCTTCCTCGATCGCCTTGATCTGCAGCGCGAGGTATTTCGAGTTGATGCGGCATTGCGCGAGGCTGCCGGCGATGAACCAGAGGCCGGGCTGCTTCGTGCGTGCGTACATGTTGCGCAGCTCGAAGCCGTCGCCAAAACCCCAGATCGGGCCGACGCGGTCGGCGATGGCGTCGCCGAACAGCTTTCGCACCAGATATTCCTGCGGCTTGTAGCCGGTCGAGAGCACGATCAGGTCGGCCGCGATGTCCGTGCCGTCCTTCATCCGTGCGCCTGCGGCCGTGAAGCTCTCGATGTCGGAGAACTGCCTAAGGCTGATCTTGCCTTCGACGATCAGGTTGGAGCAGCCGACGTTGAAATAATAGCCGCCGCCGCGGGTGAGATATTTGAACTGCCAGCCGGTGCCGGCCTCGCCGAAATCGAGCTTGAAGCCGACGCCGGAAAGGCCCTCGAGCAGCTCCCTGTCGAGCTGCTTCGACTGCTCGGTCAGCATCACATGCGTCTTCCTGGCGAGCGGCGTCGGCATCGAGACCGCGATCAGATCGTTGTCCTCGAGCGTGCCCTCGTTGTAGGTGGCGTAGGCGAGCTGTGCCGACGGCTCGATATTGGTGACCAGCGTCGGCGAGCGCTGTACCAGGGTCACCTCGGCGCCGCTGGAATGAAGGTCCTGCGCGATGTCGTGACCGCTGTTGCCGGTGCCGATGACGATGGCGCGCTTGCCTGTCCAGTTCTCGCCGTCCTCGTAGCGGCTGGAATGCACCAGCGTCCCCTTGAAATTGTCGAGGGTCGGAATGTCTGGAATATTGGCAATGCCGCTGACGCCGGTCCCCATCACCACATGGCGCGGATGCATGGTGCGCTTGCTGCCGTCGACCCGGCGCAGCGTGACGGTCCAGTGGCCCTTGGCCTCGTCATAGGCGCCGCCCTCGAACTCGGTGCCGGTCCAGAAATTCAGCTCCATGGCATCGACATAGGCTTCGAACCAGTTGGCGAGCTTGTCCTTGGGGATATAGACCGGCCAGCTCGGCGGAAACGGCATATAGGGCATGTGATTGACCTGCACCTGGTTGTGCAGGGTGAGCGCGTGATAGCGCTTGCGCCAATTGTCGCCGATCCGCATCCCGCGATCGACGATCAGGGTGTCGACCTTCAGCTGCTTCAGCCGTGCCGCGATCGCGAGCCCGGCCTGGCCGCCGCCGACCACCAGCACGGCCGGGTCGCGATCGGAATAGTCGCGCGAGGCGTTGCGCAGGTCGAGCCAGTTGGGCCCGCGGAAATCGCGCGAATAGGCCTGGCCGCGCGGTCGCGAGGTGCCGAGTTGCTCCTCGAAGCCCTTGAGCTCGTCGAGCGCGGTGAGCAGCGTCCATGCCTTCAGACGGTCGCCGTCGGCGGCATCAGGGATGAGCCGCACGATGCCGCTGCCGCGGCCGATCGCGGTCTCGAAACTGAAGATGGCTTCGATGTTGTTCGTGCCGGCGCGCGTCACCCAGCGCGACGGCGCGCGGTTCGGAGCCAGCTTGAAATTGGTTGGCGCGGTCTTTGGTGCAAGCGCTGTCAGCGCCCGAACGACTGCATCGTGGCCGGCGATCGTTTGCAGGTTCCAGCTCAGTGCCAGCACATCGCGCCAGAAACATTCGGCGACGAATAGGCGGGCGAGTGCTTCGCGATCGGGTTTGCCCAGCGTCCGCTCGAAATCGTCGAGCCAGGCTTGTGCGGCGACGGAAATATCCTTCGTCCTGTCCAGCATTGGCGACCTCGTGGCCGTCTTCGCGGCGTTTCCTCTGAGGTTGACGCTATACTGGATCAGTCCATGTCAAAAGCGCTTTACCCGAGCAGCGACAGCATATGGCCCTGCTCAGGCGGAATGCGGCCCTGCAGCGCGTCGAGATAGACCTGCCGCACCGCTTCGGGTCCCCGGCTCTCGATCACGGTCAGGCATCGCTCCAACATCGGCGCAAAGCCGGCCCAAGCCGCACCAAGGCGCTGCTCGATGCCGCCCGGGCCCCACTCCTTGGCGCGCTTGCGGATGTGATCGGGCGCAAAGAACCAGCGCGGCTTTGCGCCGGGCAGTGCGCCTTCGTCGGGCTCGGTGGCACGATGCGTCAATCCGACGCGTACCGAGCATTTCATCTGGTCGCCGAAATGCCGGTGCAGCGTGGTGCGCAGCTCGCTGTTGCCGGCCATGTCGACGAAGGCGACCGGCGCGTCCGATGGCAACGACGTCACGCGGTCATAGGTGACGACCTCATCATAGCAGCCGAGCGAGGTGACAAAGCCGGTATTGCCCGATGAGGTCAGGCCGATCACCTTGCGGCCGCGCGTGTGAAGCAGATGTGCAAGGCCGAACGCGGTTTTGCTCGATGCGCTCGACAGCAGCACGGCGCGCGCGCCGAAATCGTCGTTCTCGGCGAGGAAGTCGTCGACCAGGAACGACAACATGAACAGCGGCCGCAGCAGCGCCTGGTAATCGCCCTGCCGCCCGGTATAAGCGGGATCGCCGCCGACGCGCGCATAGGCATTGTAGACCGGTGCCACGCCCTGCCGGTGCGCGGCGCCGTCGCGCAGGCCGCGCTTGCTGACGTCGGTCGCCTCGATCACGAGATGCGTCGCCATCGGGAAATAGCCGAACAGGCGCTCGCCGACCGGGACATTCGGATGTTTCGAGGCGATCACCTCGCCAAAGCCCCACACCGGAATGTTGCCGAATCCCTCAGGTGCGGGAAAGATCTGCCAGTATTTCAGCTCGTCGCCCATCACGGCATAGGTGATGTTGTTCGCGGTGAATGCGAAGCGCTCGACTCTGACGAGGAGTGCATCCTGCGGCAGCGCGTCGATCGCGGGAAGCCCGGTTGCGATCGTCTTGCAGGCTTCGAGATTGTCCCGTGCAACGATGAAGTCGGAGGCTGTCATGATGTCGATCCCGGCTCTGATGCGCACCGGCATCTCATCGACCATGCGCGCGCCGTTTGCAACCTCAACATAGTTTTAAACGCTGTTCGTTCGCGTCCTGCTAGGTTTGGTTCGCCCAGTAGGGATCGCGCAGCTTGCGCTTGAAGATCTTTCCTGTCGCCTCGCGGGGCAGGGCATCCAGAAACTGGACCTCCTTCGGTACCTTGAAGTTGGCCAATCGCTCGCGCAGGAACGCCTGCACCGCGGCGGCGGAGAGCTGCGCGCCGGTCTCCGGCTCGATGCAGGCGCACAGCCGCTCGCCAAATTCGGCGTCGGGGATGCCGAACACGGCGCAGTCGCGCACGCCGGGCATGGCGATCAGCACGTTCTCGATCTCGGCGGGATAGATGTTGACGCCGCCCGAGATCACCATGTCGCGCCTGCGGTCGCACAGGAACAGATAGCCGTCTTCGTCGAGATAGCCGACGTCGCCGACGCTGACGAGGCCGTCGCGCCCGGCCTCTGCCCGCGCCTGCGCCTTGCCGTGATAGTCGAAATCGGGCACTGCGGTCTGGCGCATGTAGATCTCGCCGACCTCGCCGGTGCCGCAGAGGCTGCCGTCGTCGCGAAAAATCTTGACGATGCCGCCTTCGATGGCGCGGCCGACTGTGCCCGGCTTCTTCAACGCCTCTTCGGCCGAGTGCCACACCGGGATGCCGGTCTCGGTCGAGCCGAAATATTCGTTGATGACCGGTCCCCACCAATCGATCATGGCGCGCTTGATCTCGGGCGGGCAGGGCGCGGCGCCGTGCACGACGAAGCGCAGCGAGGAGAGGTCGTAGCGCTGTCTCACGTTCTCGGGCAGCCGCAGCAGCCGGACGAACATGGTCGGCACCATGTGGATATGCGTGACGCGGTGGCGCTCGATCAGCGCCAGCAGCTCCTCGGCGTCGAACCGTGCCTGGAGGACGATGGTGCAGAAGCTGCGGAATGCCAGCATGCCGTAGGAGTGCGGCGCCGAGTGATACATCGGCCCGTTGATCAGCACGACCTGGTTGTCCCTCGGCTTGATGCCATAGGCGATCGCGCCGACGCGCTCGGAGGCGGCCGCCTGTTCGGGCTGCATCGGCATCCGCCGCACGCCCTTCGGCATGCCCGTGGTCCCCGACGTGTAGATCATCGCCGCAGCACGGCGTGGCGGCTCCTGCATTTCCGGATGGCTGTCGCGCCAGCGATCCCAATCGGTCAGGCCCGCCGGGACCTGGATCAGCTCAGGGGGAATGGTGAAGGTCGCCGCGAGTTCCGGTGGCGTCGCGACGACGAGCAGGCGCACATCCTCGGGCAGGCCGACGCGGATCTGCGGCAGCAGATCGGCATGACAGACCAGGATCTCCGCGCCGCTGTCGGTCAGGATGTAGCGGACCTCCTCGGCCTTGAGATGCCAGTTGATCGGCACCACCGGGCTGCCCAGCGCGGCGGAGGCCGCAACCACCTCGAACAGCGCAAAGTCGTTGCGCAGCATCATGGCGACCGGAGCGCCCTCGCGAAGGCCCAGCTCGCGAAGCCCGCTCGCTGCCCGTCTGATGCGCGACTGGATCTCGTCATAGCCGATCCGGCGTTCGCCGCTGATGATCATGGCGTGTCCTTACCCTGTTCCAGTCTAGCGATCGTCCAGCACGTCGCCGAACCCGACCCAGCTCTTGCCGTTGAAGCGGCGGAGCTGCAACTGCTGGAACGGCAGATAGTCGTCGGGGCCGGTGGTGACAGACATGCCCGGCAGCAGCAGCGGCAGCTTCACCTCTTTCAGCAAGGCGGCCTGGCGCATGATGTTGTCGCGGCTGAAATCGTCCTTGCATGCCGTCAGCACCGTCATCAGCAGCGTCGCATAGTGGTAGCCGGCCGCGTAGTTGGAGTTGGAGAGGTCCGCGGTCGGCATGTATTGCTTCATGAAGGCGAAGTAGTCGTTCACGCCGGGATCGCTGGCCCATTGCGGGTCCATCGTGTCCTTCTGGTTGCTCGACGAGATCAGGCCGACCGCGTTGTCGAGCCCGGCCGGCTCGAGGAACGAGATCGAAGAGGCCGACGTCGGCACGAAGAACAGCTCGGGCTTCCAGCCGATCTCGGCCACGCCCTTGACCATCTGCGAGGTGAACTTGCCGAGCACGACGCCGAACAGCACGTCGGCGCCCGATGCCTTCAGGGTCGAGAGCTGCGAGCTGATCGTCGGTGCGCTGGTCTCGTAGGTCTGCTCCGCCACGATCATGCTTGCGGCTTTCTCGCCGAGCGCGCGCTTGAAGCCCGCGACATAGTCGCGGCCGAAATCGTCGTTCTGGGACAGGATGGCGATCTTGGCGCCGGGCTTGGTCCGCAGCACGTGCTTGGCATAGACCACGCCTTCGGATTCGTAGGCGGCCATGCCCGGCATGGTCCACGGATATTTCTGCGGATCGGCCCATTTCGTCGCGCCCGAGAGCACGAACAGCTGCGGCACCTTCTTGCCGTTGAGGTAGCGCTGCACGGCGCTGTTGGTGGCGGTGCCGAGCGAGCCGAACATCATCAGCACCTCGTCCTGCTCCACCAGCTTGCGGGTCTGCTCGACCGTCTTCGGCGGCGAGTAGGCGTCGTCCAGCGTGATGAACTTGACCTTGCGGCCGTTGATGCCGCCTTCGGCATTGACCTTCTCGAAGAACGCCTCCTGCGTCCGTCCGATCGCGCCGAAGCCGGAGGCCGGGCCGCTATAGGGCAGGGTCTGGCCGATGCGGATCTCGCCACCGCCTTCGGCGCGGGCGGTTCCGGTCGCAAGCGTCAGCAGCGACAGGCCGATCAGTGCGGCTGCGAGCTTCATGATGTCCTCCCGTTTTTCATTTCTACCAGTTCGAGACGTCAGGCGCTGGCGCGCATCAGGAAATCCTGCCGGGCCTGATCGAACTCGCCCTTCAACCGGTCGACCAGCTCGGCGACCGGCGGCGCATCCAGGATCTGGCCGATACCCTGGCCCGATCCCCAGATGTCGCGCCACGCCTTGGATTTCATGTTGCCGCCCGAGCCGAAGTTCATCTTCGATTTGTCGGCGGCCGGGAGATTGTCCGGATCCAGCCCTGCGGCGGCGATCGAGGGTCCCAGATAGTTGCCGTGCACGCCGGTGAACAGGTTGGTGTAGACGATGTCGTGCGCAGCATGCTGCGTCAGCGCCGACTTGTAGGCTTCATCGGCGTTGGCTTCCTGCGTGGCGATGAAGCGCGTGCCCATGTAGGCGAGGTCGGCGCCCAGCGTCAGCGCGGAGGCGATGCCGAAACCGTCGCTGATCGCGCCCGACAGCAGGATCGCGCCATCGAACCATTGCTTGACCTCGCGCACCAGTGCGAATGGCGACAGCGTGCCGGCATGTCCGCCCGCGCCGGCGCAGACCAGGATCAGGCCGTCGACACCCTGCTCGGCGGCTTTGCGCGCATGCTTGACGTTGATGACGTCGTGGAACACCAGCCCGCCATAGGAATGCGCGGCCTCGACGATCTCCGCCGGCGGCCGTAGCGAGGTGATGATGATCGGCGCCTTGTGCTTCACGCAGGTCTCCATGTCCTTCATAAGCCGGTCGTTGGAGGCATGGCAGATCTGGTTGACGGCGTAGGGGGCGACCTTCTTGCCGGGATTGCGCGATTTGTATTCGCCGAGCTCGTCCTCGATGCGGCTCAGCCACTCGTCGAGCTTCTCGACGGGGCGGGCATTGAGCGCGGGAAACGAGCCGACGACACCCGCCTTGCACTGGGCGATCACCAGCTCCGGTCCGGAGACGATGAAGAGCGGCGAGCCGACGACGGGCAGCTCCAGATTGTTCTTGAGCAAGGCGGGCAGTGCCATCCGATCCTCCTGATAACGCGCGTCAACGGCCTGCCGGCCGATTGTGAGCGCTTCCATGTCGATTTGTCGCGCCGGCGGGCGTGTCCTCGCCTGGCGGTTTGACCGCACTATAGGTTGGACGGCGGGCAGGTGATCGTTCAATATTGAACAAGCGAATATTCAGATCTGAACGGAGGCGGCGATGGATTGGGACCTCTGCAAGACCTTCGTTGCGGTCGCCGATACCGGCAGCTTCACCGCCGCGGCAAAGCGTCTGCATGCGAGCCATCCGACCGTCAGCCGCAAGATCGCCGCTCTGGAGGAACAGCTCGGTACAAAACTGCTGGCGCGTGCCGCCGATGGATTCGTGCTCACCGCCGACGGCCGTACCCTGCGCGAGCATGCGGAGGCGATGGCGGCGGCCGCGCTCCGGGCCGAGGCTGCCGTTGGTGCCGGCGGGCGCAAGGCGCGCGGCACGGTCAAGCTGTCGATCGGCGCGACGCTGGCCTCGCACTGGCTGATGCCGCGGCTGCGATCCTTTCTCGGCGCGCATGATCACATCCGGCTCGAGATCATCACCCATCCGTTCCCGGCCAGCGTGCGGCGCCGCGAGGCCGACGTCGTGCTGCGGCCGGTCGATAGCGGCGAGGAAAACCTGGTCGGCCGCAAGATCGGCCGCCTCGGCACCGGCTTCTATGCCTCGCGCGACTATGCCGCCGGCCGGTCCCTGCCGGAGCGCAGCGGCGAGTGGAAGGGGCACAGCGTCATCGGCTTCGCCGACCAGGATTCCAACGCGCAGCTGGCACGCTGGAGCGATGCGATCACGCGCCAGGGCACCGTGGTGATGCGTTGCTCGTCGCAGGGCGACATGCTGGCGGCGGTGCGCGCGGGGATCGGAATCTCCGCGCTGTCCTGCTTCGTCGCGGAAACGTATCCGGACCTCGTGCGCGTCGCGCCGCAAAAGCTCGTCAGCGTCGCCGACCTCTGGCTGCTCGCCCATCCCGATCTGGTCGAACTGTCCGCGGTGCGGGCCGTGGTCGACTTCGTGGCCGAATGCGCCCGCGCCGATCGCGAGCGGCTGCGAGGCTAGAGCATGATCCGGAAAAGTGCGAAGCGGTTTTCCGGAAAGATCATGCGCAAAATTTAGTTTCCGGCGAGCACACCCTCGCGCTTCTTCACGGCGCGATAATAGCTCCACCACAGATGCGCGGCCGCGCCGCGCAGCGGGCGCCAGGGCTCGGCGAGCGGTGCCATCTGCTTCTCCGTCGGCCGCGCCTTGAGGCCGAGCCCGATCTTGATGCCCTCCTGCACGGCGAGGTCGCCGGCCGGCCAGGCATCGCCGTGGCCGAGGCAGAACAAGAGATAGACGTCCGCCGTCCACGGCCCGATGCCGGGCAGCGAGATCAGCGTGTGGTGCGCAGCGTCGGCATCTTCCTCCGCGAGCACCTCGAGATTCAGCCGCTGCGCATTGATCTCGCGCGCCAGATGCTTCAGCGTCTTGATCTTGGCGGCGGACAGGCCGAGCCGCCCCAGCCGGTCGGTGCGGGCGCGGCGCACGGCATCATGATCGAACGGATCGAAAGCGGCGGACAGCCGCCCCCAGATCGCCGATGCGCTGGCGGTCGAAAGCTGCTGCCCGCAGACGATGTGTGCGAGCCCCGTAAAGCCCGGCTCGCGCCGCCGCAACGCCGGCATGCCCGCGGTCGCCAGCACGGGCTTGAGGCGCGGATCGCGCTTGATCAGCGCGTGGACGGCCTCTTCGAGATCGGACTGGGTTTCGAGATGGATGGTCATGGGGCTCGGTAAACTCTCTCCGGCGTCATGGCCGGGCTTGACCCGGCCATCCATCTCCTATCGTAACAGAGTCATGGAGGATGGATTGCTGGGTCAAGCCTGGCAATGACGAATAGCGCGAGAATTCATGCCACCCGTTTTCCGATTTGCCCCCAGCCCGAACGGCTTCCTGCATCTCGGCCACGCCTATTCCGCGCTGCTCAACTTCGATCGCGCGCGAGAAACCGGCGGGCGGCTGTTGCTGCGGATCGAGGACATCGATGCGACGCGCTGCCGGCCGGAGTTCGAGACGGCGATCTATGAGGACCTCGCCTGGCTCGGGATTGCCTGGGAGACGCCGGTGCGGCGGCAGTCGGAGCATCTTTCCGATTACCGTGCCGCGCTCGAGAGACTCGCGGCGCTGGACCTCGTCTATCCCGCCTTCGAAAGCCGGGCTGAGATCGCAAGGCTGGTGGCCGTGCGCGAGGCCGACGGGCCGTGGCCGCGCGATCCCGACGGCGCACCGCTCTATCCCGGTGACGCCAAATCGCTGTCTTCAGACGAGCGCACACGACTGGTCGCCGCGGGCGCGCCCTACGCGCTGCGGCTCGACATGGCGGCCGCCTGCCGCCGCGTTGACGGCCTGAGCTGGAACGAGCTCGGCGAGGGACCCGACGGCGAGCGCGACACCGTCCCGGCGCGACCGGAGGCCTGGGGCGACGTCATCCTGGCCCGCAAGGAGACGCCGACCAGCTACCATCTGTCGGTGGTCGTCGATGATGCGCTCCAGGGCGTCAGCGAGATCGTGCGGGGGCAGGACCTGTTTCACGCAACTGCGGTCCACCGCCTGCTCCAGGTCCTGCTTGGCCTGCCGGAACCCGCCTTCCGCCACCATGCCCTGATTCGCGACGGCGAGGGGCGGAAGCTGTCGAAATCCAGCCGCTCGACGGGACTGCGGGAGTTGCGCGCTGCTGGCGCCACACCCGCCAGTGTCCGCCGGCTGGTGGGATTAGGTTAAGTTTCTCTGGGGGTTAGCGAAACGCTGCCGTGACTCCGGGGGTTCCGTCGTGCCATGCTCGCCTCACGGCCCGGGTTCGAAGCGGATACTTCGAAGGGGAATTATGGCGGCGAAAACGCGCGCAGTGCGCACTACGCGGACGTCCAGGCGACCGCCTCGGAAGCGGTCCGGGGCGGGCGGGCGGTCGCGCAAGCGCGCCACCAAGGCTGCCGCGCCAGATGTGGTCCAGGCGGCGCTCGCCGCCTTTGCCCACGAGGTCCGCACCCCCCTGACCGGCATTCTCGCGATCAGCGATCTGCTCGCGACCTCCGATCTCGGCGAGCGGGAGAGGCGCTGGGCTGACACCATCAAGGCCGGCGCCGAGCATCTGGCGAGTCTTGCCACGCTGTTCGTGGACGCTGCCAAGACGGGCAAGGGAGCCGGGAAGGGCGGCAGCACGCTGCGGCAGGATCTGTTCGACTTGCGGGCGCTCGCACGCAGCACCGGCGATTCGCTCGCCGGACGCGCGGCGGCCAAGGGGCTCCAGGCCCAGGTCGAGATATCCGACAAGCTGCCGGGGCTGGTGGTCGGTGATCCCGTCCGCCTGCGCGCCGCGCTCGAGAACCTGATCGACAATGCCGTGAAGTTCACCGAGCAGGGCGGCGTGGCGCTGGCGGTGGCGCCCTGGCGTCCTGCCAAAACGGGCAAGGCAAAGGGCAAAGCCAGGGTCGGTGTCGCCTTCGCGGTGTCCGACAGCGGCATCGGCCTGACCATGGCCGAGATCAAGCGGCTGTTCCGCCCATTCACCCAGGCCAATGTCACCATCGCCTCGCGTTTCGGCGGCGCCGGCCTCGGGCTGTCCTCGGTGAAGCAGCTGGCGCGCGCGATGGGCGGCGACATCTCCGTCGCGCCGCGCGGTGGCGGCGGCGCCACCTTCACACTGACGGTGTCGCTGGATGCGACGGGGCCGGCCAGGTCCCGCAAATCGAAGGGCCAGGCCGAGGCGGACGCGGTGGCTGCGCTCCGCGTGCTCAGCGTCGAGGACAACCCGTTCGGCCGCGTCGTGCTCAACACCATCCTCACCGAGCTTGGCCATCACGCCGAGTTCATCGGGCGCGGCGAAGATGCCGTGAACCGGCTGGAGCAGGGCGCCTTCGATGCGGTGCTGATGGACATGGTGTTGCCGGGCATCGACGGCGTCGAGGCGATTAGGCGAATCCGCACCATGCCGGCACCGCTGGCTCAAATCCCCATCATCGGGGTTTCCGGGCGCGGCGAGGACGAGGCGGCCTCGCGCGAGGCCGGCGCCGACGCCTTCCTGGTCAAGCCTGTGTCTCCGCGGGCTCTAGCGACTGCGCTGCTTGAAGCGACACGCCGTGAGGTAGCTGCGACTTGATGATCGCGGCATTGAGCTCGCCGCCGTAAACGAAGATCGCGGCGATGAAATACAGAAACACCAGCGCGATGATCACCGAGGCGAGCCCCGCATACATCGTCACGTAATTGTTGGCGAAGCGCGCCAGATATTGTCCGAAGACGATGCCCGAGATCAGCGACGCCACGATCGTGAAGACGATGCCGGGCATGATCTGGAAGAAGCTCCTCCGGCCCGCCGGCAGCCAGGCATGCAGGATCACCAGCGCCACCACCAGTGCGCCGATGGTGATGCCGTAGCGCAGCCAGGTGAGGATGCTTTCGTTGGATTCGACGAACAGCGGGATATGGCGCCGCGCCGCCTCGATGAAGAGCGGACCGAGCACGATCAGGAACGCCATGGCGAGCGCGGTGAAGGCCGCGACCAGCGTGTAGCCGATCGATTCCAGCCGCAGCCAGTACCACCGCCGCATCTCCACCACGGCATAGGCGCGGTTGAGCGCGACGCGGAGCGCTTCGACGCCGTTCGAGGCGAAGTAGACCGACAGCGCCGCGCCGATCGTCAGCACGCCGGTGCGGGTAGTGGTCAGCACGTCGTGGATTTCGCCCGAGATCGAATCGGCGACCTGCTTGGGCCAGACCTCGAGCATCAGGCTGGCAGCTTGATCGGCGAGTTCCTTGGAGCCGAAGAAGCCGGCGAGCGAGGTCAGCACGATCAGGAACGGGAACAGCGCCATCAGCGTCGACAGCGCGATATGGCTTGCGATCGCCCAGCCGTCGTCGGCCAGGAACGTGTAGAACGCGTCCTCCACCACGACATAGATGTAGCGGATCGCTTTCACGGCTTGCTCCAGAGCAATGTTGCTCTCACTCCGCTTGCGGCCCGAATTCGCCTCGCCCCGCTTGCGGGTGAGGGGGACTCTCCGCGGGGACGGTGACAGTTGGGTTCGCGGAGACTCCCCCTCACCCGCCGCGCGTCGGTCTCTCCCCGCAAGCGGGGAGAGGCGAAGAAGGCAGGCCGCTCGCGCAAATCGGAAATCATCCAGCTAGCTTCTGATATTATTGGCTTAAAAGCCAGATCGGGAACGCCATGGCGAACCGCCGCACACGGTGTTATCTACCCTCAGATGGCATTTATCCTGAGTACTTTCATCCTGCCGATCGCGGTCGGCGCCGTGGCTTTGGTGCTGCTGCTCGGTCTCGTCAACATGATGCGTGGCGGCTCGCCAAACACCTCGCAGAAGCTGATGCGCTGGCGGGTGCTGCTGCAGTTCGTGGCGATCGTCATCGCCATGACCGCGGTCTGGGCGATGGGACGGTAGGGCATGATCCGGAAAAGTGCGAAGCGGTTTTCCGACAAGGTCATGACCTAAGATCGAGGAATCTGTCATGGTGGTATTGAACCGCATCTATACCAAGACCGGTGACGACGGCACGACAGCGCTCGGCTCGGGCGAGCGCCGTCCGAAATACGATTTACGCATCGAGGCCTATGGCACGGTCGACGAAACCAATGCCGCAATCGGCGTTGTCAGGCTCCATACCCATGACATGCCCGAGTTCGACGCGATGCTCGGCCGCATCCAGAACGATCTGTTCGACCTCGGCGCCGATCTCGCGGTGCCCGAACGTGAAGGCAAGGCCGAGCGGCTGCGGGTGGTCGCGAGCCAGGTGGAACGGCTTGAGCGCGATATCGACGCGCTCAACGACAAGCTCGCGCCGCTCACCTCTTTCGTGCTCCCCGGCGGTACGCCGGCCGCGGCCTACCTCCATGTCGCGCGTACGATATGCCGCAGGGCGGAACGCGTCATCGTGGAACTGGCGGCCCAGCCGGGTGAGCCCGTCAGCGCGGCTGGCATCCAGTATATGAATCGCCTGTCGGACTTCCTGTTCGTGGCGAGCCGTGCCGCTAACCATAACGGCGCCGGGGACGTGCTCTGGGTTCCGGGCCAGAACCGCTGACCTATTTGGGCGGTGCAATTCTAAGGTCTAAAAATTGGCCGCTTCGCGCGTTGACCGGGCCGGATCAGGCCTTTAGGTTCCGCGCCAGTTGATAACCCCCCTCCCAAATTGAGTGAAAGAGGATCGATGAAGGTCTTAGTGCCGGTAAAGCGGGTGGTCGATTACAACGTCAAGGTCCGCGTCAAGGGCGATGGATCGGGCGTTGAACTCGCCAACGTCAAGATGTCGATGAACCCGTTCGACGAAATCGCGGTCGAGGAAGCGCTGCGCCTGAAGGAAGCCGGCAAGGCGACCGAAGTCGTGGTGGTCTCCATTGGACCTGCGCAGGCGTCGGAGACGATCCGTACCGGTCTCGCCATGGGCGCCGATCGCGGCATCCTGGTGAAGGCCGAAGGCACCGTCGAGCCGCTCGCCGTCGCCAAGATCCTGAAGAAGGTTGCTGAGGAAGAGCAGCCTGGCCTCATCATCCTCGGCAAGCAGGCGATCGACGACGACAGTAACCAGACCGGCCAGATGCTGGCCGCGCTGCTCGGCTGGTCGCAGGCGACGTTCGCCTCCAAGCTCGAGGTCGAAGGCTCTGACTTCAAAGTCACGCGCGAAGTCGACGGCGGTCTGCAGACCGTCAAGCTGAAGGGACCGGCGATCGTCACCACCGACCTCCGTCTCAACGAGCCGCGCTACGCCTCGCTGCCGAACATCATGAAGGCGAAGAAGAAGCCGATCGCGGAGAAGACCGTTGCCGATTACGGCGTCGATATCGCCGCGCGCCTCGAGGTTCTCAAGACCACTGAACCGGCGGGCCGCAAGGCGGGCGTCAAGGTCAAGGACGTCGCCGAGCTGGTGTCGAAACTCAAGAACGAAGCCGGGGTGCTCTGATGACGACGCTTCTGATTGCCGAACACGACAATGCGTCGCTCAAGGATGCGACCAACAAGACCCTGACCGCGGCTGCCGCGCTCGGCGCGGACGTCGAGGTGCTGGTGGCCGGCCAGAACGCCAAGGCCGCGGCGGATGCTGCTGCCAAGCTTGCCGGCGTGAAGAAGGTGCTGCTCGCCGACGGCGAGCTCTACGCGCACGATCTCGCCGAGCCGCTGGCCGCGCTGATCGTCTCGCTGGCCCCGTCCTATGACGCGATCGTCGCGCCCGCGACCTCGCGCTTCAAGAACGTGATGCCGCGTGTCGCCGCCCTGCTCGACGTCATGCAGGTCTCGGAGATCATCAAGGTGGTCGCCCCCGATACCTATGAGCGTCCGATCTATGCCGGCAACGCCATCCAGACGGTGAAGTCGAAGGACGCCAAGAAGGTCATCACGGTCCGCACCTCCACCTTCGCCGCAGCGGGCGAAGGCGGCAGCGCGCCGGTCGAGGCCGTGGCGGCAGCCGCCGATCCCGGCCTGTCGTCCTTCGTCGGCGAGGAAGTCGCCAAGAGCGACCGTCCCGAGCTGACCTCGGCGAAGATCATCGTCTCCGGTGGCCGCGCCATGCAGAGCCGCGAGAATTTTGCCAAGTACATCGAGCCACTGGCTGACAAGCTGGGCGCCGGTGTCGGTGCCTCGCGTGCGGCGGTGGACGCCGGCTATGCCCCGAACGACTGGCAGGTCGGCCAGACCGGCAAGGTCGTGGCCCCCGAGCTCTATGTCGCCGTGGGTATTTCCGGCGCGATCCAGCATCTGGCCGGCATGAAGGACTCCAAGGTGATCGTCGCGATCAACAAGGACGAGGACGCGCCGATCTTCCAGGTCGCCGATTACGGCCTGGTCGCCGACCTCTACCAGGCGGTTCCGGAGCTGACGGCCGAACTGGGCAAGCTCGGCAAGTAAAACGCGTTCAAAACACCGGCCGGAGGTATAAACTCCGGCCGGTGTTTCATTTTTGAGGCGTTTTCTTTGGCGTGGGGCACGCCTTCGAAGCGATCCAATCTAGGTTTCGAGCCAAGGTTCTGATTAAATCAGGCTTCTGGTCAAATCAGACCTCCCGGCTCAGGGGATAGGCAGGGCGCGATATGCGCGCCGTTCCGGTGGATGACATTATGGCGGCAGTGATCAAGAAGGTCGGCGTGATCGGCGCGGGTCAGATGGGCAATGGCATCGCGCATGTTGCGGCGCTCGCCGGCTTCGACGTGGTGCTCAACGATGTTTCGGCCGACCGCCTCAAGTCGGGCATGGCCACCATCAACGGCAATCTGGCGCGCCAGGTCTCCAAGAAGGTCGTCACCGAGGACGCCAAGACCCAGGCGCTGTCGCGCATCGTGGCCGCCGAGAAGTTCGACGACCTCGCCGACTGCGATCTGGTGATCGAGACCGCGGTCGAGAAGGAAGAGGTCAAGCGCAAGATCTTTCACGAGCTCTGCGCCATCTTGAAGCCCGAGGCGATCGTCGCCTCCGACACGTCCTCGATCTCGATCACCCGCCTTGCCGCCGCCACCGACCGGCCCGAGCGTTTCATCGGCATCCACTTCATGAATCCGGTGCCGCTGATGGAGCTGGTCGAGCTGATCCGCGGCATCGCCACGGACGACTCGACCTTCGAGGCGGCCAAGGAATTCGTCGCCAAGCTCGGCAAGCAGGTCGCGGTCTCCGAGGATTTCCCGGCCTTCATCGTCAACCGCATTTTGCTGCCGATGATCAACGAAGCGATCTACACGCTGTATGAAGGCGTCGGCAATGTCGAGGCGATCGACGCGGCGATGAAGCTCGGCGCGCACCATCCGATGGGTCCGCTCGAGCTTGCCGATTTCATCGGTCTCGACACCTGCCTGTCGATCATGCAGGTCCTGCACGAGGGCCTTGCCGACTCCAAGTACCGCCCGTGCCCGCTGCTGGTGAAATATGTCGAGGCCGGCTGGCTCGGTCGCAAGACCCAGCGCGGCTTCTACGACTACCGCGGCGCCAAGCCGGTTCCGACAAGGTAATCCATTTCCAGGTGCCGTAGGGTGGGCAAAGGCACAAAGCGCCGTGCCCACGATATCTCTCCGATCACACGACGGGTTTGGTGGGCACGCTTCGCTTTGCCCACCCTACGGCACTTTTGTCGTGGGTCGGCTCTGTGACAATTCATGTCCCATTAACCCCTCGCGTCTAGGTTACAACCGGTACGAGGGTTCGCGTAATGGATATGATGGCGATGGTCAGCACCATGCTGGCCGCTCAGCAAGGCGCGCTGCAGTCGAATATTGCGGCGACGCTGACCAAGCAGAACTTGGACATGGAGAAATCCACCGTCCTGACGCTGCTCGGCGCCGGTCAGCCCTCGCTCGCCAATGTCGGCCCCGGTGTCGGCGGCAACCTGAACGTGACTGCCTAACCCCTAAAGCGACGCGGCGGCCTTGCCGGTCGCGGCCCGCAGCAGCTTGAGCGCATCCTCGCTCGCCCATTCCGCCGGCCCCGCGATCGTCGCGATCTCGCAGCCTTGGGGGTCGACCAGCACCGAGGTCGGCATACCCAGCGCCCGGCCTATCGCCTTAAGATCCTGGAAAACCTTGGCTTTCTGGTCGTTGAAATAGCCGAGCCGGGTCAGATTGGCCTCTTTCAGGAAAGTCCTGGGCTTCTCGGGGTCGCGGGTGTCGATATTGATCGCCACCACCTCGAAATTCGGGCCCGACAGCTTGCCCTGGAGCTCGTCCAGCGCGGGCATTTCCTTCCGGCAGGGCACGCACCAGGTGGCCCAGAGGTTCACCAGCAGCGTCTTGCCACGGAAATCGGACAGTTTCTTCGGCTTGCCGTCGGCATCCTCGAAGGTGAGGTCGGGCAGCTTCAACGGCGCGTTCGCCATGGTCAGGGCGGCCACCTCGCCATGGGCGAGCGGGGCGATTTTCTGCGCGATTGCCACCGCCGGCTTGCAGGTCGGATCGCCCGAGGGTGCCCGGCTCAGGCCCAGCCCATACAGCGCGGCGAAGCCGGCCAGCCCGCCGATCGCCACGGTGGCGATGACGAGGGGGATCCGGCGCGTGGCGGAGGGCTTCTTGTCGAGCATATCGTTTGTCATCCGGTCGCAGATATGGCTATCAGGGGCCTCTTAATACGGCTGGCCTCGGCCAGCAAACGTGCGGCAAAGCAAGGCGTGAGCAGGGGATCATGAGCAACAAGATGTGGGGCGGCCGGTTCTCGGAACGTCCCGATGAGATCATGGAAGAGATCAACGTCTCCATCGACGTCGATCGTCACCTCTTTGCCCAGGACATTGCCGCGTCCAAGGCCCACGCCGCGATGCTCGCCGCGAACGGCATCATCACGGCCTCTGATGCGAAAAATATCGGCAAGGGTCTAGACACGATTTTGTCAGAGATCGGCAAGGGCGGCTTCGAATTCAAGCGCGCGCTCGAGGACATCCATATGAATGTCGAGAGCCGCCTGTCGGAGCTGATCGGCCCCGCGGCCGGCCGCCTGCACACCGCGCGTTCGCGCAACGACCAGGTCGCGACCGATTTCCGTCTCTACGTCCGCGACGTCCTCGACGAGACCGACGCCGCGCTCGCCGCGTTCCAGCAGGCGCTGGTCGCGCGCGCGCTGGAGCACGCTGCGACAGTGATGCCCGGCTTCACGCATCTGCAGACCGCGCAGCCCGTGACCTTCGGCCATCATCTGCTCGCCTATGTCGAGATGGCGGCGCGCGATCGCGGCCGTTTCCAGGACGCGCGCAAGCGGCTCAATGAATCGCCGCTCGGCGCCGCCGCGCTCGCCGGCACTTCGTTCCCGATCGACCGCCACGCCACCGCGAAGGCGCTTGGCTTCGACCGCCCGATGGCGAACTCGCTCGACGCCGTCTCCGACCGCGACTTCGTGCTGGAGACACTGTCGGCGGCCTCGATCTGCGCCGTGCACATGTCGCGCTTTGCCGAGGAGATCGTGATCTGGACCTCGCCGCTGGTCGGCTTGATCCGCCTCAGCGACAAGTTCACCACCGGCTCCTCGATCATGCCGCAGAAGCGCAATCCGGATGCCGCCGAACTCGTGCGTGCCAAGACCGGTCGCGTCATCGGTGCGCTCAATGGCCTCCTGATCGTGATGAAGGGCCTGCCGCTCGCCTATCAAAAGGACATGCAGGAGGACAAGCAGGGCGCCATGGAGGGCTTTGCCGCGCTGTCGCTGGCGATCCGCGCCATGACCGGCATGGTCCGCGATCTCGTCCCTGACGAAGCCAAGATGAAGGCGGCCGCCGGCGAGGGTTACGCCACCGCGACCGATCTTGCCGACTGGCTGGTGCGGACCCTGAAGATGCCGTTCCGCGAGGCCCACCACGTCACCGGCCGCATCGTCGCCAAGGCGGCCGAAGGCGGCATGGCGCTGCACGAGCTGCCGCTGAAGGAGATGCAGGCGATCGAGCCGAAGATCACCAAGGACGTGCTCGGCGTGCTCTCGGTCGAATCGTCGGTGAAGAGCCGCACCAGCTTCGGCGGTACCGCGCCGAAGAACGTGGCGTCGCAGGCCAAGGCCTGGGCGAAGCGGCTGGAAAAAGAGCGAAAATTGGGCTGAGGGCAAAATTTCGCTTATGTTTCATGGTCATCCGGCTCTCGCCAGAGCGCGCCAATCTCTGTATGGTGCGGCCCGCGTAGTGGGGATTTCGTCGTGACGTCAAAGTTTCGCCCGGCCGGCTCGGGGTGGGCCATCATTGTCTTGAGCCTGACGGCGCTCGCGCTTGCCGGCTGCGGCCGCAAAGGTCCGCTCGACCTGCCGCCGACCGCGTCCACGGCCAATGTCGCAGCGCCAACCGACACCGAGACCGAAGCCCAGAAGACGCCGAGCGTGTTCAACCCCACCTATGGTGCGGACGCTGCACCTGCGGCTCCCAAGGGCAAGAAGAAATCGTTTATTCTCGACCCGCTCCTGGACGACAAGCCCAGCCGGTAGGCTGGAGTAACTGAGCCAACGCCATGAACCATTTCGACTATCGCAACGGCGTGCTGCACGCCGAGGCGGTGAACCTGTCCGAGATCGCCGCGAGCGTCGGCACGCCGTTCTACTGCTATTCGACCGCGACGCTGGAGCGGCATTACCGCGTCTTCACCGAGGCTTTCGCCGGCGAGAAGGTGCTGGTCTGCTACGCCATGAAGGCGAACTCCAACCAGTCGGTGCTGCGCACGCTGGCCAAGCTTGGGGCCGGCGCCGACGTGGTCTCGGGCGGTGAGTTGAAGCGCGCGCTGGCCGCCGGCATTCCCGCCAGCAAGATCGTGTTCTCCGGCGTCGGCAAGACCGAAGACGAGCTGCGCGCCGCGCTGGCCGCCGACATCCTCTGTCTCAACGTCGAATCCGAGCCGGAGCTCGAGCTGCTGTCGCGCCTTGCGACCGAGATGGGCAAGACCGCGCGGATCTCGTTGCGCGTCAATCCCGACGTCGATGCCGGCACGCATGCAAAAATCTCCACCGGCAAGTCCGAGAACAAGTTCGGCATCCCGATCGTGCATGCCCGCGAGGTCTACGCGCGCGCTGCGAAGCTGCCTGGTATCGAAGTGACCGGCACCGACGTGCATATCGGCAGCCAGATCACCGATCTCTCCAGCATGGAGACCGCGTTCCGCATCCTCTCCGAATTCGTGCAGACGCTGCGTAGCGATGGCCACGACATCAGCCACGTCGATTTCGGCGGCGGCCTCGGCATTCCCTATTACATGGACCGCGAGGCCCCGCCGGCGCCCGCCGCCTATGCCGCCATGGTCAAGCGCGTCAGCCACAATCTCGGCTGCACGCTGATGTTCGAGCCGGGCCGCATGATCGTCGGCAATGCCGGCATCCTCGTCGCCAAGGTGATCTATGTGAAGCACGGCGACGGCAAGAACTTCGTCATCATCGACGCCGCGATGAACGATCTGATCCGCCCGACGCTGTATGAGGCCCATCACGATATCCTGCCGGTGACGCAGCCGGCGAAGGATGCCGCCACGATCACGGCCGACGTCGTCGGCCCGGTCTGCGAGACCGGCGATTATCTCGCGCTCGACCGCACGCTGCCGACGCCGAAGGCGGGCGATCTCCTCGCCATCATGACCGCCGGCGCCTATGGCGCCGTGCAGGCCGGCACCTACAACACGCGCCCGCTGGTGCCCGAGGTGCTGGTGAAGGGCGATCAGTACGCCGTCGTGCGCCCGCGCATCGAGGTCGAGCAGCTGATCGCGATGGATACGCCGGCGCCGTGGCTGTGAGGCGGTGAGGGACGGTAAGGCGGTTTAACAACTTCGGTGTCGTCCCGGCGAAGGCCGGGACCCGTTACCCCAGGAAGTAATTTGGCGCGAAGCTGGTAACCACGAGTCTTCGCCAAACCTCTCCCTGGGGTAATGGGTCCTGGATCAGCGCTCGCTCCGCTCGCTTGTCCAGGACGACGTGGACAGGGGATGCGCGAGAAACTACTTCCCGACCAATCCGCCCGTCTTCCCGCCAACCACGACCCCCGCCTTCTTCTCGATCGGCTTGATCGCCGCGGTGAAATCCGACTCCGCGCCTTCCTCGCTGATCACGGTCTCCCATAGCCGCCCGACTGCGTCGGCGACCTCCATCGACAGGCCGAGCTGCTTCATCTCCTCCAGCGCCAGCCGCACGTCCTTCACCATCAATCCCGTGGCGAAGCCGAAATCGAAGGTGCGCGGCAGGACCGAGCGCGGAAACTTGTCGCGGCTTGCGGTGTTCATGCCGGAGCCGGCATTGATGACGTCGATCATCACGGCGGGATCGAGCCCGGCCTTCACGCCCATCACGACGGCTTCCGAGGTCGCCACGATGGCGGTGGCCGACAGGAAATTGTTGGCGAGCTTCATGGTCTGCGCCGCCCCCGGCTTCTCGCCGATGAAGAATACTTTTCCGATCACGTCGAGCGCCGGCTTCAGCAGCTCGAACTCCGCCTTCGGCCCCGACACCATCACTGCCAGCGTGCCCTTTTCGGCGCCGCCGACACCGCCCGAGACGGGGCAGTCGATCTGCACGATGTTGCGCTTGGCCAGGAGGCCGTGAATCTTCGATGCCATCGCCGAGCCGACGGTGGAGAGATCGATGAAGCGCTTTGCACGCTTGCCCTCGATGACGCCGTTCGCGCCCGTGGCAACCTCGAGCGAAGCCTGCAGCGAGGGCAGGCTCGCCATCACGGTCTCGACCTGGTCGGCGACGTCCTTCGGCGACGACGCAGCGGTGGCGCCGCGCGCCACCAGCTTTTCGACGACCTCCTTGCGCGTGTCGAACACGACGAGCCTGTGTCCCGCCTCGATCAGCCGCCGCGCCATCGGGAAACCCATGTTTCCGAGCCCGATGAATCCGATGTCCATGGTGTTTCCTTGTGCTTGTTATTCGTTGTTTGTTGAACGGCTCGCGCTCACCCTCGGTGTCGTCCTGGCGAAAGCCAGGACCCATTACCCCAGGGAGAGGTGTGGCGCGAAGCTGACAACTCCGAGTCCTCGTAACCACATCCGAAGGTGGTTATGGGTCCCGGCCTTTCGCCGGGACGACGGAGGTGAGGCGTTGCTCCCCTCACCACACGTCCCTCACGCCTTGCCGTCGATCTCCGCGAACACCTCGCGCGCGATGCGAAAACTGTCGACGGCGGCGGGCATGCCGCCGTAGATGGCGACCTGCATCAGGATCTCGCGGATCTCGTCGCGGGTGACGCCGTTGGTGAGCGCGCCCTTCAGATGCGCGCGAAACTCGTGCTGGCGGTTGAGGATCGCGATCATCGCGATGTTGAGCATGCTGCGGGTCTTGCGCGGCAGCTCCTCGCGGCCCCACACCGTGCCCCAGCAATATTCGTTGAGCATCTCCTGGAATGGACGGTTGAAATCGTCGACGTTCTTCAGGGCGTTGTTGACATAGGCTTCTCCGAGTACCGCTTTGCGGACCTCGAGGCCCTTGTCGTGCATCTTCTTGTCCATGGCGTTTCCTTCATTGTCCTCAGGTGGCGGCGCGGAAATTACGGGGTTGCGGCGGGCCAGTCACGTCCTCGTGTTATGCGGGAAAAGGGGTGTCTCCCGTACAGGAACGGATGCCTCAGTGCTGCCGTTGTGGTACGCTTCACTCTACCGGGCAACCTGGAGAGCTGATTGAACGGCGTCACCCCCGACCCGTCAGACCCTATCCGCGACGGCGACGCTCTGTCGCGGCTGAAGCTGGCGCAGGCCCTCGACAGGGCCATCTATGCCATCGCGTGGGAGCGTGCCTGGCCAAATCTCGCGCGGCTGCTGACCGTCATCGGCCTGTTCCTGGTAGTGTCCTGGGCCGGTCTCTGGCTGGCGCTGCCGTTCCTGGCCCGTGCCGTCGGTCTCGTCATCTTCGCCGGCATTGCGATCGCCGTGCTGTTCCCCCTGCTTCGGTTCCGCTGGCCGAGCCGCGAGGAAGCGCTGGGCCGGCTCGACCGCGGCTCCGGCATCCGTCATCGCCCGGCGACCACGCTCACGGACACCCTGACCTCGCAGGACCCGATCGCGAAGGCGCTGTGGCAGGCGCAGCGCGAGCGCACGCTGGCCTCGCTGAAGCGCATCCGTGCCGGCCTGCCGCGACCGCGGCTCGCGCTCCATGATCCCTGGGCGCTGCGGGCGCTGGTCATGGTGATGCTGGTTGCGACCTTCTTCGCTGCCGGCGACGAGCGCGCGATGCGCGTCGGGGCCGCCTTCGACTGGAATGGCGTGCTGGCGCCGACGAACGTTCGCGTCGATGCCTGGGTCACGCCGCCGCTCTACACCGGCAAGCCGCCGGTGATCCTGTCGGCGGCCAACAAGGAAGCCGCAGCGCTGCCGGCGAGCGGTCCGCTCGCCGTTCCCGCCGGCTCGACCCTGATCGTGCGCTCGTCCGGCGGCAACCTCGATGTCGTCGTCTCCGGCGGCCTCAAGGAGGTCGCTCCCACCGAGGCCACGCCCAAGGGCACCAACGAGAAGCATTTCGCCATCACAGCCGACGGCACTGCGCATGTCCGCGCGCCCTCCGGCCAGCCGCAATGGGCGTTTGCGGCGACGCCTGACCGCGCGCCGACGATCTCGCTCGCCAAGGATCCCGAGCGCCAGGCGCGGGGCGGACTTCAGCTCTCCTACAAGATCGAGGACGACTACGGCGTCACCGGCGCCGAGGCGCAAATCGGCCTGCGCTCCGCCGATGCCAAGGACGGCAGCAAGGACGACACCAAGGCCGCCGCGCGGCCGCTGTTCCAGCCGCCGCAATTCCCGCTGGTGCTGCCCAATGCGCGCACCCGCAACGGCGTCGGCCAGACCGTGAAGGATCTCAGCGAGGATCCCTATGCCGGCGCCGACGTCACGCTGACGCTCACCGCCAAGGACGAGGCCGGCAACGAGGCTAGAAGCGAACCGTTCAACATGCGCCTGCCCGAGCGTCTGTTCACCAACTCGCTCGCGCGCGCGCTGATCGAGCAGCGCCGCATCCTCGCGCTCGACGCCAACAAGAATTCCGACGTCTATGCCGCGCTCGATGCGCTGATGATCGCGCCCGAATTGTTCACGCCGGATGCCGGCTGCTATCTCGGCCTGCGGAGCCTGGCGCTCCAGCTCGAGGCGGCCCGCACCGACGATGCACTGCGCGACGTGGTGGCGAGCATGTGGGCGTTCGCGGTCACCATCGAGGACGACGGTGTCGCCGGCAGCGTCAACGCCGCGCTGCGCTCGGCGCAGGACGCGCTGAAGCGGGCGCTGGAGCGCGGCGCCAGCGAGGACGAGATCAAGGTGCTGACGCAGAAGCTGCGCGAGGCGATGGCGGGCAAGGTGCGCGATCTCGCCCGCCGCGCCGAGCAGAATCCGCTCGGGCCCCGGCAGCCATTCCCGGCGGAGGTCCAGCTCATCCTCGACAAGGCGATCGAGCTGCGACAGAAGACCCAGCATGCGACGGCGGAGCAGCTCGAGGAGCTGGCGCAGCAGCAGGACGCACTTCGCCAGCAGCTTCAGGCCTATCGGAAGTCTGCGAGCAACCGGGCCAAGGCGGGCAACGACGGGGCCAACCAGTTTACGCGGGACCGGAAATGCGGAAACTAGCGCGCGTGCCAGTCTTCAAGGCGATCTCGATCGCCTGCCTCGCCTTCCTCCTGGGCGGCGTTTCGCCGGCCGCTGCCCAGCTGGATCAGGATCCCGATGCGCTGCTCGACAGCGCCGAAAAGGCGATGCAGGATTCCGGCGACAGCCTCAGGCAGAAGGAATCCGGCAAGAGCCTGAGCAACCAGTCCGACGCCATCCAGAAGCTCGAGGAATACAAGCGGGCGACGGAACGGAGCCAGTCCTCCAGTCGTGATCGCAACGTCATCACGCAGCGCGATCTCGACGAGCTGCTGAAGCAGATCGAAAAGGCGGCGCGCGAGGGCAATAAAGAAGCCGCGCAGCGCATGCTCGAGCAGCTCGCGCAGATCATGGAAAATCTCCAGATGGCGCAGCCGGGACAGTCCGGCGACAGCGACATGGAGCAGGCGCTGAACGAGCTCAGCGACATGATCCGCAAGCAGCAGCAATTGCGCGACAAGACCTTCAAGCAGGGCCAGGACTCCCGGCGTGACCGCTCGCGCGGCAAGCAGGGCGACCAGTCGATGTCGGACCTCCAGCAGGACCAGCAGGCGCTGCGCGACCGCCTGAAGAAGCTGCAGGACGAGCTCGCCAAGCGCGGCCTCGCGCAGAAGGGGCAAAAGGGCCAGAAGCAGCAGGGTCAGAAGGGCCAGCAGGGCGATCCGGGACAGTCCGGCCAGGATGGCGATCAGGACGGCGACCAGGGCGATGACGATGGCAGCCTGGATGCCGCCGACGGCGCCATGGGCGATGCCGGCTCGAAGCTCGGCGAGGGCAACGCGGATGGTGCCGTGGATTCGCAGGGCAAGGCGCTCGACGCCCTGCGCAAGGGCGCGCAGAAGATGGCCGAGGCGATGCAGCAGGGCGACGGCGACGGGCAGGGCGATGGCCCCGGCAACCGGGCCGGCCGCCAGCAGAGCGGCGGCAATCAGACCGATCCGCTCGGCCGGCCCCTTCACGGCCGTGAGTTCGGCGACGATTACACGGTCAAGATTCCCGGCGAGATCGACGCTCAGCGTGTCCGCCGCATCCTCGAAGAGCTCCGCCGCCGCCTGGGCGATCCGTCCCGCCCGCAGATCGAGCTCGATTACATCGAGCGGCTGCTGAAGGATTTTTGAGGGCGATAGTCTCGATGCCTCCCCAACGTCGTCCTGGCGAAAGCCAGGACCCATTACCCCAGGGAGGCGTTTGGCGGAGGCTGGTTCCCGGTACGACTTCCATTTCCGACCGATAAATCACGCGGTATGGGTCCTGGCCTTCGCCAGGACGACACCGAATGCGTAGCGGCGGCGTTGCGTCATAGAGGCATAGCCGACGCGACTGCGGTGGCCGCCCGCTACCCCTTCTTCGCCGCCAGCGCGTCGGCCACGGCGGTGCGGATGTCCGCGACCGAGAACGGCTTTGTCACGACGTCATGCACCAGCGCATTGAGGTTCGACGCGCGCTCGCGCTGGTCGGCAAAGCCGGTCATCAGCAGAATGGTCAGGTCGGGGAAATCGCGCGCGGCGGACAGCGCCAGCGCGATGCCGTCCATCACGGGCATCTGTATGTCGGTGAGCAGGAGATCGAACGCGCCGTCCTCGCGGGTCAGGATCTCCAGCGCTTCGGCGCCGTCCTGCGCGGTCACGGTCTCGTGGCCGTCCATGGCGATGGCGCGCGCGACCAGCGTGCGCATCGAATCCTCGTCGTCGGCGATCAGGATCTTGGACATGAGACCAACCTTGGGACCAACCTCCCGTGCGACGATTTATACGCTGCCGCCGGCGATGTCGCGCCGGTTGAAGAAGCGAACGTCGATATTGCGGCCCTCCGGCGGGGGCGAAGCCAGGCGCGAGCGGAAGAAAGCGCGCTCGCCGGGCTGAAGCACAGTCTGTTCCAACACGGTATTCCAGGCGTAGATCTCCGCGCCCTGCGCGTCGCGCACGGCAAAGCGCAGCCGCGGGATATCGAGCGGCTTCTTGCCCTGACCGACGATCACGCCCTCGATCACCAGCACCTGCTTACCGTCGACGGTCTCGCTGGAGAGTTTGACGTCCTTGAAGGTCAGCCCGCGCAGGTTCACCTCGAGCCCGACCATCTTGTAGAACGCCGCCGTCTGCGGCAGCAGGCGCACCACGTCGCCGCGCCACATGATCAGGGCCAGCACCAGCGCGGCCATGGCTGCGCAGGCGGTCGGCAGGCCGAAATAGGATTTTCGCGGAGCAACAGCGGGGACTGGACGCTTCACCCGCGCGCCGGGGCGGCTGAACAGGCTGCGGAACCAGGATTGGTGCTGTGCGCCGACGGCTTCTTCCTCGGCAGCCCGTGCCGCCGCTGACCACTCGTCCTCGATCTCCCGGGCGTTGTCGGCCGGCCAGTCGCTGGCGATCGAGGGGCTCTCGACCACCGGGGTGTCGGCGGCGTTATCGTCCTTGGCATAGGAGTTCCACTGCTCGGCCAGGTCGGACTGGTCGTCGGCCTGGCTGGCCGCGGCCATCGCCGGCACGGACGCCTCCTCGATGGCATCCTCGGCATAGGCGACCCAGGTCTCCTTGCAGCGGGAGCAGCGGACCGTCCGTCCGTTCGCCCCCAGGCTCGCGGGCTTGATGGCGTAGGATGTCGTACAATGGGGGCAGACGATATGCATGGACGAGCCTTGATGCACGGACTGGTCTTGATGACCCGGAGAGCCGGTTGCCCTGGATGCTACAAGGCGACCGTTAACGAACCGGAAACCATAACGGTCGCAAAAAACGTTGATCGCGCATGGCAGCGCGCCGCGTCGCTTCCATCGTCCCCTCTCGAACGGAGCTGAGCTTGGTTCGGTTCGAAAATGTCGGATTGCGTTACGGTCTGGGGCCGGAGATCCTGCGCGACCTCAGCTTCCAGATCCCCGCGCATTCCTTCCAATTCCTCACCGGCCCGTCCGGCGCCGGCAAGACTTCGCTGCTGCGCCTGCTGTTCCTGTCGCACCGGCCGACGCGCGGCCTCGTCAATCTGTTCGGCCACGATATCTCGCAGCTCGGCAAGGACGAGATCGCGGATTTGCGCAAGCGCATCGGCATCGTTCTGCAGGATTTCCGACTGCTCGACCACATGACGACCTACGAGAACGTCGCGCTGCCGTTCCGCGTCATGGGGCGCAGCGAGTCGAGCTATCGCAAGGAGGTCATCGACCTCCTGCGCTGGGTCGGCCTCGGCGATCGCATGGATGCGCTGCCGCCGATCCTGTCCGGCGGCGAGAAGCAGCGCGCCGCGATCGCGCGCGCGGTGATCTCGCGGCCGCAGCTGCTGCTCGCGGACGAGCCGACCGGCAGCGTCGATCCGACGCTCGGCCGCCGTCTGCTGCGGCTTTTCATCGAGCTCAACAAATCCGGCACCGCCGTCATCATCGCGACCCACGACATCGGCCTGATGGACCAGTACGAGGCGCGGCGGCTGGTGCTGCACCAGGGACGGTTGCACGTCTATGAGTAGGACCGACGAGCGCGGCGTGCTGGTCGACCTCGGACAGGAGCGTCCGCAGCTTCCGGCCAAGGCGCGCAACATGTCGCCGATCGTGCCGCGCGCCTCGATCCAGGGCCGCGCGCTGGTCGCCGTCGTCGCCATCATGACGTTCCTGGCGTCGATGACCACAGGCACGGTGCTCCTGGTCAGCGCCTCCGCCGCGGAATGGCAGTCGGAGGTCGCAAGCGAGATCACCATCCAGGTCCGTCCGCAAGCGGGGCGCGATCTCGACCGCGACGCAGCGGCCGTGACCGAGGCGATGCGCGCGCAGGCCGGCATCGTCGAGGTCAAGCCGTTCAGCAAGGACGAGAGCGGCAAGCTGCTCGAGCCCTGGCTCGGTACCGGGCTGTCGATGGACGATCTGCCGGTGCCGCGCATGATCATCGCGCGCGTGCAGCCCGGCACGCCGCTCGATCTCGGCGCCTTGCGTGCCCGCGTGACGCAGGTGGCGCCAAGCGCCAGCGTCGACGATCACCGCGCCTGGATCGAGCGCATGCGCTCGATGACCAACGCCACCGTGCTCGCCGGCCTCGGCATTCTCGCGCTCGTCATCATCGCGACCATCATCTCGGTGTCGTTCGCGACCCGCGGCGCCATGGCGGCAAACCGCCCGATCGTCGAGGTCTTGCATTTCGTCGGCGCCGGCGACCGCTACATCGCCAACCGCTTCCTGCGGCATTTCCTCAGGCTCGGCCTCGAAGGCGGCGTGATCGGCGGCGGCGCCGCCATGCTGGTGTTCGGCTTCTCCGAGTCGATCGCCGGCTGGTTCTCGGGGACCCCGGTCGGCGACCAGTTCGCGGCCTTGCTGGGCACCTTCTCGCTGCGGCCGTCCGGCTATGTCGTGCTCGCGGTGCAGGCGGTGCTGATCGGCGCCATCACCGCCGTCGCCTCGCGCCAGACGCTGTTCGCGACGCTGAATGATATCGATTGAAGTTTCTTCGCCTCTCCCCGCTTGCGCGGATTCCGGGTGAGGAGGACTCTCCGCGACGCCGACTGCCTCCGTCCCCGCGGAGACTCCCCCTCACCCCAACCCTCTCCCCGCAAGCGGGGCGAGGGAGCACAGCACCGCCGCGGATCGAGTTGTGGTTCGTCGCTTTGATAAGCCTGACAAACCGGACTCCACTTCGCCTCAAAACGTCCTAAAATCATTCAGGGAAGGGATCACTGACATCGCATGACCTCGCCGACCGACGATCGATCGCCGAAACTGCCGCGCGGCTGGCTGCGCGCGACAATCGTGTCGACGATCGCGCTCGCTTTCGTCGGCGCGGCGGCGGGCTTCGTCGCGTTCCTGTCGCAGATGCGCGGCGCCGAGATTGCGCCCGACCGCAAGGCCGACGGCATCGTCGTCCTGACCGGCGGTTCCTCGCGGGTGTCGGACGCGATGGAGCTGCTGGCCGCAGGCTATGGCAAGCGGCTGCTGATCTCCGGCGTGCATCCGACCTCGACGGCAAACGACATCTCGCGGACCTTGCCGGAGAACCAGTCTTTCATGACCTGCTGCGTCGACCTCGATCGCACCGCGCTGACGACCCGCGGCAATGCCGCGGAGGCGCGGCGCTGGGCCGAGGGGCGGCACTTCAAGTCGCTGATCGTGGTCACCTCGAATTACCACATGCCGCGCGCGCTGGTGGAATTCTCGCACGCGATGCCGGAGACCACGCTGATCCCGTTCGCGGTGGTCGGCGACAAATGGCGCGAGGAGCCGTGGTGGACCTCGGCATCCACCCTGCGGCTGCTGTTGTCCGAATATGTCAAGTACATCGCGGCCGAACTCAGGGTGCGGCTGGAGGATTTCGGGATTGACCTTTCACCCGAGATGTCGGAGCAGCCTGCAGGTCAGCAGCCCAAGCGGCCCGCCACCGCACAGGCCAATTGACTGGCAAATTGATCGGCAAATTAATCGGATCGTCGATGTTCCTGATTTTCCTGCGCTCGCTCGTGTTCAACGTGCTGTTCTACGCCGTGCTGGTGTGCCTCGCGATCGTGGCGCTGCCGACCTTCGCATTGCCGCCGCGCGCCATGCTGACGGTCGCGCAATGGTGGGCGAAGACGACGCTGGTCCTGATGCGCGTGATCTGCAACATCAAGGTGGAATTCCGCGGCGTCGAGAAGATCCCGCAGGGACCGCTGGTGATCGCAGCGAAGCACCAGTCGTTCTGGGAAACGTTCGTGCTGCCGGGTTTCTTCCACCGCCCGATCTTCATCCTCAAGCGCCAGCTCATGCAGATTCCGGTGTTCGGCCAGTTCCTGGTCAAGACCGGGATGATCGCGATCGATCGCAATGCCGGCGTGAAGGCGTTGCTGGACATGACGCGGCGCGCGCGTGAGGCGGTCCGCAGCGGGAAGCAGCTCGTGATCTTTCCGGAAGGCACGCGCCGCGCGCCGGGTGCGCCACCCGACTACAAGACCGGCTTCGCGCAAATCTATTCGTCCTGCGGCGTGCAGTGCCTGCCGATCGCGCTCAATTCCGGCCTGTTCTGGCCGCGCCGCACTTTCATGCGCTATCCGGGCACGCTGGTGGTCGAATTTCTCGATCCGCTGCCGCCGGGCTTGCCGAAGGACGAGTTTCTCTCCCGTGTGCAGACTGTCATCGAAGAGGCGACAGGGCGACTCGTCGAAGCGGGGCGGAAAGAGCAGGAGCAGTTGATCGGCAGCGCGCCGAGCTACGCGCCGACTGGAAGCTAGCGACTTTCGCGGTCTTCGCTCGGAGCCGGCGCGTGCAGCGCATGCGCTTCCCCATGCAGCATCGTTGCGAGTTGATGCAATTGCGTGTCGCGAAAGCCTTCGGCCTCGATGGCCTTCACCGTTGCCGTGACGTAGTCGCGGTTGGCGCCGGACTGGCCATGGCCCTGGATGACATGGCGATGCTGATCGGCAAGCGACAGCCGGCCGGCATATTGCACGTGGCCGCGGTCGACGACGTAGGCGAGCGCGGAGACCCGCTGCCGCGCATCGTTCTCCAGCCACACCGAGCGCATCACCTCGCGATAGACCGACGTCACCTGCTCGCGTTCGCGCAGATAGGCGACGACGTCGGCACGGTTCTTCTCGGCGACGCGGAAGGCAATGCCGCGGCAGGCGCCGCCGCGGTCGAGCCCGAGCACGAGGCCGGGCTTTTCCGGCGTGCCGCGATGCACGAAGGAATAGACGCACAGCGCGCGATGCTCGCCGACCAGCCGCGCCGGGACGCGCTCCTCGAATGCGAAGCCCGGCCGCCACATCAGCGAACCGTAGCCGAACACCCAGAGGTCGTCCTTGGCCGTGGTGACGGAGGGGAGGGTGATTTCCGACATGGCGGGCACGGCTACCAGAACCGAGCCCCCAAGCGAAGCGGATTCTCGGCCTTTCGGCGGGGCCGAACCCCGCTTACATTTGACAAAATCTGGGGCCAAAGGGTCGCCGCATGTCCGATATGACCGTTGCCACAGGCCGCCGCTCCCGTTGGGGCCTTTTCATCGCACCCGCTCTCCTGCTGATCCTCGCCCTCGCGTGGACCTGCTTCTGGTTCTATGCCGCTTCGCAGGCCGAGGTGGCCGCAGATGCCTGGCGCGCGCAGGAGGCCAAGTCCGGCCGCATCTATGATTGCGCCAAGCGCTCGATCGCAGGCTTCCCGTTCCGCTTCGAGGTTCAGTGCTCCGGCGCCAGCGTCGCCCTGGTCTTGCAGAACGCCAGCAAGACGCCGTTCACGGCGAAGCTCGACAACATCCTGGTCGTCGCCCAGGTCTACGATCCCAAGCTCGTGATCGCCGAGTTTTCGGCGCCGGCCACGTTGACCGACGGGGTCACGCAAAACACCTTCGTGGTCAACTGGAGCAAGGGTCGCAGCAGCGTGGTCGGCCTGCCGGCCGTGCCGGAGCGTGCCTCTCTCGTGTTCGACGATCCCAATATCAACCGGCTGGACGGCAGCGTGCAGGTGCCGCTCGCGCGCGCCAAGCAAGTCGAGCTGCATGGCCGCCTCGCGGACGGCTCGCCGGCCGACCATCCCGTGATCGAGACCGTGGCCCACATCGCGCAGGGCAGCATCCAGGGCGTTCATCCCTTGCTCGCAGAGCCGTTCGAGGCCGATACCCGCGCCAAGATCACCGGCCTTTCCGACCTCACGCCGAAGCCCTGGCCGCAGCGTTTCCGCGAGATCCAGGCCGCCGGCGGCCATATCGAGATCGTGCAGTCGCGGATCCAGCAGGGCGAGATGATCGCGGTCGCGGCCGGCACGCTCGGCCTCTCGGCCAATGGCCGACTGGACGGCGAGCTGCAGATGACGGTGACCGGCCTCGAGCGCGTGATCCCGGCGCTCGGCATCGAGAAGATGCTGGAGGAGGGCGTGCCGCAGGCAACGCTCGACCGCGTCGCGCCCGGCGTGAAGTCGCAGGACCTCAACAATCTCTTCGGCGCGCTCGACCGCGCCGTTCCCGGCCTCGGCAAGGTGATCAAGCAGAACGCCAACGCCGGCGTTGCCGCCGGCATCAATTCGATCGGCACCGAGAGCACGCTCGAGGGAAAGAAGGCGCGCAGCTTCCCGCTGAAGTTCGTCGACGGCGCCGTGCTGCTCGGCCCGGTGAAGGTCGGCCAGATCCCGCCGCTGTATTGAAACCTCGCTCGTCATTCCGGGGCGATGCGTAGCATCGAACCCGGAATCCATTTCACCCCGCGCGCTGTGGCCCAATGGATTCCGGCCTCGCCCTTCGGGCGCCCCGGAATGACAGGAGCTACGGCTTCTTCTCGAGCTGCCCGTGCTGGCGGCCGAAATCGGCTGCCGATGAATCCTGGCCGATCTCGACGATGCCGCGGCGGATGGCGCGGGTGCGGGTGAAGTGATCGAACAGCGCCTCGCCGTCGCCGCGCCGGATCGCGCGGGTCAGCTTGGCGAGATCCTCGGTGAAGGTGCCGAGCATCTCCAGCACGGCTTCCTTGTTGGCGAGGAACACGTCGCGCCACATCGTCGGATCGGACGCGGCGATACGGGTGAAGTCGCGGAAGCCGCCGGCGGAGAACTTGATGACTTCCGATTCCGTCACCTGCGCCAGCTCGTCGGCGGTGCCGACGATGGTGTAGGCGATCAGATGCGGCAGATGGCTGGTGATCGCGAGCACGAGATCATGATGATCCGGCGTCATCACCTCGACCTTGGCGCCCATCGCCGCCCAGAAGGCGCGCAAGTGAGCGACCGCCCCGGCATCGACACCTTCCGGCGGCGTCAAGATGCACCAGCGATTGATGAAGAGCTCGGCGAAGCCTGAGTCGGGTCCCGAATGCTCGGTGCCCGCGACGGGATGCGCCGGCACGAAATGGACGCCCTGCGGCAAATGCGGGGCCATGTCCCTGACCACCGCGCCCTTGACCGAGCCGACGTCGGAGATGACAGCGCCGGGCTTCAGATAAGGCGCGATCTCCTGCGCCACTGGCCCGCAGGCGCCGACGGGAATGCAGAGGATGACGAGATCGGCATCCTTCACCGCTTCCGCATTGGTGGCCACGACCTGGTCGACGATGCCGAGCTCGATCACGCGCGCGCGCGTCTTCTCCGAGCGCGCGGTGGTGACGATCTCGCCCGCCAGGCCCTGGAGCTTCGCAGCGCGCGCGATCGAGCCGCCGATCAGGCCGAAGCCGATCAGGGCGACGCGCTGGAAATGCGGGTTCACGCTCATTTGCCGGCCATGAAGTCGCGCAAGGCATCGACGACGAGGCGGTTGGCCTCCTCGGTGCCGATGGTCATGCGCAGGGAATGCGGCAGGCCGTAGTTCTTCAGCGCACGCAGCACGAGTCCGCGCCTGGTGAGGAAGGCGTCGGCGTCGTCCGAGGTCCTGCCCTTGTCGGTCGGGAAGTGGATCAGCACGAAATTGGCGACGCTCGGCGTCACCTTCAGCCCGAGCTTGCCGATCTCCTCGGTCAGCCAGTTGCGCCAGGTCTCGGTGAACTGCTTCGACATCGCCTGATGCGCGGTGTCCTCGATCGCGGCGACCGCGGCGTACATCGCCGGCGTCGACACGTTGAAGGGACCGCGGATGCGGTTGACCGCGTCGATGATGTGCTCGGGCCCGAACATCCAGCCGATGCGCAGCGCGGCGAGGCCGTGGATCTTGGAGAAGGTGTGCGTCACCACCGTATTCTCGGTGGTGGCGACCAGCTCGATCCCCATCTCGTAATCGTTGCGCGAGACGTAGTCGCAATAGGCGGCGTCCAGCACCAGCAGCACGTGCGAGGGCAGGCCGGCACGCAGGCGCTTGACCTCGTCGAACGGAATATAGGTGCCGGTCGGATTGTTCGGGTTGGCGAGCCAGACCAGCTTCGTCTTCGGCGTCACCGCCTTGAGGATGGCGTCGACGTTGCAGGTGAGGTTGGTCTCCTCGGCGATCACGTTCTTGGCGCCGACCGCCATGGTCGCGATCGGGTAGACCAGGAAGCCGTGCGTGGTGGAGATCGCCTCGTCACCTTGGCCGAGATAGGTGTGGGCGAGCAGGTTGAGGATCTCGTCCGAGCCGGCGCCGCAGATGATACGGTTCGGATCGAGCCCGAACGAGCGGCCGATCGCTTCGCGCAGCACGCGCGAGGTGCCTTCCGGATAGTCTTCCAGATGATCTGCCACGCGCTTGAAGGCCTCGATCGCCTTGGGCGAGGGCCCGAACGGCGTCTCGTTGGCCGACAGCTTGAACACCTTGCGGCCCGGCTCCGGCACCGGGGTCTTGCCGGGCGTGTAGGGCGCAATATCGAGAATGCCGGGGTTCGGCACGGGGCGGGACATCTTCAACTCCGGATAGGCTTTAGGCGGTACGCGATTTACGATTTCGACCCGGTCGGGGCCACCGTATAGCGTGTTGCGTGGCTGCCGACGAGGGCCGTGGAGCGCACCGAGGCCCCCGCCTCGATCAGGGCAGCCTTGATTTTGTCGATGCTGCTCGCAGCCGTGATCGAAACCAGCAGCGCCGCGCCGTCGAAGGCGGTATCGGGCACCGCCACGATGTCGGCGAGCGGCGACAGCGCCCGCGCGATCTCGGCATTCCACCCCGACACGCGCACGCTGTAGGTCTCGACCTCCGTCACCAGCGCGCTGTCGGCGACGCGCGAGATCGCGAACACCGGCAGCGCGGCCGGATGATCGGCGCGCTCGACGAAGGGCAGCCGTGCGATGATCTTCGGCGCGCCTTCTGCTTCCAGCTCCAGCCACCACGGCGTGCGGCTCGAGGTCGCCGAGACCAGCGCCAGATCGCCCTTGGATTTCGCCACCGCCTCGACTGCGGCCTGCGCGCTGAAATGAGCGACGTAGGGCACCGTGAAACCAAAATGGAAGCGCACGGAATCGCGCATCGCGGGTTCGCTCACCGAGATGTCGGCGTGCACGGAGAACGGCGCCTGCACATAGGTGAAGGTCGAGATGATGACGCGCCAGATGCTCTCGACCGTGTCGAGCGGCAGGATGCCGCGATGACGCTGCACGATCTCGCGCATCATGGAGGCCTCACGCGCCGGGCGGAATGCCGAGCCGACTTCCTGGGTCTGCTTCACCTGGATCAGGCGGTCGATGATGTCGCCGCGCTGCATCAGCAGGCGATGCATGCCCTCGTCGATCGCGTCGATCTCCTTGCGCAATTCCTGCAATGACGGTGGCGCGGGCGGACGTTGGGACATATCTGACAGGACTGTTGAGAGGCGTTCCAATGCGGGCCGGCCAAAGAGACTGGTAAGGTCGAACCCACTGCGATCGACATCTTGATTAGGCAGTCAGGGCGACGAAAGCAAAGAGAAATGACGGCCTGTTCGGCCGGCGAGGCAGGGACGAATTTGGCGGATCCGGACCGCGACTTGACGAAAACCGCCCAAGCCGGTAGGTTTTTGCCTGTTCCGTGGTCATTTGAGCCGGCCGGCTTGCAGCCACGTTAAAAAACTCGCTAAACAGGCCGGGGACGCTTCCGATCCCGGCCGAACCTATCGTTCAGGCCGGGTTTTTCATGGCCTGATGTCAGTGCGGTCCGAAGTCCGATCGCAAACGAGGTCGATGGTCAGATGGTTGGCGTCAAGTCGATTCCGAGCCCTGCGATCAGTGCCGACGATCGGTCGCATGAGGTGGATCATCCGAGCTCGCTGGTCGCGCATTTCGCCGCCGACCAGCCGCTGCCGCTCGATTGCGGCGTCGACCTCACCCCGTTCCAGATCGCCTACCAGACCTATGGCGAGCTCAACGCCGACCGCTCCAACGCGATCCTGATCTGCCATGCGCTGACCGGCGATCAGCACGTCGCCAATGTGCATCCCGTCACCGGCAAGCCCGGCTGGTGGGAGACCCTGGTCGGCCCGGGCCGGCCGCTCGATCCCGACAGGTACTTCATCATCTGCTCCAACGTGATCGGCGGCTGCATGGGCTCGACCGGGCCGGCCTCGATCAATCCCGCCACGGGCAAGGTGTGGGGTCTGGAATTCCCCGTCATCACCATTCCCGACATGGTGCGCGCGCAGGCGATGCTGATCGACCGGCTCGGCATCGACACGCTGTTCGCCGTGGTTGGCGGCTCGATGGGCGGCATGCAGGTGCTGCAATGGACCGCGGCTTATCCGGCCCGCGTGTTCTCCGCGCTGGCGATCGCCTGCTCGACGCGGCACTCGGCGCAGAACATCGCGTTTCACGAGCTCGGCCGCCAGGCGGTGATGGCCGATCCCGACTGGCACAATGGCGGCTATGCCGATCGCGGCATCCATCCGCATCGCGGCCTCGCGGTGGCGCGGATGGCGGCGCACATCACCTATCTCTCCGACGCCGCGCTGCATCGAAAGTTTGGCCGGCGCATGCAGGATCGCGACTTGCCGACCTTCTCGTTCGACGCCGACTTCCAGGTCGAGTCCTATCTGCGCTACCAGGGTTCGTCCTTCGTCGAGCGCTTCGATGCCAACGCCTATCTCTATTTGACGCGCGCGATGGACTATTTCGACATCGCCGCCGACCATGACGGCGTGCTGGCGAAGGCGTTCGCCGGCATCCAGACGCGGTTCTGCGTCGTTTCCTTCACCAGCGACTGGCTGTTTCCGACCTCGGAATCGCGTGCGCTGGTGCATGCGCTGAACGCCTCGAGCGCGCGGGTGTCGTTTGCCGAGATCGAGACCGATCGCGGCCACGATGCCTTCCTGCTCGACGTCCCCGAGTTCTTCGACATCTCCCGCGCCTTCCTGCAATCGGGCGGCAAGGCGCGCGGACTGAACGGCGGGGGTGGCTAGCAATGTCAGTGCAGGAAGTGCTGCCGCTGGGCGGCGTTGCGACCGGGCAATCCGGCCAGGTTCGCGCCGACCATCTGCTGGTAGCCGATATGGTCAAGCCGGGCTCGAAAGTGCTCGACGTCGGCTGTGGCGACGGCGACCTGCTTCAGCTGCTCGAGGCCCGCGGCATCGACGGCCGCGGCATCGAGCTGTCGCGCGAGGGCGTCAACCGCTGCGTTGCCAAGGGCCTCGCGGTGGTGCAGGGCGACGCCGATACCGACCTCGTCAACTATCCCGACGACGCCTTCGACTACGTGATCCTGTCGCAGACGCTGCAGGCGACGCGGCAGCCGAAGGTCGTGCTGGAGAACCTGCTGCGCATCGGCCACCGCGCCATCGTGTCGTTCCCGAATTTCGGCTTCTGGAAGATGCGGCTGCAGCTCCTGATCGGGGGCCACATGCCGCGCACGGAGAACCTGCCCGCGACCTGGTACGACACCGCCAACATCCACTTCTGCACCATCAAGGATTTCGTCGAGCTGTGCGACGCGATCAACGTCAAGATGGAGCGCTCGGTGGCGCTCGATCTCTATGGCCGCCCGGTGCCGCTGAACCTGCCCTGGTGGGTGTGGAACATGTTCGGCGAGCAGGCTGTGTTTCTGCTCAGCCGGGGCGGGGGAAAATAATCGCTTCGTCATTCCGGGGCGATGCGAAGCATCGAGCCCGGAATCCATCGTGCCACAACGCCTGCCACCCAATGGATTCCGGGCATGCGCCTCGCGGCGCATCCCGGAATGACAGTCAATGCGCCGCCAGCGACCTGGGATCGCGCACCGGCCATCGTCCGGCTTCCACCAGCGTCACGAACCGCTCCACGCTCTCGTTGAACAGCGCGGGCTCCTCGAGATTGAGCACATGGCCCGACTTCGGAAACATCGCGAGCCCTGCGGCCGGCAGATGCTTCTTCAGGAACAGGCTCGCTCCCACGCACGGATCGTCCTCGTCGCCGCAGATGATCAGCGCGGGCGTTGCCGCTTTGTTGATCGCATCCGTCATCGTGTAGATCGAGGGCCGGCCGCCCTGGAAGCCGCGCATCGTGTTGGCCGACCCCTTCGCATCGTGCCGCGCCAGCGCGGCGTAGAAATCGGCGTGGCCACGCGGGTCCTTGACCAGGAAGGGAATCCGGCTCGGCGCCTCGCGCGTGACCTTGGCGACTTCGGCCGAGCCCAGCCTCTCGAACTGCTCGGCATTGGCGCGGCATTGCTTGCGCCAATTGTCGAGATTTTCTAGCTCGGAGCCGGAGCCGACGCCGGCCAGCGTCATCGACAGCGCGCGATGCGGCGCGTTCAAGCCGATCTGGAGCGAGGAGTAGGCGCCCATCGAGAGCCCGACGAGATGCGCGCGCTCGATCTTGAGATGGTCGAGCACGGCGAGCGCATCGGTGTAGAAATGCGTGTAGGTGTAGACCTCGCCCTCAGGCACGTCCGACGGCGTGTAGCCGCGCGCCGAATAGGTGATGCAACGGTGGCCGCGCGAGAAGTAGCGCATCTGCGGCTCCCAATTGGTGTAGTCGGCCGCGAACTCGTGCAGAAAAATGATCGGCGTTCCCTGACCCGCCTCTTCGAAATAGATGCGGACGTCATCCCAGGTCGTGGCGTGGGGCATTAACTGTTTCCCTCTCTTCAAGCCGCCTTTGCAGGATCGCAGTTAATGCTGATGTCCGCAATGCGGCAGCATCGCACCAGCACCGGCACAAAATCATCGCAGCTATTCGCAGGCGTTGCGTCTTTTTCTCGCCACATCCGGAAGCTTTACGCCCCGGCGGATGTCGGCCACCGCACGGGCCGACGGGAAGTGGGGTGTAACGAAGGATGAAGAATGGTTGAGTTGTTTGCGTACCGCCTGTCGCGTTGTGTTGTCGCGCTGGCGGTTTTCTTCGCGGCGGTTGCCGCGTTCGTTTCTCCGGCCTCGGCGCGGCCGCATCATCGTCATAGCGCGGAGCGGCACGCTTACGTGCACCACGCCAGGCATCACCACTACCGCCATCATGCACGCAGCTCGCGCTTCGAGCGCAGCGCGGCGCAGTTGCAGGCGGGCGGCTTCGCCGACACGCAAGCCAGCTATGATCCGAATGCCAGTGCCGGCGGTGCGGGCATGGGCGGCGGCTTCGGTGGCGGATCGGGCCTCGTGTCCGAGGCGCGCCGTTATCTCGGCGGTAATCCGACCGGGCGCGGCAACCTGTGGTGCGCGCGCTTCATGAACATGGTGCTGGAGCACACCGGCCATCGTGGCACCGGCTCGGACATGGCGAACTCGTTCGCGCGTTACGGCACGCGCGTCTCTGGTCCGCAGGTCGGCGCCATCGCGGTGATGTCGCGCGGCGGCCGCGGCGGCCATGTCGGCATCATCACCGGCATCGACGCCCAGGGTAATCCGATCATGATCTCCGGCAACAACGGCAACCGCGTCCGCGAGGCGCCGGTCTCGCGCGGCCGGATCTATGCGTATGTGATGCCGAATTAGAGTGAGATCCGTAGGGTGGGTTAGCTGGCGGTCGCGCGAAGCGCGGTCCGCTGGCGTAACCCACCTCTTTGGTCTCCGCGGCGACTGAAATGGTGGGTTACGCCAGCGGACCGCGCTTTGCGCATCCGCTTCGCTAACCCACCCTACGGCAGCTCGGCTCACATCAGCTTTGGCTGCTCCACGGCAACCGCATCGCCCACCCCGATCTCTCCGTCGGCGATCACCTCGGCATAGATGCCGCAGTCCATGTGGCCGAGATGGCGCGAGAGCGTCGGTGGGATCTCGAGATCGCGCTTGGCGGTCACCGGGTCGACATTGGTGGCCGGGCAGCGGACGATGCGTTTGACCACCTTCAGCCGGGCCTCGCCGATCACGAGCGTCTGGCCGACGAGGTCGAGCTCCGACCAGGCCGGCCAGCCTTTCACGTAAAGATTGCCGCGGAAGCGCAGCGGATGCACGGCGGTGCCGCCGAGCATCGCCTCGATGGCGCGGACGCTGTCGAGATTGATGATGGACACGACCTTGCGGGCGACGTCGGAAAAGCTGTGGTCGCGGCCGGACAGGACTTTTGGTGGGCCCTTCAACTCCGGCTGGAAGTTCTCGGTGAAATAGCTCTCGATGGCGGCGCGCCCGGCGGCCGTCTCGAGATCGCCGCTGGCGACGATCTGGCCGTCCTTGCGGATGGTCAGGCGGTTGGTCGCGTCCTCGAAGCGGCTGTCGAGGGAGGCCAGGCGCTCATTGCGCGCTAGCATCAGGAACAGGATTTTGGGCTTCCATTCGGGCGCCTCCGGATCGAAGCCGCTCGGGCCGTTCTCGATGGCGTAGCGGCGGTCGGCGGGCAGCGTCTCCCCGCGCCGCAATGGGATGCGGGAGAGGGGCTCCGGTGTCAGGCCCTTGATGGGGTAGCGGTAGAGGCCGGTGATTTCGGCGGATTGGCTGGCTGTCATGTCGCTACTTAGGGGATTCGACGCAGCTCCGCCAAGCCGGCGGATCAGTGCACGAAATTGTGAAGTCGCCTCTTTCGCATCCGCAACCCGCTTCCCACATCTGCCTCAGGCTGGCGGCCACGCCGGTCCACGACGACCGTTACCGGTTGAGAAACGTCAATGCGGTAATTGGAAACCCAATGAAGATGCCGTTTGGGGTGCCTTAGAGGGCCCCAGGGGCAGGCCGAGGGACAGAAAAGATGAATATCGACAAATATACCGAACGCTCCAGGGGCTTCATCCAGTCCGCGCAGTCGCTCGCGGTGCGCGAGGGGCACCAGCAGTTTTCCACCCTGCACGTGCTGAAGGTCCTCTTGGACGACAATGAAGGGCTCGCGGCCGGCCTGATCGACCGCGCTGGCGGCAATTCCCGTGCGATCCTGAAGGCGACCGAGGAGGCCCTTAACAAGGTGCCGAAGGTCTCCGGCGGCGGCGCCGGCCAGATCTATCTCGCGCCCGAGCTCGCCCGCACCTTCGACGCGGCTGAGAAGGCCGGCGAGAAGGCCGGCGACAGCTTTGTCACCGTCGAGCGGCTGCTGCTCGGCCTCACGCTGGAGAAGAGCAGCGAGGCAGGCAGCCTCCTCGCCAAGGGCGGCGTCACCCCGCAAAACCTCAATGCGGCGATCGAGGCGCTGCGCAAGGGCCGGACCGCGGATTCCGCGACCGCCGAGAATGCCTATGACGCGCTGAAGAAATACGCCCGCGACCTCACCCAGGCGGCGCGCGACGGCAAGCTCGACCCGGTCATCGGCCGCGACGAGGAGATCCGCCGCACCATCCAGGTGCTGTCGCGCCGGACCAAGAACAATCCCGTCCTGATTGGCGAGCCCGGCGTCGGCAAGACCGCCATCGCGGAAGGCCTCGCGCTGCGCATCGTCAACGGCGACGTGCCCGAGAGCCTGAAGGACAAGAAGCTGCTGTCGCTCGACCTCGGAGCACTGATCGCCGGCGCGAAATACCGCGGCGAGTTCGAGGAGCGGCTGAAGGCCGTGCTCCAGGAGGTGACCGGCAGCGAAGGCACCTTCATCCTCTTCATCGACGAGATGCACACGCTGATCGGAGCCGGCAAGGGCGACGGCGCGATGGATGCTTCCAACCTGCTCAAGCCGGCGCTCGCCCGCGGCGAGCTGCACTGCATCGGCGCGACCACGCTCGACGAGTACCAGAAGCACGTCGAGAAGGACGCGGCGCTGGCGCGGCGCTTCCAGCCGATCTTCGTCAGCGAACCCTCGGTCGAAGACACCATCTCGATCCTGCGCGGCCTGAAGGACAAGTACGAGCAGCACCACGGCGTGCGGATCACCGATTCCGCACTCGTAGCCGCGACGACGCTGTCCAACCGCTACATCACCGACCGCTTCCTGCCCGACAAGGCGATCGACCTCATGGACGAGGCCGCGGCGCGGCTGAAGATGCAGGTCGATTCCAAGCCGGAAGAGCTGGATTCGCTCGATCGTGAGATCATCCGGCTCAAGATCGAGCAGGAGGCGCTGAAGAAGGAAAGCGATCTCGGCTCCAAGACCCGTCTCGAATTGCTCGAGAAGGAGCTGGCTGAGCTGGAAGAGAAGTCGGCGGCGCTGACCTCGCGCTGGAGCGCGGAGAAGAACAAGCTCTCCAACGCCCAGAAGCTGAAGTCCGAACTCGACGCACTTCGCGTCGAGCTCGCCAATGCGCAGCGGCGCGGCGAATTCCAGAAGGCCGGCGAGCTCGCCTATGGCCGCATCCCGGAGCTGGAGAAGAAGCTCGCGGACATCGAGGCGCGTGAAGGCTCGGGCGAGATGATGGAGGAGGCGGTCACCGCCAACCACGTCGCGCAGGTGGTCTCGCGCTGGACCGGCGTGCCGGTCGACAAGATGCTGGAGGGCGAGAAGGAGAAGCTCCTGAAGATGGAGGAGCAGCTCGGCGCCCGCGTGGTCGGCCAGGCCGAGGCCGTGCGTGCGGTCGCAACCGCCGTGCGCCGCTCGCGCGCGGGCCTGCAGGACCCGAACCGCCCCACCGGCTCGTTCATGTTCTTAGGGCCCACCGGCGTCGGCAAGACCGAGCTGACTAAGGCGCTTGCGGAGTACCTGTTCAACGACGAGACCGCGATGGTCCGCCTCGACATGTCCGAATACATGGAGAAGCACTCGGTCTCGCGGCTGATCGGCGCGCCTCCGGGCTATGTCGGCTATGACGAGGGCGGCGCGCTCACCGAGGCGGTGCGGCGCCGGCCTTACCAGGTCGTGCTGTTCGACGAGATCGAGAAGGCGCATCCTGACGTCTTCAACGTCCTGCTGCAGGTGCTCGACGACGGTCGCCTGACCGATGGCCAGGGCCGCACCGTCGACTTCCGCAACACGCTGATCATCATGACCTCGAACCTCGGTTCGGAATTCCTGGTGAACCAGCCGGAGGGCGAGGATACCTCAGCCGTGCGCGAGCAGGTGATGGGAATGGTGCGCGGGCACTTCCGCCCCGAATTCCTCAACCGCGTCGACGAGATCATCCTGTTCCACCGCTTGCAGAAGAGCGAGATGGGCCGGGTCGTCGAGATCCAGTTCGCCCGGCTGCAGAAGCTCTTGACCGATCGCAAAATCGTGCTGACGCTCGATGCCGCCGGCCGCGACTGGCTCGCCGCCAAGGGCTGGGACCCCGCCTACGGCGCACGGCCGCTGAAGCGGGTGATCCAGCGCTATCTCCAGGATCCGCTCGCCGAGATGATCCTCGGCGGCGACGTCAGGGACGGCGACAACGTCGCGATCTCCTCCGAAGGCAACGTGCTGACCTTCAACGGCAAGGCGCCGCAGACCGCGGAGATCGCCCAGTTCGAGGCGCCGATGCCGAAGCGAAAGCTGAACTGAGCGTCATCGTGGCCTGAAAACGACAACCGCCCCGGAGAGACTTCATCTCTCCGGGGCGAATTGTTTTCGTCGGTCCGGTAGACGTCCTAGCCGACGGCGGACGCGGAGCCGGGTTCGGCCGGTCCGGCCTCCTCGTCGTCCTCTTCCAGCTCGGACAGGATGTCGACGAGCTCGCGCACCCGTCCCTGCGCCAGCGGCCGCAAATCGTTGATCATCGGCTCGTCATTGGCGAGCCAGGCCTGGGCCTCAGCGAGTTCCTCGACGGTCGCGCCGGTCCCGATGATCTGGGCAATGGTGACGTCGTCGGCCCGGTCCACGGCCTTGATGACATCGTCGCGTGAGAGGCGCGTCATGGGGCGATCCTCCTGCTGGTGGTCCCGTTACCCTCTAACCGGGGAGCCGGCGGACCGGTTCCCTCGCAGCCGGATTCCGATGGCAGACGCTACTTCTTCACTGCCTTGTAGATCGCGTTCTCCACGTCCGAGCTGAAGTAGATGACGCCCGTCGCGCCGATCGCCACCCCCGTTGGAATATGCGTCGGCAGGCCGCCCGGCGCGCCGGTCAGCCCGATCGGAAGATCGGCGGCGATCTCGGTGACCCCGCCGGTCTCCGGCGCGATCTCGATCAGCCGCTTGGCGCCGACTTCCGCCACGATCAGCTTGCCGTCGCGGCTTCGCGCGATGCCTTCGGGCATTTTCAGCTCCCTGGCGAGCACGGTCTTCTCGCCGTTGCTGTCGACCCTGGCAACGGTGCCGGCAAAGGCTTCGGTGACATAGACCTCGCCGCCCGGCCCACTGACGAGCCCGACCGGGCCCTCGAGGTCGCCAATCAGCGTGGTGCGATCCTTGCCGTGCTCGCCGCTGACGCGGACCAGCGACTTGGTGCCGAGCTCGGCCACCAGAATACTGCCGTCCGCGAGCACGGTGGCATCGTGCGGCGCCTTGAAGCCGTGCAGCATGTCGCGCGTTGCGCCGGTCTTGCCGTCGATCACCTGCACGGTGCCGGTGAACCAGCTCGACAGGACCACGTCGTTGCCCTTCGCCGTCGCGCTCATCGGATATTCGAGCGTGACGCCGGCGGCGTGCATGCGCGCCTTCTCGCTGACCTCGCCGGTCGCACCATCCACGGTGCGATAGGCGAATACGTCGGCGACGTGGATCGTATCCTTGCCATTCTCCGAGGTGACGCCGATGCCGCCGGGCAAAGCGAGCTTGCCGATGATGATCTGCTTGGCCTGTCCGGTCGCCGGATCGACCTCCTGGATGCCGTTGTCGGCCATGTTGGAGACGTAGATGCGATCCCTGTCGTCGATCGCGAGATTGTCCAGCGAGGGCTTCAGCTGCGCGACCACAGCCTTGGCGCCCGACTTGGGATCGACCCGCACGAGCTGGCCGAGCGCGGTATCGACCACAAAGAGGTTGCCCTTGGAATCGAAATTCACGGCGGCCGGCACCTTGAAGCCGTCGGCAACCACCGTCAGCTCAGCCTTGTCGACGTCGACCCTGGCGACCTGTCCCTTGAACCAGAGCGGACCGTAGAGCTTGTCGTCGGGACCGAACTCGAAGCCGTTGAGGCCGCCCATCTTCTCCATGATCTGGCGGGGCGGTTTGACGCCCTCGACGTCGATCTCATAGAGCGTGTCGCCGAGGAAAACGGTCGTGGCGTAGAGCCTGCCGTCCTTGCGGAAGGCGAGGGAATTGATGCCGGGAAGGCCGGAAGCGAGCTTCCTGATCGGGCCATCGCCCTTGCGCGCATAGAGATCGCCCGCCATGAAACCGGTCCAGGCCATGGTGCCGTCGGGCGCGAACGCGATGTCGTCGGCCATTCCGATCGGAGCGGGGATTGCAACCTTGGCGGTACCAGCGGCGATATCGACCTCGTAGAGCGCGGCGCCCGCGACGCTGCCCGCAAACAAATGGCCGCCCTTGTCAATCCCGAGCCCGTGCACGCCATGGAACGCCGAACCCGGAACGAGCCTGGTCACCTCCCAGTTTTCCGCGGATGCGTTCGAGATCGAGAAAACCGCGGCAATCAGGGCCGCGCAGGCGAGCCTGTTCTTCATGGCGAGACCTCCCATTTTTTTGGAAAGTATTCGCCCGTCATGCGGCTTTGGCAAACGAAACTTGACGTTGTGGCGCCATGAAATGGCAGCGCCTCGCAGCGTTCCGTTCAGTCGTGTTTGAAGATGGTCGGCCGGAGTCGGACGGTTGCCGACTTAGCGGTTCGTCACCTGCAACGGCCCGCCTGTGGCGTCCGATATGCGGGCGATGGCGGCACCCCGGCCGCTCATCATACCGTCGAGCCGATCGCGCTCCTTCTCGAAGCCGGCGAGCACCGCGCCTTCCAGCGAGCGGCCGCGCGGCAGTTTCACGCGCAGCGGATCGACGAAGCGGCCGTTGACCAGGATTTCGTAGTGGACGTGGGGACCGGTCGACTGGCCGGTCGAACCGACGAAGCCGATCACCTGGCCCTGCCGCACCTTCTTGCCGACTTCCATGCCCTTGGCGAACGCCGACATGTGGCCGTAAGCGGTCTCGTAACCGTTGGAATGCTTGATGCGGATGTATTTGCCGTAGCCGCCTTCGGGGCCGGCCTTTTCGATCACGCCGTTGCCGGAGGCGAAGATCGGCGTGCCGTAGGCGGTGGCCCAGTCGACGCCGGTGTGCATCTTCACGTAGCCCAGGATCGGATGGCGGCGGCCGCCGAAGCCCGAGCGCATGATGGCGTTGTTGACGGGCTTGCGGACCAGGAACTTCTTGGCGCTCTTGCCGGTCTCGTCATAGTAGTCGACGACGCCGTCGTCGGGGCTCTGATAGCGGTAGTATTTCTTGGTCTCGCCGCCGACCGTGAGCGAGGCGAACAGCACGTCGTTCTTTTCGCTCGACGTCACGCCCTCTTCTTCGCCGGCGTAGAAGACGTCGAAGGAATCGCCCGGCTGCACCTTGCGCTGGAAATCGACGTCGTAGGAGTAGATCTTGATCATGTCCTCGATGACCGGCATCGGGACCTTGTTGCGCATCGCGGTCTCGTAGATGCTCTGGTAGAGCCGGACGCCGGTGCCGTCATCGTCGTCATCGTCGTCGCTATTGGCGTTGGCCGCAGCGTCCGCGACGGTGTTCATGCTGGAGACGTCGACCGCGACGTATTTGCCGAGGTCGGACAAAGCCGCGATCGCCTCGACCATGGTGTCGTTTGCAACCACGACGCGATAGGGCTGGAGCCGGGCGCCGGGGCTTGCGGGCGCCATCAGGATGCGGAGTTTTTCGCCTTCCTTCAGGCCGCCGTCGCGGCCGCGCGGACCGAGTGTCGCGGTGATCGCCTTGATCTCGTCGGCGGTGGCGCCGAGATCGCGCAGCACGGAGCCGACGCTGTCGCCCTTCTTGACCAGATGGACGCGCTCGCCATTGGGATTGCCGCCGGTGATCTGTTCCTTGGTCTTCGGCAGCAGCGTGACGTTTTCCGGCACCACGCGCGTCTCGAAGCCGGCATAGGGATCGGACGGCGACACCTCGGTGGCGTAGGCCATCTTGATGTCGGACGGGCCGGTCGCGCCGGAGACGTCGGCGGCGGCATTGGCGAGCGAGGCGTAGCGCACCCCGCCATTGCCGCGCCAGTTGGCGGCATCGCGCACCCGCATCAGGATGTCGTCGAGCGCCACCACCGCGGAAATCTTGGCTTTCGGCAGCACCGGCGACAGGTCCTTAGTGACGAAGGAGACCTCGGCGTCGGGCTCGACGGCTTCCGGATTGTTCGGATCGTCCGATGCCGTCTTCGGATCGGAGCCGACGTCGGTGAGAAGACGCTGGGCGTTGAACGGCGGAATCTTCGCCGACAGATCGCTCGTCGTCATCGACAGATTGCCGGCGATCCGGACGAAGGGGCGCACCCGCATCACGTCGCGGTTGCCGACACGGGCAACCGTCGAGACGCGTACGATGTTGCGCGAGGCCGTGGACTCGCTCGGGGGCGGCAGGCGGTCGCTCTTGTGCAGCGTGGCGGCGCGATCAGCCGCGCCGAATGCTCCTCGCAGCGCGCCTTCGACCCGTTCCGGAACCTTGGCGAAGGTCATCTCGCCGTCGAGAGATGCGAAAACGGCGCCGCCGATCAGGGCCGCGCCGCAGAGTCCGGTCAGAATTGTCCCACTGAACCATTGTACCGAGACGCGACGGCGGTCGATGACGGCAGCTTCGGAACCATCGACGGACAGCGGCGGCTCGTGGCCGAGATCGATGATCCCGGTCTCACGCCCATAAGCGCCGCGTGACGTCCTGTGGTTCAACCCAAGTCCCCCAATCAACGACCCAAAAGACCTATACCAGCAGGCCTATACCAGCCCGGTTTCGAGCCCCTTCCTGGCCGCCCTCTTCGAGGGGCATCGCAGGAACAGGCAAGCCGCACAGGCGTCCGCGGTCAGAAGGCCCCGATGACGGGCCGGCCGAAATTACGAACAGCTAAGCGGAAAAAGATCTCTCGATGTCTCTCGAATGTCCGAAGAAGGCTGCTTCATTGTCTGATCGCCTTCCTCTGACCCCACTAAAATCGCCGGCAGCCCCCACTGGCATCCCGCGATTCAAGCTTGTCTCTTATCAGAACGCCGCGGGATTGTGGCTCAAGTACGGCGCCTAATATCGAAAAAGTTTCCTGAACGGGCGGGCGGCGGGGCCTCCCAGGAGGGGGCGCCGAAAGCCGTCTCCGGGACCCCTCCGGAGCCCCCCAGGAGGTCGCCGGGGGCCAAACTTTTTTTCAGATTTTTTGCCGGGTCGGTCGATCTGGCGCGCTCTGCGGTCCGCTAACTGTCTGGAAACGCGTGATTTTCTTTGCCGATCCACTGTGCGACGATTTGTTGACGATTGGCGTTGACAGCCCGGAAGGTGGGGCCTATAACCCCAACCACTGAGCGCGGCGCCGCCGGGTCACTGACCAAGGCGAGCGAACGCGCCACTGATGCTCCTCACCTTGTTGAGTGAACACAACAGCCGACGCCAGTCGGTTGGAGTTCATCCATCGTCGGTAAGGGTGTCGGAACCCTTCCTCTCAGGAAGGTTGGGACCTCTCCGGTTCCGGGCTGTTTGACAAGTGAAGATGAAGAAAGAGAAACGTGGACGGCGGAGTCCTTGCGGGTCTCGCTTCTGAAAAGCCTCGGCTTTTCTGATCGAGACCGGACGAAAGACTTCGGCGGTACACGTTTTAAAGGAAACACCATCGTTGCCAGCGATGTGAATCGCAGGCAGCTCGGCGGCTTCGGTCGTCGAAAAATGGTGGGACCTCGTCAAACGTTGTGATCAGCCGGTTCAAAGTTCAAGTCCAACTTGAGAGTTTGATCCTGGCTCAGAGCGAACGCTGGCGGCAGGCTTAACACATGCAAGTCGAGCGGGCGTAGCAATACGTCAGCGGCAGACGGGTGAGTAACGCGTGGGAACGTACCTTTTGGTTCGGAACAACACAGGGAAACTTGTGCTAATACCGGATAAGCCCTTACGGGGAAAGATTTATCGCCGAAAGATCGGCCCGCGTCTGATTAGCTAGTTGGTGAGGTAATGGCTCACCAAGGCGACGATCAGTAGCTGGTCTGAGAGGATGATCAGCCACATTGGGACTGAGACACGGCCCAAACTCCTACGGGAGGCAGCAGTGGGGAATATTGGACAATGGGGGCAACCCTGATCCAGCCATGCCGCGTGAGTGATGAAGGCCCTAGGGTTGTAAAGCTCTTTTGTGCGGGAAGATAATGACGGTACCGCAAGAATAAGCCCCGGCTAACTTCGTGCCAGCAGCCGCGGTAATACGAAGGGGGCTAGCGTTGCTCGGAATCACTGGGCGTAAAGGGTGCGTAGGCGGGTCTTTAAGTCAGGGGTGAAATCCTGGAGCTCAACTCCAGAACTGCCTTTGATACTGAAGATCTTGAGTTCGGGAGAGGTGAGTGGAACTGCGAGTGTAGAGGTGAAATTCGTAGATATTCGCAAGAACACCAGTGGCGAAGGCGGCTCACTGGCCCGATACTGACGCTGAGGCACGAAAGCGTGGGGAGCAAACAGGATTAGATACCCTGGTAGTCCACGCCGTAAACGATGAATGCCAGCCGTTAGTGGGTTTACTCACTAGTGGCGCAGCTAACGCTTTAAGCATTCCGCCTGGGGAGTACGGTCGCAAGATTAAAACTCAAAGGAATTGACGGGGGCCCGCACAAGCGGTGGAGCATGTGGTTTAATTCGACGCAACGCGCAGAACCTTACCAGCCCTTGACATGTCCAGGACCGGTCGCAGAGATGTGACCCTCTCTTCGGAGCCTGGAACACAGGTGCTGCATGGCTGTCGTCAGCTCGTGTCGTGAGATGTTGGGTTAAGTCCCGCAACGAGCGCAACCCCCGTCCTTAGTTGCTACCATTTAGTTGAGCACTCTAAGGAGACTGCCGGTGATAAGCCGCGAGGAAGGTGGGGATGACGTCAAGTCCTCATGGCCCTTACGGGCTGGGCTACACACGTGCTACAATGGCGGTGACAATGGGATGCGAAGACGCAAGTCCTAGCAAATCTCAAAAAGCCGTCTCAGTTCGGATTGGGCTCTGCAACTCGAGCCCATGAAGTTGGAATCGCTAGTAATCGTGGATCAGCACGCCACGGTGAATACGTTCCCGGGCCTTGTACACACCGCCCGTCACACCATGGGAGTTGGTTTTACCTGAAGACGGTGCGCTAACCAGCAATGGAGGCAGCCGGCCACGGTAGGGTCAGCGACTGGGGTGAAGTCGTAACAAGGTAGCCGTAGGGGAACCTGCGGCTGGATCACCTCCTTTCTAAGGATGATCCTTCAGCGAGCTTCGGCTCACTATCGGATCGTTTTAGAAACATCAGTGGCCAACAGATCGCCAGATCGTTGAGCTGCATTGGCGGGATTTCGCCGTCTTCGTTTCTCTTTCTTCGCGGACGAACACGCGCTGGGCCTGCAACGGCAGGATCCAGGGTCCTTAACGGGATATGCGTTAGGGGCTTGTAGCTCAGTTGGTTAGAGCGCGCGCTTGATAAGCGTGAGGTCGGAAGTTCAAGTCTTCCCAGGCCCACCACTTACATCGAGTGAGCATTCGTCTTCTGGTTACGGGGCCATAGCTCAGCTGGGAGAG
>NZ_JAFCJZ010000012.1:205000-257727 GCF_018130765.1 Bradyrhizobium iriomotense
GGGCGGGTGATGATGAGCAAGCTGACCCAGCGGAGCCCAACAACAATGAAAAACACCCCGTTCGATCTCACCGGCAAGGTCGCCGTCGTCACCGGCTCGAGCCGCGGCATCGGCCGCTCCTCGGCGGAGTTGCTGGCAAAGCTCGGCGCCAAGGTCGTGGTCTCCTCGCGCAAGGCCGACGCCTGCAAGGAGGTCGCCGACGGCATCAATGCAGCGGGTGGTGATGCCATCGTCATCCCCTGCAACATCGCGCGCAAGAACGAGGTCGAGGCGCTCATCGCGGGCGCGACGAAGCACTACGGCAAGATCCACATCCTCGTCTGCAACGCCGCGGTCAATCCGTATTACGGCCCGCTGCTCGACATCACCGACGACGCCTTCGACAAGATCATGGGCTCGAACGTGAAGAGCAACATCTGGCTCTCCGCGCTCGCGATCCCGCAAATGGCCGAGCGCGGCAACGGCTCGGTGATCATCATCTCCTCGATCGGCGGCTTGCGCGGCTCCACGGTAATCGGCGCCTACGGCATCTCCAAGGCCGCCGATTTCGCGCTGTGCCGCAGTCTCGCCGGCGAATGGGGCCCGAAAGGCGTCCGCGTCAATTGCATCGCCCCCGGCCTCGTCAAAACCGATTTCGCCCGCGCGCTCTGGGAAGACGAAGCCCTGCTCAAGCGCCGCACCGCCACCACGCCGCTGCGCCGCATCGGCGAACCCGACGAAATCGCCGGCGCGGTGGCCTATCTTGCCTCCGACGCCTCGAGCTTCATGACCGGCCAGACCATCGTCATCGACGGCGGCGTGACGACGGCGGCGGTGTAGCCGTCTCTTTCCCTCTCCCCTTGTGGGAGAGGGTGGATCGCCGCGTAGCGGCGAGACGGGTGAGGGGTCCGTCTCCGCGAGTGACCCTCCCGCATTATTCCACGCCGATAGAACCCCTCATCCGGCGCTTCGCGCCACCTTCTCCCACAAGGGGAGAAGGAAGCGCCGTGGCACCCACTGATCCAACCTTGACCTTCCGCCTCCAATCCGCTCCCTTTGGTCCGACACAACGACCCCCTCAGGGAAACGCCAAGAAAAACGCCAAGGTAAGCCGCCATGTCTTTCGTCCTCGCCATCGACCAGGGCACCACCTCCTCGCGCGCGATCGTGTTTCGCGGCGACATTTCCATCGCGGCGAAGGCGCAAGCCGAGTTTCCGCAGCACTTTCCAGCCTCGGGCTGGGTCGAGCACGAGCCGGAGGACATCTGGACCTCGACGGTGATGGTCTGCCGCGAGGCGATCGAGCACGCCGGCATCAGCGCCAAGGACATCGCCGCGATCGGCATCACCAACCAGCGCGAGACCACCGTGGTGTGGGACCGCGCCACGGGCCAGGCCGTGCACCGCGCCATCGTCTGGCAGGACCGCCGCACCGCCGACGTCTGTGCGAAACTGAAGGCGGACGGCCGCGAGCCCGTGATCTCGCAAAAGACCGGCCTGATCATCGATCCCTATTTCTCCGGCACCAAGGTCGCCTGGATCCTCGACCACGTTCCCGGCGCTCGCGCCCGCGCCGCGCGCGGCGAACTGATGTTCGGCACCATCGACTGCTATCTGCTCTGGCGCCTCACCGGCGGCAAGGTGCACGCCACCGACGCCACCAACGCCTCGCGCACGCTGCTGTTCAACATCCACACCGGCCAGTGGGACGACGAACTGCTGGAGATCATCGGCGTGCCGCGCTCGATGCTGCCCGAGGTGAAGGACTCCTCCGCCCGCTTCGGCGAGAGCACGCCCGATTTGTTCGGCGGTGCGATCGCGATCTCCGGCATCGCCGGCGACCAGCAGGCCGCGACCATCGGCCAGGCCTGCTTCCGCCCGGGCATGATGAAGTCCACCTACGGCACCGGTTGCTTCGCGCTGCTCAACACCGGCACAACACCCGTTGTCTCCAAAAACAAGCTGCTCACCACCGTCGCGTACCAGCTCGACGGAAAACGCACCTACGCGCTCGAAGGCTCGATCTTCGTCGCGGGCTCGGCGGTGCAATGGCTGCGCGACGGTCTCGGCATCATCAAGCACGCCGCGGAGACCGGCCCGCTCGCCGATCAGTCGGACTCCATGCAGAGCGTCTATCTCGTCCCTGCCTTTGTCGGCATGGGCGCGCCCTACTGGAATCCGCGCGTCCGCGGCGCGCTGTTCGGCCTCACCCGCAACACCGGTCCCGCCGAGCTCGCCCACGCCGCGCTGGAGAGTGTTTGTTACCAGACCTTCGACCTCTGGGCCGCCATGCGCGCCGACTGGCCGAGCTCTGAGACCGCCAGCGTCGTGCTGCGCGTCGACGGCGGCATGACCGCCTCCGACTGGACCATGCAGCGCCTCGCCGATCTCCTCGACGCACCGGTCGACCGCCCCGTGATCCAGGAGACCACGGCGCTGGGCGCCGCCTATCTCGCCGGCCTCCAGGCCGGCGTCTATCCCGAGCCGACAAAGTTCGCCGACAACTGGCGCCTCGAGCACCGCTTCAAGCCGAACATGAGCGAGGCGACGCGCGAGCGAAAGCTCGCGGGATGGGCCCGCGCGGTGAAGGGCGTGCTGGCGAGCGACGAGGGGGAGGGGTAGGCCCCGATAACGGCGGCAGCGATCGCTCTGACGCCGAGGGAATGAGGCGCGTCCACAAACTCCGCTGTCGTCCTGGCGAAAGCCAGGACCTATAACCACCGAGCCAAGTTGCCTTGGACCGCTATCGGCCCCAACCTGCCGCAACAACGACCAACTGTGGTAATGGGTCCTGGCTTTCGCCAGGACGACACGGGGTGTGTGGACGGCGTTCAGCTTCAAAGGGACGCATCCTATGATCATCCCCGACGGCTATTCCGACGTCCCCGCCGGCAAGATCGCCGCTGTCGTTACCCATCTCGAAATGACCGCACCTCCCGCGCACCGCGCCGATCCGCGCGGCAGTTGGTCCCTGCGCAAGGTCGACGCTCCCGCGCTTGATTGGTACCGCGACCTCCACCGCCGCGTCGGCGAGGAGTGGCTGTGGTTCTCGCGCGCGCGCATGAGCGACGCCGAACTCGCCGCAATCATTCACGCGCCGGGCGTCGAGATCTACGCGCTGGCCATGGACGGTCGCGACGAAGGCCTGCTGGAGCTGGATTTCCGCGAGCCCGGCCAGTGCGAGCTGGTCTATTTCGGCGTCACCGCCAGCTTGATCGGGCGAGGCGCCGCCCGCTTCCTGATGAACCGCGCGCTGGAGATCGCATGGTCACGCGACCTTCGCCGCGTCTGGGTGCACACCTGCACCTTCGATCACCCCTCCGCCGTCGCGTTCTACCAGCGCTCCGGCTTCCGTCCCTTCCGCCGCCAGATCGAGATCGCCGACGACCCGCGCCTCGACGGCACCGCGCCACGCGATGTGGCGAAGCATGTGCCGATCATCGAATAGTACGCGGCTGCCGCTCCACCGTCATTGCGAGCGCAGCGAAGTCCGAGACAGAATCCCCCTTCAAGCCGAACATGAGCCATGCGACGCGCGAGTGGAAGCTAGCCAGCTGGGCAACGGCGGCGAAGGGCGTGCTGGCGAGCGACGAGGGAGAGGGTAGCTTGGGCCGCACGGTTGCTTCTGCACCGTCAGGCAGCTAGACAAGTGGATGCAACCAGTGCGAGAATGGTTGCGGTCAGTTGCAATGGCTTGTCTATTTTTTCCAGAAAGAAATTTCAATGAGCGTTCTTGAGACGACTAAAGTTGAGAACCTCTCGCGAATTGTCGAAGAATCAACTCGGTCAACAAAAGAGGGCGTGAAGTACTTTATTGAGCCCGCTCCGGGTACGCTGGCTCGAGCCAAGAATAAGCGCTATCATATCATCTTCGGACGCAGAGGATCCGGAAAGTCGAGCCTGTTGGCAAAAGTGACAGCGGATCTCACTGTTAACAGAAGTCCGATTGCCTACGTAGACCTCGAAGAGTTTAAGGGGCACAGCTATCCAGATGTATTGCTGAGCGTGCTCATCAAGACGCTAAGCGAATTCAAAGCGTGGATGGATTCCGCGGCAATCCACCCATCCAATAGAACATCATTCTGGAATAAGCTTTTTGGAGCGTCGCCGTCGAAGAAGGGGTTCCCTCGCGCAAAAACCGTCGAAATATCTGCCGAGCTTGGGGAGATGATCAAAGAGCTCAACACTGTCCTTTTCGCCGCTGACGATGCCAAGATTCAAACGACGCGCAAGGGCGAAACCGCTGTTGAGTTGCAGACGGCGCTTACCGCTGGAGGAAAGATCCCAATTGCCTCGATTGAATCAAATCTGAAATCCTCTGAAAAAGGGACGCAGTCGACCCAAACTCAACAGGAGTATACGTCAAGGAAGATCGAAATCCTGCACCGGAATATTATGCGATACAAAGGTCTGTTCCAGCGCATGACAGAACTCGCCGACGGACCAGCGTTTCTATTGTTGGACGATTTGTATCACATAAGGAAAGCGGATCAGGCTGAGGTTGTTGACTATCTCCATCGAATTGCAAAAGGGCTCAATCTTTGGATCAAGGTCGGCACGATACGTCACAGGTCGCGTTGGTATACGTATAGCGATCCGCCGCGAGGAATGAAGCTCGGCGATGACGCGGAAGAAATTGATCTGGATGTGACGTTAGAGAAGTATGATCTGACGAAGCGCTTTCTCTTGCGAATTCTGGAGCAGTTCGCTCGAGAATCTAATCTGAAATTGGACGACTTTCTTACCGACGGAGCACGCGATCGCCTTGTGTTGGCAAGCGGCGGCGTGGCCCGCGATTTTCTCACTATTTTCCGGCGTGCAATTGATGTAGCGAGAGAGCGCCTCGCACGAGGAGACAGCGCGAGAGGGGAGAAAATCGGTGCAGAGGATGTCAACAAGGCGGCCGGCGAGTTCGACAAATTTAAAAGAGAGGACTTTTCACGCGATGCCGGCAAAGATGAGGAAAAGAAGCTTCTAGAGATATTTGAGAAGCTCAGCGATTTCTGTTCGACTGAAGCAAAGGCAAACTGCTTTTTGATCGATAAGGATTATAAGGAGAGCGACGTCGAGAACGTCCCAGATCTTGTTGATCTGAAATTCCTCCACCACGTTCGATCCCGAGTCACTGTCCGAGAACGCGTTAATCGACTATACGATGCTTATATGCTCGATCTTAGTCAGTATACGGGGGAGCGTGCTCGCCGAAATTTTGAAATTGTAGAATTTTGGGGGCAGAATGCCGAGGATGCGCTACGCAAATCTCGATATATTTTTGCCGAGAGACCGCGATCCTAATCGCCGCTAAAACACCTTCTGCTCCGCCCGCGCCAGCGAGAATCCGTGCTGCATGGCGTTGAAGCACGTCAATCCCGTCTGCTCCGACCGACATGTGAACCCCGCGCGCTGCCACACCTCGCCATAGGCGAGCACCGGCAGCGAGGCGTCCATCACGGTGTCGCCGGCGCAGATGCCTCCCGCGCTGCCTTTCGCGCTCATCTCGAAGGCATGGCCCCAATCGAGCTCGCAGTCTGCTGGCCGGCGCGGGCGGTTCTCCATGTTCATGATGTCGCAGCGGAGCACGCTCTGGCCGTTATCGGTGAAGAACTGGCAGACAATGTTCTTCGACGGCGTCAGAAAGCCGATCGGGCGGTCCTGTGCATGGGCGACGCTCGCGGCGGCGAGCAGGGCGAGCGTGGTGAAAGATCGCAGATGCATGACGAGCCCTCGGCTGATCGAGTGTGCATTGATTCCGCTTTGTTGCGGGATGCGCAATGCTCTTCTTCCAAGATATCTGTTGCGGCAGGTCCGCATTGGCGATGAACTGGACGGCCCTGCCATATCCCACGACTGACAAGAGCGCGAACCATGTTCCTGATCGGCCAATACGACTCCCCCTTCGTCCGCCGCGTCGCGATTGCGTTGCGGCTTTACGGGCTCGCTTTCGAGCACAAGCCGTGGTCGACCTTCGGCGATGCCGACAAGATCGCGCCGTACAACCCACTGCGCCGCGTGCCGACGCTGGTGCTCGACGACGGCGAAGCGCTGATCGAGAGCACGATCATCCTCGACTATCTCGACGAGCTCGTCGGCGAGGCAAAGGCGATGCTGCCGCGCAGCGGCGCCGGCCGGCGCAAGCATCTGCGCATCTGCGCGCTCGCCTCCGGCCTCGGCGACAAGGCGGTGAGCCTGCTCTACGAGCGCGTGCTGCGGAAGGAGCAGCTTGCGCTGTGGGTCGAGCGCTGCCAGGCGCAGATCGCTGATGTCCTCGGCGTGCTTGAAGCCGAGCGCGCCAGGGTGACGACGCCGTACTGGCTCGGCGAGCGCATCGGCCACGCCGACGTCGCGGTCGCCTGTGTCCTTCGCTTCACCCGCGAAGCGCATCCGCAGCTGTTCGATGCCAACCGCTATCCAGCGCTCAGCGCGCATGCCGAGCGTTGCGAGGCGCTGCCGGCATTCCGGGAGATCGTGCAGCCGCTGGCGCCGCCGAAGGGGTGATATCTCTTACCCTCCCCTGGAGGGAGGGTCGATCGCGCAAAGCGCGAGCGGGGTGGGGTGATCTTTCAACACGGGCAGAGCCGTAGCCCGGATGAGCGAAGCGATATCCGGGAAGACCTGTCCCGCATGTCGCTTCGCTCATCCGGGCTACGCGCTTGCTCGCCAGGACGGCACCGGTGGGCGCGCGGCACCCGCCCGACTGACGACAGGCGGTCCGCGATGATGGAATATTACTACTGTTTTGCCCGACGCCGCAACTCGATTTCGGTAACCCCGAAATTCGTCAAGCTTTTCAACCCCATTCTACTGTGCATGGGGTTGTTTTCGCATTTTTGTTTTGAAGGCGCGGCTAGCCCGCGCCTGCGCGCTTCTTCTGCCAGACCAGATGCACCGCGCAGGTGCAGCCGGGCGGATGCGAGGCGAGGTCGTTTGACGCCTCATCGTTCGCCGGCGTCGCCGCGAAGGCCTTGCCCTGCTGCGACGGGATGTAGTTCAGCACCGGCGCGAGCCAGCGCTCGGCTTCCGCCACCGTCATGCCCTTGCGCGCGGCGTAGTCCTCGACCTGGTCGCGCTCGATCTTGCCGACGCCGAAATAATAGCTCTCGGGGTTCGCAAAATAGAGCCCGGATACGGATGAGCCCGGCCACATCGCAAAACTCTCGGTCAGCTTAACGCCGGCGGTCGCTTCCGCATCGAGCAGCTCGAACAGCGTCGCCTTCTCGGTGTGGTCGGGCTGCGCGGGATAGCCGGGCGCGGGGCGGATGCCCTGATACTTTTCGAGGATCAGCTCGTCGTTGGAGAGCGCCTCGTCCGGCGCATAGGCCCAGAACTCGCGGCGCACGCGCGCATGCATACGCTCGGCGAAGGCTTCGGCGAGGCGGTCGGCCAGCGCCTTGCACAGGATCGAGGAGTAATCGTCATTCGCCAACTTGAAGCGGTCGGCGACCGCGTCCTCGCCGATGCCGGCGGTGACGACGAAGCCACCGACATAATCGGGCACGCCGGTGCCGACAGGCGCGATGAAGTCGGCGAGCGCCGCATTGAAACGGCCCTCGCGCTTCTCGAGCTGCTGGCGCAGCGTGTGCAGCGTCGCGATGCTCTTGGTGCGGCTCTCGTCGGCATAGAGCACGATGTCGTCGCCTTGTGCGTTCGCCGGCCAGAAGCCGATGGTGGCGCGGGCTCGGAACCACTTTTCCTTGACGATGGTGTCGAGCATCTTGCGCGCATCGTCATAGAGCGAGCGCGCGACCTCGCCGACCTTGGCATCGTCGAGGATGGCGGGGAAGCGGCCGTGGAGCTCCCAGGTCTGGAAGAACGGCGTCCAGTCGATGCAGTCGACGAGCTCGGCAAGGTCGTATTCGTCGAAGCTGCGGATGCCCAGGAAGGTCGGCTTCACCGGCTTGCTCTTGGCGAAATCGACCGGCACGCGGTTGGCGCGTGCGGCAGCGAGCTTCAACCGCTTCTTGTCGGCCTGCGCGCGCAGATGCGCGTCGGAGATCTTGGCGTATTCGGCGCGCACCTCGGCGGCGTAGGCCTCGCGCTTCTCAGGGCTCAGCAGCGAGGAGGCGACGCCGACGGCGCGGCTGGCGTCGTTGACGTGCACGACGGGGCCGGCGCGATAGCTCGGGTCGATCTTCACCGCCGTATGCACGCGGCTGGTCGTGGCGCCGCCGATCAGTAGCGGCAGCTTCAGTCCCTCGCGCTGCAATTCGCCGGCGAAGAACGCCATCTCGTCGAGCGAGGGCGTGATCAGGCCGGAGAGACCGACAATGTCGGCCTTCTCCGCCTTCACGGTCTCGACGATCTTGGCGGCGGGCACCATCACGCCGAGATCGATGACCTCGTAATTGTTGCACTGGAGCACGATGCCGACGATGTTCTTGCCGATGTCGTGGACGTCGCCCTTCACCGTCGCGAGCACGATCTTGCCGGCGGACGACGAGCCCTCGGTGCCGATGCCGCTGGCGAGGTTGCGCGCCTTCTCTTCCTCCATGAACGGCATCAGGTAGGCAACGGCCTGCTTCATGACGCGCGCGGACTTCACCACCTGCGGCAGGAACATCTTGCCGTCGCCGAAGAGGTCGCCGACCACGTTCATGCCGGCCATCAGCGGGCCCTCGATCACGTCGAGCGGGCGCGAGGAATTCTTGCGGGCCTCTTCGGTGTCCTGCTCAATGAACTCGGTGATGCCGTGGACCAGCGAGTGCGACAGCCGCTTCTCCACCGGCCATTCGCGCCAGGCGAGGTCGGCTTCCTTGCTCTCGGTCTTCTTGCCGCGGAATTTCTCGGCGAGCGCCAGCAGGCGCTCGGACGCGCCGGGATCGCGATTGAGGACGACGTCCTCGCAGGTCTGGCGCAGCTCGGGATCGATGTCGTCATAGACGATCATCTGACCGGCATTGACGATGCCCATGTCCATGCCGGCCTTGATGGCGTGATACAGGAACACCGAGTGCATGGCCTCGCGCACCGGCTCGTTGCCGCGGAACGAGAACGACAGGTTGGAGACGCCGCCGGAGATGTGTGCGCCCGGCAGGTTCTGGCGGATCCAGCGCGTCGCCTCGATGAAGTCGACGCCGTAATTGTTGTGCTCCTCGATGCCGGTCGCGATCGCAAAAATGTTCGGATCGAAGATGATGTCCTCAGGCGGGAAGCCGACCTTGTTCACCAGGATGTCGTAGGCGCGCTTGCAGATCTCGGTCTTGCGCGCGAACGTGTCGGCCTGGCCGACCTCGTCGAACGCCATCACCACCACGGCCGCGCCATGGCGGCGGGCGATCTTCGCCTCGTGGATGAACTTCTCCTCGCCTTCCTTCATCGAGATCGAGTTGACGACGGGCTTGCCCTGCACGCATTTCAGGCCGGCCTCGATCACCGAGAATTTCGAGGAGTCGACCATCACGGGGACGCGGGCGATGTCGGGTTCGGCGGCGACGAGGTTGAGGAACGTCACCATCGCGGCTTCCGAGTCCAGAAGACCCTCGTCCATGTTGACGTCGATGATCTGCGCGCCGTTCTCGACCTGGTCGCGCGCGACCTGCAGCGCAGCCGTGTAGTCGCCGTTGGTGATCAGCTTGCGGAAGCGGGCCGACCCCGTGACGTTGGTGCGCTCGCCGACATTGACGAAGGGGATAGCATCGGTCAGCACGAACGGCTCGAGGCCGGAGAGCCGCAGGCGCGGCTCGATTTCGGGCACGATGCGCGGCTTGTGCGGAGCGACCGCAGTCGCAATCGCCGCGATATGGTCCGGCGTGGTGCCGCAGCAGCCGCCGACGATATTGACCAAACCATCGCGCGCGAACTCACCGACGAGGCGCGCCATGTATTCCGGCGTCTCGTCATACTGGCCGAATTCGTTGGGCAGACCGGCGTTCGGATAGGCGCAGACCAGCGTATCCGCGACGCGGCCGATATCGGCGATATGGGCGCGCAAATCTTCGGCGCCGAGCGCGCAGTTGAAGCCGATGGTGATAGGTTTTGCGTGCCGCACCGAATTCCAGAACGCTTCCGGCATCTGCCCGGACAGCAGGCGGCCGGACTTGTCGGTGATGGTGCCCGACACCATCACGGGCATGTCGATGCCGAGCTCTTCGGTGATCTCGGCGATCGCATAGAGCGCCGCCTTGGCGTTGAGCGTGTCGAAGATGGTCTCGACCAGCAGCAAGTCGACGCCGCCGTCGATCAGGCCGCGGATCTGCTCGCCATAGGATTTGCGCAAATCGTCGAAGGTGACGGCACGGTAGCCCGGATTGGAAACGTCCGGAGAGATCGAGGCGGTGCGGTTGGTGGGACCGATGGCACCCGCAACGAAGCGCGGCTTGCCGTCTTCGGCTTCGACGCGGCGGGCGGCGTTGCCGGCGAGGCGGGCACCCTCGCGCGCCATCTCATAGACGATGTCGGTGAGGTCGTAGTCGGCCTGTGCGATCGAGGTCGTCGAGAACGTGTTGGTCGCGACGATGTCGGCGCCGGCGCGCAAGTAGGCGGCGTGGATGTCCTCGATCGCCTGCGGCTGGGTCAGGATCAACAGGTCGTTGTTGCCGCGCAGGTCGCGATGGAAGTCCTTGAAGCGCTCGCCGCGGAAGGCTTGCTCGTCGAACTGGAGGTTCTGGATCATCGTGCCCATGGCGCCGTCGAGCACGAGGATGCGCTCGCGCGCGGCGTTCAGCAGGGCAGTTCGCTTGGCGGAAACGGGTACGGTCATTTTCTGTTACGCAGCCTTCTGGGCGCTCTTGGCGCGAATGCCGAGCAAATGGCTGATCGCGAACACGAGATCGGCGCGGTTCATGGTGTAGAAGTGGAAGGTGTCGACGCCGTGCTTGGCGAGCTTCTGCACCTGGCCGGCGGCGACGGTCGCGGCGACCAGCTTGCGGGTTTCGGGGTCGTCATCGAGGCCTTCGAATTTCGCGGCGAACCAGTCGGGCACGGTGGTGCCGGCACGTGTGACGAAATTGCGGGCCTGCTTGAAATTGTGCATGGGCATGATGCCCGGCACGATCGGAATACTGATGCCGCGAGCGCGGACGCGGTCGAGATAGCGGAAGTAGAGGTCGTTATCGAAGAACACCTGCGTGATGGCGCGCGTCGCGCCGGCGTCGACTTTTGCTTGAAGCGTGTCGATATCGGCGTCGAAGTCGCGCGCCTCGGGGTGCTTCTCGGGATAGGCCGAAACGGAGACCTCGATGTCGCTGTGCCGCTTCTTGATTCCCGCGACGAGCTCGGCCGAGCTCTGGTAACCCTCGGGATGGCTGGAATAGGGCGTGCCGATGCCGCCGGCGGGATCGCCGCGCAAACCGACGATGTGGCGGACGCCGACCTCGTGATAGCGGTCGACGATCTCGTCGATCTCGCCGCGCGAGGCGCCGACGCAGGTCAGATGCGCCGCCGGCAGCAGCGCAGTCTCCTTGAGGATGCGGGCGATGGTGGAATGTGTCCGCTCGCGGGTCGAGCCGCCGGCGCCATAGGTCACCGAGACGAATTTCGGGTCGAGCGGGGCCAGCCGGTTGATGGTCTCCCAGAGATTGCGCTCCATCTCCTCGGTCTTGGGCGGAAAGAACTCGAAGGAGATCGCAGGCCGCTTCAGCTGCCCGTCTTGCCGGTCGGCTGTCGCAGGCGTCGTCAGGTCATTCATGGCACCACTCGTTGCAAGGATCCCGCCAAGTCTTCGTGGCCGGCCGTCAGGTCTAGGTTGGGAGCGCGTAAGATAGGACAAAGGCGGTCTGCCCGACAGCCCATCAGAAGTGGGAAATAGCCCACTTCTGATGGGCAGCACGCAATTTTGCGCCGTTTCGAGGTCGATGTGGGATATGGATAGGTGTGTAAATTATATAATATTCATATGTAGTTGGTGAAATTTTCGGGTGCATGATACCGCTCGAATTGATGTGGGCAGCTTGAAGTTAGTGTGTCTACAACTGTCTTTGGCCCAATACCGCCGGCTCGACCGTGCACAGGCGCCGCCCGCACGCCAGACCTGCGCTGCCAACCCATTGCCGCCGCAGGGTCCTTCACTACGCTAACGCGCCATGATCCCGCTCTCAGTCCTCGACCTCTCCGTCGTCACCACAGGCACCAAGCCCGCCGCGGCGCTGCGCAACAGCATCGACTTGGCGAGGCATGTCGATGGCCTCGGCTATGTCCGCTATTGGCTCGCCGAGCATCACAACCTGGCCTCGGTCGCGAGCCCGGCACCCGACGTGATGATCGGGCAGATCGCGGCGGTGACGAAGCACATCCGCGTCGGCTCAGGCGGGGTGATGCTGCCCAACCACGCGCCGCTGGTGGTGGCTGAGCGGTTCAAGATGCTGGAGGCGCTGTTTCCCGGCCGTATCGATCTCGGCCTCGGCCGTGCGCCCGGCACCGATGGTGCCACGGCCTACGCGCTGCGCAGCCGGCTCGACCGCCGCGAGGGCGACGATTTCCTGGAGCGGCTGCACGAGTTGATCCTGTGGGAGACCCGCGAATTTCCCTCGGGCCACCCCTACAACAACGTCGTCGCGATGCCGGACGATACCGCCCTGCCGCCGATCTGGCTGCTTGGCTCCAGCGATTATTCTTCGGAACTCGCCGCGCAAGTCGGCATGGGCTTCGCCTTCGCGCATCATTTTGCGTCCCACGACGCGATCGATGCGATGGTGCATTACCGCGACCGCTTCCAGCCCTCGGCCTGGCGCGCGAGCCCGCACGCGATCCTCGCGGTGGCCGTCATCACGGCCGATACCGACGAAGAAGCCGAAAAGCTCGCGACGTCCTTCGACCTCAATCGCCTCCGCCGCGACCGCGGCCAGTATCTGCCGCTGCCGAGCGTCGAGGAGGCGCTAACCTATCCTTACTCCGACTCCGAGCGCACCTCGATCGCCCGCAACCGCTCGCGCCTGTTCGTCGGCAATCCGGCGACGGTGCAGAAAAAGCTGCAGCCGCTGATTGATGCCAGCAAGCCGGACGAGTTGATGGTGATCACCGCCGTGTACGATCACGACGCGCGGAAGAAGTCGTATTCGCTGCTGGCGGAGGCGTTCGGGCTTAGAGCGGCTGTGTAAGACGGTTTCGTGCCCCGGACGCAGCGCAGAGCGGAGCGGTGCGCTGCTGAGCCGGGGCCCATCGCGCCTCCGGGTATTGCGGCTTCTGGGTCCCGGCTCGCGCTTTGCGCGTCCGGGACACGAGATCAATCCTGCGTCTCGCTGAATGTCGCCCGGAACGGATGCCCGGGATACACGCCGACGATGCGGAATTCGCGCGAGAAGAATTTCAGCTCCTCGATCGCGAACGCCAGGCCCTTGTCTTCGGGATGGCCGTCGACGTCTGCGTAAAACTGCGTGGCGAAGAAATTGCCGTCGACCATGTAGCTCTCGAGCTTGGTCATGTTGACGCCGTTGGTGGCAAAGCCGCCGAGCGCCTTGTAGAGCGCGGCGGGCAGGTTGCGCACGCGGAAGACAAACGTGGTGACCAGCGGGCCCGATCCTTGGGACGCCCATTTCGGCTCGCGCGCCAGCACCACGAAGCGCGTCGTGTTGTGGGCCTCGTCCTCGATGTCCTCGGCGAGGATGTAGAGGCCGTAGATCTTTGCGGCGAGGCGCGAGGCGATCGCGGCGACGGTCTTGTCCTTGCGCTCGGAGATGTCGCGGGCGCTGCCGGCGGTATCGGCGTGCACGATCGGCTTGATGCCGAGCTTGCGGATGATGCGCCGGCACTGGCCGAGCGCATGGACATGGCTCTCGACGCTCTTGATGTCTTCGAGCTTGGTTCCTTTCACCGCCATCAGCTGGTGGCGGACCGGCAAGAACCATTCGCCGATGATGAAAAGGCCGGAGGCCGGCAGCAAATGATGGATGTCGGCGACGCGGCCCGCGACCGAATTCTCGATCGGGATCATGCCGAGATCGGCCTCGCCGGACGAAATCGCCGACAGGGCGTCTTCGAAGGTGGCGCAGGGCATCGGTTCGGCGTCGGGATAGGCCTCGACGATGGCGATGTGGGAATTGGCTCCGGGTTCGCCTTGGAATGCGATCTTCATCTTGCTCATGTCTTGAAGTGCTCCTGGTCGGCCTTGTAACAGCGGCTCAGGATTTGGAAAGGATGCTGCGCGCGGTTTCGAGATCGGGCGGCGTGTCGACGCCGCGGGGCACGCTGTCGACGATCATGATGTCGATGCGCATGCCGGCCTCCACCGCCCGGAGTTGTTCCAGGCTCTCCTGCTTTTCGAGGGGGGAGGGCGGCAGCGACACGAACCGCTCCAGCGCGGCGCGACGATAGGCATAGAGGCCGATGTGGTGGTATCGCGGTCCGTTGCCGTAGGGGGCGGTGGCGCGGGTGAAATAAAGTGCCCGCAACCGTTTCGGCCCGATCGGTGAGCCGATGGCCTTCACCACGCTCGGGGCGAGGTCCTCCTCCTCGGTGTGGATCTGCGAGGCCAGCGTGACGATGTCGACCGCGGGATCGTCGAAGGGCGGCAGCACCTCGCGGATGGTTGCCGGTGTGATGGTCGGGAAATCGCCCTGGAGATTGATCACGATCTCGGCCTTGCCCTCTGGATCGAGCTTCTGCATGGCCTCGTGGATGCGGTCCGAGCCGGAGGGGTGGTCGGGGCTGGTCATCACGGCCTCGCCGCCATGGGCCGTCACGACCGAGGCGATCTCGTCCGTGTCGGTGGCCACCGCGACCCGGCCGATGCCGGCGGCTTCTGCGCGGCGCAGCACATGCACAATCATCGGCAGGCCCGCGATATCGGCGAGCGGCTTGCCGGGCAGGCGGGTGGCGGCCATGCGGGCCGGGATCAGCACCAGAATGCGGGGATCGGTCATTGGGTTCAAAGGTCTGGGGTCAAGGGCCTGGAAATGGAGCGTTTTCCGCGCCGAGAAATGGGTGGGGACGGGTTCGAAGCCGGGTCGCTTATACGGGTTGCCAGACCCCGGGCAAACCGATATCTCAATGGCAAAACTCGGGGAAACTACAAGGAACGTTCTGATTCTCCCGAGGCTCGTCCTGGCGGCCGCCCGGCCGCTCAATCCTTCTCAGCGGTGTGGGGCCTGGCCGGAAATGGACTCTTTCGAACTGAACAAGATTATCGGTGCCGTGCTCGGCACCTGTCTCATCCTGCTGGTGACGAGCTTCACCGCCCAGGCACTGTTCTCCCCCAAGATGCCGGAAAAGCCGGGCTTCGAGATCGCGGTGAAGGAAGACGCCGGCCATGGCAAGGAAGGCGGCGCCGCCGCGGCTTCCTCCGAGCCGATCGAAAAGCTGCTCCAGACCGCCTCCGTCGAGAAGGGCGCGGCCGCCGCCAAGAAGTGCGGCGCCTGCCACACCTTCGAAAAGGGCGGCCCGAATCGCGTCGGTCCGAACCTCTACGGCGTCGTCGGCGAGAAGCGGGGCGAGGGCCGTAACGGCTTCAACTTCTCGGCCGCGATGAAGGGCAAGGGCGGCACCTGGACCTTCGACGACCTCAACAAGTTCATCGCCAATCCAAAGGGCTTCATTCCGGGCACCGCGATGGGCTTCGCCGGTATCCCCAAGGATTCCGAGCGCGCCGACGTCATCGCCTATCTGAATTCGCTGTCGGAGCATCCGCAGCCGCTGCCGACGGCATCGAAGTAAGGCTTCAAGACTCAATCTTGGAAGATGCGGCCAGGCTGAAAAGCCTGGCCGTTTCCTTATCCGGACCTCGCGGGCTCGTTATCGGGGCGTTTGGCCGCATCCGAGAGGCCGTCCGGCCTTCCAACATGAGGAAAAAGCAACATATTCCGTCGAAACCTCGCCTATATTGGGACCTTAAAGGAGTAGCCTCCTTCAAGACAGGACTATTGATTTGGCCATTACCCGACGCGATCTCCTGCTCACCGGCACTGCCGCCGCAGCGCTTCCCGCCCTCGGTTCCGTGGCGGGTGTTCCCGTCATCGGCACGGCCGCGGCGCAATCGGCCGGGGAGTTGCCTTGGCGCCATGCCTTATCGTTGTTTGGGCAGATCAAGTACCCCGCCGACTTCAAGCGCTTCGACTACGTCAATCCGGACGCGCCCAAAGGCGGCATCGTGCGTCAGATCGCCATTGGCACCTTCGACAATCTCAACATGGTCGTCTCCGGTGTGAAGGGGCAGGTCGCCGGCGCCATTGGGTTCATCTACGAATCCCTCATGACCTCCTCGCTCGACGAAGTCTCGACCGGATACGGTGCGCTGGCCGAGGCCGTCAGCCATCCCGATGATTTTTCCTTCGTCATCTATCGTCTGCGACCACAGGCCAAATGGCATGACGGCAAGCCGGTGACCCCGGACGACGTGATCTTCTCGCTCGATTCCTTCAAGAAGCATCACCCAAGATATGCAGCTTACTACAGCCATGTGGTGAAGGCCGAGAAAGTCGGCGAGCGCGATGTGAAGTTCGTGTTCGACGCGCCGGGCAACCGCGAGCTGCCGCAGATCGTGGGAGAGCTCACGGTGTTGCCGAAGCACTGGTGGGAGGGGACCGATGCGCAGGGCCGCAAACGCGACATCTCCACGACCACGCTGGAGATTCCGCTCGGGTCAGGCCCTTATCGAGTCAAGGAGTTCGTCGCGGGCCGGTCGTTCACGCTCGAACGCGTCAAGGATTATTGGGGGCGCGACCTCCCCACCGGTGTTGGCCAGAACAATTTCGACCAGATCCGCTACGAGTATTTCCGCGACACCACCGTGGCGATCGAGGCCTTCAAGGCCGATCAGGTCGACTGGCGCACTGAGAACAGCGCGAAGAACTGGGCGACAGCCTACGATTTCCCGGCCGTGACCGAAAAGCGGGTGATCCTCGAGGAATTTCCCAATCGCAGCTCGGGCGTGATGCAGGCTTTCGTGCCGAACCTGCGCCGCGCCAAGTTCAGCGATCCGCGCGTCCGTCGTGCGCTCAACTACGCCTTCGACTTCGAGGAGACGAACAAGCAGCTCTTCTACGGCCAGTACAAGCGCGTCGGCAGCTATTTCGAGGGACTCGAGGATCTGATGGCGACCGGCCTGCCGCAGGGCAAGGAACTCGAGATTCTCGAAACGGTCCGTGCCGAAGTTCCGCCCGAGGTTTTCACGACGGCCTACACCAATCCGGTCGGCGGCAGTCCGGAATCTGTGCGCGACAATCTGCGCGAAGCGCTCCGACTGTTCAAGGAAGCCGGCTACGAGGTGCGCGATCGCAAGCTGATCGACGTCAAGACCGGCACCCAGTTCGCCCTCGAGTTGCTGAACGAGGATCCGAGCTTCGAACGGGTCGCGCTGTTCTACAAGCCATCCCTGGAACGACTGGGAATTGCCGTGAGCGTAAGGACCGTCGATCCGACCCAATACGAGAATAGGACGCGCGAGTGGGATTTCGATGTTATCACCAAATCGTGGCCGGAATCGCAGTCGCCGGGTAACGAGCAGCGCGAGTACTGGTCGTCGAAGACGGCCGGCATCGCTGGTTCGCAAAATCTAGCGGGCATCAAGAACCCGGCGGTCGACAAGCTGATCGAGCGGGTGATTTATGCCAAAGGGCGCGACGAGCTCGTCGCGGCAACCAAGGCGCTCGACCGCGTGTTGCTGTGGAATCACTTTGTCGTGCCGCAGTGGACTTATTCGAAAGTGCGTACCGCGCGCTGGGATCGTTTCGGCCGACCGACGGAATTGCCCAGATACGGCGCGTCCGGTTTCCCGTTCATCTGGTGGTACGACGCAGACAAGGCGGCGCGGATCGCAAAGAAGTCGTGAAGGATATCCCCCGCATGGCGCAACTTTCACGCCGGCATGTGCTGGTTTTGGGTGCCGGCGGTGCGCTCAGCGCCGCCCTGTCGCGAGGCGCGGCGGCGTCGGAGGGGCCGGCCGAGGCCCACGGCATCTCGGCCTTCGGCGATCTCAAATATCCCGCCGACTTCCACCACTTCGACTACGTCAAACTCGACGCGCCGAAGGGCGGCACGTTCTCCCTCATTCCGTCGGTGCGCGCCTACAACCAGTCCTATCAGACCTTCAACTCGCTCAACGCCTTCATCCTGAAAGGCGACGGCGCGCAGGGCATGGACATGACGTTTTCGCCGCTGATGGTGCGCGCAAACGACGAGCCGGACGCGATGTACGGGCTGGCGGCCAAATCCGTGCAGATATCGCCCGACAAGCTGGTCTATCGCTTCACCATGCGGCCCGAGGCGAAATTCCATGACGGGACCAGGCTCACTGCCCACGATGCGGCGTTTTCGCTGACGGCGCTGAAGACCAAGGGACATCCGCTGATCATCGTGCAGATGCGTGACATGGTCAGTGCGGAAGCGCTCGACGATGCGACGCTCGTCGTCACCTTCGCCAAGGGACGTGCGCGCGACGTGCCGCTCTATGTCGCGAGCCTGCCGATCTTCTCGAAGGCGTATTATGCCTCCCGCCCGTTCGACGAGTCGTCGCTGGAGATCCCGCTCGGCTCCGGCCCGTACAAGGTCGGTAGGTTCGAGGTCAATCGTTACATCGAGTTCGAGCGTGTGAAGGACTGGTGGGCTGCCGATCTGCCGGTTTGCCGCGGCAGCTACAATTTCGACGTCGTGCGCTACGAGTTCTACCGCGATCGCGATGTCGCCTTCGAGGGGTTTACCGGCAAGAACTATCTCTACCGCGAGGAGTTCACCTCCCGCATCTGGGCGACGCGCTACGACTTTCCGGCGGTGAAGGACGGCCGGGTCAAGATGGAGGTCGTGCCCGACGATACGCCGTCCGGCGCGCAGGGCTGGTTCATCAACACCCGGCGCGACAAATTCAAAGATCCGCGCGTGCGCGAGGCCCTGATCAACGCCTTCGATTTCGAGTGGACCAACAAGACCATCATGTACGGCGCCTATGCCCGTACGGTGTCGCCATTCCAGAACTCAGACCTCATGGCCAGCAATGGGCCTCCGTCGCCGGAGGAACTGAAGCTGTTGGAGCCGTTCCGTGGCCAGGTTCCCGACGACGTATTTGCGGCGCCGTTCACGCCGCCGATCTCCGACGGCTCCGGACAGGATCGCAGCCTGCTCCGCAAGGCGCAGCAATTGCTGAACGAGGCCGGCGTGCCCATCAAGGACGGCAAGCGGGTGCTGCCGAACGGCGAGGTCTTCAAGATCGAGTTCCTGCTGGACGAACCTTCGTTCCAGCCGCACCATGCGCCCTACGTCAAGAATCTGGGCACTCTCGGCATCGAGGCGAGCGTGCGCGTCGTCGACGCCGTGCAGCACAAGGCGCGCCAGGAAGATTTCGACTTCGACATGACCATCCAGCGCTTCAGCATGTCGGCGACGCCGGGCGATGCCATGCGCGCGTTCTTCTCGTCGCAGGTCGCAAACACCAAGGGCTCGTACAATCTCGCGGGCGTGGCCAGCCCGGCGATCGACGCCATGATCGAGAAGATCATGGCGGCGGACAGCCGCGAGGAATTGACGGTTGCCTGCCGCGCCTTCGATCGCCTGTTCCGCGCCGGCCGCTACTGGGTGCCGCAATGGTACAACAAGACCCATCGGCTCGCTTATTGGGATCAGTTCGGTCATCCGCAGAAGCTGCCGCGATACGCCAACGGCGTCGGTGCTCCCGACATCTGGTGGTATGAACCCGCCAAGGCGGCCAAGCTCGAGCAGGCGAAATAATCATGAGCGCCTATATCGCCCGCCGTATCCTGCTGATGATCCCGACCCTGCTCGGGATTCTCTTCGTGTCCTTCGTCGTGGTGCAGTTCGCGCCGGGCGGTCCGGTCGAGCGCGTCATCGCGCAGCTCTCGGGCGCCGATACCGGCGGCACCTCGCGCATTTCGGGCGGCGGCGACTTTGCGCAGCGGGCGCCGGGCCAAGTCGGCGCCGGCGGCGATGCCATCAACTCGAAATATCGCGGTGCGCAAGGTCTCGATCCTGATTTCATCAAGAAGCTGGAGGTGCAGTTCGGCTTCGACAAGCCGGCGCCGGAACGCTTCGCGCTGATGGTGTGGAATTTCGCCCGCTTCGATTTCGGCAAGAGCTATTTTCGCGATGTCAGCGTTCTGCAGCTCATCAAGGAGAAGCTGCCGGTCTCGATCTCGCTCGGGATCTGGCTGACGCTTCTGACCTACCTGATCTCGATCCCGCTCGGCATTCGCAAGGCTGTGAACGACGGCGCACGGTTCGACACCTGGACATCGTCCGTGCTCGTGCTCGGCTATGCCATTCCCGGCTTCCTGTTCGCTATCCTGCTGATTATCTTGTTTGCCGGCGGCTCGTTCTTCAACTGGTTCCCGCTGCGCGGACTGACCTCGGACGGCTGGTCGCAATTTCCGTGGTACTGGAAGATCATCGACTATTTCTGGCATCTGACGCTGCCGCTGATCGCCATGGGGTTAGGTGCGTTCACCACCATGACGTTCCTGACCAAGAACTCGTTCCTGGACGAGATTCGCAAGCAATACGTCATGACGGCCCGCGCCAAGGGCTGCAGCGAGAACCGGGTGCTCTACGGCCACGTCTTCCGCAACGCCATGCTGATCGTGATCGCCGGCTTCCCCGGGACCTTCATCCACGCCTTCTTTTCCGGCTCGCTCCTGATCGAGACCATCTTCTCGCTGGACGGGCTCGGGCTGCTCAGCTTCGAGAGTGTGCTCAACCGCGACTATCCCGTGGTGTTCGGCACGCTCTACATCTTCTCGCTGGTCGGACTCGTGATCAATCTGATCTCCGACCTGACCTATATGTGGATCGACCCCCGCATCGATTTCGAGGCACGGGAGGTCTGATGACGATCACCGCGCCGACGCCGATCGAAACCACGGCGAAGTCGCCGCTCGGCGATGCCGTTCCGATCACGCGCAAGCCGTTCGCCCCATCGCCGCTCAACAGGCGGCGGTGGCAGAACTTCAAGGCCAACCGGCGCGGCTACTGGTCGTTCTGGATCTTCATCACCCTGTTCGTGGTCTCGCTGTTCGCCGAGCTGATCGCCAACGATCGGCCCTTCCTGATCAAGTTCGACGGGCGTCTCTACTGGCCGGCTTTCGTCACCTACTCGGAGACCACCTTCGGCGGCGATTTCGAGACGGCGGCCGACTACCGCGATCCCTATCTGCAGAAGCTCATCAAGGACAAGGGCGGCACCATCGTCTGGCCGCTGATCCGTTACTCCTACGACACCCACAATCTCGACCTGCCGACACCGGCGCCGTCGCCGCCGACCTGGATGCTGACCGAGAAGCAGTGCCAGCCGGTGGTGGAGAAGAAGGGGCTGAAGGGCTGCCGCGACCTCGAATACAATTGGCTCGGCACTGACGATCAGGGCCGCGACGTGGTGGCGCGGCTGATCTACGGCTTCCGCATCTCGGTGCTGTTCGGCCTTTGCCTCACCATCGTCTCGTCCGTCATCGGCATCGCAGCGGGCGCGGTGCAAGGCTATTTCGGCGGGCGGGTCGATCTCATCTTCCAGCGCTTCATCGAGATCTGGACGGCGATTCCCTCGCTCTATCTTCTCCTGATCCTGTCGTCGGTGCTCGTGCCCGGCTTCTTCGTGCTGCTCGGCATTCTCCTGCTGTTCTCATGGGTCTCGCTGGTCGGTCTCGTGCGAGCCGAATTCCTGCGCGGACGCAACTTCGAATATATCCAGGCGGCGCGGGCGCTCGGCGTCTCCAACCCGGTCATCATGTTCCGCCACCTGCTGCCGAACGCGATGGTCGCGACCATGACGTTCCTGCCCTTCATCGTGTCGAGCTCGGTGATGACGTTGACGGCGCTCGATTTCCTCGGCTTCGGCCTGCCGCCGGGATCGCCCTCGCTCGGTGAGCTGCTGTCGCAGGCCAAGGCCAATGTGCAGGCGCCGTGGCTCGGCTTCTCCGGCTTCTTCTCGGTCGCGATCATGCTGTCGCTCCTGATCTTCATCGGCGAAGCCGTGCGCGACGCCTTCGATCCGCGCAAGACGTTCAGGTAAGGCCATGGACGCGATCAACCAACCCCTGCTCAGCGTGCGCGACCTTTCGGTGGCCTTCCACCAGGGCGGCGCCACCACGCTTGCGGTCGACAAGGTCTCGTTCCAGATCAAGCGCGGCGAATGCGTCGCGCTGGTCGGTGAGTCCGGCTCCGGCAAGTCGGTCAGTGCGCTTTCGATCCTGAAGCTCCTGCCGTACCCCAACGCCTCCCATCCCTCGGGCAGCATCCGCTTCAAGGGACAGGAGCTGATCGACCAATCCGAGCGGCAGATGCGGGAGATCAGAGGCAGCGACATCTCCATCATCTTCCAGGAGCCGATGACCTCGCTCAACCCGCTGCACACGATCGAGGCGCAGATCGGCGAGATCATCCAGCTGCATAATCCGACCAGCAATGGAGAGGCGCGCAAGCGGACGCTGGAGCTGCTGACACAGGTCGGCATTCCCGAGCCCGAGACGCGACTGAAGAGCTATCCGCACCAGCTCTCCGGCGGCCAGCGACAGCGCGTGATGATCGCGATGGCGCTCGCCAACGAACCGGACCTGTTGATCGCAGACGAGCCGACGACGGCACTCGATGTCACCGTGCAGGCGCAGATCCTGGCGCTGCTCGCCGAGATCCGCTCGCGGCTCGGCATGAGCCTGCTTTTCATCACCCACGACCTCGGCATCGTGCGCCGCATCGCCGACACGGTCTGTGTCATGAAGGGCGGCGTGATCGTCGAGCAGGGGCCGGTCGAGCAGGTCTTCAAGACCCCGAAGCATTCCTATACGCGCGACCTGCTCGCGGCCGAGCCCAAGCCCGATCCGGCGCCGCCGCAGCCGAGCGCGCCGGTGGTGATGTCGGCCGATGACCTGAGAGTGTGGTTTCCGATCAAGCGCGGCCTGATGCGCAAGACGGTCGGTCACATCAAGGCGGTCGACGGCGTCAGCGTCGCCGTGCGCAAGGGCGAGACGCTCGGCGTCGTCGGAGAATCCGGCTCCGGCAAGACCACGCTGGGGCTGGCGCTGCTGCGGCTGATCTCCTCGAATGGGCGCATCGTGTTCCTGGGGAAGGATATCCAGGGCCTGCGCTTCAAGGAGATGCGGCCGTTCCGGCGCGACATGCAGATCGTGTTCCAGGACCCGTTCGGCTCGCTCAGCCCGCGCATGTCGGTCGCCGACATCATCGCCGAAGGCCTCTCCGTGCATCAGCCGAAGCTGTCGGGCGAGGAGCGCGAGGCGCGCGTCGTCAAGGCGCTGGAGGATGTCGGGCTCAATCCGGATACGCGTTTCCGCTATCCGCACGAATTCTCCGGCGGCCAGCGCCAGCGCATCAGCATCGCGCGCGCGGTGGTGCTGGAGCCGGATTTCGTCGTGCTGGACGAGCCGACCAGCGCGCTCGACATGCTGTTCCAGGCGCAGATGGTGGATCTGTTGCGCGAGCTCCAGCGCAAGCGCGAGCTCACCTACATGTTCATCTCGCACGATCTGCGCGTCGTCGCCTCGCTCGCCAGCCATCTCATCGTAATGCGCGGCGGCAAGGTGGTCGAGGAAGGCCAGGCAGCCGAGTTGTTCAAGCACCCGAAGACGGATTACACGCGCGCGCTGTTTGCCGCCGCATTCCGGCTGGAGACGGCGGGCAACGGGGCGGTGGCGACGTAACGTTCGTCATTCCGGGGGGGCGTAGCGCGTCCCCGGGGATGCTTCTGCTTGTAGCGAAAGCGGGATTGCGCCTACCAGATCGAGTTGATCTACGCGGCGCGTTCCTTGTCTCGTTCCTCGACCGTGGTCGCTGTCTCTTCCAGCTTCTTTTCGTAATTTTCCGCGAACTTCTCGATGCTATCGGCCCACATCCTCAGCATCGAGGCCTGAAAGTGGATTATCGGATTCAAGGCATTCATGCCGATTGCTGTCGCTGCGGCTATGCGCCGTTGTGGATCGCGCGCGGGATCGTTTGCGGTAGCGGTCTTGTCTGCCATCGTATTCGCTCCTTCGCTCTGGGTGTTACGGCCTAAGGTCACCTCTCCGGTCGTGAATGCGTGCTTCTAAACGCTCGGCCAAAATCTGGTCTGCCGCGAGCCGCGCGCATTGGTCGTCATGCAGTTCATCCAATTTTTTCAAGTAAGCGACTGCGGCTATTTGCAGGAGATCGAAATCATCTTCGCCGATATCGCGAAGATCGGCGATGTAGCGGTAGAGGGCGGAACGCCTGTTATCATTCTCGCTGATGCCGCTATGGAGCAGCAAATAGTTCCGCCAAGCGAATGCACACGCGCCTTCTCTGGCTTGAGAGCTCATGGGGACCTCCCAAAGCCAGAGAAAGATCGACGGCGCGTTTCGTTCCGCAAGTCTCTCAGTTGTAACGTTGTTCCGTAGCTGCGCAGCGAGGTGCTATCAGCCGGCGGCGGGTTGCCCGTCGAGCGACGGTTTGGCCAATGATCGTCGCGTGTGTTCCCTGAGAGCTTGTTGGGAACATATGAGATTGCCGGTTCTATCTGCGCTGGAGTGTCGCAGTCGGCTCCGCTCAGATTCATCGATATTCATAGTAATATCCGGCCTTGAGCTTATTGCGGAGCCGGTGATGGCTTCAAAGCTGTCTTCGGGTGCTGTCGCCACCTTGCTACTGGTCGGAGCAACAGTGCTCTTGATCGCAAGTCGGCCACCTGCGTGGATATTGCTGCTGCTCGGTTCCTTCGCACTGGCGGCGCTGTATATCGTCGCGAGAACGAGGTCGCGTTACGATCCGCTCGATCCACGCTTCGGCAGCTGCATCCCTCCGATGTCCAAGCCGAAGACCAGCACCGGCAACGTGCCGAAGCCGCATAGCGATGTCTGACATTCATCAGGCGGCGATTGGCTTCGGCCCGAGACGAAAATGCGGCCATATCGATTTCGACATCGCCTTCCGAAAGTAAAGTGGACGCGGCAAATCGTGGTAGACACCCTACAGCCGCTTGATCGCCTCCACCTCACTGCCTGCCGCCTTGATCCGCGCGATCGCCGGCTCGACCGACTCGATCGCGGTCGCCATGTGATACGCATTGGCATGGACCATGGTGTGGCCGTCGCGGACGATCGCGACATGGCCCTTCCAGAAGATCAGGTCGCCGCGCAGCAAGCTGCCCCGCTCGTGCGGCTCCAGCGCGCGGCCGAGGCTCGCTAGCTGCATGTCGCTGTCGCGCGGGCAGCCTATCCCCGCGGCGGTCAGCGACACCTGCACGAGGCCCGAGCAATCGATGCCAAGGCTGCTCTTGCCGCCCCACAGATAGGGCGTGCCGACGAAGCGCTCGGCCACTGCGACGAAATCCGGCTCGCGATGATCGAGCGGGACGAGATGAGCCTTTGGCACGAAGGCCCCATCGCGCGTCACGGCGAAGCTGCCGTCCTCGCGGGCCACGGCAATCCTCGATCCCAGAACGAGCGTGGCGGCCGGCGGCAGCTTGATGGAAGGACCGGGGAACGCGAACGTCCGCAGCGCGCTGACCTTGTGCGTCGGCGCGGCCGCCGGCGTCATCAGCGCCGCGTCGGGCAGCCAGCCGACATAGCCATCGGCATTGAGCTGGCCCCAGGCCCAGCCCTCGCCGTTGCGATCGTAGACCGTGACGCGCTCGCCGCGCAGCGCCTCCGTCATCAGCATCGCGCCTGAGGACGGCTGCTCGCGCACGGGCGCGATCGGCTCGACCACCTCGAACTCGTCACCCTCGACGAAGCGCTGCGCCTCGACCTTGCCTTCGAGATATTTGGCGGCGAGATCGCCGCGCGCCGGTGTCAGCCGTGGATCGCGTCCTGGATCACGCATAGCGCTCACTCAGCAAGGCGTAGATGGCGCGCGCGGCTTGGCATTCGCCGCCTTCGGGCCGCGCCGGCTTCGCCGACGGTGTCCAGCCATAGATGTCGACATGCAGCCAGCTTCCGGCGTGCTCGACGAAACGTTGCAGGAACAGCGCGCAGGTGATCGAGCCGGCGAAGCCACCCGATGGTGCGTTGGTGATGGTGGCCGTCTTGGAATCCAACCACGCATCGTAAGGCGGCCACAGCGGCATGCGCCACAACGGATCGTTCTCCTTCACCGCGCAACGCGCGACCTCAGTGGCCAGCGTCTCATCATTGGTGTAAAAGGGCGGTAAATCCGGCCCCAGCGCGACGCGCGCGGCACCCGTCAGCGTGCCCAGGTCGATCAGCAGATCGGGCTTCTCCTCGTCCGCCAATGCCAATGCATCGGCGAGCACCAGCCGGCCCTCCGCATCCGTGTTGCCGATCTCGACCGTGATGCCCTTGCGCGAGGTAAAGATGTCGAGGGGGCGGAAGGCATTGCCGGCGACTGCGTTCTCCACCGCAGGAATCAGTACGCGCAGCCGCACCTTCAGCTTGGCGTCCATCACCATGCGCGCCAGCGCCAGCACGTTGGCGGCGCCGCCCATATCCTTCTTCATGATCAGCATGCCGCTCGACGGCTTGAGATCGAGCCCGCCGGTGTCGAAGCACACGCCCTTGCCGACCAGCGTCACCTTGGGATGAGCAGGGTCGCCCCAGCCGATATCGATCAGCCGTGGTGCGCGGTCGGAGGCCATGCCGACGGCATGGATCAGCGGGAAATTGGTCTTCAGATCCTCACCGATGGTGCAGTTAAAGCTCGCGCCGAACTCGGCGGCGAGCGCTTGCGCGGCTGCGGCGAGCTGCTCCGGGCCCATGTCGTTGGAGGGCGTGTTGATGAGGTCGCGCGCCAGCATCGCGGCGTCCGCGATGCGGTCGATCTCGGCGGCATCGACGCCGTCGGGCGGCACCAGGCGGACCTCGGGCCTTTCGGCCTTGCGGTAGCGGGAAAAGCGGTAGCACCCCAGCGCAAAAGCGAGCGCCGCCAGCCGCGCATCGTGCGGTGCATTGGCGAAGCGATAGGTCCCCGGCGGCAGCAGGCCGGGCAGGGCGCCCGGCCGGAACAGATCGCGCGATCTAGCTCCTTCATCCTCGAGGCCGAACAGCACTTGCGCGATCGCCCCATCGGGTGCGGGCAGCGCGAGATAGCCGCCCGGCTCGGCGGAATAAGCGCTGGCGGTCGCGAACTGGCGTTGCGCCGGCGGTAGCGTCTCGGCGACCTGATCCCAGCTCGACTTGGTGACGAAGGTGATCGGGATAGCGGTTGAGGACGTCTCGAAGACAGAGGGCATTGGCGGGTCCGGATCGTCGGGTCATGCGAACTCCAGAAGACTTCGCAGAGTTTTGCCGTGGCCGCAATCGGCTTTGCTCTCACCGCTCAGTGAGCCGCTACTCGCAGCAAGTGGGCCATGCTAGGTTCCGGCAATGGCTGCCAGGTGTGCGGAGATCGCCGGCAGCTGGAGGCGAGGCCTGCCGGGAGGAAATGCAATGGAATTTGTGTGGAGCGTGGTCACGTTCATCGGCCAGGCCGTCGAGGCGATCTTTGGCTATGTCGAGCATCATCATTGGATATTTGCCTTCCTTGCTGGCGGCTACGTCTTCTATCTTCACGACCGCTCCGTCCACGCGCGCTTCGATGCGCTCGACAAGCGCGTCGACGAAATCCGCAAGCGCCTTGCCATCGAATATTGATCGGACGAAACGAAACCGCTGTGAGGCAGCTCTCGTATCCACGTTGAGAACTGCCGTTCACGAGAGCGCGGTCGCAGAGCTTTACTAGCGCTGCGGTTGTGGCATTATTGGCGAATATTTTAGATTGTGCCGCGCATTTCTGCACGCATCGAGGGCAGGAATGCGATTGCCAGAGTGATTCTTGCCCGGGCTGAGACCGGCATCAAACTATTCGTCGAAGGCAATTTCTGAAGGCAATTTCTCTCATCGTTTTGGGCGGCGCAGCATTCGCAATGAGCGGCGCAAAATGGATAGATCGTTCGTTATTGCGCAGATCTCCGACCTGCATCTGGACGGGTCAGGCCGGCTGCTTGCGACGATCGAGGCACTCGGCGCTGCTCTGCGCGAGAGCATGGCGGACTTCGCCGGCGTTCCCGATCGCATCTTGCTGATCACGGGCGATCTCGTGGACGACCCGACGCCGCGCGCGCTTGACGAAGCGCTCGCGGTCATCGCGTCCTTCCGGCAGACCGGGCTGTTCACCGACATCCAGGCGGTCGCCGGCAATCACGACGTCAAGCGGGCGAGCCAGCGTGTGGGCCGTCACGACGTCTACGACTACCTGCATCTGCCGCGGACCTCGAAGAGCGTCTACTACCGTCAGGCCGGCCTTGATCTGGTGCTGCTGGATTCCAACCGCGCGAGCCTCACGAAACTTGCAAGCGGTAATATCGACCAGGGCACCTACAGCGCCATGGTTGCCGATTCCGCCCGGCTGAGTGTCGAGCTCGCAGGCAGCCTTGGATCGGCGGGACGCGCCGATTATTTCGAGCCGGCCGAAAACCTGGTGCGGGTGCTGGCGCTGCACCATCATCCGCTGCCGCAGGCGACCGGCGAAGGAAAGCGGTTTCTCGGCGCGCCGGATGAGCCGCTGATGTATCTCGCCGCGCCCGCCACCTTCCTCGAAGCGGCGACCTCGCTCAACATCGATCTGGTTCTGCACGGTCACCGGCATGTCGAGGGACTAACCCGCTATTCGATTCCGGATCCGCGCGCGACGCGGAGCCAGAGCAGTGAAGCGTTCTGGCGCACGATCTACGTGCTGTCCTGTCCATCCTCGACCGGGCAGGGCGGCGACGATGCCGGATTCAACATCATCCATTTTGGTCCGATGTCCGATGCCGGCAATTCCGAATATGGATTTGCGATCGCGCGCCATTCGCGGCCGCGCAATGGTGGCGGTTTCCGCCTGCTCGACTCGAACCTGCCGGATGGCATCATCCGCCTGCCGGCAGGGCGGGATTACTCCCGCGATCCGGCCGTCCAGACGGTGATCGAGATCGCTTCAATGGCGACGCTGAGGCGGGATCAGGTGGCGGCACTGGCGCGCCGGCTGCTGATGCGCCGTGCCTTCTACGCCGACAGCGAGCCGGTTTCGGCGGATGCGCTCCATACCTACCTCATCACCTCTCAGGGCTGGGCCGATCTCGACCGCAAGTTCTCGAGATCGGTGTCCAGTCATGATGCGGCCGCGGTTGCCGCGGTGGCGGTGCTGCTGCGCCGGCTGGTCGAGCAATCCGCCGGCGTGCTTGGCATCGATCCGCTTCAGCTCGACGAGCTTCTTGCGAGGCGTCTGGTCAGCCCCGAGGATCTCCGGCGCGAATGCCAGGGAATGCCGTGCACGGACACCGGCGGCGTCGAGGCGCAGGTGCTGCAATTGCTGCGGGACCTGAACGAGCAAGTGAAGGTGCTCGGCCTCGATCTGGGGCTCGGCGGCGAGGCCCCGCTGCAGACGCCGCCGTGAGGGCCGTCCGGCGTTAACCGGCCATTAGGGTTAACAGTCTATTGCTGGCGCGTTCGGCTCGATCCATCCGCTCGAGAGTCAAAGCGTCATGCGTCTACGGTTCAGTCCCGCCCGGCTTCTCGCGTCTGCCTCGCTCGTCGCGATGGTGGCGATCAGCCTCGGCGGCTGCACGGCAATGTCAAAGCTCTCCGACGTCACCGGCTCGATCGGGTCGACCGGGTCGCGCGCGGAGGCAGCACCCACCGATCCCGCGCGCGCCGTCGAGGTCTATGGCGAGCGCTATCGTGCCAATCCCAAGGACGCCGAGGCTGCGCTCGGCTATGGCCAGGCGCTGCGCGCCAATGGCCAGCGCGCCCAGGCCGCCGCCGTGCTCGAGCAGGCGACCATCGCCAATCCCGGCAACAAGGCGCTGCTCGCCCAATATGGCCGCGCACTCGCCGACAACGGCAATTTCCAGCAGGCCTTCGATGTGCTGTCGAAGGCGCATTCACCCGACAATCCGGACTGGCGCCTGCTCTCGGTGCAGGGCACGGCGCTCGATCAGATGGGCCGTCACGAGGAGGCACGCTCCTATTATGCGAGCGCGCTGAAGATCGCTCCGGGCGATCCCGGCGTGCTCTCCAATCTCGGCCTGTCCTACATGCTGTCGAGGGATCTGCCCAAGGCCGAGGAGGCGCTGCGGCAGGCCTATGCATCGCCGCGCGCCAGTAGCCGGGTGCGGCAGAATCTCGGTCTGGTCGTCGGTCTCCAGGGCCGCTTCGCCGAGGCCGAGACGATCGTGAAGGCAGACCTGCCGCCGGACCAGGCCGCGGCCAATGTCGCCTATCTCAAGGACATGCTGAACCGCAGCGAGGGCCAGCGCGGCGCGCCGAAGCGGACGCCGGTCGCCTCGCTCAGCCAGTCCGACTGATCCGCCACCCGATCGCTTCGTCCTGACTTCACTAAGGCGGACCGCGCGCGGTCCGCCTTTCGTGTCACTGCAGCTCGGAGATCTTGATGCCGGTCGGCCCGAGAATGACGACGAACAGCACGGGCAGGAAGAACAGGATCATCGGCACCGTCAGCTTCGGCGGCAGCGCGGCGGCCTTCTTCTCGGCCTCGTTCATGCGCATGTCGCGGTTTTCCTGCGCCATGACGCGCAGCGAGTGCCCGAGCGGAGTGCCGTAACGTTCCGCCTGCTGAAGCGCCAGACACACCGATTTGACGCCCTCAAGCCCGGTGCGCCGCGCCAGATTCTCGTAGGCCACCTTGCGGTCCTGCAAATAAGACAGCTCGGCGGTGGTCAGCGCGAACTCTTCCGACAGCGCGATCGACTGGCCCACGATCTCGGTCGCGACCTTGCGGAACGCCATTTCGACCGACATGCCGGATTCGATGCAGATCAGCAGCAGGTCGAGCGCGTCGGGAAAGGCGCGCCTGATCGAGAGCTGGCGCTTGGAGATCGCGTTCTTGAGGAACAGCATCGGCGCCTGCAGGCCGGCATAGGCGGCGCCGATGCAGATACCGATCTTGATCGGCAGCGGCCTATCCATGTGCGCGATCAGGAACACGTACAGGATCGAGCCCACGAACAGCACGATCGGAGCGACCATGCGCGCAAACAGGAAGGTGATATAGGGCGCCTGGCCGCGGTAGCCCGCCATGATGAGCTTGTCACGGGCGGCTTCCTGCGCGAGCCATTTGGTGAGATTGAAGTCCTCGACGACCTTGGAGACGATCTGCTTCGGCGTCTGGCGCAGCGAGACCTTTTCATTCTTGTTGAGGCGGTCGCGCTCGCGCTGCCGGATGCGTTCGCGTTCGCTTGCCACCGCCTTCATGCGCTTGGAGAGGCCTTCGCCGGCGAACAGCGGCATCACCAGCGTATAGACGGTAGCGCTGGCGGCGATGGCCGCCAGCAGCATGGTCATGAAGCGGACGTCATGAAGTTTCGAGACGAGAAATTCGACCATACGCCACCGTCAGAAATCGAAGTTGATCATCTTCTTCATCACCATGATGCCGATCGACATCCAGATGACGCAGCCGACCAGCATGAGCTGGCCGGTAGGATGGGTCCACAGCAGCGAGATGTAGTGCGGCGTCGTGAGATAAACGAGGAACATCACGATCGGCGGCAGCGAGCCGATGATGCCGGCCGAGGCCTTGGCTTCCATCGACATCGCCTGGATCTTTTCCTTCATCTTCTTGCGGTCACGCAGCACCTTGGAGAGGTTGCCGAGCGCTTCGGAGAGATTGCCGCCCGACTTCTGCTGGATCGAGATGACGATCCCGAAGAAATTGGCTTCCGGCAGCGGCATCCGGTCGTAGAGGCGCGAGCAGGCTTCGCCGAGCGGCATGCCGATCGCCTGCGTCTCGATGATCGCCAGGAACTCGCTGCGCAGCGGCTCGGGTGCATCCGCAGCGACGACTTTGATCGATTCGAACAGCGGCAGGCCCGCCTTGATGCCGCGGACGATCACGTCGACGGCGTCGGGCAGCGCCTTCAGGAAATTGGCTTCGCGACGCTTCTTCAGGAAGCCGAGTGCCCAGCGCGGCAGGCCGAAGCCGCCGGCAAAGGCAAGACCGGCGGCGCCGAGCAGGCCGCCGCCGACGAACATGGCGGCCGCGAACAGCACGCCCGCCACGACGGCGGACACGATCCAGAATTTCTGCGGTGTCCAGTCCAGCCCTGCCTGTGACAGGCGGACGCTGAGCGGAACGCTCTTCTCCTGCTGACGCCGTGCTTCGAGATCCCTCAGCGAGCTCTCGACCTGCTCGCGGCGCGATCGCTGGCTCTTTTCGGTCTGCTTGGCCGCCGGCGCGTCGGCGCGCGCGATCGAGGCGCGGCGGTTTTCCGCCTGCCGTTCTCCGGACAGCAACGGATAGAGGAAGACCCAGGCGATGCCGCCGACAGCGGCAGTGGCGAGGAAGGCGAGGGCGAGGATTTGCATGTTCATGGCGTCGCTGACCCGCTCATTTCGCCGGCGCTGCTTCCGCAGCGTCGAGCGCGGCGGCAAGGCGTTTCTCGTCGCCGTAATAGCGGGCGCGTTCCCAGAACTTCGGACGGCCGATGCCGGTCGAGCGGTGCCGGCCGATGATCTTGCCGTTGGCGTCCTCGCCGATGAGGTCGTAGACGAAGATGTCCTGGGTGATGATGGTGTCGCCTTCCATGCCCATCACCTCGGTGATGTGGGTGATGCGGCGCGAACCGTCGCGCAGGCGCGCCGCCTGGACGATGACGTCGATCGAGGCGCAGATCATCTCGCGAATTGTTCGCGACGGAAGGGAAAAGCCGCCCATCGTGATCATGGATTCGCAGCGCGAGAGCGCCTCGCGCGGATTGTTGGCGTGCAGCGTGCCCATCGAGCCGTCATGGCCGGTGTTCATGGCCTGCAGCAGGTCGAACGCCTCGGGTCCGCGGACTTCGCCGACGATGATCCGTTCGGGACGCATACGCAGGCAGTTGCGTACCAGCTCGCGCATGGTGACCTGGCCCTCGCCCTCGATGTTGGGCGGGCGGGTCTCGAGCCGCACCACATGGGGCTGCTGGAGCTGGAGCTCGGCGGCGTCCTCGCAGGTGATGACGCGCTCGTCGTGCTCGATGTAGTTGGTGAGGCAATTGAGCAGCGTGGTCTTGCCCGAGCCGGTACCGCCGGAGATCAGCACGTTGCAGCGGACGCGGCCGATGATCTGGAGGATCTCGGCGCCCTCCGGCGAGATCGCGCCGAACTTGACGAGCTGATCCAGCGTCAGCTTGTCCTTCTTGAACTTGCGAATGGTGAGCGCGGGCCCGTCGATCGACAGCGGCGGCACGATGGCATTGACGCGGGAGCCGTCGGCGAGGCGTGCGTCGCAGATCGGCGATGATTCGTCGACGCGCCGGCCGACCTGGCTGACGATGCGCTGGCAGATGTTGAGGAGCTGCTGGTTGTCGCGGAAGCGGATGCCGGTGCGCTGGATCTTGCCGGCGACCTCGATGTAGACGGTGTTCGCGCCGTTGACCATGATGTCCGCGATGTCGTCGCGCGACAGCAGCGGCTCCAGCGGACCGTAACCGAGCACGTCGTTGCAGATGTCGTCGAGCAGCTCCTCCTGCTCGGCGATCGACATCACGATGTTCTTGATCGCGATGATCTCGTTGACGATGTCGCGGATTTCCTCGCGGGCGGATTCCGAATCGAGCTTGGCGAGCTGGGCGAGGTCGATCGCCTCGATCAGCGCGCCGAAGATGGTCGCCTTGACCTCGTAATAATTGTCCGAGCGCCGGTTCTCCATGGGAGGAGGCGGCGGGGCTTTGATCGGGGCGAGCGGCGGCGAGGCGACAGCCGGTGGGGGCGGCGCGCGCGACACCGTCGGCGCCGGAGCCGCGACAGGCTCTGGCGACACGGCGCCGGGCTTGGGGGCCCGAAGGTCGGTGTCTGTTCCGCTACGCTTACCGAACACTTAACGACTCCATGCGGCGGCTTATTTTCCCCGCAACTTCTCAATCAGGGGTGAAAGCAAGGAAGACTTTTGTTTCTTCGTCTCGCTGCGACCGGTCAGGCGCTGGGCGATCTGGAGGAACATCTCGATCGACTTGTGGTTGGCAGAAATCTCCGCGATCATCTGGCCGTTGTTGGCTGCCGAGCCGAAGATCTGTGGCTCGAACGGGATCGAGACGACCGGCTGGCTCTCGATCGCCTTGGCAAACTCGGTGGCGGCGATTTCGGGCCGCTTGGGGACGCCGACCTGGTTCAGGCAGTAGAGCGGCGGCCGGTCGTTCGGGCGCGAGGCCTTTAGCAGATCGAACAGGTTCTTGGTGTTGCGCAGATTGGCGAGGTCCGGCGCCGCCACGATCAGGATGTCGTCCGCGCCGATCAGGGCGCGCTTGGTCCAGCCCGACCATTGGTGCGGGATATCGAGCACGATGCACGGCATGGTGGAGCGCAGCGTATCGAACACGGAATCGAAGGCGTCGGTGCCGAAATCATAGACCCGGTCGAGCGTGGCGGGCGCCGCCAGCAGGCTGAGGTGGTCGGTGCATTTCGACAGCAGACGGTCGATGAAGGCGGTATCGACGCGATCGGGCGAGAACACGGCGTCGGCAATGCCCTGCGGCGGGTCCTGATTGTAGTCGAGCCCGGCGGTGCCGAAGGCGAGGTCGAGATCGGCGACCACCGCGTCCATCGCCAGATCGCGCGCGATCGCCCAGGCGACGTTGTGGGAGATGGTGGATGCGCCGACGCCGCCCTTGGCGCCGACCACAGCGATGATGCGGCCGACCGCCTTGGCTTCCGGTGCGGAGAACAGGTTGCAGATCGAGCGCACGACGTCGATGGGGCCGACCGGCGCGAGCACGTAGTCGCTGACGCCGCGACGCACCAACTCGCGATAGAGCGTGACGTCATTGATGCGGCCGATCACCACCACGCGGGTGCCGGCGTCGCAGACGGTGGCGAGCTGGTCGAGGCCGCCGAGCAGGTCGTTGCGGCCGTCGCTCTCGAGCACGATCACGTTCGGCGTGGGCGCCGAGCGATAGGCTTCGATCGCGGCGGCCATGCCGCCCATCTGGATCTTCAGGTGGGCCTTGCCGAGGCGGCGATCTTCGCCGGCCGACTGCACCGCGGCAGCGGTCTCCACGGTCTCGCAGAAAGCCTGGACCGAAACGCGCGGCGCCGGCGCAATATGCTCATCGACCGGAGGGAGCGATGCTTCCGGCTGCTCTTCTTGGGACTGGCGAGCGTAGCTGATCATTTGCCGGTGTCGCTGAGTTTGGCCTTTTCGGCTTCAGGATAGATGACTGCCGTCGGAGCGCCCTTGCGATACTTCTCGAACGCGGCGGTGCGCCGCGTCGTGTAGGACGGCGTTTCCGAACGCGGCTGCTCGAGGTCTGCCGGGTTGTCGATCATGGCGGCCATGTTGCGCTGATAGGCGCAGCCGTAATTGTAATAGTCCTTGTTCTCGAACCAGCTCTTGTTCTTCATCGAAGGGCCGATGTCCTCCGGCCACAGACCGCAGGGACCAGCGACTGCGGCGATCCTGGAATAGGTCAGCCGGATCGGCGGCAGGAATCGCTTGTCTGTCGGCTGGTAGGGGCGGGTGATGATGCCGCGCGGGGGAATGCCCGCAGCCGACAGCATGGCCTGGATCTCACGCATCGATTCCGCTGCCGGTCGCGCATTCGGCGTGCCGGACGGTACGTCGATATGGATGGCGCCGGTGCCTTCGTGCAGCCAGGCCGATGCAAGGCCCATCACGTCGGCGCGCTGGGCGGCGGTCAATCCGCCGCGGGCGTGGCCGACGAAGACGACGATCGAGCGGTTCTGCTCCTCGACCGCGATCGGGTGACGCTGCTTGTAGTCGTCGGGGATGGAGGCGGTCGCCACCTCGTCGTGCTGGCAGCCGCCGAGCGCAAGCGCGATGCCGACGAGCGCGCCACCGATGCCGATGGCGCGTTTGCGAAGCTGGGGTGGTCTTGTGATCATCTTGAAGTCCCCGTTCCGCCTCAGTCGGTGATGAAGCCGTAGGTGCCACGGTAGTTCCGGGCCGGTTCGGTCCGGCCGGGCACGCCATAGATGCGGTTGATGTTGCCGATCAGCCCGGCCTGCGGGTCGGCAGGCGCGGCGAAGCCGTCATCCGGCCGCGACAGATCCTTCGGTGCTGCTGCGCGAACGACATAGGGCGTCACGATCACGACCAGCTCGGTCGCGTTGTTGACGAAGTCGCGGCTGCGGAACAGCGTGCCGAGGACCGGAAGCTGCATCAGGCCCGGCAGCCCGCTGATCGCCTGCTTGGTCTGCTGCTGGATCAGGCCGGCCATCGCCATGGCGCCGCCGGAGGGAATTTCCAGCGAGGTCTCGGCGCGGCGGGTCCGGATCGAGGGCACAGTCACCGAGTTCACCGACGTCGAGGTCACGGCCTGCGACAGCGTGATCGCATTTTCGTTCGATAGTTCCGAAACTTCGGTCATCACCCGCAGGCTGATCTTGCCTTCGGTCAGAACCACCGGAGTGAAGTTGAGCGAGATGCCGAACTTCTTGAAGCTGATCTGGGTGGTACAGACATGCGTGGTGGGATCGCACGCATAGCCCGCCGGCACCGGGAATTCTCCGCCGGCGATGAAGGTCGCCGACTCCCCGGAGATCGCGGTCAGGTTCGGCTCGGCCAGCGTCCGGATCACACCGGCGGTCTCCATCGCGCGCAGGGTGGCCTGCACCGAGGGCGTCGCGCCGAACTTGGTGGTCAGACTGTTGCCGTCCACGAGATTGTGGCCAAGGGCGGTGAACGGATTGGAATTGGTGAAGCTCACCACCGAGGTGCCGTAGTTCAGGTTCGCGGAGAGGTCGATGCCGAGCTGCTTGACGATGCTGCGCTGGACCTCGGCCACCGTCACCTTCAGCATGACCTGATCGCGGCCGCGGACCACGATCGAGTTCACGACCTTGTCGGCGCCGCCGGCGAGGCGCGCGGCGAGTTCGTTGGCCTGCTGCGCCTCCATCGGACTCGCCACGCTGCCGGTCAGCACGACGCCCTCGCCGAGCCCGTCGATCTGGATGTCGGAATTCGGCAGCACCTGCTTCAATGCGGCGCGCACGCCGTTGAGGTCGCGCTTGACCGCGATGTCGTAGGCCGCAATCTGCTGGCCGGCGGAATCGAAAAACACGATGTTGGTCTGGCCGACCGAGGCGCCGATGATGTAGGCGCGCTGCGCCGAGCGCACCACCGCATTGGCGATCTTGGGGTCGGCGACCAGCACGTCCTTGATGTCGCGCGGCAGGTCGATCACGATCGACTTGCCGACGCCGAGCGAAAGGAAGCGCGCGTTCATCTGGCCGTCGGCGGCGGCCGGCGCCACGGGGCGGTAGTCGGCGGCGACCACGGGGGTCAGCGCCGGGTTGAGTACCAGTGCGAGGGCGGCCGAAAACGACAGGGCGCGGACCAATGAGGTTCGCATCGTCGTCAAATCTGCCCTGCATTTCATATCGACTGCCCTCATCGTACCTTTGCCGTCGCGCTCGGGATGCCATAGCGAATGATCGAAACGCCATCGCGCTTCTGTGCGGAATCATCGAGCGTGATCTCGCTCATCTTGACGTCGACGATGCTGCGCAGCGCCAGCGACAGCGTGCCGCTCTGGCGAGCGGCGGACAGCGTCGCCGTCTGTGCGGGATTGAGCTCGAGGGTAACGGTCTTGCCGACCACCGCGTTTTGGCCGTCCTTTTCCTTCGGTGCCTGGTCGATGGCCAGGACGCGGATGTTGGCCAGGATGATCTCGGAGGTGATGAGATCGGGAGCGCCACTGCTCTGATCCGGGTTCTTGAGGCGGCGGGTCAGAAGCACGTCGACGCGATCGTTTGGCAGGATGAAGCCGCCCGCGCCGGTCTCCGGTGAAATCTCGGTCGAGATCGCGCGCATGCCGGTCGGCAGGATCGCCGCCATGAAGCCGGAGCCCTCGGGCTTGACCAGCTTCTGGTCGCGGATCGGCTCACCCTGAATGAAGGGGGCGCGTGCGATCGAGCCTGTGACCTGGGTTGCGCCCTCCGGGCGTTCGTTGCGGCGAATGAACGTGGCGCTGGCGCTCGCGGCCGGCCAAGTCTGCCATTGCACGTCTTCAGGCTTCACCGTCTGGCCGAGACCGATGTCGTTCTTGGCCACCAGCACGTCGACGGTCGGAAGCTGCGCGACCGGAGCCGCCGGAGGCGGCGCAGAATTGTTCGAGCCGCTCGCCAGGTACGCGGCAACACCGCCGGCGCTGATGGCGACCGTCAGGACGACAATGCGTGCCCTATTCATACGCTTCACTTTCCAACAAAAACGCCGCGACGCTGCCGCCGCCGTAATCGGCAGTTGACCAGCTATTCGTCAAAGCATGGTTAATGAGGCGTATCTAAATCGGCTTAACGCCGGGTTTACCCGGGGGCGTTCAGCGCAGTGCGAGGTGAGCGAGGTCGATCGCCTTCACCCATTCGGTCTCCGGGTAGACCATCAGCGCGCTCAGCGCGAGCGCGATGCCGTAGGGGATGCCACTCTCCTTGGCGTGCAGTCGTGCAAGCCAGGCCTGGCCCGCGAGGCCGTAGGGCAGCGGCCATTGCCGGAACTGGAGCAGGAGCAGTGTCAGCGCTCCGCCGAACAGCGAGGCGTAGAGCAGGAAGTTCATCAGGTGCGCGAAGCCGAACCAGAGCGCAACGGAGGCTGCGACCTTGGCGTCGCCGCCGCCGACCCAGCCCATCGCAAAGCACGTGAAGGCCACGACCAGCAGAAGTACGCCGGCGCCGACATGACTGAGCATCTCGTAAGGTGCCATGCCACCGGCGAAGGCGAGGACGAAGAAGCCTGCGACCAGCGCCAGCGACACACGGTTCGAGATGGTCATCGTGAAGAGATCGCTCGCCGCGGCGAACGCCATCAGGGCCGGGAAGAGCATGAGGCGCGCAAGGTCGAGGATCATGGGCTGCGTCTTGAGGCCTGGGTTTGTCGCGGGATCTGGCGTCGCGCGATGCTAGCGGGCAGTGCTAAACAAACCGACAACGGCAGCAGCGGCCTGGGCGGGCAATAGCCCGCCAGAGGCATGCTCACCAGAGGCTGGCGATGCGCGCGGCGAGTGCGACCGTTGCCAGCAGCAGCGCAAGGCACACCCAATAGGCCGGCGAGCCGGTCGGCGCCGTCTGCGCCTCGCTCGCCGCAACGGCGGCATCGGTTGTGTACTTTCGCAACGCCACTGGAACTCGCCGTACTCAGAAAAACAAAGGCCCCGGAGGTCCGGGGCTTTTGCCGTCGTTGGTCGGTCGCTTACTTCAGCGAGCTGCTGATCGAGCCGAACTTGGTGTTCAGCGTGCTGCCGAGATTGTTGACGACGGTGATGATGGCCAGCGCGATGCCGGCGGCGATCAGGCCGTATTCGATGGCGGTGGCGCCGGATTCATCCTTGGCGAAACGCGCAATCAAGTTCTTCATGAACAAACTCCATCTTGGGTGGGATCGCCTCGTTCGGCGCTGTCGTTGACGCGATGACCATGAGAGCCGAGCTCTTTCGGTAGAGTTAATTCGATCGTGTAAACCCAATTGCTGCGCGATGCTTTTGCCCAGAGTGAATTTCACCTTAAAGCACCGGCCGAAATTCCCTTCGGTTCCGGACGCGCTGCAACTGCGTCGCCGGCTTCACCCTCCCTTAAATTTCGCGGAGTAGGCGTAGGAGGATCAGCAATTCGGAAGAGAGGCGACGATGTCGAGCCTGCCCATGCAAGTCGCCCTGATGCTCGGCGAGACTATCGCGAAGGTGGTCCCCGTCACTTTCGTGCTCGCTCTGGTCTTCACGGTGCTCGAGCATTTCTGGGCCTGCAATCCCGGCGTACCGTGGTGGCGCAAGCGGGAGATCGTCACCGACATTTGCTACTGGTTCTTCGTGCCCGTGTTTGCCCGCACCATGCGGATCGGGCTCTTGATCGTCGGAGCGGGCGTGTTCTTCAACATCCATGACGCCGACGATCTCATCGCCTTCTACGACAACGGCCACGGCCCGCTGGCGCAACTGCCGCTCTGGGTGCAGGCCGCGCTGTTCCTGGTGCTGTCGGACTTCATGCTGTACTGGCTGCACCGGCTATTCCACGGCGGCGAGTTCTGGAAGTACCACGCGATCCATCACTCCTCCGAGGAGATCAGCTGGATTTCGGCGGCCCGTTTCCACCCCGTCAACCTCGTGCTCGGCACCATCGGCGTCGATGTCGTGCTGCTGATGGCCGGCATCTCGCCGAACGTCATGATCTGGGTCTCCCCGTTCACGACCTTCCATTCGGCCTTCGTGCACGCCAATCTGACCTGGACCTTCGGGCCGTTCAAATATGTCCTGGCGACGCCGGTATTCCACCGCTGGCACCACACCCCGCTCGAAGACGGCGGCGACACCAATTTCGCCGGGACCTTCCCGGTCTGGGACGTGCTGTTCGGCACCTTCCGCATGCCGGAGGGGAAGCTGCCGCAGGACTACGGCAAGGACGAAGCGACCATGCCGAAGGAGATCGGAGGGCAGCTTGCCTATCCGTTCCGCCGATAGGGTGCTCCAGAGCGGCAAATCATCAGTCCGTTCAAACAATAGAAGGCGAATTTGCGGAACGTTCACGAATTGAGGGCAGGTTAGCGGGGTCGGGCACCGGCTCCGCTGTATCTGATCGCTTCTGCCGGTTTGTGACGTCCCGGGGGTAAGAGTATGCGTAAACAACTGCTGCGCCGCCATGCGCGCGTCTGTCTTCTGGTTGCGGCCGCGGTGCTGGCGTCGCCGGCTGCCGGCCTTGCCGAATCCACCGCCGATACCATCGCCGTCAACGTCGACCAGGCCAAGCTGGTCCGGCTGCCTGGCAAGGTGGCGACCATCGTGGTCGGCAATCCCTTGATCGCCGACGTCACGCTCCAGCCCGGCGGCATGATCGTCGTGACCGGTAAGGGCTACGGCGCCACCAATTTCATCGCGCTGGACCGGGCGGGCGAGATCCTGGTCGATCGCCAGATCCAGGTCGAAGGTCCGAGCGATCGGCTCGTCACCGTCTATCGCGGGGTTGAGCGCGAGTCCTACAGCTGCGTGCCGATTTGCCAGCGTCGCGTGACGCTGGGTGACAGCGACAACTACTTCAACACCACGATGAGCCAAGCCGGTTCGCTGAACAACAATGCCAGCGGCAATGCCGGCGCGGGTGCCAAGACCAACTAGTAAGTCAGATCGGTGAGGTGCTTGGGCAGGATCGTGTGATCTGGCCCGCGGCACCTGCACCGGCGAGGACGAGCTCTTCTTCCTGCACCCTTCTTCCGCGCGCCTCGGGTCGCCCCTGGTTAACGACCCCTTAACGGTGCGCGTCGCCGGCCGAGATCGGCCTGCAACACTTAAACAATCAGTTTTAGCTATTTCATTGAGCGGATGATCGCCGCTGGCTGGGGAAATTTGACGCGATGCCAACGCCTGCACCCGTGAGGTTCACGGTCCGAACCATGCTGCGCCGGTTTCGCGGCAACCGCCGTGGTTCCGCGGCCGTCGAGTTCGCGCTGGTCGCGCCGATCTTCTTCGCGCTGCTGTTCGCCATCATCGAGACGGCGCTCATGTTCTTTGCGAGCCAGGTGCTCGAGACCATCACGCAGAATTCTGCGCGGGTGGTGCTGACCGGGCAGGCGCAATCGGGTTCGGTCACCGCCTGCGCGGTGTCCGGCGTCGGCACGCCGTGCACGCAGGCGACGTTCAAGACCTACGTCTGCAGCCAGATCCCGGCGCTGTTCGATTGCAGCAAGCTCTACGTCGACGTCACCAGCTTCTCGTCCTTCTCTGCGGTAACGCTGTCGAGCCATATCGACGGCTCCGGAGGTTTCGACACGAGCATGAGCTACAGCCCGGGCAGCGCCGGCGACATCGTGGTGGTGCGGCTGTTCTACCAGTGGCCACTGTTCGTGACCGGGCTTGGCTACAACATCGCCAATCTCACCGGCAGCAAGCGCCTGCTGGTGGCCACGGCCGCGTTCAAGAACGAACCCTACTAGAGCATGATCCGGAAGAGTGCATAGCGGTTTTCCGAAAAGATCATGCCCAAACGATAGACCAACGGATCGGCGGAACGATGCAGGCGATTGCGAAAATCTGGCGGGCGTTGCGTCTTTCCGCGCACGAATTTCTTGCCGATGGCAGAGGTCTGGCGGCCACCGAATTCGCAGTGATCGTGCCGCTGATGCTGGTGATGTTCTTCGGCACGGTCGAGTTCTCGTCGGCCGTGGCGATCGACCGCAAGGTGACGCTGATGGCGCGGACGCTGTCGGACCTCACCTCGCAGTCGACGTCGGTCGGCGATACCGACATGACCAATTTCTTCGCCGCCTCGACCGGCATCATGACGCCCTATGCCACCTCGCCGGTCTTGGCGACGATCACCGAGCTCTATGTCGATCCCTCGACCTTGCAGGCGCATGTGCAGTGGAGCAAGGGATCGGTGCCACGGACGCCGAAGTCCCTGGTCACGATTCCCACGACGCTGGCGATCGGCGGCACCTACCTGATCTTCAGCGAGGTCAGCTACACCTATACGCCGTCGGTCGGCTATGCGCTCAAGAGCGCGATCTCGTTGAGCGACGTTGCCTATACAAGGCCGCGCCAGTCGACCTGCGTCTACTACAGCCCGGATACCGCCTGCACGACCTACTAAGTGCAGCGGGTCTTCCAACATGAAAAAAGGCCGCGCGTCGCGCACGGCCTTTTCCATTGTTGCTTTGACTTGCTCGTTTGAGCTGATCCGGACCGAAGGTCCGTGGGCTCAGCCTGCGGAGCGAAGGTTGTCGGCGGCCGACTTGCCGGACCGGCGATCGGCCACGATCTCGTAGGAGATCTTCTGGCCTTCGCGCAGCGTGCCAAGGCCGGCGCGCTCGACGGCGCTGATGTGCACGAACACGTCCTGGCCGCCATCGTCCGGCTGGATGAAGCCGAAGCCCTTGGTCGCGTTAAACCACTTCACGGTTCCCATGCTCATGGGGTAGTTCCTTCTCAGATAAACAATGTAAGAGCCCGCTCGCGCGGACAGGTTAGATCGAATTTCTGGAAGGGTCGTCAGCGTGTCTGAACCGGCTGTACCGGTGGATGCCAATGTCGTCCGGCCGAAAATCGATTAATTCATTTTATTGGAAATGGGGCTTCAAAACAATCGTGACGTGCACGATTTTTTGATCCGCCGCGGCGAGCGCGGCAGATCAGCATACAGGTCGGAATTTTATTTCCGCGCTCGCGCGCAGATCGAGCCTTCGGCGCTTAGCGACGGCGGAACTGGCCGCCGCGTTGTCCGGGCCGCGGAGGTCCACCCGCGGTGCTGGGACGTTCGTCCTTGTGGCGGAAAATCAGCCGGCCCTTCTCGAGGTCATAGGGCGACATCTCCACCGTCACGCGGTCACCCGCCAGCGTCTTGATGCGGTTCTTCTTCATCTTGCCGGCGGTGTAGGCGACGATCTCGTGTCCGGCGTCGAGCTGCACGCGGTAGCGGGCGTCGGGGAGGATTTCGGTGACCAGTCCTTCGAACTGGATCAGCTCTTCCTTAGCCATTGATATCTCCAGGTCGTGGACGGCTAGTGCGAATAGGGTTTGCGGGTCGATTGGCCGTTCGGCCGACTCTCACGGCGCAGAAAGGCCACGCCTTGTATCCCATCAGGCTTGCCGGCGCTATGCGCGGGACGCTGTTCCGACCGATCGGTTTGCGAATGTCCCAGCTTATTAGCACCGGAGCGGCGGCGGCGGCGAGACCCCTTCGAGGCGTTCTGGCCGTCGTTGAACCGTCCGTCGACATGCCGAGCGTCGCCGCCGTGCCGGCCTTCACCGGGGCGTCCGTCGCCCTGCTTGCCGGCGCTATGGTGACGTCCGTCGCCATGCCTTTCGTCGGCCCGACGTCCGTCACCGTGCCGTGCGCCTTGCGGACGCTGGCCTGGGCGGCCTCCGCGGCCCTGTCGCTGCTGCGGCGCGGGAGGACCCGCATCGCGGCGGCCGGCATCGGTGCGGAGGTCTTCGCGCGGCAGCGCCACGCGGATCAGCCGCTCGATGTCGCGGAGATAGCTGAGCTCCTCACCGCCCGCGACCAGCGAGATCGCGGTGCCGTCGGCGCCGGCGCGCGCGGTGCGACCGATACGGTGCACATAGGTTTCGGGCACGTTGGGCAGGTCGAAATTGATCACATGGCTGATGCCGTCGACGTCGATGCCGCGGGCGGCGATGTCGGTGGCCACCAGGGTGCGGATCTCGCCCGAGCGGAACTGGGCGAGCGTGCGCTCGCGGTGGTTCTGCGACTTGTTGCCATGAATGGCGTTGGCGGCGATGCCGGCCTTGGCAAGCGTCTTCACCACCTTGTCGGCACCGTGCTTGGTGCGGGTGAAGACCAGCGCGCGATTGATCGCCTCGTCCTGCAGCAGCTTGGTCAGGAAGGCGGGCTTGGCCGCAAAGTCGACCTGCAGGATGCGCTGGTTGATCCGCTCGGCGGTCGAGGAGACCGGGGTCACCGCGACGCGGGCGGGATCGCGCAGCATGGAGTCCGCGAGCTCGGCGATGTCCTTCGGCATGGTGGCCGAGAAGAACAGCGTCTGCCGCTTGATCGGCAGCTTGGCGACGATTTTGCGGATGTCGTTGATGAAGCCCATGTCGAGCATGCGGTCGGCCTCGTCGAGCACGAGGAACTCGACGCTCGAAAGCTTCAGCCCGTTGCTCTGCACGAGGTCGAGCAGGCGGCCGGGGGTGGCGACAAGCACGTCCACGCCCTGCATCAGCGCACGGACCTGGCGGCCCATCGGAACGCCGCCGATGGCGAGCGTCGAGGACAGGCGGATGTGGCGGCCATAGGCGTTGAAGCTGTCGAGGATCTGCCCCGAAAGCTCGCGGGTCGGCGACAGCACCAGGACACGGGCGGTCTTGGGCTGCGGCTTGATGCGGTTCTCGAGCAGGCGGTGCAGGATCGGCAGCGCGAAGGACGCGGTCTTGCCGGTGCCGGTCTGGGCGATACCGACGACGTCGCGGCCGGTCAGCGCCAGCGGGATGGTCTGGGCCTGGATGGGGGTGGGGGTGACGTAGTTCTCTTCACGAAGAGCGCGCGCGATGGGTTCGGCGAGGCCGAAGTCCTGAAACGAAGTCAAAAGATGGGTTCTTTCCATGTCAAAAGCGGGCGCCCGGCGCATTCAGCGCGGCGCGCGCAAACGGGTGTCGAGAAGACACCTGCGTGTTTGGGGTGTCGGATGGCTTGGGAGATATGGGGCAAGCCAGAGGCCCGTAGAGGGCTTAAGAACACGCGGCTCGCTACGACCCCTTGATTCGCAAGAGGTCTCGGCCGTTCATATGGAACATTGAGGGGGCGCTTTCAAGGCAAGTCGGCCCTAAACAGCGGTTGCGGTGCAGAAATAGTTATGCCGGAAATTTAGACAGAAGCGTCATTTTGCTCAAAAAATAAACTGATTGCCGCATTAGCATACATTTTATTCGCTCAAATTTTGGGCAAATAGACTGCGGCGAAACTTTGATTTCTGCCTAATTCCCAAGTTATATCAATGTGTTGATATGTGCCAAGCCCATGGCATGGTTCTTGCGATTCCGTTAATCGCAGGCGGCCGTGGGGCCGTTTCGCAGCGTCTTTTCACGTCTGCGTCAGGGAGATGATACACAAATGCTTACCAAATCCACTCGCGATATAGCGGCGTCATTTAGCCGCCGCGGCGTACTCGCCGCGACCGCCGGACTGATGCTCGGTCTGGCCACATTGACTGGCGCGAAGGCCGCTGACGACACCATCAAGGTCGGCGTGCTCCACTCCCTCTCCGGCACCATGGCCATCAGCGAAACCACGCTGAAGGACACCATCCTCTTCCTGATCGACGAGCAGAACAAGAAGGGCGGCGTGCTCGGCAAGAAGCTCGAGGCCGTCGTCGTCGATCCCGCCTCGAACTGGCCGCTGTTCGCCGAGAAGGCGCGCGAGCTGATCACCAAGGACAAGGTCTCGGTCGTGTTCGGCTGCTGGACCTCGGTGTCGCGCAAGTCGGTGCTCCCGGTGTTCAAGGAGCTCAACAACATTCTGTTCTACCCCGTGCAGTACGAGGGCGAGGAGAGCGAGCGCAACGTGTTCTACACGGGTGCGGCGCCGAACCAGCAGGCGATCCCCGCCGTCGACTATCTGATGAAGGAAGAGAAGGTGAAGCGCTGGGTGCTCGCGGGCACCGACTACGTCTATCCGCGCACCACCAACAAGATCCTGGAAGCCTATCTGAAGTCGAAGGGTGTCGCCCAGGAAGACATCATGATCAACTACACGCCGTTCGGTCACTCCGACTGGCAGACGATCGTGGCCGACATCAAGAAGTTCGGCTCGGCCGGCAAGAAGACCGCAGTGGTCTCGACCATCAACGGCGACGCCAACGTTCCCTTCTACAAGGAGCTCGGCAACCAGGGCATCAAGGCCAAGGACATCCCGGTGGTCGCGTTCTCGGTGGGTGAGGAAGAGCTCGCCGGCATCGACACCAAGCCGCTGGTCGGCCATCTCGCCGCCTGGAACTACTTCGAGTCGATCAAGACCAAGGACGGCTCGAACGAGAAGTTCATCAAGGACTGGCAGACCTACACCAAGAACCCGAAGCGCGTGACCAACGACCCGATGGAAGCGCACGTGATCGGCTTCGCCATGTGGGTGAAGGCGGTCGAGAAGGTGAAGTCGACCGATCCGGACAAGGTGATCGACGCGCTTCCCGGCATCGAGGCGCCGAACCTGACCGGCGGCGTGTCGAAGATGCTGCCGAACCACCACATCACCAAGCCGGTGTTCATCGGCGAGATCAAGGGCAACGGCCAGTTTGACGTGGTCTGGAAGACCCCGGGCCTCGTCGCCGGCGACGCCTGGTCGAAGGAGCTCGACGGCTCCAAGGACCTGATCGGCGACTGGGTCGGCAAGAAGTGCGGCAACTTCAACACCAAGACCAACAAGTGCCTCGGCTCGGGCTCCTGATCCGGGTCTGACGCTCCATTGCACGATCGGGGAAGGCGGCGATCCCGCCGCCTTCTCCACCCATTTCTGCCGGGGTCATTCACAGTGCTAGCCAATTTGCCCGCCCGTCTCTGTTCGCTCCTGCTCTCGTTGTTTCTGATTGCGTTCGCACTGCCGGCCTTTGCGGGGCCGTTCGAGGATGCGGTCGCCAAGTTCGCCAACGACGATTTTTCCGACACCGAGGAAGCGGTCGGCGTGATCGCGAGCAGCGGCAACAAGCTGGCCTTTCCCATCATCAGCGCGCTCCAGGACGGCCGTCTGATGGCCGATCCGGACAGCAAGAAGGTTTACGTCACCGGTACCGACGGCAAGTCGATCGACGCCGCGACCGGCGAGGCCGTCACCAGCGTTCCCGACAGTGCGAGCGCGGTCCGCCTCAACAACCGCCTGCGCCGCAGCGTCGATGCCGCGCTCGGCAGCCTGACCCTGCAGTCGCCGGACGTCGGAACGCGCCTGCAGGCCGCGCAATCCGTCTTCAAGTCGCACGAGGAAACCGCGCTCGAGGCGGTCGATGCGGCGCTCGCCAAGGAAAGCAACAAGTCGGTCAAGACGGCGCTCGGCGAAGCCCGTGCGGCGATCCTGCTGTTCAAGCCCGATGCCACGGAGGTCGAGAAGCTCGAGGCCGTCGCCACCCTCAAGGCGCGCGGCGACCAGGAGGCGATGGCGCTGCTCACCGGCATGGGCGACCAGCCGGCCTCGGTGACCAAGGCTGCAGCCAGTGCAATCAGCTCGATCCAGTCTTCGCTCGCAGTCTGGTCCACGGTGCAGAACGCCTGGTACGGGCTTTCGCTCGGCTCGGTGCTGCTGCTCGCCGCGATCGGGCTTGCCATCACCTTCGGCGTGATGGGCGTCATCAACATGGCCCATGGCGAGATGGTGATGATCGGGGCCTACACTACCTTCGTGGTGCAGGAGGTGATCCGCACCCGCTATCCCGGCCTGTTCGACTATTCGCTGCTGATCGCCGTGCCGCTCGCCTTCCTCGTCGCCGGCGCGATCGGCGTGCTGATCGAGCGCAGCATCATCCGCTTTCTCTATGGACGTCCGCTGGAGACGCTGCTGGCGACCTGGGGCCTGTCGCTGGTGCTGCAGCAGGCGGTGCGCACCATGTTCGGCCCGACCAACCGCGAAGTCGGCAATCCCTCCTGGATGAGCGGCGCGTTCGAGCTCGGCCAGATCACCATCACCTATAACCGGCTGTGGATCCTCTGCTTCACGCTGGCCGTGTTCGCGATCCTGCTGGCGATGCTGCGCTACACCGCGCTCGGCCTCGAGATGCGCGCGGTGACTCAGAACCGCCGTATGGCGGCCTCGATGGGCATCGCCACCTCGCGCGTCGACGCGCTGACCTTCGGCCTCGGCTCGGGCATTGCCGGCATCGCCGGCGTGGCGCTGTCGCAGATCGACAATGTCAGCCCCAATCTCGGCCAGAGCTACATCATCGACAGTTTCATGGTCGTCGTGTTCGGCGGGGTCGGCAATCTCTGGGGCACGCTGGTCGGCGCCTTCACGCTCGGCATCGCCAATAAGTTCCTGGAGCCGGTCGCCGGCGCCGTGCTCGGCAAGATCGCGATCCTGGTTCTCATCATCCTGTTCATTCAAAAGCGGCCGCGCGGCCTGTTCGCGCTCAAGGGCCGTGCGGTGGAAGCATGACCCCTCACATGCTGACGCGATCGCTGGACCGCGGCGCGACGATCTTCCTGCTAGTTGTCGCCGCGCTGGGCGTGCTGATCCCGCTGTCCAACCTGCTGCTGCCCGCCGGCTCGTTCCTGCATGTGCCGACCTATCTGGTTGCGCTCTGGGGCAAATATGTCTGCTACGCGATCCTGGCGCTCGCGATCGACCTGATCTGGGGCTATTGCGGCATCCTCTCGCTCGGCCACGGTGCCTTCTTCGCGCTCGGCGGCTACGCCATGGGCATGTACCTGATGCGGCAGATCGGCACCCGCGGCGTTTACGGCAACCCGATCCTGCCCGACTTCATGGTGTTCCTGAATTGGCAGAAGCTGCCCTGGTACTGGTACGGCTTCGACATGTTCTGGTTCGCGGCGCTGATGGTGTTGTTCGTGCCGGGCCTGCTCGCCTTCTGCTTCGGCTGGCTCGCGTTCCGATCCCGCGTCACCGGCGTCTATCTGTCGATCATCACGCAGGCGATGACCTATGCGCTGCTGCTTGCCTTCTTCCGCAACGATTTCGGCTTCGGCGGCAATAACGGCCTGACCGACTTCAAGGACATCCTCGGCTTCAACGTGCAGGCGGAAGGGACCCGTGCCGCGCTGTTCGCGCTGAGTTGCCTGGCGCTGATCGTCGGCTTCCTGATCTGCCGCGCCATCGTCTCCTCCAAGCTCGGCAAGGTGCTGATCGCCGTGCGTGACGCAGAATCGCGCACGCGCTTCCTCGGCTACCGCGTCGAGTCCTACAAGCTGTTCGTGTTCACGGTGTCGGCCTGCATGGCCGGTGTCGCCGGCGCGCTCTACGTGCCGCAGGTCGGCATCATCAACCCCTCCGAGTTCGCGCCGGGCAATTCGATCGAGGCGGTGATCTGGGTGGCGGTCGGCGGCCGCGGTACGCTGGTCGGCGCCGCGCTCGGCGCTGTCGTCGTCAACTACGCCAAGACGTTCTTCACCTCGGGCGTGCTGGCGCCGTATTGGCTGTTCATGCTGGGCGCATTGTTCATCCTGGTGACGCTGCTGCTACCCAAGGGCATCGTCGGCACCTTCAATGCCTGGTGGGCTTCGGCGAAGGAAAAACGCACCGCGGCTTCGGTGAGCGCGGCGGCCGAAGATGGCGTCACCGAACCCAAGATGGCGGAGTAGGCGCAATGAACGTCATGGACACCCGCGCGACCTCCGCAATGCTTTACCTGGACGGTGTGCACGTCTCTTTCGACGGCTTCCACGCCATCAACAATTTGTCGCTGACGCTCGAGCCCGGCGAGATGCGCGCCATCATCGGCCCGAACGGCGCGGGCAAGACCACGATGATGGATATCATCACCGGCAAGACCAAGCCCGATGAGGGCACGGTGCTGTTCGACGGCGTCACCGACCTGACGCGCCTCGACGAGACCCGCATCGCCGAGCTCGGCATCGGCCGCAAATTCCAGAAGCCGACCGTGTTCGAGAGCCAGACCGTGCAGGACAATCTGCTGCTGGCGCTGAATGTCGACCACTCGGTCCGCGGCACCCTGTTCTGGAGCGGCAGCAAGGCAGAGTCCGAGCGCATCGACAAGGTGCTGGAGACGATCCGTCTCACCGAGGCCCGCAACCGCCTCGCCGGCAGCCTCAGCCATGGCCAGAAGCAGTGGCTCGAGATCGGCATGCTGCTGGCGCAGGATCCGAAGCTGCTGCTCGTCGACGAGCCCGTCGCCGGCATGACCGATGTCGAGACGCATCTCACCGCCGAGCTGCTGAAGGAGATCAACAAGACCCACACCGTCATGGTGGTCGAGCACGATATGACGTTCGTGCGCGAACTCGGCGTCAAGGTCACCTGCCTGCATGAAGGCGCGGTGCTCGCGGAAGGTACCATCGACCAGGTCTCGTCCAACGAGCGGGTCATCGAAGTCTATCTGGGACGCTGAGCGATGCTTGAGGTCAAGGACATCAACCTGTTCTACGGCGCGGCGCAGGCGCTGCGCGGCGTCTCGATCTCGGCCGAGCCCGGCAAGGTGACCTGCGTGCTCGGGCGCAACGGCGTCGGCAAGACCTCGCTGCTGCGCGCCATGGTCGGGCAATACCCGATCTCCTCCGGCGCGATCGTGTTCGACGGCAACGACATCACGGGCCTCAAGCCCTATGAGCGGGCGCGCAAGGGCATCGGCTTCGTGCCGCAGGGCCGCGAGATCTTCCCGCTGCTGACGGTCGAGGAGAACCTCAAGACCGGCTTCGGCCCGCTCAAGCGCGAGGACAAGCACATTCCGGACGACGTCTTCTCGCTGTTTCCGGTGCTGCAGTCCATGCTTGGCCGGCGCGGCGGCGACCTCTCCGGCGGCCAGCAGCAGCAGCTCGCGATCGGCCGCGCGCTGGTGATGCGGCCGAAGCTGCTTCTGCTCGACGAGCCGACCGAGGGTATCCAGCCCTCGATCATCAAGGATATCGGCCGCGCCATCTCGTACCTGCGCAACCTCGGCAACATCGCCATCGTGCTGGTCGAACAATATCTCGACTTTGCCTGCGAACTCGGCGACAGTTTCGCGGTGATGGATCGCGGCGCGGTGAAATTCACCTGCGACCGCACCAATCTCGACGCGAGCGAGATCAGCCGCCAGATGGCGCTGTAAGCCGCAAAATCCTGCCGCGACCGGCTGGGGAGACGGATGCGCAGCGAACTGTCAGCCACGTCCACGATTTTCGAGGCCAACCGTGCTCGCGGCGCGGTGCGGTTCGACGTGCATGCGCGCGATGGCGTGACGCGGCGCGGCGCCTTGCATGAATCCGGCTCGCTCCGCGTTCGCTTTCCCTCGCCGGAGGATGAAGGGCTGTTCGGCGTGTTCGTGAACACGGCCGGCGGAGTCGCCGGCGGCGATCGCTTCGACATCGAGATATCGGCGGCGGATCGCGCGCGGCTGACGCTGACCACGGCAGCGGCCGAAAAGGTCTATCGCGCGCCGGGCACGGCGGCGCAGCTCAATATCACGCTGAAGGTCGGCGCGGGCGCGCATTTGTCCTGGCTGCCGCAGGAGACCATCCTGTTCGACCGTGCCCGCGTGCAGCGTCGCTTCGACATCGAGCTCGACGAGGCCGCCTCGCTCCTGCTCTGCGAGATCGTGGTGTTCGGCCGTACCGCCATGGGCGAGCGGATGGAGCAGGGCGAATTCGTCGACCGCTGGCGCATGCGCCGTGGTGGGAAGCTGGTGTTCGCCGAGACGGTCAGGCTCGATGGCGATATCGGCGCAAAGCTCGCGCGATCGGCCGTGGCCAAGGGCGGTGCGGCGATTGGCACGGCCCTGATCGTGCCAGGCGATGAGGCGCTGGTCGAGCGTCTCCGTGAAGCGTCGGAGTCTTTCTCCGGTGAGGTCGGGATATCCGCCTGGAATGGCTTTGCAATGGCGCGGTTCTGTGCCCAAGATGCGGCCCGCCTGCGCGCCGACATGATGGCCGTGCTGGCGCGCACCGGCGCGGCGCTGCCGCGGCTCTGGTTGAACTGACTGGCTGAATTGACGTGTTGAACGGAAGAGATTTCGCATGAACCTGTCTCCCCGCGAAAAGGACAAGCTTCTGATCTCGATGGCGGCGATCGTGGCGCGCCGCAGGCTGGACCGAGGCGTCAAGCTCAACCATCCCGAGGCGATCGCGATCATCTCCGACTTCATCCTCGAGGGTGCCCGCGATGGCCGCACCGTCGCCGAGTTGATGCAATCCGGCGCGCAGGTTCTGACCCGCGACCAGGTGATGCCTGGAATCCCCGAGATGATCCACGATATCCAGGTCGAGGCGACCTTTCCCGACGGCACCAAGCTCGTCACCGTGCACCAGCCGATCAGGTAAACACACGCGTCATTCCGGGGCGCCCGCAGGGCGAACCCGGAATCCAGAGGTTTTTTGGTTTCGAGATTCCGGCCTTCTCGCTGCGCGAGCCCCGGAATGACGAGGAGGATAGAATGATCCCCGGCGAACTCTTCATCCAGGACGGCGAGATCGAGCTCAATGCCGGCCGCAAGACGGTGACGCTGACGGTCGCCAACACCGGCGACCGCCCGATCCAGGTCGGCTCGCACTACCATTTCTTCGAGACCAATCCCGCGCTGAAGTTCGATCGCAAGAAGTCCCGCGGCATGCGCCTCGACATCGCCGCCGGCACCGCCGTCCGCTTCGAGCCCGGCCAGACCCGCGACGTCCAGCTCGTCGCGCTGGCGGGGAAGAAGACGATTTACGGCTTCCGCGGCGACGTGATGGGGAAGCTGTGAGTGCAATGAGGGTGAGCGCAGCGCGACGCGATTGAGGCGAGTGCAGTGGTCCATAGTGAGGTGAGCACGCCGGTCAGGCTCCCTCCCCCCTTGCGGGGTAGGGGAATCGCATTTGGCAGTAGAGGGGTGTTGCCAGACGGTTGGAACTGGATTCTTTGGGT
>NZ_JAFCJZ010000013.1 GCF_018130765.1 Bradyrhizobium iriomotense
CGCCTCGCAATCGGCCGGTTCGTTCCAGCCTGAGCAACCAAACCACCAATTCTTGCCCAGCCTCGACGGGTCAAACGCACTTCTTTAAATCCGAACAACAGCGACCGGCCGCCAAGCCATTGATTCCGCTGGCACCGGCTACTGTGCATGGGGTTGTTTTCGCACTTTTTGTCGATGGCCGGGCTCAGTGGCCTACAGAAACATGCCTGCCAGGTCGACCGTCGAGGACTTTCCGATCTGGTCGAAGTTTCGCGCCAGCCAGCTTCGCGCCGCCTCGCGGCCCTCGTCGCGCAGGCGACACAACAGGCTCCATTCGGGGTGGAACTGCGTGGCCGTGCCGAGCTGCGACATCAACTGGTCGTTGCCAATCCAATGCATGTACATGCGGCTATGCTTGTCGCTGTCGAGCTCGCCGTCGTCGATCAGCCGCGTGGCGAAGGCGATCGCACGCATCTCGCGCATCAAGGACGAATTGAAGCTGATCTCGTTGATGCGGTGGAGGACATCTGCTGCACTGGTCGGCAGCTCGTCGCGCCTGATCGCGGTGACCTGCACGATGATGACGTCGTGACTGCCCTTGCGGTAGATCAGCGGATAAATCGCGGGATTGCCGAGATAGCCGCCGTCCCAATAGTGCTCGCCGTCGATCTCGACGGCCTGGAAATAGGGCGGCAGGCAGGCCGAGGCGAGCACGGTTTCCGCCGTGAGCAGCGGGCTCTGGAACACCTTGATCTTGCCGGTGCGAACGTTGGTGGCGTTGAGAAACAGCTGCGGCGCCTCGGGCGAGGAATTGAGCCGGTCGAAATCGACCACGCGCTGCAGCAGCGAGCGAAGCGGATTGAAATGAAAGGGATTGAGCAGGCCCGGCGGCAGCGTGTGCGTCAGCGTGTGGATGACGGCGTGGACCGGATGATATTCCGGCGGCAGCCTCAGGGCCTGGATCCACTGATTCAGCGGCGACATCAAATCGTACGCCATGTCCATGCGCGACACCTCGTACCAGAATGCGTGCAGGCTCTCCCGCGCGGCCTCCGAACCTCCATGCGCCATGCCGGAGGCCATCGCGACCGCATTCATGGCGCCGGCACTGGTCGCGCTGATCGCCTCGATCGCCAACCTGCCGTCTTCGAGCACCTGGTCGAGCACGCCCCAGACGAAGGCGCCGTGCGCGCCGCCGCCCTGGAGCGCGAAGTTGACGTTCTTGCAATTCGTGGTCCCGTTGGCTGTCACTTTGCTTTCTTCTTGCCTCCCGTCCCCTCTTTCTCCAGCGCCTTGCGCACCTGCTCGAACTCCTCCAGCGAAGCCTTGTCGGCACGGGGAAAGCGTAGATCGAGCTTTTCCAGCGCGGCATTGATCACCGAGCCGATCACGACGCGGGCGAACCATTTGTGATCGGCGGGCACGACGTACCAGGGCGCATGGGAGGTCGCCGTGTGCCGGACAATGTCCTGGTAGACCGCCTGGTAGCGCGGCCACAGCGCGCGCTCCTTGATGTCGTCCATGGAGAATTTCCACTGCTTGGCCGGGTCCTCCAGCCGGTCGAGGAAGCGCTCGCGCTGTTCGTCCTTGGAGACGTTCAGGAAGAACTTCAGCACCACGGTGCCGTTGCGGCAGAGATAGCGCTCGAATGCGGAGATGTCCTCGAACCGCTCCGTCCAGATGCTCTTGGTGACGAGCTTTTGCGGCAGCTTCTCCTTGGCGAGGATCTCCGGATGCACGCGCGTCACCAGGCATTCCTCGTAATGGGAGCGGTTGAAGATGCCGATATGGCCGCGCTCGGGCAGCGCGACGACATGGCGCCAGAGGAAGTCGTGGTCGAGCTCCTTGCTGCTCGGGGCCTTGAAAGGCGTGACTTCGCAACCTTGCGGATTGATGCCCTCGAAGATCGCCTTGATCGCACTGTCCTTGCCGGCCGCGTCCATGGCCTGGAACACGATCAGCAGCGACCAGCGGTCCTGGGCGTAGAGCTTCTCCTGAAACTCGATCAGCCGCTTCTTGTTGGCGTCGAGAATCGCCTGCGCCTTCTCCTTGTCGAGATCGCCCTTCTCGTCGGTCTTGTGGTCCTTGAGGTGAAACTTGCCCGAGCCATCGTAGCGGAATGGCGTGATGTAGCGGTCAAGCTCCTGGGCGAGCGATTTGGACGGCTTCTTGCTCATGAGCGCGGGATACCTTGCGTTGCGGCTTCAGTCGGTCGAGCAAGCTACCAAGGATGCCCTTGGGAAGGAATATGATGAAGAGCACGAGCAGCACGCCGTAGACGAGATTGTCCCAGCCGACCGCCTTGGTGCCGAAGCCGATGCGCAGGGTCTCGGCCAGGAGGATGGTGATGATGGCGCCGACGGTCGGGCCGAGCGAGACGAACAGGCCGCCGACGATCGCCGCGAACACCATCTGCAGCGACACCGCGATGCCGCTGACCGTGTCGGGGGTGATGAACATCTGATACTGGCAGTAGATCGCCCCCGCGAGCGCGGTCATCACAGCGCTGAGCAGCGTGATCTTCAGCTTCTCGGCGGTGACGTCGACGCCGGCCGCGGCCGCGGCGTCCTCGTCCTCCGAGATCGCCTCCAGCGCATAGCGCGCCATGCTGCGGTCGACCCAGTGCCAGACCACGATGCCGAACAGCCAGACCGCGAGCGCGATCAGGTACCAGGTGGTCTTGTCGTCGAACTGCAGCGCCAGCAGCCTGTTGCCGGACGCGCGGTTCGGGGTGTAGCCGAGCGAGCCGCCGGTATAGTCGCGCGTCGCGGTGATGACCTGGAGCACGATGCCCGACAGCGCCAGCGTCACCAGCACGAAATAATGCCCGGTAATGCGGAAGCGGAAGCAGGGATAGCCGACGATCAGCGCCAGCGCGCCGGCCGCCGCCATGCTGATGGGAATGCCGATCCAGGGCGACAGTCCGAGGTGATTCCACAACAGCGCGGTGACGTAGGCACCGATGCCCATGAAACCGCCATGTCCGAGCGAGACGAGGCCAAACCGCCCCATCATCGACCACGACGTATAGGCGAACGACCAGATCAGGATCAGCACCAGGATGTGCAGATGATAGGGATCGCGATAGACGAAGGGCAGCGCGACCAGCGCCGCCAGTCCTATCCCCCATGCAGCAAGACGTCCCTGCCCCATCATCGGCGCCTCGCAAGCAGGCCCGCGGGCCGGATGAACATCATGACGATGAAGAAGGCGAAGGCCAGCACATAGCCCCATTCGAGGTCGGAGAACAGGCCGCCGAGCGAGATGATCTCGGCGAAGACGAAGGCGGCGATGAAGCCGCCGATGAAATTGCCGAGGCCCCCGAGCACGCAGATCAGGAAGGTGATCGGCCCGAAGGACAGCCCGACGAAGGGATGCACGTCATATTGCAGCACCAGCAGGCAAGCAGCGAGGCCGGCGAGCGCGCCGCCGAGCGCGGAGGTGATGAGATAGATGCGCTTCGTGTCGACGCCCATCAGCGCCATGATCTGCCGATCCTGCGAGATGGCGCGGATCGCGGTACCGGTGAAGGTGCGCGTCATGAACAGATAGACGGCGACCATGCCGACCAGCGCGGCCAGGAAGGACAGCAGTCGCGCGTAGCTGAAATTCATGTCGCCGAAGGCCAGCACCGGCAGGCGGATGCCGAGATTGCGGAAGTCGATGCCGAAGGCGACGGTGGCAAAGCTCTGCAGCACGAACAGCACGCCGCCCGTCGCGAGCAGCTGGTTGATCGGCGGTGCGGTCAGCAGCGGCGCGATCACGAGGTAGTGCAGCGCCGCGCCAAGCACGGCGACCAGCAGGATGGTGAGCGGGGCGGCAACGAAATAGCTGACGCCGTAATACTGCACCATGAAATACATGGCGTACATGCCGATCATCACCAGCTCGGCGTAGCAGATCCAGGTCACGTCGATGACGCCGAAGATCAAATTGAGCCCGAGCGCGAGCAGCGCCAGCACGCCGCCGAGCAGGATGCCGTTGATCACGGCCTCCAGCAGGTAGATGTCGAAAATGTCCAGGAACGCCTGCATGCCCGTCACACCCCGAGATAAGCTTCCTTGACCGTGTCGCTCGCCAGCATCTCGGCCGAGGTGCCGGACGCCCGGATCGTGCCGGCCTCGATCAGATAGGCGCGGTCGACCACCTTCAGCACCTGCTGCACGTTCTGCTCGACGATCAGCACCGTCAGCCCGCTGGCGCGGATCCGCTTCACGAGCTCGAACACCTGCTGCACCACGACCGGCGCCAACCCCGCCGACGGTTCGTCGAGCAGCAGCAGCTTTGGATTGGACATCATTGCGCGGCCGATCGCGCACATCTGCTGCTCGCCGCCGGACATTGTGCCGGCCATCTGGTGGCGGCGCTCCTTCAGACGCGGGAACAGGTCGAACACCACATCCAGCCGCTCGGCATATTGTCCGCGCGCCTCCTTCATGAAGGCGCCCATCTTGAGATTGTCGTCGACCGTGAGCTGCGGAAACAGCCGGCGGTTCTCCGGCACATGCGCAATGCCGAGGCTGACGATCTTGTGCGGCGGTGTCGCGACGACATCGACGCCTTCCATTTTGATCGATCCGCGCGAGGGGCGGATCAGGCCGGAGATGACGCGCATCAAGGTGGTCTTGCCGGCGCCGTTCGGGCCGATGACGCCGACGGCTTCGCCGGCCTTCACGTCGAGATTGACGTCGAACAGCGCCTGGAAGGTGCCGTAGCCGGCATTGACGCCGCGGAGCTCCAGCATCATTGGCCTCCCGCGCGGCGGCGCGCTTCGGCGGCCGCGGCCTGCGTGGTCTCGGCATCGGTGCCGAGATAGACCTCGATGACGCGTGGATCGCCGGCCACCGCGCTCGGAAGGCCTTCCGAGATCTTCTCGCCGTGATCGAGCACCATGACGCGGTCGACGACGCGCATCAGGACGCCCATGATGTGCTCGACCCAGATGATGGTGATGCCGAGCTCGTCGCGGATGTTGCGCAGCATGTCGGCGGCCTGGTCCATCTCGGCCTCGTCGAGGCCGCCGAGGCTCTCATCGGCAAGCAGCAGCTTTGGCGTGGTGGCGAGCGCCTTGGCAAGCTCGAGCTTCTTCAGCCCCGCAGCGCCAAGGCCATCGACGCTGGCATGGCGATCGGTCGGCAGGCCGACCATCGCCAGCGCGCGTTCGGCCGCCTCCTCGGCCCGGGCGCGGCTGTGGCGGCCCTGGCCGTAGAAGCCGGCGAGCGCGACGTTCTCGAAAATGCTCAAGCGACGGAACGGCCGCGGAATCTGGAAAGTCCGCCCGATGCCGCCATTGATGATCCGGTGCGGCGCAAGGCCCGCGATCTCGTGGCCGGCAAACAGGATCGAGCCGGAGGTCGGGGCCAGCGTGCCGGAGAGCATGTTGAAGATCGTGCTCTTGCCCGAGCCGTTAGGGCCGATCAGGCCGAGGATCTCGCCCTGGTCGACCCTGAACGACACGTTGTTCACGGCGGTGAAGCCGCCAAACCGCTTCACCAGCCCGCTGACTTCCAACACCGGAGCACTCCGCTACTGGTTGCTGTAGGTGGTGCCCTTGGGCAGCGGCAGCACGGCCTCACGCTGCGCCTGACTCTTGGGCCACACCACATGGGACTTGTCGTCGAGATACTGGATCACGACCGGGAAGGAGCGCTCGTTCTGACCCGCCATCGGCGTGCCCTCGCCGTAGAACTTGACGCCGAAGCCGAGCATGGTGCCGCCCTCGGGGATGTCAGTGTCGAGCGCGGCCTTGCGCAGCGCGTCCGGATCGACCCCGCCGTACTTCTTGATTGCGCGCGGCAGCACGTCGCTCATGAACAGGTAAGTGTTGGAGGCGCCGATGCCGACATGCGCCGAGCGGATCGCGACGCCGGGCTTGATCTTGTCGAACTCCTCGCCGACCATCTTGATGACGGGTGGAAGTTTCGGATCCATGGTCTTCTGGTTGGTGAGCCAGATCGAGATCGGATCGGCGTTGAAGATGTAGGTCGCGTCCGCGCCCATGCCCTCCTTCAGCTTCTCATACACCCCGTAGCCGGCGCCATGCCCCATCAGCGCGGCAAATTTCAAACCCTGCTCGCGGGCCTGACGCAGCAGCAAGGTGATGTCCGGATTATAGCCGGTATGGAAGATCACATCGGGCTTGGCGCGCTTCAGCTTGGTCACCAGCGCCGACAGATCCGGCGCGGTGGCCGAATAGCCTTCCTTGAGCACGACGTTGAAGCCCGCCTTCCTCGCGCCGGCCTCGTTACCTTTGGAGACGTCGACGCCATAGGCGCCGTCCTCGTGGATGATGGCAACCCGCAGGTCCTTCGGCTCCTTGCCGAGCTTCGCGCTGGCATTCTGCGCGATGAAATCCATCGTCATCATGCCGAACTGGTCGCCGCTCGCCTGCGGGCGGAAGACGTATTTGTAGCCCTTCTCGTTGAACACGGCCGACGAGATGCAGGTCGTCATCCACATGAACTTCTTGAGCTGCTCGACGCGCGATGCCACCGGCACGCATTGCGCCGAGGAGAAGAAGCCGAGCACCATGTCGACCTTCTCCTGCTCGAGCAGGCGAACGGATTCGTTGATGGCGATGTCGGGCTTGCTCTGTGCGTCGGCGTAGACCGCCTCGATCTTGTAGCCCTCGACGCCGGTCTTGGCGAAATGGTCGAGGATGATCTTCGTGCCGACGTAGTTCAGCTCAGAGCCGCCACCCGCGAGAGGCCCGGTCAGGTCGAAAACGACGCCGATCTTGATCTTCTTCTCTTGTGCCTCGGCCGAAGCCGCCAAGCCCGTCGCTGATATCGCGACCAACAGCCCACGTACCAAGCGGGCAGCCATGCGCAGGCGCATCTAAACCTCCCTGGACGATTGTGCATCGCATTCTTCGTGCTTTTGCTTTTTTGCCCATCACATGGGCTGCGCGCGGCGATGTCAAGCCTCGCGCTCAGCGCGAGGCGAACTGCTGCTCGACAAAGGCCGTGACAAATCGCGGCATGGCCGGCGTGAGATCGCTCATCCCGCGCACGAGATGAATGGCCGACAGTTCCGGTTCGGTCTCGCGTGCAAGGTTGGCCTCGATCCGGGCGCGGGCCACATCGCCCGGCATATCGAGGTTGAGAATCTGCATCATTGCAATCGACGACCCCGTGACGACGCAATGCCAACCGGGCTCGGCCCGGTAGTCGTCCGCCATCAACCCGGTCTCCTCGCCGAGTTCGCGGACGACACTGCCGGCAATGTCGAGCGCGCCATCGACGACGTCGTCGAGATCCGGCGTGCCCGAGGGGAAATAGATGCGGCCCGAATTGGCGGTGTGGGACGCCATCTCGCCCATGATGAAGGCACCGTCGGAAGCGCGCAGCGCGCCCATGCCAAAGCCGTTGAACACGTCCTTGTCGGGAAAGCCCCAGTCGCGCCAGGCGAGGAAGCTTGCAAAATCGGTCTCGAAATAGGTTGCAGAGAGATGCCCGCCGTTGAACGCCGCGTCCCGCCCGAGCAGGACGCGTCCGTTCCAGAGTTTTGGCCGTTCGCGCTGCTTCTCGGCGAAATGCGCCGCGATCGCGGCGCGCCGTTCCTCCGCGAACGGCCACACGATCGGCCGCACGGCAAGATCAAGCGTCGTGACGCGATGAATGAGAGGTGACGTCATGACACCTGATACCACGCCTTCGCGTCAGCTATTTGGCGCTCCCCGTGGTCTTCTTGGCCTGGTCGACAAATTTGTTGGTGAAGGTCTTGCTGACGTCGATCTTGGCGTTGGCCACCTCGGGCGAGCCGACGCTGAACACCGCAAGCACGGCGTCGGCGCCCTTCGGGTCCATCTTGCCGGTCTCGGAGAACATGGGGATCGTGTTCTTCAGCGCGGCGAGATAGAGCTCCTTGTTCTTGCCGACCGTCTCCTCCGGCATCTTCGCCATGATCTCCTCGGGCGAGTGCGAATGGATCCAGGCGAGCGTGGCGAGGATCGCATTGGTCAGCGCCTGAACCTCTTTCTCGTGGCCATTGACCCAGGCCGCGGTCGAGTACAGCGCGCCGCCCGGATATTCGCCACCGAACGTTTCGAGCGTGTCCTTCTGGGTGCGGGTGTCGCTGAGGATGCGCAGATCCTTGTGGCTGCCCTGGAGCACGGTGACGGAGGGATCGAGCATCACGGCGGCATCGATCTGCCCCTGCTCCATCGCGGCCACGGCGGTGGCGCCAAGGCCGACGCCGATCACGGCGGCGCTGGTGGGATCGAGCCCGTTCTTCTTGAGCATATATTTCAGGAAGAAGTCGGTGGAGGAGCCGGGCGCGCTGACACCGACCTTCTTGCCGGCGAGGTCCTTGACCGACTTGATGTCATTGGTGCGCGAGGGCGCGACCACCAGCACGAGGCCGGGATAGCGGTCATAGACCACGAAGGACTGGAGCTCCTGCTTTTTGGCGGCGAGGTTGACGCAATGGTCGAAATAGCCGGAGACGACGTCGGCACTGCCGCCGAGCACGGCCTTGAGCGCATCCGAGCCGCCCTTGAGGTCGACCAGCTCGACATTGAGGCCGGCCTTCTCGTACTCGCCGAGCTGCTTGGCCAGCACCGTCGGCAAGTAGCACAGGCAGGAGCCGCCGCCGACCGCGACGGTGACCTTGCTCTGGGCCGCGGCAAGCGAGGTGGTGAGCATCAGCGCGAGCAGCGCGCTGGCGAGCCTGACAATCGTGTTCTTCATTGGTTTCCTCCGTTCGGCCGGCGGCACCATAGAGCAGCGGGACGGGCTTGAGAAGCACTGCCTAGGTGGGCTGGCCATCGGCCCTTCGGCGCAATAGCATAGCTGAACAAGAACAATTCCTGATGGGGAGAATGATCCATGAATCGCCTTGTTGCCGGGCTGTCGCTCGCCGCCGCCTTTGCCGCCGGATGCGGCGCGAACCAGTTGCTCCGGCCGGCGCTCGCCGCCGAGAACATCACCGCGCAGCTCATCCACACCGGCGAGATGGAGGGCGATGCGCTCGGCCCCGCCAACAATGTCGGCTACCGGTCGAAGATGTTCGCGAGCGCCGACGGCGCCACCGTCTCGATCCAGGTCGGCAATGTGCCCAAGCACATGCATCCCAACACCAACGAGATCCAGTACATCCTGGAGGGGACCGGGACGATCTGGCTCGGCGACAAGGAGGTCACGGTCAAGCCGGGCGACCTCGTGATCATCCCAAAGGGCACGCCGCATGGCGGCACCAAGCCGATCAGCGGCCAGGTCAAGGCCATCGCGATCAAGACGCCGCCGCAGGCGCCGGATGACACCAAGCTGCTGGATTAGGCTTTCGCGCGATCGGGGGCTCGCGCCAATGCGCGGGCCCGTTCCGTGAATTCGCCACTAGATCGGACGCGCCTGTTTGCGGATCTCGTTCGCGATCGGCCTCAGGGTGTCAGTCGGAAGCTGGCCGACGAGGGTATAGCCCAGGCCACCGTCTGCCCAGGCGAAGCCCGCGACGTCGCCGGTCGACTGCGGCATCATCGGCGTATCCTGATTGCGGCCGCTCATCGGCCGCGTCAGCACGACGAGGCGGTCGCCGCGATTGTCGTCGTACATCAACATCGCGGCCGGACCGTGCGACGTGGCAACCAGTCGCCCGCCCATCAGCCTATAGCCCGCGACGGAGAGGTCCGGCACCTTGACCGGCTGTTTCAGCCGGTTGGAAACCCATTTCGTGAACTCAGCGCTGTCCGACGCGCGTATCTCGACCGGCCTCACATGGTCCGGCGCGTAAACGCCATAGGTGTAGGCTGCCTCCTGCGCCAATGCGGACAGTCCGGTCGAGTTCTCCTGCAATACGCTGCGCATGGTCCATCCGCCAAGGCCGCCAAGGCCGAGAAGCAACATCGCGGCTATCGCTCCCCACCCCCGCAGGGGACGCCGCTTGCGGTTCTCGATGATGTGCGACAGGTTCAATTCTGCCGGTAAGGGCTCGTCAGCGATTGACGCAAGCGCACCACGTAGCTGCTCACGCTGCTTGGCGAAGGCTGCAACGCGGCTGGCGACCTCCGGATGCTCGTCCAGATAGGATGCGACCTCCGCGCGGCGCTCAGGCTCAAGCGCCTGGTCCACATAGGCGTGAAGATCATCTTCCGTGATCGGCCGCTGGCTCATTTCAGGCTCCGCAATGCAACGACATTCCCCAGTCCAGCCCCATCCATTTCCTGCTGCAACCGCTCCCGTGCACGCGACAAGCGCGACATTACAGTGCCGACCGGAACGCCGAGAACTTTCGCAGCGTCCGCGTAGGAAAGATCCTCGACCGCGACCAGCAGCAAGACCGCCCGTTGCTCTTCCGGCAATCGCGCAAGCCTGCTCAGGACGTCCCGGTAGATCAGTCTTTGCTCCTGCGCTGCCGCACTGACGAGTTCCTGCTCGCCTGCATCGTCGATCGACATATGCCTGCCCCGCGCTGTGGTCTGGCGAAATTGCGTGACCGCCAGATTGTGAAGGATGGTGAACAGCCAGGCGCGGACGCTGCCGTCGCGCCGCTGATGCCAGCGGCTGACGGCGCGCTCCAGGCAGTCCTGGACCAAATCGTCAGCCGCCGCGCGATCGCGCATGAGTGCACGCGCATAGCGGCGGAGCGCGGGGATCAGCGGCTCGACCTGAACCAGCATATCCTTCATGACGCGCTCCGCCTCATCCCGGTTGCCGCCCGTCTAACGTCATCGCGCCTCGATTTGGACGGCCTCACCCGGCACGGCCGCGTCGCCGGCCGCAATCACCAGGTATCGCCTCGCAGCCGCGGCCGACTGGTCGACGATCTGCCGGATCGGGCCGGCAGCGTTGACGATGGCCGATCCGGCCGGATTGGTCATGAACGCCGCCAACGGCTGCAGCGGGCCGCTGCCATCGCCGTGGTCCGCCAGCGCCAGCACATATTTCTGCCTGGGCTGAAGCCCTGTCACCGAAGCTTGCAAGACCTGAATCAGGCCCTGATCGAACAACGACACGCTGGTCGGCGCCTTCCCGCCCCCTGCATCGCCCTTCGACACCAGTGCCAGATGAGCGACCTGGCCGGCAACGCCGAGAGCCTGCAGGTTTTGGCGGTCATCCGGATCTGGCGCCGCGTTCGGAACATACGCGATCGCCTGCGGTGCCTGGCCGATCGGAACGTTGGCAATCACCTTGTTGGTTGCCGTATCAATGGCCGCAAGCGCGTCGGCGTTCTCCAGCCCCACATAGATGCGGGTGCCGTCGCCGGACGGCCACACGCCATGCGGCAAATTACCGACCGGGATCGTGGCGACCTGCGAGAAGTCGTCGGTGCGGAACACCTTCACTTCGTTCAGGCCACCGACAGTGACATAGGCAAACGTGCCCTTGGCAGTATGCGCGAAGTTGACGTGATTTGTGATCGGACCAGTGTCGATGGTCTTGATCGCATTGAACGGCGGCCTCGCGTTGAATACCTGAGTCCGGCCGACATCTTTCAACGTGAACCAGACTTGGCTTCCATCCGGCGTCGCCGCGATGTTCGGGCAGAACGGGCTTTCCTGCTTCACCGTGGCAATGATCTTGTGCTCGGCCACCGCGACGACATCAGTCTCGGGATTGAAGGACGAGCAGATGTAGCCATACTTGCCATCGGGTGAGAAAATCTGCATCCCCGGCCCGTTCGGGGTCGTGATGCGGGTCTTCTCCTTGAAGCTGACCGGGTCGATGACCGAGATGTAGTTTTCCCCGCGGACGGTGACCCAGACCTCCTTGCCATCAGGGGTGAAGAACGCCTCGTGCGGCGACCTCCCGACATAGGTCACGTGCTTGACCGCGTTGGTCGCCGTATCGATGAAGCTCACGGAGTTCGAACCGATCGAGACCACGGCGAGTGTCTTGTGATCAGGCGAAAAGCCCATGCCATGCACGAGGACCTGGCCCTTGTAGAGCGGACTGAAATTGCCGGGTTGCGGGTCGCCCAGCCGGATCACGCCGAGCAGCTTGTTATCGACGGGGTCGGTGACCGAAACCGTGTTCGAGAACTGTTCTGCGGCGTACACGCGGTCGTGGTGGCTGATGGGAATATCCGGCGCGGACAGCACGCCCGGCGCCTGCCCCGCCCACGCGACAGAACCGGTGGCGAGCATCGTGGCTGCCAGGAAGATGCTCTTGATCATATTGCTTCGTGACGTGGTCATCTGCGGCTCCTACTTCTTCATTCCATTGGACATGTCCATCTGCATGCCCGGACGATGATGATCGGCTGCGACGGGAGCGGGTGGCGACTGGGTCGGAGCAGGCGTCGTATCCGTGGCTGGCTCGCCGATGGCGAGCTTCATGGCCGCGATTTCCTGCATCTGGTCGACGATGATTTCCTGGGCGATACGTCTCAGCTGCTCGTTCTTGCCGTAGCGCAATTCGATCACCGCCATGTCGATCGCGCCCTGATGATGCGGATTCATCATCGCGACGAAGTCACGATCGACATCGCCGGTCGGCTTGATCGCCATGTCGTTCATCATCTTGGTCATTGCGGCTTCGTTTTCTTCCAGGAACGCCCGTTCTTCAGCAGCCGGCGGAGCGGCAGGATGGGACTCATGCGCGAACGCGACCGGAGGCACCGCGAAGGCGACGAGAATGCACGCGGCGAGGGATGCCGTGCCGAGGCCGGGCCTGGGCCATCGACATCTGCCTGCGAACGCTGCTACGGCGCGGCGAAACTGTGAAGGTGACATCGAAAACTCCCATGCGGGTGGTTGCATGGGGGTTTGACGCGTGGGCGCGCGTTCTATTCCGGCCAGCCAATCACATAAATGTCAGCAGCAAGCGAGGCGGCCTAGCCGCGCCCGTCCGACGCCGTCGGCCGCCACACCAGGAGGCGCCGCTCGACCAGCGTCACCCCGTAGTCGATCAGGATGACGAAGGCCGACAGCACGAACATGCCGGCGAACACGCCGGCGACGTCGAACACGCCCTCGGCCTGCTGGATCAGATAGCCGAGCCCCGCCGCCGATCCCAGATACTCGCCGACCACCGCGCCGACCACGGCAAAGCCGACCGAGGTGTGCAGCGAGGAGAACATCCACGACAGCGCCGACGGCCAATAAACGTGCTGCATCAGCTGCCGCTCGCTCATGCCGAGCATGCGGCCGTTGTCGAGCACGGTGCGGCTGACCTCCTTGACGCCCTGATAGACGTTGAAGAAGACGATGAAGAACACCAGCGTCACGCCGAGCGCGACCTTGGACCAGATGCCGAGCCCGAGCCACAACGCAAAGATCGGCGCCAGCACCACGCGCGGCAATGCATTGACCATCTTGACGTAGGGGTCGAACACCGCGGCGACCAGCGGCTGGCGCGCGAACCAGAAGCCGATCAGCACACCACCGGCCGATCCAATCACGAAGGCAAGGATCGATTCCGCCAGCGTGATGCCGAGATGCTTCCAGATCACGCCGGACGCGAACCACTTCACGATCTGGCTAAACACGTCGAACGGATTGGAGAAGAAGAACGGCGGCAGCAGGATCTTGCCGAACACGGGCACGGTCGACAGCACTTGCCACAGCACGATGCACACAACCGCGACCAGGACTTGCAGTGCAAACAGCGTCGGGCGCGACATCAGACCGCCTCCGCCGCGTGGGTGGATTGCGCGTAGCCCTTCATCACCTCGTCCTTCAGCACGCTCCAGATCTCGCGATGGAGCGCATGGAACTCCTTGTCGAGGCGCACCTCGAAGATGTCGCGCGGGCGCGGCAGGCTGACGCGCCAGTCGCCGATAATGCGCGAGGACGGCCCCGCCGACATGATCACGACGCGGTCGGCGAGCGCGATCGCCTCTTCCAGATCATGGGTCACGAACAGCACCGCCTTGCGGTCGGCGTTCCACAAGTCGAGCAGCAGATTGCCCATCACCTGCCGCGTCTGCGCATCGAGCGGCCCGAACGGCTCGTCCATCAGCAGGATTTTTGGATCGCGGATCAGCACCTGCGCCAACGCAACGCGCTTGCGCTGGCCACCGGAGAGCATGTGCGGATAGCGGTTCGCGAAGGCGCCGAGGCCCACGGAGGTCAGCCATTTCCGGGCCTGCGGCAGCGCCTCGCTGCGCGGCGTGCCCTTGATCTCGAGCCCGATCGCGACGTTGTCGAGCGCTGTCTTCCAGGGGAAAAGCGCGTCGGCCTGGAACAAGTAACCGGCCTCCCGGTTCAGCCCCGCCAGCGGCCGGTCGAATATCTTGACGCTGCCGGCGGCTGGCTTGAGCAATCCGGCCGCGACATTGAGCAGCGTCGATTTCCCGCAGCCGGTCGGGCCGACGATGGCGACGAACTCGCCCTGCGCGACCGCAAGATGCGCCTTCTCCACCGCCGTATAGACCCGGCCGTCCCCCAGCCGGAACGCGACCTTGGCATCTTCCAGCGCCACTGCCGTGGGCGTTGTCATGTGTTTCCTCCGAATTCAGGCCGATGCCTTAGCCTCTCGCGCGGCCAAGTTCAATCAAGCCGCCAAGCGTGCTACGCATGGGTTGCCGGGGCGCTCTTACCCTCCCCTGGAGGGGGAGGGTCGCTGGGCATGTAGCGAAGCGAAATGCACAGCGGGGTGGGGTGACGGTCTTTCCACGTCCAACGCTACCCGTGTTGAGAGATCACCCCACCCCGCCCGCGCTTCGCGCGAGCGACCCTCCCCCTCCAGGGGAGGGTAAGGAAGAATGAGCCGCGTCGGATGTCTCCCAAGCCAGCAATCAGCTACCAGCACGTCACCAAGAGCTTCGGCTCCCTCAGGGCTGTGGACGATGTATCGCTCGACATCGCCGAGGGCGAGTTTCTGGCCATCGTGGGCGGGTCCGGCTCGGGCAAGACCACGCTGCTGCGGCTCGCCAACCGGTTGATCGAGGCCGACGGCGGCACGATCTTGGTTGAGGGCGAGGACGTGCAAAATGTCGATCCGGTCGCGCTGCGGCGCCGGATCGGCTACGTCTTCCAGAGCGGCGGGCTGTTTCCTCACTTGAGCGTCGCCGACAATATCGGGATCACGCCAAAGCTGCTGGGCGAGCCGGCAGCGGCAATCGCTGGGCGCGTCGACGAGCTGCTGGAGCTCGTGCAGCTCGACCGCGCATCGCATCGCGACCGTCTGCCCGAGGCACTCTCCGGCGGCCAGCGCCAGCGCGTCGGCGTGGCGCGGGCGCTCGCGGCAAAACCCCGCATCGTGCTGATGGACGAGCCGTTCGGCGCGCTCGATCCCCTCACCCGCGATGCGCTCGGCGACGACTATCGCGCACTGCACCGCAGCCTCGGCCTGACCACCGTGATGATCACGCATGACATGACCGAGGCGATCCTGCTCGCCGATCGTATCGCGGTGATGCGCGGCGGAAAGGTGCTGGCGCAGGGCACGCCCGCAGAGCTCTCGAGCAGCGACGATGCTTACGTGCTGGAGCTGCTGCGTACGCCGCGGCGCCAGGTCGATCGGTTGAACGCACTGCTGCCGCAGAGCGGTGCGGCATGAGCCTCTTCACCGATCCGCGCTGGGGTGAGGCGCTGTCACATCTGGCAGACTATCTCGGCAACCATGTGCGGGTGAGCCTTGCCGCGCTCGCGCTTGGCCTCGCCGTCAGCCTGCCGCTGGCGATCCTGACACGCAACCGTCCGGCGCCGCGCGGCATCCTGCTTGCACTCGCCAGCATCGTGCAGACGGTGCCGGGACTTGCACTGCTCGCGCTGTTCTATCCGCTGCTGCTGCTGGCGGCCTCGGTCACGCTCGCCTGGTTCGGCGTTTCCTTCTCCGCCTTCGGCTTCCTGCCGGCGATGCTGGCACTGGCGCTCTATTCGATGCTGCCGGTGCTGCGCAACGGCATCACCGGCCTCAACGGCATCGATCCCGCGCTGATCGAGGCCGCCAAGGGCGTTGGCATGACCGCACGGCAGTCGCTTGTCATGGTCGAGCTGCCGCTGGCGCTGCCGGTGATGATGGCGGGCATCCGCACCGCCACGGTGTGGGTGATCGGCACCGCGACGCTCTCGACGCCGATCGGGCAGACCAGCCTCGGCAACTACATCTTCGCCGGGCTGCAGACCCAGAACTGGGTGTTCGTGCTGTTCGGCTGCCTTGCTTCGGCCCTGCTCGCGCTCGCAGTCGACCAGTTGCTGGGCCTGATCGAGAGCGGCTTGCGCCTACGCAGCCGTCTGCGCAGCGGGCTCGGCGCGGTCGGGATCGCGGCACTGGTCGCGGCAACGCTGGTGCCGACCATGGGACGCTCGTCGCAAGGCTACGTCGTCGGGGCCAAGACGTTTGCCGAGCAATATGTGCTGTCGGCGCTGATGAGGGACCGCCTCCAGGCGGCAGGCCTCTCCGCCACGGCACGATCGGGCCTCGGCTCCAGCGTGATCTTCGAGGCGCTGAAGGCGGGCGACGTCGATCTCTATGTCGATTATTCCGGTACGCTCTGGGCCAATCAGCTCCATCGTACCGACATCAAGCCGCGCGCGGAGCTCGTGGCGGAACTGAAGACGGCGCTCGCGAGGGAGAACATCACCCTGCTCGGCGAGCTCGGCTTCGAGAACGCCTATGCGCTGGTAATGCCGAAGAAGCGCGCCGAGGCGCTTGGCATCCGCACCATCGCCGACCTCAGCGCACATGCCTCGACGCTGTCGATTGCCGGCGACTACGAATTCTTCTCGCGTCCCGAATGGGCGGCGCTGCAAAAGGCCTATGGGCTGCAGTTCCGTGCCCAGCGCCAGATGCAGCCGGACTTCATGTATGCGGCCGTTGCCAGCGGCGAGGTCGACGTCATCGCCGGCTACACCAGCGACGGCCTGATCGCGAAATATGATCTCACCGCGCTCGACGATCCCAAACACGCCATCCCACCTTACGACGCCATCCTGCTGCTGGCGCCGAAGCGCGCTGGCGACGAGCGATTGCAGGCGGCGCTCAAGCCGCTGCTCGGCAGGATCGACATCACCACCATGCGCGAAGCGAATTTGCGAGCCAGTGGAAACGACGCGAATTCGTCACCGGATGCGGTGGCGAAGTGGCTGTGGGGAAAGGTGGGCAAGCAGTAGGAGCGCGCCTCAAGCTCCGTCATCCTGAGGTGCGAGCCATGGGGCGCAACGCGCCGCATGGGGAGCCTCGAAGGATGCACGGCCTCCGATGCAGCCGGGCCGTCGCCCTTCGAGGCTCGCCGCACGGCGCGTTGCGCCGCGCAGCTCACGCCTCAGGGTGACGGGGAGAGAGCACTGCTCGCGGGCACGCGAACAACGCTTACAGCCCCCGGATCATCCCCGCATTGATCAGCAGCCGGTTCAGCCGCCGCGCCTCGGCGCCGTCCTTGCAGCCGTAGAAGAGGCCCTTGCAGCGGAGCATGATCGCCTTCTGCTCGGCGAAGGACGGGTCGAGCGGGATGCCGGCGGCTTCCTGGATCACCAGCGGCAGATAGGGGCCGTCGATCGTGTCCATCACGGCCTCGCTCTTGACCGGTTCGAAATTGACGGCGTCGATGGCGTAATAGGTCGCGTAGAGCCGCGGATCGTAGGCGTCGAGCTTCTTGCCGATCGCGCCCTCGTCGAGCCCTGGCTCGAGCAGGTTCGGCGCAAATTCGGGCTGATGATCGCCATAGCGCACGATCAGGAACGGCTCGCCGGGAAAGGTCTTCTTCAAGCCGGCAACGAACGCCTTGTACTGCTCGGCGCTCATCGCCTGCCGGCGCAGATATTCGTCGATGGACGCCACATTGCCCGGCGCGCGCCAGTTCGGCAGCAGGTCTGGGCGGAAGCGGGTCTCCCAGGGGAAATGATTGGCACCGAGATAGATGAAGGTGAACAGCGGCTTGTTCGGCGTCCGCTCTCCCATCAGCTGGAGCGCCCTGTCGTAGAAGAAGCTGTCGGGCTCGACGTCCTTGGCGCCGAGGTCCTTGGAGTCGAGAAAGCGCTCGATGCCGGTCGTCATCTGGAAGCTGCGCGCACCCATGAAGCCGCCATAGGCGGGATAGAGCGAGAGGGTGTCGTAGCCGCAGCGGCGCAGCGCCAGCGGCAGTCCGCGCTCGACGCGGCTCGAGGCGATGCGCGTCACGAAATAGGCGAAGCGGCCGAACGAGCGCGAGGAGAGCCCTGCGAGCACGTTGTATTCGGTGAACCAGCTCGGTCCGCCATTGCTCTCGGCGAGGAAGCTGCGCTGCTTGCCGTCCCACGATTTGAAATGATCGCCATAGCGCGGCGGCACCTTGATGCCCTGTGCAGCGCGGATGTCGAAGCTGGATTCATCATGGATCATGATGATGTTCGGCCGGCGGCCCGCAGGGTGGCAGGCATCGACCAGCGGCATGTTGAGCCGCTCGTTGGTCGAGGCGGCCGATTCCATGAAGCCGTACTGCGCAAAATCGGAGACGGCGCTGACGCCCGAGCGGAAGAACTTCGAGAGATAGCCGTCGTCGTAATAGCCGCGCCAGGCCTCGTCCGGATGATAGAGCGAATAGCCGACGAGGGCGGCGAGACAGGCGAGCTTGCAGGCGAGTGCCGGCAGGCGGCGGATGCGGAACGGGTCGAGCCACCACAGCGCATACATCAGCGGCAGCGTGACGAGACCGGCCATGATCACCGACCAGCGCAAATTCGGGAAGATCGTGAACAGGAACGCGACCGTGTCGCGGTCGATCATCATCAGGTCGATGAAGTTCACCGTCATCTGGACGACGTCGTGCTTGAGCCGCGACAGCAGCACCAGCACGACGACCATGGTCAGCGACAGCGCGCCCGACAGCGCCGGCCGGCGCAATAGCGTGATCCAGAAGAAGTTGAGGATGCCCCAGGCGAGAACGAAGGACAGGCGCGAGCCGAAATCGGTCTCGGTCTCGTACATCAGCGCGAGCGCGGCCAGATGTGGCGCCGCGACCGCGAGCAGCCGCCAGATGCCGAGCGCGGCGACGCTCGCCAGAACGGCGGTGGTGGCGGAAGGACCTGGATTGGGCGCGGACGCCATCGACGGCACGCAACTCTGGTCCGGCGCGGGTATGCAAAGCCGTCTGGCCGGTCCTCAAGACGGCTAGGGCGTCCGGCGCAGCCGGAAACCTGCACCGTGTCATAAAACTGTAACGGAATGGTCAAGGACAGGCAACGTGCGCTGCGGTCCGACCTTCGCTTAATGGTGGTGGGTGGCGAAGCACCGCCCGCCGTGTCCCCCTCAGCGCTTGGCGATCCCGGCGATGAACAGGTCGATCACCTCTTCCGCCATCCGCTCGATCTCACCCTCCTCGACGCCCCAGCGCGGAAAATGGCCGTCGAGATTCATCCGGGCGAAACCGTAGACCAGGGCACGGCCGGCGATCTGGATGGGCTTGAGGTCGGCCGACCGCAGCAGGCCCTGCGCGGCCGCGTCAGCCAGCATCTGCTCCGTCAGCGCGATCAGCTCGGCGTTGTCACGCGTCAGCTCTACCGAGCTGCCATGGGCGAAGTAACGCCCCGTCGAGATGATCTCGAAATGTGCAGGGTTGCGCATGGCCCAGCGCAAATAAGCGAGGCCAAAGGCGCGGAAGCGGAGAAGCGGGTCGGCGGCCGGAGCATCACCCAGCGCCGCCTCGATCTCGGTTCGGAAGCGCCGCTGCGCCTCCTCGGCCGCCGCCGCCATCAGCGCATCGCGGTTGGGGAAGTGCCGGAACGGCGCCCCTGGCGACACCGCAGCCCGGCGCGCGGCTTCACGGACCGAGACGTCGGCGCCTTCCGCGGCGAGTTGCAACGCAGCGTCGATCAACACGCGGCGGAGATCGCCATGATGGTACGGCCGGGCTTCGAGCGTTTGGCGGCGGGCACGCGGCTTGGAGGTCGGACTGGCGGACATGGCACCTTCTAGCATCACTCCATCGTGAATGTAAGCAGCGATTACACCGTTGACGGACACGTGATCCCCAAATGTAATCGTCGATTACATAAAGAAGGAGATCGCCATGTCGCATCGTCAAGGCTGGCTGGAAGGCTGGCGGCTGCTTGCCGCGCTCGTCGTGAGCCTGATCGCCCTGAGCCTGGGGATCGCCGCGATCCGGCACTTCGAGGTCGAGGGCGTGCGAATGGTGATCCGCTTCACGGCGCGAAGCTCGCTCACGCTGTTCTGCCTCGCCTTCAGTGCCGGGGCGCTGGCGCGGCTGTGGCCGAATGCCTGGACGCGCTGGCAGCATCGCAATCGCCGCTATCTGGGCCTCAGCTTCGCGGCCTCCCACGCCATCCACGCGGCTGCCATCGTCGCCTTCGCCAGAATGGATCCAGCCGGCTTTGCCGAGGCGACCTCGGCGGCCTCCTACATCTTCGGCGGCATCGGTTATGCCGCGATCATCGCCATGAGCGCGACCTCGTTCGACCGCACCGCCGCGCTGCTCGGGTCGCGTGCCTTTCGCGCGCTGCACCTTGTAGGCGGCTATTACCTCTGGCTCCAGTTCATGGTGTCGTTCGGCAAGCGCGTGCCCGCGATGCCGCTCTATGCCGCCTTCCTCCTTCCGCTGCTTGCCGTGATGGCGCTGCGGCTGATCGCGATGGCCGCCCATCCACGCGGACGGACGGCCGAAGCGAACTGAACGACGGTCACCCCGGCGGCAGCAATCCGAGCCGCTTGGCGATGATGCGGTCCAGCGTCCGTTTCGGCAGTACGGCGCCGATCAGGTGTCGCACCGGATCCGGCGTGATCTGGTAGCGCACCTTGGGGCTCGCTGCGGTCAACGCCTCGAACACGATCTCGGCGATGCGCTCGGCCGGCAGGCCCTTTGCGCCGAGCTCCATCATGAAGGCCATGACCTTGTTCAGCGCCGGCAGATAGGGTGAGTTCTTGTAGACGGAGAGATCGATCTCTTCGGCCTTGCTCCAGATCGGCGTCCTGACCGCGCCGGGGGCGACGATGATGACGTCGATGCCAAACAGCATCAGCTCGCGGCGCAGGCTTTCCGACAAACCCTCGACGGCGTGCTTGGAAGTGCAGTAAGGCGCCGACAACGGATTGCCGTTCTTGCCCGCAACCGAGCTGATCATCACGATCCGCCCCTTCGGCCCCTTCAGCGAGGGATCTGCGCCGAGCAGCGGCCCGAACGCCTGTGTCGCGATCACAGGCCCGATGACGTTGATGTCCATCTGGCGGCGGAAATCATCCGCCGACAATTCGAGCACGGGACCGGCGACCGCAATGCCGGCATTGTTGACGAGGCCGGCCAGCGTCTCCCCGCCCAGCGCCTCGCGCACTCTTCGCGCCGCAACGAGGACTGCCGCCTCGTCGGTGACGTCGAACAGGAGCGGCGTGAAGTTCGCACCGAACTCCCCCTGAAGCCGGTCGGCATCGGCCTGTCTGCGGACGCTGCCGAACACGCGATAGCCGCGCCCGATCAGGAATTTTGCAATGGCCCAGCCGATGCCCGTGGACGCGCCGGTGACGACGACAGACCGCATGGTTTCCCCCCTCGCGTTTCCCGCGATCATGTAGAGGGGAAGACGCCGGTGCGCAATGCCGCCCAACGCTCGGGCAGGCGCAGCAGTTTACGTCGATCAGCTAGTGGACAGGATCCCGCCCGGCCCGCTCGCGAAGCCGGAAGAACTGGAGCGCAGCTTTCGCGGTACTTGGCTTCAACCGGAGGAAGCTCGCAAAGCACTCCTCCAATCGCTCTTTCGACCGTTCTTTCGGCTCCTGGGCCAAGCCGGGCTGAAACGTCAGGAGCGCCTTCGTCGTATCCCAGGACAGACCGATGGCCTTCGCCAGGATGAGAATCTGCTCGGGCTCAGAGCGGACCAGCGCGCGCTCGATCGCCCCAATTGGCAGGTCGGTCATGAGCGACAGCGCAACCGCGGTCTTGTCGAAGCTTCGCGCGCCGACGAAGCCGAGCACGCGCGCCTCGTCGAGTTGCCCGTCCGTATGCAGGGACCTCACCTCGGCCAACGCCCGCGCATGCTCGCTTGAGCCTGCCCGCGCCATCGACTGCAGCTCATCGGAGCCCTCCGCGATGGCGCTTCGAACGAGGGCCGCCTGGCGCGGATCGGCCGATTCAAGCTTGCGCCTCACCATCTCGGACGCATGAACGAACAATTTCAGCAGGGTTTCACGCGGAATGTCGGGGCGGGCCCAGATGCACATGGCAAGCGCGCCATTGTCCCGCGCCCGCCTGATGAGCCCAGACATTCCCTGGGCCGAGAAGCTGGCTCCGCCGTTGCTGGCGGTCCGCACGGCGACAGCGTTGTTGCCGCGCTCGACGAGGACATCGGTGACGGGCTCTGTCAACCGGATGCGGCCGGCGATGGCCAGCAGGTGATCCTGGCTCTTGGTCCGCGCATTCTCCGCCAGGCTCGCCTCGTCGAGCCGTGGCGAATGCTCCAGGACCGGCGCCGCCACCTCCGGTGCGTCGTCGAACGCCAGCATGCGGATCGTCCGGCGCGGCGCGTCGGGCAATCTGGAAAGCCGGCTCCCGAAGGCCGCCCGGGCGGTGCATTCGATGTGCTTGAGCAGAGTGCTCATCACCTCGTCGAACAGATCGATCTGCGCGTCCGTAAACTTGCTCGAGCCGAACACAAAGAGATCGGCGACGTGCCGCAGGAGTTCGGCGCGCTTCGACAGCTCCGGGTTCGCCAGCGCGAGCTCGAGTTGATCGATCAGGCTGTTCTCCAGATTCACCTCTCCTACTGGCAATTGAGTTGCCTGTGTTCCTGCGGAGGTCATGAGATCACGCGACGTTCTGCGCCGGCACCGGCGCATCGAAACAGATTTCGGAGTTCGGCACGGGTCGCCCGAACAGATATCCCTGGACGAAGTCCACGCCCGCCGCATGCAGAGCCTCGAACTGGGCGGCGGTCTCGACCCCTTTGCCCACCGTGGCGACCCCGAGACCGTGCGCCAACGCCACGGCAGAGGCGACGACCGCCGCGCAATCCCTTCGCGTTGTGCAGCCCTGCACGATCGCCCGGTCGATCTTGAACTTGTCGAACGGGAAACTCTGGAGGTAGCTCCCCGCGGAATAGCCCACACCGCAATTGTCGAGGACGACGCTGACACCGAGGTTCTTCAATTGCCGCACCGTGAGCAGGTGAGCCGCCAGATTCCCGTCCAGGAGCGCAGAGTCCGGTATTTCGAGCTCGAGGCGTTCCGGCGACAATCCCGACTCGACCAGCGCGCACAGCACGACGTCCAGTACGTTACCCCGGTGAAACTGGGCGGCGCTCATGTTGACGGCGACCCGGATGTGCGGCGGCCAGGCCGCCGCGTCCAGGCAGGCCTGCCGCAGGATCCATTCACCGAGCGGCAACGTCAGTCCGGCCTGCTCCGCGACAGCAAGGAACTCCAAAGGCGCGAGCATACCCTTCGACGGGTGATGCCAGCGCACGAAGCATTCCAGGCCCGTCATCGCGCGCGTTCGCACATCGATGACCGGCTGATAGTGCAGCTCCAGCTCGTTGCGAGCCATTGCCTCCCGCAGTTCGCCTTCCATCGACTTCTGTGTGTCGGCAGCTTCCGTCATTTCGGGCTGGAAGACGCGAAAATCGTTTCGGCCGGCCGATTTCGTGGCGTAAAGCGCGACGTCCGCCTTCTGCAGCAAGGTGTCCGCGTCGACGCCGTGCTCGGGCGCGAAGGCAATTCCGACGCTGGTACCGACACTGACGCGATTGCCGTCGAGATCGAAGGGTTGATCGATCAGCTCGATGATTCTCAGCGCCAGCGCGATCGCGCCTTCGCTCTGATTTTTCTCGTTCTCCTGGATGATCGCGAATTCGTCGCCGCCGAGGCGGGCCAGCACGTCGGTGTCCCGCAGCGATGCCCCCAGCCGCCGCGCGACCTCGACCAGCAGCTGGTCGCCTGCAGCGTGACCGAGCGTATCGTTGACGATCTTGAACCTGTCGAGATCCAGCATCAGGACGGTGAACGTCGTGCCATGGCGCTGCAGCCGCTTTGCAGCTTCGTCCAGTTTTTCGGAGAACACGGCGCGGTTCGCGAGACCCGTGAGAAGGTCGTGCTGCGCCAGGTACGCGATGCGTTTCTCGCTTCTCGCTCGCTCGGTAATGTCCTCGTGGGTCGTGAGCCAGCCGCCATCCAGCATCATGTGACGCGCAATCGCGACCACCCTGCCGTCGGCGAGTTCCCGGATCTCGCTGAGCTGCTTCACGTTCTGGGTGAGATAGACATCCGGCGCGACGTCGACGAAATGCGTGCCTTGCTCGCGACGATACTCGAGAATCTGCGCCAGCGTCGTTCCGGGCCTGATCCGATCGGGGTCGATATGGTAGATCTCGCTGTAGCGCGCGTTCGACACCACGATCCGCTGGTCCGCATCGAACATGCAGAGCCCCTGGGACATGTTGTTCAGCGCGGCGTCGAAGCGCATGTTGATCGCCTGGAGCTCCGCGGCCTTCTGAGCCAGCATTTGCTCGCCACGTTTCTGCTCAGTGACGTCTTCGTGCGTCGCCACCCAGCCACCATCCGGCAGCGGCTTGCGCTGGATCAGGATCTGGCGCTGGTCTTTCAGCGCATACTCCTGTTGCCGCTGGGTCGGCATGATCCGGACATGCTGGTCGACCGTCAGCGAACTCGTTTCGCCACGATCCGCATAGTGCTGCAATATCCGTTGCAGCGGCGTGCCCGGCTGCACCAGATCGTCCGGCAGATCGTACATCTGCTGGTAGCGGCTGTTGGAGACCACCAGGTTCTTGTCGGCGTCAAACAGGCACAGGCCCTGATTCATGTTGTTGATCGCGACGTCGAACCGGGTATTGATGAGCTTCAGCTTGGCGGCATTTTCGGCCAGCAGGATCTCGTCTCGCCGCCTCTCGGTGATGTCCTGATGGGTCGCGACCCAGCCGCCATCGGCCATGGGCGTGCGCAGGATCGAGATCATCCGGCCGTCGCCCAGCGTGAGGATTCGTGGCGCCCGGTGCTTTGCGCCTTCGAGAAAATCCTCCACATCGAGCTCGGCTCCGGTCGCCTTGTAGTCACCCACGATGCTGCTGAGTGGCGTTCCGGGTTTGACCTGCGCCTTCGTGAGGCCATACATCTCGCGATAGCGGCTGTTGGCGACCAGCAGCCTCTCATCGGCGTCGAACATGCTGAGCCCATGCGGCATGTTGCTCAAGGCGGCATCGAACCGGGCACCCGCGGCCGCAAGCGCATTGGTTTGCCGCCGAAGCAGGAACGTGCCGATCAGAATGATGGCGACGATCGCGACAGCCAGCGGACCAAAGGTGTAGAGGTGCCGTGACCATGGCTGCAACACGTGAGTGCGCGAGTAAGTTACCGCCAAAACCAGCGGCAGGCCGGACACGGCCTTGTAGCCCGCAATGCGCCCGATGCCGTCGATGGGGCTCACGAGCTCGTATGAACCCGTCTCGGAGACCGGCAGATACCGGGTGAACAGCGGGCCGCCGGCGACCGACATGCCCACAGCACCCTTCTGTTCCGGTACGCGCGCAAGGATCCGCCCGCCGCGATGGAACAGAACCACCGAGCCGTTCGCGCCCAGGTCGATCTTGCGATAGATCTTCAGCAGAAAGGATTGATCCAGCGGCGCAGTCACCACGCCGGCAAAGCTCCCATCGGGATTGTTCAACCGGCGTGACGCCGCGCTGAACCATTTGTCGCTGCCTGCGGAGCGAAAGGGTGGCGCAACGAACAATCCGGTGCCGGCGCCATCACGCTGCGCGATGAAGTGCGGCATATCGGAGATGTTGCTACGCGGCGGCGCGTGATCGTAGGAATGCGCGACAACCGCTCCGGATGCATCGGTCCAGCCGACCGCGACCAGAATCGACGAGCTCTTGACCAACTGATGCAACGCAAGATTGGCTGCACCAGGATCGGCATATCTTCCGGACAAGGCGTCCTTGCGGATCGCCTGCGCCTCGAGCAACACACGATCGATGTCTTCGAACGTCACCGCAGCATGCTCGGCCAGAATGGCCGAGAGATTGAGAGCGTCGGTCTTCGCCGATGCGATCGCTTCGCGATAGCGAATGCCGAGATCGACGAGGAACAAGGTGACGACGACAAGGGAAAACACCAAGCCCAGGACCGTGACGGACGATCCCGGCGATCCGGTCAACCTTCGCCAAGCGTTCAGCATTGTCCATCTGCGGTACGAGCAATGGTTCACCATCTCTCGGTCGCGCTAAGATTTGGTTGATCGGGCCATTGCAATTCGACTCCGTACTGGTACGGGAATCACGTCAGCAATGGTGTCCTAATACTCGGAGAGCACTGGAAAGCGCCGTATTATTACCGTGCGAAACCGAAGCCGGTTTCTGCAGGAGCTTCGCGTGGTGCGAGCAAGCCGAGCGCATCAGCGAGATCGCGCCGAGCAGGTTGAACGTTTGCCTCGCGGTGTCATTGCCGGGACAAACTCACGAAACGAATGAATATGGATCATGTCCGGGGACGCGACTTTGTCGCGCCCCCGGAATGACAGAATTAGTTCTTCGACTTGTCGACCAGCGCGCCCTTCTTGATCCAGGGCATCATGTCGCGGAGCTTCGCGCCGACTTCCTCGATCGGATGCGCGGCGAGCTTGGCGCGGGTCGCCTTGAACGAGGTCTGGTTGACCTTGTTCTCGAGCATCCAGTCGCGGGCGAACTTGCCGCCCTGGATGTCGGCCAGAACCTTGCGCATCTCCTTCTTGGTCTCGTCCGTGATGATGCGGGGGCCGGTGACATACTCGCCGTACTCGGCGGTGTTGGAGATCGAGTAGTTCATGTTGGCGATGCCGCCTTCATAGATCAGGTCGACGATCAGCTTCACTTCGTGCAGGCACTCGAAATAGGCCATCTCGGGCGCGTAGCCGGCTTCGACCAGGGTCTCGTAACCGCCCTTGATCAGCTCGACCAGCCCCCCGCAGAGCACCACCTGCTCGCCGAACAGGTCGGTCTCGCACTCTTCCTTGAAGGTGGTCTCGATGATGCCGGCGCGGCCGCCGCCGACCGCAGACGCGTAGGACAGGCCGAGGTCATGGGCGTTGCCCGAGACGTCCTTGGCGATCGCGATCAGACAGGGCACGCCGCCGCCGCGCTGATACTCCGAGCGCACGGTGTGGCCGGGGCCCTTCGGCGCGATCATCAGCACGTCGAGGTCGGCGCGCGGATCGAGCAGGTTGAAGTGGACGTTGAGGCCGTGCGCGAACACGAGGGCGGCGCCCTTCTTCATGTTGTCGTGCAGGTGCTCGCGGTAGATGTCGCCCTGGAGCTCGTCCGGGGTCAGCATCATGACGAGGTCGGCCCATTTGGCGGCTTCGGCGACTTCCATCACCTTGAAGCCGGCGGCTTCCGCCTTCTTGACCGAGCTCGAGTCCTTGCGCAGCGCAATGGCGACTTCCTTGACGCCGGAATCCTTCAGATTGAGCGCATGGGCGTGGCCTTGGCTGCCGTAGCCGACGATGGCGACCTTCTTGCCCTTGATCAGGTTCAGGTCGGCGTCGCGATCGTAATAAACACGCATAGGTCGTTTCCTCGTTCAGGGCCGAAATCGGCCGATGGTCAGTGTCCGAAGGGTGAAATTTGCGGATTTCGGGGGCTGTCTAGAGCATTTTCAGCCCTGAGGGAAACCCGTTTCTGCATGGAAATCCGCGACATCATGCATCCATGAAAACGGGGTAGAGGGAGGCCAGCAGCAGGATCGCCATCAGGATATTGAAGGCGCGGACCAGCCGCTCGGAGGTCAGGACCGGCCGCAATGCGGTGCCGAACAGCGCCCAGACCACGGTCGAGATCGTGCCGACGAGCAGGCTGATCAGGGTCTGGATCACGATGTTGATGGGAAACTGGGCAATCGCCGCGTAGGCGGTGATGGTGCCGATCACGATCACCCAGCCCTTGGCGTTGATCCATTGGAACATGGCCGCGCCCCAGAAGGTCATCGGGCCGCGGCCGCTGTCGCCGCCCGGCGTGGTCGGGCCCGACATGGCGATCACCGCGGCAAGATAGATCAGGTAGGCCGCACCGGCATATTTCAGGATGGTCTGCAGGACCGGATAGGCCAGGAACACGGTGCCGAGCCCGAGGCCGACGGTGGCGACCATGAAGGCAAAGCCGATGACGATGCCGACGATGTGCGGGATGGTGCGGCGGAAGCCGTAGGTCAGGCCGGAGGACAGCAGCATGATGTTGTTCGGCCCGGGCGTGAAGTACATCACCACCATGAAGGCGAGGAATGCATAGAACAGCGAGTAGGCCATGTTCACCTCACGCGGTCTTCGGCAGGACTTGCGGGCGCTTCGCCAGCACCATCACGGCGATACCGCCGATCACCGTCAGCATGCCGGCGAGGCGCAGCGGGCCGAACCGTTCGCCGAACACGATGCTGGAGGCGGCGGAGCCGACGAACGGCACCAGCAGCGCAAACGGCACCACCTGGGCCGCGGGATAGTCGCGCAAGAGGCGGCCCCACAGCCAATAAGCGATGCTGGTGGAAATGCCGCCGAGCATCAGCATGCACAGAGCCGATGTCAGCGACATGTGCGTCAGCGACGTCCAGGTCGACGCCGGTCCGTTGGCGATCAGCGCCAGTACGAACAGCGGCACGGCCGAGGCGAGACACAGCCAGGCAAACAGGTCGAACATCGGCACGCCGCGGGCGCCGCGTAGCAGCAGATTGCCGACGGCAAAGCTGACCGGTGAGATCATCAGCACCGCAAAGGCGGCAACGCTGAAATCATAACCGACGGTACCGCAGATCATCAGCAGGCCAGCCGCAGCGATGACGATGCCCAGCGTCTGCATCGGCGTCGGCCGCTCACCGAACGCGAGCGCGGCAAAGCCGATCGTGAACAGCGCCTGGCTCTGCACGACGACGCTGGTCAGGCCCACCGGGACGCCGTGGGCGATGCCGTAGGCCTGTGACAGGAATTGACCAAGGAACAGTGTGAAGCTGATTGCGATCAGCAGCGACCAGGCGACCTTCGGCTTCGGAATGAACAGGCACGGCACCGCGGCGATGGTAAAGCGCAACGCCGTCATCAGCTCCGCCGAAAGCTCGTCGAGCGCGATCCGGCTCGCCACAAAGGCAAGCCCCCAGATGATCGCCACCATGACGGCGATGAGGATGTCGGCCGGCTTCATTGTTGTTTCCGGTTCTGCTTTGTCGTGCAGCCCTGTTTGTTGTTCTTGTCTAGCCTTGCTCGCCGGCTTTCGGTTTCCGCAGCAGATACGTGCCGTGCATCGGTGCGTGGTAGTCGGCCGAGATCAGCGTGAAGCCGACGTCGGTCAGCATCCGCTCCATCACCCAGCCGAAGGTGGAATATTCGTCGCGCATATGCGTCACCACGCCCTCGCGCGAGAAATCGTGGTTCTTGATCTGGAACTCGGCCCATTGCTCGACGTCGCGATCGAGGGCGTCAGGCATCGACGCATAGACGATGTCGCGCAGGTAGAAGCTCGCACCCGGCTTCAGCGCGCGATAGATCCTCGACATCGCCACCGCCTTCCAGAAATCCGGCAAATGGTGCAGCGTGAATTCGCTGACGATGAGGTCATAGGATTCCGGCCGGTAGGCGAAGCTGAGCAGGCCGGCGGACTGGGTGCGCACCGGCGCCTTGCGATCGCGTGCGTAGATCTCGGCGAGCGCCAGCATCGCCGGCGAAATATCGATGGCGTCGACCTCGGCGCCCATCAGCGCCGCTTCGGTGGCGAGCACGCCGTTGCCGCAGCCGATGTCGGCGATGCGCCAGCCGCGCTGCACTCCAAGCATTTTCAGCGCGGCGCGCGCCCGCAGATCGGCATCGTCATGGTTGTCGTAGATCGAGGCCACAGCGGGCTCGATCCCCATCCGGTTCCGCTCGTTGTAATACCAGTCGCGCGCCAGCATGGTTCACATCCCTTCAGGCCCGCGACCGATCGCGGCAACACCGGTACGCGACACCTCGACAAGGCCGAGCGGGCGCATCAGGTCAATAAACTGGTTGATCTTGTCCGTGTTGCCTGTGATCTCGAACACAAAGCTCTCGGTGGTGGCGTCGATCACCCGGGCGCGGAACGCGTCCGCCAGCCTGAGCGCCTCGACCCGATGCTCGCCCTGCCCGCGCACCTTCACCATCGCCAGCTCGCGCTCGATCGAGCGCTTGGTCTGGGTCATGTCGACGACCTGGTAGACCGGGATCATGCGGTCGAGCTGGTTCTTGATCTGCGCGATCACCATCGGCGTGCCCGTGGTGACGATGGTGATGCGCGACAGATGCTTCTGGGCCTCGGTCTCCGAGACCGTGAGGCTCTCGATGTTGTAGCCGCGCCCGGAGAACAGGCCGATGACGCGCGCGAGCACGCCCGGCTCGTTCTGCACGAGCACCGCAAGCGTGTGCGTCTCGTTCGGATCGTGGCGGTCCTCGATGAAGTAGGCGGATGCGGGCTGGTTCATTGTCGTTCCCTCTTGTCTCTCCATCACGCCATCGCTGGCGCGTCCGTCCCGACCCAACGGCGGAACAGATCGAAATCGATGTTGCCTCCGGACAGCACGAGACCGACGCGCTTGCCCTTCAGCTTGTTCTTTTCCTGCAGAGCCGCGGCGAGCGCGGCTGCGCCGGCGCCTTCGGCCAGATTGTGCGTATCGGTCCAGTAGGTGCGGATCGCGGCGGCGACCTCGTCGTCTGTGACCTCTACGATGCGCGAGGCGCCCTTGCGGATCAGCGCGAACGCATCCTCGTCGGGGATGCGCGTCGCCATGCCGTCGGCGCGCGTGTTGCTGGTCTCGGTCGTCACGATCTTGCCGGCTGCGAACGACAGCGCGTAGGACGGCGCTTCCGTCGACTGCACGCCGACGATCTCGGTCTTCAGGCCGAGCAGGTCGCGCGCCATGATGCAGCCGCAGATGCCGGAGCCTTGCCCGATCGGCACATAGAGGATGTCGAGATCGGGCGCAGCGCGGAACAATTCAAGCGCGTAGGTCGCGACACCCAACACGAGGTCCGGGTGGAACGAGGGCACCATGTGGAGCCCGGCGAATTGCGCGCGACGCTCGGCTTCCTCGCGTGCCGCCTGAAAGTCCTCGCCATGCTCGACGAGCTCGGCACCAAAGGCCTTCATCGCGCGGTTCTTCTCGACCGAGTTGCCGCGCGGCACATAGATCACCGCGGGCACGCCGTGGCGGCTCGCGGCAAAGGCCAGGCTCTGACCGTGATTGCCGCGCGTCGCCGAGATGATGCCTGGCGTCTTCGGCCGCTCGCGCTTCAGCCGTTCGAGATAGACGAGGCCGCCACGCACCTTGAAGGCGCCGATCGGTGTGTGGTTCTCGTGCTTGACCACGACCTCGGTGCCGAGCCGACCGGCGAGCAGCGGCCAGGCATGCGCCGGCGTTGCCGGCACCGCCTGCCCCACGATCGCATGTGCGCGCTCGAGCTCCCTCAGGTCGAACATGGCCTCACACCAGCGCCTTGCCGCCGGCGAACGCCTTGGCGGTGGCTTCGTCATTCGCCTGCTCCGGCAGCAGCATCTCGTTATGCGCCTTGCCGGAGGGGATCATCGGGAAGCAGTTTTCGAGCGCGGCGACGCGGCAGTCGAACAGCACCGGGCGCTTGACCGAGATCATCTCCTGGATCGCGCCATCGAGATCGCCCGGCTTGTGCACCTGGAGGCCGACGGCGCCATAGGCTTCCGCGAGCTTGACGAAATCCGGCAGCGCTTCGGAATAGGAATGCGACAGCCGGTTGCCGTGCAGCAGTTGCTGCCACTGGCGCACCATGCCCATGTACTGGTTGTTGAGGATGAAGATCTTGATCGGCAGCTCGTACTGAACCGCCGTCGACATCTCCTGCATCGTCATCTGCACCGAGGCATCGCCCGCGATGTCGATGACGAGGCTGTCCGGGTGCGCCACCTGCACGCCGACCGCGGCCGGCAGGCCGTAGCCCATCGTGCCGAGACCGCCCGAGGTCATCCAGCGATGCGGCTCCTCGAAGCCGAAGAACTGCGCGGCCCACATCTGGTGCTGGCCGACCTCGGTGGTGATGTAGGTATCCTTGCCGCGCGTCGCCTCGAACAGGCTCTGGATCGCGTGCTGCGGCAGGATCACGTCGTTGCTCTTCTTGTAATAGAGCGAGTTGCGGGCGCGCCACTGCGCGATCTGCTGCCACCACGACTTGATGTCCGGCTTCTTCGCCTCCGCCTTGAAGACCTGGAGGATGTCGCCGAGGATGTTGCCGCAGTCGCCGATGATCGGCACGTCGACGCGGATGTTCTTGTTGATCGAGGACGGATCGATGTCGATGTGGATCTTCTTCGAGCCCGGCGAGAACGCATCGACGCGGCCGGTGATGCGGTCGTCGAAACGCGCGCCGACGCACAGCATGACGTCGCAATCATGCATCGTCATGTTGGCCTCGTAGGTGCCGTGCATGCCGAGCATGCCGAGCCAGTTCTTGCCCGAGGCCGGATAGGCGCCGAGGCCCATCAGCGTCGAGGTGATCGGAAAACCGGTGACCTCGACCAGTTCGCGCAGCAGCTTGGTCGCCTCGGGGCCGGAATTGATCACGCCGCCGCCGCTATAGATCACGGGACGCTTGGCGTTCGCGAGCAGCGAGACAGCTTTGCGGATCTGCGTCGCATCGCCCTTCACGCGCGGCGCGTAGGAGCGGTGCACGTCGGACTTGCGCGGCGGATGATAGGTGCCGGTTGCGAACTGCACGTCCTTGGGCACGTCGACCAGCACCGGGCCCGGCCGACCCGAGGTCGCGACGTAGAAGGCCTCGTGCAGCACCTTGGCGAGGTCATTGACGTCGCGCACCAGCCAATTGTGCTTGGTGCAGGGGCGCGTGATGCCGACGGTGTCGCATTCCTGGAAGGCGTCGTTGCCGATCAGATGCGTCGGCACCTGGCCGGAGATGCAGACCAGCGGGATCGAATCCATCAGGGCGTCGGTCAGCGGCGTCACCATGTTGGTGGCACCGGGACCGGAGGTCACCAGCGCAACGCCCGGCTTGCCGGTCGAACGCGCATAGCCTTCGGCGGCGTGGCCCGCGCCCTGCTCGTGGCGGACCAGGATGTGCTGGACCTCGCTCTGCTGGAAGATCTCGTCATAGATCGGAAGCACCGCGCCGCCGGGATAGCCGAAAATGTCGGTCACGCCGTGATCGATGAGCGCGCGAACGATCATCGCGGCGCCGGTCATCTGGTTCGGATCGTGGCTCTTGTCGCTCATTGGCTTGCTCCGGATGCGCTGTTGTCAGCGGCTTCGTTCGTGTCGGGTTCGGGAAATAAAAAAGGCCCCGAAGAGGGCCCATGCACACCGCCTGTCTTGTGGGTGGCAGCTAGCCACCCCCGGCGGTGTGCCTGGGTACGACGGCGATAAGGAGTTTGGTAATAATGTTGCGCATGGCAGACGCTCGGCATCCCAAAGGTTGCGCGAAACATAACGACCAAAGCCTCGATGTCAAGGCAAAGCGGCCGCTTCCGCGCGATTTTGGCAGTGTAGCGGTGTTCCCGGGGTTCGGCGAGAGGTAAAATTCGGGAACCCGGCACAAATGCGCGTCAGTCCGGGTCCCGCTCCGCGCTCACGGCCGCCGCGAGCCATCCCCTCGCCTCCTCCAGCTTCACCCATTCGAATTCCGGCAATTGATGCCGGAACCAGGTGAACTGGCGCTTGGCGTAGTGGCGAGTGTCGGCGCGGCCGATCGTGGCCGCCTCCTCCAGGCTGAGCTCCCCGCGCAGATGCCGGATCAGGGCCGGCACGCCGTGGGCCTTCATCGCCGGCAGCAGCGGATCAAGACCGCGAGCGGCGAGCCGCTCGACCTCCCTCAGGGCGCCGGCACCCAGCATGGCATCGAAGCGGGCGTCGATGCGGGCGTAGAGGTCGTCGCGCTCGGGGGCGAGGAATACCGCGCGAAAACTGTCCCTGGGCAACAGTGGCGGCTGGCCCTCCTGGTGCCAGTCGAGCAGCGACCGCCCGGTCGCCTCGACCACTTCGAGCGCGCGCGCGATCCGGGTGCGGTCGCGCAGGTTCAATCGCACGGCCGCGCGCGGATCGCGGGCAGCGAGTTCCGCATGCAGCGCCTCGACGCCGTTCCGCTCCAGCCGCGCCCGCACGTCCTCGCGCACCTCGGCGGGGATTGGCGGCACCACGGAAAGGCCCGCCGTCAGCGCCTTGAAATAGAGCCCGGTGCCGCCGATGAAGATCGGAAGCCGGCCTTCGGCATGGGCCTCCTCGAGCGCCTTTGCAGCATCCGCGACCCAGGCGCCGGCCGAAAAATTCACGGCGGCATCGACATGGCCGTAGAGGCGATGCGGAACGCGCGCCTCATCGCCATGGGTCGGACGTGCCGTGATGATGCGGAGGTCGCGATAGACCTGCATGGAATCGGCATTGATCACAGTGCCGCCGGCGCTGAGCGCAAGCTCGAGCGCCAGCGCTGACTTGCCGCTGGCGGTCGGGCCTGCGATAAGCACGGCCTTGCTCGAATGCCCCTCGCTCACGAAAACCTCAAATGTCCCTCGTCGCCACGCTGATCTGCAACCCTGACAATCCCGCGCTCGATAGTACCATCGTCGACGGCGCCCGCGCCGTGCTGCCCCAGGCGGCTCCCGCGCACTGGCTGTTCGACGGGGTTGCGGTCGACATCCCCTTCGGCGCCGACAGTAACCTCGAAGGCGACCGTCACGCCATCGAGCAGCGGCTCCGCGAGCTTCGCGGCGACCTGCCCATCGATATCGTCGTGCAGCCTGCCGGCTTCCGGCGCAAGAAGCTTTTTCTCGCCGACATGGATTCCACCATGATCGGCCAGGAATGCATCGACGAGCTCGCCGACCTGGTCGGCATGAAGGCCCATGTCGCAGGCATCACCGAACGCGCGATGCGCGGCGAGATCGAGTTCGAGCCAGCGCTGCGCGAGCGCGTCGCGCTGCTGAAGGGCCTTCCTGCCAGTGTCGTCGACGAGGTGCTGGACAAGCGCATCACGCTGACGCCGGGCGGCCGTGCGCTGGTCGCGACCATGCGCGCACACGGCGCCTATACCTGTCTCGTCTCCGGCGGCTTCACGCTGTTCACGAGCGCGGTCGCCGCCAAGATCGGCTTCCAGGAGAACCGCGCCAACGAATTGATCGTGCGCGACGGCAAGTTCACCGGCGAGGTCAAGGAGCCGATTTTGGGCCGCGCCGCGAAGCTGGCGACGCTGGTGGATCTGATGGAGTCGTTCGATCTCGACGACGTCGACTCGGTTGTGGTCGGCGACGGCGCCAATGATCTCGCGATGATCCAGGCAGCGGGGCTGGGCGTGGCGTATCACGCCAAGCCGGCCGTTGCGGCCGCCGCGGCGGCGCGGATCGACCACGGCGATCTCACCGCGCTGCTTTATGCGCAGGGGTATCGGCGCGACGAGTTTGTGGAGGGGTAGCGTCTCACAGTACTCAGCTCTCGCTGCTCGCTCAGCGGCCGTAGGGTGGGCAAAGCGAAGCGTGCCCACCATCTTCCTGCCATCGATGCAAGAGTGGTGGGCACGGCGCAAGCGCGCCTTTGCCCACCCTACGGGACCGTGCCGCGATTACTGCACGCTCAGCGCGACAAACCGCAGCTCGCCGTCGGCATTCGAGACCAGCAGCAGCACCGACTTCTTGCCGTCCTTCTTGAGCTGGTCGACGCGCTTCTGGATGTCGGCGCCGCTGGAGACGGCTTCCTGCGCGACCTCGACGATGACGTCGCCGGCGGAGAGGCGCTTTTCGGCGGCATCCGAATTGGCGTCGACATTGGTGACGACCACGCCCTTGACGCTGTCCTTGATCTTGTAGCGTGTGCGCAGGTCCTTGTTCAGCGCCGCGAGATCGAGGCCGAGCGCCTTCTGCGTCACCGGCTTCTCGGGCGCCGGCTCGTCGGTCTTCACCGCGGCCTGCACCTTCTCGGGATCCTGGAGGCGGCCGAGCGTAACCTTCTTGGTCTCTTCCTGGCCCTTGCGGATGATGACGACATCGACCTCCTTGCCGACCGCGGTGTCGGCGACGACGCGGGACAGGTCCTTCGGGTCCTTGACGTCCTTGCCGTCGAACTTGACGACGACGTCGCCGGGCTCGATGCCGGCAGGCTTGGCCGGGCCCTTGTCATCGACGCCGGCAACCAGCGCGCCGCGCGGCGGCTTGATGTTGAGGCTCTCGGCAATCTCGTCGGTGACGCTCTGAATGCGCACCCCTAACCAGCCGCGGCGCAGCTCGCCGAACTGGCGGAGCTGATCGACGACGCCCGCAACCGTCTTCGACGGCACGGCGAAGCCGATGCCGATCGAACCGCCGGAGGGCGAGATGATCAGGGTGTTGACGCCGATGACATCGCCTTCGAGGTTGAACAGCGGGCCGCCGGAATTGCCGCGGTTGATGGCGGCGTCGGTCTGGATGTAGCTGTCATAGGGACCGGAAGAGATGTCGCGGTTCTTGGCCGAGACGATGCCGGCGGTCACCGTTCCCCCCAGGCTGAAGGGATTGCCGATCGCGACCACCCAGTCGCCGAGGCGCAGCTTGTCGCTGTCGCCGAACTTCACCGCCACCAGCGGCTTGGTCGGCTTGAACTTCAGCACCGCGAGGTCGGTCTTCTTGTCGACGCCGACCAGCTCCGCCTTCATCTTGGTGCCGTCGTTGAGGATGACGTTGATCTCGTCGGCATCCGCGATGACGTGGTTATTGGTGACGACGACGCCCGAGGTGTCGATGATGAAGCCGCTTCCGAGCGAGTTGGTCTTGCGCGGCGGGCCGCTGTTATTGTCGCCGCCCTTGCTGCCGCCACCGGGGCCTCTGCGGTTCTTGAAGAAGTCGTCGAAGAACTCCTCGAAGGGCGAGCCGGGCGGCAGTTGCGGCATGGTGTTGGCGCCGCCCTTGGCCTCGACAGTCTGCGAGGTCGAGATGTTGACGACCGCGTCGATCACCTTCTCGGCGACGTCGGCGATACCCTCCGGTCCGCGCGCCTGAGCCGGGTTGCCGAGCGCACTGAAAGCACTGATGGCGAGCGCGGCCAGCCCAATTCGCACACCATGGCGCAAGCGGGTCGGGGCAATGGTGGCAGCGGTCATTGTGATCTCCAGAGAAATAAGGATTCGGCGCCAGACTGCGCTCGAACGGGGGCGCGGCGCAAGCGCGGACCTTAACGGGTCTCAAGACCCGGATAATATGGCGAAAACCGGCCTTCCGCCTTCACTTTGGCGTTGGCGCTGCGGCTAAACCGGACGCCGCATCACCCAGATCAGGATCAGGCCGACGACAGCCGAACCGATCCCGACGGCCCGCAGGACATGGTCGGGAGTGGACATCGCACTCTTCATGGCCTTGCGCATCCAGTTTGGACTCGCCGCAAACATCAAGCCTTCTAGCACGAACAGGATGCCCAAGCCGATGAGGAAGTCGGCGAACGCAATGGACCTCATCGGATTGGAACCTCCCGTAGTGCTGTTCTTGTCTGGACGAAGGGGCGGCCAGAACGGCCGCCCCTGTCTAGCTTACGGCTTCGCCGGCGTCTCGGTCGCCGTCTTGCCGGCCGGGTTACCGAAATACCGGAAGAAATCCGAATTCGGCCGCAGCAGGAAGCGGGTATCGCTCGACTTCAGCCCGTTCTCGTAGGCCGTCATCGACCGGTAGAAGTAGAAGAAGTCGGCATCCTTGCTGTAGGCCTCGGCGAACAGGCGGTTGCGCTCGGCATCGCCCGCGCCGCGGGTCTGCTCGGCCTGCGAATTGGCCTCCGCGATGATCACGGTCGCCTCGCGGTCGGCCTTGGAGCGGATCTCCTGGGCCTTCTGGCCGCCCTGCGCGCGGAACTCGGCCGCCTCGCGCTCGCGCTCGGTCTTCATGCGCAGATAGACCGCCTGGCTGTTCTGCTCCGGCAGGTCGGCGCGCCGGATCCGGACGTCCACCACCTGGATGCCGTAGCCGTCGGCCTCGCGATCGAGCTGGTCGCGGATGCGCTGCATCAGCTTCTCGCGGTCGTCGCGCACCACGTTGATGAAGGTGACCTCACCGAGCACGCGGCGCAGCGCCGCGTTCAGGAGCGTCGTGAGCTGGATGTTGGCGGCCTGGATCGAGCCGACGCTCTGATAGAAGCGCAGCGCGTCCTTGATGCGGTAGCGCGCGAAGGCGTCGACGACGAGCCGCTTCTGGTCCGACGCGATCGCTTCCTGCGACGGGTTCTCCAAATCGAGAATCCGCTTGTCGATATTGATGACCGAATTCCACGGGGCCTTGAAGTGCAGGCCGGGATCGGTGACGACATCGACGGGCTTGCCGAACTGCAGCACGATGGTCTGTTCGGTCTGCTGCACCGTGAACAGCGACATGTAGCCGACGATCACGACGAGCAGGAGACCGAGCAGCGTGACGATACCTGTGACCGGAGACCTCATCGGTTGCCTCCGCTCGAGGGCTGGCCGGCGGCAGGCGGCCGCTTGGTCGTCAGTTCGTTGAGCGGCAGGAAGGGCACGACGCCCTGGCCCGAGGGGCCGCCGTCATAGACGAGCTTGTCGGCACCGCCGAGCACGCGCTCCATCGTTTCGAGATAGATCCGTTCACGCGTCACGTCGGGCGCCTTCTTGTATTCCTCGTAAACCTTCAGAAAGCGCGCGCTCTGGCCCTTGGCCTCGGCGACCGCCTGCTCCCTGTAGCCTTCAGCAGCCTGCTGGATCTGCGCCGCACGACCGCGGGCCTGCGGCACCACCTGGTTGGCGTAGGTCTGCGCTTCGTTCTGCAGCTGCTCGAGATTGGCGCGTGCCGCCTGCACGTCGCGGAACGCATCGATCACCTGCGCCGGTGGGTCGACCTTCTGCATCTGCACCTGGGTGACGAGAATGCCGGCGCCGTAGCTGTCGAGGGTCCTCTGGATCAGCTCCTGCACGCCCTGCTCGATCGTGTTGCGGGCGCCGGTCAGGATCGGCTGGATCTGCGAGCGGCCGATCACCTCGCGCATCGCGCTCTCGGCAACCGCCTTCACGGTGCCTTCGGGGTTCTGGATATTGAAAAGGAAGTCGCCGACGCCGCCAGCGTCAGGCTTGATGCGCCACAGCACGGTGAAGTCGACGTCGACGATGTTCTCGTCACCGGTAAGCATCAGGCTCTCTTCCGGCACGTCACGGATGGAGCGGCCGCGCCGCGCCGGATCGTCGATCAGCGTCATGCCGATGGAGGTGGTGTTAACGCGCAGCGCCTTCGGCAGCAGCACGGTCTCGATCGGATAGGGCAGATGATAATTCAGGCCGGGGTCCACGGTGCGGACATGCTTGCCGAAGCGCAGCACGACGCCGCGCTCTTCGGACTGCACGCGAAAGAAGCCCGACAGCAGCCAGAATGCGATGATCAGCAGGATGATCAGCGTGATGCCGACGCCGGAGAAATAGCCCCCCGGCATGATCTGCTGCAGGCGGTCCTGGCCGCGCCGGAGAAGGTCTTCCAGATCCGGCGGCCTCGGCCCCACCGGTTGCGGGCCTGAGCCCCATGGTCCTTTCGGACCCGAGCCCCACGGGCCACCGCCCTGATTCTTCCACGGCATTCGACGCTCTCCTCGGCAGGGTGGAATTGCCCCCGCCCGCTTTGTCCGGTCCGGCTTTATAGGGGACAGGCAGGTCCCTTACAACGCAGCCTTGGCTGCCTTTCGAGCTAAGCCCGAAGGCAGAAAAGTCAATGTTAACATTGGCGAATGCGGTTAATGGGGCGGCCGCCGACGATATGTCACATAGGAGAAGTCGGCGCTGTCGTCGGGCCCGGCAGGATGACGGATGCGCGCCACCTCATCCCACTCTGCCTTGTCGATGTCGAAATGCGTATCGCCCTCGGGCCGCGCATGCACTTCGGTGATTTCGAGCCGATCGGCGCGATCGAGCCATTGCCGAAAGATCTCGGCGCCGCCGATCACCGCGATCTCGGTGACCGAGCGCCGCAGGGCATCGCCAAGCGCGACGTCGCCCGCGGCCGCGGACGATGTCGTGACCACGGCGCCCGCGGCGCGATAGTCCGCATCGCGCGTAATGACGATATTGGTGCGGCCCGGCAGGGGACGGCGGGGCAGGGATTCGAAGGTCTTGCGGCCCATGATGACGGGCTTGCCGATCGTCAGCGCCTTGAAGCGCGCCATGTCGGATTTCATGCGCCACGGCATTGCGTTGCCGGCGCCGATGACGCCGTTCTCCGCGATCGCAACGACGAAAACGACCTCCATCAGGACGTGCTCCCGGCAAGCCGCCTCAGCGCAGGACCGGTGACGCGGCACAGCGTCCAGTCGTCCATCATCACGGCGCCGAGTGACTTGTAGAACGCGATCGACGGCGCGTTCCAGTCGAGCACGGCCCATTGCAGGCGCGACCAGCCGTTCTCAACGCACTCCCTGGCGAGATAGACCAGCAGCGCCTTGCCGAGGCCCCTGCCCCGATGCGACGGCCGCACATAGAGATCTTCGAGATAGACGCCGTGGCGGCCGCTGAAGGTGGAGAAATTGGCGAACCACACCGCAAAGCCGACCGCCTCGCCGTTCCATTCGGCGATCGCGCAATAGAGCTGCGGCCTCTCGCCGAACAGCGCCTCCGCGATGTCAGCCTCGGTCGCCTCGACCTCGTGCGACAGCTTTTCGTATTCGGCGAGCTCGCGGATGAAGGAGAGAACGAGACCGGCTTCGCCCGGGCGCGCGCGGCGAATATCCAGTGACATCTAGACCGCGACTTCCGCCTTGATGTGCGGATGCGGATCGTAGCCGACCAGCTCGAAATCCTCGTAACGGAAGGAGAAGATGTCCTTCACATCGGGATTGATCCGCATCACCGGCAGCGCCCGCGGCGCGCGCGTGAGCTGGAGCCGCGCCTGCTCCAGATGGTTGGAATAAAGATGGGTGTCGCCGAGCGAGTGCACGAAGTCGCCAGGCTTCAGGCCGGTGACCTGCGCGACCATCATGGTGAGCAGCGCGTAGGAAGCGATATTGAAGGGCACACCGAGGAAGACGTCGGCCGAGCGCTGATAGAGCTGGCACGACAGCTTGCCGTTCGCGACATAGAACTGGAACAGCAGGTGGCAGGGCGGCAGCGCCATCTTCTCGACGTCGGCGGGATTCCAGGCGGTGACGATCAGCCGGCGGGAATCCGGGGTGCGCTTGATCATGTCGATGACATTGGCGATCTGGTCGATGCTGCGCCCGTCGGCCGTGGGCCAGGAGCGCCACTGATGGCCGTACACCGGGCCGAGGTCGCCATTGGCGTCCGCCCACTCGTCCCAGATGGTGACGCCGTTGTCGCGCAGATATTTGATGTTGGTGTCGCCCTTCAGGAACCACAACAGCTCGTGGACGATCGCCTTCAGCGGCAGCCGCTTGGTGGTCAGCATCGGGAAGCCGGCCGACAAATTGAAGCGCATCTGATGGCCGAACACCGACAGCGTGCCGGTGCCGGTCCGGTCGGTCTTTTCGGCCCCGTCTGAAAGAATCCGCTCGAGCAGGTCCTGATATTGATGCATGTGCGATAGAGCCTTTGGGGAGGCGGCGAACTTAACGGCCGCCCCCGCGCTGCGACAGCGGCGATTCGCTGCTCCCACAGATTATACCCGGAAAAGGTGAGCGTTCCCTCGGCAAACGACAAGGGGCGGAACTTGCGTCCCGCCCCTCGCCTATCGACTTGATAGTGCTGGTTAACTTGCCGGCTTGAGCACCGGCGTCCACTTCACGATCTCATTCTTCACGAGGGTGGCGAGCGCCTCCGGCGTCCGGTCCGCAGGAACCGGGATGACGCTGCCGAGCTCGAGCAGGCGCTTCTTCACGATCTCGTCGTCGAGCGCCTTGACGGCGGCGGCGTTCAGTCTCGCAATGATCGCGGGCGAAGTTCCCTTCGGCGCGAACATCGCGTTCCAGGCCTGGGCTTGGAACGCAGGCAGGCCCGCTTCAGCCGTCGTCGGCACGTTCGGCAGCGACGGATTGCGCTCCGGCGTTGCGATCGCATAGGCCTTGATGGTGCCGGCGTTGATCTGCGGAACGGCGTTGACGATCTGGTCACACATGTAATCGACCTGCCCCGCCACCAGCGCATTCATCGCGGGGCCGGTGCCGTTGAAGGGCACGCCGACCGGCTTGACGTCGAGGATGGAGTGCAGGAGCTCGCAAGAGACGTGCGAGACCGAACCGACGCCGGCATGCGCCGCGTTCACCTTCTCGGCATTGGCCTTCACGTAAGCGACGAACTCCTTCAGGTCCTTCGGCGGAAAGTCCTTGCGCGCGAGGATCAGGATCGGGGTGCCCGCGAGCAGCGCGATCGGCTCGAAATCCTTCTCGGGATGATAGGCGAGCTTCGGATAGAGCGGCACGGACGCCGCATGCGTGCCCATATGCCCGGTGATGAGCGTATAGCCGTCATTGGCGGCACGCGCCGCACGCGTGGTTGCGGTGGTGCCGCCGGCACCGACCACGTTCTCGATGATGATGCTCTGGCCGAGCGTCTGCGCCATGTGTGCGGTGACGATGCGCGAGATGACATCGGTCGGCCCACCGGCGGCGAACGGCACGATCATGGTGATGCTGCGCGTCGGATAGGTTTGCGCCTTCGCAGGTGCAACAAAGGCGCACAGCGATGCGAGCGCGGCAGCACATACGCCCGTAGCAAGCGCGCGAAGAGAGGTCATGTCGTTTCCCCGGGACACAAACAAAAATGCCGGCCACACGGGCCGGCATTTTCATGTCACGAAGACATCACACACGTCGATTCGACTTCCGAATGCGGCGCGCGGACGCAGGGCGCCGCGCGGACGCAATCAGTTCTCGGATTCGGTGAACACCTCGTCGCGCTTGGCGCGCAGCACCGGCAGCACCGTGAGGATCAGCAGGCTTGCCGCGACCGCCAGCAGCACCGCCGACAACGGACGCGTCAGGAACACGCTCCAGTCGCCGCGCGAGATGAGCAGCGCACGGCGCAGGTTTTCCTCCATCAGCGGTCCGAGCACCATGCCGAGCAGCAGCGGCGCCGGCTCGAAATCGTGCTTGATCAGCCAATAGCCGACGAGCCCGAACACGCCGGCGAGGATGACGTCGACGGGTGCGTTGTTCACCGAGTAGATGCCGATCGCGCAGAAGATCACGATCGAGGGGAACATCAGCCGGTACGGCACGCGCAGCAGGCGGACCCAGATTCCGACCAGCGGCAGGTTGATGATGATCAGCATCAAATTGCCGATCCACATCGAGGCGATCATGCCCCAGACGAGGTCCGGCTGCTTCTGCATCACCTGCGGACCCGGCACGATGCCGTGAATGGTCATCGCGCCCACCATCAGCGCCATCACCGCGTTCGGCGGGATGCCGAGGGTGAGCAGCGGGATGAAGGAGGTCTGCGCCGCCGCGTTGTTGGCGCTTTCCGGCGCCGCAACGCCCTCGATCGCGCCGCGGCCGAACCGCGACGGGTTCTTGGCGAGCTTCTTCTCGAGCGTATAGGCCGCGAACGAGGCGATGACCGCGCCGCCGCCCGGCAGGATGCCGAGGATCGAGCCGAGCACGGTGCCGCGCAGGATCGGCGGCGTCGAGTCGATCAGGTCCTTCTTGGTCGGCATCAGGCCGGTGATCTTCTGCTGCACGAGGTCGCGGTTCATCTCGGCGCCATGGTCGAGATTACGGATGATCTCGGCAAAGCCGAACACACCCATCGCCACCGTCGCAAAGCCGAGACCGTCGGCGAGTTCCGGAATGTTGAAGGCCATGCGCGATGCGCCTGTCTCGATGTCCGAGCCGACCATCGAGAGCAAGAGACCGAACACGATCATCGCGATCGCCTTCAGCACCGAGCCCTTGGCCAGCACGACCGCGAAGATCAGGCCGAGCACCATCAGCGAGAAATACTCGGCCGGACCGAACGCGAGCGCGAGCTTTGTCAGCGGCGCGCCGAGCACGGCGATCAAGACGGTCGCGACGCAGCCGGCGAAGAAGGAGCCGATCGCCGCAATCGCCAGCGCCGGGCCGGCGCGGCCCTGCTTGGCCATCTGGTGGCCGTCGATCGCGGTGACGACCGATGTCGCCTCACCTGGAATGTTGACCAGGATCGACGTGGTCGAGCCGCCATATTGCGCGCCGTAATAGATGCCGGCGAGCATGATCAGCGCGCCGACCGGCGGCAGACCGAAGGTGATCGGCAACAGCATCGCCACGGTCGCGATGGTGCCGATACCAGGGAGAACGCCGACCAGCGTGCCGACGAGGGCACCGATCAGGCACATCAGCAGGTTGATCGGAGAGAGCGCGACGACAAAGCCGTGAGCGAGGTTGGCAAAAATATCCATCACAGCCTCACTGGATCAGGAAACGCGGAAACATCGGCATCGGCAGTCCCAGCACGTAAGGGAACAGGATCGCGCAGCCGATCGTCAGGCAGGCGCCGACGATGGCGGCCTCCAGCCAGCGCGTCTCATGCGACCCCGTCGCTGCGATCATGAAGCTCGCGAAGGCCGTGACCACGAGGCCGAGCGGCCGGATCGCCAGCGCGAAGAACAGGATCCCGACCATCACGAACAGCGGGCCGCGCCAGGAATAATGCGCCATCGACGGCCCGTCGGACAGAAGGCCGGTCAGGGCGATGCCCGCCGACAGGGCGACCAGAAGCCCGCCGAACATCCGCGGCGCGGTGCCTGCGCCGAAGGAAAAGCCGCGCATACCCTGCAGATCGCTCGACGCCCACAGCGCGAACAAAGCGAGCGCCATCAGAATGACACCGCCAACATAGTCTTGCGCCGACCGGATGGTCATGAACAGCGTGACGATCGCCACCGCGAAAATCGGATAGGAATAGATCAGCGCCAGCAGCACATCGGAGGACGCCTTCTTGGTATCACCACTGGCTGCTCCGATCAGGGTCGCGGGAGCGCCCGCGACCAGCGCGGTGGCGTGGCTGATCAGGACGGTGGCCGGACCGCGTCCCGCGCCCCAACCGAAGATGGTCCCGATCGACCAGATGAATTCGAAGATCTGCGGCGCTATCGCCAGCAAGCAGAAACCGATCACCACCTTGGTGTTTCGGGTGGCTGTCGCTGAGTGGCCCATCGTCTCGGCCATGCATGTCTCCTCCGCGACCCGTAAGTCACGAGCACTGTTGTTCTAAATCGGCTGGAAAGGGATCCCCCGGGCCGCAGCACTGCCTAGCGATTTTCATCACACAATGCCAGCAAAACCCAACAGGCCCCCGGCGAGCAGGAGCCAGAGTGGATTGATGCGCGAGACCGATGCGATCACCGCAACCGTCGCGGTCAGAAGCACTGCAGCAATTGTCCCGTCGGTCGACTGGGCCAGGATCAGGGCACTCGCCGCCATCAATCCGATCGAGAGCGGAACCAGTGCAGCCTGGATCAGGGCCGGCCAGCGCGATTGGCTGGGCCGGTTCAGGAGACGGCTGACATAATAGGCAACCAGCGCGGTCGGCAAGCACATCGCCAGCGTCGCCGCGAGCGCGCCGGGGATGCCGGCGACGGCATAGCCGATTAACGTCACGATAAGCACGTTCGGACCTGGCGAGAGCTGCGCGATCGCATAGGCATCCGCGAACTGCTTGTCGGTCATCCAGTGATGCACGTCGACCGCGATCCGGTGCATCTCGGGCACCGCCGCGGCGGCGCCGCCGACCGCGAACAGCGACATCAGGCCGAAGGTCGAGATCAGCGCCCAGACCGGGTTCTCGGCGTTCACGCTGCTACCTTCCGCCGCAGGAGGAAGGTGACGCCGATGCTCACGGGGATCGCGACCAGCAGCACGGCCTGAAGCGGAAGACGGAGCACGCCGATGGCGAGGAAGACGCCGAGCATCAGGATCAGCGCGACCGCCTCCATCCGTTTCAGGAGCGGCGTCATCATGCGGAAGACCACCGCGATCAGCAGGCCGACCGCGGCGCAGGAGATGCCTGCGAGAATGCGACGCAGCACCTCGAGGTCGCCGAACCGGGCGTAGGCGATCGCGAGCACGGTCATGATCAGCGTCGGCGGCAGCAGCAACCCGGCAAAGGCGGCGGCACCTCCGGCGATCCCGCGCAGCCGCGCGCCAAAGACCATCGACAGATTGACGATGTTGGGTCCGGGCAGGAAATGGCAGAGTGCGAAGGTCTCGTTGAACTCGTCCGCCGTCATCCAGCGGTGCTGCTCGACGATCGCGCGCCGGGCAAACACCAGGACCCCGCCGAAACCGGCCAGCGACATCCGGGCAAAGGCCATGAACAGCGCCCCCAGGCTGGGCAGTGGCCCGCTCAACGCGGCACGATCCGGCTCTTGGGCGGCCGGTGCTGAATCGGTGGACATCTCAGGAGCTTAGAACGGCGGCCGCGGCGCGGCCAAGATCGGACCCGGACCCTATCCAAAGGGAACCGCACGTCGCCGCTCGAAACCTCTGTTTTTTGAAACCTTTGCCCCCTATATTGGGGGTGCCGGTTCGCCGGCTATGGAAATAAACGGTCGTCGCAATAAACCATTCGGACCCGGGGGCGGTACCCGGCGCCTCCACCAAAGCCCACCCATCGGGTGAGCCCCAAAGCGGGCTTTGGCGGGGGCGAAATAGGATCGACGAGGGCGTAAAGGGCGTGCTTTTTCCCGGTATTGTTCCGCCGTTATCGGGCTACTGCAATAGTTGCCAACGACAACTTTGCTCCGGTTGCTCAGGCTGCGTAACGCAGTTTGAAAGACCATCTTAAAGTCCTAGCGGGTTAAGCTCCGTTAGGCGGGGTTCGGAGGCACCTGGCAACAGAAGCCTCCACTTGCCTTTTATTTCCTCCCCGGCGGGGACTCCTGCTGACCCATCAGGCGCGGTACTATTGCGGCCTTGGCGAGTCGGGCCGGCAGGGCCCAACTCCTGGAATGCAACAGGACCACCATGGCGACCGATCATATCCGATACGATGTGCTGGCCCGCGACGCGCTGCGCGGCGTGCTGCGGAAGGTGCTGACCGATGCCGCGGTCCATGGCCTGCCGGGCGAGCACCATTTCTTCATCACCTTCGTGTCGAAGGCCGAGGGCGTGAAGCTGTCGTCGCGGCTGCTGGCGCAATATCCGGAAGAGATGACGATCATCCTGCAGCACCAGTTCTGGGACCTGACCGTGCTCGAAGACCGCTTCGAGGTCGGCCTGTCCTTCGGCGGCATTCCGGAGCGGCTGGTGGTGCCGTTCAGCGCCATCAAGAGCTTCCTCGATCCGTCCGTGAAATTCGGCCTCCAGTTCGACACCTCCGATGTCGCCGAGGTCGCGCCGGAGAATTTGCCGGCAGCGCCTGCCCCGTCGGCCGTCGCCGTGCCTGCCGCCACCGCCGAGAAGGCGGAGACCGCAGAAGAGCCGACGCCGCCGAACCAAGGCGGCGCCGAGGTCGTGCGGCTCGATCGTTTCCGCAAGAAATGATCTAGGCTGTCGCGCGGAGCCATCGCGCCCGGTCAAACTGCCTGTATAGAAGAGCACGTGAAGAGGCTGCGCGGCATTTCGCGCGGCAGAATGGATGTGCTCATGGCCAAAGCTTCCCGCTCGAAGACCGCCCGCCCCGCAACCCGCATTGAGACTGACAGCTTCGGTCCCATCGAAGTGCCCGCCGATCGCTATTGGGGGGCGCAGACCGAGCGGTCGCGCCAGAATTTTCGCATCGGCACGGACCGCATGCCGATCTCGCTCGTGCATGCGCTCGGGATCGTCAAGCTTGCGGCCGCGCAGTCCAACCTCGAGCTCGGCCTGCTCGACCAGCGCCGCGCCAACGCCATCATCCGCGCGGCGCGCGAGGTGATCGAGGGCAGACTTGACGACCATTTCCCGCTTGTGGTGTGGCAGACCGGCTCGGGCACGCAGAGCAACATGAACCTCAACGAGGTGATCGCCAATCGCGCCAATGAGCTGCTTGGCGGCGAACTCGGCGCCAAGAAGCCGGTGCATCCCAACGATCACGTCAACATGAGCCAGTCGTCGAACGACTCCTTTCCGACCGCGATGCACATCGCGGCCGCCAGCCGTATCAATGCCGATCTCGTGCCGGCCCTCGGCGAACTGCTGCGCGCGCTGCGCAAGAAGGAGAAGGAGTTTTCGAAGATCGTGAAGATCGGCCGCACCCACACCCAGGATGCGACGCCGCTGACGCTCGGCCAGGAATTTTCCGGCTATGCCGCGCAGGTCGAAAGCGGCATCGCGCGACTGAAGATGGCAGTGAAGGACCTCTATCCGCTGGCGCAGGGCGGCACCGCCGTCGGCACCGGCCTCAACTCGAAGCCGCGCTTTGCAAAGCTGTTCGCAAAGCACGTGGCCGGGATCACGAAACTTCCCTTCACCAGCGCCGCCAACAAATTCGAGGCGCTGGCGTCGAACGATGCCTATGTGCTGGCGCACGGCGCCATCAATTCGGTCGCGACCGGCCTGTTCAAGATCGCCAACGACATCCGCCTGCTCGGATCGGGCCCGCGCTCCGGGCTGGGCGAATTGATCCTGCCGGAGAACGAGCCGGGCTCCTCGATCATGCCGGGCAAGGTCAATCCGACGCAGTGCGAGGCGATGACCATGGTGTGCTGCCAGGTGTTCGGCAATCACACCGCGATCACGGTCGCCGGCAGCCAGGGCCATTTCGAGCTCAACGTCTACAAGCCGGTCCTGGCCTACAACATGCTGCACTCGATCCGCCTGATGGCGGATGCGGCGCACTCCTTCACCGAGCATTGCGTCAGCGGCATCCGCGCCGACGAAAAGCGCATCCGGGAGCTGATGGAGCGCTCGCTGATGCTGGTGACGGCGCTGGCCCCGAAGATCGGCTACGACAACGCCGCCAAGGTGGCCAAAACCGCCCATGCCAACGGCACCACCCTGAAGGAGGAGGCGCTGCGGCTCGGCTTCGTCTCGGCCGATGAATTCGACCGCCTGGTGCGCCCGGAGAAGATGACCAGCCCGGGCTAAACTTCCGAATTCCGATAGTCATCCGTAATGATACGGACGCTGGACGCCCAGAAATATGCGGTTTTGGGGGCGGGATTTGATTACCGTCAATGTTCCGGTGGGGCGGCGTGTTACGGGAGCCCCACCGCCCTTGACGGGGCGAAATTCATCGTTTGATGGCCCGAAGGGCCGATTGACGAGGACAAGCGAATGGCGATCAAGTCTTTTGGGGCGCGAGGCGCCACCCAGTTTCTGAATGTTTCATCCTGCCTGGAAAGGATCGGATGATGGAGACGCGGCATGGGGAACGTCATCAACCTGAATCGTTTCAGGAAGCGCGCCGAGCGGGAAGCTTCGGCGAAACAGGCGGACGCCAACCGGACGAAGTTCGGCCGCACCAAGGCGGAGCGGTCGGCGGAGGAGACGCGCGCGGACAAGGCGAAGGCGCACCTGGACCAGCATCAGATCGATCACGAGGATCAGTCATGAAGTCGCCCGTCGTGAAACGGTCGATCGTGGTCGCCGGCCACAAGACCAGCGTCAGCCTGGAAGAGGCGTTCTGGAACGGCATGAAGGAGATCTCGGGCCTGCGTAACATGACGCTGTCCGAACTCGTCGGCGAGATCGACGGCAACCGCCAGCAGGGCAACCTGTCCTCGGCGATCCGCCTGTTCGTGCTCGACTACTTCAAGAGCCGGGCCATGGCTGCCCAGCCGGACAAGGTCCCGGCGCAGTAGCCGCCGGGACGTGTTTTCGGCGCGACCACGGCGCCTGTACTTTAAAATCACTCTAAGGTGCAGTTTCAGCCGCCGAGTGCGCTTGACCTCGATGCCCTGCGTTGAAAATACAGGGCATGACCGACCATGATGATACGCGCCCGCATATGCCGCTGGGTCTGGCCCTGCGCGGCTATACCGGCGTCATTCAGCACCTTTCCACCAAGGATACGGATTCGGCGCTTTCGGACATCGAGCTCGAGAGCCGCCTGATCGAGCTCGGCTTCGTCGAGGGGGCCCGGGTCGAGGTCCTGCACGAGGGGCTGGTCGGGCGCGACCCGATCGCGGTCAGGGTCGACAGCATCACGATCGCGGTCCGCCGGCGCGAAGCCATGGCCATCATCGTCGCCTGATAGCGACCGGAATTTTGCCCCCAGGCCTTTGATCCCATGGAAGCACCCCTGCTGCATCTCGCCCTGGTCGGCACGCCCAACAGCGGCAAGACCTCGCTGTTCAATGCCCTGACCGGCAGCCGGCAGAAGGTCGCGAACTATCCCGGCGTCACCGTCGAGCGCAAGGAAGGCTTCTTCGTCACCCCGCTCGGCCGCCAGGTCTCCGTGGTCGACCTGCCCGGCACCTATTCGCTGCGCGGCCGCAGCCCGGACGAGGAGATCACCCGCGACTTCGTGCTCGGCAAGGCCTCTGGCGAGATCGTGCCCGATCTCGTGCTGTGTGTGGCCGATAGCACCAATCTGCGCCTGACCATCCGCCTGCTGCTTGAGCTGAAGCGCACCGGCCGGCCGATGATCCTCGTGCTCAACATGTTCGATATCGCCGCCCGCCGCGGCATCACTGTCGACGTCGAGCGGCTCGCCAAGGAGCTCGGCGTGCCCGTGGTGACCTCGATCGCGGTGCGCAAGGGCGGCACGGCCGACCTGCTGGCGCTGACCGACGAGATTTCCGCAAAGCTTGCCACTGAACCGCAGGAGAACAGCTGGCGCGCGCTCAGCGTCTCCGAGCTGCGCGCCACCCAGCGCGAGGCCGACCGCATCATCGCCGACTGTGTCAGCCTGCCTGCTAGGCCCGACACCTGGACCGCGCGGATCGACGCCGTGGTGCTGCATCCCGTGGGCGGCCTGATCGTGCTGGCGCTGATCCTGTTCGTGATGTTCCAGGCGGTGTTCGCCTGGGCGCAGCCGGCGATGGACCTGCTCAAGTCAGGCTTCGACGCACTCGGCGAGCTCGTGAAAGCCACCCTGCCCGACGGCCTGCTGCAGAGCTTCCTTCAGGACGGCGTGATCTCCGGCGTCGGCAGCGTGATCGTGTTCCTGCCGCAGATCATCCTCATCTTCCTGTTCATCCTGCTGCTGGAAGATTTCGGCTACATGGCGCGCGCCGCGTTCCTGATGGATCGCATCATGGGCGGCGCCGGCCTGCACGGCCGTGCCTTCATTCCGCTCTTGTCGAGCTTTGCCTGCGCCATTCCCGGCATCATGGCGACGCGCGTGATCGACAACAAGCGCGACCGGCTGACCACGATCCTGATCGCGCCGCTGATGACCTGCTCGGCGCGCATCCCGGTCTACACGCTGATCATCTCGGCCTTCATCCCTGCGAAGGACGTCTGGGGCTTCATCAACCTGCAGGGCCTCGTGATGTTCGGCCTCTACGCCACCGGCATCGCCAGCGCGCTTGCCGTCTCGTTCGTGATCAAGTTCTTCATGATCCGGGACTATGCGCCGGCGCCGTTCATGCTGGAGCTGCCGGACTACAAGATGCCCAGGCTGAAATCGATCGCGATCGGCATCTACACCCGCGCCAAGATGTTTTTGCAGCGCGCGGGCACCACGATCTTCTCGATGATGGTGCTGATCTGGTTCCTGGCCTCGTTCCCGCAGCCGCCGGCCGGCAGCACCGAGCCAGCGATCGACTTCAGCCTCGCCGCCATCATCGGCAAGGCGCTCGAGCCGCTGCTCGCCCCTGTCGGCTTCAACTGGCAGATCGCGGTGGCGCTGATCCCGGGCATGGCGGCCCGCGAGGTCGCGGTCGCCGCGCTCGGCACCGTCTACGCCATCGAAGGCGGCAAGGAAGCCGCCGAGCAGATCGGCCAGGTGCTGGCGACGAAATGGTCGCTCGCCACCGCGCTGTCGATGCTGGCCTGGTACATCTTCGCTCCCCAATGCGCCTCGACGCTCGCCGTGATCCGGCGCGAGACCGGAAGCTGGGGGTGGATGGCGGCAACCTTCACCTACATGCTGGTGCTGGCCTATGCGGCGAGCCTCGTGACGTACAACGTCGCGGTGGCGCTGGGCGCGGGCTAGCAGCCCTTCCAAACCAAAACAGCGAAAACAACCCCATGCACAGTAGGCGGGGGTTGTGAAATCAATGACTTACGCGAGCACCAAAATCATCCGGCCGTAGCCCGGATGGAACGTCGCGAAATCCGGGCGACGCGTGCCCCAGTTGCGCCGTCGGGCAAAACACTGGCATGATGGCATCATCGACCTGCGTTCGCATCTCCGCGGACCAGTCAACCGCGCCTGGCCTTGCGGCCCCGCCCACCCGCGTTCGCCGGCACGCTTTTTCCATACTTCGTCCACCACGCCGTCAGGGCCTCCATCGTCGGGCCGAGCCCACGCGCCTTTTCGGTGATCTCGTATTCGACACGTAGCGGCACTTCCGCGAACACGGTGCGCAACACCAGGCCGTCCGCCTCGAGCTCGCGCAGCTGCGCGGTCAGCATGTGCTGCGTGATGCCGGGGATCGCCTTGCGCAGCTCGCCGAAGCGGTAGATCCGCTGGTTGAGCAGCCACATGATCTCGAGCTTCCACTTGCCGGAGAGCAACGCGAAGGCGCGCCGCATCTCCTCGTGCATGTTGAGCGCCTTATCGGCCATGGTCTGGTTTTCCATACTTAGCGCGGATTATTCATCCTACTTGCGAAATACGGTCTTGCTTAGCATTTTCGATGCGTGATGCAGACGCGCCGATGCAGGCTGCGCATCCACACACGAAACCAACGAGACGAAGGAGAGATTGCCGCGTTCAGTGGCGATCAACGAGACCTCATGGCTGCAATCTACACCTACTGGATCAGCACGGCGCTGTTGTGCCTGCTCTACCTGACCTCTGCCTACATGTACCTCACCAGGGGAGACTGGGTCCGGCAGGCCCTCGCCGAACTCGGCTATCCCGCCTATCTCGTGCCGGTCATGATCGTCGTGAAAGTGCTGGGCCCTGCGGTGATCCTGTTGCGCGTCAGCGTCGCGCTCAGCGATCTCGCCTATGCCGGCATCTTCTTTCACCTGCTGCTGGCGGCCCTTGCCTATCTCGGCGTCAGGAAGCCCGGCGGTGCAGTGCCTGCGTTGGTGGGCCTCGTGCTGCTAGCCGCCTCGTTCGTCACCCAGAACGCCGCGCGGGAGATCCCCTCGCCTTACGCGCAAACGGCGATACTTGTGATCTCGTAGCCCCGGGTGGAACCAGCGGATCCCGCGATCCATCCGGAATTGCGCTCCATTGATTTCAGTCAATGGTCCACCTCATCGGCATGGCACGTTTTCTCGTCGTCCTGCAAAGGGAGAGAGCACATGACTGGACGTGCCAAGCTGCTTGGACTGTTCGTAACTGCCGCGCTGTTCGCGGCAGCGCCCCTGTCGTTCCGCTACTCGCCGGTGGATGCGCTGACCGTGTCCACCGACACAGCCGAGGCCCGCGTCGGGCGTCCCCTTACGCCCGGAAGCGTTGCCGGCGTCAACCGCCGGGTCCATCGGCGGGCGTATTACGGTGCGGCAGCGGCGGGAGCCGCAGCCTATGGAGCCTATGGGGCCTATGGCTATCGCCGGGCTTGCGGATATTACCCCTACCCGCCTTGCTATTGAGGGGCGCGATCGCATCCTCGCGTTTTCCCTGGCCTCACAAAAAAAGGCCCCGGTTGATGCCGGGGCCTGGCTTCACTGTAAGGACGTTGGTTCAATAGCGCGCCGCGACCGGCGCACCGTAGCCGCCGAAGCGGTAGTTCACCCGAAGCGTGACCATGTCGATGTCCTGGCTGACCCCGCTGCCCGTGAGGGTGAATCCACCGGGCGTGACTACGCCGGCTCCGAAGGTGGTGTTGTCACGCCCCATCCAGAGATGGTCGTATTCGATGCCGACCGACCAGTTCGGCGTGAATCCATATTCCCAGCCGACACCCAGCGCACCGCCCCAGCGCGTGTGACCTGCCGAGGCGAGACCGACGCCGGTGACATTGTTGAAGATGTCAAAGCGATTGCGCGTCACGGCAGCGCCGCCCTTCACGTAGAGCAGCGAGGCGTTCCAGGCCCAACCGAGTTGGGCCGTGAACAGCCCGATGGCATCCGTCTTGCCCGTGGTCGAGATCAGCGGATCGATCAGGGTGACGCGCGTGTTCTTGATCTCGGCCCAATCGCCCTGGGCTTCCAGGCCGACCACAAACTGATTGATCTGCCAGCGGTACCCAATCTGTCCGCCAACCAGGCCTCCAGAGCGATTAGCGCAACCACTTGCGAGTGTCCCTGCGGGCGTCAGAAAATCCACGCAGCCATGGCTCTGCCCCCAGCCTCCATTGGCGCCGATGTAAAATCCGGTCCAATTGTAAACCGCCACCACCGGCGCCGGCGGCGGCGCTGCCTTGACAGCCATATCGGCAGCCATGGCCGGAGCCGCCATGCTCAGTGCCGCGAAACCGATCGCAGCGATCGAAAGCTTCTTCATTGTCTCGTCCCCTTTTTGCTCAAATTTCTTCCTTCAGAATGCGAGCCCTTATGCAGGCTGGCGTGCATAAGTGCTGCGAACATCCTGAAGTTTACGCGTGAGGGGATTCCTGGCCCGTACCAAAATGGCAACACTCAAGCGCCATCGCTATGCACGGCAAAGTGCTTAGTCGTCACTTGAAGCGTCGGGTGCCGCGGCGCCGTCCTGTTCGTCGGCAAGCCACGCGCTGATGCCGGAGGACGGGATCAGCCGCTTCGGAAGGTGGGGGTTGATCGTGCCTGCAAAGACGGAAAGCCCCTCCTCACGCCTGGCGCGCGCAAACAGCTTCGCCTCATGCTCGGTCGCAAAGGTCCTCGTCTCACGCGGACTTCGTTGTCTCGGCAGAATGCCTCGCTGCCGCACTTCGAAAGTGACGTACCAGGTCGGAATCATTGCGCACACCAACATGTCACTTGCCCCTGAAGTCGCCTTTTGGTGTGGCCATGATCCGCGTGCTTGATTCAGATCAAGCGCGGCTGCGCGCAATTCTCGGACGGAGCTATCCATCGTACGATGGGTAGAGCGAAGCGAACCCCATCGCGCCTCGACACGCTCCGAAGCAATGATGGGTTTCGCAAGAGCTCTACCCATCCCACGGATTTCTATTTCGGTTTGGCGCTGACGCGCTGAGCCTGGCGCTGGGCTGCGATCAATTCCGTCTTGATCCTGTCCTGCTCCCCGGCGGGGATCAAAGGCTCATCGCGTTGAGGCGGCAGATCATGGACTGGAATATAGTCATGCACGGTGCTTGAACCGCGCTGCCGTTGCGCGGCGCGGCTGTCAGCGACATCGTCCCTGGCAAGCGTTGCACATCCGCCGAGCACGAACAGCATGAGCAGGACGGCATGGCGCGCCAACAAGGCGCAGAATTCGATACGCACGATTACGCAACCCGATGTGGTGGTGACGTCAGACCTCGGCAAAGAAGAGCAGATACAGGCAGCCCAGGACCGTCGGCAGGAACGCCAGCGCGATCCAAATCCAGAAATCGGCGTCGAAGATTGCCTCTGCATTGCCGCTCTCGTGACTCGCCGGCAGTTGCGACCGCTGCCAGGCTGCATCGGCCACGAAGAGCGGATGTCGGGAGTTGTTACCCATGCTTGTGTCCTGCGTCCTTCAGCCGGGGAAAAGTGACGTCACCGACAAGGCGATGAGCGTGATGAGGATGCGCCCGAGAGTCGCAAGCAGGATGGTCAGCAGAAAGCGCTTCATCGTGCGGCCGTTTGTCCTTCGTTGGCTGGCGTCGGCTGTGGCTTCGCGCCGGAGTCCGTCCATGACGGCGGCATACCAAGCTGCTGGCCGACGAAGCCGGTCACACCTGGAAATCTGCCGAATTGCTCGCAGGCGACGTATTTTGGCGCGCCGCCGAAACGTGGTCCCACGCTCTCGACCGGAGGCAATGCAGGCAATCCTCCGAAAGGAGACTCACCCGTCAGCACGAGCTTGGAAAAGTCTGCGCCAAAGTCTGACGCCAGGTCGTAGGCGTCGCCCTCGTTGGCGATACGCGGCGAACTGGTGATCGAATTGGCGCCGCGCGCCCAGACCATCGCCGCCTTCTGGAAGCCGGCGAAGTCTCGTGCTTCGGCCTCGACGGAAAGGCTGCCCAGGCCGACCGGCAATCGCGGCACCGGCACGGGCACGCCAGGCAACGCCACGGTCTTTGCAACCGCGGCTGCCTTCGAGGCCCCCGCCGCCGTCTCACCGGTCGGCGTCGCATGAGTCACCGTGGCTTGGATCGTCAGGTCGGCTTCGTCGTCGCTCGAGACGATGCGAAACTTCTCGCTCAGCCTGAGACAGAGCTCGCGGCTGATCGCATTCGCGACCAAGGCCCGCTCCTTCTCGTTGAGAGGCACCCCGGCCCGCGCCGGAAACATGGCGGGAGCGATCCGAACGGTCTTTGCAGCGAGCAAGTCCTTCTTGCTTGCCCGGATCTGCGCCTTGGTGATCAGGCCATCGGCCTCCGACAGGCGGTCGTAACTTCGAAGCGAGCCTGCGCGGTCCAGCGGGGCTGTCGCGCACCCCCCGACCGCCAGAGCCAGCGACGCCATCGCGGCCACGTCCGCCCAGCAAAAACGCGAAGAGATGCGCACCACAGGAACTCGCAACGATTATTAGACTTATCTCTCTAATAATGGATCCGGACGACCTGTCAAGAATAATAGAGTTACCTCTCTATTTTTGACGCCGCCGCGGTCAAATTGTGGTAAGCGAATGTCAGAATTGGAGACGCCGATCGTGCGAAAAGTGGACCCCGTCAAACACGAACAGAAGCGCCGGGACATCCTCGACGCGGCGTTTCGCTGCTTCATCAAGGACGGTTACCACGGGGCGAGCACGACGGACATCTGTGCCGCGGCAAAGATCAGCCCGGGCCACCTGTACCACTACTTTCCCAGCAAGGAGGCGATCGTCGAGGCGATGACCGATATCGGCCTCGCGCGCGCGGCGGAGGAATTCGGAAAGATATCGGCGGCGCCGGACTTCATCGAGGCCCTGATCAAGTATCTCGAACAAGGCAGCCTGCGCCATCGCACAGCCCAGGTCCTCAGCCTCGATGCATTGGCGGAAGCCGCCCGAAATCCCCACTTCGCCAGGATTGTCGAGAAGCACGCCAGCTCCTTGCGGAATCTGCTGGTCAATTTTGTCGGCCAGGCGCAGCGCGAAGGGCGGATCGATCCGGAGCTCGACCCGACAGCCACCGCCAACATTCTGCTCGCAATCATCGACGGCGTGCGTGCGATGCCGATCCGCTCGCCGACGTTGGACATCGAGCATAGTGTCGGCCATCTTCGAACCCTGCTGTCGCGCTTCCTGAAGCCGCCGAAAGAGGTGTCAGCGCACGTGCGCCGCGTCACCAGCAGCAGGAACGCGGCCCTGAACACAAACCGGAAGAAATAAGCGGCGACAACGCGATCAACGCAGGGCAACGATCCATTTCATGGACCACTTCAGCACAAGCAGATTGATCGCCGAAAGGCTGAACGAAAGTCACCTCGCCGATCTGGTCGCGCTGCATCTCGACGCCGACGTGTCTCGTTATCTCGGCGGGGTGCGCTCGGCGGAGGCGACGAAGACCTATCTCGACGTCAACATGGCCCATTGGGACCAGCACGGTTTTGGCCTCTGGGTGCTGCGAACGAAAGACGGCGCGTTCGCCGGGCGGGCGGGCATCAGGCACATCCTCGTGGATGGCGTGGACGAGATCGAGATTGCCTACGCGTTCACGCGCAGTGCCTGGAGACTGGGATTTGCCAGCGAGATCGCGAGTGCGATGACGCGCATCGGGCTGTCACAGCTCGCGCTGCCCTCGCTCATCGGCATCGTCCATGCCGACAATGGCGCATCCCGCCGCGTGCTGGAGAAATCGAATTACCTGCTCGAGCGGAGCACGAACCGCTACGGCAACGACGCCGTGATCTATCGTAATCGACCGTGAGGGAGCATCCTCGTAGTGTCCTCGTAGGATGGGTAGAGCGAAGCGAAACTCATCGCGCCTCGACACGCTCAGAAGTAATGATGGGTTTCGCAAGAGCTCTACTCATCCTACGGACCAGGACGCGTACCCATAAACTGTCAGCGATGTCTGCTTCGCTCCGACACCGACCGCCTCTGTGCAACCGCAGAAAATGTCGCGAAGGGCCATCAGCAGAAATCATCGTCCACAGGTGCCGCCATTGACCGAGGCTGTCAAAGGTAGGCCGTATACGAGCTGACCCAGACCAGGATCGACATGATCAAGCCGATGACGCCGGCGTTCTCTGCAAACACGGTGGCGGTTCCGGGCATTCCGAGCCTGAGCTTGGTGCGGTCGAAGTCCTTCGGGATGGAAATGGCCGCCGGATAGACTTTGACGCCGCTGATCGAGCCCACCTTTGCCAGCGTCCCCGAGACCTCAAGCTGGCCTTGTCCCACGCCCTGCGGGATGTGCGTAATCGTCCCGGCGTAGATACGACCGGGGTCGTCGTCGAACACGAGCTTGACCCGCGCGCCGGGCTTGATGGTCTTAAATCCGTTGGGCGAGAACATGCCGACGATGTAGATCTCGTCGGCGACGATGAACGACATCACCGAGCGCGCTTGCACCGCGCGGTCGCCGACGGTCAGGGGCATCACCGTCACGAGGCCGTCGCCAGGCGCACGGATGGTCGTCTGGTCGAGCTCCCACTTGGCATTGTCGAGTTGGGCCTGGATTTGAGCGACGGTCGTGTTGATGCCACCGATCTCCGAGTCCATGGCAAGCTGCGCGTTGAGCTGCGCGGCCTTGGCCGCCTGCAGCTGGAACTCTACCGTCTCGTACTGCACCTGCGTGTCCTGCAGGCGAAACTGGCTCTGCGCGCCCTCACTGGTCAGCTTGCCGTAGTCGTCAAGCCGACGCTTGTGAAAGGCGAGTTGCTTGGCAAGTCCCTCAGCATTTGCGGTCGCCTGCTCATAGTTGGCCGCAAGTTGCTTGACCTGCTGCCGCGCCTGGGCGAGCGACGCCTCGAGTTGGTTGACCTTGTACTGGTACGGCGCCGGATCGATGCGGAACAGGACGGCCCCGCTCTTCACAGGCTCGTTCGTCTTGATCGGTATCTCGATCACTTGGCCGGAAACATTGGGCGTGACTTCCAGGACGCGAGAAATGACGACGAAGCTCCCCGACGGGGTCAGGTAGTTGAACATCGCCAGGAACACGGCGAGGATGAACGCACCGATCAGGACCGCCACCGTACCGGAGCCCCAGCCCCACCGGACCAGCTTGAGCTTGGAGAATACGAGCCACACCAGGACGACGTAGAGCGTCAGGATGATAAGCATCTAAAGGCTCCTTAGGTAATCTCCATTCACTTCGTCGCGGCCATTGATCGACGGACTGACTTACCTCGGTGTCATACCGGTCCCGCCGCACACCAGCGGCGGGACCTATAAGCCGGCAGCTATTTGCCCTTCTATCAAACCCTCTTTATTCCGGGCGGCTGCCAGGTGCCTTCGCCCGCGGGCAGGACCGAGGGTGGTTCTGTCTTCGGCCAGTAGAGCCGCATCACCAGATAGATCGGGCCGTTCGGGGCCGGCAGCCAATTGGCTTCCTTGTCGGCGCCTGGAGATTTGTTCTGGATGTACAGCGTCAACGACCCGTCCGGATTCGTCTTCATGGCCGGCAGCATCGGTGAATTGATCAGATACCGGTTGATCGGATTCTCGATGAGCAACTGCGTCTTGCCGTCGTACATTGTGATGGACCAGAAGGCACTCACCGGCGGCTGCTGACCCGGTGCAAAGGTCAGCGTGTAATTGTGCTTGCCGCCATCGAGAGTCTGGCCATCGCTGTCGCTGCGCGTGAGCGGATATACCGCCTCCACGGCATCATTGCCGTAGATACCGGCCTTGGCGGCGACAGCGCGCTTCAGCCAGTCGCCATTGTAGTGCGCGCTATCGCCCGGCAACGAACTGATCCGCCAGCCGTTGACATCCTTGCCGACCGTCGCGACGGCCTCATCGATCTTGCGCTCACCTTCCTTCATGCCGAGACCGACTTCGAGCTTTTGTTCCAGCGGCAGGTCCTTGAAGTTGAAGGTCTTGCCCGGCCCGACGCCGATGGCGGCAAGCTTTGCGCGTATCTCCTTCTCGTTCTCTTGGGCGGGCGCGAACTGCAGCGCGAAGTCGAGGTATTCGAAGAAGTTCGTTTTCACGAGCTGCTTGTCGATCTTTGGGAAGTCGACGGTCGCCGCGGCAGTCGTGCCCGGTTGTTTCAGATAGGCGGAAAGCGTCTGTACCTTGTATCCATCCTGCACCTTCTTGACGTTGTCGAGATCATCCGGGTTGAAAAGCTGGGTGCGATAGCCAGCCACTGAAAACTGTGTGCTTGACCGGAACACCTTCTTGATCCCGGGTGGGGTCGCGCCCTTCCAATCCGGCCCCACCACCATGTAGTCGCCCGGTTCACTTCCCGTGGCACGGCTGCCGATATAGCCGTAGTTGTAGGTATTGCCGTCGCAGAGCATGACCGAATAGTAGCGCTTGGGGTCTACTGCCGGAACGGACAGGACGACCGGCTCCGCCCGCAGGTCCATCCACACGAACGAATAGGGCGTGTCGCTGTTCGGCGTGACAATGGCAGTGTCTTTGTAGGTGAATACGTTGGGTTCGTTCTTGATCTGATTGAATGGCGCCTTGAATTGCCCGGAATTGCGATCGACGGCGTACTCGTACATGACGGCGTAGTTCATCACGATCGGCAGGCCGTAGATGAAGCCGGCTTCGGCAATGTCCTTTGCCTTGAAGAAGCCCGGACGATCGGTGCTTGTCTGCGCATGTACTGGGACGGATTTTGCCGTCGAGGCGGTGATCGCGGCGAGGGCGGCGGAACGAAGAAGATCGCGCTTCGTCAGCATTTGAACGTCTCCTCTTGTAGTTGCTTCACGGGCCGCCCATCGCGGCGCGCCGGGGGCTTTCATCCCCCAACGCAAGCGTGGTGAGGTTCACGCGACCCCGTCCTTTTTCACCGGCGGAATCTTCCACGATCCGTTGATGATCGAGGGGTTCTTCTCGCTCGGCCAGTACAGCCGCATCATCAGCACAAAGTCGCCTGCCGGTGCCGGCAGCCAGTTCGATTCCTTGTCCTTCCCGGGCGATTCTTTCTGGATGTAGAGGTCGGTCGAGCCGTCAGGGTTGGATTTCAGATTCTGCCGCGCGCTGATCGAATAGCGGTTGATCGGGTTCGCGACGAAGAAATAGTCGGCGTCATACATCGTCACCGACCAGAAACCCTGCGCCGGCGGCAACTGTCCCTTGGGAAAGCGGATGACATATCTGTTGGTGCCGTTGTACTTTCGGCCTTCCGCATCCTTCGTCGAAGTCGGATAGACGGCATCCTGCGGCCGGTTTGCACCGAGCCCGATGGCCGTGACGAACGCCCGCATCAGATAGTCGGTGCCGTAGATGCCTGTTTTGGTCGTGAATCCCCAGCCGTTCTCATCCTTCACGTCCTTGTTGATCTTGAACTGGAGCATGATCCGGTCGAACCCGATTTCCGGTACGTGTTTGACGAAATCTGCTTTGAGCTTGCTTGCATCGAAATCCTGTCCCGGCACGATGCCGATCCTGGCGAACCTGGCGAGCTGAGGCGCATCCGCAGCCGCCGGCGGGTTGTCCTTCATCAGCTTGCAAAGCAGCGTGAAATAGGCCGTCGTGTCCATGCGGTTGACCTGTTCGCGCACTGCCGTCTTCATGTCTTGGGACGGATCGACCGTGCCCGGCGGCGGCGTGTAGGGCTTGCCGTAGGCACTCAGCGGCACGAGTTTGACGTCGTCCTGCAACTTGTGCACTTCGGCGTAGTCCTCCGGCGTACCGGTGCAGTAGATGCGGCCGAGCAGCCACACGATGCTGGTGGGCGACTTGTACTCCTTGACACCGGCCGGCAGTGTGCCTTTCCAGCCGGGTCCGGTGATGGCGTAGGTCTGCGCGGCGGTGCCGGTGGTTCGCTTGCCAGGCACCTGGAATACCGTGGTCCAGCCGTCCAGCATCGGAAAGAGTGCATAGCGGCCTTTCATGTCGGGGAGGCTGAGCACCCACGGCTCCTTGCCGACGTCGAAGAAGGCGGTGGTGTAAAGCGTGTCAGCATTCGGCGCAGTCACGTCCCGGAAGGACGCATTTGGATACTCGCGCAGCTTGATGATCTGCCCCATCGGCGCCTTTGTCCCCTCCGGTGCCGCGACGTTGGTGATGACCCTGCGCGTCATCTCCATCGTTACCAGCGGATAGCCGTAGATGTAGGCATCAGTGGCGAGCGCGAAATCCTCAAGTCCCTCGCCGATGCCGAGAAGTTCACCAAGCTCGGCGCGAGTTGGTGCGCTCATCGAGGTGCCGGCGAGCAGGCTCATGCTGCCAATCATGACGTTGCGACGGGTGATGCTCATGGGATGGCCTCCCTTGGGATTCGATATCGAAAACCTGTTATCGCTTTTCATTGACAGGGCCCGCGTGTCGCCCTCTCACTCGCCTCAATAGCAAGGTGGATAAGGGTAATAGCCGCAGGCGGGGCGGCCGTAGCCGTACGCATAGGGCGCTGCGTATGCCGCCGCTCCCACGGCGCCGGCATACATCGCACCGCGAAACGCGGAGCGACGCGCTACGCCCGCAAACGACAGCGGCGTGAACGGGCGGCCGATGATGTCGATAAAGAGGGCAGCCCCGCCATCCGCGCCGGCGAGATCACCTTCGAGGATCTGAACATTGAAGGTCAGCTTGTCGCCCTCGAGCTTCGGATTCTTCAGCACCACGACGGCGTCTTTCACCGAGCCTTCCTTGCCGAGGACGGAGACGGTGGCATTCGGAGGATTCTTGGCAAAGCTGTCATCACCCGATCCCCATTCCGCGATGACGTCAGCGGTCGGCTGGTGGCCTGCCGCTCTGACCGGCCGATCGGCAAATATGATGGCGCTCGGTGTCACGCCGGTCAGCGTCAGGGTATCGCCCTGCAGCGTCGCGCCGTGGGAGTTCAACACGAACAGGGAGGGCACGATGTCTGGCTTGGCTGCGGCCGCGGGCGTGCCGATTGTTTTCATCGACGGCGCTGGCGGAGCGGTTTGCGCCACAGCCGCTTCCGCGCCCAGCACTATGGTTGCTGCCAGCAGCCCCGCGATCTGAACCAGTTTTAAGCTTCTCGTCATGTCAGCGTCTCCTGTCGGGAGTTCGGCTAAGCCTTTTCGAAATCTGCTTGCGGAAGGTCACGCGTTCGTCCGCACCGGTCTAAAAGCAATTCTCCCCTGGCGCGCGCGAAGTTGCGCCCAACGTGGGGCTGCGGGCGCAGTTTGTGCTGTCGCCCATCCGGCGCGCAGAGCAGCCCGGCAACAGTCAAGGTGAAGCAAGTTGCATGCTGTCGCATATGGCATCGCTCCATGAATGGGTGTGAGCAATACGTATTGGGTTCAGAGATTGGTGTCGAAAAGCCGTTGCACGCGCCGGATGGGTGAACTTAATGCTTGGTATCAGACGCTCCCTGCTCGCGACGAGATCGAGCCCATTCCGTGTTCAGGTGTAGGAGAAACGGAACGGCCCCCGTTCTGATTGATCTAGATCAAGGGAATGTCAGCCTTACGTTGCTGAAGTACAATGGCACCCGCTTTTCGAGAGGCATGGTTGGCTGCGTCCTGTCGCCTGGCACGGTTCCGTCAGGAGCTTCGGTGAAACACCTGAACGCAACCGACCTGAACAGCCATTCAAGAAAGTTTCGTCGCTGTTCCTGCAACAGGTGCTGGCGGCAGCCGTTGACCAGGCGACGATGCAGACCAAGGAGGAACAGATGAAGAAGCTGACTTACGCTCTTGCAGCCGTAGCGACGCTTGCAATCGGGACCCCTACCATCGCCAACGCGGCCGGCTTCGGCGTCTATATCGGCGGCGACAGGGATTATTATGTCGGCCCCCGCGCACGCTTCTACGAGCATGACCGCGGCTGGCATCGTGGCTGGTATCACCACGATCGTGACTACGACCGCGGCGTCGTGATCCGTCGTTATCATTATTGGGACGATTAGTGCGAGCCAGCACGGTCGAACAAGGAGGCCTCGCTTCGGCGGGGCCTTTTTGCATTTTGCATTGGACGCAAGGAGGCGGCCAAGCGCGGTCTCTCGATCGACTCAGATCGCACAGCAGCCCGATCACTCGCCGCGATGGCGCAGCGCGTCGACGATGACCTTGAAGGCGGGTGCGTTCTGGCGACGGCTCGGATAGTAGATGTGGTAACCGTCGAATGTCGGCGACCAATCGTCCAGCACCAGCACGAGGTCGCCCGAGGCGATGTGCTGCTGCGCGATGTTCTCCGGCGCATAGGCGATGCCGTATCCCTTCAGGGCTGCATCGACCTGGGCGTAGGAATTGTTGAACGTCAATTGTCCGTCGACGCGGACGCGAAGCTCCTGGCCTGCCTTGGCGAACTCCCACGCATAGAGCCCGCCCGCCCGTTCCATGCGCAGGTTGATGCAATTGTGCCGCACGAGCTCGTGGGGATGCGTCGGCGCGCCGTGCTCGGCGAAGTAGCCGGGTGAGCCCACGGCCACCAGCCGCCAGTCCGGTCCGATCCGCACCGCGACCATGTCCTTCTCGACGCTCTCGCCGAGACGGACGCCGGCGTCGAAGCCCTCCTCGACGATGTTGCGAAATCCACTGTCGAGGCTGACCTCGAGCTTGATGTCCGGGTAATCCTTCAGGACCGGCTGGAGCTTCGGCCACACCACGCTGTGGAACGCGTGCTCGGAAATCGTCATCCGGATCCGCCCTGACGGCTTGTCGCGGAATGCCATCAGATCGGCAATGTCGGCCTCGATCTCGGCAATGCGCGGCGCCATCGACAACCGCAAGCGCTCGCCGGCTTCGGTGAGTCCGACGCTGCGGGTCGTGCGCGTCAGGAGCCGGATACCCATCTGGTCTTCCAGACGCTTGATGGTGTGGCTCAGGGTCGACTGGGCGATGCCGAGCTTGGCGGCTGCCTTGGTGAAACTGCGCTCCCTGGCGACGGTGAGAAACCACAAGAGATCGTTGAAATCGTGCCTGGCCATCACTGTCCGCCGCTGAAACCCTCCATTTATGCTGCAGGTCGATCAATGCAAGCGGACTATTCCATCTAATCGGGTCGCGCGCGGGGCGCTATCTGGGACGGGACGGATCGAGCTTCTGTCCTGACGATCAAACCCGAAAGGTTACGAGCATGCTGGCAACGCTCATGTACGGTCCCGGCGACGTTCGCTGCGAAGCCGTCGACGATCCCAGGATCCTCAAGCCCACCGACGCCATCATCAAGCTGTCGGCGACCTGCATCTGCGGCTCGGATTTGTGGCCCTATCGCGGCCTGCAACCGACCGACGGCCCCGCGCATATGGGCCATGAATATTGCGGCGTCGTCGTCGAGGTCGGGAGCGAGGTGAAGACGGTGCGGCCCGGGCAATTCGTCGTCGGCTCGTTCTGCATCTCCGACAACACCTGTCCGCATTGCCGTTTCGGCTTCCATTCCTCCTGCGTGCAGCGCGAGTTCATGTCCGGCGCGCAAGCCCCCTACGCGCGCGTGCCGCTGGCGGACGGTACGCTGGTTGCGACCGCGGAGCTTCCATCGGCCGATCTCATTCCCCATCTGCTCGCGACCTCCGACGTGCTCGGCACCGGCTGGTATGCCGCCGACGCCGCCAACGTCCGCGCAGGAGCGACCGTCGTCGTGGTCGGCGACGGCGCGGTCGGATTGATGGGCGTGCTGGCAGCCAGGGAGATGGGCGCCGGGCGGATCATCGCCATGAGCCGTCACGCGACGCGGCAGAAGCTCGCCGCCGAGTTTGGGGCGACCGACATCGTGGCGGAGCGCGGCGACGAGGGCATTGCGCGCATCAAGGATCTCACCGGCGGCGTCGGTGCCGATTCCGTGCTGGAGTGCGTCGGCACGCAGCAATCGATGACGCAGGCGATCGCCTGCTCACGGCCCGGCGGGTCGATCGGCTATGTCGGCGTGCCGCACGGCGTGACCTTCGAGGGCGAGGCGATGTTCTTTGCGCAGCGGCGCATGCTCGGCGGGCCGGCGCCGGTCCGGCGCTTCCTGCCGGACCTGATCGACCGCGTGCTCGCCGGCAGGATCAAGCCGGGCAAGGTGTTCGATCTCAAGCTGCCGCTGTCCGAGGTGGCCGAAGGATACCGCGCCATGGACGAACGGCGCGCGATCAAGACGCTGATCACGGTGTGAAGATTTCGCTGCACTCGCAATGACGGTGTGGAAGCAGCTTACCTGAAATAACCCACGACGAGATCGACATCCGCGCTGCAGGCCACCGTGCCGGTCAGCTCGGCGTCGATGACGCGGCGGCAGGCCTCGATCGCGGCGTGGTCGCCGAGGTCGTTGGCGGCTTCGAGCACGAGCCAGGCTGCGTCCACCGAGGCCTTGTCGGGTGCTCCGCCGCCGAGATCGGTGGCGACAGCATTGTTGAGGTTCTTGTTCTTGCGAACTGCGGTGCCGAACTGAGGCAACATCTGCAATACTCCCCTCTCGAATTCCTGCTCAGTGCAATTCTTCAGTGAACCTGGAGCTCGGGCTGACGGCCCGAGGCGGAATCGGCACCCGCGCTGTTCTTGCGCGACTGGTAGAATTTCAGGATGCTGCGCGACGTCTCGATCTTGAGCCGGCCGAACTCGCGTTCATTGTCCTGGAGGTCGCGCGCCGTGATCAGATGATCCTTGGCGCCGAGGAACAGCAGCGACATGGTCGTATCCCAGGAGAAGTCGAGCGCCTTGCACAGCACCAGGATCATCTCGCGGTTGCGGTCCATCAGCGCGCGCTCGATGACGTCGACCGGCAGCGCCGACAGCAGCGACAGGCCGATCTGCACCTCGTCGAAGCGGTGCTGGCGCGCATAACTGGAGATCGAATCCTGGTTGAGGTTGCCCTGGCGGTACTGCGTCGTGACCACGCGCTTGGCGACGAAATAGCTGCGCGAGGACGGACCGAACTTGGATTGCAGATCGCCGGTGACCTCGGTCACCGAGCTCTGGATCTGCGCCATCATCTCGGGGCGTTCGGTCTCCAGGCGCCGGCGGACGTCTTCCGACGCCTTCGCGATCAGCTGCTGGAAGATGTGGCGCGGAACGTCCTTGCGGAGGCCAAGCTGCTCGGCAAGGATCGAGTCGCCCTCGGCGCGACGTACCATGTGCAAGAGGCCGGAGCCGGAGAAGCGCGCGCCTTCGTTCTTCGCAACCGAGGTCACGACCTCCTGATTGCCGCGCTTGACCAGCACGTCGGTCACGGCCTCGCCGATCGACTGACGCTGCGAGATCGCGAGCAGGTGCGCCTGGCCCTTGGTCATGGCGCTCTCGACCAGCACCTTCTCGGCGATCCGGGTGGAATCGCGTAGCACCGGGCCGGCGACCTCGATCGCATCGTCAAAGGCGAGCTTCTCGATGACGTTGAGCGGAGCGTGGTCGCAGGCCGACATCAGTTCGGACAGCTGCACGCGCGCGGCGACCTCGATCTCGTCGGCGAGCCGGCCGATCACCTCGCCGAACATGCTGATCTCGTCGTCGACATAGCGGCCGGTGATCAGAAGATCGGTCGCGTGCCACAACGCGCGTGCCCGGCTTTCGTCGGTGCCGCGCGCGATCGCGTCGTCCAGATCCTGCAGAAGCGATTTCGCCCCGTTCATCTCGATACCCCAGTTCTTGGTCGTTCTTTGGCGAACCGTTGCGCCTGTCTTGGCGCGACGCCGAATTCCTCTGGGAACCAACGCTAGAGATGAAACGCGAGAATTCGGTAAAATCGGCAAATCAGTTTTGCCGACGAAAATTCATTCAAATGCGAGGGAATGGGTTAACCGGCGTGCAAGGGGCTGCGCGGGAGGTGCGCTCCCTCTCCCGCTTGCGGGAGAGGGTTGGGGAGAGGGTGTCTCCGCAACGGGATAATCCCCAAGAGGAGAGAGCCCTCACCCGCGCCTTCGGCGCGACCTCTCCCGCAAGCGGGAGAGGTTAAGAAAGCCCGCGGCTCAATTCGCGCAAACCAATCCGCTCACGGATTCTGCGGCGTCAGCACCAGCGGCGGCTTCGGCTTGGGCTTTGCGGGCGGAGGGCCCGGCGCCGGCCGCACTTCGATCGGCGGCGGCAAGGGCGCGACCTGCTGGCTTGCGAGCGGCGGACTCGTGAGTGGAGGACTTGGCGCGGCGGGAGCGGCCTGCGGCGCCTTCGGCATCGGCGCGGCCTTCTTGGGCGGCGCGCGGCGCGGATCCTGGCCCGGCAGCGGCACATTGGCCGGCGCCGGCTCGGGCGCTGTCTCCGGAGAGACCAGCGTCGGCAGCGCGGCGGTGGCCGGTGGCGGCTCGCCGCGCTCGATCGCATCGAGCCGGCGCGTCTCGCGATCGATCGTGCGCACCGCAAGCCATGACGACAGCGGCGCGAGATCGACGGTGCGGCTAAGTCTATCGGGGGGACCTGCCGCAAACAGCTGGATCTCCGGCGGCGCACCGGAGAGCCCGGTCATGATCGGCGTCAGGCTGGCGCGGATGTCGGCCTGGTCGGCGGGAATGTCGTAGCCGCCGGAGACGATGGCGCGCGCGTTCTTGGCCTCCAGCGGCGTCGCGCCGACCCGCAGCCGCCCGTCGCGGATCGTGAACGGGATCTGCGCCGAGGCGACCGCGATGGGAGCGGCCGACAGCGCCGGCTCGACCAGCTGCCGCAGGCGGTTGTCGTCGCTGACCTGGCCGCCGTCACTGGCGCGGATGGCGATCTCGAAGGCGCGCGGATTGAGGCCGCTTATCTCGGCGGATTCCAGCGTCACGGTGCCGTTGCCGGCGAGCGCGCCGGTGAGCGCCGCGACGCTGCGGCCCTGGCTGGTCAGCGCCATCTGCACCGAGGCGCGGCCCTTCGGCAGCGCGAGATCGCGGTAGCGCAGCACGGTCGCATCGACATTGCTGAGCTCGATGCGCACATTCAGGGCAAGACCATTGGCGCCATTGCGCGCGTCAAAACTCGCCGACATCTCGCCGCCGCCGACACCACCCTTGAGGCCATCGAGCGCGAGCGACTGGCCGTCGCTGCGGATCATGCCGCCGAACGGGCGCAGCTCGATGCCGCCGGGCATCATGCCGCGCAACGCCTGGAAGGCGATGCGGCCGCGCCAGCCACCGAGCAGCCCCGCACTCAGCGGCTCACCCGCATCGCGTCCCGCCGCGCCGATCGCCATCGCGAGCGCAGGCCCAAGGTCGAGCGTATCGAGGCCGACCTCGCCGTCGACGCTATTCTCCTGATCGAGCGTGACCGCAAGACGGCCGCGCAGATGCGAGCCGGCCGCGCTGCCGTCGAGATCGTTGAAGGTCAGGCGGTTGCCTGACAGCGTGAGGCGCGAGGACAGGCTGGCGCTCTGCGCCGATTTGTCGGCCGTGCTCGTCCCAAACAGCGGCGCGAGGTTGACGTTGCGCACGCGCAGATTGACGCTGGCTTTCGGGTCCGACAGTTCGACGCTGCCCTGCGCATCCGCATCCAGCCCGCCGCCGCTAAGTTTTGCGTTGAGTTGCAGCGGCCGCCGCCAGGCGCCACTCAGCTTGCCTTCGAACTGCGACGCGCCCTCGCCCGCGGCCACCACGCGATCGAGGCCGAGCATGGCCAGCAATGCGCCGGCCTGCGGCGTCGAGACTTTCGATTCCAGCGTGAAGTCGCTGCTCTGCAATTTGTCGATATCGATGCCATTGACGGCCGCCACCGGTGTCTGCGCAGCCAGCGTCGCATTGGCCTTGAGCTGCGGCGCGTCGAGATCGAGCACGGCGCGGGCGTCGCTGCGATCGGCATGCTCGGCATTCTTGTCGAGGCTGAGGTCGAGCTTCAGGCGGGCTGCGCCCGGCAGCGACGGCAGGGCATCGAGGCGCGCACGCACCGACGGCGCAAACGGCTCGATCAGCGCAGTCAGCTCGCGCAGCGAATTGGCGGAGGATTTCAGCGCGAGCTTGCCGGTGGCCCTGGTGCGGTCGAAGCTGCCGCTCGCTTCCGTGGTCACGCCGCTGGTCTGGCCGAACCGCAACTGCTCCAGCGACAGCGACGCCGGCGAATAGCCGAGCTTTGCCGCGAACGGCCGCAGCTCCTGCCCGGCGGAGATGGCGCGGCCGACATCGAGCGAGAGCTTGGCTTCCTCCGGCCATTCACCTTGCGGCCCGGCGAGCGCGCGGACGAAACTCGCGGCGGCGTCGAGATCGAGCCGGTCGGCCTTGAGCTCGGCATCGATCCGCGAGCCCTTGCTCGCGCCGGTCTGAACGAAGGCAATCCGTCCCTCGACGGCGCCACCCTCGATGTCGGCCTTCAGCCTGTCGACGGCGAGATGGTTGGCGGCAATGGTCACGTCGCCGGCAAGGCGCAGCGGCCGGGTGCTGCGGCGGTTGATCTCGCTGCGGCCCAGGAGCCAGGCGACCAGCGTATCGGGATCTGACGACTCGACGTTGAGGCGGCCGCTGAAACTGTCGGCGCCCGGGGTTGCGCCGTTCAGCGAGAGCTGCGTCATGCCCGGCGCGCGCAGCTCGAGCCGCCGGAAGGTCCAGGACCGGCCGTCGGTCGCAAGCTCCGCCGCGATGTTCTGGAGCGGGCGGCCACCGAGCATGATCTGGTCGGAGTTGAACTCGATCTGCGCCGGGATCGGCGCCTGCGGGATCGCGGCGAGGCCCGCGCGTAGCGCCGGCAGGATGCGCAGCGGCTCGGAATCGTTTTTGGCTGCCAGCCTGTCGGCATCGATCTGGCGGGCCGACAGCACCGCGCGCAGCAGCGGCGAAGCGCCGAACCTGAGGTCACCGACGCCGCCGGCTTTCAGTGCGTTGTCATCAGTGCCGACGCTCGCATCGATCTGGTCGAACCTGGCGCCGGCCGGGTCGGCCTTGAGTTTTGCGGTGAGCTTCCACGGCGTCGGTCCCGCCTCGCCCGGCTTCTTCGCCGCGGGCACGGCGAGCGTCAGCGCGCCGTCGAATTTCGGCTGGCGGTTGTCGAAGGCGAGCACGCCTTCGAGATCGGCCAGGATCGCGCGTTCGCCGGGATCGACGTTGAGATGCAGACGCGTGGCGCTGCCGTCGGCGCTCGGGCCGGAGGAGATGCGGAACGGGTAGCGCATACCCGACACCTTGAAACTGCCGTCGCCGCGCACCGAGCCGGCGAGCGAGCGGACGTCGCCGGAGAACGCGATGTCGGTCAGCTCCAGCGTCGAACGGCTGGCGGCATCGTGCAAGGCGATGCGCCCGGTGAGGTTCACCCGCTCGATGGCGAGCGAGGCGAGGTTGAAGCTGCCGTTCGCGGTGGACGGCAAATCGACCCGCCCGCGCGCATCGAGGCCGAGATCGACCGCCATGCCGCCCACGGTCAGCTCGGTGGCGCGCCATTCGCCGCGCATGAGGGAGCCCAGGCTGAACTCGACGTCGAGCTTGTCGGCGCGCAGCCGGCCGAGATCGTTGTTGCCGCCGAATGTCACCGAGCGCAGCCGCAAGGTCGGCGCCGGCAGGAGCCGCGCGTCCAGCTCGCCCGCCACCCGCACCGGCACGCCGATGATCCGGCCGGCCTCCGCCTCGAACTGGGGCCTGAACTGGTTCCAGTCGATGAAGTAAGGCCCGATCAGCGCCGCCAGAAGCGCTAAGATGAAGGCAATCGCCAATCCGAGCAGCGTCGTCTGCACGGGTCTCCCCTCGGCCAAACCGGCACCCGGGCCAAACCTTGACCCCTGCAAACCTTGGCCTTGAGGCTTCAGGCGCGCCGGAACAGCCCCTTATATAGAGGGAAGTGTGGCGAAGTCACAGCGACTGTTGCGCGCGGAGGTTAACGCTGCGGCCTCACCAGCTGGCCGGGAGCTGCGTCAGGCCGCGCAGCACGAAGGTCGGCCGCCATTTCGGGCTCTCGACGTCGTCGATGCGCAAATCAGGCAGCCGCCGGAGCAGCGTCGCGATGGCGATCTCAGCCTCGATGCGCGCCAATTGGGCCCCGAGGCAGAAATGGATGCCGCCGCCGAAGGACAGCGGCTTCACGTTCTGCCTGGTGACGTCGAGCCGGTCGGGGCGATCAGGGTAAACGGCGGGATCGCGGTTGGCCGAGCCGAGCAGGCAGAGCACGGTCTCGCCCTTGGGGATCTGCTTGCCGCCGAGATCCTCGATGTCCTCCAGCGTGACGCGGCCGGTCATCTGCACCGAGGAATCGTAGCGCAGGAATTCCTCGATCGCGCCCACCATCAGCTCCGGCCGCGCCTTGAGCAGCGCAAGCTGGTCAGGATTGCGGTGGAGCGCCAACAGACCATTGCCGATCAGATTGACCGTGGTCTCGTGGCCGGCGCCGAACAGCAGGATGATGTTGGCAGTCAGCTCCTCATTGGTGAGCTTGTTGCCATCCTCCTCGGCCTGCACCAGCTGCGTGATGAGGTCGTCGCCGGGATTTTTGCGGCGCAGCTCGAACAGCTGCTGGAAATACATCTGCGCCATCATGTTGCCGGCGTTGCCCTTGGCGATCTCCTCCGGCGTCAGCGGCACGGGGTCGAGCAGCCGGCCGCCGTCGCGCGAGCTCTTGTAGAAGACCTCGCGATGGTCCTCGGGGATGCCGAGCATGTCGCAGATGATGGTGACGGGCAGGCGGAAGGCAAAATCCTCGATCAGGTCCATGTGGCCGCGCGCGATCACGGCATCGATGGCCTGGTCGACGATCTCCTGGATGCGCGACCGCATGTCCTCGACGCGGCGGGCGGTGAAGGCCTTCACGACCAGGCCGCGCAGGCGAGTATGGTCAGGCGGATCAGACTGCAGCATCCAGTGGCTCATGCTGCGGAACACCGGCTCGTCCATGATCTTTTCGCTGTAACGGCGCTTGGAGCGCTCGACGAAATCCTTGCCGAAGCGCTTGTCGCGCATCACGAGGCTGACATCGGCGTGGCGGCTGGCGACGAACTGGCCGAACGGCGTCACATGGATCGGGTCGATCGCGCGCAGGCGGTCGTAATGCGGATAGGGATCGCGGATGAAGTCCGGCGACAGCGGGTTGAACAGCGGATCGCCGCCTGCGGGTTGCACTTGCTCGTTCATGGTGACCTCAATCGGTTGCCGCATGACACGCATACGCAAGGCAGCCCCTGCCCGGCGTAACCATCCCCAAAACCGTTGAACTGCTGTCAACTCGATACATTATTGTATCGAGTTGCATTCTGCCCTAAGCTGCGCCGATGTCAAGGGTGAGAACCAGGCCGACCAGGGACGACACGCGCGACAGACTGTTCGAGGCGGCCGCGCGCGTGTTCGAGGAGGACGGCATCGGCGGCGCCAGCATCGAGGCGATCGCGGCGGCCGCGGGCTTCACCCGCGGCGCCTTCTATTCCAATTTCAAGAGCAAGGACGAGCTGATCATCGCCATGCTCGAGGACCATGTCGAGCAATCGATCCGCCGCAACATGGACATCCTCGCCCAGCACGACAATCTCGATGATTTCATCGCGGCATTGAAGGCGATGGACCGCAGCCGGCAGGATCCGCTCGGCCGCGCGCCCCTGCTCCACATGGAGATGATCCTCTACGTCGCGCGCGCCGAGAAGCGCCGCCCCGAACTAGCAAAACGCCTGCGCGCGCGGCGCAAGCTGGTCGCCGACATCGTCGAGGCGACATTGAAGGGCAACGGCAAGAACGACACCGTGAACCCGCCCTGGATGGCCTCCGTCGTGCTCGCGCTGGAAGACGGGTTCCGCCTGCACCGGCTGATCGATCCCGAGACGACGCCGGCCGACAGCTTTCTGCGTGCAATTACGGATTTGCGGCGCAGGACAGGACTTTCGTCGAACTAGGGCGTGGCTGCAGATGACACCTCTGTCACGCGCGCCGCCCGGTTTGCGATCAAAAGGACACACTCAACGTCGGGTACCGCATGTTGTACCAAATTTAATTTGCACCTCGCGATTTCAGGACGTAACTGCCATTCAAGAGCGACGTGATCCGGCAACGACCGGACGAGAAGGCGCTGCACCAACAATCAAGAAAAGCAAGCACTGCGGCTACTTTTCGTTCAGGAGAATTCATTGCCCGGCATCGTCCATGTCGTGGATGACGACGCATCGTACCTATCGGCCATCCAACAAGTTCTAGAGGCAAGCGGATACCGCGTCGCCACCTATGCATCGGCGCAACAGTTGCTGGAACAGCAGCCCGACGAAAGCAAGGGCTGCATTCTTCTGGACGTCAGGATGCCGGGCATGAGCGGGCTCGAGCTGCAGAGCCGCTTGACCGAGCGCGGCTCGACACTGCCCATCATCTTTCTGAGCGCTTATCCTGATGTCGGCGTCACCGTGAAGGCGATCAAGGCGGGCGCGGACGACTTCTTCATCAAGCCGGTTGGCGCGGATGATCTCTTAAGCGCTATCGCACGCGCGATCGCGCGGCATCGCAACGCGCGCGAACTCGACGGCGAACTGGAAGCGCTTCGGGCCCGGCTTTCGACCCTCACCCCGCGCCAGCGGCAGGTCTTCCAGATCATCGTCCAGGGCAAGACGAGCAAGCATGCCGCGCGCGAGCTCGGCAGCACCGAGCGGACCATCAAGGCGCATCGGAGCGCGATCATGGAGAAGCTTCAGGTTCAATCGGTGGTCGAGCTGGTCAGGATCGCCGAGCGGCTCGGCGTGCTCGGCGCAAAGGACGAGCCGGACACGACTGCATGAGCATGGCGCGGGGCCGTTGCTAGAGCGGAGCGGCTTCAGGTTCGAATGCCGCGGACCTGTTCACCTTTCCCGCTTGCGGGAGAGGAACAGGCCACTATTCCGGACAGACCCCGGTTGGACGCCTGCGAGGTAGAAGCGGACATCAGCCGGCCGACAATCTCTGCCGAAACCGTCGAAAATGTTCTCGGACATCAGCCCGGCCCGGTGACATGCGATTCAGGCTATCCCGGCCCTTCCTGAATGATGGTTTGGACCGATAAGATACCCTTCTTGACCCTTTGGGGGCGGATATGGCGCGGCCATCAAGAACGGGCGGCAAGACGAGCCAGGCGAAGACCCGCAAGGGCCGCAAGACCACCAAGAGCAAGCGCCGCATTGCGCCAGCGGCCAGCCGAGCGAATCGTCGTTCGGTCGCCGGTCCGAGCAAAGACCTGAAGGAGGCCCGCGAGCAGCAGGCGGCGACGGCCCAAATATTGAAGGTCATCGCAAGTTCGCCTGACGATGCGCAGCCGGTATTCGAGGCGATTGCGATCAGCGCCAACAGGCTGATTGGCGGTTTCTCTACGTCAGTGTTTCGCTATATCGACGGCATGCAACACCTAGAGGCGTTCACGCCGACCAATCCGGTCGCTGACGAAGCGTTGCGAGCTTCGTTCCCGCGGCATCTCACAACGTCTTCGGCGCCCTTCGAGTTGCTGCGTGATGGCAAACCAATGCAGATTGTCGATACCGAATCCTCGCCAAACATACTGGCCAGGGATTTGGCGCGATTGCGCGGCTTTCGCAGCATGTTGTTCACGCCGTTGATGAGCAATGGGGTGCCTATCGGCTTGATCACCGTGACGCGAGTCGAGACCGGTTCATTCGCCGACCATCACGTGCAATTGCTACAGACCTTCGCCGACCAGGCGGTGATTGCGATCGAGAACGCGCGATTGTTCAATGAAACGAGGGAAGCGCTGGAGCGGCAAACCGCGACGTCGGAAGTGCTACAAGTCATATCCAGTTCGCCTGGCGGACTTGGGCCGGTGTTCGAGGCCATGCTGGAAAATGCCGTGCGCATCTGCCGTGCCAGTTTTGGGACGCTGCTCCTATACGAAGGCGACAGGTTGCGGCGGGTGGCGCGAATGGCCGCGCAAAACGTGCCGCAATTGTACGCGCCCGACCAGGAAACGCCGCCACACTTCATCGCGCCGTTTGATGGGGCGCCTTCGCTGGGGCGCCTCGTCGAGACCAAGGCGCTGGTTCACATTGCCGATATCGCCACAGAGCATCCCGACGATCTGATCTACAAGGTCGCCGCAGCCCGCACCGTTCTGATTGTGCCGATGCTCAAGGAGAGCGAGCTTGTCGGTGGCTTTGCTGTCTACCGCAAGGAAGTGCAAGAGTTCAGCGACAAACAGGTCGAGTTGCTGGAACATTTTGCGGCACAAGCGGTGATCGCCATCGAAAACACACGACTGCTCAAGGAGCTGCGGCAGCGAACCGACGATCTCTCGCAATCCCTCGACGACCTCCGCACCGCACAGGACCGCCTGGTGCAGACCGAAAAGCTTGCCTCGCTCGGCCAGCTCACCGCGGGCATTGCGCACGAGATCAAGAACCCGCTCAACTTCGTCAATAATTTCGCAGCCCTTTCAGCGGAGTTGACCGAGGAGTTGAACGAGGCCCTCAAGCCCGCCGAACTCGTCGACAAGATCCGCACCGAAGTCGATGAGCTGACGGCGCTTTTGAAGAGCAACCTCGAAAAGGTCGTGCAGCACGGCAAGCGGGCCGATTCCATCGTCAAGAACATGCTGCTGCACTCACGCGAGGGACCGGGCGAGCGCCGCCTCGCCGACATCAATGCCCTCGTCCAGGAGAGTCTTAATCTAGCCTACCATGGCGCGCGCGCAGAGAAGTCCGACTTCAACATCACGCTCACGCAGGACCTCGACCCCGACGCGGGCGAAATCGAGGTATATCCGCAGGAGATCACGCGCGCGCTGCTCAACGTGATCTCCAACGGCTTCTATGCCGCGACCAGGCGCAAGTCCGAGGCGGGAGACGAGACCTTTGAGCCTGTGCTGAGTGCGACCACGAACAACCTTGACGACAAGGTCGAAATTCGCATCCGCGACAACGGCACCGGGATTCCGGTCGAGGTGAAGGAAAAAATGTTCAATCCCTTCTTTACTACCAAGCCAGCTGGCGAAGGCACGGGGCTCGGTCTGTCGATGACCCATGACATCATTGTCAAACAACACGGCGGAACCCTCGATGTCGAGAGCGAGCTGGGTGTGTTTACCGAGCTCATTATCACGCTGCCGCGAACCTCTTTGGCCCATCGCGACTGACTGCGCTGCCGCACGAACTTGGTCGCTATAGGAGCAAAGCGGACGTAGTCATCCGCCGGGTTGTTAGGTACACGGCCTAAGCTGACCGCTTCACCGCCTCGCGTTCCACCACCGCAACATCCAGCCGCCCCAACATCGCCCTCGCCTGCTCGGCGCAGTGCTCGATCAGCCAGCGCTCGAAGGCGACGGGCGCGAGCGCAGGCGCATAGAGGAAGCCCTGCACGACGTCGCAGCCGAGCTCGGCCAGCGTCCTGCGCTGGCCCTCGGTCTCGACGCCTTCGGCGACGACGGTCATGCCAAGGCCCTGACCGACACGCACCACGGCGGTGGCGATCGCGAGCGCGCCAGCGTCACGCTCGATGTCGCGCATGAAACTGCGATCGATCTTGAGCTCGCGGATCGGCAGATGCGCAAGGCGGCTGAGGCTGGAATAGCCGGTGCCGAAATCGTCCACCGAGAGCCCGACGCCGAGCTCGCGGATCGCATTCATGGTCTCGAGCGCGGCGACGCTGTCATGCATGAAGGCGCCCTCCGTGATCTCGAGCATCAGGGCGTCCGGCGGCAAATCGTATCCGGCCAGGATGTCCTTCAGGCGCTCGGCCAACGTGACGTTGCGGAAATTGATCGGCGACAGGTTCACGGAGACGCTGGGGACATTGAGCCCGGCGCCGCGCCAGCTCGCCATCTGCCGGCAGGCCTCGCGTACCGACCACAGGCCGATCTGCTCGATCAGGCCGCACTCCTCGGCAAGCGGGATGAATTTCGCCGGCGAGACATCGCCGAGCTCGGCATCATGCCAGCGCGCCAGCGCCTCGACGCCATGGATGGCGCCGTCGCAGCTGCGGATCTGCGGCTGGTAGCTGAGGCTGAGCGCGCCGTCCGCGATGGCGCGGCGCAGCGCCGCGATCAGCGCCAGCCGCTGCTCGGTCAGCCCGTTCATCTCGGCGCTGAACAGGCGATGGGTGGAGCGGCCGGCCTGCTTGGCCATGTACATGGCGGCATCGGCCTGCTGCATCAAAGTGTCGATGTCCGTCGCGTGATCGGGATAGAGGCTGATGCCGATGCTGGCCGACATCGGCATCAGCTTCGATCCGAGCCTCAAAGGCGCGGCCAGCGCTTCCGCGATCCCGGCCGCGATACGCTCGGCGGCCTCGGCGTTACGTTGCGGCAGCAGGATGACGAACTCGTCGCCGCCGAGCCGTCCCAGCATGTCTTCGGGCCCGATCTGCTCGCGCAGGCGCTGCGCGAGCTGGATCAAGAGCTCGTCGCCGGCGGCGTGGCCGAGCGTATCGTTGACGTCCTTGAAATGATCGACGTCGAGGAAGGCCAGCGCGACATGGCTGCCGGTCGAGCAGGCATCGATCGCAGTGGTGATCAGGTGGCGCAGCTGCGCGCGGTTGGGCAGGCCGGTGAGGATGTCGTGATAGGCGAGCCGCGCGATCTCGGCGCGCGCCTCCTTGCGCTCGATCGCGAAGGCGCCGAGATTGACGCAGGCATCGACGATGCGCCGGTGCCATTTGCTCGGCGCACGCGGCTCACGGAAATAGAACGCGAAGGTGGCGATGACGCGGCCGTCCTTGGCCTTGATCGGGGTCGACCAGCAGGCGCGCAGGCCGATCGCGAGCGGCATGGCCTTGTAAGGCTGCCAGCGCGGGTCGGTGTCGAGATCCTCGGCCAGAACCGGCACGCCGTAGAAGGCCGCGGTGCCGCAGGAGCCGACATTGGGGCCGATCGCGACGCCATCCAATGCGCGAGAATAATCGTCGGGCAGGCTAGGTCCGCCGAGCGGATGGACCAGGCCCGCGGCATCGATGTGAAGCAGCGAGCAGACCACGTCGGGTGCGATCTCCTCGACCCGGCGGCACAGCCTGTCGGCGATGTCGGCGATCGGAATCTCGTCGGCCAGCGCGCTCATGATGAGCTGCTGGAGCGAGCGGAGCTGCTTGGACTCGGTGATGTCATCGAGCAGCGCGAAGATCTGCTTGACCCGCCCCTTCCTGTCGCGGAAGGCATCGATCCGGGCGCAGACCCAGATCTCCTCGCCGTCCTTGTCGTAGACGAGCACCTCGACCTCGCCGCCGTGGCCGCCAGTCATCAGGCGCCTGACGAGATTCACAACGGCGTTGCGATCGGTGTGGCGGCCGGCGATCAGCTCGCCCGCGCGGCGCCCTTCGGCCTCCTCGCTGGTATAGCCGAACAGAGCCGTGAACGCGGAATTGACGTAGACGATGTTCTGCTCGACGTCGGTGATGATCACCACGCGGTTAGTCTGGTCGGAGACCGCGTGGAGAAGCCCGATCCTGGCGCGGCGTTCGGCATCGAGGGTGACGTCGCGCGCGAACACGATGCGATGGGTCGCGCCATCGACCGTCGCCGACGACATCGACACAAGCGCCTTGATACGGCTGCCGTCGCGCCGCACGAGGCTGATCTCCTCGCGGAGATCCGCGGTCGCACCGGCCTCCAGGCATTTGAGGGCGAGAACGGCGGCATCGCGGCCGAGCACCTCGGTAGCGGCGAGCTTCCAGATCCGTTCCGCGGCGGGGTTGAAATGCGTAATGCGATGCGCCTCATCGACGATGACGATGCCGTCGTCGGCGCGTTCGAGCACGGCGCGCGGCACGTCCTGAGTTTCTGTGACAAGGCGATCGGAGGCGGACATCGTCTGAACCGGCGGCATCGGGAAATGCGGCAATCGGCGAGAGGTTAACGCTCCGATGGTGTCCAAGACGTTTTTGCCATTCCGCCGCACCGCGCCAAGAGGCAGCATGCTTAATGCTTCGCGAAAACGGCAGAGCTATCTTGATGCGTCCGGAACCTATTCGGATGCCGGTTTGAGCTTGTGCAGCCGTCCGGCTACGGCGCGCACCTTACCCGGCGAGGCCCGCCACACCGACAGCGCCGACAAGCCGCTCACGACCATGGCGATGGCAAAGGCGAGCGTGTAGTCGCCGGTGCGATCATAGAGCAGACCCGTGAGCCAGGGACCTGCCGCACCGCCCGCCAGGGCCGCGAGCATGATGGTGCCGAAGATGCTGCCCTGGTGCCTGCCCTGAAAAATCTCGAACACCACCGCGCCCATGATCGAGGTCAGGCCGTAGCCGAGCGCGCCTTGCGTGAACACCATGACGTAGACGAGCCAGAGCGACGGCAGATATTTCAGCGCGATCAGCGCGCCGAAGCAGACGACAAAACCTGCGCAGCTGATCGCCCAGACCCACTCGCGCCCGATGCGGTCGGAGACATGGCCGAGCACGATCTGGCCGGGAATGCCGAGCAGGCTGACGATGCCGAGCGCCCACACCGCGACAGAAGGGCTGAAGCCGATATCGAGCAGGAATTTCGTTTGATGCACCTGCACCGCGTACCAGATGTACAGGCCGGAGAAATAGCCGACCGCGATCCACCAGAACCGCGCGGTCGCGACGGCGCGTTTCAGCGTCCAGTCGGTATTGACCCAGACGGGGTCGACCACATTGGAGATCGGCTTTACCGCGCCTGCGGCATGCGCCGCATCGCCGTCCGGCTGGAGGCCGATATCCTCGGGGCGCCTGTGCAGCAGCAGATTGATCGGCGCCAGCGCGATCAGGACGAGCAGGCCCATCGCGGTGCAGGCGGTGCGCCAGCCGGTCTGCTCGATCATGTGCTGCACCCATGGCAGCAGCGTCACCGAACCGATGCCGACGCCGGCAAAGGCGATGCCGATGGCAAAGCCGCGCTTGCGGATGAACCAGTTCGGCAGGAACAGCGACTGGCCGGAATAACCGAGACAGACGCTGCCGGCGCCGACCATGACGCCGATGGTGAGATAGAGATGCCAGGGCTGGCTGGTGAGCGGCGCCAGCAGCAGCCCGCCGCCCATCAGCGCCACGCCGAGCTCCATCACCGCGCGTGGGCCGGCGCGATCCATCAGGCGGCCGATCAGCGGGCTCGCAACGCCCGAGGCGACGAAGCCGAAGGAGAAGGCACCCGCGGTGATGCCGCGCTCCCAGCCGAATTCGGAGATGATCGGCGGAAAGAACAATGAGAAGGCCGTGCGCGCGTTGACGCCGATGGCCATGGTGACGAAGGTCACGGCGACCACGACCCAGCCGTAGAAGAACGGAAGCCGCATTTTTCTGTTTCATCCCTAGACGATCCTTCGGACCATCTGAGGGTGTCCGGGTCAAGCGCTTTTCGCGCATGCCCGTCGGGCAATGCGCTCAGGCCGCGTCGAGCTGCGACGGCTGGACTGACTCGTCGAATGCGATCTCGTCGACCGGCTGCGGGCGCCCGAACAGATAGCCTTGGGCGAAATTGACGCCGAGCGCCCTCAGCCGCTCGAATTCCTCAGCTGTCTCGACGCCCTCGGCGGTGACCGACATGTCCAGCCCGCGCGCCAGCGTCACGATCGAGGAGATGATGGCGGAAGAGCGCGGCTGGTGCGTGAGGTTGCGGATGAACGACTTGTCGATCTTGATCTTGTCGAACGGGAACGCGGTGAGATAGCTGAGCGACGAATAGCCCGTGCCGAAATCGTCGAGCGCGAGCTCAATGCCGATGCTCTTCAGCCGCTCCATGAAAGCGTGATTCTCGACGCCGCGCTCCAGCAGCACGGATTCCGTGATCTCGATCTCCAGCCGCTCGGGCGACAGGCCGGAATCCGCCAGCGCCGCACAGATCATCTCGAACAGCTCGGCTTCCTTGAACTGGATCGGCGAGAGATTCACGGCGACCATCAGGTCGGAGGGCCAGCCGGCCGCGTCCGCGCAGGCGCGCCGCAGCACGAATTCGCCGAGCGGAACGATCAACCCGGTCTCCTCGGCCAGCGAAATGAACTGATCCGGCGGGATCAGTCCGCGGCTCGGATGCCGCCAGCGCACCAGCGCCTCGAAGCCGCACCGCGCGCCGCTCGTGGCACCGACGAACGGCTGGTAATGCACCTCGAGCTGGCAGCGCGCGATGGCGTCGCGCAAGTCCCCTTCCAGCGTGTTGCGCGCCTCGAGCTCGGCCGACATCGCCTCGTCGTAGACGGTGAAGCAGTTGCGGCCCGCCGATTTCGAGCGGTAGAGCGCAAGGTCGGCCTTCTTCAGCAACTGCTCCTGGTCGCTGCCGTGATCCGGCGCGATCGCAATCCCGATGCTGGTGCCGATCTCGACACGATGGCCGGGCAGCAGGAACGGCTGCGCCACAAGCTTGGCGATCCGTGCCGCGAGCTCGGTCGAGCAGGTGCGCTGATCCTCGCAGGCCTCCTGGATGATGGCGAACTCGTCGCCGCCGAGCCGGGCCAGCACGTCGGTGGCGCGCAGCGCGGATTTCAGCCGCTGCGCCACCTGACGTAGCAGCACGTCGCCGGCGCCGTGACCGAGGGAGTCGTTGACGTTCTTGAAGCGGTCGAGGTCGAGCATCAGGATCGAGAAGGTCGCGCCGTTATCGTCGAGCTGGCGGTTGAGCTCGTCGAGCCGGGCGAGGAAGAAGGCGCGGTTCGGCAGGCCGGTCAGGATGTCGGTCTGCGCGAGCTCGAGCACCCGCCGGTTCGCCAGCGATAGCCGCCGCGAATTGCGGCTGGCGAGCATGAGATAGGTGGACAGCGACAGCGTGAGCAGCATGCCGACGATGAGGACCGCGGCCGCGCGATCATAGCCCGTCTCCAGCGCGCCGCCGGCCGTCGGCATCGCCCGCACCTGCCAGTCGGTGTCGCCGATCTTGAGACTGCCCGACCAGTGCAGAACCCGTGCGACGTCCCGCATCGACTGCGGCGCGGTGGCCGCCGACGAATAGTCCGGCAGCATCTCCTCGAGGCTGACGATCTGGCCGGTGAAGGGCGGATAGACGTTCACACTGACCGCGGGGCTTGCTCCGGTGGTCACGCGGATGGACTGGATCAGCAGCGGCAGATCGAAGACGCCGACCACGAAGCCGGCCAGATTGCGGCGCCGGTCCGCGACCGTGTCGCGCGACGTTCCCTTGGCGTAGACGGGAATGGCGACGAGGACGTCGGGCAGCCGGCCGCCCTCCCTGGGCTCGTAGAGGCGGGTACGGACGGCAGCAACCCGATCGCTGTCGCGGGCGCGCTCCAGCACCGCAAGGCGTTCCGGGATGCTCGTGTAATCCATGCCGTAGACCTGTGACGTCTTCGGCTGCGTCGAGTAGAACACCGGGAAATATTCGTCGCTCTGCGGCGCGGCCGCGAAGGCATCGCCCTGGAGCGACTTGATGCGATAGCCCGACACGCCGTCAGCGACCGCGGCGGCCTCGTATTCGGCGCGCTCCTTGCGGTTCACGCGCGGCAGCCAGGCGATGCGCAGCATGCCGGGATGGCGCTCGAACAGACGCGCGCTGAAGGTCTCGAACTCGCTGCGGGTGATTTCCTCGTTGGTGGATTCGAACAGCGTGCGCAGCGCGACCAGCCGTGAGATGTACTCGCCCATGCCGTTCTGCATGACGATCGCTTCGGTTTCGGCCGCGTTCTCGAACTCGATCCGGTTGACGCGGTTTTCCCAGCGCGCGACGGCGGCGGCGCCCACGATCGAGAACAGAAGCCCGACGGCGACCGCGACCAGCGCAGGGCGATAGAGCCCGAGCAGCGGCGCGGCACGCCACCATCCGGTCACACGCTTCCGATCCTGATCGTTCTGATCGCGACCGCCCATCTTGATCCGCACGTCCCCTTCGGCGCGGCGGCACGAACCTCTGGTTGAGCCGCCGGAACTGCTATCGGACAAGGATTGGGGTTAAGAACTGCACAATTTCGGAACAAGGGCGCCCCGCAATGCACGGCTTAGTTAATGATTGCCCCGCAAGTGCCGACAGACTGGAAATAACTTGCCGGTTTTACCCGGAGTCATACGGATCGGCGTTGCGACGCCGGTTAGCGAGCTGTTCAGCCTGCAGAACTATTGTGCGCGGGGCTCATCCTGCACCCGGCAAGCATCCCCATGATACGATCGCACTCAGCGACATGCCTCGCCTTGACCATCGCTTTGCTGGCAGCAAGCCTGCTGCCGGCGCAAGGCGGCGAGGCCGGCGTCAGCGACGATGCGATCCTGTTCGGCCAGGCGGCCGCGCTCGAGGGCCCCTCCTCCGCGCTCGGACAACGCATGCGGCAAGGCATCGTCGCGGCGTTCACCGAGATCAACGCCAAGGGCGGCATCCACGGCCGCAAGCTCCAGCTCATCAGCCGTGACGACGGCTATGATCCCGACCGCTCGGTGGCGCAGACGATGCGGCTGATCGAGGACGACAAGGTGTTCGCGCTGATCGGCGCGGTCGGCACGCCGACCGCGATGGCGACGATCCCGATCACCAGCGCCCGGAACATCCCCTTCATCGGCCCGTTCACCGGCGCCGAGTTCCTCCGCGACCTCGAGCTTCCCAACGTCGTCAACATCCGCGCGAGCTATGGCGCGGAGGCCGAGGCCTGGGTCAAGCATCTCACCGAGGACCGCCAGTTCACCCGCATCGGCATCTTCTATCAGGACGATTCCTTCGGCCGCGACGGCCTTGCCGGCGTGAAGCGCGCGCTCGCCAAGCGCGGCCTCGAGCTCGCCGCCGAAGGTACCTTCGAGCGCAACACCCGCGCAGTCGGCGCGGCCTGGCGCATGATCAAGCGCGCCGAGCCCGAGGCCATCGTCATGGTCGGGACCTACGGGCCCTGCGCCGAGTTCATCAAGCTGGCGCACCGCAGCGGCGCCTATCCGACCTTCGTCAACATCTCCTTCGTCGGCGCCAATGCGCTCGCCAAGGAGCTCGGCCCCGACGGCGAAGGCGTCATCGTCTCGCAGGTCGTGCCGTTTCCATGGGATCGCTCGCTCAAACTCGTCGCCGACTACCAGGCGGCGCAGCAGGCGTTCGACCCGACACTGACACCGGACTTCGTGTCGCTCGAAGGCTATCTCTCCGGTCGCCTCACCGCCGCGGCGTTGGAGAATGCAGGCCCGCAACCGACGCGCGCGAGCCTGCTGCGCGCCATCAACGACATCGGCCGCTTCGACATCAGCGGCAGCATCGTCACCGTCGGTATGCGCACGATCGACGCACCGCCGAAGGTGTTTTTGACGGTGATCCAGAAGGACGGAACGTTCAGGGCAGTGGACCGGCTGTAGGGGCTAGCGATCGGACTTCCTGCCATTCGCCTGGCCGTAAGGCGGCTTGTTGTCGGGATCGGATGTGAGGCAGGCGCTCAGAGACACGCCGATCAGGACCACGCACACCGCAGCGATCAGAAACTTCATCTGCTCAACCCTGCTCAATGAACCATTTCCCGACAAGCACGGAACTTTGACGTCGCGGGCCCGGACGAGGTTCAAGGCAGGGCGAGCTCTCAGGGCCGCCTAGTCCAACGCTCGGCGTTGACGGCGCCCGGCGGGACTTCGCCCCGTACGATCGCTTCCACCTGCCGCACGGTTTCGAGCGACTGGTATTCGATCGCCTGCGGCGTCAATCCGCCGACATGCGGGGTCGCGATCACGTTCGGCAGCTTTGCGAGCTCGGGCGTCGGCATCTGGTCGGGTGCACGGCCGACATCCATCGCCGCGCCGGCGATGCGGTTCTCGCGCAGCGCCTTTGCGAGCGCGGCCTCGTCGACGAGATTACCGCGGGAGAGATTGATGAACACGGCATGCCTCTGCATGCGCGCCAACGCCGCCTCCCCGATCAAATTCTCGGTCTGCTCGTTGGCGATGGCGAGGCAGACGACATAGTCCGACGCGGCAAGCAGTTCGTCGAGACCGACCTGCCTGATCGCGGCATCGCTGACGGTTGCGAAGGGATCGGAGACCAGCACCTCCATGCGCATCACCTTGGCGATCTCAGCAAGATAGCGCCCGATGCTGCCATAGCCGATGATGCCGATTTTGCTGCCGGCGAGCTGGCGGCCCATCCGTGCTTCCGGCTTGCGCCCGGCCTGATAGTCCGCCGTCGTCCGCGAGACGCCGCGGGAGAGGTCGACCATGAAGCCGAGCGCGAGTTCGGCAACCGCCTGCACGAAGCCCGGGCCGGCGCGGGTCACGAGCACGCCGGCCTCCGAGGCCGCGTCCACATTGACGTTGCGGATGTCGACGGCGCAGCGGACGAAGGCGCGCAGGCGCGGCAGTTGCGCAAAGATCTCGCCGCGCCCTTCCGTCATGCGATCGGCGACGATGATATCGGCATCTTTGGCGGCGCGCACGAGGCCGGCAGCGTCCAGCGTCTCATCGCTCTCGTGCAGGATCACCTCGGCAGCCGCGCGCAGGCCGTTCAGGCTGCGATCGCCATAGTAGTTGCGCCGCATCTCCGGCGTGTGCGCGAGCAGGACCTTCACGACAAAACTCCTTCAGTAGCCGAATGCTCGCGGCAGCGCGGTCGAGAGCCATGGCACGAAGGCGATGACGAGCAGGCAGAGGAACAGCAAACCAAGATAGCCCATGATCGGCTTCACCGTCTGCTCGATCGGCACGTTGCCGATCAGGCACGCGCCATAGAGCCCGAGCCCGAGCGGCGGCGCGAACAGGCCGATGCCCATCGCGATGACGAGCACGACGCCGAAATGCAGGGGATCGACCCCGAGCTGCACCGCGACCGGCAACAGCAGCGGCCCGAAGATGATCAGCGCCGCGGCGCCTTCCAGCACCGAGCCCATCACGATCAGCACGACGATCGCGAGCAGGATGAACAGCCAGACGCCCGAGGTCTTCGACAGTCCCAGCATGAAATCGCCGACCGCGTGCGGCACCTGCTGCAGGGTCAGCGTGAAGGCGAGCGACTGCGCGGCGGCGACGATGAACAGCACGAGCCCTGCCCTGGTCGCGGCCTGGACGAAACTGTGCGCGGCGGTCTTGAAGCTGAGCTCGCGGAACACGACGCTGCCGACGACCAGAGCATAGGCCACGGCAAAGGCGGAGATCTCGGTGGCCGTGGCAAAGCCGCTCTTGAAGCCGAAGAAGATCATGAAGATCAGGCCGAACGCGGCGATCGCGCCGCTCCAGAGCCCGGACACCGGCGCCTGCGGCGCGACGTCTTCGGCTTCTGCCGGCGGCTTGCCGAAGATGATGGACACCACGATCAGCACCAGCGCCATCAACGCCGCCGGCAGCAGCCCCGCCATGAACAGGCCGCCGATCGACAGGTTGGCGACGAAGCCGAGGATGATCAGGTTGATGCAGGGCGGAATGGTTTCCGCCATCACCGCGGAGGCCGCGAGCAGCGCCACCGCACCGCCCGGATTCTGCCTGGAGCGGCGCGCCGCCGGAATCAGCACGGAGCCCACCGCGGCGACGTCGGCCATCTTCGAGCCTGATATCCCCGAGAACAGCACCATCGACGCCACCATCACGACGTTGAGGCCGCCGCGCATGCGTCCTACCGCGCGCTGCAGCAGCTCGATCAGGCGCACCGACATGCCGTTGGCTTCCATGAGGTAGCCGACGAGGATGAAGAAGGGGATCGCGAGCAGGACGAAATTGTCGATGCCGCGCGCCATCTGCTGGGCGAAGATGACGCCGGGCAGCGCGCCCTCGACCCAGATGAAGATCAGCGCGGCGAGCGCCAGCGCAAAGCCGATCGGCAAGCCGCCGAACAGCGTTGCGAAGAAGCCGATCAGCATCAAGGTGCCCGCCGACGGCACCGTGGACGGCGACAGATAATCCCAGGCCAAATAGAGGCCGGTCACCACGATGATCGCGACGAGCCCCCTGACGATATCAGGAAGTGGCCGCGCACAGAGATGGTCGATCGCGAACACCGTCATGAACAGCGCACCGATGCCCATCGGGTAGAACGTCAGCTCCAGCGGCAGGCCGGAGCCGGTGGTCTGGCCGGCGGTGAGCGAGCCCAGCTTGATGGCGTGGTAGGCGACGTAACCGGAGATCAGCACGATCAGCAGTGCGCTGGCGGCATCGACCAGCGTGCGCAGCCGCACCGGCAGGAGATCACGGAAGAAGGAGACGCCGACATTCTCGCCGCGCGCGAGCGCGCTTGCCGCACCGAAGAAGGCCGAGCCGACCATCAATCCGCGTGCGACGTCATCGGACCATTCGACCGGCGCATTGAAGAAGAAGCGCAGCAGCACGGAGGCGCAGACGACCACGAGATCGGCGGCCAGCAGAGCGGCCGCGATCGCGTCGCTGGCGCGAAGCAGGAGCGTCATGCTGCCGTGGCGGCCGCCCGAGAAGGGCACGGCGGCTGTCATCGCCATTTCGGACTTGGCCATTGGAACTTGGCCATCAGGCTTGCGTCGCACGGATCATGTCGATGACCGGCTTGGAGTCCGGCCGCGCCTTGATGAAGTTCTCGTATTGCGGCGCGACGCGCTTTTTGAAGGCTTCGCGGTCACATTCGGCCACAGTCACACCCTTCTCGCCGAGCGCCGCCAGCGCCTCCTTCTCGACCGCAAGGCCATGAGCACGGGTGTCGACCGCAGCCTTCTTCGCCGCATCGAGAAAGCCCTCGCGCAGCTTCGGATCCATGCGGTTGTAGGTCATGTCGCTGAAGTAGATCGCGAGCGGCGAGAAATTGTGCTGCGTCAGCGCGTAGAGTTTTGCCGTCTCGAAGAACTTGCTGGCGAGGATCGTCGGCGGATCGTGCTCGAGTCCGTCAAGCACGCCGGCCTGCAAGGCCGTGTAGATTTCGCCGAAGGCCAGCGGCGTCGCGGCCGCGCCCATCAGGCGCAGGCATTCGGTGATGACCGGATTGGGCAGCGTGCGGATCTTGAGGCCGGCGAGATCCTCCGGCGTCCTCACCGGCTTCTTCGCCAACACGCTGCGCGAGCCGAAATTATAGGCCCAGGCGATGATGCGGATGTTGCCGCCCTTGAGCAGTGCATCCTCGATCGGCTTGGCGGCGCCGGAATCGAACGCCTTGGTCTGCTGCGGGAAGCTCGAGAACAGGAAGCCGAGATCGAAGGTGCCGACCAGCGGCACCAGATTGGCCGAGATCGATGAGCCCGACACCATGAGATCGATGACGCCGAGCTTCACCGAGTTGATGACGTCGATTTCCTGGCCGAGCTGGTTGTCCGGGAAGAAGGCGACCTCGACCTGCTCGCCGAGACCGTTCGCCTTCAGGTTCTTGACGAGGTTGTCGTAGTAGACGCGGCCATTGGCGTATTTGGGATCGTTCGGCAGCGAGGAGGAGCATTTCAGCTTCATCGTCGCAGCTTCGGCGCGGCCGATGATCGCGGGAGAGAGCACGAGGCCGGCGGTGACCGCCGCAGATGACTTGATGAACGCGCGACGGTTCACGGGCACGATGGTCATGGTGCGGTCTCTCCCCAATTATTCTTTTTGCAGCCGCGATCGTTGTCGCGGCGTGTTGGCTCGACTGTATGGCCAAAGCGACGACACAGGCAAGGGATGCAGCCGGCGGCGTCGCGATGGCGCGAGCGACAGGCGCTCTGCGGAAACCGCGACGGAACGCCTTTATTTATCGGTGTTTTCGCGCATGCCGCACGGCAGCGACGAGGCCTGCCATGCAAGATTGCGACGGATCGATCCAATTCAGGTATGGATCAATGCCGAACGCATATCGATTGGATTGTACGAAGCAGACGAACGAAAGCCGCGGGATCGTGATCCCGCGGCTCGCAAGGTCTAAGCGAATGCCGTGACGTCAGCGCGAATGCGCGCCGCTGAGCTGGCCGCCTGCCGCCGCGACATCACGCGAGGGGCGTAGCGCGTAAGCGCCGTCGCCGAGCAGGGCCTGCGCCGCGAGCGCGATCGCCCAGAAGGCAGGGAATTCCCAGCCGCCCTTCGGATTGGTGAAGAAGAAGCCGGCGGCGCCGTGCACCGTGAAGATCGCGCCGAGCAGGATCGGAATGCCGGCCAGCGCCGCATAGCGGGTCCAGACGCCGAGGATCAGGGCGACGCCGCTGAGCACTTCCACGGTCATGATGAGATAAGCGAGCTCGGGCGGGAAGCCGAGGCTGCCGAAGAACTTTGCGGTACCAGCGGGGGTGAACACGAACAGCTTCAGGCTGGCATGGGCGAGGAACAGTGCGCCCAGGGTCACGCGCAGCACCAGTGCGGCGTACGGGGCGGTACGGGAATCGATCATGGCGGTCTCCTTTGCGGCGCAACATGATCTATTCTCATTTGGATGATAATCTGCTATTTTCGAAATATACTTCACACCAATAGAGTGAGATAGGCTTGCTCGACCGCCTGACCAGCTTGGAGGTCTTCGCCAGGGTCGCCGCCGCCGGCAGCCTCTCCGGCGCGGCCCGGGCGATGGGCCTGTCACAGACCATGGTGACCAAGCATGTGGCCTCGCTTGAGGCGCGGCTCGGCACAAAACTGTTCCACCGCACCACCCGCCGGCTCTCCATCACCGAGGCCGGACGAAGCTATCTGGAATCCGCCGAGCGCATCCTCACCGACATGGAGGCCGCCGACGCCGCGATCGCGCGCGAACGCGTCGAGCCGCGCGGGCTGCTGCGCGTCAATGTCCCCGTCGTGTTCGGCACAAGGCAGATCGCGCCTGCGATCGCGGAGTTTTCGGCAGCCCATCCCGAGGTCACCGTCGAACTCGGTCTCAACGATCGCCTCGTCGATCTCGCCGAGGAAGGCTGGGACCTCGCGATCCGCATCGGCAGCTTGCGCGACTCCAGCATGGTGGCCCGAAAGCTTGCGCCGAACCGCCTCGTGGTCTGCGCCGCACCGTCCTATCTTGCCAAGCACGGCACGCCGCGCACCGTCGCCGACCTCGCCCGGCATAATTGCCTCGGATACACGCTCTCGCAGCAGGCGAGCGCGGCGGAATGGCTGTTCGGTGCAGAGGGCGAGATCCGCGTCCAGGTTAGCGGCACCTTGCGTGCCAACAACGGCGATGCGCTGCGCGCGGCGACGCTGGCCGGCCTTGGCCTCTCGCGGCAACCCACCTTCATCATCGCCGACGATCTTCGCTCAGGCACGCTCGCCGCGCTCCCGCTCGACCAGCCCGAGATCCAGACGTCGGCGGTGCATGCGGTCTACCTACCCGACCGCCGCCCGCCGGCCAAGGTGCGCGCCTTCATCGACTTTCTCGCCGCGCGCTTTGCGCCTGTGACGCCCTGGGACCGCGGACTGCCGTGACGCCGCACGGCCGGACGCGCCGGCCGGGCAGACATCCTGCCCGATTTGTCGCACGCCAAGCGTGAGCCAGCGCACAGACGGCGTCATGGTACGGATCTAGAAAAGGTGGCATCATCGCGCGCATTGCCGATGGAGGTGACATCATGCGCCGTCCAGTCCTTTCCAATTTGCTGCTTGCGTCCGGCCTTCTTGCTCTCACACAACTGACGATGCCGACCGATGCCGCGGCCGAAGCGCGGCTTGCGCTGGTGATCGGCCAATCCGCCTATCGCACCGTGCCGGAACTGCCCAACGCCGCCAACGACGCCAAGGGCATGACCGAGCTGCTCGGCAACGCCGGCTTCACCGTCACGTCGGCAGCCAATCTCGGTCAGAACGAGATGCGCGCGGCGATCTCGGATTTCGCGGGCAAGGTCAGCGCCAGCGGCGCCGACACCGTCGCACTGGTGTTCTATGCCGGCCACGGCCTGCAGATTGACGGCGAGAACTATCTGGTGCCCGTCGACCTCGACCCCAAGCGCGAGGCCGACATTCCGCTCCAGGGCGTGCGGCTGAACGATATGCTCAACACGCTCGGCGCGCTGCCGACGCGGGCGCGCATCTTCATGCTCGATGCCTGCCGCAACAACCCGTTCCCCGCGCTCAGCGGCGCCGGCCACGGGCTTGCGATCGTCGACACCAAGGCCGGCGCACCGGGCTCCTTCATCTCGTATTCGACCTCGCCCGGCGCCGAAGCCGAGGACGGCAACGGCATCGACAGCCCCTACACGACAGCCGCGCTGACCATCGCCAAGCAGCCCAATCTGCCGATCGAGGAAGTGTTCAAGCGCATCCGCGTCGCGGTGGCACAATCGACCGACGGACGGCAAATCCCCTGGGAAAGCTCGTCGCTGACGGCCGACTTCAGGTTCTTCGGCGGCGACAGCAGCAGTCAGCCGGCTCTCCCGGGCGCGTCCGCCATGGCGCTCGCCAGCGGCTCGCGCAGCGTCGCCGATTGGCGCCGGGATTTGCAGGGCAAGGAGCCGAAGGCCGCCTATGAGCTCGTGATCACTGAGGACACCGTGGAGGCGTATCAGGCCTATATCGAGCTCTACGCGCAGGACGCCCGCACGCCGCGCCTGCGCACGGTGATGGAGCGCCGGCGCCAGATGCTGGCCTGGGAGCGCGCAGTCGCCATCAACACCCGCGCCTCGTTCGAGGCGTATCTGGCGAACTGGGACAACAGCGATCTCGCGGCAACTGCGCGCAGGCTGCTGCTCCGCGTGCAGAACCGCAACTATGCCTTGCCGGTCGCCGCCGCAGCGAGCCCTGCTCCGGTCGCCGTCGCGATGGCGCCGACCTGCCCGTGCTCGACGCCGACGCCTCCGGCGAGCCCGGTCAACCCGGCCGTGGCGCCCGTGATCAAGAAGCGCGTCGACGACACCCCGCCGAAGCGCAAGGTGGTCGAGACGCCGCCGAAGCCGCGCCGGCCGCCGCCTGAAGACGTGGTCTACGAGCGCGCACCGCCGCCGGATCGCGGCCCGCCTCCCGCCGCCGTGATGCAAGGCATCGGCATCGGGATTGGCCTCGGCATGGGCCTGGGTGGTGGCGGCCGCGGCGGCGATTATCACAACGATCGCGGCCGGTACTGAGACTGCCGATACGAACAGATGTCCGCAGGCCACGCCTGCGGACATCTTTGTTGATGGCGAGCGATCAACAGCTCTCGTGCCCCGGACGCAGCGCAGCGCTCTTCAGCGGTGCGCTGCAGAGCCGGGGCCCATCTAACACCGCGTGATACGGCCTCCTGGGTCCCGGCTCTGCGTCGCACCGCTACGCGCTGCGCCGCCTCCGGGACACAGACGCAGCGGACATTCGCCATCTGCCCCTTCCGGAAATGCTGTAGTCTGATCGATCGACACAGGCTTTCCGGGGACCTCGATGCCGCACGATGCCGACGCCAAGCATGCATGGCCGCTGTTCCGCTCGCTCGCATCCTATTCCTTGCCCGGAGATCTCATCGCGGGACTAACGCTGGCGGCGATTGCGATCCCCGAGCAGATGGCGACCGCGCGGCTCGGCGGCTTTGAGCCGCAGATCGGCTTCTTCGCGTTCATGGCCGGCTCGCTCGGCTTCGCGCTGCTCGGCGGCAACCGCTTCCTGTCCTGCGGCGCGGACTCCACGATCACGCCGATCTTCGCCGGCGGGCTGGCGGCGCTCGCCGCAGCCGGCTCGCCGGAATATCAGGGGTTTGCAATCGCGCTGGCGCTGATGGTCGGCGCGATGATGCTCGCCGGCGGTGCCTTCCACCTTGGCGGCATCGCCAACCTGCTGTCGGTGCCGGTCATGGTCGGCTTCCTCGCCGGCATCTCCGTCCACATCATCGTGTCGCAATTGCCCGGCGTGCTGGGACTGAAGTCGCCGAGCGGGCCGACGCTCGATCGCATCGGCGTGCTCGCCGGTGAGCTCAACCGCAGCAATCCCTTCACGCTGTGCATCGGCCTCGGTGTGCTCGCAACGGTCTTCGTCTCCGAGAAGATCAGCGCAAAAATTCCGGGGGCGCTGATCGGACTCGTCGCCGCGACGCTGGCCACGATCGCGCTCGGCCTCGAAAGCAAGGGCGTCAGCGTCGTCGGCGTGGTGCCGGGCACGCTGCCGCGGTTGACCCTGCCCGAGCTTGCGCCGGAGCATTGGGTGCATCTGGTATCGCTCGCCTTCGTCATCACGGTCGTAGTGATGGTGCAGACCGCCGCGACCACGCGCTCGTTCCCATCCGATCCCGACAAGCCTGCCGATGTCGACCGCGACTTCCTCGGCGCGGGCGCCGGCAGCGTGCTGGCCGGCCTGTTCGGCGCGTTTCCGGTCAATGCCAGCCCGCCGCGCACCGGGATCGTCGCCGAGACCGGCGGGCAATCACAGCTCGCGGGGCTTGCGGCCGCGGCAATCGTGCTGGCGCTGCTCGCATTCGGCACGGGGCTGCTGCAACACGTTCCGGACGCGGCGCTCGGCGGCATCCTGCTGTTCGTCGCGCTGCGCATCATCCGCGCGAAGCAGATCGTTACGATCTACCGCCAATCCCGAAGCGAATTCCTGCTGATCGTCGCGACCGCGGCGCTGATCATCGTGCTGCCGATCCAGCAGGGCGCTTTCCTCGGCATCGTGCTGTCGTTGCTGCACGGCATCTGGAGCACGACACGGGCGCGGCTGGTCGAGTTCGAGCGCGTGCCGGGCACCACGATCTGGTGGCCGGCCCATCCACATCTCAGCGGCGAGCGCATCGACGGTGTTGCCGTGATCGGGCTGCAGGCGCCGCTCTCGTTCCTCAACGCACCGGGCTTTCGCAGCGACGTCGCCAAGGTGCTCGGCACGGCGACGCCGCAACTCCTGGTGCTGGAAGCGAGCGGCATGGTCGAGATCGACTTCACCGCCGCGCAGATCCTGCTCGACATCTTCAAGGCGTGCAGCGAACAGGGCGTCACCGTCGCGCTGGCGCGGCTGGAATCGGTGCGCGCGCAGGACGCGTTCGAGCGTTTCAGATTGTACGATGCCCTGCCCCGCGAGCACGTCTTTCACAGCGTGGACGAGGCCGTGCGCAAGCTGGCGAAATAGTCGCCTTCACGCGGTCCGCCGCCCAAGGGGGCGATACTTTTGGTCGCCGGCCAGATCACGGATCGAGACCGAGGCCTCCGCGTCAAAGCTAGCACTTGATTTCCTGCTGCGACGGACGAGAATGACGTCGCGCCAGCTTCCGGTACCGAACTTCATATAAGACGGGGAAAACCCGCTTGGCCGCGGCTATACCGTCGCTGCGCGGGAGGGATCGCTATGACGGTAGGGCTCAAGCGCTCGCCGCAGCGCCGACATGATCCAGGCCGCCGGTCGTATGGCCGTTACGATTGGGAGCGATGCAATCGCGCCGCTGCACCGCGAAAAGCGCCCCTTGGTTCGCGGCGAACTGGCCACCCCGGCGCTGCAAGCGGAACACCACCAAATGATCATCGAGCCAATGCAGTGCGCAGGCATCAACGCGCGCATGTGTTGAACCACGGAGACGTAATCGACTGAAAGGGACTCCAAGCCGGCGTAAGACTGGCCGTAGGGCATCAGCTCGGACACATCGAGGAGGGATGCATGACGACAGTAACCCGACGTAACGTCCTCAAGGGCGGTACCGCGCTTGCCGGCGGCATGGCCGGCATCCTGGCGGTTGGTAGGGCGCCCGCCTATGCGCAAGCCGCCACGGTGCACTGGCTGCGCTGGACCGACTTCGTTCCGGCGTCAGATCAGCTGCTGCGCAACGAAATCGCAAAGGAGTGCGAGAAAGCGCTCGGCATAAAGCTCAATATCGAGACCATCAACGCCAACGACATCCAAGCCCGCATCACCTCGGCGATCCAGTCGGGGTCAGGCCCCGACGTCGTCTGCGTCCTCAACAACTGGGGGCAACTTTACGGCGAGAGCGTCATAGACGTCAGCGACATCGCTGAGGAACTCGGCAAGAGTCAGGGCGGCTTCTACGATACATCCCGCGCTGTCGCCAATGACGGCAAGAAGTGGATCGCAGTGCCGTGGTGCATCGTCGGCCTGCAGATCGCGTACCGAAAGTCCTGGTTTGCCGAGATCGGCTACACGGACGGAAAATTTCCCCAGACGTGGGAGGAGTATCGCGAGGCCGGCAAGAAGCTGAAGGCAAAGGGACGGCCAATCGGCCAAACGCTGGGTCACACCTTCGGCGATGCGCCCGCCTTCGCCTACCCCTACCTGTGGTCCTGGGGCGGCAAGGAGGTCGAGGCAGACGGCAAGACGGTTGTGCTGAATAGCCCGGCAACGGTCGAGTCGGTGAAGTTCATGGTGGCCTTCTGGAAGGACGCCCACGATGAAGGCGGGCTCGCCTGGGACGATTCCAACAACAACCGCGCTTTTCTGTCCGGGACGTGCAGCGCCACGCTCAATGGCGCCTCGATCTACATCGAGGCTCTGCGCAAGCCGGATACCTACAAGACGGAGGCAGGCGGGCAACTTAAGGACGACATCCTGCACGCCGCGCTGCCCAGGGGCCCCGGCGGGCAGTTCAGCTATCACGTCCCGTTCTCGAACCTCCTGATGGGTTATTCGAAGAACCAGGATGCAGCGAAGAAATTCCTTGGCTGGATTCACTCCAAGGATGTCTACAACAAGTGGTTCGTCTCCCAGAAGGGCTTCTCGGTCGGCCCGACCACGGATTGGGAAAAGCACAAGCTGTGGGGCGACGACCCGATCATGCTGCCCTACAAGCAAGCGGCGCGCACAGGGCGCTTCGCTGGCTACGAAGGGCCCTCTACGCGCAAGGCAGCCGAGGTCGTAACCAAGTACATCATCATTGATATGTACGCAAAGGCCGTCCAAGGCATGCCCGCCGAGGATGCCGTGAAGAGGGCAGAGGCCGAGCTCAAGAAGGTCTACGCCTGAGACTATGCCGTCCCTCCCCGTTTTCCTGGGGCAAGGAGTCTTTCGGCCGACGAGGATCGAACATGGCGATAAGCGCGGTTTCCGATACCACGCTCCGCGAGGCGCCCCCTCCCCGGCGACACCGTTTGCTCGAGGACGAGCGTTGGCTGGCATTCGTGCTGCTGGTGCCGACCATCGTGCTACTCGGCATGTTCATTGCTTATCCCTTCATGCGAGGAATCTTGCTGTCGGTCACCAGCTCGCGTGTCGGCATGCCCGGCGACTTCGTCGGCCTCGCCAACTTTTACAAGATTTTCAATGACGGGATCTTTCGCACCTCCGTCTACAACACTTTCCTCTATACGGGTGTAACCACCGTCTTCAAGCTGGGGCTCGGGCTGTGGCTGGCCATGCTGCTCAACCGCAATTTCCGTGGCAAGGCGCTTGCCCGTGCCTTCATCCTACTGCCGTTCATTATCCCGACGGTGCTCTCGACCTTCGCCTGGAAGTGGATGTTCGACCCGACGTTCAGCGTTCTCAATTGGCTCCTCTACCATCTCGGTTTGATCACCGGTCGGATCAATTGGCTGGGCGATCCGGACCTCGCCATGATCTCGATTATCATCGTCAACATCTGGCGCGGGGTGCCGTTCTTCGCCATCAGCCTGCTCGCGGGCTTGCAGACCATCAGCCCCGAACTCAACGAGGCCGCCGCCATCGACGGCGCCAAGCCGTGGCAGCGATTCTGGCACATCACTTGGCCACTGCTGCTGCCCGTGACCATGGTCGTGATGCTGTTCTCGGTGATTCAGACGTTCGCCGACTTTCAGATCGTTTATGTGATGACGGGCGGCGGACCGGCCAACGCAACGCACCTGTTCGCCACCTACGCTTATCAGATCGGCATCGGCACCGGCCTCTTGAGCGAGGGCGCCGCCATCTCGCTCGCCATGTTTCCGGTGCTGTTTCTGGTCGTCATCGTCCAACTTCTGTACATCCGCCGCGTGGAGGTTCGCTGAGCCATGATCGAAGGCGCAAGGTGGCGAAAGTGGGTGTTCTTCTACGTCCCCATGGCGTTGTTCCTGCTTTTCCTGCTGTTCCCGTTCTACTGGATGGTGATCACTTCGGTGCGGCCGGACGGAGAGCTTTACCGGCCGTGGAATTCGATCAACTACAATCCGTTCTGGACTTGGAAACCGACCGCGGACCATGTCAGGTACCTGTTCGAGGAGACGCTGTTCGCATCGTGGCTCTGGAACACGACATTCATCGCGCTTGCGTCAACCGCTATCTCGCTCGTGTGTGGTGTAGCCGCCGGCTATGCTCTGTCGCGGCTGAACTTTCCTTTTGCCGGCAGCCTGGGCACCGCCATATTCATCACCTATTTGGTGCCTCAGACGTTGCTGTTCATTCCGCTGGCTGAGATCATACGCAATTATCGGCTGGGTGACACGCCCTGGTCACTGATCCTGACCTATCCGACCTTTCTTATTCCATTCTGCACCTGGATCATGATGGGCTACTTCAAGGCGGTCCCGAAGGAGCTCGAGGAATGCGCGCGCATTGACGGCGCCTCGCGCTGGCAAGCGATGCTCTATATCGTCATCCCGGTGGCGATCCCGGGCATCCTCTCGGCCGGCATCTTCGCTTTCACGCTGTCGTGGAATGAGTTCATCTATGCGCTCGTGTTCCTGTCCTCGCCCGAGCAGAAGACTGTGCCGGTCGGCGTCACGTCGGAGCTGATCCGCGGCGATGTATTCTACTGGGGGCCGCTGATGGCTGGGGCCCTGCTTGGATCGATACCGGTTGCGATCGCCTATTCGTTTTTCGTCGAGCATTACGTCGCGGGATTGACCGGATCAGTGAAGGGCTGACAGCGAATGGGCCAGGTCGTCCTCAAGGGGATCAACAAATTCTTTGACGGCGTGCACGCCGTCAAAGACGTCAACCTGCAGATCCGCGACAAGGAGTTCATGGTGTTCGTCGGCCCCTCCGGCTGTGGCAAGACGACGACGCTCAGGATGATCGCCGGGCTCGAAGCGATCAGTTCCGGCGATATCTCCATCGACGGCAACGTGGTCAATGAATTGGCGCCCATGGACCGCGACATCGCCATGGTGTTCCAGAATTACGCTCTGTACCCGCACATGACCGTGTACGACAACATGGCGTTCGGCCTGAAGATGCGTAAATTCGCAAGATCGGAAATCGACAAGCGCGTACTGGAGGCGGCTGACATCCTCGGCATCGGCGAATTGCTCACGCGCAGGCCACGCCAGCTCTCAGGCGGTCAGCGTCAACGTGTGGCGTTAGGCCGTGCCATCGTGCGCCACCCCCGCGTGTTCCTGTTCGACGAACCACTGTCGAACCTCGATGCCAAACTGCGGGTGCAGATGCGCGTTGAGCTGAAGAAGCTGCATCTGCGTCTTGGCACCACAGCCATTTACGTGACTCACGATCAGGTCGAGGCTATGACGCTGGGTGACCGGGTCGTCGTCATGAAGGACGGCGTGGTGCAGCAAGTGGGAGAGCCGCTCGAACTGTATAATCATCCCTCCAACAAGTTCGTCGCTGGCTTCATAGGCTCCCCAGCCATGAATTTCGCGGCCGTTACGGTGACCGAGGCGAACGGATCGCTGATCGCCGAGAACTCCGGCCTGCGCATCAAGCTGCCGGACGAGACCGCGCAGCGGCTGCGCGGCCGTATCGGACGCGAGGTCATGCTCGGCGTGCGGCCGGAGGACCTCACCGTGGCGGGTGGCGCTGATCTCGGCCACCCATGCTTCGATGCTGTGATTGAGGTGGTCGAGCAACTCGGCTCGGAAATCCTGCTCGATATGAAGGTGGGCGAGAGTATCATGGTGGCGAGCGTCGAGCCGACCGCTGGGGTGAGTGTGGGCGACAAGCTGCGCGTTGCCATGCGGCCTTCCAGGCTTCACGTTTTCGACCCGCAGACCGAGGCGGCCATCTGACGCCAGCAATGCGGGCCTCGCGTACCGGATTTACGAGTCCACGCCCTTAGAGCCATTTCCGTTCCGATGGAATCGGAACGGGGCTCTGGATTCTTGTTTTGACGCGTTTTCTTTACGCGAACCGGTATCCACTTCGCTCGAAAACGCTCTAGGCCAGCGCGGGGTGATCCCGCTGCACCGTCTCGCGGATCCAGCCGGCATGGATCGCGCGAAACAGGATCTGCGCGGTCTTGAGGTCGCCCGCCTCCATGCAGAGATCGACGATGCGATGGACCGCGTCATCGCGCATCAGTCCATCCGAGATCTTCATCGCGATCTCCATCGCGACCTTGGCGGCGCGCTCGTAGCGCGCGCTTTCGCGGCTGTCGTTGCGCGCAGACCCCGCCGCGCTCGCGGCCGCCGCCTCGCAGATCGCACGGATGCGCGCGGCGGCCTCGATGTCGCCGAGCGGCCCCTCGATGGCTTCATCCCAGATGTCCTGTCGCGTCTTGCGCGCGAACCACTTCATCGCCCCACCATCCGCGATCTTCGAGCCGTCATGTTGCCGCGCTGCAGCCTCTCTCCAGCATAGAGAGGCCTGCCGAGATCGGCGAGGCGATTCTTCCGTCACACTCCATCTCGATACGCATTCAGGACGTCCGACGTGGTCCGATGGCCTCGAACTGCGCCTTCTGTTCGTCATTCAGCGTGGCGTAGAAATCCTCCAGCGCCGCGCGCACCGACTTGACGCCGTCGAGCATCACGTCGAGCCGGTTGCGGACCGCGGCCATTCGCGCCGGCGGCGTCATCACCTCGCTCGGCTGGCAGCCCGCCTTGAGCGATGCGCTGACCTTGGCACTGGTGTCCTGGAGCACCTGTAGCGCGGCGCGCTGCGTGTCGTTGGGGTGAAGCCTCGCCTCGATGTCGGTGCCGGGCCAATCGAGCGCAGCAGGCGCACCGCAGGTCTGGACCAGCGATCCCCCGCTGCCGTTGGAAGCCGTCGCGCGGCGCTGATCTTCGGCCAGCGCGTTGAACCGCGCCTTCTGCTCGTCGGTGAGCGAGCCATAGAATCTGTCGAGCGCGGGCTGAACGAGATCGACGGCTTTCACCATTGCCTCGACACGCTGCTGCATCGCCGCCAGCCGGCCGGGTGCCGTCGCCGCGACCTGCGTCGGACAGGATGTGCGGATCAGCGCGGCAGCGTCGATCGAGGCATTGCCGAGAGCATCGAGACTGGCGCCTTGCGCCTCGGTCGGCTGCACCGCCGCAGCGATCTGGTCGATCGGCAGACCGACGATCTCGCGTCGGTCGCTGCCGCAGAGCTGATCGAGCGCGACACCTCGCGCTTGCCGCCGTCCCTGCGGACGCTGCGGCAGATAGGCCGACAGCCCGTCATAGCCGTAGGGCCCGAAGAGGCCGGCATAGATGTCCGGATAGCCGTAGCCCCAGAAGCCGAGGCCGTCGCCCCAGATCGTGTAGTCGTAGAGATCGTTATAGGCGAACGGCCAGAACAGCGGCCCGACCCAGCCATAGAAGCCGCCTGGATGTTGCCACCATCCGTTGCCGGCGCCATGCCAGCCGACCAAGGCGGCCGCAGCCGCAATCTGCGCGCGTGCCGCCGGGTTGCTGATCAGGCGACCGTTGCGGAAAGCGCTGGAATGCAAATTGAGAGCATTGCGGAAGTTCGCAGGGCGCACCGACGCATTGCGGATCTGACCGAAATTCGCACCGTGTCGGGCGCCGGTTGCGAACCGCATCGCGCGATAATGACCGCCCCCATGCGCATGCCCGAAACCGTGGCCATGGAAATGGCCGCCGCCGTGATGGCCACCGCCATGTCCCCCGCCGTGATGCCCGCCGCCATGACCACCGCCATGCCCGCCACCGTGTCCGCCCTTGCCGAGAGCGGTCCCCGCCAGCAGGCAGGCAAGCGCCATCACGGCAATTCCAATGACCGGTCGCAACATCGCATCCTCCCGCAAAGCCGAGCCATTGAGGCATCGAAAATTGTCGGGAATTGGAACCGGCAGGACTGCCGAAAGTTCCCGATCAGCGAGCGGCGGCGACGTTGCTGCGGAGCTGGTGCGCCGTGGGTCAGGCTTCCGGCACAATCTTGCCGGGATTGAAGATGTTGAGCGGGTCGAGCGCCTTCTTCAGTGCCCGCATCGCGTCCAGCGCCTCGGGGCCGAGCTCGGCCTTGAGGTATTTCTGCTTGCCCTGGCCGATGCCGTGCTCGCCGGTGCAGGTGCCGTCCATCGCCTGTGCGCGCTCAACCAGGCGATGCATGAACTCCTCGCCGCGCGCCATCTCGTCGGCGTCGTTGGTGTCGCAGACCAGCGAGCAGTGGAAATTGCCGTCGCCGACATGGCCGACGATCGGCGACAGCAGGTTGAGCCGCTTGAGATCTTCCTCGGTCTCGCTGACGCAGTCGGCAAGCCGCGAGATCGGCACGCAGACGTCGGTTGCGACCACGCCGATGCTGTCGCCGGGCCGCAGCGCCTTCACCGACCAATAGGCATCGTGCCGCGCCTGCCACAGCTTGGTGCGATCCTCCGGCTTGGTGGTCCAGGAGAATTCGCCGCCGCCACAATCCTTTGCGATCTCGCCGAACGCCTTGGACTGCTCGGCAACCTCGATCTCGCTGCCGTGGAATTCCATCAAGAGCAGCGGCGTCTCCGGCAGCGTCAGCTTCGAGTAGGCGTTGCAGGCTTTCACCTGCGCGGCATTGAGCAGCTCGATGCGCGCCACGGGAATGCCGGTCTGGATCGCCAGGATCACGGCCTGACACGCCCCGTGCACCGTCTCGAACGACACCGCGCCGGCTGCGATGGTATCAGGGATGCCGCGCAGGCGGATGGTCAGTTCCGAGATGATGCCGAGCGTGCCTTCGGCGCCGACGAACAGATGCGTCAGGTCGTAGCCGGCGGACGATTTCTTCGCGCGCGTACCCGTGGTGATGATCTCACCGTCGCCGCGCACCACCTTCAGCGCCAGCACGCTGTCGCGCATGGTGCCGTAGCGCACCGCGTTGGTGCCGGAGGCGCGGGTCGAGGCCATGCCGCCGAGCGAGGCGTCCGCGCCGGGATCGATCGGGAAGAACAGGCCCTGGTCGCGCAGGTGTTCGTTGAGCGCCTTGCGGGTGACGCCGGGCTGGATCACGCAGTCGAGGTCCTCGGCATGCACCGCGAGCACCTTGTTCATGTCGCGCAGGTCGATCGAGATGCCACCGGCGGGCGCGTTGACCTGGCCCTCCAGCGAGGTGCCGGTGCCGAAGGCGATCACGGGCACGCGGTTCTTGGCGCAGATCCGCACCACGTCCTGGATGTCGGCGGTCTCCTGCGCCATCACCACGCCGTCCGGTGGCTGGTTGACGATCCATGTGGTGGTATGGCCGTGCTGCTCGCGAACGGCCTGCGAGGTGATGAGGCGGTTGCCGAAGCGTGCGGCAAGCTGTTCCAGCGCGCTCGCGAGGGCTTTCGGCTCCGGCCGCGGCGGATTATTGGTGATGGTCGTACCCACGGACATTCCTCCCGACAGACGAAACCGTGGCAAAGGACATCTAACCGGTCAAGTCAAGGGACCGGACGCATAGCTTGGGAAGGACACATGCCGGAGACCGCCGCCACAGCGCCCGAAGCGGAGCCGTTCCGCTCCTCGATCATGCAGGTCGAGCCGCAATGGATCGACTACAACGGCCATCTCAACATGGCCTATTACAACGTGATGTTCGACCGGGCGATCGACGAGTTCTGGCTCGAGCTCGGGATTGGCCCCGTCTACAAGACCGAGCGCCACGGCTCGACCTTCACCGCCGAATGCCATGTGCGCTATCTGCGCGAGATCCATCTCGGCGATCCCGTGCTGATCCTGGTATGGCTGCTGGCGGCCGACGACAAGCGGCTGCACACATTCCAGGAGATGAGGCACGGCACCGAAGGCTGGCTGTCAGCGACCTCGGAGAACATGTCGCTGCATATGGACATGAAGGCGCGGCGCGTTGCGCCGTTTCCGCCCGACATCCAGCAGCGCATCGCCGGGATCGCCAGGGCCCACAGCACCCTGGTGCAGCCCGAGGGCATCGGCCGCAGCGTAGCGATGCCCTCGAAGAGATAGCGCTAGATCCTGCGCCCGCGGGCCAATCCGACCACGGCCGAGACCAGGAACAGGACGACCGCGATGAAGAAGATGATCTTGGCGATCTCGATCGAGGCGCCGGCGATGCCGCCGAAGCCCAGGATGCCGGCGATCAATGCGATAATCAGAAACGTCACAACCCAGCCTAACATGGTCAAACCCTCGTCTTGATGTCTCTCGGCACGGCTGGCCGCGCCGCCTGCCCAGACAATCTCGACGCGGGAACGATGGTTCCGGCACGTATAACGGCGAAATTCGCGCCCGCCGCAGGAACAAATCGGGCTGCCGCGTACGTGGAAAACCCGCATCGCCGCCCCATATAGGGACCAATCCCTGTTAAGAAGGCTCCCTCCCGTCACCCCGCGGTGCCATCGTGGGGCCAAATGATTCGCATGACCGAGCCGAGCAAGATCACCAGCGTACCCGACCACCAGCCCGCAGCCGGCGGCATCGCCGCGCGTGCGCGTGCCTCGGTGGGTCCGAAATACCTCTCCGGGCTCAATCCCGAGCAGCGTGACGCCGTGGAGACGCTGGACGGCCCGGTCCTGGTGCTGGCCGGCGCCGGCACCGGCAAGACGCGGGTGCTGACGACGCGCATCGCCCATATCCTGAGCCAGGGCCGCGCCCGCCCCGCCGAGATCCTGTCGGTGACCTTCACCAACAAGGCCGCACGCGAGATGAAGCACCGGCTCGGCCAGATGCTGGGCCACGCCGTGGAAGGCATGCCGTGGCTCGGCACCTTCCACTCCATCGGCGGCCGCATCCTGCGCTTCCACGCCGAGCTGGCGCAGCTCAAGTCGAACTTCACCGTGCTCGATGTCGACGATCAGGTGCGGCTCCTGAAGCAGCTCCTGCAGGCCGAGAATATCGACGACAAGCGCTGGCCGGCGCGCATGCTGGCCGGCCTGATCGACGGCTGGAAGAACCGCGGCCTGATGCCGTCGCAGGTGCCCTCGGGCGAAGCCGCGATGTTCGCCAACGGCAAGGGCGGCAAACTCTATACGAGCTATCAGGAGCGGCTGAAGATTTTGAACGCCGCCGATTTCGGCGATCTCCTGCTGGAGAACATCCGCATCTTCCGCGAGCACCCGGATATCCTCAGGCAGTATCAGCAGCGCTTCAAGTTCATCCTGGTCGACGAGTACCAGGATACGAACGTCGCACAATATCTGTGGCTGCGGCTGCTGTCGCAGGCGCCTTCTTTCACCTCTCCCCGCGTGCGGGGAGAGGTCGCATCGCAGAGCGATGCGGGTGAGGGGGACTCTCCAAGCACCGAGCTCGTGGAGACTCCCCCTCACCCCGCAAGCGGGGCGAGGGAGAAGACCAAAAACATCTGCTGCGTCGGCGACGACGACCAGTCGATCTATGGCTGGCGCGGCGCCGAGGTCGACAACATCCTGCGCTTCGAGCACGATTTCCCCGGCGCCAAGGTGATCCGCCTCGAGCGCAACTATCGCTCGACCGGACACATCCTCGCCGCCGCCTCGCATTTGATCGCGCACAATGAAGGCCGGCTCGGCAAGACGCTGCGCACCGAGGACCAGGACGGCGAGAAGGTCACGGTCACGGGCTCCTGGGATTCGGAAGAGGAAGCCCGCGGCATCGGCGAGGAGATCGAGCAGATCCAGCGCCAGGGCGAGAAGCTCAACGAGATCGCCATTCTCGTGCGCGCCTCCTACCAGATGCGCGAGTTCGAAGACCGTTTCGTCACGCTCGGCCTGCCCTATCGCGTCATCGGCGGCCCGCGCTTCTACGAGCGCGCGGAGATCCGCGACGCGCTGGCGTACTTGCGCGTCATCAATTCGCCGGCCGACGACCTCGCCTTCGAGCGCATCGTCAATACGCCCAAGCGCGGCCTCGGCGATGCCACCGTGCAGATGCTGCACGACCACGCCCGCAAGCGCCGCATTCCGCTGTTCGAGGCGGCGCGCGCCGTGGTCGAGACCGACGAGCTGAAGCCGAAGGCGCGCGGAAGCTTGCGCGATCTCGTCGCGCAATTCGACCGCTGGCGCGCCCAGCGCGAGGTCACCGCGCACACTGACTTGGCCCAGATCGTGCTCGACGAGAGCGGCTATACCGAGATGTGGCAGAAGGACCGCTCGGCGGACGCCGCGGGCCGGCTGGAGAACCTGAAAGAGCTCGTGCGCTCGATGGAGGAGTTCGAGAACCTGCAAGGGTTTTTGGAGCACATCTCGCTGGTGATGGACCGCGACGGCGGCGCCGAGGAGGACGCGGTGTCGCTGATGACGCTGCATTCGGCCAAGGGCCTCGAATTCGACAACGTGTTCCTGCCCGGCTGGGAGGAAGGCCTGTTCCCAAGCCAGCGCACACTGGACGAACAGGGCCGCGCGGGCCTGGAAGAAGAGCGCCGGCTCGGCCATGTCGGCCTGACCCGCGCCCGCCGCCGCGCCATGATCTATTTCGCGACCAACCGGCGCATCCATGGCACCTGGTCGACCACGATCCCCTCACGCTTCCTCGACGAATTGCCCGCGGCCAATGTCGAGATCACGGAGTCCAAAGGCGGCTCGGCCTGGGGCGGCACCGGCGGCTACGGCGCCTCGCGCTTCGACGACATGGAGGCGTTCGGCTCCAGCTACACGACGCCCGGCTGGCAGCGCGCCCAGGCCAACCGCAACCGCGGCGGCGGCCGCAATAGCGGTGGCAGGAGCGGCGGCTTCGAGGAAGAAGCCGCGACGTTCTCGTCCTCCTCGTCATCAGGCCCGGATTTCGGCAGCTTCTCCTCGCGCCGGCGCGGTCCCCTGACCATCGAGGGGGAGCTGGTCGCCAAATCGACAGGCACAACCTCGGAATTTTCGCTCTCCGACCGCGTCTTCCACCAGAAATTCGGCTACGGCCGCGTCACCAAGATCGACGGCAACAAGCTCACCATCGCCTTCGACAAGGCCGGCGAGAAGAAGGTCGTGGACAGCTTTGTGCAGCGGGCGTGAACCCGATATGGCTCAGTACGTTGCCATCATCGAGGACGCGGATCCGGACGCCGTCAGCCTGTGGTTTCCCGACCTGCCCGGCTGCATCTCCGGCGGCGACGATGTCGACGAGGCCCTCGAGAATGCACCCGAGGCGCTCGCGTTCTATGCGCAGGACCTGATCGAGGACGGTCGCCAGCTTCCCCCACCACGAACGCTGGCCGAGCTCGAGGCCGATCCTGCCGTTGCCGACGATCTCAGGAACCACACGGCCGTCCTGATCGAATGGCCTCCCCTCACTGAGGCCACGGAGTGAGGACTGTTCGCCGCAGTCGCCGGACTCTCGACAGTTCTCCCCCGAACGCCCCTTGACCACCGCGAACTTCCCCGTATCAGATGCAACCATGGTCCGGGGCTCCATCACATTGATCGTGCTGGCATTGGTTATGCCGTCGCTTGCGGCGGCGGAGACCATGAGCTTTGGCGATTCGATCGGGAAGCTGGCGGCGAGCTGCGGCGCGGAAATCGTCGCCAATTGCCGCGGCGTCAATCCGGATTCGACCCGCCTGAAGGAGTGCCTGTCGCGCAACCGCGACGTGCTCTCGCCGCAATGCCAGAGCGACTATCTCGGCGTCTTCGACGCGATCCAGAAGCGCATCGCCGCGCGCGTCACGGTGGCGAATGCCTGCCAGCGCGAGATCGTCAAGGTCTGCGGCGGCTCCACCAAGGAGACCAGCAAGTCGATCCCCTGCCTGGTCTCGACGCCCAAGGGCATCAGCAACAACTGCCTGAAGGCCGTCGACGATGCGGGGTATCGCTGATGCGCGCCAAGCGACTCTCCGCCGCAGGACTCTGCATCGCGCTTGGCCTCGCCTTGCTTGCGGGCGCCGCAAGCGCGCAGACGGCGGCGCCGACCCGCGATGACATCGTCGGCAAGCTCAACCATTTCGAGGAAGCTGCCGAGGCCGACCTCCCCGCGCTGAAGCAGCAGGTGATGGAGCGCGCCAAGACCAGGATCAAGAACGATCCGGGTCCGGTGAACCGGCCGCTGATTGCGCCCGACCTCGCCAAGCTGCCCGCCTTCAACGCGCAGATCCAGTTCGACGCCGACACGCCGATCATCCAGCCGGCGTCCTACCAGACCGTCGGCCGCATCGCGGACGCGCTGGTTCACTCCTCGCTGCTGCCCTACACCTTCCTGATCGTCGGCCATGTCGAATCCAATTCGAAGACGCGCGAGGCCAATGCGATCCTCAGCCAGCGCCGCGCCGACGCGATCCGCGACGTGCTGGTGAACACGTTCAAGATCTCGACCAAGCGGCTGCATCCGATCGGCCTCGGCGAGGAGCAGTTTCTCGACCGGGCAAAGCCGACCTCGGCCGTCAACGGCCAGCTGCAGATCCTGACCTATGCGAAGGTGCCCGAGGACGCCCCCGCGCATCCGACTGCGGCACCTGCGCCTGCGACGAAAAAGCCCGCCAAGAAACGGTAAGCAGACGCTCCCAAGCGTCCGACGGAACCCTTTGAAGTCCTGATCGTTTTGTGATCTGTCCCACAGCGCGACGGTATGGTCTTGCGCGACAATAGTGCCGGTTTGTGCACCGCCCTATCCGGTGCTATAGGCTTTTTTCGTCCTTCCCCGACCCCGTGCTGCATGAGACCAAGATGGGTGGCTTTTTTCAACGCCAACTTGCCGTTTATGTCGAGTACCATCGCGATCCCCGGAACACGGCGATGCATGTGGTGGGCATCCTCCTGCTGTTCACCGGCGCGGTGATGCCGCTGACGCTGGTGAAGGTCCCGCTGTTCGGGTCCGAGGTCAGCCTGGCGGTGATCCTGGCCTTGCCGGTCCTGATCTACTGGCTGCTGCTCGATCTGGCGCTCGGGGCCGGCATTCTGGCCGTCTCCATCGTGCTGTTCTCGATCGCGTCGACCATTGCGGCGCAGGTCAGCACCGTGACGATGTGGGCGATTTTTGCCGCCCTGGTCGCGCTCGGCCTCGCCGCGCAGACCATCGGCCACAAGGTTTTTGAGGGGCGCGAAGCCTCGTTGTTCACGTTTCCGTCGCATCTTTTGCTGGGACCGATGTTTGTCATGGCAAAATTATTCATTGCACTGGGCTTCCGTCGCGACCTTGCCGCGATTCTGGCGCCTCTTCCGACCAATTCCCTTTCAACCCGATAGCTCCAGAAGCGAAACAGCAAACCTTCTTCATGGCTCTCGTACTGGTTACCGGTGGCAGCGGTTTCATCGGACATCATCTCGTAGAAGCGCTCCGTGCCCGTGGGCAGCGGGTGCGTGTTCTCGATGTTCGTCCGCCGACTGCTGCGAACGCTGACGTCGACTATGTTCATGGCTCGGTGCTGGACGGCGCCGCGGTCGATGCCGCGGTGGCCGGCGTCGATCAGGTCTATCACCTCGCCGGCCTGCCCGGCATGTGGGTCGCCAACAAGCAGGACTTTCACGACGTCAATTGCCGTGGCACCGAGGTCGTGCTGGCGGCCGCGATGAAGCGCGGCGTGTCGCGCTTCCTGCACTGCTCGACGGAATCGATCCTGTTCCCCTATACCGACCTCAAAGGCGCTCCGGCCGAAGAGGCGCTGCAGCCGGCCGACGCGATGCCGGGCGCCTATACACGGTCGAAGTCGCTCGCCGAGCATCATGCCGCCAAGGCCGCGGCCGAGGGCTTTCCGCTGGTGATCGGCACGCCGACCATGCCGATCGGCGCCGCCGACCACAACCTGACGCCGCCGACCGCGATGCTCTGGTACTTCCTGCAGAAGAAGGTGCAGCCGCATCTCAACTTCCTGGTCAATCTCGTCGACGTCCGCGACGTCGCCATGGGCCTCGCGCTGGCCATGGAGCGCGGCCGCATCGGCCAGCGCTACATCCTCGGCGGCGACTGCGTGCCGCTGGGCAACATCCTGCGGATGATGTCGGCGATGAGCGGCCGCCGCCAGTTCCCGGTCGTCGTGCCCGGCAAGATCGCCGAGCTCTCCGGCATCATGCTCGAATATTTGTCCGACAACTTCACGCGCCGGCCGCCCAACGGCACCGCCGAGGGCGTGCGCATCGCGCTGGCCGCGAGCGATCTTTCGATCAGTAAGGCCCGTAACGAGCTCGGCTATTCGCCGCGCCCGATCGAGCCGGTCCTGCGCGAAACCATCACCCATCTGCTCGCCCGCAACGGCCAGCAGCCCTCCGGCGCCATCAAGCATCACGCGCTCTCCTCGCGCGCGGGCTGAAGCCGCCGCCTAACGCAAAGAACCTTCATGTCCTTCGATTTCAGCAAGCTTCTCTCTGTCGCCTGGGGTGGCTGGACCACGACCTGGCCGACGCAACTGCTCGCCCTGATCTGGCTCGCCTGGCTCGCCAGCTGGGTCGGCGCCTCGTTCTGGCAGGGCCGCACCCAGAAGCAGGTGCTGACGCTGGAGTCCGGCCGCTATCGCATTCCGATCCTGGTCGGCGGCATCCTGTTCACGCCGTGGACCGCCGAAGTGCTCGGCGAGAAGCCGCTCTGGGTGTTCAGCAACCTCGCTGTCTACATCACGGCCCTGATCGTGCTCGCCGGCATCTCCTTCACCTGGTGGGGACGGCTGCATCTCGGAAAATTCTGGTCCAACACCATCACCCACAAGGAAGATCATCGCGTCATCGATACCGGCCCCTACGGCATCGTGCGCCATCCGATCTACACCGGCCTGATCGCCGGCATGCTCGCGACCGGCATCGCGGTCGGCACCGTCACGGCGATCCTCGGCGCGATCCTGATCTCGCTCGGCATGTGGCAGAAGGGCCGGATGGAAGAAGTGTTCCTGTCGAAAGAACTCGGCGAGGACGCCTACGGCGCCTATTGCCGCCGCGTGCCGATGATCATTCCGTTCCTGTCGCCGCGGTGAGGGCGTCGCAGCGCTCGTAGCCCGCATGAGCGCAGCGACATGCGGGACCAGTCGCCCCGGATCTCGCTTCGCTCATCCGGGCTACGGGAACTCATTGCGCGGCGAGGCTGCAGGCCCCCTGCTCTCCATGCAAATTTGGTCATCTGCCATTCCGCGGGAATAGACGTCCGTCCAGTTCCGCGACGTTGACCTTTTTACCGCCAGCCAGTTGGATGCGCGCGCAACGAGGCACGACGACATTCTATCGTGGATCTGGAGAGGTCGACGATCAGGCCTGAGCCCGCGCGGGTTTTTGGCGATCCGGCGTTGGACTGTGCCGCAGGTTCGACAGGGGCTTCTCATGACCTTTTCCAGTATCTTCGCGCAGTTCGTCGCATTCGTCGGCGGCATCGCGCTGCAATGGCGCAAGATGACGGGCACCGAGCCGCCGCCCGCCTGGGGCCAGGCGCCCGCCATTCCCGAGGCCAAGCCGCAAGGCGCGATCCCGACGCTGAAGATGCCGACCGCGCGCGGCTGGAGCGAGGGCCATAAGCCGACCGTCGCGCCCGGGCTCAAGGTCAATGCGTTCGCGGCCGGTCTCGACCATCCGCGCTGGATCGAGGTGCTGCCGAATGGCGACGTGCTGATCGCGGAGGCGACGCAGGTCGCAGGCGCCCCGCGCAGCGTGTTCCACTACGCGATGCAGGCGACGATGCGGCGCGCCGCGGCGCTCGGCGTGTCCGCCAACCGCATCACGCTGCTGCGCGACAAGGACGGCGACGGCGTTGCCGAAGTGCGCGGCGCCTTCATGGAGAATCTCAACCAGCCGTTCGGCATGGCGCTGGTCGGCGACACCTTCTATGTCGGCAACACCGATGGCGTGATGGCCTTTCCTTACGTCGCCAATGCCGACCGCATCACCGCGCCGGGCAAGCGGCTGACCACCTTCAAGCCGGCCGGGCACTGGACGCGCAGCCTGCTCGCAAGCCCCGACGGCAAGAAGCTCTATGCCGGCGTCGGCTCGCTCAGCAACATCGCCGAGATGGGCATGGAGGTCGAGGAAGGCCGCGCCGCGGTCTACGAGTTCGATCTCGCCGCCGGCACGCATCGCATCTTCGGTGCTGGCCTGCGCAATCCGGTCGGCCTCGCCTGGGAGCCGACGACGGGCGTGCTCTGGACCGTCGTCAACGAGCGCGACGGGCTCGGCGACGAGACCCCGCCCGACTATCTCACCTCGGTGCGCGACGGCGGCTTCTATGGCTGGCCCTATTGCTACTGGGGCAAGACGGTGGACGATCGCGTGCCGCAGGATCCGGCGATGGTCGCCAAGGCGATTCAACCGGACTACGCGCTCGGCGGCCACACCGCCTCGCTCGGCCTGTGCTGGATGCCATCGGGCACCCTGCCCGGCTTCCCCGACGGCATGGTGATCGGCCAGCACGGCTCGTGGAACCGCAGCAAGCTCTCCGGCTACAAGCTGGTGTTCATCCCGTTCGAGAACGGAAAGCCCTCCGGCCCCGGTCGCGACATCCTGTCGGGCTTCCTGTCCCCGGACGAAAAGGAATCCTACGGCCGCCCGGTCGGCGTCGTGATCGGCCCCGACAAGAAGTCGCTGCTGATGGCCGACGACGTCGGCAACGTGATCTGGCGCGTCACGGGGGCGTAACGGTTCACGTCCCGACGCACAGCGTGGCGCGCTGCTTGCGCAGCAGCGCGATCACGGACAGCGCGGTGATCAGGCCGGTCTTGGGATTTTCGGACGGGATGTTCTCGATGCCCATCGAGAACCGCGCCGAATCCGCCTCGACCTCGATGCGATGAACATTGCGCGTTACGGTGGGGTCGGCCCAAACCTGAATCTGGGTGCGGTCGGGCCCGATGCCCGCCAGCGACAGCGCAACAGCGACATTGACGTTGGCCGGAAAGCCTTTCGCCGCTTCGCGCGCGCTGCCCTCAAACAGTTTTAGCGGCTCGCGCAGATTGTCGATGTCGATATTGTTCTGGACGATGAAGGGTGCGCCCTTCAGCCCGTCGATCGGCTTGCGCGTGACCATCTTCACCGAATGGATGGTGCCGATCGCAGCGGCGTTGACGGCATCGAGGCCGATCAGCGCGCCGGTCGGCACGATGATGCGGCCGCCATTGGCGCGGGCGAGATCGACCAGATCGAAATTGTCGAGCAGCCCGCCGACGCTGACCACGACCGCGGCCTTGCCGCGCTTCACCGCGGGCTCGACGATCGCACGCAGCTGGCTGCTCGGCGCGCATTCGACCACGATGTCGGCGGCGTCGCCGAGCTGGTCGAGCGGCAAGATCTGCGGCGGACGACGCAGGCCGTTGATGAAGGCCTGATGCTTGGCGGGGTCGCGCACGGCGACCGCCGCGAGCGACAGGCCCTCGATGCCCTGATCGAGCGCGGTCGCAATCTTGGTGCCGATCGAGCCCAGGCCTGCGATGGCAATCTTCAACTCGCCCGAAGCTTTCTGTTCAGTCATCGTATCCCACCGTTTGTCCAGGCCAATGTCATAGCCGCTCACGCCTCCCGCGCATAGCTGCGCAGGCGGGCCTCCAGAACGGCCAGCATGGCATCGCGGGCCGGATCACGCGAGCCGCGCAGCCAGGCCGCGGCGAGCGGCAGCCGGCCGACCGGGCCGCTCTGCTTCGGCCGCAGCGGCACGAAGCGCACGCCCGTAACAGCCATCCGCGTCGTCCAGCGCGGCACGATCGCGACCCCGAGCTTCGTTGCCACCAGATTGATGATCGTCTGCTTCTCGTCGGCGACCTGCACGATGCGCGGCATCAAGCCGGCCTGCTCGAACAGCTTGATGGTGAGGTCATGGCTGTGCGGCCGCGAGCGGCGGTCCGGCACCAGCATCGCCTCGTCGGCGATCTCCGCCAGGGTGATGGACTTCTTGCCGGCCAGCGCATGCCGCCGCGGGAACGCCACGATGGCGGTCTCCTGCAGCAGATCGCGGAATTCGAGCCGCTTGTCCGCGCGTTCGGGCGGGCGGACGAAGGCGAGGTCGAGCGCGCCGGTCAGGATCTTCGGCAGCAGCCGGACCGTCTTGTCCTCGAGCAGTTGCACCGCGATGTCAGGATGCCTGGCGCGGAAATCGCGCAGCAGTGGCGGCAGCAATCCCGCCGCCGCGCTGTCGATGGCGCCGACCCGGAGCCGCCGCGCGGCCCCTGCGCGCGAGCGATTGCGCAGATTGCTCTCTACCGCCTCGACCTTGGCGAGGATGGCGCGAGCATCACGCAGCAGCGTCGTGCCGTCTTCCGTCAGCGACACCGCGCGCGTGGTCCGCGCGAACAGCCGCGTGCCCAGATCCTCCTCAAGCAGCCTGATCTGCCGGCCGAGTGCGGACGGCAGCATCTGGAGCTGCTGCGCCGCATGGCCGAAATGCAGCTGCTCGGCCGCCGCCACGAAGCATCGCAACTGATGCAATTCCATCCAGTGTCCTCTCGTCTCGCCCAGCGAGGATTATATCATTTTTTTGTATAAACCAGCGCCAATTGAGTTCATCTCCTTGCCCCGCCTAGGCTCGCTGCCGCACAACGAAAAAACCGGGAGGCCAGGGTGGCGAGCGAGATTCAGACGCGCGTGCTGCGCAAGATCACTTGGCGCATCGTTCCCTTCATCATGCTGCTGTACTTCGTGGCCTTCATCGACCGCGTCAATATCGGCTTCGCCTCGCTGACGATGAACAAGGACATCGGTCTCTCCCCCGCGGTTTACGGCTTCGGCGCCGGCATCTTCTTCTGGGGCTATTTCCTGTTCGAGGTGCCCTCCAACATCATCCTGCACAAGATCGGCGCCCGGATATGGATCGCGCGGGTGATGATCACCTGGGGTCTGGTCTCCGCCGCCATGGCCTTTGTGCAAGGGCCGACCAGCTTCTACGTCCTGCGCTTCCTGCTCGGCGTCGCGGAGGCCGGCTTCTTTCCCGGCATCATCCTCTATCTCTCCTACTGGTTCCCGGCGCGGCAGCGCGCCGCCGTAACGGCGCTATTCATGGCGGCCGCGCCGCTCTCGACCGTGCTGGGCTCGCCGATCTCGGGCGCGCTGCTGGAGATGGACGGACTACTCGGCTTCAAGGGCTGGCAATGGCTGTTCGTGCTGGAGGCGCTGCCAGCCGTGCTGCTCGGCTTCGTCGTGCTCGGCTTCCTCACCGATCGCCCCGAGAAAGCGAAATGGCTCGCTGAGGACGAGCGGCGCTGGCTGGTTGAGACCATGAACGTCGAGACCACCAGCAAGGCCGCGACCGCGAGCCACAGCATCTGGCGGGGCCTCGCCGATCCGCGCGTGCTGGCGCTGTCGCTGATCTATTTCGGCACCTCCGCGGGCCTCTACACGCTCGGCGTCTGGGCGCCGCAGATCATCAAGCAGTTCGGCCTGTCCTCGCTCCAGGTCGGCTTCCTCAATGCGTTGCCGGCGACGGCCGCCGTCGTCGCCATGATCCTGTGGGCGCGGCATTCGGACCGCACCGGCGAGCGCACCTGGCACGTCGTGTGGGCCTGCCTGATCGCCGCCGCGGGCCTTGCCTATGCAGGCCTTGCGGCCGGCGTCGTCGCCGTGCTGGTCGCGCTGGCGCTGGTCAATATCGGCATCTCCTCGGCAAAACCGCCGCTGTGGAGCATGCCGACATTGTTCCTGTCCGGCCCTGCGGCCGCGGCCGGGATCGCCACCATCAACTCGATCGGCAATCTCGGCGGCTTCGTCGGCCCCGCCATGATCGGCTGGATCAAGGACCAGACCGGCAGTTTTGTCGGCGGACTCTATTTCGTCAGCGGCCTGCTCGTTCTCTCGGCGGTCCTGACCCTGCTATTGTCGCGCGCGAAAACCGCGCCCGTTGAACCCGTCCCGCAATCCCACTGATCTCTCAAACGGAGCACATCCATGCGCACCCATTCGATCGCAGCCATTCCCGCCGACGGCATCGGCCCCGAGGTCATCTCGGCCGGTGTCCGCGTGTTGGAGGCTCTCGCAAAACGCAGCGGCGACCTCGCTTTCAACGTCAAAACGTTCGACTGGGGCTCGGACTATTACAAGAAGCACGGCGTGATGATGCCGGCCGATGGCCTCGCGGAGCTGAAGAAGTTCGACGCGATCTATTTCGGCGCGGTCGGCGCCCCCGATGTGCCCGACCACATCACGCTGTGGGGCCTGCGCCTGCCGATCTGCCAGGGCTTTGACCAATACGCCAATGTGCGGCCGACAAAAATCCTGCCGGGCGTCGCCTCGCCGCTGCGCAATGTCGGCGTCGGCGACCTCGACTGGGTGATCGTGCGCGAGAATTCGGAAGGCGAATATGCCGGCATGGGCGGCCGCGCGCACAAGGGCCTGCCGGAAGAGGTCGGCACGGAAGTCGCGGTGTTCACCCGCGTCGGCGTCACCCGCATCATGCGCTATGCGTTCCAGCTCGCGCAGTCGCGGCCGCGCAAGTTCCTGACCGTCGTGACCAAGTCGAACGCGCAGCGCCACGGCATGGTGATGTGGGACGAAATCGCGGCCGAGGTCGCGACCGAATTCCCTGACGTGACCTGGGACAAGATGCTGGTCGACGCCATGACCGTGCGCATGACGCTGCATCCGAAGAGCCTCGACACCATCGTTGCGACCAATTTGCACGCCGACATCCTCTCGGATCTCGCCGGCGCGCTGGCCGGCAGCCTCGGCGTCGCCCCGACCGGCAACATCGATCCGCAGCGCCGCTTCCCCTCGATGTTCGAGCCGATCCACGGCTCGGCCTTCGACATTACCGGCAAGGGCATCGCCAACCCGGTCGCGACGTTCTGGACCGGCGCGCAGATGCTCGAGCATCTCGGCGAAAAGGATGCGGCCAGCCGATTGATGGCGGCGGTCGAGCGCGTCTGCGCGGCGGGCGTGCTGACGCCCGATGTCGGCGGCAAGGCGACGACCAGGGAAGTGACCGACGCCGTGATCGACGCGATCCAGGGGTCGAACGTCTAGCGGACCAATCCCGACGTCACTGCACGCCGTAGCGGGCGAACGCGTCGGCGATCTTGAGATCGATGAGCTTTGCCGCCGAGACGTCGCGGTCGCCGCCGGCGGCGTCGCCCTGCCTGAGCCTGGCAAGTCCGCGTCCATAGAGCGCGCTTGCCAGGTTTGGCGCCAGGCGCAACGCGGAATTGTAGTCGTCGATGGCCGCGGCGAACTGGCCCATCTTCAGATGGATCAGCGCGCGTGAATCGTATGTCGCGGCATCGTTCGATCCCGACTGTATCGCGCTGTCGCAGTCATCGAGCCCGGCCTGCAGGTCGCCGGTGATCGCTCGGGTCCAGCAGCGTCCACTCCGCGCCCACGTCAAGTTCGGATCGAGCCGGATGGCCTCGTCGAAATCCCGCGCGGCCCGATCATACTGGTTCAGCTTCAGGTGGGCTTCGGCGCGGTTGGCGAAGGCGCTGCCATAGTCCGGTTTGAGCCTGATTGCCTCGTCGAAGGACTTGACCGCGTCCTCATAGGCTCCCTTCCTCAAATAGGCGACGCCGCGATTGTTGACCGGCTTGACATAGCCTGAGGCGAGCTCGATCGCCCGATCGAAATCGCTGATCGCGCGATCGTAATCCGCCGCTGCGGCATAGGCGTTGCCGCGATTGTTGTAAGCCACAGCCAGCGCCTCCGGCTTGGTATCACCGGAATTGATCAGCGCCGTACAGCCGGCGATCCGGACCTCGGCCGGAATACGGTCCGTGCCGTTGCACTGCTCAATGCTCTGGAGCTGACTCTTCTTCTGCGGCTGCTGCGCGACCGCGGGCGAGCCGATCGACAGCAGCACGAGAACGGGCGCGACGCTGTCGATGATGGCGGCCCTGAACGTCATGTCCGTGTCGCTTCAGCATCCTCTGCAGATGTTCGGCCTGGGAGCGCTCCCCTGCTCCGGCGTTGCAGCAGTCATGCGCTTCTTCAGCAATTTGCTCTTGCCCTCTTCGATGAGAGTCGAGAACCTGACCGCGCCGTCATCCGCAATTTCGATATGCGGCGTGGTACCGCGGATTCCCATCGTTGCGACGGGCGTATCGACTTTCATATCGCCGCTCTTCGCGATCTGGCCGGCGACAAAGGTCGCCGTTCCCTTGGCCAGATTGAAGAACGTTGCGTTGGACTTGCCGTCCGGCTCGTACACGTACTCGTCCAGGGTCATGCGCGCATTGCTCGACAGATTGAACGACGAGCCATCGCTGAAATTGATGCTGACCCGGCTGTCCGCCCCGGTTCGCACCACGTCGCGCAGATAGACGGCATCGCCGACCTTGGTTTGCGCGGCCGGATCGCCGAGCTTCGCCTGAACGACGACCGCACCTGCATGCTCGATCGAGACCGAGCCTGCAACGGCGACGACCTTGCCGATGGGTTTCGGCACAACGTCCTCGGGGCCGCGTGTCACGGGATTGACTTGAGCCTGCGCTGGCGCAGCAAGAACGCTCGCCGATGCCCAAATGAAACCAGTCACCAAAACTGCAATCGTATGCCTGCACATGACCCGCCCTTTCCGAGAAGATCTGCGTGGCGCTTGATGGGAGCTATATGAGCCTCAACCAAGCTCGCGTGCATCGTGAATATCTACAACCTGGATCGGTCCTAACGGACCGTCGTCCAGAAAAAGCAACTCTGCCGTGCTTAATCTTAGGCCCAAGCCGTTTGCCTGGCCAGCGAAAGTGAGCTAGATTTCGCATAGCTCGACCGTCAACTTCTTGAGAGCGCAAATTGTTGTCGCGGAGAGGCATCTCCGCTGAACCTGCCATCACGTTGGCTATACCTATAAAGTTCGCATTTCATACCAGACGTTTTCGGCGTGCAGGCCTGGGGTTGCTAGCGCCAAAAATTGCGCCCGCGGCGTAGCAATACCGACAAGAAGACCACGGCACCGCGCCGAGCCGGAATTATTCGGCGCGCGAGGCCACGGCCATGTCAGTTGCGTTTGGCGTTGGACCCCAGAACGGGGTCACCAAGACTTTTCCCCTCCAGATCATCGGCATCGTTCAAAGCACGTTGGGATACGTTACCCTCACGCGCGATGACGGCCCGGCCACGCAGGTCAGCATTGGCGACCTTGTCTGCCGCCATGACGTAATCGAAACGGCGGCGGATGCGCAGATCGGGATTCGGCTTCTCGACGACACCATCTTCAGCGTCGCCAGCGGAGCTCGCGTCGAACTGCGCGAGTTCGCCTCCGAATCCGACTGCGCTCCGCGTTCGACAATCGTTGCGGTCACCAGCGGAAGCTTTGCGTTCGCGGCCGGTCGGCTGGCAAACAGCGGCGCCCTGACGGTCGACACGCCCCTTGGCAGCATTCGCGGCCGTCCCCATGCGACCGGCTTCGGCATCCTGACGATGGCGGCGCTGACGTTCTCGATGACGAAAGACGCGCAAGGCGCGGACCCTGACGGCGCGTCTCTGGATAGCGATACGCTCACTTACAAGGACCTGCAGCACGGCGCGTTCGAGCTCATCACCAAGGAGCGGGTGCCGCGACACATCATTGTCGACGATCCGGGCGAAACCGTCATCCTGAACAGGATCGGCTCCTCGGTCAGCGTGAGTCAGGTTGCCAACAGCGCTGCTCGCATGGAGGAGCTGCGCGCAGCCCAGCAGGACGTGCTCGCCAACCTCACGCAAGGCCCGACAGGGTCCAGTACGCCACCTGGCATCATTGCCCCCTCGCTGCAGCACATCAACTTCAACCCGGATAACGCGCCGGCGCCGCTAAACCTGCTTCCGGCACTGTCGCCGGCCGACATTCCCTTGATCGTACGCCCGCCGCCGTCACTGAACGTGCCGGGCGGACCTACCGAGATCGACACGATTGCATTCAACGACACGTTCACCGCGACCACCGGCACTTTCACCGCCAGCAGCCCGATCAATTCCGCCCTCACCTACGGCCTCAGCGGCGGGACGGCCGGCACCACGGTCCTGGACGGAGTGACCTACGATCTCTCGCAGACCGGTGCGTATGGCACCCTCTATCTCAATAGCGCATCCGGCGCCTATACTTTTGTTCCGAACGCGGCTGCCATCAATGCCCTGTCGTCGCCGACGACCATGGGTTTCGTCATCACGGTCTCGGACAGCGGGTTCTCGACGAGCCGAACATTCGTCGTCAACATCCTCGGCGTCAACGACACTGCCATCATCTCCGGCAACGCCGCCGGCACAGTGGTGGAGGCGGGCGGCGTCGCCAATTCGGTGCCGGGCGCACCAAGCGCAACTGGCACTCTCACAGACGCCGATGTCGACAATCCGCCCAACACCTTCACGACAGTCAGCTCGCCGACCAGGAGCGCAGGCGGCTACGGCACGTTCACGATGACCGCCGGCGGCGCGTGGACCTACACGCTCGACAATGGCAACGGTACGGTAAAGGCGCTGAATGCCGGCGATACGTTGATAGATCAGTTCACCGTGACCACGATCGACGGCACCCCGCAGCTGGTGACGATCACGATCAACGGCACGAATGACGCCGCAATCATCTCCGGGACCGCGACCGGTTCAGTCGTCGAGGCGGGCGGCACTTCGCCCGGCACGCCGGTCGCGACGGGTACGCTTCTCGCGGCGGATGTCGACAACCCCGCCAACACCTTCGCGGCGGTCAATACGCCGACGGCAAGCGCGCACAGCTATGGCAGCTTCACCATCACCGCGGCGGGCGTGTGGACCTATACGCTCGACAACAACAACATCACAGTACAGGCCCTCAACAATGGCGGCACGCTGACGGACAGTTTCACGGTGACCTCGGCCGACGGCACCGCACAGACAGTGACGATCACCATCAACGGCAGCAACGATGGGGCGGTCATTTCCGGAACGGCGGCCGGCTCGGTGATCGAGGCCGGAGGTGTGGCCAATGGGACGCCCGGTACGCCGACCGCAACCGGCACGTTGACCGATCTCGACCCTGACAATGCGGCCAACACCTTCACCCCGGTCACCACGCCAAAGACGAGCGCGGGCGGCTTCGGCACCTTCACGATGACGGCGCTGGGCACGTGGACCTACACGCTCGACAATAGCAACGGCACCGTGCAGGCGCTCAATGTCGGCGATACGCTGAACGATCAGTTCACCGTGACCACGGTCGACGGCACGCCGCAGCTGGTGACGATCACGATCAACGGCACCAACGACGCCGCTTCCATATCCGGAACGACGACGGGTTCGGTGCTCGAAGCCGGCGGCATCGCCTCCGGCACGCCAGTCGCGACCGGCACGCTCACCGACACCGACCTCGACAATCCGGCCAACACCTTTACGGCGGTGACCTCGCCCACGGCCAGCGACGGCGGCTACGGCACTTTCACGATGACCGCGTCCGGGCTGTGGACCTATACGCTCGACAATAACAACGCCGTGGTGGACGCGCTGGATGTCGGCGACACGATCACCGATCATTTCACGGTGACGTCAATCGACGGCACCACGCAAGAGGTGACGATCGCCATCCATGGCGCCAGCGACGCGGACCCCAACGATTTCGACAATCTGGCGACGGGATCAACTGTCGTCACCGATCCCCCGTTCGTCTACGGCACGCCTGGACACGACAGCGTCGCCGGCGGCGGCAGCGTTCCCCAGATCGTCTATGGCGGCGCCGGCGACGACACCCTCAACGGGACCGGCGTGAACGACACCATCTTCGGCGGATCCGGCGACGACACGATCAAGGGTAACAACGGGGCCGACGTCATCTACGGCGGCTCCGGGCAAGACACCATCGACGGCAGCAACGAGAACGACACCATCATCGGCGGCTTCGGTGCGGACAAGCTCACGGGCAGCAACGGCGATGACGTCTTCGTCTATCTGTCGGCGGTCGATTCCAGAGCCGGCCAGTTCGATACGATCACCGATTTCCGATCGGGAAGCGACAAGATCGATTTGACGGCGATCGGCGCGCTGGGATTCGTAATCCTGGCGTTGAGCTCGACAAGCTCGTCCGTGCCGCCCCATACCATCGCCTGGATCTACGACAGCTCGGCCAACGAAACCGTCGTGTATGTCAATCCGACCGATCAAACCCTGGAGATCGGCGATTCCAGCCTGCTGGAAGTTCATCTCCAGGGTGTCGCGACCATCGATTCCTCGGACTTCATCGTGGATCAAGCCGCGGCCCCGGTCCTGGCGGCGAGCGATACCCTCGATCCTGCCGCAGCCACGCTAGGCGATGCGGCGGTCGCGACATTGAGCACCTCCGACGCCTCCACCGGGGCGACGGACAGCAGCAGCTCGGTTTCCTTGGACGGAAGCTCGACCGCAATCGATGTGAGCTATCCCTTCGATATCGATCGGGATCACAGCGGGTGGAGCCACGAGATCACCGCTTCCGCCCCGGACGAGACTACAACACTCCCCGGCCTCTCGGAACCGGCAATCCATTCGCTATCGATGGAGTCCTTCAAATTTGTCTTCGAACCACCCCGGACCGACGACAGCATCCATCCGAACGGAATCGGCGCGACCGGCATGACGGAGCAAGATCATGCCACAGCTTTCAGCATTCCGGATGCGCTCCCAGCCATCGACCAGCATCTAGATAACGGCAAGGCTGCCGAGGCTCATGGCCATGCAGACCTTGCCGATACCGCCAGTGCACTTCTTGATATCGCCCACCAGAAAGGCCTCGTGAACGGCGGCAACGCTCATTCGAATCCATCTCAAGCAAGCGAGCACAATCATGCTTCGATGCAGGCGCTCGACAAGCCCAATGACCAACCTCATTCTGCGGTAGACGACACGCACGGCTCCCACGGAAACCCGCAGGGCCATTCGTCCGGACCGGGCGATTCCTTCAACTTCGTGAATCCGGCGATCGAGAAATCGAGCATCGCATTTCTGGGCGATCTCCCGGCGCCGCTCGATCATCATGAAGGCGTGGCACATGCCTACGGACATGGTGGTGCCGCGACAACGGGCGAGGTTCCGCCGCTGGACGATGGCGCTCACGGGGTGGGCGGCTTGGCCGCCTCTCATGTGCCGCACGATCTCCTGGTGTGAGCTCGATCTGCTGAACCCGCTCTTCCGCTACTTCCGCCCGGCGGGCGGCGGCGTCGCCATCGCGGCGGCCGGCTCCGGCGGCGTCAGATGGCGCGGGACGATGATGGTCTGGCCCGGGGTGAGCTGCGCGTTCTCTGCAAGCGAGTTGCTCTGTGCGAGCGTCCACAGCGGCACGCGATTGGCTGCGGCGATGCTCTCCAGGGTGTCGCCGCGGCGCACCGGCACCCGCACGCCGCTATCCCACAGTTCAACCAGCGCATCCGCGGGCACGAGATAGCGCAGCGGCACGGCATCAGGCTGGGTCTGCGGCGGAATGCGCGGCAGCTGCGTCACCATCTCGACGATCTGGCGATGGATGTCGTCGGACTTCTCGATATTGATGTGCGAGACGCGGCTGTTCTCTTTCAGATCGTAGCTCGCGTAATGGCCGCGAAAGCCGGGCACCGCCACGACATCGCCGCCGCCGAGCACGCTGTCGGACAGGAAGATGTTGATGAAGCGCTCGACGTTGAGCGGCACGTCGCCGGTCGCATGCGCGGGATCGATGGCAATCACGAGGCTGATCGGGATGTTCTCCTTGGCCGCCATCTCGGAGATGACGACCGAGCACAGCCCACCCATGGAGTGGCCGATCAGCACGATCGGCGCCGGGCTCTCCTTGTAGCTGGCGATGGCGCGGTTGCCGATCAGCCGGCAGATCGTGAATTCATAAACGTCGGCCGAGAAGCCGGCCTGCGTCAGCTTCTCGCTGAGCCGGTCCATGCCGGTCGAGAAGATCGGCCCCATGGCACCGCGGAACAGGTAGATTTTCGGCGGCGGCAGCGGCTCGGCGGGCGGAGCGGGAGGCGGCGCTGTGGCCGTCACGGCCGGGCGCTTCGACTTGGCGGGTGAGGCCACGGCTATGCCGTTGCCCAAGGCAAGCAGCGCCACCGCTGCCAGCACGACTAGCCGCCTCAAATCAATCATCAGTCCAGCAGTCCCACCGCGGGAGGCAAGGGCCTCTCCCAAACCGGCTTAGTGACGACCGATTGGGTGGTTTTTGGGGCACGGGAACTTGGGCGCGACGCACCGCCGCGCGCATCAAGGCTCCGTGACCTGCCGGATGGGTGCGCTGCCGGCCCGTCACTGCCTGCCCTTGAGGCGGCTGCGATGCGCGGCTTGCTTGGCGCGGTTGCCACAGACCGCCATGATGCACCACCGCCTCGCGCGCCTGCGGGTGTGATCGGCGAACAGCATCGTGCAGTTATGGCCCTCGCACGCCTTCACATCGGAAAAGTCTTCCTCGCAAACGAACTTCGCCATCGCCTCGCCGATGGGCAGCAGCAGGGCCTGCGGTGAGCGCCAGCGCCGCATCATCCGCAGCGCGAGGCCATGATTGCTGTCATCCTGCCGCGGTTCGATACGACTGAACATTTCGTCTTGTTGCAAAAGGCTGCTCAGCGGACCGAGCTCCTCCAGCGCGCTCGGCCCAAGCGGCCGGCCCGTATGCTCCAGTACAAATCCCCTGAACCATTCGCGCAACGCGCGCGCCTCGCCAGCGACCTCGTCGAGCTCGCCGGGCTTTGCGTGCGCCTTCAACGTGTCGAGCTCCTCCGCCGGCACCAGCTTCGCCTGGGCGAGCCAATCGATCAGGCCATCGCCATCGTCAAGCCAATCGACGGGCGTATCGACTGGCGTCGCCACCGAGTTGAGGAAATCGAGGCCGAGCGAGTCGGCGATGAACATGGCGGGCGGGCGATCCATGGGCGGTCCTTGGCCGTCGAAACAACGTCACCGTTAGTAACCAGTAAAATGCATATTGACAAGTTACTCATGGTCTACGTAACCTAAATTAAGGCTCTTAACGGGTTACTATCAGCAATGGAGACGGTCATGACCCCGACCACCTACCGCACCGCCGACGTCGATGGCTTCAAGGTGTTCTATCGCGAGGCCGGCTCTCGAGGTGCGCCGAAGCTGCTGCTGCTGCACGGCTTCCCGAGTGCCGGCCACATGTTCCGCGACCTGATCCCGCTGCTCGCCGACAAATTCCACATCGTCGCGCCGGACCTGCCCGGCTTCGGCCAATCCGACATGCCGGCACGAGAAAGCTTCCGCTACACCTTCGACAACGTCGCGCAGGTGATCGAGCGCTTCACTGAAGTGATCGGCTTCGATCGTTTCGCAGTCTACGTCTTCGACTATGGCGCGCCGACCGGCTTCCGGCTCGCGCTGCGTCACCCCGAACGGATCACCGCGATCATCTCGCAGAACGGCAACGCCTATGAGGACGGGCTGAGCGACGGCTGGACGCCGATCAAGGCTTATTGGCAGGACCCCACGCCGGCCAACCGCGAGGCGCTGCGTGCCTTCCTCACGCCGGAGGCGACGCGCTGGCAGTACACCCATGGCGTCCCCGATCCGACCTTGGTGTCGCCGGACGGACAGAACCTCGACAATTTCTATCTGGCGCGTCCGGGCTCCGATGACGTGCAGCTCGATTTGTTCGGCGACTACAGGAGCAACGTCGCGCTCTATCCGTCATTCCAGGAGTATTTCCGCAAGCACAAGCCGCCGTTCCTCGCGGTCTGGGGCAAGAACGATCCGTTCTTCATTCCGCCCGGCGCCGAAGCGTTCAAGCGCGACAATCCCAATGCGGTCGTGCAGTTCTTCGACACCGGCCATTTCGCGCTGGAGACGCATGCGAAGGAGATCGCGGAGAGCATTCGCGCGTTCCTGAAGTGACGAGAGTTGTGGCGATCGTCGATTGCCACATTGCGTGCCGGCCTAAAGCGGCAGCATCCGGTTCAAGAGGTCGAGCAGCGTGCGCTGCTCGGCTTCGCTCAGCGGAGCCAGCATCTTCCGATTATACGGCTCCGTCAGCCTTGCTCCCTCGGCAATGAGCTTTGCACCCTTTGGCGTGAGCATGAGCTCGACCGCACGGCGATCGGACTTCGAGCGGTTGCGCTTGATGAAGCCGGACGATTCGAGCTCGTTCAGGATCTTGATCAGGTTCGGTAGGCGCAGTCGAAGAAGGCTGGCAAGGCTGCTCGGCGGCACGCCGGGATTGTCGCGAATGACGGCGAAGATCGCATAGGTTGCCGGCGTCAGGCCCAGTGCGGCGAATTCCTCATAGAAGCCTTCGAAGAACTTCAACTGCGCGAGGCGCAGCATGAAGCCGGGCGTGCGCTGAAGCGCACTCAGATCCAGCGTTTTCTCCTGCTGCTCAGCAGATTTTGCTCCGGATTTCGTGGTCTTCGGGCTCATGATTTGCAATCCAAGGCGGGTCGAATTGACACTCTCAAAAATAGCTATAAAATATAACTATTATTAAGCGGCACCAAGACCGCCCATGGGAGAGGGACACAATGAACAGCAAATTTCTGCATAAATTGTGCATGTTGGCCGCGATGCTGACCGCGGCGCCGGCGTTCGCGCAGGACGTGGTGAAGATCGGCATCCTCAACGACCAGTCCGGTCCGTTCGCGAGCTATCAGGGCATCGGCTCGGTCGTCGCCGCCAAGATGGCGGTCGAGGATTACGGCGGAAAGGCCGCCGGCAAGCCGGTCGAGGTCGTCGCGGCCGACCATCAGAACAAGACCGATATCGGGATCGGCATCGCCCGGCGCTGGTACGAGAACGAGAGCGTCGATGCGATCTTCGACATCCCGAACTCGTCGATCGCGCTCGCGGTCGCCGGCATGAGCGCCGAGAAGAACAAGGTGTTCGTCGGATCGGGCGCCGGCACGGTGCTGCTGACCGGCGAGAAGTGCACGCCCAACACCGTGCACTGGACCTACGACACCTATGCCTACGGACGCGGCCTCGGCAAGGCGATCGTGCAGCAGGGCGGCAAGAAGTGGTTCTTCATCACCGCCGACTACGCCTTCGGTCACGATCTGGAGAAGCAGGCCGCGGAGGCCGTGAAGGCGTCAGGCGGCGAGGTGCTCGGCAGCGTGCGGCATCCGCTGGGAACGGCCGACTACGCCTCCTTCCTGCTTCAGGCCCAGGCATCGGGCGCGAACGTCGTCGGCTTCGCCAACGCCGGCGACGACACCATCACCTCGATGAAGCAGGCTGCCGAATTCGGGCTGACCAGGGATCATAAGCTGGTCGGATTGATCCTCGGCATGAACGGCCTTCCCGCGCTCGGCCTGAAATTTGCGCAAGGCGCGCAGATCATGAACCCGTTCTACTGGGATCTGAACGACGGCACGCGGGCCTTCGCCAAACGCTTCGCCGAGCGCATTCCATCGAAGGCCTATCCGAACGATATGCAGGCCGGCGTCTATGCCTCGGTCATTCACTACCTCAAGGCGGTCGACAAGGTCGGCAGCGCCAGGGACGGCAAGGCCGTCGTCGCCGCGATGAAGGAGATGCCGACCGACGATCCGCTGTTCGGCAAGGGCTATATCCGCAAGGACGGGCGCAAGATCCACCCGCTCTACCTGCTCCAGGTCAAGGCACCGGAGGAATCGACGTCGGCCTGGGATCTGCTGAAGGTCGTCGCCACCATAAAGGGCGAGGACGCATTCCGCGCCGAGAGCGAAGGCCAATGCCCGCTTAGCAAGCAATAGCAGCGGAGCTGACCATGAGCGGCATCGCATCGAGCCCGGTCGACCCGTTTGCGCCTGACTTCCTGATGGACCCTTATCCTGCCTATGCGGCGCTACGCGCGCTCGGGCCCGTGTTCGAATTGGAGCATTACGGCGTGTGGGCCATGGCCGGCTATGCCGAGGTCGAGCCGGCGCTGAAGGACTGGAAGACGTTCATCAGCGGCGAAGGCGTCGGGCTCCACGGCATGAATCCGGCGCTGCCAAAACCGCTGACGCTCCAGATCGATCCGCCCGACCATGATAAGGGCCGCCGGGTGCTCGGCCGGACGCTGTCTCCGGGCGTCGCAAGGAAGCTGCGCGAGACGTTTCAGCAGGAGGCCGAGAAGAAGGTCTCGGAGCTGATCGACAAAGGCACCTTCGATGCCGTGACCGATCTTGCGGAAGCCTATCCGATGAAGGTGTTTCCGGACGCGATCGGCATCCGGCCAGACGGCCGCGAGAAGCTTTTGGCCTGGAGCACGTTCGTGTTCAACAGCTTCGGCCCGGAGAACGAGATAGCCGCGGCTTCAAGGAAGGAAGGCCTCGCGGCGCAGAGCTGGATCATGGAATGTTGTGCGCGAGATGCGCTACGGCCCGACAGCCTCGGCATGATGATCTACCAGGCGGCCGACGAGGGCGAGATCACCGAGCACGAGGCAACGCATCTGGTGCGGCCGTTCCTCACCGCCGGGATCGACACCACCGTCAACGGCATCGGCAACACCCTGCTCGCGCTCGCCACCCATCCGGAGGAATACCGCAAGCTCCACCATAAGCCGGAGCTGGCACGCAACGCGTTCGAGGAAGGCCTGCGCTATGATTCACCGGTGCAGACGTTCTTTCGCACCACCTCGCGCGACGTCGAGATCGCAGGCGGCGTGATCCCCGCCCACCGCAAGGTGTTGCTGTTCATGGCCTCCGCCAACCGGGATCCAGCGCGGTGGGACAGAGCCGACCGCTTCGACGTCGAACGTGTCGCGACCGGGCATGTCGGCTTCGGCGCCGGCATCCACGCCTGCGTAGGCCAGATGATCGCGCGCCTGGAAGGCGAATTGATCTTCAGCGAGCTCGCAAGGCGCGTGAAGACGATCGAGCTCACGGCCGAGCCGAAACGCAGGCTCAACAATTCGCTGCGCGGGCTGGAGACCATGCCGGTCCGCGTGACGGCCGCTTAGGCTGCGTCACACGATCCGGGCATGGGCGTCGCTCAGTTCCGCGGCGCTGTTGCCGCCGCCGACCGCGCGGACCGCGGCGCGCCGGGTTCGGCGACGGGAGCCGCCGGAGCGCGCGAGCGCATGATCGCGGCGTCGATCTCGGCGATGACGCGGCGCTGGATCGCCTCGTTCTTGTCGATCGAGATGTGGCCGACGCCGGTGCCGCGCACGTCGACATTGTCGAGCTTGCCGCGCAGGCCCGCCGCGGCCCGCACCGGCTCGCCGGGACCGTCGCCGATATAGATGTTGATGTAGCGTTCGGCACCGGTCGAGAGCTTGGTCTTGAACACGGAATCGAGGCCGATCGCGAGCTTCACGGGCACGCCGAGCTGGTTGAGCTTGGCGATCATGTCAGGCAGCGCGGTCGCGCCGGAGGAATGGCCGACCAGGATGATGGTCTTGATGCGGCCGGCCCGGTAGGCGGTCGCGGCTTCATCGGCGAGCGAGGACCAGGACACGAAGTTGGCGACGGTCACCGGGATGCCCTGCGCCTGGAGGCGGGAGCCGATCGTGTCGAGCCCGAGCGAGAAGATGTTGAGCACGCCGCGCAGCAGATAGACATGCGTGGTCTGGACCGCAGCCTGGGTTGGCGCGGCCTTGGCGGTGGTCGGGTTGATGGCAACAGCTGACAGCAGAAGCAGACAGATCGCCCACGCGCGGAGGGCGGGCAATTGGCTGGCGCCGGCGGTGTGACGGCCGTTCGGTCTCATCTCAATGTTTTCCCTGGGGACAATACGCTTCGCGATTGGCCGGAATCGTAGCCATGGCCCGCTCGCAGACGCAACAAAGAGCCGCGTGAGCGACAATCTTAGCCGCAGCCCGTGGCGGTTGCGCAACACTTGCCCGGAACCTGCCACCGAAGGGCCCGTTTTGAGGCCATTTTTCTCCAGCCGATTGCGGCCGGGCAAGGGCATTCCTATCTCAGGGCTCCGCTGACCGCCCTCCCGGGCCGGTTCCAGCCTCCCTCCCCCACCCTGCCGGCCATCATGTCCTCCATCATCTCCGTCGCCAATCTGTCGAAGACCTATGGGTCCGGCTTCAAGGCGCTCAAGAACGTCAATCTCGATATCAAGCGTGGCGAGATTTTTGCTCTGCTCGGCCCGAATGGCGCCGGCAAGACCACGCTGATCTCGATCATCTGCGGCATCGCCAATCCGAGTGAAGGCAAGGTCCTGGTCGGCGGCGAGAACATCCAGACCTCATACCGCAAGGCGCGCTCGCTGATCGGCCTCGTGCCGCAGGAATTGCACACCGACGCCTTCGAGAGCGTGTGGGCGACCGTGAGCTTCTCGCGCGGCCTGTTCGGCAAGCCGAAGAACCCCGCGCATATCGAGAAGGTGCTGAAGGACCTCTCGCTCTGGGACAAGAAGGACAACAAGATCATCACGCTCTCCGGCGGCATGAAGCGCCGCGTGATGATCGCGAAAGCGCTGTCGCACGAGCCGCAGGTCCTGTTCCTGGACGAGCCAACCGCCGGCGTCGATGTCGAGCTGCGCAAGGGCATGTGGGAGGTCGTGCGCACGCTGCAGCAGTCCGGCGTCACCATCATCCTCACCACGCACTACATCGAGGAAGCCGAGGAAATGGCCGACCGCATCGGCGTCATCAACAAGGGCGAGATCGTGCTGGTCGAGAACAAGGCGACCTTGATGCAGAAGCTCGGCAAGAAGCGGCTGACGCTGCACTTGCAGAACAAGATCTCCTCGCTGCCGGAAAGCCTCGCGCAGTACGAGCTCGACCTCTGCGATGCTGGCGCGACGCTGGTCTACGATTACGACACCAAGGGCGAGCGCACCGGCATCACCAGCCTGCTCAGCGACCTCCGCAACGCCGGCATCCGTTTCAACGATCTCGACACGACGCAATCGTCGCTCGAGGACATATTCGTCGACCTCGTGAGGACGTCATGAATCACCGCGCCATCCGCGCCATCTATCTGTTCGAAATGGCGCGCACCTGGCGCACGCTGCTGCAAAGCATCGTCTCGCCCGTCGTTTCGACTTCGCTCTATTTCGTGGTGTTCGGCGCTGCGATCGGCTCGCGCATCAGCCAGGTCGAGGGCGTCAGCTACGGCACCTTCATCGTGCCGGGCCTGATCATGCTCTCGGTGCTGACGCAGAGCATCGCCAACGCCTCCTTCGGCATCTACTTCCCGAAATTCACCGGCACGATCTACGAGATCCTGTCGGCGCCGATTTCCTATTTCGAGATCGTGCTCGGCTATGTCGGCGCCGCCGCGACCAAGTCGATCATCCTGGGCCTGATCATCCTGGCGACGGCCGGCCTGTTCGTGCCGCTGCACATCCATCATCCCATCTGGATGCTGACTTTCCTGGTGCTGACGGCGGTGACGTTCAGCCTGTTCGGCTTCATCATCGGCATCTGGGCCGACGGCTTCGAGAAGCTGCAAATGATCCCGATGCTGGTGGTGACGCCGTTGACCTTCCTCGGCGGCAGCTTCTACTCCATCGACATGCTGCCGGCGGGCTGGCGCACGGTCGCGCTGCTCAACCCGGTCGTCTATCTGATCTCGGGCTTCCGCTGGAGCTTCTACGAGATCGCCGACGTCAGCGTTTCCGTCAGCATCGGCATGACGGTGGCGTTCCTGGTGGCCTGCCTGATCGTGATCTGGTGGATTTTCCGCACCGGATATCGGCTGAAGAACTGATGGCTGTCATTCCGGGGCGCCCGAAGGGCGAACCCGGAATCCATTCATCTACCGCCTCTGCCGCCTGATGGATTCCGGGTTCGCGCCAAGCGCGCCCCGGAATGACGGCGGAAGTCTTCACCTGTAGCAATGGAAGCGGTGGTAGCCGTCGTAGTACCCACGACAGTGGCGATAGTGGCGGTGAGGAATGCCGAACACGCCCTCCACCGCACCGACGGCGCCGCCAACACCGGCGCCGACCGCACCACCAACCACGCCTCCTACGGGACCGGCGATCCGGTTACCTTCGTAAGACCCTTCCTGGGCGCCGCGCACGATGCCTTGAGCATGACCAGTTCGAGGCAACGAGAGCAGTGCAAGCAGGATAGCGGCGGCTGCGAACAGCAGGCGGACGGGGAATCCAGTCGGCAGGACGGCGGCGGTGACGCGGGCTTTGTTCATCTTCAGTCCCAGGGAAGTACAGAGTAAACGGCGGCGAAAGCCGCCAATCGGCAGCCCATCATCAACGCGCCGAGCGGCCAATGGTTGCGTCTTTGTGACGAATTGTCGGCGATGTGAACGCATGTCCGCTCGCGAAAATGTCAGCATCGGCGCTGGCCGCGCGGCACAAAGCGGCCTTGCTTACATCAGACATCACGTTAACGATGGGTCGGCGGGCCGCTGGAACGGAAGCCGGATTGCAGACATATTGCACGCCGGGGGACGGAGAGCCGCGGTGTTATTGTTTGAGCATGATCTTTTCGGAAAACCGCTACACACTTTTCCGGATCATGCTCTAGCGTGAACAGGCCGGAGGCCAGAAGTCAGATGCGTTTCCAGATGCGTTCATTTTTTATCGCTTTCACCTCGCTGATGCTTTTGAGCGCGGGCACCGCGCAGGCCAAGGTCGAGATCACCGTCGACAAGGACAATCAGCAGATGACCGTCGCGGTCGACGGCGTCGCGCGCTATCACTGGCCGGTGTCGACAGGCATCCCCTCCCGCGAGACGCCGGCCGGCGCCTTCCGCGCCTTCCGCATGGAAGAGGATCACTACTCCAAGGAATTCGACGACGCGCCGATGCCGCACGCGATCTTCTTCACCAAGGTCGGGCACGCCATCCACGGCACGGACTCGGTCGGCCGGCTCGGCTCGCCGGCCTCGCATGGCTGCGTGCGCCTGTCGCGGCAGAACGCATCGACGCTCTATGCGCTGGTGCAGCAGCAGGGCGTGCTCAACACCACGGTGACGCTGACCGGCTCGGCGCAGGTGGCGCTGGCGCGCAATCCGCGCGGCCGCACCAACAATGCGGTAGCCCGCGCCCAGCAGCCGGCAGAGGAGCAGTATGCGACCACGGGCGATCCCGTGAACCTGACGCCGCCGCAGCAACCCGCCCGCCGTTACATGCCGCAGGACGACAATTACATCTATCCGGCGGACGGCAGCGACACCGGCGCGCGCTATCCGGCACCGCGCCCGATCACGCGCCCCTATGGCACGCAGGCCTATCAGCAACTGCCGCAGCCGACCTACGACCAGGGCTATGGCCAGCAGGGCTACTATTATCAGCAGCAGCAGCCTCGCCAGTATTATCAACCGCGCGGCTATTACTATCAGAACTGACGCAGCCGCCATCAACCGCCCTCACCGGTCGAGGCATCATGCCGTCCCGTGCCACGACGATCCTGACCGTGCTCTCGGTTCTCGCCGCAGGACACGCCATTGCAGGACAAGCCATGGCCTTTGATCTCGAGGCGCATCGCGGCGGGCGGGCGCTGCTGCCGGAAAACACCCTGCCCGCCTTCGCCAACGCGCTGTCGATGGGCGTCGACACGCTGGAGCTCGACGTCGGCGTCACCGCCGATGGTGAGGTCGTCATCTCGCATGAACGCGGGCTCAACCCTGATATCACACGGGATGCGAGCGGCGCCTATGTGGCTGCGCCCGGCACGCCCTTTGTCAAGCTGCGGCTTGACGACGTCAGGGCCTATGACGTCGGCCAGATCCGCCCCGACAGTGCCTATGCCAGGCAATTCCCCGAACAGCGCGCCGTGCCGGGGACGCGCATCCCTACGCTGAAGCAGCTGTTCGCGCTGGTGCGCAAATCGGGCAACACCAATGTGCGCTTCAACATCGAGACCAAGATCGATCCGAACCATCCGGACGAATCCCTCGATCCGCAAGGATTCGTCGCAAAGCTGCTCGGGCTGATCGAGGCCGAAAAATTCTCCGATCGCGTCATGATCCAGTCGTTCGACTGGAGGACCCTGCAGCTCGTCCAGCAGCAGGCGCCGACGATTGCAACCGTGTACCTGACGCTTCAGCGCGGCTCGGCTCCGACGGTGGCGCTGGACAAGGCCACTGGCTGGACCGCGGGTTTCAGCCCGGCCGATCACGGCGGCTCACTGCCGCGAACCATCAAGGCTGCGGGCGGCGCGATCTGGTCGCCCTATTTCGGCGACGTGACCGCGGCGCTGGTCACTGAAGCCCATGCGCTCGGATTGCGCGTCGTGGTCTGGACGGTCAACAAGCGTGAAGACATGGCGCGCATGATCGAGACCGGCGTCGACGGGATCATCTCGGACAATCCGGACCTGTTGCGGCAGGTCGCCGGCGAGAAGGGAATTGCGCTGCCGGCAGGAACGCCGGTGGAGCCGTAAGCCGTCTCGTGTCCCGGACGCGGTGCAGCGTGCAACGCTGCTCCGCAGAGCCGGGACCCAGAATGCCGTACCATGGGCCCCGGCTCGGCAGCGCATCACCATAGCGTGTCGAAGACGCGCGTAAACGCGCTTATGGTGCTGCGCAGCGTCCGGGGCACGAGTCTCCTACGCGGCGAAACGTCCCTACTCCCCGTCCCTCAAACGCCGGTACAGCGCGCCCAGGATGTTCGAGTAGTCGTCGGTCCAGACCCGCACCCGGTCGTCGGCTTCGGTCTGCTCCCACGATTTGGAGGCGGCGAGCTTGCCGACGTCTTCCTCCTCGCGCGCGGAGATGACGACGTCGGTCGAAAAGATGTAGTCGGAATCGCGGCCCGAATCCTCGTTGAAGACCCAGCTCTTGAGATCGTTGGCATCGGCAATGCCGACCACGACGGTCTCGAGATCGAGGTGGCGGTTGGAGACGTGCATCACCACCGCGCCGTGCGGGGCGAGCTTGTCCTTGTAGATCTTCATCGCCTCTTCGGTCGCAAGATGGATCGGGATCGCATCGGACGAATAGGCATCGACGATGATGAGATCGTAGGCGCCGTCGGGCTCCTTGGCGAAGGTGAGGCGCGCGTCGCCGATGACAGGCTTTAGGTCCGGCAGGCAACTCGAGATGTAGCGGAAATTCTTGGGGTCACGCGCGGCATCCACCATCGACTGGTCGATCTCGAAAAATTTCCAGTCTTCCCCCGGCTCGGCGGCGCAGGCGAGCGTGCCGGAGCCAACGCCGATCGCAGCGACCTTGAGCGGCGTGCCCTTGCGCTCGCGGATCGCGGTCACGGCCTGACCGATGCCGCCGTCCTTGTGGTAGTAGGTGATCGGTTCGGGCCGGCCGGTGACCGGCGTGCCGTCATTGTTGCGGAAGCGCTCGGCGCCGTGAATCGTGGTGCCGTGCATCAGCACGTGGAAATAGCCGCCGGGCGTCTCCACGATCTTGTGCACGCCGAAGAAGCTGCGCACGGTGGTGACGCGACCCTCGTCCGCCGGATAGACCCGGATCAACGTCAGCGCCAGCGCGACGGTGGCGAAGATCTTCCAGCGCCCGGCATTGAGCGCCAGCGTCAGCAGCGCGGCGAGCACGCCGACAGCGCCGGCAACCCAGACGCGGTGATCTTCGAACCAGGTCGAGAGATTGCCGGTGGTCGTGGACGGCGCGATCAGCGCCACCGCGAGCGCGGCGAGCGCCAGCCAGTACCATCTCACGATGCCGGCGAGGCGTTCGTTCGCGGACGGTCGGCACAGCGCGGCGAGCGCGATCAGGATCGGATATTCGGCGATCCAGGAGAAGGTGAAGGGCGCGACCAGGCCGGCAAAGAGGCCGCCGACCATGCCGCCGAACGACAGCGCGACATAGAAGCCGGTGAGATATTTGGCCGCCGGCCTCGTCCGCGCCAGTTCGCCATGACAGGCCATGGCGATGACGAAGAAGCACAATTGATGACCGCCGAGCGTCAGCAGCAGGTTCTGCTCGCCGCCGAACGCGAGCAGGACGACGACGCCCGCGATCGCGACCGGCTGGAGCATCAGCATCCATTTGTGCGGCAGCAGCGGTCGCGACTGGAACACGACCACCCAGGTCAGCAGGTACAGCGACAGCGGCAGCACCCAGAGCAGCGGCGCGGCCGCAACGTCGGTCGAGATGTGCGCGGTCACTGCGATGAGCAGGCCCGACGGCACCGCAGCGAGGAAAATCCAGCGCAGCCGCGTCAGGAGGCTTGGTGCTGGCGCATTGACGTCCTCGCTTCGCGCATCGGCGACCGCCAGCTTCGGCGAGCGCAACAACAGCACGCCGCAGCCGCCGATCAGGAGGATCAGGAGGCCGTAACCGCCGGTCCAGAACCGGTTCTGGGTGTGCAGCGTGAACATCGGCTCTAGCAGGAACGGATAGGACAACAGCGCCAGGAAGCTGCCGATGTTGGAGGAGGCATAGAGGAAATAGGGATCGTGCCCGGCGGGATGGCCGGTGCGGACGAACCAGGCCTGCAGCAGCGGATTGTTGGCGGCCAGCGCGAAGAACGGCAGCCCGATCGAGACCACGAACAGGCCGAGCAGCCAGAACGCATAGCCCGAAGCGGGCGGCTCGCCATAGGCCGACGCAATGCCGAGCGGCAAAGTGGCGAAGGCCGCGACCAGCAGCACCAAATGCACCGCGACCGGAACGATTCGGTTCCTCGCCTGCATCAAGAGATGCGCATAGGCATAGCCCGCCAGCAGCAGCGACTGGAAGAACACCATGGCCACCGACCACACCGCCGGCGAGCCGCCGAGCCGCGGCAGCACCATCTTCGTGAACAGCGGCTGCACCGAGAACAGCAGCAGCGCGCTGACGAAGATCGCAGCGGTGTAGACCGTCAGCAGCAGCCGGTTGCGCGACGACGAAGGCTGCTCCGTGGCGGCGGGTTGCACGATCGAATCCATGAAAGCTCCGGCAAAACCCCGGCGGGCGCCGGACGGGGTGCAATGGAGCACAAGGCGCCTGAACGGGCAATAAAGGGTGTCGTGATGTTGCAGCGAGGATTGCTTGATATAGAGATGTCATTCCGGGTCCGGTTCTTCCGACCGTCCCGGAATGACCCGGGAACATTTTGAATCTCTCATGAGCGAAACCGACGTCCTCATCATCGGCGCTGGCCATAATGGCCTCACCTGCGCGGCCTATCTCGCGGCGGCGGGCCTGCGCGTGCGTGTGGTCGAACGGCGCAAGGTGGTCGGCGGGGCGGCGGTGACGGAGGAGTTTCACCCCGGCTTTCGCAATTCGGTCGCGGCCTACACCGTGAGCCTGCTCAATCCGCAGGTGATCAGTGATCTCAAGCTCGCTGAACAGGGCCTGCGGGTCGTCGAACGACGCGCCCAGAACTTCCTGCCCGCGCCCGACGGCAGCTATCTCCTCACCGGCGAGGGGCGGACCAAAGCGTCAGTCGCGCGGCTCAGCGCGCATGATGCGGAAGCGCTCGACGGCTTCTCGCGCGAGCTGGAGGATATCGCCGACGTGCTCAGGCAATTCGTGCTGCGCGCGCCGCCGAACCTGCTCGACGGCTTCGGCACGAACGCGATCCGCGAGGCCGTGAACGCATTGCAGAGCGCCAACATCCTGCGCGGCCTGACTCTGGAGCAAAGCCGCAGCCTGCTCGATCTCTTCACCCGCTCGGCCGGCGAGATGCTCGACGAACGTTTCGAGCACGATCTGGTCAAGGCGCTGTTCGGCTTCGACGCCATCGTCGGCAATTACGCCAGCCCCTACGCCGCCGGCTCGGCCTATGTGATGCTGCATCACGCCTTCGGCGAGGTGAACGGCAAGAAGGGCGTCTGGGGCCACGCCATCGGCGGCATGGGCGCAATCACGCAAGCCATGGCGCGCGCCGCCAGGGATCGCGGCGTCGCGATCGACACCGATGCGGGCGTGCGCGAGGTGATCGTCGAGCGCGACCGCGCGGTCGGCGTGGTGCTGGAGAACGGCGAGACGATCCGCGCCAAATATGTCGCGGCCAACGTCAATCCAAAGCTGCTGTATACGCGGCTGATCGCGGCCGACGCGCTGCCCCAGGATTTCCTCGCCCGCATCAGGCACTGGAAGAACGGCTCTGGCACCTTCCGCATGAACGTGGCGCTGGACCGCCTGCCCTCCTTCACGGCGCTATCAGGCGAGGGCGATCACCTCACCTCCGGCATCATCCTGGCGCCAAGCCTTCCCTACATGGATCGCGCCTATCTCGATGCGCGCGCGCTGGGCTGGAGCCGACAGCCTGTCGTCGAGATGCTGATCCCCTCGACGCTCGACGACACGCTGGCGCCGGCAGGAAAACACGTGGCGAGCCTGTTCTGCCAGCACGTCGCGCCGGAGCTTCCCGATGGAAAGTCCTGGGACGACCATCGCGACGAGGTCGCCGATCTCATGATCGCGACTGTGGACAACTACGCGCCGGGCTTCGCATCCAGCGTGCTCGGCCGCCAGATCCTCTCCCCGCTAGACCTCGAACGGCAGTTCGGCCTGTTAGGGGGCGACATCTTCCACGGCGCGCTGACGCTGAACCAGCTGTTTTCGGCGCGGCCGATGCTGGGCCACGCCGATTATCGCGGGCCCCTGAGGGGCCTCTATCACTGCGGCTCCGGCGCCCACCCCGGCGGCGGCGTCACCGGCGCCCCCGGCCACAATGCGGCGCGCGTGATCCTGCGGGACCACCGCGCGCTGTTCGGAAGCCGTGGATAGGTCTGTGGATGGGCTGTGCACAGGCTGTCGAGATGTCTGCGGTCAGACCGAGGACTCGATCCGGACATGCAGGGGAAAAGGCGGTGGACAACCGCGGGACAGTAAGGGGATGAGCCGGTGGACGACGCCTTGATAAATGGCTGATGGCCTGTGGACACCACCGCCCCAAAACGACCTCGCCCGCCGAGGGCAATTCCCCGCGCGGGCGCTCGTCTGGAGATCTATGAAGAAAATTGCCCCCGCTGGAAATTGGAGGCGGAAATTACTTCAAGGAGCTGCTAATCGAACCGAACTTGTCGTTCATCGTGCTGCCCAGGCTGTTCACCACAGTGATGATCGCCAGAGCGATACCGGCCGCGATGAGGCCGTATTCGATTGCGGTTGCACCGGATTCATCGGACCAGAACTTCAAAACCATGCGCTTCAAGACACGCCTCCATCTCAATTACAAGCTGCGTTGGTTGGCCCCAACGGCCGCAAATCTACGGGATGCGACCTTCGGTCCAGTTAATCCCGAGATTCAACTTATGCGGAAAATTGAGCGCAAAAGTTCCAAAAATTGAACCCGACGGACCTCCGAGGATGCAGCCTTCCCCCACCCACCGCGCCAGTTTCTCGATCGGCACCGAGGCCGCCGCAAGGCGCGTTGTCGATGTGCTCACCGAGGTGTTTTTCGAGGGCGATGCAGCGGTCGCCGCGTTCGAGCGGCCGGACGGCCAGTGGGACGTGACGCTGCATTTCGCCGAGCCGCCGGACCAGCCATGGCTGCGCGAACTCATTGCAACTTCAGCAGGAAATGAGATCGCCGAGACGCTTGCCTTCGACACCGTCGAGGCCAAGGACTGGGTCAAGGCGAGCCTGGAGGATCTGGTCCCGGTGCCGGCCGGGCGCTTCGTCGTGCACGGCAGCCATGACCGCGATCGTGTGCCGCCGAACAAGCTCAAAATCGAGATCGAGGCGGCGCTCGCCTTCGGCACTGGACACCACGGCACCACGCGCGGCTGTTTACTCCTGCTTGACCATGTCCTGAAGAGTTCCCGTCCGCGCAACGTGCTCGACCTCGGCACCGGAACCGGCGTGCTGGCCATTGCGGCGGCGAAGGCGCTGCACCACGCGGTGCTGGCTTCCGACATCGACCCGCCCTCGGTGCGGGTGGCGGCGGAGAATGCGACGCTGAATGAAACCGGTCATCATGTGCGGGTGATCCGCGCGACCGGCTTTGCCGCGCCGGATTTTGCCCGGGCCGGCCCGTTCGACCTGGTGCTGGCCAACATCCTCGCCAACCCGCTGCGGCAGCTGGCAAGCCCGATGGTGCGACACCTCGCGCCCGGCGCCCGCGTCATCCTCTCCGGCCTGTTGACGCATCAGGCCCCCGCCGTGATCGCCGCCTACCGTGCGCACGGCCTCGTGCCATTGCGGCATCTGCGGATCGAGGAGTGGAGCAGTCTGTTGCTGAGGAAGGTCTCGTAGGGCGGATTAGCGAAGCGTAATCCGCCAACGCATGTCGCACCAAAATGGTGGGTTACGCCTTCGGCTAACCCACCCTACGGCATGATCGTTGCCGCCTTACTCCGCCGGCTTCTCGTCGCGGCGCACGACGCGCTCGGCCTGCAGGGCACGCCTGGCGCGACGCTCGGCGAAACGGTCGATCATCTGGCTAATGAGGCCGCGCGGCTTCTTCGGTCCCGTTGCGGCCGGAGCGCGGCGCACCGGCGGCGAGATCTTCTCAAACGTGAACGCTGGCATCGTGTGTCCCCTCGCCGTTGAGATGAACCACTTGCTCGAATTTCCCTGTTATCCGGACGAAGCGCAACTGCCGCATCCTTTACTCCACTCAATTCGAATGGAACATTTTCAAGCACAGTCCATGCCAGATGCGATGGAAATGCGTCTAGATTGCGGACTGATGCCCATGATCCTAGAGTGATCCACATGTTCGAAGCGCACTTCCAGACATTCGAGGAGCCCGAGGCCGGCGTCGCGTTAACCGCGCGCCTTGCTGCACTCCGCGAAGAACTCGCCCGCCGCAAGCTGACCGGCTTTGTCATTCCGCGCGCCGACCAGCAGCAGAACGAATATGTGGCACCCTCGGAAGAGCGGCTGGCCTGGCTGACCGGCTTCACCGGTTCAGCGGGCTTCGCGGTGGTGCTGACCCGCGAGGCCGCATTGTTCGTCGATGGCCGCTACACGCTGCAGGCGGCCAAGCAGGTCGACGCCAAGGCCTGGGCGGTGGAATCGCTGATCGATCCGCCGCCGGAAAGCTGGGTGTCGGCGCATCTGAAGGCCGGCGATCGCCTCGGATTTGATCCGTGGCTGCACACTTTTGCGGCAGCCGAGCGCCTGTCCGCCGCCTGCGCCAAGGCCGGCGCCGAGCTGGTGCCGGTCGACGGCAATCCGGTCGATGCGATCTGGCATGACCGGCCGCCGCCGCCGCTTGCCCCCGTCGCCGTGCACAGCCTCCAGCATGCCGGTGTCACCGAAGCCGAGAAGCTGACGCAGATCAGGGGCGAGATCGCCAAGCTCGGCGCGGATGCGCTGGTGCTGTCGGACAGCCATGCGGTGGCCTGGACCTTCAACATCCGCGGCGCCGACGTCGCGCACACGCCGCTGCCGCTGTCCTACGCGCTGGTGCCGAAGGACGGCCGCCCCACCATCTTCATCGACCACCGCAAGCTCTCCAACCTCTCGCGCGATCATCTCGAGCAATCCGCCGATGTGCGCGAGCCCGACGCGATGGCGCCGACGCTGATGGCGCTCGCCAAAAGCGGGGCGGCGATCGCGCTCGACAATGCGACCGCGGCCGAGGCGCTGAGCCGGCTGATCGCCGGCGCCGGCGGCAAGCCGGTGCGCGGCAGCGATCCGATTGCATTGTTGAAGGCGGTCAAGAACGCGACCGAGATCAAGGGCACGAAGACGGCCCATGTGCGCGACGCCGTGGCGCTGGCGCGCTTCCTGGCGTGGGTCGATCGCGAGGCACCAAGCGGCAAGCTCACCGAGATCGACGCAGTCGAGGCGCTGGAGACCTTCCGCCGCGACACCGGCGCACTGAAGGACGTGTCGTTCCCGACCATCTCGGGCACCGGCCCGAACGGCGCCATCGTGCACTACCGCGTCACCCGCAAGAGCAACCGGCGGATCGCGCCCGGCGATCTCCTGCTGATCGATTCCGGCGCGCAATATGAAGACGGCACCACCGACGTCACGCGCACCATGGCGGTGGGCGAGCCGACTGCCGAGATGCGCGACCGCTTCACCCGCGTGCTGCGCGGACACATCGCGATCGCGCGCGCGGTCTTCCCCGACGGCACCACCGGCGCACAGCTCGACACGCTGGCGCGGCAATATCTCTGGGCCGCCGGCGTCGATTTCGAGCACGGCACCGGCCACGGCGTCGGCAGCTATCTTTCGGTGCATGAGGGACCGGCCCGGATCTCGAAGCTCGGCACCACGCCGCTGAAGCGCGGCATGATCCTCTCCAACGAGCCCGGCTACTACAAGACCGACGGCTTCGGCATCCGCATCGAGAATCTCGAGCTGGTGGTCGAAGCCAGCATCAAGGGCGCCGAGAAGCCGATGAACGCCTTCGAGACGCTGACCCTGGCGCCGATCGACCGCCGGCTGATCGACGTGACGATGCTGAACAATGACGAGCTCGACTGGCTCAATGCCTACCATGCGCGCGTGAGGGCCGAGGTGCGGCCGGCGCTGGACGAGGCGACCGGAGCCTGGCTCGATCAGGCGACGGCGGAGCTGAAGGCGTAGCGCGCGTGCCGGAGCGCGACGCATAGCACTACGCGATTTGTGCAAGGCTGTCTCTCCGCCACAACTGTCATGCCCCGCGAAGGCGGGGCATCCAGTATTCCAGAGACAGCAAAAGTATCCGGATAGGCCGCGGCGAACTGGATTCCCCGCTTTCGCGGGGAATGACACCTGTTGATACCGCGCGAGCAACGCGCCCAATCGGTCGCCATCGCGCTGTTATTATAACCGTCCCAAAATCCGAATAGCCGCATTCCGAAACGCCGATATCCGTCTTGCGTGAGCACGCTACAGTCGATTCGGATTTCATCGAGACGGACACGCATGCACGGCATGATCAGCAGGCCGCCGGAAGCGGCAACGAAGACCATCGCGACCTCGCGCGTGATGCTGCTGTTGCTCGTCTGCATGACGGGCGTTGCGCCGATCTCGCTTTACATGCTGGTTCCAGCGCTCCCCGTGCTGGCGACGACGTTTGGCAGCGACATCTCGGTCGCGCAGATGACCGTGTCCCTGTACATGGTCGGCATCGCCTGCTCGCAACTGATCATGGGCCCGCTGTCCGACAAATTCGGGCGGCGCCCGGTGCTGCTCGCAGGGCTCGCGCTGATGGTCGCGGCAAGCATCGGCTGTGTCTTCGCCGGGAGCCTGCCGCAACTGATCGCTGCACGTTTCTTCCAGGCGCTCGGCGGGGCTACCGGCATGGTGGTGAGCCGTGCCATCATCCGCGATCTCTACGCGCGCGAGCGCGTCGGCGCCATGATCAGCCTCGTCATCGCCGTCATGATGATCGCGCAGATGCTCTCGCCGCTGACCGGCGGCCTGATTGAGACCGCGTTCGGCTGGCGCGCGATCTTCTACGCGATTACCGCAGGCTCTCTTGCGGTCGCGATCGGCATCGCGCTCGCGCTGCCGGAGACGCGCCGCGACCGTGCAGGCGGCAGCGGCTTTCGCGGCGATGTCGGCAGCCTGATCAGGAACCGCGCCTTCGTCGGCTACGTGCTGTGCCAGGTGCTGGCCTCGCAGATCATCTTCACCTTCGCCGGTGGCGGTCCGTACATCGTGGTGACGCAGATGGGCCGAACCACCGTCGAATATGGCGCGTGGTTTGCCACTAGCAGCCTCGCCTTTCTCGTTGGAAATCTGCTCTGCGTGCGCTTTGCGCCGCGTCACTCGCTGGAGAAGCTGATCTGGTTCGGGCTGGCGCTGCAGCTCGGCGGCAGCATCTTGAACCTGCTTTGGAGCTTAACGGGACTGAACGCGACCCCACACTGGCTGTTCGGCACCCAGATGATCGTGATGGCCGGCAACGCCATCGTGATGGCAAATTCCGCAGCCGGCGCCATCAGCGTCCGCCCCGAGGCCGCCGGCACGGCGTCGGGCGCGATGGGCTTTCTGCAACAGGGCCTCGGCGCGCTGATGTCGCAGTTCGGCGCCTATCTCGGCGGCCACTCGACGACGGCGCTGCCGCTGACCGCGGCGATCCTGGCGATCTCGCTCCTCTGCGCCTGCACGATGATCTTCGTCGTCCCGCGCCGCGAAGTTGTGGTGAGCGAAGAGCTGATCGAGCAGGCGGAGGAGGAAGAGACGGGGATGATGTGAGGGGCGCTGTGCGCCCTTCCCTTCCCCTCTCCCCTTGTGGGAGAGGGTGGCTCGCCGCAAAGCGGCGAGACGGGTGAGGGGTATGTCTCCGCGCAGGTTACTCTCAATCGCGCTTGTGGATGCAACCCCTCATCCGGCGCTTCGCGCCACCTTCTCCCACAAGGGGAGAAGGAAGAAAGCATCACTCTCCGATCAGCTTCAGCCACTCGTCTTCAGTCAGCACCTTGACGCCGTGCTTGTTGGCTTCCGCGAGCTTTGAGCCCGCGCCGGGGCCGGCGACGACGAGATCGGTCTTCTTCGACACCGAGCCCGACACTTTCGCCCCTAAACGCTCCGCGGTCGCCTTCGCTTCATCCCGCGTCATCTTCTCCAGCGAGCCCGTGAACACCACGGTCTTGCCGGCGACGGGCGAGTTGCTCTTCGGCTTCTCGGCGTCGACGATCTCGACCTCCCTGGTCAGGCGCTCGACGATGCCGCGATTGTGGCTCTCGCCGAAATAGTCGGCGATGCTCTTGATCACGGTGTCGCCGATCTGGTCGAGCGCGTCCATCTCGGCCATCGCCTCCTCGTCACCCTTGGCGACCTTGAGGCAGGCATCGTGGAAGGCGTCCCAGGAGCCATAGCCGCGCGCCAGCGCCAGCGCAGTGGTCTCGCCGACATGGCGCATGCCGAGCGCGTAGACGAAACGCTCCAGCGCGATTTTGCGCCGGCTTTCGATGGCGCCGAACAGGTTGCGCACCGAGGTCGCGCCGTAGCCCTCGATCTCCTCGAGCTTGAGTTTTGCGTTGCGCTTCTCCAGCGTGAAGATGTCGGCGGGCTCCTTCACCCATCCTTCATCGAAGAAATACTGGAGCTGCTTCTCACCGAGACCATCGATGTCGAAGGCGCGCCGCGACACGAACAGCTTGAGATGCTCGATCTTCTGATAGGGGCATGCAAACTCGCCGCTGCAGCGGGCGCGGGACTCCTCCTCGCCGGCGGCCGTCTCGCCGCGCACGACGTCGGTGTGCAGCGGGCATGGGCACTTCTTCGGGAACTGGAATTCCTTCGCCGTCTTCGGCCGCTTGTCGAGGACGACGTCGACAATCTGCGGGATGACGTCGCCGGCGCGCTGGATCACGACGGTGTCGCCGATCCTGATGTCGCGCCCCTCGCGCAGCACCTCGCCCTTGTTGCCGATGCCCTTGATGTAGTCCTCATTGTGCAGCGTGACGTTCTGCACAATCACGCCGCCGACGCCGACCGGCTCGAGCTTGCCGACCGGCGTGAACGAGCCGGTGCGGCCGACCTGGATCTCGATGTCGCGCAGCACCGTCATGGCGCGCTCCGCCGGAAATTTGTGCGCGATGCCCCAGCGCGGCGTGCGCGAGACGAAGCCGAGCCGCTCCTGCCAGTCGATGCGGTCGACCTTGTAGACGACGCCGTCGATGTCGTAGTCGAGCTCGGCGCGCTCCTCCTCGATCCGCTGATGGAACGCGATCAGCTCCTCGACCGAGTGGCACAGTTTCGTCAGCGGATTGGTCTTGAAGCCGCAGCGCTCGAACCAGCCGATCATGCCGCTCTGCGTATCCTCCGGCATCGCGCTCATCTCGCCCCAGGCATAGGCGAAGAAGCCGAGAGGGCGCGAAGCCGTGATGGCCGGATCCTTCTGCCGGAGCGAGCCCGCGGCCGAGTTGCGCGGATTGGCGAAGATGGTGTCGCCCGCCGCCTTCTGCCGCTCGTTGAGCGCGAGGAAGGCCTTCTTGGTCATGTAGACCTCGCCGCGCACCTCGCAGATGTCGGGGACGTTGCGGCCCTTCAGCTTCTGCGGCACGTCTTCGAGGGTGCGGATATTGGCGGTGACGTCCTCGCCCACCGCACCGTCGCCGCGGGTCGCCGCGGTGACGAGCTCGCCGCCCTCATAGCGCAACGACATCGAGAGACCGTCGATCTTTGGCTCGGCAGAGAAGTTGATCTTGTCGTCGTCGAGCTTCAGGAAACGCACGATGCGGCCAACGAAGTCGCGCACGTCCTCTTCGGCAAAGGCGTTGTCGAGCGACAGCATGGGCACGGAGTGCGAGACCTTCTTGAAGCGACCCGACGGTGCCGCGCCGACCTTCTGCGAGGGCGACTCCGCGCTGACGAATTCCGGAAACCGCTTTTCGATCGCGTTGAAGCGCTGGCGCAGCGCATCGTATTCGGCGTCGGTGACGGTGGGCGCATCCTCCTGATAGTAGCGCTCGTTATGTCCCTCGATTTCGAGTGCGAGCCGCATATGCTCGACCTTGGCCTGCGCCTTGGTGAGCTCAGTGACGTCGCGAGGCGGTGTTGCTTTGGATTTTGCTGCTCTTGCCATGGTGCTTGGATACGACGGAGCGGGCGGGAGGGTAAAGGCGGGAAAAGTTGTGTGCCCCGGACGCGGCGCAGCGCTTCCCTGGCGATGCGAAGCATCGTCCAGCTCAGCGGTGCGCCGCAGAGCCGGGGCCCATGCGGCGGCATTCTGGGTCCCGGCTCTGCGGAGCAGCGCTATGCGCTGCGCCGCGTCCGGGACAAGTGAATCAAGCCGTCGCCGCCTTCAGCAGCCTCTCCGCGGCCGCCCTCGCCTCGGCCGTGATCTCGGCGCCGGCGAGCATGCGGGCGATCTCCTCGCGGCGGTGGTCGGCGGCGAGCGCATTGACGCGGGTGGCGACGCGCTTGCCCTTGTCGAGGGCGTCCTTGGAGATGAGAAGGTGCTGGTCGGCCCGCGCGGCGACCTGCGGAGCATGGGTCACGGCCATCACCTGCACCTTGCCGGCAAGCCGCGCCAGGCGCCCGCCGATGGCATCCGCAACCGCGCCGCCGACGCCTGAGTCGATCTCGTCGAACACCAGCGTCGGCGCCGAACCGCGGTCGGACAACACGACCTTGAGCGCCAGCAGGAAGCGCGACAGCTCGCCGCCGGAGGCGACCTTCATCATCGGCCCCGGCTTGGTGCCCGGATTGGTCTGCACCCAGAACTCGACGCGGTCGAAGCCCTGCGGGCCCGGCGCGGCCTCGTCGGTCTCGACCTGGGTCATGAACTTGGCGCGCTCGAGCTTGAGCGGGGCGAGCTCGGCATTGACGGCCTTGTTGAGCTTCTCCGCCGATTTCTGCCGCGCCAGTGACAGCTTCTTGGCGGCGGCAGCATAGCGGCTATCCGCCTCGATCGCGGCCTGCTCCAGCTTCTTCAACCGTGAGGCGCCGGCATCGATCAGCACGACGTCGGCGGCATATTTGGCGGCGAGCGCCGCGAGCCCATCCACCGGCGTCGAATATTTGCGCGAGGCGGCGCGCAGGGCGAACAGCCGCTCCTCGATGCGTTCGAGCTCGGCCGGGTCGAAATCGGTCGCGGCAAGCGCGGCCTGGAGATGCTGGTCGGCTTCCTCCAGCGCGTTGATCGCGGCGTCGATCGCCTTCACGGCGGGCTCGACCAGGGCCGGCGAGTTGACGCCGCGGCGCTCCAGCCGGCGCACCGCCGCCGACAGTGCCGCAACCGGCGAATGATTACCGCCGACCGCCTCCTGCGCCTCACGGAGGTCGGAGGCGATCTTCTCGCCCTGCATCATCGTGGTGCGGCGGTGGGCCAAGGAGGTCTCCTCGCCCTCCTTCGGCGCGAGCCGCTTCAGCTCGTCGGAGGCGTGGCGCAAATAGTCGGCCTCGCGCGCGGCGCGCTCCATGCCGGCGCGATGCTCTTCCAGAGCGGTGTTGGCGGTGCGCCGGGCATCCCACAGCTCTTCGACGGCCGCGACGTCCTTCTCCAGGCCGGCGAAGGCATCGAGCAGGCGACGGTGGGTGGCGGCATCGACCAGCGCGCGCTCGTCATGCTGGCCGTGGATCTCGACCAGCGCGGCGCCGACCGCCTTCAGCGTCTGCACGCTGATCGACTGGTCGTTGATGAAGGCACGGGTGCGGCCATCGGCGAGCTGCACCCGGCGTAGAATCATCTCGCAAGAATCTGCAACGCTCGCGTCGTCCAGCCCGTTCTCGGCCAGGATCTTCGTCGCGGGGTGATTCTTCGGGATATCGAAGACGGCGGTGACCTGCCCCTGCTCCGCGCCGTGGCGCACGAGGCCGGCGTCGCCGCGGCCGCCGAGCGCCAGCGCAAAGGCATCGAGCAGGATGGATTTGCCCGCCCCGGTCTCGCCGGTCAAAACCGCAAGGCCGGTGGCGAATTCGATATCGAGCCGTTCGATCAGGACGATGTCGCGGATCGACAGACGCGCCAGCATGGAACCCCAAATTTCCTAGCCGAGGCCATCTTGATGGCCCTAGAGGCCCATCTTCTTGAAGGTCTTGCTGATCCAGGACCCCTGATTCTCGCTCGGCTCGAGACCACCCGATTTTACAAGATTATAGGCGTCCTTGTACCAGCGACTGTCAGGAAAATTGTGGCCGAGCACGGCGGCCGCGGTCTGTGCCTCGCCGACGATGCCGATCGCCATATAGGATTCGGTCAGCCGGTAGAGCGCCTCCTCGACATGGCGCGTGGTCTGGTACTGGGTGACGACGGCCTTGTAGCGGTTGATCGCGGCGGTGTAGTCGCGCTTCTGCGCGTAGTAGCGGCCGACGTTCATTTCCTTGCCGGCAAGCTGGTCGCGGGCGCCCTCGATCTTGGCCTTGGCCGAGGTCGCATATTCGGATGTCGGATATTTGCGTACCACCTCTTCCAGCGAGGCGATCGCCTTCTCGGTGCGGGTCTGGTCGCGGCTGATGTCCGGGATCTGGTCGTAATGCGAGGCGGCGATCAGATACTGCGCATAGGCCGCATCCGGGCTGCCGGGATGCAGCGTGACGTAGCGGGTGGCGGCGCCGATGCAGCCGTCATAGTCGCCGCCCTGGTAGGAGGCGTAGGCCGACATCAGCAGCGATTTGCGGGCCCAGTCGGAATAAGGATGCTGGCGGTCGACCTCCTCGAACTTCTTGTTCGCCGCCTTCATGTCCTTCTTCTCGTTCATGAGGTACAGGCCCTCATTGTAGATCTTGTCGGCGGGCTCCTCGACGAAGGTGTCGTCCTTGGCGGTGAACTTGTCCCAGAGATCGCCGGTGCCGCAGCCGGCCAGCGGCAGCGCGAGCAGGACGAAGGTGACGGCCTGGAGCAGCCCACGGGCCGCAATCGAGGCCTTTGGCGAAATCGAAAGAGATCCGCGCGTCATACGCTGTGCCGACATAAATTTTGCCCTGACGCCCTGTGATGCGGTGCCCGCAAGCCCATGAACCCCGTCATGAGCGCGAAATGGTGCCGTGGTGCCTGCCATGCGCCCACGCCGATGTATCCAAAAACGATCCTTAACCAACCGGATAGGCAGGCATTTCGCCCGGATTAAGGCGAACGTGCCGCAATGCTAGCCGATCATGGTTACCAGGAGTTTCCCCGGGGCAAGTCGCCGTCACATGCCAGCGGCGGCAGATCCCTTCAGGACACGTCCGGCCCGTAGGCCGCGGCGATCCGGCCGCCGACAATGCCGCGACCGACTTCGCCCACCGGACGGGTGGTGCGACGCACCGCCTCGCCCTCGACCACGCGCCAAGCGGTACGGTCGGCAAGCAGAGCGGTCAGGACAGCGTGGTTGAGCTTGTGGCCGCCGCGGACCGAGCGGTAGGCGCCAAGCAGCGGCAGACCGGCCAGCGCGAGGTCGCCGATCACGTCCAGCACCTTGTGACGGGCACATTCGTCGGCGTAGCGCAGGCCCTCGGTGTTGAGCAGCCGCTCCTCGTCGAACACGACGGTGTTGTCGAAGGAGGCGCCGAGGGCATAGCCCGCGCTCCAGAGCCGGGCGACGTCGCACATCAGGCCGAAGGTCCGGGCACGGCCGACTTCGCGGCGGAAACGTTCCGGGTTGAGGTCGAGCGCGTAGCTCTGCTGACCAATGACGGGATTGGTGAAATCGATCTCGACCTCGGCGCGGAACCCGTTGGCATAGGGCCGGATCTCACCGAAGGAGTCGCCGATCTTGGCCGAGACCGGCTTCAAAACCTGGATGAAGCGGCGCTGCGCGGACTGGGTGACGATGCCGGCCTGGTCGATGGCGGCAACGAACGCCGCGGCGCTGCCGTCCATGATCGGCACTTCCGGCCCGTCGAGTTCGATCGTGGCGTTGTCCACGCCCATGCCCCGCAGTGCAGCAAGCACATGCTCGGCAGTGGAGACCAGCGGACCGTTACGATCGCCGAGGACGGTGGCAAGGTCGGTCGCGATCACCTGGTCGGCGGTCGCCTGAACTTCGCGGTCACTTCCCTCAAGGCCCGTACGGACAAAAATAAAACCTGCGTCGATAGGCGCAGGCCCAAGCGTGAGAGTGACAGGAAGACCGGAGTGAACGCCGACGCCGACCACGGTGGCTTGCGCACGAAGCGTTGTTTGCCGGCTAAATTTCATCAGGAACCCGCCCCACTACGACCCATTGCGACTTATACTGAACTCGACCGATCCGCCTACGCCGACGTCCGAATCCGTATCCCCAAGTCACGGCAAACCATAGTTGCTGCCTCAAACAGCGCCAACTCACGGTTTTTTACCGATTGTTACCCCAAACCTGCCGTATTCGCGCCAAGGCTTAACCAAATTGCGCCGGGGTTTGGGGCCGCTGCCGACGGGTTTTACTGAACCACCGAATACGTAATTAATGATTTAAAATCAGTTGCTTGACCACGCAATCGTGACCTGCGCGGGACAAAAGGAAAGGCCCCGGCAAGCTTCCCACCGGGGCCCTTTTGCATCTGCCTTATTGTAACAATCCTCAGGTCGCCTGCCGCCGCAGGAAGGCCGGGATATCAAGATGGTCGTCACCCTGTGGTGTCGGCGCAACAGGTGCGGGGCGGCCATGCATGTCGAGGCCCTGCGGCGCGGGACGGCGGGCATACTCCGATACCGGCTCGCTGGCCGCGATCTGCTGCGCCACGCTCTTCTGCGGACGGCGCTCGGGCAGCGGCGGCATGGCGGGACCGGCGGTGCGGGCGGCCACCGGCGGCTCGCTCTCCTCGTCGCGGCGGCCAAGGCCGACATTGGCGAGGCGCTGCAGCAGCGACAGGCGGGTCTTCTGCGGGGTCTCCTCTTCCACCTCGCCGCGCGCCTGGCGAAGCTCAGCCTGGGCCGGAATCGGCAGTTCATCGATGCGCGGCATCCTGGGCGCACGGACCGGCGGACGCTCGGCCTGCGGCGGGATGAAGTTTTCCGGCGTCATCGGCTCCTGCATCGCGACCGGGGCCATGTCGGGCTCCGGGAACAGGGTCGGCTTCTGCGCGATCGGCCGCACGGTGACGTCGCCATAGGTCTGCGGCGCGGGCGCCTGCGGGACCTCGGCAACGGCAGCCGCGATGGCGGCGAGCGCCGCGCGCTCGACGTTCTGGCGCGGCGCGACCGGCGCGGCAGCAACCGGCGCGGCGGCCGGGATCTGCGATTCCAGCTTCTGCGCACGTTCAGCGAGACGCTGGTTGTCAGCGCGCAGACGCGCGGTGAGGTCGGCGAGACGGCTCTCGGCGGCGGCAGCGGGAGCTGCGGGCGCCTGCTGCGCCTGCGGCGCCGCGTTCGCGACCGGCGCGGAGGTCGCCTGGCTGTTGCGGGCGATCGCGGCCTGCTCAATGCCGGTGGCGACGACCGAGACGCGGATCAGGCCGTCGAGCGCTTCGTCGAAGGTGGCGCCGACGATGATGTTGGCGTCCTGGTCGACTTCCTCGCGGATGCGGGTCGCGGCCTCGTCGACCTCGAACAGTGTGAGGTCCTTGCCGCCGGTGATGGAGATGAGGAGGCCCTTGGCGCCCTTCATCGAGCTGTCGTCGATCAGCGGGTTGGCGATCGCGGCCTCGGCGGCGGTCAGCGCGCGCTTGTCGCCGGAAGCTTCGCCGGTGCCCATCATCGCCTTGCCCATCTCGCGCATCACGGCGCGAACGTCGGCGAAGTCGAGGTTGATCAGGCCTTCCTTGACCATCAGGTCGGTGATGCAGGCGACGCCCGAATAGAGCACCTGGTCGGCCATCGCGAAGGCGTCGGCGAAGGTGGTCTTCTCGTTGGCGACCCGGAACAGGTTCTGGTTCGGGATGATCAGAAGCGTGTCCACGACCTTGTGAAGCTCGTTGATGCCGGCTTCAGCGGTGCGCATGCGGCGGCCGCCTTCGAAGTGAAACGGCTTGGTGACGACGCCGACGGTAAGGATGCCCATGTCGCGCGCGGTCTTGGCGATGACGGGTGCAGCGCCGGTGCCGGTGCCGCCGCCCATGCCGGCGGTGACGAACACCATGTTGGCGCCCGAGAGATGGTCGCGCAGCTCGTCGATCACCTCTTCCGCCGCCGCGGCGCCGACGTTCGGCTGCGAACCTGCGCCGAGGCCTTGCGTGACCGCCGTGCCCATCTGCACGATGCGCTGCGCCTTCGACATCGTCAGCGCCTGCGCGTCGGTGTTGGCGACCACGAAGTCGACGCCCTGCAGGCCCGCCGTGATCATGTTGTTGACGGCGTTGCCGCCGGCGCCGCCGACGCCGAACACGGTGATCCGGGGCTTCAGTTCGTGAATATCAGGAACATTGATGCTGATGGTCATGGTTGCCTCTCGATCACGCGCGCGTGGGTTCGCCCCGGCCGGCGGCCGCGGGAGTTGGTGAAAATCGGGAATTGCGGAAAGGAGTCATCAGAAGCCCTCGCGTAGCCATCGTCCCACCTTTCCGAAATAACCGCCGGTCCCTGTCCTGACCTGCTGCCGCGTATGCCGCGGTTCGACATGTTCCTGGTGAACATATTGCGGGTAGACGAGGAGGCCGGCCGGCACCGCGAACGCGGCGTTCTTCGCCTCGTTGGGCAGCCGGCCGAAGCCGAGGGGACGTCCGACCCGCACGGGCCGGCCGAGAATTTGCGTTCCGAGTTCGACAAGACCGGTCAGCTGCGAGGCGCCGCCCGAAAGCACGACGCGGCCGTTGGGCTCTGACGCGAAGGGCGAATCCTTCAGCCGGTCGCGGACCATTTCGAAGATTTCCTCGGCACGGTGCTTGACGATATTGGCGATGGTGGCGCGGGAGACGATCTGCGGCAGATCCTGCTCGTCACCGGCTGTCGGCACAGACATCAGCTCACGCGAGTCCGATCCGCCGGTGATGACGGTCCCGTATAACGTCTTGATTCGCTCGGCATCGGCAATGGTCGCGGAGAGTCCGCGCGCAAGATCCATCGTGATATGTTGCCCGCCGACCGCAAAACCCGCCGCATGCACGAAACGGCCGCCGGAATAGACCGCGATCGTCGTGGTGCCGGCGCCCATTTCGACGACGGCAGCGCCGAGATCGGCTTCGTCGTCCGTCAGCACCGACAATCCGGCGACATAGGGACTCGCCGCCATGGCTTCGACATTGATGTGGCAGCGCTCAACCGCGAGCATCAGGTTCCGCGCCACGGTGGCGTCGCAGGTGACGACGTTCATGTCGACGCCGAACTGGTGCGCGACCATGCCGCGAGGATCGCGGATGCCCTTGACGCCGTCGAGCGTGTAGCCGACCGGAAGCGCGTGCAGCACGGTACGGCCCTCGCCAGTGGCGTGGCGCATGCCGGTGGAGGTGACGCGGCTGACGTCGGCCGGCGTCACGGCGCCGCCGCGGATGTCGGCGGCGGCTTCGACCAACTGGCCGGAGAGCCGGCCGCCCGAGACCGAGAGCAGCACGGACTCGACCCGCACCTTGGCCATCTTCTCCGCCAGCCCGACGGCCTGGCGGACCGCCTGCTCACATTCGGTAAGATCGACCACCGCGCCGGCCTTCATGCCGCGCGACTGGATCTGGCTGTAGCCGATCAGTTCCACCGCGTGGGTGCGGCCGCGCAGCGCATCGCTCGGCGCCGACGGTTTCAGCCGCGCGATCATGCAGGCGATCTTGCTGGTGCCGATGTCGAGACAGGCGACGAGGCCGCCGCGCTTGTGCGGCATCTGGCGCGTCTTCGGCGTCTGGGTGCGATCAAGACCGGTCATGCAGCGTCCCCGGCCTTCTTTTTCTTCTTGTCCTTGAACTGGTCTTCGCGCGCCTTGGCGGCGTCGTCGGACAGCTGCACCACCAGCCGATCCGGCAGGCGCATGTCGACGGCGACGATGTCGCGGGAGAACAGCCTGTCCTCCTTGTCGAGCCTGGACAGCGTCGCAAGCGCATTGCCGACGTCCTGCTCGGGCAGGCGGATGTCGAGGCCGTCCTTCAGCCTCAGGTTCCAGCGCCGCTCGCCGACATAGACCGCAGCCTTGGTCACCGCATTGACCTGCGGATAGCGCGCCAGCAGCGCCAGGAAATCACGAGCCTGGGTATCGGCGCCCTTGCCGACCACGAGCGGCAGCGACAGGAAACGGCGCGAGACATAGGGCTCGAGCACGGCGCCGTCATCGGCGATGACCGAGAGGCGGCCGGCCTCCTGCCACAGCGCGAACGCCTGGCGCTCGGTGATGTCGATCATGAGCCGGCCCGGATACAGCTTCAGCACGGTCGCATCCGCGATCCAGGGATTGGCCTTGAGCTTCTCGCGCACGACGTCGGCATCGAGGAACAGCAGCGAGGAGCGGCCGCTGACGCCGCCGATCGCGAGGATCTCGTCCTGGGTCAGCTGCTTGCGGCCGTTGATCACCACGGAGGTGATGCGGAAGCCGGCGGAATTGGCCATCGCGTTGCGGGCATCGCTGACCGCGGTGATGAAATCCTGGAGATGGCCACCCTTGACGATGCCGAAGCCGCAGCTTCCGAGCAGCAGCAGCGCAGTCATGGCGATCCCGACCCGGCGCGGCGCATAGCGCTCGACCAGAGCGACCACGCGCGGCGGCGGCTCGCGCTCGACGACGGCCTTGGCCCTGGCTTTGGCCTTGATCTTGGCGGCAGCGCGCTTCTCCTCGCGCTTGTCCTGGACCCACTCGCGCAGAAGCACGACCGCTCCGATAGCGGCCGCCTTCAGGTCAGCTTGGGGCCTCAGCGATCTGAAAAGCGACCGGGTGAGGCTTCCTGCTCCATCCATTGCACGAGCTCGTCAATTTGCCCGCGACATCGCGCGGATCCTGGCGAACATGACGTCTCGGTGCCGGGCCGGGTGCTGGTCTTCAGCAGAAGAAGCCTCTCCCCTTCAAAGCGTTCGCTGGAGGTGAACATCACCCGCCACAGCTCACGCGCCGGCAGCCAAAGCGCCATATGCGCCGCCAGCGTTAACCTTCGGATGTCCTGGTAAACAAAAGGTAAACTTCGTTAACGCCGGACGCTTTTTGCCCAGCCATGTGAGGCATTTATGCCGCGATGTCCGGCATTTTACCGGATTTGGGCCCCAAACCGGGCCGTTTCGCCCGCCCGGCCGTTAACCAGTCCTAATTATTTCCGCACGCCCCGCCCGGCGAGCTCGACCAAGCCGCGCAGGAAGTCGACAAATTCGATGCCCTCGGCTTTCAGCGCCTTGGGGTAGAGCGAGGACTTGGTCAGCCCGGGCAGCGTGTTGGTTTCGAGGTAGACGAGGCCCCGCTCCGAGACGATGAAGTCCGAGCGGGAATAGCCGGTGCAGGACATCGCCCGGTGCGCCAGCATCGCCTGCTCCCTCAGCGCGGCGGTGATCTCGGGCGAAAAACGGCCGGGGCAGATCTCCTGGGTCGACTTCAAAAGATATTTTGCGGCGTAGTCGAAATTGCCCTCGCCCGGAATGATCTCGATCGGCGGCAGCGCTATGATCGAGCCATCGGTGCGCTCCAGCACGCCGCAGGTTGCCTCGACGCCGGCGATATAGGGCTCGATCACGTACTCTTCATGCTTGGCGGCATTGCGGACGGCGACGAGATCCTGCTTCGCATTGACGAAAATCAGGCCGTAGCTCGACCCGTCCCGCGCCGGCTTTGCGATAAGCCTGCCATATTCGGCGAAGGCCTCATCGATATTTTCAAGCGCAACGTTGGCCGGCGGCGTGACGCCGCCGAGTGCGGCGAAACGCTTGGCCGCGATCTTGTCGAAGGCGAGATGCGAGGACGCCGAACCCGAGCCAGTGAAGGGCACGCCGCGCGCCTCGCACATCACCTGCAATTCGCCATTCTCCGCGCGTCCGCCATGCAGGCCGAGCACGAGCACGCGATCTTCCGCCTTGGCCTTGTCCAGCGCCTGCGCGAGCGGAATCCCTGACGTGCCCGGCTTGAACTCGTCCTCGAACGGACGGGCATGCTCGAGCAGCTGCTTCGACTGCACCACATGCACCTTGTCCTCGACGTCCCACCACCAGAGATCGGCCTCCGGCAGCGCCTGATGCAGCGCCTGCGCCGAGGCGACCGAAACCAGACGCTCGCGGTTGGAGCCGCCGAAGAGGATGGTGATGCGCATGTTCATAGTCCGCAATCTCTCTCGCTCGTCATTCCGGGGCGCGACGAAGTCGCGAGCCCGGAATCCATTTCGCCACCGTCTCTGCGGCCCGATGGATTCCGGCTTCTCGCTTCGCGAGCCCCGGAATGACGATCGTCATGAAACCCCGATCCGCTTGATTTCCCAGTGCAGCTCAATTCCGGAATTCGCCTTCACGCGCTCGCGCACGGTTTCGCCGAGCGTCTCGATGTCGTGCGCGGTGGCATCGCCGGTGTTGATCAGGAAATTGCAGTGCATCTCGGACACCTGCGCGCCGCCGACGCGCAGGCCGCGGCAGCCGGCGGCATCCACCAGCTTCCAGGCCGAATGGCCGGGCGGATTCTTGAAGGTCGAGCCGCCGGTCTTTTCGCGGATCGGCTGCGCGGTCTCGCGGTGGCTCTGCACCTCGGCCATGCGCGCGCGGATTGCCTCGGTATCCTTGATCTCGCCGCGAAAGCGCGCGGAGGTGAAGATGATGGAGGGATCGACGCCGCTGTTGCGATAGACGAACTTCATGTCGGCGTTGGAGAAGACATGCTTCGTGCCGTCGCGCCCGACACCCCGCGCCTCGATCAGCACATCCTTGGTCTCGCCACCATTGGCGCCGGCATTCATGCGCAGCGCGCCGCCGATGGTGCCGGGAATGCCGAAATAGAATTCGAGCCCGCCGATATTGGCGCTTGCTGCAACCTCCGCCACGCGCTTGTCGAGCGCGGCAGTGCCTGCGGTGACGACGTCGCCAGTCGCGGTCGCCTCGCCGAAGGCGCGCGGTGCAAGCCGGATCACCACGCCGGCAATGCCGCCATCGCGCACGATCAGGTTGGAGCCGACACCGATGACGTAGACGGGGATGTCGGCGGCAAGATGCGCGAGGAAGTAGGCGAGATCGTCCTCGTCCGCCGGCGTGAACAGCACCTGCGCAGGACCGCCGACGCGAAACCAGGTGAGCTCGGCGAGCGACTGGTTGGCCAGCAGCCGGCCACGCAGGTCAGGCATCGCGGCTTTGAGCGAGGGGGTGATATCGGGAAAGCTCATGGTGCGCTGACCGGCATGCGAGCTGGGTTGAGATTGCGTCGCATAACGTTATCCGCCAGCGCCCGGGGCTTACCCCTCTCCCCAACCCTCCCCCGCAAGGGGGGAGGGAGCCTGACCAGCGTGCTCGCCTCACCTGACATCACAGCTGCACTCTGATCCTTTGCAAGAGTCAGGGAGGCACCGGCGGAAGGGTTCCCTCCCCCCTTGCGGGGGAGGGTTAGGGAGAGGGGTAGCCACAACGGCAGTGGTCGACGATGACTCGACATCCGCTCGCCCTACCCCAGCGCCTTCAATTCGCCCGGCAACGCATACGCCCATTGCGTGATGTTGCCGGCGCCGAGGCACACGACGAGATCGCCGGACTTCGCCAATCCCTTGACGATGCCTGCAAGCTCCGTCGCGGCCGGCAGCGGGATCACCTCGCGGTGGCCGTGTGCGCGCAGGCCGGCAACGAAATGATCGCGGTCGATGCCCTCGATCGGCGCTTCGCCGGCGGCATAGACGTCGGCGACAACAACCACGTCCGCGTCGTTGAAGCAGGTGCAGAATTCCTCGAACAGCGATTGCAGGCGGGTGTAGCGATGCGGCTGCACCACGGCGATCACCTTGCCGGTGTAGGAATCGCGCGCCGCTTTCAGCACCGCTGCAATCTCCACGGGGTGATGGCCGTAGTCATCGATCACGGTGACGTCGTTCCATTCGCCGGTCTTGGTGAAGCGGCGCTTGACGCCGCCGAAGCCTGCGATGGCACTGCGAATCTTGTCGTCGGAAACGCCGAGCGCGTGAGCGACTGCAATCGCAGCCGTCGCATTCGAAGCGTTGTGCCGGCCCGGCATCGGCAGCGCGAGATCGGCGATCTCATGCGTGGCGCCGGTCTTGCGGTCGCGGATCACGACCTTGAACTTCGAGCCGCCGCCGCCAGCGGTGAGATCGACGAGCCGCGCGTCAGCCTGCGGATTCTCGCCGTAAGTGATGATGCGGCGATCCTCGATCTTGCCGACGAGGTTTTGCACCACCGGATGGTCGATGCACATCACGGCAAAGCCGTAGAACGGCAGGTTCTCGACGAAATGCCGGAACGCGTCCTGCACGGCATCAAACGTCTTGAAGTGATCGAGGTGCTCGGGATCGACATTGGTGACGATCGCCACGTCCGTCGGCAGCTTCAGGAACGTGCCGTCGCTCTCGTCCGCTTCCACCACCATCCAGTCGCCGGCACCTAACCGCGCGTTGGAGCCGTAGGCGTTGATGATGCCGCCATTGATCACGGTGGGATCGAGCCCGCCGGCATCGAGCAGCGTTGCGACCATCGTGGTCGTCGTGGTCTTGCCATGGGTGCCGGCGATGGCGACGCAGCTCTTCAGCCGCATCAGCTCGGCCAGCATCTCGGCGCGCCGCACCACGGGAATGCGGCGTTCGCGCGCCGCCACCAATTCCGGATTGTCGCGCTTGATCGCGGTCGAGACTACGACGACCTCGGCACCGTCGACATTCTCGGCCTTGTGGCCGACCGAGACCTTTGCGCCCTTCTTGCGCAGACGGTCGAGATTGTAATTGTCGGCGGCATCCGAGCCCTGCACGGCGTAGCCGAGATTGACCAGCACCTCGGCGATACCGCTCATGCCGATCCCGCCGATCCCGACGAAGTGGATGGGTCCGATCTCGCGCGGCAGTCTCATGCTCTGTTCCCTGACCTTGCCGCCGGAAAGGCGGCATCTGGCGAAGGTCACGGCCAAATCAGCCGCGCGCCCTGCCTACTGGATGCCCCGCTTTGGAAGGCCATGACAAGGGCTTTTTCGCGTCAGATTCCCGCAACCTTGACCACCAGATCAGCCAGCCGCTCGGCGGCATCGAGCCGCCCTGCCCCCTTCGCGGCCGCGGCCATGGCGGCGAGGCGTGCGGGTTCGGCGGCGAAGCCGGAGATTTCGGCGGCGAGGCGGTCGGAGGTGAACTCGGTCTGCGGGATGCGGATGGCGCCGTCGACCTTGGCCAGCACGCCGGCATTGGCGAACTGGTCCTGGTCGATCGAGCCCGGCAGCGGCACCAGGATCGAGGGCCGTCCGATTGCGGCAAGCTCGGCGACGGTGCCGGCGCCGGAGCGCGACACGATCAGATGATTGGAGGCGAGCCGCGCCGGCAAGTCGGTGAAGAACGGCGCGAGCTCGAACTTGATCTTGAGCTTGTCGTACACGGCGCGGACACGCGCCATGTCCTCATCGCGCACCTGCTGGGTGAGGATGAGACGACTCCACAGCGCAGGCTCGAGCCGCTCGATCGCGCCGGGGACGATATCGGCCATGATGCGCGCGCCCTGGCTGCCGCCGACGACGAGCAGGCGCAGCGGTCCGCTCACCTCAGGCGCTGCATAAGGCACGGCAGCCGCTGCGAGCACCGCGGGCCGCATCGGCGTGCCGACCGTCGTGGTCTTGCCTGACAGCGCCGGATCGCGATCGAGCACGCCGGGCAAGGATGTCGCGATGGCACGGACGCGGCTCGACAGGAAGCGGTTGGCGCGACCGAGCACCGCATTGGCGTCGTGGATGATGCCGGGCACGCCGGCGAATTTTGCCGCGACCAGCGGCGGCAGCGTCGGATAGCCGCCGAAGCCGACGACGGCGGCCGGCTTCAATCGCTTGATCAAGCTGTAGGCGGAGAACGTGCCGACGGCGAGCGTGAGGCCGGCATAAGCGAGCTGGAGCGGATTACGGCCGCGCGCGGTCTCGCTGGAGACGACGTCGATCATGTCCTTGCTGAACAGCCCGCTGTAGCGCAGCGCGCGCTCGTCGGTGACGAGGCGGACGCGAAAGCCGCGCCGGATCAATTCGACGCCGAGCGCCTCGGCCGGAAACAGATGGCCGCCGGTGCCGCCCGCGGCGAGAAGAATCAGGGGGGAGGTGTCCATGGTGAGCGTATTTACAGGGAAAGAGCGGCTATTGCGAGCCAACTACCGGAGGCTCGTGCCCCGGGCGCAGCGCAGTGCGCCGCACTTCGCGGCGTAGTGCGCTGCTGAACCGGGGCCCATGCGCGCGGCATTCTGGGTCCCGGCTCTGCGCTTCGCTTGTCCGGGACACGAGAGCGGCTACGCGTAGCTCCGCATCGCCTCGGCGTGGCCGCTGGCCTCGACCTCGGTGCGTGGGCGCAGGCGCGTCAGCGCCAGCATCATGCCGACGCCATAGGCGAGCGACACGATCGAGGAGCCGCCATAGGAGATGAACGGTAGCGTCATGCCCTTGGCGGGGATGAGCTGCAGGTTGACCGACATGTTGATCGCCGCCTGCACGCCGAACAGGATCGCAAGGCCCGAGGCCGCGAAGCGCGAGAACATGTCCTCATTGGCGTAGGCGCGCGACAGCGTACGGATGACGACGAAGGCGAACAGCGCCAGCATGGCGAGGCACAGGACGATGCCGAACTCTTCGGCGGCGACCGCGAACACGAAGTCGGTGTGGCTGTCCGGCAGGCTGCGTTTCGCAATGCCCTCACCCGGCCCGAGGCCGAGCCAGCCGCCGTTGTAGAACGCCTCCATGGCGGTATCGACCTGGAAGGTGTCGCCCGACGCCGGATTCATGAAGCGCTTGATGCGGCCCGCAACGTGCGGGACGAACAGATAGGCGCTGAACAGGCCGGCGGCGGCGGCGCCTGCGAGACCGAACACCCAGATCATGCGCATGCCCGCGATGAAGAACAGCGAGCCCCACACCATCAGGATCAGCATGGTCTGACCGAAGTCCGGCTCCATCACCAGCAGCGAGACCAGCATCAGAAGCAGCACCAGCGCCATCGAGGTCGCCGGCATCTCCGGCCGCTTGGTCGATTCCGCGAACAGCCAGGCCGCGATGACGACGAAGGACGGCTTTGCGATTTCGGAGGCCTGGATGTTGACGCCAAGCAACGTGATCCAGCGCCGCGAGCCCTTCACCTCGGGGCCGATGGCGAGCGTCACCACGATCAGGATGATGCTGACGGTGAAGATGATCAGCGCCGAGCGGCGGATCGCGCGCGGCGACAGGAACGACACCCCGAGCAGCACCAGGCAGGACGGGAGAAGGAACATCACGTGGCGGCTGAAGAAATGGAACGGATCGAGCCCGATGCGGGTCGCAACCGGCGGACTCGCCGCCAGCGACAGGATGACGCCGGTGAGCATCAGCGCCAGGATGGCGCCCATCAGCGGCTTGTCGACGGTCCACCACCACTCGGAAAAGGGGGTGCGTTCTTCACGGGAGAGCATGGGCGGCCGCTTTCGGACAGAGGTCCGTCCATTGGTCGCCGAGGTTGGTTACCGGGGGGTTAATGAATCGTGGATGTTTTGAGATAGCCCCTATCTATCATGGCTCCGACTTATCGGGGACATAGACGTGAAACTCCAGCGAGATCCGCAGGCGCGTCAACGCCAGCAGCAAATCGTTGCCAAGCAGCTCGCCGGAATGCTCGTCAAGGAACCAGCCGACAGCAAGACTGACCGTACCGCCCGTGGATGACAGCCTCCGTAGAACCGCTCCATGAGGTGTGAATCGCTTCAGTGCGATCTCGATCTGCTTCGCCAATGATTTTCGCGACGATGGAAGTTCAATTGAACAGTAAGAGCTGTTGCACTTGCCGCCAAGCAGACTTCCCTTCGGCGTCCGTCGTTCATCCCCCTTCTTCCAAATTCGGTTTGGCTCCAATCCGAGAGCCTTACACACATCCGAAAGATCGCGAGTTGGGTGCGTCAGCTTGAGAGAGAGCTGCGCCCGATACCGGTTCATGATCACACCACCGGCTTCACACCCGGCAGCGCCTGCACCAGCTCGCGGAATTTTGCGCCGCGGATCTCGAAGTTGCGGTACTGGTCGAAGGAGGCGCAGGCGGGCGACAGCAGCACCACCGCATCCGTATGCCCCGACGCCTCCGCATCGCGCGCGGCGTGCTCGACGGCGACGTCGAGGGTCTGGCTGATCTCGTGCGGGGCCGTGCCCAGCGTTCCCGAAAACTCCTGCGCGGCTTCGCCGATCAGATAGGCCTTGCGGATGCGCGGGAAGAAACCCGTGAGACTCGTGATGCCGCCCGCCTTTGGCTTGCCGCCGGCGATCCAGAAGATATCGGCGAACGACGACAGCGCATGCGCGGTGGCGTCCGCGTTGGTGCCCTTGGAGTCGTTGACGAACAGCACGTTGCCGCGCCGGCCGACCTGCTCCATGCGATGCGCTAGGCCCGGAAAGCTGCGCAAGCCGTTCTGCAGCACATCCTGGCTGATGCCCATCGCGAGTGCGGCGGCGGCGGCACAGGCCGCATTCTGCGCGTTGTGCAGGCCACGCAGCGAGCCGATGCCGCCGAGCGCGGCGACCTCGCTGCGGGCACCACCCGAGGCACGCACGATATTGCCGTGCTCGAAATAAATGCCGGAGGCCAGCGGATTCTTGACCGAGATGCGCACGACGTTCTTGCCGGCGCGGTCAAGCCGGTCGGCGACATCGCGGCAATAGCCGTCATCGACGCCGACGATCGAGGTGCCGCCAGCCTGCACGCCGGCAACGAGTCGCTCCTTCACCGCGGCATAATGCGTGATCGTGCCGTGCCGGTCGATATGGTCCTCGCTGACGTTGAGCAGGATGCCTACGGAGGGATCGAGCGAGGGCGTGAGGTCGATCTGGTAGGAGGACATCTCGATGACGTGGACGCGGCCCATGCGCGGCGGCTCCAGCGACAGGATCGCGGTGCCGATATTGCCGCCCATCTGGGTGTCGTAGCCGGCGACCTTGGTCAGATGCGCGATCAGCGCCGTCGTCGTCGACTTGCCATTGGTGCCGGTGATGGCGACGAACGGCGCATCCGGCGCGTGGCGCCGGCGCTCGCGGCAGAACAGCTCGATGTCGCCGATAACCTCGACGCCGGCCTCTCGCGCCTTCAGCACGCTCCAGTGCGGCACCGGATGGGTGAGCGGCACGCCGGGCGCGAGCACGAGGGCTGCGAAATTCGCCCAGGACACGTTGCGCAAATCCGCGGTGATGAAGCCGGCTTGCGCGGCCTTGGCGACGTTCTCGGCATTGTCGTCGGCGGCGACCACCTCGGCACCGCCCGCTTTCAAAGCATGGCAGGAGGCGAGCCCCGAGCCGCCGAGGCCGAACACCGCGACCGTCTTGCCGGCGAAGGATGTGACCGGGATCATCGCGGACCCGTCAGCGCAGCTTCAGCGTCGAGAGGCCGGCGAGCGCCAGCATCACCGAGATGATCCAGAAGCGAATCACGATCTGCGGCTCGGTCCAGCCGAGCTGCTCGAAATGATGATGGATCGGCGCCATGCGGAAGATGCGCTTGCCCGTGAGCTTGAACGACACCACCTGTACGATGACGGAGACCGCCTCCAGCACGAACAGGCCACCGATCACCGCGAGCACGATCTCGTGCTTCACCGCGACCGCGATGGCACCCAGCATGCCGCCGAGCGCGAGTGAGCCGGTGTCGCCCATGAAGATCGAGGCCGGCGGCGCGTTGAACCAGAGGAAGCCGAGGCCGGCGCCCAATAGCGCGCCGCAGAGCACTGCGAGCTCGCCGGTGCCGGCGACATATTTGATCTGGAGATAATCGGCGAACACGGCGTTGCCGGCGAGATAGGCGATCATCGCAAAGCTCGCGGTCGCGATCATCACGGGCACGATGGCAAGGCCGTCGAGGCCGTCGGTGAGGTTCACCGCGTTGCCGGCGCCGACGATGACGAAGGCGCCGAAGACGACGAAGAACCAGCCGAAATGCAGCACCGTGTCCTTCAGGAAGGGAATCGTCAGCGCGGTCGACGCGGGATCGCGGTTCAGCCGCACCAGCGCGTAGCAGGCGACCAGCGCGATCGCCGCCTCGATCAGCAGGCGGAGCTTGCCGCCGAACCCGGTCGTGGTCTGCTTGGTCACCTTGAGATAGTCGTCATAGAAGCCGACGAAGCCGAAGCCGAGCGTCACGGCGAGCACGATCCAGACGTAAGGGTTGAGCGGATTGGCCCACAGCACGGTGCCGACCGTCAGGCCGGACAGGATCATCAGGCCGCCCATGGTGGGCGTGCCCTTCTTGCTGAGATGCGATTGCGGGCCGTCAGCGCGGATCGGCTGGCCCTTGCCCTGGCGGATGCGCAAATGGTCGATGATCCAGGGCCCGAACAGGAACACGAACAGCGCGCCGGTGACGACCGCGCCGCCGGTGCGGAAGGTGATGTAGCGGAAAACGTTCAGGAGGGTACGAAACGCACCCAGGCTCGGAAATGTATTGGAGAGCTCGATCAGCCAGTAAAACATTCAGACGGTCCTATGGCGCCTTTCGCACGTGGCCTTGCCTGGCCCCGGCGTGCTTCATGCGCATTCGCTGGTCTTCTTCATGGGGTCGGGCGACCGACCTCTGGGACAACGGACGGCTTGGTGCCGCGGTGGGATTGGGAACTGCGCCTTCCAAGCAGTTTACGCCTTTGCCTGCAAGGCGGCCACTAGGCCCGGCACAAACTTGTTGACCCAGAACATCTTCTTGCTGCCCTTGACAACCACGACATCGCCTGCCTGCAGCAGGTTCGCGACCTCGCCCGGCTTCAGCGTGGCGGGATCGTCGTGCCAGCCGAGGGCCTTGCCTGATGGCAGCACGTCATAAAGGTGGCGCATCAGGGGGCCGACGCAATAGACGCAGTCGATGCCGTCGAGATGTTTGGTGAGGCCGGTGTGATAGCCAGGTGCGTCATCGCCCAGCTCCAGCATGTCGCCGAGCACCGCGATGCGACGACCGCCGGTCATATGGCGCGCCTGCAAGCTCTGCAGCGCCGCAGCCACGCTGGCCGGGTTGCCGTTAAAACTGTCGTCGATCACGGTGATACCGCCGACCGCCTGCTCGACGCCGCGGCCGGTCATGATGCCGACCCGGTCGAGCTTGATCGCGAGCGTCGCCGGATCGAGGTTCGCGGCACGGATCGAGGCGAGCGCGGCCAGCGCATTCTGGACACGGTGCGGCGCGCCCGGCGTCAGGCTGAAGGCGATCTCCTTCTTGCCGATCATGGCCACGATTTGCCAGCTCTCGCCGTGCGGCGCGTGCGCCACCTCGTGCACCTCGGCATGCTCGCCGAAGCGCACCACCTTGCCCTTCCACTCCGACGCCTTGATCCCCGCGGGCAGCACCAGCACGCCGTCCTCGGGCAGGCCGAGCGCAATCGATACCTTCTCGCGACGGATGGCTTCGAGCGAGCCGAGCTTTTCCAGATGCACGGGCTGGACGTTGACGACCAGCGCGACCGTCGGCCGCGTGAGTTCGCTGAGCCGCGCGATTTCGCCGGTCTGGTTCATGCCCATCTCGACGACCCAGAGGCTGGCATCTGCCTTCGCATTGCACAGCGTCAGCGGCACGCCCCAGAAATTGTTGAAGCTCGACGGGCTGGCATAGGCGTTCGGATAGGCCGCCAGGAATTCCTTGGTGCTGGTCTTGCCGGCGCTGCCGGTGAGGCCGATCACCGGCCCATTGAAGCGCGCGCGGGCGGCACGCGCGAGGCCCCAGAGACCGTCGATCAGTGTGTCCTTCACGACGATCTGGGGAATGCGGATGCCCGCGATCTCATGCGGCACGATCATCGCGACCGCGCCGGAAGCTTCCGCCTTGTCCGCGAATTCCCAGCCGTCGCGCGCGCTGGCGAAGGCCGAGATGAAGCCGCCGCTCGGCGTGCCGCTCAGCGCGACGAACAGGCTGCCCGGCTTCACCAGCCGGCTGTCCTGGGTGACGAAGTCGATCGGCGTGTCCGGAAACGATCCGACTGCGCCCAGCGCGCGCGCCACTTCGGCTACCGTCCAGATTGGCGCGCTCATGCTGTCCTCGACGCTAATGCGGCGGCGACCGCCTCGTGATCACTGAAGGGCAGCACCTCGCTGCCGACGATCTGCCCGGTCTCGTGTCCCTTGCCGGCGACGAGCAGCGCATCGCCGTCTTCCAGTTCCTCGATCGCGACGCGAATGGCCTCGGCACGGTCGCCGATCTCGCGCGCGCCTTTCGCCGCGGCGAGAATGGCGGCACGGATCGCTTCGGGCTTCTCGCTGCGCGGATTGTCGTCGGTGATGATGACACCATCGGCATTCTCGGCCGCGATCTCGCCCATGATCGGACGCTTGCCGGCATCGCGGTCGCCGCCGGCGCCGAACACGACGATCAGCCGGCGCTTGGCATAGGGACGCAGTGCCTGCAGCGCCTTCGCCAGCGCATCGGGCTTGTGCGCGTAATCGACGAAGATCGGCGCGCCGTTGCGCTCGCCCACGCGCTCGAGCCGGCCCTTGGCGCCTTCGAGATGCTCGAGGCTGGCAAACACGTTTGCGGCGTCGCTGCCGGTGCCGATGGCAAGACCGGCCGACACCAGCGCGTTCTCGATCTGGAATTCGCCGACCAGCGGCAGCCGGATCGCGTAAGGCTTGCCGCGATGCTCGACCGTCAGCTTTTGCGAGAAACCTTCGACAACGGCCCCGGTGAGACGAACGCCCTCGCCTGCTCCATCGCCGTTGCGCCCGACCGCCATCACGCGCAGCCGGCGCGACTTCGCGGCATCGATGGCCTCCGCCGAGCAATCATGATCCGCCGAGATCACGGCAGCGCCGCCCGGTGGGATCAACTCACGGAACAGCCGGAGTTTTGCGGCAAGGTAATGCGCGACGGTCGGATGGTAGTCCATGTGGTCGCGCGAGAGATTGGTGAAGCCGCCGGCGGAGACGCGCACGCCGTCGAGGCGATATTGGTCGAGCCCGTGCGAGGACGCCTCGAAGGCGAGATGCGTGACGCCTTCGCGCGCGATCTCATCGAGTTGCCGGTGCAGTGCGACCGGATCGGGCGTGGTCAGCGAGCCGTAGACGGTGCGTTTCGGCGAGACGAGACCAATGGTGCCGATGCTGGCGGAGGCATGCCCCAGCCGCTCCCAGATCTGCCGCGTGAACGCAGCGACCGAGGTCTTGCCGCTGGTGCCGGTCACTGCGGCAATGGTCGCGGGCTGCGCGGGGAAGAATCTTGCCGCGGCCAGCGCCAGCGCCCGGCGCGGATTGGCGACCGCGATGAACGGCACCTTGCAGGCCGCCGGCGCATGGTCGCCGAGGACCGCGACCGCGCCTGCGGCAATTGCAGCATCGATGAAACGCGCACCGTCGGTCTTGCTGCCCGCGAGCGCGAAGAACAGATCGCCCGGCCTGACCACGCGGCTGTCGAGCGCAACGCCTGTCACCTCGAGCGCCGCGACAGCGGGCTCGATTGCGGCATCATTGCCTAGAAGTTCGCGCAGCTTCATGGTCTTCCAGTCGACACGCCGCGCCGGAGAGCCGAATCGTCAGGAAAAGCCGAATCAGCACCGGCGATGGCCTACCCCGTTGATTACTGGGTTGTCCTGGATGCTGCAAGAATAAGGCGGTCCGCAGGCGGCAGGTCGAACCGCGGCTCGACGCCCAGCAGCGGCGCGATCCGCTCGATCACCTTGCCGCCGGTCGGCACCGTGTTCCAGCCCGAGGTGATGAAACCCTTGGTTTCCGGAATCGCCTGCGGCTCGTCCAGCATGATCAGGATCTGATATTTCGGATCGTCGCAGGGCATGATCGCGGTGAAGGAGTTGAGCACGCGCTTCTTGGCGTAGCGGCCGTTGATGACCTTTTCGGACGTGCCGGTCTTGCCGCCGACATAGTAGCCCTTGACGTCGGCGGTCTTGGCGGTGCCGATCTCGGCGTTGAGGCGCATCAGGAACCGCATCTTGTCGCTGGTCTCCGGCTTGATGACGCGCTTGGCCATCGCCGCGGCCTCGGACTCGCTGCGCTTCATGAAGGTCGGCGGAATCAGATAGCCGCCGTTCACCAGCGCATTGATGCCCATCACCGCCTGCAGCGGCGCCACCGACATGCCCTGGCCGAACGCGATGGTCACCGTGTTCAGTTCGCCCCAGCGCCGCGGCACCAGCGGCGCCGCGCTCTCCGGTAGCTCGGTGCGCAGCCGCGTCAGCTGGCCCATCTTAGCGAGGAACGCCTTGTGCGCCTCGACGCCCTGGCCGAGCGCGATCCGCGCGGCGCCGATGTTGGAGGAGAAGGTGAATACTTCCTTGGTGTTGATGAAGCGCCCGAGCGGATGGCTGTCGTGGATGGTGAACTTGCCGTAGTGCAGGTTTCCGCGCGCGTCCCACGACGAGTTCAAATTGATCTTTCCGGAATCGAGCGCCATCGCCAGCGTGAACGCCTTGAAGGTCGAGCCCATCTCGTAGACGCCGGTGGTCAGGCGGTTGATGCGGTCAGGGTCGTGCGCTTCCTTCGGATTGTTGGGGTCGAAATCCGGCAAGGACACCATCGCCACGATCTCGCCGGTCTTGACGTTGGAGACGATGCCGGACGCGGCCTTGGTGTGGTACTTCTCCTTGGCCTTCAAGAGCTCGTCGCGCAGCGCGTGCTCGACGCGCAGGTCGACCGAGAGCTCGATCGGCTTTTGCAGCCGGTCGGTGGCAAAGCCCGCGCGGTGGAGATCGGCGAGGCCCTGATTGTCGAGCCACTTCTCCATGCCGGCGATGCCCTGGTTGTCGATGTTGACGAGACCGATGAGGTGGGCGACCTCGTTGCCGGTCGGATAGACGCGCTTGTTCTCGCGCAGGAAGCCGATGCCGGGAATGCCGAGCTTGTGGATGTCCTGCTGCTGCTTCGGCGTGATCTCGCGCTTGAGCCAGACGAAACCCTTGCGCGTCCTCAGGCGCTCGCGCACCTCGGCCTCGTCGAGGTCGGGCACGGTCGCGGTCAGAAGCTCGATCGCCTCGTCCTTGTCGATGATGCGGCGCGGCTCGCCGAACAGGCTCGAGGCCTTGACGTCGGTCGCGAGGATCGCGCCGTTGCGGTCGACGATGTCGGGCCGCGCGGTGGCGACCACCTCCTGCGCCGCCGCGCGGCGCGCACTGTGGGCGTCGGCGCCGATTGCGAACATCACGAGCCGGCCGCCGATCAGGGCATAGACCGAGGCGAAGGCGAGCATGGCGAGGCCGACGCGCGCCCGCGCCTTGGCCGCGCGGTCGACGTTGCGCCCGTAGAGCAGGCTGCGGACCAGCCGCTGCCGCCAAGGTTCGGTCGGCTTTTCAGTGGGCTTTGCAGGCGTTGCCGGGCTCATTGCTTGTCCTCGGGCTGAGGCACGGAGCCCGTCACGGTGTCAGGATCGCTGGCGGCTTCGATGGTGTTGAGCATGGCCCCGATCGGGTCGGGCTCGCCCGGCCTGAACATCCGCGGCGGACGCTCGGGCAGATTCTTCAGCGAGTCGTATTGCGTGCCGTTGACCGGCTTGAGCGGCAGATGCCGCTCGGACAGGCCCTGCAGGCGCAGGGGCGCATCGAGCTTGGCCCATTCGGAGCGCAGCGAGGCGATCGCGTCGCGCTGCTCGCGGATCTCCGCATGCAGCCGCAGCACCCTCTCGGTGCGCGCGGTGGAGTCCATCTTGATCCGGTAGACATAGGCCGCCGCGAAGATCAGCGCGCCGATGACGAGGAGGTGGATGATGCGCATGCGCTAGCCTCCCCTCATCACGTCGGAGAGTTTTGGCCAGGACGATTGTTCATCGTCACGATGCGCTGGCGCGTCGGTGCGCTCAGCGGCGCGCAGCTTGGCGGAGCGCGCGCGCGGATTGTTCGCGACTTCCGCTTCGCCGGCAACCACGGGCCGCCGCGTCAGCAGCTGGAAGCTCGGCGGGACTTGCGACACCTCCGGCAGATGGCGCGAGCCGCCGCCGGTCTTGGAGCGCTCGCCAAGGAAATTCTTGACGATGCGGTCTTCCAGCGAATGGAACGAGACGACGACGAGCCGGCCGCCGGGCTTGAGCACGCGCTCGGCCGCCGCGAGCGCGGTCTGGAGCTCGTCGAGCTCTTCGTTGACGAAGATGCGCAGGGCCTGGAACGTCCGCGTCGCCGGATGGATGTCGCCGGGCTTGGAGCGCACGATCCTGCCGATGAGATCGGCGAGCGCGCGCGTGGTCGTGAACGGAGTCTCCTGCCGGTCGGCGACGATGGCGCGGGCGATGCGGCGCGACTGCCGCTCCTCGCCGAAGAGATAGATGATGTCGGCGAGATCGCCTTCCGAGGCACGCGCGACCACGTCGGCTGCGGTCGGGCCCGCCTGCCCCATGCGCATGTCGAGCGGACCGTCGAGACGGAAGGAGAATCCGCGGCCGGCCTGGTCGAGTTGCATCGAGGACACGCCGACATCCATCACGACGCCGTCCACGCCATCGACGCCTTGCGCGGCACAGACTTCGGCGAGATTGGAGAAGCGGTCCTCGACCAGCGTCAGCCGGCCCGCGGACCGCTCGACCAGTTCGGCCCCACCCGCAATCGCGGTGCGATCGCGGTCGATCGCGATCAATCGGGTTCCCGGGACGTCGAGGATGGCACGGCTGTAGCCGCCGGCGCCGAAGGTGGCGTCGACATAGATGCCGCCCGCGCGCGGCGCGAGATGATCGATCGCCTCGCGGCCGAGCACGGGAATGTGAGGAGCGGAACTCATGCGCCGCACCTGCCGAATGACCATGACAGATCGGGGGCGAGCCAGCCCATAACGCCTCGAATGATTCCGCGTCGCGGCGGTTCCACGACCAAGCCCCAGTCCAACATGGTTACCGAGCCCGGTCGTCCCGGGCGCCAAACCCAGAGTTCCCAGTGGAATTTGTCGGGCAGCCATGGGATTTCGAGCCAAAATGCGCTTTGGCCGCCTCCGGACGCGGGTCGGCTCTTCATCTCTCAGTAACGGCCCTTAGCGTTAAGAAAGCGTTGATCGGCTGGTTACAAGTGGAAAAGGTGAGGCGATGGTGATGCCTCATCCACACACCCGGTGCAAAATGCATCCGTTAACCGCGTCGCGCGATTGCGCACGGCGGAGGGTAAAGGAATAGTAAAGAGAAGGGCTTGGCCCACTCTCCTGTTCCCACTTGAGCTGCTTATGTCGTCCGGTTCGCCGTCTGGATCTGATTCGAAGCGTCCGCGCGTCCTCCCGGTTCCCAAGGCCGCGGCGAACATGCGCACGTTCGAGCCGGATTCCTCCATCGTCTCCGACATCATCCCCTCGCCGAACTATGGCGAGCGCAACGGGGGTCGGCAGGTGGACATGATCGTGCTGCACTACACCGGCATGCCCGACGTCGAGGGTGCGCTTGCGCGGCTGTGCACGGCGGGGACGGAAGTGTCGGCGCATTATGTCGTGCTGGAGGACGGCCGCATCGTGCAATGCGTGCCCGAGGCCAAGCGCGCCTGGCACGCCGGCGTCTCGTCCTGGGCCGGCGAGGACGACGTCAATTCCTGTTCGATCGGCATCGAGATCGTCAATCGCGGTCACGACTGGGGCTATCCGGAGTTCCCGCTGCGCCAGATCGCGGCCGTGATCGCGTTGTGCCGAGGCATCATACTTCGCCGCAAGGTACCTGCGCACCGGGTGCTCGGCCATTCCGACGTCGCCCCCGCGCGCAAGAAGGATCCCGGCGAAAAGTTTCCGTGGCATTCGCTGGCCAATTCCGGTGTCGGTCACTGGGTCACGCCCGCACCGGTCGTGCGCGGCGAGACCTTGATGCTCGGCACCATCAGCGATGCGGTGCTGAGCATGCAGCAGGCGCTTGCAAAGTACGGCTATGGCGTGCCGCTGACCGGCAAATACGACGCCGCGACCATGGAGGTGGTCACCGCCTTCCAGCGCCATTTCCGCCCGGCGCGGCTGGATGGTGTCGCTGACCATTCGACGCTGTCGACCTTGCAGGCACTGCTGGCGAGCCTGCCGCCGGAAGGAACGCCGGTCGCGTCGACGTGACGGCGACGCCGTAAGCGCGTCATTGCCCACTTCCGTGTCCCGGACGCGATGCAACGCCCTTCGCGTTGCATCGCAGAGCCGGGACCTAGTTGGCGACACGAGTTCACTGCGGAGAGATGGGCCCCGGCTCTGCAGCGCACCGCCGAAGGGCGCTGCGCTGCGTCCGGGGCACGAGGCTGGACTCGATCAACTACCCCATCTCCCTCACCCTTCGCGCGTAGAGCCGTCGCAACGGCTCGAGCTGCGTCGCGTCCGTTGCCGCGCGATACGCCTCGCGCGCCTCGTCCTTCCGCCCCAATCGACGCAACAGATCTGCGCGTACCGCGGGCAGCAGCTCATAGCCATCGAGTCCACCGCGCGCTGCGGTCGCATCGACGAGATCGAGCGCACGCGCCGGACCGTCGACCATCGACACCGCCGCGGCGTGATTGAGCTCGATCACCGGCGACGGGCTGATGCGCAGCAGCACCTCGTACAGCCCGGCAATCTGCGGCCAATCGGTCGCCTCGAAGCTCTGAGCGCGTGCATGCAGCGCAGCGATCGCGGCCTGCACCGCATAGGCTTGCGGCCGGCCGGGTATGAGCAGCGCCTCGTCAACCAGACGCAAGCCCTCCTCGATCTGCGCGCGATCCCACAGCGTGCGGTCCTGCTCTTCCAGCAGCACGATGTCGCCGGCCGATGTCTCGCGCCCGGCGCGACGCGCATCGTGCAGCAGCATCAGGGCCAGGAGGCCCTTGACGCCACTGCGATCAGGCATCAGCCGGTCGAGCAAGCGGCCGAGCCGGATGGCCTCGGTCGCGAGATCCGGCCGCATCAGATCCGCGCCTGAGGTCGCGACATAGCCTTCGGTGAAGACGAGATAGATCACGGCGAGCACGCCATCGAGGCGCGGCGCCAGCGCCTCGCGCTCCGGCACCTCGTAGGGAATGCCGGCAAGCCTGATCTTCTGCTTGGCGCGGACCAGCCGCTGCGCCATCGCCTCCTCGCTGACGAGGAAAGCGCGTGCGACCTGCGCCGTCGACAGCCCACACACGGTGCGCAGCGTCAGCGCGACCTGGACCTCGGGTGCGAAGGCGGGATGGCAGCAGGTGAAGATCAGCCGCAGCATGTCGTCGTCAAGCGTTGCCGGCGGCTCGTCGGGACGCATCGCGTTCAGCTCGAGCTCATGCACCAGCGCCTGCTGCTTGCCGCGAAAGACGGCCTGGCGGCGGATGCGGTCGATCACCTTGTGCTTGGCGACATTGACCAGCCAGGCGCGCGGATTGTCGGGCACCTCGCACACCGCCCAGCGATCCAGCGCGATCGCAAACGCGTCCTGCAGCGCGTCCTCGGCAAGATCGAAATCGCCGACGAGGCGGATCAGCGTGGCCAGCGCCCGCCCCGCCTCGTCGCGGAAGATGGTTTCGATCTCGCTCGGGGTCATGCGCCGACGCGCAGCTTCGCCGTCACTTGTCGTACACCCAGATCGGCCGCACCTCGATCGATCCAATGCGTGCGCTGGGAATCCGCGCCGCGATCTCGATCGCCGCATCGAGGTCCTTCGCCTCGATCAGGTAATAGCCGCCGAGTTGCTCGCGCGTCTCCGCGAACGGGCCGTCGGTCGTCAGCGTCTTACCTTCGCGCACGCGGACGGTCGTGGCGGTGGTTGTCGGCCGAAGCCGGTCGCCGGCCTTGAAATTGCCGTTCCGGATGATGGATTGCGTAAAGGCCTCATACTCCGCCGACATCTTCTGGGTGGTTCCCGTGTCAACCTTCGCGTACTCGACCTCGTTCTGGTAGATCATCAGCAGATACTGCATCGCTTCACTCCTGTTGTTCGGCTGTGTCGCCGACATCCAGTCGAACGGGGCACGCTCCAAACGACATCTTCAGGATAAATTATTTGCAGGTCGCGTGCGCGGCGATCTCGGCTTGACGGAACCGTCACAAATGCCCCATGCGTAATCCCGTCAGTCGGCCGGACGGCCGCTCCGGCAGGGGCCGAAAGGCCGCCGGGGAGGAAAGTCCGGGCTCCCTTGACATGCGGTGCCGGATAACATCCGGCGGGGGCAACCCCAGGGAAAGTGCCACAGAGAACGAACCGCCCCGCCTCGCCTTCGGCTTTGCGGGGTAAGGGTGAAAAGGTGCGGTAAGAGCGCACCGCGGCGCCGGCAACGGGGCCGGCATGGTAAACCCCACCGGGAGCAAAACCGAATAGGGACGGCGTAGCGGGCTGTTCGCGAAAGCGATAACGCCGCGGGGCGATGTCAGGCCCGCCGTCCGGGTAGGTTGCTCGAGGCCATGTGCAAACATGGTCCCAGAGGAATGGCCGTCACGCATCGTTCGCGCAAGCGGGCGGTGCCCTACAGAACCCGGCTTACAGGCCGGCTGATATCTTGCAACGAGGGGTTCGATGCTGACCGCATCGGACCCCTCACCAATTTGGCCCGGCTGTCATTCCGGGGCTCGCGAAGCGAGAACCCGGAATCCATCGGGCGGCAGAGACGGAGGAGAAATGGATTCTCAGATGCGCAATTGCGCATCGTAGTTCGTGCTGCGCACGCCCCGGAATGACGGCTGTGGGTCAGGCCACGATCTCGTTCAACACCTCCATCAACGCCTCCGGCGCCGTTACATTCGGCGCGTGACTCGCATCGAGCTCGAAACAGCGCCAGCCCTCCTCGTTCTTCGTGCGCTGCGCAAACTGCCCGAACACGTCACCCGGCGGAATGCGCGTGCAATAGATGTAGCTGCGCGGCATCGCCGGCTCGCCATGTTCGAGCTTCAACTTCGTCTCGAAGCATTTGACCGGCATGTTGATGCGGCGCGCGTTCAGCCAGTCGAGGTCGGCCTGCGGCGTATCCGGCGGCGGCGGGTTTGGCGGGATGCGGTAGCCGTCGCCGGAGGCGGCCGCCTTGCGCATCGGCTCTCGGCCGGCCTCGTTGAGGTCGAACAGCGACTGTCCGTCGCGCGGCACGAAGGCATCGAGATAGATCAGCTGCGTCACGCGCTCGCGCGCGCGGTCGGCGACGCCGGTTGCGACCATGCCGCCATAGCTGTGGCCGAGCAGAACGATGTCGTTGAGGTCCTCGAACCTGATGACGCTGAGGATGTCCTGGATATGCGTATCGAGGTCGATCGCGGGATTGGCAAGATGTGCGCGCTCACCGAGACCGGTGTAGGTCGGCGCCACCAGGCGGTGGCCCGCCTGCGCCATCAGCGGATGCATCTTCCTCCAGGCCCATCCGCCGGACCACGCGCCATGACAAAGCAGGAAGGTCTTCGCGCGTACGGCCATCGGCGTTTCCATCGTTCTTGTTTGTCCGATGGAGTGTAGCGGCCGCGCGCGCGATGTAAACGCTGCGGCGGCTTCAGGCCGCGCGCGTATTCACTTTTGCGAGGACGAGCGCACCGGCCTCGCGACGGAGCTTGCTCGCCTCAAAGCCATGCATGCCGAGCTGCCATTGCAGGCCCACGATGGCGCCCTTGGTCGGTTGCAGCAACGCCAGCGAAGCGAACAGCGTCACCGGCAGCCACACGGCCAATTGCAGCCAGATCGGCGGCGCGTAGGCGGTCTCGATTGCGAGGATCGCCGGCACGACGAGATGACCGACCACGACCATCACCAGATAGGCCGGAAAATCATCGGCGCGCTGGTGAAACAGCTCCTCGCCGCAATGATCGCAGCTGTCGGCCACTTTCAGGAAACGGCCGAACAGATGGCCCTCGCCGCAGTTCGGGCACTTACCCAAGAAGCCGCGCCACATTGCCTTCGTGAGAGAAACTGAACCGGTTGCCATGACGACACCTCTTCCGTTCTGATGATCCATACAATAATATCCTGCATCCATACATTCAAAGAATATGGCCTAAATTGCATGGATTGGACCCCTACAATCTCGGAGCTGAGCGGGCCGCGCTACCAGCGCATCGTCGAGGCCATGGAGGCCGACATCGCCGCAGGGAGGCTGGTTCGCGGCCAGCAGTTGCCGACGCAGCGCGCATTGGCAAAAGCGCTCGGCATCGACCTCACCACGGTGACGCGTGCCTACACCGAGGCGCGGCGCCGCGGCATCATGGAAGCCCGCGTCGGACAGGGATCGTTCGTGTCGGAGACCAGCACGCGCCGCGCGGTCGATCTGCCGCATCCGGTCGCAATCGACCTCTCGATGAACGTGCCGCCGCATCCGCTCGAGGCGCAGCTCGACGAGCGGATCATCGCCGGGATGGAGGCCCTGCGCGCGCAATCGGGCCTGACCGCGTTCCTGAATTACCAGCCACCCGGCGGCAGCGTGCATGAGCGCGAGGTCGCTGCGCGCTGGATGCGGTCGCGCGTCCCGCATGCGCATGCCGACAGGCTCGTGATCTTTCCCGGCACGCAGACCATCCTGTTCAACCTGCTCGCCCATCTCACGCGGCCCGGCGACATCGTGTTGACGGAAGCGCTCACCTTCCCCGGCACCAAGGCCGCCGCAGCGCGGCTCGGCGTCAAGCTCGTCGGCGTCGCCATGGATGACGGCGGCATCCTGCCCGAGGCGCTGGCAAAAGCCTGCCGCACGCACAAGCCGAAGGCCGTCTACCTCATTCCGACGCTGCACAATCCGACCACCGCGACGCTTCTTCCCGAGCGGCGCAGCGCCATCGCGAAGATCATCCGCGATGCCGATGCGATCCTGATCGAGGACGACGCCTACGGGCTGCTCGATCGCTCGGCGTCACCGATCGCGAACCTCGTTCCAGAGCGGACTTATCTCGCAACCACATTGTCAAAATGCATCGCGCCGGCGCTGCGCGTCGCCTATCTGGTGACGCCCGACGGTGACGCGCAGCTTCAGATGCGCGGCCATTTGCAAGCCACTGTCCAGATGCCGGCGCCACTGATGGTCGCGCTGGTGACGCACTGGATCGAGACCGGCATCGCCGACCGCATCATCGCTGCCATCCGCAACGAGGCAGTCGGGCGCCAGCAACTCGCGCAACGGGCACTGAAGGGATTTCAGTTCCTGGCCAAACCCGCCGCCCATCATCTCTGGCTGCGGCTGCCCGAGAGCCGCCCCGACGTCGCGGCGCATCTGTTGCGGAATGGACTCGCGATCGTGGCCGGCGATGCGTTTGCGGTCGACGGGACACCGCCGCATGCCGCGCGCGTCTCGTTGGGCGCAGCGCGTAACAGGGCCGAGTTGACGGAAGCGCTTCGCATCCTGGTCGGCGCGCTGCACAAGCCCGCCGACGTCAGGCAGATCGTCTAGACTCTTCTTGTTATTGATGATGGCGACGGTGGCGTGGGCGAACGACCGGCGCAACGGCTGACGGATAAGCCGCATAGGCATCGCTCGGGGCCACTGCCTCGCCACGAGCCGCGCGTCCCGCGGGCGTAAGCTGGCCGCCGTTCAGCACATCCCGATCCGGATGCGCGGCCTGATAGGCTGCAGGCTCGGAAAACTGCGCCTGCGCCAATGTCGGGGTCAGGGCGGCGGCCGATAACAGCGCGGCCGCAACGGCAATGTTCACGCGGGTCATGGTCATGCTCCATCATCTCATCAGGGACGGTGCGGCATGACGCCCGGCAGGCCCCCAGGATTAAAGTACAGGCGTCATGTAGGAGCCTCTTCGGCGAACGCTCGCCCCTGACCCGCCCTTGGGGATCACGCTTGCGTGCGGTTTTGAAATTGACCTTCCCGGCCGCATCTGTGCTATGCGCCAGATGACGATCAGCCGTTCGAGATCGTCGCTAACGACAGGAAATCACAGGTGGAAACGTCCACGTACGCGCTGCTGCTGTTCGGCGCGCTGGCCGGCGGCTTCGTTTCGGGGCTGGCCGGGTTCGGCACGGCGCTGATGGCGCTCGGGATCTGGCTCTACGTTCTGCCGCCCTCGCTCGCGGTTCCGCTGGTGCTGATCTGCTCGGTGATCGCGCAGACCTCGACACTGCCGTCGATGTGGAAGAGTTTTGATCTTTCGCTGGTCTGGCCGTTCCTGATCGGCGGACTGATCGGCGTGCCGCTCGGGACCATGATGGTCGCCTCCGCGGATCCAAAGGTGTTCAAGTTGAGCGTCGGCGTGCTGATCCTGATCTTTTCGAGCGCACTGTACCTCAACAAGAGGCCGCTCGCCGTCAAGTTCGGCGGCCGGATCGCCGACGGCGCGATCGGTTTTGCCGGCGGGATTCTGGGCGGACTTGCCGGACTGTCCGGCCCGCTGCCGATCCTGTGGGCCAACATCCGCGGCTGGAACAAGCATGAGCGGCGCGGCATCTTCCAGCTCTTCAATTTCACGGTGCTCGCGACCGCCCTGGCGTTGCAGACGGCGTCGGGCCTCGTCGCCTTCAAGGTGGTCTGGCTCGCAGCTGTCGCGTTTCCGGGCACGCTGATCGGCGCATGGGCCGGGGCGCGCGTCTATCACGCGCTGAACGACAAGCATTTTGGCGATGTCGTGCTCGGCCTGCTGTTTCTGTCGGGCCTCACCCTCGTCTGGAACAGTGTTGGCGCACACTGACGCGCACGCCAACACAACAATCAGTCGTCGCTACGCCGGTGCACGCGCGGGAGGCGCTTCAGGCTCAGCCGCCATCTGCGCCGGAACCTCGGCGTGCCGCAGTGGCGCCAGGCGCTTGCCGAACTCACGGTGTAGCAACCACACGCTCAGCGCGGCCTGAAGCGTCGTTGTCGCGATCGACAAATACCAGACATGCTCCATCCGAAAGCCCGGCCACGTCGAGAGCCAGATCGACGGCAGGGAATAGGTGAGGACTCGCATTGCGGAGGTCACCAGCACGGGCTTGGTGTTGCCGAGCCCCTGGAACATGCTGGAGGTGGTGAAAATCAGCCCCTGCGCCACCATGTTGAACGAGACGATGCGCAGGAAGAGCGACGCAACTGCCATCGTCTCCCGATCATTCGAGAAGCCGGCAAGCAACAGACCTGGCGCGAGCTGCGCGAGGATCAGGAAGACAGTCATCACAGCGGTCGCGACAAGCGCTGCCTTGACGAAGGTCTCCCGCACGCGCTTGCCGTTGCCCGCGCCGAAATTCTGGCCGGCGATGGGTCCGGCGGCCAGCGCAACGGCGAGCGCAGGCATCTGGATCAGGCCGAGGAGACGCGTGCCGATACCAAATCCGGCCTGCGCCGCCGGGCCGAAGACGCTCAGCACATAATAGCCGACGGCCATGATGATGAAGACCATCACGAATTCACCGCCGGCGGGCAGGCCGACATTGAGGATTCTCTTCCACTGCCGAAGCTGAGGCCGCCATTGCGCGGGATGAAAGGCGACGTAACGCTCCAGCTTCAGGAAATACGCGAGCAACATCAGCACGCCGATGAAGACGGCAATCGAGCTTGCGAGGCCGGCCCCGGCGACACCGAGCGGATGCCCGGTGCCCCAGCCCAAGATCAGGATCGGCGCCAGCGCAATGTTGATGCCCACCGCGAGCGCCTGCACCAGCATGCTCGGCCGCACGATGCCGGTCGCCCGCAACGCGGACGCCATCACCTGCGTCGCAAATTGCAGCGCCAGCGCCGGCATGAACCAGAGCAGATAGACGGTGCCGGCTTCGACCGTTGCCTCGTCGGCTGCGACCGCGCGCATATAGGGACGCGACAGCGCGAAACCCGCAACCAGTGTCAGCAGCCCGAACAGTACTGACAGGACGACCGATTGGTTGAACACCAAATTGGCATCGCCACGGTCCTTGCGGCCCACGGCATGCGCCACCAACGCAACCGTGCCGACGCCGAGCACCTGCATCAGGGCATTGACGAGAAAGCCGGCGTTGCCGGCCGCGGCGACGCCCGCGATCGCGGCCTCGCCCAGGCTCGAGACGAAGTAGAGGTCGACGAGCTGGCAGATCATGATCGTGATCATGCCGACCACGATCGGCGGCGCCATGCCCAGGATGTGGCCCACGATGGAGCCGCGCGTCAGGTCTTTCATGTCAGTCCATCCCTGCCCCAATCCTTCGCGGCCTGCGGACGTTCTTCTCCGTCCGCAGGCCGCGCCTCACTCCGCTGCTGCGATCTGTCCGAGCTCCACCACCTGACGCTCGAACAGGCCGCGATAGATGCCCCCTGGCTTGCCCGCGAGCAGAGCGTGCGTGCCCTGCTCGACGATCTCGCCGCGGTCGAACACCAGGATTCGATCGAGGCTCCTCACCGTCGACAGCCGGTGTGCGATCACGATCGAGGTGCGGCCCCTCATCAGCCGTTCCATCGCCTGCTGGATCAGCGCTTCCGATTCCGAATCGAGGCTCGACGTCGCCTCGTCCAGGATCAGCACCGGCGCATCCGCCAGGAACGCGCGCGCCAGCGCCACGCGCTGCCGCTCGCCGCCCGACAATTTCACGCCGCGCTCGCCGACCAGGGTGCCGTAACCCTTCGGCAGGCGCAGGATAAAGTCGTGCGCATTGGCCAGCCGCGCCGCCTGCTCGATCGCCTCGAGGCTGGCGCCGGGCCGGCCATAGGCGATGTTCTCGGCGAGCGAGCGGTGAAACAGGATCGGCTCCTGCTGCACGATCGCGATCTGGCTGCGCAGCGATTGCTGCGTCGCCAGCGCGATGTCCTGCCCGTCGATCAGCACGCGACCATCGGTGACGTCGTAGAGCCGCTGCACCAGCTTGACGAAGGTGGTCTTGCCGGAGCCGGAGCGACCGACCAGGCCGACGCGTTCGCCGGCGCGGATCCTGACCGACAGGCCGTCGTACAGTGGCGCGCGATGGCCGCCATAGTGGAACGTGACATCGTCGAACACGATCTCGCCGCTCTCGATCGCGATCGGCCGCGCATTGGCCGCATCCGCGATCCCGATCGGCTCGTCGTGGATCGCCACCAGCTCCTCCATGTCGTTGACCGAGCGCTGGAGGTTGTTGATGTGCATGCCGACGTCGCGCAAATAGGCGTGGATGACGTAATAGCTCGTCAGCACATAGGTGACGTCGCCCGGCGAAGCGTGCCCGTACATCCACAGCAGCACCGAGCCGCCGATCACGGACGCGCGGAGGCACAGCAGCAGCGACAGCTGCGCCATGGCCGTGTAGTTGTAGCGGAACCAAGTCCGCCGCACCCGCACGCGCCAGCGACTGATGACGCGGGCGAGCCGCGCATCTTCGCGCAACTCTGCGCCGAAGGATTTCACCACCGCATTGCAGGTCAGCGCGTCCGCCAGCGTGCCGCCGACCTTGGTGTCCCAGGCATTGGAGACGCGCGCGGCCGGCGCGATGTAGCGGGTCGAGAACAGCACCGTCATCGTGACATAGACAAGCGCGCCGAGCGCGATCACCAAACCGAGCGAGGCCCAGTGCACGCCGAGCAGGATCATCGACCCGATCAGCACGACCAGCGACGGCAGCAGCGCCAGCAGGATCGTATCGTTGAGCAGATCGAGCGCCCACATGCCGCGCGTGATCTTGCGCACGGTGGAGCCGGCGAAGGAATTGGCGTGCCAGTCGGTCGAGAAGCGCTGCACGCGCGTGAAGGCATCCTGCGCGATCTCGGACATGAGCTTCAGCGTGAACGGCACGATCGCCTGCAGCCCTGCGAGCCGCAGCACCATCGAGGCCGCACCGAGTGCCACGATCGCGCCGAATGCGACCAGCGCGGCGTGGCGCGCATCGGGATCGGACGGCCCGCGCGTCAGCGCATCAATCAGGTGCCCCGAGAAAACGGGCATGAACAAATCGGCGGCGGTCGCACCCAGGAGGCTGCCGGCCACGATGAGGCCGCGCCCCGGCTGCTTCAGCCAGTGCTTGAACACGAAGGGCAGCACCACGTATATCGCCGCGGGCTTTTTTGACAGAGCGGTCATGGCATCATCCGGCCGCTGCGCGCGGGCCGGCTCCATCGATGGACGCAAACCGGCCGCAATGGCCGAGACGGCGTCACGTAAGACTGATTTTGACTTGGGAAGCGGAGCGATCGGGGCCTGAAGCCCAATCGAAGCTGGCGGAAGAGGCCTCTAACAGGCCGCGTACATACCGAGCCAGAGCATCATCGAGCGCGGGCGTACGATCTGCGAAAGCGACGAAATCATGCAAATCTCCCCGGTTCGATTGAATGAGATGCGCTTTATAGATGTGTCGCGGGCGATTTGCAACGGGCGCCGTGCGAGATCACGGACGAGTGTTGCAATTTGGTGCGGGGAGCCGCCTCACACTCCGCCGTCATTCCCCGCGAAGGCGGGGAATCCAGTACGCCGCAGCGGCTGTGGTGAGACCGAGCTCTCCAGCGCAGGCCTCTGGAATACTGGATCGCCCGGTCGAGGCCGGGCGATGACACTGATTGTGTGGCTCGCTCAATGCGCGTCGCCGCCGCCCGCGAGCGAAGCCGGCTTGTTCAGCAGCGTGACCAGCAGGCTGAGGCCGAGATAGAACACCGTCAGCACGAAGAAGGCATCGCCAAAGCTCATCACCACCGCCTGGCGGTGCACGATCTGGCTGAGCTGCTTCATCGCCATCAGCGTGGAATCGCCGAGCCCCTGGAATTTCTGCTGGAGCAAGGTCAGGGTTTCGGTCGCGGTCGCATTGCCCCAGGTCACGCGCTCCTGGAGGCGCGTGATGTGCAGATCGGTGCGGTCGTTGAGCACGGTGTTGATGACGGCAAGGCCGACCGCACCGCCGAGGTTGCGCATCAAATTGAACAGGCCGCTCGCGTTCTTCACCCGGTCTGGCGCCAGCGTGCCGAGCGCGATGTTGTTGGTCGGCACCATCGCGAACATCATGCCGATGCCGCGCAGGATCTGCGGCACCAGCAGCTCGTAGAAATCGTAGTCGCGCGTGATCCAGGTCATCTGGTAGGAGCCGATCGCGAACACGATGAGGCCGAAGGCGATCATGTAGCGCATGTCGATCTTGACCATGAGCCGGCCAACCAGCGGAGCGACCAGGAACATGGTGATGCCCGAGACGAACATGGTCTCGCCGATCATCAGCGCGCTGTAGCCGCGCACCTCGGCGAGATAGCGCGGATAGATGTAGGTCAGGCCGTAGAGGCCGATGCCGATGCAGAACTGCAAGACGCAACCGATCGCGAAATTGCGGTTGGAGAAGGTGCGCAGGTTGACGATCGGCTCGGCCGCCGTGAACACGCGCCAGAAGAACGCGATCGCCGAGATCGCGCAGATCCAGGCGCAGATCGCGACCGAGGTGTCCTGCATCCATTCATATTGCGGACCTTCCTCCAGCACATATTCCAGCGTGCCGAGGAAGCCGGCCATGAACAACAGGCCCCACCAGTCGAAGCGGTCGAGCAATTCGAAATGCGGCTCGTCGAAGTCGACCAGCGCCAGCACGCCCAGCGTGATGCCGATGCCGGGCACGACGTTGATGAAGAACAGCCAGTTCCACGACATCAGGTCGGTGATGTAGCCGCCGACCGTCGGACCGATCGTGGGAGCCAGGGTCGCGACAAGCCCGATGATGGGACCGACGATGTGGAATTTCGTGCGCGGGAAGACGGTGTAGGCCGAGGCGAACACGGTCGGGATCATGCCGGCGCCCAGAAAACCCTGCAGCGCGCGCCAGAGGATCATCTCCTCGATGGTGGTGGCGAAGCCGCAGAGCAGGCTCGAAGCGGTGAAGCCGGCCGCCGAGATCGCGAACAAGAGCCGCGTGCCGAAGGCGCGCGACAAAAACCCTGACAGCGGGATCGCGATGACCTCGGCGATCAGATAGGCGGTCTGGACCCAGGAGACTTCGCTGGAGCTCGCCGACAGGCCGGCCTGGATTTCGCTCAAGGACGCCGAGACGATCTGGATGTCCAGGATCGACATGAACATCCCGAACACCATGATGATGAACGCGAATAGCCGCTTCGGCGCGATGCGCTCCGAAGCTGGGTTCGCCATCATGGCGGGTGAAGCGGTGGTGGCGGTGGCCATGGTCCGACCTCGCAGCGCTCGGGTTTGCGGCTACTGCGGGTGGATCATGGTGGGATCGTCGAGATCGACCTCTCTGTCGGCGTCGGCCGCACCCTTGTTGGTGTCGACCGTGGCGTAGACCGACATGCCGGCGCGGAGCAGGTTCTGCTTGGCCACCGACTTCGGCACGCGGATGCGGACCGGCACGCGCTGCACGATCTTGGTGAAATTGCCGGTGGCGTTGTCGGGCGGCAGCAGCGTGAACACCGAGCCTGCGCCCGCCGCGATGCTGTCGACGACGCCGGAGAACTTGCGCATGCCATAGGCATCGACCTTGATCGTCACCGGTTGGCCGGGGCGGATGCGCTTGAGCTGCGTCTCCTTGAAGTTGGCGTCGATATAGACCTCGTCGAGCGGCACGACATTGCCGAGCCGCTGGCCGACCGCGACGAAGTCGCCGGCATTGACCAGGCGGTTGGAGAACGTGCCGTCCACCGGTGCGCGCACCGCCGTGAAGGCGAGGTCGCGCTCGGCCTTGGCGAGCGAGGTCTTGAGCTCCGCGAGCTGCGCCTGCGCTTCGGCCTGCTGAGCCTTGGTGACATCGACATTGCTGACCGCGACATCATAGGCGGCCTGCGCAGCCTTGACGGCGGCAGCGCCCTGGTCGCGTCCGGCTTCCGAGCTCTCGAAGGTGGCGCGCGACGCAAAGCCCTTGCTGCTCAACGCCTGCTGGCGCTCATAATCGAGGTCGGCGCGCTTGAGGCCGGCTTCGGCCGAGACGAGCTGCGCCTTGGCCTGCGCGACCTGGCTCTCGAGGGCTGCGATCTGGCGGCCGATGCGATCGATGGTGGCCTGCTGGGTCGCGATCTTGGTCGCGGCGGCATCGACCGCGATCTTGTAGTCGCCGTCGTCGATACGGAAGATGATGTCGCCGGCGCGCACCGTCGTGTTGTCGCCGGCAAGGATCGAGGAGATGTGGCCGGCAACGCGCGCGCCCAGCATGGTGTTGTTGGCGCGGACATAGGCGTCGTCAGTGGAGATGTAGAAGCGGCCGACCAGCGTGTAATAGCCGGCATAGCTCGCAGCCGCGAGCGCCAGCACGAGACCGACGCCCATCAGGACGAATTTGCGCTTGCCGGATTTTGGCGCGCCGGCAGCGGGCGCATCCGGCGCGGCGGCCGGCTTGTCGGTCACGGGCTTCTCCGGCGCCTCGCTGCGGCGCTTGGTTTCCTCGGCCACATGGGAGCGCAGCTGCTCGGCGAGGGCTGCGGGCGCCTCGGCCGCAGCTTCATCGTTCGCCGACATCGTCTCCACCGTTTCCTGGCGAATGACGCGCGCAGCCTGGTCTCTCGATACGGCCATAAAGGCCTCCCCAAAAAAAGCGCGACCAAGGACAGCCGCCTCGCGGCCAGTTCCTCTCGCTCATCCCAAATATCATTGACCGAACCGTTCGGTCAATATAGATAATATGCCCGGGTCGGGACCGTACTGGCCCGAATCCTTTATTTGCGTTTCATAGGCGGCACCTCGTCCAGAAACCTTCCGAGACCCTGAACCAATGGTTGTAGCTGCCAGCGAACATCTGCACGTCATCCAGGAGGAGGACAGCTCCAAGCGCCGCCAGATTCTCGACGGGGCCCGCAAGGTGTTCATGGATCTGGGTTTTGACGGCGCCAGCATGGGCGAGATCGCGCGCGCCGCGCAGGTCTCCAAGGGCACGCTCTACGTCTACTTCGCCGACAAATGCGCGCTGTTCGAAGCCATCCTCGAGCAGGAGGCGCTCCAGCACGGCCAGGTGGTGTTCAATTTCGATCCGGTGCGCGATGCCGAGACCACGCTGAAGGATTTTGGCCGGGCCTATATCCACCTGCTCTGCCGCCCCGGCGGCGGATCAGCGATCCGGACCGTGATGGCGATCGCCGAGCGCATGCCCGATGTCGGCCGCCGCTATTATGCGCGGGTTCTGGACAAGACCATCAACCGCCTCTCCGATTATCTCAAAACCCACGTCGCTTCCGGCGATCTCAAGATCGACGATTGCGACCTTGCGGCGTCGCAGTTCATGGAGCTGTGCAAGGCCTCGCTGTTCCTGCCCTTCGTCTTCCAGGCCGCGCCTGCGCCATCGGAAGAGCGCATGACGGAAGTGGTCGACAGCGCGACGCGGATGTTCCTGGCGGCGTACCGGGCGAAGTAACAGCAAGCGCGCCGCGCGTTGCGCAGGCCGGCCTCACGGCATTATGTTTGGGCCATGTCCCGTGATCTTCGCCCGCCCGTCGATATCCTCCATTACGAGATCGTCCAGGAACAGGCCTCGGCGCTTGGACGGATGGGCCGCACGCTCGAACAAGCGCTCACGCGTTTGCGCGAGTTCGACGCCGCCCACGCCGCCACGGGAACTGCAGCCTCGACGCAGCCGGCGAGGCGCAAGCTGGTGATGGAAGCAGGTCACGCGCTCTGGATGTTCGTGGTGCAACGTGAGGCCACCGGCCTGCGCGACAGCCGCCACATCATGCGCACCTACAACGTCCCGACCGAGGTGCAGCAATGCATGGGGCTGGCCCCCGCACCGTCGAAGCGCGATCGGACTGATAGCGGACGATAGACATTTCAGCTGACGCAATCGTAGCCCGCATGAGCGAAGCGACATGCGGGAATCCTGTTCCCGGAAATCGCGGAGCCTGTCATCGGGCGGCGCTTCACGCCGACCCGTTGACTCATCCGGGCTACAAGAGAAGCTGCGCCCGCCTAATCGTCCGCGTAGTCGTCCTCTTCCTGCTTCCGCGTGCTCTTGCGCGTTCCGAGCGAGCCGGTGACATAGGGATCGCGCCTGCCCGCGTAGGGGTTGCGCTGCTGGGCGCGGCCCGCAACCTCTTCGCCCGACACCGCGGCGGGCTGGCAGATCAAACGGCGGCTGGCGCGGCGCATCAGATCCACGTGGATGTGATCGTAGTGATAGACGTTCGAGCCCGGCGCGAGCACCGTGGTGAAATGCGCGCACGCGCCCGACTGCACATCGCGCAAAAAGCCCTGCTCTTCCGGCATGCCGCGCCAGCCGTCCTTCACGCTGACGCGGCGGCCGTCGGCGAGCACGAAGGCGGAGATGTCGAGCGCGTTGCCGAAGGCGTGCTCGGAGATGTGGGCATGCGGGTTGCCGTTCATGCCGCGGCAGGAATAGGCGGAGATCTGCTTGATCTCGACCACGCGCGCGCCGAACCAGCGCGTCGCCGACGGCTGCACGGTGTCGGCGAGCCAGCGGTCGAGCTCGGACACGATCGGACAGGCGAGCGTCGCGGTCGGCTTGATCGCGACGGGACCGACGGCGGTGACGGGATTGCCCTGCGCGGGGCCAAGGCGCGGCAGCGGTTGCTGCGCGGGCGCCTGCGAATAAGGCGCGGGACCGGGCTGCCGCGCCGGATAGCTCGGCGCATTCATGTAGCGCGCCGCACCCGCGGCATCGGTGCCCTCGGGCGGCAGATCGATCTCGTCTTCCTGCGGCGCTACGCCGGGCGCGTTCAGTGACATCGGTCCGGACGAGGCGCCATAACCGGACGGCTGGCGCGCCGCGCTCTCGGGATAGTTCGACCGCTGCGGATAGGACGATGCCGGATAATTCTGGCTCTGCGGGTAGTTCGACTGCGGCTGCACCGGCCAGCGCGGCTGGTTGCCGATGCTGCCGGGCGGGCGCAACGACTCGTCGGCGAAACCATAGGTGCTCGAGGCTTCGCCGATGGCGGCGACCTTGAGCGGAAACTCCGCGCCGCAGCTGCCCGGCCCGGAGATCGGGTCGATGCGGACGATGTCCGCGCTCTCTTTCACCGCGCCGGATTTCAGGCACGCCGCTTCGGCCTCGGCCCGCCACGGTTCGCGTTCGGCCTGGAAGAAGCCGCGTCCGCAACCCGCTAGCGAAACAAGGACGATGGAGCCGACGAGATACAAACGAACTCCGCGCGTCATGCGCGCACGTTCGGTGAATTTACTTAAAGACTCTTCAACACGTTGATTTCAGTGTTCTTTAACCATAAGGGGCGCGGCAGCGCCGACCGCTGCGGATGATGAGCGACAGCGAGGCTGACTTTTTCGAAAAGAGACTTTCTGTTAACCATAAGGCTGCGCGCCAGGCAGCGCGCACGGGAGCGACCTCATGACGTTCGCCGGGAGACTGAGCGTAGTCACCGCGTACCTCGCCATGGCCTTTGTCGCCGCCATCGTGCTCGGCATGATCTAGGGGCGTCGGTCGACCATGGCCGCTTACCCTCCCCTGGAGGGCAGGGTGGCAAAACGCCCGCCGCTACGACCGTGTACCCCACTGCTGCGATGTCGTGACAATCTTCTCCTGCTGCTCCTCGACGCGCGTCCAGTCGTTGCCGGAGCACCAGAAGCGGCCGAGCGCGCAGGCCTCGACGTAGAGCCTGCCGGAGCTTTTCAGGGTCATCCTCGCATAATAAGTATTGCCGCTGGAGCGACTGTAGATGCTGCCGGTCCAGACGTCGTGCGATTTCGGCTTCATGTTGACGAGCACGCTCTCGCCCCGGCTCGACGTCTCGGTGAGCGCATAGCCGCACAGCGCGGGTCCGCAGCGCTCGATGCGAACCGTACCCTTGGCACCGTCGCTCTCCCATTGTCCGAGCGGCAAATAGGCCGGCTCATCATCGCTACGCATCGCGCTCGTTTTGGCTGGCTTGATCTCGAGGTCCGCAGTGACGGCCGGCGGCTCCGTCCGCGGCGGGTCGAGCGGAATAATCTTCGGCGGATCCAGGCGTGACAGCTCAACCCGTGGCGGATTGGGGCTCGGCACCTCACTCCTTGGCGCCTCGAGTTTTGGCGCCGACGGAGGCACGACAGGCTGTGACGTCGCGGCGGCAAGGACGGGGGCCGGCGGTGCCGGTGGCGGGGCGACGACCGTCGCCTGCGCAGGCCTCGTCGAACCAACCGGACAAACCGGCTGTGGCGCCTGGACCACCGGCACAGGCGGCGCGGCCGGTGCCGTGCTGGCATCGTCCGTCGTCCGCAGGCTGCGGCTGGACACCGAAACACAGGAGGCGGATCGGCAATTCCGCGGTGCCTCGACATGGAACCGATGACCACCGATCGAGAAGGAATAGGAGCCGGCCTGGGCCGCAGGCGCAATCGCCGTCAGTGCGATCAATAGGCCAAGCGAAGTCGCAAGCCGCTGCATCGGCGCCTCCTGTCGTGTCGCGACAAGGTTACGCGGCACGAACCGGGGCTGAATGTGCGCTGCCTCACCCAAACGGGCGCGAGCCGTTGTGACGTCCGTCACGGAAGGCGGGACCGGCCCGGCGTAGGGTCGAACCACGCTTCATTCACCAGCGACTTCAGTCCATCTCGGGACCGCGCAATTCTGGAGGTTGTCATGAACAAGCTCACCATCGCCGCCGCCGCGCTCTTCCTCGCTTCGACCGCCGCCGCGCATGCCGGCGGCAATTCGATCTCGTTCCAGATCGAGGGCCAGCACATCCGCATCGAGACGCCGCGCAACTGCGCCTCGCTCAACTGCGTGACCATCGTCGCCCCGGGCCTGTCGGACAAGCCGATCAAGCTGAACAACATCAACCTGAAGGGCCTCGGCGGCTCCAAGGACGATGACGTCGACACCACGCCGGCTCCGGCCACCGCCGCACAGCCCGCCCCGGCTCCGGTGCAGCAGCAGCCCGTGCAACAGGCGCCGGTTCAGGCGACCGCACCGGCAGCGCCCGTTGCTGCTCCCGCGCCGACCGTTGCCGCTGCACCGTCCGTCGATACGACGGCGCAGCCCGCGCCCGTTGCGGCTCCTGCTCCGGTCGCGGCCGCGCCCGCTCCTGCTTATGTGCCCGCCCCGGCTCCGGTGGCCGCCGCACCTGTGGCCGCCCCGAACTCGCCAATCGGCGTGTGGGCGACCGAAGAGAACAAGGGCAATGTCCGCGTCGAGCAATGTGGCGCCAATCTCTGCGGCTACGCCGCGAAGACCAATGAGCGCATCCTGATCAACATGAAGCCCGAGGGCTCGAAGTGGAGCGGCCGCATCCACGATCCCGACTCCGGCCGCAACTACGACTCCACGATCGCGATGAAGGGCCCGAATGCGATGCGCGTGCAGGGTTGCGCCTTCGGCGGCATGTTCTGCGGCGGCCAGACCTGGAAGCGCGTGAGCTGACGCGCGAAGCGCGTCATCCCGGGGCGATGCAAAGCATCGAACCCGGGATCTCGCGCCACAAACTCGCACCGCCATTTCGAGATTCCGGGTTCGCGACTTCGTCGCGCCCCGGAATGACGAGCAAGAAGGCAGCGCCACGTCTCGGACACCGCGACGTGGCGTTTGAACGTTCGCCGGCCGCATGCGATAGATGTTCATCCGCCATTCAGCCTGATGCGGCTGATATCGGCGGACCTCGCCTCGCGTTCTCACCGGGACTTCATTCGTGGCTTTGATGGTGGCTTGGCGCCGCTTCGTGTTTGCTTTCCCGCTGCTGGCCTTGCCGCTGGCCGGCGCAAACTCCGCGTATGCGTCCGACACGATCGAGCTTGCACAGGCACAGCCGCAGGCAGAGCCGACGCCCGCGCCTTCCCCGACGCCCTCGGCCTCACCGACACCGGCCGCGGATGCGCAAGCCACCGTCGAGCCGATCGGCAATGTCGCCACCGTGGCGGGGATCGCGACCGTGATCCGCGACAGGAACTCCTATCCGCTGCGGGTGCGCGACGACATCTATCTCAACGACATCCTGCAGACCTCGTCGAACTCCTCGCTCGGCATCACCTTCAACGACGCAACCACGTTCAATCTCTCCGCCAGCGCGAAGATCACCATCGACAATTACGTCTATGAGGACGGCGGCAAGCAGAATTCGGCGATCTTCGACATCGGCAAGGGCACCGTGGCCTTCGTTGCGGCGGCAGTGGCGAAGAGCGGCGACATGAAGATCGCGACGCCGACCGCGACGCTCGGCATCCGCGGCACCACCGGCGTCGTCGACGTGCCCGAGAACGCGACCGCGAACACTGCGAATAACGTCAACATCAAACTCTATCCCGACGCCGACGGCCGGGTTGGCCACATCGAGGTCAACGACCGCAGCAGCGGCACGCGGATTGGCGCGCTGACGCAAGCCTCCAGTGGCTTCGCGATCCGGCCTGGCGCAGCCGTTGCCGGCGTGATGCGCTTTGCCGCCGTGCCGATCACGATTCCCGCGCAGCAGATCGCCCGCGACCGCGGCTTCGTCAGCCAGGTGCATCTGGCGCAGACCACGGGCCGGCAGATCGTGACCGAGCAGCGCGACTTCCGCCGCGCCAATCCGGCCGCGATCAGCCGCCTTCCGCGGCCGGCGCAACCGCCGCAGCAGCAACAATTGCGGCCGACGACGGCGCCAAGCCAACAGCCGCAGCGGCCGAACGGCCAGCCTGGCCAGAACAACCGTCCGGGCCAGCAGCAGCCGGGCACGCCGGGCCGGCAAGGTGCGCAACCGCCGCAGCGGCAAGGACAGGGACAACAAGGCGGCGCGGTGCAGCCGGGTGGCCAGCGTGCGGGCCAGGGTCAGCAGCAGCGAAGCCAGCAGCAGCAAGGTCAGCCGCAGCCCGGTCAGCAGCAAGGCGCAGGACGTCCAGGCGCACCGCGCGATGGACAGGGCACCCAGCCCAACGGCGCGCAGCAAACGCGGCCGCAACGCGGCGGACAGATGCAGCCCGGCCAGCCGCCCGCGGCTCAACAGCCAGGCAGCATCCAGCGACCGGGCGGATTCCAGCAGCGCCTCCCCGCCGCGCAGCGACCCGCAGCGCCACGCAAACCGGCGCCTGCTCCGAAGGAGAAGAAAGAGCGGCGGTGATCCTTCTTCCTTCTCCCCTTGTGGGAGAAGGTGGCGCGAAGCGCCGGATGAGGGGTATCTGTCCGCGAACTCCAATCGAGAGAGTGACTCGCGGAGAGAGACCCCTCACCCGTCTCGCCGCTTCGCGGCGAGACACCCTCTCCCACAAGGGGAGAGGGTGCACCGTCAACGCGGCGCTATAATTCTCTCGCTAGAAACTCACGCCTCTCCGCGCAGCCAGGCCTTCACCTTCTGCAACAGCCCATGTCGCAATTCTTCAACCGAAGCGGCTTCGGCGGGTGTCAGCGTCTGCAAGGCGGCATCGATGTCGTCGCTCGACGGCACCGGCTCGGGCGCGGCCACAGGCGCCAGTCCTGCCGCTGCAAACGCGATCGGGCCGATCTGCGTCAGAAACGCGCGCTCATATTCGCGCGACAGGCGGGCGATCGCATCGTCCAGCGTCAGCCAGTCGACCGCCTTGATGTCGTTCATCAGCTTGCGGACCGGACCGCCGTCGGCCTCCATCCGCCAGAAATGCACGACTTTTGAGCGCCCGCCCGATTGATAGACCAGCGTGCCCAGGAATTCGTGCACGGCCACGTCGTGGCCGGTCTCCTCCAGCACTTCGCGGTGCGCGGCCTCTTTCGGCGTTTCACCGTCATCGAGCTTGCCCTTGGGCAAGACCCACTCATTCCGCTTGCGCTGACGCACGACCGCAACCAGCGGCACCGCTCCCCGCCGCAGCACAATACCACCCGCCGCCATCACCGGCGCCCGCGCCATCGCTCACATCCAGTATCATCGTCCCCGAAAGACGATATAGGCGGCGGGGACGGCGGATTGAAGGCTACTTTCTCCTGAGCAGCGCCTGGCCTGCGCGAATGCGTGTGCCCTCGGCGATGCCGTCGCAGAAGGTAAAATCGCCGGGCGCGAGGATGATGATGGTCGAGCCATGCTCGAACCAGCCGAGCTCCTCGCCCTTGCTCACCTTGACGTCGCAAGGAAAATTGACCGGCCCGCGGGTCTGCGCATTCAGCACCATGTCGAGGAAGTGCAGGCGGATGCTCGCAACCAGAATCGCGGCGACCGGCACCAGCGTCACGGCTTCGCCGGTCGACAGATGCGTGCGGATCACCGCGCGCTCGTTCTTGCAGAACAGACGCTCGACCCGCTTCAAGGCGATCGGGTTGACGTTCCAGACGTCGCCATGGATCAGCGCGACGCGCTCGATATGCGCGTCATAGGGCGCATGGAAGCGGTGATACATGCTCGAGGTCAGCCGCAACGTGACGAAGGACCCGTTGCGGTGCTGCTCGACCAGCGCCGAGTCACCAAGCAAGTCCAGCAGTGAATAGGGCGCGCCCTTGACCTGGAACAGTTCGGTGTCGGCGATCTTCCCATGAGCGCCGACGATGCCGTCCGAGGGGCTGGCGACAAGGGATGGGTCGGGATCGAACGGCCGCAGGCCCGGCTTCAGCTCCCGGGTGAAACAATCGTGCAGGCTCCTGAAGTGGGTCTTGCGTGCCTCCGACAGATCGAGGTCGGAGAACAGCTTCCACAGCGCGATCGAAAAATCCCGCACGAGGGGATTCTCGATCTTGGAGAACCAGCCCATGAAGCGGGTCAGGGCCGCGCGGGGGATGCGATTGGTCAACAGGAAGTTGAGGTCTTCCTGCTGGGTGAAAGAGGCGATGAGGGCTTTGACTGTCATGAATCTGTCAGCTCACAGTATTAGCGCTTGTTGTCATGGAAACGACACTCCCGATTCTCTCGATGTCCGTGGCCGCCGCAGCGTCTGCTGCCGCCGTCCTCCCGAAGATCAAGGCACGGGTCGAACTCTCCCGCGCCAAGCATCGCTCGCTCGCCGGGCACTCCAAGATGTCGCGCCGGGTGGCGCGGCTGCTTCCGTTCTACGAGTTCGAGGGTGATAAATATTTCGGCTGCGACGGCGCGCCCGCGAACGTGGTGGCCCAGCGCAAGGACGCCTTCTTCCGTCTCGCGCGCCTCTACGCCGAGCGCTACCCCAAGGGCCGCGCGATGACGAAGGAAGCGGCGGAGACGATCTCCGACCTCAACTTCACCGAGAGTTACCGCGTGCCGTTCCAGTTCTCGCGCCTGGTGCGCGAGAACCTGGGCACCTCGACCTTCATGGAATCGTCCAGCGGCGTCACCGTCACCGATGTCGACGGCAACACCTCCTACGACCTCACGGGGTCCTACGGCGTCAACATCTTCGGCAACGACTTCTACAAGGAGTGCATCGAGGGCTCCGAGAAGCGGGCGCATGCGCTGGGTCCCGTGCTCGGCCCCTACCATCCTGTTATCCTCGAGAACGTGCAGCGGCTCCGCCAGATTTCCGGCCTCGACGAGGTCTCGTTCCACATGTCCGGCACCGAGGCCGTGATGCAGGCGGTGCGGCTCGCGCGCTATCACACCAAACGCACGCACCTCGTCCGCTTCGCCGGCGCCTATCACGGCTGGTGGGGCGACGTGCAGCCCGGCGTTGGCAATCCCATCCCCGCGCATGAGACCTACACCCTCTCCGAGATGTCGGAGAAGACGCTGCATGTGCTGAAGACGCGCAAGGACATCGCCTGCGTGCTGGTCAATCCGCTCCAGGGCCTGCATCCGAACGTCAACGCGCCCGGCGATTCCTCGCTGGTCGATTCCTCCCGCGGCGGCAATTTCGATCGTGCCGCCTACACGGAGTGGCTGAAGAAGCTGCGCGAGGTCTGCGACCAGCGCGGCATCGTGCTGATCTTCGACGAGGTCTTCGTCGGCTTCCGTCTCGCCGCCGGCGGCGCCCAGGAATATTTCGGCGTGCGCGCCGACATGGTGACCTACGGCAAGAGCCTCGCCGGCGGCCTGCCGGTCGGCGTGGTCTGCGGCAAGCGCAAGCTGATGCGCCGCTTCCGCGACGACCGTCCCGCCGACATCTGCTTCGCCCGCGGCACCTTCAACTCGCATCCCTACGTCATGACCGCGATGGATGAGTTCTTGAGCCGGCTCGCCAGCCCGAATTTTCGCGCTGTCTATGACGGTCTGGATGCCACTTGGAACGGCCGCGTCCAGAAGCTCAACCAGATGATGACGGACGCCGACCTGCCGGTGCGGTTCGCCAACTTCTCGTCGATCTGGACGGTGAAATACACCACGCCGTCCCGCTACAACTGGATGCTGCAATATTACCTGCGCGCCGAAGGCCTGGCGCTGAGCTGGGTCGGCACCGGCCGGCTGATCTTCAGCCTCAACTACACCGACGCCGATTTCACCGAGGTCGCCGAACGCTTCGTCCGCGCTGCCGGGAAGATGAAGGCCGACGGCTTCTGGTGGCACGATGGCGTGCTCACCAACAAGCAGATCAAGCGGCAGATTTTGAAGGAAATGCTGGCCAAGCGCTTTGGGCGCTGAGGCCACACTGCGCGGGCTTGCTCCGCCTCTCCCGCTTGCGGGAGAGGCCGACGCGCTCGCAGAGCGCGGCGGGTGAGGGTTCTCACCGCGTAGGGACATCCTCAGTAACCCCCGACAATCCCGACGCGGAGACACCTCCACCCCAGCCCTCCCCCGCAAGCGGGAGAGGGAGCCCACCGCCGATGCCGCTGCATTGTGTGCACCATATGCGATTGTCCGACCGCACGCGGGGAGAGGCGAAGAGGTCCCCAAGACGTGGATGCCCGGGACAAGCCCGGGCATGACATAAACCATAGACATTCGCGATCTGGGCGACGGCCGGATCAGGCGTGTTGCTCTTCGAGCACGGGCTCGTCGATAAAGCCCAGCGTGTGCTCGGGGTTGAGATGCAGGCCGGGATCCATCAGCTCGCCGCGCATCAAAGCGAGCGGCGCGCAGCGATAGAGCATCAGGTCGTGGAAGGGATCGGTCAGGATCTTGGTCATCCAGACGAGACCGGTTTCGACGTCGCGGATGAAGAACAGGTGCACGGTGCGGAACAGAAGACCGCCGCCGCCGACCACGAGCCAGATCTTGGCGACCTGACGCATGAAGTCGGTCGCGCTCGCCCAGGGCGTGAACAGGCCGAACAGCGTGGGATCGACGACCAGCACCAGCGGCGACAGCGCCCAGATCGCCATCAGCACCACCTTGCGCTGCAGGTTGTAGCCGACCTTGATCTCTTCCTTGTACTCGTGCGTGGCCTGGTTGATGTGGTCGTAAGTGTGCGGCTCGAAGAAGAAGTGACCGGCCTGGCGCGAGGTCATCGACACCAACCAACCGACCAGCGCGGAGACCACGGGGTCGATGAACAGCCAGACATAAGCGAAGAGGAAGCTCAGCGCGCTGACGAAGTGCAGGCTCTGATTGATGCGGCTGTGGTGATAGTAGCGATGGTCGTCCCAGCGCTGGATCCGCAGCTGCTCGAGGTAGTTCTTGATCATGCTCTCCCCCAAAATGCTTTCGGGTACGGGATTACAGGGATTCGATGTAGGCCGTGTGACATCATCATTTTGTCATGTGACGATGTGCAACGGCGCGATGACGCACGTGAACGCGTGAGCGGCGGAGTGCCGCCGCTCTTACGCAGCCTTGCTTAGGCCGCCTTGGCGACGTCGACCTTGCGGAAGCGCACCAGCGAGAAGTGTCCCAGCGGCGGGATCAGGCGGCGCTCGGCGAGCTCGATGCCTTTGGCACCGGCCAGCCACTTCGCATAGCGCGACCAGGCGAACTCGGCGGTGCGGAAGCCGAGCGGACGCACCACCGGCTGCAGCTTCTGCTCGATGAAGCGGCGCATGCCGGCGTCGGCGCTGACGCGGGTCAGAATGATCAGCTCGCCGCCGGGACGCAGCACGCGGGCGAATTCGTCGAGCGCCTTCTCCGGATTCGGCACGGCGGTGACGACGTACTGCGCCATCACCACGTCGAAGGAATTGTCGGGGAATTCGAGCTTCTCGGCGTCCATCACCGCAAGCCCCTCGACGTTCTTCAGATTGCCCTCGGCGACGCGCTGGCGCGCCTTGTCGAGCATTGCTTCCGAGATGTCGGTGCCGAAGATGCGCAGGTGCGGCGCATAGAGCGGCAGCGAGATGCCGGTGCCGACGCCGACCTCGAGCACGCGGCCACCGATCTTGTTGGTGGCTGCGATCGCGGCCTGCCGGCCCTTGGCGAACACGCCGCCGAACACGAGATCGTAGACGGGCGCCCAGCGGTCGTAAGCCTGCTCGACAGTGCCACGGGTGAGGTCGAGCTGCTGGGTGCCGTCAAGGTTCATGATCTTAGCCATCGATGAGGTTCTCGCTGTGGATTCAATGAAAGGTCAACCGCGCACCGGCCGCCGCGCCATGCGAGGCGAGGCGCGCAGGACGCGACTGGGCTGAAGTGACGTGAGATTTCCGACGAACTGGCGCGCGCTGTTTTCCCAGGAGCGCTCCAGCGCAAAGTTGCGGCAGGTCTCGCGCGACATGGTGAGTGCGCGCAGGCACGCGGTACGCAAATCGTGGTCGATCGCGCCGATCGGATGATCGGCGATGACGTCCTTGGGGCCCGTCACCGGAAACGCCGCAACCGGTGTACCGCAGGCGAGCGCCTCGAGTTGCACCACGCCGAAGGTGTCGGTTAGGCTTGGAAAGACGAACACGTCGGCCGCGGCGAGATGGGCGGTGAGATCGGCGCCCTTCTTCTCGCCGAGGAAGACTGCGTCCGGATACTTCTTCTCCAGCGCCGCCTTCTGCGGGCCATCGCCGACGACGACCTTGGTCCCGGGCAGGTCGAGCGAGAGGAACGCTTCGAGATTCTTCTCCACCGCCACGCGGCCCATGGTCATGAAGATCGGACCCGGCAGGTCGAGCTTGGCCGGCGCGTCGGGATGGAACAGCTCGGTGTTGACGCCGCGCGTCCAGAAGCCGAGCCGCTTGAAGCCGCGCTCGGACAGCTCCTGCCGCAGCGAGGGCGTCGCCACCATGGTCATCGCGGCGGCATCGTGGAAATGGCGCAGCACGGCATAGCCGACCGCGGCCGGGATGCCGGTCCGCACCGAGACGTATTCCGGAAAGCGCGTCGTATAGGAGGTGGTGAAGGCGAGCCGGTTGCGCCGGCAATAGGCCCGCGCGGCCCAGCCGATCGGACCTTCGGTCGCGATGTGCAGCGCTTCGGGCGCACACCTCTCGATCCGGCGCGCGATCTCCCTTCCGCTCGGCAGCGCGATGCGCAGGCCCGGATAGGTCGGCAGCGGCCAGGACGGAAAGCCGTCCGGCGTCAGGAAGTCGATCTCGACATCGAGCGCCTTGGCCGCATTCGCCAGCGAGGTCAGGGTACGGACCACCCCGTTGACCTGCGGATGCCAGGCGTCAGTCGCGATTAATACCCGCATGGGAAAATCCCGAGAGTTTGATGATTCTCGGCTTAGGACCATCAACCACGGATATTTCAGGCGTGTGACGTCATCGAAGTGTCGGCCCGCTGTTTTGTTCGTTAACGGAGCCCTGCGGCCACGAAACTGTCATGAAACAATCCTTGCCGCGATGAAACCGTTTTCGGTTTTCCGCGCAAACGTCCCGAAACTTGTTTCCGTTAGGGATTTAAGCAACGGAGCACCGCAACGGTGCCGGGGTGACCAAAAACACCCGCGCAAACAGGGGCGACCAATGTTCAATCTGGACACGTTCAAGGCGTATTCGCGCGCCGTTGCTTTTGGCGCAGTCGCGATCTCCGCGATCGCATTCGCAGGCCCGGCCAAGGCCGCGCCGGTGCAGCTCTTCCCCTTCTTCCAGCCGCTGCCGCCGATGACCGCGCCGCAGCCGATCCAGCCCTACCAGGCGCCGACCTATCAGACCGCCCCGTCCGAGGATCAGGACACCGTCGAAATGCCGGCCCGCTTCCGCCGCCAGACGGTTTCCTATGCGACGCGTGAAGCGCCGGGCACCATCATCATCGATACGCCCAACACCTATCTCTATTACGTGCTCGGTAACGGCCAGGCGCTGCGCTACGGCATCGGCGTCGGCCGCGACGGCTTCACCTGGTCCGGCATCCAGTCGGTGAGCAAGAAGGCCGAGTGGCCGGATTGGACGCCGCCGCCGGAGATGATCGCCCGCCAGCCCTATCTGCCGCGCCACATGGCCGGCGGCCCGGGCAACCCGCTCGGCGCCCGCGCCATGTATCTCGGCGGCACCATCTACCGCATCCACGGCACCAACGCGCCCGAGACCATCGGCAAGCACGTCTCCTCCGGCTGCATCCGCATGACCAACGACGACGTCACCGACCTCTACTCCCGCGTCAACGTCGGCACCAAGGTGATCGTGCTGCCGATGTCGGAACGCAGAGCGGACCTCGGCGCTGCGACGCGCTGAAGCGACAGGACATTGTGACGCAAACGGCCCCGGAACCCACCGGGGCCGTTTTCGTTTGCCCTCGACATTCCGACGCGCGCTCGCTGCGGTGCGGTCCCCGATGGAGGCGCAGATGCAATCACGCCAGCAGACATCGCCATGGCTGCGCCTGATCACCGCTGCCGGAGCGTTGGCGCTGTTTCTCTCCGCCCCCTCCTCGCTCGCACAGCAGCCGGCGAGCGATGACGCGGCCCAGCAGGCCTTCAACAATGCCTGCCGCACCTGTCACTCCGTGAAGGAAGGCGACAACCGCCTCGGTCCCAACCTCAACAAGATCATCGGCCGCAAGGCCGGCGCACTGCCGGGCTACAACTACTCTCCGTCAATGAAGGACGCCGGCTTCGTCTGGGACCAGGACAAGCTCACCCGCTTCATGGTCAAGCCGGACGAAGTCGTGTCCGGCAACAAGATGCAGCCCTATGGCGGCATCTCGGCGGATGAAGCGGCGAAGGTGGTTGCGTATCTGCAGGCAGCAGGCGCGCAATAGGATTGCGGCGCTCTAGGTGCTGGCAGGCTCATACCGTCGCTCGACATGAAACGATTTCGCTGTGATCAGCCAGACATCGTGGATGCGGTGATATGCGAGATAATCAACGTACTGGAGCAGATCGATCCGAACGCGAACCTTCGCCAGGGCTTGCGCCGACGACGCCAGATCAATCAGCAATATCTCCTGAAGGCGCGGTGCATTCTTCGATTTGGGCGACAGCGCCGAGGCCAGCATCGTCCTGTAATCCCGGACCGGCAATATCCGCAATTCGCCATCGCGGAAGCCGTGGAGCTGCGCGGTCGGTGCGAAGACGCGGTCGAATTGCGAAACGTCGTTGTCGTACATCAGCGTGAAGTAGCGTTCGACGGCCTCCAGCAGAGGGGCGATATTCGGGCTTTCGGTCATGGGGCACTCCATCAGCAACAAGATCAGAGCAACCCATCCCACGGAAAGCCGAGGCATGTCCTTGCGAACTGGGCTAGTCTCGGCGGCTCGGGCGCAATATTGCGCCCTTCTCGATCCAACAGGATGCGGTTCATGCCAAAATGCGAGCTGGATGCGATCGACCGGCGCATCGTCACCGAACTCCAGACCAATGCACGACTGACCAACATCGAGCTGGCGGACAAGGTCGGATTGTCGCCGTCGCCCTGCCTGCGTCGGGTGAAGCGGCTGGAGCGGGACGGCTATATCGACGGCTACCGCGCCTCCCTGCGGCGCAGCCGCCTCGGGCTCGGCTTCTCGGCCTTCCTCGGCGTCAAGATCAACGGCCATGCCAACGACCAGGCGCTGGGCTTCGAAAGGACCGTTGTTGCCATGCCCGAGGTCGTAGCCTGTCACCTCGTCTCCGGCGATGCCGATTATCTTCTCGAAATCGTCGTGCCCGAGCTCGAGGATTACCAGCGCTTCCTCGTCGACAAGCTGCTCAATCTGCCGATCGTGCGAGAGGTTCGCAGCAGCATCGCGCTCCAGACGCTCAAGGCCGGCGCGCCTCTGCCGCTGGCGCACCTGGCATCAGCATGATCAGACTGCTCACGCCCGCCGATGCGGCTCTCTATCGCCCCGTCCGGCTGGAAGCGCTCGCGACCAATCCCGAGGCTTTCACCAGCACGCTCGAACGCGAGCAGGACAAGCCGCTCGCCTGGTTCGAGGAGCGCCTCGCAGCATCCGACGTGTTCGGCGCGTTCATCGCGGGCGAGCTCGTGGGCACTGCCGGCTTCCGCCGGGAGGACGGCGCGAAGACCGCGCACAAGGCGGTTCTCTGGGGCATGTACGTGCGGCCGCAGGCGCGGAAGTCCGGCACCGGGCGGCTGCTCGTCGACGCCGTCGCAGCGCACGCTGCAACGCGCGTCGAGCAGCTTCATCTCGTCGTCGTCAGCGACAATGAGGCCGCTTTACGGCTCTACACGGCCGCCGGCTTCGTCGAGTATGGGCGCGGGATGAAGGCGCTGAAGCAGGACGACAGGTATTACGACGAAATCCTGATGGTCTTGTTCTTCGACGGAAGCGATGCGCCGCAGTCCCGGTGATGCGGCGGCCGTCCTACCGGCCGACCGCCCTCCGCCGCTCCCCGATCAGCCTCAGCCACGCCGCCGAGTGAAACGCGCTCATCAGGAGATACATCGGCACCATGCCGCCGAGCAGAGACCCCTGCCCGGCGCCGCACAGCATGTCCGCCGGGCCATCGCCGAGCGCGGCGGTCAGCACGGCCATGACAGCGAAGGTGGGCGTCGCCGCCAAGGCCAGCCATCTGGTGAGGTGGCGCGCGGCCACGACACCATCGCGGCCGGCGGGCGCCGTTGCACTGACGGGACTAGTCACGGCCTTCCGCGGCCTCCTTGCGAAACGCCTTCTCGCCGGCATCCGTGACCTCGACCCATTTCTTGTCGGGCGCGGCGCCTTCCGTGTAGCTGTCGTGCCAGTTCCACCATTTGTAGGTCGGCGTCTGCGGATAGCCCTTCGGCGAATCCTCCCAGACCTCCTGGCGGCCGAGCGGGGTGATGTCGAGATAGTTCCAGGTGCCGCCCATCTGCTCGTCGCCGCGGCTCTTGATGAAATAGGTACGGAAGATGCGCGTCCCGTCGCGGTAGAACACGTTGGTGCCGTGCCACTCGTCCACGCCGAAATCGGCATCGAAGCTGTCGGTGATGGTGACCCAGGGCATGGTCCATCCCATCCGCTTCTTCAGCCGCGCGATGTCGGCCTGCGGCGCGCGCGAGGTGAACACCAGCGTGGTGTCGCGGGCGTTCAGGTGCGAGACATGGGCGACCTGGTCGGCCACCATGGAGCAGCCGCGGCAGGCATGATCGGGCCAGCCGAACACGCCGGGCTCGAAGAAGGCGCGGTAGACGATCAGTTGCCGCCGGCCCTGGAACAGATCAGCCAGACTGACCTTGCCGCCGGGCCCCTCGAACGCATAGGTTTTGGCAACTTCCATCCATGGCATGCGCCGACGCTCGGCGGCCAGGGCGTCGCGGGCACGGGTATGCGCCTTTTCCTTCACGAGCAGTTGCTGGCGGGCGGCCTCCCAGTCCTGCGCCGACACCACCGGCGGGGTCTGCATGGCGGTCTGTCCGTTGGTTCCGGCTCTTTCTGCTGATGTCATCATGACTCTCCAAAGCGTTTGCTTGACGTCCTGCCAACGATTTCTGGCACCAAGCGGTTGCGCGGTGGGAGTAACAAGTGTGGCGGGATTGACATGGAGTCGCTGATCACGGCCGCCGCGCGGGCGCTGGAGGCCGGTGATCCGCTCGGCGCGCTGAACCGCGTGGCGCTGCGCAACGATGCGCCGTCGCTGGCGCTGCGCGGCATCGCGATGGCGCAGCTCGGCGATCTCGCCAAGGCGAAGACGCTGCTGCGCAGCGCTGCGCGTGCCTTCGGCCCGCGCGAGGCGGTGGCGCGTGCAAGATGCGTGGTGGCCGAAGCCGAGATCGCGCTTGTCTCACGCGACCTGAGCTGGCCGGTGAAAACGCTCGCAGCAGCGCGCGCGACGCTCGAGAAGCACGGCGATCTCGCCAATGCGGCCCACGCGGGCCACATCGAGGCGCGCCGTCTTCTTCTGGTCGGGCGGATCGACGAGGCCGAACGCACGCTGGCCGCGCTCGGCAGCTCCCCGCTCCCGCCGGCATCGCAAGTCGTACGCGAGCTCGTGGTTGCCGGCATCGCGATCCGGCGGCTGAAAACAAGGGATGCCCGCACGGCGCTCGACCGCGCAGGCCATGCAGCGCGGCAAGCAAGAATCCCGGCGCTGATGGCCGAGGTCGACAGCGCAAACCTGATCCTCGACACCCCGGCGGCGCGCCTGATCGCGCGCGGAGAGGAACACCCGTTGCTGCTCGGCGAGGTCGAAAGGCTGGCGACCTCGACAGCGCTCGTGGTGGACACCTTCCATCACGTCGTGCGCAGGCAAGGCGTTGCCGTGCCGCTGGGAACGCGACCGGTGCTGTTCGCGCTCGCCCGCCTTCTGGCGCAGGCATGGCCGGCGGATGTCTCGCGGGAGAGGTTGATATCAGGTGCGTTTCAAGCAAGGCACGTCGATGAGTCGCACCGCGCGCGATTGCGCGTCGAGATCGGGCGGCTCCGCACGCAGCTCAAGCCGCTGGCCGACATCAGCGCGACCAGGCAGGGTTTCGTGCTGGCGCCGCGCAAGACACGCGATGTCCTCGTGCTGGCACGGCCCGTGGAGGAGAAGCACGCTGCCCTCCTCGCCTTTCTCACCGACGGCGAGCCGTGGTCGAGCTCCGCGCTCGCCCTTGCGCTGGGGATCAGTCCGCGCACCGTGCAGCGAGCCCTCGAGGAGCTGGCGCGGTCGAACAAGGTCCAGTCGTTCGGACACGGACGTGCGCGCCGCTGGATGACGCCGCCCGTCCCGGGTTTCCCGACAGGCTTGTTACTCCCCACGCCGCTCCTGAAGACGTAAGGTGCATCACCTCACAGGGATCAAGCACATGAAGCGTTCAGCCGCCGAGATCGTCAGGGAATACGGGCCCTTTGCGGGCGTCGAGCACGTGCATGGCGTCACCTATGACGGCACCCATGTCTGGTTCGCATCCGGCGACAAGTTGAATGCAGTCGATCCGTCCAGTGGCAAGATCGACCGCTCGATCGACGTCGCCGCGCATGCGGGCACGGCGTTCGACGGCCGCCACCTGTTCCAGATCGCCGAGGATCGCATCCAGAAGATCGATGCGGCGACCGGCAAGGTGGTCTCCACCATCCCCGCGCCCGGCGGCGGTGGCGATTCCGGCCTGGCCTGGGCGGAGGGCTCACTCTGGGTCGGGCAATATCGCGAGCGCAAGATCCATCAGATCGACCCGGCCACAGGGAAGGTTCTCCGCACCATCGAGAGCAAGCGCTTCGTGACCGGGGTGACCTGGGTTGACGGCGAGCTCTGGCATGGCACCTGGGAAGGCGAGGACAGCGACATCAGGCGGGTCGATCCTGACACGGGCAAGGTGCTGGAGCAGCTCGATCTGCCCGCAGGCACCATGGTCTCGGGCCTGGAGTCCGACGGCGGCGACCGGTTTTACTGCGGTGGCGGAGATCGCGGCAATGTGAGAGCGGTCCGCCGTCCCCGGCGCGGCTAACCCTGCGATACGCGGCAACGGCGCGTTAGCGACCGTTAACCTGTTCGCCCCAATTCCACCCCCTTGGTGCGCTCTAGCGCCCTCCTCGCCCGCCCTGTAAAATCCCCGCCCGGGGCGGCTTGGGGGATTGATGCGACTGACGTTGAATCTGAAGACTATCCTGATCGCCGTCGTCGTGCTCGCGGCGTCGTTCTTCATCAGCCTGAAGGCGATGGACTTGCTGTCGCCGCGCGCGACGAATTCCGCGCCGCCGGTCGCACAACTGCCGCCGTTGCCGCCGGTCGCGAAGAGCTCCGTCGTGGTCGCGCCGGTCGCCATCGCGCTGTCGGCAATCCGCGAGCAGGCCGAGAAGGCCGCGCCGCGCAATTTCGCCGGCAAGGCCGACAATCCGATCTCGCAGATCCTGGAGAACGCCGATATCGGCTGGACCGCCGTGCGCGGCCCGATGGCCGCCGCCGGCGACAAGGACGTGCTGACGATCTCGACGCCGCTCACCGGCAAGCTCAACGTGACGGGCTCGCTGTCGGCAAAAGCCACCGGCGCGCTCGGTGACGCGCTCGGCAGCGTCCTCGGCGGTGACGCAGCGAAACGGATCGGCGCGGTCAACATCAAGAATTTGAACGCCAGCGCCGAGATCAAGGGCAACGTCATCGTCACCTCGCGGCCGAAGCTCGCAGCGAACTGGCATCTCGAGCCCAATCTCGGCGCCCAGGTCAATCTCGGCGACACCAACCTCAATGTCTCCGGCGCCAAGGTCAATGTGCCGGCGCAGGTGAAGCCGCTGATCGACAAGAATGTCGGCGAGCAGATCAACATCGTCTCCGAGCGCATCCGCAACGATCCCTCGCTGCGCGAGAACGCCAAGGTGCAATGGGCCAAGGCCTGCCGCTCGATCCCGCTGCAAGGCTCGGGCAACTCGGCCGCGCTGCCGCCGCTCTGGCTCGAGATGAAGCCGATCCGCGCCATCGCGGCGCAGCCGCGCGTCGATGCGCAGGCGGTGACGCTGCTGCTTGGCCTCGAGGCCGAGACACGCGTGACCTCGGCCCCGACCAAGCCGGACTGCCCGTTCCCCGACAAGATCTCGATCGTGCCGCCGACCGGCACCGGCGTGAACATCGGCGTGCCGATCGACGTGCCCTTCACCGAGATCAACAAGCTGATCGCTGCGCAGATGGTCGGCCACACCTATCCCGAGGACGGCTCGGGCCCGGTCGACGTCACCGTGAAGAGCGTCAACGTGATCCCGTCGGGCGACCGGCTGCTGATCTCGCTGTTGGTGCGCGCCAAGGAAAAGAAGAGCTGGCTCGGTCTCGGCGCGGAGGCGACCGTGCATGTCTGGGGCCGGCCGATGCTCGACCAGGCGCAGCAGACGCTGCGGCTCGCCGACATCCAGCTCGCGGTCGAGTCCGAGGCGGCCTTCGGCCTGCTGGGCGCGGCGGCGCGCGCGGTGGTTCCGCAGATGCAGCAGGCGCTGGTGCAGAAGGCGACGCTCGACCTGAAGCCGATCGCCGCCAACGCGCGCGAGAAGATCGCGGCCGCGATCGCCGACTACCAGAAGAGCGAGGACGGCCTCAAGGTCGACGCCAGGATCGACAGCCTGACGCTCGCCGACATCGCCTTCGACTCCAAGACGCTGCGCGTGGTCGCTGAAGCCGGCGGAACGCTCAACGTGTCCGTGACGAAGCTGTCGGGGATGTAGCGCGTCTCTTCACCGCTTGCGCCGCTGGCATTCTCGCCGCAGGATGCTAGTCTCACACGGCACTGTAGGGGACAACGCGAGGACAACATGGAAGCCGGCATGGTCACGCCTGCGCCGGCATTGGTGCGCTTTTCCGGCATTCAGAAGACCTATGATGGCGAGCACCTCGTGGTGAAGAACCTCGATCTCGACATCAGGAAGGGCGAGTTCATCACCCTGCTCGGCCCGTCGGGCTCGGGCAAGACGACCACGCTGATGATGCTGGCCGGCTTCGAGGTTCCGACCCAGGGCGAGATCTACCTCGCCGACCGGCCGATCAAGAACGTGCCGCCGCACAGGCGCGACATCGGCATGGTGTTCCAGAACTACGCCCTGTTTCCGCACCTGACGATCGCGGAAAATATCGCCTTCCCGCTTTCCGTTCGCAACACGAGCAAGGCGGACGTGCAGGAGCGCGTCAGCGCGGCGCTGCGCATGATCAAGATGGAAGCCATGGCGCAGCGGCGGCCCGGGCAGCTCTCCGGCGGTCAGCAGCAGCGCGTGGCGCTCGCCCGTGCGCTGGTCTTCAATCCGCAACTCGTGCTGATGGACGAGCCCCTGGGCGCCCTCGACAAGCGCCTGCGGGAGCAGATGCAGCTGGAGATCAAGCAGCTGCACGAGACGATGGGCATCACCATCGTCTACGTCACCCACGATCAGAGCGAAGCGCTCACCATGTCGGACCGCATCGCCGTGTTCAACGACGGCATCGTGCAGCAGATCGACAGGCCGGACGCGCTGTACGAGCATCCGGTCAACAGCTTTGTCGCCCATTTCATCGGCGAGAACAATGTGCTGGCCGGCACCGTCGAGACGATCGACAAGGACTTTTGCCGCGTCGCGCTGGCCAATGGCGGCGCCGTGACCGCACGGGCGGTCAATGTCTCAGGCGCGGGCGCATCGACCTCGCTGTCGGTGCGGCCCGAGCGTGTCGCGATTGTTCCGGATGGCACTTCCAGCGAAGGACCGAACCGGCTGCCGGCAAAAGTGCAGAACACCATCTATCTCGGCGACCACGCGCTGGCCGTGCTCGAGGTCGCCGGCAACGGGGAGTTCATGGTCAAGCTTCAACCGGGAGCGCATCACAGCCTCACACATGGCGAAGGCGTGACCATCACCTTCCGGCCCGAGGATTGCTTGGCCCTCGATCCCGTATGATGCAACGATCAACAGAACGCAGATGAAGAAGGAACAAGGACCATGCTGAAGCGCAAGATTGGCAAGATCGCTCTGGGTTTCGCCGCAGCACTGGGCGCCAGCGCTGCGCTGGCCACGGTCGCAGAGGCGCGTGACCTCACCGTCGTGTCGTGGGGCGGCGCGTATCAGGATGCCCAGAAGAAGGTTTATTTCGAGCCGTTCAAGAAGGCGTCCGGCGCTGCCATGAACGATGAATCCTGGGACGGCGGCGTCGGCGTGTTGCGCGCCAAGGTGCAGGGAGGTGCCGCCACCTGGGACGTCGTCCAGGTCGAGAGCGACGAACTGGCGGTCGGCTGCGAGGAAGGCCTGTTCGAGAAGCTGGATTATTCCAAGATCGGCGGCGAGGCCGCCTATATCGCGCCGTCGGTCAATCCTTGCGGCGTCGGCGCCATCCTCTACGATTTCGTGCTCGGCTACGACAAGGACAAGCTGAAAGAGGCCCCGAGCGGCTGGGCCGACTTCTTCGATACCAAGAAGATTCCCGGCAAGCGCGCCTTGCGTCAGGGCCCCAAGACCACGCTGGAGATTGCGCTGATGGCCGACGGCGTCGCGCCGAAGGACGTCTACAAGGTGCTGGCAACCGACGAGGGTGTCGACCGCGCGTTCAAGAAGTTGGACACCATCAAGGGCGACATCGTGTGGTGGAAGGCCGGCGCCCAGCCGCCGCAATTGCTCGCTTCCGGCGAGGTCACGATGACCTCGGTCTACAACGGCCGCATCGACACCGCGAACAAGAACGAGAAGAAGAACTTTGGCATGGTGTGGGACGGCGCGCTCTTCACGCTCGACAGCTGGGTGATCCTGAAGGGCAGCCCGAACAAGGACGCGGCCTACAAGTTCCTCGACTTCGCAGGCAAGGCGGAGAACCAGTCAAAGCTGTCGGAGAACATTGCCTATGGCACGTCGAACAAGGACGCAGCCGGCCGGCTCGCGCCCGCGGTCCTGAAGGACCTGCCGACGGCGCCTGACAACATCAAGAACGCGGTCGAGATCAACGTCGCCTTCTGGCTCGAGAACATCGACCGCCTGACCGAGCGCTTCAACAAATGGGCCGCGAAATAACGCGCCCCGCAAGGCTCGACCCATGACGGATGCGCTCTTACCCGGCGCCAATGCGCAGACCGAGGTGCCGCTCAAGCGCCGATTGAGGCGTGCGGAGCGGGCACGCCAGGTCAAGGCATTGGCGCTGGTAGCACCGCTTCTCGTCTTCCTGCTCTTCACCTTCGCCGGTCCCATCGCCGGCATGCTGTGGCGCGCGGTCGATGACAGGGAGGTGCGCCAGGTTCTGCCGCAAACCATCGCGGCTCTCGCCGATTGGGACGGCAAGGACCTGCCGGACGAAAAGGCCTATGCGGCGCTGGCAAGCGACATCCTGGCGGCGCGCGCCTCCGGCACCGTTGCGATTGCGGCCAAGCGGCTCAACTACGCACTGAACGGTTTTCGCACGATCCTGACCAGCACGGCACGCAATCTGAAGGCGGTGCCGGAGCCCGGCACGGCAAAGGAGACGCTGGGCAAGATCAATCCGGCCTGGCGCGAGCGCGCCACCTGGACGACCATCAAGGACGCCAGCGGCCCGGTGACCGGCTTCTACCTGTTGGCGGCGCTCGACCTGACGCGGAACGCGGACGGCGCGATCGTCGCGGCACCGTCGGATCAAGCCATCTACCGCGACATTTTCGCCCGCACCTTCCTCATCAGCCTCGGTGTCACGGCCCTCTGCCTGATCCTCGGTTTTCCGGTCGCGTATTTGCTGGCGACGCTGCCGCCGGGCCGGTCGAACCTGCTGATGATCTTCGTCCTGCTGCCGTTCTGGACGTCGCTTCTGGTCCGCACCTGCGCCTGGATCGTGCTGTTGCAGAGCAAGGGCGTCGTCAATGACAGCCTACACTGGCTTGGCATCATCGACGAGCCGTTGCGCCTGATCTACAACCGCTTCGGTGTCTGCGTGGCCATGACCCACGTGCTGCTGCCGTTCATGATTCTGCCGCTGTACAGCAGCATGAAGGCGATCTCGCCTGCTTACATGCGTGCCGCCGCTTCGCTCGGTGCGCCACCCCTCACCGCCTTCCTGCGGATCTACCTGCCGCAGACCCTGCCCGGTATCGGCGCCGGAAGCCTGCTCGTCTTCATCCTGGCACTCGGCTACTACATCACCCCCGCACTCGTCGGCGGCGCCGCCGACCAGATGATCAGCTACTTCATCGCGCTCTACACGACCGAGACGGCCAATTGGGGCCTTGCTTCGGCGCTGGGTGCGGTGCTGCTGCTGGCCACCGTTCTGCTCGCCCTCGTCTACGGCAAGCTGGTGCAGGGCCAGCAGGTCACGGGAGGGATGAAGAATTGAGCGACAATTCCTCCCTCCGCACACCCAGCCAGCGCATCGCGTGGACCGCGACCATCGTCATCTCCACGCTGGTGTTCATCTTCCTAATCGCGCCAATCCTTGCGATCATGCCGCTGTCCTTCAGCTCGGGCTCGTACCTGACCTATCCGCTGCCGGGGCTCTCCTTGCGCTGGTATGACGACTTCATCAATTCGCCGCGCTGGATGAATTCGCTGAAGAACAGCATGATCATCGGCGTCGCCTCGACACTGCTGTCGATGGTGCTTGGCACGCTGGCCGCGCTGGGGCTGGCGCAGTGGAAGAGCCGGTTCAAACCGCTCGTGCTGGCTTTCGTGCTGTCGCCGGTCGTCGTACCCGGTGTCATCACCGCGGTGGGCCTGTATTTCTTCTTCGCGCCGATCGGCCTGACCGGCAGCTATCTCGGCCTGATCCTGGCCCACACCGCGCTGGCGACGCCCTTCGTGGTGATCACGGTCGGCGCGACGCTGCAGAGCTTCGACACTAATCTGGCACGCGCCGCCGCCTCGCTCGGCGCCTCGCCGCTGCAAGCGTTCCGCCGCGTGATCCTGCCGCTGATCCTGCCGGGCCTCGCCTCAGGTGCGCTGTTCGCCTTCGCGACCAGCTTCGATGAGGTGGTGATCGTGCTGTTCATGGCAGGTCCCGAGCAGCGCACCCTGCCGCGCGAGATGTTCAGCGGCATCCGCGAGAACATCAGCCCGACCATCACGGCAGCGGCGGTCATCCTGACGACGGTGTCGGTCATCCTCCTCGCGACGCTGGAGGGCCTGCGCCGGCGCAACGAACGGCTCAAGGCCGGCGGCGGCTGACCGGCCCTCTTTTTCTTCCTTCTCCCCTTGTGGGAGAAGGTGGCGCGAAGCGCCGGATGAGGGGTTGCCTCCGCGAATTCAGAAGTAAGAGAAGCGAGCGCGGAGAGAAACCCCTCACCCGTCTCGCCGCTATCGCGGCGAGCCACCCTCTCCCACAAGGGGAGAGGGGAACACCGCTCGCCCCTTCTGATTTTGCATTCCGCTATGGCGCGCTCCGCTTAGCTGCCGCGACCGATTGCCGCTACAACAGTCCCTGCAACAACGCCCGAACAACAACACACAGGGAGAAACAAGATGCAAAAACTCATTGCCGCCGTCGCGGCCGGTCTCGCGCTCGCCGTCACGTCCGGCACCGCGCAGGCGCAGATCTCGGACGATGTCGTCAAGATCGGCGTGCTCACGGACATGTCGAGCCTCTATGCGGATGCGACCGGCAAGGGCTCGCTCGCCGCCGTCGAGATGGCGGTTGCCGATTACGGCGCCAAGGTCGCCGGCAAGCCTGTGCAGGTGGTCGCCGCCGATCACCAGAACAAGCCCGACGTCGGCGTCAACATTGCCCGCAACTGGTACGACAACGACAAGGTCGACGCGATCTTCGACGTGCCGACGTCGTCGGTGGCGTTGCCGATCTCGGCGCTGACGCGCGAGAAGAACAGGATCAACATCAATTCCGGCGGCGGCTCCTCCGACATCACGGGCCCCGCCTGCTCACCCAACACGGTGCACTGGACCTACGATACCTATGCGCTGTCGAACGTCGCCGGCAAGGCAATGGTCAAACGCGGCGAGGATACCTGGTTCTTCGTCACCGCCGACTACGCCTTCGGCATGGCGCTGCAGCGCGACGCCGCCAACGTCGTCAAGGAGAGCGGCGGCAAGGTGCTCGGCGAGGTCCGTCATCCCCTCAACTCGTCGGACTTCTCCTCGTTCCTGCTGCAGGCCCAGGCCTCCAAGGCCAAGGTGGTCGCGCTGGCCAACGCCGGCGGCGACACCACCAACGCTCTGAAGCAGGCCGCCGAGTTCGGCCTGACGCAGGGCGGCCAGAAGATGATCGCGCTGCTGCAGGAGATCACCGACACGCACTCGCTCGGCATCAAGGCGACGCAGGGCCTGATCGTCACCGACGCGTTCTACTGGGACATGAACGAGGAGACGCGCGCCTTCTCCAAGCGCTTCAACGAGAAGGTCGGGCACATGCCGACCATGATCCAGGCCGGCCTCTATTCGGCGACCATGCACTATCTGAAGGCGATCGAGGCCATCAAGACCGACGAGGCCCCGAAGGTGATGGCACAGATGCGCGCGACGCCGGTCAACGACTTCTTTGCAAAGAACGGCAAGATCCGCATCGACGGCCGTATGGTCCACGACATGTATCTGTTCGAGGTGAAGAAGCCCGAGGAGTCCAAGGGCGAGTGGGACCTCTACAAGCTGATCGCCACCGTGCCCGGCGACGAAGCGTTCCGTCCGCTCGACAAGGGCGGCTGCCCGCTGGTGACGCACTAGAAAGTCTTCTCCCTCTCCCCGCAAGCGGGGCGAGGTGAAAGAAGCAAGACACGACAGCGCGCCCGGTGAAAACCAGGCGCGCTTCGTTCAGCCGATCAGAAGCCCATTACTCCGAATACTTGAACTCGGGCATGTTCTTGAGCTCGTCCTTGCTGGCATTGAACACGGCGTGGTCCGGATACCACTTCGACGCGGACGACATCGTGGTCGCCGCAGGCTTGTCGGTGCCGGTCGCAGCGCCCGTCGTCGTGGTCGCGCCGGGCTTGGCACCCGGGCTCGTGCCGGCGCCGCTATAGGCCACGGCCTCGTTGACGAACTTCAACTTCTCGTAGGGCACGGCGACCAGATGCTCGCCCATGCCGAGGAAGCCGCCGACGCCGATCACGGCGATCTTGATGGCTCCGCTCTTATCCATCAGCAGATCGTTGATCGAGCCGATGTTCTCGTTGGCTTCGTTGTAGATCTTCAGGCCCGACATCTTCGAGGCGCGCCACTCACCCGACGCCGCGGTGGTCGTCGTTGTCGCGGTGGCTGCAGGCGCTGCCTTGTCGGTGGTGGCCGTCGGGTTTTGCGCGAACGCAACGGTTGCAAGCAGTGCGGTGCCGGCGAGGCCGGCAGCGATCGATTTCATCAGCATGTTGTCCTCTCCTTCAGCAGCAAACTCGTGAGGAGAGAACAGCGCTGAACACACGCGGTTCCTAAAGATGCGGCAATTTCGCCGCGCAATGATGGCGCTGCATTGCGAGGAAAGTTCCGGCGTCACGCAGGAAACGTCCCCGATGCGCGGTTCCCCGCCGACGATCATGCGCCCTGGGTGAAGCTTGATCGCGGCGGGGAACGCGCCGACCCGCGTCGCGCGAGGTCAGCTCTTGAAGTCAGCTCTTGAAGTCGATCAGGAGCGCGGAGAAATTCGAGCTGCTCGATGAGCTGCCGCTCGCGCCGTAGGACGAGCTCGACGATTGCGACTGCTGCAGCGCCTGCAGGAACTGCTGGAGGATCTCGGCCGTGGTCTGGTCCGTCGAGCTGCTGCTGCTCGTCGAGTCCGTCGACGATGAATCCGAAGAGCTGTCGTCCGGTGGCGGGCCGGGCGGCGGCCCGCCGGCACCGCCCGCACCGCCGGGACCGTTCGCGAAGGCGGACTGAAACACGCCCTTGAGCTCTTCGGCCTGGTCCGAGGTCAGCGTCCCGTTCGACACTTCGCTGGAAATGAGATCGTCGATCTTCGACTGCATGTCCTCCTTGGAGGGACGCGTGCCGCTCGACTGGTCGCTCGACCGGCTCTGCTGGAGCGCGGTGTCGATGTCGGTCAGCGCCGTCGAGAGCGCGGACTGGTCCGACGACGAGATCGTGCCGGCGGAAACTTCCGATTGCAATTCCTGCTGCAGCCGCTGCAAGGGCGACTGGTAGCTACCGGCGGATGCCGCCGAAATCGAGGTCATGATGGCTCCGTGGATTTTGCGGGGTTTCTTGTGTGATCCCGCCACGGTATGGTTAACGGCCTTAACGAGACCTTGCCGCTTCCCTGCCCGGGCGTGTCCCCATGTTGCGTACAGGCCTGCGGAAACAATCTGAAACAAAAATCTTCGCCATTTGGCCCGAATCTTGGACAAACAAAGCGCATGGCCATTCCCAATCCCAACATCCTGGTCGTCGAGGACGACCGCGAAACCCGGACGTTGATTGCGAAGTACCTGCGCAACAACGCCTGCAACGTCACCGCCGTGAGCGACGGCCGCGAGATGTCGCGCGCCATGGCCGATCACCGCATCGACCTCATCATCCTCGACGTCATGCTGCCGGGCGAGGACGGCCTCAGCCTCTGCCGCAAGGTGCGTTCGGAGGCGCAGACGCCGATCATCATGCTGACCGCACGCGGCGAGGACGTCGACCGCATCGTCGGCCTCGAGATGGGCGCGGACGACTACCTGCCGAAACCGTTCAACCCGCGCGAGCTGCTCGCCCGCATCAACGCGGTGCTGCGCCGCCAGGCGGCCGCGCAGGCGGCAAGCTCGATCGAAGGCGCGAGCACGCTCGCCTTCGAGGGCTGGCGCATCGATCTGCGCCTGCGCGAGCTGCGCAATCCGGAAGGCGCGCGCGTCGCGGTGACCAGCGCCGAATTCGACCTGCTCCGCACGTTCTGCGAGCGGCCCGGCCGCGTGCTGTCGCGCGACAGCCTGCTCGACCTCACGCAGGGCCGTAACACCGGCTCGTTCGAGCGCTCCATCGACGTGCTGGTCAGCCGCATCCGCCGCAAGATCGAGCCCAATCCGGCCGATCCCACCATCATCAAGACGGTGCGTTCCGGCGGCTATCTGTTCACGCCACGAACCGAGGCGGTTGCGGCTCCCCTGAGCAGCTGAGGGAACGGCTGTCATGACGCCGTTCCGCTTCTTCCACCTCAAGAGCATCGGCGGACAGATCGCCGCGCTGGTGGTGGCCTCGATCGTCGCGCTGCATCTGATCCTCACCGTGAGCTTCCTGGTGAGCCGGCCGGATCGCGCCGATCCGCCGCCCGACAGCGCGCATCAGCTCGCGGACGCAGCCCTGCTGCTCAACGGGGCCGAGGCGAGCGAGCGGCCGCGGATCCTCGCCGATCTCGCCCGCGCGTTTCCGAAGGCCGGGATCGAGCTGCTCGCGCCCGGCACCGTTGCCGCCGGCGGCGACAGCGAGGGCCAGCACCTGCACAATGTGCGCCGGCATCTCGGCCATCATTACAAGGTGCTCGCGCTTGCGCCGCAGGGCGGCCAACATCGGATCGCGGTCGAACTGCCCGACGGCACCATGGTTGCCGGCCGCGTCGAGCCGTCGCCGCACGGATCGCGGTTCTGGGGCGGGCCTTGGATGATGACGCTGCTGTTCGTGCTGATCAGCGTCACCACGCTCGGTCTCTGGGCCGCCTACGCGCTGGCCGCGCCGCTGTCGTCCTTCGCCAAGGCCGCCGAGAATTTCAGCCTGGACGGCGGGGCGGAGCCGCTGCCCGAGCGCGGGCCGGAAGAGATCCGCTCGGTGGCGCGCGCGCTCAACCGCATGCACGAGCGGATCGCGCGGCTGATGTCGGATCGCACGCGGATGCTGGCCGCGATCAGCCACGATCTGCGCACGCCGATCACGCGGCTGCGCCTGCGCGCCGAGTTCATCGAGGACGAGGGCAACCGCAAGCGCATGCTGATCGATCTCGACCAGATGCGCTCGATGCTGGAAAGCGTGCTCTCGCTTTTGCGCAACGACCGCAAGATCGAGGCGGTGACCCTGGTCGATATCGCCAGCACGCTGCAGCTTGTCGCCGACCAGTTCGGCGACATGGGCCACGTCGTGCACTATGAGGGGCCGGTATCGGCGACCGCCGCAGCGCGGCCCGACGATCTGCATCGCGGCGTCACCAATCTCGTCGAGAACGCGGTGCGCTTCGGCGCCGAGGTCACGATCCGCCTCGACATAGCGGGCACCAAGCTCGTCATCGACGTCGAGGATGACGGCCCCGGCATTTCGGATGCGCGCAAGCAGGAGATGCTGGAGCCGTTCGTGCGCGGCGACGACGCGCGCACCATGGACGAGTCCACCGGCTTCGGCCTCGGCCTGTCGATCGCGCGCGCGATCGCGGTCGCCCATGGCGGCGAGCTGTCGCTGCACGACCGCGAGCCGCACGGGCTGATCGTGCGGATGCAATTGCCGGTGTGGCAGGCTCCGCGGCTCGCGGCCTAGCGCATGATCCGGAAAAGTGTGCAGCGGTTTCCCTCGCGACAAACGCAGAACGCGTTTGCGCGGAGATCATGCGCCCTTAAGCCAGCAAGTCAGGCAGCGAGCGGCGGATGCTGGATCGCGTGCTCATCGAAGATCGCGACCGCCTCGAAGCGGTAGCCGCAGGCCTGGCACTTCCAGAGATAGGAAACGCGGCCTTCGCCCGGCTCGATCCAGTCCGGGAACGGGATCGGTGTGCCACATTGTGCACAAGGGTTCTGCTTGGGAATGTCGTCGATGTCTGCTGGGGTCATGGACGTCCTCCCGAGTGCTGGTTTTGAATCGCACTTTTTGGGCGAATGCGCGAATGGACAGACCCGCTGTCGCGTAAGGCACTCCGCCAGCTCTGAACTTAACCTAGGTTTAAGTCGTAAAAGCGACGGGCCGGCGAAAATCGCCGCGGGTGGCATTTCGCCACATCATCGCCGTGTTCCCACGGCCTAAACCGCAAGGGTGCAGGTCCGTTCTGCCGAGGAATATTTCGATGAAAATTTTGCGTATTGCCGTGCTCGCTGCGGCAGGGCTGATGATGACGCAGGCCGCATTCGCGGGCGAAGCCGAATATGCCGAGATGGTTGCGATGCATGCGCGCGCCAACGGCGTGCCGGAGGCGCTGGTGCATCGCGTCATCATGCGCGAAAGCCGCTACCAGCCCCGCCTCATCGGCCACGGCGGCACCATCGGGCTGATGCAGATCAAGCTCGCGACCGCGCGCGGCGTCGGCTACACCGGCGATGCCGCCGGTCTGCGCGATCCCAACACCAATCTCACCTATGCGGTGAAGTACCTCGCCGGCGCCTATCGCGCCGCCAACGGCGACCACGCACGAGCTGTGCGTTATTTCGCGGGCGGCTATTACTACGTTGCAAAGCGGCAGCGTCAGGAGGCCACGCAGGTCGCCAATGCGAGCGAGACCTGGCTCGAGCCGAACGGCAACCCGCAGCCGATGTTCGGCGCGCCGCATAAGAAGCTCGCCCAGCACGTGCGCAATGCGCGGGCGCAGGCGCTGAAATAGCAACTCTCGTGTCCCGGGCGCACTGCGGCGCGTAGTGCCGCAGTGCCGAACCGGGACCCATGCCAGCCACGCAAAAATGGGCCCCGGCTCTGCGACGCATCACGCCGCGAAGGGCGGCGCGATGCGTCGCGTCCGGGGCACGGACCGTGGGGTTCCCGGCAACACGCGTTGACCACCCCGCCTCCCTGGCATACATTAGACCCGTTCCGAGGGGTGCTCCGAGGAGGAGCTGAGATACCGCTAAATGGGCAATACCGCCCAGGACCGCGGTGACCCTTTGAACCTGATCCGGGTCATGCCGGCGAAGGGACAGGGATGTTGCAGACCACCAAGCGACCGGACTCACCGGTAAATATCATCGGCGCAGGCATTGCCGGCGCCTGGCAGGCGCTGTTGTTCGCGCAGGCCGGCCACACCGTGACGCTACACGAGCGCGGTGACGCCGGAATGACCGATTCCACCAGCCATTGGGCCGGCGGCATGCTGGCGCCCTATTGCGAGGCGGAGGTCGCCGAACCCATCATCTCAAGGCTGGGCTTGCGCTCCCTCGACATCTGGCGGCGCGAGCTGCCCGACACCCCCTTCAACGGCTCGCTCGTCGTCGCCCATCCGCGCGAGCGCAACGATTTCGAGCGCTTTGCCCGCATGACCGAAGGCCACCGCCGGCTCGATGCCGCCGCTCTCGCCGAGCTCGAGCCGTCGCTGGAGGGACGTTTTCGCGATGCGCTGTTCTTCCCGACCGAGGGCCATGTCGAGCCGCGCCGCGTGCTGCCGAAGCTGCATGAGCGCATCCTTGCCGCCGGCGGCACCATCAAGTTCGACAGCGACGTCACCGCAAAGGATCTCGCAAACCTTGATCCCAGGGGCATCGTGATCGACTGCCGCGGCCTTTCCGCGCGCGAGGAGCAGCCTGACTTGCGCGGCGTCAAGGGCGAGATGATCCTGATCGAGACCAGCGAGGTGCAGCTGTCGCGCCCGGTGCGGCTGATCCATCCGCGCTGGCCGCTCTACGTGATTCCGCGCGAGCAGAACCTGTTCATGCTGGGCGCGACCTCGATCGAGGCCGAGGACACCGGCGTCAGCGTGCGCTCGGCGCTGGAGCTCTTGGGCGCGGCCTACACGGTGCACCCCGCCTTCGGCGAAGCCCGCATCCTCGAGTTCGGCTCGGGCCTGCGCCCCGCTTACCCCGACAATCTGCCGCGCATCGGCATCCGCGGCGAGACCATCGCCGTCAACGGCCTCTACCGCCACGGCTTCCTGATCGCGCCGGCACTCGCCGAGCTGACGCTTGCCTATGTCCAGCGCGGCCAGATCGACAACGAGGTGATGCAATGCTTGTGACCGTCAACGGCGAGCAGCGCGAGATCAATTCGGCCAGCGTCGATGCGCTGCTCACCGAGCTCGACTACGAAGGCACGCATTTCGCGATCGCGCTCAACTACGACGTCGTGCCGAAAAGCCGCTGGGCCGAGACGAGCCTGAAGGCCGGCGACGAGATCGAGATCATCACGCCGCGGCAGGGAGGGTGATGGAATGGCACGCTCTCTCCACGTCGTCCCGGCGAAGGCCGGGACCCATAACCACTACCCTTCGTTGGGACTGACGATCTCTCCCTGCGTGCCCCACGCGAAATCACGCGGTATGGGTCCCGGCCTTCGCCGGGACGACAGTTGTGTTTAAGGAGACACCTCCCACATGGTGACCTTCTACGGCAAGTCCTTCGCCTCGCGCCTCCTCATCGGCAGCGCGCTCTATCCTTCGCCCGCGATCATGCAGGAGGCGATCCGCGCCTCCGGCTCGAACATTGTCACGGTGTCGCTGCGCCGCGAATCCGCCGGCGGCAAGACCGGGGACGCGTTCTGGAAGCTGATCCGCGAGCTCGACGTGACCGTGCTACCGAACACCGCCGGCTGCCGCACCGTGCGCGAAGCGGTGACCACGGCAAAGCTCGCGCGCGAGCTGTTCAACACAAGCTGGATCAAGCTGGAAGTCATCGCCGACAACGACACGCTGCAGCCCGACGTCGTCGGCCTCGTCGAAGCCGCCACCATCCTGATCAAGGACGGCTTTGAGGTGTTCCCCTATTGCACCGAGGATCTCTCGGTCGCGAACCGCCTGGTCGATGCCGGCTGCAAGGTGGTGATGCCGTGGGCCGCTCCCATCGGCAGCGCGAAAGGCATCACCAACCGCGATGCGCTCAAACTGCTGCGCGAGCGCCTGCCCGACATCACGCTGGTGGTCGACGCCGGCATCGGTGCGCCCTCGCACGCCGCGCAGGCGCTCGAGCTCGGCTATGACGCCGTGCTGCTCAACACCGCCATTGCCAAGGCCGCCGATCCCGTCGCCATGGCGAACGCCTTCCGTCTCGGCTGTGATGCCGGCCGCACCGCTTACGAGGCCGGGCTGATGAACGCCCGCGACTTCGCCTCCCCCTCCACCCCTGTCGTTGGGACCCCGTTCTGGCATGCCGTATCCTGATCGTTTCTATCCCGTCGTCGACAGCCTCAAATGGGTCGAGCGACTGACCAAGCTCGGCGTCGGCACCGTCCAGCTGCGCACGAAAGACCTCGACGACGCGCAGGCCCTGCAGATCGTCACCGACGCGCTGGCGATCACCGAGGGCACGCAGGCCAAGCTCGTCGTGAACGACTATTGGCGCGCGGCGATCGTCGCCGGCGCAAAGTACCTGCATCTCGGCCAGGAGGATCTGGCGGATGCCGACCTCAAAGCCATCCGCGAGGCCGGCCTTCTGTTCGGCATCTCCACCCATGACGACGCCGAGCTTGCCACCGCGCTTGCGGCAAAGCCCGATTACGTCGCGCTCGGCCCGATCTTCTTCACCACGCTCAAATCGATGCGCTTCGAACCGCAGGGCATCCCGAAGATCACGGAATGGAAGAAGCGCATCGGCACCATCCCGCTGGTCGCGATCGGCGGCATCAAGTTCGAGCACGCCGCGGAGATCTTTGCCGCCGGCGCGGATTCCATCGCCGTCGTCAGCGACGTCACCCAGAACGCCGACCCGGATGCACGGGTGCGGCAGTGGCTCGGCGAGTCAAAGGAGGCGGCATGATGCATGTCCATCCCTGTTCATTCCGTCACCCCCGCGCAACGGCGCAGCCGTTGTCGCTAGAGGTGGCCGCTTCTTCAGCGGCCCTCGAAGGGCGACGGCCCGGCTCTTTCATCCTTCGAGGCTCGCCCTGCGGTGCACTGCACCGCACGGCGCGCACCTTCAGCGACGAGCGCTTCGCGCTCGCGCGGAGATGACGAGAGCAACAGCACACATACGAATTTAACGGAGGATCCCATGAACATCCGCTCCAACCCCGACAAGACCGTCCCTGCCGTCACCACCGGCCCGCTGCCCTCCTCGCGCAAGATCTTTGCATCGCCCGACGCCGCACCGGACCTGCGCGTGCCCTTGCGCGAGATCATCCTCTCCGAAGGCGCCGGCGAGCCGAACCTGCCGGTCTACGACACCTCGGGCCCCTACACCGATCCGTCCGTCACCATCGACGTCAACGCCGGCCTTGCCCGCAACCGCAAGCAATGGGTGCTGGAGCGCGGCGGCGTCGAGGAGTATGAGGGCCGGCAGATCAAGCCGGAGGACAATGGCAGCGTCTCCACCGACAAGGCCGCGCGCGCCTTCTCCGCCTATCACAAGCCGCTGCGCGGCCTCGACGGCCACAAGATCACACAGCTCGAATTCGCCCGCGCCGGCATCGTCACCAAGGAGATGATCTACGTCGCCGCGCGCGAAAATCTCGGCCGCAAGCAGCAGCTCGAGCGCGCTGAAGCCGCCCTCGCCGACGGCGAAAGCTTCGGCGCGTCCGTCCCCGCCTTCATCACACCGGAATTCGTGCGCGACGAGATCGCGCGCGGCCGCGCCATCATCCCCTCCAACATCAACCACAGCGAGCTCGAGCCGATGATCATCGGCCGCAACTTCCTGACCAAGATCAACGCCAATATCGGCAACTCGGCGGTGACGTCGTCGGTCGAGGAAGAGGTCGAGAAGATGGTGTGGGCGATCCGCTGGGGCGCCGACACCGTGATGGACCTCTCGACGGGCCGCAACATCCATACCACCCGCGAATGGATTCTGCGCAACTCGCCGGTGCCGATCGGCACCGTGCCAATCTACCAGGCGCTGGAGAAGTGCAACGGCGATCCGGTGGCGCTCACCTGGGAGCTCTACAAGGACACGCTGATCGAGCAGTGCGAGCAGGGCGTCGACTATTTCACCATTCACGCCGGCGTGCGCCTGCAATACATCCACCTCACCGCCAACCGCGTCACCGGCATCGTCTCGCGCGGCGGCTCGATCATGGCGAAGTGGTGCCTGGCGCACCACAAGGAGAGCTTCCTCTACACGCATTTCGACGAGATCTGCGACCTCATGCGCAAGTATGACGTCTCGTTCTCGCTCGGCGACGGCCTGCGTCCCGGCTCGATTGCGGATGCCAACGACCGCGCGCAGTTTGCCGAGCTCGAAACGCTCGGCGAGCTCACGAAGATCGCGTGGGACAAGGGCTGCCAGGTCATGATCGAGGGCCCCGGTCATGTGCCGATGCACAAGATCAAGATCAACATGGACAAGCAGCTCAAGGAGTGCGGCGAGGCGCCGTTCTACACGCTTGGACCGCTGACCACCGACATCGCGCCGGGCTATGACCACATCACCTCAGGCATTGGCGCTGCCATGATCGGCTGGTTCGGCTGCGCCATGCTCTGCTACGTCACGCCGAAGGAGCATCTCGGCCTGCCCGATCGCAACGACGTCAAGACCGGCGTCATCACCTACAAGATCGCCGCCCACGCGTCCGATCTCGCCAAGGGCCACCCCGCAGCCCAGCTGCGCGACGACGCCCTCTCCCGCGCGCGGTTCGAATTCCGCTGGACCGACCAGTTCAACCTCGGCCTCGATCCGGATACGGCAAAGAGCTTCCACGACGAGACCCTGCCGAAGGAAGCCCACAAGGTCGCCCATTTCTGCTCGATGTGCGGCCCAAAGTTCTGCTCGATGAAGATCACGCAGGACGTGCGGGATTATGCGGCGACGCTGAACGATCCGAACAGCGTGGGGATGTCGATCAGCGGTACCGCCGAGGACGGCATGGCCAGGATGAGCGCGAAGTTCAAGGAGATGGGGAGCAGCGTTTATCTTGATGCGGAGAAGGTGAAGGAGAGTAATCGGGTGTTGTGAGCATCATCCGAAACCCAACGCACTTCAGAGCCGAGAGGACGGCTCGGCTCTGAAGCAATCGCGCCTACCCCGTAAGTTTTCGGGTCCCGTTGATCAAAATTAGAAAGCCAGAATCGTAATAGAATTGCTTCTCAGCAAATTCTTGGTGGACCTTGAGACGCTCGATTTGCCGACCGGTTAGATTCCCGCCCCGCTGAACGTATGCCATCACACCATTGAACATCGTCGTATATGGGTGGATTGTGATCCGGTTTCGATTCCCCTCTAATTTGATCGCTTCATCAAGAAAATCGAATGCCTCTGCAAACGGCCGCTCGAACTTAGCCTCCTGCTTCATTTGCTCAAGTAGAATTCTCCCAAGCGTGGTGAGGCCGAGTGGATGCCGCTCAATACTGATCGCATGTCTGGCGTGAGAAACAGCCTGATTCAGATCAGCCACTTTTGAATAGGTCAGATATCGATCCAATTTCAGTAGAGCCAGCTGCTCCCAGTAGCGTGAATTCCAATCCCAAAATCTTTTCATTCTGAGATAGAATTCCTCGGAACGACTCGGGATGAACTCGCGAACGACGTCGTCATAGTCAAACAAGCGGCCTGCGATTCGAGCCTCAGGCGTACGCTTCCTTAGCGCTTCACGATTACATAAGAAGACAAGTACGAGCCAACAGCGCAATAGACATCAAAGACAAGCGAGGGATCCAACTCTTGCACCCTCCGCAGCACCTGCTCGCCCAATATAGGATTTAGCGGCACGACATAGTCCCGCTGCCCCTCATTAGAGTATGCTAACGGCAGCATATCGCGCGAACTGAATTGTCGCTGCAGATCGACAGGATCGAAAGCACTCGACAGAATATCATAACGGAGGCCAGCTCGATAACAATAGCTCGCCACTGCACTCGCGAGATAGCGCTGTATCCGGGCCGAATCGGCATCCTTCAACAGCGATCTAATGATATCTTCCGCGGACCTAAAGTTGTTTAATATTCGGCAAACGGCGAGCGCTATTGGATCGTGGGAAACGTCCTGAGCGTGCATGTCGATATACTTGGCCGGTATGCTTGCCAACCCAACGTCGTCCAATTTTTGCGCGAGTAGCTTTGCTTCTTCAACATTAAACGCAGAAAGCGTAAACGTGGCCCGCGCATTTCCCGCTAACGTCTGGAGAACATAATTCATTCGATAGGCACGCTCGCACCCCAGAATGAGAAAGTCGTTTCGATTTATGTTTTTGTACAGCTCGACGATCGCCGGAACATGGTCAGCAAAGTCGTCACAAGATATAATGAAAGGTCCCTTGAGCAAATTGAATATCTTCGCGCATAGATCGATGTCGGGCGTAGAAATTGACCGATAGTCAAAGATCGAGAAACCTTCGGCTGCAAGATCGAACAGGGCACGTCGGAGGACTGTGCTTTTTCCGGTGCCAGCATTCTCATCGATCAGCAGGAAGTTGACGTCCCAACTCTTGCCGGACATCCGCCTCCGAATTTCGCTCTTAAGAGCAAGTGTCGACTTGCGCGGTATGTCACGACCAAGCGCGATATCTTCTAAAGATGGTGCTCGTCCAACCAAGAAACCCAGGTCGGCATTTTCCTGGACTTGGTGAGCGACAACAAATGAGAAATCGCGAGAAAAGAGTGCGAGGTCTTTTGTTTTTGGATTTGTTGCAAAATGATCCTTTGACAATCCAGAAGGTGCACTAATTGGAAGAGGCCGATCCGGAAAATTGGTCAATAGCTCAGATAAGAATTCGTCGAACGTCCCGCTGTAAAGTACAAGCCCGTGGCGCGCACATTCCTTCTCAGTTGCCGCATCTGGAAAGGGCTCTATCAGGAACGAAGGCCCGCGATCCGTGCGAACAGAATGGACGGACCTTCCCGATAGGAAGTATTCCAAGTCTGGCTCTTCGAGGCTCGTTCCGGCAATAACGAAAGGTTCAGTTGCTAAGGTGTGTGCTAAGACATTGACCCACGGATTGCCTGGCCCCATCGATCCAGCATATTCCGCTAAGGAGAAGATATAGCCATCTTCGGGGCGTTGCGACCACCCATGTATGTGCGCAATTTGCAAGCACGTGATATCGCTCGCCTCGACGTATGGAGCCAAACGACCTCTTGGATCCGCAGTTTGCAACGAGGATTTCACCTTATAGGAAGCTTCTAGCGCATCATCGATGTTCAAGGTATAAACGCGATGCCAAAAGAAGTGAGGCAGCTTTAAAAGAGCGGGGCTCGGAGTACAATTCGAGAATGCGTCGGTGAGATATTGATCCTTTTCTGGCTGCGTAAGCTGACCATATGCTCGAGCCAGAGACGAATTTGACTTCAACCCTTTCAATGCGACTAACTGTTGCCGCAGTTGATCCCCTAGGGGTAGATCCTTTCCTGAGCTCAGTTTCCCACCGACGTTTACGCCGGCACCTAGGAAAAGCGAGTAGCGCCCCGCCAATAGGGTCTCGCGCAAATCGCCTAGCAAGTTCGCTGGAATCGCCACGATAAGCACCTTCCGGGTTGCTGGTAGCCTTCGGTACAAGCGCAGAGTACACATATTCAACGGAAGGTATACTGGCGTAGCAACAGAAGCGCTGCAATCCTTCATCCTAAGCGCTCGCCCTCGACTGAACATGCGCGCATCTTGCGATGCAAACGATCTAGGGTGGCCCATACGATCTAGGGTGGCCCATTAATCTGAGGAATGAATTGCCTACCCCCGCCCTCCACCGCCTCCCCGACCAGCTCCGCCCCAACCTCGGTCTCGTCTTCGTCGGCACCGCCGCCTCGACGCGCTCGGCGGAGCTCGGACACTACTACGCCCATCCCGGCAACCGCTTCTGGCGCGCGATCCATGAGGCCGGGATCACGCCGCGGCGTTATCAGCCGGGCGAGTTCGCAGCGCTGATCGAGCTCGGGATCGGCTTCACCGATCTCTCCAAGACGGGCGCCGGGATGGATCACCAGATCGCGGCGGAGACGATCGACGTGCCCGGGTTCAGGGCGAAGATGGAAAAGTACCGGCCGCGGACGATTGCGTTCACGAGCAAGAAGGCGGCGAGCTTGTTTTACGGCAGACCGTCGAGTGCGATTTCGCTGGGGCGGCAGGCGCGCGATGGAAGCTGGCCGGAGATTTTTGTGCTGCCCTCGCCGTCCGGTGCGGCGTCGGGGAGTTGGACGCTGGAGCCTTGGCGGGAGTTGGCTAGGTGGATTAATTCATAGGGGTCAGCCGACAATAGCGCCTCACGCTCCGCTGTCGTCCCGGCGAAGGCCGGGACCCATACCGCGTGATTTATCGGTTGCGGGCGGCCGCAGTACCGAACGACGAGTCATCGCCAAACTTCTCCCTGGGGGTATGGGTCCCGGCCTTCGCCGGGACGACACCGTGGGTGGGGCACCGTCCCCCTCACCCCGCATACGCCTTGTCCAGCTCCGCGATCACGATCTTCCGCATCCCCATCATCGCCTGCATCACGCGGTTCGCTTTGGTGCGGTCGGGGTCCCCGAGATAGCGGCCGAGCACCGTCGGGATCACCTGCCAGGAGAGGCCAAACTTGTCCTTGAGCCAGCCGCACCTCGATTCCTCGCCGCCGTCGGCGGTGAGCGCTTTCCAGAAATAGTCGACCTCGCCTTGCGTCTCGACGCTGATGAAGAACGACACCGCCTCGTTGAAACGGTATTGCGGGCCGCCATTGAGCGCATGGAAGCGCTGGCCCTCGAGCTCGAACACCGCCATGAAGTCGCTGACGGTCTCGACTTTTGCGTCGGGAAACACCGATTTGTAGAACGCGACGGCCTCGGGGACGTTGTTGTCGAACCAGAGAAACGGCGTGATCGAGGTCATGAATGGGGCTCCTTTCGGCTCGGGCGCGGCGCACAGCCGCGCGCCGGTGTCCCAAGGACGTGGCGAGAAGCGGCGTTCCGACAGTGAGGATCGGATTTTCTTGTAGCCCGGATGAGCGACAGCGACATCCGGGACCGGCAGCTGCCCCGCATATCGCTATCGCTCATGCGGGCTACGGGCCCGAAAACGCGTTAGCCTGTCGGAAACAGCCCCTGCGACTCGTCCTCTGGACACAGCACACAATCACCCCGGAGCCCCCCAATGCCTCCCACCATCACCGCCTTCGAAAACTCCCCCGACCGCGGCCGCGGGCAGGCGCGTGACATGCGTGTCCGCTGGGCGCTTGAAGAGGTCGGCCAGCCCTATGACGTCCGCCTCGTGTCGTTCGCGGCGATGAAGCAGCCGGCGCATCTGGCGCTGCATCCGTTCGGGCAGATTCCGACCTATGAGGACGGCGATCTCGCCCTGTTCGAGTCCGGCGCGATCGTGCTCCACATCGCCGAGCGTCACGCCGGGCTGCTGCCCACCGATGCCAACGCGCGGAGCCGCGCGATCGCGTGGATGTTCGCCGCGCTGAACACGCTGGAGCCGCCGATCGTCGAGCTCGGCATGGCGATGCTGTTCGAGCGCGACAGGAGCTGGTACGCGGAGCGGCAACCGGTCCTGCAGGATCGCGTCCGTATCAGGCTCGGCGAACTGTCGCGCCACATCAGTGGTGCCGACTGGCTCGACGGCGCGTTCAGCGCCGGCGATCTCATGATGGTGACGGTGCTGCGCCGGCTGAACACGTCGGGTCTGCTGGACGAATACCCTGCCCTCGCCGCCTATGTCGCCCGCGGCGAAGCGCGGCCGGCGTTCCGGCGCGCGTTCGATGCGCAACTGGCGGTGTTCAACGCGGCATCGCGTTCGTAGGGTGGGTTAGACGTGCGGATGCGCGAAGCGCAGTCCGCTCGTCGTAACCCACCGCTTCTGTCGCCGCGGCGGCAGACGTGGTGGGTTACGCCAAGGGACTGCGCTTCGCACAGTCCGGGGCTAACCCACCCTACGAGGTACGACGTCATTCCTCGAACAATTCCTTGAACAGCATCTTTGCGCGCTCGAGCCCTTCGGGGGTGAACATCACCGATTTCACCTTGCCGACGGGATCGTAAATCATCTCCTTGTCATGCAGCCGGCCAAGCACGTCCCAGTCGAAGCCCTTCCATGCCCGATCGCCGTCGTGCAGGGTCAGATAGAGCAGGGCCAGCGCCGCATCGTCGATCTTGTCCTTGTTGATGGCCATCCTGGTCTCCTACAAAGCGATGCTGAGGCCATCCTATTGGGCAATCAGCAATCTGCAATGGCTCCCTGTGTAGCCCGGATGAGCGCAAGCGATATCCGGGTCCGCAGTTGACCCGCATGTCGCTTCCGCTCATGCGGGCTACGGGACACCATTGCGCCCGTCGCCGCACCTCTGCATTCTACCTCCGCCACCCCCAGAGGAGCCCGCCCATGCTGACCCTCTATTCCTACCCACAACTCTTCGGCGTCGCTGACAACAACGGCTACGGCCTCAAGGTCTGCGCCTTCCTCAAGCTCGCGGGCGTGCCGTTCGTGCACGAGCACATCTTCGATGCCTCCGCCGCGCCGCGCGGGCAGTTGCCCTATATCGTCGACGACGGCGAGACCATCGGCGACAGCGAGACCATCATCGCGCATGCGACCAGCAAATATCGCCTGACCATCGATGCGGCGCTATCGGAGGAGCAGCGCCGCACCAATCATTTCGTCACGCGCATGCTGGATGATCTCTACTGGGTGATGTCGTATTCGCGCTGGAAGGACGAGCGCTTCTATCCGGCGTTCCGCGACGGTTTCATCGCGCAGCATCCGCAGGTCAGCGCCGAAGGGTTCGAGAAGGCGAAGGCGTACAACGCGCAGCGCTATCATTACCAGGGCATCGGCCGCTACACGCCCGAGCAGGCTTACGTGCGGGGCCTGGCCGATCTGCAGGTGCTGGCCGAGATCGTGCCGGCCGCGGGCTTCGTGCATGGCGCTGCGCCGACCAGCGTCGATGCCGGCATCTACGGTTTCGTCGCCAACATCTATTATTTTCCGATCCCGACGCCGCTGAAGGCCTTCGTCGATGCGCACGCAAATCTCGTCGCGCATTGCGAGCGGATTCATGCGATGGTGAGTGGATCGTAGGGTGGGTTAGCTCCGGGCTGCGCAAAGCGCAGTCCCGCAGCGTAACCCACCTCTTCTCTTTCCGCGGCGGCAGAAGCGGTGGGTTACGCCCCCGCAGATGCGCTGCGCGCATCCGCGAGGCTAACCCACCCTACGGCACTGTCTTCTATCGCATCGTGATAGCGAGACCGCTGAGATCCGCATTCGCCATCAGGCCGACCTGCGTGCCGGAGAGCTCCAGCACCGCGCCCTTCTGGTTGGTGAGCACGATGGCGCGCGCACCGGCGCCGACCGCAAGGCCCGCACCGGCCGCGCCATAGACGCCGGCGACGTCGGAGGGGCGGTTGATGTTGGAGACGCGGCCGCGCAGCACGGTCTTGGAGCCGCCGAACACGAGGCCGTAGTCGAGCCCGCCGGTCGAGAGCGCGTAGGAGCGGCCGCGGAAGTTCAGCACGCCGCTCCCGCCCGAGCCGCCGATGATCCAGCCCGCCTTGTAGATCGTCAGCACCACGGTGCCGCCGTCGGCCAGCGCCGAGGTCGAGAGGCCGGCAAGCGCGGCAATGGCGACCAGCGCGGCGCGGAAGGTGGATGCGATCTTCATGGAGTGTCTCCGGGGGCTATTTTTTAGGGAGGGAAACGAATCAGACGCGGTCAATCTATCCGATCGATCGCGGCGGCAACATGATGGGCTGCCGCGAGGTGCCAGGTTCGGCAGCCCATTCGGCCGTCATCGCCCGCCTAGTGCGCAATTGCGCACAGGGGCGGGCGATCCAGTATTCCAGAAACGGTCATGATTGAACCGAGAAGCCGCGGCGTACTGGATGCCCCGCCTTCGCGGGGCATGACGGCGGAGTTTGTTGCCGCAGCACAGGCCAACCGCATCATGCCATTCTGCCCCTGTTTTGCCCGACGCCGCAATCGAATATTTCTCTTTTCCAGAATTCAAAAAAGACCAATGATTTCCATCCGGTCCCTACTGTGCATGGGGTTGTTTTCGCATTTTTTGTCTTTGCCCCTCTGCAACCCGATTGCAACTCCCCCGCATCCCGCTACGCTCCTGCTTCCGACACGCCCACGAGGTGATGCCATGCCGATCCAGCATTTCGCGGCCCCGCCGCACGTCAAGGCGCCGCCGCTGTCCTTTGCGACGCGCGTCGGCGACCTCCTGTTCGTCTCGGGCATTCCCGGCTTCGACGCCCATGGCGCGCTGCCCGACGGCTTCGAGGCGCAGTTCGCCAATGTCGTCGTCAACATCAGGCGCGTGCTGGACGAGGCCGGGGCCACCTTCCGCGACCTCGCCAAGGTCAACGTGCTCTTGACCCGCGCCTCGGACGTTGCCGCCATGAACGCGCTCTATGCCGGCGCCTTCGGCCCGCCGCCCTACCCCGCGCGCACCACATGCGTGGTGCATGCGCTGCCCGATCCGAAGATGCTGATCGAAATCGAGGCGGTCGCGTCGCTTGCGAAGTGAGCACGTGTGGCTTGCCGGGCACGCGGCCAAACCAAGTGCCCTGCAACGCCTGACATGTCCGTGAAACAGCACCTCCCCGGCTTGCCAAGGGCCGGCTTTTACCGCACGAATTTTTGCGTCACACTTCCCCACAAGGAGATATTTCATGCGTCGCGTTCTCGCCCTCTGTGCCGTTGCCGGCATCGCTAGTTCCGTCTTCGCCGTGCCCGCATCCGCAGCGCCGAGCTATTACGTGATCCGCTGGGACAACACCGGCATCTGCCAGGTCTGGAACGAGGACCTGAAGTACAAGCCGTTCCAGTGGGGCGTGTCGACCTACAAGGTCGTCAGCAAGCCGGTCCCGACCTTCACGGCCGCTTCCGACCTGCAGATCAAGATGCGCGCCGAGCGCCGCTGCACGCTCTAAAGCATGATCCGGAAAAGTGCGAAGCGGTTTTCCGGAAGGATCATGCGCAAACGACAACCTAAAGCGCGATGACGATTCATCGAAATCTCATCGCGCTTTAGGCTTGAGGCGACAGATCGGATTCAAAAGGGCGGGTCGCACGAAGCGGCCCGCCCTTCCTCTTTTTGGCGGACAGCCCTCTTTTTCAGCCGAAAGCGCGCATTTCCAGCGCCTGCGCTTTGAACCTCGTCAGCGCGCGGAACTACTCACATCTTGTCCGGGGCGCAGGCCAAAAAGCGCCCCGCGCCACCCTCCCCATCATTGTCGGGAGGCGCATCACATCTTTCATTTGAGGAGCTGATCAATGCGTCGTCTTTCCATGCTGTGCGCTGCTGCGGGTCTTGCCGTCACTGCCTTCGTCGCCGCCAGCCCTGCCGAAGCCAGCTATCACCTGATCCGCTGGCAGGACACCGGCTACTGCCAGATCTGGGACGAGAGCATCCCGACCACGCCGTGGCCGGCCGGCTATCACCGCGCCAGCCAGACCGTGCCGACCTTCCTCGACGCGCTCGCGCTGAAGGACCATGCGCTGAAGGGCGGCCACTGCACCTGGTAAGATTCGATCGGCGGACGACAAGGGCCGGGCAAGGATGCGCTGCTAGCATCCTTGCCCGTTCGCGTTTCCATCCAGCGTTTCTATCCAGTCCTGGCGGGATCAATCGATGCGCACGCTCACCACGACGGCAGCCGTCTTCGCCTTGTCGCTCGCGCTCGTCTCCGCGGCGCCTGCGCAGGCGCCGCAATCCTTCCGCGTGATCTCGCCCATCTTCGGCCAGCTCGTCAGCTTCGCGATGCCGTCGAATTTCGCGGTGGTGTTCGAGAACACCAAAGGCGGCCACTACATCCGCGAAGCCGTCGTCAAGGGCGAGACGCCCGAGCAGTGGACGCAGATGATCACGGTCACCGGCGAGAAGGGCATGACGCTGACGCCGGATGCATCGCCGGAAAGCTTCGCGGGCACCATCGCCGGCGGCTTCAAATCGGCCTGCCCCGACAGCTTTGCCGCGCAGCCGCTCGGCGCCATGACATTCGGCCGCTTCGAGGCTTTCGCCGCCGTGATCGGCTGCGGCCGCATCGACAGCGGCCCGACCCGGCACAGCGAGACCGCGCTGCTGATCACGCTGAAGGGGGCTACCGATTACTACACCATCCAATGGGCCGAGCGCGGCCCGGAGACCGACGAACCGCCGGTCAGGGACGAACGCTGGCAGGCGCGCCTGAACGATCTCAACCCGATCGCCCTCTGCCCGATCGTGCCAGGCGAAGCCGCGCCCTATCCGAGCTGTGTGAGTAAGAGCTGAGATGAGGCTTCCCGCCGAGCTTCCGTAGCCCGGATGAGCGAAGCGACATCCGGGACCTCCGCCTGCCCAAAGTCAGTCTGCCTCTGCTCGCTCTCCGAAAGCATCTCCACTTCCGCCGGCGTCGCCCGCCCAGTCTTCCGGGAGCACTCCCAACCGGACGTACCGGTGAAATGACGAATGCTCCCAATCGCGGACGCTTCGAACGTAACCATGCTTGACCGGATTGAAGTGAACGTAATCGACATGACGAGCGAAATCATCTTCATCACGAATCGTGTGTTCCCAGTAGCGCCGCTGCCATAACGCCAGTTCTCCATTGGAATGACGTGCCAGATTGACACCGGCCTGAAGCAGCGCGCTGCTGAAATGGCCTTTGATCCTGCGCCACCGTCCCGCGAAGTCATAATCATCCAGCGGGAGTTTCATGACAACATGCAGATGATCCGGAAGGATCACGATTGCATCGACCTCAAACGGACGTTCCTTCCGAGCGACCCTGAAGGCATCGCGCAGGGCGTCAACGTTCTCGATCAAGAGGCTGGACCGGCGGTCGAAAAGCGTCACCGTGAAAAAGTAGGTGCCGCCGGGAAGAAAATTTCGTCGGTAGAGAACCATCGGCTAGACCTGTCCCGGATGTCGCTTCGCTCATCCGGGCTACAGACTAGCACATGTGCCGCCCTACGCGTCCTTGTGCGCGCCGGGATGGATCAGGACGTCGCGCGCGGCGGCGAGGTCGATGAAGGCTTGCGCGCTGCCGCCGTGGTCGGGATGCATGCCCTTGGCGGCACGGCGGTAGGCCTGGTTGATGTCGTCGCAGGTGAGCTGCACCGCGAGCGGCAGGCCCAGCATCTTGCGGGCGCGATCCTCGCTGGAGAGCTTCTTCGGCATGGCGTTGCGGCGGCCGAAGCGCGGCGCGGCGAGATCATGGACGACCTCGAGCACCACACCGAGGCGGCGCTGGGCCGCCTGCACGACGCTGTGATCGTCATTGACCAGGGCCTGGCGCAGCACCGGAAGCGCCTGCTCGGCGGCCTGCCGCAGCGTGGCATCCGTGCTCATCCGCACGATCTCGGCCACCACCCGGCCGGCCTCGGCCCAGTCGGCCGGCTGTGCCGACCGCAGGCGCTCGAGAGCGAGTTTCCAGGATTCAAGCCGTTCCATCATGCGCGCAACGTTTAGCAACACGGATCAGTATGCCAAGGCCGCCGTTTCCGACCCCTTAATTTCGAGTTAGCCTTTCATGAAACTTCGAAAAGAAATCGGGAGGAAATTGTCATGGCATTGCTTGCAAACCACATCGCCGTCGTCACGGGCGCCGGTTCCGGCATCGGCCGGGCGATCGCGGCCGGCTACGCCCGCGAGGGCGCGCAGGTGGTGCTGCTCGACGTCAACGCCGACACGGTCGCGGAGGCCGCCCAGGAGATCCGAAAATCGGGCGGCAAGGCCGACAGCTTTGCGCTCGACGTGACCAGACGCGACGACTGTTTTGCGCTCGCCAAACAGGTCGCGGGCAAAGTCGGACAGGTCTCGATCCTCGTCAACAATGCCGGCATCACCCGCCGCAACTCCTTCACTGCAGAGACGGAGACGGTCGCGAAGGACTGGAACGACATCATCTCGCTCAACCTCAACGGCGTCTTCAACATGACGCAGGCCTTCCTCGCGCCCTTGCGCGCGAGCAAAGGCCGCATCGTCAATATCGGTTCGATCCAGTCCTTCGTGCATCTGCGCACGCCGAGCTCGGCGGCCTACACCACTTCGAAACATGGCGTGCTCGGCTTCACCAAGGCACTCGCAGTCGAGCTCGGCAAGGAAGGCGTGCGCGTCAACGCGATCGGGCCGGGCTTCATCGAGACCAACATCAACGTCCATGTGCGTGCGACCAATCCGTCGCTGGTGCAGGCCTTCGTCGATCACACCCCGCTGGCGCGCACCGGCAAGCCCGAGGACATCGTGGGCCCCGCGATCTTCCTCGCCTCGGACATGTCGGCCTACGTCACGGGCACGATCGTGATGGTGGACGGCGGTTACCGGACGGTGTGAGGCGCACTGTCGTCGCCACGCGGCATCATCGCCGGCTGCGCTGGGCAAACAGCCGAAAATGCGGATCGAGATAGGTCCGCATCACCATGCATCTTCTGCCAAACGCGGCCGCTTCGCGGCATTCCTGAGGTCATCTGGGTGCGATCGTCCGCAATTAACCTTTCATTAACCAAACCCGCCCACCGTGGTTCTACGGCCTGGGGGTCGTTTGTTCTCGATCCGCTTCCAGCGAAGGAAGCGGGCGTTGATCGGGGGTGTGTTGATGACCACTGTTCATGTCGCGGCGCCGCAGGACGCACAATTCCTCGCTCCTAACCAGATCGTTCCACTGTTGATCGGCGCAACCGTCGACGAGGTCGAGCGCGAGCTCGTGCTCCAGACGCTCGCCCGCTGTGACGGCAACCGCACGCGCGCATCGCGCGTGCTCGGCCTGTCGGTGCGCACGCTGCGCAACAAGATCAGGCTCTATGCCGCCTCCGGCATCGAGGTGCCGACCTGTCAGGAGTAGTGCGCAACCGCGTACGGACGATCAGTCGACTTGCGTGGCCGTGCCGCCAGACGAGCGGCGCAGCCCGCGCCGCGCGCACATGCCGGCCATCATCGCAAGCGCGATGACTGCGACCGCCGCCGTCATCAGCTCGATGGCGCGAAGAACGAAAGCCGTCATGACGGCCCATGACGGCTGCGGCTCCTCGGCGAAGGCAATCGGCACGATGTCAGGCACGAGCAGTTGGGCGATGACGATGGCCGCGGCAAGGACCGCGGCGGACAGGCAGAAGATTTTCCATGCTGCGCGCATCGATCGCTCCTCGCGATGATCATGGCCCTGCACAGCTCAATGACACGTCGCCTCGCCCTGTCGATTGATGTTGATCAAGCGCAGCACGATGCGCGGGCGGAATTGCTGCTGTCGTCAAACGCCGCTAAGTAGCTTGCTTCCGATCAAGGGAGCACTGGCGTGGCAGACGATCAGGGACGGCAGGGACCTCCGGGTCCGCGTGGGCGGCAGGGCGAACCGGGACGGCCGGGACCGCAGGGTCATCCTGGCAAGCGGGGCCCGGACGGCGCGCGCGGCAAGCCGGGGCCGCAGGGCAAGCCGGGACCGATTGGAAAGGCGGGCCCCCAGGGCAAGGCCGGCTCGCAGGGCAAGCAGGGCGAGGCCGGTCCGCGTGGCGCTGCCGGCGCGCAGGGTCCGGTCGGACCGGCGGGGCCGCAAGGTGCGCGCGGCGAGCAAGGTCCGCCCGGCCAGCTGCCGTCGATCGAACAGGTGCTGCCGTGGCTCGAGCAACTCTTCGACGCCTGGGACGAACGCCGCCGCCAGCGCGAGCGCGAAGCCGCCGAGCGCGACGCGCTCGAGGCTGCCGTCATGGAGACCGGTGAGCCGATCGCCGATGACGAGAGCGACGACAACGAAGCCGACGATCACAAGAAAAAGAAGAAAAAGAAGAAGCACGGCAACAAGAACTGACGGCGTGCTCGCGCCCAGACGCAGCTTAGCGCGCCTGGGATACATGCCAATCAAGATGGCCGGGAGGAATCATCCCTGCGCGGCAGCATGCCCATGCGCTCGAACTGCCAGCGCATGGCGCGATACCAGAGATAGCCGACCGCTGCGCCGCACAGGGCCAGGATCACGACGGTCGCGCTCGAGAAAGAGCCGCTCCACCACATCATCCACGCGGTCCACAGCAGCGTGAAGATGATGGCACCTGCTTTCAGGGAAAAAAGGGGGCGGCTCATGGTCGTACTCCGGGCTGTCAAAACCCCGGCAGGCATCATTGCAAGTCGAGATGCCCCGTACCGTGAGCCAGATCACGGAAGAGACCCTTGGAGTCACTAGCCGAACCGCAACCGCGAACGCTCCTTCGCCTTCTCCGCCTCGATCTCACGATCGCGCGCCGGGGCATGGGTGTGCAGCGAGGTCAGGAGCCTTCGCGCGGCGTCCGAGACCTCTGCCACGGCGCGATCGAAGGCCGCCTCATTGGCCTGCGACGGCTTGTTGATGCCGGACAGCTTTCGCACGAACTGCAAGGCCGATGCATGGATCTCCTCCTCCGTCGCCGGCGGCTCGAAGTTGAACAGCGTCTTGATGTTGCGGCACATGCGGCGTGTCTCCCGGGGTTTCCATAAGGACGATCGGCGAAGGCGAAATCCTACATCCTTCCCTGCACTTCTGCTAAGTTCCACCGCAACGCGGCCGAGGACCATGAGCCGCACGGGGAGAGAGACATGAAAGCTTCTTGCGCGGCGCTGGCAGGCGTTCTGCTGTCCTTTTCGACGTGGGCGATGGCTGCCGATTATCCCGCGCCCAAACAAGGCGATTGGATCGCCAGGGATTTCAAGTTCCACACCGGCGAAACCATGCCGGAGCTGAAGCTGCACTACACCACAATCGGCGAGCCGAGCGGCCAGCCCGTGCTGGTGCTGCACGGAACGGGCGGCTCGGGCGCGAGCATGCTGACGCCCTCCTTTGGCGGCGAGCTGTTTGGTGCGGGTCAGCCGCTCGACGCGTCCAAATATTACATCATCATTCCCGACAGCATCGGCCATGGCAAATCGTCAAAACCGTCCGACGGCATGAAGACGAGCTTTCCGAAATACGATTACGACGACATGGTCGAGGCGCAGTATCGCCTGGTGACGGAGGGCCTCGGCGTCAAGCACCTGCGGCTCGTCATCGGCAATTCGATGGGCGGCATGCACACCTGGCTGTGGGGCCAGAAATATCCGAAGGCGATGGACGTGCTGATCCCGATGGCCTCGCAGCCGACCGAGATGGCATCGCGCAACTGGATGCTGCGGCGGATCATGCTCGACACCATCCGCAACGATCCCGACTACAACGGCGGCAACTACACCAGCCAGCCGCGCATGATGAAATACGCCATCACCGCCTACGGCATCGCCAGCATCGGCGGCACGCTGGCCTATCAATCGCAGGCGCCGACGGCGGCCAAGGCCGACAAGATCGTCGACGAACGGCTCGCGGCGCCGATCACGGCTGATACCAACGACTTCCTCTACCAGTGGGAATCCTCGCACGACTACAATGCGGGCGAAAAGCTGGAGGCGATCGAAGCTTCGCTGCTGCTGATCAATTCCGCCGACGACGAGCGCAACCCGCCCGAGACCGGCATCACCGACGCTGCGATGAAGCGCATCAAGAACGGCCGCCTCTACCTGATCCCCGCCAGCACCGAGACGCGCGGCCACGGCACCACCAGCAACGCAAAGTTCTACAGCGAGCAAATCAGGCAATTGCTGCAAACCGCGCCGCAACGGACGATGTAGGACAGCGGAGCGCAAATCCTCATATCGCAATGCATCATATGCGGCGCCTAAAGCGCGATGACATTTGGATGAATCATTATCGCGCTTTAGGTTGTTGTTTGCGCATGATCTTTTCGGAAAACCGCTTCGCACTTTTCCGGATCATGCTTTAGGCGCCGCATATTATTTGAGCATGCAATGCGCCGGCAGCTCGGGCTTAATCGCGTCAACGATACGAATCGACGCGCGACGCGATTGCGCGCCGGTGGCGCAGAACGCGGTGAGGAGGATCGCATGCACAGGCTCGCGCTGTGCGTCTGGCTAGCTGCAGCGACGGCGCTGACGAGCGCCGCGTTCGCGTTCGACAACGGGCAATATGATCACGTCCCGCCCGACATTCGCGCCTGGTTCAAGAGCGTGATCGCGCCGAACGGCGTGCCCTGCTGCGACATCTCCGACGGCCATCGCACCGACTATGATGTGCGTGGCGGCACCTATTGGGTGCCGATCGAGGGACAGTGGATGGAAGTGCCCGAACGCGCCATCATCCGCGATCAGGGCAATCCGGTCGGGCAGGCCGTGGTGTGGTACGTCCACCACCGCGGTGCCATCATCATCAGCTGTTTCGTGCCGGCGGATGCCGTGTAACGCGTCTTGACGGATTCCATTGGCTGGAGACGGTGCGATCGGCTAGTTTGAGGCCAAGCCGATGCGGAGGGATGCCGTTGACCGATCTTTGCGCCGAAGACCTCGCCACCATCTATGCCAAGCCGAGCCCGCGCGTAATCGCGAAAGCGCGTCCCGCGATCGATGCGCATGCGAAGAAATTCATCGAGATGTCGCCGTTCTGCGTGCTTGCAACGTCAGGCGCGGACGGCAGCGTCGATGCCTCGCCGCGCGGCGGCGGCATCGGCTTCGTCCATGTCGCAGGTCCCAACCAGCTGCTGATGCCCGACCGCTCCGGTAACAACCGGATCGACAGTTTTCGCAACGTCGTCGAAGGCTCGGGTTTCGTGCACCTGTTGTTCTTCGTCCCCGGCATCGACGAGACGCTGCGCGTCGGCGGACGCGGCACACTGTCGGCCGATCCGGACCTGCTCGCCGCGATGGTGGAGTTCGGCAAGCCGCCGCGCGCGGTGCTGAACGTCGCCGTGAGCGAAGTCTATTTCCACTGCGGCAAGGCGCTGATGCGCTCAAAGCTGTGGTCGCCGGAGAAGGTGCAGCGCTCGGTGATGCCGAGCATCGGTCAGGTCATTCACGACCAGACGGGCCTCGGCGAACCGGAGAGCCAGGAAATCATCGAACAGCGCTACAAGACACAGCTGTAGGTGGCGCCACAATTGCGGTGTCGTCCCGGCGAAGGCCGGGACCCATAGCCCCAGGGAGCGGTTTGGCGAAAGCTGGTAGTGAAGAACTTCTCGCGCGGTACTGACACCAGCGCGCTGGCAGATAGATCACGCGGTATGGGTCCCGGCCTTCGCCGGGACGACACCGAAGTGTGGAGCTTAATGCCCCTCGCCCTCGAGCCCGCCGACGTGCTTCTGGGTGTAGAGCTCGAGGCCGATGCGGCCGATCAGGTCGAGCTGGGTCTCGAGGAAGTCGATGTGATGCTCTTCGTCGCTCATCAGCTTCTCGAACAGGTCGCGCGTGACGTAGTCCTTGACGCTGTGGCAGTAGGTGGCCGCTTCCTGATAGAGCGCCCGCGCGCTCATCTCGGCGGCGAGGTCGCACTCGATGATCTCCTTGACGTTCTGGCCGATGCGCAGGGGATCGAGCACCTGCATGTTCGGGAAGCCGTCGAAGAACAGGATGCGCGCGGTGAGCTTGTCGGCGTGCTCCATCTCCTCGATGGACTCCTTGCGCCAGACCTTGGCCATGTCGAGGAGGCCCCAATTGTCGAGGAAGCGATAGTGCAGCCAGTACTGGTTGATCGCAGTCAGCTCGTGACGCAGTGCCTTGTTGAGATAGTCGATGACTTTTGCGTCGCCCTGCATGGTTCACTCCAGCTCTTGCAGTCCAAATCGGCCCCAAACCGAATTTAGAACGCTTCTAAATCACTTTACGCATGAGGGCAACCAGCTACGGGAACGCAGCCGGGGAAAAGCTCAGCCGGGGTTGCGGAAGTTTTCAGCAGGCCGCAAGGGCGAATTGGGCGAGCTCGGCGGTCTCGTCATTGGCAGCCACGGTGTGGCTGTGCGGACAGCCGGAGCAGCAGGACTTGGCGCAGGGACCAAGGGCTTCGTCGATGATCGTCTTGATGGTGCGAGCGCAGCGGCCGCATTCGGCGCTGCAGCCGAGGCATCCATAGACCTGCTTGGCATGACGCACGGCGTCGTCGGACTCGGCGACGGCGGCGCGGATATCATCATCGCTCAGCACGTTACAGGAACAAACGATCATGGAAGCGGCAGGCCCTTCGGTGATGCGCCATCATCGATATTTAACGGGCCAGCCGGATGCAAAGGGAAAAACCGGTATTTGAAGCTATTCCAAACTGGCCCGGACACAGCCTAGAACGGCTCTAAAATAGGGTATTGCGGTGGATCAAGGTTGCCCGCCTAGTCGCCGCCACCGCCTCCCCCACCGTCGCCGCCGCCCCCGCAATCTCCGCCACTGCTGCCGCTGTCGCTGCTGGAGCAGCTGCCGCCGTCGGTCGAGCTGCCCGAGCTGTCGCCGGAGAACCAGCTGCCCAGCGAGAAGCCGTCGCTGGTCCCCGAGTAGCTGTCGCCGCCACCCCCACTATCGCCGCCGGCCCCCGCGCGCGAGCGGCGCTGGCCGCGGTTCTGGAGGTGGGAGATCCAGCCGTAGCCGATCGCAAAGATGATCCCGGCAGCAATCAATGCATTGATCATCGCGTTGCCCATCGTCGTCTCCTGGCAGACCTGCGGTCCATACCAATTGGTCGCCCCCGGCAAAGGTGCCGTTCATTGATCATTCAAACGAAGTATGGAACTCTGCCCCCAAAGAGTTCCCGCGTGCTTATGCGAAAGGTCATCCGATGAAGAAATCGCTCCTGGCAGCCGCTGCCCTCGCCATTGTGGCCCTGACGGCCGGAACGCCGGCCCATGCCCAGCGCGGCGTCGCGGCCGGCGTGGCGGCGGGCATCATCGGCGGCGCCATCGTCGGCGGTGCGCTGGCATCTCCGTATTATTACGGACCAGGTCCCGGCTATTATGAACCGGGCTATTACCCGCCGCGTTACTACGCGCCGGGCCCGGGTTATGTCGCTGACGACTATTACGGCGGCTGCGTCTGGCAGAAGCAGCGCTTCTGGGATGGCTACGCCTGGCGCGTCCGCCGCGTCCGGGTTTGCGGCTGAGCCCCTCGAGCCGGCCCGTTTGCAACAGTTGCCTGAGCCGGTTCACTACGGATATGCCGTTCATCTTGGGGCCTGAAAAAGACCGCTTTTTCTCGTCACAGCTCCGTGTGCGTTTACCGTGGATTGACCATTTGCGCGCTTCCTAGCTGCAAGGCCAATTCCATCAGAGTGTGCGTGAACCTTTGAACCCCGGGCGCCTCTAACAAGAGGAACCCATCTCCCAGGAGAGCCAAAAGCATGAAGAAGACTTTAGTTGCCGCCCTCACGGTTGCGACGGTCGCCGGTTCGCTGGTGACCGCTGCTCCGTCCGCGAAGGCCCATGACGGCGTCGGCGCCGGTATCGCAGCCGGCCTGATCGGCGGCGCCATCGTCGGCGGCGCCATCGCCTCGAGCCGTCCCGCCTATGGCGGCCCCGTTTACGTTGCCGAGCCCCCGCCGCCCGCGCCCTGCTACTGGCGTCGTGAGCGCTATTGGGACGGCTACGGCTGGGTCAGCCGCCCGGTTCGCGTCTGCTACTGATCTGATCGCATTGGCGCATGCGCGCCGCGATCAAGGAGCCCGGCCGAGAGCATCGGCCGGGCTTTTTCTTTGGTCACACGCTAAAGCATGATCCGGAAACGTGCGAAGCGGTTTTCCGAAAAGATCATGCGTAAACAACAACATCCAAATCTCATCGCGCTTTAGCGCGCCGCCTGGATCGAACGCAGCACCTCTTCACTCGGCCAGCAATCGACCTTGAGGCCTGCCGACTTCTGATAGGCGCCGAGCGCAGCGCGGGTCTGCATGCCGGCCTTGCCGTCGATCTTGTCTTTGTAGAGCCCGGCGCGCGTGAGGCCGCGCTGCATGGTCTCGACATCCTTGGTGCGCAATTGCTTCGAAGCCGACCAGGGCGTCGCAAACGGCAGCGGGCTCGTCATGCGGTCGCTGAGATGGCCGACGAACAGCACGTAGAGGTCCGAGAAATTGTATTCCTTGATGACGAAGTAGTTCTTCGTCGTGAGGAACGACGGACCATAGATGCCTTCGGGCTGCAGCAGCGAGGCCGGCTGCGCCTGCTCTGCGGCGCTGAGCTTCTGCCCGCGCACCGGCACGAAGCCTTCACGCAGCCACTGGCCGATCGGCTTCGTCACCTCCGGCACGCCCGTCGTGCAATCGACCTTCGCCGGCGCCTGCACCTCGTAGGCCCAGCGCACGCCGCTCTGCCAGCCCTTGTTGACGAGTTGCTGCGCGGCCGAGGCCAGCGCATCCGGCACCGAATGCCAGATGTCGATGCGCCCGTCGCGGTCGAAATCGACGCCGTGCTTGTAATATTCCGATGGCAGGAATTGCGTGAGCCCGGTCGCGCCGGCCCATGACGAACGCATGTCCTTGCGCGTCACCACGCCTTCGCCGAGGATTTTCAGCGCGAGGATGAACTCGTTGCGATAGGTGTCCTTGCGCCGTCCGACATAGGCCTGCGTCGCGAGCACACGAACCAGATCATAGGGCAGCGTGTAGCGGCCGTAATCGGTCTCGCGTCCCCAGATCGCCAGCATGACGGTCGCGGGCACGCCGGAGCTCTTCTCGATCTCGGTCAGCGCCGGACGATATTTTTGCAGCAGCCGCTGCCCCTCGCCGGCAAGCCTCGCGATCGAGGCGTCCTTGACGTAGTCGGCAGGTACCTGCACGAACTCGGCCTGCGACGGCGCGCCGGTCGCGGGCCGTCCCGGCAAAATCAGATCGGGCAGCTTGTAGTCGGGCTCAAGCCCGCGCGTCTGCTCGTCGAACGTCACGCGCGAGACGCCGGCGGCCTGCGCCTCCGGCCAGAGCGAGGCGATGAACTGCGTGAAGCCCGCGTCGGCGGCGCGGGCGGACGACCCGCCGCAGATGACCACGATCACCGCAGCGATGAGCGCCCGCCGCATCATGCCGAAATCACCGCGTCAGCTTCTTGTACTTCACGCGGTGCGGAATGATGCTGTCCTGGCCGAGCCGGCGCATCTTGTCCTTCTCGTAGTCCTGGAAGTTACCTTCGAACCATTCGACATGGCTGTCGCCTTCGAAGGCCAGGATGTGGGTCGCGATGCGGTCGAGGAACCAGCGATCGTGGCTGATGATGACGGCGCAGCCGGCGAAATCCTCCAGCGCCTCTTCGAGCGCGCGCAGCGTGTCGACGTCGAGGTCGTTGGTCGGCTCGTCGAGCAGGAGGACGTTGGCGCCGGACTTCAGCATCTTGGCGAGATGCACGCGGTTGCGTTCACCGCCCGAGAGCGCGCCGACTTTCTTCTGCTGGTCCGCGCCCTTGAAGTTGAACGACGAGCAATAGCCGCGCGAGTTCACTTCCTTCTTGCCGAGCAGGATCAGCTCGTTGCCGCCGGAGATCTCCTCCCACACGGTCTTCTTGCCGTCGAGCGCATCGCGCGACTGGTCGACATAGCCGAGATGCACGGTCTCGCCGACCGTGATCGTGCCCTTGTCCGGCGTTTCCTGCTTGGTGATCATCTTGAACAGCGTGGTCTTGCCGGCGCCGTTGGCACCGATCACACCGACGATGCCGCCGGGTGGCAGCTTGAAGGTGAGATCGTCGATCAGGAGGCGATCGCCATAGCCTTTGCTGAGCGATTCGAAATCAACCACGTTGGCGCCGAGGCGTTCGGCAACCGGGATGATGATCTGCGCGGTCTGGGTCTGCTTCTCGCTGGCCTGCTTGAGCAGTTCCTCGTAGCGCTGGTAACGCGCCTTCGACTTGGCCTGGCGTGCCTTCGGCGACGAGGCGACCCATTCCTGCTCGCGCGCAATCGTCTTCTGGTGCGCGGCATCCTCGCGGCCTTCCTGCTCAAGCCGCTTCTGCTTCTGCACCAGCCAGGACGAGTAGTTGCCTTCGTAGGGAATGCCCTTGCCGCGATCGAGCTCGAGGATCCAGCCCGTGACGTTGTCGAGGAAGTAACGATCGTGGGTGACGATCAGGATCGCGCCGGGATAGTTGCGCAGATGGCCTTCGAGCCACGACACCGACTCGGCATCGAGGTGGTTGGTCGGCTCGTCCAGCAGCAGCAGCTCGGGCTGGTCGAGCAGAAGCCGGCAGAGCGCGACGCGGCGGCGTTCACCGCCCGAGAGTTTCGTCACATCGGCATCGTCGGGCGGGCAGCGCAGCGCGTCCATGGCCTGGTCGACCTTGCTGTCGAGATCCCAGAGACCCTGGGCCTCGATCTCGTCCTGGAGCTTGGTCATCTCGTCGGCGGTCTCGTCCGAGTAGTTGACGGCAAGCTCGTTGTAGCGGTCGAGGATCGCCTTCTGCTTGGCGACGCCCTGCATGACGTTCTCGCGCACGGACAGCGCAGGATCCAGGTGGGGCTCCTGCTCGAGATAGCCGACGCGGGCGCCCTCGGCGACCCAGGCCTCGCCGGTGTATTCCTTGTCGAGCCCGGCCATGATCTTGAGCAGGGTCGACTTACCGGAGCCGTTCACGCCGAGAACACCGATCTTGGCGTCCGGGTAAAAGCTCAGCCGAATGTTGTCGAGCACCTTGCGGGTCGGGTAGCTCTTGGTCAGGCCTTCCATGAAGTAGACGAACTGGCGCGCCATCGGTCCCGTGAAACCTTCGATTTGAGGAAATTTGCTTGCCGCCGATGTAACGATCCCGCCCCCAAAGGGCAACGTTTTCCCTCCGTTCACCACGGATGAATACGGGACGGACACCATCCGGACGCAGATCCGGACAATTGAAACCATTTTTTAATAAAGCAGGCCAAAGCTCGGTTTCGCGCGGAAACAGCGCCGCCCGCTCAGAACGAACGGGGAGCACAGCGAGGCCGGCATCATGGCTCTGATCGAGACCAATTCCCTTCCCGTTCCGGCAGGAGCCGGACACGTCTCCGGTTTCGTCTCGGAGATCAAGGCCTTCTGGAAGCGCTTCTTCACCACCGCCTTCAACCCCTACCGTCCCGAACTGCACTACATGCGCGGCCCCGGCCCCGCCTGGCGCGCCAAGCACGGCCTGGATGCGCCGATCCGGCTGAAGCCCCGCGACCTCTGAGCGACGACCTCCTATCGGATTTTTGAAGATGCAGGCTGCTTGCGCGCGAGGCTGATTGCGCGCAACCATGGCCCGGTTCCGACGATGGCGCCCTCGCCCAGCGCCGTCACCTCTCGCCATGGATGAATGCTGATGAGCCGGCTGCGCTGCGCGATCCTCGACGACTATTTCAACCTTGCCCTCGACGTCGCCGATTGGCCGAAACTGTCGGACCGTGTCGACGTCACCGTGTTCAGCCATCCCTTTGCCTCGGAGCAGGCCGCAGCCAGTGCGCTCGCCGACTTCGAGATCATCTGCGCGATGCGCGAGCGCACGGCGTTCCCCAAGAGCCTGTTCGATAGCTTGCCGAAGCTGAAGCTGCTGCTGACGTCAGGCATGCGCAACGCCGCGATCGACATGGAGGCCGCGAAGGGGCGCGGCATCGCCATCGGCGGCACGCAATATTCGCGCGATCCCACGGCACCGCTCACCATGGGCCTGATCCTGGAGCTCACCCGCGGCATCGGCCGCGAGAACGCGCGCATGCATGCGGGCGAACCGTGGCAGACCTTTGCCGGCGTCGAGATCGAGGGGATGACGCTCGGCGTTGTTGGGCTGGGCAAGCTCGGCAGCAAGATGGCGGGCATTGCGAAGGCGTTCGGCATGAACGTGATCGCCTGGAGCCCGAACCTGACGCCGGAGAAGTGCGCGGCAGCCGGCGTCGGCTACGCCACCAAGGAGGAGCTGTTCGCGAAGGCCGACATCGTCACAATCCACGTGGTGCTGAGCGACCGCTCGCGTGGTCTCGTCGGCCGCGCCGATCTCGCGCGGATGAAGCCGACCGCCTTCCTCGTCAACACCGCGCGCGGGCCGATCGTGGACGAGCAGGCGCTGCTGGAGGCCTTGCAGCAGCGCAAGATCGCGGGCGCCGGCATCGACGTGTTCTCAGTCGAGCCGCTGCCGGTCGACCATCCCTTCCGCAAGCTCGACAATCTCGTGCTGACGCCGCATCTCGGCTACGCGACCGAGGACGGGTTGCGCATCCATTACGGCCAGATGGTCGAGGCGATCGACGCCTTCACCAGAGGCGCTGAGCTGCCGCGCAAGCTGGCCTGAAATGAAAAGGGCGTGCCATCGGCACGCCCTTCGCAATTTGATCTCGTTCGAAGCGATTAGCGCACGGTGACCGGTGCGGGCAGCGGCGGCACCACCGTCGGCTGCGTGCCCGGGACCGGACCGGCCTGAGCGGACATCGGAGCCGGCGCGGGCGCTGCGGACGCTGTCGCCGTTCCCGGCGACGGGCCGCCCGGCATCACCACCACGCGGGTGCCGACCTTGACGCGATCGAACAGGTCCGAGACGTCCTCGTTCAGCATGCCGATACAGCCGGACGAGACGAACTTGCCGATGGTCGAGGGCTGGTTGGTGCCGTGGATGCGGTACACGGTCGAGCCGAGATACATCGCGCGGGCCCCTAACGGATTGCCGGGGCCGCCGGCCATGAAGCGCGGCAGATAGGGCTGGCGCTCGATCATCTCGGTCGGCGGATGCCAATCCGGCCACTCCGCCTTGCGGGTGATCTTCTGCACGCCGGTCCAGGTGAAGCCGTCGCGGCCGACGCGGACGCCGTAGCGGATCGCGCGGCCGCCTCCGAGCACGTAGTAGAGATAGGTGTTGGGCGTATCGACCACGAGCGTGCCGGCCGGCTCCTTGGTCTGGAACGAGACCTCCTGGCGACGCAGGTTCGGCGGCAACTGAGCCGGGGCAGCATCGGGCTGCTCTTCGGGCGGCAGCGAGGCGATCGTCATCGGCCGGCCATCGGCGCCGACGGGCGGCTGCCCGGCCTGGACCGTTCCAGTCGCGGCGGGACCACCAACCGCTTCCGGCGGACGCAAGCCATCCCCCGCGGGTGCCTGAGCCGGACGATCGGCATAGATCACCGGCGGCGGGCCAGCGGGGCGGCCATAGCGGGGATCGTCGGGCGACATCACGGGGCCCTGCTGCGGAGCCCCCGAATAGACCGGCGGAGCGCCGGCCGGGCGGCCATAGCGCGGGTCATCCGGCGACATCACCGGCCCTTGCGGCGGGGCCGCCGAATAGACCGGCGGGCCGGCGGGGCGACCGTAGCGCGGATCGTTGGGCGAGGTGATCGGACCGCCCGGGCCGGGCGGCGGCAGCGACGCCTGCGGCATCGCGTCGTCTTCGTCGTCCAGCGAGTCGAAATTCGGGGTGCGATCGCCGGGGCGATATTCGGCCGGCGCGCCGTAGCTCGGCACCTGCTGGACCGGATAGCTTTGAGCCTGCACGAGCGAGGTTCCCGCCGCAGCGACTGTTGCGGCAGCGCATATCGTCAGAAAATGTTTGATCATCATCGCTCTTGTATAGCCCCGGGGCCCCATCAGGACCGTTAACGGCCAAATGACCGAAGATAGCGGCACATTCAAGACATATCAGGCCGATTTGCGCCGGATTGGCCGATTTGTGATCCGCAAGACTACCGTTGCCCCGTTGCATCACGGGGCGGAAATCGCATTGCGCCGTCCATTGCCGGAGCTTCGGCCCCGATTTTTAGGGAATGGCGCGGAATCGTTGCGATATGTTCGAATCAGCCTGATTCGCCTCCGCTTTGAGCTCAGAACCCCCGCGTGGCGAACACGGCAACCAGTACCGTCACCGCGTTCAGATGGCTCTTGGGTCCCGGCCGCCACCCGCCGGGGCGGAAATTCGTAACCCGTCCGATGCTTCCCGGCTTTCGCTTCCTGTTTGCCGCGATCCTGCTGTCAACCTCCATCCTGGTGTTCGGCCTAGGGGCCGCCGCGCTGCTGCGGGCGACCCATGAGCAGTATGTCAGCAACCCCTCCTGGCGGAACGGTCCGCAGGAGCAGGTGTTCGCGCAGAGCCCCGAGCCGGCCCAGCCGGTGCTCGCGGCCTTGCGCGCGGAGCCGGAGCCGGTCGAGCCCGCGCCGACGTTGCGCGACCAGGTGCCGACAATCGGACTGCCGGTCCAGGAGCCTGAGCAGACCGCCCCGGTGACCAGCGAGGCCGATGCTGCGCCGCAGGTCGCCGCGGCCACGGCTGACGCCTCGGAGCCGGCCAAGGCCGAGACCGCGGCGGAAGCCGCAGCGCCCACCGCGACAGACACGCTCACGCCCGCCGACGCCACGGCGGCGATTCCCGAGGCGAAGCCTGCCGCAACCGCCAGCGTGACGGCGCCGGCCGATCCCAGTCCCGCTCCGGCCTCCCCGGCGGTCGACGCCGCTCCGGCCAAGCTGGCCGCACTGAACGATCCCGCCGCCACGGCCCCGAAGGATCCGCCGGCGAAGGCCAAGGTCGACGGCAGCAAGGCTGACGACAAGGCGACCAAGCGCCAGGCCAAGGCGAAGAAGCGGCACCACGTGGTGCGGCGTCCGCCGCCTCAACAGCTGCAGCAACAGCTCGATCCGTTCGGACAGCCGCAGACGTTTGCGACGACGACCGCCACGAGGACGCGCCAGTAGCTCACGCCGGGCCGGTCGCGATCGGCGGGCCCTTCTCCTGGCCCCATTCCGACCATGAGCCGTCATAGAGCGCGGTGTCGGTGATCCCCAGGCGATAGAGCGCGAGCGTCAGCACGCCAGCGGACACACCGGAGCCGCAGCTGGTCACGATCGGTGCATCGAGCTTGACGCCGGCGCCGGTGAAGGCAGCGCGCAAGTCATCGAGCGGCTTCATCTCGCCGGTCGCGGCATCGAATAGCAAATTGTAGGGCACGTTGCGGGCGCCGGGGATATGGCCGGAGCGAATGCCGGCGCGCGGCTCGGGCGCGCGGCCTTCGAAGCGATCGGCGGCACGCGCATCGATCACCTGCTCGGCGCGGCTTTCGACGTTGGCGATGAGCTGCTGCATGCTGCGCACGCGTTTTGAATCGTAGCTCGCCTTGAAGCTCGCGGGCTTCGGCTTCACCTCGCCGTTCTCGACCGGACGCCCCTCGGCACGCCACTTCTTCAGGCCGCCATTGAGGATGCGCACATTGCCGTGCCCGAAGGCCAGAAACATCCACCACGCGCGGGGCGCGGCAACCCAGCCGCCGGCATCGTAAAGCACGACGGTGTCGCTATTTCCGATGCCGAGATTGCCGACGTCACGGCCGAACTGATCGGCGCTTGGATACATGTGCGGCAGCGGGTTGGAATGATCCGACACCGCATCGACGTCGAAGAACGCTGCGCCCGGAAGGTGCGCGGCGAGGTAGTCATCCTTCGGCAGCGGCAGCACGCCCGGCAGCTTGAAGCTGGCGTCGAGCACTTTCACGTTGGCGTCGTTGATGTGGGCGGCGAGCCATTCGGTGGAGACGAGGGGGTCGGTGGCGGTCATTGAACTTTCCTTGTCATTCCGGGGCGCGCGAAGCGCGAACCCGGAATCCATCGGGCCGCGGAGTTGGTGGATGAATGGATTCCGGGCTCGCGACTTCGTCGCGCCCCGGAATGACGAGAGCGATTAGCCCTTCTTCTTCGGCTCCCATTGCTCCGTCGGGCCGCCGGCATCGCGCCAGGCGGCGTAGCCGCCGGCGATGTGGGCGACGGGCTTCAGGCCCATGTCCTGCGCGGTCTTGGCCGCGAGCGCGGAGCGCAGGCCGCCGGCGCAGTGGAAGACGAACTTCTTGTCCTCCTGGAAGATCGGCTTGGCGTAGGGGCTCTGCGGATCGATCCAGAATTCGAGCATGCCGCGGGTACAGGCGAAGGCGCCGGGGATGCGGCCGTCGCGTTCGATCTCGCGGGGATCGCGGATGTCGACGATGACGACGTCGCCGTTCTTGGAGATCTCGATGGCATCCTTGGCGGTGAGCGTCTCGATCTCGGCATTGGCCTCGTCGATCAGCGCCTTGATGCCGCGGGTGATGGTCTGGGGCATATGGTTCTCCCTCTTGTTACGTCGCCGTTCCGGGCGAACTGCCGGAGGTGGAGGTCACCTCTCCCGCTTGCGGGAGAGGTCGCGGAGCGGAGCGACGCGGGTGAGGGCTCTCTCCTCTTGGGGAGCGCCGCTAGAGGAGAGACCCTCTCCCCAACCCTCCCCCGCAAGCGGGGGAGGGAGCGCAGTCCCATCGCCGATGGGGCGCGCCCGTCATCAGTCAGTGCGTCAATTCCTTCATCGCACCTTCCAGCCCCTCGATCGTGATCGGGTACATGCGGTTCGCAAAAATGCGTTTGATGATGGTGGTGGATTCCGAATAGTCCCAGTGCTTCTGCTGCACCGGGTTCAGCCACACCGCATGCGGATAGGTGCGGATGATGCGGTCGAGCCAGACCGAGCCGGGCTCCTCGTTGACGTGCTCGACCGAGCCGCCGGGCACCATGATCTCGTACGGGCTCATCGAGGCGTCGCCGACGAACACGACCTTGTAGTCATGCGGATATTTGTGCAGCACGTCCCAGGTCGGCGTGCGGTCGGTGAAGCGGCGCTTGTTCTGCTTCCACACGCCTTCATAGAGGCAGTTGTGGAAGTAGAAATACTCCATGTGCTTGAACTCGCTCTTCGCCGCCGAGAACAGCTCCTCGACCTGCTCGATATGCGCGTCCATGGAGCCGCCGATGTCGAAGAACACCAGCAGCTTCACCGCATTGCGCCGCTCGGGGCGCATGTGCACGTCGAGATAGCCGTGATTGGCGGTCTCGCGGATGGTGGTGTCGAGATCGAGCTCGTCGGGTGCGCCGGTGCGCGCGAATTTGCGCAGGCGGCGCAGCGCCACCTTGATGTTGCGGATGCCGAGCTCGACATTGCCGTCGAGATCCTTGAACTCGCGCTTGTCCCACACCTTCACGGCGCGGTTGTTGCGGTTCTTCTCCTGGCCGATGCGCACGCCTTCGGGATTGTAACCGTGGGCGCCGAACGGCGAGGTGCCGGCGGTGCCGATCCATTTGCTGCCGCCCTGGTGGCGGCCCTTCTGCTCCTCGAGGCGCTTCTTCAGGGTCTCCATGAGCTTGTCCCAGCCCATGGCCTCGATCTGCTTCTTCTCTTCCTCGGTGAGGTACTTTTCGGCGAGCTTCTTCAGCCACTCCTCGGGAATCTCGGCCTTCTCCATGGCATCGAGCAGGCTTTCCAGCCCCTTGAACACCGTGCCGAAGACGCGGTCGAACTTGTCGAGGTTGCGCTCGTCCTTCACCAGCGAGGCGCGCGACAAATAGTAGAAATTCTCGACCGTGTAATCCGCAAGGTCGGCGTCGAGCGCCTCCATCAGCGTGAGGTATTCGCGCAGCGTCACGGGGACCTGCGCGTCGCGCAGAGAGGTGAAGAATTGCAGGAACATGGGTGACAGATTGCCCGTCGGGTGGAGAACGTCAAGGGGCGCAGGTCGTCCTTGAGCGCTGGACCGGGAGGCTTTTTGCTCTAGAATTGACCGCCTCAAGGGGTTGTTTTGGGGACGTTTGCAATGGGAATTCTCGCAGCACTCATCATCGGCGCGATCGCCGGCTGGCTCGCCGGCAAGATTGTCCACGGGGCGGGATTTGGGCTGATCGGCAACATCGTCGTCGGCATCATCGGCGCGCTGGTGGCAAGCTGGGTTCTGCCCCAGTTGCACATCGGGCTTGCCACCGGCACGTTCGGCGCCATCGTGGACGCCACGATCGGCGCGGTGATTGTGCTGGTCATCCTTTCGCTGATAAAACGGGTCTGAAAGCCTGACCGAACCAGGAACGGCCGCCACGAGCGGCCGTTCGCTTGTCGCGACCAGAGCAATGAAATTGGCAACAGCCTCGCGACGACGACCAACAAGGACGTGCGATGAAATTTACCGGCACCAAGGACTATGTTGCGACCGATGATCTCAAGGTCGCCGTCAATGCCTCGATCGTGCTCGAGCGCCCGCTCCTGGTGAAGGGCGAGCCCGGCACCGGCAAGACGGTGCTGGCGGAGGAAGTGGCCAAGGCGCTGAACGCGCCGCTTTTGACCTGGCACATCAAGTCCACCACCAAGGCACAGCAGGGCCTCTACGAATACGATGCGGTGTCGCGCCTGCGCGACAGCCAGCTCGGCGATGCCCGCGTCTCCGACATCAAGAACTACATCAAGCGCGGCAAGCTGTGGGAGGCCTTCACGGCCGAACAGCGCCCGGTGCTCCTGATCGACGAGATCGACAAGGCCGACATCGAGTTCCCCAACGACCTGCTGCTCGAGCTCGACCGCATGGAATTCCATGTCTACGAGACCGGCGAGACGATCAAGGCCAAGCAGCGCCCGATCATGATGATCACCTCCAACAACGAGAAGGAGCTGCCGGACGCGTTCCTGCGCCGCTGCTTCTTCCACTACATCAAGTTCCCCGACGCCGACACGATGGCCCGCATCGTCGACGTCCACTTCCCCGGCATCAAGAAGCGCCTCGTCGAGGAAGCCCTGCGCATCTTCTTCGAGGTGCGCGAGGTGCCCGGCCTGAAGAAGAAGCCCTCCACCTCCGAATTGCTCGACTGGCTCAAGCTCTTGCTCAACGAGGACATGAGCGTCGAGCAGCTGCGCGAGCGCGACCCGCGCAAACTGATCCCGCCGCTGCACGGCGCACTCCTGAAGAACGAGCAGGACGTGCATTTGTTCGAGCGGCTGGCGTTCTTGAGCCGACGGGAAGTGTAGGCGGCGCTGCCGACCACGCGCCCGGTGTCGTCCCGGCGAAGGCCGGGACCCATACCGCGTGATTTATCGATTGCGGACAGTCGGCGTACCGAACCAGCAGTCTTCGCCAAACTACTCCCTGTGGTTATGGGTCCCGGCCTTCGCCCTAGGGCATGCACATATCTCTGAGGCTCCATCCTGCTGCGACGGCATGGAAGTATTCGAGGCCGTTCTTGAAGGTGA
>NZ_JAFCJZ010000014.1 GCF_018130765.1 Bradyrhizobium iriomotense
AGCCTTCTCACCAACTCGTCTGCAATGACCGCGCTGCAGACCCTCCGCAACGTCAGCTCGCAGCTCGCGACCACGCAGAACCGGATCTCGACCGGCCAGCGCGTCTCGACTGCCGCGGATAACTCGGCCTATTGGTCGATCGCGACCTCGATGCGCTCCGACAACGCCGCGCTCTCCGCAGTCTCCGACTCGCTCGGTTTGTCGGCCGCGATGGTGGACACCGAATACACCGCTCTGAACACGGTCATCGGCGACAAGGACTCCGGCCTGACCAAGCTCCAGGCGCTGTTGGTCGAAGCCAAGACCGCCGGTATCGATCGCACCAAGATCCAGTCGGAAATCACCCAGATCCAGCAGGATATGAAGCTGAAGGCCAATTCGGCCACGATCAACGGCATCAACTGGCTGAGCATCGACACCTCGACCGGAACCACGGCGACGCCGACGAGCTTTAACCTCGTGTCGTCGTACTCGCGTGTCGGCGGTACGCCCACCATCGGCTCCATCACGGTGACGACCGCCACCTTCGCGCTCTACACCGTCAACGGCGCAACCAAGACCGGTATCCTGGATACGGTGACCGGCAACAGCACGACCGGCTTCGCGTCGGTCGACACGCTCGCCATCGGTGCGCTGACCGACGCGGCGACTGACCAGACCAAGCTCGACGGCTACATCAACCAGGTCACCGCTGCGATCAACACGGTTGCCTCGGCCGCCGCCAATCTCGGTGCCGTCAAGAACCGCATCGCGACCAACACGGAATTCGTCAAGAACCTGATGGACTCCGTGGACCGCGGCATCGGCCAGCTCGTCGACGCCGACATGAATGCGGAATCGACGCGCCTTCAGGCCCTCCAGACCCAGCAGCAACTCGGCGTTCAGGCGCTCTCGATCGCCAACCAGAACAGCCAGAGCATCCTGTCGCTGTTCCGCTAAGCTTCAAACCATCGGCAAAGGGCCGCGCTTCGCGAGAAGCGCGGCCCTTTTCATTTGGCGTGCGTTGGTCGCGCGCCATGACTTTCGCACCTTGCCCCTCGTACCCTGATTTGGCGCACCCTGTTGCGGTCCGGTCACGGAGCCACAAGCTCCGCACAAACTTCGCATGCTATCGCCACTGTTACGTCAGGTTGAGCGCGCTCGTCCGCAGCCCAAAGGCATGATGCCGTCCTGTCGTACCGGTGTAAGTCCGGTATGTCCCTAACAAATCAATCTTCAAAGGGGCGTCAAAAATGAGTTCCAGCCTTCTCACCAACTCGTCTGCAATGACCGCGCTGCAGACCCTCCGCAACGTCAGCTCGCAGCTCGCGACCACGCAGAACCGGATCTCGACCGGCCAGCGCGTCTCGACTGCCGCGGACAACTCGGCCTATTGGTCGATCGCGACGTCGATGCGCTCCGACAACGCCGCGCTCTCCGCAGTCTCCGACTCGCTCGGTCTGTCGGCCGCGATGGTGGACACCGAATACACCGCTCTGAACACGGTCATCGGCGACAAGGACTCCGGCCTGACCAAGCTCCAGGCGCTGTTGGTCGAAGCCAAGACCGCCGGTATCGATCGCACCAAGATCCAGTCGGAAATCACCCAGATCCAGCAGGATATGAAGCTGAAGGCCAATTCGGCCACGATCAACGGCATCAACTGGCTGAGCATCGACACCTCGACCGGAACCACGGCGACGCCGACGAGCTTCAACCTTGTGTCGTCGTACTCGCGTGTCGGCGGTACGCCCACCATCGGCTCCATCACGGTGACGACCGCCACCTTCGCGCTCTACACCGTCAACGGCGCAACCAAGACCGGTATCCTGGATACGGTGACCGGCAACAGCACGACCGGCTTCGCGTCGGTCGACACGCTCGCCATCGGCGCGCTGACCGACGCGGCGACTGACCAGACCAAGCTCGACGGCTACATCAACCAGGTCACCGCTGCGATCAACACGGTTGCCTCGGCTGCCGCTAATCTCGGTGCCATCAAGAACCGCATCGCGACCAACACGGAATTCGTCAAGAACCTGATGGACTCCGTGGATCGCGGCATCGGCCAGCTCGTCGACGCCGACATGAATGCGGAATCGACGCGCCTGCAGGCCCTCCAGACCCAGCAGCAACTCGGCGTTCAGGCGCTCTCGATCGCCAACCAGAACAGCCAGAGCATCCTGTCGCTGTTCAAGTAGGCCTCGGCTTTGGAAACGACCGTGCTCCCAAGGGAGCACGGTCTCCGCCATGAACGGCGGATGTGACGGCGCATGACGTGCCCGCAATCGACCTCCCGACGCCAGACTTGAAGCAGTACGCCGCAGCCGATCACGCCGCGATACAGCCGGCTGTGCACCTGATGCCGATACGCGCGGCAGCGTCACCCAATTTCTTGTAAATTTACCACGCCTCGCCCGCGAACCGACACATTCGTGGCCTCGCGCAACCTTCAGACAAGGTTGGCAGCGGAGTGTCCTCTACGTTCGCATTGGTATGAGGTCATATGCTGTTCAGTCGTGCGCAGATACAGCAACTGCTCAACAATCTGCTGGAGCTCGGGCCACGACGGCTGATGGCCCTGGGACTGATCGGCTTTGCCGTTCTCGTCACCGTCGTTGGCGGCGCGTATTATCTGAGCCGGCCCGAGTTCGAGACGCTCTATACCGGCCTCACCCGCGAGGACGTGACGCGCATGGGCGCAGCGCTGCGCGAGCAGAACATCGCCTTCGACGTCAATACCGCCGGTGACGCCGTCTCGGTGCGTCCGAGCCAGACCATGCAGGCGCGCATGCTGCTCGCCGAGAAGGGCCTGCCGACCAGCGCCAATTCGGGCTACGAGTTGTTCGACAAGATCGGCTCGCTCGGCCTGACCTCGTTCATGCAGGAAGTGACGAAGCTGCGCGCGCTCGAGGGCGAGATCGCGCGCACCGTCCAGCTGATGAAGGGCGTGAAGGCGGCGCGCGTGCACATCGTGCTGCCGGTGCGCGGCTCGTTCCGCGCAACCCAGCAGCCGCCTTCGGCGTCGGTCGTGCTGCGCACCGACGGCGCGATCGAGGCGCGCACGGCGCAGTCGATCCGTCATCTGGTCGCGGCCGCCATCCCCGGCATGAGCCGCGACAAGGTGACGGTGCTGGATGCCGACGGCTCGATGCTGCTCGCCGAGGAGGACGAGGCCAGCGCCGCGCCGACCAAGATGGCGAGCTTGCAGAAGACGGTCGGCGGAATGGTGCAGGAGAACATCCGCAAGGCGCTGACGCCGTATCTGGGTCTGGACAATTTTGAGGTCAGCGTCGCGCCGCAGCTCTCCACCGACAAGCGGCAGACCAACGAGACCGTCTACGATCCGGAGAGCCGCGCCGAACGTTCGGTGCGGAACGTGCGCGAGAAGGAATCGTCGCAGAATGCGGATCGTTCGCAGCCGACAACGGTGCAGCAGAACCTCCCCGATCAGCAGGTGAACGCCGGCGGCGGCAAGAACTCCAGCGAGGACAAGACCCGCCGCGAGGACGTCACCAATTTCGAGGTCTCGTCCAAGACCACGACGACGGTGAGCGACGGCTATCTGGTCAAGAAGCTGTTCATCGCCGTGCTGGTCAACCGCGCGCGTCTGGTCGCCGATCTCGGCGACAAGAGCAACCAGGCCATCGTCGACAGCAAGCTCGCCGAGATCAGCCAGCTCGCGGCGACGGCCGGCGGGCTGGACAAGGCGCGCGGCGACCAGATCCAGGTCACGGCCGTCGACTTCATCGAAGGCTCGCGCGAGCTCGCGCCGGTGCCGCCGATCAGCTTCGTCGAGATGATCAACAAGCAGCTCGGCAGCGTCATCAACGCGGTGACGATCCTGGCGGTTGCTTCGATGCTGGTCTGGTTCGGGCTTCGGCCCGCGGTCAACGGCATTCTGACCCATCGTGCGGCGCAGGAGCAGACCGAGGCGGCTGAGGCTGCCGAACTCGAAGCCGCCGCGGCCCTTGCATTGACAGAGAGCCAGGATCCCGAGCTCAACCTCGTCGAGGATCTCGAAGGCAAGATGCAGCGAACACCGCAAAAGCGGCTCGAGCAGATCGTCCGGCTCGATCAGGCGCAAGCGGCAGCGATCCTTAAAGACTGGATGCGACGCGAGGAGGCGGCATGAACGCGGCAATCGGAAAACTCCTGACGCAGTTCGACGCGAATGGCCGGGTCAAGTCGCCACCGCCGCCTCCGCCGCCCAAGATCCAGGACGTGCTGACGAGGCCGAAGGAGGCGAGGCGCGAGCCGCAATCACAGGCCCAGCCGCAGCGTCAGCCTCAATCGCAGCCGCAGCTTCAGCCCGCGCCTCCGGCGCCCGAGGCGGAAGCTCCGCCGGTCAATCTTCTCGAAGATGCCTATCGTCGCGGTCATGCCGCCGGTGTTGCCGAAGGCGATGCCAGGGTCGCCGAGGAGCGCGTCCGCAGCGCGATCCGGCTCGGCGAGGAACGCTCCAAGTGGTCCGACCAGCAGGCGGTCGCGATCGTCGGCGGCTTCGAGGCGGCCTGCCGCGAGATCGAAACCAACATCGCGAGCTCCGTCGCGCGTATCCTGCTGCCTTTCCTCGCCGATGCGGTCCGCGACAAGGCGGTGGGATCGCTGGTCGAGCAGATCGCGGCGCTGACCGGTAATTCGCCGGTGCCGGTGTTCAAGGTCACCGGCCCGAGCGAGCTGCTCGACCTCGTGAGGACCCAGCTTGAGGCTAGCAGGCGCACGGGAGTTGAGTACGAGGTCGCCGAGACTTCTGAGGTCCGTGTCGTCGCCGACCAGACCGTGATCGAGACGCAGATCACGGCCTGGGGCGAACGCCTGAAGGAAGCGCGCCGGTAGCAGCCATGGAAGAGGTCAAGCAGGAGCTCGTGATCGTCCGCCGGCGCAGCGCCTTCGCCGAGGAGGCGCATCACGGCGGCGTATGGAAGATTGCCTATGCGGACTTCATGACCGCGATGATGGCGTTCTTCCTGGTCATGTGGCTGCTCAACGCGCTCAACCAGGACCAGAAGCAGGTGGTCGCGAGCTACTTCAACCCGATCAAGCTCGCCGAGAACGCGCCGGCGCCGAAAGGTCTGAAGGATCTCACCAAGAAGGAGCCGACCACGTTCGACGGCCAGGAGGGCCGGCGTCAGCCGGGTGGGCCGAGCGAGGAGCGTCGCGGTGACTCCCCGACGGCGGAGAAGCCGCCGTTCTACGAGGAGAAGGTCCTGTTCCGCGATCCCTATGCGACGCTTGCCGAGATCGCGAATAACGCGAACGAGGCCTCAGGCCAGCGCCGCGCCGGATCGCTGACATCAGCCGAAGAGGATGGCCTGAAGGGCGGCGACGCCTACCGCGATCCCTTCGATCCCGGCTATTGGAAGCTGGCGCCACAGACATCCAAGGATGCGGATCGCATTATCGAGAGCGAGCCCAAGCCGAATGCGTCCGCGCGCGACAATGCTTCCAGTGCGGGGCAGGGCGAGCCGCAGCCGCGCCGCGCCAGGACGGATGATGCCGGCGGAAGCATCGCTCCGAACGCGGATGCGTCGTCGGCGAGCCTGTCGCCCCTGCTGCCGCCGGGGCCCGCGCCGTCGCAGTCGTCCCGCGACGGCAGCGCCCAGGCGAACGCGCAGTCCGGCGCGCAGGCGCGTCCCAACGAGGCGAAGAAGGATTCCGAAACGCGCGAGGCTGCACAAACACAGCAGCCGACCGTCAAGCAGCTGCAGTCCGCGATCGCGGATGCGCTGTCGGACATCAAGGCCGGTGCGGGACCTGTGGCCGAGGTGCGCCAGGTCGAGGAAGGCCTGCTGGTCAGCCTGACCGACGATGCGAGCTTCGGCATGTTCGCGGTCGGCTCGGCTGAGCCGCGGCCCGAACTGATCCGGGTGATCGACAAGATCGGGCCGCTGGTGGCGAAGCGGCCCGGCGTGATCATCGTCCGCGGCCACACCGACAATCGGCCGTACAAGTCGGAGAACTACGACAATTGGCGGCTGTCGACCGCCCGCGCGCAGATGGCCTATTACATGCTGGTCCGCTCCGGCGTCGATGCGCAGCGGATCGAGCATGTCGAAGGTTATGCCGACCGGCGGCCGAAACTCCCGAACGACCCGGCGGCCGCGCAGAATCGCCGGATCGAGATCCTGATCCGGGAGAAGCGCCCGTGATCAGGCCGCTTCTCTGCGCTGCCCTGCTGATGGTGTTGCCGCCGACAGCGGCGCCCGCGCTTGCCGATCCGACGCCGGTCCCTGCCTCGACGTCAAGCGAGCCGTATGAGCTCGTGCGTGCCTTGCAGGCGGTGCAGGACGGCATCGCCAACGGCGACACTGCGGCGCATGGCAGTCACATCGCGCTGATCCGGCAGGTCGGCGAGAAGTTTCTTGCCGCCGATGCGAACGTGTGGAGCAATCCGCAGAACGGCCAGGCCGTCGTCATCTACCTGCTCAGCGGCGGCGCGCCGCAACTGGTCCGCAAGCTGCCGCGCGACAAGATCAACGTCGACGGACGGCTGTTCGATGGCGCGCTCGCTTATGTCGAGGGCCGCCAGGACGAGGCGCGCGAGCTGCTCAAGGACGTCAAGCCCAGGACGCTTCCGTCGGGCCTGGGCGGACAGGTCGCGCTGGTGCAGGGCGCGTTGTTCGCACGGACCGAAGCATCGCTCGCGATCGAGCGTCTGGACGATGCGCGTCTGCTCCTGCCCGGAACGCTGGTGGAGGAGGCCGCGCTGCGGCGCGAGATCCTGCTGGTCGGGCAGGCCGAGGATTTCGACAAGTTCGAGTTCCTGACGCTGGCCTATATCCGCCACTACCGCAACTCGATCTATGCCGGCGATTTCTGGCAGCGCTTCTCCACGGGCCTGACGCAATCGAGCCTGGCTCTCGACGAGCGCCGCTTTGCGCGGATCGTTACTCTGCTGGACCAGATCGACCGCGCCAGCCGCATCAAGCTTCATCTCATGATCGCGCGCAACGCGATGCTGCGTGGACTGATGCCCGTGACCCGGCTCGCGGCCGAGCGTGCGCTGGCGCTCAGCGCCGACGCCTCGGCGGAGCGCGAGCGTGCGCATTTCTTCCGCGGCGCCTCGCGGGCGCTCACCGACGAATATGACGGCGGTCTTGCCGAGCTGAAGGCGCTCGACCGGTCGAAGCTGCCCGAGCGCGATGTTGCTCTCCTGAACGCAACGTTGCAGCTCGCGCTCGACGTCCGCAAACCATTCGCGGGCGGCCCCGCCGCCACCGCCGACAAGCCTCCTGCGACGCCGGCGCGCCTCGATCTCGCATCATCGAACGCGACGCTCGCGCGCGCGCAGAAGCAGCTCGGCGAACTCGAACTCCTTGCCAAGGATCGCCGCCCATGACCAAACTCAGCGGAACCTCCGGACAGCTCTTCTCGGGTCTCGCCGAGAGCCTCAACATGCGCGGTGCGTCGCGTTCGGCGAAAGCGGCGGGGACCAAATCGCAGGCAGATTCCTCGTTCAACGATCTGCTTCACACCGTCTCGAACCTGGCGAAGCGGGCACTCAACGACGAGGCCAGCGACACGACCGTGAAAACCGGAACGCTGCGCGCACGCCTGGCGCATCAGGCCGGGAAGGACGACACGGTAGACGATCGCACCGAGGCAGCCGACGAGTCCAAGTCCAGCCGCAAATCGTCTGGCCAGAAGACCGATCAATCGTCGGAAACGCAGAGTCCGGTCGAGGATACCGCGAAGGCGGACGTTTCGAGCCGGTCGAGCATGCCCGCGATCGTCGGGCAGGAACTCGCCGTCGTGCTGGCCGTGAAATCGCAGGTGCAATCGCAGGCGGATGACGGGAAGGATGCGTCCGCGCGCGACGAGCGCGCCTCCACGTCGAAGCGCGAGGTCCAGGCTACGGGCATGGCGAAGATCGCCGCAGCTGATTCCGCGCCGACTGCTGCCGACCCGATCGGCGTGCGTTCGCAGGCGGCAGCAGCCGCACAGCAGGATAACGAGGGTCCGTCAAAGGCGTTGCCGGCAACGTCAGGCTTCGAGGCCGTTACGGCGAATGTAGAACGCGCCGTCAAGGCCTCGGCCCGGGACGCATTGCCCGAGGCCACCAAGGTCACCGTGGTCCAGCAGGAGACTCATCTGCCTCCGGCGCAGTTCAACGCTCCACAACAGGTCGCCAATGCGGTGGTCGCGGAGCTGAAGGAATCCGCGGCGCCGACGGCATCGTCCGCAGCCCCTGATCTCACGGGGTCGCAGACCAATGCGCCGGATCAGCCACTGAAGATCCTGACCGTCAGCCTGGAGCCGCCGGCGCTCGGCAATGTCACCGTGCGCCTCCGCCTGGTCGGCTCGGAGGTCTCGATCCACCTCGCGGCCGAACGCAAGGACACCAGCCAGATGCTGGACCAGCAGCGCGACTCGATCCGCGACCTGATGCAGTCGGCCGGTTACGTCGCCGACGTCGCGCCCGTCCAGCACGGCTCGCTCGATGGATTCCAGAGCGGCTCCGGCCAGTCGCAGTCGCAGCCGCAGTTCTCGGGCCAGCAACAGTCATCCTCACAGTCGCAAGGCACGTTCGACGGCGCCAGCACGTCGTCGGGACAATCGGACGGCGATGCGAGACAGGCCCGGCAGGAGCGCCAGTCCAACCAGGAGACGCGTCATGACCAGGACGTGGCGCCGCAGACTCGTCGCGGCCCTGTTTATCTGTAACGCCGGCGCCGCGGAGGCGGCCGCCGACAGCGCGCGCCCCTGCGAGCGCGAGATGGCGCGTGCGGCCCAGCAGCACGGCATTCCGCTCGGCATTCTCTACGCCGTCGGCCTCACCGAGACCGGACGGCGCGGGGCGCTCTATCCTTATGCGCTTGGCGCCGACGGTCAGACCGTGTTCGCCAAGGACATGAACGATGCGATCGCGAATTTCGAGGCGATGCGAGCCAAGGGCATCAAGCTGATCGACCTCGGCTGCATGCAGATCAACCACTATTACCACGGCGACAAGTTTGCCTCCGTGCAGGCGATGTTCGATCCCGCCCGGAATGTCGACTACGCCGCGCGCTTCCTGAAAGAGTTGAAGCAGCGCGAGGGCAGCTGGACCATGGCGGTCGCCCGCTACAACGCAGGCCCCAACAACCAGCCGGCGCAGAAGCGTTATGTCTGTCACATCGTCGCTCATCTCGTCTCGAGCGGCTTCGGGGCGTGGACCGACAAGGCGCGCTCGTTCTGTCAGCCGAAAACGACCTGACAACATGAAGTTGTGCATGGTTCCCAACCATCAGCCCCGCGCAAGCAAGAACCCTCATTGTAGCTGCAACCTACCAAAGGAGCCCAATTCATGAGCCTGTATGGTGTTATGCGCACCGGCGTTTCCGGCATGTCTGCGCAATCCAACAAGCTGTCGACGGTCTCGGACAACATCGCGAACGTCAACACCACCGGCTACAAGCGGGCTTCGACTGAATTCTCATCGCTGATCCTGAAGAGCGGTTCGGGCAACTACGATTCCGGCGCCGTCGAGACGACGGTCCGCTACGCCATCAGCGACGCAGGACATACGCAGTTCACCACGTCGACCACGGACCTCGCCGTCCAGGGCAACGGCTTCTTCGTGGTGTCGAACGCCAACAACACGCAGCAATATCTGACGCGCGCCGGCTCGTTCGTGCCGGACGCCCAGGGCAATCTGGTCAACGCGGCCGGCTACTACCTTCTGGGTCAGCCCGGCAAGGTGACCAATTTCTCGCAGAACAGCCTGTCTGGCATGCAGATCGTCAACATTGCCCAGGTTTCGCAAGTGCCCGTGCCGACGACGGCGGGGACACTCACGACCGGCAATCTGGATCCGACGGCGGCTGTGATCGCCGGTCCGCCCGGACCGGCGTCATATTCGTCGAAGAGCTCGATCGTGGCCTACAACAATATCGGCCAGGCCGTTACGCTCGACGTCTACATGTCCCACACGGCGACGGCCGCTGGCTCGGACACCTGGCAGATTCAGGCTTACAACTCCGCGACAGGTACGTCGGTCGGCGCCGCCACCACCTTCACCTTCGATACGACCGCAACCGGCAAAGGCGCGCTGGCCGCGGCGAGCCCGACGACTCTCTCCTTCACCGTCCCCGGCGGTGCGGCGACGACCCTGGACCTGTCGAACATGACGCAGACCGGAACCGACTTCAGCTTCAAGGCGACCGTCAACGGCAGCGCTCCATCGGCCATCGACAAGGTCGACGTCGACGAGAACGGGTACGTGACAGCCGTGCTCAAGAACGGGCAGCAGATGACGCTCTACACCATCATGCTGGCCGACGTCGCGAGCCCCGACAATCTGACGCCCGAGCCGGGCAACGTCTACTCGACCAACATGAATTCCGGCAACGCGCAGGCCGGCAATGCCGGCACCGGTGGCCTCGGCACGATCCAGTCCGGCGCCCTGGAAGACTCCAACGTCGACCTCGCGGACGAGCTCACCGGGATGATCGAGGCCCAGCGCGGCTTCACCGCCAACTCGAAATCGTTCCAGACCGGTGCCGACCTGCTCGACGTCGTCGTCAACCTGAAGCGCTGAATTCTTCAGCGCCCGTTCCGGGCAAGAGCAAATCATGTCCCTTACCGCCGCTCTCGACTCCGCCCGCGCTTCACTTATGGCGTCGGGCATTCAGTCCTCGACGATCTCGCGCAACATCGCCGGTGCCAGCGCCACCGGCTATTCGCGCAAGATCGCCGTGCTGGACAATCTGCCCGGGGCCGGCGTCTATGTGGCGGCGATCCAGCGCGCCGCCAGCTCGGGTCTCTACAACAACGTCTTGACCGCGACCTCGTCGTCGGCCAAGCAAAGCGCGATCTATGACGGTCTTCAGAAGATCGCAACTGCCACGGTCGACGATACGGAGCTCGACCAGTCGCCGACGGCGCAGCTCAATGCGCTGAAGAAGGCGCTGCAGCAATATGCCAACGCGCCGGACAACACCACGCTGGCGCAGGCGGCGGTCACGTCCGCCAAGGATATGGCGACCTCGCTCAACGAGGCGACCAAGACCGTGCAATCGGTTCGCGAGGGGGCCGATGCCGACATGGCGACCTCGGTTGCCAACATCAACCAGCTCCTCACCCAGTTCGACAAGGTCAACAATGCGATCGTGAGGGGGACGATTGCCGGTGACGACGTCACCGACTATCTCGACCAGCGCGACAGCATCGTCTCGAAGCTGTCGGAGGAGGTCGGCGTCGAGATGTCGATCCGCACCAACGGCGATGCCGCGCTCTATACCGACAGCGGCGTCGTGCTGTTCGACAAGACGGCGCGAACGGTCAGCTTCACGGCGACCAATATCTATTCGCCCGGCACCACGGGCAACGCGGTCTATATCGACGGCGTGCCGGTCACAGGCGCCAATTCGGTGATGCCGCTGAAGTCGGGCAAGCTTGCGGGTCTCGCCCAGCTGCGTGACCAGGACACCATCACCTATCAGAGTCAGCTCGACGAAATCGCTCGCGGCCTGATCAACACCTTCAGGGAGAGCGATCAGACCGCCGCGGCGCTGCCCGACGTTCCCGGTCTCTTTACCTATCCCGGTGCGCCGGCGATGCCGGCGAGCGCCACCGTCTCGGTCGGCCTTGCCGGCCTGATCAGTGTCGCGGCATCAGTCGATCCGGCCCAGGGCGGCAATCCCAACCTGCTGCGCGACGGCGCGATCAGCGGCAATCCTGCATACACATACAACACCGCCGGCAACGGCGGCTACTCGGCCCGGCTGCAGCAGCTCATCGGCGACATGGATGCGGCGCAGCCGTTCGATGCAACCACGCAAGGCAAGCCGAGTGGTAGCCTGATCGACTACGCGTCGTCGTCGACGAGCTGGATCGAAAACCAGCGCAAGACCGCGGACTCCAACGTCACCTACCAGAAAACGCTGCTCGACCGCAGCACCGCGGCGCTGTCCAACGTCAGCGGCGTCAACATGGACGACGAGATGTCCTTGATGCTTCAGGTCGAGCGCACCTATTCGGCCTCGTCGAAGATCATTTCGACCGTTGACGAAATGTTGCAGAGCCTGCTGGCCGCCGTGGGGAACTAAGCCATGATGAGCGCGAACTACATCTCGACCTTGATGCTGTCCTCGTCGTTGAGGTCCTCGATCACGAACAACCAGGCAGCGCTCAGCAAGGCGTCGACGGAAGCGACCACCGGCCGTTTCGCCGATGTCGGCCTCGAGCTCGGTGCCACGACGGGAAGCGACGTCACCCTGCGCGCGGACTGGAGCTTCGCCGACCAGCTCGTCGACACCAACGAGCTCGTTGCGGGACGCCTCGACGTGACGCAAACCCGGATCACCCAGCTCGGCACGACCGCATCGGACTTCCTGAAGGACCTGATTGCGGCCCGCAGCACCGACAACGGCGGGCGGATCGTGCTGCCACCTGCGTCCGCCAACCTCCAGGATCTGATCGGCGCGCTGAACGTCTCCTATAACGGCTCGTATCTCTTCTCGGGCATCAACACGCAGAACATGCCGATCACGGCGTACGCCACGGGCTCGGCCAGCAAGAACCAGGTCGACGCCGATTTTCTTGCGGCCTTCGGCTTTTCGCAATCCTCGGCCAGCGTGAGCGGCATAACCCCGGCCCAGATGCAGACGTTCCTCAACACCACCTTCGATGCCGAGTTCGCCAGCCCGGCCTGGAACACCAACTGGTCATCGGCCACTGACCAGGTCATGCAAAGCCGTATCTCCACGACCGAAATCGCCGATACGTCCGTCAGCGCCAACCAGACCGGCTTCCGCAAGCTCGCCGAGGCCTACACCATGATGGCGGATCTCGGGAACGCGAAGCTGAGCCAAGAGACGTTCCAGGTCGTCGTGGACAAGGCCATCGGCCTCGTTGGTGCCGCAATCTCTGACCTCGCTACGCTCGGCGGCAGCGTCGGCACGGTGCAGCAGCGGATCACCTCCGCAACCGACAAGCTCAAGACGCAGCAGGATATTCTCAACAATCAGATCGTCGGTATGGAGAAGGTCGATCCGACGGAAGCCTCGGTCCGGGTCAACACCCTGCAGACCCAGATCCAGACGGCGCTGGCGCTGACCTCACAGCTCCAGAAGATCAGCCTCATCAACTATCTCTGAGCCAGAGTTCGTTTTTCGAGGTTTACGACCCTTGTCTTGTAATTCCGTTTCCTGCGCAGAGTGGTCCTGATGACGTTTGAAGCCTATGCAGCGGTCGTCGAAGAGAGCGGTTCTGAGGCGCGAGGCCGCGAGCGGCAAGCGCTCAGCCTCGGCATCGACCGCCTCGAGCGGCTCCAGAAGGGACGCTCCAGTTTCGAGGATCACGTCCAGAGCCTGCTCTATGTCCGGCGGCTGTGGACGATCTTCATCGAGGATCTCTCGCATCCGGAAAACGGGCTTCCCGAGAAGCTGCGCGCGGAGATCATCTCGATCGGCCTGTGGGTGGTCAAGGAAGCCGACCGCCTTCGTGAGGAGAAGTCGAACGATGTCGTGCAGCTCATCGAAATCAACCGCCTGATCCGAGACGCGCTCTAATGAAGATATCCTTGCGGGCGGGCGAACGGATCTACATCAACGGCGCGGTGCTTCGCGTGGACCGCAAGGTCTCCGTCGAGCTCGTCAACGACGTCATGTTCCTGCTCGAAGGGCAGATCATGCAGGCGTCCGATGCCACCACGGCGATGCGGCAGCTCTATTTCATCGTCCAGCTCATGCTGATGAACCCGACCGATGTCCGCGACGCTTCGGCGCTGTACGGGCAGCACCACGAGGCCCTGGTTGCGGTGTGCGAAAGCCGCGAGATGCTGGAGGGGCTTGCCGCGGTCAACGAGCTGGTCGGGGCGACGCGTTATTTCGAGGCGCTCAAGCGGATCCGGGCGCTGTTTCCGGTGGAGCAGGCCATCCTGGCAGGCGCTACCACTGAAGTCCCATTCGAGGCTGCCTGACAGCGGAGAGACATATGAACGTCACCAGCGCGACCGACACCACCAGCACGTCGTCCAGCTCGACCAGCTCCACGACGACCACGTCGAGCAACAGCGTCGACTATAATACCTTTCTTCAGCTCCTCGTCGCGGAGATGAAGAACCAGGATCCGACCAATCCGATGGATACCTCGCAATATATGAGCCAGTTCGCCCAGCTCTCGACGGTCGAGCAGGCGATGCAGACCAATACGAAGCTGGACGCGCTGCTGTCCTCGCAGTCGTTGTCGCAGGCCGACGGGTTGATCGGAAAGACCGTCAGCTTCACCGACTCGACCGGCGCGACCTTCTCCGGCAAGGTCAAGTCGATCTCCATCAACAGCGACGGTTCCGTTGCGACCCTCGAAAACGGCACGAAAGTCGCCGTCGGGCCCGGCCTCACGATCAGCCAGTCATGAACGAACGGGACGCCCTCGATATCGTCCAGGCGGCGATCTGGACCATCATCGTCGCCTCCGGGCCTGCCGTTGGAGCTGCGATGCTGGTCGGCACCATCATCGCGCTGATGCAGGCCCTGACCCAGATCCAGGAGGTGACGCTGACCTTCGTTCCGAAGATCATCGTCATTCTCGTGGTCGTCGCCGTCTCCGGCTCCTTCATCGGCGCCCATCTCTCCACCTTCACCGAGATGGTCTATTCGCATATCGAGCGCGGCTTCTGAGCCGCGAGGCAGCCACCACCCTCGCGTAAGCTTTGCGCGGCAGATTACGGGGCGGACCCTCTGCCGGTGACCCATGGCCGATACGTTAGCTGCTAGCCTGCCCAGCCCCCGCCGATTCGGGGCCGACGCTTTCTTTGCGGCCGGCATCGTGACCATGCTCACGATCCTGTTCCTGCCGATACCGCCGATCCTGATCGATCTCGGTCTCGCATTCTCGATTGCACTGTCGGCGCTGATCCTGATGGTCGCGCTGTGGATTCAGCGGCCGCTGGACTTCTCGGCCTTCCCGACCGTGCTGCTGATTGCGACCATCCTGCGCCTGGCGCTCAACATCGCGACCACGCGCCTCATCCTGTCGCGCGGTGGGGAGGGCGAGCAGGCCGCCGGCTATGTCGTCGCCGGCTTTTCCAAATTCGTTATGGGCGGCGATTTCGTCATCGGCCTGATCATCTTCGCGATCCTGGTCACGGTGAATTTCGTCGTGATCACCAAGGGCGCGACGCGTATCGCGGAAGTCGGCGCCCGTTTCACCCTGGACGCCATCCCCGGCAAGCAGATGGCGATCGACGCCGATCTGTCGGCGGGCCTGATTGACGACAAGGAAGCCCAGCGCCGCCGCCGCGAGCTCGAAGAGGAAAGCGCGTTCTTCGGCGCCATGGACGGTGCTTCGAAATTCGTCCGCGGCGACGCCATCGCCGGCCTGATCATCACCGCGATCAACATCTTCGGCGGCATCGTGATCGGCGTCACCCATCACGGCCTGACGCTGTCGCGCGCCGCCGACGTCTACACCAAGCTCTCCGTCGGCGACGGTCTGGTGTCGCAGATGCCGGCGCTGATCGTGTCGCTGTCCGCGGGCCTCTTGGTCTCCAAGGGCGGCACCAGGGGCTCGGCGGAGCAGGCCGTGCTGCGGCAACTCGGCGGCTATCCCCGCGCGGTGTCGGCCGCAGCGCTGATGATGTTCGTGCTCGCGCTGATGCCGGGGTTGCCGATGCCGCCTTTCGTGCTGCTCGGCGGCGTCATGGCCTTTGTCGGCTACACCTTGCCCAAGCGGCAGGCGGCCGAGAAGCAGAAGGAAGATGCGCGCAAGGCCAACGAGCGCGCCCAGACCGAGGCCAAGGAATCGGTCAAGGAATCGCTCAAGACGGCGGAGATCGAGCTGGCGCTCGGCGGCCATCTTTCGGTCCACCTCCTGGGCTCGCGCACCGAGCTTGGCCACCGCGTCGCCAAGATCCGCAAGAAGTTCGCCAAGCAATACGGCTTCGTTATTCCCGAGATCAAGCTCACCGACAATCTGTCGATCGATCCGAAGGGCTACCAGATCCGGATCCACGACACCCGCGTCGCCCACGGCGAACTCAGGCTCGGCGAGGTGCTGGTGCTGGTCGACAAGGACGGCAAGCCCGACGTGCCCGGCGAAGAAGTGATCGAGCCCGCCTTCGGCATGAAGGCGCTGTGGGTGACGGAAGCCTTCACCGACGAAGTCAGGCGGCAGGGCTGCAAGCCGGTCGACAATCTGTCGGTGCTGCTCACGCATTTGAGCGAGGTGCTCAGGGCGAACCTCGCCCAGCTCCTGTCCTACAAGGACATGCGCGGGCTGCTCGACCGGCTCGATCCCGAATACAAGCGCCTGGTCGAGGATCTCTGCCCGTCGCAGATCTCCTATTCGGGCCTGCTGGCGATCCTGAAGATCCTGCTGGCCGAGCGCGTGTCGATCCGCAACCTGCATCTGATCCTCGAGGCGATCGCCGAGATCGCGCCCCATGTGCGGCGCTCCGAGCAGGTCGCAGAGCATGTGCGCACGCGCCTTGCCCAGCAGATCTGCGGCGATCTTTCCGACAACGGTGTGCTGAACGTGGTTCGCCTCGGCAATCGCTGGGATCTCGCCTTCCACCAGAGCCTGAAGCGCGACGCCAAGGGCGACGTCATCGAATTCGATGCCGATCCGCGCCTGATCGAGCAGTTCGCGACGGAAGCCAGCGCCGCGATCCGCAAGTTCACCGAGAACGGCACCAGCGTGGTGCTGGCGGTGACCCCCGAAGCGCGCCCCTATGTCCGGATGATCCTGGAACGGGTGTTCCCGACGCTGCCGATCCTGTCGCATGTCGAAGTGGCGCGCAGTGCCGAGATCCGTGCGCTCGGAGCCATATCGTGATCAGCAGCCTCGCCGACAGCGTGCTGGTCACGTTCATCGTGTTCTGCCGCATCGGCGCCTGCCTGATGTTCGTGCCGGGCTATTCCAGCGTCAATGTCCCGGCCCAGGTCCGGCTGTTCATCGCGTTGGTCACGACATTCGCGCTGACGCCGATCCTGATCGCGGTGCTGAAACCTCTGACGGACAACGCGGCGCCGCTGTCGCTCGCGCTCCTGATCGGCTCGGAAGTTCTGGTCGGCAGCGTCATCGGCCTCGGCGGGCGCGTGTTCTTCCTGGCGCTCCAGACCATGGCAACTGTGATGGCGAGCGCGATCGGGCTGAGCAACATCCCGGGAACGCCGGTCGCCGACACCGATTCGGCGCCGGCCCTCGTGCCGCTGATCATGGCATCGGTCACCACGCTGTTCTTCATGACCGACCAGCACTGGCAGGTGCTGCGCGGGTTGATGAATTCATACGATATCTGGCATCCCGGCAGCAGGCTCGGCGGCAGCATGGCGCTCGACCAGCTCGTCGGTCGTCTCTCCGAAGCGTTCGTGCTGACGCTGCGGATCAGCAGCCCGTTCATCGTCTATTCCGTCATCGTCAACCTGGCCGTCGGGCTGCTCAACAAGCTGACGCCGGCGATTCCGGTCTATTTCATCTCGACGCCCTTTGTGCTGTTCGGAGGCTTCCTGCTGCTCTATCTCACCAGCGACGAACTCTTGACGCAGTTCATCCTTGGCGTCTCCTCGTGGCTGGCGGAGTGACAGATCATGAAGTCGCGCGCGGACAAGCTTGGTCGGATGGTCTCGCTGGTAAAGCTCCAGCTCCGGCTGTCCGAATGGCAGCTCGCGCACCTGCGGCAGCAGGAGCGCAGCCTGCAGGACGAGCAGGAATGGCTGGTCGGCGCGCTGAACGAGGGCAAGCCGCCGGCTGGATCGTCGAGCGATTCGATCGCACGGCGGCTCAACCGGACAAGCGTCGGCGCGCGCGCCGTGAAGGAGCAGGCCTCGCGGCAGCTCGACCAGGTTCGCCTCGAGACCCGCCGTGTGAAACAGCTCGAGGAAGTCGCCAAGGCGGCGCTCGCGGAGAAGCTTCGCGACGCCGAAAAGCGCTCGCTCGAGGAAATCACGGGAACAAGCCTTACCGTGCGCGCGTGGACGCCGCGGCCAGCCAGCCGGACCAAGACATGATCGTGACAGCCACACCCGACCTCGTCCTCGATGTCCTCGAGGCTGCCGATCCCGTGACGCAGCGCGCGGCGACCGCAAAGCTCGACGCGTTGAAATCGTCGGGCGCCGATTTCGCCGCCACGATGGACGCCGAGGTCGGCAAGGCCGCGGCGGCTGCCGATCAATCCGCGGCGAAGGTCGTCGAAGCACAGTCGGGGGCGGTGAACGGGGCGCCGGTGCAGGTGATCAAGGCGCCGGCATCCGGCGAGGTCTACCGGAAGTTCGAAGCCTTCATCCTCCAGAGCTTCGTCGAAACGATGCTGCCGAAGGAGTCCGAGGAGCTGTTCGGCAAGGGGACCGCGGGCAGCGTCTGGAAGTCGATGCTGGCGGAGCAACTGGGTGCCCAGCTCGCAAAGGGCAAGGGCATTGGCATAGCGAAGCAACTCGCCGCAGCAAATCCGGCGGGGCCTGACGTTACGGGGAAGGCCGGATGATGATCCGGAATGGGTGACAGAAGTTGAGGGGTGAATTTCCTATGCAGGCACAAGAAGGCGCGGCAGCCCTGGTGATGGAGCAGCCGGTCGTGGACACCGAGGCGATGACGTTTGCTGCGGCATCTCCCGATGCGCTGTTGCCCGTGCTGCTGCCGAATGTCGGCGGCGAGGCGGTGATCGACGGCGCCGAGGCGGCGAGATCGGACGAGGTGCGCGGCCTGCTGGCGTCGATCCGCCGGCTCGAAAGCATCGTCGAGGAAGAGACGGTCGCGCTCACGACGGGCAAGAAGATCGATTTCGACGACTTCAGCGCCCGCAAGAGCCGGAGCATGCTGGAGTTCGTTCGCCTGATGCGGGCACGGATGCATCTCGGCAGCGAGGTCGAGATCACCGAGGAGATCCAGCGTTTGCGCGAGAAGCTCGAGCGTAACCGGTCTGTCCTCGAGATGCATTACGACGCGGTGCGCGAGGTTGCATCGATCATCGTCAAGGCCATCAAGGATGCCGAGTCGGACGGGACCTATACCGGTCGCACAGCGCAGGACGGAAAATGATCAGACTTGTGCTGGCCGGGCTTTGGGTCTGTATCCTCACGGCAGGCACGAGCTACGCCGTGGCCTATTGGAAGGAAAACGGCAGCCTTTTGCCGGCAAAGGACGCCTATCTCGACGGGCTCCAGTACCAGAAGACGCGGGCGCTGAGCGTGCCCATGGTCGAGAACGGCAATGTGCAGGGCTATATCGTCGCACGCTTCGTCTACACCGTGGAGGCGCGGACCATGCACCAGCTCAATGTTCCCCCGGAGCCGTTCGTCGTCGACGAGGCGTTCCGCAGGATCTATGCCGACGACCGCCTCGATTTCAGGAAGCTCGCCCGCTACGACCTCTCGATCCTCACGACGGCCATCAAGCAGCGCGTCAACGAGCGGATGCAGGCCGACGTGGTCCAGGACGTCCTGGTCGAGGACTTCAATTACGTCTCCAAGGAAGAATTCCAGTCGAAGCCGTAGGCTTCACCGGACAGGCGTGAGGTGGCTTTCCGGAAGCGTCACGTCCGAATGATATCCTGAGGCACCATTCTCATCTCGTCGCGCCCGCTGCGGCTGCGCCCGCGGTGCAAGGCCTGCGTTCCGCACGCGGCCTGAAAATGCAACGGCCTCCGCGAAGAGGCTCCGCGGAGGCCGTTGTCGGTTTCGTGGCAGCGCCCTGCCGCGTCAGTTTCCGGCCGGATACGCCGCCGGCGCGGCATGCGCCCTGTTGAGGAGAATGCCGACCTCGTCGAGCTCCTGCATCGGCACTTCGAGGGTTTCGCCGGCCGGGATGTTGAGGCGGTATCCGACGTAGCGCCGGGCCACGATCGCATCGAAGCCGAGGCGGTCGCGGAGCTTCTTGCGCAGCTTGCTGACGTGGCTCTCGATCACGCTCTCGTCGAAGGTGGACTCGAAGATGCCGTAGACCGCGTTGAAGATCTGCGTCTTGGTGATCCACTTGCCGTGGTTGCTGACCATATATTCGAGAATGCGCAGTTCGCGGCGGGGCAGGGTGAGGGCGTGGCCCGCGATTTCGGGGTCACGCCCGTTGAAGAAGACCTGGATCCTGGTCTCGCAGGGCCTCGGCAGCTCGCCGACCCGGCGGCGTGCGATCGCAGCCGTTCGGGCGAGGATCTCGCGGAGATGAATCGGCACGTGCACGACGTCGTCGACACCCGCTTCGAACAGCTCCAGCGTGTTTTTGAGCATCTTCTGGCCGCTCATGGCGATGATGGGAGCCGAGGAGCGCTTGCGCATCGCCCGCGGCAGGCTTCCGCGGGCGTCGCAATCCCCGAGGAGGAAGGCGTCGACCGCTGCCAGGTCCGATTCACTCGCAGATTGCAGCCAGTCCCAGAATTCTCCGGAGGAGAAGCCGATCGACGATACGCCTTCGCGAACGAGCCCTCCAACGTAGCTGTTCGTGACGCTCTCGCGATCATCAACGATAATATACATCAGTCTTTCGCCCCTGTTTCGCACGTGTCGCGGCCGGCAGGTTGTTGTGATGCACCGGCTCGGCGACCATGCTGTTTGACGATATTTCCATCCCGCGAACCGTTGTTATGGTTTCGATATTCGCGGGCAGCCCTACGCATTCAGTGCCTGCGTTTTCCGCGGGCCTGTTACTTCGACTCGATACTGAACGCTTACTGCGTGAGGCCCGGCGGGTGTCTTACGAATCACCTCGCGGGGCGGATTGAGACAGCGACCTAGAACAGTTGCGCCAAGTTGCCTATTGCGTCCGAACGCTACTGAACTTTGCCGATCTCCTCGCCAACTGGCGAGAATCACTTGAGTAGGACCGTAACAATTGCCGATTCCCGATCAAGCGCGCGTAACAAAGCGGTTGCTATGCGTGTTTGATGCTGTTGGTTTGTTACGAGTTGTTTCTTGATATATCCAGTTGCACCAGTTGATTTGGATTCCGAACTAGTTTTGCACCGTGCTGGGTCTATAGTTCCGCATCCCTGTATAATTACAGCTATTTTGGGTGGTGCTGTGGGTCACGCATAGGGAGGGGTTTTCAACCCCGGATTGACTTTGTCCACCGGATTTCCACATGCGACAATTCGACTCATGTGTGGCACGGCGACTCCAGCTTGGCGAAATCTTGGCGAGTGTGTGTCTTTCGAGTCGCACTCTCGCCGTGTGCGTGGCGCTTTTGACTCATTCGGCGTCGCATCGTGCGTGATGAAAAGTTTTCGATGCGCACGTTTCAGGCAAGCTTCGACAAATAAATTCGTCGCTCGATAGATCGAAGCGAACGGAGCATTTTCACATGTCGTCCGATGGACAAGCTCGTCCCGGCGCAACCGCCGATGTTGCCGCGGCGGCGAAGCCGGCTCCGGAAGCACCCAAGATAAACGCGACGCAAGCGACCAAGCCCGCAGCAAGTGCAAAGCGCATGTCGGCTGCGGCGAACGACGAAACTCTGGCGAAAGAGGCGCTCGAGGGCTTGAAGCGCATTCGCGCCAAGGCGCGCCTCGACAAGATGGCAATACCCAAGCCGGCGCCGGCCGTGATCAAGCCGGCCGTGATCGTGGCCAAGCCGCCGCCGCCCCGTCCGACCTGGGTGGTGCCGCTCGCGACATTGGCGGTCGCCGCCATCCTGGTGGTCTGCGCCTGCACCGGCGTGATCGCCTATCTCACCACGCAGCCCGCCCAGAACAATGTCGCGGCCAATGCCGAGATCAGGAATCTGCGCGAGACGGTCGCCCAGCTGCGCAAGCAGGTGTCGGGCGTGTCCGAAAATCTCGACGGCCTGCGGACCGCGGTCGACCAATCCAGCAAGGCGACCAATGACCGCTTCGGCAGGTTCGCCGAGAATCTCGACCGCATCGAGCGGGTGAGCTCGTCCTCCACAGTGAAGCTCGACAAGCTCGCCCAGGCACAAGCCCAGGCTCCGGCGCCGGCGACCGTCGCTTCGCAGCCGTCCTCGCCGACGATGCCGATGATGGCCTCGGTCGCCGCTCCGGAATTCACGGGTTCGGTGCCTGCGTCAGAACGTACGGCGGCGCCGCGAAAATTGGTCAAGGGCTGGTCGGTGCGCCAGGCCTATGAGGGGATCGCGATCCTGCAAAGTCCGAACGGCGTCATCGAGGCCGTGCTGGGACAGCAGGTGCCCGGCCTTGGCCGTATCGAGGAGATCCGGAGCGAGAACGGTCGCCTGGTGGTGGAAACCAGCGGCGGCGTCATCTATTCGTCGCGCAAGGCTACGCCCTGATCGGGGCCTGCCGTCTACTGGCGGTGATGCTCGAAGCTGGTGCAGAGCAGCTCGACTTCGGGCTCCGCGATCGGCGCGCGAAACAGGCGGCAGGAGAATTCGACCGTCGTCTTGCCGTCCGCACTGGTGCGATCCTCCCGGAGGAAGATGCAGCGCTTGCAGACGTCGGTATGGTGCCGCTGCTCGGCCGCGTCGGACTGATCCAACACGTGGCGGAGCGCGTCGCGGAAGCGGATCTTGGCTTCTTCGTCGAGCACGGCAATCGCCTCGACGAGAACGCTGACGGGGTCGCGCGCCAGGAACTTCTTGCCCTGCTGGGTGACGCTCAGCATCACCGACCGCTTGTCCTTGGCCGAGCGCTTCCGCTCGATATAGCCGAGCCGTTCGAGCTCGCCGATGATGAACGAGGCCGTGCCGCGCGTGGTGCCGACGTAGCTCGCGAGCGCCGAGGGCGTGCGCGAAAACCGGTTGGCGCGGGAGAGGAAACGCAGCGCCATCCACTCGCGATCGCGCAAGCCGTGCTTGGTGCCTTCGAACCACAGGATCCGTGCGACCTGCTCCACCAGTTCAATCGATTCACGAGCCAAGTTCATTTCAATTCCGGATCGGATAAAGCTTTATTCAATTGAGCCTTTGGGTAGCGCAATCTGGGTGGACGACAATGAAGCTCTCGGGCGCTCCTTCGTCCTTGGCCGGACGGCTGAGCGCGCCTGGAAGACGCTTCTCCGTTGCCGGAGATGGAACTTCCGGCCGTGGAACTAGAGCGTCACAAAGAAAGTTCGGGTGAATCACACGGCTCAACTCTTCCGAAAATTTCAGTCAAATGACTGCGCTTCACGCGGCGGAATCCGATGGCGCGCAGCATCCGGGCAACATGATGTGTCGTTGCGGCCACTGCACAGCCCATTTGTTGCGGCGAAGCGTTTCGAAATGCGCGAAGCGGCGGCGGGGCTGCAGCTTCTGACCGCGCGGAGTGGGGCGGGAGAACCACAATCTTGGGTTAATGGATGTTGCGCCGCAGTGTGGCCACGCGGTTAAAGCCTGCACACGATCAGTCCCCGGCGGACGGAGGCTGCCGAGAGACGCCGGTGCTCGCGCCGACGAGGGGATGAGGCGAGGTCCCTCGCAGGCTGGTGACTTGCGTTTGCCCGGCAACTATCGGCGAATGCGGCGCCCCAAGGGCACAGCATGGGAAGCAGGAAGGGAAAGACCGATGAGCTTTGAAACCACCATGACATCCGACGTCGTCGGGCTGACGAAAGTCGCCCCGCTCTCGCGCCGCGGATTCATGAGTGCCACCGCGGCCGTCGCCGCTGGCTACACGCTCGCGGCCGGTCCGGTCCGTGCCGACATCATCACGACGGATACCAACGGCCTCCAGGCCGGCGACGCCAGGATCAAGGTCGGCTCCGAGGAGATGCCCGCCTATTTCGCCCGCCCGGCCGGCAACAGCAAGGCGCCGGTGATCATCGTGGCGATGGAGATTTTCGGCCTGCACGAATACATCAAGGACGTGACGCGGCGCCTCGCCAAGCTCGGCGCCTTTGCCATCGCGCCCGACTATTACTTCCGCAAAGGCGTCGATCTGACCAGGGTCACCGAGGTCAAGGACCTCTTGCCGGTCGTCAACTCCAAGCCGGATGCCGAACTGCTGTCCGACCTCGACGCGGTGGCGGCCTGGGCGGGATCTCAGGGTGGCGACACGGCGAAGCTCGGCATCATCGGATTCTGCCGCGGCGGCCGCACCGTCTGGGGATATGCCGCCCACAGCGGCACGCTCAAGGCCGGTGTGGCCTTCTATGGCACTGTGGTCGACCCCGCCAATCCGCTGTGGCCGAAGAGCCCGATGCAGCTGGCCCCGGAGATGAAGGCGCCGGTGCTCGGCCTCTATGGCGGCGCCGATACCGGCATTCCCGTCGCCCAGGTCGAGCAGCTCAAGGCGGCGCTCGAGCAGAACAAGAAGACGGCCGAGTTCAAGATCTACCCCGAAGCGCCGCACGGCTTCCATGCTGACTATCGCGGCAGCTATCGCAGGGACGCGGCGGACGATGCGTGGAAGCAGGCCGAGGCCTGGTTCAAGAAGTACGGCGTGTTGAGCTGACGCCGAATTTGGAGGGCGGCCCGAGTGGCCGCCCTTTCCTTATCGAGACGCGGTCACTTCGTCATCGCCGCGATCATGGCGATCGCGCTGGAGCGAAGTCAAGCGCGGGCAGGGCATGTCTGGGAGACGCCGGGCGTGCCGGAACCTATCGTCCTTCGCCTGCGCGCCAGAGTGCATCCAGGGTGTGGCGATAGGTTGGATAAGCCAATTTGACGCCGAGCTCGCGCTTCAATTTCGCGTTGGAGACGCGGGCGCTGCTGGCATAGAAGCTGCGCGCCATCGCCGACATCTCGGCCGTCTCGAACGCCTCTTCCGGCGGCGGCGCAACGCCCATGAGCTGCGCGGCATAGGCGATCACGTCCTGCGGCGGTGTGGGCTCATCGTCGCAAACGTTCCAGGTGCCGCCGCTTCCGTGCTGAATCGCGGCCATGATCGCGCTCGCGATGTCGTCGACGTGGATGCGGTTGAAGACCTGCCCCGGCTTGATGATGCGCCGGGCCGTGCAGGCGCGCAGCGTCACCAGCGCATTGCGGCCGGGACCATAGATGCCGGCAAGCCGCAGGATCGCGACATTGCCGTACCCACCGTTGGACCAGGCCTGCTCTGCCGCGAGCCGCAGGCGCGTGCGCTCGAAGGCGGCCTGTGGCGGCGTGCTCTCGTCCACCCAGCTGCCCGCGTGATCGCCATACACGCCGATGGTCGAGAGATAGATGATCTTGCGCTGGCGCTCTTCCGCCAGCACGTCGCCGAATGCCGCGAGTGCGGGATCGCCACCGCTGCCGGGCGGGATCGAGACCAGAAGAACATCGGCGTGGCCGATACGTTCGAGCGTCGCGTCAGCTGGACGGCTGCCGGAGAAGGCATGCACCTCGATATCCGGCAGGTCGGTTCGCTCCTCGGGATCACGCACGGTGCCGGCGACATGCGAGAAGGCCCCGCCGAACTTGCGGACGAAATGCCGGGCACTGTAGCCGAGGCCGAGGATGAAGAGCCGCATGCGTCTTCCGTGCAGGTCGGAGTTCCCGTCGCGCCAGCTGCGCGTCCTTCGCTCATAAGAGATTTTTGGGTCTGGCAAAAGATATTGCGATTTGTCCCGGCCGCCAGTGCGGGCGATGGTCGCGTATCACCGGGAGGGAGGCGTCGATCATGCCGGCAGACGCGGCGACCATAGCGCCACCGGGCGCTGCGGATCTGATCCGGTGCGCCGGCGCGCTGATCTTCGATGTCGACGGCACGCTGGCCGAGACCGAGGAGCTGCATCGGCAGGCTTTCAACCATGCCTTCGCTCGCGTGGGTCTCGACTGGCAATGGGACCGCGCCGTCTACAAGGACCTGCTGCGGGTGACGGGCGGCAAGGAGCGCATGCGCGCCTATCACGCAAGGCTGGGCATTGCCCCGCCATTGTCGGATGCAGACATTGCGGAGCTTCACCGCATCAAGACCGCGCGTTACACCGAGCTGATCGAGACCGGTTGCTGCCCGTTGCGGCCGGGCGTGGCGGAGCTGCTCGCTGCGGCGAAGGCGCGCGGGCAGCGGCTCGCGATCGCGACCACCACCTCGCATGGCAACATCGATGCGCTGCTGTCACAGGCGCTGGGGACGTGCTGGGCCGCGGACTTCGACGCGATCGTCGCCGGCGACGATGTCAGGCACAAGAAACCGGCGCCGGACGTCTATCTCGAGATCCTGGCGCGGCTGAAGCTCGAGCCTGCGACGTGCGTTGCGATCGAGGATTCCGCCAACGGGCTGATTGCGGCCTCGCGGGCGAACATCCCGGTTCTGATCACTCGCAGCATGTTCTTCCGGGACGACGATTTCAGCGCGGCGCGGGTGGTGCTGGACGATCTGTCGGGGCTCGGATGAGGTCCCCAACAAAAAAAGTCGGAAAACAACCCCATGCACAGTAGATCACGCTCGCGTGTCCACCGCGTTCAGTGCACGCGGCGGCTCGTTCTATCGTCCTCAGCCTGCTCGACAATCTGGGCGATTGGACTCGACTGGTGATGTACCAGGCGCCAGCCGTCGCCGACGCGCCGAAAATGGTTCGCAGCCGCCAAAGCGGTGCCGTCGACGATCTCGATGCAGAGCACGCGGGCGCTGTCGCCGTCGACGATGGCCTGCGGTTCGGCGCAGACGATCTGCGGCCGCTGCGGGTTTTGCAGGATGTCGCGCCAGCTTCCGATCACCGTGGCGCGCCCGATGATGGCCGGCCAGCCGGGATGGATGCAGGAGATGGCGTCGTCGTCCGCCCACATCCGCTCCATGCCGGCGACGTCGCCGGTGGAGAAGGCGGCATAGAAGGCCGCGTTCGCGGCGATGACCTTGCTGTCCTGTGCCATGCCTCTCGGGTGAGGCAATGACAGGCAAAAATCAAGCGCGACTTGCGTTTGATTTTGCGTTCGATTTTGACCGCAGTGCAGCATTGAGGTCGCCGCTGCCTGCTTTGTGATCAGGCCGAAAAAAGCGTCTCAACCGCTCGTCGCGCGCCATCCTGATAGAGACGGCCGAGCGCCGCAGTGACAGCCTCGCGCAGGCGCGGCTCGGTGCCCAGCGGTCCGAACACCTTCTCGACCCCGAGCAGGGCCGGCGCGAGCCGTTCGGCCACGGGACCGGCCTCGCGTGCGAGGGCCGCGAACTCGGCGGCAAGGGGATCGCGCACGTCGATGGCGCGGCCGTGCTCGTCCAGCGCGGTGACGTAGCGCATCCAGCCGGCAACCGCGAGCGCGTGGGTCGCGATCGGCAGGCCCCTCGCGAGACGATCCTGCATCGCGCCGAGCAGGCGCTGCGGCAGCTTTTGCGAGCCGTCCATCGCGATCTGCCAGGTGCGATGGTGCAGCGCCGGGTTGGAAAAACGCTTGAGCAGCGAGGCGCGGTAGGCGGCGAGGTCCGTACCTGCAGGCATCGTCAGCGTCACCGCGGCCTCTTCCATCACGCGCGCGGCGAGGCGCGCGAAGTGCGGATCCCGCATGGTGTCGGCGATGGTCTCATAGCCGGCGAGATAGCCGAGATAGGCGAGCGCCGAATGGCTGGCGTTGAGCAGCCGCAGCTTCATCAGCTCGAACGGCTTGACGTCGGTGACGAGCTCGACCCCGGCGGCGGCGAGGTCGGGCCGGCCCGCGGTGAAGCGATCCTCCACCACCCATTGCGTGAACGGCTCGGTCATGACCGGCCAGGCGTCGCGGAAACCCAGCGCGTTCGAGACCGCATCCCGGTCAGCATCCGTCGTCTCCGGCACGATGCGGTCGACCATGGTGCAGGGAAAGGCAGCCGCATCGGCGATCCACTTGCCGAGATCCTTGGAGCGGAGCGCGGCGAACTGCGTCACGATCCGCTGCACGGTGTGACCGTTGGCGGCGAGGTTGTCGCAGCACAGCACGGTGAAGGGGGCGAGACCCTGTGCGCGCCGGCGCGCCAGCGCGGCCACGATGAAGCCGGGCGCCGAGCGCGGCGCGTCAAAATTGTTGAGGTCGTGCACGACATCAGGATGCCGCTCGTCGAGATCGCCGGTCTGCGGGGTGTGGCAGTAGCCCTTCTCGGTGACGGTGAGCGAGACGATGCGGATGGCGGGATCGGCCATACGTTCGACCAGCGCTGCCGGCTTCTCGCGCGCGACGACGCTGTCGAGCAGGGCACCAATGACGCGGTGCTCAGTGCCTTCGGCGGCGCGGACAGCAACAGTATAGAGATGATCTTGCGGGGCGAGGGCGTCGCGCGTATCCGGGTTGCGCAGGCTCGCACCGACGATGCCCCAGGACATGGCGCCCTTGGCAAGGCAATCGTCGATGACGACGGCCTGATGTGCGCGATGAAAGGCCCCGAGGCCGAGATGCACGATGCCGGGCGTGACGCGCGAGCGGTCATAGGCCGGGCGGCGGATGCCAGATGGCAGCCGGTCGAGATTGGCGCGGCCAAGACGCGCTGAACTTGGGCGCATAGGACGTCTCCCCGTTGCTTTGCCGCTGCTTGACATGGCGCCCGTCCTCGGTCAATGCTCCGGTCAATTGGTAAGACCAATTTTCCAAAAATTGGCGGGCCGCGGGTTTCGACGACCCCGCGCGACCCTTCCGGGAGGACCAGCGTGCCGCTGGAAGCTGTGGAGGCGAGACGGCTTTATCGCCAGGTCGCCGATCAATTGCGAAGCCTGATCGACAGCGGCGAGTACGCGGTCGGCAGCCGCTTGCCCACCGAGCGCGAGCTCGCCGAGCAGCTCAAGGTGTCGCGGCCGACGGTGCGCGAAGCCCTGATCGCGCTCGAGGTCGAAGGCCGCCTCCGTATCCGCGTCGGGTCCGGCATCTATGTGATCGAGCCTGCCGCCGTTGCGGCGCCTGCGCCGGCTTCCGTCATCGAGGGGCCGTTCGAGCTGTTGCGCGCTCGCGAATTCCTGGAAAGCGCCATCGCCGAGCAGGCCGCGCGCGTCGCGACCAAAGAAGATCTTGCCCGCATCGACGCCTCGCTTCTGGCGATGGAGAATGTCGAGCATCCCGGCGAAGCCTCGATGGTGCACGACCGCGCGTTCCATGTCGCGATCGCCGGAAGCCTCGGCAATGCCGTTCTGGTGCGCGTGGTCGGCGAGCTGTTCGACCAGCGTCTCAATCCCTATTTCGCGAAGCTTGCGCATTATTTCGAGAGCCCGGGCACGTGGCGCACCGCGCTCGACGAGCACCGCGCCGTGCGCGACGCGATTGCGGCGCATGATCCGGACGCCGCACGCAAGGCGATGCGCGATCATCTGGCGCGTTCCCAGGAGCGCTTTGCGCAGAATTTCGGCGCCGAGAGCGCGGCGGGGCCGGTTTCGGACCGCGGCCGCACGGTGCGAGCGCCGGCAAAGCCATCAAAACCGGCAGCGAAGAAGACGCGGGCCGCGAGCAGCAGCACGCGACGGCGATGAGATTGGGCGGCCCGCATCCGCTTAAGGTGCGGGCGAACAAGAAGCAGACTTGAACGATGGAGGAAAAGTCAGTGTTGAAGAAGATGACGATGATGCTCGCGGTCTCTGCCGCGGCGATGTTTGCCACCACCCAGGCCGGCATGGCGCAGACCAAGCTCAAATGGGCCCATGTCTACGAGACCTCGGAGCCGTTCCACACCGCTTCGGTCTGGGCCGCGCAGGAGATCGGCAAGCGCACCAACGGGCGCTACACCGTCGACGTCTATCCGGCCTCGCAGCTCGGCAAGGAAGCCGACATCAACCAGGGCCTCTCGCTCGGCTCGGTCGACATCATCATCTCCGGCTCGAGCTTCGCGGCCAAGAGCTTCGCGCCGATCGGCGTGACCTATTATCCGTACACCTTCCGCGACTCGGACCATCTCCTCGCCTACACCAAAAGCGACATCTTCAAGGAGCTCGCCAAGGGCTATGAGGACAAGAGCGGCCACCACATCGTCGCGGTGACCTATTACGGCGTGCGCCAGACCTCGTCGAACAAGCCGATCAAGAGCTGCGCCGACCTCAAGGGCCTGAAGATGCGCGTGCCCGACGTTCCGGCCTACCTCGCAATGCCGCGCGCCTGCGGCGCCAACACCGCGCCGATCGCGTTCGCCGAAGTCTATCTCGCGCTGCAGAACGGCACCGTCGAGGCGCAGGAGAACCCGCTGACCACGATCGAGGCCAAGAAGTTCTACGAGGTGCAGAAGCATATCGTGCTGACCGGCCATATCGTCGACCACCTCAACACGGTGGTCGCGGGCGCGCTCTGGAAGAAGCTCTCCGACGAGGACAAGAAGATCTTCACCGACGTCGCGCAGGAGGCAGCCGCAAAGGCGACCGCCGAGATCAAGCAGAACGAGGCCAAGCTGGTCGCCTTCTTCAAGGAGAAGGGCCTGACCGTGACCGAGGTCGACAAGAACGAGTTCCGCGACATCGTGCTGAAGAACGTTGCGTTCGAGACCTTCGGTTACCGCAAGGCCGACTGGGAGCGGATCCAGGAAGTGAAGTGACGACGTAGTCGTCATCCCGGGGCGGTCCGCAGGACCGAACCTACGGTGCGCAATTGCGCACCTGAGATCTCGAGGTTCCGGGTTCTCGCTTCGCGAGCCCCGGAACGACGTGAGTGAGTTTTGAGGGAGAAACCCCATGTCGACCGCCGAAATACACCGGCAGATCACCGCGGACGAGATCGCCCACACCTTCGAGGAAGAGGCGACGCCCAAGGTCGATCTCGGCGTCTATGCTTTCGAGGACTGGGTGGCGCTGGCGATCTTCTGGGTGATGGCGCTTGCCGTCTTCCTCCAGTTCTTCACCCGCTACGTGCTCAACGACAGCTATGCCTGGACCGAGGAGATCGCGACCTACTGCCTGATCGGCGTGGTCTTCATCGGCGCCTCGATGTGCGTGCGGCTGTCGCGGCATATCCAGGTCGACCTGATCTACCGCTATCTGCCGCGCCTCGTGGCGCGCGTGCTGTCCACGGCGATCGACCTGATCCGGATCGCCTTCTTCGGCTACGCCATCAAGCTGGTCTGGGTCTACATCCAGATCATCGGCGATGAATCGATGACCACGATCAATTTGCCTAAGGACTACGTCTACTACGCCGTGCTGGCCGGCTTCGTGCTGATGTTCGTGCGCTCGGTGCAGGTGGCGCTGGAACATCTGCGACAGGGCTATTCGATCCTCGAACGTCCCGGCGCCTACGACGGTTTTGAAGGGTAACGTCATGTTGCTGTTGCTTGGAGGCTTTCTCATCCTGATGCTGCTCGGCGTTCCCGTGGCGATCGCCATGGCCGCGTCGTCGCTGCTCTACATCCTGGTCAGCGGCGTGACGCCTGATGTCACGCTGGCGCAGCGCATGATCGCCGGCGTCGAGAGCTTTCCGCTGCTCGCCGTGCCGTTCTTCATCCTGGCCGGCAATCTCATGAACATCGCCGGCGTCACCGGCCGCATCTACAAGTTCGCGGTCGCGCTGGTCGGCTGGATGCGCGGCGGCCTCGGCCACGTCAACATTATCGGCTCGGTGATCTTCTCCGGCATGTCGGGCACCGCGATCGCGGATGCTGCCGGCCTCGGCACCATCGAGATCAAGGCGATGAAGGATCACGGATACTCCACCGAATTCTCGGTCGGCGTCACCGCGGCGTCCGCAACGCTCGGGCCGATCATTCCGCCGTCGCTGCCCTTCGTGATCTACGGCATGATGGCGAACGTCTCGATCGGCGCGCTGTTCCTGGGTGGCGTCATCCCGGGCATCGTCATGACGCTGCTGATGATGGCGACCGTCACCTATTTCGCGCACAAGAACAAATGGGGCAGCGACACCCCGTTCTCCTGGCCGCAGCTCGGCTCGGCCGGGCTCGAGATTGCCATCGTGCTTGCTTTCCCGATGGCGATCTGGCTGATGGTGCTGGCCGGCATGTCGGTCAACATGGCGGTCGTCATCGGTCTCGGCACGCTGCTGATCATCGACTGGTACTTCGACTTCTCGGCGGTGATGGCGCTGATGGCGCCGGTGATCCTGATCGGCGGCATGACGCTCGGCTGGTTCACGCCGACCGAAGCCGCGGTCGCCGCGGTGATCTGGTCGCTGTTCCTCGGTCTCGTGCGCTACCGGACCATGACGTTCCGGACCGTTGCCAAGGCGACCTTCGACACCATCGAGACCACGGCCTCGGTGCTGTTCATCGTGACCGCAGCCTCGATCTTCGCCTGGCTGCTGACGGTGTCGCAGGCCGCCCAGATGCTGTCGGACTGGATGCTCAGCATCACCCACAACAAATGGGTGTTCCTGGCGCTCGCCAACGTGCTGATCCTGTTCGTCGGCTGCTTCATCGACACCACGGCGGCGATCACCATCCTGGTGCCGATCCTGCTGCCGATCGTGCTCAAGCTCGGCATCGATCCGATCCATTTCGGTCTGATCATGACGCTGAACCTGATGATCGGCCTGTTGCATCCGCCGCTCGGCATGGTGCTGTTCGTGCTCGCCCGCGTCGCAAAGCTCTCGGTCGAACGCACGACGGTCGCGATCCTGCCCTGGCTGGTGCCGCTGATGCTCGCGCTGATCGCGATCACCTACATTCCCGACCTGACCCTCTGGCTGCCTAAATACATGGGACTCTCCAAATGACCTCGACTGCTCTCGCCGCAACCCTGTTCGGCCCCGAAGACCTGCGCATGATCGAGCATCCGCTCGAGAAGCTTAGCCAGGGCATGGTGCGCATCCGCTTCGGCGCCGGCGGCATCTGCGGCTCGGACATGCACTACTTCCGCCATGCCCGCACCGGCGACTTCGTGGTGAAGTCGCCGCTGGTGCTGGGCCATGAGATCTCGGGCGAGGTCGTGGAGATCTCCGGCGCCGCCGCCAATCTGAAGGTCGGCGACCGCGTTGCCGTCAACCCGTCGCGTTGGTGCGGCCATTGCGGCGCCTGCCGCGAGGGCCGGCCGAACCTGTGCGAGAACATCTATTTCATGGGCTCGGCCTCGAAGACGCCGCACATGCAGGGCGGCTTCGCCAATTACTTCGACGCGATCCCGGCGCAGTGCGTGAAGATCCCGGATCACGTCTCCTACCAGGCCGCGGCGCTCGCCGAGCCGCTTTCGGTCTGCCTGCATGCGGTCGCACGCGCCGGAAATGTCGAGGGCAAGCGCGGCATCATCTTCGGTGCCGGCCCGATCGGGCTTCTGACCATGCTCGCCGCGCACCGCGCCGGCATGGCCGACGTTACGGTCGCCGACATCGCGCCGGCGCCGCTGGCCTTTGCGACCAAGCTCGGCGCCTCCCATGTCGAGAACGTCTCCGCCGGCGAGGAAGGCCTGAAGGCGCAGGCCGCCGCGCGCCCCTATGACGTCGCCTTCGAGGTCTCGGGCACGGCCGCGGGCCTTGCCAGCGCGATCGGTATCGTCAGGCGCGGCGGCGTTGTGGTGCAGATCGGCAACCTGCCGGGCGGCCAGATCCCGACGCCGTCGAATGCGGTGATGGCGAAGGAGATCGACCTGCGCGGTTCGTTCCGCTTCGGCTTCGAGTTCATGACCGCGGTGGAACTGATCGGCAACGGCAGCGTCGACGTGCTGTCGCTGGTGACCGCGGAGCGGCCGCTGTCGACCGCGCCTGATGCGCTGCGGCTGGCGCTCGACCGCTCGCAGAGCGTCAAGGTCGTGCTGACTGCGAACTGATCGGAGATTGCACATGATGCTCGAAGGATGGCGCTGGTACGGGCCCGATGATCCGGTCTCGCTCGACGACGTCAGGCAGGCCGGGGCGAGCGATATCGTCTCGGCGCTGCATCAGGTGCCGATCGGGGAGGCCTGGACGCGCAAGGCGGTCGAGGAACGCAAGAACTTCATCGAGAACGGCCAGCCCGGCCGCTCAAAGCTGACGTGGTCGGTGGTGGAATCGATTCCGATCCCCGACGACGTCAAACGTCTGGGCGGCAAGGCGACGAAGTCGATCGAGGCGTGGATCGCGAGCCTTGAGGCGGTGGCCGCCTCCGGCATCAAGATCATCTGCTACAATTTCATGCCGGTCGTGGACTGGTGCCGCACCGACCTCGAATGGGAGCTGCCGAATGGCGCGCGCGCCATGCGCTTCGACCAGGATCGCTTTGCCGCGTTCGAGCTGCATATCCTGACGCGCCCGGCGGCTGCTCAGGAGTATTCGCCCGAGCAGCAGGCGCGCGCGAAAGCTCTGTTCGAGAAGATGAGCCAGGCCGATATCGACTATCTCGTCATGGTCATCGCCAGCGCGCTGCCGGGCTCGACCACCGAGCCGATGACGATCCCGCAATTCCGCGACCGGCTCGAGACCTATCGCGACATCACGCCAAAAATCCTGCGGCAGCATCTCGCTGAGTTCCTCGCGCGTGTCGCGCCGGTCGCCGAGCAGCTCGGCGTCTCCCTGACGCTGCATCCAGACGATCCGCCGCGGCCGCTGTTCGGCCTGCCGCGCATTGCGTCCAGCGCCGACGACTATCAGGCGCTGTTCGATGCCGTGCCGTCGAAGGCGAACGGCATCTGCCTGTGCACGGGCTCGCTCGGCGTGCGGGCTGAGAACAACCTGCCCGAGATGGCCGAACGCTTCGGTCCGCGCATTGCGTTCGCCCATTTGCGCGCAACCAAGCGCGAAGCGGACGGGCTGTCGTTCTACGAGTCCGATCATCTCGATGGCGACGTCGACATGGTCGCGGTGCTCAAGGTGCTGCTTAAGGAGAACGCGCGGCGTTCGCCGGACAAGAGAATCGTCTTCCGCCCCGACCACGGCCACCGCATGCTCGACGATCTCGCCGCCACCAAGCGCACCAATCCCGGCTACACCGCCATCGGCCGCCTGCGCGGCCTCGCCGAACTGCGCGGCGCGATCAGGGCGATCGAGCATCGGTAGAGGACTCTTCGCCTCTCCCCGCCTGCGGGGAGAGGCCGGATTGCATCGAAGGTGCAATCCGGGTGAGGGGGACTCTCCGCGAGTCCGTCTCTCACCGTGATTGTGGAAGCAGCCCCTCACCCCGACCCTCTCCCCGTAAGAACGGGGCGAGGGAGCAGCTAGTAGCAAGCGTCCATCGCGCCGAGCTTCGGATAGAGCCGGTCGATCGCGGCGATCTCGCTTTTCATCTGCGCGATGATCCATTCGCGGATCTCGGCGGCGATCGGGCGCATGGGACGGTTGCGCGGCGGCAGGAATTCGCAGATACGGCGCGTGGTGGTGAGCGTATCGGAGGCCGGCACCAGCGCGCCGGTGAGCAGCCAGTGCGAGGTGACCGTCAGCCAGCCGAGCGCGATGCCCTGGCCGAGCAGCGCGGCCTGCACCACGACGGCATAGTCGGTGAAGCTGAGCGCCTTGGCCGCACCGCGGCGCCCGGTGAGAAGCGATGCGTAATCCGCGGCCCAGTCGCCCGGCGTCTCCGCGAGGCGGATGATGGTGTTGCCCTCGGCCGGATCGGTCTCACCGAGGTAGCCGGGGCTGCACATCGGCAGCATCGCTTCCCTCATGATCAGCGTGCCGCCGGAGGAGGGCTCTTCGCGATCGCGGAAGCGCATGCCGAGATCGACATTCTCCACCGGCCCGCGCAGCGCGCCGGAGATAAGCTGGAAGCGCAGATCGACCTGCGGAAACTGCTTCTGCAGCTTGTCGATGCGCGGCATCAGCCAATGCGTGGTGAAGGCGGAGGAGACCGACAGCGTCACCGTCTCGGTGCCTTTGCGGCGCCGCTCGATCTCGACGAGCCCGCTCTCGATGCTGCGGAAGCCTTCGAGCACGCGGCGATAGAGCAGCTCGCCTTCCTCGGTGAGCACCGCGCGGCCCGCCTTGCGATCGAACAGGCGAACGCCGAGATGCTCCTCGAACTGGCCGAGCATCCGGCTCACCGCCGGCTGCGTTACGTTCAATTCGGCGGCCGCTGCGGTGAAGCTGCCATTGCGCGCCGCCGCGTCGAAGACGAACAGGGCGTTGCTGGACGGCAGCATGCGGCGGAGCTCGGGCATAACGTCATGTTATGGGCGCGGTGAGAATTTGGCAATTGCCGAGTTTTCGCAAGTCTGGTGTCATTAGGATGACAGCCTAAAGACAGGGCCTTCGAGAGAAGATTTGGTGCAGCGCACGCTTCGGCCGTGATTGCTCCAAACCCCTGTCTATAAAGCAGGCTTATGGCGCGCAGTGAGGCACGCCAGCAAAGGGACATGGCGAGGACGATCGTTGGACAAGCGAGCGGAAAGCGTCGAGATCAGGTCCGCCAGCAAGGCCTATGGCGCCGTTCGCGCCCTCGACGACGTTTCGCTCAATGTCGGCGCCGGTGAATTCGTCTCGCTGCTCGGCCCCTCCGGTTCCGGCAAGACCACGCTGCTCGGCATTTTGGGCGGCTTCATCCTGCCGACGTCGGGAACAATTCTGTTCGGGGGCCGCAACGTCACTTACATGCCGCCGCACAAGCGCGACATCGGCGTCGTGTTCCAGAACTACGCGCTGTTTCCGCATATGAGCGTCGGCGAGAACGTCGCTTTTCCCCTGCGCGCGCGGCGCCTGCCGAAATCCTCCTGGCCCGACAAGGTGCGCGCGGCGCTCAGCATGGTCGGCCTCGCCGGCTATGAAGAGCGCGGCATCGCGCAGCTCTCCGGCGGCCAGCGCCAGCGCGTCGCCCTCGCGCGTGCCATGATCTTCGAGCCGCAGTTGATCCTGATGGACGAGCCGTTGTCCGCGCTCGACAAGCAGCTCCGCGAATCCATGCAGATCGAGCTGCGGGCGCTGCACAAGCGCATCGGCGCCACCATCATCTACGTCACTCACGACCAGCGCGAGGCGCTGACCATGAGCGACCGCGTCGCCGTCATGAAGGACGGCCGGTTGGTCCAGATCGACGAGCCGGCGCGGCTGCACGATCATCCCGCCGATTCCTTCGTCGCCAGCTTCATCGGCGAAGCGACGATGCTGCCCGTCCGCCGGGTCGATACTTCCAGCGTCGCGCTCGGCAATGCCTTGCTGCGCAGCGCGCGCGCCATTCCCGATGGCGATGCCCTGATGCTCGCCGTGCACAGCGAAAAGCTGCTGATCGACGACGGCGCGCAGGATGCCGCCTGCAACCGGCTGACCGGAACGGTCACCGACATCGTCTACCAGGGCGAGAGCCTGCGCATTTTCCTCGCGCTCGCCGACGGCATCGCGCTCAGCCTGCGCCAGCCGAGCTACCACCAGGCCTATCACCGCATTCCGCCGCTCGGCGGCAGCCTCACCGTGACCCTTCACCCCGAGGACACGATTGTCGTCCCCAGGGTGGGGGACTGAACTTCAGCCTCATCCAACCCGAGAGAAGAAACGATATGTCGACCCAAGCCGCGTTCAGCAATTTCAAGGTCCTCACCTTCGACGTCGTCGGCACCTTGATCGATTTCGAGACCGGCGTGCTCTCCGCGGTGCGCAGGATCTCGGGCAAGACGCCGGCCGAGCTCAGCGACGACAAGATTTTCGAATCCTACAAGCGCGGCCGTGACAAGCATTACGAGCGCTCGAGCGAGGTGATGTTCTACGTTTATCGCTATCTCGCGCAGGAACTCGGGCTGCCGGCGGATGACGCCTCATGCGACGTCTTCCAGCTCGCCGTGCTGCGCTGGGGGCCATTCTCCGATTCCGTCGAGGCGCTCAAGCGTCTGCGCACGAAGTTCCGTCTGGTCGCCATGACCAATGCCGACCGGGTCGCGCTGTCGTGCTACGCGCATGCGCTCGGCAATCCCTTCGACGACACCGTCTGCGCCGACGACACCGGCGTTGCAAAACCGAACCCGGAATTCTTTGCCTACAACAAGGGCCGCCAGTCCGCCTTCGGCTACAAGCAGTCCGATATCCTGCATGTCGCGCAGAGCCAGTATCACGACATCGGGATCGCGCGGAAGCTCGGCTACAAGGTGTGCTGGATCGAGCGCCGCCAGGGCATCGCCGGCTTCGGCGGCACGCCCGCGGTGGAGACGCTGACCAAGCCGGACTTCCATTTCCCGACCATGAAGGCGCTCGCCGACGCCGCGATCGGTCCGGCGGCGTAAACGGAGAGCTGTGGCATGACACGGGACTGGAGCGCGCTGCCATCGGTCAATTCGCTGTGGGAAGCCACGGCGGAGCCGGCGCGCGACTATCCCGTGCTGTCGGGCGAGCAACAGGCGGATGTGGTGATGATCGGCGCCGGCTATACCGGCCTCTCCGCCGCACACCACATCGCCAAGAGCGGCCTTGCGCCGGTTGTGCTCGAAGCGAACCGCCCCGGCTGGGGCGCGAGCGGGCGCAACGGCGGGGTGATCACCGCAAAATTCCGCCTCTCGTTCCGCGACATCGACGCCGCGCATGGCCGCGCCATGGCACGGCGCATGTACGAGATCGCGCATGAATCGACCGACATGGTCGAGGAGCTCGTCTCCGAATTCGGCATCACCAGCGCGAACCTTACCCGCACCGGCCAGGTCAAGGCCGCGCATAACGAGACGACGCTGAAGGCCGCGATCGACGAAGCCAACTGGATGACGCGCGAGATGGGCTCGGCCGAGGTCCGCATCCTCGACAAGAGCGGCGTGCGCGAGGAGACCGGCTCCGACATTTTTGTTGGCGGCGTGCTTAATCCCGGCTCGGGCGGGATCCATCCGCTGAACTATCTGCGTGGTCTCGCAAATGGTGTGGCGAGCCGCGGCGTCCCCATCTTCCAGCAGTCGCCGGTCGTCAAGCTTCGGCGTGAGAAGGACGGCATCGTCGCCGAGACGCCGCAAGGCGCGGTGCGCGCAAAACAGGCGATCATCGCCACCAACAGCTATTCGGATCTGACCGGCGCCACCGCGCATCTGCAGCGCACGCTGATCCCGTTCCGCAGCGCCATGGTCGCCACCGAGCGACTCCCCGGCAATCTCGCAGGGCGGCTGATGCCGACGGGGCGCACCTACACCGAGACCAAGCGCATGATGCGCTGGTTCCGCATGGTCGACAACCGCGTGATCTTTGGCGGCCGCGGCGCCTTCGGCAAGCAGGATTCGCAAGCCGCATTCGATGCCTTGCGCAAGGCGATGGTCGGCATCTTCCCCGATCTCGCCGATATCGAGCTCGCATACAAATGGTCGGGCCTCGTTGCCATGACCTTGGACTCGGTGCCGCATATCGGCCGGCTCGACGATCGCACGCTGTTTTCGGTCGGCTACAACGGCGCCGGCGTTGCGATGTCGAGCCTGATGGGCCGCTATCTCGCCGCCTTCGCGCGCGGCGAGACGCCCGATGTCGGCCTGCTCGATGCGCGGCGGATGAAGGCTATCCCGTTCTATCCGCTGCGCGAGCCCGCCGTGCGCATGGTCGCCGGCTGGTACCAGTTTCTCGATGCGATCGGTCGGTGAGATCATTTGGCGATGGAGGAGGCGAGGATGAAGATGAAGCGCAATTTTGGACTGGGCTGCGCGTTGCTGGGCGCAATCGGATTGACCAGCGCGGCGGATGCCGCAGAGCAGATCACCTTCGTCTCGCAGGGCGGCGCCTATCAGCAGGCGCAGACGGTGGCGATTCTCGATCCCTCCGCCAAAAAGCTCGGCATCACCATCAACCAGGACTCCATTCCCGACGCCTGGCCGGCGATCAAGACGCAAGTCGGCAGCGGCAAGCCGATCTGGGATGTCGTCGACACCCCGACCGGCAACTGCCTGCGCGGCGGCGAGCAGGGGCTGATCGAGAAGCTCGACTTTTCGAAGATTCCAAACGGCGCGGCGATGCCGGAGGCCTATCGCAGTCCCTATTCGGTGTCCTACGAGTTCTATTCCAGCGTGCTGTCCTACAGCCAGAAGACCTTCCCGAAGGACGCGCCGAACAGCTGGGCCGATTTCTGGGACGTCAAGAAATTTCCCGGCCGCCGCGCGCTGCGCAATCACCCGTTCGCGACGCTCGAGGCGGCGCTGATGGCCGACGGCGTCGCACCCGACAAGCTCTACCCGCTCGACGTCGATCGCGCCTTCAGGAAGCTGGAAGAGATCAAGCCGCATATCACGGTGTGGTGGACGTCGGGCGCGCAGTCGGCGCAGCTGCTCAATGACGGCGAGGTCGACATGGAGATGGCCTGGAACGGCCGCGTCAGCGCCGTCGCCAAGGAAGGCGCCAAGGTCGCCTTCACCTACAACCAGGGCATCCTGCAGAGCACCTCGCTCTGCATCCTCAAGGGCGCGCCGAACCTGGAGACGGCGGTGAAATTCCTCAACGAGGCGGTCGATCCCGTGCACCAGGCCAATCTGCCGCTGCACATCGATTATGGTCCGGGCAACCCCAAGGCGTTCGAGACCAGCGTAATCAAGCCCGAGCGTGCCGCGCAGTTGCCGAGCGAGCCGGCCAACGCCGCCAAGCAGGCGCTGATGTCCTATGCCTGGTGGTCCTCGCCGGCCGGCGAAGCCGCCGAGAAGCGCTGGGCGTCGTTCATGCAGAAGTAAGGCAAGGCAGCGTTGACGACATCCGTGCCAGATCCCTCCAAGAAGCATCTGCGCCGCGAGCACGGCCTGATGCTGGCATTGGTGTCGCCGGCGCTGCTGGTGATCCTGGCCCTGATCGTGCTGCCGGTCGGCTGGCTCGCCTGGCAGTCGATCTATCATGACGGCTTCACGCTGGAGAATTATCGCCGCGTCTTCACCGAAGACGTCTACTGGCGCAGCTTTGCGCTGACCTTCGAGATCAGCCTCGCGGTCACGGTGATCGCGCTGCTGCTCGGTTATCCCGTGGCTTATCTCGCCAATTCGGTGCCGAAAGGGTGGAGCATCCTGATCCTGTCGCTGGTCGTGCTGCCGTTCTGGACCAGCGTGCTGGTGCGCGCCTATGCCTGGCTGGCACTGCTCCAGCGCACCGGCGTGATCAACCAGTTCCTGCGCTATCTCGATGTGATCTCGGAGCCGCTCGCGCTGGTCCACAACACCTTCGGCACGGTGGTCGCGACCGTGCACATCCTGCTGCCGTTCATGGTGTTGCCGCTCTATGCCACCATGCAGAAGATTCCGAATGATCTGATGCAGGCCGGTGCCAGCCTGGGTGCAAGCCCGTCGCTCACCTTCATGCGGGTGTTCCTGCCGTTGTCGCTGCCGGGCGTGCTCGCCGGCTGCACCATGGTGTTCGTGCTCTGCCTCGGCTTCTACATCACGCCGGAGCTGCTCGGCGGCGGGCGCACCGTGATGGTGTCGATGCTGGTGAGCCGCAATGTCGAGCTCTACAACCAGTTCGGCGCTGCGAGCGCGGTTGCCGTGGTGCTGCTCCTGAGCGTGCTGGCGATCTTCTTCGTCGTCAGCCGCTTCATCTCGCTCGATCGCGTATTGGGGCAGAAATGATGCGCGTCTCGGCGGCACGAATGGCCCTCTACGTGATCAGCGCGCTGGTGCTGGTCTATCTGATCCTTCCCGTCCTGATCATCGCGCCGATTTCCTTCTCCAGCGCGCGCTTCCTGACCTTCCCGCCGCCGTCCTTCTCGCTGCGCTGGTACCAGCAATATTTCTCGAATGCGGCCTGGATGCAGGCGACGCGGGTGACGCTGATGGTCGCGCTGCTGACCGTGGTGATCGCGACCCCGTTCGGGGTGGCCGCCGCCTATGCCATCAGCCAGTCGAAGCTGCGCATCATGCGGCTGTTCCACATGGCGCTGCTGCTGCCGCTGGTGGTGCCGATTATCATCACCGCGGTCGGCATCTTCTTTGTCTATGCCAAGGTCGGCCTGGTCGCGACCATGCCCGGGCTCGTGCTGGCGAACGTGATGCTGGGCCTGCCCTATGTCGTCATCTCGGTGCTGGCGGGCCTGCAGAGCTTCGACCCCGCGCAGGAGATGGTCGCGCGCAGCCTCGGCATGAACCGCCTGCGCAGCTTCTTCGCGGTGACGCTGCCGCAGATCAAGTCCAGCGTGGTCGCGGGCGGCATCTTCGCCTTTATCTCGGCAATGGACGAGACCATCGTCGCGCTGTTCATCTCAGGCGGCCAGTACCAGCCGTTGACCAAGCGCATGTTCACCGCGCTCCGCGACGAGATCGACCCCACCATCGCCGCGATCTCGACGCTGATGACGGCGGCGTCCTTCATGCTGGTGCTGCTGGCGAGCACGCGGCAGAAAAGGGGTGGGTGAGAGAGTACTGTCGTCCTGGCGAAAGCCAGGACCCATTACCCCAGGGAGATGTTGTGGCGGGTTCTGGTAACCCGGAGTCTTCGCCAAACGATGTTCGGTGGTTATGGGTCCTGGCCTTCGCCAGGACGACACTGAATATGCAGCGGCCGCTTTCGACTGCAGCGCGCAGTCGCAGCCTCAGCCCTTCGCCCCCAGCCACGCCAAGATCATCTCCACGATCTGCGTCCGGCTCTTCGCCAGTACCCTGGGCTCGCTGAGGTCACGATCAAACAGCGCCCCAAACGTGTGGCGGTTGGCGACGCGGAAGAAGCAGTAGGAGGAGATGGCGAGGTGCAGGTCGATGGCGTCGACGTCGTCGCGGAAGACGCCTTCCTCACGGCCGCGCTTGAGGATGCCGTCGAGCGTTGCAATCACACTGGCGTTGAGCTGACGCAGCTGCACATTCTGCTTCAGGTGCTTGCCGTGGTGGATGTTCTCGATTGAGACGAGGCGGATGAAGTTCGGGTTGCGCTCGTCGTGGTCGAAGGTCGCCTCGATCAGCCGGCGCAGGCCCTCGCGGGCGTCGCAGCTTGCGATGTCGAGCTGATCCTCCAGCGCGCGGATGCTGCGATAGGCCTCTTCCAGCACCGCGAGGTAGAGCTGCTCCTTGCCGCCGAAATAGTAATAGATCATCCGCTTCGACGTGCGCGTCCGCGCCGCGATCGCATCGACGCGCGCGCCGGAATAGCCCTCCGAGGCGAATTCGGCCATCGCCACTTCGAGGATGTCGCGCTTGGTGCGCTCGGGGTCGTTGGTGCGCTTCGATGGGGGCGGCATGCGCTCGAGCATTGCTGTTTCTTCCGCCAGTTTCCATGGATCGCCTTGAAGGTGAAGGCAAATTTCGCCCCTTTGGGCGGCGATCCAACGCGTATTGCATAAACGTACTAGTTCGTACATTATCGATCCAAACCAAGGTTGCGGCAACAAAAACAAGAAACAACGCGCGTGAGGCGGTCGGCCTGACGCGAACCGCACCTCGCACATGGGGAGGAATTTCATGACGTTGACGTCAACCGCACCGCTGCACGCATCATCCAGCGCGGAAGCCATGCCGAACAAGCTGCCCAAGCGCGCCGCGCTCGTCAGCTTCGTCGGCAGCATGCTCGAATACTACGACTTCTTCATCTACGGCACCGCGGCGGCGCTGATCTTTCCAAAGGTCTTCTTCGCCAATGTCGATCCCTCGACCGCGACTCTGCTGGCGCTGCTCTCCTTCGGCATCGGCTATATCGCGCGGCCCGTCGGCGCGGTCATCCTCGGCCATTTCGGCGACCGCATCGGCCGCAAGACGGTGCTGCTGTTCACGCTGGTCTTGATGGGCGGCTCGACGCTTGCGATCGGCCTGTTGCCGGACGCGAAATCGATCGGCAATGCCGCGCCTATCATCCTGACGCTGCTGCGCCTGTTGCAGGGCCTGTCGGCTGCCGGCGAGCAGAGCGGGGCGAACTCGCTGACCTTGGAGCATTCCGCCAATTCCAACCGCGCCTTCTTCACGAGCTGGACGCTGAGCGGCACCCAGGCCGGCGCGATCCTGGCGACGCTGGTGTTCATCCCGGTGTCGAGCCTGCCGGAAGACCAGCTCTTGAGCTGGGGCTGGCGCATTCCGTTCCTGCTCTCGTTCTTCGTGCTGGTCGTTGCCTACCTGGTGCGACGGACCATGCCGGAAACGCCGGTGTTCGAGGACATCAAGGACAAGGCGCAGGTCGCGCGCTTCCCGGTGATCGCGCTGCTGCGCGACTACTGGCCCGACGTGCTGCGCGTCATCGTCTGCGCGCTGATCGCGACCGTCAGCACCATGACCGCCGTGTTCGCGCTCGGCTACGCGACGTCCAAGTTCGGCGTGGCGCGTCCGACCATGCTGTGGGCCGGCGTGCTCGGCAACGTCACCGCGCTGATCACCCAGCCGCTCTGGGCCCTGCTCGCCGACAAGATCGGCCGCAAGCCGGTGTTCATCGGCGGCGTGCTCGGCTGCGCCGTGCTGCTGTTCCCTTATTTCATGCTGGTGACGTCGGGCAACACGATCGCGATCTTCGCCGCTGCGATGATCCTGTCCGGTGTCGTCTACGCCGCGCCGAACGCGATCTGGCCGTCGTTCTACGCGGAGATGTTCGAGGCGCGCGTGCGCTATTCCGGCACGGCGATCGGCACCCAGCTTGGCTTCCTCGCCGCCGGCTTCACGCCGCTGGTCAGCGCGAGCCTGGTCGGTGAGGGGCCTCAGGGGTGGATTCCCGTCGCGATCTTCGTGGCCTGCTGCTGCGTGATTTCGGCCGTGGCTGCTGCGACCGCGCGCGAAACCCACACCGTCGATATCGCCGATCTCGGCAAGCGGCGCGCTTGAGTGAAAGAGAAGGCAATCTGCGCATGCTGACCAAAGCAGTTCCGACCACGCATGGCCCCGTCGTCGGCACCACACAGGCCGGCATGCGCGCCTTCAAGGGTGTGCCGTTCGCAATCGCGCGGCGCTTTGCCAGGGCGACGCCGCCCGTCGCCTGGACGGAGCCGCGTCCATGCACCGATTACGGTCCTTACGCGCCGCAGCCCGGTCATCTCGATCATGCGGACGAGGCCGCGTGTCTCAGCCTGAACATCTGGACGCCGATCGAGGCCGATCGGCCGCTGCCGGTGCTGTTCTTCATCCATGGCGGTGCCTTCGTCACCGGCGGCGGCGCCGACTACGACGGCGGCTTCCTCGCCAAGCACGGCCCGGCGGTGATCGTCACCATCAACTACCGGCTCGGCCCGCTCGGTTTCCTGCAACTGCATCGTCACGACCTCGATGAGGCCAACAACCTTGCAATCACGGATGCGCTCGCGGCACTCGGCTGGGTGCATGCCAACATCGCGAATTTCGGCGGCGATCCGGACGCCATCACGCTGTCCGGGCAGTCGGCCGGCGCGTCCATGGTCATTGCGCTCGCAACCCTGCCGCAGGCGAGTGGCAAGTTCAGCCGAGCACTCGCGCTGAGCGCGCCCGGGCGAACCATCATGAGCGCCGATCATGCTGACGAGGTCGCGCGCCGCGTGCTCGACGAGCTTGAGATGACGCGCGATCCGGCTGCGATAGCCTCTGTGGCATTGCCAAAGCTCTTCGCGGCCGTGGAGCGGGTCGGCCGCAGGCTCGCGGACGAAACGGAATCGGGCACCGTGTTCGGTCCGGTGCTCGACGGTACCGTGATCGCGCGCGAGCCGCGCGATGTCTTCGCCGATGGAAGCTTGCGCGACATTCCGCTCTGGCTCGGCTCCTGCCGCGACGAGATGGTGATGTTCCTGAAGAGCACGCCGCCGGCGGCGATGATCCGCACCACCGAGCGCAATGTGCGCGCTGCTTTCGGTGATGCCGGCTGGGAGCGTCTGCTGGCCTATTATCGGGGCTCGGCGCGCCTCGATGAGGACCCCTACGAGGCGCTGTTGTCGGATGCATTCTGGCACCGCCCGATGGCCGATCTCGCGCGGCTGCATGCTGCGGCCGGCGGCGCGGTGTGGCTGAGCCGGTTCGACCATCGCCCGGCGCTGGAGCCGTTCCTGTCGCAGGGGCCGACCCACGGCGCGGACAACGCCTGCCTCTGGGCGCATCTGCCTGATTTCATCGATCGCCCGATCCTGAAGCGCAAGGGCGGTCCGATGACGCCCGCCGACATCGATGTCGCGGCGCGATTCCAGACGAGCTTGCTGCGCTTCGTCACATCAGGCGCGCCCGACATCGCCGAAGCCTGGCCGCGGTTCGAGCTGCCTAAGGAGCCGCTCGCCATCTTCGGCCAGCCGTTCCATATTGTGCCGCTCAATGAAGGCGTACGCTCGCGCCTGTGGGCGGAATTGGGCGCGAGCGACAACGACAAGAAAATGAGGGAGGCCGGATGAGTATCTTGAACACGAACGCTGCGCGCGTTCAGTGGCGATCGGCTATTTTGGTCATCTCGCTCGTTGGTACATTCGTCATGCCGGCAGCCTCGCCTGCGTCGGCGCAGGTGGTCGCGACGCCTGTCTCCGGTGATCCCGTGAGCATCGATAGCGGTGCTGTCTCGGGCAAGGTGCTGCCGTCGGGCGTGAGAGCCTATTTCGGCATCCCCTTTGCCGCGCCGCCGCTCGGCGATCTTCGCTGGCGCGCGCCGCAGAAGGTCGAGGCGTGGAAGGGGACCTATCATGCGGACCGGCTCGCACCGGAGTGCATCCAGGTGCTGCGCCGGCACAATCTCAATCATTATTTCGGCGAGGAGGCGACCAGCGAGAACTGCCTCTACCTGAACGTCTGGGCAAGCCCGGATGCGCAACCGGACGCAAAATTGCCGGTCGTGGTCTGGATCTATGGCGGCGGCTTCACGCTCGGCTCCAGCGGCATGGCGATGTATGACGGCGAGAACGTCGCGAAGAAGGGCACGCTCTTCGTCAGCTTCAACTACCGTGTCGGCATCCTGGGCAATCTCGCCCACCCTGAGCTGACCGCGGAATCGCCGCACCGTGCCTCCGGCAATTACGGTCTGATGGACCAGGTCGCGGCGCTGCAATGGGTCAAGCGCAACATAGCGCAGTTCGGCGGCGACCCCGACAACGTCACCATCACCGGGCAGTCGGCTGGCGCCATGTCGGTGTCGGCGCTCGAGGCGAGCCCGCTGGCGAAGGGCCTGTTCCATCGCGGCTTCGCGATGAGCTTGAGCATGTTCGACAGCCGCTTCAAATTCCCGGCGCTTCCGGCCGCTGAGAAGATCGGCCTCGAGGTGCAGTCGGCACTCGGCGCATCGTCGCTTGCCGAGATGCGGCTGATCCAGGCTGACAAGATTCTTGCGATCCAGAAGGACTGCCAGCTCGGCTGCGCCGGCACGATCTCCGTCACCCCCGATATCGACGGCTATGTCTTGTCCGACACCGTCCCGAACATTTTTGCCGCCGGCAAGCAGAACGACGTCGCCACCGTCGCGGGCTTTACGCGCGACGAGAGCTCGAACGATCTGCGTACCGCCGGAACGGTGGACGCCTATGTCGCTGCTGCGCGAAAACTCTATGGCGATCAGGCCGACCGCTTCCTCGGGCTCTATCCCGCGAAGACTGACGGCGAGGCGAAAGCCATGGGGCTGCTTGCGGCGCGCGAGGGGCTGGTCGAGATCGGAACGCGCAACTGGGCGGTCGCGCAGAGCAAGACCGGTAAGGCACCGTTCTACATGTACATGTTCTCGCGCGTGCATCCGTTCGTATCAGGCGTCGAGTTCTTCGACAGCCCGCAGAAGATCGGCGCCTATCACACCTCGGACGTGCCCTACTGGTTCGGCACCCAGGATGCCTTCAACAGATTCCGCACCACGCGCAACTGGACCGAGTTCGATCGCGCACTGTCCGAGCGCATGATGGACACGCTGGTCGCCTTCGCGCGCACGGGAAATCCCGCTACGCCCGCGACGCCGTGGCCGCAATGGGCCGAGGGCGCGCAGAACTATGTCGAATTCGGCGACGACAGCGGCGTGCGCGAGGAGAACCGCGCGCGCCTCGACTTCCACACGCCGGCGAACGTCACCCCGTCAACGCCGCGGCTGTCGCGGGACTAGACGCCCGATCTAGAACTGCACTTCGCTCGGGATGTCCTCGGCGTTGAGGCCGACGGTTTCATAGGCCTTCAGGAGCCTCTCGCCATCTTCGGCCGGCCGTTCCATATTGTGCCGCTCAATGAAGGCGTACGCTCGCGCCTGTGGGCGGAACTCCGCTCGGGTACCAACGACAAGAAGAAAATCAGGGAGGCAGGATGAGCCCCTGGGAGCCGGCTTTCACCAAGCCTGCGCTATCATTTCCGTTCGTTAGTGTACGACCAACACCGGCACGCTTCCGTCGGCCAAGACCTCCGATGTCTGACTCCCCACGAACAACTTCTTGAGACCGCGGCGCCCATGAGAGCCCATGACGATCAAGTCGCAGCCTCCTGACTTTGCTGTTTCGATTATCGCGGTGGCCGGGTGCGCATTCGGAACGTGCAGGAGTTCTGCGGATATCCCAGCTTGCTCTGCCATAGCGCGCGCTTCGTCGAGGACTCTGCCCGCACGTTCCCTGCAGGCCGCGTCGTAGCTATCAATTTCCTGCTGCGACGGTATCCATCCCGAGGCGTGTCCGCTCCCGTAGTCGATCGGCAGTGATTCCGTCACGGCGATGACTGTCACCTTGGCCTTCAAGGCCTTTGCCAAGGCAATCCCATGCTTAATGCCGTTTCTCGCGACGTCCGATCCGTCCGTGCTCAAGAGAATCCGGTTGCACATTTGGAGGTTCCCTTTCCGGACCACCCTGTCGCATCTTCCGGCGCGCTGGTTTGACTTCAACAGGGGCTCACATTCATGGACAGACCAGGACGGGGGTCTTTGCGTGCGTCAGCACCTTGTTCGTCACGCTCCCGATGAGAAGCGCGGCAAGTCCGCTGCGCCCATGCGACGACATGACGATGAGATCGCAGCCCTTGTCCGTGGCTGCTGCGATGATGGCCTGGTGGGGTTGCCCGTTCTCCGCTTGAATCGTCTCGCAGGAGACACCGGCCGTCCTGGCCGCATTTGCCGCGCCGTTCAATACACTCGTGGCCTGCTCCTTGCGCAACTCGGCATATGTTCCGACTGCTTCAAGGAACCGGCCTGACACTTCGGAAAATGGTTCCACAACGAAGATGAAGGATACGGTGGCTCCAAGGGATTTCGCCAGCGCCAATCCGTGCGCCACTCCACGCTCCGCTAGCTGAGACCCATCTGTCGGAATGAGAATGTGCCGGTACATGCTCTACCTCCCGATTGTCCGGACGTATCGCTGCCTTGCGAAGGTAAGTTAGCTCGCGTTCCGAATGCAATCTAGAGATAAATCAACCTGTTGGTTCATCGTATCGTGATCCGGATGTCCGCAATTGGCACAACCTCGACGTCTGTCGAGGCGAGAATGGGTCGAGGGTACGCAGAACTATATCGAGTTCGGCGAAGCTAGCGGCGTGCGCGCGGAGAACCGCGCACGCCTCGAATTCTACACGCCGGCGAACGTCACGTCGTCAACGCCGCGGCTGTCGCGGGATTGAACGCGCTGCGGTGCCTGTCCCCACAAGTTCAGCGCAGGAACGGGACGGGATGGGCCGCGCGGTAGAAGAAATTGATGAGCGTGTTGATGTCGAACACTGGAAGGCCTGACACCTCGGCGACATCCTTCGAGAACGGACACATGTTGGTGCACTCGAACAGGATCGCGCCGGGATTCTTGCAGGACGCCATGAAGGCTTCCGTCATCTCGATCATCTCGGCGCGCAGCACGTCGGTGTCCAGCTCCTCGCGGCCGAGAATGTAGGTTGCGGGAAACTGAGCATCGGGCTTCATGCCCTGGACCTGGACCGCGATCTCGTCCGGCGACCAGCCGACGCCGCGGAAGTGGCCCTCGTTCATGTGATGGCCGCGCTCGGTGAAGATGCCGATGACCTTGCCCGGCGGCAGCATGGCATGGATCAACGGCGCCTGGATCAGGCTCGAGGTGAAGACCGGGATGTTCACCGCGGCCGCGAGCTGCTTCTGAAAGGGCGCGAGGAAGCCGCAGCTCGTCGTGATCGCCTTGACCCCGTCAGCTTCCAGTTCGCGCGCCGCGGCGATGAATGGCTCGAGCAGCGCCGGGTCGGGCTGATCGCCCATGATCCTTGTGGCGTGAGCGCCGCGAACGATCTTGTAGCGCACCGGGAAGTCGTAGGAGAGCGCATTGCCGATATCGCCGCGCGGGCGCGGGAAGCGGGTATCGAGCATCAGGATGCCGATGGTCTCGCCGTAATTCGTGAAGCCGCCGCGGAGTCTCATGGTTCTTCCCACCGATTCGAGATGATCGTAGCCGGCAGTCTAATGCGTTTCGTGAAACCGGCTGAGGAAGGACTTAAGTCGCTCGCTGCGCGGCTGGCGGATGGTCTCCTCGGGCGTGCCGATCTCGGTCATGATTCCGTCGTTCATGAAGCCGACGCGGGTGGAGACGTCGGCGGCGAAGGCCATCTCGTGGGTGACCAGCACCATGGTCATGCCTTCGCTCGCAAGGCTGCGGATGACGGAGAGCACTTCACCGACGAGCTCGGGGTCGAGCGCCGAGGTCGGCTCGTCGAACAGCATCACCTCGGGCTTCATCGCGAGCGCACGCGCGATCGCGACGCGCTGTTTCTGGCCGCCGGACAGGCGGCTCGGAAAGGCGTCGGCCTTGTCGGCGAGGCCGACTTTTGCAAGCAGGTCACGGCCGAGTTCGTTGGCCTCGTTCTGCGCCATGCCCTTCACCTGCACCGGGCCTTCGGTGACATTGGCGAGCACCGACATGTGCGGGAACAGATTAAAATGCTGGAACACCATGCCGACGCTGCGGCGAAGCAGGGCGAGCTGCGCATCGCCCGCGGCGCGCACGCCCTTGCCGAAGGCGAATTGATGCGCGCCGATCGCGAGCTCGCCCTGTTGCGGCATCTCCAGCAAGTTCAGGCAGCGCAAAAAGGTCGACTTGCCGGAGCCGGAGGCGCCGATCAGGGTGACGACCTCGCCGCGTTCGACCGCGAGCGAGACGCCCTTCAGCACCTCGTGGTCGCCGAACGCCTTGTGAATGTTGGTCGCGATCAGGGCACTCATCGATGCGCTCCCATCCTCAGTTCGACCCGGTCGGCGACCAGCGTCAGCGGGAACAGCACGACGAAATAGAGTACGGCGATGGTGGTGTAGACCTCGAGCGGCTTGTAGCTCGTCGCCGTGATCACCGAGCCCTGGTAGAGCAGGTCGCCGACCGCGACCACCGACACCAGCGAGGTGTTCTTGAGCTGCATGATGGTCTGGTTGATGAAGGAGGGGATCATCACCTGGGTTGCCTGCGGCAGCACGATGCGGCGAAAGATCTTGCCGCGGCGCATGCCGATGGCGCGTCCGGCCTCCCACTGGCCGATGTCGACAGCCTCGATGCCGCCGCGAAAGATCTCTGCGTAGAACGAGCCGGCATAGAGCGACAGCGCGATGAAGCAGGCCATCGCCGGCGACATGTCGACGCCGATCAGGACCGGCAGGGCGTAGTACATCCAGACCAGCTGCACCAGCAGCGGCGTGCAGCGGAAGATCTCGATGTAGAGACGCAGCGGCACCGAGACCCAGCGCGGTGCCGTCGTGCGCAAAATGCCGACGATCAATCCGACCAGGAGGCCCGCGGCGACCGTGATCACCGTGTAGAATACGGTGACCAGGAGCCCTTGCCAGATCAGGCCCCAATACGGCTTGAGCGCCGCGAACTCCCAGACATACATCGTCGAACGGCCGTCAGAACTGCACTTCGCCCGGAAGGTCGTCCGCGGTGAGGCCGACCGCCTCAAAGCCCTTCAGCATCCATTCGCGAGTCTGGCCCATCGAGCGGTTGTAGTCGGCCCAGGCGCTGAGGAAGTCCTTGTAGCGGCGGTCACCCTCGGCACGGATGCCCATGTTGGTCGGCAGCGTCAGCAGCGGCCGCGGCACGGCGAGCTCGCCGAGCGTCGGGTTCTTCTTCAGGGTCGCGACCGAAAGCACCGCGAGTGAGACGTTGCAATCCGCGCGTCCGGTGGACACCGCGAGAATGGCCTCGTCGCGCGCCTTGAAGCCGAGGATGGTCGCCTTCGGGCAGTAGCGGCGTGCGATGGTCTCATGCGTCGAGCCGATGTCGACGGCGATCTTGACCTCGGGCTTGTTGAGCTCGGCCCAGGTCTGCGGCTTGGGAAAGCCCTTCTTGGTGATGACGGTGAAGGAGTGCACCAGGATCGGGGTGGAGAAGTCGATGACCAGCGCCCGCTCCGGCGTCGGATTCACGGCAAAGGTGAGATCGACCTTGTCGGCCTGGAGGTCGAGGATCTGGTTGCCCCAGGTCGATTCCAGCACCTCGACCTTGGCACCGAGCTTGCTGGCGATGTCGTTGGCCATGTCGATGCAGGCGCCCGACCACTGGCCGGTCGCGAGGTCCTTGTGGAAGTAGGGCTCCTGGCCAACGATGACGGTGATCCGCAGCACACCATTCTTCTTGATGCGGTCGAGGGTGGAGGTCGGCGCGTCGGCCTTGGCCGAGCTGCCCGCGGCGGCCATCGCTGCGCCCGCGAGCGCGACTGTGGTGAGAGCGTCCCTGCGATTCATGGTCTCTGTCTCCCTGGAATTTGGGTCGGATCGGCTTCGGCCACTGGACTATTTCTGTATTCAGGATAAAATGCAATACGGTATTTCATATTGCTGACCATTTGTGCGGCAAGGCAGAGATGAGCCCAATATCTTGGCAGGATTGCGCAAATTTCCTCGGACTGTGGGGTTGTCAATCGCATGCAAGTCTGTATTCAAGACTGAACGCAATTACCCCGTGATCTGAAGGAGAGGCCTGTGCGCGCCCTATTCGTCGATGCAAACGACACCCTGGCGGCGGTGACCGACAAGCTGCTGCGCTCCCAGGACCTACCGGTCGGCATCAACCGCAACCCATCCATCAAGCCCGATGACCTGCCGGGCCTGCTTGGCGATGCCGAGATCATGATCGTCGATCATACCGCGGTGCCGACCGCGATCGCCGAGAAGTGCAAGGCGCTCAAGCATGTCGTCTTCCTCGGCACCGGCGCGCGCAGCTACATGAATCCGGAAGAGCTTAGCGAGCGCGGCATCTCCGTCCACACCATCAAGGGTTATGGCGACACGGCCGTCGCCGAATGCGCGATCGCGCTGATGTGGGCCTCCGCGCGAAATTTTGGCGAGATGGACCGCGGCATGCGCGAGGGCAACTGGCTGCGCCGCGACGCGATGCAGCTCACCGGCAAGACGCTCGGCCTGATCGGATTCGGCGGCATCGCCGCGGAAGCCGCGCGCATGGCGGCGGGCTGCGGCATGAAAGTGATCGCCTGGAACAGGACGCCGAAGGCCCATCCCGGCGTCGAGTTCGTCTCGCTGGAGAAGCTGCTCGCCGAAAGCCACGTCGTCTCGCTGCATCTGTTGCTCAACGACGAGACCAAGGGCTTTCTGTCGCGCGAGCGCATCGCGCAGATGCGCAAGGGCAGCATTCTGATCAACACCGCGCGCGGCGCCATCGTGGATGAAGACGCGATGCTGGACGCGCTTCGCTCGGGCCACATCGCTCATGCCGGTCTCGACGTCTTCACCGTCGAGCCGCTGCCGGCGGGGCATCCCGTGACAAAGCTGCCGAACGTGACGCTGTCGGCGCATTCGGCGTTCCGCACGCCGGAGGCGAGCGACAACCTCATTGGTGCTGCGCTCGATCACTGCCGTCGCATCATCGCCACCGGCAAGTAAGAACAAGGACACCCCATGTCGGACATCACCCGCATCGACCAGAACGCCCGCCGCAGCCGCGCTTCCGTGTTCGGCGACCTCGTTTTCCTCGCAGGACAAGTGGCGGACACCAAGACCGCCGACATCACCCAGCAGACAAAGGAAGCGCTGGCCAAGGTCGACGACATGCTGGCGCGCGCCGGCACCGACAAGTCGCGCCTGCTCAGCGTGCAGGTCTGGCTCAAGACCATGGACGATTTCGACGCCATGAACGCGGTCTATGATGCCTGGGTCGTGCCCGGCAACGCGCCGACCCGCGCCTGCGGCAAGGTCGAGCTCGCCGATCCCGCCTTCCGCATCGAAGTGATCGCGATCGCCGCGCGCAAGTAGGGCCCGGCCGTGACTGTCCAGGCTCCCGCGTCGACCTTCCGTCCCGCCCAGCGCATCAGCGCGATCGGCGTCTCCGAGATCTTGAAGATCGGCGCGGTCGCGCAGCGGCTGAAGCGCGAGGGGCGGCCGGTGATCGTGCTGGGCGCCGGCGAGCCTGACTTCGATACGCCCGACCATGCCAAGGACGCGGCCGAGCGTGCGATCCGCGCCGGCCAGACCAAATACACCATCCTCGACGGCACGGTGGAATTGAAGGCGGCGATATCAGAGAAGTTCCGCCGCGAGAACGATCTCGTCTATGCCGCCGACGAAATCACCGCCGGCGCCGGCGCCAAGCAGGTGATCCACAACGCCTTCATGGCGACGCTCAGTCCCGGCGACGAGGTGATCCTCGCCGCGCCCTACTGGACCAGCTATGCCGACATGGTCCGCATCGCCGACGGTACGCCGGTCGACGTGCTCTGCCGCGAGGACAACGGCTTTCGCTTCGATGCCGCCGATCTCGAACGCGCGATCACACCGAAGACGCGCTGGCTGCTGCTGAACTCGCCGTCCAACCCGACGGGAGCAGCCTATTCGGCGGCGCAGCTGCGCCCGATCCTGGATGTGCTGAAACGCCATCCGCATGTCTGGCTGATGGCCGACGACATCTACGAGCACCTGATTTACGACGGCATGCCGTTCGTCACGGCCGCGGCGCTCGAGCCGAGCCTGAAATCACGCACGCTGACGGTCAATGGCGTCTCCAAGGCCTATGCCATGACCGGCTGGCGCGTCGGCTATGGCGGCGGCCCGCGCGAATTGATCGCGGCCATGGCGGTGGTGCAGAGCCAGAGCACGACCAATCCGTCCTCGGTGAGCCAGGCCGCTGCAATTGCCGCGCTGACCGGCCCGCAAGACGTGCTTGTGGAACGCCGCGCCGCGTTCCAGCGCCGCCGCGACATCGTGGTCGATGCGCTCAATGCCATCGACGGCGTCAGCTGCCGCCGGCCGGAAGGCGCGTTCTATACCTATGCCAGTTGTGCGGGCCTGATTGGCCGCCGCACGCCCGACGGCGTCTTGATCGACAGCGACGCGACGTTCTGCCGCTTCCTGCTGGAGAGGCATGACGTGGCCGTGGTGCCGGGCAGCTGTTTCGGCCTTGCACCTTATTTCCGCCTGTCCTACGCCACCTCCGAACAAAACTTGCGCGAAGCCTTGAAGCGCATCGCCAAAGCCTGCAGGGAGCTGTCATGACCATTCGCAACACCCGCACCGGGGGCCAGATCCTGATCGATCAGCTCGTCGCCCAAGGCGTCGAGCGCGTCACCTGCGTGCCCGGTGAAAGCTATCTCGCGGCGCTCGACGCGCTGCATGACAGCCCGATCGACGTCATGATCTGCCGCGCCGAGGGCGGCGCGGCGATGATGGCGGAAGCCTATGGCAAGCTGACCGGCCGGCCCGGTGTCTGCTTCGTCACCCGCGGCCCCGGCGCCACCAATGCCAGCCACGGCGTCCACATCGCGATGCAGGACTCCACCCCGATGATCCTGTTCGTCGGCCAGGTCGACACCGGCATGCGCGAGCGCGAGGCGTTCCAGGAACTCGACTACAAGGCGGTGTTCGGCACCATGGCGAAATGGGCGGTCGAGATCGATCGCCCCGATCGCATTCCGGAGCTGGTCGCGCGCGCCTTCCGCGTCGCCATGCAGGGCCGTCCCGGTCCCGTCGTGATCTCGCTGCCGGAGAACATGCTGACCGAGACCGCTGCCGTCGCCGACGCCATGCGCATCGAGCCGGCGGTGAGCTGGCCGGCACCATCAGATATCGAGCGCGTCGGTGCGATGCTCGCGAGCGCCAAGGCGCCGCTCGTCATCCTCGGTGGCTCGCGCTGGACCGATGAGGCCACCAAGAGCATCGCGCGCTTTGCCGAGCGCTTCGACCTGCCGGTCGCAACCTCGTTCCGCCGCGCGTCGCTGATCGACGCCGATCATTCGCACTATGCCGGCGATCTCGGCATCGGGCCGAGCCCGGGCCTGAAGGCGCGCATCGACAACGCCGACGTCATTCTTCTCATCGGCGGCCGTATGTCGGAGATGCCGTCCTCGTCCTACACGCTGTTCGATATTCCGACCCCGCAGCAGAAGCTGATCCACGTGCATCCGGGCTCGGAAGAGCTTGGTCGCGTCTATCAGCCGGAGCTGGCGATCCAGGCGACGCCTGCCGCCTTCGCCGCCGCCGTCGAGACGCTGAAGCCCGCGGGCGCAATTGCCTGGAAGGGCGAGGCCGCCAAGGCGCATGCCGATTATCTCGCCTGGACCGAGAAGGCGCGCGAGCTGCCGGGCTCGTTCCAGTACGGCCAGGTCATGACCTGGCTGCGCGACCGGCTGCCGAAGGACGCGATCGTCTGCAACGGCGCCGGCAATTATGCCGGCTGGATCCATCGCCATCACCGCTTCCACAGCTTCGCCGCGCAGCTCGCGCCGACCTCGGGATCGATGGGCTATGGCGTGCCGGCGGCGGTGCTCGCCAAGCGGCAATATCCGGATCGCGTCGTCGTCGCCTTTGCCGGCGACGGCTGCTTCCTGATGAACGGCCAGGAATTCGCGACCGCCGTGCAGTACGACGCGCCGCTGGTCGTCATCGTCGTCGACAATTCGCAATACGGCACCATCCGCATGCACCAGGAGCGCGACTATCCCGGCCGCGTCGTCGGCACCCAGCTGAAGAACCCTGACTTTGCGATGTACGCCAAGGCGTTCGGCGGCCATGGCGAGCGCGTCGAGCGCACCGAGGAGTTCGCGCCGGCATTCGAGCGTGCGCTGGCTTCGGGCAAGCCGTCGATCCTCCATTGCATCGTCGATTCCAGAGCGATCTCGGTCGGCAAAGACTTTGTGCCGCAGGTGAAGGCGTAAGCAATGCCGGAGGGCCGCCACGTCGCCATCATCGGAGCCGGCGCGGTCGGCGTGATCAGCGCCATCGAGGCGCTGCGCGAGGGGCATCGCGTCACGCTGATCGATCCGGGCGAGCCGGGCGGTGAACAGGCGGCGAGCTACGGCAATGCCGGCTGGCTCTCCTCGCATTCGGTGATCCCGCCGGCGGAGCCCGGCGTCTGGAAGAAGGTGCCGGGCTATCTGATGGATCCGCTCGGCCCGCTCGCGATCCGCTGGTCTTATCTGCCCAAGGCGCTGCCCTGGCTGATCAAGTACCTGCTCTCGGGCTGGACCGCGGCACGGGTCGAGAAGACGGCGTTCGCTTTGCGCGATCTCCTCAAGGACGCGCCGCTGCTGCACCGGAAGCTGGCGGAAGAGGCGGGCGTGCCTGAACTGGTCGAGCGCAACGGCGTGATGCATGTCTTCCCGTCGCGCGGCAATTTCGACAACGATCTCGGCTGGCGCCTGCGCAGGAAGGTCGGCGTCGAATGGCTGGAGCTCAACGCCGACGAGATGCGCCAGCGCGAGCCCGACCTGCATCCGCGTTACACCTTTGGCGTGGTGGTGGAGGAGGCCGGGCGCTGTCGCGATCCCGGCGCCTACGTCGCGGCGCTCGCCAATCACGCGCTGGCAAGCGGCGTGAAGCTCGTGCGCGCCAAGGCGACGGGCCTCAAGCTCTCCGGCAACAAGCTCGTCGCCGTCGTCACCGAGACGGGCGAGATTCCTTGCGATGCGGCGGTCGTCGCCGCCGGCGCGCACTCGAAGCGGCTTACCGCCTCCGTCGGCGATCCGCTGCCGCTCGAGACCGAGCGCGGCTATCACGTCATGATCGAGAATCCCGAGTCCGGTCCGCGCAGCTCGATGATGGCCTCGGACGCCAAGATGGTGGTGAACTGGACCAACAAGGGGCTGCGCGCCGCCGGCACCGTCGAGATCGCGGGCCTCGAGGCCGCGCCGAACTGGAAGCGCGCCGAGATCCTGCGCAACCACCTTCTCGGCATGTTCCCGAAACTGCCGAAGGACATTCCGGCCTCGCGCATAAAAACCTGGTTCGGTCATCGGCCGAGCATGCCTGATGGACTTCCCTGCATCGGCCACGCACGCGCCTCGCGCGACATCGTCTACGCCTTCGGCCACGGCCATGTCGGCCTGGTCGGCTCAGCCCGCACCGGCCGTCTCGTCGCCCAGCTTCTGAGCGGCAAGCAGCCGGAGATTCCGCTCGCGCCGTTCTCTCCCAACCGCTTCCTCTGAGATCGCATCATGACCTATCCTGCCAACTCGCCTTCTCGTATTGCCCGTGGCGGCAAGGCCGTCTATGGCGCGCCGCTTGGCATTTTGATGCTGGAAGCGCGCTTCCCCCGCATTCCCGGCGACATGGGGAACGGCACGACCTGGCCGTTCCCCGTGCTCTATCGCGTGGTGAGCGGGGCCTCGCCGGAGAAGGTGGTGCTGAAGGGCGCCGCCGGCCTGCTGCCTGACTTCATCGATGCTGCGAAAGACCTGGTGCGGCTCGGAGCCGAAGCGATCACCACCAATTGCGGCTTCCTCTCGCTGTTCCAGAAGGAGATCGCCGCCGCTGTCGGCGTGCCCGTCGCCACCTCGTCACTGATGCAGGTGCCGTGGGTGCAGGCGACGCTGCCGCCCGGCAAGCGCGTCGGCCTCGTCACGGTGTCGGGCTCGACCTTGACGCCGGCCCATCTCGAGGGCGCCGGCGTGCCGCTCGATACGCCGCTGGTCGGCACCGAGCACGGCAAGGAGTTCTTCCGCGTCCTGATCAAGGCCGAGAAGGACGACATGGACATCGCGCAAGCCGAGCGCGACGTGGTCGAGGCCGGTAAGGAACTCGTCGCCAAAAATCCGGATGTCGGCGCCATCGTGCTCGAATGCACCAACATGCCGCCTTATGCGGCAGCCTTGCAGGCCGAGGTCGGCTTGCCGGTCTACGACATCTATTCCATGATCACCTGGTTTCATGCTGGACTGCGCCCGCGCGCCTTTGCCTGATTCCGGGCCGTCGCAAAGCTCTGAACAAGCTCTGCTAAACTCTGGTTTGCATTGCCATTGTCCACACAGCCCCGGTATATTGGGCTGTGTTCGGGCATGAATGCAGCTGATGATGAGCAACGTGGAACTGGCTTCCGACAGTATCGTCGATCGCGTCTATGAACAGCTCAAGGCGATGGCCGTGAGCTACGAGTTCAAGCCGGGCGAGCGGCTCAACGAGGGCGAGCTGGCGAAACGGCTCGGCGTCAGTCGCACGCCGCTGCGCGAGGCGCTCAACCGTCTCAACACCGAAGGTTTTCTGCGCTTCACGCCTGGCAAAGGATTTTTCTGCCGCGAGCTCGACGCGCACGAGATCTTCGATCTCTACGAGCTGCGCAAGTCGATCGAGGTCGCCTCGATCCGCCTCGCCATCAAGCGCGCCAAGGACGAGGACATCGACGCGCTGCTGAAATTCCTCGAAGCCACCGGCCCCGATCCCGGCGAACGCACCTCGGTGGAGCTGGTCGAGCTGGACGAGACCTTCCACGAGCGGCTGATGGGCATGTCGAACAATGCCGAGATGCTGCGCGTGCTGCGCAACGTCAATGCCCGCATTCGCTTCGTGCGCTGGATCGACATGGATCGCATCAACCGCTCCAACACCCAGGCCGAGCACCGCGCCGTGGTCGAAGGCCTGAAGGCGCGCAATGAGGAGGCCTGCGTCTCGGTGCTGGAAAAGCACATCGACCGCCGCCTCGATCGCATCACCGCCGCGATCAAGGAGGGCTACGCGCAGATCTACATGCCCGCCGCGGCAAGGTCAGCGGCGAATTAGGTCGTCACCCAAGCGGCAGTGTCTCTTTCCTTCTCCCCTTGTGGGAGAAGGTGGCGCGAAGCGCCGGATGAGGGGTACCTGTCCGCGTGTACGGATGCGTATGAGTGCGCCGAGACAGACCCCTCACCCAAGTGAGCTTGCGTCGGCCTGCGGTGATGCCCTCTCCCACAAGGGGAGAGGGCGCAGCAATGCGCATCGCGCTCGCTGCCTTCGTGCGATGACGCCTTTATCAAGTGCCGGTTCCGTGCTCATGTCCGCTTTGCGGCGGCGTGAGCCGGGTGCCTCACCCGGCAACAGCCGAGCCCAAGCAGCCATTCTGGAGTGAGACCATGAAACTATCCGGCAAGGTCGCCGCCATCACCGGTGCGGCACGCGGCATCGGCAAGGCCTGCGCGAAGAGATTCCTCGATGACGGCGTCAAGGTCGTGATCTCGGATGTCGATGCCGAGGGTCTCGCCGCGACGGCCGCCGAACTGGCGCGGCCGGATGCGTTGCGCACCGTCGTCGGCAACGTTGCCAAGCGTGCCGACGTCGACCAACTCGTCGCCACCGCGGTGAAGGAATTCGGCCGGCTCGACATCATGGTCAACAATGCCGGCGTCGCCCGCAACCGGGACATCCTCGAAATTACCGAAGAGGAATTCGACGAAATCATCGGCATCAATCTGAAAGGCGCGTTCTTCGGCGTGCAGGCGGCGGCGAAGCAGATGATCGCGCAAGGTGGCGGCGGGGTCATCATCAACATGTCCTCGGTGAACGCGCTGCTGGCGATCCCGGCGCTTGCGACCTACGCGATGTCGAAGGGCGGCATGAAGCAGCTGACGTCGGTCGCGGCCGTCGCGCTCGCCCCGCACAACATCCGTGTCGTCGCGGTCGGGCCGGGCACGATTTTGACCGACATGGTGGCGTCAGCGATCTACACGTCCGAGGATGCGCGCAAGACCGTGCTGTCACGCACGCCAGCCGGCCGCGGCGGCGAGCCGAGCGAGGTTGCCTCGGTCGTGGCGTTCCTCGCCAGCGACGATGCGTCCTACATCACCGGGCAGACGATCTATCCGGATGGCGGCCGGCTGGTCCTGAACTACACGGTGCCGGTGAAGGAGAAGTAGGGGCGCGAGGTCGCTCCACGTCTTCGATGTCGTCCTAGCGAAAGCCAGGACCCATTACCACAAGACGTGATTTGGCGAAGACTCGTGATTACCAGCTTGGGCGGCAACTGCTCCCTGGGGTAATGGGTCCTGGCTTTCGCCAGGACGACTCGGAGAGCTATCGCTCACTCCGCCGCGACCGTCATCCCGTGGCCGAGCCGCTTCGAAATACCACCCGCGCAGTCGCGCAGCGCATGCGCGATCGGGCTGTCCCAGCGCGCATCAAAAGTGCCTTCCGGCCCCATCGCGGTGATGACCAGCACGACGTGGCCGGCATGGTCGAACACCGGCGCCGAGAACGCGTTGACGCCGGGCAGGGGATCGCCGAGGGCGCGGGCGAGGCCGTGCTTGCGCACCTCGGTGAGCATCTCAGTGACCTTCGCGCCTTTTACCGCCCGCTTCGGATTGTAGCCGACGCCATGGCGGTCAAGGCCGCTTTCGAGCGCGGCACTGATGGTCTTCTCCGGCAGGAAGGCCGCGAAGGCGCGCCCCGTGGCGGTTTCCAGCAGCGCCATCACTGAACCCGCACGCATCACGATGTGTACGGGCTGGCCCGGCTCCTCCAACTGCACCACGGTCGGGCCGTGCGTGCCCCAGACCGCCAGCGAGACCGCGTGCCCGATCTGGCTTGCAAGCGCTGCGATCTTGGGCCCTGCGATACGCACGCCGGAGAGGCGGCGCAGGCTGATCAACCCAAGCTCCAGCGCCAGCGCGCCGATCTCGTAACGCCCGGTGGTCTCGTCCTGCTCGATCAGCCCGATGCGCGAGAAGCTGGCGAGATAAGGATGCGCCTTGGCCGGCGTCATGCCCGCCTCGCGCGCGAGATCGCGCAGCATCATCGGCTCGCCGCTTCTTGCAAGGGCGCGGAGCAATTCTCCGCCGACCTCGATCGACTGGATGCCGCGGCTTTCTCTCTTCATGCGCCTCCAGGCTTTGGTTTACGCCGCGTTGCGCTTGGCGGCGCTGTCGGCGAGATGACGGCCGGCAATGTAGCCGAAGGTCAGCGCCGGCCCAAGCGTGATGCCGGCGCCGGGATAATTGCCGCCCATGATGCTCGCCATGTCGTTGCCTGCGGCATAGAGGCCGGGAATCACGCGGCCCTCGGCGTCGAGCGCGCGCGCGTTCTCGTCGGTGACGATGCCGGCATAGGTGCCGAGATCGCCGATCACCATCTTGATGGCATAGAACGGGCCGTTCTCGATCGGCGCGATACAGGGATTTGGCCCGTGCATGGCGTCGCCCTGATAGCGGTTATAGGCCTTCGAACCCTTGCCGAAGGCGGCGTCGTGGCCCAGCGGCGCGGTCGCATTGAATTGCTTGACCGTCTCGGTGAACGCCTTCGCGTCGATGCCGGCTTTCGCGGCCAGCGCTTCGAGCGTATCGCCGCGCATGAGGTAGCCGGTATCGAGGTGGTGACCCAGCGGCATCGGGAAGGGCGGCACGCAGCCGAGGCCGTATTTGCGCAGCGTCTGGTGATCGCAGACGAGATACGCCGCGATCTCCTCGCCGGGCTTCGCGGCCTTGATCATGGCCTGGACGAAGTCGTGATAGGAATTGCCCTCGTTGGCAAAGCGCCTGCCGTCGCGCATCACCGCGATCACACCGGGCTTGGCGCGGTCGATGAAATGCGGCATCACGCCCTTCGAGCCGTCCTTGCGCGTGGTCAGCGACACCGGCACCCACGCCGCCGCATTCGGCAGGCGCTCCTCGACATGTCCGCCGGCGCTCTCGGCAAGGCGCAGGCCATCGCCGGTATTGCCGGTGGGGCCGGGCGAAAAATGCTCGTTGCCGGTCGGCGTATGCGGAAACATTTTTTTGCGCCGTTCGACATCGTGCGGGAAGCCGCCGCAGGCGAGCACGACGCCCTGCCTTGCGCGAACGCGCACCTCGCGTCCCTCACGCGACACGATCGCACCGGTCACTGCGCCGTTCTCGACGGTCAGCTCGCGCACAGGCGAGGACAGCCACATTGGAATCTTCAGATCCTGCGCGGATTTTGCGAGCCGCCCGGCAAGCGCGTTGCCATTGGTCAGCGTCATGCCGCGGCCGTAGCGGAGCACGTCCATCAGGTGTCGCGACAGCCGCTTGGCGACATAGACCGCCGAGGTCAGCGACTTCGTCACCCGCATGAAATGGATGATCTCCTTGCCGGAGCCCAGCATCATGCCGAACACGGTGAGCTCGGGCAGGGGCATGCCGAGCGTCTTGATGAGGTCGCCAAGCTCGCGGCCATCGAACGGGCGCGTCACCATGGAGCGGCCGCCCTGCGCGCCGCCGGGCGCTTCGGCATGATAGTCCGGGAACACCAGCGGCATGTCGAAGCGCAGCGCCGTCTTGGTGGTGAAGAAATCGACGGCCTCGGGGCCGGCGCTGAGGAAGGCGTCGACGCGCGCGGCATCGTAATTGTTGCCGGCTTCGTGCCGCAAATAAGTGCGGGCCTGCTCCGGCGTTTCCTCGATGCCGTAGGCCTTCGCCAGCGAGGTACCGGGAATCCACAGCCAGCCGCCGGAGCGGGCGGTGGTGCCGCCGAAACGCGGCTCCTTCTCGACGATCAGCACGTCGAGGCCGCGATAGCGCGCGGTGATCGCGGCCGACATGCCGGAGCAACCCGATCCGGCCACGAGCACGTCGCACTCGTAAGTCTCAACTGCGTTGTGCTCGGTGCCGGTCATCGCTCACCTCACTTCTTCAGCAGCGGACATTTGGATTCGGAGACCGGGCGGAAGGCGTCCTCGCCCTTCACGGTCTTGACGATATCCAGATAGTCCCACGGCTCCTTCGACTGCTCGGGCGACTTCACCTTGGCGAGATACATGTCGCGGATGACGCGGCCGTCCTCGCGCAGTTTGCCGCCATGGACGAAGATATCTTCGATCGGCAGCTCGCGCATCTTGGCCATCACCTTGGCGGAATCGTCGGTGCCGGCGGCCTTGATTGCCTTCAGGTAATGCAGCACCGAGCCGTAGACGCCGGTCTGGATCATGGTCGGCATCACCTTGGTGCGCTCGTAGAATTTTTTCGACCAGGCGCGCGTCGCCTCATCCATGTTCCAGTAGGAGGCCGTGGTCATGTAGGTGCCCTGCGCCGACTTCAGGCCGATCGCATGTACGTCGGTGTCGAACATCAACAGGCCGACGAGCTTCTGGCCGCCCTGCACCAGGCCGAACTCGCCGGACTGCTTGATGGCGTTGTCGGTATCCTGGCCGGCATTGGCGAAGGCGACGACGTCGGATTTCGAGCTCTGCGCCTGCAGCGCGAAGGAGGAGAAGTCGGCGGTGTTGGTCGGATGCTTGACGCCGCCGAGCACCTTGCCGCCCATCTCGTTGACGAAGCGCGTTGCGTCCTTCTCGAGCTGCTGGCCGAAGGCATAGTCCGCGGTGATGAAGTACCAGGACTTGCCGCCTTCCTTGATCACGGCGGAGGCCGTCACCTTCGACAGCGCGTAGGTGTCGTAGGTGAAGTGTACGGTGTTGGGGCTGCACAGCTCGTCGGTCAGCGAACTCGCGCCGGGGCCGGAGAGCAGGGCGATCTTGCCCCGCTCGCGTACCATGTTGTGCACGGCGATGGCGATGCCGGAATTGGGGATGTCGACGACCGCGTCGACCTTGCCGTTGTCGAACCAGCCGCGCACGACCTGCACGCCGACATCGGTTTTCATCTGATGATCGGCGCTGATGATCTCGATGGGCTTGCCGAGCACGGTCGGCCCGAACTCCTCCACGGCCATCTTCGCGGCCTCGACCGAGCCCGGCCCAGAGTTGTCGCGGCCCCAGCTCGACAGATCCGTCAGCACGCCGATCCGCACCGCATCGTCGGAAACTTGCGCGCTGGCAACATTGGTCATGGCAGCCGAAGTCATGGCCGCGAGCATGGCGCCGGCCAAAAACCCTCTCATCGTCGTTCCCTCACTTTTTATGGACCGCTTGGGGCGGCCGGTTGTTCTGGCGGTAAATTAGATATTAGCGAATAAATTTGTCAATGGTGAATAAGGAAGTTGAGGCGGGTTCCACTGGGCGGTGGGCTGAACCAGTGAGTTGGAATGTCGGCGTCCAATACGCGGTGTCGTCCTGGCGAAAGCCAGGACCCATAACCACAGCAGGCTGTTGTTTCGGACGCTGTGGCCACAGCGCGTGTTTGATAACGCTGACCGGGGTAATGGGTCCTGGCTTTCGCCAGGACGACTCCTAAGACGACCAGACGTCGTCGATGTCACAGGTTGCAACCATTCCCCCGATTATCCATGATGCCGTCTGGAATCTTTTGGGGCATGGCATGACGGCAGCAACGGGGGTCGCCGCGGCGACGGAGAGATCGACGACGGCGCATGTGGTGTGGGCGAGCGCGCTCGGCACCGCGATCGAGTGGTACGACTTCCTGATCTACGGCACGGCCGCTGCGCTCGTCTTCAACAAGCTGTTCTTTCCGAGCTTCGACCCGTTCGTCGGCACGCTGGTCGCGTTCTCGACCTATGCGGTCGGCTTCGTGGCGCGGCCGATCGGCGGTGCGATCATCGGGCACTACGGCGACCGGCTCGGGCGCAAGACGATGCTGGTCGCGACCATGATCGCGATGGGGCTCGGCACCTTCCTGATCGGCTGCCTGCCGACCTACGGCCAGATCGGTGTCTGGGCGCCGATCCTGCTGATCGCCTTGCGCTTCGTTCAGGGCATCGGGCTCGGGGGCGAGTGGAGCGGCGCGGTCGTGATGGTGATCGAGCACGCCGGCAACCGCCGCGGCTTCTACGGCAGCCTGGTGCAGATCGGCTTTCCCGTCGGCGTTGCCGCCTCCACCGGCATCTTCGCCCTGATGACGAAGCTGCCCGAGGCCGACTTCCTGAGCTGGGGCTGGCGCGTGCCGTTCTGGATCAGCATTCTGCTGGTCGGCGTCGGCTTCATCGTGCGGCTGAGGCTGGCCGAGACGCCGCACTTCAAGGAAGTCGTCGAGCGCAAGGAGGTGCTGGCGCAGCCGGTGTTGGAGGTGCTTCGCCGCGACTGGCGCAGCTTTCTTCTGGCGATCGGCATCACGGTGTCGGAGGTCGGGCTCGCTTATCTTCTCACTGTCTTCACCGTGGTCTATGCCACGACCAAGCTCGGCCTGCCGCGCCAGGTGATCCTGGATGCGGTGGTCTATGCCGCGATCGTCGAGTTCGCGACGCTGCCGCTCGCCGGCTGGCTGTCCGACATTTTCGGCCGCAGGGCGCTGTATCTCGCCGGCGGTGTGTTCTCGGTGGCGCTGGCGTTTCCGCTGTTCTGGTTCCTCGACACCAAAGAACCGGCGCTGATCACGCTCGCGCTCGTCGTCACGATGACGCTGACCCATGCGCTGCTGTTCGGACCGAAGGCCGCGTTCATGCCGGAACTGTTCCGCACCCAGGTGCGCTACAGCGGCGCCTCGCTCGGGGCCAATGTCGCGGCGGCGCTGAGCGGCGGCTTCTCGCCGCTGATCGCAACCGCGCTGCTGGCGTGGGCAGGATCGTACTGGGCCGTGTCGGTGTACATCATCGGGCTCTCGATCATCACGATCATCGCGACCTTGCTAGCGCCGGAGACGGCGCGCGACGATCTGAAATAGCAGCTTGCCTCAGCGACAGGCCGCGGCGTCCAGCATCACCAGGAAGGTGATGCTGGCCGGCGGTAGCCGGAGCCGGCCCGCCGGCGCGGTGCGCGCCGCAAGGCGTGGCAGGTCGTCGTTGGCGGCCAATTCCAGGGGCTCGCCATTCAACCGGACGGTCGCGCTTTGCAGGTGATCCGCCTGCAGCGTGTAGCGCTCGGCAGGGCCTGCCAGCGTCACGAATTGCGGTGTTTTCCGCGACGTGTTGATGAGGAGCACGGACACGGTGCCCTTGGTCGCGCGATGACAATGCGCATAGGTGTGCAGGGTGGGCATCGAGGCGATTTCCGTCTCGAGCACGGTCGTGCCCATCAGGCGCCGCCAGAGCAGGGCGGCCCAATAGTTCGGGCGCGGGCGAAACGATCGCTCGTCGAGCAAGCCGTAGTCGCTGGCCGCGAGCGTGTTGTGCATCACCACCTGCACGCCGCCTTTTGCCAGACGGCCGAGCTGGTCGAGATAGCGGAACGTGTCGAGGAAGGTCGCATCCCCAGGATTGCCGCCGCAGGCGGCGTCCGCCGTTTCCGTCAGCCAGATCGGCTTGCCCGGCTCGAACGCGTCGCGCAGCGCGCGGTAGGTGGCGAGCGTCGCGTCGGCGCGAGCCAGCCAATCGTCCGACAGCGCCTGCATGGGATCGTCATGGACACCGCAGCGGGGCGAGAGCGTGTTGTAATGGTGATAAGAGAAGCGATCGACGCTGGGACCGGATGCGGCAAGCAGGTCGCGTGTGGTGATGCCCGAGCCGGACGGTAATGGTGCATCGCCGATCGAGCCCGGGCCGAGGATCAGTGTCTCCGGCGCGCTGCGTCGCATCCAGTCGCGGAAGATCCTGAAGTCGCGGCCATAAGCCTCCGCGTCATATCCCGGCGGCGCGCCGTTGTTCGCGGCGAGCGTCGGCTCGTTCATGAACTCGGCGGCGGCGATGCGGCCGCCGAGTGAGCGCGTGGCATCGATCAGGCGCTGCGCCTGGTCCGGCGTCCACACGCCGTTTGCGTCGCGGCTGCCGGGACTGACGGCAAAGGACGTCACGATCTCCGCGTCGGTCGCGCGGGCGAACTCGATGACGCCGCGCCATTGCGCGCGACTGAGCACGGTGTTGAAGCCGGCAGGCACTGCGGCCGGCGCGCTTTCGGTGTCCGCGACATAGGTCGCGTTCGCCCAGCTGCCGCTGACGCGGATATAGGCCGGCGACAGCACCGCCGCGAGCTTGCGCAGGCGAGGGTTGGCGAGATCGATCGGAGGCCTGTCGCTGTAGCGATCGCGCTGCATTCCGCCTTGCGTGTAAGGCTTCCAGAACTGCCCGCCCGTCACCTCCACCATCTCGACATTGTAGGATTGGAAGCGCGTGTCGATCGTGCCGATCGCCGTCATGCGCGACGGCACGATCGCGGCCTCGCTCGCGCATGCTGTGCGACTTGTCGCCGCGACGAGCAGCGCGGCGCCGATCATGGTGACGATGCGGACGCACCGTCTAGTCGCCGTCTCTGTATACACGCCCTGACGCCTTCTTATGCGCGCTGCCAAAAGCAAAAGCAGCGGTCTGATCCATTAGCCGCGTTTATATCGCGAATTTTTACTTCCAATTTTACTTCGCAAAATCCCGCCCCTAGCCTCGCGCGCAACTGATCACATCCGCAGCCGGTCAATGGCGATCGGGGCGAGCGTTCATCGTAACCAATGAGGGTTGCCATGTCTGACAGGATTAAGGGGACGTCCGCTTCCGATCCGGCGGGAACGGAAGCGGGACTTACGAAAAAGCTAAGCCGGCGCACGCTGTTGAAGGGGGCGGCCGCTGTGGCGGGCGCAGCTGTCGGGTCGGACGCGATCCGCGGTTTCCCAACCATCTGGGCGCAGGAGATCAAGGACATCGAGCTGCGCCATGTCGGCGTGTCCTATTCGGTGGTGAAGGCGATCGGCGACCAGGCCGCCAAGGATCTCGGCTTCAAGGTGACGATGCAGAACCTCGACACCTCCGCCGCCATCAACCGCTTCATAAGCCAGCCTAATACGGTCGACATCGCCGACCTCGAGGGCTGGCAGGCCAAGCTGGCGGCGAAGCGCGGCGTGATCCAGGGCATCGAGGTCAAGAAGGTCAAGGAATTCGACAACATCCTGCCGATCTTCACCAAGGGCGAGATCGACGGCCACAAGATCCCGCGCCAGGGCATCTCGCCCTATGAAGCCATGTACATCGCCAAGCCCGATGCGACCGACCTCAATGACGGCGTCACCGAATGGGCGACGTTCCTGCCGCAGGTCTACAACGCCGACTCCATCGGCTATCGCCCCGACCTCGTCGGCCATGAAGTGACCGAGTGGAAGGACCTGATCGACCCGAAGTTCAAGGGCAAGGCCGCGATCCTCGACGTGCCCGCGATCGGCATCATGGACGCCGCGCTCTGCTTTGAGAGCGCCGGGCTGATCAAGTACGGCAACAAGGGTAACATGACCAAGGAGGAGATCGACTTCACCTGCAACAAGCTGATCGAGCTGAAGAAGCAGGGCCAGTTCCGCGCGACCTGGACCACCTTCGACCAGTCGGTGCAGCTGATGGCGGCGGGCGAGGTCATCATCCAGTCGATGTGGTCGCCGGCGGTCGCCGCCGTCCGCGTCAAGGAGATCCCCTGCGTCTACGCGCCGGTCAACGTCAAGAACGGCAAGGAAGGCTACCGCGGCTGGTGCAACGGCATGGGCCTGATGAAGCACCTCTCCGGCAAGAAGCTGGATGCAGCCTACGAATATCTCAACTGGTACCTCTCGGGCTGGCAGGGCGGCTTCGTCGCGCGCTACGGCTATTACAGCCCGGTGCCCTCGACCGCGAAGAAGTTCCTGACGCCGGCGGAATGGGCGTTCTGGTACGAGGGCCAGCCCGCGCCCGAGGTGGTCAACGATCCCTATGGCGTTGCGATGGAGAAGGCCGGCACCAAGCGAGACGGCGGCTCGTTCCTCGACCGCGTCAAGAACATCTCCTGCTGGAACACACTGATGGACGAGGCCGCCTACATGAACAAGCGCTGGAACGACTTCAAGGTGGCCTGAAACCTGCTTTCCCTGACGAAAGGCGCCGGCGCGGCGACGCGCCGGCTGATGAGATCGACGTCGAGGCGTTCGCTGACATGCAGCCGAGTTCAACTCCATCGCGATCCAATCTGGCCGGCTGGCTCTACATCTCGCCGCTGGTTCTGGTGCTCGTGCCTTTCTTCGTGGCGCCGATCCTGGTGGTGCTGGCGGCGAGCTTCTTCGCCACCGACGGGTTTGGCGGACTGACGCCGGGCTTCACGCTGGCGAGCTATGTCGAGGTGCTGCACTCGGCACTGACGCTAAAACTGTATCTGGCGACGATCAAGTTCACGGTGCTGACCTGGATCTTCACGCTGATCATCGGCTTCTTTGTCGCCTATTTCCTGGTGTTCCACGTCCGCAACCAGCTCTTGGCGATCGGCCTGTTCCTGCTGTGCACCGTGCCATTCTGGACCTCGAACATCATCCGGATGATTTCCTGGATTCCGCTGCTCGGCAAGGAAGGCCTGATCAACCAGGTGCTGCTCTCGACCGGCGTCATCCGCCAGCCGCTGGAGGTGCTGCTGTTCTCCGATCTCGCGGTGGTCATCGCCTATGTCCACCAGCTCACGATCTTCATGATCGTGCCGATCTTCAACTCCATGGCGCGGATCGACAAGAAGCTGATCGAGGCCGCAATCGACGCCGGCGCCAGCCGTTTCGACATCATGCGCCTGATCGTGGTGCCGATGTCCAAGAGTGGTATCGCGCTCGGTACCATCTTCGTAGTGTCGATCGTGATGGGCGATTTCTTCGTGGTCAAGGTGATGTCCGGCGGCGGCTCCGCCTCGGTGGTCAGCGCCTTCTACGAGGACGTTGGCGTGCTGCAATATCCGACCGCGGCGGCGAGCGCTGTGTTGCTGACCTTGGTGCTGGTCGCGATCGTCTCGCTGATCCTGCGCACCGTCGACATCCGGCAGGAGATCACGCGATGAGCGCGGTTCTCGCCGACATGCCGGAGACGATTGCCCCTGCAACCAGCAAGGCGATCGCGCCGAGCAAGGGTGGCCGGCCATGGACGTTCTACGTGCTGGCGACGCTGTTTGCGGCTTACGTGCTCGCGCTCTACGGGCCGATGTTCTGCATCTATATCCTGTCATTCCAGGACATTCGCGGCGGCCTCGTCTTCCCGATGAAGGGCCAGTCGATGCACTGGTTCGTCGATCTCTTCACCCAGGTGCGGACCGGCGACGTCAAGGGCTCGTTCGACCGCTCGATCAAGCTCGCCGTGATCGTGACCGTCATCACGGTGGTGGTGTCGTTCCTCGCCGGCCTCGGCTTTCGCCGGCGTTTTTGCGGCGACACCTTCGTGTTCTACATGACGATCGGCAGCCTGGTCGCGCCCGGGCTCGTGCTCGGCCTCGGCACGGGACTCCTGTTCCAGGCGCTCGGGCTGAATGCGAGCTGGTACACCTCGGCGCTCGGCGCGCAGCTGTCCTGGACGCTGCCGTTCGGCGTCCTCGTGATGTTCGCGGTGATGTCGCGCTTCAACCATGTCTGGGAGGAGGCGGCCTACGATCTCGGCGCCAGCCGTTGGCAGTCGATCCGGCTGGTGATGATCCCGGTGCTCGCGCCCGGCCTCGTCGCGGTCGCGCTGTTTGGCTTCACGCTGTCCTATGACGAGTTCGCGCGCAGCCTGCAGACGGCGGGTTCGCTGAACACGCTGCCGCTGGAAATCTGGAGCATGACGCTGAACGTCACCTCGCCCTCGCTCTATGCGCTAGGCACGGTGACCACCATCGTCTCCTTCATCGTCATCGGTGCCAGTCTCGGCACCATCGTGCTGATCCAGAAAAAACGCGGCAGCCGCACAAAGGGTTAGGAATGAAGAACGATCGCGGCGATATCGAACTGGCGGGCGTCTGCAAGAGCTTTGACGGCGTCACCAATGTGGTCGACGGCGTCAATCTCAAGATCGCGGACGGCGCCTATTGCTGCTTCATCGGCCCGTCCGGCTGCGGCAAGACCACGATTTTGCGCATGATCGCGGGGCACGAAGACCCGACCGCAGGTGAGATCGTCATCGGCGGCCAGAACGTCGTCGGGCTCGCGCCGGCGCAGCGCCGCACCGCGATGATGTTCCAGTCCTATGCGCTGTTCCCGCATCTGACCGTGCGCGAGAACATCGCCTTCGCCTTGCGCGTGCGCGGGATGTCCAAGGCGGATCGCCTGCGCGCGGCCGACGCCATGATCGAGAAGGTGCGGCTGACGCAATTCGCCGACCGCCTGCCGGCGCAGCTCTCCGGCGGCCAGCAGCAGCGCGTGGCGCTGGCGCGGGCGGCGATCACCGAGCCGCGCGTGCTGCTGCTCGATGAGCCGCTGTCGGCGCTCGACGAGCAGCTCCGCGTCCAGATGCGCCAGGAGCTCAGGCGGATGCAGCAGGAGCTCGGCATCACCTTCATCCATGTCACCCACACCCAGCTCGAAGCGATCGCGCTCGCCGACCTCGTCGTGGTGATGGAGCAGGGCAGGATCAAGCAGGCGGGACCGGCGCGCGACGTCTATGCCCACCCGCACGATCGCTACGTCGCGGAGTTCATGGGTGGGCAGAACGTGCTGTCGGGTAGGGTGGAGAAGGTGAACGGCGCGAGCTTCACCCTCGCGCAGGCGGCGCCTTCAGGCATCGAGGTGCCGCTTCAGGCCCGCCCGACCGTCAGCGTCGGCGACAAGGTCGATATCGCCGTGCGCCGCGACGATGTGGCGCTGGTCAGGCCGGGCAAAGACTTGCCGCCGGGCTGCACGACATCGCTGCCGAGCCGCGTGCTCGCGATCGAATACCAGGGCTACTTCGTCAAGGTCATGCTCGACACCGTGCCGGACGACCAGTTCGTGGCCTATGTGCCGGAAAAGACCTTCTTCGCAGATCCCTTCACCGTCGGCGATGTCGTGATGGCCACATGGGCCACCGGCAGCGCGCTTCCACTCGCCTAGACCCGTCGCGCACAGGAGTATGACCGTGCAGATATCCTTCACACTCAACGGACGGCCAACGACTGTTGACGTCGAGCCCGCAACGCTGGTCGCCGAGCTCTTGCGCGAGCAGCTCAATCTCACCGGCACCCATATCGGCTGCGACACCAGCCAGTGCGGCGCCTGCGTGGTGCACCTCGATGGTCTTCCCGTGAAGAGCTGCACATTGCTGGCGCCCGCGCTCGATGGCGCGAGCCTTCTCACCATCGAAGGTCTGCAAGGCGCACCCGGCTCGAACCGGATGCATCCGATGCAGGAAGCCTTTCGCGAGCATCACGGATTGCAATGCGGCTTCTGTACGCCCGGCATGCTGATGACTGCGGTCGCGCTCGCGACCGAGAAGCCGAACCTGACCGAGGCCGATGTCCGTCACGGCCTCGAAGGCAACATCTGCCGCTGCACCGGCTACCAGAACATCGTCGTCTCGGTCATGGTCGGCGCCGCCGCCATGCACGCCGCCAAGGGAGAGTGACCATGGGCAATGTGATCGGCATCGGCGCCGCACCGAAGCGGAAAGAGGACCAGCGCTTCCTCACCGGACGCGGCAATTACGTCTCCGACATCAAGCGCCCGGGCATGACATCAGGCGTTTTCGTGCGTTCGCCGCACGGCCACGCGGTCCTGCGCGGCATCGACAAGAGTGCGGCGCTGGCCTCGCCCGGCGTCACCGCCGTCCTGACCGGCGACGACGTCGCCGACGATGGCTTGGGCTCGCTGCCCTGCGGCTGGGGCATCACCGACGCCAAGGGCGTGCCGATGAAGGAGCCGCCGTTCCCGATGCTGGCGCAGGACAAGGTGCGCTTCGTCGGCGACATGGTGGCCTTCGTCATCGCCGAAACCCCGGAGCAGGCGAATGCCGCGGCCGAACTGCTGAAGGTCGACTACGAGGTGCTGCCTTCCGTGGTCGGTGTGCTCGAAGCCGTCAGGCCCGATGCGCCGCAATTGTTCGACGACGTGCCGAACAACATCTGCTGCGACTGGGAACTTGGCGACAAGGCCGCGGTCGAAACCGCCTTCAAGAAGGCGGCGCATGTCGCCAAGCTCAGCCTCGTCAACAACCGCCTGATCGGCAACCCCATGGAGCCGCGGGCGGCGATCGCCGAATATGAGCCGGGCACGGATCGCTTCACGCTGTGGACCACGAGCCAGTTCCCGCATGTCGTGCGCTTCCTGATGGGCGCCTTGGTGCTGAACATTCCCCAGCACAAGCTGCGCGTGGTCGCGCCCGATGTCGGCGGCGGGTTCGGCGTCAAGCAGTTCCATTACGGCGAGGAGGCCGTGATCACCTGGGCCGCCAAGCGCGTGCGGCGGCCGGTGAAATGGGTCGCGAGCCGCTCGGAGGGCTATGTCTCCGATCGTCACGGCCGCGATCACGTCACTGAGGCCGAGCTTGCGCTCGATGAGACCGGAAAATTCCTCGCCTTCCGCGTCAACACGCTGGCCAATATGGGCGGCTATCTCTCGACCTTCGGGCCGAACATCCCGACCAATCTCTATGGACCGCTGCTCGGCGGCGTCTACACCACGCCCGCGATCTACTGCAATGTGAAGGTGGTCTTCACCAACACCGTGCCGGTCGATGCCTATCGCGGCGCAGGCCGGCCCGAGGCGACCTTCGTGCTGGAGCGCATCGTCGATGTCGCAGCCAGCGAGATGGGGATCGACCGCGTCGAGATCCGCCGCCGCAACATGATTCCGAAGGAAGCCTATCCCTACCAGACGCCGGTATTGGTGCAGTACGATTCCGGCGATCCCATGGGATGCCTCGACGGCGCGCTGGTCGCAGCCGACGTCAAGAACTTTGGCGTGCGCAAGGCGGCTTCGGCCAGCAAGGGCAAGTTCCGCGGGCTCGGTTACTCCACCTATGTCGAGGCCTGTGGCCTTGCGCCATCGCGCTTCGCAGGGCGGCTCGGTGCGCGCGGCGGTCTTTATGAGAGCGCCACGGTGCGCGTGCATCCGACCGGCCAGGTGACGGTCATGATCGGCACGCACAATCACGGCCAGGGCCATGAGACAACCTTCGCCCAGATCGTCTCGGACAAGTTAGGGGTCGCCTTCGAGAATGTCGATATCGTGTTCGGCGATACCGACCGTGTGCAGTTCGGCATGGGTACCTACGGCTCGCGTTCCCTGGTGGTCGGTGGCGCCGCATTGTCGAAGGCGACCGACAAGGTGATCGTCAAGGGCAAGAAGATCGCCGCGCATCTGCTCGAAGCCTCCGAGGGCGACATCCAGTTCGAGGCCGGCAAGTTTTCCGTCGCGGGCACGGACCGCATCAAGACCTTCGAGGAGATCGCGGGCGCCGCCTATGTGCCGCACAATTATCCGCTCGAGGTGCTGGAGCCGGGGCTGGAGGAGCAGGCCTATTACGATCCCGTCAACTTCACCTATCCCGGCGGCTGCCACATCGCCGAGGTCGAGGTCGATCCGGAGACCGGCACGGTGACGTTGGTGAACTACACCGCGGTCGACGACGTCGGCACGGTCATCAACCCGATGATCGTCGAGGGCCAGCTGCATGGCGGCATCGTGCAGGGTGTCGGCCAGGCGCTGTTCGAGAACGCGGTCTATGACGAGGGCTCCGGTCAGCTGCTGTCGGGCTCGCTGATGGATTATTGCATGCCGCGCGCCGACCATCTGCCGATGATGAAGGTCGCGACCCACTCGACGCTCTGCACGCATACGCCGATGGGCGTGAAGGGGTGCGGTGAGGTCGGCACCATCGGCTCGCCCGCCGCCGTCATCAACGCGGTGGTCGATGCGCTGTCGCATCTCGGCGTCACCCATGTCGACATGCCGGCGACACCGAACCGGATCTGGCGTCTGCTGCAGAACGCGTCGCTGCCGGTCGCGGCGGAATAGGGAGGACACCAATGAAACCGTTTGCCTATCACCAGCCCGACCAAATCCCTGATGCCGCCAAGCTCCTGACCTCGATCGAGGACAGCAAGCTCGTTGCCGGCGGCATGACGCTGATCCCGACGCTGAAGCAGCGGCTGGCCAATCCGCCTGCGCTGGTCGATCTGTCGAAGCTCGGATCGCTGAAGGGGATCACCGACGACGGCGCGACCATCACCATCGGCGCGATGACGCCACATGCGGTGGTGGCGGCCTCGAAGGTGGTCCAGGCAAAAATTCCCGGGCTCGCGGCATTGGCCTCGATGATCGGCGATCCCGCCGTGCGCAGCCGCGGCACCATCGGCGGTTCGGTCGCCAACAACGATCCGGCGGCTGACTATCCCGCCGGCGTGCTCGGCCTCGGCGCGACCGTCATCACCAGCGCGCGTGAGATCGCGGCCGACAAGTTCTTTCTCGGCCTGTTTGAGACGGCGCTTGAACCGGGCGAGATCATTACCGCCATCCGCTTCCCCGTGCCGCTCAAGGCGGGCTACGCGAAGTTCAAGGCGCCGGCTTCGCGTTATGCGCTGGTCGGCGTGTTCGTCGCGAAAATTACCGATGGTGTCCGCGTCGCCGTCACCGGTGCGGGACCAGGCGTGTTCCGCGTGCCGCCGATGGAGGCGGCGCTGTCGGGCAATTTCGATCCTTCCGCGATCGCGGCGATCAAGATCGACAACGACGGCCTCACCTCCGATATCCACGCCGAAGCTGATTACCGGGCGCATCTCGTCACGGTGATGGCCAAGCGCGCCGTCGACGCGGCGCTCAGCTAAGTCGTTAGGGTTGATGATGACTGATGGTTCCGGCCGAACGGCCTTCCCGCCGGCGCCGACTGGCCTTGGCGCGCTCTCTGCAACCGAGATCATGGCCGGCTACCGGCGCAAGGCGTTCACCCCGCGCGATGTCGTCGACGACACCATCGCCGCGCTTGAGGCGACGGACGCGGCCTGCAATGTGGTGGTGACGCCGATGTACGAGCAGGCGAGGGCGGAGGCCGACCGTCTCACGAAGGAGATGCGCGCGGGCGAGGCCAAGGGGCCGCTGGCCGGCGTGCCTGTGACGATCAAGGATCTCGTCTTTGTCGCGGGCGTGCCCGCTTATGCCGGCTCGCCGATGAACAAGGCATTCGTGCCCGACGTCGATGCCGCCGTGGTCTCGGCGCTGAAGGCGTCCGGTGCGATCATCACCTGCAAGACCACCACCTGCGAGTCCGGCTACAAGCTGACGGCGGACAGCCCGGTCACGGGAACGACGCGGAATCCCTGGAACTCTGATCGTACCAGCGGTGGCTCGAGCGGCGGTGCGGCTGCCGGTGTTGCCGCCGGTTGCGGGCCGATCGCGATCGGCACCGATGGCGTCGGCTCGATCCGGGTGCCCTCGTCCTTCTGCGGCGTGTTCGGCCTCAAGCCAACCTTCGGCCTCGTCCCGCGCTCGCCCGGCTTCTCGCCGCCGTCCTGGGCGTCGCTCGCCCATACCGGGCCGATCACGCGTACCGTCGCAGACGCCGCACTGACGCTGGAGATCATCGCCGGTTACGACCTGCGCGATCCCGCAAGCCTGCCGGTGTCGCCGCGACGATTCGACACCAACGCGGCTTCGTTGAGCGGTCTTCGTATCGGCGCCAGCGTGGATCTCGGCTATGCCGCGATTAGCCCCGACGTGCGCGCGGTGTTCAACAAGGCGCTGGCCATGCTCGACGCCTGCGGTGCACGGGTCACCATGGATGGTCCGGGCCTCGACCCCGGCATTTTGGAACACACGCTAAAGCCGATCGCCTTCACAGAACAGGCGGCAGCAGTGGCAACCAAGACCACGGCCGATCTCGCAAGCTCCGAAGCCGACTATCGCGACGTCGTCAGCGCCGGCCGTCACTACAGCGGCACGGACTATGTCGAAGCCGGTTATCGCCGCGGCCAGGCGCGCAATGCGTTCCTGAAATTGTTCGAGCGTGTCGATGCGCTGGTGACCCCCACGGTCGCGATCACCGCGTTCGAGGCCGGGCAGATCGGCGTCGGCTCGATCGACGGCCGCGAGGTGGACCCGCATCTCGGCTGGTCGCCCTTCACCTGGCCGATCAATCTCGCCGGCCTTCCGGCCGCGACGCTGCCCTGCGGCTTCGACCGCGATGGCCTGCCGATCGGCCTGCAGATCGTCGCGCCCTGGCTCGACGAGCCCAAGATCTTCCGCATCGCGGCGGCGTTCGAAGCGGCGCAGCCCTGGGCGAAGTTCTGGCCGCAAATGGCGTTGCGCGAGCAGAGCCTTGGCGCTCGTCAGCGCGTGAAATGACGGTGCTCGCGCAGGTCGCTGACGAGGAACCTTGCGAGCATCTATGCAGCAGACTCTATATTCACCAAGACTTCTCCGGCGATGATTTCGGGATCTCCAAGATCAAGGTCATGCAAGCTTGCTTGAATGAACCCCATCACCCTGGCGTTCGCCGCATTCGCGCTTTCGCGGTCCTCAAATATCATCACGGCGACGCCCACGCCTTCGCCCCCGTCCAACACATAATATGACTTGAAGCCGGGCGACTCCTTCAGGATCTGACCGACGCCGCTCTTGGCGCGGCGGGCAGCATCCGCGACCGAACGAACCTTGGTGTACTTTCGAATGAGTATGAACATCAGGCCACCCTTGCGTCTCGGTTCCTGCTCCACGCATCAAAGCATACCGGGCCGGTGCTGGACTAGGGCGTACTTATGAAATGGATGAGTTGGACGCGGTTGAGCTCAGCTTCGGGGTATTTTTGACCACCTCTGCGATACAGTTCAGGAAAGCTCAATCGGCGCGCCGCGACCGCTGAGCTCTTCGTCGAGGCGCAGGTAGTGCGCGAGATAGTCGTGCAGCGCTGTTGCCGCCTTCGAGGTGGCGCCGCTGGACTTGTAGAGCAGCAGCTCGATCTTCGGCAGCGGCGGCAGGCCCTCGTTGGGGCCGATCTCGCGCATCGCCGGCACCAGCGCGCTGCGACCGAGCACGGTCACCGCCATGCCGGCGAAGGCCGCAGCCTGCAGGCCGCCGACGCTTTCGCTGACACAGGCGATGCGCCAGCGCAAATTCGCGCGCTCCAGCGTGTCGATGGCGTAGTCGCGATAGATGTTGCCGGGCGGCAAGAGCGCCAGCGGGATCGGGCGTTCCTGGTGCGCGGCGGATTGCTCGCCGGTCATCCACACCAGTTGCTCGCGCCGCACCACCTGGCCGCCGGTGAAATCGTTCATGCGGGTGACGAGCGCGATGTCGACGTCGCCACGCTTGACGAGGCCGACCAGCGGCGTCGACAGCGCGCAGTTGAGCTCGACCTGCACGCGCGGAAAGGATTTTCGGAACACGCTGAGGATCTGCGGCAGCATGAACGCCGCATAGAGGTCGGGCGTGCCGAGCACGACCTGGCCCTCGATCTCCTGTGACGCAAGCTGCGAGATCAGCTCGTCATGCAACCGCAGGATGGACTTGGCGTAGGTCAGGACTGTGGTGCCGTCGTCGGTCAGCGTCAGCCTGCGGCCGCCATGCTCGAACAATTGCTTGCCGGTCAGCTCCTCCAGCCGCTGCAATTGCAGCGTGATCGCCGGCTGGGTGCGGCCGAGCCGTCGCGCGGTCTCGGTGATGCTGCCGGTCTCCACCACCGAGATCAGCGACCGGAGCATGCGGATGTCGAGGCTGATGAGGTTCATACGGTGTCCATGTCGCCCAGAATTTATGCAAGTTCCGTGCTAAGGCCGGATTTCCTACCTCGCTCGAGGCGCTGAAGAAGCGGATTTTCCCGCCACGCGGCCCTTGCGGACCGCATTCCAGAAATTCTCGGCCGCCCGGGTCATGCGGGCCCGCGTGCGGAACAGCGAGACGCTGATCGGAATGTCCCATTCCACGCCGCCGGCGCGCAGCAGTCGTCCACTGTCGAGATCGGCGCGGACGAGGCTCATCGGCGCCCATGTCACGCCGCGCCCTTCGCGCGCCATGTCGATCAGCAGCATGACCGGCGCGGCGAAGCCCGGAGCGAGCCAGGCCGACGGATGCTTCGCCGCCAGGAACGAGGTGACAAGCCGTCCCACGCCCGAACCCGGATGGTAGGCGAGATAGGGCAGCGGCGCGCCCGATGCGCCGGGCAGCGCATATCGCGCCTGTGGCTTCTTGCCGCTGCGCCCGCCGCGGCCCGGCTTTGTGGCCGGTGCGCTGATCGGAATCAGGATGTCAGTCGCAAGCTCGATGCGCTGGAAGCGGTCCATGTCGAGCCTGCTCACCAGCGACGGGTGATAATGCGCCAGCATGAAATGAGCCTGCGCATCAAGCAGCAGCTTCTCGCAGCCGGCGAAATTCGAGGCGACGAGCTGGACGGCCGCGCCGGCCCGTGCGCTTTCCGAACTGCGGATCCACTGCGGGAAGAACGTCTGCGACAGCGCATGGGTCGCGGCGAAGGTGATGGTCTCGGCCTTCAGCCGTGCCACCTCAAGCGCTTCCTCCCGCCCGACCTGGACCCGGCGCAGCACGTCCTCGGCGACCGGGCGGAAGCTCTCGCCCGCGGCCGTCAGCGTGACCGTGTGCGTGGACCGTTCGAACAGCTGTGTGCCCAGCCACTCCTCCAGCGACTTGATGCGGCGGCTGAGCGCCGGCTGCGTCACATGCCGGCGCTCGGCCGCCCGCGAGAACCCGCGCTCCTCGGCGATGGCAAGGAAATCCTCCAGCCAGATCAGGTCCATAATAACGTTTTGTCCTCAAATCATACCGATACGGCATTAGCGCCTGAAACGCCGCTGGTCCAATGTAAACGGCATCGCGAGACAAGAACAAAGCGCCACCTTCGCATGGCGCGACGACGCCGTTGGAGGAACGTGAATTGCAGGTTGCCGCAACGCCGCTGTCCGAGCCCATTCCGAGCTCCATGTCCCAACGGCGGCGCAAGCCGCTCTGGCGCGAGCAATATGTCCTGGTGGTTGCCGGCGCGGCGCTCGGCGTGCTGTTCGGAGCCCTGTTTCCCAGCGTTGCCGTCGAATTCAAGCCGCTTGCCGACAGCTTCATTTCGCTGATCAAGATGACCATCGCGCCGTTGATCTTCCTGGTCGTGGTCACGGGCATTGCGCAGGTCGGCGACATGAAGGCGGTCGGCCGCATCGGCCTCAAGGCCTTCGTCTATTTCGAGGTCGTGACGACGCTGTGCCTGATGTTCAGCTTCGTCGTGGTGCGCTGGGTGCAGCCCGGTGCGGGCGTGGCGCGCGCCACGGCGCAGCAGGCCGAGACCGTCGCCCGTTATTCGCAGACCCATGTCGGATCGCTGTCCGCCTACATCCAGCACATGATTCCGGAAAGCTTTGTGGGCGCGTTCGCCGCCGGTGACGTGCTTCAGGTGCTCGTGCTCGCGTTGCTCTGTGGGATCGGCCTGTTGCTGCTCGGCGACAAGGCCGCGCCGCTGCGCTCGGGTATGGAACGGGTGACCGAACTGGTGTTCAGCGTCGTGCATGTCGTCGTGGCGCTGGCGCCGATCGGCGCCTTCGGTGCCATGGCTTTCACGGTGGCGAAGTTCGGTGCCGCCACGCTCTATGCGCTGGCGCTGCTGGTCGGCACCGCCTGGGCGATGATGGCGTTCTTCATCTTCGTCGTGCTCGGCACCATCTGCCGCCTGGCCGGCATCCGCCTGATGGATCTGCTCCGCCTGCTGCGCAACGAGCTGCTCGTCGTGCTCGGCACCTCGTCGTCGGAAACGGCGATCCCCGGCATGATGGAGAAGCTGCCGAAGGCGGGCGTCGGGCGCGCGGTCGCCGGCCTTGTCATTCCCTCGGGATACTCCTTCAATCTCGACGGCGTCGCGCTGACGCTGCCGCTGTCCACGATCTTCGTCGCCCAGGTCTACGGCATCGAGCTTTCGGCCGCACAGCAGCTCAGCTTGTTCGTGGTGATGCTGTTCACCAGCAAGGGCGCGGCCGGCGTCACCGGCGGCGCGTTCGCTGCGCTGGCTGCGACCGTGGTCGCGGCTGGCTTGCCTGCAGAGGGCCTCGCGCTGCTGCTCGGCATCGACCGCTTCATGTCGCTGGCGCGCGCCATCACCAACACCATCGGCAATGCGGTTGCCGCCATCGTCGTTGCGAAATGGGACGGTGAATTCAACCGGGAGGACTGGGCACGGTCCGCCGCTCAAATCCAAGCAGCGAAGTAAGGATCCAAGGTTTCTTCCATGACTACTAGCACCAATGAACTGCCCGTCATCGCGTTGACGCCGGGCGATTGCACCGGCATCGGCCCCGAGCAGATTGCACGCGTGCTCTCCGATGACAGGCTCGCCGATGCCGCCCGCCTCGTCGTGGTCGGCGATGCGCGGGTACTCGAGATGGGCATGGAACATGCCGGCGTGAAGCTGAAGCTCGAGCGGATCTCCTCGCCGAAGGCCGCTAATTGGAGCCGCGGCACGGTGCAACTCGTCGACTTGGGCAATACCGATCCCGCCAAATTCCCGATCGGCAAGGCCAGCGCCGAATCCGGCCGGTTGACCGGCGAGACGCTGTCGCGCGCGATCGATTTCTCCAAGGACGGTGAGGTCGACGCCATCACCTTCGCGCCGCTCAACAAGCGCGCGATGTTCGACGGCGGCTGGAAGTTCCCCGACGAGCACAAGATGTTCGCCAGCCTGCTCGGCCACAAGACCTACTTCTCCGAGATGAACGTGCTCGACGGGCAGTGGATGTCACGCGTCACCGGGCACCAGTCGCTGCGTGAGGCGCTTGGCGGCATCCATCCGGAAAGCATCACCGATTCGATCGTGCTGGTCGATCGCATGATGAAGCGGGCCGGCGTCGCCAGGCCGCGGATTGCGGTCGCAGCGCTCAATCCGCATGCCGGCGAGAACGGCCTGTTCGGCCGCGACGAGATCGAGATGATCCGCCCGACCGTCGAAGCCGCCGCGAAGACCGGCATTGCCTGCACCGGGCCTTACCCCGCCGACACCGTCTATATCCGCGCCTTCGCCGGCGAGTTCGACAGCGTGGTCGCGATGTATCACGACCAGGGCCAGATCGCGACCAAGCTGCGCGGCTTCAACCGCGGTGTCACCGTCACGGCTGGGCTCGAGACCGTCTTCACCACGCCGTCGCACGGCACGGCGTTCGACATCGTCGGCAAGGGGGTGGCCAACACCGGTGCGCTGGAGAGCGCGGTCCGCCTTGCCGCGAAACTGGTATCGATCAAGGTCAAGGAGGCAGCCTATGCAAACTGATCGCAGGACCCTGCTCCAGGCTGCGGCCGCGCTTCCGCTCGCCACCGCCGGCGCCAACGCGGCCTTCGCGCAAGCCGCGGCGCCTGCCGTCGCACCGCCCAAGGAGGTCACGCGCGCGCTGGCGCATTATCTCGTCACCGCGAGCTATGACGATCTGCCGGCCAATGTCCGTAAAGAGGGCGTCCGCACGCTGCTGAACTGGGTCGGCGTCGCCATCGGCGGCTCGCATCACGAGACGGTCGATATCGCGGTCGCAGCGCTCGGCCCGTTCTCGGGCCCGCAGCAGGCTTCGCTGTTCGGACGGCGCGAGCGCTTCGACATCATGAATGCCGCATTCATCAACGGCGTGTCGAGCCACATCTTCGATTATGACGACACCCATTTGAAGACGATCATTCATCCGGCCGGCCCAGTGGCCTCCGCCATTCTCGCGCTGTCGGAAATGCAGCCGGTCTCCGGCAAGGAGTTCCTGAACGCGCTGGTGCTCGGCGTCGAGACCGAGTGCCGGATCGGCAACGCGGTCTATCCGAACCATTATGACGTCGGCTGGCACATCACCGGCACCGCCGGCGTGTTCGGCTCCGCGGCGGCCGTCGGCAAGCTACTGAAGCTGAACGAGCAGCAGATGACCTGGGCACTTGGGCTCGCTGCGTCCCAGCCGGTGGGCCTGCGCGAATCCTTCGGCTCGATGAACAAGAGTTTTAATCCGGGCCGTGCCGCCTCGAGCGGCATCTTCGCCGCGATCCTGGCCTCGAAGAACTTCACCTCGTCCGATGCGATGATCGAGGCCAAGCGCGGCTGGGCCAACACGATCAGCACCAAGCAGGACTACAACGAAATCCTGGGCGACCTCGGCAAGCGCTACGAGGCGGCGCTGAACACCTACAAGCCGTTCGCCTGCGGCATCGTCCTGCATCCGGCAATCGATGCGGCGATCCAGCTCCGCAACGAGAACAAGATCGCCGCCGACCAGATCGAGCGCGTCGACCTCAAGGTCCATCCGCTGGTGCTGGAGCTGACCGGCAAGAAGACGCCGAAGCTCGGCCTGGAGGGCAAGTTCAGTATCTACCACGCGGTCGCCGTGGCGATTGTCGAGGGCGGCGGCGGCGAGAAGCAGTTCAGCGATCGCGCGGTGACGGATCCGACCGTCGTCGCGCTGCGCGGCAAGGTGAACCCGGTCATCACGCCGGGTATCAAGCCGGAGCAGGTCGATCTCACCATCGTGCTCAAGGACGGCCGCAAGCTCAATCGCTACATCGAGCATGCGATCGGCAGCGTCGAGGTGCCGATGACCGACAAGCAGCTCGAGACCAAGTTCTCCGATCTCGCGGACGGCATCATTCCTGCTGCGATGATCAGGCGTGTCATGGACGCATGCTGGAACGTCGAAGGTCTGGCGAGTGCAGCGGAAATCGCCAAGATGTCGGTCTCGTCCTGATTCTGGAGTCTATTGGAATGCCCTCACGTCGCCGTTTCCTTCAATCCGCCGGTTCGATTGCCGCTTTGGCCGCAACCGGCGGCCGTATGGCCCATGCAGCGGGCCCCGGCGTCACCGAGCGGCTCGCGCGCTACATGGTCGCCGCGCGCGACCAGGAATTGCCCGAGAAGGTGCTGCTCGAATGCAAGCACCGCATTCTCGACACGCTCGGCGCGATGGTGTCCGGCGCGCGCATGCGGCCGGGCGAGATGGCGCTGAAATATGTGCGCACGCTCGGCGGCGAGGCGCAGGCCTCCGTCGTCGGCTCCGACTTCCGCACCACGGCGGTGAACGCGGCGCTGGCCAATGCAATGTGCGCGCATGCCGACGAGACCGATGATTTCGAGCCCGTGACCAAGGCGCACCCGGGATGTTCGGTCGTGCCGGCCGCGCTTGCGTTCGGCGAGCGCGAGCATCGCAGCGGGCAGGACGTCATTCGCGCCGTCGCGCTCGGCTACGACCTGACCTGCCGCCTTCTGATGGCGCTGGGGCCGGATCTCGTGCGCGGCTCGCATCGGAGCGCCGAAGGCACGTCCTCGACCTTCGGCGCGCTCGGCGCCGCCGTCTCGCTCGCGAGGCTCGACGAGAAGGGGATGCGCTATGCCATCTCCTATTCGTCGCAGCAGGTCTCCGGCCTCTGGAGCTGGGTGAGGGATCACGACCACATCGAGAAGGCGTTCGATTTCGCCGGCATGGGCGCGCGCAACGGCGTCATGGCCGTCGACATGGTCAAGAACGGCCTGACCGGCGTCGACGACGTGCTCGACGGCACGCACAATCTCTTCATCGCGCTGTCGACCGATCCGAAGCCCGAGGAGATGGTGAAGGATCTCGGCAGCCGCTTCTACGTCACCGAAACCGCGATCAAGACCTTTTCGGTCGGCTATCCCATCCAGTCGCCGCTGGATGCGACGCTGACGCTGCGCAGGCAGCATGGCCTGACCCCGGACAAGGTGAAGAGCATCCTGGTCAAGCTGCCGACCGACGCGATGGGCATTGTTGGCGAGAGCGCGATGCCTGACGTCAATTGCCAGCATCTGGTGGCGGTCGCGCTGGTCAAGGGCGCCGTGTCCTTCAATGACAGCCACGACGTCGCGCTGATGCATGATCCCAAGATCCTTGAGCAGCGCGCCAAGGTGACGCTGGTGGGTGACAAGGCGCTGATGGATCCGGCCGCGCCGCGCGGCGCTGTCGTCGAGGTGACGTTGACCGATGGCAAGAAGGTGGAGCACTTCACCAAATATCCGCCGGGCACCAAGGAAAATCCGCTGAATACGGAAGCCGTGGCGGCAAAAACCCGCGATCTGATCGCGCCGGTGCTGGGCGCCGAGAAATCGGAGAAGCTGATCGAGCAGATCAACAATCTCGAAAAGGTCGACGACATCGGCAAGCTGAGGCCGCTGATGACGACCTGAGATCCCGGGCGCCAACGATAAATAAAAGGGGAGGAAACGCCTGATGTACCGATACTGCCGCCGCTGGGTTCTCGCCGTCTGCGGCGCGATCCTGCTGTCCGGTCCGGCATCCGCGCAGGATTATCCGTCCCGTCCGGTCAAGATCATCGTGCCGTTTCCGGCCGGCGGCTCCAACGACATCATCGCCCGCATCGTCGCGCAGAAGCTGGCCGAGCGGAGCGGGCAGACGTTTGTCGTCGAGAATCGTGGCGGCGCTGGTGGTAACATCGGCGCCGAGACGGTCGCGAGCGCCGATCCCGATGGCTACACCTTGCTGCTGACGGCGCCGCCGCCGCTCACGATCAACGGCTCGCTCTACAAGAAGCTGCCGTTCGATCCCGCCAAGGCGTTTGCGCCGGTCGCATTGATCGCCTCCGTGCCGATCGTCCTGGTCGTCAATCCGTCGGTGCCCGCAAAGAACGTCGGCGATCTGATCGCCCTGGCCAAGGCCAAGCCGGGGACGATGAATTTCGGTTCGTCCGGCATCGGCTCGACCAATCATCTGGCCGGCGAGCTGCTGAGGAGCATGGCCGGCATCGACATCGTTCACGTGCCCTATCGTGGTGCGGCGCCGGCGATGAACGATCTGCTCGCCGGGCAAATTCCGTTCATGTTCGACAACATGCCAGCGGTGCTGCCGCAGGTTCAGGGTAAGGCGATCAACGCGATCGCGGTTGCGGGGGCGAAGCGCGCGGACGCGCTGCCCGATGTGCCAACTGTTGCCGAGACCGTTCCCGGCTTCGAGGCCTCATCCTGGTTCGGACTGGTGGCGCCCGGCAAGACGCCCGCGCCGGTGCTAGCCAAGCTGAGCGGCGAGCTCGAAACCATTCTGAAGATGCCCGATGTCAAAAAGCGGCTTGCTGAGCTCGGAGCGGAGCCCGGCACGGTTTTCGGTGCCGCCTTCGGACAATTCATGACGGATGAGACCGCAAAGTGGGGCAAGATCATCAAGGCCTCCGGCGCCGCGGTGGATTAAGCGGGATGGTCGCATCATGGATTTGAATCTGGGCGGCAAGGTCGCAATCGTCACCGGCGGCAGCATCGGCATCGGCCGTGCGATTGCCGCCGAACTCGCGCGCGAGCAGGCGCATGTCGTGATCGTCGCGCGCGACGCCGAGCGGCTGGCCGCGGCGGCCAGCGAGATGTCGCGCGACACCGGCCGGCGCGTGATCGCCTGTGCCGGCGACATGACCAAGCCCGGCGACATTGCGCGGGCGATGGACACCGCGCGCGAGTCCTTCGGCCGCATCGACATCCTCGTCAACAACGCCGGGGCGTCGCCGATGGGCCGGATCGCGGAGACGCCGGATGCGACCTGGGCCAAGTCGATCGAGCTGAAGCTGCTCGGCTACATGCGCTGCGCGCGCTCCGTGTTGCCGGAGATGCGCGACCGCCGCTGGGGCCGGATCATCAACATCATCGGCCGCAGCGGGCACCAGCCGCGCGCGGCTTACATGGCGGGCGGCGCAGTCAACGCGGCGCTGCTCAACTTCACACTGGCGCTTGCCGAGGAATGCGCGCCGGACAATGTGCTGGTCACCGGCGTCAATCCCGGTCCCGTCCAGACCGACCGCTGGGACAGCCTGGTCGCGCAGGGCGCAGCGATCGCGGGACAGGATCGCGGTGCGGCGAATGCCGCGGCGATCACCTCGGTGCCGCTCGGGCGCGTCGGCCAGCCGCATGAGGTCTCAGGGCTTGTCGCCTTCCTCTGCTCGGACCGCGCATCCTTCATTACGGGTACCTGCATCAATGTCGATGGGGGTGGAACGAGGTGTATCTGATGGCTAGCGAACTCAGGAAGATCGGTGTCGGCGAAGATTGCGAGCTTGCGGTTCGCCTCGACGACTATCTCCTGCCTTGGGACACCAGGCCGCCGGTCGTGATGCTGCACGGGCTTGCCGAGAGCGGGGAGGCGTTCCGGCGCTGGGTGCCGTACTTCGCCACGCATCATCTCGTCGTGCGTCCTGACTTGCGCGGCTACGGCGATTCGACGCCGATGCCGGGTGACTATGTCTATCGCTTCGCCGGCCTCGGCGACGACATCATCCGGCTGCTCGACGCGCTGAAGCTCGACCGGGTGTTCCTGATCGGCGGCAAGATCGGCGGTACGCTGGCCATGCATCTGACGGCAAAGCACCCGGATCGTGTGATCGCGGTCGCCGCGGTCGGCGCGCCGGCTTCGCTTACCTCGTTCAACGAGCGGGCGCCGACCTGGCGCAAGCAGATCCGCGAGCAGGGCGTCGAAGCGTGGGTGCGCGAGACCACGGCTGGCCGGCTCGGCTCGTCGCTGCCGCCACCGGCGATCGACTGGTGGATCAAGCTGATGTCGAAGACCAAGGCCTCGACGCTGGAGGCGTTTCTCCAGATGGTGCCCGCGGTCGACGTCACTGGCGAGCTGCCGTCGATCAAGCGCCCGGCGCTGGTCATCACCACGACCGGCTCCGGTCTTGGCAGCGTCGATTCAGTCAAGGCGTGGCAGGAGACGATCCCGGGCTCGAAGCTCGAGGTGCTGCCCGGCGATTCCTACCACGTCGCCGCCACCGATCCTGATGTCTGCGCGCGCAAAGTGAGGGAGTTCTTCGACCGGCTCAAGACATGAGAGACAAGCCCGATTAAGGCCCGAGAGAGGCCCGGACCAAACAACAAATGGGAGGGAATGATGAGCTTGAGGCGAATGCTGGCCGGCTATCTCGGCGCGACTGCGCTGCTGCATGCCGGCGCCGCGATGGCGGCGACGGTGGAGATATCCGCCAATGACATTGGCGGGCAGGTGATCAGCGACAAGGGCGCAGAGGCCGGCGTCTGGGTGATCGCAGAGACCAAGGACCTGCCGACCAAATACGCCAAGGTGGTGGTGACCGACGATCAGGGCCGGTTCGTCATCCCGGATCTCCCCGCGGCCAGCTACAAGGTCTGGGTCCGCGGCTATGGCCTGCAGGACACCGCGCAGCAGGAGGCCCGTCCCGGCAAGGTCCTCGATTTCAAGGCGGCGCAGGCCTCTCCGAAGCAGGACGCGCAGAACTATCCCGGCATGTACTGGTATTCGATGCTCGACATCCCCAGGCCCGAGGAATTTCCCGGCACCGGCGACAAGGGCAACAAGATGCCGGAGACCATGAAGTCGCAGGCGCAATGGGTCGATACGGTCAAGAACATGTGCCAGTCCTGCCATGCGCTCGGCACGCGCGGCATCCGCGAAATCTCGAAAGTGTTCACCGACGGCTATGATTCCCACACCGCCTGGGCGGTCCGCACCCAGGCCGGCCAGGCCCAGGAATACATGGCCACGGTGCTCGCCAGCATGGGCCCGGAAAAGGTCTACGATCTCTTCTCGAAATGGACCGACCGCATCGCCGCGGGCGAACTGCCGTTTGCCAAGCCCGAGCGTCCGAAGGGCATCGAGCGCAATGTCGTGTTCACGATGTGGGACTGGGCGGCGCCGACGCGCTATCAGCACGACGCGATCTCGACCGACAAGCGCAACCCGCGCCTCAACGCCAATGGCCTGATCTACGGATCGTCGGAAGAAAGCTCCGATCTCGTGCCGACGCTCGATCCGGTGAAGAACATCGCCGGCACCATCAAGCATCCCTATCTCGATCCCAACACACCGTCATCGACCGATGCGCCGCGCGGACCGTCGGCCTATTGGGGCGACGAGCCGATCTGGGACGGTCACACCAGCATCCACAACGTCATGATGGACGAGCAGGGCAAGGTCTGGTTCACCGCGCGCCTGCGCCCGCCGGCCAATCCCGATTACTGCAAGCCGGGTTCTGATCTCCCCTCGGCGAAGGTCGCACCGCAGGCAACCTCGCTGCGGCAGTTGTCGCGCTTCGATCCCGCGACGGGCAAGTGGGACCTGATCAACACCTGCTTCACCACCCATCACCTCTATTTCGATGACGATGCCAACCAGACGCTGTGGACCAGCTCCGGCGGTCCCGGCCTTGGCGGCGGCCTGGTCGGCTGGCTCAACACCAGGCAGTACCGCGAGACGCTGGACGACGTGAAATCGCAGGGCTGGACGCCGCTGATCATCGACACCAACGGCAATGGCAAGCGCGATGCCTATGTCGAGCACAAGGACCCCGTCGACCCGACCAAGGACAAGCGCATCGCAGCGTCGTTCTACGGCATCATGCCGAGCCCGGTGGATGATACGATCTGGGGCCAGGCGATGGATCGCGGGTTCTCCCGCATCGACCAGCCCGGCTACATCGTGCGCGTCGTGCCTGGACCAGATCCCGCCAACACCGCGCTCGCGGAAGTGTATCAACCGCCGGAGGGCACGTTCGGTCCGCGCGGGCTCGACATCGGCCTCGACGGCGTGGTGTGGACGGTCCTGTCCAGCGGCCATCTGGCGAGCTTCGACCGCAAGCTCTGCAAGGGACCGCTGAACGGGCCGACGACCGCCGATGGCAGGCAGTGTCCTGAGGGGTGGAAGACCTGGCGCATGCCGGGACCGCAATTCAAGGGACTGAACGCCAGCGGCAGTGCCAACCACGCATATTATGTCTGGGTGGACCGCTACAACACGTTCGGCCTCGGCGCCAACGTGCCGATCGCAAGCGCCAACGGCAGCGAGTCGCTGCTGGCACTGGTCAATGGCGAGCTGGTGAATTTGCGCAATCCCTATCCGCTCGGCTTCTTCACCAAGAATGTCGACGGCCGCATCGACGACCCCAACACCGGCTGGAAAGGCCGCGGCCTCTGGAGCACGACCGGGACGCGCGCGAGCTTCCACGGGGAGGCCGGCAAGGAGTCCTCGCCTAAAGTCTACAAGGTGCAAATGCGGCCGGATCCATTGGCCCATTGAGTGTTTCGCCCTATGAATAGCCACGCAGGAAACGAAAGGCCCAAGCCAGGGACTATGACGATGACAAGAACCTCACGACGTGACGTGCTCACTGCCGCAGCCGCGATGACCGCGGCGGGCATCGCCGAAGCAACGCCGGCCGCCGCGCAGGCGGGACCGAAGCCGATCTTCCCGGTGCCGATGGTCGCGATTCCCATTGTCGGCGAGACCCAGGTGTTCCAGGTCCGTCGCATCTACTGCATCGGGCGCAACTATGCCGCGCATGCGATCGAGCGCGGCTCGGATCCGAACCGCGAGCCGCCGTTCTTCTTCCAGAAGCCGACCGACGCGATCCAGAACGTCGCGATCGGCGAGGTCGCCGACCATCCCTATCCCTCGCTGACCAAGAACTATCATCACGAGGTCGAGCTGGTGGCCGCGCTGAAATCCGGCGGCACCAACATTCCGGCCGACAAGGCGCTCGACCATGTCTATGGCTACGCGCTCGGCCTCGACATGACCCGGCGCGATCTCCAGAACGGCATGGCCGCGGAGAAGAAGCCCTGGGAGATCGGCAAGAGTTTTGACCACGCCGCGGTGATCGGTCCGATCCACCCGGCCAGCAAGACCGGCCATTTCGAGAAGGGCGCCATTTCGCTCGCGATCAACGGCACCGTCAAGCAGAGCTCGGATCTCAGCAAGATGATCTGGAGCGTCGCCGAGCAGATCGCCAAGCTGTCGGAAGCGTTCGAGCTGAAGGCCGGCGACATCATTTATTCCGGCACGCCGGAAAATGTCGGCCCCGTCGGGAAGGGCGACGTACTCTTGTGCAAGCTTGAAGGCCTGCCGGACATGTCGATCAAGATCGTGTAGCGGCTGCAGCTTTCTTTACCTCTCCCCGCTTGCGGGGAGAGGTCGGATCGCTCTTGCGATCCGGGTGAGGGGGTACAGGTCTCGCGACAATCTCACTCGCGGAGAGAGGCCCCTCACCCCAACCCTCTCAGCGCGAGCGAAGCTCGTCGCGGCCCCGTAAGAACGGGGCGAGGGAGCGCACCGCCGTTCTGTCGGAGATCGGTAAACTTTGGAGGCGGAAATGCTGCGGCAAGGTTTGATTGCTGTGTTGGGCTTGGTCTTCCTTATGACCGCTGCCTTTGATGCTTACGCCGAAGGCCCTAGCGACATCGCCCCCACCGGTGCGCTGCGTGTAGCCGTCGCCGTCGGCCCGGCCGCCTCGGCGTTCTGGACCACGCGCGATCCTTCGACCGGAAAGCCGCGCGGCGTCACCGTCGAGCTTGCCAAGGCCGCCGCCGACAGACTGCATGTTCCGCTGCAGCTCCTCGAATACCAGAGCTCCGACGAGATCGCTGCGGCGAGCAGCAAGGACGTCTGGGATCTCTCCTTCATGCCCGCCGACGTCAAGCGCGAGCAGTTCGTCGACCAGGGCCCGGCTTACGTCGCCTATATGAGCGGCTATCTCGTGCGCGCCGGCTCGGACATCCGCACCGTTGCGGATGTCGATCGCGCCGGAATACGGGTCGGTTGCATCGAAGGGACATCGACGTCACGGACGGTCGAGAAGTCGCTGAAGCAGGCGAAACTGACCAAGTTCGTGAAGCCGGAAGAAGCCGCCGAACTGATCGGTAGGGGCGAGCTCGATGCGCTCGCGATGGGCATGGGCGCCCTGGAAGATCTTTCGCGAAAGCTGCCGGGAACGAAGGTGCTGGACGAGGTGATCCAGTCGACCGGCGTGGTCGTCGTCGTTCCCAAGGGCAAGAGCGCGGCAAAGGTCTGGGCTACGCATTTCCTGGATGAAGCCAAGGCGGACGGCACCGTGCGCCGTGTACTCGACGGCAACGGGTTCACCAGTGACAAGGTCGCGCCGTAGTTGCGCTGATTGGCCTCCGGTGGGCTTTGCCCTTGAATTGCCGGAGTTCCATCGGCGATTGCCCCGTGTTGGGCAACGGACAAACGTCCTGTGGCCATATTTGGGTAAGAGTGATCTCCCCTTGAGGGAGGCACTCCGATGAAGAAAGCTCTGATCACTGCCGTCGTTCTGTTGGCTGGCGTGCCTGCGGCCGCTGCCGCACAAGAGCGTGCTGGTGCTGCGGCAATCGGAGCCGTGTCGGGCGCCGTGGTGCTGGGACCGATCGGCGCCGTCGCCGGCGCGGTGGTCGGTTATACCGCCGGACCTGCAATCGCCCGGTCATGGGGCGCGAGAGATTCGCGCTCGGCACGACATCGGCAGCCGCCGCGTCGCGAGGCCTATCGCGCAGCCGGCGCTCCGCCGCCCGCGCGCCAGGCGATGAACGCCAACGGTCAGATGAGAGCCGCCAGCAATCCGTCGGTTCAAGCCGCGCCCGCGGCGCAGCCTGTTCAAGCCGCTCCTGCGGCACCTGCTGCGCCTGTGGAGACCACGCAGCCGCCCGTTCAGGGATTCGAATAAGGCCAGCGCCGCCTTCACCTCTCCCCGCTTGCGGGGAGAGGTCGAATTCGATCGCAGATCGAATTCGGGTGAGGGGGTACAGGTCTCTCGACGATTTCTTGTGTGGAGAGAGGCCCTCACCCCAACCCTCTCCCCGTAAGAACGGGGCGAGGGGGCGCACCGCCGATGCGGTCGCAGTTTGACTCAATTCAAAAAATCTAGGCCGCAGAAGTCTTCGGCCGCAGCCGGTCGACCGTCCGCGCGATCAGCGCGGCCACCTCCGGCACCTTCGGACCGATCCGAAACTCCGGCCCGGCGACGACGACGGAGAGCCGGCGATCGCCAATCGGCAGCGGGATCGCGGCGCCGGCGAGATCGCGGCTGTAATCCGCAAAGCTCTGGCAATAGCCACGCGCGATGGAGTTGCGCAGCTCGGTCTCGACGGCCTCGATGCTGATCGGCGTCGAGGGGCCATACTGCTTGAATTCGATCTTGCGATAGACGGAGTCGCGCTCTTCTTGTGAATATTGCAGCAGCAGCGCGCGGCCGCTTGCGGTGGCGTGGATCGGCACGCGATGGCCGATGGTCGCGAAATAGCGGATCGCCGCCTTGGACTCGACGACGTCGATGAACACCGCCATTACGCCGGCCGGCGCCACGATGGATGCGGTCTCGCCGGTCTCGGCGGAGAGATCGGAGATCAGCTGATGCGTCCAGGGCGGCAGCGGCTCGACCTCCGAGATCATCCGCGCCATCGCCAGCCACCGCGGCGTCGGATAGAAGCCGGCGCGCGGCCGCGGCTCATAGAGATAGCCCTTCTCCGACAGCGTCGCGAGCAAGTTGAAGGTCGACGAGCGCGGCCAGCCGAAATGATCGGCAATCTCGGCAAGCGTCGCCGGCTTCTTCACTTGCGCGAAGAATTCCATGATCTCCAGGACATTTGCAGCTTGGCGAACGATCATGGCGAGGCTTGTGTTCCGATCTAGGGCTGGCCGAGGATCTTCTGCGCGGCGCGAAGATGCGGCTTGTCGATCATCTGGCCGTCGAGCCGCAGCGTGCCGGAGTTGGGATTGCTTGCGAACGCGGCGATGACCTTCTCCGCCCAGGCGCGCTCGGCGTCGGTCGGCGCGAACGCCGCATTGACGACATCGACATGCTTGGGATGGATCAGCGCCTTCGCCGAAAAACCGTCGCGCCGCGCCGCGCGCGTTTCCTGCTCGAGGCCCGCGAGGTTGTCGATGTCGGTATAGACGGTGTCGATCGGAGCCACTTCCGCTGCGGCCGCCGCCATCAGGCAGAGATCGCGTGCAAGGCGATAGGGGCTGTGGAATACGCCACCGCTCGCTTTCTCGGTGGCGCCGAGCGAGGCGGAGAGATCCTCCGCGCCCCACATCAGGCCGGCGAGGCGAGGCGAGCAGCCCTTGTAGCTGCCGAGCCCGAAGATCGAGCTGGCGGTCTCGGTCGCGACGCAGACGATGCGGGTCGTGCCGATCGTGATGCCGGAGGCAGCTTCCAGCGCTTCGAGCCAGGTCGCGACCTGACGCACGTCGTCGCCGCCTTGCGATTTCGGCAGCACGATGCCGTCGGGCCTGCCGGGCGTCACCGCGGCGAGATCGGCCAGCGTCATGCCGGTGTCCAGTGCATTGACGCGAACGTAGAGCTGGTGCGGGCCTGGACGGCTCTTCAGCATGGCCAATGTCAGCCCGCGTGCCTCCGGCTTCTTTTCGGTGACGACGGAATCCTCGAGGTCGATGATCAGCGCGTCGGCCTTGCCTTCGCTCGCCTTCTCGAATTTGCGCGGGGAATCCCCCGGCACGAACAGCATCGAACGCATCAGACCGGCCTCTTGTGCATCATCGCCATGCGGCGGCATTTTCCGACGATCTCGTCGTTCTGGTTCAGGGCGTGGTGCTCGAACTCGACGATGCCCGCTCTCGGGCGCGATTTGGATTCCCTCAACGAAAGCACCTTCGTCGTCGCCCGCAAGGTGTCGCCGTGGAAGACCGGTTTCGGAAAGGTCACGTCGGTCATGCCAAGATTGGCGACGGTTGTCCCCAAGGTCGTATCATAGACCGTCATGCCGATCATGATGCCGAGGGTGTAAAGGCTGTTGAAAATGCGCTGGCCGAACTCGGTCTTTTCGGAGAAATGCGCGTCGATATGCAGCGGCTGCGGATTGAGGGTCAGCAGGCTGAACATGGTGTTGTCCATTTCCGTGACGGTCCGGGTCAGCGGATGCCTGAACTCCTGGCCCACGGAAAAGTCCTCGAAATAAAGTCCGGCCATCGCGGTTTCCTCCCTCTATTGGTGCGATTTGGCCCGCGCTGCCGTTACGGCGGCGCGGCCAGGTGAACTGCCTTTTGCTCTGCAAGCCGCTCGATCTCGTCGGCGGAGAAGCCAGCCTCGTGCAAAATGTCGCGGCCGTGCTGGCCGAGCGTCGGTGCGGGGCCGGCGGCCTCCGGCTGGGTCACGCTCCAGGTCGAGGGCACGCGCATCTGGCGGATGCGGCCTTCCACGGGGTGATCCACGGTCTTGAAGAAGTCGACGGCCTTGAGGTGTGGGTCATCCAGGATCGTCTCCAGCGTGTGCATCGGCATCACCGGAATATCAGCGCGCTCCAGCAACTCGCGCCACTCTGCTGTGGTGCGCGTCGCGAAGATGTGGCCGATCTCCTCGTAGATCTCGTCGATATGCTTGGTGCGCGCGGCGTGATTGGCGAAGCGCGGTTGATCGAGGAAATGCGGCTGCCCGATCGCCTCGAAGAAGCTGCGCCAGTGCTTGTCGTTGTAGATGAGGACGCAGAGATAACCGTCGCTGGTCTTGTAGGGGCGGCGGTAGCGCGAGAGCAGGCGGGCATAGCCGCCATGGTCGAGCGGCGGATCGTAGGTGAGGCCGCCGAGATGATCGACCAGCACGAACTCGGCCATGGATTCGAACATCGGCACGTCGATGCGCTGACCCTCGCCGGTGCGCTGCTGGTGCATCAGCCCGCCCATGATCGCATTCACCATCATCAGCCCGACGATGCGATCGGCGATGGTCACGGGGACGTAGCGCGGCGTGCCGTCGCCGGCGGCGGCGAGCAGCGTTGGGATGGTGGCAGCGCCCTGGATCAGATCGTCATAGGCGGGCTTCGCAGCGTAAGGGCCTGACTGGCCATAGCCGAAGGCGCCGACATAGACGAGCGCGGGGTTGATTGCGCGAAGCGTCTCATAGTCGAGGCCGAGCCGCGCCATCGCCTGGGGGCGCACATTATAGACCAGCGCGTTGGCGCGCCTGGCGAGCCGCAGCAGCGTGTCGCGGCCTTCCGTCTTCTTGAGGTCGAGCACGATGCTGCGCTTGCCGCGATTGGCATTGTGGAACATCCCGCCCATGCCGGGCGTGCGGCCGGGACCGATCTGGCGAACGATGTCGCCCTCGGGGCTTTCGACCTTGATGACATCGGCGCCCATGTCCGCGAGCACCTGGGTGCCGTAGGGGCCCATCAGCACCGAGGTCAGGTCGAGAATGGTGAAGCCGGCGAGCGGTCCCATGGGGCCTCGTGAGGTGAATTCATATGTGTGGAGTTAGAGTTCATAAAATGTAGCTGTCAATTCGATGTCATTGGCTCGCGGCGCATGGCTCCATGCGTAGTTCATATACTTGACAAATAAATTCACATATATGTACATTTTCCTCAAGCAAGAATTGGAGTGAGGACCGGCGGTGCTGCAGCGTTTCGCTGCCGCCTTCCGCATGGGCGCGTCAGGGAGGAACGAGATGAAGACGAAACTGGTCTGGGCCGCCGCGGCGTTCGCACTCTCGCTGCCGGTCTCGACGCTTCAGGCGCAGGCGCAGGCGCAGGCGCTGGAGCTGAAGGTCGCCGATAGCTTCCCCGCCGGTCACTATCTCGTCCGCCTGATGCTCAAGCCCTGGATGGACGACGTCACCAAACGCACCAACGGCGCGGTGACCTTCACCTATTATCCGAACCAGCAGATCGGCAAGGCGGCCGACATGCTGCGGTTGACGCAGTCCGGCGTGGTCGACATCGGCTACATCGGGCCGTCCTATGTCTCCGACAAGATGCCGCTCTCGGAAGTCGCGCAATTGCCGGGGGCCTTTGAGACCAGCTGCCAGGGCACGATGGCCTATTGGAAGACCGCGCGCGAAGGCGTTCTGGCCAAGCAGGAATACGCGCCCAACAAGATCAAGCTGCTGTTCGAGGTGGTGCTGCCGCCCTATCAGGTGTGGACCGCGAAAGCCAAGGTCGACATGACCAAGGACATGCAGGGCCTGAAGCTGCGCACCACGGGCGGTGCCCAGGATCTGACATTGCGTGCGCTCGGCGCGGTGCCGGTGCGCATGGCCGCGCCCGATGCCTATGAATCGCTGTCGCGCGGCACGATGGACGGCCTGCTGTTCCCGATGGAGAGCGTCGTTGCCTATGGCCTGGACAAGCTTGTCAAGCACGCCACCGAAGGCGTCAGCTTCGGCAGCTTCATCGTCGCCTATTCCATCAACCAGTCGGTCTGGGACAAGCTGCCCGACGACGTGAAGAAGGCGATGAACGAGGCGTCCGAGGCGATCGAGCCGACCGCTTGCGCGCAGGTCGACAAGGAAACGGAGACCACCAAGAAGCACCTGCAGGATCAGGGCGTCAGCTTCGATCCGCTGCCGGAGGCGACCCGAACCGAGATGAAGGACAAGCTCAAGGGTGTCGGCAAGGAATGGGCGAACGGGCTCGACAGCCGCGGCAAGCAGGCTTCCGCCGCGTTGAAGGAGTTCGAAGGCCTGCTCGCCGCCGGCGGCAAGTAAAGCGTCAAGTCATCCGACAGAGAGAAGGAGGCGCCAGAGGTGATCAAGCGGGCAGGAGATGTGCTCGGCGCGCTGGAGCGCGCGCTGACGGTGATCGCGGTGGTGTTCCTGTTCGTCATCATGCTGCTGGTGGTGACCGACGTGTTCATGCGTTACGTGCTGAACAGTCCGTTCGCCTTTACCTATGATCTGATCGGGCTCTATCTGTTGGCCGGCGTGTTCTTCTTCACGCTGTCCGACGGCTTGCGCGAGCATGCGCACGTCGGCGTCGATATTCTGCTCTCCCGGTTCTCGCCGGCGGGACGGCGGCTGTCCGAAATCATCACCGCGCTGGCCGGCCTGTTCGTCTTCGTCCTGATCTGTAAGGTCGGATTCGAGCGTGCGCTGGAGAATTACGAGCAGCACGATGTGCTGGCCGGCGCGATCGCCTGGCCGACCTGGATCTCCGCGGCGCTGGTGCCGTTCGGCTGCGGTGTGCTGGTGCTGCGGCTTGCGCTTCAGCTCGTCGGCAACGTGCTGAGCCTCCTCAGTGGGCGCGATCTCTATCCGCTGCCGCCGGTCACCGGCGTCGGTGAGGCACGAAGCTTCGAGTAACGGGCGATATCCATGACACCCTTCATCGTTCTCGCCCTGCTGTTCGGCCTGCTCGCGCTCGGCACGCCCGTCGGTTTCGCCATGGCCTTTGCCGGCTCGGTTGGCCTCGTGATGGTTGGCGGATGGTCCACCCTGTTCGGCATTTTGCAGACCGCGCCGCTCTCGACCGTCTCCTCCTACGAGCTGATCACCATTCCGATGTTCCTGCTGATGGCGGATCTCGTGCTGCTCTCCGGCGTCGCGGATGATCTGTTCAAGACGGCGTCGGCCTGGGTCGGCCGCATTCCCGGCGGCCTTGGCATGGCGACCGCGCTCGCCGGCGCCGGCTTCGGCGCGATCTGCGGCACCTCGACCGCCTCCGCCGCGACGCTATCCTCGACCAGCCTGCCCGCGATGATCCGCCAGGGTTACGAGCCGAAGATGGCTGCGGGCGTCGTGGCGATCTCGGGCACGCTGTCGATGTTGCTGCCGACCAGCGTCGCGCTCGTCATCTTCGGCCTGCTGGCCGAAGTGAACATCGGAAAACTCCTGATCAGCGGCATCATCCCCGCGATCCTCGTCACCATCACCATCATGGCCACGATCTATTTCCTGGTCTGGCAGGATCCTTCGCGCGCGCCGGCCGCGAAATCCGTGCCGTGGCGCGAAAAATTCGCGCTGCTGTGGCAGGTCTCGCCGATGGTGGTGCTGTTCTCGATCGTGACGGGCACGATCTATCTCGGCGTCGCCACACCGACGGAAGCCTCGGCGTTTGGTGCGTTCGGCGCGTTCCTGCTCGCGATCGTCAAGGGCAAGATCACGCCGTCATCGCTCTACAGAACGCTGCTGCGCGCCAGCCACGGCACCTGCATGATCATCATGATCCTGGTCGGCGCCTCGATCTTCGGCTACTTCTTCACGCTCACCCACGTCACGCAGGACCTCGTCGCCTGGATCGGGTCCTTGCCGGCCTCGCGCTGGGTGATCATCACGCTGATCCTGTGCGGCTATATCGTGCTCGGCTCGTTCATGGACCAGATCGCGATCCTGGTCTTGACCGTGCCGATCGTGCTGCCGCTGATCAAGACGCTCGGCTTCGACCCGATCTGGTTCGGTGTGATCAAGATCGTCACCGCCGAGGTCGGCATGATCACGCCGCCGGTCGGGCTGAACTGCTTCATCGTCGCCCGTTACGCCAAGCGGCCGGTGGCGGAAGTGTTCCACGGCACCTTCCCGCACTTCATCGCGCACCTGATTGCGATCGCGATTTTGGTGGCGTTTCCGTCTATCATCCTCTGGCTGCCCTCGCAGATGGGGCGCTAGGATCGGAGCCCGGCTCCCAAGAAGGAGATCAAGACCATGGATTTCGCGCTCACCGATCAGCAGGAAGCCATTCGCGATGCCATCGCAAAAATCTGCGAAGACTTTCCCGATGCCTATTGGCTGAAGAAGGACCATGACGGCGGCTTCCCGCATGACTTCCACAAGGCGCTGGCCGACGCCGGTTGGCTCGGCATCTGCGTGCCGGAAGAATATGGCGGCTCCGGGCTCGGCATTACCGAAGCCGCGATGATGATGCGCACCATCGCGGAATCTGGTGCCGGCATGTCAGGCGCCTCCGCGGTGCATATCAACGTGTTCGGGCTCAATCCCGTGGTCGTGTTCGGCACCGAGGAGCAGCGCAAGCGCATGCTGCCGCCGATGGTGGAGGGCCGCGAGAAGGCCTGCTTCGCCGTCACCGAGCCCAACACCGGCCTCAACACCACCCAGCTCAAGACCCGCGCGGTCGCCAAGAACGACCGCTACATCGTCAACGGCCAGAAGGTTTGGATCTCGACCGCGCAGGTCGCACACAAGATCCTCCTGCTGGCGCGCACTACGCCGCTGGAGGAGGTGCGTTCGCCGACGCACGGGCTCAGCCTGTTCTATACCGATTTCGACCGCAACAGGATCAAGGTCCACGAGATCGAGAAGATGGGCCGCAAGATCGTCGATTCCAACGAGTTGTTCTTCGAGGACTTTGAAATTCCGATGGAGGACCGCATCGGCGAAGAGGGCAAAGGCTTCCAGTACATCCTTGAAGGCATGAACCCCGAGCGCATCCTGATCGCGGCGGAAGCGGTCGGCCTCGGCAAGCTGGCGCTATCGCGCGCGACCGAATACGCCAAGACGCGCGTGGTGTTCAATCGTCCGATCGGCAAAAATCAAGGCATCCAGCATCCGCTCGCGGTGAACTGGGTCGAGCTCGAGGCGGCCTGGCTGATGGTGATGCAGGCGGCCTGGCAATATGACAAGGGCTTGCCCTGTGGCGCCGGCGCGAACGCCGCGAAGTATTTCGCAGGCGAAGCCGGCTACCATGCCTGCGAGCAGGCGGTGATGACCCATGGCGGCTTCGGTTACGCCAAGGAATTCCACGTTGAGCGCTATTTGCGCGAAGTGCTGATCCCACGCATCGCGCCGGTCAGCCCGCAGCTCGCGCTCAGTTTTATTGCGGAAAAGGTGCTGGGCCTCGCCAAGTCGTACTAGGCTGGGGCGCGGAGGATCGCCATGAACCTCGCTCACCATCTCCTGCGTGCCGCCAAGGCCGACCCGTCCGCGCCGGCCTTGCTCAAGGGGCTGACGCCGGTTGCCGATTACGGCCGGCTTGCCGCGACGGTGGCCTCGCTGGCCGCTTCGTTGCAGCAACGCTTCGGCCTTGCCAAGGGCGACCGCGTTGCGCTGCTGATGAAGAACGTGCCTGACTATGTCGCCTGCCTCTACGCCTGCTGGCATGCAGGTCTGGTCGCCGTTCCCATCAATGCAAAACTGCATCCGCGTGAGGTCGCGTTCATTCTCGAAAACTCGGGGGCTGCGGTCGTGTTCGTGACCGAGGACATGGCGAGCGTCGCCTCGGAAGCTCTGGTACTCGGCACGGCCAAGCCGCGCGTGATCGAGATCGGATCGGCCGAACATCGCGCGCTAGAAAAGGCCGATGGCATCGCCATCGCCGATGTTGCCATCACCGATCCTGCCTGGATCTTCTACACCAGCGGCACCACCGGCCGGCCCAAGGGCGCGGTGCTGAGCCATCGCAATCTGCTCGCGATGTCGCTGAACTATCTCGCCGAGATCAATCCGGTGGTGCCAGGCGAGTCGCTGCTGCACGCCGCGCCGATGTCGCACGGCTCCGGTCTTTACATGGTTCCGCACGTGCTCGGCATGGGCGCGCAGATCATTCCCGAGAGCGGCCGCTTCGAGCCGGACGAGATTTTGGAGCTGACGGCAAAGCGCGACAACATTTCCTTCTTCGCTGCCCCGACCATGGTGCGGCGCCTGACGGTGGCAGCGGAAGCGGCCGGCGCAACCGCGCCTGGGCTGAAGACCATCATCTATGGCGGCGGCCCGATGTACGTCGCCGACTGCAAAGCGGCGCTCGGCGTATTCGGGCCGAAGCTGGCGCAAATCTATGGTCAGGGCGAGAGCCCGATGACCATCACGTATTTGCCGAAGAGCATGCATGTCGACGCCGGGCATCCCCGCCATGAGCAGCGTCTTGCCTCGGTCGGCATCGCGCAAGGCGTCGTGCAGGTCCGCACCGTGGACGAAGCCGGGCGCGACGTTGCGCCTGACGAGATCGGCGAAATTATCGTGCGTGGCGATACCGTGATGTCCGGCTATTGGCAGAACCCGGACGCCACAGGGAATACGCTGCGCGACGGCTGGCTCTACACCGGCGACATGGGCGCCTTCGATGCCGATGGCTTCCTGACGCTGAAGGACCGGTCCAAGGACGTGATCATCTCCGGCGGCACCAATATCTATCCGCGCGAGGTCGAGGAGGTGCTGCTGCGGCATGAGGCTGTCGCCGAGGTCTCGGTGATCGGCCGGCCGCATCCGGAATGGGGCGAGGAGGTGGTGGCGGTTGTCGTTCCCGTCGCGGGCAGGGCAGTCACGCGCGATGAGCTCGACCAGATGTGCAATGCCTGGATCGCGCGTTTCAAGCGGCCCAAGCACTATTACCTCACGGCCGAATTGCCCAAGAACAGCTACGGCAAGATCGTGAAGACGGAGTTGCGCACGCTGCTCGGCGAGGCCTCCGCGCGCCTGACGCCGATGGGCTGAGGCGGCAATGTCCGGGGGCCCGCCGCTGATCGATTTTGCCGGTTTGATCCGGGACGGCGATCTTGTGGTGTGCGGGCAGGCGACGGCGGAGCCGGTCACCCTGACCGAAGCGCTAATGGCGCAGGCGGCGCAACTTCCGCCGTTTCGCATGATGATCGGGCCGGTGTTCTCGGAGACGTTTTCCGCAGCAAGCGCTCCCAACGTGTCGTTCCAGAGCTATGGCGTGATCGGCAATGCGCGGCGGCTCGCGAAGGCCGGGCGGCTCGATGTGATCCCAAGCAACTACAGCGCCTTCTGTGCCGATTTCGCCACGCGGCGCCACAGGGCGGACGTCGTCCTGGTGCAACTGGCGGAGGCCGATGACGGAAGGCTCAGTGCCAGCCTCTCTAACGACTATGTCATCGATGCCGCGCGCGGGGCCCGCCTCGTCATCGCGGAGATCAATCCAGATGCCCCATTCACGTTCGGAGCAGAATGGCCTGAGGATGTGCCGATCCACCAGGGCGTGCCGGCCCGCCGTCCACCGGTCGAACTGGCCTCAACACCGCTCGACGATGTCTCGCGTCGAATTGCGGGGCATGCCGCAAGCCTGATCGCCGACGGTAGCACGCTTCAGTTCGGCGTCGGCCGCATTCCGGACGCGATCCTGTCGTCGTTGTCCCATGCGCGCGATCTCGGCATCCATTCAGGCTTGATCAACGATGCCGTCGTCGATCTGATCGAGCGCGGTGCGGTGACGAATGCGCAGAAGGGCATCGATGCGGGGATCACGGTCACCAACCAGGTGATCGGGACCCGGCGGCTCTACCGCTTCGTGCACGAGAACAAGGCGGTTGCGGTGCGGCCGACGTGCTACACGCACGGCCAGGGCGTGCTGGCGCGGATCGATCGGCTGGTTGCGATCAACTCGGCGCTTCAGGTCGGGCTCGACGGCAGCGTCAATTCCGAGACGCTGAATGGCGTTGCGGTCGGCGCGATCGGCGGGCAGCTCGATTTCGTGCGCGGCGCCAACGCGTCACCCGGGGGCAGGGCGATCATCGCGCTGCCGGCGACGGCGTCGGACGGGAGCAGCCGGATCGTCGCCAATGTCGAGACGGTGACGACGCCCCGCGCCGATGTCGACGTCATCGTTACCGAATGGGGCGTTGCGGAGCTGCGCGGCTGCGGCCTTGCCGAGCGTGCGCGCCGCTTGATCGCGATCGCGGCGCCAGAGCACCGCGACGCGCTGTCAGCGCAAGTTCGCAGGTCCGCCGGCTAGCTCAGTTCATCATCGCAAGCGTCGGGCGCTGGCCCTCGCCGGACCCGATGATTGCAGGGATATCCGTCGTCTCTCCGGCGATCATGCCCGACATCTGCCAGAACAGGTGCGCGAGGCGGGAGAACACCAGCCGCTCGCGCTCGGCAGGAACGGTGCCGTCAGGGATGGTCACGGTCTCGAGGCCAACCACCTTCTTGAAATCCGGCCAGATCGTCATCGACTGCGCGATGACCGAATAGCAGCGTGGATCCTCGTCGCTCTCGTCGGGCGCCGGCGGCAGACCCGGATATTGCGTTGGCGCGACGTAGAACTTGTAGGCGCCATAGCCGAGCCGGAGCAGGAATTTCTCGGGGACGGCAACATCGGCGGCAAATGACACCAGGCGAGCCCCGCTCAACACGTCCGCTTCGATCGCGCTGAGGTCCGCTGCGCGCAGCGCCGAGCAGAAGGCGAGATCGCGATTGTGCTCGCGGAGCAAATTGGCCAGCGGCTGCTGCTGTTGCACGGTATCGGTGAGCAGGATGATGGTCTTGAGCATCGTCTGATATCCGTCAGGGGAAGAGATGGCGGGCAGTCATGACCGCTTGATCGGAAGCGTGGGTCGCGAAGAAATCGTTGGCGATGCGCTGTCCCGGCGCGATCTCCAGGATGCGGTAGCGCGCAAGGGCGGCGGCTTCGCGCGCGGCGCCGACGTCGTCCTGCCAGGCGCAGAGCGACAGCTCCAGCCGGCCGTAGCCGCCGCAATCGGCGGCATAGGCGCCGGTCACGGCTTCGACGGTGGCAGCCACCGCGCCCGCGTCGCTGGCCGAGACATCGCGCAGGATCACGGCGATGCCGTTGCCGGTCTCGGCTTTCGACGTCATCACCATGAAGGCGTCGCGGGAGCCGGTGCGGCCGGCCCGGCGGGCTGCGCGTGCGATGCCGGCAAAGCCGGGATCGGGACCAAGCTCCAGTGTTGTGGTCTGCTGGTCATGCAGGATCGTGGCGCGCGTGGCGCCGAGGTCACCTTTCAGCGAATGATAGGAGCGGGGGAGCCAGACGGTGTCGAGCGGTCCCTGTGACGAGGTCAGGCTCCAGGCCTGGTCGAGCAGATAGCCCTCCCAGATCGCAGGATAGGATGCGGCGAGCTGCTGCCAGGCGCGGAGCAGCATCTCGGCGCGCGGGGTGCGGCCGAGATAGAGCGTGCGCGCCGACATCTCCCAGCGATTCCACTTGTGCAGGGCGACGTCGCAGCCGAGGAACGACGGCAGCAGCGGTGCCTCGCGCAACACCGCGCCGGCCTCGACGAACAGCAGCGGCTCGCGATATTTGTTCCACATCCGCGTCATGAACTCCGCCTTCTCGAAGCAGAGGATGCGGTCGCCGAGCTGGGTTTCGATCGGCTCGATGTGGCAGGCGAGGTCGAAGCGCTCGAGCGAGTGCCGGAGCGCGAAGGCCGCGGTCGCATCGCCCCCGCGTGGATAGCAGGAGACGATCCGCGGGCGGACCGTGGACGCATCGGCGGCCGTGAGGAATTTCGACCAGCCGATGCCGCCCCACCACATCTCATGCGGGCCGTCCGCGCCGCAGGGGCCGACGGTGCCGAATTCAGTCAGCTTGGATTTGAGGAAATCGAAGCCGGGATTCTCGCTTGTGGGAATGACGATGGCGCAGCCGGGCGTGAGCGAGCGGTAGAGCAGTTCGGCCGCCGCGCCGCTCAGTGGCTCCTTGAGGATGATGACGCCCGCCCGGCGGCCCTCGCCGACATCGAGGGTCGGCACACCGTACTGCTCGATCAGCCAGCCCAGGCGGTCGTGCTGGGCCCGGCCGAGCCTGACACCGCCGGATTGCAGCAGCCGATCAAGGTTTTCGTGCGTCCCGTCCGTCAATTCCGTGCCCCCTCGCTCCAGCCTTGGACTTCAACGTCCGGGGCGGCGCGATCAGGCGCACTATTTGGTGCCCGCGCCGAGCGGGGTGATCGCGACGGAATAGATCGCGATCTCCTGCGTCATCGGCGCCATCGGGATCAGCAGGCAGCCGTCCTCGCTCTCGGCGCGATAATGCGCGCCGTTCCGCTGCACGCCGGCATAGACCAGGCTCTCGGCCGCAACGGCAATGACGTCCTGACTTGCGGCGGCCTCGCGGATCTCGCCGGCGGATTGCATGGTGACGCCATGCAGGAGGCCCTCGGCCGCGAATTTCGGCAGCGGAAGCGCCAGCATGGCGATGCCCATGGCGCGCGAGACCGGAATGCGCACGCGCAGCTCTCCGAGCCCGGTCCGGTGCACCGCGACCGATTCCAGCGTCGCCTCGCCATTAGTGCGAAACAATCCGACCTGAACCATGCCGCAGGGGCTCTCTTCAAAGACGTCGGCGGGCAGGCGGTTGGCGCCGAACAGCGTATAGAGATAGGCGTAGGACGGTGACATCAGCGCGAAGCTGCCTGCGAGCCACATCGGCGGCCCGGCCGACGTGCAGGCCGCCGAGAGGCCGCGCGCGGTGATCTGATTGCGGACGAAATCGCGGTCGAGCATCGGCGCCAGCGCCTGGGTGCCGAGATTGACGTCGTGTTGCAAGCCGCCGAGCAGCGCCAGCTCGTCGTCATCGGGCAGCAGCAACAGCCGCGCCAGCGTCGCGGCGCTCCAGCGTGCAGCGACGTCGGGCGCCGCATAAGGGCTCAGAGAAAAGTCCCGTGCGATGTCCCCGGCGCCTGCCGCGAAGGCGAGTGCACCGGCCTGGATTTCGGCGGCCAGCGCGATCTGGTCGGCGGAATGCGGGTTGACCTCGCGCAGGACCTGGCCGCCGTCATAGTCGCGCACCGAACCATCGGCGGAACAGCAGGCCTGCTCCAGCAGCGCGACGTTGCGCACAAGCATGCGCTTGACGTGAGGCGTGATCACGAGATCGGAGATGAAACCTGTCGCGCTGTCCTCCTCGGCGAGATCGTCGAAGGAATCATCGAGGGAGATGAGATAGGCGCCATGGAGGCGGATCTTGATTCCTTCGAGGTCGAAGACCCGCCGGAGAGCTTTCTGCACGCTGCCGGAATAGCCGAGGTCGGCAAGCACGAGGTCGGTACAATCGTCGAAGTCGGGTATCGTGTGGCGCAGATAGGCGAGCAGCCGCGCACGCAGGATTTTGGCGAGCTCGAGAAGCTCGCTGGTCTCCATCAGGGCGGACAGCGCCTCGGCGAGTTGCTGGCCGGTCACGATACCGTCGGGCGATCTCGCGAAGAACGCCGCGACTTTGGGCGGCAGGACCTTGACCATGTCGCGGAAGGTCGGCGCGTCGAACTTTGCTATCTTGGGCAGGAAGTCGACGAGTGGCTGCATCGTGTCGGCCGAGGCCATCAGGCTGACGCGGCGGTTGATCTCGAGATAGGGAGCAGCACCGTGCAGATCCTGCCAGATCCGGTGCGACAGAAAGCCGTCACGGCCGAGAAAGCCGAGAGCCACCCGCCGGCCGGGCCCTGCGATCTGCTCGCAGCGCCCGGCGATGAAGGCGTCGAAGGCGGTCATCACCGGACCGAGCACCGTCGCGCCAAGGTGAAAGGCCGGGGACTTCTCGGCGCTTCGTGCGACCATCATGCGTCGCAACGTGCGCGAACCGTGATCGAGCCGCGAAGGGGCGCCCGGGCACAGCAGCTCGAACAGCGCGGTTTCACGTTGCAGCTTCGAAGCCAATTCCCGCGAGGCCTGGGGATAGTAGCGCGGCCGGATGCCGTGACGTCGCGCGCCCTTGATGTCGGCGTTCTCATTGTCGCCGATATGGAAGGAGGCGTAGGCGTCGACACCCTGCTCGGTCAGGTACTTCGCGAACAGCGCTTCGTTCTTGCCGCTGCCATGGTCGCAGGAGGCGTAGAGAAAGTCCCACGTCAGGCCGGGACTGCAGGTGCGCAGCAGCCGCGCCAGCCGGTCGGAATCCCAATAGGTGTCGGAGATGAATCCGACGCGGTGGCCTGCACGCTTCATTTCCGAATATTGCCGAAGCATGTCCGGATTGACGCGGCAGAGCTCGAGCTCGGCCGCGAATTCCGATTCGACGAGGTGGCTCAGGTCGCGGCGCGTGAGACCGAACAGATTGAACGGAAAGAGCGAATAGATGTCCTCGATGTGAACTTCGACCGCGCCGCGCTTCTCCCTTGCGGCCTTGCGTGCACGCGATTCGGCCTGGATTCGATGCTGAACGAAACTGACGGAAACATTCGGACAAGTTCTTGAAATGCCGGAGAGCTCGTAAGTCCTTTCAAATACGCCATCCGGCGTCGTGCAGGCGCGAAGCAGAAATGTATCGAAAACATCGAACGACCAAGCAGAAACAATTTGGGCGCGGCGCGCTGCGCCGGTCGTTGCGATCGTCATGCTGCAATTCCCCGTCCACCAGGACGATTAACGCGCGCATTTGACGAGTCAGGCGCCACGCGCGCGAAAAAAGTTCACGCGCGATTCAAAATCGCATTCGCCGCGACTGACAGATTCAAAAAAATCGCTAGGTTCGAAAAAGGTGATTCGGAAAAAATTGCCGAGTGCGGAAGTCGTCTCGCGTTCGTTCACACTCGGAAACAATCGCGTCTTCATGCGCTGTGCGCGTGTCGCGTTCGATCGCCTAGTGCCGCGTAATGTCAGCGTTTTCTCTCCACGACATCTGTTCAGGATGGACGATCCGCCATGGCGCGAGACGATGTGATGATTGCAGATGTGACGCGCGAGATGATCGCGCAGTCGGCAATTATTGCCCGACACTCGGCAAAAACGACCGGCTAACATCTTGAAAAATAACAAAAATTCTCCGCCTGGATTGTTTTGGTGGCCCGTTCAACGCCTGGAAGCCGTGTGGCATGTGCGCCTCCGGCATTGCGGGTTGGAGGTTGCGGGATGAGTTACGCTGCTGATGTCTGGGCTCCCGCCGAGGCCGAGATCACGACGACGGCGCCGGTCGATGCGATCGTGCAGGTCGCGCCGTCGGTGCCGCTCGCGCCGGACAGCGCGCCCGTTGCCGACGATGTCGTCTTCGACGAGGACAGCGAACTCCTGGACAGGCTCGCTGCCGACGACGAGGCGGCGTTCCGCATGCTGGTCGAGCGTCACATCGACCGCGCCTATGCGATTGCCCTCCGCATCGTCGGCAATGCGGCGGACGCCGAGGACGTGGTGCAGGACACGATGCTCAAGGTCTGGAGCCATCGCGGCCGATGGCAGCACGGCCGCGCCAAATTCTCGACCTGGCTCTACCGCGTCATCTCCAACCGCTGCATCGACATCAGGCGCAAGCCGCGCAACGAGAATGTCGAGACGGTGCCGGAAGTCGCCGACGGTCAGCCCGGCGCCGTCGAGATCATCGAGCGCAACGAGCTGAACGACATGCTGGAGCTCGCGATGCAGCGATTGCCCGAGCAGCAGCGCATCGCGGTGATTTTCTCATACCACGAGAACATGAGCAACGGCGAGATCGCCCAGGTGATGGACACGACGGTCGCCGCGGTGGAGTCGCTGCTCAAGCGCGGTCGCCGGCAGCTGCGCCAGCTCCTGCGCAAGCACGAGCGCGACATCCGCACAGCGTTTACCGACTGCTAACCATAAAATTCGCCCCGCAAAAATTTTCGCGCCTGATCTCTCTGCGCTCCGCCGTTTGAGCGAACGGACGGGGCTGCGGTCCGCGTCGTCGTAAGTCGATTTCAACGATGCGGCACGCTTGCCCATCAGCACAGGAGCTTCCAATGCCCGCAATCAATACCAATACCGCCGCCAACGCTGCGGTCCGCTACCTCAACATCAATTCGTCGCAGGAAACCAGCTCGCTCTCGAAACTGTCGAGCGGTTCGCGCATCACCTCCGCGTCCGACGACGCTGCCGGCCTTGCGATCTCGACCCGCATCTCCTCGGACGTCACCACGCTGCAGCAGGCTGCGACCAACGCCTCGCAGGCGACCGCGATCCTCCAGACCGCCGACGGCGGCGCCTCCAACATCTCCGACATTCTCGCCCGCATGAAGTCGCTGGCCTCCGAGTCCGCTTCGGGCACCACGACCGACTCCAGCCGCGCCTACATCAACTCGGAATTCACGCAGCTCACGAGCGAAATCGACTCGATCGCCTCCGGCACCCGCTATTCCAGCCAGAGCCTGCTCGACGGCTCCAGCGTGTTCGCCTCCGGCGTCTCGGTGTTGGTCGGCTCGTCCGGCTCGGACACCATCACGATCACGCTGACCAGCCTCAAGGCCTCGTCGCTCGGGGTATCCTCGCTCGACGTCAGCACGCTGTCGGATGCGACCTCGGCGCTGACGGCGCTCGATACCGCGATCGACACGGTCTCGGCCGCCCGCGCCAGCATCGGCGCCCAGGAATCGCGCTTCAACTTCAGTGCCGACTCGATCTCGACCCAGACCCAGAACCTGCAGTCCGCGAATTCGGCGATCAAGGACGTCGATATCGCGGCCGAGCAGTCCAAGCTGTCTTCCGCGGAAGTGAAGACCCAGGCCGCCGTCTCGGCTCTGGCCGCGGCGAACCAGATGCCGCAGTACCTGCTCAAGCTGCTGGGCTGATGATGATCCGGGCGGGCCGGCGTGACGCCGGCCCGCTCCCTGCCAGGGGATAGTCAGGCAAAGTGACCAGCGTCAGTTCAACCGGCAGCAGCACAAGCTCCGGCGTCACCGTCACCACGAGCGGGACGACCAATTCGAGCAGCATCGACTGGTCCGCGCTGATCCAGTCCGCCGTCGACGCGAAAACCGCGCAGGCGGATACGATCTCGACCACGATCACGAGCAACGAGGCCAAGATCTCGGCCTACCAGACGCTGCAGACCGATCTGCAGACGCTGTATTCGGGCCTGTCGTCGCTGTCGACCGCGGTGGTCAACTCGCTCTCCAGCAGCGCGTTCGCGACGCGCGCGGCGAGCATCAGCTCGACCGGGGATGTGAGCGCCTCCTCCGCGCTCTCCATGACGATCAAGAACGGGGCTGCGACCGGCGACCATACGCTGACGATCAGTCAGCTCGCGACCGCACACAAGGTTTCCGGCACCGCGCAATCGAGCCAGACCGACGAGCTCGGCTATTCCGGCACGTTTTCCATCGGCCTTTCGGGCGGTGCTACGTCCGACATCACCGTCACCAGCACGATGTCGCTGCAGGACGTCGTCGACGCCATCAATGCCCAGACCTCGACGACCAATGTCCAGGCTTCCATCGTGCAGGTGTCCAGCACGTCGTACCAGATGGTGCTGACCGGCACCGAGGATGCGGCTGATATCACCTATTCCAGTACGTCCGGCGACGACATCATGAGCGAGCTCGGCGTGACCGACAGCTCGGGCGGCTTCACCAACGTCATCCAGGAGGCGCAGTCGGCCGAGTTCACGCTCGACGGCATCTCGATGACCCGCGATACCAACGACATCTCCGACGTCCTGAGCGGGGTGACCTTCAGCCTGCTCCAGGCGACGCCGGACGGAACCTCGCTGAACATCAGCATCGAGACCGATACCAGCCAGATCGAATCGGCGCTGGAGACGTTCGTCACCAACTACAACGCCTTTCGCGACGAGGTCATTGCCCAGCAGGCGACCGCGACCGACGGCACGGCGGATTCGAGTGCGGTCCTGTTCGGCGACGGAACCATGCGCAACATCATGGATGCGCTGCAGAACGCGCTGAACAGCACCGTGGGCGGCATGACCATGGCCGATCTCGGCCTGTCCTTCAACGAGAACAACGAGCTCGAGCTCGATACCTCGACGCTGTCGGATATCCTGAGCACCAATCTGAGCGGCGTCACCAAGCTGCTGTCGGCGCAGACCACGACCTCATCGAGCCAGCTCAGCGTCGTCAACACCGGGACGTCGCCGCAATCCTTCACCCTGGATCTCACCGTCGATTCCGACGGCAACCTCACCTCGGCCTCGGTCGGCGGCGATTCCTCGCTGTTCACGGTCAGCGGCACCACGATCATCGGCGCGTCCGGCTCGATCTATGCCGGCATGGCCTTCACCTATAGCGGCTCGACCTCGCAGTCGATCACGGTGACCTCGACCACCGGGATCGCATCGCAGATCTATCGGATCGCGAAGAACTATTCGTCCTCGACGGGCGCGCTGCAAACGCAGATCACCAGCCTGACGAACCGCGACGACGAGCTTCAGCAGAAGGTCGACGACATCAACAGCGCGGCCTCGACGCTGCAGTCGCAGCTTCAGACGCAATACGCGAAGTACCAGGCCGCGATCGAGAGTGCGAACAGCACGCTCGACTATCTCAAGGCCCTGCTCAATTCCAGCTCGAGTGATTGATGATGCATAATCCGATGGCGTACATGGCCAACCAGGCCTATCGGGGAACGGCAACGACCGTGCCGCCGCTCAAGGCGGTCTCGATGCTGCTTGGCGGCACGATCACGTTCCTGCAGAAATCGCTGGCCGCCCAGGAGGCACGGCGCTTCGAGGAAGGGCACGACTACCTGATGAAGGCGACCGCGATCCTGCGTGGCCTCAGCCACAACCTCGATTTCACCAGGGGCGGTGACGTGGCGGAGCGGCTGTTCCAGACCTACAACGCGATGATCCTGGCGAGCCTCAAGGCCTATGGCCGTCCGCATGCCCGCCAAAATTTCGGCCGCATCATCGCCGGGCTCACCGAGCTGCGGGAGGCCTGGGAATTCGTCGATGCGACCGTGCGGAGCGGCAAGCCGGCGCCGGCCGATTCGGCCCGCAAGGGCTGAAAACCTGATCTTCCGCGACGCGGGGAGGGCAGGGTGATCCACCGTTTCCACCGCTTTCCGTAGTGCCGCGAGCGCTTTTGGCGCCCGGGGCCGCTGAAATCCGGTTTCCGGCGCGCCTGCAATGCTTTATGACGGGCCTGACCGAGGCGGGATCGGCGGGCGATGGACGTCACCGAGTTTGAGGAACTGATCGACCGGCTGGGCGAGGATCTCTCCCTCTGGCCCGACGACCGGCGCGTGTCCGCCGAAGCGCTGCTGGCGCAATCCTCCGCCGCGCAGGCCCTGCTGGACGAAGCGCGCGCGTTGCGCCAGGCGCTCGCAGCACCTAGCGTCCGGGCGCCAGCGGGCCTCGCTGACCGCATCGTCGCTGCTGCTGCGAAAATGAAGAGCGACACCGCCGAGCCGCGCACGGAAGGCGAGACGGCGGAGAGCTGAGCGGCTTCCCTCGATTAGAATTCCTTCTCCGCCTCTCCCTGCAAGCGGGGCGAGGGAGCGCGGCGTCACCGACGCTGCAAATCACCTTGAACTCATTGCTTTTCTAATCCGCTCACACGGCAGATTTTGCCGTGTCGAAAGCCATTTTCACGCGCGTGAATCCTCGCCTGAATCGGCGCGCCCACGCGTTTCATCAGCAGACAGATTTCAAGCGTCGCGACCGACATCGGGTCGCGGGCCGCAAGAGAGCGGAGTTTCTGATGACCGTTTCCGCCGTGAGTTCCACAACGACCGCAAGCACGACGACATCGTCGTCGAGCACGTCATCGAGTTCGTCGCTGACGTCGAGCGAGTTCCTCAGCATTCTGGTCAGCGAACTCCAGAACCAGAATCCGCTGGACGCGACCTCGACCACCGATCTCACCAATCAGCTGATGTCCTATTCGAACTACAATCAGCAGCAGTCGATCAATAGCAGTCTCAGCTCGCTGTCCAGTTCGTTCTCCAGTCTCGTCACGCTGAACTCGGTCAACTACATCGGCCACAATGTCGAAGCGAAGTCCGACACGGCGACCCTGAGCAACGGCTCGGCGACCTACGGCTACTCGCTGTCCTCGACCGCTTCGAGCGTCTCGATCAGCATCTCCGATTCCTCCGGCAACGTCGTCTACACCGGCACCGGCACGGGCAATTCCGGCTCCAACAGCTTCACCTGGGACGGCAAGGACTCCAGCGGCAATCAGCTCACCGACGGCAGCAAGTACACCATCTCGGTGACCGCGACTGATAGCGCCGGCAACTCGGTCCTCAACTACACGACCGTCACCGGCACGGTGACCGGTATCGACACCTCGACATCCACGCCTTCGCTCACGGTGAACGGCGTCGCCGTCAGCGCTGCGAACATTCTCGGCGTCACGTCCTGATCCTGCGTCCCGATTTCCTCGGAGTTTCATCATGAGTCTCACCGGTGCATTGTCCTCGGCGATCTCGGCGCTCAGTGCCCAGAGCCAGTCCCTGTCGATGATCAGCGACAACATCGCCAATTCGAGCACGACGGGTTACAAGACGACGTCGGCGATGTTCGACGCGCTCGTGACGGCGTCGAGCAACACCACCTCTTACGCATCGGGCGGCGTCACCGTCTCGGGCCGCTCCAACATCACCCAGCAGGGCCTGCTCGCCGCGACCTCCAATGCCACCGACGTCGCAATCCAGGGCTCCGGCTTCTTCGTGGTGACCAGTGCCGCGTCCGGCGGCATCACGTCCTACACCCGCAACGGCGCCTTCACGATCAACAATGCCGGCTATCTCGAGAACAACGGCAGCTACCTCGAGGGTTGGCGCACCGATGCGGACGGCAATGTCGTCGGCAGCGAGTCGGCGAGCAATCTCGAGGCCATCAACACCCAGGTCGCCTCGACCAGCGGCAGCGCCACCACCAAGACCACGATCGCGGCCAACCTGCCATCGGATGCCGCCACCGGCGACACCTATACCAGCTCGATGACGGTGTATGACTCTCTCGGTGCTGCAAATACGATGCAGATCACCTGGACCAAGACCGGCACCAACGCCTGGAGCGCGAGTTTCGCCAATCCGACATCGTCGTCGGACACCACAACCGCGACAGGCACGGCGTCGGGCACGATCGACATCACTTTCAACAGCGACGGCTCGCTTGCCAGCACCAGTCCGGACCCTGCGACCGTCTCGATCACGGGCTGGACCGACGGCGCGGCCGACAGCACGATCACCATGGATCTCGGCACCGCCGGCGGGACGGACGGTTTGACGCAATATGCGTCCGGCGAGACCACGCCCTCGGTCAACGTCACCAGCATCGATTCGGACGGCCTGTCCTACGGCAAGCTGTCGAGCATCTCGATCGGCAAGAACGGCGTGGTCGACGCGACCTATTCGAACGGCGAGACCATCGCGATCTACAAGATCGCCGTGGCGACCTTCGCCGATCCCAACGGACTTGCCGCCGCCAGCGACGGTCTTTACTCGGCGACCGTGACGTCGGGCAACGCCTCGCTACAGGCCTCCGGCGAGAACGGCGCAGGCACCATCTACGGCAGCGAGCTGGAATCCTCGACCACCGATACCTCCAGCCAGTTCTCGAGCATGATCTCGGCGCAGCAGGCCTATTCCGCCGCGTCCCAGGTCATCTCCACCGTCAACAAGATGTACGACACCCTGATCTCGGCGATGAGGTGAGCGATGCCCGGTGAAAAGGCAGGCGCGGCTGGCGAAGCGCTGCTGCGTCGGATGCAGCGGCTCCTGGCGCGGGTTGCGACCGTCAGGAGTAGCGACCGTAAGCAGCTCCTTGCGCTGCTCGACGACGTCGAAACGACACGTCGCGGTCTGCTGCGGGAATGCGCGGAGATCGAGGGCGAGATGAGGCAGGCAACTGTCAGGGCGACCGCAATCGGCGCCTACTTGCGCAACTCGCAAGTCCAGCGCGGCAAACGGCATAATTAGAAGGCGATGACCATGAGTGTAGCTCAAGCCAAGATGACGAATGCTGCGAATGGTGATGTCAGGATCAAGTCGCTGATCACACTGATCGACACGCTGACAGCGCTTGTCGCCGAGGAGAATGCCGAACTCGCCAAAGGCCTGCCGGCCTCGCGCCTGAAGCAGGTCGACGAGAAGAACCGGCTGGCGGAGATGTTCGAGCGGATCGTTGCCGAATGCGCGGCGGGCACGACCAGCCTGCACGTGCGCGACCGGATCCTGCGCGAACAGCTGATGGACAAGATCCTGAAGCTGCGTGCGGCGATGGACGAGAATCTGGTGCGCCTGCGCGCGGCGATCGAGGCCAGCAACCGCCGGATCGAGGCGGTCATGCAGGCGATCCGCGAGCAGATCGCGGCAGTGTCGCCCTATGGCGCGTCCGGCCGCGTCGCCGCGGCCCGCGCCGTTTCCAGCGGCACCAGCCGCAGCGCCTGACGGTTCCGGGGGCCCACCGTGTCACTCGATATCGCACGATCGATTGCTTTCAGCGGGCTGTCGGCGACGTCCGTTCAGATCAGCGTGACGTCGTCGAACATCTCGAACGCCGACACGACGGGCTATACCAAGAAGGCCGCCAACCAGTCGAGCAGCGTCACCAACGGTGTCGGCACCGGCGTCACGGTGACGGGCATTACCTCGACGGTCGACAAGCTGCTGCTGAAGTCGCTGGTCGGCTCGGATTCCGACCTCGGCGCGGCCGACACCACCAATACTTATCTGACGTCGCTTCAGAAGCTCTACGGCTCGATCAGCAGCAGTGACGATTCCTCGTCCGGGACCTCGCTCGCCAACAGCATTGCATCGCTGGAATCGGCGCTGTCGTCGCTGGCGAGCACGCCGAGCAGCGCCTCGCTGCAATCCAACGTCGTCAGCGCGCTCGACGACGTTGCAAGCCAGTTGCGGGAGACCTCGAGCGGGATCCAGAAGCTGCGCTCCGACGCCGACCAGGACATCGCGTCCTCGATCGACAACGTCAATACGGACCTGCAGCAGATCGCGGATTTGAACGCCCAGATCAAGCAGACGGCTGCGACCGGGCAGTCCACCGCGGACCTGGAGGACCAGCGCAACACCGCGCTCCAGGACCTCGCCTCGAAGATGAACATCAGCTATTTCACGGCGTCGAACGGCGATCTCCAGATCTACACCACGTCAGGCCAGGCGCTGGTGGACTCTTCCGCGCACACGATCAGCTACACCGCCGCGGCCAATGTGACGGCGTCGACGACCTATACGGCCGGCTCCTCGTCGAGCGGTTTCAGCGCGATCACGGTGAACGGCGTCGACATCACCTCCCAGATCACCGGCGGCGACATCGGTGCGCTGATCACGCTCCGTGACGACACGCTGCCGGATGCACAATCACAGCTCGACCAGCTTGCTCAGCAACTGGCGTCGGCGATGAACAGCGTCTCGAACAGCGCCTCCTCGGTGCCGGCGCCGACGAGCCTGACCGGCACGACCGCGGTCACCAGCAGCACGGCGCTGTCCGCCACCGGCACGGTGCGCCTTGCCGTCACCGACCAGAGCGGCAATCTGGTCTCCTACAGCGATCTCGACCTGTCATCGTATTCGACGGTTGGCGACCTCGTCAGCGCCATCAACGGTATCTCGGGCCTATCCGCGTCGGTCGATGCGGACGGCCATCTCTCGATCACCGCGACCGGCTCCGGCAACGGCGTCGCCATCAACGAGATGACGAGCGCGGTCGGGAGCTCGGGCGAGGGATTTTCCGAGTATTTTGGCCTCAATGACCTCGTGACGGGAACGGGCGCTTCGGACATCGCAGTCAACAGCAAGATCCTGTCCGGAACCAACGAGCTGCAGCTCGCGACGCTGGATTCGTCGTCGACCCTGACGGTCGGCAGCACGGTGCTGTCGTCGGGCTCCGCCAGCGTGATCAATGCCTTCTACGATGCCCTGACGGACTCGCGGACCTTTGCGTCGACCGGCGGCCTTGCCGCCACCACGGGATCGCTGGCCGACTACGCCTCGGCCATCGTGTCCGACGTCTCGAGCAAGACCTCGCAGGCGTCGACGGACTACACCGCCAAGGAGACCGCGCAGTCGACCTATGCGAATTCGCTGTCGTCGCAGTCCGGCGTCAACCTCGACGAAGAATCGGCCAATCTGAGCACGCTCCAGAACAAATATTCGGCCGCGTCGGCGCTGATCCAGGCCATCAACTCCATGTACTCGGCGCTGCTCACCGCCGTGCAGTCGACGTAAGAGGGCACGCCTATGGTCGCGATGAGGGTGGCCACCTTCGCCCAGTCGAACAGGATGATCGCCGACGCGATGCGGGTGGAGTCGGTGATGGCCAACAAGCAGATCCAGGAATCCTCGGGCGTCGTCTCGACCGATTTCGGCGGCTACGGCTCGGACGCGCAGCACGTCGTCAATCTCCAGGTCTCCGTGACGCGCGCGCAGTCCTATATCGATGCCGCGACGCTCGCCGACAGCAAGGTCCAGGTGATGTATTCGGCAGTCGGCTCGGTCACCGACATCCTCACCCAGCTCCGCTCCCAGCTCAGCGCCGCCTCGACGGGGAGCTCGACCGAAGTGAATTCGGTGATCAGCTCCGCCCAGCAGATGCTGGAGCAGATGGGCTCGCTGATGAATACGCAATATGACGGCCAGTATGTCTTCGCCGGCGGCAAGACGGCGACGGCGCCGGTCGATCTCACCAGCTTCTCGTCCGGTACCGGCTCGACGACCACGGCCGACACCAGCTACTACAATGGCGACAGTGAGATCGCATCGGTGCGGGTCGCGGCCGACGAGACCGTGTCCTACGGTGTCACCGCCGACAATTCGGCATTCGAGGAGGTGATGCGTGTGCTGAAGTTCGTGGCCAACAGCACCACGCTGTCGTCCTCGGACATCACCAGCGCGCTCGATCTCGCCAGCACGGCCCTCGATGACACCGCGGCGGTGCAGGCAAAGCTCTCCAGCGCGGCGTCCTCGATCGAGACCGCGAGCACCCGCCAGACTGACTACAAGAGCTATGCCGAGACGCTGTCGAACGACCTCACCAGCGTCGACGTTGCGGCGATCACGGCGCAGCTTTCGACCTACCAGACGCAGCTCACCGCGTCCTATTCGGCGCTTGGCAAGATCCTGAGTCTGAACCTCGCAAGCTACCTGAAATAGGTCGGGCTCATTCGGCGGCGATGCGCTCCATCGCCATGGTGCGAAGCCGGGCGCGCTGGATCTTGACGCCATTGGCGCTGTCGGTGACGGGGAAGGCGTCGACGAGATAGATCCGCGCCGGCACCTTGTAGCCAGCCAGCCTGTCCCGCAGTCGCGCGGTCAGCGCCTCCTGCTGCGGCGGCTGCTTCGTCGGGATCACGAAGGCGACGCAGCGCGCCTGGCCCTTCAGATCGACCGCGACGACCTGGGCATCGGCAACTCCCGGGCAGGACTTGAGCTCGTCCTCGATCTCGCCGGGTGCCACGAGAAAACCGCCGAGTCGCATGGCGTCACCCGCGCGGGTCTCGTAGACGAAGGCACCGTCGCCGCGCAGCCGGCCGATGTCGCCGGTGCGGAAGAAGCCGTCGGCGGTGATCGCGTCATGGGTCGCATCGGGGTTGTTGAAGTAGCCGAGGAAGCGCGACGGCGCGCTGATCTCGATCTCGCCGGAGACGCCGTGGGCCGCGAGCTCGCCTGTCTCGGTGTCCCGGATGCGCACCTTCGCCTCCGCCGACATCGGCCAGCCGCCGCCCTCGATGCGATCGGCAAAGGCGTCGCTGGCACGGCCAATCGAGAACAGCGCCTGCACCTCGCTCGAGCCGTAGAGGCCGAACAGCGGCAGGCCGCGGGCCTCGGCCTCTGCAGCCAGCTCGCGCCAGCCGGGCTGGAACGCGGCAAAACCGCAGAGTTCGAGATACGGAAACGGCCGCGGTGCATCGGTAAGGGCGAGGATGCGGCGAAACATCTCGTCCGAACCGAACGAATGGGTGATCTTCTGCGTTTCGAGGATCTTCAGCGCCGGCGCGGCCTCGAAGGCGTCGACCATATGGATGGTCGCGCCCGCCGCGATGAAGCCGAGCAGGCTTGTCATGCCGAACGTGCCGCAGAACGGCAGTATCGCCAGCAGCGAATGACGCCGCGGATCGAGCTTGAGCGCCCTGGCGACAGAGACGGCGTGGCTCGCCAGCGTCCGCTGCGAATGCGCGACGAGTTTTGGTCCCTTGGTCGTGCCCGACGTCGTATAGAGCAGCACGGGCAGGTCGATATCGTCCTGGGTCGGCGGGGCAGGTGGATAGGGCTTGTCGAACGCGTCGAACCGCACACAGGGCCAGTGTGCCGGGATCGCATCCGCGCCGACAACTGCAAGCTTTTGCAGCGCTGGCACCTCGGCCTTGGCAACGTCGGCGAGAATGGCGGCAAAGTCGATCGAGCGGAATGTTGCCTCGACCACCATCAGCCTGGCGCCGGACACCTTCAGCAGATGCGCGACTTCCGCGCTGCGGTAGCGTGTGTTGACGGCGGCGACGACGGCGCCAAGGCGGGCGGCGGCGAACAGCAGCGCGATCCATTCGACCCGGTTGATCAGCCAGACCGCGACGACGTCGCCCTTGCCGATGCCCTGGGCCGCAAGCCAGGCCGCGGTCTGCACGATCTTCCCCTGGAATTCCGCGTGCGAGACCGGCGTGCCGTCGAAAACGAAGGCGGGATCGGCGGCTGCCTCGGCCTGGACCAGCGATTGCAGCGAAAAGTCGTCGGCGCTCATGGCAACCGGAGTAACCCGATCGCGCAAACCTGTCTACTTGATGGCTGTCTACTTGGTGCCGAACATCCGGTCGCCGGCATCGCCCAGGCCCGGCACGATATAGCCGTGGTCGTTGAGACGTTCGTCGATCGCGGCGGTCCAGACCGGCACGTCGGGATGCTCGCTCTGGAACCGCGCGATGCCCTCAGGCGCGGCCAGAAGGCACACGAAGCGGATGTCGCGGGCGCCGCGCTCCTTGAGCAGGGACGCACCGGCGCAGGCCGAGTTGCCCGTCGCCAGCATCGGGTCCATCAGGATCACGGTGCGGTCGGACAGGTCCTGGGGCGCCTTGAAGTAGTATTCCACGGCCTGCAATGTTTCGGGGTCGCGGTAGAGCCCGATATGGGCGATGCGCGCCGAGGGCATCAGCGCCAGCATGCCGTCGAGGAAGCCGACGCCGGCGCGCAGGATCGGCGCCAGCGTGAGCTTCTTGCCGGCGATCTTCGGCGCCTGCATGGCCGCAATCGGTGTCTCGATCTCGACCAGCTCCAGCGGCAGGTCGCGCGTCACCTCGTAGCCGAGCAGCATCCCGATCTCGTTCAGGATCTCGCGAAAGCTCTTGGTCGAGCGGTCCTTCTCCCGCATCAGGGAGAGCTTGTGCTGGACCAGGGGGTGGGCGACGACGTTGACGCTGCTTGTGCTCATGAAACCGCTCTACACGGTTCCGTGAAATTGCGCCAGATCGGCCGCCCCTTTTCCGCGGGATACGGGCCTCAGGCTGGCATCGCGACCGCGCTGCGCGCCCGGTTGCTTGCCTCATAGGCAGCCATGGTCAATTCACGGTCGATCGCCGCCCGCATGGCGTCCATGGCCGGCTGGCGCAGGCGCATCTTGGCGGTTGCATGCGACGGCTTGTGGATCCCACGCAAGGCCGCGACGATCTCCCCGAGGGTGTTGTCGATGGCCTCCGGCGCAACCACGCGATCGAGGAAGCCTGCTGTCAGCGCATCGTCGGGCTCATACATCTCGCCCAGCGTGGCGGTGCGGCTGAGCCAGGCCGGATGCAGGCGGCTGCGCGCGAGCTCGATGGCGAAGCTCGGCGGCGCGATGCCGATCGCGACCTCGTTCAGACCCATGCGGTGCGGCCCCCGCGCGCCCAACCTGACGTCGCAGGCGAGCAGCAGGAAGGTCCCCATCGGAAAGGCATGGCCCTCCATCACGCCGACGGTCGGATGCGGAAACGCCATCAGCCGCAGCGCAAGCTCCGCGCCGGCCCGGACCATCTCGAGGCTCTTGGCGGCATCGCCCGAGGCGAACACTTTCAGGTCGAAGCCTGCGGAAAAGATGCCCGGCCGGGCCGAGCGCAGCACCACCATCCCGGCTTCCTTCTCGGCGCGGTCGAAGGCGGCGCCGATCTCGCCGAGCATCGCGGCCGACATCACATTGACCTTGTCGTCGTCGAGCCCGATCCGCGCCACGCCGTCGTTCAGCTCGTAGGTCACTCCCCTGGGCATCTGCCTCTCCTTGTCGTTGGTCATGCCTTGACTGTCGGAGGCTGATGTAGACCAATCAATATAATTTCTGACTGGAAGGAGAGCGTCATGCCGGCCGTGCCAAAGCACCGTCAGCCCATCATCAATGCCGCAGTGACGCTATTCCGCCGCCAGGGATATTCCCGCACCGGCCTCAACGACATCGTCGATGTCAGCGGCGCGCCGAAGGGCTCGCTCTATCATTACTTTCCGGATGGAAAATCCTCGATCGCAGTGGCGGCGGTCGAGGAGGCCGGCCGCCGCGTGGCGGAAACCGTTGCCAAGCTTGCGGAGGAGTGCGGTTCGACCGGCGAGCTCTTGCGCGCCCATGCCCGGCTGCTGGCGGGATGGATGCAGGGCTCCGGCTTTCGCAACGGCTGCCCGATCACGACCGTGCTGCTCGAGCTGGCGCCGCGCGAGCGCGCGGTCGCGGAGGCCGGCCGCAAGGCCTATGCGGCGCGGATCGCACTTCTCCGCGACAGGCTGATTGCGGACGGGTTTGCGAGGCCGCGGGCGGAGACGCTTGCCGTGCTTTGCACGTCGGCGCTTCAGGGGGCGCTGATCCAGGCCCGCGTCGAGCGCAGCGGCCGGCCGATCGAGGTCACGGCGGCGGAACTGGCGCGGCTGATCGAGGCGGAAGCGGAGAGGTGAGAATTATACCCCGAGCCCGCGCGCAATGAGCGTGATCACGATCATCAGGACCGCGCCCCAGACCAGGCTCAGCGTCATGGTCAGGATCGCCGTGGCGACCGCGTGCTCGAGATGTCCCTTGAGCAACTGCATGCTACTTGTCCGATGCCGTCGACGCGCCAATGCGCATGCCGAGCAGCAATGCGCCCATCAGCGCAACCAGGATGGCGATCTTGAGCTCGATCATGTCTTCAGCCTCGCGACCACGCGCGCGAGGAGCCGCCTGGCTCCGTCCGCGAGCACGATCAGCGGATTGCCGCGGTTCTCGACGTCGAGCTCGAAGGTCTCGGTGGGGAACACCAGCGCGCACCGTTGCGGCGCGCTCTGGCGGTTGGCGAAGTCCACCGCCGAGCTCTTGAACAGGAACAAGCCGCCGACACGTCCATTCGCTTCGCGCGCCACCCAGAGGCCGGCGCGGTTGCGCCCAATGAAGAAGGCGGGGATGGCGGCACTGACGACATCCGGATCGAGCGGCCTGAGCGCTGCCGCTTGCCTGGCGTCGGGTCGGCGACGGGAGGTCTGGAGGGCAATTGCGGCCATGGCGGCCTCTTCACACATCTGCAAGGTCATAGGGGCCTCCCTGCGGGTCAGCCGTGCATGTGCCAGACATAGATTGCGGTCTTCAGCGCGATCAGCGCAGTGAGCACGCTCCCCATCGAGAGCAGCGTCAGTGCGCCGAGGGCGAAACCTCTGAGCTGAGCCTTGCGCGCCTCGGAGATGCGCGCCGGACGCTCAGGCACGAAGGGGCGGTCAAGGCCATGTGTCAGGATCGACATTTTCTCAGTCCTTATCCGGTGCGGCGAAACGGCCGCTCCGATCTGTCTCGTATGATGGCCACCGCCGCGTATGATTGCGAGGTGACCACTGCAGCTGCGGTATAGGAAAGTCATAAAGGCGCCGGCGGTCGCGCCGGCAGTCCTTTGAAAAGGTTCGGGTCACGCTTCGGTTGCGGTTTGGATCGTGCCGGCTTCGATCGGGCGAGCCCGACGGCGGCGGCGAAGGCGAGCCGTAGCCGCGGCTCGTCGATCTGCTTGCAGAAGCAGTCCAGGGTCGCCTCTGCATCCTGCCGCTGGCCGCAGATGGCCGCGCAGAGATGGGAGCTGGTACGCCGGAAGAAGTGCAGCGAGTCCTCGCCGCAGCGCCGGCCGCCAAGACTGTCGAGCTCGGCCGCGAGCGCGACAACATTGAGCCGGTCGGAATCGCTTCGCGTCACGGCAAAGCGCAGCACGGCCAGCTGCCAGGCGCAGAGCAGCCTGTGATGGTCTTCGACTGATGAAGGCATGAAAGATCCGAACGACTGCGCGAGGGCTCAGGCGCCGACGCTGTCGATCAGCTCCTCGTCGGCGATTGCCGCGAAGGCGCGCACCACGTCCCTCTGTGCGGCCGCGTCCAACGGCACGAGCGGCAGCCTTGTCGCCGGCGACATCAGGCCCAGCACGCCGAGGGCGCTCTTGAGCGCGGCGGGACTGTCCTTGGCGAGACAGGTGATGAGAGGCATCAGGCGCTTGTGCAGGTAACGTGCCGATTGCAGGCGGCCTTGCCTGACCTGCGAGAAGATCGTGCGGCACAGATCGGGGGCGATGTTGGAGACTTCCGAGATCGCGCCGTCGCCGCCGCTTGCGATGGTGCCGAAGGCGGTGACGTCGTCGCCGGAGAGAAGGCGAAAGCCGGCCGGCAGCAGCCGGTTCAGGCGCATCGGACGGGTGATGTCGCCACTCCCATCGCGCAGGCCCACGAACCGGCGGGATTCGACGAGACGCAGCAGCGTTTCGTCGGCGAGCGGGCGCAGCGTGCGGCCGGGAACGTCGTGCAGGATCACGGGCAGGCCGATTGCGCCGGCGATGGCGCGGAAATGCGCGAGCATCCCCTCCTGCATCGGCTTGTTGTAGGCGGGCACCACCGCCATCACGGCGTCGGCGCCGACCGCTTCCGCACGGCGGGCAAGCTCGATGACCTGGCTCGTGGAATTCGACAGCGTGCCGGCAATGATCCGCACGCGGCCGCGGGCGACATCGACCGCAGTGCGGATGACGAGCTCCTGCTCGGCCGATGAGAGTGTCGGCGCCTCGCCGGCGGTCTCGCAAACCACGATCGCAGGCACACCTGCCGCGATCTGGCGTTCGCAGAGTGCGGCAAACGCCTTGAGATCGACAGCGTCAGCCGCGTCGAACGGCGTCGGCAGGTCCGGAATGAAGCCGGTGAACCAGGCTGAGGGTGGGATGAACATGGCTTTCCCGCGGAATGGCGCCGGCTCAGGCGGCGCGCTGCGAGACGATGATGTCGGGGCGCTTGCCCATGTCGAGCTCGAGCTCGCGTGGCAGCTCGACGATGGTCTCGGGATGCTGCCCGTTCTCGAACAGCGCGTATTTGACGGCCTGGGCGCGGCTGACGAACAGGCCGCCATAGAGGCCGTTCTGCTCCTGCGCGACCCATTGTCCCCGGCGGTTGCGGCCGATGAAGACGATGGTCGAAAGGGAGCTGCACGAGGGAGGTTCGACGCGTTTCATTGATGTATTCCTTCCGATTGACGGCGGTGGCGGGCGCGAGCCCGCAACCGTTCGATCAATATCTGTTCAAGCGAATATGATTTCGAGTGAGGCGCTGCGGCGATCTCATAGGAAGCTCATAAAGCTTCCTGTTCAGCCTTGCGCGCTGACAAGCTGAACCAGCGCGAACAGCGCGCCGAACGCGGCGCATTCGTCCCAATGATTGAGGACGCCGCCGAACAGCTGCTCGCGCCTGAGAAGCGCGACGGTGGCGCAGAGGATGATCGACATCCAGAGCAGGGTGACGAGGCTGCGGCCGAAGCCGATGCTGCTGAACGCCGCAAAGGCGCCGAGCAGGACGACGCGCACGGCAAAGCGCGTGATCACCCGCGCCGGGCTCAGGGCCCGCGATGTCTTCGAAGATTGCGGCAAGGTGCGAACCTGTCCGGCTGGCTTAGCTGAAGTTCTCGCAGGCAACCGGCTCGTAGAGCGAATCCGGGGCAGGGCGCACGGTGGGAACGCTTGGCCGCGAGGCCTCAACGGCCAACGCCTGGACCTCGATGAACGCCGACAGCAAGGCGAGCGCGAGGTCGGCATGGTGCGCCTCGACCGCCGCGTCCAGCCAGTCCGGCAATTCGCGTTCCCGCGAGAGCGCGCAGTGCCATTCACCCTCGTCATAGGCGATGCGGCGCACCTGCCACAGTGGCAGCTCAAGCTCCATCAGCGCCAGCGCGGCATCGGTCCAGGCCTCCGCATCGATCAGCCGCGTGATGCGCGCTGTGCGCTCGCTCTGGCCGAGGGAGGGGAAGCGCCGGCAGCCATGCACGATGTCGAGCATCAACGGCCGCGTCATTGCCTGCGCGTGATGAAGGCGCGCACTGAGCGATGGTGGATCGTTGTGGTGGAGAGTGGCGGTCATGTCAGGCCTCCTGGAATTGGCGTCGGTCAGTCGGCCGGCCTCTCCAAGATGGCTGGAACGGCATTTGAAAACGAGATGAGGAGGGGGCGAGAGATATAAGGATTTCATAAATGCACGGGCGCTGCCGGATAGGACGCGCACCTAGCGCCCATGTCCGACTGTCGTTTTTGTGAAACGCCCGCAGTTCTTGGAGGCAGGCGTTTATGGAAGACCGGGGCGACGGTCCGCCATAACTATCGGGAACGAAGGCGATGCTGGATCGGCATCGCTGAGCTGCCAGTCCCGAGCCAACATCTGGAGTGCCTTGCTGGTGCCATCCGGTCGCCCTCAACCACGGGCCGGTCTTTATGGGATTCCTATAATGTTGCCATAGGGCTCATCTCGAAAACCTATGCGCGTGATGGCACCTCAGCGCAGTGAAAGTTCCGGCCGATAGCCGGAGACATGCATTGCATCGGCGCGGAGCGATCGGCCGGAATCCAGAGGCAGTTATGCCGGATATCGTCGCGCAACGAGGAGAACTCTCCATGATGGACATTCTGATGCTGGCGCTGGGCTTCGTCTTCTTCGCCCTTGCGATCGGCTACACCTATGCCTGCGAACGGCTGTGAGGGAGGGGACCATGATCTTCGATTATGCGCTCGCCGGCGTCGTCTCATTCGGCCTCCTGATCTACCTCACCTACGCGCTGCTGCGGCCCGAGCGGTTCTGAGCCGTGCTGCTGCTTGCCGAATTGCTGCTGGCGGACGCCGCGCTCGTCGCCGGCCTGCTTGCGCTACTTCTCCCGCTCCTGCGCCGGACACAAAGTCTGAAGGGGTAATGCTATGACTATGATCGGTTGGCTCCATATCATCCTATATTGTGCCATCATCGTCGCGCTGACCAAGCCGCTCGGCTGGTACATGACGCGCGTTTTCAACGGCGAGCGGACGTTCCTGTCGCCGGTGCTGCGTCCCATCGAGGCCGGCGTCTACTGGATCTCCGGCGTCGACGGGAAACGCGAGCAGCATTGGCTGACCTATACGGTCGCCATGCTGCTGTTCCATGTCGGCGGCTTTCTCATCATTTACGCCCTGATGCGGCTTCAGGCCGTGCTCCCGTTCAACCCGGCCGGGCAATCCGCGGTCTCGGAAGATCTCTCCTTCAACACCGCGATCTCCTTCGTGACCAACACCAACTGGCAGAACTACGGCGGCGAGAGCACGCTGTCCTATCTCGTGCAGATGGTCGGGCTCACGCACCAGAATTTCCTGTCGTCGGCGACCGGCATCGCGCTCGCGGTCGCCCTGATCCGCGGCTTCTCGCGGGCTTCGATGCGCACGGTCGGTAATTTCTGGGTCGACGTCACCCGCACCACGCTCTACGTGCTGCTGCCGATCTGCGTCGTCTACACGCTGTTCCTGGTCTGGCAGGGTATTCCGCAGACGCTTGGGCCGTATGTCGAGGCGACGACGCTCGAAGGCGCCAAGCAGACCATCGCGGTCGGCCCGGTCGCCTCGCAGGTCGCGATCAAGATGTTAGGGACCAATGGCGGCGGCTTCTTCAATGCCAATGCCGCGCATCCTTTCGAGAACCCGACCGCACTGTCGAACTTCGTTCAGATGCTGTCGATCTTCGCGATCGGCGCCGCGCTGACCAACGTGTTCGGCCGCATGGTCGGCAATCAGCGTCAGGGCTGGGCGATCCTCGCCGTCATGGGCGTGCTGTTCATCGTCGGCGTCGGCATCACCTATTGGGCGGAAGCGAGCGGCACGGAGACGATGCATGCGCTCGGCCTCGTCGGCGGCAACATGGAGGGCAAGGAGGTCCGCTTCGGCATCGTCGCATCCTCGCTGTTCGCCGTGATCACCACAGCCGCGTCCTGCGGCGCGGTCAACGCCATGCATGACAGCTTCACTGCGCTCGGCGGCATGATCCCGCTGATCAACATCCAGCTCGGCGAGGTCATCATCGGCGGCGTTGGCGCCGGCCTCTATGGCATGCTGCTGTTCGTCGTGCTCGCGATCTTCGTCGCGGGCCTGATGGTCGGCCGCACGCCGGAATATATCGGCAAGAAGATCGAGGCGCGCGAGGTCAAGATGGCGATGCTCGCGATCCTGGTGCTGCCGCTGATGTATCTCGGCTGGACCGCGGTCGCCGTGGTCTACCCGACGGCGGTCGCCTCGATGGCGAATGCCGGGCCGCACGGCTTCACCGAGGTGCTCTATGCTTTCACCTCGCAGACCGGCAACAACGGCTCAGCGTTCGGCGGCCTCACCGGCAACATCCCCTTCTACAACCTCACCGGTGCGTCCGCGATGTTCGTCGGCCGCTTCTTCATGATCATTCCGGCGATGGCGATCGCGGGCTCGCTCGCGGCCAAGAAGTCCATCCCGCCGTCGGCGGGCACGTTCCCGACCACCGGCGGGCTGTTCGTCGGCCTCGTCATCGGCGTGATCCTGATCATCGGCGGCCTGACCTTCTTCCCGGCGCTCGCGCTCGGCCCGATCGTCGAGCAGCTCGCGATGAACGCCGGCCAAGTGTTCTGACTCTGACTGTTTGGAGTGACCTCCATGGATACGATGAAACTGCAAAAACGTGCGCCGATGTCGGCGATGCTCGATCCGAGGATCGTGCTGCCCGCGATCCGCGCGTCGTTCACCAAGCTCGACCCGCGGCTGATGGTGAAGAACCCAGTGATGTTCGTGGTCGAGATCGTGGCCGCGCTCACCACCGTGATCTTCCTGCGCGACATCGTCACGGGCGGAGCGAGCCTCGGCTTCACCTTCCAGATCATCCTCTGGCTCTGGTTCACGGTGCTGTTCGCCAATTTCGCTGAAGCGGTGGCGGAAGGCCGCGGCAAGGCGCAGGCCGAATCGCTGCGCAAGACCCGCACCGAGAGCCAGGCCAAGCTCCTGACCGGCGCCGGCCAGGCCTTCAAGCTGGTCCCGGGCACGAGCCTGAAGGTCGGCGATATCGTGCTGGTCGAGGCCGGCGATACCATTCCCTCCGACGGCGAGGTGATCGAAGGTGTTGCCTCCGTCAACGAGGCCGCCATCACCGGCGAGTCCGCGCCCGTGATCCGTGAATCCGGCGGCGACCGCTCGGCAGTGACCGGCGGCACGCAGGTGCTGTCCGACTGGATCCGCGTCCGCATCACCGCTGCGCAAGGCTCGACCTTCATCGATCGCATGATCAAGCTGGTCGAAGGCGCTGAGCGTCAGAAGACGCCGAACGAGATCGCGCTCAACATCCTGCTCGCCGGCCTCACCATCATCTTCGTGTTCGCCACCGTGACCATCCCGAGCTACGCGGCCTATGCCGGCGGCTCGATCTCGGTGATCGTGCTGGTCGCGCTGTTCGTGACGCTGATCCCGACCACGATCGGCGCGCTCTTGTCGGCGATCGGTATCGCCGGCATGGACCGCCTGGTGCGCTTCAACGTGCTCGCCATGTCCGGCCGCGCGGTCGAAGCCGCCGGCGACGTCGACACGCTGCTGCTCGACAAGACCGGCACCATCACGCTCGGCAACCGGCAGGCGACGGCCTTCCGTCCCGTGCGCGGCGTCACCGAGCAGGAGCTGGCGGACGCCGCCCAGCTCGCCTCGCTCGCCGACGAGACCCCGGAAGGCCGCTCCATCGTCGTGCTGGCGAAGGAGAAGTATGGCATCCGCGGTCGCGACATGGCCGAGTTAGGCGCCACCTTCATCCCGTTCATGGCGCAGACCCGCATGAGCGGCGTCGATGCCGGCGGCTCGTCGGTGCGCAAGGGCGCGGTCGATGCCATGCTGAACTATGTCGGCGGCGGCGCGCCGCTGGCGATTGCTTCGGGCAACGCGGCGCGGGCGCTACAGCCTGGGGCGCTGTCCGAGCTCGGACGCGAGATCCAGGCCATTGCCGACGAGATCTCGAAGGCCGGCGGCACGCCGCTTGCGGTCGCGAAAGACGGCAAGCTGCTCGGCGTCATCCAGCTCAAGGACATCGTCAAGGGCGGCATCCGCGAGCGCTTCGCCGAACTGCGCCGCATGGGCATCCGCACCATCATGATCACCGGCGACAATCCGATGACGGCCGCCGCGATCGCGGCCGAGGCCGGCGTCGACGACTTCCTGGCGCAGGCAACCCCCGAGGACAAGCTCAAGCTGATCCGCGACGAGCAGGCCAAGGGCAAGCTGGTGGCCATGTGCGGCGACGGCACCAATGACGCGCCGGCGCTGGCGCAGGCCGATGTCGGCGTTGCCATGAACACCGGCACGCAAGCCGCGCGCGAAGCCGGTAACATGGTCGATCTCGACTCCAACCCGACCAAGCTGATTGAGGTGGTCGAGATCGGCAAGCAGCTCTTGATGACGCGCGGCGCGCTGACGACGTTCTCGATCGCCAACGACGTCGCCAAGTACTTTGCCATCATCCCGGCGATGTTTTTGGCGTTCTACCCCCAGCTCAACGTGCTCAACGTCATGAACCTGTCGAGCCCGCAGAGCGCCATCCTGTCGGCGATCATCTTCAACGCGCTGATTATCATTGCGCTGATCCCGCTCGCGCTGAAGGGCGTCGCCTATCGCGCCGTCGGCGCCGGCGCGCTGCTCCGCCGCAACCTCTTGATCTACGGGCTTGGCGGGATCGTCATTCCCTTCATCGGCATCAAGGCGATCGACCTCGTCGTGACCGCCTTGCACCTGGCTTGATCGCCATCGCGCGGGACGCGCGGCGCCCCGCACGATGACGAAGACTTAGGAGACGTAACATGCTCAGAGAAATCCGCCCCGCCATCGTCCTGCTGCTGGCGCTTACCGCCGTCACCGGCGTGGCCTACCCGCTCGCCATGACCGGCATTGCCGGCGCGCTGTTTCCCGCCCAGGCCCAGGGCAGCCTGATCGAGAAGGACGGCAAGGTGATTGGCTCCGCCCTGATCGGGCAGGAGTTCAAGGACGACAAGTACTTCCATGGCCGCCCCTCGGCGACGGTTGCGCCGGACCCCAATGATTCGACCAAGACGGTGCCGGCGCCCTACAACGCAGCCAATTCGGGTGGCTCCAATCTCGGCCCGGCCAGCAAGGCACTGGCCGACCGGCTGAAGGAGGATGTGGACAAGCTGAAAGCCGAGAATCCGAATGCGCCGGTGCCGGTCGACCTGGTCACCACCTCGGCCAGCGGCCTCGACCCCGACATTTCGCCGGAGGCCGCGGAATTCCAGGTGCCGCGCGTTGCCAAGGCCCGGAATATGCCGCAGGACGCTGTGAAGCAGATCGTGGCTGCCAACGTCCAGGGCCGCTTGTTCGGCCTGCTGGGCGAACCCCGCGTTAACGTACTGGCGCTGAACCTCGCGCTGGATCGCGCTGCAGCCAAGTAGCGGTCTAGGCTCGCGGTGCGCAGATGATTATATTGACAACATGGTCCGAGAGCGCCGCGATCCCGAACAACGTCCGTCTCCCGAGGCGCTGCTGGAAGCTGCGCGCCGGGAGGAAAGCGCGAGCGGCAAGCTGAAGATCTTCGTCGGCGCCGCGCCCGGCGTCGGCAAGACCTACGAGATGCTGCAGAGCGCCCACGCCAGGCGCAAGGCCGGCATCGACGTCGTGGTCGGCTTCGTCGAGACCCATGGCCGCGCCGAGACCGAGGCGCTGGTGCGTGGCCTCGAAGTGGTCCCGCGCAAAAGGCTGGATTACCGCGGCCAGACGGTCGAGGAGATGGACCTCGACGCCGTGATCGCGCGGCGGCCGCAGATCGCGCTGGTCGACGAGCTCGCCCACACCAACGCGGCGGGCGGCCGCCATCCCAAACGTTATCTCGACGTCGAGGAGCTGCTGTCCCACGGCATCGACGTCTACACCGCCGTCAACATCCAGCACATCGAGAGCCTGAATGACGTCGTCGCCCAGATCACCCATGTGCGGGTGCGCGAGACCGTGCCGGATTCGGTGTTCGACCGCGCCGACGCCATCGAGCTGATCGACCTCACGCCTGATGATCTGATCCAGCGGCTGAGGGAGGGCAAGGTCTACGTCCCCAAACAGGCCGAGCGGGCGCTGGAGCATTATTTCTCGCCCGGCAATCTGACCGCGCTGCGCGAGCTCGCGCTGCGGCGGACGGCCGAGCGGGTCGACGAGCAGCTGCTCAACCACATGCAGGCGAATGCGATCGCCGGCCCCTGGGCCGCGGGCGAGCGCATCCTGGTCTGTGTCAGCGAGGATCCGCGTGCCGCCGGGCTCGTGCGCTATACCAAGCGGCTGGCCGACCGGTTGCATGCGCCGTTCACCGCGATCTCGATCGAGACGCGGCGCTCGCTGCAATTGTCCGACGAGGAGCGCGACCGGCTGGCCGATACGCTGCGGCTCGCGGAGGCGCTGGGCGGCGAGGCACTGACCATTCCCGCCGTCGGCCGCCGTATCGCCGACGACGTCATCAACTTCGCGCATGGCAACAACGTCACCCAGATCGTGATCGGCAAATCGACCCGCTCGCGCTGGTTCGAGATGACGCGCGGCTCGGTCGTGCATGATCTGGTGCGCCGCGCGGGCAACATCAGCGTTCACGTCATCCCCGGCGACGAGCTCACCGGAGAGGCGGCGCCGAAGACGGCGGTGCAGACCGCCGCGCGATCCGAGCCGTTCGAGGCCCGGCCTTATCTCAAGGCGCTCGGGATCACGGCGCTTGGCCTTGCGGCCGCGATGCTCATCAAGCCGTATTTCGGTGTCGAGAACGTCGACCTGATGTTCCTCACCGCGGTGGTGGCCGTTGCCGTGCGCTATGGTCTGTGGCCGTCACTGCTTGCGAGCGTCGCGGCGTCGCTGGCCTACAACTTCTTCTTCCTTCCGCCGGTCTACACGTTCACCATCACGGACCCGACGAACGTCGCGGCATTCTTCTTTTTCATGCTGATTGCGTTCGTGGTGTCGAACGTTGCGGGACGCGTGCGCACGCAGGCCGACACCGCGATCGGTCGCATCAGGACCACCGAACAGCTCTATGCTTTCAGCCGGAAGCTCGCCGGCACCGCTACGCTCGACGACGTGTTGTGGGCGAGCGCCTACCAGATCGCACTGATGCTGAAGGTCCGTGTGGTGTTGCTGCTGCCGGAGGATGGCCTGCTCACGGTGAAATCCGGCTATCCGCCGGAGGACCAGCTCGATCAGGCCGATCTCGCCGCTGCCAACTGGGCCTGGAGCAATGATCGCTCCGCCGGCCGCGGCTCGGACACGCTGCCCGGCGCAAAGCGGCTGTTCCTGCCGATGCGCACCGGGCGCGGCCCGATCGGCGTCATCGGCATCGACAACGACCGCACCGGCCCGCTGCTGACGCCGGATCAGCGCCGGCTGCTGGATGCGCTGGTCGACCAGGGCGCGCTCGCGATCGAGCGCGTGCTGCTGGTCGAGGACATGGATCGCGTCAAGCGCACCGTCGAATCCGAGCGGCTGCGCTCGGCGCTCTTGACCTCGATCTCACATGATTTGAAGACGCCGCTCGCTTCCGTGCTGGGTGCGGCCTCGACCATGCGCGATCTCGCGGGTGCCTTGTCCGACACCGAGAAGCGCGACCTGCTCGCCACCGTGATCGACGAATCCGAGCGGCTCAACCGCTTCATCGCCAATCTCCTCGACATGACAAAGCTCGAGTCCGGTGCCATCGTGCCCAACACGGCCTTGCACGATCTCGGCGAGATCATCGGCAGCGCGCTGCGCCGCGCCAGCAAGATCCTGACCGCGCACAAGGTCGAGCTGGTGCTGGCCGCCGATCTGCCGATGCTGCAGCTGGATGCCGTGCTGTTCGAGCAGGTGCTGTTCAACCTGCTCGACAATGCGGCGAAATATTCGCCGCCCGACACCACCATCTCGATCCGAAGCCGGCGCGAGCGGGATCAAGTGGTGATGGAGGTCGCCGACGAAGGCGACGGCATTCCGCCCCACGAGCTCGAGAGCGTGTTCGACAAGTTCTACCGCGCGCAGAAGGGCGATCATGTCCGTCCCGGCACGGGCCTCGGGCTCGCCATCTCACGCGGCTTCATTGAGGCGATGCGCGGCACGATTTCGGCCGCCAACCGCAATGACCGGAGTGGCGCGATCCTCACCATCCGTCTGCCGGTTCCCGCCCAGACCAACGCATTGGATACCGCCGCATGAGTGCCGCCGCGATCAAGGTCCTGGTCATCGACGACGAGCCGCCGATCCGCAAATTGTTGCGGATGGGACTGACGACGCAGGGCTATGAGATATTGGAAGCACCGAACGGCAAGTCGGCGCTGGAAAAGCTCGCTGAAGGGCCCGCGCTGATCATCCTCGATCTTGGCCTGCCCGACATCCAGGGCCACGAGTTGCTGCGCACCATCCGGGCCCGCAACGAGGCCGTGCCGATCGTGGTGCTGTCGAGCCGGGGCGACGAGGCCGGCAAGGTGCAGGCCCTCGATCTCGGCGCCGACGATTACCTGACAAAACCGTTCGGCATGGACGAGCTCCTGGCGCGCCTGCGCGCCGCGCTGCGGCACCAGCTCCAGGTCCAGGGCGAGCGCCCGGTGTTCCGCACCGGCGATCTCTCGGTCGATCTCGTCCGCCGCATCGTCAAGGTCGGCGAGCGCGACGTCAAACTGTCGCCGAAGGAATATGACCTCCTGCGCGTGCTGGTGCAGCACGCCGGCAAGGTGCTGACCCATCGGTTCTTGTTGAAGGAGCTGTGGGACGAGCTGACGGACGCGCAATACTTACGCGTCTATGTCCGCCAGCTCCGCCAGAAGATCGAGGCCGATCCCGAGCGTCCGCAATATGTGCTGACCGAGACGGGGATCGGATACCGGCTGAAGGCGGGGGATTAGGCCCCGCTGTCATTCCGGGACGCGCCCCTTGGCGCGGGCCCGGAATCCATTTCTCCGCTCGTCACGCTTGGCATGATGGATTCCGGGCTCGATGCTTCGCATCGCCCCGGAATGACGAGCTACCCCGCCTTCCGATGCCTCGCCGCGGCCCGGTGCGTCTTTCGCGAGCTGCGCTGCCGCCCCGTCGCCCTGCGCGCATGCGACTTCGCCGACGTTTTCCCGCCGCGCCCCTTCAGGCTCTGCTTCAACGCGTCCATCAGGCTGACGACGTTGCTCGGGCGCTCCTCTGGCTCGGGCAATTCGATCTTCTTGCCGCTGGCCTTGCGCTTCACCAGTGCCTTCAGCGCGTTCTCGTACTCGTCCTTGAATTCGCCGGGGTCGAAATGCGCGGCCTTGGTGTGCAGGATGTGGCTGGCGAGCTCGACCATGTCCTTGGTGATCTTGGGGCTCTTGATTCCGTCGAAGAACTGGTCCTCGTCGCGGAGCTCATAGGGGTAGCGCAGCGTGGTGCCGAGCAGGCCCTTGCCGAGCGGCTCGATCGCGATGATGTGCTCGCGGTTGGTGAGCACGATCTTGGCGAGCGCCACGCGATCCTGATCCTTCATGGCATCGCGGATCACCGCGAAAGCGTCGGCCGCGGCCTTGCCGTCGGGCGCGATGTAATAGGGATGGTTGAGATAGCGCTGGTCGATTTCCTCGCTCGGCACAAAACTCTCGATGTCGATGGTGTGATTGCTCTCGATCTGTACAGCCTCGAGCTCCTCTGGCTCGATCTCCACATATTTGCCCTTGCGCAGCTCGTAACCACGTCCCTTCTGGTCGCTCTCGACGATGTCGCCGGTCTCGGCATCGACCATCTGCTGCTTGAGACGGTTGCCGGTCTCGCGGTTAATCATGTGAAAGCGGGTCTTCTCGGCCGCTGTCGTCGCGGGATAGAGCACGACGGGGCAGCTGACCAGCGACAGCTTCAGCGTTCCCTTCCAATAGGCACGGGGGGCCATTCCATTCTCCAGCGTTTTCAAGGTGTTTTGGAACCCCAACCTCGCGATCGGGTTTTGGTTCCGGGTGGGACTTTTGCCGTGATAGGCTCGAACGCCGAAAGAGAAGCGGGACCGGTCGTGCTGCGAAAACTCTCCACCTACCGACAGAAGCGTGACTTCGAGAAGACGCCCGAGCCATCCGGCAAGACCGCGGTGGCGCCGTCGCAACAGCGGCGCTTCGTGATCCAGAAGCACGATGCGACCCGGTTGCATTACGATCTCAGGCTCGAATTCGACGGCGTCTTCAAGTCCTGGGCCATCACGAAAGGGCCCTCGCTCGATCCCCACGACAAGCGCCTGGCGGTCGAGGTCGAAGACCATCCGCTCGACTATGGCGATTTCGAAGGCACGATTCCGGAAGGCGAGTATGGCGGCGGCACGGTGATGCTGTGGGACCGCGGCACGTGGGAGGCGGAAGATCCGGAAGCCGGCTTCAGGAAGGGCGACCTCAAGTTCGCCCTCCATGGCGACAAGCTGCATGGCAGCTGGGTGCTGGTGCGCATGCGCAACCGCGGCGGCGAAAAACGCACCAACTGGCTGCTCATCAAGCATCGCGACGACTATGCCCGCGAAGGCAAGGCCAATGACATCCTCGACGAGGACACCTCGGTCGCCTCCGGCCGCGCGATGGAGCAGATCGCCGAAGGCAAGGGCCGCGCGCCAAAGCCGTTCATGCTGGCGAAGGGCGCCAACGCCAACGCCAAGGCGGATGCGGTGTGGCAGTCCAATCGGACCGAGGAGACGAAGGGGAGGACCGTCAAGCCGGCGCCGCGCGCGGCGCTGAAGACCCGCAAGGCCGGACAGAAGACGACGACGGCCACGAATGCCAGGAAGATCTCGGCGATGCCGGACTTCGTCGCGCCGCAGCTCTGCACGCCGGTTGAGCGGCCGCCGGCCGGCGCGGGCTGGTGCCACGAGATCAAGTTCGACGGCTACCGCGTGCAGCTCCGGGTCGAGGACGGCGAGGCGACGTTGAAGACGCGCAAGGGGCTGGACTGGACCGACAAGTTCGCGGCGATCGCCAAGGAGGCGGGTGCACTGCCGGACGCCATGATCGACGGCGAGATCGTCGCGCTCGATCACAACGGCGCGCCGAATTTCTCCTCGCTGCAGGCCGCACTGTCGGACGGCAAGACCGGGGATCTCATCTTCTTTGCCTTCGATCTCCTGTTCGTCGAAGGCCTCGATTACCGCCGGCTGCCGCTCGGCGAGCGCAAGGCGCGGCTCAAGGAATTGCTGGAAGCGCGCAAGCGCAAGTCGGCCCAGATCCGCTATGTCGAACATTTCGAGAGCGGCGGCGACGCGGTGTTACAGTCGGCCTGCAAGCTCGAGCTGGAAGGGGTGGTGTCGAAGAAGATGGACGCACCCTATCGCTCCGGCCGCACCGAGAGTTGGACCAAGGCCAAATGCCGCGCCGGCCATGAGGTCGTGATCGGGGGCTACAAGACCACCAACGGCAAATTCCGCTCGCTGATGGCCGGCGTGCATCGCGGTGATCATCTCGCCTTTGTCGGCATGGTCGGCACCGGCTTCGGCGCCGACAAGGTCAAGCGCATCATGCCGTCGCTGAAGGAGGTGTCGTCGAACGAAAGCCCCTTCGGCGGCAAGAATGCTCCGAAGAAGACGCGCGACGTGCACTGGCTGAAGCCGGAGCTGGTCGCCGAGATTGAATTTGCCGGCTTCACCGCCGACGGCAATATCCGCCAGGCCGCGTTCAAGGGCTTGCGGCAGGACAAGCCGGCCGAGGAGGTCGAGGCCGAGACACCTGTCGATACCGAACTCGCAAAGCCCGCGGCCCGGAAGCGCGCCGTGCCGAAGACGGGCAGGAAGGACGCCGGCACCGCAGAGGTGATGGGCGTCGTCATCTCCAAGCCGGACAAGGAGCTGTGGCCGGATGGTGGCGACGGCGAAGGTGTCACGAAACTCGATCTCGCGCGCTATTTTGAGGCGGTCGGCTCCTGGATGATCGAGCATATCAAGGGAAGGCCCTGTTCGATCCTGCGCGCGCCCGATGGCATCGGCGGCGAAAAGTTCTTCCAGCGGCATGCGATGCAGGGCACGTCGAACCTGCTCGAACTCGCAAGGGTCTCCGGCGATCGCAAGCCGTATTTGCAGATCGATCGCGTCGAGGGGCTTGCGGCGGTGGCGCAGATCGGTGGTGTCGAACTGCATCCCTGGAATTGCGCGCCGGATGCCTATGACACGCCGGGGCGGCTGGTGTTCGATCTCGATCCCGCGCCGGACGTCGATTTTACCGACGTCGTCGAGGCGGCCAAGGAGATGCGGCAGCGGCTCGCCGCTGTCGGCATGGAGAGCTTTTGCAAGACCACCGGCGGCAAGGGCCTGCACGTCGTGGTGCCGCTGCTCCACGGTGCGCGCGACAAGGTGAGCTGGAAGGAGGCCAAGGCGTTTGCGCAAGGAATCTGCCAGTGGATGGCCGATGACGACCCCGAACGCTATCTGCTCAACATGTCGAAGAAGCTGCGCAACGGAAAGATCTTCCTGGACTATCTGCGCAACGATCGGCTCTCGACGGCGGTCGCCCCGCTGTCGCCCCGCGCGCGCGACGGCGCAACCGTATCGATGCCCGTGACCTGGGCGCAGGTGAAGGGCGATCTCGACCCGAAGAAATACACGGTGAGGACGGTGCCGGGCTTGCTGACGCGTTCGAAGGCGTGGGAGGGATATGACGATGCGGCGGCGTCGATCAAGGCGGCTATGAAGAAGCTGGCGGGGAAAAAGAAGTAGGGTGGGTTAGCGAAGCGTAACCCACCTCTTCTGTTGCCGTGGAGGCAGAAGTGGTGGGTTACGCCAGCGGACTGCGCTTCGCGCAGCCGCGTGCTAACCCACCCTACAACTGATCGCTAGATCCGTCCCATCAGCAGCAGGATCAGCAGGATGACGATGACGAGCCCGAGGCCGCCGCCGCCGTAATAGCCGGTGCCGTAGAACGGGCCGCCGCCGATGCCGCTGAAGCCGCCGAGCAGGGCGATGACCAGAATGATCAGAATGATCGTGCCGATTGACATGCGAGTCTCCTCCAGCCCTTTTTTGAAAGGGTCGTTTGCACCTGTCCCGTGTGCGAGGGCAACTTGCCGTAGGTTTTATAGTTCCGTTGTTGAAACACGGCTGACGGATCATCTTGCATGGAACCTTTATGGTCGCAGCCGGCATCACTAAGTGAGGATCAAGCAGCACGGGGCAGAGCCATGTCAGCACCGCTTGTCGTTTCCATTCCGCATCGTCTCGGCCGCGAGGAGGCGGTGCGCCGACTTAAGTCCGGGCTTGGCCGCGCGGCCGCCAGCATTCCCGTGCTGCAGGTCGAGGAGGAGCGCTGGAGCGGCGACAGCATGAATTTCCGCATCCGCGCACTCGGGCAGATCGCGACCGGTCAGGTCGACGTCGCCGACGATCACGTCAAGGTTCAGGTGGTCTTGCCGTGGCTGTTGCAGCGCTTTGCCGAGATGGCGCAGGCGACCATCAAGAAGCGCGGACAGTTGCTGCTGACCAAGGACGACGGAAAGTGAGTTTCAGGCGCGGGCGCGCTGCAGCGCAGGCCTGATGGGGCTCGCTGCGCGGGCCGCAATGACAGCCGCCGGAAGATCGTGGAAAGCCTGTGCGATCGGCAGGGCCTTGCCCGCAAGCCCCGCCGCTGCATAGCCCGTGATATCGACGGTCGCATCGAAGCCTTCGATTGCGGGCCATTGCCGGCCCGCTTGCGTGAACGGCGCAAACTGGCGTCCGACGATGACGATCGCCGCAGTGCGACCGCGGCGACGGGCGAACGCGATGACGTGCTCGGCATGCGTGCCGCGCACCTCCAGCTTCTGGTAGTCGCCTTGCGCGAAAACATCGGCGAGCTCGTTGCGCCGCCGGAGCAGCTGCCGCGTCCAGGCAAGCTTGAGCCGGCCGTCCGGCCAGGCCCTGGTCAGGGCGGTCCAGTCCGGTGTTTTCAATAACGTCAGCGCCGTATCGCGCGCGGCAAAATCCACGGGGCGGCGGTTGTCGGGATCGACCAGCGACAAGTCCCAGAATTCGGTGCCCTGGTAGAAGTCGGGCACGCCCGGCAGCGTCGCCTTGAGCGTGAGCTGGCTCAGCGAGTTCAACGCACCGAGCAGGGCGAGACGGCGGGCCAGGGATTGCAGCGCCTCCAGGAATTCGCCTGACAGCGCGGGATCGAGGATCTTCCCGATGAAGCTCCTGACGCCACTCTCATAGGCCTCGTGCGGGTTGAGCCAGCTCGTCTCCTCCTTGCCTTCGCGCGCGGCCTTGAGCGCATAGGCCTGGATGCGCTCGACGAAATTGGCATCGAGCGACCCCTGCAGCGGCCAGGCGCCGAGCAGGGTCTGGTACAGCATGTATTCGAATGTCGCCGACGGCGCGCGCAGATGGCCGTGGAGCGCGAGATGCGGCGCATTCAGGACCTTCCAGCGCGACACCGCGCTGGTCCATTCGCCGGGAATTTCGCTGAGTGCCGCAATCCGGGCGCGGGCGTCCTCGCCGCGCTTGGTGTCGTGGGTGGCGGTCGCCGTCATCCCTTGCGGCCACTCCCTGGCGCGCGCCCGCATCGCCTCGTGGAAGGCGGAAACGGTGAGGCCGGTGCTGGCGGGATCGCCGCCGACCTCGTTCAGCGCCAGCAGCCGGTGGAACTGGTAGAACGCGGTGTCCTCCAGCGACTTTGCCATCATCGGCCCGGTGAACTGCTGCACCTTCAGCGCGAAGCGGCGCACGCGCGGCGTGCTGTGCGGAGGCCGGCCGGGCTTGAGCAGATCCATGGTCAGGGCATCGCGCAGGAAGTCGAAGATGCCTTCGTCCGCGGCGAACCATTCGGCGCGGGCGCGCGCGATGGTGTCCTCGATCAGCTTGCGGTCATGCGCGGTCGCCCCGGCCGTGGTCAGATAGGTGCGATAGACCGGGAAATGCAGCACGTAGAGCTCGAGCGCCTGCCGCAGGCTGTCGGCCGAGAAGTCGCGCGTCGAGTAATGCCCATTGGCGATGCGCGCGAGCAGGCGCGTCAGCACGGTGAATTCGCTGGTCAGCAGCGTCTCCAGCACGCGCCGCTTGGCCTCCTTGACGTAAGGCGCAAGCCGTGGCGGCCGGTTGCTGATCTGGCGCCAGGTCTCGTCCAGCGCCTCGAGCCCCTTAGGCTCGACCAGCACCTGCGTGATGACGTTCATCCACTCGTAGCCGGTGGTGCCTTGGACGCCGGCGAAATGCGGCAGGCGCTCGTGCTCGCACAGGATCTTCTCGATCACCGTATAGAACGGCTTTGTCTTGCCCTGCGCATCGCGCACCAGCCGCCGCAGCCGCTGGCAATATTGCGCAGGATCGCGCAGCCCGTCGATGTGATCGAGGCGGATGCCCTGCAATCTGCCGTCGGCGACAAGCTGCTTCACCAGCCGGTGCGTGGCGGCGAACGTGCCTGGGTCCTCGACGCGCAGGCCCGCCAGCCCGTTGACGTCGAAGAAGCGGCGATAATTGATGTCGCTGGAGGCAAGCCGCCAGTGTCCGAGCTTGTAGTTCTGGCGCTCCAGCAGGTGATGCAGCGCCAGCGTCTGCGCGTGACGATCCCTGGCGGCACGATAGGCGGCAAGACCGCGGCTGATGATGTCGGCGGCGCCCGCGATCTCCTTGAGCTCGGTCTTGAAGGCCGGCGCTTCCTTGCGATTGGGGCGGCGCAATCCCATGTAGCGCGCCGCAAGCGCAAGCAGACGCCTGCCGGCCTCTGTCTCGGCGGTGTCCGCCTCCTTCACGATCACGCGCAGGATTTCACCATAGCGCTCGGGCGCGATCGGCAAGCGATGCTCGAAATACCAGGCGGAAAAGCTTCCCTCATCGACATCGTAGCGCAGCTCGATCTCGCCGCGCTCGAGTGCCTCGCCATAGGACGAGCCGAGGATCGGCAGCAGCACGCCGCCGCGGGCGCGGTGGGGCAAGAGGTCCCAGTCGATATCGAAGGCGACGGCGTGCGGCGAGGCCTGGCCCCATTCCAGCACGTCGAGCCACCAGGGATTGTCGGCAAAATGCACGCCGACATGGTTGGGCACGAAGTCGATGATGAGACCGAGGTCGTGCTTGACTAGCGCTTCGCTCAGCCGCGCAAAACCGGCTTCGCCGCCGAGCTCGGGACTGAGCTGGCTGTGATCGACGGTGTCGTAGCCATGCGTCGAGCCCTTGCGCGCCTTCATCACCGGCGAAGCGTAAAGATGCGTGATTCCCAGCGCCTTGAGATAGGGCACCACCGCAGTGGCCTTGTCGAAGCCGAAATCCGCAGTGAGCTGGAGCCGGTAAGTCGCGACAGGAATGGCGGGAGGCATGTCAACCTCCGAGGCGCCAGACCACCGACCAGGGCGGAAGCCGATCGCCGGCCGCGCCGCCCCAGATCGGCGTGCCGGTGCTGACGGTGGAAGTGATCTCGTGATCCGACAGATTGGCGACGAGGCGCAACGTCGTGCCGTCGCCCATCCGCCAATGTGCGCTGAGCAGGCCATTGTCGGCTGCCTCGGCATCACCGAAGCTCGCGCCCTTGAGCCGCGGCATGATTTCCTTACGGCGAAGCGCGAGCAGCTCCCGCACCAGCGCCATCCGCGCCTCCTGCTCCGGCGTGCGGCCGGTCCAGTCGAGCACAGCCGTTTCGAGTGTTGCCGGATCGAGCGGGTCGGGCACCTCGTCGCCGTATTTCTCATAGGCCCAGCCATATTCCTGCTTGCGGCCTTTGCGCACCGCATCGGCAAGGCCGCCCTGGAAATCGCAGAAGAACGGGAAGGGGACCTTCGAGCCCCATTCCTCGCCCTGAAACAGCATCGGCACCATCGGCGCGAGCAGGGTCACTGCGAGCGCCGCCTCGATCTGCTGCGGCGATGCCAGGCTCTCGAGCCGTTCGCCGAGCGGGCGATTGCCGATCTGGTCGTGGTTCTGCAGGAAATTGACGAAGGTTGCGGGCGGCAGCTTGCCGCTCGGCTCGCCGCGCGGCTTCTTGCCCCAGAACTCCGAGATCTCGCCCTGGTAGACGAAGCCCGAGGCCAGCGCGCGCGCGAGGTCCATGCGCGGGGTCTGGTAGTCGCCGTAGTATCCGGCGAGTTCGCCGGTCAGCATCACATGCCAGACGTGATGATAGTCGTCGTTCCACTGTCCCCGATATTTTCCGTTCGGCGGCTCCTGTGCGGCATCGAGCAGGCTGGCGCGGTTGTCGCCGTTCTCCAGCACGAGATGGATGTGCCGTCCCGTGGCCCTGGCAAGCTCCCCGGCGGCGACGCTGAGGTCCTGCAGCATCGACTGCTCGCCAGGGACAGCCATGATGTGGTTGGCGGCATCCAGCCGCAGTCCGTCGAAGCGGTAGTCGGTCAGCCAGGACAGCGCGTTCTCGACCGCAAAGGCGCGCACCTGCGGCACGCGGTAGTCGATCGCGCTGCCCCAGGGCGTATGCGCATCGGTGAAGAAGGTCGGCGCATAGCGGCCGAGATAATTCCCCTCCGGGCCGAAATGATTGTAGACGACGTCGAGGAACACCATCAGCCCGCGCAGATGGGCCTCGTCGATCAGCGTCTTCAGATCTTCGGGACGGCCATAGGCGCTGTCGGGCGCATACCACAGCACGCCGTCATAACCCCAGCCGCGGCGTCCGGCGAAATCGGCCAGCGGCATCAATTCCAGCGCAGTGATTCCAATCGCTGCGAGATGATCGAGCTTGTCGATCATGGCGCGGTAGGTGCCTTCGCCCGTGAAGGTGCCGACATGGGTCTCGATCAGCACCGTTTCTTCCCAGGGCCGGCCGCGCCAATCCTGCGCGCGCCAGGCGAACGCGTCGTGATCGATCACCTCGCTCGGGCCGAAGACGTCTTCTGGCTGAAAAGCCGAGGCCGGATCGGGCACGTCGATCTCGTCGTCGATCCTGAATTTGTAGCGGCTGCCAGTGGTGAGGCCGACAATCTCGGCCACGTACCAGCCATCCTGCCGGCGCTGCATCGCGTGCCTGCGGTCGAGCAGGAGATCGACGCGGCGCGCGCCGGGCGCCCACAGCCGGAACGACACGCCGTCTTTCGTTGGCCGCGCCCCGAAGGATGGCCTCATGGCGCCCCCGCGAAGGCGAGCACGGAGCGCGGCGGCGCCTTGCTGTCGCTCCCGGACGGGAAGTCGATGGTGTTCAGCTTGGCATCGGTCGTGTTCAGGATCTGCTGCCAGCTCTTGTATTCGGACATTTTGGGCAATTTGAATGCGATCTCTTCGGGCGCAGCGTTCAGGACGATAAAGATCGCGGCGCTGCCGGGTTCCATCGGCCCCATCACATAGGAGAGAAACCGCCCATCCGGGAATGTCCAGTCGCTCTCCGTCATCTCGTTGCCCTCAGGCGTCAGCCACAGTGCGCCGTAGGAGACACCGTCCTTGGGACGGCCGTCGAGCCAGCGATGGCTGCGAAGCTGCGAGAAGCGGCGGCGGATGTCGGCGAGGCCTGAGACGAAATCGACCATGTCCTCGCCCTCCTTGCCGAGATTGTCCCAGCCGACCCAGCCGACCTCGTTGTCCTGGCAATAGGCGTTGTTGTTGCCGGACTGCGAATTGCCGACCTCGTCGCCGGCGAGGATCAGCGGGACGCCCTGCGCCAGTATCAGGCAGGCCAGCACGTTCCTGCGAAGCTGCCGGCGCAGGGCGAGGATATTCGGATCGTCGGTCGGTCCCTCGACACCGCAATTGTTGCTGTGGTTGTCGTTGGAGCCGTCGCGATTGTCCTCGCCATTGGCCTCGTTGTGCTTCTCGTTATAGCTGAAGAGGTCGGCGAGCGTGAAACCGTCATGCACCGTGATGTGGTTGATGCTGGCGCGCGGCCGCCGTCCGTCGTGATTGAACAGATCGGAGGACGCCGTCATGCGGCTGGAGATGTCGCCGATCAGGCTGCCTTCGCCGCTCCAGTAACGGCGCATGGCGCTGCGATAGCGGTCGTTCCACTCCGACCATTGCGAGGGAAATGCGCCGACCTGGTAGCCGCCGAGGCCGAGGTCCCAGGGCTCGGCGACGAGCTTCACGGCGGCCAGCACCGGATCCTGCCGGATCGCGGTCAGAAACGAGATGCCGCGATCAAATCCGTTCGGCCCGCGCGCGAGCGTGGTGGCGAGATCGAAGCGGAAGCCGTCGACATGGCAGACCTCGACCCAGTAGCGCAAGGAGTCCATCACCATCTGCAACACACGCGGATGGGTGAGGTTCACCGACGAGCCGCAGCCGGTGAAGTCGTCGTAGTAGCGCGGGTTCTCGCGGTTGAGCCAGTAATAGGAGGCATTGTCGATGCCGCGATAGCACAGCGTCGGGCCGAGGTGGTTGCCTTCGGCGGTGTGGTTATAGACGACGTCGAGCATCACCTCGATGCCGGCATCGTGCAGGCGCGCGACCGTGGTGCGGAAGGAATCCAGCGCATTGTCCTGGGCGTAGCGCGGCTCCGGCGCGAAGAAGGACAGCGAGTTGTAGCCCCAGTAATTGACGAGCTTCTTTTCGACCAGGATGCGGTCGTCGACGAAGCTGTGGATCGGCAGCAGCTCGATCGTGGTGACGCCGAGCTTCTTCAGGTGCTCGATCATCGCCGGCGAGGACAGGCCGCCGTAGGTGCCACGGAGGTTCGGCGGCACGTCGTCGCGCTTCTGCGTCAGGCCCTTGACGTGAGCTTCGTAGATGATCGTGTCTTCCCAGGGAATGTTCGGCCGGATCTCGCGCCGGCCCCAGTTGAAGGTCTCGTCGACCACGACGGCCTTGGGCATGCCGCGCGCGTTGTCGCGCCGGTCGAACGACAGGTCCTCGCGCGGCGAGCCGGTGCGGTAGGCGAAATGCGCATCGCTCCAGACCAGCCGGCCCGCGAGCCGCTTCGCATAGGGGTCGAGCAGCAGCTTGTTGGCATTGAAGCGATGGCCGTGCTCGGGCTCGTACGGGCCGTGCACCCGATAACCGTAGAGCTGGCCGGGCGAGACGTCGTTGAGATAGCCGTGCCAGACGTCCTCGGTCTTTTCGGGCAGTTCGACGCGTTCGAGCTCGCGGCGGCCTTGCGTGTCGAACAGGCAGAGCTCGACCTTCTGCGCGTTGGCGGAGAACAGCGCAAAATTGGTGCCGCGTCCGTCCCAGCTTGCGCCGAGGCGTGCGGGCGATCCGGCGGTCAGGCGCATCGGTCAGCTTTCCGGAACGAGGAAGATCGCGGCGAGCGGCGGAATGGTGAGGCGGAGCTCGGGCGTCTTGCCGTCAACGGTCCGGACCTCGCCGATGTTCCCGACATTGCTGCCGCCGTAATGGGCGGAGTCGGAGTTGAACACCTCTTTCCACTTGCCGGCCAGGGGCACGCGAACGCGATAGTTGCGATAGACATTGGGGGAGAAGTTGACGATGACGAGGCACCGCGCGTGCTCGTCAAAACCCTTGCGCAGCCAGGCGAACACGTTGCGGTTGGCATCATCGGTGATCAGCCATTCGAAGCCGGCCTGGTCGCAGTCCATCTGATGCAGCGCCGGCACCGCGCGGTAGAGGCGGTTGAGGTCGCGGATCAGCGCCTGGATGCCGGAATGGACCTTGTATTCGAGCAGGTGCCAGTCGAGCGACTGGTCGTGATTCCATTCGCGGCTCTGCGCGATCTCGGCGCCCATGAACAGCAGCTTCTTGCCGGGGTGGCCGAACATGAAGCTGTAATAGGCCCGCAAATTCGCAAAGCGCTGCCATTCGTCGCCGGGCATGCGGCCCAGGATCGAACGTTTGCCGTGCACGACCTCGTCATGCGACAGCGGCAGGATGAAATTCTCCGAGAAGGCGTAATGCAGCCCGAACAGGATCTCGCCGTGATGATACTTGCGGTGGATCGGATCCTTGCTGATGTAATTCAGCGTGTCGTGCATCCAGCCCATGTTCCACTTGTAGCCGAAGCCGAGCCCGCCGAATTCGACCGGGCGCGAGACTTGCGGCCATGCGGTGGATTCTTCCGCGGCCGTGGTCGCCTGCGGGAAGCGGGCAAAGACCTCCGTGTTGAAACGGCGCAGGAAGTCGATCGCCTCGATGTTTTCGCGGCCGCCATACTGGTTCGGAATCCACGCGCCGGGCGGCCGGCTGTAGTCGAGATAGAGCATCGACGCCACCGCATCGACGCGTAAGCCATCGATGCTGTAGCGCTCCATCCAGAACAGCGCGTTCGACACCAGGAAGTTCGTCACTTCGGTGCGACCGTAATTGTAGATCAGCGTGCCCCAGTCGAGATGGCGGCCCTGAAGCGGGTTCGCGTGCTCAAACAGCGCCGTGCCGTCAAAGCTGCCGAGCCCGTGCGGATCGTCGGGGAAATGGCCGGGCACCCAGTCGAGCAGCACGCCGATGCCTTCGCGATGGCAGGCATCGACCAGCGCGGCGAAATCCTCGGGGCTTCCGAACCGGCTGGTCGGGGCATAGAGGCCGGTTGGCTGATAGCCCCAGGAGCCGTCAAACGGATGCTCGCTGACGGGCAGGAATTCGAGATGCGTGAACCCCATGTCGCGAGCATAGGCCGGCAGCTGTTCGGCCAGCTCGCGATAGGTGAGCCATTCATTGTTGCCCTTGCGCCGCCACGAGCCGAGATGGACCTCGTAGATCGACATCGGCGCCGACAGCGCGTTGATGCCGTCGGGCGCGGGGCGCGGCCGCGGCAGATGCGCCTCGTCGAGCACGATCGAGGCCGTCTTCGGCCGTACCTCGCTCGCAAACGCCAGCGGGTCGGACTTCAGCGGCAGCAGATGGCCGTGCGGGCCGATGATCTCGAACTTGTAGTGATCGCCGATCTTCGCATGCGGGATGAAGAGCTCCCAGTACCCGCTGCCGCGCACCCGCATCGGATGACGCCGACCGTCCCAGAAGTTGAAATCGCCGACCACGGATACGCGCCGCGCATTCGGCGCCAGCACCACGAAGCCGATACCGTCGACGCCGTCGAGCCGCATCGGATGCGCGCCGAGCTTGTCGTAGAGGCGCTGGTGGGTGCCTTCGCCGAGCAGATAGAGGTCGAAATCGGTCAGGATCGGCGGGAAGCGGTAGGCATCCTCGAATTCGACGACGCTGTTGCCGAATTTCGCGCGCAGTTGATAGTGCTGCGAGCCGTTGGGAAGGGCTCCGATGAACAGGCCGGAGTCATGAACGCGGTCGAGCGGCGCGACCTCGCCATGCTCGCCGACCGCCTCGACATTGGAGGCCTCGGGAAGGAAGGCGCGCACCACGCTCTTGCCGCCCTCGGGATGCAGCCCGAGATAGTGGAAGGGGTCGGAGTGGCGGCCCTCGATGATCGCGTAGGCTTCAGCTGGCAGTTTAGGCATGGGCTTCGCTTTCGGCGCTGGACAGAATGCGAAGCAGTCCGGTCAGCGGCGCATGGAGCCCCTCGGGCCGGTGGGACAGTTCGTACTCTACGTCGTCGAACGCTTGATCAAGCAGGAAAAACCTTAACAGGCCTTGCGCGGATTGCGGATCTTCCGGCCACAGCCGCCGGTCGGTCATGGCCTCGCGATAGGCGTGCTGGAACGTCGTGGTGGCGCGTTCGCGCCATTCGCCGAGCGCGGCTGCAAGCCGGTCCTGTTCGTCGGAGCCGCCCGCGAGCACCCGGTTGAGGGCCACGTTAACCGAAAGATCAATCGAGCGGATCAGGCCGGCGACATCGCGCGCGGCAGGCAGCTTGCGCTGCTTGTCGGCCAGCGGCCGGCGCGGATGGCCGTCGAAGTCGATGATGAAGATGTCGTCCTTCACGATCAGAGTCTGCCCGAGGCGGAAGTCGCCATGATGACGGATGTTCAACCCGCCGATCCCGGAAGGCAATAGTGCATTGAGGTGGTCGGGCAGGGCCGCGCGCGCGGCGCCGAGCCGGTCGATCAGCGGCCGGTCCGCCTCCCGCAGGCCGTCGCGGCTATTGGCCAGGTGCTCGAAAACGCGCTCGGCCCGCGCCTTGAGGTCAGAGACCCAGCGCCTGGCGTGTCCGGAGCCGATCGGCTCCGGAGCGAGATTGTCCGGCTTTGCCGCGGCCAGGGCGACATGCAGCTCGGCAAGCCGCCGGCCGATCTGCGCGATGAAGTGCAGGTAAGGCGCCTGCTCCTGGGTCTCGCGCGGCGTTTCGCCCGCGGACAAGAGCCGCTGCTCGTCGATATAGCGATCGAGATAGCCGGTGGTCATCGTCCAGCCGTCGCCCTGGTTTTCGACATAGGCATGCAGCACGCCGACGGCGCTGCGCTGATCGTCCTCCACCAGCTCGACACTGCCGAGCAGGGCCGGCGTGTTGGCGAAGCGGGCGATTTCGGTGAGGTAGTGGCCGATCTCGATCTCGGGACTGGTGCCGCTTTCGAGCTGCCGATGGATCTTGACGACATATTGGTTGTCCACGAGCGCTGTGCTGTTGGACTGCTCGATCGCGCGGATGCGTTCGGGCTCCTTGATGGTGTAGTCGGCGAATCGGCTGGTCGCCTTGAACTCCAGCCGCAGATTGTTCTCGTCCACCACCAGGTTTTGCGACAGACCCCGCAGGAACAGGCCGATGAAGATCTGCTCGGTCGCGACGTCGAGCAGTGTGCCCTCGCGCGCACCCTGGCGGACGGCGGCGAGCGCCTTCGGGTTGAAGCGTTCGCGGTCGAAGCGTACCCATTCGATCTGCATCGGCAGCACGTAGCGCGTCGTGACGTCGTCCCGCGTGGTCTCGAAGAACGCGATCCAGGGCCTGTTGTCGCCGATATCGCTGAAAGGCACCGCCGAGGTCAGTGTGGCCTTGATGTGCTTGGGATTGTGCTCCGGATACCAGCGTGTCCTTGCCAAAAATCCTGGCAGCACGTCGCGCTCGAACACGCCGCGCTCGCGTGCCAGCGACACCCAGTTCGAATTGACCGGCACCACCAGCGTCTCGAACTCAGGCACCGCGCGCGGCGTCACCGGCTCGGACTTGTCGCGCTCGGTGAGATGGAACCAGTAGAAGCCGTAGGGCCCCAGCGTGATCATGTAGGGCAATTCGCCGATCGGCGGGAAACGCGTCCGTCCAAGCATCTCCTGCGGGATGCGGTCTTTCCACGGCGACAGATCGAGCTCGGTCGCCTGCGCGGCGCGCGAGAGATTGGCGACGCAGAGGATCACCTCGTCGCGATACTGCCGGACATAGGCCAGCACGGCGCGATTGGCCGGGCGGATGAAGGTCATGGTGCCGCGGCCGAAGGCGAGCGTTGACTTGCGCACCGAGATCAGCCGCTTGGTGGCGCTGAGCAGCGACGACAGGCTGCGCGACTGCGCCTCCACGTTGACCGATTCATAGCCGTAGACCGGATCCATGATCAGCGGCGCGTAGAGCCGGGCGGGGTCGCAGCGCGAGAAGCCGCCATTGCGGTCCGGGCTCCATTGCATCGGCGTGCGCACGCCGTTGCGGTCGCCGAGATAGATGTTGTCGCCCATCCCGATCTCGTCGCCGTAATAGATGATCGGCGTGCCCGGGAAGGACAGCAGCAGCGAGTTCATCAGCTCGATCTTGCGGCGGTCATTGTCCATCAGCGGCGCAAGGCGCCGGCGGATGCCGACATTGATGCGCGCCCGCGGATCGTTGGCGTAGGTGGTCCAGAGATAGTCACGCTCGACGTCGGTGACCATCTCCAGCGTCAGCTCGTCATGGTTGCGCAGGAACAGCGCCCATTGGCAGCTCGCCGGGATGTCAGGCGTCTGGCGCAGGATGTCGGTGATCGGGAAGCGGTCCTCCTGCGCGATCGCCATGTAGATGCGCGGCATCAGCGGGAAGTGATAGGCCATGTGGCATTCGTCGCCGCGGCCGAAATATTCCTGCACGTCCTCCGGCCATTGATTGGCTTCGGCCAGCAGCAGCTTGCCCTTGGAGTAGGAATCCAGCTCCTGGCGCAGGCGCTTGATGATCGCATGCGTCTCGGGGAGGTTCTCGTTCGAGGTGCCCTCGCGCTCGCAGAGATAGGGAATGGCATCGAGCCGGAAACCGTCGACCCCGGCGTCGAGCCAGCGCTTCATCACCTGGATGATGGCGCTGACCACGCGCGGATTGTCGAAATTCAGGTCCGGCTGGTGCGAGAAGAAGCGGTGCCAGTAGAAGGCGCCGGCCTCGTGATCCCAGGTCCAGTTCGACTTCTCGGTGTCGGTGAAGATGATCCGCGTGCCCTGGTATTTCTGGTCGGTGTCGCTCCAGACATACCAGTTGCGGGCGCTCGAGCCTGCCGGGCTGCGGCGCGCGCGCTTGAACCATTTGTGCTGGTCGGAGGTGTGGTTGACGACCAGCTCGGTGATGACGCGCAAACCGCGCTTCTGCGCCTCCTGGATGAAGCGCTTGAAATCCTTCATCGTCCCGAAATCGGGATTGACCGCGCCGTAGTCACCGATGTCGTAGCCGTCGTCGCGGCCGGGCGAGGGATAGAACGGCAGCAGCCACAGCGCGGTGACGCCGAGCTCCTGGAGATAGGGCAGCTTCTCGGTCAGGCCGGCGAAGTCCCCGATGCCGTCATGGTTGCTGTCGGCAAAGGCCTTGACGTGGAGCTGGTAGATGATCGCGTCCTTGTACCAGAGCTCATCCACGGTCTCGGCAGCCTCAACTTTCTTGGTGTCGACGGAAGACAGAACATTCATGGCGTGAACCCTTACGCCAGGCAGCGGAACAGGAGCGCAGGATCACGGTCGGGATCGATGCGCAACCTGATCCCGCCCCACTCGATGCGGGACTGCTCGCCGGTGAGGAGGTTTTCGAGTGCCGTCACATGGTGTCGCTGTCCGTCGGCGTCAACAGTGAGGTCGCCGAGCGGCAGCCAGAATTCGCGCACATGGCGCGAGAGCGCAATCACGACGACGACGGTGCTCGCGGGATCAGCCGCCTCCTTGACGAAGGCGATGGTCTCGCCGTCCTCGATGCCGAGGAAGCGCAAGCTTGCTGTCTGCTGCAGCGCCGCGTTGTCGTTGCGGATGCGGTTGAGCGCGGCAATGTAGGGCTTGATGTTGCCGGGCGCGTCCCAGTTGCGCTGCTTGATCTGATACTTCTCGGAATCGAGATATTCCTCGCGGCCTGGAATCGCCTCGTGCTCCAGGAGCTCGAAGCCGCCAAAGATCCCGTAATTGCCCGACAGCGTCGCCGCCAGCGCAACGCGCGACTTGAACGCCCAGGGCTCGCCGCTCTGGAGATGATAGGGCAAGAGGTCGGCCGTGTTGACGAACAGGTTCGCCCGATAAAAGTCCCGCTCGGGATAACGGGTCAGCTCGCCGAGATATTGTTCCAGCTCCCACCTCAAAGTGCGCCAGGGGAAATAGCTGAAAGACTGCGCGAAGCCGAGCTTGGCGAGGCCCTTCATCAGCTTCGGCCGTGCAAAGGTCTTGGAGAACAGGATTACCTCGGGATGCCGGCGGCGGATGTCGCCGATCAGCCACTCCCAGAACGGAAGCGGTGCGGTGTCGTGATTGTCGATGGCGAAGATGGTGACGCCATGGTCGATCCAGAACAGCATGGCGTCGCGAAGCGCGTTCCACAGCCCGGCGCGATCGACGCAGCCGAAATCGGGGATGACGATATCCGAATAGGGCCCGTCCGCCGTCCGCACCGAGCGGTCCGGCCGCCATTTGAACCATTCCGGATGCTGCGTCAGCCACGGATGATCCGGCGAGCACTGCACCGCGAAGTCCAGCGCAAGCTCGAGCCCGTACTCGAGGCAGGTCGCGACCAGCGCGCGAAAGTCCTCGATCGTGCCGAGCGCGGGATGCAGCGCATCATGCCCGCCCTCGGCGGTGCCGATCGCATAGGGCGAGCCGGGATCGCCCTCGCTCGCGACCGGCGAGTCGTTGCGGCCTTTGCGGTGGGTGTGGCCAATGGGATGGATCGGTGTGAAGTAGAGCACGTCAAAGCCCATGGCGGCGATATCAGGGACGCGCGCAATGCAGTCGCGGAGCGTGCCGTGCCGGCCCGGGATCTCACTCTGGCTGCGCGGCATCATCTGGTACCAGGCGCCAAAGCGCGCCTTGTCGCGGTCGACCATCAGCGGGAACAGCGGCGAGCGCGTCAGGTCGGGCCGCGACTGGCTCTCGGCCATCGCTTCGCCAAGCTCGGTCGCCAGCAGCGGGGTGACGTCGCCGGTCTGGAGATAATCCTCGCATCGCTTGATGATGATCGCTGCGGCGTCCTGCCGCGCGCCGTGCGCCTTGGTCAGGAGGCCAGCGCCCTCGATCGCATCGAGGCTGACATCGGCCCCGATCCGCCGCTTGCGCGCGATCGCGTGCGACCAGGTCGCGAACTCGTCGGTCCAGGCTTCGATCGCATAGACATATTGACCGGGCTCAACCGGTGTAAACGCGCCGGACCAGCGGTCATTGCCGTGAGGGGTCATCGGCTCGCTCCGCCATTCGCGGTCCTGCTCTCCTCGCCAGATCAGCGCAGCCGCGATCACGGCATCGCCGTCGCGGTAGATGTCAGCCCAGACCTCGACCGGTTCGCCCGCGATCCGCTTCACGGCGAAGCGGCCGCCGTCGACCAAGGGATAGACGTCTTCGATGAGGAAAGCGCTGCCTGAAGCGGCACTTTCGACAGTTTGAATTGTCTTGTTCACGGTGATGCCATTGACAAGAAAGCAGGAGCCCGTTTCCCTTGTCGGGAACCCGCGCTTGGTACCATTATAGAAAGCCGCTTGTGTGTCATTGGTTCCCTGGGGAACGGCAAGCGCAGTTTGCGAGTTACCCCTGACTAACCTCTTCCGCGACCTCGTTAAAATCGATGCCACCGGCCAAACTATGGCCTGCAAGCTGCGTGCCGAATGGATCTTTTAGCTCAAGCCCGGATCAAGGGCGTTCAGTCCGAATTCGTCGACGCCCTCGGCAAGCTGCGGGTCACCGCGCCCGAGGCGCTCAAATCCATCCTCGATGCCCTGCCGGAGAAGCGGGTCTACCGCTTCGTCAGCGGGCCGGTCGTGGTCCGCGCCTTAGGGCATCCGCGCACGGAACTGGCGGCAACCGGGACGCCGCCGCTGCAATGGAAGATCCTCGGCAACGGCAATGTGATCGCGCAAGGAGAGACGCGCGAGCCCGTCATCGCCTGGCCCGCCGGCCTGCCGCTCGGCTATCACCGCCTGACGCTGACGGATGCCGGGGGCGAGACCGAAGACGTGCCGATGATCGTGGCGCCCGAGCGCGCTTTCGGCGGCGATTTCGACCGCGGCTGGCTGCTCGCCGTGCAACTCTACAGCGTCCGCTCCGACCGCAATTGGGGCATCGGCGATTTCACCGATCTCGCCGGTCTCGTCCGGCTTGCCAAGCAACTCGGCGCCGACGGCGTCGGCCTCAACCCGCTTCACGTGCTGTTCGACGACCAGCCGGCCGATTGCAGCCCCTATTCGCCGAACAGCCGGCTGTTTCTCAATCCGCTCTATATCGACGTCGAGGCGATCCCGGAATTTTCCGCCGATCTCGTCCCCGACGCGGCCGCGACCGCCGCGCGGCTGCGTGACGGCGACCGCGTGCCCTATGCCGACATGGCGGCGCTGAAATGGCTGGCCTTGCGCGCTGCCTTCAACAGCTTCGTGACGAGCGCGCGCGAGGCGCGCCGCAAGGAGTTTGACGCCTTCCGCGCCGCCCGCGCGCCGCTATTGTCCCGCTTCGCCTGCTTCGAGGTGCTGCGGCATCGCTTCAACCGGCCGTGGTGGGAATGGCCGTCCGAATGGCAACAGCCGAGTGAAGCCAAATGCGCCGAGCTGCACAAGGGGCCTGACAGGCGCGAGGTCGAGTTCGTCGAATTCGTGCAGTGGACGGCCGACAGCCAATTGCATGCCGCCAAGGTGCTGGCCGGCCAGCTCGGCATGCGCGTCGGGCTCTATCTCGACGTCGCGGTCGGCGTGCAGTCCAACGGCTTCGATGCCTGGAACGAGCAGACCGCGATTTCCCGCCACCTCGCCGTCGGCGCGCCGCCGGACGTGCTCAATACCGTCGGCCAGGACTGGGGCCTCGCGGGCTTCAATGCCGGCGGCCTCGAGGCGCAATCCTTCGTGCCGTTCGCCGACATGCTGGCGGCGTCGATGCGGCATGCCGGCGCCATCAGGCTCGATCACGTGCTCGGCTTGAAGCGGCTTTACCTCGTGCCGCGCGGCTTCAAGCCCGACAACGGCGCCTATGTGCAGATGCCGTTCGAGGCGCTGCTGGCCGCGGTGGTGCGCGAGAGCGCGGCCCACAAATGCATCGTGATCGGCGAGGACCTCGGCACCGTGCCGGAAGGCTTTCGCGAGACCATGCAGGATTTCGGCATCTGGTCGTATCTCGTCATGATGTTCGAGCGCGACGATTCCGGCCATTTCCGCAATATCGATCATTACCGGCCCAACGCGCTGGTGACGCTGAACACGCATGATTTGTGCACCTATGCGGGCTGGCGCTCCTTCAGCGATCTCAAGATGAAGCTGTCGCTCGGGCTCGATCCCGGCGAGAACGATCAGGCCCGCTGGGATGCGCTCGGTGCGCTCGACGAGATTTTGCGGCAGAACGGCATCAATGCCAACGACCTCTATTCGGTGCTCGCCTTCCTGTCGCGCACGCCATCGCGCCTGCTCGCGGTGTCCATGGAGGATCTGCTCGGCGTGATCGACCAGCCCAACATTCCCGGCACGATCGACGAGCATCCGAACTGGCGCCAGCGCCTTCCGGTCGCGCTCGACAAGATCGCCTCCAAGGTTGATCTCACGGCCTTGAGAGCGGCAACGCGGGAACGTTCGCTGACCGGCGGGAGTTGAACGGCCGGGGGGGCTTCCCGGGCTCGTACGACATTGACGCAGAGGATCGAGGACTATGCGCTGATCGGCGACTGCGAGACCGCGGCGCTGGTCGGGCGCAACGGCTCGATCGACTGGCTGTGCTGGCCCGCCTTCGATTCCGACGCCTGTTTTGCCGCTATCCTCGGAACGCACAGGAACGGCCGCTGGCTGGTCGCGCCAAGCGAGGACGTCACCGCGATCTCGCGTCGCTATCTCGGCAACACCCTCATCCTCGAAACGCGATTTGAGACCAAGAGCGGCACCGTCGCGCTGATCGACTTCATGCCGCCGCGCGGCAAGGCCTCCGACATCGTGCGTCTGGTCCGCGGCGTCAGCGGCAAGGTCGAGATGCGGATGGAGCTCATCATCCGCTTCGGCTTCGGCGTGGATATTCCCTGGGTGCGACGGATCAATCATTCCCTGCTCGCGATTTGCGGCCAGGACATGACGGTGCTCCGCACGCCGGCGAAGACCCGCGGCGAGGATCTGACCACGGTGTCCGATTTCGAGGTCAGGGCGGGCGAGACCGTGCCGTTCGTGCTGACCTACGGCCCCTCGCATCTCGATCCGCCCGGGCCGATCGATCCAGAGCTCGCGCTTAAGGAGACCGAGAATTTCTGGCAGGACTGGTGCCTCCGTTACACCCGCGACGGCGATTATCACGACCTGATCCTGCGCTCGCTGATCACGCTGAAGGCGCTGACCTTCGGCCCCACCGGCGGCATCGTCGCGGCGCCCACCACCTCGCTGCCGGAAAAGCTCGGCGGCAGCAGGAACTGGGATTACCGCTTCTGCTGGCTGCGTGATGCCACCTTCACGCTGCTGGCGCTGATGAACTCGGGCTATACCGAGGAAGCTTCGGCCTGGCACAATTGGCTGCTGCGCGCGGCCGCCGGCTCGCCGGCGAACATGCAGATCATGTACGGCATCTGGGGTCAGCGGCGGCTCTTGGAATGGGAGGCAGGCTGGCTCGCCGGCTATGAGGGCGCCAAGCCGGTGCGCGTCGGCAATGCCGCGCATGCGCAGCTCCAGCTCGACGTCTACGGCGAACTGATTGACGCCTTCCACCAGTCGCGCATGGCCAGGCTGAAGCTCGACGAGGAGAGCTGGGCGCTGGAATGCAACGTGCTCAACCATCTCGCCGAAGTCTGGGATCGGCCTGACCACGGCATTTGGGAACGGCGCGGGCAGCCCCGGCACTACGTGTTCTCGAAGGTCATGGCCTGGGTCGCCTTCGACCGCGGCATCAAGAGCGCCGAGACCTTTGGCTTCAAGGCGCCGCTGCTGCATTGGCGCACCTTGCGCGAAGCCATTCATTGCGACGTCTGCAACAACGGTTTCGATGCGGAGGAGAACGCCTTCGTCGAGTCCTACGGCACGAAACTGCTCGATGCCAGCGTGCTGCTGCTGCCGGGCGTCGGCTTCCTGCCGACGTCGGATCCGCGCATCTGCGGCACCATCGCCGCCGTCGAGACATGCCTGATGCGCGACGGTTTCGTGCTGCGGCACGATCCGCGCGAGCTGCCCGCGGGACAGCCGCCGCTCGAAGGTGCGTTCCTCGCCTGCAGCCTGTGGCTCGCCGATGCTCATGTGCTGGCGGGCAATCTCGACAAGGCGCAGGTCTTGTTCGATCGCGTGGTAGGCGTTGCGAACGATGTCGGGCTATTGGCCGAGGAATACGACTCCGTGGCCCGCCGCCAGACCGGCAATTTCCCGCAGGCGCTGACCCACATCGCGCTGATCAACACCGCGCATAACCTCTCGGCGGCAAGGCAGAAGAGCGAGAAGCCGGCGATGCAGCGGTCGAAGCAGTGATGCTCGCTTGGGTCCTAGATCCCGAGCCATTCCAGACCGCCAGGGAGTTCTCCACCAGAAAAGTCCACCTGCAGGACGCGGCGATGTATCGGCAAAGTGGCCGCATCCGATGCGTGGAGAATTGGCGTTGCATAGAGCCAGATGTCGCCAGGCTCAGCCAGGCATGCGACCGTGCCGCAACCGCGTACCACGTCCCGGACGTCCTCTTCAGCAATCCGCCCAAGCTTATGGGAGCCCGGCGCGATCAACAACGGCGCATTGCTGGCCGGGACCGGATCGATATGAACCCGCAGGGTCACCATGCCTGATAGCAGCGCAAAGGGTGGCTCGACATGCTGCATGCCGCTCTTGATGCTCCAGATGTCGAAGCCATCGACCGGAATGCGCTCCTTCACCGCGATGGTGCGGTCCTGATGCCAGCCGAGGGCCCAGTTCGTCGCGGCCGTCTTGTCGAACAGGATGGCCCTGACCGGACGACACGACTCTCCAAGCACTGACGCGGCACAGCTTCCGACATGTCCGCGGGCGGCAAGGAAGGGCGCGAGACCCTCAATGCCTCTTAATCTCAGTCCGGCGTGATCGGGCGGCAAATGGGACAGGGCTGCCCTGAGCTCGTGCAATCGATCGGATGTCAACGCCTGCCGGAACAGCTGCGCGCCGTCGTCCAAAAAAGTCAGCTGGTCGATTTCCAAGGTCGTGTACCGATAGCCGATCGCTCAACCCACCCCATTCCGCTTCAAAATCATCTCCATCGCCTCCGCAAAGCCGTCCTGCTCGTTGCTCGCGGTGACATGCGTGGCCTGGTCCTTGACGTTGTCGGCGGCGTTGCCCATGGCGATGGAGGTGCCGCTGACGCGGAACATCGCGAGATCGTTCTGCATGTCGCCGATGGTGGCGACGGCGTCGGTCGAGATATCCAAGCGCTTCGCCATCGCCTCGACGAACGTGCCCTTGTCGAAGCCGGGCGGGGTGATGTCGAGATAATAGGTCTGCGAGCGCACCGCGGTCGCTTCGCTGCCGAGCGCCTCCTGCATCGCCTTCTCGCAAGCGGCGAGCCTGGCCGCGTCGGCGCTGGCGCCGACGATCTTGCAGGCGCTCGTGAGGTAGGGCGAAAAGTCCGTCACGATGGTCGGGTCGGAGCGGATCGTGTGCTGCTCATGGGCGACGTACTTGCCGCTGGGATTGTCGATCAGCCATTTGTCGGTGGTGAACAGCCAGATGTCGGCGCCGTAGTCGCGGAGGATCTGCAGCGACCGCTCGGCGGCGCCCGGCGGAATCAGGTGCTGCTCGACCGGGCGCATCTCGGGATCGACGATCGAGGAGCCGTTGAACGGGCCGACCGGCAGCCAGAGCGCCAGCGGCTCGATCAGGAAACGCATGCCGATCGCCGGGCGGCTGGAGGTGATGGTGAAGCCGATGCCGGCCTGGTGCAGCCGTTGCACCGCGGATCGCGCGCGCTCGGTGAGCGTCTTGTCCTTGGTCAGCAGCGTTCCGTCGACATCGGAGACCACGAGTGAGATGGGAGTCATGGCAGAACCTTGGGTATTGCGCCGCCCAGCTTCAATTGCCGCACGATGCCGTCCACGATCGCCTCGACGGTCTCGTCGATCGAGACGGTGAGGACGTGCTCGCCCGCTTCCGGCGGCTCCAGCGTGTCGAACTGGCTTGTCAGCAGCCCCGGCGGCATGAAATGGCCCTTGCGCTGCGCGAGCCGCTCGGCGATCAGCTCTTTCGTTCCCTTCAGGAAGATGAAGCGGACGTCGTCGCGTCCGCGCAGCAGCACGTCGCGATAGGTGTGCTTCAGCGCCGAGCAGGCGATGATGACGTGCTCGCCTCTGTCACACACCCGTGCGATCTCGTCGGCGATGGCGTTGAGCCAGGGCCAGCGGTCCTCGTCGGTGAGGGGATGGCCGGCCCGCATCTTCTCGACATTGCTGGCGGGATGGAAGCTGTCGCCGTCCTCGAACCGCCAGCCGAGCCGCTGGCCCAGCGCCTCCGCGACCGTGCTCTTGCCCGAACCCGACACGCCCATCACGATCAACGCACAAGGTGCTTCAACGCGGCCCACTAATTTCCTCCGGAAGCGCGGCCCTATCGACCAGCCAGACGGTCTCACCATTCGAGCGCGCGCGTAAGGCCGGCAGATTCTCGCCATTGAGGAGGCGCGTCAAGATCGCCTGCTTGTCGTGCCCGGCAATCTCGAACAGCATTTCGCGGCAGGAGGCCAGAGCGGGCAGGGTGAGCGAGACCCGCGGCACGAACGGCGCGACATTGGCCTTGGGCACGCCAACGACCCAGCGTTGGGCCTCCTCGATCTCGGGATAGCCCGGGAAAAGCGAGGCGGTGTGGCCGTCCGGGCCTGCGCCCATCAGGACGAGGTCGAACAGCGGCCGCGCCGGATCGAGCCGGTCAGCGCCATAGAAGGCCTGCAGCTCGCGCGCATAGGCTTCGGCGCTGGCATCGGGATTTTCAGTCGTGGTCGGGATCGGATGGATATGGCCGGCAGGCGCATTGCGATCGAGGAAGGTCGCCCGCGCCACCGCCATGTTGTTGAGAGGATCGCTTTCAGGCACGAATCGCTCGTCGCCGATGAACCAGTGCACGCGGTCCCACGGGATCTTGCCACGCCAGGAATCGCTGCCGAGCAATTGATAGAGTTTCTTCGGGCTCGACCCGCCGGTCAGGCAGACCGCGATACGCGCCGGATTGGCGCCGATCCGCGCCATCACCCGTTCGGCCGCGGCCTGCGCCAGCGCCTCGGCATCCGCCGCGACGATCAGCTTCGGCTGTCCGCCCGCCATCACGAAAATTTCCGCCAGCTTCGCCCGTCGCGCCGGAGCAGTTCGTCGGCGCATTTCGGGCCGTCGCTGCCGGCTTCATAGGTCTCGATGCCGTTGGTGCCCGCACTCTTCCAGGCATCCAGGAACGGCTGCACCGCCTGCCATCCGGCCTCGATGCCGTCGGCGCGCTGGAACAGGATGTTGTCGCCGATCATGCAGTCGTAGATCAGCGTCTCGTAGCCGGTTGAGGGATCGACGCGGAAATAGTCACCGTAGCGGAACTTCATCTCGACGCCGTCGATGGTGATGCTCGGCCCCGGGATCTTGGCGTTGAACTGCAGTTCGATGGTCTCGGTCGGCGCGATGCCGATGGTGAGGAAATTCTGCGACAGGCGGTCGACGTCCGTGCCCGAGAACATCGACAGCGGCGCCTGCTTGAACTTGATCGCGACTTCGGTGCGCTTGTGACCCAGCGCCTTGCCGGTGCGCAGGTAAAAGGGCACGCCGGCCCAGCGCCAATTGTCGATCATCAGCTTGAGCGCGACAAAGGTCTCGGTGGTGCTGCCGGGCTTGACGTCCGCGGTCTTGCGATAGTCCGTGAGCTCTTCGTCGCCGATGCGGCCGGCGAGATATTGCGCGCGGACTGAATTCTTCAGTGCCTCTTCCGGGCTTGGCAGCTGGATCGACGTCAGCACATCGGCCTTCTCGGAGCGCACGGAATGTGCGTCGAAACGTGCAGGGGGCTCCATCGCGACCAGCGACATCAGCTGGAACAGATGGTTCGGCACCATGTCGCGCAGCGCGCCAGTGGCATCGTAGAAGCCGCCGCGGTGGCCGACACCGAGCTTTTCCTCCACCGTGATCTGGACGTGGTCGATGTGATTGCGATTCCAGATCGGCTCGAACATGCCATTGGCAAAGCGCAGCACCAGGATGTTCTGCACCGTCTCCTTGCCGAGATAATGATCGATCCGGTAGATCTGGTGCTCGTCCATGATCTTCAGCAGTTCGGCGTTCAGCGCGTGCGCCGAGGCGAGATCGGTGCCGAACGGCTTTTCGATCACGAGGCGCCGCCAGGCACCGTTCTCCTTCATCATGCCGGTGCGGCCGAGTTCGCGCGCGGTCGGCGCGAACGCAGCGGGCGGTGTTGCCAGATAGAACAGCCGGTTGCCGCCGGTGTCCTGCGCGCATTCCAGCGAATCCAGATGCTCGCGCAGGCGATCAAAGGAAGGCGGATCCTTCGGATCGGCCTCGACGAAGGTCACGCATTCCAGCAGCTTCTTGGCGATGTCGTCGTCCACGGGCCGCGTCGCGAACTGGCGCAGTCCCTTCAGCAGGCTGCTACGCAGTTCGTCATCCGACTGACCCTTGCGGGCCACGCCGACGACGCAGAACTTTTCCGGCAGCAGGTGCTCCGCCGCCAGATTGTAGAGCGACGGCATCACCAGGCGATGGGTGAGGTCGCCGGTGACACCAAAGATGACGAAGGCGCAGTTTTCCGGCTTGCGCTTGGCTTGCGGGTCTTTTGTCACGAATTGTCGGCCTTCGCTTGTCTACTTGCTACTTTGGTTTCGAAGCGCCCGGCTGCTTCGGCTCCTTGTGGCCGCCGAAACCCGCACGCATCGCGGAGAGAATTTTTTCGGCGAAGGTGTGTTCCTTGCGGGAACGGAAACGTGTGTAGAGCGCCGCGGTCAGGACCTCGGCCGGCACGGCTTCGTCGATCGCGGCATTCACGGTCCAGCGTCCCTCGCCGGAATCCTCCACGAAGCCCGAATATTCCGACAGAAGCGGGCTGTCGGCGAGCGCGGTCGAGGTGAGGTCGAGCAGCCAGGACGGGATCACTGAGCCGCGCCGCCACACCTCGGCGATGTCGGCGAGATCGAAATCGTAGCGATGGTCCGCCGGCAGGGCGTCGATATTGGCGTTCTTGAGGATGTCGAAACCTTCGGCATAGGCCTGCATCAGGCCGTATTCGATGCCGTTGTGGATCATCTTGACGAAGTGCCCGGCGCCGACGGGGCCGGCATGGATGTAGCCCTGCTCGATGCGGGGATCGCGCCCCTCGCGTCCTTCGGTGCGCGGAATGTCGCCGGCGCCGGGCGCGAGCGCGGCGAAGATCGGATCGAGCCGGTCGACCACAGCCTTCTCGCCGCCGATCATCATGCAGTAGCCGCGGTCGAGGCCCCAGACGCCGCCCGACGTGCCGACGTCGACATAGTGGATGCCGCGCGCCTTCAGCGCCTTGCCGCGGCGGACGTCGTCCTGCCAGAAGGTGTTGCCGCCGTCGATGATGACGTCGCCTTCCTGCATCACCTTCGCGATGGTGTCGATCGTCGTCTCGGTGATGTGCCCCGCAGGCAGCATCACCCAGGCCGTGCGTGGACGCTCGAGTTTGGAGATGAACTCCTCGAGTGTCGCCGAGCCGGTCGCGCCGTCGGCGGCAAGGCCCGCGACGGCCTTGGCGTCCTTGTCGTAGACCACGGTCGAATGTCCCTGGCGCATCAAGCGGCGAACGATGTTGCCGCCCATCCGGCCGAGGCCGATCATGCCGAGTTGCATGTGAGAGATTCCCTTAATTCAGCGCGTCGTTGAGCGCGGCATTGAGCGCCGCGAGACCTTTCTTGAGCCCGCCCTTGAGGTGAACGCGTAGCGCCCGCCGCCCGCGCTCGGTGAGCACGTCGAAATCGCCGCGCGCCTGCGCCGCCTTGATCACGCCGAAGCTCGCCTTCTGGCCCGGCACGGCCAGGTCCTTGGCATCGTCGGCCGTGATCTGGAGGAACACGCCGCTGTCGGGCCCGCCCTTGTAGGTCTGTCCCGTGGAGTGCAGGAAGCGCGGGCCGAACTCGGCGCAGGTCGCGACATGCCGTTTCTCGCGCACCTCCAGCCGCATCGCCTGGAGGGCATCGATGGTGGCCTTGTCGCGGGCGATGTAGCCGAGCAGGGCGACATAGTCGCCCTCGCCCGAGCGCGACAGATGCGCCTTCAGCCAGGAGGTGAGATCGCCATTGGCGCCGGCCGCGCGCAGCGCGGTGGCGTTGGCCTCGTCGGTGTAGAGGTCGGCTTCGTCGGTGCTGACCACGGGCTGCTCCGCGGGCAGCGCGCCGGTCTTCTCGAACGACGCCGTGAGCTCGCGGGTCTTGATCTTGGCCGCTTCCACGTCGGGCTGGTCGAACGGGTTGATGCCGAGGATGCTCCCTGCCACCGCGGTTGCCATCTCGAAGCGGAAGAACTCCTGGCCGAGATGGTCGATTCCCTTCATGACGATGCGCACGACGGGGTGGCCGGCCGCTTCGATGGCGGCAAGCTTGGAGTCATGGGCGGCGTCCGCCTCGCCCTCGGTGCGGATGTCGATGAAGAACCGGTCGTTGCCGTAAGAATTGGGATCGCCCAGCGGCTCGCCGTCGATCGGGATCAGGCCCTTGCCCTCCTTGCCGGTCGATTCCGCGATCAGCTGCTCGGCCCAGGCGCCGAAATCGGCGATCTTCTTCGACGACAGGATCGTCACCTTGTCGCGGCCTTCGAGCGCGGCCAATCCCATGGCAAGGCCGAGCTGCACGCCCGGGTTCTCGGACGGCGGCACGTCCGGTCCGCAGGAGCGCGCCATGGAGCGCGCGTGCTTGACGAAGGCCTTGACGTCGATGCCGGCGGTCGCCGCCGGCACCAGCCCGAACGGCGACAGCACCGAATAGCGCCCGCCGATCGAGGGCTCGCCATGGAAGATGCGGGCATAGTTCAGCTTCTTGGCCGCCTTCTCCAGCGACGAGCCGGGATCGGTCACCGCGATGAAGCGGTGGCCGGTCTTCACCTTGGGTCCGACCGCCTGCGCGACGCGTTCATGGAAATAATCCTTCATCGCGTTCGGCTCGGTGGTGCCGCCGGACTTGCTGGAGACGATGAACACGGTGCTGGCGATGTCGATCTTCGCCTCCATCGCCCGCACCTGTGCCGGGTCGGTGGAGTCAAGCACGTGCAGCTTCGGGAAGCCGGGCTTCTTGCCAAAGGTCTCGGCCAGCACCTCGGGTCCCAGGCTCGATCCGCCCATGCCGAGCACGACGGCGTCGGAGAAGTTCTGGCCCTTCACCCGGCCCGCATAGTCCTCGTAGTCGGCAATGTCGGCCTTGGCGGCGCTGTCGAGCCAGCCGAGCCATTTGTCCTCGTCGGTGCCGGTCCAGACCGACTTGTCGCGCTGCCAGAGCCTGCGTATTTTTGCCGAGGCGCGCCATTCCTCGGTGCTCTTGGCAACCGCCTTGCCGAGCCCGTCGCCGAGCGAAAGCTGCTGGCGATCGAGCGCCGGCCCGAGCACGGTGGCGCGCTTGTGGGCGACGGCGCCGTAGAGCTTGTCGGCGGCATCCGCGAACAGCTTGACGCCGTCCCTGACCAGCTCCTCGGTGATCGCATCGAGCGAGATGCCGGAGCGCTCCAGCTCCTCCAGCACGCGCCTGGCGTCCTCGACATTCTCTTCCAGGCTGTCGCGCGGCTTGCCGTGGTCGCGGAACGCATCCAGCGTCGCCGGCGGCACGGTGTTGATGGTGTCGGGGCCGATCAGTTCCTCGACATAGAGGACGTCGCTGTAGTCCTTGTTTTTCGTGCCGGTCGACGCCCACAGCATACGCTGCGGCTTGGCGCCCTTGGCGGCGAGCTTCTCCCAGCGGGGGCCAGCGAACAGGCGCTTGTAATCCTGATAGGCGACCTTGGCGTTGGCGATGGCGACCTTGCCCTTGAGCGCAGCGAGCCGTTCCTTCTCGGAGGGGTCGTTGGCGCGCGCGATCTTCTCGTCGAGCTGCTTGTCGACCACCGAGTCGATGCGGCTGACGAAGAAGCTCGCCACGCTGGCCACATGCGACGGATCGCCGCCGCCGGCGACGTATTTTTCCAGACCCGCCAGATAGGCCTCCGCAACCTCGAGATAGACCGCCTTGGAGAACAGCAGCGTGATGTTGATGCTGATGCCGTCGCCGATCAGCGTCTCGATCGCCGGCAGGCCTTCCGGCGTCGCCGGCACCTTCACCATCAGGTTCTTGCGATCAACGTCCTTCCACAGCCGGCGGGCTTCAGTGACGGTACCGGCGGTGTCCATCGCCAGATAGGGCGACACTTCCAGGCTGACATAGCCGTCGCCGCCCTTGAGGCGGTCATAGACCGGGCGCAGCACGTCGGCGGCATTCTGGATGTCCTCGACCGCGACGGCCTCGAACAGGTCGGCCACGGACCGGTCGCCGCGCTTCAGGGCCTTGCCGATCGGGGCGTCATATTCGTCCGAGCTGCCGATCGCCTTCTCGAAGATCGACGGGTTGGAGGTGACGCCCTTGACGCCATCGGTGTCGATCAGCCGCTTCAGGTCACCCTTGGCGATGAAACCGCGGGCCAGGAAGTCCAGCCAGACGGCCTGTCCGTGCTGTTCCAGTTCTTTGACGGGATTCATGATGCTTATTTATCTCCAAGCCTGCGGGCGAGGGGTTCCCGCGCCGGTCCTGACGCGCTATCCTCTAGCGTACATGCTCCCTGGAGGGAACCAATCACGCATGTGGGAGTCATACCCTCCAGTGTAACTCCGTCGCGATCATGGCGATCCAGGCGGCAGTGGCTGTGTTGCGTAAAAAGTCGTTGGCCGGGAAAGGTTCGGCCGAGGTCTCGTTGCGTAACGCCTGTCGGCCGCTGCACAGCCGGTCGTCAGTGGATTCCGATCCGCCGGATCATCTGTGGCTCGGTCGCGAATGGCCATGCTGGGGGAAAGCATGCAAGCACATCCTGACGGCCCGCCGTCCGCCGTCTCCGACAGCCCGCAATCGGTCGCGCCGACCGCGCGCGTCGATGCGTCCCACGACCTCGAAGTCAACCAATGCGCCACGCGCTTGCGGCTGCTGGTCGCGGCGGGTTTCGCGATGATGCTGTTCAGCGCGAGCCTTGCCTTCGACTGGTGGGACAGCCTCGGCGACTACGACACGGCGGTCGGCTACGCCGGCGTTGCGGTATTCGGCCTGATTACCGGCTGGCTGATCTGGCTGCTTCCCGGCGAACGTGGGCCGGTGGTGATCGTCACCCCCTACGGCATCCGCGATCTCCGCATCGGCAATGAATTTCTGCTGTGGGAGTCGATCGCGGAGATTTCGACCGAGGATCGCCGCGGGCACAGGATGATCGTGCTGACGCCGACGCCGGCATTGCAGCAGCAGCTCTCCTGCATTCGCGGCAGGAGCCGGGCGACGCCGCGCGGCGCGCAGCAAGATCAAATCGTCATCTCCTCCGAGGGACTGGCGACCGATTTTGATACATTGCAGCGCGCTTGCCGTGACTGCCATGCCGCCAGCGATGCACGCACCGCATTGCGGCGAGACCGCGATCAAGGCTCGGGTGCACAAGGCTTGGCCGTACAAGCGTCATAAAGCTGCCGCCGGCTGACGGCTATGCTGCACCGCCGGATGAGCTGATCCCCGGTAATGCCCGGATGTGGCGGCCGAGTGACATTTTCTGGAAATGAGCGAAGATATACATAGATTCGCATAAATAACAGGCAGGTGCCTGTTCGTAACTCACCCGGTTGCCTACGTTGTGCGTTGCGTCGAGTCGGTCCCCGGGTGTCCAATGACTGTCATGTGCTCACGCTGATTCGAGAAGCGGCCTGAGGAACGGTCCAGTAACTGCTTTCGTTTCAGCTTGTAGCGGAAATCACGCGGAGAGGGATCATGTACAACGATTCTCTATTCAACGCTTTCGCTCGGTCGTTCGAGGCGAGAAGCCAGCACGACATGTCGATGGCGGAATATCTGGAATCGTGTCGAAGCGATCCGATGAAATACGCCAACGCGGCCGAACGACTGCTAGCGGCGATCGGCGATCCACAGACGATTGACACGGCCAAGGACCCACGCCTTGGCCGTATTTTTTTGAACCGCACCATCCGCACCTATCCGGCCTTCGCCGGCTTCTACGGGATGGAAGAAACCATCGAGCGCATCGTCGGTTTCTTCCGGCACGCGGCGCAGGGTCTCGAAGAGCGCAAGCAGATCCTCTATCTGCTCGGTCCGGTCGGTGGCGGCAAATCCTCGCTTGCCGAGCGGCTCAAGTCGCTGATGGAAGTGCAGCCGATCTACGTGCTGAAAGCCGGCGATGAACTCTCGCCCGTGTTCGAGAGCCCGCTGAGCCTGTTCGATCCCGATCATCTCGGGCCGATGCTGGAAGAGAAGTACGGCATTCCGCGCCGCCGTCTCACCGGCCTGATGAGCCCGTGGTGCTACAAGCGGCTGGAAGCCTTCGGCGGCGATATCTCGCAATTCCGCGTCGCCAAGATCCAGCCGTCGCGGCTGCGCCAGATCGCGGTCTCCAAGACCGAGCCGGGTGACGAGAACAACCAGGACATCTCGTCGCTGGTCGGCAAGGTCGACATCCGCAAGCTCGAGACCTACGCGCAGAACGATCCCGACGCCTACAGCTATTCGGGCGGCCTCAATCGCGCCAACCAGGGCATCCTTGAATTCGTCGAGATGTTCAAGGCGCCGATCAAGATGCTGCACCCGCTGCTGACCGCAACGCAGGAAGGCAACTACATCGGCACCGAGAATATCGGTGCGATCCCGTTCACCGGCGTCATCCTCGCGCACTCCAATGAGGCGGAGTGGGCGAGCTTCAAGGCGAACAAGAACAACGAGGCCTTCATCGACCGCATCTGCGTGATCAAGGTGCCGTACGTGCTGCGGGTCACCGAAGAGCAGAAGATCTACGAGAAGCTGATCCAGGGCTCGGAGCTGGCGTCTGCGCCGTGCGCGCCGTCGACACTGGAAACGATGGCTCGGTTCTCGGTCATGTCGCGCCTGCGCAAGCACGAGAACTCCACGCTGTTCGGCAAGATGCGGGTCTATGACGGCGAAAGCCTGAAGGAATCCGATCCCAAGGCACGAAGCGTCCAGGAATACCGGGATGCCGCCGGTGTCGATGAAGGCATGGACGGCGTGTCCACGCGCTTTGCCTTCAAGATCCTGGCTGCGACCTTCAACCATGATCCGCAGGAGGTCGCTGCCGATGCCGTGCACCTGATGTACGCGCTGGAGCAGTCGATCCGCCGCGAGCAGCTGCCGGAGGAAACCGAGAAACGTTACCTGGAGTTCATCAAGGCGGAGCTGGCACCGCGCTATGCCGAGTTCATCGGCAACGAGATCCAGAAGGCTTATCTGGAATCCTACTCGGATTACGGCCAGAATCTGTTCGACCGCTACGTGGATTACGCCGATGCCTGGATCGAGGACCAGGATTTCAAGGATCCGGACACCGGCCAGTTGCTCGATCGCGAACTGTTGAACCAGGAGTTGACCAAGATCGAAAAGCCGGCCGGCATTGCCAATCCGAAGGATTTCCGCAACGAGGTGGTCAAGTTCTCGTTACGGGCCAGAGCACAGAATGCCGGCAAGAATCCGACCTGGACCTCCTACGAGAAGATTCGCGACGTGATCGAAAAGCGGATATTCTCCCAGGTCGAGGACCTGCTTCCGGTCATCTCCTTCGGGTCGAAGAAGGACGGCGAGACGGAGAAGAAGCACGGCGAGTTCGTCGCACGCATGGTGGAGCGCGGCTACACCGAGCGTCAGGTTCGCCGGCTCGTCGAATGGTACATGCGTGTGAAGCAGGCCGGTTGAGGCGGATGAAAAAGTGCCGATTCACATTATTGACAGGCGCCTGAATCCAGGCGGCAAGAGTCTTGAGAACCGTCAGCGGTTCTTGCGTCGGGCCAAATCCCTGGTGCAGGGCGCCGTCAAGAAGACCTCGCAGGAACGCGATATCAAGGACGTCCTGGAGGGTGGTGAGGTCACGATCCCGCTGGACGGGATGCACGAGCCGCGTTTCCGCCGCGAAGGCGGAACGCGGGACATGGTGTTGCCCGGGAACAAGAAGTTCATCGAGGGCGACTATCTGCAGCGCTCCGGCCAGGGCAGCGCCAAGGATTCCGGTCCTGGCGAAGGCGACAGCGAGGACGCCTTCCGCTTCGTCCTTTCCCGCGACGAATTCGTCGATCTCTTCCTCGACGACCTTGAGCTGCCGGATCTCGCCAAGCGCAAGATCGCGCAGACCGAGAGCGAGGGCATCCAGCGCGCCGGCTACACCACGTCGGGCTCGCCTGCCAACATCTCGGTGAGCCGGACGGTGAAGCTCGCGCTGGCGCGCCGCATCGCGCTCAAGCGTCCCCGCAAGGAGGAGATCGAGGAGCTGGAAGCCGCGATCGCCGCCTGCACGGACGAGGACGAGCGTACTGAGCTCATCGCCCAGCTCGAAGCACTGAAGGCGAAGTCCAAGCGCATTCCCTTCATCGATCCGCTCGACATCCGCTACCGCCGCTTCGAGATGGTGCCGAAGCCCGTCGCGCAGGCCGTGATGTTCTGCCTGATGGACGTCTCCGGCTCGATGTCCGAGCACATGAAGGACCTCGCCAAGCGCTTCTACATGCTGCTCTACGTGTTCCTGAAGCGCCGCTACAAGCATGTCGAGATCGTCTTCATCCGTCATACCGACCGCGCCGAGGAGGTGGACGAGCAGACCTTCTTCTACGGCCCGGCCTCGGGCGGCACGCTGGTCTCCAGCGCGCTGCAGGCGATGCACGAGATCGTGCGCGAGCGCTTCAATCCCGCGGATTGGAACATCTACGCCGCGCAGGCCTCCGACGGCGACAATTCCTATTCCGACGGCGAACTCACGGGCCTGCTGCTGACCGACAAGATCCTCCCGGTCTGCCAGTTCTTTGCCTATCTCGAGGTCGGGGAAGCAGGCGGCAGCGCCTTCGATCTCTCCGACTCCTCGCTCTGGACCCTTTACGAGCGCCTGCGTAACAGCGGCGCACCGCTCTCGATGCGCAAGGTTTCCGAGCGCAGCGAGATCTTCCCGGTGTTCCACGACCTGTTCCAGCGCCGCGAAACTGCTCAGGAGAAAGCCGCTCCATGACGGAACGTTTGTTCGAAGGCGCGGATTGGGATTTTCGCACCTTGCAGCGCATCACCGATGCCTGCGAAGAGGTGGCGTTGAAGGATCTCGGGCTCGACGTCTATCCGAACCAGATCGAGGTCATCACCGCCGAGCAGATGCTGGATGCCTACTCGTCGGTCGGCATGCCCTTGTTCTACAAGCACTGGTCCTTCGGCAAGCATTTCGCCTTCCACGAGGCCTCCTACCGCAAGGGCCTGATGGGGCTCGCCTATGAGATCGTGATCAACTCCTCGCCCTGCATCTCCTACCTCATGGAGGAGAACACGGCGACGATGCAGACGCTGGTGATCGCGCACGCCGCCTTCGGCCACAACCACTTCTTCAAGAACAACTATCTGTTCAAGCAGTGGACCGATGCCGAGGGCATCCTCGACTATCTCGACTTCGCCAAGAACTACGTCATGCAATGCGAGGAGCGCTACGGCCGCACCGAGGTCGAGCGTACGCTCGACGCCGCGCATGCGCTGATGTCGCACGGCATCGACCGCTACCCCGGCAAGAAGAAGCTGGATCTGCGCGCCGAGGAGAAGCGGGCAGGGCGCAGGCGCCAGCACGAGGAAGAGGTCTTCAACGATCTCTGGCGCACCGTGCCGGCCGGCAAGAGCAAGAGCCGTTCGACGCTCAGCATCGAGCGGCGCCGCAAGTTGCTCGGCCTGCCGCAGGAGAATTTGCTCTATTTCCTGGAGAAGAGCGCGCCGCGGCTGGCGCCCTGGCAGCGCGAGCTCTTGCGCATCGTCCGCCACATCGCGCAATATTTCTATCCGCAGAGCCAGACCAAGGTGATGAACGAGGGGACAGCGACCTACGTCCACTATCGCATCATGACCCAGCTGCATCAGCAGGGCCGCATCACCGACGGCAACTTCCTCGAATTCCTGGGCTCGCATACCAATGTGGTGTTCCAGCCCGAGTTCGACGATCCGCGCTTCTCGGGCTTCAACCCCTATGCGCTCGGCTTCGCCGTGATGCAGGACATCGAGCGCATCGTCACCCGGCCGGAAGATGAGGACCGCGAATGGTTCCCCGACATCGCCGGCAAGAACGACGTCATGGGCGTGCTGCGCGACGTCTGGGCCAATTATCGCGACGAGAGCTTCATCGGCCAGTTCCTGAGCCCCAAATTGATGCGGCAGTTCCGCATGTTCCACCTGCACGACGATCCCGAGGAGCGCGCCGGCATCCGCGTCGATGCCATCCACGACGAGCGCGGCTTCCGCCGCGTCCGGCGCGAATTGGCGCGGCAGCACGATGTCGGCTACATCGACGCCAATATCGAGGTGGTCGACGTCGATCTCTCCGGCGACCGCCGGCTGATCCTGCATCACCACGTCATCAAGGGCGCGCAGCTCAACGAGACCGACGCCAAGCGCGTTCTGCAGCATTTGGCCGATCTCTGGACCTACGACGTCGCACTGATCGAGGTCGACGCCAACGACAAGGTCCTGCGCGAATACGTCGTCAGCCCGCGCCCGATCCCGGCCGCGGTGGCCTGAGGCGGGTTATGAATTCGGCGCGGTGCTGATCGATGTGCCCTCGCCCCTTGCGGGAGAGGGCAGCGATGCTGGTAGACCCAGGCTCATTGGGGTGAGGGGTATCTCGCCACATTTTACCGTGCCGATAGAGACCCCTCATCCGGCGCTTCGCGCCACCTTCTCCCACAGGCGGAGAAGGAAGGCGTTCGTGATTGCACAACGGCTCTTCTATGTGGAGCGCTTTGCTGCCAGCTTCCTCTTCGACCCATTCAGCGCCACCGCCGCGCGGATCAGTGCCTTCAGCGCCTTCTCATTGATCCTCTCACCCTCGCGAATATCGATCGCGCGGCGCACATTGCCGTCGAGGCTTGAATTGAACAGGCCCGCGGGATCATCCAGCGCCGCGCCCTTGGCGAAGGTCATCTTCACGACTTCCTTGTAGGTCTCGCCGGTGCAGATGATGCCGTCGTGCTCCCACACGGGAACGCCGCGCCATTTCCATTCCTCGACCACCTCAGGATCGGCCTCCCTGATCAGGCCGCGGATGCGCGCCAGCATCTCGCCGCGCCAGTCGCCGAGCTCCCTGATCCGGCCGTCGATCAGTTTCGAGGCCGACGCTCCGTCCGCGTCCTTTGCGCTGCTCTTCCTTGCGGTGACGGCCTTCTTCATGATCACGCCTCTTGCCGCGCGCCGTCGCCGCGGCTGACATAAGGCAGCGCGAACAGATACAGCCCGGTCGCGAGCAGCGGGATCAGCGGGACGAGCGCCAGGAAGCCGATCCATACGGCCTGAAGCTGCATGGTCATGGCGACGATGTTGGCGATGACCGCGACCGTGAACGCCATCGACAGCCAGCGATGAATCTGCCGAATCCACATGTGTGTGCTCATTGGGACCTCCTTTGGAAAATGTATGGAAGAGACGCCGGCGACCTAGGCTGTCCGCGCCAGCAGTTCGTCGAGCTTGTTGAAGAACTGCTTCCAGCCGGCATGCGCGCCGCCATAGGCCTGCTTCTGCGTCGGGCTGAAGCCAGCCTGCTCGACGCGCAGATGCGTGCCCGCGCCTGTCGGCGTCAGCGTGAAGGTCACGACGCTTCTGAGGTCGAACGCGGCATCCTCATGTGAGAAATTCCAGGTGTAGGCGAGCGTCTTCTGCGGCTCGATGGTGAGCACCTCGCAGTCCAGCACGCCGCCCCATTCGCCGCGCAGGTTGAAACGGTGACCGACCTCGGGCTTGAAGTCGTTCTTCATCAGCCATTCCTCGATCAGATGCGGCTGCGTCAGCGCGCGCCAGAGCCGCTCGGCCGGGAAGGCGAACTCGCGCTCGACGACAACGGATCGTGTTTCGGTCATTGGTCCATCCTCTTCAGGAGATCATCGAGAGCGTCGAGCCGGTTCTGCCAGAAGCCGGTCATCTGGCTGGTCCAGTCGACCAGCGGATTGAGCGCGCCGGGTTGCGCGCTGTAGTGCGTCTGGCGTCCCTCATGGCGGTCGCGCACCAGGCCCGCCTGCTTCAGCGCGCCGAGATGTTTCGAGACCGCCGGCTGGGAAACGCCGGACCGCAGCGTTAGTGCCCCGACCGTCTGCTCGCCCTCGCGGCACAGCCGCTCGAAGATCGCTCGCCGGGTCGGATCGGCGAGAGTCCTGAACAGGAGGTCGTGGGCGGCGGACATGGGTAATCCATAACTCCGAGGTTATGGATTAATTCATAACTGGCGGGTTATGGGTAAGTCAAGTGCTAAGGGGAGGATATGGCGCCCGCAATGACGGGGGATGTGGCGACGCCGCGCTGCCCTACGGCCGCAAATACAAATATCCCTGCGACTGGAGCTCGGCCAAACGCACCACGCCGCCTTTCTCCGCGCTGACGAAGCCGGGCAGCAGGTCCGTCAACGTCACGTTCTGCGCCTTCATCGTGTTGCCGCAGGCGGCGAGTTCGACGCCGTCCTTGGAGAAATCGCTGATCCGCTTGCTGATGTCGGGATTGGCCTGCGCCCAGTGAAACGCCTTCAGCGCCGGCCCGTGGATGACAAGCGCGATCGTGACATGGTCGGGTCCACCGACGCCGTCGATGTGGTTCTGGATGTTGCCGAGCACGAAATTGACCTTCTCGGCATCGCTGAGGTGATAGACGACCTTCAGCTTGCTGCCGGCGCCGGCTTCCGTCGCGGCCTGCGCGCGGGAGGCGCCAAGCGCCGCGCCCAAAGCCGAGATGGCGCTCCACAAGATGTTCCGGCGGTTCATGGCGGTCTCCCTAGCCTGACTTGCCAGACAGATATCACTTGTGGCGCAGCGCCGCGAGTTCCTTGCGGTCGGTCACCAGCGAAGCGCATTCGCTGGTGTCGGTGCGGTCGAGTCGGAAAATCTTGTCGTCGGCACCGGCGACCAGCGATTGCTCGGCATCGTCGTCCGGCTTGTTGTTCTGCCAGACCCTGACCCGCGCGAGGCGCACGATCGCCGACTTGTCGTCCTTGGAGAGCGCAACGCCGATGCCGCCGCCCTCGCAGTCGACGCCGCAGCCAAGGCGGGTTTCGGTGCCGTCCTTGGTGAACACGGCGTGGTTGCAGGAGCCGCTGGAATCGAAATCGCCGCTGCGATGGCGATACCTGAAGCCGAGGCGGAACGAGTTGTGGAGCTGCTTGTCCTCCTTGTCGACCTCCGCGGAGATCAGCAGCTTCATCGACGCGACCTTCTGCTTCGGGTGCCGTGCCAGATGCTCGGCGTCGTAACGGCGGACGAAGCAGGCATAGGCCTTGTCGCCGGGCCTGCCCGCATACATGCGCGCGTTGAAGGAGTCGGCCTCGGCCTTGGTGGCCTCTCGGATGTCGTCGGCCTCCTCGGCCCGGGCGGCGCCGACGAAGCCGGCAAGGACAAGCGGAAGGATGAGGGCAAGCTTCATGATCGCACCGGGGCGTGTGAACCGTCGTCAACCTGCGGGCCAACTGGCCTTTAGTCGCAGGCAGCGAACGGCGCGTTCAAGCGCTCCCGGCCGCACGCCTTGTGGGCAGCCCCGCGCAAGGTTCCCGCCTTAATCATTTGGAAGGAGGGGCGTTGGTAAACCCCCGGTTGTTGCAAATGGCTGGTGGCGGTCAAAATGTCCGTAAGTCAGAACTTGCCCAACCTTGCGATCGGCTATTCCCTTCCGCGGCTGTTCAAGTTGCTGGGTGCCGGCCTGTTGGCGACGCTGCTGTGCGGCGCGCTCGCGTTCAGCTGGCATTATGGCAGGGACATCGCCACGATCCAGATCGCGCTCAGCTATTTCGGCATCGTGTTTTTCGGCCTGGCCACCTTCAAGACGCTGTGGACGTTGATCTCCGCCAGGGAGCCGGTCCTCTTCATCACCCGTGTCGGCATTCGCGACACCAGGATCGCCGATGACACCATCTCGTGGCGATCGGTGCGGGACATATCGATCTTTCGGTATCGCAGCCAGAGGATCGTCGTTCTTCAGGTCGATCCTCTTCTCGCCGAGCGGTTCGAAGGCGGCTTTCTGAAGCGCGTCTTGTCGCTGCTGAACAAGCCCATTGGTGCGGACGGCGTGCTCGTCACGGGCGGCCTGACCATGGACGGCGAAACGCTGTTCGAGACCTGCAAGCAATACTGGACGGCAGGACGGCTGGCATATACGGGTCGCGCAGCAGCCGAGCCCGAGCCTGTCAGCTAGAGCGTTTTCGAGCGAAGTGGGTACCGGTTCGCGTCAAGAAAACGCGTCAAAACCAAGAATCTAGAGCCCCGTTCCAATTCCATCGGAACGGGAAAGGCTCTAGTCAAGGCTGCAGCCGAGACGGACCGCGTTGCTCTCACGAAACGCTGTGTGTTGGCAGTCGCCGCATGCGTGACGCGTTCAACTCGCATAACCGCGCAGGGCGGAGCGAGGCGGCCTGGTTCCATGTGCGGCCTTAGTCGAACCTCATGACAGGAAGGTTCAATCGGCGCGGGCCTTCGCTTTTTGGGAACTCGATGCCGTCAGCCATTCGACATTGTCCCCATTCGTCGATGTGATAGCCTTCACAGGCGATTGCTCCTGGCAGTCGTAGGGTGGGGCCGCCTCTGGTAAGTGTGTGGAGTCCCCCGCAATGGGCGAAATTCGCAACTTCAGATCCGGAAATCAGGACGGGCCGCCTCCACACGGCCCCATGCCTCGTCGTCTCGCGGCGATCATCGTCGGCGATATCGCTTCCTACAGTCGCATCATGCAGGCCGACGAGGAGGGAACGCATGTCCGCGTCAAGCGGATCGAGCGGGATATCATCCAGCCCAGCATCGTCGAGCACCATGGCACGCTGGTGAAGACGACGGGCGACGGCTTTATCGCGATCTTCGATAGCCCGGTCGAGGCGGTTCGATGCAGCATCGTCATCCAGCAGAATCTCATCGGCCGCAACGCCCCGCTTCCCAAGCATTCACGGCTCGAATACCGGATTGGCGTCAATCTCGGCGACGTCATCGTGGAGCCGGACGATGTCTACGGCGACGGCGTCAACATCGCCACACGCATCGAAGGCATTGCGGAGCCCGGTCAGGTCTATATCTCGGGTGCGATCTACGAGCAGATCAAGCACAAGGTCGTATGCGGCTATGAGTCGCTCGGGGACCGCAAGGTCAAGAACATCACCGATCCGGTGCGGGTCTATCGCGTGCTGCCGGACGCAGACGCAGTCGGCAGGACGCGCGGCCGGCGCGAGAGCGTGCTGCTCTTTCTTCTGATCACGGCATTGCTGGTGATTGCCGGCTACGTGCTTTGGTACGTGCTGGTGCAGCACCGCAGCCAGATAGGGCAACAGGCTGCAGCTCCTCCGATCGCGGCGCCGTCAGCTTCGCCGATGCCGCAATCCGTTCAGTCGTTGCCGAGCCCGGCGGCGCCGGCGCCACAAGCCGCACCCGCGGCGTCTCCGTTGCCCACAACGACGCCATCGCCTGCAGCATCGCCTTCACCATCTCCGGCATCCGCCCCATCGGTGACACCGGTCCGAGAACCCGAGATGATCGCCATTCGCGGCGGCAGCTTCGCCATGGGAAGCAATGACGATCCGACGGAACGCCCGGTCCACCAGGTCACGATCAAGCCGTTCTCGATCGGCAAATATCCAGTGACGGTGCAGGAGTGGAACGAATGCGCCGCTGCGAAGGCGTGCGGATTCACGGCGACCGGCAAGGACGATGCGCCGGTCAGCAATGTGAGCTGGACCGACGCGCAACAATATGTGTCGTATCTCTCCCAGGCGACGAAGAAGCCGTATCGGCTTCCGAGCGAAGCCGAATGGGAGTACGCGGCGCGCGGCGGAACGCAGGGCAAGTATTGGTGGGGTGACAAGCTCCAGCCGGGCATGGCCGGCTGCAAGGATTGCGGCAATCTCGGGTCCGAGCAGCCGGCGAGGGTCGGCAGCTTCAAGCCAAACCCGTTCGGGCTGTACGACATGGGCGGCGCGATCGACCAGTGGGTCGAGGATTGCTGGCACAAGAGCTATCAAGGCGCGCCCGGCGACGGCTCGGCATGGGCCGGCGGTGACTGCTCCTCGCACGTCCTGCGCTCGGGCTCCTGGAAGAACGATTCGCGATATGTGCGGCCGTCCAACCGCGATGGTTACGATACCAATGTCCGTTACCCCACGCATGGCTTCCGCGTCGCGCTCAGTCCGTAAGTGCCGGAGGGGATTTGATGAAGATCATTCTTGGCGCCGCATTGGCGGCAGCGATCGCATTGCCTCCGGGCGCGGCCTACGCGCAGGGCAAGACCGCGCCCAAGGACGCCAAGGTCTATTTCATCAGCCCGCGTGACGGGCAGAAGCTTCGCGGCGCATTCTGGGTCCGGTTCGGCTTACGCAACATGGGCGTGACGCATGCCGGCGACGACTACCAGAACGCCGGCCATCACCATTTGCTGGTCGACGTGAACGATCCCATCGATCCCAAGGAGCCAATTCCGCAGGACAAGTCGCATCTGCACTTCGGCGCCGGGCAGACCGAGACCCAGCTCGAACTTGCCCCCGGCACGCACACGCTGCAACTGGTGCTTGGCGACGCCAAGCACTATCCGTTCGAGCCGCCCATCGTGTCCGAGAAGATCACCATACGTGTCAGGCAACCGCTTGCCGGCAAGTGATCAGCGCAGGCTGGCGTTGATCTTGTCCAGCACCGCCGAGCCCGGGCAGAGCGTGTCCGCTTCCAGCGTGTTGAGCGGGGTCTCGACCGTGTTGAGGTGCTCGTGCAGGTCCTCCGCATCCGGGTCGACATAGAGCAGGCCGGTGACGATCTGGCCCTTGGCGGCGTGCTTCGCGAGGAAGGTCTGAGCCCCCAACCGGTCATGCGGGTCGTAATCGGCGTCGATCTTGCGCAGTGCGATCTTGCTGCCGTCATGCTGCTCGACCAGCTGCACCGTGCCCGGTGCGTAGTCGACTGCGATCGGATCGCGGCCGACCAGCACGTCGAGCCGGTTTACGGCATCATTGTGCTCGCGGACATAGTCAAAACTCTTGGTCGAGCCGGCGTGATTGTTGAAGGCGATGCAGGGGCTGATGACGTCGATGAAGGACGCGCCCTTGTGGCCGATCGCGGCCGCGATCAGCGGCACAAGCTGGCTCTTGTCGCCGGAGAATGAGCGCGCCACGAAGGTTGCGCCCAGCTGCAGCGCGATCGCGACGAGGTCGATGGCGTTGTCGGTGTTGGTGACGCCCTTCTTGCTCTTCGAGCCGCGGTCGGCGGTTGCCGAGAACTGGCCCTTGGTCAGGCCGTAGACGCCGTTGTTCTCGACGATGTAGGTCATGTTGACGCCGCGCCGGATCGAATGCGCGAACTGGCCGAAGCCGATCGAGGCGGAATCGCCGTCGCCGGAGACGCCGAGATAGATCAGGTCGCGGTTGGCGAGGTTGGCGCCTGTGAGCACGCTGGGCATGCGGCCGTGCACGGAGTTGAAGCCGTGCGAATTGCCGAGGAAATAGTCCGGCGTCTTCGACGAGCAGCCGATGCCGGAGATCTTCGCCACCCGGTGCGGTTCGATCGAGAGTTCGTAGCAGGCCTCGATGATCGAGGCCGTGATCGAATCGTGGCCGCAGCCGGCGCACAGCGTCGAGATCTTGCCCTCGTAGTCGCGATGCGTGTAGCCGAGCTCGTTCTTCTTGAGGCCCGGATGATGGAATTTCGGTTTGGCAATATAGGTCATGACACGGCCTTGCGGAGCGGGGTCACCTTGAGGTGATCCTGGTGGTCGCCAATGGCTTTTGCGATGAAACGGGCGGTGATCGGCGAGCCGTCGTAATGCACGATCGGCACGAGACGCACCGGGTCGATGCCGTTCTCGTTGACGATGAGCTGGCGGAGCTGGCTGTCGCGGTTCTGCTCGACGACGTAGACGAAGTCGTGCTCGGCGAGGAAGCTCGCCACGCTCGAATGGAACGGGAAGGCGCGGATGCGCAGGCGATCGAGCTGATGCCCGCGTGCCTCCAGCAGGCCGATCGCCTCGTCCATCGCCGGCGAGGTCGAGCCGAAATAGATCACGCCATATTTGGTCGGCCGTTCCGCATTGGCCTGCAGCGGCCGCGGCACCAGGTCCTGCGCGGTCTCGAACTTGCGCACCAGGCGCTGCATGTTGTCGGCGTAGACCGTGCCTTCCTCGGAGTAGCGCGCATAGCGGTCGCGCGAGGTGCCGCGGGTGAAATAGGAGCCCTTGGTCGGATGCGTGCCGGGATAGGTGCGATAGGGAATGCCGTCGCCGTCGACGTCGAGATAGCGGCCGAAGTCGCGGCCTTCTTCCAGCATCTCCGCGGTCATGATCTTGCCGCGGTCGTATTGCCGGGCGTCATCCCACTTCAGCGGGCGGCAGAGCCGATGGTTCATGCCGATGTCGAGGTCGAGCATCAGGAAGATCGTGGTCTGCAGCCGCTCGGCGAGATCGAAGGCGGCCGCCGCGAACTCGAACGCTTCGGCCGGATCTTCCGGGAACAGCAGCACATGCTTGGTGTCGCCATGCGAGGCATAGGCGCAGGCGATGATGTCGCATTGCTGGGTGCGCGTCGGCATGCCCGTGGAGGGGCCGGCGCGCTGGATGTTCATGATCACGGCCGGAATCTCGGCGAAATAGGAGAGGCCGATGAACTCCGTCATCAGCGAGATGCCGGGGCCCGAGGTCGCCGTGAAGGCGCGCGCGCCGTTCCAGGAGGCGCCGATGACGATGCCGATCGAAGCCAGCTCGTCCTCGCCCTGCACGATCGCGTATTTCGCTTTGCCGGTCTCCGGATCGTGCCGGTACTTCTTGCAATGCGCAGTGAAGGCCTCCGCCACCGACGAGGACGGCGTGATCGGATACCAGGCGCACACGGTGGCGCCGCCATAGACGGCGCCGAGCGCGGCGGCGCTGTTGCCCTCGATGAAGATGCGGTCGCCGACCTTGTCGGACTTCTTCACCCTGAGCCCGATCGGGCATTTCAGGTTCTGCAGCGCCCAGTCGCGGCCGAGATGCAGCGCATGGACGTTGGAGGAGAGCAGCTTCTCCTTGCCCTTGTACTGCTCGCCGATCAGCTGCTCGATCAGCTTCGGGTCCATGTCGAGCAGCGCCGAGAGGCTGCCCAGATAGATGATGTTCTTGAACAGCTGGCGCTGGCGCGGATCGGTATAGGTCGAGTTGGTGATCGCGGTGAGCGGCACGCCGATCACCGTGATGTCGTCGCGGAACTTGGTCGACGGCATCGGCTTGGTGGAATCGTAGAACAGATAGCCGCCGGGCTCGATGCCGGCGACGTCCTTGTCCCAGGTCTGCGGATTCATCGCCACCATCATGTCGACGCCGCCGCGGGCGCCGAGATGGCCGGCTTCCGTCACGCGCACCTCGTACCAGGTCGGCAGGCCCTGGATGTTGGATGGGAAGATGTTGCGCGGGGACACCGGCACGCCATGGCGCAGGATCGCGCGCGCGAACATCTCGTTGGCGCTGGCCGAGCCCGAGCCGTTGACGTTGGCGAAGCGGACGACGAAGTCGTTTACGCTGCTGATCGGCTTTTTGTCGGACATGTCGAACCTGCGTGGGTCATATCGATGAAATATTTCTGCATGTCCCAGGCGCCGGTGGGACAACGCTCGGCGCACAGCCCGCAATGCAGGCAGACATCCTCGTCCTTCACCATCACGCGCCCGGTCTTGAGGTCGCTGGAGACGTAGAGGTCCTGGTCCGGACGCGGCGAGGGCGCCTTCAGACGCTGGCGCAGGTCGCTCTCTTCGCCATTGTCCGTGAAGGTGATGCAGTCCATCGGGCAGATGTCGGCGCAGGCGTCGCACTCGATGCAGAGCGAGGTCGAGAACACCGTCTGGACGTCGCAGTTCAGGCAGCGCTCGGCTTCGCCCAGTGCGAGCTTGACGTCGTAGCCGAGCTCGACCTCGGCGCGGATGTCCTTCAGCGCGATGACCTTGTCGCGATGCGGCACCTTGAAGCGCTTGTCGTTGGAGATGTCGTTGTCATAGCTCCATTCGTGGATGCCCATCTTCTGCGAGGAGATTTGCACCTCCGGTAGCGGGCGCTCGGTGATGTCCTCGCCCGAGAGCATCTTGTGGATCGACAGCGCGGCGTCATGGCCGTGCGCGACCGCCCAGATGATGTTCTTCGGCCCGAACGCGGCGTCGCCGCCGAAGAACACCTTTGGATTGGTCGAGGCGAAGGTCTTGGGATCGACCATGGGCATGTGCCATTTGTCGAACTCGATGCCGCAATCCTGCTCGATCCAGGGGAAGGCGTTCTCCTGGCCGACCGCGACCAGCACGTCGTCGCATACGATCGTCTCGTCGGGCTCGCCCGAAGGCACCAGGTTGCGCCGGCCTTTGGCGTCGTATTCGGCTTTCACCTTCTGGAAGGTGACGCCGATCAGCTTGCCGGCGACATGCTTGAAGGCCACCGGCACCATGTAGTTGAGGATCGGGATATCCTCGTGGAGCGCGTCTTCCTTCTCCCAGGGCGAGGCCTTCATCTCCTCGAAGCCGGAGCGGACGACCACCGTGACTTTCTCGCCGCCGAGCCGGCGTGCGGTGCGGCAGCAATCCATCGCGGTGTTGCCGCCGCCGAGCACGATGACGCGCTTGCCGATCTTGTCGACATGGCCGAACGACACATTGGCCAGCCATTCGATGCCGATATGGATGTTCGCGGCGGCCTCTTTCCGGCCGGGAATGTCAAGCTCGCGGCCGCGCGGCGCGCCGGAGCCGACGAAGATCGCGTCGTATTTCTCCGCCAGCAGCGACTTCATGCTCTCGATGCGATGGCCGCCCTTGAAGTCGACGCCGAGACCCAGGATGTAGCCGGTCTCCTCGTCGATGACGGAATTGGGCAGGCGGAATTTCGGGATCTGCGAGCGCATCATGCCGCCGGCTTCGGGATCGCCGTCGAACACGGTGCAATGGTAGCCGAGCGGCGCGAGATCGCGTGCAACGGTCAACGACGCCGGACCACCGCCCACAAGGGCAACACGCTTGCCATTCTTTGGCGAGGGCCGCGGCAGGCGCTGCTTGATGTCGTCCTTGAAATCGGCGGCGACGCGCTTGAGGCGGCAGATTGCCACCGGATTTTCCTCGACGCGTCCGCGGCGGCACGCCGGCTCGCAGGGACGATCGCAGGTGCGTCCCAGAATTCCGGGAAACACATTCGATTTCCAATTGATCATATAGGCGTCGCTGTAGCGGCCTTGTGCAATCAGTCGGATGTATTCGGGAACCGGGGTGTGTGCAGGACAGGCCCACTGGCAATCGACCACTTTGTGAAAGTAGTCGGGGGCCGCGATATCGGTCGGTTTCATTCCTACCCTGTCCGCGCAGGCCCAAAGACCCCCGCGGCCTTTTCTTGAGCTTGGCGAGCGCTTTAGCGCGCTTCAATCCGGTTTCTGAATGACGTCATTGGGTTAGCTTATTAGAACCATTCCGAAGCACAACGGCAAATTTGGGTGATCTCCCGCTTTCATGGGAGCTGCGCGTGCACAGCATTAACGCGCCGCGCGCAACATGCGGCGGTGCAATATGTTGCAATGCGGATGGCCGCTTCAGCCGCGCGCGATGTCGCTCTTTGCGAGGTCCCACATCAGGCAGTAGGTGCCGACCGAGACCGGAAGCGGGAAGGGTGATGCGGCGGGACCGGTGAAGCGCTCGGCGATGACGGCCGAGACCGCGCCGACATGCGTGCCGTCGATCAGCACGAACCAGTCCCGTGCACCTTCGTTGCGCACCGCTGGAATATCCGCCGTGGCACCCGACAATTCCGACTCGCTCTCGAGCAGATGCATCGAGATGATGCCGGCGTGCTTTTCCGGTGCCAGCTTTTCTTGCAGTGCATCACGCCAGGGTGCGGCATTGTCAGGCGTCGGCCGCAGCCGCACCACGCCGAGCGCGGCCCCGCGTCCGGTGCCCTTGCTGATGGTGATGCGCGCGACCACGCGCAGCATGTCCTTGAAATGCGCCATCGTCCGCCGTGACCATTCGGTCTGGTTGGCGAGCCGCGCCCGGTAGGCGGGACTGTCGAGCACGTCGAGTGTGGCGGTCGAATACAGCGAGAGATATTTGGGATTGGCGGCGTGCGCGACATAGCGCCGCGCTTCCAGGAAACCCTCGATCGCGACGCGCTCTTCCAGATGCTCGCGATCGTACCAGCGATTGAACTCGGCCTCATCGGCGGCGTCGATATTCATCGACGTCAGCAGCATGCCTTTCCCGGCGAGCGGCATTTTCTTGGTGTCCTGTTATGCGCGCTCGCGCGCGGCCTTCGAAGCAAGGTCCGCGATCGACTTCATGACCGCGTCCCTCACGCCGCCATCATAGAGCGAATGCCCGGCTTCTTCCACGATGCGAAGTTCGGAACCGGGCCAGACTTTTGCAAGCGCCTGAGATGTCTCAGGAGGGCACAACAGGTCGTAGCGTCCCTGGATGATGATGCCGGGAATGCCTTCGAGCCGGCCGGCATTCCGCAGCAACTGGTTCCCGGTCATGAAGCTGTCGTTGAGGAAGTAATGCGCTTCCATGAACGGTGTCGCCGGCAATGTGCGCCAGACGTTCAGCGAGGCGAGGTCGAGCCGCGTCCTCGCCGGCCTGTGCTCGGACAGGATGCGCTCGGTGTCGTGCCAGGCCTTCGCCGCCGGGCCATGCACGGCCGGGTCGGCATCGAGGATGCGGCGCCAATAGGCGTCCACCGGCTGATCCCGTTCCTCGGGCGGCAGCACGCTGAGGAAATCCTCGTAGAGCGCGGGATAGAATTGCGACAGGCGCGTCGTGAAGGCCGTCACGACTTCGGCCCGCGTGCCCAGGAAGGTCGCGCGGAGCGCGATGCCCGAGACGCGCTCGGGATGGGCCTGCGCATACGCCAGCGCCAGCGTGGCGCCCCAGGAGCCGCCGACCACCATCCAGTGCGAGATGCCGAACTTCTCGCGGATCTTCTCCATGTCCGCGATCAGGTGCGCCGTGGTGTTGTGCTCGCGCGATCCCTTTGGAAGGCTGCGGCCGCAGCCGCGCTGGTCGAACAGAACGGCATGGAGACGCTCGGGATCAAACAGCCGGCGATGATCGGGCTGGCAGCCGCTGCCGGGCCCGCCATGCAGATAGACCGCAGGGATCCCGTCGGCGCGCCCGACGCTCTCGACATAGAGCTCATGGCCGTCGCCGACATCGAGCATGTCGGAGGTCAGCGGCGCAAAGGGGTCGGCACGCCTGACCGAGCTGGCCGCGTCGGCGTCAGGCGTCATTCTCGGGTTCCAGGGTGCCGCCGGCGAAGTTGCGGTAGAGGAAGCGGTTGGTCTCGCCCTCGGCCTCGCGCTCGGCCTGCTTGAAGATGGTCTCGTGCAGCGGCGACAGCGCGCAGGCCGGGTCGGTGTTGGCGGCATCGCCCGTCAGCGCGAACGCCTGGCAGCGGCAGCCGCCGAAATCGATCTCGCGGAACTCGCAAGATTTGCACGGCTCCTTCATCCAGCCGGTGCCGCGATAGCGGTTGAAGGCCTCCGAGTTCTGCCAGATCCAGGCGATCGAATGGTTGGAGCGCACGGATTCGAAATCGAGCCCGGTGATGCTCTCGGCGGCGTGGCACGGCAGCACCTTGCCGGCGGGCGAGATGTTGAAGAACTGCCGGCCCCAGCCGCCCATGCACTTCTTCGGCCGCAGCGCGTAATAATCCGGCACGACGTAGTCGATGGTCAGCCGGCCCTTTAGCTGCTCGCGCGCCTCCTCGACGAGGCGGGTGCACTCATCGAGCTGCGCCACGGTCGGCATCAAGGCGGCGCGGTTCTTCAGCGCCCAGCCGTAATACTGGACATTGGCGACCTCGAGCCGGTCGGCATCGAGATCGAGCGCCATCTGGATGATGTCGGGGAGGTGGTGCAGGTTCTGCCGGTGCATCACCGCGTTCACCGTGAGCGGCAGGTCGAGCTCGCGCGTCCATTTTGCGACCTCGAGCTTCTTGCGATGCGCATTCTTGTAGCCGGCGACGCGGTCGGCAAGGCCTTCCTCGACGCCCTGGAAAGAGATCTGGACATGGCAGAGCCCGGCGTCGGCGAGATCGCTAAGCTTCTCGCGCGTCAGCAGCACGGCCGAGGTGATGAGATTGGTATAGAGCCCGGCGTCGCTCGCATGCTTGACCAGCTCGACGAGGTCTTTCCGTGCCGTCGGCTCGCCGCCGGAGAAATGCACCTGCAGCACGCCGATCTCGGCGAGCTCGCTCAAGACCTTTTTCCACTCGTCCGTGGTCAGCTCCTTGCCCGAGCGGTCGAGCTCGACCGGGTTGGAACAGTAGGGGCATTGCAGCGGGCAGCGGTGCGTGATCTCGAGCAGCACCGCGAGCGGAATCCCAAAGGTCTCTGCCGTCGAGCGCTGCTTCTCCAGCACCGCGAGGCTGTCGCTCATCCCGGGCGGGATATTGCCGAGCACGTCGCTCATAACGTCTTCTCCCGGGCCTCGGTGAGGAAGCCCTTGTCGGCGAGATCCTGCAGCATCACGATGACGTCGGCCAGGATCGCCTCGCGCGGTGCGGCGTATTTGGCCGCGAGCTGATCCGCGACGTCGCCGACATTGCGCTCGCCATTGCAGAGCTGCAAGACCTCCACCGCGATTTCGTCCGGCGCCAGCACGCGTTCCGGCGCCAGGATCACCCAGACCTTGCGGGTCTCGTCGTATTTCAGCTTGGCATGCCGCGGCAGCACGGGGCGGCTTGCCTCGCTGACGCTGATATGACGCGGCCCGGCCATCCCAGTTCCTCTTTAGCTCGCTTTGGGCACGAACGCGCCCGGCGGAATGTTGCCCTCGACATAGGCGTGCTGAAGGGCGTCGAGCTGCACCCATAGCACGTTGGTCTTGAAGATCAGCGCGTTGCACACCTGCGCGCGCTGCTCCGGCGTCGTGGCGTGCGTCTTGACGTAGTCGAGCGCGAAATTGGCATCGCGCGGCGCCTGCGTCAGGCGGCGCTTGAAGTAGCTCATGATGTCGGGATTGACGAAGTCGTAATGCTGCAGCATGCCGGAGATGCGCTCTTCGTGGATGCTCGGCGCGAACAGCTCGGTGAGCGAGGAGGCGATTGCCTCCAGCGGGCTCTTTTCACGGCAGTAGTGGACGTAAGCCTCCACCGCGAAGCGCGTCGCCGGCAGAATGCCTTCGGTCGATTCCACGTAAGCGGTGTCGAGGCCGAGGCCTTCGGTCAGCTTCAGCCAGCGCTCGATGCCGCCCTCGGAGCCGACATCGCCGTCATGGTCCTCGATGCGGTGACGCCATTCCACGCGCGTGGCGCGGTCGCGGAAGCGCGAGATCACCACCGCGTCCTTGATCGGGATGGTGCTCTGGTAATAGTAGCGGTTGAGCGCCCAGGCCTGCACCTGGCCCTTGTTCAGCTTGCCGCCGTGCAAGAGCTTATGGAACGGATGCAGGCTGTGATAGCGCGTCGCCCCGATATGGCGCAGCGTCGCCTCCAGCTCCTCGGCCGAATTCAGCCTGATGTCCTTGCCGATCGAGAGCGCGGTCATTCCAGTCATTGACGCGGCATTCACAGCACGATCTCCGTTCCATCCCCAGGTATTTGCCAGCCCGCCTGTTCTGCCATTTTCCGCTCCGGGGAGGCGGGCAGCAGCGCCGGGTTCGAGTTATTGATATGCAGAAATATCTTCCTGTCGATATCGAGGTCGGCAAGCCGCGCAATCGCGCCATCGGCGCCGGACATCGCGACATGGCCCATGCTCTTGCCGGTCTTGTGGCCGAGCCCGGCCCTGATCATCTCGTCATCCTGCCAGACCGTGCCGTCGAAGAACACCAGCGCGGCGCCGTCGATCTCGGCCTTGAGCGCGTCGGTCACCTCGGCGCAGGCGGCGATGAAATAGAAGCACTTGCCGGTGGCCTTGTCGGTGATCTTCAGGCCCAGCGTGTCGCCGTCGCCGGTCTCGCCGCCCGGATGGGCCTTGCCTTCGAGATACCAGGCCGACTTGCCGGGCACGGCAAAGGGCAGCACCTCGAGCCCTGAGCGCGTACCGTCGGTCAGGCGCGGCTCGAACGGCTCGCCTATGTCGATCGACTGGCGCCGCACGTTCTTCTCGTTCAGCACGTTGAAGATGCTGTTGCTGGCAAGGATCGCGAGCACCTTCTCATGCGCATAGACCGTGAAGGGCGAGCCTTCGCGCATCGACAGCAGGCCGGCCACGGCATCCACTTCGCCGTTGGTCAGGATCACGCCGGCAACCGGCGTATGGCGCAGCGCGCCCGCCTTGGGGTGCAGTTGCGGCGTGGCATTCAGTTGCTGGCGAAGATCGGGCGAGGCGTTGATCAGGAACCAGTGCTCGCCGTCGCCGCTGAAGGCAACCGACGCCTGGGTTCGATGCAGCTCATGTCCATTCGCACGGGCCGCGCGGCAGCCCTCGCAGCCGCAATTCCATTGCGGCACTCCGCCGCCGGCCCCTGCGCCCAGGACGACGACGCGAAGCATGATCCGTCTCCTGGAGGCAACGTCGCGAGGTGGATCTCAGGCCGACACAAAATCTATCTTCCGGAAACGCGTCGTGACCGAAAGTGCCCGACCGCAAGAACCACCTGCGCAGAACGCGTACACACCAACCGCTTACTTGCGGGTGGCGCTCACATACATGTTGATTTCCATGCCGCAGGGCACTTCGACGATCTTCGGGGCTTTCCAGGCCATTTGGCTCTCCATTTTCGCGAATTCGGACGTATCCGCCCGCAGATAAATTAATGCGGGCGGAAAAGTTCGCCAGTGAAATTTTCCCGACCTAGGTAGTAGGCCGGCTTAATTGGTGCGCTGCAAAGAGAGCGTATTGCGGCCGTAAAGATGAGCGAATGACATACGCAAAATCGGCCGATAGGTCGTGATCCCTGTCGGGATAAACCAGTTGTGAGTATAGAACGGCTTCCAATCGGCTACAGGCGACCCCATTGGATCAGGCATGCCCAGATATTTCTTCAACACCCGTATCGGCGACGAATTGATCGTGGATCCTGACGGCGAGGACCTGCGCAACCCCGATCGCGCCTGGGAGGTCGCCCGCCAGATGATCCTGGAGGTCCTGAAATCGGAAGGAACCCAGCCGGCGCTGCTGGAGGCGGTCATCGAGGTCACCGATTCCGACGGGGAGATCGTGCTGGAGTTTCCCTTCACCGAGGCGCTGCTGGACATGCCGGACCAGTCGGCGACAAGGCATTAGCGGCTCGCAAGCTGCGCTCCCTCTCCCGCTTGCGGGAGAGGGTTGGGGAGAGGGTGTCTCCGCAAGCGGGACAATCCCCCAGAGGAAAAAGCCCTCACCCGCGCCTTCGGCGCGACCTCTCCCGCAAGCGGGAGAGGTTGCAGCGTGCCCGTGGTGAGACCTGTGCAGCACTGACATCACACCTTCGCCCCTGCGAAATCCGCATGGCTTTGCCGCGTTCCCGGCGCTAAAAGACGCCGGTCATACGGAGCAAGCCATGCAAGATCTCTGGCGCCTGTCGGCTGCCGACCTCGCCACCCTCGTCAGGTCCAAGAAGGTGTCCGCCCGGGAGGCCGCCAAGGCCGGCCTCGACCGCCTGGACGCGGTCAATCCCGCCCTCAACGCCGTGATCGACCACCGCCCGGAGGATGTGCTCAAGCAGGCCGACGCCGTCGATGCCGCGATTGGCCGGGGCGAGGACCCCGGCGCGCTCGCCGGCGTGCCCGTCACGATCAAGGCCAATGTCGACCAGGAGGGGTTTGCCACCACCAACGGCCTCAAGCTGCAGCGCGACCTGATCGCGCGCGAGGACAATCCGGTGGTCGCCAATTTCCGCAAATCGGGCGCCGTCCTGCTCGGCCGCACCAATTGCCCGGCCTTCTCCTATCGCTGGTTCACCACCAATCTGGTCCATGGCGACACCAAGAACCCCCGCGATGCCTCGCTGACGCCGGGCGGCTCCTCCGGCGGCGCCGGCTCGGCGGTCGCGGCCGGCATCGGCCACATCGCCCACGGCACCGACATCGCCGGCTCGATCCGCTACCCCGCCTATGCCTGCGGCGTGCACGGCCTGCGCCCGACGCTCGGCCGCATCCCCGCCTTCAACCCGGTGCTGCCGGAGCGCCCGATCGGGCCGCAGATCATGGCGGTCTCGGGCCCGCTCGCCCGCACCGTCAACGATCTGCGCATCTCGCTCGAAGCGATGTCTGCCCGCGACATCCGCGACCCCTGGTATGTTCCCGCGCCGCTGCAAGGCCCCGCGCGGCCGAAGCGTGCCGCGCTCTGCCTCAACCCGGATGGCCTTGCCACCACCCCGGAGGTGAAGGCCGCGGTGAGCGATGCCGGCAAGCGCCTCGAGCGCGCCGGCTGGACCGTCGAGACGATCGAAAACACCCCGCCGATGCGCGAAGCGGTCGAGTGGCAGATCAAGCTGTGGCTCGGCGACGGCTATGAGGCGCAGCTCGAGATGGCCGAGCGCGAGGGCGATCCCGGCGCGCTGGCCTGTCTGCGCGGCAACCGCGCCAGGGTCACGCCGATGGACCAGGCCAACTACGCCAAGGCGCTGACCCGAAGAGCCACGCTGACGCGCGACTGGATGCTGTTCTTCGAAAAATATGCCGTGGTGCTGACGCCGGTCTCGGGCGAATTGCCGTTCCCCGATCATCTCGATTGCAAGGACGAGGAGTCCTTCAAGCGCGTCTGGGAAGCACAGATGCCGCAGATCGCCACACCCTTCATGGGCCTGCCGGGCCTCGTGGTGTCCACCGGCCTCGTCGGCAAGACGCCGGTCGGCGTGCACATCGTGTCGGGCCGCTATCGTGAGGATTTGTGCCTGCTCGCAGGCGAAGCGATCGAGGCCGGCGGCGTGCCGCCGTCGCCGATCGACCCCGTGGGTTAGCGATGTCTGTGATCTACGACTTCAAGGCCAACTCGCTTGCCGGCGAGGAGGTGCCGATGCGCCGCTTCGAAGGACAGGTGCTGCTGATCGTCAACACCGCGAGCAAATGCGGCTTCACGCCGCAATATCGCGGCCTCGAGGATCTCTATCGCGATCTGTCGCCGCGCGGCTTCGCGGTGCTCGGCTTTCCCTGCAACCAGTTCGGCGCGCAGGAGCCGGGGCAGGCGAGCGAGATCCAGGAATTCTGCTCGACCCATTACGACGTCACTTTCCCCCTGTTCGAGAAGATCGACGTCAACGGCGCCAATGCGCATCCCCTGTATGAGTACCTGAAACGTCAGCAATCCGGCCTGTTAGGCGCCTCCATCAAATGGAATTTCACCAAATTCCTGGTGGACCGTGCCGGCAAGGTGATCGCGCGCTATGCGCCGACCGCCCGGCCCGAAGGATTGCGGCACCAAATCGAGACCCTGTTGTGAGCGAGACAATCATGAGCGACGAATTTCCCGACCGCCTGTCGGTCGACCCGAACAGCCCGTACTACAACGCGGACATCCTGGCCCGCGACGTCGGCATCCGCTTCAAGGGCATCGAGAAGACCAATGTCGAGGAGTACTGCATCAGCGAAGGCTGGGTCCGCGTCACCGCAGGGAACGCCAAGGACCGCTACGGCAATCCGCTGACCATCAAGGTGCATGGTCCTGTCGAGCCGTATTTCAGGGATAAGAAGTGACGGCGAAGCCGTCATTCCGGGGCTCGCGAAGCGAGAACCCGGAATCTCGAGATTCCCCGGTGCGCACTTGCGCACCTGAGGTCTGGTCCTTCGGACCATCCCGGAATGACGCACTAACAAATCGAAGGCCCCCCATGTCCGTCCGCATCGTCGACGTCCGCGAGATCACCAAGCCGATCTCTTCGCCGATCCGCAACGCCTATATCGACTTCACCAAGATGACGACCAGCCTCGTTGCCGTCGTCACCGATGTCGTGCGCGACGGCAAGCGCGTCGTCGGCTACGGCTTCAACTCCAACGGCCGCTACGGGCAGGGCGGCCTGATCCGCGAGCGCTTCGCCTCGCGTATCCTGGAAGCCGATCCGAAGTTGCTGCTCGATGAAGCCGGCGACAATCTCGACCCCGACAAGGTCTGGGCCGCGATGATGAGCAACGAGAAGCCGGGCGGCCATGGCGAGCGCTCGGTCGCGGTCGGCACCATCGACATGGCGGTGTGGGATGCGGTGGCGAAGATCGCGGGCAAGCCGCTGTTCCGCCTGCTCGCCGAACGCCACGGTGTCAAAGCCAATCCGCGCGTGTTCGTCTACGCCGCCGGCGGCTATTACTATCCCGGCAAGGGCTTATCGATGCTGCGCGGCGAGATGCGCGGCTATCTCGATCGCGGCTACAACGTCGTGAAGATGAAGATCGGCGGCGCGCCGATCGAAGAGGACCGTAAGCGCATCGAGGCCGTGCTGGAAGAGATCGGCAAGGACGCGCAGCTCGCCGTCGACGCCAACGGCCGCTTCAATCTGGAGACCGGCATCGCCTACGCCAAGATGCTGCGCGAGTATCCCTTGTTCTGGTACGAGGAGGTCGGCGATCCCCTCGACTACGCGCTGCAGGCCGCGCTCGCCGAATTCTATCCCGGCCCGATGGCGACAGGCGAGAATCTCTTCAGCCACCAGGACGCCCGCAATCTGATCCGCTATGGCGGCATGCGCCCCGACCGCGACTGGCTGCAATTCGACTGCGCGCTGTCCTATGGCCTGTGCGAATACCAGCGCACGCTAGAAGTCCTGAAAACCCACGGCTGGTCCCCCAGCCGCTGCATCCCGCACGGCGGCCACCAGATGTCGCTGAACATTGCCGCGGGTTTAGGTCTCGGCGGCAATGAAAGCTATCCCGACCTGTTCCAGCCCTACGGCGGCTTCCCGGACGGCGTCCGCGTCGAGAACGGCCACATCACCATGCCCGATCTCCCCGGCATCGGCTTCGAAGGTAAGTCCGATCTCTACAAGGAGATGAAGGCGCTGGCGGAGTAAGGGCGCGACGGCGCGAGGGCACGATGGCCGCGCCACACACTCAGTGTCGTCCCGGACAAGCGCGCCTTAAGCGCGCGCCGATCCGGGACCCATAACCCCAGGGAGAAGTCGTCTCTTGAAGCTGATGACTCCGAGTCCCCGTAGCCACGCTCTCCTGTGGTTATGGGTCCCGGATCAGCGCTCCGCTCTAGACAACGCTACGCGTTGTCGGGAGCTACGCTTGTCCGGGACGACGACTGAGTTTGCGACTACGACCTTGCCAAGCCCACCGCTGTCATGCCCCGGCTTGACCGGGCGATGACACTGAGTTTACCGCTCACCCCCGTTGCAGCATCGGTCGCAGCGTGCGGATGTCCGTCACAGCCTCGATCTCATACACCGCCTTGATCAGCTGCTCGCTCTTCTCCGCACCGACCACCGGTGCGATCAGGTCGCGCGCCTTGTCGATGACCTCCTCCCGCGTCATCGGGTTGCGCGGGGTGCCGCGCACCGCGGTGACACGCTCGGACAGGCGAGCGCCGTCGTTGAGCTCGATCTCGACGATGGCGACGCGCACCGGCAGCAGTTTTGCCAGTTCCTCGTCGCGCACCAAATTCACCTTGGCGCGCTCCTTCAGCACTGCCGCGTCCTGCATGCGCGGCTTGTCGTGCGCGGCATGGAAGGAGGCGGTCTTGTCGAGCAGCATCACGGCGACCATGTGCTGGAGGCAGATGTCGGGGATGTCGCGGTTGTCCACGACCTCGGCGACCGATGGCGCAAGGCGCACGGTGACGCCCTTGACCTCTCCGGCCTCGAACGCCTGCTTGCTGCGGATCGCATAGATCGCATCGAGCGGTCCCTGGATCGGCGAGCCCACGGTCCATTTCTTGATGTCGGTGCCCGCGATCTCGTAGCGCTCGCCGAGTTTTTCGACGAGCTTGTCGGTCGCAGCCTTCGGTGCATAGGCGAGAAAGTAATTGTCCGGCCCCGAGAACACGTCATCGACGCCGTTCCAGTCCGAGCGCACCAGCAGCGCCGCGGTCACGCCGTTGCGGGCCGGCATGCCGGCGAACACAAAACCCTTCTCGATATGATCGACGTCACGGCGCCACACGATGAAGCCGGAGGATTGCTGCGCGGCATAGTCGAGCACCCAGCGCATCCGCTGCGCGTCGAAGCCGGCGACGCAGGCCGCGGCGGCCGAGGCGCAGAAGGTGCCGGCAATGCTGTGCGTGCTCAGCACGCTCTCATAGCTGAAATCGGCCCCGCCCATCGCCATCACCACGCGGGTGCCGACGTCGTAGCCGAGCGTTACCGCGCGCAGGAAATGCGCGCCGTCAATGCCGAGATTTTCGCCGAGCGCGAGCGCGGCGGGCACAGTCGAAGAGCCCGGGTGCGAGCGCGACGGAATGTGGGAATCGTCGGTCTCGTCGGCATGCGCCATCACGCCGTTGGCGAGCGCGGCCTCGACCGGCGATGCGTTAAGCGCCGTGCCGGCGATTGTCGATGCGCCCTGTGCGGCATTGGCACGGATGTAACGCTGCGCCGCCTGGCCGGGCGGCAGCTCTGACCCTGATATCATCGAGGCCAGCGTGTCGAGGATGTGGTGCTTTGCGTGCTCGACGATGTCAGGCGGCAGTGCGCGGGCTTTGGCGGCGCTCATGTAGTCGCACAGCGCCGTCATCTCGGGCCCCGTGCTCGGGCGTTTGAAACCGCGTGCCGGCGGAAGCGAGAGGCCGGTCGCCGCCGCTGCGGTCAGCCTGAGAAAGTCGCGTCGTTTCATGGTGTCCCGTCTTTGATGCAGGAGTTCGATGAAACGGATAGCGCTTGGGACGGGCGCGTGTCCAGTAGCCGTCTTTCAGCAGTCTCTTTGCGGCGCGAAGCGATGGCCGCGCCAACAACGGTGTCGTCCCCGCCTAGTGCGCAGTTGCGCACGGGGGCGGGGACCCATAACCCCAGGGAGGAGTCGCGTTGCGAGCTGGCAACTCCGAGTCCCCGTAACCACGTCTGCCTGTGGTTATGGGTCCCGGATCTGCACTCCGCTTCGCTGCGCTTGTCCGGGACGACGGCTGAGTTGGCCCTACGACAGCCGCATGTCCAGCAGCCGTCGGCCTTCGCCCTTCAGCAGCTTCTTCACCGCGCTGGACGCCACGACCTCGCCGTCATTGGCATAGGCTTCGTGGTTCTTCTCGATGTCGTCGAGGCGGTAGAGGTAGTTCACCATCACGCCGGCGGACTCGCGCACGCCCTTCGGCGAGAGATCGCCCAGCCAGTTGATGCGCTCGAGCCGGGCGCCGTTGCCGAGATGGAAACGGGCGACGGAGTCGATCAGCCGGCCCTTGGGCGTGCGCGCCTTCAGGAAATAATAGGCGGCGAGCGGCTCCAGCACGCCGCGGAGCAGCGTCGTGGTCTCGGGGCTCTCGAACCATTTGGGATCGTCGAGGCGCTTGAGCACCTCGCGGTCCTCGTCGGACAGCGGCAGGTCCTTGTCCTGCGTTACCCATTGCATGAAGCCGGGCACCGGTGACAGCGTCACGAAATTGTCGAGCTTCGGCAGCTCGCGGCGCAGCTCCTCCACCACCTGCTTGATCAGGAAGCTGCCGAAGGAGATGCCGCCAAGACCGCGCTGGGTGTTGGAGATCGAGTAGAACACGGCAGTGCGCGCCTTCTCGATCGGAAGGTGCTGGCGATCGACGGCAAGCAGCGGCGCGATTGCGCCGGGGATGGTTTCGGTCAGCGCCACCTCGACGAAGATCAAGGGCTCGTCGACCATCGCCGGATGGAAGAAGGCGTAGCAGCGGCGGTCGACCGGATCGATGCGGCGGCGCAAATCGTCCCAGTCGCTGATCTCGTGGACGGCCTCATAGCGGATGATCTTTTCGAGGATGTTGGCCGGGGTCGACCAGTCAATCCGGCGCAGCACGAGAAACCCCCTGTTGAACCACGAAGAGAGAAGGTGCGAGACGTCGCGATCGAGCGCGGCGAGATCGGCGTGCCCGTTCATCATCCCGAGCAGATCGGCGCGCATGGCGACGAGGTCGCCGGTGCCGCCGGGCGCCCGGTTGAGGCGGCGGATCAGTTCCTGCCGCCGCGGCTCCGAGGCGAAATGCAGCGAGCTTGCGTCTTCGTCCGTCGGCTTGGCGCGCCACTTCTCGATCGCCTGGGACAGGCGTTCCCGGTCCGGGCCAAAATCGCGCACCAGCGCCTCGAAGAAGGCGCGGCGTCCCGTCGCATCCAGATCCCTGTAGAGATCGAGCACCTCGCGCGCCATCGCCGTGCCGGAGGCTTCGCCCCGGCCCGACAGCAGCGCGCCGCAGAGCTCGATCAGCCCGTCGGCGTCCTGTCTGGTGTCCGCGCTGTCTCCGCGGCGAAGCAGCGTGCGGCCGCGCTCGGAGATGGTGGCGAGCAGGTCGGAGAAGAAGGCGTTGGCCATCTGGGCTTTCGAGTCCGGGATTGTGCGATGCGAAGCTTACACGGGATTTAAGCGGAAGCCGATCACAATCAAGCAGGCGGATTTTGTATCTTTAGTTGGGCCGTGCGTTTCGGGAAGGGTGGCATGCTTGGTGAGGGCGGGCATCTACTATGATGCGACCTATCGGTTCATCGCGCTGCCGTAGGGTGGGCAAAGGCGCCCTTGCGCCGTGCCCACGATCTCTCGCTAACTGCAAAAGAACCGTGGGCACGCTTCGCTTTGCCCACCCTACGAGTTCTGCGCTCGCAATGACGAGGTTGGGGCTACCCCTTCCCCGCAAACTCCGTCGGCGTCCGCCCCGTCACCTGGCGGAATGCCGCCGAAAACGCCGGCACGCTGGCATAACCGAGCTGCGTCGCCAGCTGCTTCACCGACACGCTCGCATCCGTCGACAGAAGCTGGATCGCCGCGGCAATCCTTGCGCGCTGGCACCAGCTCTTGAAGCTCAGCTGCGTCTCGCTCGAGAACAGCCGCGACAGCGTGCGCGCGGAGGTTCCGACCTCGCGTGCCAGCGTGTCGATGTCGTGCAGGCCGGTGGGATCGTCGAGCACGATCATCGCGGCGCGGCGGCAGCGCGGCTCGCGCGGCAGCGGAACGAAGGTGGCGGAATCCTCGGCCTGGTGCAGTTCCAGCATCACCAGGCGGACCAGCAGCTCGGTGCGCTCTTCCGTATTGCGCGCGTCGAACAACGCCAGGATCGCCTGGTTGAGCAGCGGCGACACCCGCACCACGAATTCCCTGGTCAACCCCTGATAACGCTTTTCGTGCTTCAGCCAGGACAGGTCGAAATACAGCGTGCGCATCTCGATGTCGGCGAGCAGGTCGATGGCGTGCTCCAGCCCGGCCGGCACCCAGACCGCGCGGTCCGGCGGCACCAGCCAGCGTCCCCCGGGCGTCGTCACCTGCATGGTGCCGCGTGCCGCATAGATCAGCTGCGCCTCGCGGTGCATGTGCAGATCGATCCGCATGCCCTTGGGATAGTCGCGCGCGACCAGGTGCACGCCCGCCGGCGAGCGATGGTTGCTCCGGACCTCCCTCAGGATTGGCGTTTCCAAGATTGGCGTTTCCAAGACAGTCATTGGCAGCATCCCGTCATGGGTCCGACATATAACTCATTTCGGAGCAGGAGAGGATTCGTAATGAACAGCCCCAGCCGGGTCATCAGTTTCGTCAACGCGGGCCATTTCATCGACCATTATTCGATGCTGATTTTTGCCGCCGCCGTCATCATCATGGGGCCGGCGCTCGGCATGGCCTATTCGGAACTGCTGCCTTACGCGACGCCGGGTTTCATCGCCTTCGGTGCCGGCTCGCTGCTCACCGGCTGGCTCGGGGACCGCTGGAGCCGCCGCCACATGATGCTGATCTTCTTCGTCGGCATTGGCGCCTCCATGATTTCGGTCGGCTTCGTGCAGACCCCCGTGCAACTCGGCGCCGCGCTGCTGGCGATCGGCATCTTCGCCTCGATCTACCATCCCGTCGGCACCGCCATGATCGTGTCCTATGCCGACCGGCTTGGCCGCGAGATGGGCATCAACGGCGTCTGGGGCAATCTCGGCGTCGCCTCCTCCGCGCTTGTGACCGGCGTGATCGGGCAGTATCTCGGCTGGCGCTTTGCCTTCATCGTTCCCGGCGTGGTCACGGTCCTGATCGGCATCGCCTTCGCGATGAGCATCGTGCATGAAGACCGCAAGGGCTCCAAGCAGGCGGCGGCCCAGGCGCGGGTGGCAAAGCAGGACATGTGGCGCGTGATCCTGGCGTTGCTGATCGTCGTCATCGCGATCTCCACGACATTCAACGCCGTCACCGTCGCGCTGCCAAAGCTGTTCGCGGAGCGGCTCGCCGATCTGACCAAAAGCCCGGCGCTGCTCGGGGGCATCGCGGCCTGCGTCTACGTGTTCGGCGCGATGACGCAGTACACGATCGGCCGGCTGCTCGACCGCTATTCGCTGAAGACCGTGGCGCTGCCGCTGTCCTTCATGCTGGCGCCGTTCCTGTATCTCGCCGCCAGCCTGAACAATCTGCCGCTGATCATGGTCTCGATCGGCATCGTCATGGGCGCGTTCGGGCAGGTCACGGTGAACGACGCCATGGTCGGCAAGTACACCACGGAAGAATGGCGCTCGCGCGCCTACGCCGTGCGCTATTTCGTCGGCTTCACCGCGGCCGGCGCCTCCGTGGGCCTGGTTGCCTGGCTCTACGAGCAGGGCGGCTTCGTCACCATGCTGCATGCCTTCGCCGCACTCTGCCTGCTTGCGATCGTCGCGGCACTGATCCTGCCGCGGGAGATCAGGACGCCGCAGGCGGCGTGAGGGCTCCGTCATTCCGGGGCGCGCGGAAGCGCGAACCCGGAATCCATCGGGCGGCAGAGATTGCGGACAAATGGATTCTCAGACGCGCAATTGCGCATCGTAGCTACGCGACGCCCCGGAATGACGAGAGAGTTGCGCTGGCAATGAGCGCGGCACGCCACGCATGCCACCCACAATGCCATTATGCCCCTGTTTTGCCCGACGGAACAAGTCGTTTCGGCAAGGCCGAAATTTCAGAAGCTTTTTCAACCCCATCTCTACTGTGCATGGGGTTGTTTTCGCACTTTTTGTTTTCGCTCCCTTTACCCCCGCCGCGAGCGGCGGCGGGAACCTGCTCCACCTCCCGCGGGTTCTATCCCTGTGGGGCAGATAAAGGGGACAAGATAGCTGCATGCAGTGGCGCCTGCTCCGACCGGTCGGCCTCGTCCCCGCGGTGCTCGTCCTCACCACCATTGTAGCGGGCGCCGAAGGCGGCAAATCGGCCGGCCCCTCCGAGTCCCTCCTGATTCTGCAGATCGTGTTGTTGATCGCCGTCGGTCGCGGTCTGGGCGAACTCATGCAGCGCATCGGCCAGCCTTCGGTGATCGGCGAACTGCTCGCCGGCATCCTGCTCGGGCCGTCGCTGCTCGGCTGGCTCTGGCCGGAGGCGCAGCACGCCATCTTCCCCAAGACGCCCGAGCAGAAGGCGATGATCGACGGCATCGCCCAGTTCGGGATTCTTTTTCTGCTGTTGCTGACCGGCATGGAGACCGACCTCAAGCTGGTCAGGAAGGTCGGCAAGGCCGCGATCGCGATCTCGATCGCCGGCATCGTCGTGCCCTTCGCCTGCGGCTTTGCCCTCGGCGAGTTCCTGCCGGACGCGCTGCTGCCCGATCCGCACGCGCGCCTCGTCGCCTCGCTGTTCATGGGCACGGCGCTGTCGATCTCCTCCGTGAAGATCGTCGCCGTGGTCGTCCGCGAGATGAACTTCATGCGCCGCGATGTCGGGCAGATCATCGTCGCGACCGCCGTGATCGACGACACCATCGGCTGGATCATCATCGCCGTCATCTTCAGCCTGGCCTCGCAAGGCACGATTGACGTGGCCTCGGTCGCCAAGGCCGTGTTCGGCACGCTGGCTTTCCTCGTGGTCAGCTTCACCATCGGCCGCCGCCTGGTGTTCCAGCTCATCCGCTGGGCCAACGACACCCTCGTCAGCACCGCGCCCGTCATCACCGTGATCCTGCTGCTGATGGGCACGATGGCACTGATCACGCACCTGATCGGCGTGCACACCGTGCTCGGTGCCTTCGTCGCCGGCATCCTGGTCGGGGAGTCGCCGATCCTGACGCGGCAGATCGACGAGCGCCTGCGCGGCCTGATCTCGAGCTTCTTCATGCCGGTGTTCTTCGGCCTTGCGGGCCTTGCCGCCGATCTGTCGGTGCTGCGCGATCCCAACCTCCTGATGCTCACCGGCCTCCTCGTCGTCATCGCCAGCGTCGGCAAGTTCGGCGGTGCCTTCGTCGGGGGCACATTGGGCGGGTTGAACACGCGGGAGTCGCTGGCGCTCGCAAGCGGCATGAACGCGCGCGGCTCGACCGAGGTGATCATCGCCACCATCGGCCTGTCCATCGGCGTGCTCAGCCAGAACCTGTTCACGATGATCGTGACGATGGCGATCGTGACCACGATGGCGATGCCGCCGATGCTGCGCGCGGCACTGTCCAGGCTGCCGATGAACGAGGAGGAGAAGGAGCGCCTGGAGCGCGAGGAATTCGAGAAGCGCGGTTTCGTCGCCAACCTCGAACGTCCCCTGCTCGCGGTCGACGAGAGCGTCAACGCCACCTTTGCCGCCCACATCGCGGGCCTGATCGCCGGCATGCGCGGCCTGCCGATCACCGTGCTGCATGTCGGCAAGCGCGCCACGGAGCAGGAGAGGGGCCGCGACGTGGAGGAGAGCCATGAAGCCGTGGTGAAGAGGGCGGCCGAAATGGTGGCTCCCGATCCCGCGGCCGGGAACGTCGATGTGACGACGCGAATTCGCAGATCGGACCTCGGCGAAGCGGTCGGCGAGGAGGCGAAGAAGGGCTTCGATTTCCTCGTCGTCGGCATCGACAAGGTCATCGCGACCAAGGATCGTTTCGACAGGAAGGTCGAGGACATCGCCGCCCAATTCGAAGGGCCGCTCGCGATCGTGCTGGCCAAGGGCAGCCATCTGAAGCAGCCGGTGCCCAATGGTCTCAACATCCTCGTCCCGGTCTCCGGCAGCGCCGTCTCCAAGCGCGGCGCCGAGGTCGCGGTCGCGCTGGCGCAGGCCGGGTCAGGCTCGCTGCGTGTGATCTATGTGGCGACGACGCGGGACAAGGGCGCGCAACGCGGGGCGTCCCGTGGCCTCAGCCAGGAAACGGGCATCCTGAAGGACGCCAGCGATCTCGCCGCCCGCTACGACGTCGACATCACCACGACGCTGCGCGTGAACCGGTCGCCGGAGGCCGCGATCCTGCGCGAGATAGACACCACCGACGTCGATCTCGTGGTCATCGGCGTCGACCGCATCCAGGCCGATCATCTCTCCTTCGGCGGCGTCGCCGACGCCGTGCTACGGCAGTCGAAGGTCTCGGTGCTGCTGGTCTCGAGCGGCGAGGCGCGGCAGGCGTCGGCGAAGAAGGCCTAAGGCTTCACCTCCGCCACCGGCTGCGGCTTCGGTGCCTTCTTCGAAGCGCGCCAGTTCTCGAAGCGCTGCACCACCACGAAGAAGGCCGGCACGAACAGCACCGCGAGACAAGTCGAGGCCAGCATCCCTGAGAACACGGTGATGCCGATCGACTTGCGGGCGCTGGCGCCAGCGCCGGTCGCGAGCACCAGCGGCACCACGCCGAGGATGAAGGCGAACGACGTCATCAGGATCGGGCGGAAGCGGGCGCGCGCCGCCTCGATTGCCGCCTCCAGGATCGGCTTGCCGTCGCGGCCGTGCAGTTCGAGCCCGACCTCGACGATCAGGATGGCGTTCTTCGCCGACAGCGCGATCAAGAGGATCAGGCCGATCTGGCAGTAGAGGTTGTTGTCGATCTTGAGGCCGCTCAGGATCAGCATCGGCCCGATCAGCGACAGCGGCACGGCGAGGATCACCGAGATCGGCGCGTACCAGCTCTCGTACTGGCCGGCGAGCACGAGATAGACCAGCAGCATGGCAAGCCCGAACACCCAGTAGATCTGGTTTGAGACCGCCTTCTCCTGATACGACATCGCGGTCCATTCATAGCCGGTGCCGGGCGGCAGCGTTTTGTCCGCGATCTCCTCCATCAGCTTCAGCGACTGGCCGGAGGAGTAGCCCTGCGCCGGCAGGCCGATGATGGTCGAGGAGGGATAGAGATTGTAAAGGCTGATCAGCGACGGACCCGTCGCCGGCGTGATCTTGGCAACGGTGCCGATCGGGATCATGTCGCCGTTCGAGTTGCGCACCTGCATGTTGGCGATGTCGCGCTCGGTGACGCGGAAGGCGGGATCGGCCTGCGTATAGACCTGGAACACGCGGCCGAACTTGTTGAACTGGTTGACATAGGACGAGCCGAGATAGGTCGATAGCGCCGAGAACACCTGGTCGGTGGTGACGTGCAGCGTCTGGGTCTTGATGCGGTCGATCTCGACGTTGAATTGCGGCACCGAGGAGCGGAACGAGGACTGCACGCGTTGCAGTGCGCTCTGGCTCTGGCCGTTACTCACCATCGCGCCGGTGATCGCCTGCAGCTTGGCGAAATCGCTGTTGCCGTCGCGCAGCTCGACCTGCATCGAGAAGCCGGCGGCGTTGCCGATGCCCTGGATCGGCGGCGGCGGCAGCACGATGGTGCGCGCCTCCATGATCACGGCGAGCTTGTCGTTGAGGCCGTAGACCAGCGAGCGCAGATCCTCGCCGGGCCCTTTGCGCGCATCCCAGTCCTTCAGGATGATGTAGGCGACGCCGGCATTGGCAAGGCTCGCGCTGCTGTCGAGCGCGGAGATGCCGGCGATGGTGATGACCTGCGCCACGCCCGGCGCATCCTTGATGATCTCGCTGGCACGGTCGAGCACCTTCTGGGTCCGCTCCAGCGAGGCACCGTCGGGCAGCTGGATGGCGGCGATCAGGTAGCCCTGGTCCTCGATCGGCAGGAAGCCGGTCGGCACCCGCGACAGGCCATAGCCGCCAACCCCGATCAGCACCAGCGCGACGGCGACCGACACCGTGGCGTTCCTGACCAGGAAGGTGATCAGCCGCGTATAGCCGCGCTCGACCCGGTTATAGACGTTGTTGAAGCCGCGATAGAAGAAGTTGCGCTGCTCCGGCGGCACCGTCGGCCGCAGCCACAGCGCGCATTGCGTCGGCTTCAAGGTCGCCGCGTTGATGGCGGACAGCAGCGCAGTCGCCGCGATCACCAGCGCGAATTGCGAGTAGATGCGGCCCGTCAGGCCCGCGAGGAACGAGGCCGGCAGGAACACCGAGATCAGCACCAGGGTGATGCCGACGATCGGCGCAAACAGCTGGTCCATCGCCCTGATCGCGGCATCGTGGCCGTTCATGCCCTGCTCGATATTGTGCGCGGCGCCTTCCACCACGACGATGGCGTCGTCGACCACGATGCCGATCGCGAGCACAATCGCGAACAGCGTCGACATGTTGATGGTGAAGCCGAGCGCCGCCATCGCGGCGAAGGCGCCGATGATGGTGACCGGCACCGTCGTCGCCGGCACCAGCATCGCGCGCCAGTCCTGCAGGAAAACAAGGATCACGACCAGCACCAGCAGGCCGGCCTCGATCAGCGTCATGTAGACCTCGTGCACCGAGGCCTCGACGAATTTGGTGGTGTCGAACGGCGTGTCGTATTTGATGCCCTCCGGGAAGCGCTTGGCAAGCTCCGCCATCTTCTTCTCGACCGCCTGCTCGACCTGGAGCGCGTTGGCGCCGGGCGACTGGAACACGCCGATGCCGGTGGCGGGCTGCTTGTTGAGCGAGAAGATCTGGCTGTAGGTCTGCGCGCCGAGCTCGACCCAGCCGACGTCGCGCACCCGCGTGACGTCGCCGCTGGTCCCCGTCTTGACGATGATGTTCTCGAACTGGGTGGTGTCGTCGAGCCGTCCATTGACGTTGAGCGTGTACTGGAAGGCCTGGCCCGGCGGCGTCGGCGGCGCGCCGACCTGGCCGGCCGAGACCTGCTGGCTCTGCTGCTGGATCGCGTTGATGACGTCCTGCGGCACCAATCCGCGCGCCAGCAGCTTGTTCGGATCGAGCCACACCCGCATCGAATATTGGCCGGCACCGAACACCGTGACGTTGCCGACGCCGGGCAGGCGGGAGAGCTCGTCGCGGATGTTGATGGTGGCGTAGTTGCTCAAATAGAGGCTGTCGTACTTGGCCCCAGGCGAGGTCAGCGTGACGAACAGCAGGATCGCGGTCGATTTCTTCTGGACGGTGACGCCCTGGTTCTGCACCGACTGCGGCAGCTGCGCGAGCGCGCTGGAGACGCGGTTCTGCACCAGCACCTGCGCGAAGTTCAGGTCGGTGCCGATCTTGAACGTCACGGTCAGCGTGTAGGTGCCGTCGGAGCCGCTGTAGGACTGCATGTAGAGCATGTCCTCGACGCCGTTGACCTGCTGCTCGATCGGCAAGGCAACCGTGTCGATCACGGTCTTGGCGCTGGCGCCGGGATAGCGCGTGGTGACCTGCACCGTCGGCGGCACCACGTCGGGGTATTGCGCGACCGCAAGATTGAACAGCGCGACGCCGCCGATCAGGATCATCAAGAGCGCGATGACGTTCGAGAGGACCGGCCGCTCGATGAAGAACTTTGAGATCATGGCCGGCGGCTCCTACTTGGTGGACGCCTGGGACTGGTCGATCTTCGTCACCTGCGGGTCGATCTTTTGCCCCGGGATCACCCGCAGCAGTCCCGCGATCACGACGCGGTCGTCCGGCTTCAGCCCGCTTTCGATCACGCGCAGGCCGTTGTCGGTCGGCCCGATCTGCACCTTGCGCTGCTCGACGACATTGTCGTTATTGACGACGAGGAGATAGCGGCCGCCCTGATCGCTACCGAGCGCGGTATCGGGGACGAGCAGGGCTTCCTTCTCCTGGGTGAAGGGCACGCGGACGCGGACGAAATAACCTGGCAGCAGCGCCCGCTTGTCGTTGGGCACGACGCCGCGCACCGCGAGCGTGCCCGTCGATGTATTGAGGGTCGGCGAGACGTAGTCGAGGTGGCCTTCATGCGGATAGCCGGTCTCGGTCTGGAGGCCCACCTGGACCGGCAACTGTCTGAGCTCGGCGACGGTCAGCCCGCGGCGGGCCGCTTCGGCGCGGATGCGAAGGACGTCCTGCTCGTTGACCGTGAAGTTCACCCAGATCGGGTCCATCGCGACGATGGTCGCGAGCTGGGTCGGGGAGGAGACGCCGACGAGCTCGCCGACCGAAACCAGGTGCGCGCTGACGATGCCGTCGAACGGCGCGGTCACGTTGGTGTAGCCGTAATTGACCTCGGCGAGCCTGGTATTGACCTGGGCCTGCTGGAGGTTGGCCTGGGCGTTGTCGCGGGTCGATGTCGAGGTGTCGAGGGTGGACTGCGAGACTGCCTGGCGCTGCACGAGCTCGACCTGCCGCTTGAAATCGGCTTCGGCCTGCTTGACCGTGGCTTGCGCGCCGACCTCCGCGGCCTTCGCCTGCTCGACCTTGAGCTTGTACGTCTCCGGCTCGATCGTGAACAGCTGGGTGCCCTGCTTGACGAAGCTGCCGTCCTGATAGTCGATCGATTGCAGGAAACCCTGCACGCGTGCGACGAGATCGACGCTCTTGATCGGCGCGGTGTTGCCGGTGGCCTCGACATAGCGCGTCACCGGCCGCTGCACCGGGGTCGCCACGTCCACCTTCGGCGGCGGCGGCGCCACGTAGGCGTTCTTGTCCTCGCAGCCGGCGAGCGCGATCATGGCGCTCGCGGCGGCCAGCGCCCGTCCGACATGTCTCCACGCTCCATTGCGATGGGCGAGCGATGCGGGATTCGCGCAGGTCATTCGGTAGCCCCCGATTATTGTCTGTCGGTGCGGCAGGCTACCAACAAACGCCCGGCCGTGGAACACCATAGCCATGGCAGTCACGGGCCTTGCACTGCAAACCGCGCCATGGCTTTTGACAGATTTGTCATGACAAACCGCTTTTCACTGCGCGCACGATCGACCAGAATTGTGTCAGGCCGTGTGCCGGAGACTGAGCAGTTGAAAGAAGAAAAGGTGAGGAGAACATGACATGCCCACGATCCTCCACTCGGCCCTTGCCGGCCTCGTTCTCGCAGCGGCCCTCGCCATGCCTGCGCTAGCCGATGGCCTGAAGGACGAGATCGCGCCGACCGGCAAGCTGCGGGTCGCGATCGCGATCAGCCCGGCAGGCGGCGCGTTCTGGTCGACCAGGACGGAAGCAAGCTTCGCCGGCGTGCCGGTCGACCTCGGCAAGGAGATGGCCGCGCAGATCGGTGTGCCCGTCGAATATGTCGTGCACCAGAATTCCGGACAGATCACCGATGCGGCCGGCAAAGGCACCTGGGACGTCACATGGCTCCCCAAGGATCCCGAGCGCGAGAGCAAGATGCTGTTTGGCCCGATCTACGAGGTCGCGGACGCCACCTACATCGTCAAGCCGGGTTCGAGCATCACCAATTTCGCCACGCTGGACCAACCCGGCATCAAGGTCGCGGCCGTCAACGCGACGACCACCATGCGCGGCGCGATCGCGCATCTGAAGAATGCGAAGGTGACCGGCTATCAGACATACGATGAAATCTTCGGCCTGCTGAAGAGCGGCGAGATCGATGCCTTCGCGCTGTCGCGCGACCAGCTCAACAAGATGGCGCAGAAGATTCCGGGTACACGGGTGCTCGACGAGACCTTCAAGAAGACGGTGACCGCCGTCGCCGTTCCGCTTGGCCACAACCAGGCGCTGACCTTCGTCAGCAAATTCATGAACGAAGCGGTGACCAACGGCACCCTGCGCAAGGCCTATGACAACAACGGCCTGAAGGACACGCCGATCCGCACGGAGTAGGGCATGCGGCGCAGCTTGGCTGCGCCGCGCGCTGATCCTACGGCTCCGCGGTTCTGATCCCCGCGGGGCTCACCTGCAGCTTGAGCGTGGACGTCCTGGTCAGCGCCTTGCCGTCGAACGAGAATGCGATCAGCTCGCTTTCGACCATGCACTGGGTCAGGAGATATTTGGAGTCCTTCGACCACACCATGCCCTGGCACCAATGGCCGATCTTGGCCTCCGCCACCGGCGTGAGATCAGTCCCTGAAATCTTGTAAATCTTCAGCAGGCCGAAATCGTTGAAGAACGGCGAGGCGGGCGGCTTGTTCGAGCCGTTCATGACAGTCACCGCAACATGGCCGCCGTCCGGCGACATCTTCACCGCTTCAGGTGTCTGCCCGACGGTCACGGTCGAGACGACGCGGATCGGCGTGGCGGTCATGTCGATCAGACTGATCGTGTCGTTGTCGCCGCTGCCGGCGCCGACATTGCCGACAACGGCGGCCGCGCTGCCGGTGAGGTCGATGTCATAGGGGCGGACGCCCGCGGAGAGGTCGCGCTTGGCGTACTCGACCTTGGTCCCGTCCACGGTCAGGAGCGAGATCTTGCTGTCGCCGTCACGGGTGACCAGCGCGGTCGCGCCGTCACGCGAGAACACAGCGTGGCTCGGGCCTGACTTGGCATCACCAAGCTGGATCTTGCCGGCCGGCGTCAGCGCGCTCCCACTGATCGCAAAGACCGAGACGGTGCCTTCGCTGCGGTTCGCAACCAGCGCCAGCGTGCCCGCGCGGTTGATCGAGACACCGGCCGCGCCCGCACCGGCCTGATGGGTTGCGAGCACCTTTGGCGGCGAGGACTTTAGGTCGATGACCGAAAGCTTGTCGTCCGGCACCGTTTTGGTCGCATCCGCCGGATCGACCTTCATGGCGCCCGTCACCAGCGCAAAGGCGCCGTCCGGCGCGATTGCCACGCTCGGCGGCGGGCCGACAACGCTGGCAGGCGCCGGCACCTCGCCGAGCAGTTTCAACGTGCCGTCGGTGAAGTCGATGACGCTGACCGTATCCGGCAGCGGTTGCTTGCGCACGACGGGGCTGCCGTTCTCCAGCACCATCTTGCCGTCATTGGCGCTGACGACGATCTCGGCATGGGCCGCGAAATTGGCAAAGCCAGCCAGGGACGTTGCGACCAGGGCTGACGCGGCATGGCGCACGCATAGGCGAGGAATGGCTGTCATGTTTCCCCCGAGAGATTAGTTCTTGTCCGGCCAAGCTAAATGCAACCGGGCGCCGGACGCAACAAACTTGACCGCGATCATTTTTGCCCGGGCCCGGGGAATAAAAGGACATGAAGGGCCCCGGCGGGCATGGGAACGTGCGCCCATTTGGCGAGGACGACGCTGGCGGACGGCCACAAGCCGGAGAACTAGCTCGCCTTGCCGACATGCCACGCGGCGAGCACGGCCTTCTCCTCATCCTCTGTCAGCCCGACGACAGGTCCCTTGCTGCTGCGGAGCCAGGCGCGCGTATCGCGCGCGGTGACCGCCGGCGGTCGCGCGGTCAGCCCGGCCTCGCGCGCCGGCGAGGTGTCGCGCGCCATGAAGCCGGCGAAATCGGGCAGGGGCAGCCACATCGGCAGCGACCGCGGGCCGGTCCAGCGCCGGACGTCGTGCGCTTCAAGGAAGGTGCGATCGATCCAGGTGAATTTGCAGGATGGGTTCAGGGCGGATGCGCACTCGGCCAGAACTTCGCCGCGCGTGCGAACCGGTCCGATGCCGTCATAGATGCCGGTGAGGCCGACCTCCGCCGCATGCACGATCCATTGCGCGAGATCGCGCACGTCGATGAACTGGATGGCGTCGTCGGGCGATCCCGGTGCCAGCACCTCGCCGCCGCGCACCAGTCGCGCCGGCCAGCACGAAAACCGTCCCGTCGGATCCTCCGGCCCGACGATCAGCCCGGCCCGGCAGATGAAGGCGTCTTTGCCGACCGTCTGTTCGCAGGCGACCTTGGCGGCGCCATAGATGGCGTCGGTGCTGTGCTCGATATCCACTGTTGCGGCCTCGCGCAGCGACGCCGTGTCGGCGCGCTGCCCGGGCGTGCGATTGTCCGCATAGACGCTGACGGTCGAGACGAAGGTCCAGTGCACGCCCGGTCGCTTCAGCGCCGCCACCGCGCGGCGGACCTGACCGGGATGACGCGAGACATCGACTACCGCATCGAACGTCCCGCCCGCAAGCGGCGCAAGCCCGTCAACAGTGTCGCGGTCGATCATCACGAAGCGGGCCCCCGCCGCGATCGGTCCCGCGAGGCCGCGGGCCGCGCAAGTCACGTCGTGCCCGGCCGCACAGGCATGGGTGGCGATCGCGCGCCCAAGAAACTGGCTGCCGCCGAGGATTAGCAGGCGCATGAGATGGCCGATGGCATCGTGGCGCTTCCTTCCCTATGACGAGGGAGTGGGAGGGAGCCTACGACGTCCAGTTGCAGTTGCAAACCGCTTCCTCAGCGCGGCTTGATCTCTGCATATTTCGCCATGGCCTTCTCGAACTTCCGGTTGAACAGCCACATCGCCGCGAGGATTTCGCGGAAGCTTGCCGAGGAGCGGGCCCGGTCGGCCTGTCCGAAGGCGAAAATGCTGTTGTTGCGCAGGTGCTTCATGATGGTGGGGCTGGACACCCTGTAGTTCAGGAGGTCGTCCGATTTGAGCGCGGACCTTGTCGGGGTCGGCACGATCTGGATCAGCTCGAACAGCTTCATCTGGTCGATCGGATCAGGGAGCGTCTTCACGATTGCCGGGATCTCCCGGAAGATGTCCGCATGCGCGTTCATCAGGCCGTCGCGCACATTGGTCCAGTGGTTGAAGCGGTGATCGGTGCCGCGGGCGCGCGCCTCTTCCTTGTCGTCACGCGCGTTCAGCTCGGGATCGATCGCTGCGATCTCGCCCTTGATCGCTTCCCATTTCCTGCGGCCGTTGCGGTCCTCGGAGGGGCCGGTCTGGAAGCTGCCCATATAGGTGTTCGAGCGCCCATTGCGGACATTCTGCTTGCCGTTGGTCTCGGCGAAGAATAGCCCGAGGCTGATTCGCCCGGCAGCTTCGGCGTGACCAGGTGCAAGCCCCTTGGCACGCGCGATCGCGGCCGCGAGATCGACGACGTCCTTGAACGGCGTCGCCGAGTTCTGCGCACTGGCCGGTGGCGCCTCCATGATGTCGAACAGCTTTCCGTATTCGTCGACCAGCGGCTCGATATCGGCGTCGAAATAGGCCGGCGGGATCTCGAACTTGTTGGGCTTGCCGATCCGCGACGGCATGGCATCCGTAAGATCCTTGTAGCTGCTGATCACCGCGACGCGCGCGAGATAGAGCGCCTGTCCCGGCAGGTTCGGCAGCGGCTCCTTCGCCTCGATCTGGCGCCGCCTCTCGGCGAGGATCGATTTGAAATCGCCGAGCGCGCGCTCGTAGGCGGCGAGCGCCTCGGATTGCTTTGGCGTCGGCGCGCCGCCCTGTGCAACGGCGGGCGTCGTGACGAAGAAGGCAATAGCTGCAAAGGCCGCGGCGGCAAGTCGTCTCGATCCCATGGCGGTTCCCGTCGATTCGATGGCCAGGGAGATCGTAAGCATCAGACGCGCGCAGCCGCAATTCTCCTCTCACGCCGCCCGGTAGTCCGGCGCCGTCGTCAGGAACTTGGCATAGGCATCCGCGTCAGGCGGCTGGAAGCGGCCTTTGAGCCCGCCGCGCTTCCAGTTCTTTGCGCCGATATCGGCCATCAGCTCGTCGAAATGGCGGTAGTGATAGGGCGCAACGCAGAGGCCGCCGTAGACGCCCGCGGCGGGCCGCTCGACGCGCTTGAAGTGCAGCATCATCTCGATGTTGTCGCGCATCGCCTGCGTCGTCGGTTGGTTCGCGAGCTGGCCGTCGGCGTAGCGCACCAGCCAGTTGGCCGCGAGATCGGCGCAGAGCACGGTGCAGAACGACGAGTTGAAGCCGACGAAGCCGAGCTCCGGCAGGTCAGGGTTGGCGATCAGGCGATAGAGCCGGTACTGCCCGTCCGCATCGACCAGCCTCTGCCGATAGGCCTCGGGCAGGAACGGCACGCCGAGCTTGTAGCCGATCGCGAGCACCGCGACATCGGCACCAATGCGCTCGCCGCCGCTCATCACGATGCTGTCGCCTTCATAATGATCGAACGTGCCGAACACCGCCTTGATGCGGCCATCGGCGACCATCGGATAGAAGTCCGGCGTTGCGATCGGCACCGAGCAGTTGACGCCGTCCTCGATCCGCTCCGTCGGCACCATCTTGCACTGCTTGAGCTTGAGCTGCGCCTTCAACAGGCTCTCCAGCCCGCGCCAGTTTGCCCAGACCAGCGGCGCGGCGATGCGATGCGCGAGCCTTGCCATCGCGCTGGCGCCCCAGCCCGGAAACATCTCCTCCTGTGCGCGGATGTAGAGGATGCGCTTGAAGTTCACGAGCCCGCCGATGAAATAGGGGATGCGCCAGACTGGCTCGCGCATCACGATGGTGACCTCGCGTGCGCCTGACCTCACCGCGTTCACGGCGATGTCGGTGGCCGATTTCGAGCCGCCGAGCACGACGACGCGGCGGCCTTTTGCCAGCGCAGGATCGCCGTATTTCGACGAATGCAGGATCTGGCCGCCCTGCGCCAGAAAACCGTCCTCGCCCGGACAATGCAGCTCGCGCGGCTCGTTGAACTGCCCGGTGCAGACCGCGACGAAATCGAAATCTTCGTTCGTCGTAGCGCCGTCCTGGTTCGATAACGCCAGCGTCCAGCCCGGTCTGCCGTCGGCACGCCGCGCCATGCCGGCGACCTCGGTGTCGAGGCGCAACATGCGGTCGAGGCCAAAGCCCTTCGCATAGTCGGCGAGATAGGCGTGGACCTGCGGCCCGGTCGGCCATTCCGGATAGGCGTCCGGCATCGCGCGATCGGTGTAGCGGTAGAGATCCTTCGGGCTCTGGGTCTGCACGTCAGGATAGGAGCGCGCCGGCTCCCAGACGCCGCCAAGATCGCCGCTGCGCTCGACGATGGTGACGCGGTGGCCGCGGGCGGCGAACGCCTTTGCGGCGGCAAGGCCGGAGACGCCGGCGCCGATCACGCAGACATGTTTTGGGCTGACCATGGGGTTGCTCGCAATCGATGTGTTTCGCGCATGCGGTCACGTTCGGCCGCAAGGCGCGGCCGTCAGTGCCTGCAAGCAGATGAAAGTGGACGAAGGAGGCTGCCGCCTAGTCGTTGGCCTCGGGCGGCAGGAAGTCGACCTCGTGCAGTGCCGAGATGCGCACGACCTCGGCGGGGTCAGTCAGATTGTGCAGCTGGTTGAACAGCGCCTCCAGCTTCTGCATCGGCGAGACCCAGAACAGCGCGCGGCACGGCTTGTCGGACTTGTTGAAGTATCCGTGCGGAATGCCGCGCGGCATGCGCACGAGGTCGCCGGCGTGGGCCTTGACCCATTGGCCGTCGAGCTTGAGGTCGAGCGTGCCTTCCTGCACCAGGATGAACTCGTCCTGGGTCGGATGGATGTGCACCGGCACGAACTGGCCGGGATCGCTGTTGGTTTCGAACGCGAAGGTGGAATCGGTGACGGCCTTGGGGAAATAGACCTGGCCAAGAATGTTCCAGCTCTTGCCGCCATAGCCCGTGCCGTTCGCGGTAATGCCCTTTTCGAGTGCAGTCATGGCTTGCTCCTGATGGATTCCGGCGGGGAGGGAGCTTCCGCCCGCGATGGGCCGCCTGTCTATCCGCTAAACGAATCCGGATGCGGCTATTGCCCTGCAGCACGACGATTTTGCGGGTGCGGCCCTTTTCGCGTCGGGGGAACTATTATAGGCTTAAAGCAATTCCGTGACGCGAAGCGTGGTCGACGATGTCCGCAGCCGTGCTGGAGGTGAGCGCAAGGGCGTCTGCAGCCGAACGGCTTGCGGATTTCGCCCGCGTCACCACCGACGATGTCGACGAAGCGGCCGAGCAGATCGGGCGCATCTTCTGCCCGCACGATCTCACACCGTCACGGCTGCGCGCCTCCGGGTTCTCCGCCCGGCACAATTGCGCGGCATTCGCAGGGTTTTCCATCAACTACGTCGCCTATGGCGGATCGGTCAGTATCGATCCCGGCTGCCTCGAGCGCTTCTTCCTGGTGCAGGTCCCGCTCACGGGCTCGGCCCGCATACGTGCCGGCGCCGGCGAGCTCGACGCCGTGCCGGGCCGGACCGCCTCGCTGCTGTCGCCGACCATCCCGACCCGGATGGTGTGGAGCGACTGCGCGCAGGCGATCCTGCTGCTCGACCGCCGCATGGTCGAGCAGCGCGCCGCGGCGCTGTCGGGCAGGGCGGCTGACGCGGTCGAGTTCGATGCTGCGATCGACCTGGACGCGCCGTCCGGGCGCCGCCTGCAAGCCAGCCTTGCCGAGCTGATGCTGATAGCCGAACGCCTCGGGCCGTCCGGCAGGCTGTCACCGGTCGCAATGGCGGATTGGCGCGAGGCGCTGCTCGATCACCTCCTCAACGGCCAGCGGCATGGCCTGTCGGATGCGATCCGGACGTTCTCGGGGCAAGCCGAGCGTCTGCCACGCGCGCTCCGCGCCGCGCGCGACCATCTTGCGGACAATGCCGGCGAGCCGCTCGACCTCGTGCAGCTTGCCCGCGCCTCCGGCATCGGCATCCGCGCGCTCCAGCTCGGCTTCCGCCGTCACTTCGGCGTCTCGATCTCACAGATGCTGCTCGACATGCGCCTTGCCGGCCTGCATGCGCGTCTTGCGCAATCCGCACCCGATGCCTCCATCACCGAGATCGCCTTCGATCTCGGCTTCACCCATCTCGGCCGCATGGCCGGCGCCTACCGCGAAAAATTCGGCGAGACGCCGTCGGCGACGCTGCGGCGAAGGATGAGCTAGGCCCGAGGCGGCTACTTTCGCGATCGCGTGGTGCCGCTGTCTTCAGCCGTCTGCCTGCGCAAAAAGCCCTCGACGTCGGCCTGCACCGAGTATGGCGTCGGGATCGCGTCGCCCGCGGAATCGACGGCGGTGTCGAGAGAGCGGCGCAGCATGCGCGCGAGCTCGGCCTTGCGGTACGGCTTCGTCAGCAGCGGTGCGCTCATCGTGGCGCGGGCCTGCGTGTGCGAGTCATGGGCGTAGCCCGAGGTGAACAGCACTCTCAGCGACGGCCGCGCGGCCACCATCTGCTCGGCGAGCTCGCGCCCGTTGATGCCGCCCGCCATCACGATGTCGGTGAACAGCAGGTCGAACGCCTTGCCGTCCGCGGCGATGGCGAGCGCTTCGGTGGCGTTCGCGGCGGGGATGACCTTGTAACCGAGGCTCTCAAGCTGCACCGTGACGTATTGGCGGACGTCGCGGTCGTCCTCGACGCAAAGGATGGTTTCCTGTCCGCCCACGATCTTGCGCTCGTCATAGCCGGCCGGGCGAAGCGTGCTGGTCTCGGCCTTCGGCAGGTAGATCTTGAATGTCGTGCCGCGGCCTTCATCGGAGGCGACCTTGATGCCGCCGCCGGACTGCTTGACGAAGCCGAACACCATGCTGAGCCCAAGCCCCGTGCCCTTGCCGACCTCCTTGGTCGAGAAGAACGGATCGAAGATGCGTTCGAGAATGGCCCGCGGAATGCCGGTGCCGTTGTCGGCGATCTCGATCTCGACATAGTCGCCGGCATAGCCGGCGCCGACCGCCACGGCCTCGCGGACGCCGAACACGACGTTGCGCGTCGTCAGCGTCAGCCTGCCGCCGCCCAGCATCGCGTCGCGGGCGTTGATGGCAAGGTTGAGCAGCGCCGAGCTCAATTGACCGCGATCGGCAAAGGCCAGCCAGACATTGGCGTCCAGCTTCGTCACGATCTCGATCTTCTTGTCGAAGGTCGCCAGCAGCAGCTTTGCCAGTTCCTCGAGCAGTTCGTTGACGTCGATCTCGGCCGGCTGGAGCGCCTGCTTGCGGGCAAAGGACAACAGGCTCGATGTCAGCGTAGCGCCGCGATCGGCAGCCTCGCTGATCAGCTTGGTGATGGTCGCAAGCGGCGGATTGTCCTTCACGGCATCGGCGAGGATCTCGATCGTGCCGGTGATCACCGTGAGCATGTTGTTGAATTCGTGCGCGATGCCGCCGGTGAGCTGCCCGACCGCCTCCATCTTCTGGGCCTGGATCAGCTGCTCCTCGGCGGCGCGCTTCTGGGTGACGTCCTTGACGAAGGTGTTGATGATGGTGCGTTCGCCGAGGTGCAGCGCCGTGCTCGATGCCTCGATCAGGATCTCGTCGCCGTTCCGATGCAGCAGGCTCGCCTCGAAGCGGATGCCGATCGGCGTATCCGTCAGTTCGGGCAGCAGCCGCATCATGCGTTGCCGGAAGCCGTCGCGGAGCGGCGCGGCGATGAGGAGGTCGACGACGTCGGCGCCGAGCGCCTCCTGTCGCGACCACCCGGTCAGGGCTTCGGCCTGGAAGCTCCACTCCAGGACGATGCCGCGCTCATCGGTCTGCACAAAGGCGTCGAGCGCGGTTTTGATGATGGCTTGCGTGATCTGCGCGCTCTCGGCGATGGCCTTCGCCTGATCGTGCTGCGTCGTCTCGATCGCAGGCAGGCACAGACGCGCGATCAGCGCCGCACTGGCGGCGCTTGCGAGCAGAGCAATGATCTGGGGCGTGCCGAAGCCACCGACGGCTCCGGTCACGGCATAGGAGGCGAGGAGGGCTGCGGCGGTCACGACGACCTGCACGGCCATCGCGAGTGTCAGAAGCCCCCTGAGTTTCATGTCTCACACCAAAGACGTCAGCCGCGCATGTCGACGAGCCCGGCATCATGTGAGCTACAGACTGCCCGGCTCTCCGTCGATGGTCAATTTGCGGCTCCGAAAGGCCGCCGGGAACAGGGAATATGCTTCAACCTGGCGGCGAATCGGTCTGGCGCAGCGTCGTCACCCAGATGGCGCGCGCCACCTGCTGGGTCGGGTTGTCGAACATGTGCGGCACGATGCTCGGAAAGCGGAAGCTGTCGCCGGCCTCGAGCAGATGGGCCTGGTTGTCGAGCCACAGCCGCAGGCTGCCCGACAGGATGTAGCCCGCCTTCTCGCCGGTGTGCTGGAGGAAGTCGGTGCCCGAGGACGCCCCGGGATTGAGCGTGAGCTCGTAGAGCTCGAGCTGGCCCTTGCCGTCAGGGGTGAGGGCTTCCTTGACGACGCCGCTGGCGGTGAGCCGCAGCAGGCGCCGGTTGTTCTTGCGCACGATGTAGCGCTGCACGTCGCTGGGATCGCTGGTCTCGAAGAAGTAGGAGATCGGCACGTCGAGCGCGATGCTGAGCAGGCGCAGGGTGCGGATCGACGGCATGGCGCGCGCGCGCTCGAGCTGGCTGATCATGCCGTTGGAGAGGCCGGTCTTGTTGGCGACGTCCTGGATCGAGAGCCCGGCGCGCTGACGCAGCAGCCGCACGGTCTCGCCGAGGCGCTGGTCGACCGCATCGTCGGCCTCGATCGCCGGGGCGTCCTTGGTGCCGTTCGTATCGCCGCGACCATCCATGTCGCTCTCCCATGCATCGTCTCACCCCGGACCGGATCGATCTGGGGTTCAGCCACAGTGAAAAGTTTGCGCATCCTAGCAATGTGATTGACAGCTGTATTTAGTCATGATGAACTTTTGATCGAAAAATTTAGAAGCACTAAAGCCCACTCCTTGTCCCTTGCCGGGGTCTCGGGGGCGCGGGAGACGGTGCCGCGTGCGACAAGGAGAGTGGGTCATGGCAGGCGACACCGGCAAGTTCGGCGTTGGGGCAGTGCATCTCGGTGTTCCGAATCGCCGTCAGTTCTTCCAGCTCGGCGTCGGCGCCGCGGCAGGATGGAGCCTCGCAGGCAGCGCCTTCGCGCAGACCGAGCGCCCGACCAGCCCGCCGGACAAGCCGCGCGGCCAGGTGATCGCGGCGCTGTCGCAGGAGCCGACCGTCTTCCATCCCTTGATGCCCGGCATCGAGGTCGATCAGGGCATCTGGTGGCAGGTGTTTTCGCCGCTCTGGTACATCGACCCCGACGGGAATTTCGTTCCCGACCTCGCCCGCGAGGTCCCGACCCTCGAGAATGGCGGCCTGTCGGCCGACGGCCTGACCTGGAAGATCAAGCTCCGCAGCGACGTGAAGTGGCACGACGGCACGCCGTTCACGGCGGAGGACGTCAAATTCTCCATCGAGCTGATCAACAATCCCGGTTTTCGCGCGCGCAGCCGGGTCGGCCATAGCCTCGTCAAGGACATCACCGTCGTGGCGCCCGACGAGATCCATTGGCGGATGGAAGCGCCCTATTCGCCCTATATGTCGATCCTGGCGTCGTTCACCTTCATCGTGCCCAAGCACATCCTGGAGAAGGTGTCCGATCCGAACGCCTCGCCGTTCCACAATGCGCCGGTCGGGACCGGCCCGTTCCGTTGGGGTGAGCGCGTACCCGGCGATCATATCCAGCTGAATGCCCACACCGGCTATCACGGCAAGGGGCCGTACGTCGAACGCGTGGTCTTCAAATACATCCCTGATCTCACCGTGCTCTACACGCAGTTCCGCACTGGACAGGTCGACTACACGGGCCTTGCAGGCATCCTGCCGAACTTCGTGCAGGAGGCGAAGACGCTGAAGGGCCGCAAGATCTTCGTCTCTTCGACGTCCTCGGTCGAGCATATCGCGCCGAACCTGGATTTTGGCCCCTTCACTGATCGCGCCGTGCGCGAGGCGCTCTATCTCGGCATCAACAAGCAGGCGATCATCGATGCGCTCTATTACGGCCTGCCGACGCAGACCGAGAGCTTCGTGCCGCAGCAGGCCTGGTCGTTCCAGCAGGGGCTGCCGCAGCACAAATACGATCCTGCCAAGGCCAATGCGCTGCTCGACGCAGCGGGCTGGGTTCGCGGCTCCAGCGGCATTCGCGAGAAGGGCGGCGTCAAGCTCGAATTCACCAACTCGACGACGGCGGGCAGTGCCGTGCGCGAGCAGTGCCAGCAGCTCCTGATCCAGGACTGGCGCGCCATTGGCGCAACGATGCGCGTCAACAACATGCCGGCGGCCGTGATCTGGGGTGACTTCTGGCAGCAATCGAAGTTCAATTCGGTGATCGTCGGCGTGAACTTCATGCTGGGCAGCGACCCCGACGTGACGCCGCGCTTCGGCTCCGGCGCCATTCCCGCCAAGGGCGGCCGCGGCTACAACACGTATCAATATCAGAGTGCGGAGGCCGACCGGCTGCTGGCTCAAGGCGCCAAGCAATTCGACCTGGCGCAGCGCAAGGCGACCTATGGTGAGCTGCAAAAGCTCATCCGCAACGACCTGGCGATCCTGCCGCTATTCCAGAGCTTCATCGCCGAGGGTATCAAGGAGGGGCTGCAAGGCTTCCGTCCCAACATCAACATGTCGATCAACAGCTGGAACATGCGCGAATGGTACTGGGCCTGATGTCTCAGGCCGGCTGGATCGCCTGAGATGGCCCGCTACGTCGCCAATCGCCTGGCGCAGGCGATCATGCTGCTCGTGATCGTCTCGGCGATCGGCTTTGCCATTCTGCATCTAGCGCCGGGCGGCCCGCTCTCGCAGTTTGCCGTCTCCGGGCAGATGACGCAGGAGGACCTCGACCGCGTCACGAAGCAGCTTGGCCTCGATCGGCCGCTGCCGATTCAGTACCTCGACTGGTTCGGCCGCATGCTGAAAGGCGATTGGGGCAAGTCCTATCGCGACGGCGAGGCCGTGCTGTCGGTGATCTCCTCGCATCTCGGCGCCACCCTGGAGCTGATGGCGACGGCAACCATCATCGCGGTGCTGCTCGGCTGCTGGATCGGCATCCTTGGCGCGCTGCGCCGCTATTCGGTGTTCGATACGCTCGCCACCGTCGGCGCCATGATCGCGCTGTCGATCCCGACCTTCTGGTTCGGCCTCGTCACCATCTACGTGTTCTCGGTGAAGCTCGGCTGGCTTCCGGCCGGCAACCGGCAGACCATCGGCGATGGCTCCTTCCTCGACCTGCTGCATCACCTGATTGCGCCGGCCATGGTGCTGGCGCTGGTCGAGACCGCGATGTGGGGGCGATTCATGCGCTCCTCGATGCTGGAGGTCATCAACCAGGACTACATCCGCACCGCGCGCGCCAAGGGCATGCCGGAATGGCGCATCCTCACCGTGCACGCACTGCGCAACGCGCTGCTGCCGATGATCACGGTGGCAGGCCTGCAGTTCCCGACGCTGCTGGGCGGCGCGCTGGTGGCGGAAACCGTGTTCACCTGGCCCGGCATGGGCCGGCTGTTCCTGGATTCCATCGGCTACCGCGACTATCCCGTGGTGATGGGCATCCTGATGTTTTCGGCGACGATGGTGCTGATCGGCTCGCTGCTCGCCGACATCCTCTATGCCGTCGTCGATCCGCGCATCCGGGTGGGCTAGGCATGGCGACTGCGGCCCTCTCCACTGTCCAGCGCACGCCCGGTCAGGCCGCGTGGCGGCGCTTTTGCCGTCACCGTCTGGCGCTTGCGGGTGCGCTGATCATCCTCGTTCTCGTGCTCGGCTCGGCATTGGGCCCCTATCTCCTGCCGTTCGACGACACCTATATCGACATCATGAAGCGGTTCGCGCCGCCGCTGTCGGGCGCGCATATTCTCGGCACCGACGAGCTCGGCCGCGACGTGCTGGCGCGGTTGATGATGGGCGGGCGCGTCTCGCTCTCGATCGGCATCGTCGCGATGGTGATGGCGATGGCGATCGGCATCGTCGTCGGCGCGTTCGCCGGCTTCTATGGCGGCGCCGTCGGTGCGGTCCTGATGCGGCTCGTTGACGCCGTGCTGTGCTTTCCGACCATCTTCCTCCTGCTCGCGCTCGCGGCGCTCACCGAGCCCGGCCTCGTCACCACCACGGTGCTGATCGCGGCCACGGCCTGGATGGCCGTTGCCCGCGTCGTCGAAGCCCAGGTGCGATCGCTGCGCGAGCGCGAGTTCGCCGTGGCCGCGCTCGCCTTCGGGTCGTCGAACCTGCGCATCATGTTCCGCGAGCTCGTGCCCAATGCGATCGCGCCGATCGTGGTGGCGGCGACACTGAACGTCGCCAAGGCGATCCTGCTCGAATCCTATGTCAGCTATCTCGGTTTCGGCATCCAGCCGCCGGCCGCGAGCTGGGGCAACATGCTCAACAACGCGCAGATCTATCTCACCAGCGCGCCATGGCTCGCGATCGTGCCGGGCGTCGCCATCACGCTCGCGGTGACCAGCTTCAATTTCCTCGGTGACGGGCTGCGCGATGCGCTCGATCCGCGAATGAACATCCCATGACGAGCAAGAGCTCGACCGAAGTGAATGCCAGGAGTGCCCCATGTCCCCGCCGCTCAACCGTATAAATAGCGACGAACGCCTGCCGGCGCAGGTGGACGTCGTCGTCATCGGCGGCGGTGTGATCGGCGTCTCCGCGGCCTATCATCTCGCGAAGAAGGGCCATTCCGTCGCCCTCGTCGAGAAAGGCCATGTCGGCGGCGAGCAGTCGAGCCGCAATTGGGGCTGGTGCCGCCAGCAGGGCCGCGCCCGTGAGGAAATCCCGCTGGCGCGCGAGGCGCTGCGGCTGTGGGAGGACATGCAGAACGACGCCGGCGTCGATGCCGGCTTTCGCCGCACCGGCGTCCTGTTCCTCACCAAGAGCAAGGACGAGCTCGCCGGTTGGGAGCGCTGGGCCGCAATCGCGCGCGAGCAGCAGGTCCACTCCACCGTGCTGACGCCGGCAGAGGTTGCCGAGCGCTTGCCTGATAATGCCGACAAATGGGTCGGCGGACTGCACACGCCGAGCGATGGCCGCGCCGAGCCGTCGATGGCCGTGCCCGCTCTTGCGACTGCCGCACGCAAGCACGGCGTGACCATTCACCAGGGCTGCGCCGCCCGCGGGCTGGAGACGACCGGCGGAAAGGTCAGTGCCGTCGTCACCGAGAAGGGCACCATTCGCACCCAATCCGTGCTGCTGTCGGGCGGCGCTTGGTCGTCGCTGTTCTGCCGCCGCCACGGCATCGAGCTGCCGATCGGCCTCGTCAACGCAACGGCCTGCCGGACCACGCCGGGGCCGGAGATCACCTCGGGCGCGCTCGGCACCGACTTCTACTGCATCCGCCGCCGCCTCGACGGCGGCTTCACGCTGGCGCTGCGCAACCGCGGCACGGTCGAGCTGTCGCCCGATCTGTTCCGTTACGCGCGCACCTTCTGGCCGACCTATCTGCATCGCAAGAACGGCTTGAAGCTGTCGTTTGGCAAATCGTTCTTCGACCAGCTCATGCGTGGCACGAGCTGGAGCCTCGACAAGCCGTCGCCGTTCGAGACCGAGCGTGTACGTGATCCCGCGCCCGACATGTCGCTGGTCAATGCGGCGCTGGCTTCGTTGATCAAGTCCAACCCCGAGCTGAAGGACATCGAGATCGCGGAAGCCTGGGGCGGCACGATCGACTGCACGCCGGACACCATTCCCGTGATCTCACCGGTCGATGCGCTGCCGGGTTTCTTCCTCGCGACCGGCTTCTCCGGCCATGGCTTCGGCATTGGTCCGGCGGCCGGCAAGCTCGCCGCAGACATCGTGACGGGCGCGACGCCGCTGGTCGATCCCGCCGCCTACAGCCACAAGCGCATGATCGACGGCCGCCGGCTCGCGCCGGTCAGCCCGTTCTGAGGATGCTCGTGACATGACGGTTCTCTACAAGGCCAACACGGTGCGCGGCGCGGAGTGGGCCCGTTTCTTCGCGGAGCGCGCGCCCGACATGCCGTTCCGGCTCTGGCCCGACATCGGCGATCCCGCAGAGGTGCGCTATCTCGTGACCTGGGTGCCGCCTGATAACATCGCGACGACGTTCCCGAACATCGAGCTGGTGTTCTCGGTCGGTGCCGGCGTCGACCAGTTCGATCCGACGAAACTGCCGCCGCACATTCCGCTGCTGCGGATGCTGGAGCCCGGCATCGCCGAGACCATGGTGGAATACGTCACCATGAGCGTGCTCGCCCTGCATCGCGATCTCCTGCACTTCATCAACCAGCAGAAGGAGCAGGTCTGGCGCGAGATCCGGATCACGCCGGCCAGGCGCCGGCGTGTCGGCGTGATGGGGCTCGGCCAACTCGGCCAGGCTGTGCTCGAGCGGCTCAAGGCGTTCGGTTTTCCGCTTCTCGGCTGGAACCGCTCGCCGCGCGAGATCGACGGCGTCACTTGCTACGCAGGTGCTGAGGCCTTGCCGGATTTCCTCGTGCAGACGGACATCCTCGTCTGCCTGCTGCCGCTGACCGACGAGACCCGCGGCATCCTGAATGCGGACCTCTTCGCGGGCCTGCCGCGCGGTGCGGGGCTCGTCAATGTCGGACGCGGCCCGCATCTCGTCGAAGCCGATTTCCTCGCCGCTCTCGACAGCGGCGCACTGTCGGGCGCGGTGCTCGACGTCGCTGAACCCGAGCCGCTGCCGGTGGGCCATCCGTTCTGGAGCCATCCGCGCATCCTGCTCACGCCGCACAATGCCAGCATGACCACGCCCGATACGGCCGTCGACTACGTGCTCGACGTCATCGCACGTCACCGCCGCGGCGAAGAGCTTCCCGGGCGGGTCGATCGCAGCCGTGGTTACTGAGGGCGTGATGGTGATGGGAACACCGGTGCTGCCACGAGCTCCTCTTGCCTCTCCCGCTTGCGGGAGAGGTCGGCGCGAAGCGCCGGGTGAGGGCTCCCTCCTCTTGGGGGTCCTCGATCGTGGAAACACCCTCTCCCCAACCCTCCCCCGCAAGCGGGGGAGGGGGCGCATCTTCTCCGCGGCAAGCGTCAGGGGCGACGCATGAGCATCGGCACAAGCAGATCCGACCAGGCCGTTGCCGAAGCGCAGTCCCCCGTGCTGTCGGTCTCAGGCCTGACCACGTCCTTCATGCTCGAGCGGCAATGGATTCCCGTCGTCCGCAACGTGTCGTTCGACATCGCGCCGCGCGAAACCGTGGCGATCGTGGGCGAGTCCGGTTCGGGCAAGAGCGTCAGCGCGCTCTCGATCATGCGGCTTGTTCCGAAGGAGATCGGCCGCGTCGAGGGCCGCGTCACGCTCGCCGGCCGCGACCTGCTGTCGCTGCCCGAAGCGAGCATGAAGGACATCCGTGGCAACGACGTCGCCATGATCTTCCAGGAGCCGATGACGAGCCTCAATCCCGTGCTCACCATCGGCTTCCAGATCGCGGAAGCGCTGATCCAGCATCGCGGCCTGTCGCGCGCGGCGGCGGAGGCCGAGACGGTGCGCCTGCTCGACCGGGTCCGCATCCCCGCGGCGAAATCGCGTTTCCACGAGCATCCGCACCGCTTCTCCGGCGGCATGCGCCAGCGCGTGATGATCGCGATGGCGCTGGCTTGCAAGCCGAAGCTCCTGATCGCGGACGAGCCGACCACCGCGCTCGACGTCACCATCCAGGCCCAGATCCTCGAACTGCTGAAGGAGCTTCAGCAGGAGGAGGGGATGTCGATCCTCTTCATCACCCACGACATGGGCGTGGTCGCCGAGATCGCGGACCGCACCGTGGTGATGTATGGCGGGCAGGCGGTGGAGACGGACGCCACCTCGCGCATCTTCGCCGCGCCCTCGCATCCCTATACCCGCGCGCTGCTCGCCGCCGTGCCGCGTCTCGGCTCGATGGACGGCCGGGTGCGGCCGATGCGGTTTCCCATCGTCGACAAGGTGACGGGCACATCGGACGAACCGGTGGAGACGCCCGATACGGTCTCGACGGCCGAGCGGCCGTTGCTGGAAGTCTCAGGCCTCACCACGCGCTTTCCGATCCGCTCGGGCCTGTTCGGAAAAGTCTCGGGCCGTGTTCACGCGGTCGAGAACGTCTCCTTCACGCTGCGCGCCGGCGAGACGCTGGCGCTGGTCGGCGAGTCCGGCTGCGGCAAGTCGACGACGGGCCGCTCGATCCTCAAGCTGACGGAGCCCGGCAGCGGGACGGTCCTGATCGAGGGACAGGACGTGCTGGCCATGAACGGCCGGGCTTTACGCGATTTCCGCAAGCACATGCAGATCGTGTTCCAGGATCCGTTCGCGAGCCTCAATCCGCGCATGTCGGTGGGAACGGCGATCGCGGCTCCGTTGCTCGCCAACGGCCTCGCCAATGCCGCGCAGGCGCGCGACAAGGTCGCCGACCTGCTCGTGCGCGTTGGCCTCACTGCCGACATGGCCGCGCGTTTCCCGCATGAATTCTCCGGCGGCCAGCGCCAGCGCATCTGCATTGCGCGTGCGCTCGCGCTCGGGCCGAAGCTGATCGTCGCCGACGAGGCGGTGTCCGCGCTCGACGTCTCGGTCAAGGCGCAGGTCGTCAATTTGATGCTCGACCTCCAGGCCAGCATGGGCCTTGCCTATCTCTTCATTTCGCACGACATCGCGGTGGTCGAGCGGATGAGCCATCGCGTCGCGGTGATGTATCTCGGCGAGATCGTCGAGATCGGCCCGCGCGCTGCCGTGTTCGGCAATCCGCAGCATCCCTATACGAAGAAGCTGATGGCGGCGGTGCCAGTGCCAGACCCGTCGCGTCGCGGCACGAGGCGCGAAGCCTCCAACGACGAGATCAGAAGCCCGGTGCGCGCACCGGATTACCAGCCGCCGGTGCGTCAATATCGCGAAGTGTCGCCCGGACACGTCGTCCAGGTCTGGGGCGAGGAGTGGTCCGCCTGACTGCGAGCGCCACACGTCCTCCGGAAATTGTGACCGGGTGGAGCGACAGGAAACCGCGGAATGTGAACCGCTTCATACTCGGTCACTCTTTTTCTGAACTACCACTCCCGTAAGAAATTGCCGCACCCGGACCTCATTGACGAACGCGGGTGAGATGCAATGCCTGCGCAGCCGCGTGCTCGCAGCTTTGGCCTGGCTCCTCGTCTTGCTCACGAGCAAGCCAGCCCCATCACTCAGCACAAATTTTTCAGAAGTGGGAATCAAGGGCATCGAGAAACGCGTCCAGGCAGCTTCTATTTGGGGTCAGCCAGTAGGCTGCCAATTACTCAGAAGGAGCCCCCCAATGAAGATGAGCAGCGAAATTTCCAGCGCATCCTCCCTCAAGAGGCACATCGGCAGTCTTCGGATCGCCCGTTCCAGTCTGATCAAGTCAGCCCATATCCTTGAAAGAATTGGCCTGGCGGCCGTTGGGGCCTCTTGCGGCCTCTATGTCGGTGCAACCCTGTTGCGTCAGAAAGGCGGACTGTTTGAAAGCGGCTGGATCGTGCTCCTGACAATGCTCTACGGAGCTATCAGCTATTATGTCGGAATTGATTTGTCCGGCAATGTCGCACGGAAGCCGAGATCGAGCATCTCGGAAGAATGGACCGGCTCCGAGCCGGCTGAGATCATGAGTGCGGCCGGAACGTTCGGCGCGGCCATTGCCGCAACTCTGTCCGTCAGCATCCTTGTCCTTGACCAAAATCTGCCTGACGGCCTGATAGGCTTTGTCGCCGGCTGTTGGGTGGTTGGTTCTTCGCTTCAGGTTGCGGCGGGCACGATGGCTCGCAGCCGCGATGCGTCCACGAACGAGCAATGAAGGAAGCGCGCTCGAAAGAAGTGCGCTCACGGAAAGACGCCCGCTTGGCATCGTACGTGAGCGAAAGCCGCAGTGTTGGTTCGGCTTCAGGTCTCGAGTGAGCAGTGACGACTCATCGCAACCTCTGCCGTCCAACGCTGCGTGCCAGCGATGTTTGGTAGCGCGGCCGTTCGCTTCGAGCGGTGTCCCGGCCGAACCCCTATCGGTATCGAGTAACCTAAATTTTCGCACAGCAAACAAGACGTGCCATCATGGTGGCGTTGGGATATTGTCTGCGCGCGGCCGTGGTCCAAAATTCTGCTAACTGCCAGCCACAAGATCGGTGGAGCCATGCAGATTGCGGAGTGGCTCGAGAAGTTGGAGCTTGGGCAATACGCGGAGCGTTTTGCCCAAAATGGGATCGACGTGGGCATCCTCCCCGAACTGATGGACGAGGACTTTGACAAGCTCGGAGTCCTGCTCGGTCATCGCCGCAAGATGCTGCGTGCCATTGCCGAGCTCGATCCAGCCGCGTTGATCGCGTCGCCGGCTCCTCCTCATGACGCCGAGCGGCGCCACCTCACCGTTATGTTCTGCGATCTGGTCGGCTCGACTGCGCTCTCGGCGCGTCTCGATCCCGAGGATATGTGGGAAGTGATCCGGGCCTACCGCGCCGCGTGCGCGCGCGTCATTGCCGCTTATGACGGCAGGATCGCCAGGTTCGTCGGTGACGGGATACTCGTCTATTTCGGCTATCCGCGCGCCCACGAAGATGATGCGGAGCGCGCAGTGCGAGCGGGCCTCGACATCATCTCCGCGATTCGCCAACTCGAGACAGGCGCCGGCGAAAAGGTTGAGCTGCGGATCGCAATTGCGACCGGGCTTGTGGTGGTCGGCGACCTCATCAGCGGAGATGCGTCGGAGGAACACGCAACCGTCGGCGATACGCCAAACCTCGCGGCTCGGCTTCAAAGCCTGGCGGAACCGGGAGTGGTCGTCGTTGCATCGTCGACGCGCCGGCTGCTTGGCGATCTCTTCACCTTTCGCAATCTCGGTCGCCGCGAGGTCAAGGGGATAGGCGAGCCCATCGCGGTCTGGGCGGTGGAAGGAGCGACCGCATCCGAGAGCCGCTTCGAGGCGGTCCGTGCCGCGCGCTCGATCGGCTTCGTCGGCCGCAAGGACGAGATCGAATTCATTCTCTCGCGCCAGCGTGAGGCATGGCAGGGGCAGGGCCAGATCGTATTGATTTCCGGTGAAGCGGGCATCGGCAAGTCGCGCATTGTCGCAACGCTAGCCGAAAGCCCCTCGTTGGGGACGCACCGTCGGGTGCGATATCAGTGTTCGCCTTACCACACCAACAGTGCGCTTCATCCCTTTGTCGCGCAACTCGAGCGCGCCGCCGGAATCCGCTCGCACGACACGCCGGAACAAAAGTTCGGCAAGCTCGAGGCAATGCTGGCGCTTGGAACCAAGCAGGTCGCCCGGGCAACGCCGCTCATTGCGGCTCTGCTTTCGATTCCAACCGGAAACCATTGCCCGCCCCTTGGCTTGAGCCCGGCGCAGCAGCGGCGACAGACATTTGCCGCCCTTCTCGATCAGCTTGAGGGTTTGGCGAGAGACCAGCCGCTGCTGATCATCTGCGAGGATTTGCATTGGGCCGATGCCACGACCCTTGAACTGTTCGATCTCGCGGTCGATCGGATCAGGGCATTGCCGATACTCGTGCTCATGACATCCCGGCCGGAGTTCGAGCCTTCCTGGTCGGGCCTTGCCAACGTCAGTCTGTTGCGGCTCGACCGGCTCGATCGGCAGGACACGCGCGCGCTGGTCGAGCAGGTGGTCGTCGGTCGCCAGCTGCCGCGCGAGATGATGAAGCAGATCATCGACAAGACGGATGGCGTCCCGCTATTCGTCGAGGAGTTGACCAAGATGGTGCTGGAGTCCGGCCTGCTCGTCGAGGATGCCGGGCGCTACCGCCTGCATAGTCCGCTCCCGCCGCTTGCTATTCCCGCCACGCTGCAGGATTCGCTGATGGCGCGGCTCGACCGGCTCGCTCCGGTCAAGGAGGTGGCGCAGATCGGCGCCGCCATCGGCCGCGACTTCTCATACGCGCTGCTGAGATACGTGGCGGGACGCGATGATCTGACGCTGAGCGCTGCGCTGGGACAACTTGAAGAGGCCGAACTGCTGTTGCGTCGTGGGACTCCGCCCGAAGCAAATTATAGCTTCAAGCACGCCCTCGTTCAGGAAGCGGCCTATGAGAGCCTGCTCAGGAGCAAACGGCAGCTGCTTCACACGCGAATTGGCGATGTCCTGCGCGAGAAGTTTCCAGCCGTCGCCGAGACCGAGCCGGAGGTTCTCGCACACCACTTTACTGAGGCGGGGCTGAGCGAGGTCGCCCTCGAATGGTGGCGCAAGGCGGGCCTGCAGGCGCTGAAACGCTCGGCCTATACCGAGGCGGTCGCGCATCTCGGCAAAGCCATTGCAACCGCCGATCAGTTGCCTGACGAGCCCCGGCGGATGATGAGCAGGCTGCATCTTCAAATCGCATATGGCCGTGCCTTGCGGGGCAGCCTCGGCCACAGTGCTCCAGAAACGGTCGCGGCATGGACGCGTGCGCGCCAGTTCGCAGCCGACATCGATGATCCCGTTGAACTTGCGCCGGTGCATTCGGGGCTCTTCAATGCCTGCCTGACACACGGCGAACTCGCTCCGATGCGGGAGCTGGCGGATGCCATCAGGAGCGCCGCGGACCGACGACCGGACTCGCCGGTGGCCGCCGTCGTCGCCCATTGGACGGGCGGCGTCACCTGCTGGTTCGCCGGCGATTACGTGAATGCACTAACGCATCTCGAGCGGGCGCTGGCGATCTATGGTGCCGAACCGGATCCTGCGACCTTCAGGGCTTCGGCGCTGGATCTGCCGTTCGTGATCATGAGATTTCTTGCCCTGGTGCTCTGGCCGCTCGGTAGCACCGCTCGCGCGCGCAAGCTCGCCGCGGACGCGGTGGGGGCTTCGGGAGAAAAACGGGCGCTGTCCCAGGCCAATGCGCTGGTTCATCGCGCTGTGTTCGACGGGGTATGCGGGGGCATGTTGCAGCAGACAGAGACGATCCTGGCGCTCGGTCTCGCGCGCGACCACACGATGCCGCTGTACGTTGCCGCGGGCACCTATCTGAATGGCCTGGCCAAGTGGCGTGCCGGCGACCGAATGGCCGGACTGGCGGATATGCGTCACGGCTGGACCTTTCTGCACGAGAACGATTGCTACCTCTGCGAACCGTTCTGGGGGATGCATGTCGCCCTGGCGAATGCAGAGTTAGGCGAAGTCGAGACCGGGCTGGAAATCCTGGACGAATTGATCGCCGGGACGGGACAATCCGGCCAGCATTGGCTTGATGCCGAGCTGCATCGTGTCCGCGGTAAGCTTTTATCGCGCCATGACCCTTCGGACGAATCCAGTGCCGAAGACGCGTTCAAGCGAGCGCTGGACATCGCGCGACACCAGCAGACCAGGACTTTCGAGCTGCGCAGCGCCCTTGAACTTGCACGCCTGTACAAGACGACTGGCCGAGCGGGTGCGATATCCGAGGTGCTTGCTCCCGTGCTCGCAGAATTCGAGACTGAACGAAATCTTCCGGAATTCGTGGAAGCGCAGGAGCTGCTCAGGCAAGAGCATGAGGCACGTGGCGTTTCCCCTGGCCGGCGGTCGTTTGGGCAGAGATGACGCTCACGAATTGACGTGCACGAAATCCCGCAGCAGCGGATAGATCTCGTTGTTCCAGCGCTTGCCCGAGAACACGCCGTAATGGCCGACGCCGGCCTGCATGTGGTGGACGCGGCGATAGGCGCGCACGCCGGTGCAGAGGTCTTGCGCCGCGAGCGTCTGGCCGATCGAGCAGATGTCGTCCTTCTCGCCCTCGACCGTCATGAGGCCCATGCGGCTGACGGCCTTGGTGTTCACGGGACGGCCGCGGTGCATCAGCTTGCCTTGCGGCAAGAGGTGCTCCTGGAACACGTCGCGCACGGTCTCGATGTAGAACTCGGCGGGCAGATCCATCACGGCGAAATATTCGTCGTAGAAGGTCTTGATCGTCGCCGCCTTGTCCTTCTCGCCCTTGGCGATGTGGTTGGCGAGATCCATGTGCTGCTTGATGTGGCGCTCGAGATTCATCGAGACGAACGCGGTGAGCTGCACGAAGCCGGGATAGACCTTGCGCAGCGCGCCGCGGCACTGCATCGGCACGTAGTTGATCAGGTTCCGTTCGAACCACTCGATCGGCCGGCTCTTGGCGAACTCGTTGACCCGGGTCGGCTGGATGCGCGTGTCGATCGGCCCCGCCATCAGCGTCAGCGTTGCGGGGCGCGATGGGTGGTTGCCCTCGCACATGATCGCGGCCGCCGCGAGCGCCGAGACCGAGGGCTGGCAGATCGCGACCATGTGCGGGCGCGGGCCGAGCTGTCCCAGGAAGTCGATGAGATGCTCGGTGTAGTCGTCGAGCCCGAAGCGGCCCTCGCTGCGGGGAATGTCGCGCGGATTGTGCCAGTCGGTGATGTAGACGTCGTGGTCCTGGAGCAGCGTCTTCACGGTGCCGCGCAAGAGCGTCGCGAAATGGCCGGACATCGGCGCCACCAGCAGCATGCGCGGCTGCTCCGCGACGCCCGCCTTCTTGAAGTGCAGCAGCGAGCCGAACGGGGTCGCGTAGGCGATCTCCTCGCGGACGGCGACTTCGCGGTTTCCTACCATCACACTGTCGATGCCATAGGCCGGGCGGTCATAGGTGAGGGTGGAGCGCGAGATCAGCTCTAGCGCCGCCGAGAGCCGGCCGACCACCTGGTGCGACATCCCCTGGGGCACCAGATTGAGGAATTTCAGCGCGGACGAGGCTCCCGCCCGCCATGGCGCCGTCAGATCCATATGGTTCTGAAAGGCTTGATAATACATCGACATCATACTCAAATGCCCCCGTCCCGTGCCGTCATGCAATATCGAAGCCAGACGGGAGTCAAACCGCCCGCAAAATTGGCACATCGCTTGCTCCTGAAGCGGGGTGAGGACACAGGCAAGCTCAGCGAATGAGCACATCCGCGGGCCGGGCGGGGTGCGGGTCAAAGGCGTGAGGGAAGGGCCATATGGCGAAAGCGACACTGACCATCAGCAGCAAGAACTACTCGTCCTGGTCGCTGCGTGGCTGGCTGCTGACGAAATTTTCCGGGCTCGACTTCGAGGAAGTTGTGACTGCGCCGGATGACGCATCGGCGCGTGCGGAGATCCTGCTGCTGTCGTCGTCGATCCTGGTGCCGTGCCTGCGGCACGAGGGCGCCGTGGTCTGGGATACGCTGGCGATCGCCGAATATCTCAACGAGGTGATGCCGTCAGCCGGGCTGCTGCCTGATGACCGTGTCCAGCGCGCCCATTGCCGCTCCATTTGCGGCGAAATCCATTCCGGCTTCACCACGCTGCGCGCCTCGCTGCCGGTCAATCTCAAGGGCCATTTCCCCGGCTTCAAGATCTGGTCGCGCGCACAGGCCGACATCGACCGCGTCTGGTTCATCTGGCGCGACTGCCTGGAGAAATCCGGCGGTCCGTTCCTGTTCGGCGAGCGGCGCACCATGGCGGATGCGATGTACGCGCCCGTGGTGACGCGCTTCGTCACCTATGACGTCAAGCTCGAGCCGCGCCTCAAGGCCTATGCCGATACCATCATGGCCATGCCCGAGATGAAGGAATGGATCGCGGCGGCAAAGGAAGAGCCGGCCGAGATCGAGGAGCTCGAGGTCGAATATTAGGCAGGAGCGGCGTCGCCCTGCCTGTTTTGGGAGCGAGGCCTTACGCCGCCGCCCCCGGCCGCCATGTCATTGAAGCCGTTAACTTTTGGCGCTTGTCGCGGGACCAGGCGGCCCCTCATGGTACGCAGATATTGTAGGGGCCAAGGAACTGGTGGCGACATCTAGCCGTGAACAGCTGCGTACGAGGCCGCTCCGCTGATTCGGACGTGATTCGTTCGGGCCGCGTTCCGTTGGTTAAGGCGGAGCGCGGCCCCGTCGCATTTTGGAACACAAAGTCGCGGTCAGGCGACGCCCGAGTGCTTCACCCGCGGCAGGCGCCAGCCGATGACGGTCGCTTCGACCGCGATGCCGGCCTCGTGGTTCTGCCAGCGTCCTCCGACATAGCGGCAGGCGAACGGCAGCTGATACGTTCCGCTGTGATCCTCGCACAGCACTTCGACCGGCAGGCCGGGTGGCGGTTCTCCAGCGCCATCGAACTCCGCCAGACGTCTATCGCGCGTTGCCATTGTAAAAATCTCCCCTAAACAAAGCCGCGAAAGAGCGCCCACTTCCTTCGCGTGCGGTTCATTGCTCCCCGTCCCAGGGAACAAGCCAAGCTCAACGCGAGAATGCGGTACGAGTGTGGTAGCGTCCGGGCGCGACGCGCAATCGGCGCACATTGCCGTGATTATTTGACGAGGAACCCCGCATGCCGCTTCGAAGCGCCGGCATTTTTTTCCCGATGTTGCTGCTCGCCACGCTGGCGGTTGCGCCGCTCCGCGCGCAGGACGTGCCGGGCATCGAGATCTGCACCGTCGAGAAGACCTGGGAGCGCCGCACCAGCTGTCTCCAGAGCAATGTCGACTTCCTCCAGAAGACGATCACCAAGCTCAACCTCGACCACCAGCAGAAGCTGGATGCGGCGGGTCGCCAGATCGACGCGTTGAAGACAGGCATCGCCGGCCTGCAGAAGACGCTTCTCGATCTCCAGGCCGCGCAGGCGAAGACCGCCGAAGACCTGAAGAAGAAGCAGGACGCGCCGCCGCCGAAGGATGCGGCGAAATAGGCGATCACCCTACGCGATAGCGCTCCATCACGCCGCGATCGGGCTCGTAGCCGAGCCCGGGCCCCGAGGGCACCACGACATGGCCGGTGGCATCGACATCGGCACGGCCGCCCCACAGGCAGGCTTCGCGCTTGAGATAGAACATCTCGACCAGCCCGTCGTCGCGCGTCGCCAGCAGGTGCAGCGTCGCCAGCAGGCCGGGGCCGAAATACGGCGAGTGCGGAACGATCTTGACGCCGCGTTGATCGGCCAGCGCCGCGACCTTCAAAAACTCCGTGATGCCGCCGACCTTGATCACCGACGGCTGGGCGTGGCTGACCGCGCGCGCATCGATCATCTGGCGGAATTGATATTCCGTGCAGGCATTCTCGCCGGCGGCGATGCCGAGCCCGCCATTGCTGCGAACGTCGGCGAGCGTGGCGAAATCCTCGGGCGGCCAGACTGGCTCCTCCAGGAACATCGGCTGCGCGTCGCGGCAGGCTGTCGCAAATGCGATCGCCTGCTCGCCCGACAGCGGGCAGTTCATGTCGACCATCAGCGGAATGTCGGGGCCGATCGCCTCGCGCGCGGCGAACACCACAGGCCTCGTGGTCTCGTGCAGCTTGATCGCGCCATAGCCGAGCGCGAGCGCCTTCCGGCATTCGGCGGCGATGTTGTCGGGCGCGCCGATCCGCAGCAGGCTCGCATAGGCGGGAATGGCCGGGCGCCTGATCTCGCCGAGCAGGCGGTGCAGCGGCACGCCCTTGATCTTCGCAGCGAGGTCCCACAATGCGATGTCGAGGCCGGAGATCGCGAACATGGTGATGCCGTAGCGGCCGAACAGATGCAGATTGCGCTGGATCTGCTCCATCACCGCAGGAATGCCGGCAGCGTCAGGAACCTCGAGGCCGATGGCCTGCGGCGCGATCATCTCCTCGACGGCACTGCGCGTGGTGCGCGGGCTGACATAGGCGAAGGCATCGCCCCAGCCGGTCAGCCCGGCATCGGTCGCGACCTCGACGATCACCATGTCGAGGGCGGTGATGGCGGAAGCGCCCTGGCGGAAGCTCGCGACACCGGCGTCATAGGGGATGCGGATATGGTGCGCCCGCACATCGGTGATCTTCATGCCGCGGTTCCTCCTGCTTTCTTGTGAGCGGATTTGCGAATGTAGCCACGAACCCCCGGACGTTGCCAGCGTTCCGGCGTTATCTTCCCGCAGGACCGCAACGCCGATCAAGCGAAGCCGATGGCCTTCGGCGCATCATGGCCCTGCTTCGAACGAGGGTCCGACCATGAACCCAGCCCAGCGCGCGCTCTGGTACATCGAGAGCCATCTGGCCGAGCCGATGACGCTCGACGAGATCGCCGCGGTCGCCGGCGTGTCGCGGTTCCACCTGGTGCGTGCGTTTGCCTCAGCCACCGGCCTGCCGGCGATGCGCTACGTGCGCGCGCGGCGGCTGACGGAGGCCGCGCGCAGTCTTGCGAACGGCGCGCCGGACATCCTGTCGCTGGCGCTGGAGGCGGATTACGGCTCGCACGAGGCATTCACCCGCGCGTTCCGCGAGCAGTTCGGCACCACGCCCGAAGCGGTGCGGAGCGCGACCAGCACCGGCCAACTCCAGCTACAGGAGCCGATCCTCATGGACTCCACCATATCCGACAACCTTGCTGCACCGCGTTTCGAGACAGCGAAGGCCTTCCTCGTCGCCGGCCCCACTGAGCGCATCTCCTGCGACAATGGCGCCATCATCCCGAGCCTGTGGCAGCGCTTCCATCAGGAGGTCGCCGAAATTCCGGCGCGGGTCGGTCACGTCGCCTATGGCGTTTGCTGCAATGGCGACGATGCCGGCAATTTCGACTACATCGCCGGCGTCGAGGTCGCCGACTTCTCCGACCTGCCGCGCCGCTTCGGTCGCGTCCGCATCCCCGAGCAGCGCTATGCGGTGTTCACCCACGCCGAGCACGTCGCCTCGATCCGCCGCACGGTGAATACGATCTGGAATCAGTGGTTGCCGGCCTCAGGGCTCAAAGCCGCGGACGCGCCGAATTTCGAGCGCTATGACGAAAAATTCGATCCCGCGACCGGCAATGGCGGCTTCGAAATTTGGATGCCAGTGAAAGAGTAGCGCAACGCTGGCATACCGTCCCGCTTGCTTGGCAAGCCCGGGTGACTTTGTCATAACCGCAGGCAAATCTTGCGTGTGGGGCCCGTGCCGGACATCCCGTGCAAGCCATAACAAGCAGCCGGGAGGGTCCCACATGTCCAACGTCCGCGTCCTCGCCACCGACCTGGAATTTCCCGAAGGGCCGGTCGTGATGCCTGATGGCTCGGTGGTGCTGGTGGAGATCCGCGGTCAGCGCCTGACCCGTGTCTATCCCGACGGCCGCAAGGAGATCGTGGCGAAGATTCCGGGTGGCCCGAATGGCGCCGCGCTCGGCCCCGACGGCAAGATCTACATCTGCAACAATGGCGGCTTCTCCTGGATTCCGACCCGCAACATGATCATGCCGGGTCCGCAGCCCGACGATTATCTCGGCGGGTCGATTCAGCGCGTCGACCTGCAATCCGGCAAGGTCGAGACCGTCGTGACGAAATGCGGCGAGCACGATCTGCGCGGGCCGAACGATCTCGTCTTCGACAGGCAGGGCGGCTTGTGGTTCTCCGATCTCGGCAAGCGCCGTCCCCGCGAGATGGATGTCGGCGGCATGTACTACCTCAAGCCCGGCATGAAGGAGATCGTCGAGGTCGTTCACGGCGTGCTGCCGGCCAACGGTATCGGGCTGTCGCCGGACGAGAACACCGTCTATATCGCGGAGACGCCGACCGGGCGGCTGTGGGCCTACGAGCTCTCCGCGCCCGGCACGCTGAAACCGCGCGACGCGATCTATCGCGGCGAGCGGGGCAAGCCGATCTGCGGCCTCGGCGGCTACCAGATGTTCGACTCGCTCGCGGTGGAGGCGAACGGCAATGTCTGCGTCGCCACCCTCGTCTCCGGCTGCATCTCGGTAATCGCGCCCGACGGCACGCTGGTCGAGCAGGTCCCGACCGGCGACCGCGTCACCACCAACATTGCCTTCGGTGGCCCCGAGCTCAAGACGGCCTACATCACGCTGTCGGGCAAGGGCGAACTGGTCGCCATGGACTGGCCGCGCGGCGGTTTGCCGTTGAATTTTCTGAACAAGTGAATGTATCTGGATGAGCCGATACATCCGTTGTCATTCCGGGATGCGTGCGCCAGCACGCAGGCCCGGAATCCATCGGGCCGCAGAGTTTGTGGTTATGGATTCCGGGCTCGCGACTTCGTCGCGCCCCGGAATGACGGCAGTCATTATGGAGTGAGATATGCCCTGGCCTGATCCCATCACCCTGCGTGGACAGCACGCCCGTCTCGAGCCGCTGTCGCATCAGCATCGCGAGGGGCTGGTCGAGGCCGTCAAGGACGGCGAGCTGTCGAAGCTCTGGTACACCGCGATCCCGCTGCCGGAGAACATGGGCAAGGAGATCGACCGCCGCCTGGGCCTGCAGGCTGCCGGCTCGATGCTGCCCTTCACCGTGTTCGACGCCGGCGGCAACATCGTCGGCATGACCACCTACATGAACATCGATGCCACGAACCGCCGCGTCGAGATCGGCTCGACCTGGTACGGCAAGGGTGCGCAGCGCGGCCCGCTCAACACGCAGTGCAAGCTGCTGCTGCTCCGGCACGCCTTCGAGACGCTGAACTGCATCGCGGTCGAGTTCCGCACGCATTTCTTCAACCACCAGAGCCGCCGCGCCATCGAGCGCCTCGGCGCCAAGCAGGACGGCATCCTGCGCAGCCACCAGGTCGCGCCGAACGGCACGCTGCGCGACACGGTCGTTTACAGCATCACCGCCGCCGAATGGCCGACGGTGCAGGCGCATCTGGAATTTCAACTCAACGACAAGCCGCGCTAGGGGCGGCCGAGGGACCATGGACAGATTTGATTATGTGATCGTCGGCGCGGGCTCCGCCGGTTGCGTGCTCGCCAGCCGGCTCAGCGAAGACCCGAACGTCAGCGTCTGCGTGCTCGAGGCAGGCCCTTCCGACTGGCACCCCTACATCCATCTGCCGGCGGGTTTCATCAAGACCTTCCACATGAAGAGCATCAACTGGGCCTACCAGCAGGAGCCGGGACCCTACACCGGCGGGCGCAGCATCTACGCGCCGCGCGGCAAGACGCTCGGCGGCTCGTCCTCGATCAACGGCCACATCTACAACCGCGGCCAGCGCATGGACTTCGACACCTGGGCGCAGATGGGCAATCGCGGCTGGGGCTATGCCGACGTGCTGCCTTACTTCAAGCGACTGGAGAAGCGGGTCGGCGAGGGCGACAACAATTTTCGCGGGCGCGACGGCAATCTCACCGTCACCACCATGGACTGGCGCGATCCGCTCTGCGAGGCCTTCATGGAAGGGGCTGTCTCGCTCGGCATCCCCCGCAACCCCGACTACAACGGCGCGAAGCAGGAAGGCGTCTCCTACTGCCAGCGCACCATCGAGAACGGCCTGCGCGTCTCCGGCTCGACCGCGTTCCTGAAGCCCGCGATGAAGCGGCCCAACATGCATGTGCATACGCACGCGCATGCGACCGGGATCATCTTCGAGGGCAAGCGTGCGGTCGGCGTGCGCTACACCAAGGGTGGCCGCGGCGGCCAGCCGGTCGAAGTGCGCGCCAACAAGGAGGTGATCCTTTGCGGCGGCACCTATAATTCGCCGCAGCTCCTGCAGCTCTCAGGCGTCGGCTCGCCGGATCTGTTGCGGCAGCACGGCATCGACGTGCGTCACGCGCTGCCGGTCGGCGAAGGCCTCCAGGACCATTACGCGCCGCGCACGGTGGCGCGCGTCAAGAACATCCAGACCATCAACGAGCTCCGCCGCGGCTGGCATCTCTGGGTCGAAGCGCTGAAATGGGCGACCGCGCGCCGCGGCCTGCTCTCGCTGTCGCCGACCATGGTCTATTGCTTCTGGCACTCCGGCGAGAGCGCGGAGAGCTCCGACCTGCAGCTCACCTTCACGCCCGCGAGCTACAAGGAAGGCGTGCAGGGCCAGCTCGAGGACGAGCCCGGCATGACCGTGGCCTCCTGGCAGCAGCGCCCGGAGAGCCGCGGCTATGTCCACATCCGCTCCTCCGATCCGTTCGCGCCGCCGATCATCCAGACCAACTATCTCGACGCCGAACTCGACCGCCGCGTCATCGTCGGCGGCATGAAGCTCGCGCGCAACCTTTTGAAGAGTGCGCCGCTCTCGCCCTATTACGCCTACGAGGATTTCCCCGGCCCCAACGTCAACACCGACGACGAATTCCTGCACGCCGCCACCGAGCGCGGCACCACCACCTTCCACCCCGGCTGCACCTGCCGCATGGGCCCGGCGGACAGCACCTGGGCAGTGGTCGACGACCAGCTCCGCGTGCACGGGTTGGAGGGCCTCCGCGTCATCGACGCCTCGGTCATGCCGCGCATGATCTCGGCGAACCTCAACGCCTCCACCATGATGATCGCCGACCGCGCCTCGGACCTCATCCGCGGCAAGCACCCGATGGAAGCCGCGCGCATCCCGGACGCGGCGGTGGCGTGAGGCACGGCGGCGTAGGGTGGGTTAGCTGGCGGCTGCGCAAAGCGCAGCCGCTGGCGTAACCCACCGCTTCTCGCGATGCGGAGACAACCAGTGGCGGATTACGCCTTCGGCTAATCCGCCCTACGCGCTCTACTGATGGACAGATGGCCGATGCCTCAACCCAGCGCCGAGCGACAATCCGTTGGCCAGATTGCCGTCTGCGGCCTCGTCTTTCTCTGCACCGCTATTCCAGTCGGTCTGCTGTTGCGCGTGGGCTGGCGGGATTGGACCCTGTTTGCTGGTCTCTGGGCGGTCATGTATTTCATGGGCGGAATAGCATGGTTTCCTCGGGGCACACCGATTCGAAAGGCCTTTTCATATGGCCTGCTCGTCGGCACGGTGCTTCCGGCTCTGGAGTGGGCATCGACCTTGAATCATTGAGCCCTTAAGATGAATTTTGCATAGCCGCGCCGATCCTATGCGCTACGAGTTACGGTCACGACCCACCATCAGCCGGGCAACTTTCATTGAGTACAGGGCAAAATCGTCCTCTCACAGATGCCGAGCGTGATCTGGCCCGCTGGATGCTCAAGCACGGCACGGAAGAGGCAACGCAGTATCTCGGTCAGCTCGACCTGGCTGAAGTCACGCCCTGGAAATGTCTGTGTGGATGCGCCAGCATCAATTTTCAGATCAGGGGGCATGCGGAGCCGCCGCCGGGTGTCCATATTCTGGGTGACTTCATGATCAATCAAGGCGATCATCCCAGCGGTATCTTCATCTTTTCGAGTGGCGACTTGCTGAGAGGCATCGAAGTCTATGGCATGGCGGGCGACGCGCCGACTGTGCTGCCGCGATCTGAAAGTCTATCTGCATTCGAATCCGGCACTTCGTAGCCCGGATGGAGCGCAGCGTAATCCGGGACAATTGCATCGGTTGGCGCGTGTCCCCGGATTGCGCTGTGCTCCATCCGGGCTACGTGCCGTATTGGGCGAGCCATAATCCATGGAAGACCATCCGCTTCTCGACATCGTGACAAAATGGCCCGGCAGAGGGCCGACGCAAGCCGCGTTCGAGGCGCTTGGGTTCCTGCTCCACAGGGCGCAGCAGGACGAACTCATTCAATTCTGTGGAACGGAGTGCTCGGACCTGCTCCACCGATATTGGGACGAAGTCGCTCGTGAAACGATGCAGTCGCTTGGACAAGGCAATCCCGACGGACGAACCTTCGTCATCATGCCGAAAGTTCGCTCCGCCTTGCTGGACGAACTCTTCGCCGCCAGAGATTTTGTTGAGCCGCCATTCGTCGCTCCGCCACTCGTGAGATGCGTGTTCGAGCACCTTCGGAAAATTTATGGGGACCAGGAGCTCCGCGAGAACCGGGTCGCCCATCTACATCGGCTGCAAAGGGCGGAAGCCGAACGCCTGCGCATTGACACCGGCAGTGGAATACAAAGGAAGCAGGACGTCATTCCCTTCCTGGAGCAATTCTGCGGTCGACTGGGATTCGAAGGCCGCTCCCGGAATCGATGGCAGAAGAAGGTCGGGGGCTGCCTTGTCTTCGAGGTTGGCGTGTGGCTCGGCGGAAATGTCTTTCGCATGTGGTCTCCGCTCAAGTTTCGCATCGTCCACGTGCGCGAGCCAAAATACGCATTCGAGACCGAGGGGGCTGCAGTGTTGGGACGGCTTGTCCCCGGAGCGGACTTGTACGCACGATGGGGCAGCGATCTTGAATATGTTCTCGGTATCAGAGCCCTTGTCGAGCTGTTCAATGTGCTCGCCGGCACATTCGAGGCTGCCTTAGCGAGTGGCTCATGAGTGTTGCCCGCCCATCCCGTCGAGGCTGGGCAAGAATGTTGCTTTTTGGGAGTTGATGTAGGATTCGTCTTATGGCGAATCGCACTTTCAAG
>NZ_JAFCJZ010000015.1 GCF_018130765.1 Bradyrhizobium iriomotense
GCGAAGGTCAAGGCGTTCGATCCCGTCGGCATGGAGCAGGCCAAGGGTGAGCTGCCGAACATCACCTATTGCGAGGATGCCTATTCCTGCGCGCAAGGCGCCGACGCGCTGGTCGTCGTCACCGAATGGGTGCAGTTCCGCGGCCTCGATCTCGACCGGCTGAAGAGCGTCATGGCGCAGCCCGTCGTCGTCGACCTCCGCAATATCTACAGCCCCGAAGACATGCGCGCGGCCGGCTTCACCTATGAGAGCGTCGGCCGCCCGTCGGCGCGGGGCTGACAGCGACACACGATTGTCATACCCCGCGAAGGCGGGGTATCCAGTACACACAGATCTCCGGAATGGCCGGGATCTAATTGACTGGATCGTCCGCCGCGCGCGGACGATGACGGACCGAGACTATTGCCCCGCACTTTCGACACGCCCCTCCCGATCGATGCCGTGCTCGACGATTTGTCGCGCACGCTGGAGGCGCACAACGCGGCCGTGCTGGTGGCTCCCCCGGGCGCCGGCAAGACCACGCGCGTGCCGCTGGCGCTGCTGGATGCGCCCTGGGCCAAAGGCAAAAAGATCATCGTGCTGGAGCCGCGCCGTATCGCCGCGCGCGCCAGCGCCGACCGCATGGCCAAGTCGCTCGGCGAGCGCACCGGGGAGACCGTCGGCTACCGCGTGCGGTTCGGCTCGAAGATCTCGCGCGCGACCCGCATCGAGGTCGTGACCGAAGGCATCTTCACGCGCCAGATCCTCGACGATCCTGAATTGTCAGGCGTTGCCGCTATCCTGTTCGACGAATTCCACGAGCGCTCGCTCGATGCCGACATGGGCCTCGCGCTGGCGCGCGATGCGCAAACCGGCCTGCGCGAGGATCTCCGCATCCTCGTGATGTCGGCCACGCTCGATGGCGCGCGTGTGGCAAAGCTGCTGGGCGAGGCGCCCGTCGTCGAAAGCGAGGGCCGCGCCTTTCCGGTCGAGACGCGCTATCTCGGCCGCAAGGCGGACGCACCGATCGAGCGGCAGATGGCGGATGCCATTGTCTCTGCGCTCCGCGCCGACAGCGGCTCGGTGCTGGCATTCCTGCCGGGCGCCGCCGAGATTCGCCGCACCCAGAATTTCCTTTCCGAGCGCGTGCAGGACGCCAGCATCGAGATCGTGCCGCTGTTCGGCGCGCTCGATGCCGCCGTGCAGGACCGCGCTATTGCTCCGGCGCCGAAGGGTACGCGAAAAGTGGTGCTGGCGACCTCGATCGCGGAGACCTCGCTGACCATCGAGGGCGTGCGCATCGTGGTCGATTCCGGTCTCGCCCGCGTGCCGCGCTACGAGCCCGACATTGGCCTGACCCGGCTCGAGACCGTGCGCGCCGCGCGCGCGGCGGTGGACCAGCGCCGCGGCCGCGCCGGCCGCACCGAGCCCGGCGTCTGCTACCGGCTCTGGGACGAGCCGCAGACGGCCTCGCTCGCGCCTTACACCCAGCCGGAAATCCTCAGCGCCGACCTGTCCTCGCTCGTGCTCGATCTCGCGCAATGGGGCGTCGCTGATCCCGCCGCGCTGTCCTTCCTCGATCCGCCGCCGCAGCCGGCCTGGAAAGAGGCAAAGAGCCTGCTCTCCGAGCTCAACGCGCTCGATACCGATGGCCGCATCACGGCGGAGGGCAAGAGCCTGCGCGCGCTGGCGTTGCCGCCACGGCTGGCGCGCATGATCGTGGATTCGCATCGCGCCGGCGAGGGCGAGGCCGCCGCCGAGATTGCGGCCATCATCACCGAGCGCGGGCTCGGCGGCGACAGTGTCGATCTCGAGCACCGGCGCGACCAGTTCCGCCGCGACCGCTCCCCGCGCGCCGCGAGCGCGCGCGATCTGGCGCGACGCTGGGCCTCGCAGGTGGCAGCGTCCGAGAAGGCGGGGCAACAGGAGGATCTCTCCACCGGCCTGATGCTGGCCTATGCCTTCCCGGACCGCGTCGCGCGCAATCGCGGCAATGGCAGCTTCGTGCTCGCCAATGGTCGCGGCGCCGCCGTGGAGCAGACGTCCTCGCTCGCCCGTGCGCCCTATATCGCAATCGGCGAGATGACGGGAACGGCGGCGAGCGGCCGCATCCTGCTTGCGGCGCAGATTACGCAGGACGAGATCGAGCTTCATTTCGCCGAGCATATCGGAACCGTCGACGAGATCTCCTTCGATCGCGGCGCGATGGCGCTGCGCGCACGGCGCAAGCGCGCGCTGCATGCGATCACGCTCTCCGAGGCCACGCTTGCCGTGTCGCCTTCGGAAGACACCGCGCGCATCTTTGCGGACGGACTGATTGCCGCGGGCCTCGACCGGCTGCCCTGGTCGAAAGCCGCCAAGCAATGGCGCGACCGCGTCATGTTCCTGCGCAAGGCCGAGGGCGACAGCTGGCCGGATCTGTCCGACGACGGCCTGATTGCGCGGCGCGACGACTGGCTGGTGCCGGCGCTCTACGACAAGATCGCGGTCAAGGACATCTCCGCCGGCGATCTCTCCGATGCGCTGATGGCGCTGTTGCCGTGGGAGATGCGCGCACGGCTCGACCGCGAGGCGCCGACCCATTTCGAGGCGCCGACGGGGAGCGTGCTCGCGATCGACTACGAGGCCGAGCAGGGGCCGACCATCGCGGTGCGTCTGCAGGAATTGTTCGGCCTCAACACCCATCCGTCAATCGCGGCCGGCAAGGTGCCCCTGGTGCTGGAATTGCTGTCGCCGGCACAGCGCCCGGTGCAGGTGACGCGCGACCTCCCCGGCTTCTGGCGCGGCAGCTACGCCGCCGTGCGCTCCGACCTGCGCGGCCGCTATCCGCGCCATCCCTGGCCGGACGATCCCGCGAGCGCACTGCCGACCCGGCGGGCGAAGCCGCGCGGGACGTGAGATGTCTTCTCCCTCGCCCCGCGCTTGCGGGGAGAGGGTTGGGGTGGGGGTTGTCTCCTCAGGCTCGTCTCCATCGATAGACCTGTACCCCCTCACCCGGATTGCTTCGCAATCCGACCTCTCCCCGCAGGCGGGGAGAGGTTTAAGTAGCCGCATTAACCGTACGCTCATCCTTTTCGCCAAAATGGCCAGGTTCTGGCCGCGGCTCCGCTCGCGGGCAGACGGGTTGCGTGGTGAAATCGAGCATTCCGGCTCGGAAGTGGTGTGATGCGTAACATTATGATCTTCGCGGCCATCATGATCGGCCTCGGCACCTTCATGGCGCAGATGGCGGACAAGATGAGCTCGGCGTCTGCCACCTCAGTGCCGCGCACGACAGTCGCTGTCGCCGCCGCAGCGCCGGCCGGAGGCCGCAGCCTCGCCATTTCCCGCGATGGCCGTGGTCACTTCCAGACCGAGGGCCGGATTGACGGACAGCGCATCGGCTTCATGGTCGACACCGGCGCCTCCGTCGTCGCGCTGAACGAGACATCGGCCGCCCGCTTCGGCCTGCGTCCCTCGCGCAGCGAATACAACGCCACCGTCTCCACCGCCAACGGCACCATCAAGGCCGCGCGCACCCGCATCGCCATGCTTGATGTCGGCGGCCTCATCGTGCGCGACGTCGATGCCATGGTGCTGCCCGACGAGGCATTGTCGGAAAACCTGCTCGGCCTGTCCTTCCTGTCCCGCCTCAAGCGCTTCGAATACGCCAACGGGCAGATGGTGCTGGAGCAGTAATACGCGTCATGCGCTCCCTGGCGCGCTGACGAACGGCCATTCGCACCAAATTTTTGAACGGAACGAGCGCAAGTCCCGCGCAAGATTGCGTTTCGCCGTTACCAAACTGCCGCAATTATCGGCCATAAGCCTTCATTCCCGCCTTCCGCTGCGGCCCGGCATTCGCTAAGGCTGCATCAATTCCTGCCCTTTTCACGAGACTGTATCAATGTTTCCCAAGCCGAAACCCGTCTTGCTGCCCAACACCTACGCCTTCGAATCCGAGCCGATGGTGAAGCCTACCGGCTTTCGCGAATACGACGCGCGCTGGTTGTTCCAGAAGGAAATCAACCTGATGGGTGTGCAGGCGCTCGGCATGGGCCTGGGCGCACTGATCGCCGAGCTCGGCGTCAAGCAGGAGATCGTCACGGGCCACGACTTCCGCGGCTATTCGGCCTCGATCAAATATGCGCTGATCTCCGGCCTGATGGCGGCCGGCTGTAAGGTGCATGACATCGGCCTTGCGGTGACGCCGATGGCCTATTTCGCGCAGTTCGACCTCGACGTGCCCTGCGTCGCCATGGTCACCGCCTCGCACAACGACAATGGCTGGACCGGCGTGAAGATGGGCGCCAACCGTCCGCTGACCTTCGGCCCCGACGAGATGACGCGGCTGAAGGAGATCGTCCTCAACGCCGAGTTCAAGAACAAGGCCGGCGGCGCCTACCAGTTCCACGAGAATTATCCAGCGCGCTACATCGCCGATCTCACCAATCGTCCGAAGCTGACGCGCAAGCTCAAGGTCGTCGCGGCCTGCGGCAACGGCACCGCCGGCGCGTTCGCGCCGCAGGTGTTGGAGGCGATCGGTTGCGAGGTGATCCCGCTCGACACCGAGCTCGACCACACCTTCCCGAAATACAATCCGAATCCAGAAGACATGGAGATGCTGCACGCGATCCGCGACGCGGTGCTGCATCACAAGGCCGATGTCGGGCTCGGCTTCGACGGTGACGGCGATCGCTGCGGTGTCGTCGACAACACCGGCGAGGAGATCTTTGCCGACAAGGTCGGCGTGATGCTGGCGCGCGACATGTCGGCGATCCACAAGGACGCGCAGTTCATCGTCGACGTGAAGTCCACCGGCCTCTTCATCACCGACCCGGTGCTGCAGAAGCAGGGGGCCAAGACCGCCTATTGGAAGACCGGCCATTCCTACATGAAGCGCCGCACCAACGAGACCGGCGCGCTCGCCGGCTTCGAGAAGTCGGGGCATTTCTTCTTCAACAAGCCGTATGGCCGCGGCTATGACGACGGCCTGGTGTCGGCGATCGCGATCTGCGACATGCTCGATCGCGCGCCCGGCAAGTCGATGGCGGACTTGAAGAACGCGCTGCCAAGAACCTGGTCGTCGCCGACCATGTCGCCGCATTGCGCCGACGAGGTCAAATACGGCGTCATCGACAAGGTGGTGAAGCATTTTGAAGGCCTGCAGGCCAAGGGCGCGAAGATCGGCGACCAGTCGATCCGCGATCTCGTCACCGTCAACGGCGTCCGCGTCACGGTCGAGGACGGCAGCTGGGGCCTGGTGCGCGCCTCCTCCAACAAGCCCGAACTCGTTGTCGTGGTCGAGAGCCCGGTCTCCGAGCAGCGCATGCACGACATGTTCGAGATGGTGAACAGCGTGCTGCGCACGCATCCCGAGGTCGGCGAGTACAATCAGACGATCTGAGCGCCTGCGCGCGCTCAGCCACCGGGCGGGCCGAACAGGGCGCGGAGCTTCGCGCCTGCGCCCTGCGCTTTCCAGGCATCGCCCAGCATCGCGATCCATTCGCCGAGCGCGATCCGGATCGGATTGAAGGATGCCGTTCCGCCAACGAGACCGAAGCGGAGCGGCTGGTCGGAGGGCTGCTCGGCAAAGGTCCCGAACAGGCGGTCGAATGCGATCAGGATGCCGCCATAGTTCTTGTCGAGGCACGGCTCGTTGCAGGCATGATGCACGCGATGGTGGCTCGGCGTGTTGAGCAGCCATTCGAGCACGCCGAGCGTCGGCGCGAAGTCGCTGTGGATGAAGAACTGGTAGAACAAATTGATCCCCAGCATCGACACGATCGCGAGGGGATGGAAGCCGAGCAGCGCGAGCGGCAGGAAGAATAGAAAATTGCCCGAGAGGTTGCCGGTCCAGCCGAGCCGGATCGCCGCGGTCAGGTTCAGCCGCGTCGTCGAGTGATGCACCGCATGCGTCGCCCACATCCAGCGAATCCGGTGCGAGGCGCGGTGCTGCCAGTAGTACAGGAACTCACTGCCGATGAATAAGCCGGCGAGCGCCGGCGGGCTGGTCTGCGCGAAGTCGAACAGGCGATGCTCGTACAGGAACGCGAACGGCACCGCGAGAATGCCGGCCTCGACCGCGCGTAGCAGGTTCTGCCCGAGGGCTACGCCGAACGATGCGACGCTTTCGCGCCAGTCGTGGGTCTCGCGATGCGCGAGCCGGCCGATGCCGTATTCGAGCAGCATCAGGCCGACCGCCGTCGCCAGGACCACGTGCCGCAGCGTCGGATCAAGCAGGAGTGAGGCGTAGCCCACAGCGTCCTCCTATTTCGGTGCGACGCCGGCGCTGACGGCGCTGTCCCTCAGCGCCTGAGCGCGGGGCAGGGCTTGTGCGCAGGTCGGGGTGAGCTGGCCGGCATGGGATTGCAGGCAGGCGAGGATGCGTCCGCCTCCCGGCGCGACATCGCTGCAAAGCCGGTCATAGTCGGCGCGGCAGGCCTGCATGACCGCTCGCGCTTCGCTCCGCATCTGCGGCGTGATCTGCATTTGCGGTTGGCTTTGGGCGAACGCGGACGTCGAGGCGCCGAGGGCGATGATGGCCACAGCTCGCGGCAGGAAACGGAAAATCGATGACACGGTGCTCATCCTTTCTGATCAGAGGTGATGGACCGTCGCCGCCCGGGGCAGGCGCGGCGACGGTCCGGCCCGCTCAGCGCGAAATCGTGCCGGTGCGGGTGTAGGTGTTGCCGGCCGGGCCGGTGCGGGTGACGTTGCGCGTGCAGCTTCCGTTGGCGCAGCTTCCCGTCGCGGTGACGCTGGAGGTGCCGCGCGGACCGGAGCCGGTCGCCGAGCGCGTCCAGGCATTGGCGTCGGCTGCGGCAGCAACCGACAGGGCGCCGATGACGAGGGAGGTGAGGAAGAACTTGGTCATGATCGTCGTCTCCTTGTGGGGCTGCCGTGAGCGGGAGCCGTGAGGAGGAGACTGGCGCTACGGCGTCTGCACCGCTTTGCAGGAGCGAAACGTTTGTTAGGGCTTTGTCGGCCCCGTGTAACACTATGTAACAGGTGCGCCGGCGCCCTTGCGCGACGCGTGCCGTTGCCCACAATGCAGCCATGAACACGCAAGCGGTCACGATTCTCATGGTTGAGGACGATCCAGAGATCAGCCGCCTCGTTGCCGACTTCATGCGACGCGAGGGGTTCGAGGTCGCCTGCGTCGCCGACGGCAAGGCGATGGACAACATGCTCCAGCGCGTGCGGCCCGACCTCGTCATCCTCGATCTGATGCTGCCGGGCGAGGACGGGCTCTCGATCTGCCGCCGCTTGCGCGCCGACGACTCTCTCCCGATCCTGATGCTGACCGCCAAGAGCGACGAGATCGATCGCGTCGTCGGCCTCGAGATGGGCGCGGACGATTACCTGACAAAACCGTTCGGGCCGCGCGAACTCTTGGCGCGCGTTCGTGCCATCCTGCGCCGCGCCAACGGGGCGCCGGCAAAGCCGCTGGTTCGGCGCTTCGCGTTCGACCGTTTTGTCATCGATCTCGACTCGCGCAGTGTCGAGACTGTCGAGAGCGAGGTCGTCGCGTTGCAATTGACGAGCGCGGAGTTCGACTTGCTCGGCTGCTTCGTGCAGCGCCCGCGCCGGGTGCTGACGCGCGACCAGATCCTCGACTGGACCCGCGGCCGTTCGGCTGAGCCGTTCGACCGCACCGTCGACATGCTGATCTCGCGGCTGCGACGCAAGCTCGACGGCGCAAGCCCCGGCTCGAACCTGATCACGACGGTGCGCAATGGCGGCTACCTGTTTACCGCGACCGTGAAGCAGGTGTCGTGATGCTGCGCGTCACGCTTGCCGCGCGACTGGCGCTGATCGGACTGGTGGGATTCACCGTGGTCGTCACCGTCATCCTGGCGATCTTTTATCGAACCACGGTGCACGAGAACGAGCTGACGCGGCCATCGCCGGCGCGGCTCGATGCGCTTGCAACGCTGCTCGAGCGCACGGCCGGCGACGCGCGGCAGGCCGTCCTCGACGCGGTGTCGTCGCCGCAATTCATGGCGCGCATCGTGCCGTCGGGCGCACCCGTCAGCGGCGAGACGCCGCCGCAGCAGGAGCAGTTGCGCGAGACCTATGCGGCCGGCCTTGCGGGCCGCCCCGTCGAGATCGTGTCCCCGCCCGATCATCGCGCCAGCCGATTGTTTCCCCGTCTCGCGCGGCTGATGGCCAATGCGGTCGAGTTCCGCATCGGACTGCGCAGCGGCGATCTGCTGGTCATCGACGCCTATACCCGCCTGCCGGTGACCCCGTTCGGCCTGCCCGTCGGCTTCGGCGCGGGCCTGTTCGGCTCGATCGTGGCGCTGCTGGCGCTTCTCGTCATGCAGCGCGAGACGCGGCCGCTGGCGCGGCTTGCCGCGGCGGTCGACCGCGTCGATTTGTCGGCCGATCCGCCGCCGCTGCCGGATGCGCGGCGCAGCGCGCCGGAGATCCGCGCCGTCATCGCCGCGTTCAACCGCTTGCAGGCGCGGCTCGCCGAGATGCTGCGCGCGCGCATGACGCTGGTCGGCGGCATCGCCCATGACGTCAGGACGTTTGCGACACGGCTGCGGCTGCGCGTCGAGCACATCCCCGACGATGCCGAGCGGCAGCGCGCGGTCGCTGATATCGACGACATGATCCGGCTGCTCGACGATGCGCTGCTGTCGACGCGGGCCGGCGCCGGCGGGCTGTCGCAGGAGATGGTGGAACTGGCTGCGCTGATCGCCGTCGAGGTGCACGACCGGCGCGTTCAGGGCAAGCCGGTCGATCTGGTGACGGACGAGCGCGCCCGGAATGCCGTCGTGCTCGGCGACCGGCTGGCGCTGCGGCGTATCCTCGCCAACATCATCGACAACGCGCTTGCTTACGGCCACGCGGCGCATGTGCGCACGGCCCTGAAGGACGGTGCCGTCGTCGTGTCGATCGACGACGAGGGGCCGGGCATTCCCGCCGATCAGCGTCAGACCGTGCTGGAGCCGTTCCATCGGCTGGAGAAATCGCGCAATCGCGCGACCGGCGGCGCCGGCCTCGGCCTCGCCGTGGTCCGCAATTTGGTCGAAGCCCATGGCGGCACGATCGAGATCGGGGCGGCCCCGGGCGGAGGCACGCGCGTCAATCTCGCGCTCCCGGTCTTTCAGACGGCGTGAAGCGTTTTCGAGCGAAGTGGATACCGGTTCACGTGAAGAAAACGCGTCAAAACAATAACCGCGCGTCAGGCCGCCACCACCGCCGGGATCGGCAGCGCCGTGACCGACTTGATCTTCTCCATCGCGAAGCGCGAGGTGACGTTCTTCAGTGGCACGGCGCTGATCAGCTTCTTGTAGAAGATGTCATAGGCGTGCATGTCCGCGACCACGACGCGCAGCATGTAATCGACGTCGCCGGCCATGCGATAAAACTCCATCACTTCCGGCATGGCGCTGACGGCCTCCGCGAACCGCTTCAGCCAGGCGTCCGAATGGTCGGCGCTCTCGACCGACACGAACACAGAGATACCGAGCCCGATCTTGTTCTGGTCGACGAGGGCGACCCGCTTCAGAATCACGCCATCGGCCTCCAGGCGCTGGATGCGCTTCCAGCAGGGGGTCGAGGACAGCCCGACGCGGTCGCCGATTTCGGCGACGGACAGGGAGGCATCTTCCTGGAGTACCATCAGGATCTTGCGGTCGATGGCGTCGAGGCGGCGGCTGGTCTCGGGGATCTGGACAGCGGCATCAGTCATTTGAAGAACTTTGTTCCATTTCAGGGGCAGATTTCCCTGATATAGAGAAAATCCTTCCACCACAAGCCCATAATCTCGGCGTAACGGTGGAATCGCTCTAGGGTTGACCGCACAAAAACTCTTCAACTTCAATGCGTTGCGGGGCAGCCAGGCCCCCGCCGTGACGGGTGCATTTCAGCGCTGCGGCGGCCGCGGCGAATCGCAGCGCCTCCCGCACTCCCTTACCCTCGGCAAGGCGAAGCGCGAATGCGCCATGGAAGACGTCGCCGGCGCCAAGCGTATCGACGGCCTGGACCGGGAAGGCCGGGGTCTCCTCCAGCGCGCCCGCCTCGTCCAGCCAGATCGTGCCCTGCGGGCCGCGGGTGGCGGCGAGGAAGGCCGGGGTCAGGCTTGCCAGGAGCTTCAAGGCCTCGCCGTCATTGGCGATGCCGGCCGTCTCCTGCACCTGCTCGCTCGAGAACAGCAGGTGCGAGGCAGCGGTGAGCAGCCCGTCCTGCAACGACATCGCGCGGTCGACGCCGGCTACGACGGCAATGCCGCGCCGACGTGCCTCAGCGCAGAGGTCTACGCAGAACGATGCGCAGCGGCTCTCGACCAGAACCGCCCGGCAATCGGCGAGCAGCTTGTCGGCGTCGGGCAGCTTCACCGTCCACAGCGCAGGATCGCGATAGATGGTCAGCGTCCGTTCGCCTGTCGCATCGATGATGATCGCAGAGACGGGCGTGGTCGCGCCCGGCATACGCAGGATATGGCCGGTCTCGATGCCCTCGGCGGCCATCCGCTCAAGAATGAAGCCGCTCGATGTTTCACCGGCATCGCCCATCGGCCCCGCGAACGAAACGCGGCCGCCAAGCCGCGCGATGGCGATCGCAGCATTGAGCGCATTGCCGCCGCAGATCTCCGCAAGATGCGTGGCGTTCGCCTTGCTGCCGCGCGCGGGCACGGCCTCGACGCGAAAGGTCAGATCGCGCACGGGAATGCCGATGCAGAGGATGCGCGGCGCGATCACGGCTGGCGCCATCGGCGGTTAGCCCTTGTCGTGCACCCAGCGGCCGAGCAGGTGATGGGCAATCGCAAAGGGATGCGGGCCGGCGAGCCCGTCCGGATGCGTCCGCGTCAGCATCTTCGCCGCTTCCTCGCGCGTGAACCAGCGCGCGTCTTCCAGCTCGGAATGGTCGACGACGATGTCCTCGCTCACGGCCCGCGCACTGCAGCCGATCATCAGCGACGACGGATAGGGCCAGGGCTGCGTCATGTAATATTGCACGTCGGTGCAACGAATCCCGGATTCTTCGAGGATCTCGCGGCGCACCGCGTCCTCGATCGTTTCGGCCGCCTCGACGAAGCCGGCGAGGCAGGAATACATGCCGGGCGGGAAGTGCTTCTGGCGGCCGAGCAGGCATTTTTCGCCCGAGGCGACGTGCATGATCACCACAGGATCGGTGCGCGGAAAATGCTCGGCCTTGCAAGCAGGGCATTCGCGCTTCCAGCCGCCTTCCTTCATCGCGCTGCGCGCGCCGCAATTGGCGCAATAGCCGTGGCGTTGATGCCAGCCCACCATCGACTTCGCCATTGCGATCGCGGACAGCTCGTCGGGCGGGATCGCGCCCTGCATCGCCATGCCGCGCAGCTCGGTGACGGTGTAGTCCTCGCGCCCGATCAGCTTTTCGGCGGCAGCCTGCGGCATGCCCATGCCGAACATTGCCGCGCCGTCGCGCAGGCCCAAAAAGATCGTGCCGGGATTGGCGCCGCATTTCAGCGCCTCGTCGATCGAGAGCAGCGCGCGCACCTTGTCGCCCTCACGCTTCACCAGCAGCGAGTCGCGGTAGACGACATAGGCGCGCGAGGACGGTTTTTGCTCCAGCGCGAACAGCTTTTCATCGTCGCGGCGCAGATGCGCGGCGCGGTCGAGGACGTTGGTGACGAAGGCCGGCTGCCCCAGCGGAAATGCGTCGAATGCTGACATTGTTATTCTTTCAACCCAACCAGATTTTTCGGCGAAGCGCGCTGATGAAATTCTGAACTTCAGTGGCGTCATGAGCCAGAGGCGGCATCACGCCCCACACCGGCCGCGGCCAAGCCGCGTCACTGGTGCGGCGCGCGATGATGTGGACGTGCAGCTGCGGCACGAGATTGCCGAGCGCTGCGACATTGAGCTTGTCGCATTTGGTGATCTCCTTCAGCGCGCGCGAGACGCGGGAGATCTCGGTCATCAGCTGCGCTTGCTGGACCTCGTCGAGATCGATGATCTCGACCGCATCGGGTCGCCGCGGCACCAGCAGCAGCCAGGGATAATGTGCGTCCTTGATGACCAGCACCTTCGACAGCGGTAGATCGCCGATGTCGATGGTGTCCTCTTTCAGGCGGGAGTGCAGCGACCAGGCGGGTTCGGACATATGAGTTTCCGGATGGCCCGATGGGCGGGCTTGTTTGGTGCGACCATACGATACGGGGTCTGATTGGGGAAGGATGGCAACTGCATACGCGCTCGTCGTCCCGGACAAGCGCGCCCAAGGCGCGCGCTGCTCCGGGACCCATAACCACAGGGAGTGGTTGCTACGCGAGCTGATAACTCCGAATCTTCGCCAAACTCGATCCTGTGGTTATGGGTCCCGGGCTGCGCTGACGCTTGCCCGGGACGACAGCGAGGTTGTGGCGCCTCTTTACGCCTCCGCCAGCACCCGCGCATTGGCGCGGACGGAGGCTTCGCTGACGCGGATGCCGAGGCCGGGGCCGTCGGGCACCACGACGTGGCCGGCGCGGTTGGCGACGCGTTCCTCCAGCACGTCCTCGGTCAGCACGTGGTGCGGCATGTAGAATTCGCAGCCGAGCGAGATGCCCGGTGTGGCTGCGATCAGCTGCGTGCCGGCGGCAAGCCCGATGCCGCCCTCCCACAGCGTGCCGCCATAGCCGGGCAGGCCGGCGATGTCGGCGATCGCCATGATCGCCTGCGCCTCGAACAGGCCGCCGGCCTTCATCAGCTTGATCGAGACGACGTCCGCCGCCTCGCGGCGCACCACCTCCATCATGTCGCGGCGGTCGAAGCAGCTTTCGTCTGCGAGCACGGGCGTCTCCAGCGCCGCGGTGAGCTGCGCCATCACGTCGAGATATTTGCGCGGCACCGGCTGCTCGATGAAGGTCGGCGCGAACTCTTCGACGTCGCGCAGGATCTTGATGGCACCGAACGGCGCCAGCGCCTGGTTGTAGTCGACGCGCAGATCGACCTTGTCGCCGAATTCCTTTCGGATCGCTTCGAGATGATCGAGGTCCTCGCGATGCGGCTTCACACCGGTCTTGACCTTGTAGATGACGTTGCCGTCCGGAACCATCTTTCGCATGCGCTCGAGGTCGGCGGCGAAATCCGGATCGGCGATCGAGAAGGAGAGGGGGATGGTGTCGCGCACGCGGCCGCCGAGCAGGTCGGCGACGGACAGTCCCGACGACTTGCCGACAATGTCGAGCAGCGCCATCTCGATTCCGACCTTGGCTTCGGCGTGTCCGACCAGCGCGCGGTCGAGTTCCGCCATCAGCGCGCGGATGCGGCGCACGGATTTTCCGCGCACGATGGGACGCAGATAGATGTCGAGCGCGGAGAACGCAGCCTCGGGCGTGCCGGTAAACACCTCCCAAGGGGCCGCCTCGCCCCAGCCGACGACGCCGTCGCTCGAGGTGAGCTCGATCAGCACGCGCTTCACGGTGCCCTTGACGTTGCCGACGCCCTGCAGGCGCGCCATCTTGATCGGGCTTTCGATCAGGAACAGCCTGATGCGTTCGACGGTTGCTTCGGTCATGTCAGGCCTCCATTGACGTGCCAGACCTGGCCGGTGACGTAGGACGCCTTCGGTGATGCCAGGAAGGCGATGATTTCGGCGACTTCCTCCGGCCGCCCGCGGCGGCGCATCGGGATCAGTGCTTCGGTTGCGGCGATCTGCTCGGGCGAGAGCCGGCTCTCGCTCGGCTTGTCCTTGACGATCAGGCCCGGCGACACCGCATTGACGGTGATGCCATCTTTCGCAAGCTCCATCGCGGTGAGGCGCACCAGCGCTTCCAGTGCGGAGCGGCTTGCGGCGGTCGCGGCGAAGGGAGCGAATTCGGGACGGATCGCATGTGCGACGAAGGACGACACTGCGACGATCCGCGCATCGCTCCCGGCACGCAGCAGCGGCAGCGCGGCGTCAACGAGCCGCGTGAAGGCCAGCGCCGATTCATCCATGGCCTTGCGGAATTCATCCGCGGGCGTGCCGATGGCGCTGCCGCGGCGGGCGTGGCCGCCGACGAGAACCAATCCATCGAGCCGGCCGAAGGCGGCTTGCGCGGCGGCAATGGCGTTAGCGGCAGCAGCCTCTTCGGCGAGGTCGCCGAGGCATTTTGCGACGACGGCGCCTTTCGCTTCGGCCTCCGCGGCGGTGGCGTCGAGACCTTCGGCGTTGGAGCGCGTGTGCAGAAGCAGCGCGGTGCCGGGGGCCGCGAGCAGCTTGGCGGTGGCGCGGCCGATGCCGCTGGCGGCACCTGTGACGAGATAGACGCGATCGATGTTTGGCATCACGATGCTGGCGTGGCCGGCGGCAATGCGCCGGTGCGGTGGAAATGGCTGAGGAAGGCGCGTGTGGCGGCTTCCCTTGGATTGTCGATCACCTGCCGCGCCGGGCCTTCCTCGACCACGACGCCGTCGCGCATGAAGATCAGGCGGTCGGCAACTTCGCGGGCAAACGCGATCTCGTGGGTCACGATCACCATGGTCATGCCCTCGGAGGCAAGGCGCTGCATCACGTTCAGCACCTCGCCGACGAGCTCGGGATCGAGCGCCGAGGTCGCCTCGTCGAACAGCATGACGTCAGGCTCCATCGCCAGCGCGCGTGCGATCGCGACGCGCTGCTTCTGCCCGCCGGAGAGCGTCGCTGGATACTGATCTGCCTTTTCCGCGAGGCCCACCTTGGCAAGCTGCGCCCGCGCAAGCTTCTCGGCGTCGGCCTTCGCCATGCGGCGCACCGTCACGGGACCCTCCATCACGTTCTGGAGCGTCGTCATATGCGGGAACAGGTTGAAGTGCTGGAACACCATGCCGGTGGTCGCGCGAAACCTTGCCAGCGTCTTCACATCGGGCAGCTTTGCGCCCTCGCCGAACGCAAAGCTTGTGTCGCCGACGCGGACGCTGCCGCCGTCGGGCACGACCAGCAGGTTGATGCAGCGGAGCAGCGTCGATTTACCGGAGCCCGATGGCCCGATCAGCGCGACGACGCCGCCCTTGGCGACGTCGAGATTGATGTTCTTCAGGACCTCGTTGCTGCCAAAGCTCTTGCGCAGGCTGCGGATCTCGATCTTCGTTGTGTCGCTCATTCGCTGACCGCCAGTCGCTTCTCGCCGCGCCGGACGATGATGGTGAGCGGAATCAGGATCGCGGCATAGGCGACCGCAACCGCGGTGTAGGTTTCCAGCGGCCGGTAGCTGTCATGGGCGGCGACCTGGCTCTGATACACAAGGTCCGGCACCGCCAGCACCGAAACCAGCGAGGTGTTCTTGAACTGGATGATCGACTGGTTCATCAGCGCCGGGATCATGCGCTTGATCGCCTGCGGCAGCACGATGCGACGCATGGTCTGGATCGGCGTCATGCCGAGCGCGGCACCGGCCTCCGACTGGCCGCTGTCGATCGAGACGATGCCGCCGCGAATGATCTCCGAATAGAACGAGCCGCCATAGAGCGAGAGCGCCAGCGCCGAGGCGGTGATCGGCGTCATCTCGACACCGGCGAGAATCGGCAGTGCGTAGTAGAACCAGATCAGCTGCACCAGGATCGGCGTGCAGCGAAATGCCTCGATGAAAGCCAGCGCGGTCAGCCGCAGCGCCCTGAAGCGCGACAGGCTGCCGAATGCGCCGAGCAGGCCGAATAGCAGCCCGCAGACGACGATGACCACGGTGAAGCCGACGGTGACGCCGAGCCCGTTGAGAAAGAGCCAGCGATAGCTCCAGAGGATGCCGAAGTCCCACTGATACATATTCTTTCGGACCTCAGTCGCGACGAAGTTTGGTTTGGCAGAGCGGCAGTCTCACTGCACCTCTCCCGCTTGCGGGAGAGGTCGGTGCGCGTCAGCGCGCCGGGTGAGGGCTCTCTCCTCTGGGGGAGTCCCTTTGTGGAAGCACCCTCTCCCCGACCCTCCCCCGCAAGCGGGGGAGGGGGCGGAGCGGAGTCCGCGGGGCGAGCCAGCCTCGAACATCACCTTACAACGACACGCCCGGCGGAATGTCCGCTTCGGTCACGCCCACGAGCTCCATGTTGGTGATGATCGCGTTGCGGATGAAGCCGAGGCCCTTGTTGAAGTCGATCCAGGTGTTGACGTAGTCGCGCCAGGTCTTGTCGGCCTCGCGGCGGAAGCCGGCGTTCGAGGTCGTCGCGAAGATAGGCGTCGGCAGCACGAACTGGCCGAGCGAGGGGTTCTTCTTCAGCACGGTCAGCGACAGCATGGTGATCAGGCACTGCGCGTCGACGCGGCCGGTTTGCAGCGCGGCGGTGGCATCATCGGCGGTCTTGAGCCGGGTGATCTGCGCCTTCGGCGTCAGGCGGCTGACGACCTGGTCGTGCGAAGAGCCCTGGTCGACCGCGATCTTGATGTCGGGCGAGTTCAGCTCGGCCCAGCTCTTCGGCTTGAAGTCCTTCTTGCAGAGAATGCCGAAGGCGTTGTTGAAGACCGGCACCGAGAAGTCGACCACCAGCGCGCGCTTCGGGGTCGGGTTGAGGCCGAAGAAGATGTCGATCTTGTTGGACTGCAGGTCGAGCACCGAATTGCCCCAGGTGGTCTCGGTGATCTCGAGCTCGGCCTCCATGTCGTCGGCAAGCCCCTTGGCAATGTCGATGTAGAAGCCCTTCCACTGGCCGGTGGCGAGGTCCTTCATGTAGTAGGGCGCGCCGCCGCCGACCGCGCCGATCCGCATCTTCTTGGTCCGGCGGATGCGGGCGAAGGTCGATTCGTTCGGATCGGCGGTCTGGGCCACGGCCGGCGCCGCCAGCGCGGCCGCGGTCACGGCGCCAAGTCCGACAATCGATGCAACATCACGACGTGTAACCATTGGGATCAATCGCTTTTCTGGTTGGATGGAGTTCCGGCCGCGTTCTTACCAAGGCGGCGCCAGCAGTGAAAGCACAGCCTATCGGCTGGGCAGGCCCGGGATTGCCCGGATGCTGGGCAAACTCGATCCGTTCGCGCCGATACCCGCTTGCTTTCCGCTCCCTTTGGCCCCAAATAGGGACCGGGAGATTGGCGGTGGACGAGCCACTCGCCAACCGGGTCAGGTCCGGAAGGAAGCAGCCCTAACGAGGTCCGGATCGGGTCGCTCGTCAGTCTCCTACCTGTTTTTCCGAGCGAATTGCGCCGGCGGGCTCCCCGCCAGCGCGCTCCTTTCCGCAAAAGCCGGCCGAGAGAGATTTCATTGCGGATCGACCGATGACCGACGCTGGCGCCCCTCCCAATCCTGACAGCGCCGGCCCGGCTGGCAACGCGCCTTACCGGGTGCTGGCGCGCAAATACCGTCCCTCCAGCTTCGACGATCTGATCGGCCAGGAGGCCGTGGTCCGCACCGTCTCCAATGCGTTCGAGACCGGCCGCATTCCGCAGGCCTGGATCCTCACCGGCGTCCGCGGTGTCGGCAAGACCACCACAGCGCGCATCCTGGCCCGTGCGCTCAACTACGAGATGTCGGACGGCTCGGTGCAGGGGCCGACCATCCACATGCCGACCTTAGGGGTGCATTGCCAGGCGATCATGGAAAGCCGGCACATGGACGTGCTGGAGATGGACGCGGCCTCGCATACCGGCGTCGACGACGTCCGCCAGATCAATGACAGCGTGCGCTATGCGCCGGCCAGCGCCCGCTACAAGGTCTACATCATCGACGAAGTCCACATGCTGTCGACGGCGGCGTTCAACGCCTTCCTGAAGACGCTGGAGGAACCGCCGGAGCACGCCAAGTTCGTGTTCGCGACGACCGAGATCCGCAAGGTTCCGGTCACCGTGCTGTCGCGCTGTCAGCGTTTCGACCTGCGCCGCGTCGAGGCCGACGTGCTGATGAAGCACCTCGCCAACATCGCCGCCAAGGAAAGCGTCGAGATCGAGCCCGAGGCGCTCGGCATCATCGCCCGCGCGGCCGAAGGCTCGGTGCGTGATTCGCTGTCGCTGCTCGACCAGGCGATCGCGCATGCGGCGGGGCAGGTGAAGGCCGACGCGGTCAGGCAGATGCTGGGCCTCGCCGACCGCACCCGCGTCATCGACCTCTTCGATTCGCTGGCGCGCGGCGACATCGCGGCCGCCTTCAAGGAGTTCCGCGACCAGTACGATGTCGGCGCCGATCCGATCGTCGTGCTCTCGGACCTCGCCGAATTCGTCAATTTTGTCACCCGCGTGAAGATCGTGCCGGCGACGGCCGACAATGTTGCCTATGGCGAGACCGAGCGCGTCCGCGCGAAGGATTTCGCCTCGAAAATCTCGATGCGCGTGCTGTCGCGGATGTGGCAGATGCTGCTCAAGGGCATCACCGAGGTGCAGGCCGCGACGCGCCCGGCCGCGGCCGCCGAGATGGTGTTGGTGCGCATCGCCTATGTCGCCGACCTGCCGACACCGGACGAAGCGATCAGGATGCTGGAGCAGAACGGCGGCGGCTCGCCGGTCGTGAACGGCGGCGGTGCTGCACGCAGCAATGCGCCGGCCGCACCGATGGCCTCGGCGGCGCCGGTTGCGTCGGCCTCGCCCGTTCGTATGCCGACATCGTCGCCGACCGGGTTCGGCGGCGCTGCCCGTCCGCAGATGGCGGCACCAGCGCCCGATCCGCAAGGTGCGGCGCCCCAGCTGCGCATCACGAGCTTCACTCAGCTCGTCGCGCTCGCCGGCCAGAAGCGCGACATCATGACCAAGAGCGCGCTCGAGGGCGACATGCGCCTCGTCCGTTTCGAGGAGGGCCGGCTCGAAGTCGCGCTCGAGCCCAACGCCTCCAAGACCATGATCTCGGAGCTTGCGAAGAAATTCGAGCTGTGGACCGGCCGGCGCTGGACGGTGATCGTCTCGAACGAGCAGGGCCAGCCGACGCTGCGCTCGGTGAACCAGGCCGCCAAGCAGGAGCATGCGCGTACCGCCGAAGCCGACCCGCGCGTGCAGGAGGTGCTGTCGCGCTTCCCCGGTGCGAAGGTCGTCGAGGTCCGCAGGCTTGCCCCCGAGGCGCCGGAATCCAATATTAATGCGGACTATGGCAGTGACGATCCGCCCGACGGTTCCGACGGCGACGACGATCTCTGAGCCAATTTTCCAAGGACACATATCGATGGCTGATTTTCTCGGCATGATGAAGCAGGCGGCGCAGCTGCAATCCAAGATGCAGGAGATGCAGGAGCAGCTCGCCAATGTGGAAGTTGAAGGCATCTCCGGCGGTGGTCTCGTCGCGGTGCGCATGACCGCCAAGATGGACGTGAAGGGCATCAAGATCGATCCCTCGCTGATGAAGCCGGAGGAGCGCGAGGTGCTGGAAGACCTGCTCGTCACCGCGCTCGGCGATGCCCGCCGCAAGGCGGAGACGGCGGTGCAGGACAAGATGCAGTCGCTCACCGGTGGGCTCGGCCTGCCGCCGGGGCTGTTCGGCCAGTAACATGGGCGCGGTTGCAGGTCCCGAGATCGAGCGGCTGGTCCAGCTTCTCGCGCGGCTGCCGGGCCTTGGCCCGCGCTCCGCGCGGCGCGCGGCGCTGCATCTGATCAAGAAGCGCGAAGCGCTGATGATGCCGCTGTCGTCCGCCTTGCAGGTCGCGTTGGACAAGGTCCAGGTCTGCAAGACCTGCGGCAACATCGACACGCAAAATCCCTGCACGGTCTGCACCGACCCGAAGCGCGATCCCGCGATTATCGTCGTCGTCGCCGACGTCGCCGACCTCTGGGCGCTGGAGCGGGCCAATGCGACCCAGGGGCGCTATCATGTGCTGGGCGCGACATTGTCACCGCTCGACGGTGTCGGCCCGCAGGACCTCACCATCGACGCGCTGGTGGCGCGCGCGCATGCTGCCGAGGTGCACGAGATCATCCTGGCGCTGAACGCAACGGTGGACGGCCAGACCACGGCGCACTACATCACCGACCTGCTTCAGGACGCCAACGTAAAAGTAACCCGGCTCGCGCATGGTGTGCCGGTCGGTGGCGAGCTTGATTATCTCGACGAAGGTACGCTATCGGCCGCCATGCGGCAGCGGACCCTGTTCTAGCTATCCTACAGACCTCACGGAACGGACGACATGACGAAACTTTTCGCCACACGCTCGGCTTTGGTCGCGACGATGATGCTGCTGGTGACGCCGGCCATCTCCGCGCAGCAGGACGATGCGGCGCCGCCGGCCCCCAAGCCCGGCAAGCCGATCAACACCGGCGACGTGCTCTCGGGCGAGCTGAACGCGATGAAGGTGCGCGACGTCAAGAACGCCGGCAAGCGTGTTGCGATGTACCAGATCACATCCGAGCCGCGCCGCCTGCCGGCGCCGAACGGGCTGTGCAACCTCGAGACCGGCCCCGAGACTTTCCAACTCGTCACCTCCAGCGACGCGCAGGCCACGCAGCTGAAATCGTTCGTCGGCAAGGAGATCTCGGTCAAGGTCGACGAGGTCGCCTGCGCCAGCGATCCCGGCCAGATGAGCGAGGCCGTGATCACGAAGTGGAGCCTGGTGAAGAAGCAGTAGGGGCGGCAGGCAAGGTGCCGTAGGGTGGGTTAGCCGAAGGCGTAACCCACCACTGTTCATATCCGCGGAAGCAGAAGAGGTGGGTTACGCTTCGCTAACCCACCCTACAAAGGCGCCCTACACCCTCACCGGCCCCAGCGCCTCAAAGTGCCCGCGCTTCTGCAGCCAGGTCAGCAGCATCAGGCTCGGGATCGCCACCAGCACGCAGATCACGAAGAACAGCGGCCACCCCGTGGTCTCCGCAACATAGCCTGCGCTCGATGACAGATACGTCCGCCCCACCGCCGCGAGCGCGGTGAGCAGCGCATATTGCGTCGCCGTGTGCAGCGGATTCTGGCACAGCGCGGAGAGATAGGCGACGAAGATCACGGTGCCGATGGCGCTGGTAAAATTCTCGGCGCAGATGGCGAGCGCCAGCGCCCATTGATTGGTGCCGACCACGGCGAGCCAGGAGAAGGACAGATTGGCGAGCGCCTGCACCACGCCGCCAATCCACAGCGATGTCGCCAGCGAGTAGCGCCGCGCGACGAAACCACCGGCGAACCCGCCGATCAGGGTCGCAGCGAGTCCCACGCCCTTCACGATCGCCGCATAGTCGTTGCGGGTGAAGCCGAGATCGATCACGAACGGCGCCGTCATCGTGCCCGAGAAGGCGTCGGTGAACTTGAAAAGCACGACGAAAGCGAGCGCCGCGAGCGCGTCCTTGCGCGACAGGAATTCCGAGAAGGCGCCGATCGCCGCGTGCAGCACGCGCGTGAACGCGCTCTCTTCGTGCGTCGCCGCCTCGGCCCGCACCGATTGCTCGGGCTCGGTCGCGACCAGCGCCGTGACCGTCCCGATCAGCACCATCGTCGCCATCACCACATAGCCCCACATCCAGGCCGAGGTGCGGGTGATGCCGGTGTTCTCGAAGCCGGAAACGATGAACAGCGCGCCCGCGGTCGAGACCAGCATGCCGATGCGATAGGCGGCGACGTAGGCCGCCATGCCGGCCGCCTGCTCGCTCTCGGGCAGGCTTTCGACGCGGAAGGCATCGACCACGATGTCCTGCGTCGACGACGTCGTCGCCACCAGCAGCGCGCCGAGCGCAACGTAGAACGGCGAACGCGCGGGATCGGTCATCGCCAGCAGCACGATCGAGACGATCAGCAGCAATTGCGAGAACACCAGCCAGCCGCGCCGCCGTCCGAAGGCGCGGGTGAACAGCGGCACATGCAGCGCATCCACCAGCGGCGCCCACAGGAACTTCAGCGTGTAGGGCGTACCGACCAGCGCGAACAGGCCGATGGTCTTGAGATCGACCCCGGCCTCGCGCATCCACACCAGCAGCGTCGAGCCCGACAGCGCCAGCGGCAGCCCCGAGGAGAAGCCGAGGAACAGCACGATGAGCACCCGCGGTTGCAGGTACACGGCAAGGCTCTCGCGCCAGGAGGGGGCGTCGGCACTGGTTTGGACGGTTCCGGAAGTCGCGTCGGGTGCGGTCATGGGCAGGTGTTAGCAGATTCTGGCCGTGATGCCTCGTCTCTCTCTCTCTCTCTCCCCGTTCTTACGGGGAGAGGGCGGGGTGAGGGGCCTTTCTCCGCGGATGAGGTGGTCGTGGGACCTGTACCCCCTCACCCGGATCGCAAGAGCGATCCGACCTCTCCCCGCAAGCGGGGAGAGGTGAAGACATCACTCCCCCGCCTGGAGCTTCCTCGGAAACAACTCCGGCGCGCCGGTCGCCACCAGCCTCGGCCCTTCCGGCGCATCGGTCTTGCTGAAATCGAGCTCCTCGATTCTCCCCGCGCGCTTCTCGATCTTGTCGGCGGAGATCAGGATCTGGCGGACGTCCTCGTTCGCGTCGGAGAAATGTTTCTGCAATTTCAGCACGCGCTCGCGCAGGCGTCCCAAATCGTCGCCGAGCTTGATCACCTCGGTCTGGATCTGGTCGGCGGCGTCGCGCATGCGCGCGTCCTTCATAATCTGCTGCATCACCTGGATCGCGAGCATCAACAGCGAGGGCGACACCAGCACGACGCGGGCGCGATAGGCCTTCTGGATCACGTCGTCGAAACCGTCATGGATTTCCGCGTAGACCGATTCCGACGGCACGAACATCAGCGCCATCTCCTGGGTCTCGCCGGTGACGAGGTATTTTTCGGCGATGTCGCTGACATGCTTCATCACGTCGCCGCGCAGGCGCTGTGTGGCGATACGCTTCTCTTCGTCGGTGCGGGCGTCGTGCAGTGCCGTCATTGCCTCCAGCGGGAATTTGGCGTCGATGCAGAGCGGGCGCTGGTCGGGGAGGAACACGACGCAGTCGGGCCGTTTCCCCGTCGAGAGCGTGAACTGGAACTCGTAGGATCCCTTGGGAAGACCGTCCTGGACGATCGCCTCCATCCGCGCCTGGCCGAAGGCGCCGCGCGACTGCTTGTTGGCGAGCACGTCGCGCAAGGTGGTCACCTGCGTGGTGAGGTCGGTGAGGTTCTTGTGCGCGTTGTCGATGATGCCGAGCCGCTCGTGCAGGGCGCGCAGGCTCTCCATGGTGTTGCGGGTCGAATGTTCCATGGACTGTCCGACGCGGTGGGTGACCGAATCCAGCCGCTCGTTGACCGCGCGCGCCATCTCGGCTTGGCGGCCGGCCAGCGCCTGGGTCATGGCGTCGACCCGGCCCGAGGCCTCGCTCTGGGCGCGCAGCACTTGGGCGAGGCGCTCCTCGAGCTCATCGGCCCGGATCGCGTGCGCCATGGCGAGTTCCGCCCCACGCCGCCCTGAACGCGCGATCACGACCGCAATCACAACCAGCAGGATGAGGACGAGCGCACCGAAGCCGATCAGCGCGTCGATGGTGCGCACCGGCCAGTCGCCGAGCATGACAATGATCTCGTTCATGCCAGCTCTTCTAACCGATTCGCCGTCCGGCGCGAACGAAGAGGGAACGCGTTCGGTTAATGGTCCCAGAATTTTTATGGTTAACGAAACCTGAAGTTTTCTGGTTAGCGGAGGGTTAACAGGGTTCCTCGCCGCATTGACCGCATCCGGCGCGGGGCTTAAATCGCGGCCATGGCCCTACGAGAAATCATCATCCTGCCCGACAAGCAGCTGCGCCTGGTCTCCAAGCCGATCGAGAAGGTCACTTCGGAGATCCGCAAGCTTGCCGACGACATGTTCGAGACCATGTACGACGCGCCCGGCATCGGCCTGGCTGCGATCCAGGTCGCGCAACCCTTGCGGCTGATCACCATGGATCTCGCCAAGCGCGACGAGAACGGCGAGACCAAGCCGCTTCCGCGCGTCTTCATCAATCCGGAGATCCTGGCTTCCTCCGAAGAGCTGTCGGTCTACGAGGAAGGCTGCCTGTCGATCCCCGAATATTACGAGGAGGTCGAGCGACCTGCGAAGGTGCGCGTGCGCTTCACCGATCTCGACGGCAAGGTGCACGAGGAGGATGCCGAAGGCCTCTACGCCACCTGCATCCAGCACGAGATCGACCATCTCAATGGCGTGCTGTTCGTCGACTATCTGTCGAAGCTCAAGCGCGACCGCGTGATGAAGAAGTTCGAGAAAGCCGCCAAGCGCGCGGAGTGAGTTCTAGACGACTGTGTTGCCGCATGCTCCCCTGCGCCCCTCCCCCCTTGCGGGGGAGGGCGGGGGAGAGGGGTAGCCCAGCAAACGGTGCTCCTGATTTGCGGAGCGCAAGCAAGGCACCCGCGCTAACGCCGAGCGAGCGCGTCGTGTGGCACCCCTCTCCCTAACCCTCCCCCGCAAGGGGGGAGGGAACGTACCGAGTCCTTGTCATGCCTCTCCGCCTCATCTTCATGGGCACGCCCGATTTCTCCGTGCCGACGCTGCTCGAGCTGGTCGCGCATGGCCATGAGATCGCGGCTGTCTATACGCGTGCGCCGAAGCCGGGCGGGCGGCGCGGCCTGCAATTGCAGCCGACGCCGGTCGAGGACGCCGCACGAAAACTCGGCATTCCCGTGCTGACGCCGAAGACGCTGAAGACGGAAGAAGCGCTGGAAGAGTTTCGCGCATTCGATGCTGACGCCGCCGTCGTCGTCGCCTACGGCATGATCCTGCCGCAGGCGATCCTCGATGCCCCCAAGCTCGGCTGCTACAATCTGCATGCTTCGCTGCTGCCGCGCTGGCGCGGCGCTGCGCCCATCAACCGCGCTATCATGGCTGGCGATGCCGAGAGCGGCGTGATGGTGATGAAGATGGATGTCGGTCTCGACACCGGCGACGTTGCCATGGCGGAGCGGCTTCCAATCGCCGACAACATGACCGCGCTCGACCTGCACGATCGCCTCTCTCGCCTCGGTGCCGACCTGATGGTCCGTGCCATGGCCGCGCTCGAACGCGGCGGGCTCCAGCTCAAGACCCAGAGCGAGGACGGAGTCACCTATGCCGCCAAGATCGACAAGGCCGAGGCACGGATCGACTGGAGCAAGCCTGCGCGCGCGGTGCTGCGCCACATTCACGGCCTTTCGCCGTTTCCCGGTGCCTGGGCCGAGCTTGCCGGCGTCACCGACAATGCGCGCGTCAAGATCCTGCGCTGCGAGCTCGCGAAAGGATCGGGCGAGCCGGGCGCGGTGCTGGATGAGCAGCTCACGATCGCCTGCGGCGAGGATGCCATTCGCATCATCGAGCTTCAGCGCGAGGGCAAGGGCCGGATGCAGGCCGCGGACTTCCTGCGCGGCGTGCCTGTGAAGCCGCCGATGCGGCTGGCCTGATGCCCCGCTACAAGCTCACCATCGAATATGACGGCGCGCCGTTCTTCGGCTGGCAGGTGCAGGACACCCTGCCGTCGGTGCAGGGCGCGCTCGAGGCGGCGGTGAAGGCGATGACCGGCGCGGATCTGCGGGTGCATGGTGCGGGTCGCACCGATGCCGGTGTGCATGCGCGCGGCCAGGTCGCGCATGTCGACGTCGAGAAGCAGTTTCCGCCCGGCCGTTTTCGCGACGGGCTCAATGCGCATCTGCGTCCGCATCCGATCGCGGTGCTGGAAGCCGAGATCGTGCCTGACACGTTCGAGGCGCGCTTTTCGGCCGTGAAGCGCCACTACCGCTACCGCGTCATCAACACCCGCGCCAATCTCGCGCTCGATGTCGGCCACGCCTGGCGCGTGCCGCGCCGGCTCGATGCCGAGGCCATGCACGCGGCGGCGCAGCGTCTGCTCGGCAAGCACGATTTCACCACCTTCCGCGACACCGAGTGCCAGGCCAAATCGCCGGAGAAGACGCTCGACCAGCTCGATGTGATTCGCGACGGCCGCGAGATCACGATCATCACCTCGGCGCGCTCGTTCCTGCACAGCCAGGTGCGCTCGATGGTGGGCTCGCTGGTGTGGGTCGGCGAGGGCCGCTGGACCGCGGACGATCTCTCCGCAGCGCTTGCTGCCCGCAACCGCGCCGCCTGCGGCATCGTCGCCCCGCCGGACGGGCTGTACCTGATGAAGGTGGATTACGAGTGAGGCGGGTTGCGGGAGCGCTATCGGACGAACAAAAAAGCCGGCGCTCGCGCACCGGCTTTTTGATTGGTGAAGGCGAACCCCTCAGTTCAGCTTCTGCCGAACCTCGTTGATGCCCTTGGCGAGCAGGTCGTCGGCGACCTGGCCCTTGACCGACTGCGACAGGATCGTGGAGGCGGCCTGGACGGCGGCTTCCGCGGCTGCGGCGCGGACATCGGCCAGCGCCTGGGCCTCGGCGAGCGCGATCTTGCTCTCCGCGGTCTTGGTGCGGCGGGCGACGAAGTCTTCCATCTTCGCCTTGGCCTCGGTCGCGATGCGCTCGGCTTCGGACTTGGCGTTGGCGATGATGTCGGCAGCCTCGCGCTCGGCGGTGGCACTGCGCGCCTTGTAGTCGGCGAGCACCTTGGCCGCTTCCTGCTTGAGGCGCGTCGCGTCGTCGAGCTCGGCCTTGATGCGGGCGGCGCGATGATCCAGCGCCGTCATCGCCGACTTGAAGACCCCGAGATAGCCGAACACGACCATCAGGACCACGAAGGCGACGGCGACCCAGGTTTCAGGATCGAAGAACATCTCGACTAACCCTTCAAGGACGCATCAACGGCGGCATTGACCGACGCCGCATCCGGAATGACACCGGTGAGCTGCTGCACGATCTGGCCTGCCGCATCGGCCGCGATGCCGCGGACGTTGCTCATGGCGGTCGTGCGGGTCGAGGCGATGGTCTTCTCCGCCTCGGCGAGCTTGGCCGCCAGTTGCTCTTCCAGCGCCTTGCGCTCGGCATCCGCCTGCGCATTCGCCTTGTCGCGGGATTCGTTGCCGATCGCCTGTGCCCGCGAACGCGCCGAAGCGAGCTCGCCTTCATAGGCCTTCAGCGCCGCCTCGGACTGGTCCTTCAGCGCCTGCGCCTCAGCGAGGTCACCCTCGATCTTGTTCTGGCGCGCCTCGATCGCACCGCCGACCTTCGGCAGAGCGAGCTTGGACACGATCACGTAAAGCAGGACGAAGAAGATCGCGAGCGACACCAGCTGCGAAGCAAAAGTGCTGCTCTCGAACGGCGGAAAACCGCCGCCGTGATGACCGCCATCGGCTTCGGTGTGAGCGCCCGCCGCCGGACCTTTTGCCCCGCCATGACTCTCGGCCATGGAGTACTCCTGTTGCTGTCACGCGCCGCTTCGGATGAAGCGGCGCGAAAGAAGTCGTTCTCAGAAAACGAACAGCAGAAGCAGCGCGATCAGCAGCGAGAAGATGCCGAGCGCTTCGGTCACGGCGAAGCCGAAGATCAGGTTGCCGAACTGGCCCTGAGCGGCCGACGGATTGCGGACAGCTGCGGCGAGGTAGTTGCCGAAGATCACGCCCACGCCGACGCCCGCACCGCCCATGCCGATGCACGCGATGCCCGCGCCGATAAGTTTTGCTGCTGCCGGATCCATTTTAGACTCCTTGGAAGAAAGATTGGGTTGTGGGTGGAAATTCCCCGGACCGCTCAGTGTCCCGGATGAATGGCGTCGTTGAGGTAGATGCAGGTCAGGATCGCAAACACATAGGCTTGCAGGAACGCGACCAGAATCTCGAGGGCGTACAGCGCGACCGTGAGCGCCAGCGGCAGCACGCCGCCGACCCAGCCGATGGCGCCGAGCGAGAAGCCCAGCATGGCGACGAAGCCCGCGAACACCTTCAGCGCGATGTGGCCGGCCAGCATGTTGGCGAACAGACGAATGCTGTGCGAGACCGGCCGCAGGAAGAACGACAGGATCTCGATGAACATGACCAGCGGCAGGATGTAGCCGGGGACGCCGTGAGGAACGAAAATCGAGAAGAATTTCAGGCCGTTCTTGGCGACGCCGTAGATCAGCACGGTGAAGAAGACCAGCAGCGCCAGTCCTACGGTGACGATCAGGTGGCTCGAGACCGTAAAGGTGTAGGGGATGATGCCGACCAGGTTCGAGACGCAGATGAACATGAACAGCGAGAAGATCAGCGGGAAGAACTTCATGCCTTCCGCGCCGGCCGTCGAACGGATGGTCGAGGCGACGAATTCGTAGGAGATTTCGGCGACCGACTGCAGGCGCCCGGGAATCAGCTGCGCGCCGCTGGCGAGCATCAGGAGCGAGATGATCGCAACTGCCACCAGCATGTAGAGCGATGAATTGGTGAAGGCGATCGTTTGATTGCCGATATGGCCGATCGTGAAGAGAGGCTCGATGTTGAACTGGTGGATCGGATCGATTTTCATCGGCGCGGCATCTCTTGGTCTGCCGGGCAATGCCGGCGGGTCTCGGTCTGCCGGCCGGGCCGGCCCGTACCGGCAAGGCCGGCACGATCATTCCTCTCCTGTGCGGATCGCCCTACGAACCACCGCGCCTGTTTTGACCCGCGCCCGCCGATCTCACCACATTCACCACGCCGGCCACGAAGCCCAGCAGCAGGAACACGATAAATCCGAAAGGCGACGTCGACAGCAAGCGGTCGAACCCCCAGCCAATCCCCGCCCCGACAGCGACACCGGCGACCAACTCGGAGGATAACCGAAAACCAAGCGCCATCGCCGAGGCTCTGGCCGCTCTGTCCTCACCGTCACCTGCGGGTTGCTCGGTCTTGGTGCGGCGGTCGCGAAGTTCGGACAACCGCTGATCAAGATTTCCGAGCCGTTCGGAAAGCGCAGCTTCCTCGGGCGATCTATCGCGATCTCCATTCTCGCCGTGTCCCGTGCCCTGTGTCATGCAACGAAGACCCGAAACGCACCGGCTGAATGGAAATTACGCCCGCCACCCTCAAAAGCCGCGCGGACCATACTGATGGCCTATAATCAAGTCAAGCCAAGTCACGATTGCGTCGCTTTCCGCTATGTAGCTGATTTATTTGATAATATTGGCGCGTGCGGCAGCGCTGCGCACAGCGTGACGCCGCACCGCAGCAGCTCTCCTCTTGATCGGTGGATGTCGTCGCCATTTCGCAGCGCTGCCGGGATCAAACGGGCCGGCGGGATCGTTGATTCCAGGCGGTGTTTTTGGCGGCGCATGACCTCGCCGGGGTATAGAATGGCGGGCGTGCGACCTGCGCGTCGTGGCGGAGAGCGCGATGAGACCAGTGACGTCATCCACAGCATCATGGCTCGCGGCGTCGTTCGCCGCTGTGATGGTTGTCAGCGGCAGCTTGGTGGCCGCGCAATCGGCGCCCGACAGCGAAAACGGCCGCTACGCCATGACACCCATCCCGGAGGGGGTGCTGCGGCTCGACACCCGCACCGGCACGATGTCGACCTGCAGCAAGAACGGCACCGGCTGGGCCTGCTACGCGGTGCCCGACGAGCGCGCCGCGTTCGATGCCGAGATCGGCAGGCTCCAGGCCGAGGTCGAGAAGCTAAAGGGACAGCTCGCGGCCGGGCCGACCGTGTCGGGCAAGATCGATGAGGCGCTGCCGAAATCCGACCCGCTGAAGAAGGCGGACCCGAAGGTCGCCGAGGGCGACCGCAAGATCGAGATTCCGCTGCCAAGCGATCAGGACCTCGATCGCGTGATGTCGTTCCTGGAAAAGGCCTGGCGTCGGCTGATCGACATGGCCAACCGGGTGCAAAAGGACGTGTCGGGAAAGATTTGAGGGCCCCTTCGCGCTATCCATGCGTTGAGGTGCCGTAGGGTGGGCAAAGGCGTTCTTACGCCGTGCCCACCATGTCTCTACAACGATGAAAGAAGACGTGGGCACGGCGCTTTGCGCCTTTGCCTACCCTACGGCAGTGTTCGATCAGTCGAGACCTTTGATGACATCAGCCAAATCCGTAACCCGCTCGGCGCCATCGGCGGTGCAAGCCACCACCATCTCATCGTCGCTGCTGACCGTGCAGACGCTGGGCCGCGGCTTTACCGACCTCACCAGCGAAGCCGCAAAATTCGTCGCCGAGGCGCACGCACGCGAAGGCGCGTTGACGCTGTTCGTTCGCCACACCTCGGCGTCGCTGACGATCCAGGAGAATGCCGATCCCTCCGTGCTCGTCGATCTCACCACCGCACTGTCCCGGCTTGCGCCGGAGAACGCCGGCTGGACGCACGACACCGAGGGACCGGACGACATGCCCGCGCATATCAAGACCATGCTGACGCAGACGTCGCTTCAGGTCCCGGTCCTGAACGGTAGGCTTACGCTCGGCACCTGGCAGGCGATCTATCTGATCGAGCACCGCGCCCGCCCGCACCGGCGCGAGGTGGTGCTGCAATTCATCGGCAGTAACGACCAGGGCTAAAGCAAAACCGGCCGCGGAGACCGCGGCCGGTTCGTGTCGCTTGGGTTCGCAGTCTTCGATCAGGTCGCCTTGATGTCGACGTCCTTGGTCTCGGGCAGGAACAGGAAGCCGACCACGGCGGTGATCACCGCGAACACGATCGGATACCAGAGACCCGCATAGATATCGCCCGTCGAGGCCACGATCGCGAATGCGGTCGCCGGCAACAGTCCGCCGAACCAGCCGTTGCCGATGTGGTAGGGCAGCGACATCGAGGTGTAGCGGATCTTGGTCGGGAACAATTCGACCAGCATCGCCGCGATCGGCCCGTAGACCATGGTGACGAAGATCACCAGGATGAACAGCAGGCCAATGATGGCTGCGACCTGCGGGCGGAAGATGTCGAACGGATTCGACATCTTCACGATACCGGCGTCACCCACCTTCGGATAGCCGGCCGCCTGCACCGCGGCGAGCACCGCGGGGTTGCTGTCCTTGGCGTTGGCGTAGGCCACCTCCTTGCCGTTGACGACGACCTTGACCCCGGAGCCAGCCGGACTGGCCGTCGTCGAATACTTGACCGACGACTGGGACAGGAAGGCGCGTGCGGTGTCGCAAGGCGCGGTGAAGACGCGGGTGCCGACCGGGTTGAACAGGTCGCCGCAGCCTGCGGGATCGGCCACCACCTCGACCTTGGTCTGCTCGATGGCCTTTTCCAGCGCCGGGTTGGCGTTGGAGGTGATCATCTTGAAGATCGGGAAGAAGGTCAGTGCCGCGATCAGGCAGCCGCCGAGGATGATCGGCTTGCGGCCGATCCTGTCGGACAGGACACCGAACACGATGAAGAAGCCGGTGCCGAACAACAGCGACCAGGCGATCAGCAGGTTGGCGGTATAGCCGTCGACCTTCAGGATCGATTGCAGGAAGAACAGTGCGTAGAACTGCCCCGTGTACCAGACCACGCCCTGGCCCATGGTGCCGCCGAGCAGGGCGAGCAGCACGAGCTTGCCGTTCTGCCAGTTGCCGAAGGCTTCCGTCAGCGGCGCCTTCGAGCTCTTTCCTTCTTCCTTCATCTTCTGGAAGATCGGCGATTCATTGAGGCGCAGCCGGATCCAGACCGAGATTCCGAGCAGCAGCACCGAGACCAGGAACGGGATGCGCCAGCCCCACTTCGCGAAATCGGCTTCGCCGGTCGCGGTGCGGGTGAACAGGATCACCAGCAGCGACAGGAACAGGCCGAGCGTCGCCGTGGTCTGGATGAAGGAGGTGTAGTAGCCGCGCTTGCCGTTCGGCGCGTGCTCCGCGACATAGGTCGCCGCACCGCCATACTCACCGCCGAGCGCAAGGCCCTGGGCGAGGCGCAGCGCGATCAGGATGATCGGGGCTGCGATGCCGATCGTCGCCGCGCTGGGCAGCAGGCCGACGATGAAGGTCGAAAGACCCATGATCAGGATGGTGACGAGGAAGGTGTATTTGCGGCCGACGATGTCGCCGATACGGCCGAACACGATCGCACCGAACGGGCGCACCAGGAAGCCGGCGGCGAATGCCAGCAGCGCGAAGATGTCGCGTGTGGCCGGCGGATAATCCGAGAAGAACTGCACGCCGATGATCGAGGCGAGCGACCCGTAGAGGTAGAAATCGTACCACTCGAAAACGGTACCGAGCGAGGAGGCGAGAATGACGAATCGTTCGTCCTTCGTCATCCCTCCTGCGCCAGCCTGAGACACAGCCATTGTCGACATATTGAGTCGCTCCCCGAAATACGTTTCCTCGCGCCCCGGGCGTCCGGACATGCCGGATCGACCCAGGTCTTGCCTGCAAGGTAACATCGGCGTGAAACCCGCCCCAATACGACTTTCGGCCTTGCGCACTGACGCGCACCTGACTGCCCGGTATCGGGCGCCGGTGCGCGCCGCGAAGGCCTGCGGATTAACCCCTTTGCAGCAAAGGGATAATGCGCACTTGCATGCCACGGCCGGGCAGGGAAGAATTGGCCTGCCGCGGCATCGACTCGCCGGCCGGTTGCGAACGACAGCAAGAGAACGATGAACGCTCCCTCGACCCATCTCGTCATTGCCGATGATCACCCCCTGTTCCGCGACGCGCTGCGGCAGGCTGTGGCGAGTGTCCTGACCTCGGCCAGGATCGACGAGGCGGGATCGTTCGAGGACCTGACCAAGCTCCTGGAGCAGACCTCCGACGTCGACCTGATCCTGCTCGACCTCTCGATGCCGGGGATCTCCGGCTTCTCCGGCCTGATCTATCTGCGCGCGCAATATCCGGCGGTCCCGGTGGTGATCGTCTCGGCCTCCGACGACAGCGCCACGATCCGCCGCTCGCTCGATTTCGGCGCCTCCGGCTTCATTCCCAAGCGGTTCGGCGTCGAGACACTGCGCGACGCCATTCTCAAGGTGATGGAAGGCGACGTCTGGGTCCCCGCCGACACCGACCTGTCCGCCGCTGCCGATCCCGACATGACGCGCCTGCGCGACCGCCTGGTCACGTTGACCCCGCAGCAGGTCCGGGTCCTGATGATGCTGTCCGAGGGTCTCCTCAACAAGCAGATCGCCTACGAGCTCGGCGTCTCCGAAGCCACCATCAAGGCGCATGTCTCGGCGATCCTGCAAAAGCTCGGTGTCGAGAGCCGGACGCAAGCCGTGATCGCCGCCGCGAAGATCGCCGGCGGCCAGTGGAAGCAGGGCACGCCGACGGGGTGAAGTCGCGGCGGCTCGTGCCGCGCCGCCCATGATGGGGCGCATCGACATCAAGCATCTGTATTCGCCGTCCCGCCGCACATCAGTCGTCGTTGTCTGGCTTGCACCATGGCTTCCTTTTGCTACAACCTTGGCGTGGTTGGTTGCAAAGGTACTCTCGGGGCGCGGATGTGAGGCTGGAACGGATTGCGCAAGACCTCGTCCAGTGTGTCCCGTTACCCGACTGGATCGACCACCAGCCTTACCGAAGCGAGATTCCAGATACGGACGTCTCCTGCGTTGCCAGCGGCCTTTGTCGGCTGCTCTATGATTCGCAGCTTGATCTGCGCAATTCCGAGCAGGCCTGGCACTGCCGCACCGTCCAGCGGGTCCTGACGCGAGAGGGGGCCGAACGCGCCGCGAATGTGGTCGTCGAGTTCGATCCCGGCTACCAGCGCATCGACGTCCACTTCGTGCGGGTCTTGCGTGGTGCCGAGGTCATCGAGCATGCCAAGGCCGATGCTTTCCAATTGCTCCGGCGCGAGACCAATCTGGAACGTCTCATCTTCGACGGGCGGTTGACCGCGTCGTTGCTGATTCCGGATGTGCGGATCGGCGACATCGTCGACCTCGCAGTCACCGTCTATGGCAACGTTCCCGTCCTGGGCCGACGCCACGCCGCGTGGGTTGTCTTCGATTCCTTCAATCCGTGGTTCGAGCATCGGCACAGACTTCTGCGACCGCTAGAGCGGAATGTCATCGCCAAGGCCTACAACGATCCGCCCGAGGCGGCTGTTGTGGTAGCCGGGCAGACGGAGGATGTCCGCTGGCGGATGACCGGGCAGGAGCGCCGCACCATCGAGGCGCTGACGCCGTCTTGGGTGCTGCTGCGGCCCGCACTTCAGTTCAGCGAGTTCGAGAGCTGGAGCGACGTCGCTCGCCTTCTTGCACCATTCTATGAGGGGACTGAGCTTCCGCCTGCGCTTGCCGAGGAGGTCGACCGCCTCGCGGCGGCTACCCCTGAGCCCGATCGGCGTGCTGTCGAGTGGTTGCGGTTCGTGCAGCGGGAACTGCGCTATTTTGCCTTTTCACTGGGTGAGGGCGGGCTGACGCCGCGCGCCCTCGATGCGATCTGGAGTACGCGCTTCGGCGACTGCAAGGATGCGGCAACCCTTTATGTTGCCGGCGCCCGGCGGATGGGACTGGACGCCTGCGCGGCCCTGGTTTCGACGACACATGGTTACTCCCTGAACCGGTTTCTCCCAAGCTCGGCTGTGTTCGATCACTGCATTGTTCGGCTTCGGCTGGATGAGAGGAGCTATTGGCTCGATCCGACGGCCAGCGTTCAGTCGGGCACCCTCAAGCACGTCTTCCAGCCGCATATCGGATGGGGGCTCGTGCTGTCGCACGGAACAGTCGAGTTGGAAGAACTCGGGCGCGGTGCGGCCCTCCATGTCCTGCATTGGGAGGACGACATTACGATCGGACCGAAGGTGACATCGCCGGCGATCGTCAGGCGGAAGATCGACTATTCCTTCTGGGCCGCCGACGCGATACGGAACCGCTTCGCCAACGATGGTCCAAGCGCATTTGCCCAGACCATGCTGCGGGAATTGCAGGACGTTTGGCCCGGCGCTGCCGAGACCGCTCCGATGGAGATTCAGGACGACAAAGATCGCAACACAGTCACGTTGAGTTTGAACTATGAGGTTCGCGATTGCTGGAAGCCCGCCGATGACGGATCGCAATTGAAGCTGGTGGTTGCCCGCGCACTGGGTCGGGAGTTGCAGCCTCTTCCGGGCGAACGCCGCGAGATCGACATCGTACTCGGCCGTCCTCGCAAGATGACAGGATTCGTCCGGCTGAACATGCCGAGCCGTTGGCGCGGCGATGGCTGGTTGTATCGGCTCGAAGCATCCGGTGTCAGTTTCATCGACCGATCGCTGGTCAATGGGCGAACGGTCACGGCATCCCAGGAATTGGTGATTGATGCTTGGTTGCTCGCTGCCGCCGAACTCCGAGCCTACAACGACATCGCGAAGAAGCTCGGGGAAAACCTGTTCATCCTCACAGGCCGCCAGCGGTTCGGCAGGATTCGCCAATGGTTGAGCCTAAAGGTCCGTTTCCTGTTCGCTCTTCGCCTCTTTTGGTATGTCGTGTGGGGTGGATGGGTGCTGATCTTCCTGATCAGTATCCTGTTTGCCCGGCGGTGATCGTTGGATGAATTCACGCATCGTGTGATGGGCCCGGCTGGCATCTCGGCCGTTCATCCTTCGAGGCTCCCGGCGCAATGCTTTTGCATTGCGCCACTCGCACCTCAGGATGACGGAGTTGATAATGTCAGTAGCAGTTCATTGGCGGCCCTGATATCCGCCGTATCGGAACCTTCCGCAAAGCCCTCAAGAGCCGCTTGAAGCAATCGCGTCGCTTCCTCGCGCCGGTCGCGCGCCGCGAGGAATTCGGCAAGGTCGATCGCGGTCCGCAGCTCCCAGGCTTTTGCGCTCTTGCGGCGGCTCAAATCCAATGACTGCGTGAAGTGGGCTTCTGCCTGCTCAGCCTTGGATTCTGGCAGCGACAACAGAACTCTGCCCTTCATCCGCAGCAGCTCGGGCATATAGAGATGATCGCCGCTCTGCTCGACGAGGCGGATCGCATCGTCGATCAGGCACGCGCTCTGTTCGACCCGCCCGAGCGCCAGAAGCCCCTGCACCAGCGCGATGTTGAACGTCGTGGTGAGCAGCTCGTAACCGGCATCGTGAAGCTCGCGCAGGCTGGCTCTTATCGTCTCGACGCCGCCGGCGGCGTCACCGCGCCGGATCGCGAGTTCGCCTTTGACGCCCCGGCCGACCGCGAGATAGGGGCCCATCGAGCGCGACTCGGCATGCGCGATGAAGCGGTCGATGTTCTCGTCCGCATCGTCGAGCTCTCCGCTCCAGAGGTCGATCGAAACCGCCCAGATCAGCGCGATGCAGAGCGTGATCGGATGATCCATCTGCGCGGCTTCGTCGACCGTCTGCTGAGCCAGTTGCCGCGCATCCGCGGACCGGCCCTGCAACCAAAGCTCCCGTGCCAGCGAGATGCCGGCGCGGTTGCGGTGATCGAAGCCGTGGACCGTGCTGATGCGTTCCGTGCCAGGCCCCTGCCAGGCAGCCTGCAGCATGTTCGGTGCGTCACGATGCTCGCCGGCCAGATGCAGCGAGACCCCCAGGAGGGAGTGGGCGAGGGCGATCGAGCCCGCATCGCCCAGCGTCTCGGCGACGGTGAGGCTCTGCCGGGCGTAACCAAGCGCGGCGTCGAACTGTCCCATCCGCTCGTGGAAAATGTGCATCCGGCCGAGCAGCTGAAGCTGGTTCGGAGCGTCGCCGCGCGCCTCCGCGATCGCGAGGCCCCGGCTCAAGGCCGTGCGCGCCGCCTCGCTGCCGCCGCGCGTGAACATCAAGGTCAGGCCGAGCGCGGCCTGGATGTGCATCTCCTCGGCACTGCCGCGCGAGGACGCATCGATCGCAAGCAGCGCCCGTTCCGACCAGCGACGGCATTCGATCAGCGGCGACATCGCGAGAAAGATGGGCGCTCCTGCAGCTGCAAGCGCGATGCCGATGTTCGCATTGCCATTCGCGCCAAAACACCAGTCCAGTGCGGCCCGGACATTGTGAAGCGCAGAGAAATGGATGGCCCGTTCGTCGGCGCTCGGCACCGCCGCCCATGTCATGCCGGCCTGCTCCAGCCATCGGCGGTAGTAGGTCGCGTGACGTGCCGAGAGCGCCGCGTCGCTTGGCTCGTTCTCGAGCAGATAGGCGCGCGTCGTGTCGAGCAGGCGGTAACGCATCATGGCACCGATCGGTCGCGGCGCGACCATCGACTTGGCGACGAGGCTGTCGATGGCGTCGAACAGCCGGGCGCGGTCGACGTGTTCGTCCGGCACGACATCGAGCGCGGCGTCGATGGTGAAATGGCCGGCGAAGACCGCGAGCCTGCGCAGCACGAGGCGCTCGATGTCGGACAGCAGCCCGTAGCTCCAGTCCAGCGTCGCCTGCAACGTCTTTTGCCGCGGCGGCGCGGTGCGCTGACCCTGCCAGAGGAGATTGAGGCGCTCGTCGAGCAGCGCCGCCGTCTGCTCCAGGCCGTAGGCCTCGACCCGGCCGGCGGCGAGCTCGATCGCCAGGGCCATGCCGTCGAGCTTGCGGCAGACGCCGGCGACGATCGCGGCATTGCCGTCGTCGAGCGCGATCTGCGCGCCGGCGGCGGTGGCCCGTTCGATGAAAAGCTGAAGCGCGGGATAAGTCTGCGCGGCCGCCGCAGTCAGCCCGGCACTGTCCGGCGGAACGGCGAGGGGCGCTAATCGATAGACCTGCTCGCCCTCGACACGCAGGGCTTCACGGCTGGTTGCGAGGATATGGACATGCGGCGCGGCGTGGAAGATCTCCGCCGCCAGCGGTGCCGCCGCGGCGATGACGTGCTCGCAATTGTCCAGGATCAGCAGCATCCGCTTGTCCCTGATATGCGCGAGCAGCGCGGGCAGGGGATCATCGGTCTCGGCCGGCAGGCCCAGCATCAGCAGGATCGACGTGATCACGAGATCGGGATCGCTCAGCGCGGCAAGATCGACAAAGTGTGCGGCGTCGGAGAACGTTTCGAGCAGGTCGTGAGCGATCGCCACGGCAACGGCCGTCTTGCCGACGCCGCCCGGGCCGGCGATCGTGACGAAGCGGGCGGTGATGAGCTTGTCCGAGATGGCGGCGACCGCATCGTCGCGTCCGACCATTCGCTGCAGCCGGTTCGGCAGTTTCACCGGCGGCAGCTCCATCCGCGGTGCCGGGCGCGGCTTCGCCGCAATCTGCGTTTGCGAGATCGGCGCCACGAAGCAATAGCCGCGGCCCGAGAGCGTGGTGATGTAGCGGGCGCCGTCCTTGCCGCCGCCGAGGACTTTGCGAAGCGCCGCGATGTGAAAGCGTAAGTTGGCCTCCTCGACGGCCATGCCGGGCCAGACCTGCGCTATCAGGTCCCATTTGCTGACGACCTCGTTCGGCCGCGACATCAGCGCGATCAGCGTGTCGAAGCTCTTGGCGCCCATCGGCAGCGCGACGCCGTCGCGCATCACGAGCCTCTCATGCGGCCTCACGGTGAATGGCCCGAACGACAGTGTCGTTGCCGCGGGCGCGGCCGGTTCAGTCATCGCGAAATCTTGCTCATTTGGAAAACCGGATAACCACCGGGCATCGATCCGGCAAGACCGGCTTTGCATCGGCATCAGACCGCGTACGCAGGCCTCCCAACCGGGTTCCCTGCCGGCCTCACAACTTCTCACAAGTCCCAACGGGTGTCCTGCCGGGGCGGCTGATAGTCAGTTGCGCGACGGCAAGGAGACTTTCATGACGCAAGCGGCAAAGCTGCTCTACACGGCCAGGACCCGCACCAGCGGCGGGCGGCAGGATGGCATGTCCCGCAGCTCCGATGGCCGCCTGGATGTCAGATTGTCGCCGCCGGGCGGTGCCGGCATCGGCACCAATCCCGAGCAATTGTTCGCAGCCGGGTGGTCAGCCTGTTTCGAAGGCGCCATGGAGATGGCCGCGCGCAAGCGGAAAATCGTGCTTCCCAGAAAAAGCGCGATCGATGCGGAAATCGATCTTCTTCTCGATGAAGGCACATATGCGCTTCGGGCGCGCCTCAATGTCAGCCTGCCGGGCCTCGATCGCGAGGTCGCGCGCGACATCATCGATGAGGCGCACCAGACCTGTCCCTATTCCAAGGCCGTCCGCGGCAACATCGACGTCGCGGTCGCGCTGACCTGACGCACCACCACCCTCAACGAGGTAACCCATCATGAAGCAGCACATCGACCAGCATCGTCGCAAGTTCTTTGGCCTCGCCGCCGGAACGGTCGCCGTCGGTCTCGGCGTGATCGAGCCTGCCCGCGCCGAAACGGAAGCGCCGAAGTCGTCCGCATCGAATGCATCCTTCGGCCCGATCAAGCAGATCGAGGCCGGTGTCCTCAATGTCGGCTATGCCGAGGCAGGCCATTCGAACGGTCCGGTGGCGATCCTGCTGCACGGCTGGCCCTACGACATTCACGCCTTCGTCGACGTCGCGCCGATCCTGGCGAAGGCCGGTTATCGCGTGATCATCCCCTACCTGCGCGGCTACGGCACGACGCAATTCCTCTCCAGCGAAACGCTGCGCAACGGTGAGCCCGCCGCGATGGCCGCCGACATCATCGCGCTGATGGACAAGCTCGAGATCAAGAAGGCGGTCGTCGCCGGCTTCGATTGGGGCGCGCGCACCGCCGACATCATCGCCGCGCTGTGGCCGGACCGCTGCCGCGCGCTGGTGTCGGTCAGCGGCTATCTGATTTCCAGCCAGGCCGCCGGCGGTGCGCCGTTGCCGCCATCGGCCGAGCTGCAATGGTGGTACCAGTTCTATTTCGCGACCGAACGCGGCCGCGCCGGCTACGAGAAGTACACGCACGATTTCGCCAAGCTGATCTGGAAGCTGGCCTCGCCGCAATGGAAGTTCGACGACGCCACCTTCAACCGCAGTGCGGCGGCGCTCGACAACAAGGATCATGTCGCCATCACGATCCACAATTATCGCTGGCGGCTCGGGCTCGCCCAGGGCGAGGCGAAGTATGAGGAGCTCGAAAAGAAGCTCGCGGCCGCTCCCGTCATCAGCGTGCCGACGATCACGATGGAAGGTGACGCCAATGGCGCGCCGCATCCTGACCCCAGCGCCTATGCCAAAAAATTCTCCGGCCGGTACGACTTTCGGCTGATCACGGGCGGCATCGGCCACAATTTGCCGCAGGAAGCCCCGCAGGCCTTTGCCAAGGCCGTCATCGACGCTGACGGCGCCTGAGGACCCATTCGATGCCTCGGTCCAGCACGGCTGGACCGAGGACATGCCGCGATCCCCGCTTGAACAAACATCATGACACCTGTCGAACCTGAAACGAAAAAGCGCTCCTACGCCACGGTGATCACGCTTGCCGGGCTCCTTCTCGTCGTTCTCCTGACTTGCGTGCCCTATTTGGTCTCGATCGCCGCTGCCGAACAACCGGCGCAAGACAACACGGCAGACGCCTCGCCGATCTTCGGTGTCACGATTCCGCAGGGCTACAAGCAGTGGGAGCTGATCGCCCCGGCCGAAGAGGCGGCGCCGCTCGACGAGCTTCGCGCTGTCCTCGGCAATCAGACGGCCGTCGAGGCCTATCAGGCCGGCAAGCTTCCGTTTCCGGATGGCACCATTCTGGTCAAGCGCGCCTGGAAGCGGAAACAGTCACCGGAATTCGCATCCGCAACGATTCCCGGCGCCGCCACCACGGTCCAGGTGATGGTCAAGGATTCCAAAAAATACGGCTCTACCGGCGGCTGGGGTTTTGGCCGGTTCATCAACGGCAAGCCGGTCGACGAGGCCCAGCACCGCACCTGCTTCGCCTGCCACGAAGCCCGCGCCAAGAGCCGCGATTATGTCTTCACGCAGCTTGCGCCGTGAGACGTGAAGGCGCGCAGCATCGTCTTACTCCGCCGCCACCATCTGCTGCGTGCGCCACTGGCCGAGCAGGGCGCGGAGCGAGGCCGGCTTCACCGGCTTGTTGAGCACCGCGATCTTTTCCTCGCGGGCGGCCTGTTGCACGGCGGGGCTGCGGTCGGCGGTGATCAGGATCGCTGGAATGGTATCGCCAAAGCGGCGGCGGACGTCGCGGATCGCGGCGATGCCGTTGCCGCGGTCGAGGTGATAGTCGACGAGCAGGCCGGTGACGCGCTTGCCGGCAGCCTCGATCGCGGCGATCGCGGCTTCGGGATCGGCGACCGCGATCACCTCGGCGTCCCAGGCCTTCAGGAGCGTGCGCATGCCGTCGAGGATCGCGGCATCGTTCTCGATGCAGACGATCAGCGCGCCCGCGATCGGCGTGCGCGCCAGCGGCGTGGCGCTGGTGACGGCGGCCGTGAGGGTGATCGCCTTCGCTGTCGGCACCGTCACCGAGAAGACCGAGCCGCCGCCGGTATTGGAGCCGATGGCGATGCTGTGGTTGAGCACGCGCGCCAGCCGTTCGACGATCGACAGCCCGAGGCCGAGGCCGCGCGCGATCCGCGCGCCTTGCTCCAGGCGGTGGAATTCCTTGAAGATCTCGCCGCGCTTGACCGGCGGGATGCCGACGCCGGTGTCGTAGACGCAGATTTTGAGCGAGGCGCCCTGGCGGCGGCAACCGACCAGCACGCGGCCGCGCGGGGTGTACTTGATCGCGTTCGAAATCAGGTTCTGGAGCAGGCGACGCAGCAGCAGCCGATCCGACTGCACCGGCAGCGAGCAGGGCACGAAGGCGAGATCGAGGCCCTTGGCGCGCGCGACCGGCGCGAACTCGATCTCCAGCGAGCGCATCAGATCGGCCATCTTGAAGCTCGAGATCGAGGTCGCCATTGCGCCGGCATCCAGCCGGGAGATGTCGAGCAGCGCGCCGAGGATCTCCTCGATCGCCTGGAGCGATTCGTCGATGTTCTCGACCAGCCGCGTCTCCTCGCCGCTGTGCTGGCGCTCGACCAGGCTGGTGACATAGAGCCGGGCCGCGTTCAATGGCTGAAGAATGTCGTGGCTCGCGGCAGCAAGGAAGCGCGTCTTGGAGATGCTGGCATCTTCCGCCGTGCTCTTGGCAAGCGCGAGTTCCGAGTTCAGTCGGGTCAGCTCCTCGGTGCGGTCGCGCACGCGCTTTTCCAGCGTCGCGTTGGCGCGCTCCAGCGCTTCCGCCGCCTCGAAGGTCGGTGTGACGTCGGTGAAGGTGATGACGAAGCCGCCGCCGGGCATGCGGTTGGTGAGCACCTCGATCACCATGTGGCGTTCCGGCAGACGCTCGAGATAGGGCTCGCTGTCGGTAGTGTAGGCCACGAGCCGCTGCTCGATCATCGCCTCGCGGTCGGCCTGGTTGTCCAGATCGCTTACGCCCATGAATTCCAGGATTTCACGCAGGGGCGTGCCGAACTGGATGAAATGCGGGGGAACGTTGAGGAGATCGCCGAACTGCCGGTTGGAGCAGATCAGCTGCAGGTCGGCGTCGAACACCGCGATGCCCTGGCGGACATGATTGAGCGCGGTCTGGAGGATCTCGCGGTTGAAATGCAGCGCCGCATGGGAATCGTCGAGCAGTTTTAGCGCGGCTTTGGCGGAGACGGTGCGCTTGCGCAGCAGCAGCGACATCACGAGGCGCGAGGACGCAGCTCCGATCGACGAGGCGATCAGGTGCTCGGCGTGCTGCAACAGCTCGAAATCGGCGGGTGCCCCGGGCTCGAGCCGCACATTGCGCCGTGCCGAGAAGGCTTCGAAGGAATGCCGGGCGCGGTCGGGCCCGAGATATTGCGCCACCGTGCTCTGGATGTCCTGTACCGTGACGGTGGTGCGCCAGCGGCGGAAACTCGGGGCGATCGGGGCGAGCGTGTTGGGCACGAACAGATCGGCCTGCACCAGCTCGATCGACGACGGCCGTCGCGCCAGCGAGAGCAGCACATAGGTGAGGATGTTGAGCGACAGCGACCAGATCACGCCGTGCATCAGCGGCGGCAGGTCGGCGCCGAACAGCGCCTGCGGCCGCAGCGCCTCGATGCCGAACGGACCGTGCTGGAGCCACAGGATGCCCGTCGTCGAGGAATCCATGAAGCTCGGCATGAACAGCGTGTAGAGCCACATCGCAAAGCCCACCAGCATGCCGCCGATCGCGCCGCGCGCGGTCGCGCGCCGCCACAGCAGCCCGCCGAAGAAGCTCGGCGCGAGCTGAGCGATGGCGGCAAAGGAGAGCAGGCCGATCGCGACGAGCTGGGTGTTGCCGAGCGCGCGGTAGTAGAAATAGGCCATCACCATGATGGCGAAGATCGCGAGCCGCCGCGAGCGCAGCAGGAAGTCGCTGAAATCGGCACCGCCGGAGCGTCCCTCCGGCCGCCGTTGCAGCACCAGCGGCACCACGAGGTCGTTCGAGACCATGATCGAGAGCGCGACGCATTCGACGATCACCATCGCGGTTGCAGCCGACAGGCCGCCGACGAAGACGGCGACGCTGAGCAGATCCGCGCCGCCCTCCATCGGCAGCGCCAGCACGTACATGTCGGGGTCGGCCGCGCCGAACGGGAAGCTGACGAGGCCGGCGATCGCGATCGGGATCACGAACAGATTGATGGCGACGAGGTAGAGCGGGAACAGCCAGCGCGCGCGGCCGACCTCGGTGTCGCTGGAATTCTCCACCACGCTGACATGGAATTGGCGCGGCAGAAGCATGATCGCGCACAGCGACAGCAGCGTCATGGTCAGGAAGTTGCCGATCGACGGCGAATAGTTGATCGTGCGCACCGCCTCCGGCGTCTTCATCGCGCGCTCGATCAGTTCCTGCGGCGAGAACATCCAGAAGGTGACGAAGATGCCGGCAGCGAGGAAGGCGACCAGCTTGACGATGGATTCGGTGGCCACCGCCAGCATCAATCCGTGCTGGTGCTCGGTCGCATCGGTCTGCCGCGTGCCGAACAGCACGGCGAAGGCCGCCATCGCCAGCGTCACCATCAGCGCCATGTCGCCGAGGATCGGGATGTGGGAGAAGGCCTGGTCCTCGCTCAGGATCGTCTGCAGCGAGGAGGCGACCGCCTTGAGCTGGAGCGCGATGTAGGGGACCGAGCCGATGATCGCGATCAGCGCCACGGTCGCCGCCACCGCCTGGCTCTTGCCGTAGCGCGCGCCGATGAAGTCGGCGATCGAGGTGATGTTGTGGGCTTTCGCAAGCTGGATCACGCGGCGGAGCACGCCGGCGCCAAGCCCGATCATCAGAATCGGGCCGACATAGATCGCAAGGAAGTCGGTCGAGGTGCGGGTGGCGAAGCCGACCGAGCCGAAGAAGGTCCAGGAGGTGCAGTAGATCGCTAGCGACAGCGGATAGATCAGCCCGGACGCGCGGCCGGGGCCGGCCGGCGAGCGACGGTCGCCATGGCTCGCCACCAGGAACAGGAAGCCGATATAGCCGAAGGCGGCGGCGATCACGCCCCAGTCGTGCAGCATGGCGAGCGCGCTTCTCCCTGGGCGCCAGCGCGCCCGGTCTCATTTTCCCTGCAAATCTAGCGCGTTGCAGGGACGCAAGCGACAGCGAAATGCCGTGCGGGGGGAAGAACTGGGGTTGTCGTTAAGGTGCGAACCCCGACGTCGTCCTGGCCTAGTGCGCAATTGCGCACGGGAGCCAGGACCCATAACCACAGGACGTGGTTACGGGCACGCTGGCGGCCACAGCGAGGCACAACAATCCGCAGTTGGGGTAATAGGTCCTGGCTTTCGCCAGGACGACGATCACTCCGCCGCCAGCGACTTCTGCTGCAGCGGCAGGCCGAGGCGGTCCCACACTTGCAGCAGGGCCTCGGCGAGCTGATCGATCAGGCCGTCATCGTGATAGGGCGAGGGCGTGATGCGCAGGCGTTCGCTGCCCTTGGGCACGGTCGGATAGTTGATCGGCTGGATGTAGATGCCGTGCTCTTCGAGCAGGAGGTCGGAGGCCTGCTTGCACTTCTCGGGATCGCCGACGAACAGCGGCACGATGTGGGTGTCGGTCGACATCACCGGCAAGCCGGCGGCGCTGAGGATCGCCTTGACGCGGGCCGCGCGGTCCTGGTGGCGCTCGCGCTCCCAGCTCGAGGTCTTCAGATGCTTGATCGCGGCGGTCGCGGCCGAGCAGATCGCCGGCGGTAGCGCGGTGGTGAATATGAAGCCCGGTGCGTAGGAGCGCACGGCGTCGATGATCTGGCCGTTGGCGGCGATGTAGCCGCCGAGGCAGCCGAAGGCCTTGGCGAGCGTGCCTTCGAGAATGTCGATGCGATGCATGACGCCGTCACGCTCGGCGATACCGCCGCCGCGCGGGCCATACATGCCGACCGCGTGAACCTCGTCGACATAGGTCATCGCGCCGTATTTCTCGGCGAGATCGCAGATCTTGGCGAGCGGCGCGACGTCGCCGTCCATGGAATAGAGGCTCTCGCAGGCAATCAGCTTTGGCCGGCTCGGGCCCGCAGCCTTCAACTGCGCTTCGAGATCGGCGAGGTCGTTGTGGCGGAATACGACCCGCTCGCAGCCGGACTGACGGATGCCCTCGATCATCGAATTGTGGTTGAGCTCGTCCGACAGGATCAGGCAGTTCGGGATCAGCTTGGCGATGGTCGCAATGCCGGTCTGGTTCGAGACATAGCCCGAAGTGAACAGCAGCGCGGCTTCCTTGCCGTGGAGGTCGGCAAGCTCGGCCTCAAGCTGCACCAGCGGATGATGCGTGCCGGCGATGTTGCGGGTGCCGCCTGCGCCGGTGCCGACGCGGGTTGCGGTCTCGACCATGGCGCCGACCACTTTCGGGTGCTGGCCCATGCCGAGATAGTCGTTGGAGCACCAGATCACGACGTCGCGCTTGCCCTTGGGGGAGTGCCAGATCGCATGCGGGAACCGGCCGGCGGTGCGCTCGAGATCGGCGAACACGCGGTAGCGGCGCTCGGAGTGGAGACGATCGAGGGCGGAATTGAAGAACTGGCTGTAATCCATCGGCAAAACCTAAGACGGAACTGACCAAAAGGGCCGCATCTTCTTAGAGCTTTTCCAGCTCCAATGTCTATGCGCTATCCCACATTTGGCCCTGGAGGGCATTTGGGCAAAATGCCCTATCCGGCGCGTCGCCATTTGATCCCGATCAACTTCGCGCGACATATAATGCTGCTTTGCACCATCTGCTGGGCTGTGGGTCTGGCCGGCCCGGGTCTTCCTTCGCGGCTCGGCACGCGCTTTCCTTGACCGCGGCCGCCGGCTTTACCCAATCCGATTCTCGCAGCGCATGCGCCATTGGCTCGGAGAGCATGCTCAAACCAGCCCTTCGAAAGGACCCCTCCCATGAAGCGCGTGATGATCCTCAACGGTCCCAACCTCAATATGCTCGGCATCCGTGAGCCGCACATCTACGGCACGACGACGCTCGCAGAGGTCAATGCGAGCTGCGAGGACGCTGCCGCAAAGCTAGGGCTCAAGCTCGCCTTTCATCAATCCAACCATGAGGGCGTGCTGGTCGATCTGATCCAGTCGGCGCGGCAGGATGCCGATGCCGTCGTCATCAATCCGGCGGGCCTGTCCTTCACCTCGGTCTCGATCATGGACGCGATCAAGACGTTCGAAGGCCCGGTGCTGGAGGTGCACATCTCCAACATCCACGCCCGCGACGAATATCACCGGCACTCCAAGATCTCGTTCGTGGCAGCCGGCGTGATCTGCGGGCTGGGTCCGTTCGGCTACATCGCGGCGCTGCACGCGATCGCGAATATGAAGTGAGGTGTTAGCCGCAACGGTGGGGCGCTCCCTCGCCCCGTTCTTACGGGGAGAGGGTGGGGGTGAGGGGCTGTTTCGGCAATGATGGTGAGAGTTGGACTCGCGGAGAGCCCCCCTCACCCGGTCGCTTCGCGACCGACCTCTCCCCGCAAGCGGGGCGAGGTGAAGAACTCACGTCGTCCTGAACTGCAGCACGCCGTCCTTCGTCCCGGCCGTCAGCCGGCCCTCGACGATCATGTAGTTGACGTGGGCGACGAGCTCGCCGGCGGCAAAGCCCATCTGGTGTTCGTCCAGCACGTGCTTGTTGAACACCACGGGCACCAGTTCGCGCGAGGTCTTCGGCTGCTCGCGGCAGGCGTCCGCGATCAGGCGGCAGCGCTCCTCGTGGTGGTCGGCGAGCTGCTTGATGCGGGTCTTGAGGCCGTAGAATGGCACGCCGTGGCCGGGCAGCACGAGCAGATCATAGGGCAGGGTGGTGGTGAGGCTCGCGAGCGATGCCAGATATTCGCCGAGCGAGTTCTGGTCGGGCTCGACCGCCCACACGCTGACATTCGGCGAGATCTTGCTCAGCACCTGGTCGGCGGAGAGGAACAGCTTGTCGTCGGCGCAATACAGCATCACCTGGTCGAGCGCGTGCCCGCCGCCGGTGATCACCTTGAAGCGGCGCGGGCCGATCACGATCTCGTCGCCATGCGAGATGCGGCGGTAGGACGGCGGCAGCACCGACACCTGCTTGAGATAATCCTGGCCGCGGCCGAGCAGCTTTTCGGTGAGCGACTCGTCCATGCCGTGACGGCGGAAGAACAGCCGCTGCGCGTTGCGACGCTCCTCGGTGCCGCGGTTCTGGTGATAGACCGATTGCAGATATTCGACCTGCGACATCACCAGCGGGCAGTTGAACCGCTCGACGATCCAGCCCGCGAGCCCGACATGATCCGGGTGCGAATGGGTGACGATCAGGCGCGTGATGTTGACGCCGTTCAGCGGGCCGTCGAACAGGTTCGTCCAGGCCTCGACCGTCTCCTCGTTGCCGAAGCCCGCGTCGACCATGGCATAGCCGTCGCCGTCGGCGAGCAGGTAGATGTTCACATGGTTGAGGCGGAACGGCAGTTTCAGCCGCGCCCACAACACGCCGGGGCGCACCTCCACGACCTCGTCATGGCCAGGATGCTGTTCCCAGGGGTAGCGCAGGGCCTCGGCCGAGGACTGCGCGGTGTCGGGTTTTGCGTTCATGCTATCGGCTTAAACCCAGCGCGGGCGGGGCGCCAGCCGAAAAAGGTCAGGCCGTGCTCTCCGCATGGCCGGCATACCGGCCGGATTTTTCCGTGATGTGGGATAGTCGTGCGCCGAGCTCACTGCACCTCTCCCGCAAGCGGGAGAGGGAGTGCAGTCCCGATGCCGCCGGCGGCCTACGCCGCCCGCATGTTGTTGAGGAACGCGTCGATCTCTCCGCGCAGCATATCGGCCTCGCGGCGGAGCGCGTCGGAGGCGCCGAGCACTTCGTTTGCCGCCGCGCCGGCTTCCGCGGAGGCGGTGGAGACGCCGACGATGTTGCTGGAGACCTCGCTGGTGCCGCCGGCCGCATGCTGGATGTTGCGAGCGATCTCGCGGGTGGCCGCGCCCTGTTCCTCGACCGCAGCGGCGATCGTGGTGGTGACGTCGTTGATCTCGCCGATGATCCGGCCGATGCCCTGGATGGCGCCAACCGCAGAGGTCGTGACCTGCTGCATGCTGGCGATCTGGGTGCGGATTTCGTCGGTCGCCTTGGCGGTCTGGCTCGCGAGGCTCTTGACCTCGGAGGCGACCACGGCAAAGCCGCGGCCGGCCTCACCCGCGCGCGCCGCTTCGATGGTGGCATTGAGCGCGAGCAGATTGGTCTGCGAGGCAATCGTCTGGATCAGGTCGACGACGACGCTGATGCGGCTGGCGCTGTCGGCGAGGCTCTGCACCGTGGTGTCGGTGGCCCCTGCTTCGTCGACCGCCTTCTTGGCGATCGCGGCCGAGGTGACCACCTGCTTGCTGATCTCCTCGATCGAGGATGACAGCTGCTCGGTGCCCGACGACACGGTCTGCACGTTGACCGAGGTCTCCTCCGCGGCGGAGGCGACCGCGTTCACCAGCGCGTTGGACTGATCGGCGGTGGTCGACATGCTCTGCGCGGTCGACTGCATCGAATTGGCCGATTGCGCCAGATTGTCGAGCGCGGTGCGCACCGTACCTTCGAATTCGGCGATCTTCGCTTCCATCCGCGCGGCACGCTCGGCCTTGGCGGCGCGGTCCTTGTCCTGCTCGCCGGCGAGCGCGCGGGCCTCGACCATGCTGTCGCGGAATACGGTCAGCGTGTCGGTCATCGCGCCGATCTCGTCATTGTGCTTCGAGCGCGCGATCTCGGTGTCGAGGTCGCCGGCCGAGAGCTGCTGCATGGCGCGCTGCAGGCCGGTGATCCGGCGCAGGATGTTGCGGCCGACATAGAGCCAGACGAACAGGGCCGAGCCGACCAGCATCAGCGCGCCCAGCGCCAGCATGACCGTTGTGGCGAGCGAAATCTCCTGCCGCGCCTGGAAGGTCGAGGCGTTGGTCTCCTTCTGCACGCCGTCGACGAGCTGCTGCACGCTGATGCCGAGGCCGACATTGAGCTTGCGCGTCTCGTCCAGGATGGTCTGGCCGTAGTCGATGGAGTCGAGCTCCTTCTCACGCAGATTGAACACGCCGGTCTTGCCGGTGCCGAGTGCGAGCAGCTTTTCCGCCGTCGCGCGCAGCATCTTGTTGCCCTCATTGTCCGGCAATAGATCGAGGTTGGACCGCAGGCGTCCCTGCGCAGTCTTGAACTCCTTCTGGATGTCGTCGAGCTTGTCGCTCGTGTTCGCCGACAGCGCCGCGCTCATGTCGGCGGCCGCGAGATTGCCGCTGGCGACGACGTTGCCGAGCTGGCCGACGGTCTGTGCGGCGTCGGTGGCATCTTCGGCCGACAGGTTTGCCGAGCCGAGAATGGCGTTGACCCGGGTCTGCGCCTCCAGCATCGCCGGACTGGCCGCGCCGACGAACGCGCCCTGCGCGCCGCGCAGTGCGTCATATTGCTTGTCATGAAGGGCGGCGATGTCCAGCCGTTCGCGGGCGGCCTTGGCCAGGCTCTGGGCCGCCTCGTTGATGCTCTTCATGGTCTCGCTAAGTCCGGAGACAACGGCCTTGTCGCCGCCGAGCTCGATGATCTCGTTGAGCTTCTGTTGGGTCTGCTCCTGCAATTCCCTGAGCTTCTTGGTGCGTTCGTTCAGGGCTTCCTCGCTTTGAGCCGCAAGCAGGGCCGGTCCCTGTGCTGCAAGGCTCGCGCTCAAGGCCGACAATTGCAGGCTGGCGGCAAGGCGCGGAATGTCCCGCCCGCTCAGTTCAGTGATGCGTCCGCCGAGATTCTGCAGCGCGAGGCCAGCGCCGGCTGCGATCACGAGGCCCATGCCCGCGATCACCGCGAAGGCGGTGAACAGGCTTCCGCGCACGCCCCATTTCGGCATTTTGAAACGAGGCTTGAATCGGCCAAGCAAACGGCCAACGCCCAGACGGATCGCCATCGAAATTCCCCCACGCTCTTGCTTCTGTTTTGTGGCGGGCAGTATCGGCAGGGCCGGTTAAAAAATCGCAATTGGTGCAATCGCTTGCTTGGTTCCGCACAGCGAAAAAAGAAGGGCCGGCGAGATCGCCGGCCCTTCGCGAAGATAAGGTTTTGCTAACCGATCAGTAGCGCGCGACGGCCGGGCTCGCCCAGTTGAAGCGGTAGTTGAGGCCCGCCTTAACCGTGTGGTCGTCGGTGGTGAAGCTGCCGGTGCCCGCCAGCGGACCGCCGGTGAAGCTCGCGTCGCCGAAATTGTAGTACTGGTACTCGGCCTTGGCCGACCAGTTCGGGGCGAACATGTATTCGACGCCGGCGCCGACAGTGTAGCCGTTGCGGTGATCGCCGGTGATGACGAACGCGGTCGGCACGCCGCCGACGGTCACCTTCTCGTTGTTGTCGGAATAGGCGTAGCCACCCTTCACGTAGACGAGGCCCGGGCCCCAGGTGTAGCCGACGCGGCCGGTGATCGAGCCGAGGCCGCGCTGGTCGTTGGTGTAGGCGATGCCGCCCGGGAACACCGCGCCGACGCTGCCGGAGAGCCAGGAATACTGGCCTTCGACGCCGACCACGAAGTTCGGGTTGAACTGCCAGTCCGCACCGACCTGCACGCCGCCGAGGAAACGGCCGTTGCCGTTGTTGCCGGTGGAGAGGCCGTTGAAATTGTTGTCGCTGGAGAAGGCGCCGCCGAGATGGCCACCGATGTAGAAGCCGGTCCAGTTGTAGATCGGCGCGGCATAGGCCGGCGCCGGCGTCTTGTAGTAGTTGCGGTTACCGAGATCGGCGCCGACGGCCGGCGCGGCAGCGCCCGCCGCCAGCAGCGCCACGGTCGCAAACAGAATCTTCTTCATAGTCTTGAACTCCAACACGTAAGGTCCCCGGCTGGCGCGCTCTTTCGCGCCGTCGTTGGTTTTGCAGATAGCTCGCTTTTGATGAAAATGCTGTCACAACCGTGGCACAGCAGCAGCCAACCTAACTGATTGGGCTGCAATTGATTTTTGTGCTTAATGCCAGCTTAAGAAATGCTGAAGGAACGCTTAATTCCGCAGCTTCCGGCAAGCTTGTGCGCGTTCATCGTTAGCCAAGACGCCGCAGCACCTCGTCGCGCATTTGCGCGCGGAACGCTGCGCGCTTGGCCGGCCTATCCTCCTCGCGCACGTCGTGGCGATCGAAAATGTCGAACTTCTCCAGGATCGGATAGCGCTCGCTCGCCATCGCGAGCACGCGCAGCACCTTGGTCGCCGACGGCGTCGGGCCGCTCACCTCCCAGCGCCGGATCGTGTCGGCCCCGCCCTTGTCCGGCAATCCGCAGAGTCTCGCCATATCGGCTGCCGTCAGCTTGCGCTCGATCACGTCGGAAAGGTCGCTGCGAAGCTGCTTCAGTTCGGGGCCGGTCATGTCCACTCGCGTCCAGGAAGTCATTCAGGCAATGCAGTAGCGCTGATTCGGGTCCATCCGAAGGCGGCGAGCGGACGCTCCGACTGCGGCACCTCCGCGCGCGCACGATGTTATGAACGAGAGGCCTATGGAAATTGTCCGATGAATGATCAGATGATCGGAAGGGGCGCCCCAACGACAGAGGGATCAGCCATGACCAGCATCAGGCTCGCCATCGCCGCACTCATCACTGCCGGACTGCTTGCTGCGCCCTTCGCGGCGGAAGCGAAGAAGGTCCGCTCGAGCAGACATTATTACAACACAAGTGTGGTGGGTCCGACCTATAGCGGTGCCGGGGCGCCAATTGCGCAGCCCAGGCCGACTTACGGCTCGTCGGGACAGACGGTCGGCACGGTTACGGCGCCGTCGATCGGAACGTATAATTGGCCCTCAGTCGGCGTGACCAACGCGGTTCCGACCTGGAGCAACACCACGAGATAGCCCGTGCGGGTCAGCGCGCACCGGTCGCGGGGCTGGAGAGAAGGTACAGCGCGACCAGCAATGTTGCGACCGACAGCATTGTCGTGACCGAGACCGTGGCCGCGACCAGCTTCTCCTCGACCTTGTGCTCATGCGCCAGCACGTACACGGTCTTTGCCGTCGGCACGGCCGCGCATATGACCGCGGCGACGGTGTAGAGGGGATTGAGGCCGGTGATCACGCAAAGTCCGTAGACGATCAGCGGCATGACCACGAGCTTCACGGCCGCGAGCGCGAACGATGCCTTCAGGTTGGACCGCAGGCCTTCGACCGAGAGGCCGAGCCCGATGGCAAACAGTGCGCAGGGCGTGAGCGCGGCGGCGATCATGTTGAGATAGGCCGCGACCGGCGCCGGAATGGGCAGGCCCGTGATCGCCCAGACAAGGCCGATAAGCGTCGACAGCATCATCGGATTGAGCAGGATCTGCTTCGCGAGGCCCGCGGAATGCGCAGGCCCGCGCGCGTCCCTTTCCAGCAGGATGACCGTGATCGGAAACATCACCGCGGCCACGAACACCGTCGCCACCGCAGCAGGCAAGACTGCGGGCTGGCCGTAGATCGCGTGCAGGATCGGCAGCGCCACGAAACCGGTATTGGTCATCGCCGCCGCCATGCCATGGATGGTGCTGCTGGCGAGATCATGCTTTCCGCCGGCGCGCACAGTCAGGAAGACCAGCGCGAAGCAGACAAGGGAGCCGCCGCCGAAGGCGAGCAGGAAGCGCCATTCCAGCAGATTGCGCGCCGGCTCCTGCGCGATCGTGACGATCAGCAGCGCCGGCATCGCCACGTTGTAGGCGAAGTGCACCAGCGCGTCCGCCAGCGTGCGGGAGAGATAGCCGAGCTCACCGGCGAGCCAGCCGGTGACGATGATCGCGAATACGGGAAGAACGAGGCTCGCGACTTCCATCCGGCTTCCCCCTTGCTGCCAATGGCCGCAACGAGAGGTTATCCCGGCAAGGGAGTGTCGTCACTGCCTTGCGTGAGCTGCGTCCGGCTCGAAAGTCCTTGGGGGTAGCGGGGCCGCCGGCCCTAGATGCCCCGGCCGCTCTGTTGACCGATTACGCAGCGCCATGCCGCCAGGCGTTCAGCCGGATGCTGGTTCATCCATTCGGCGAGCTGCGGGGCGCCCATCAGGCAGGACTGCACCGAGATCTGCGCGAAGTCCGAGGTGGTGACGATCTGTTCGTGGCAATTGGTGGGAGAGGCGAGACTGCAGAGCACGGCAATGATCTTGATCACGACAAATTACCCCTGTCGCGGCCGATCGCTGCCTTGTCCTTCCCTTCGTTGGCCGGATCGGCCGGCGGGAAGATGCTGTCGTAGATGGCGCGTGCCTCCTGGATGAGGCGTACGCGCTCGCGCTCGGATTTCGAGACGAATTGAATAACCTGGCCCATGTCGGCTCCAATAGATCGCGAGATCCATCATCAGATGATGGAAATCATTCCATGCGGATATGGGGTGAATGTCTCGGACTTGCAGCCGTGCGAGCGGTCACAAGGGATAAAAAGCCTGTGACCGTATCGTTACGGAAGCGGAACGGGATACCGGAGCGAAACGCGCCTCACGCCGCCGGCGCGCGCTCCTTCCGTCCCGGCACGGCCGCAAGCAGCTCACGCGTATAGGCGTGCTCGGGCGCGGCGAAGAGCTGCGCGGTCGGCTTCAGCTCGACGATGGCGCCGCGCTGCATCACCGCGATGCGGTCGCAGATCTGGGCTGCGACGCGCAGGTCGTGGGTGATGAACAGCATCGACAGGCCAAGGCGCGCCTTGAGGTCTTCGAGCAGCTTCAACACCTGCGCCTGCACGGAGACGTCGAGCGCGGAGACGGCTTCGTCCGCAACGATGATCTCGGGCTCGAGCGCGAGTGCGCGGGCAATGCCGATGCGCTGGCGCTGGCCGCCGGAGAATTCGTGCGGATAGCGTTCGAGTGCGCCGGCATCCAGGCCCACCATCTTGAGGAGATCGCGGGCGCGATCGAACGCCACCTTCGGATCGGTGCCGGCCGCGATCGGGCCGTCGGTGATGATGTTGCCGATCTTGCGTCGCGGATTGAGCGAGGCGAACGGATCCTGGAAGATCATCTGGATGCGATGACGCTCGGCGCGCAGCGCCTTGCCCGAGAGTGAGGTGAGATCGGTCTCGCCGATCCGCACCGTGCCGCGGTCGGCCTCGATCAACCGCATGACGAGACGCGCGACCGACGATTTGCCGGAGCCGGATTCGCCGACGAGGCCGAGCGTCTCGCCCTTGAGGATGTTGAAGTTGACCGCGCGCGCCGCGTCAACGCGGCGGTCCTCGCGAAACCAGCCGCCTGACGTGACATAGGTCTTGTCCAGCCCGATCACCTCGACGGCCCTGGCCTGGTCGTCGAGGGGGCTGCGCGCCGGTGGATCCATCGACGGCACGGCGGCGAGCAATGCCTTGGTGTAGTCGTGCTGCGGCTCGTTGAAGACGCTCGCAGCCGGGCCTTCCTCCACGACCTTGCCGTGGCGGAGCACCACGACCTGGTCGGCGATATCGGCGACCACGCCAAAGTCGTGGGTGATGAACATCACCGCCATGTTGCGGTTGCGCTGCAGGTTGCGGATCAGCTTGAGGATCTGGGCCTGCGTGGTGACGTCGAGCGCGGTGGTCGGCTCGTCCGCGACCAGCACGGCCGGCTCGAGCGCAAGCGCCATCGCGATCATGGCGCGCTGGCGCTGGCCGCCGGAGAGCTGGTGCGGATAGGCGCGCACGATGCGTTCGGGGTCGGGCAGGCCGACCTCGCGCGCCAGCGCCAAAGCTCGCGCGCGCCGCTCCTTTGGCGTCAGCAGGCCGTGGGCCTCGAACATCTCCGCCATCTGGTCGCCGATCCGCATCAACGGATTGAGCGCGGTCATCGGCTCCTGGAAGATCATGGCGAGGCGGCGGCCGCGCAGATCGCGCCAGCCGGCATCATCGAGCTTGAGCAGGTCGCGTCCCTCGAACTGGATCTCGCCAGAGGCGACCGACACCGTATCCGGCAACAGGCCCATCAGCGCATGCGCGCACATCGACTTGCCGGAGCCGGACTCGCCGACGACGCAGACGATCTTGCCGGGCCGCAGGTCGAGCGAGACGCCGTCCACGGCGAAGGGACGCTCGGCTCCCTCAGGCAGCGCGATCCGCAAGTTCTTGATCGAGACGGCGGGAGGAGCGGTCATCATCAGCGTCCCTCCCGCGACAGGCGCGGATTGAGCGCATCATTGAGGCCCTCGCCGATCAGGTTCAGCCCGAGCACCGAGATCAGGATGGCGACGCCGGGGAATACCGTGATCCACCAGGCCTGCCGGATCACGGTGCGGCCGGCACCGACCATATAGCCCCATGAGATCAGGTTGGGGTCGCCGAGGCCAAGGAACGCCAGCGAGGATTCCAGCAGGATCGCGGTCGCCACCATCAGCGAGGCCAGCACGATCACCGGCGACAGCGCGTTGGGCAGGATCTCGCGCAGGATGATCCAGCTGTTGCTCTGGCCGGTGACGACGGCGGCCTGGACATAGTCGCGCGTGCGCAGCGACAGCACCTCGCCGCGCACGAGGCGGGCGACCGGCGGCCAGCTCACCACCGCGATCGAGGCCACGATCGAGTAGATCGAGGGCTGCAGGATCGCGACCAGCACGATGGCAAGCGCGAAGCTCGGAATCGTCTGGAAGAACTCGGTGAAGCGCATCAGCGCGTCGTCGACCTTGCCGCCGAAATAGCCGGCCATGGCGCCGATGGGAACGCCGACGACCAGCGCGACCAGGGTGGAGACGAGACCGACCAGCAGCGAGACGCGGGCGCCGAAGATCATGCCGGCGAAGACGTCGCGGCCGAGCGCGTCGGTGCCGAGCGGCACGGTCGAGAGCGTGAACGGCGGCAGGAACGGCCGCTGCACCATGCGCCAGGGCGAGTTCGGGAACAGCATCGGCCCGAACACCGCGACCGAGATCGCGAGCAGGAGGATGATGAGCCCGATGACGCCGCTGGGGCTCTTCAGCATCGATTTCCAGAACTGTTTCATGTGGCGTATTCGATGCGCGGATCGACCAGGCGATAGACGAGGTCGGTGATGAGGTTGAAGATCAGGACCATGACCGAGCAAGTCACGAAGACGCCGAGCAGCAGGTTGTAGTCGCGTTGCAGCAGCGCGTCATACATCAGGCGCCCGATGCCGGGCCAGGCGAACACGGTCTCGGTGATGACAGCGCCGCCGATCAGCGTGCCGGCATGCACGCCGGCGAGCGTCACCACCGGCAGCAGCGCGTTGCGCAGCACATGGCGGCGCTGGATCACGGCGTCGGAGAGGCCCTTGGCGCGCGCCGTCTTGACGAAGTCGAGCCGCTTCACCTCCAGCATCGAGGCGCGCGTCATGCGGGTATAGGTCGCCATGAAGAACAGGCCCAGCGTCATCGCCGGCATGATCAGGTGCTTTGCAACGTCGACCGCGTGGGCGAGGCCGGTGAGGTTGGCGCCGACCGTCTCGTAGCCGAAGCTCGGCAGCCAGTCGACGGTGACCGAGAACAGCAGGATTCCCATCAACGCCACCCAGAAGATCGGCATGGCATAGAAGATCAGCGCGAATATCGTGATGCCGGTGTCGAGAAAGGTTCCGGCAAAGCGCGCGGCGAATGTGCCGAAGAGGATGCCGAGCATCAGTGAGATCGCGAAGGCGGTCAGCGTCAGCAGCAATGTCGCGGGCAGCCGTTCGCCGATCAGCTTGGCGACCGGCTCCTGCTGGCGGAAGGAGAAGCCGAGGTCGAGGGTGGCGACACCCTTGACGTAGATGAAGAGCTGCTCGGGCAACGGCTTGTCGAGGCCGAACTTCTCCCGGAGCTGCTTGACGAAGACCTGGTCACTGGCGCCGGCCTCGCCCGCCATCACGATCGCGGGGTCGCCGGGCGCGAGCCGGATCAGGAAAAAATTGAGGATGACGATCGCGAGCAGGACGATCACGCCCTTCACGACACGCTGAGCGACGAAGGAGAGCATCTAGTGAGTCATATTGGTGATGTGACCTGGAGCCACGGAGACGGAGTGACTCCCTCGCCCCGCTCCTGTCCGCCGAAGCCTCGGCGAAGGCGGATGCGGGGAGAGGGTTGGGGTGAGGGGGACTCTCCGCGAGCGTATCAGCAGTTGGACTCGTGGAGACTCCCCCTCACCCGAATGTGCGCTATGCGCACATTCGACCTCTCCCCGCAGGCGGGGAGAGGTGAAGAAGGAAGGGCTCACTTGTCGAGCCATGCGTCCTTGAAGCCGTCATTGACCCCGATCCCCGTGGTGATCAGGTTCTTGACCTTGCAGCGCGTGATGGTCGGGAATTGCAGCTCCAGCATCCAGGCCACCGGCACGTCCTCGACCAGGATCTTCTGCGCCTTGTCGTAGATCTCCTTGCGCTTGGAATCCGGGGTCGCGGTCGCGCCGTCGGCGAACAGCTTGTCGATCTCCGGGTTGGAGTAGCCCTCGACGTTGTTGAAGACCTGCCCCTTCGCGATGTTGCTGGAGACATAGTTGCGGCCGACGCCGAGCGCGGGATCGCCATACTGGTAGAGATAGGTGAAGGCGATGTCATAGTCCCAGTCGCCGATCTTCTGGTTGCCGCCGGCAACGTCGGTGGCGATGGTCTCGATGTTCATGCCGACGTCCTGGAGGTTCTGCTTCACCGCTTCACCCCAGCGCTGCCAGGTCTCGCCATAGGCGAGCGGCAGCAGGCGGATCTTCTCGCCCTTGTAGCCGGCTTCCTTCAGCAGTGCCTTGGCCTTGGCCGGATTGTAAGGGTATTTCGGCACGTCGTCGGTGTAGAACTTGATGGTCGAGGCGGACGGGCCTGTCGCCACCTTGCCGAGCCCGTTCCAGATCACGTCCTTGGCGAAATCGCGGTCGATCGCGTACATGATCGCCTGCCGCACCCGCTTGTCGGCGAGCGGACCCTGGCGGTTGTTCAGCCACAGCCAGGCCAGCGGCGAGAAGAACTCCCAGCCGGCGCCGGTGACGCAGGTGTCCTTCAGCTTGGAGAGCCGCGGCACGTCGAAATTCTCGACCGAGCCGCCGGGCAGCACGTCGACCTTGCCGGTCTCATACGCCACCGAACGCGCGGCCGCGTCGGGAATGATCTGCCAGTAGATCTCGTCGAGATAGGGCTTGCCCTTTTCGTGGTAGTTCGGGTTCTTGACCAGGCGGATGAACGAGCCCTTCTGCCACTCCTTGAACATGAAGGGGCCGGTGCCGACGGGCGCGTTGTTGTAGGGGTTGGTCTTCCAGTCGGTGCCTTCATAGAGATGTTTTGGCACGATCGGCATCGAGCCGACCTCGAAGATGCCGAGGAACGGGCCGAACGGCTGCTTCAGCGTGAAGACCACCGTATAATCGTCCGGCGTCTCGATCTTGTCGACCTGCACCAGATTGGAGCGAGCGCGCGCATGCGTCTGCTTCAGCATCTCGATCGAGAACAGGACGTCGGCGGCGGTGAAGGGTTTGCCGTCGTGCCAGGTCACGCCCTTCTTGAGCTTGAAGGTGTAGGTCTTGGCGTCCTCGCTGACGCTCCAGCTTTCGGCAAGCTCCGGCAGCGGCTCGAGCTTCGGGCTGTAGCGCAGCAGGCCCTCGAAGATGTTGCCCGAGACCATCTGGACCGGGCCATTCTGGACCTGCGCAAGCATCAGGCCGGGCGGCTCGGGCTGGATCACGGCATTGATCACGCCCCCCGTCTTCGGCTCTTGCGCCAGCGCCGGGGCCGTGAGGCCGCCCGCGAGGAGGAGACCAAGCAACACTCGTTTTGGCATATCGTATCTTTCTCAAGCGCGGCCAGCCGTAAACGCTTCGCGACGTCCTCGCGCGCAAAGCGACGGCCGGCCCATCCCAGTCCCCATCCACCATCGAGGCTCACATAGTCTCATTCGGCGCCGCAAGATGAAAGTCTCGACAGGGTTCGCACAAAAAATGTACAGCGCGTCCTGTTTTCACTTGATTCATGCTCCTGTCACGGAGACAAGTCCGCCATGGACAACGCCACGCGCTCCGAACGGTCCCGCAATGCTGCGCTCGAAGCGGCCATCGCCATCATCGCGCGCGACGGACCCGGCCGGCTGACGCTCGATGCGATCGCGCGCGAGAGCGGCCTGAGCAAGGGCGGGGTGATGCACCAGTTCCGCACCAAGGAGGCGGTGCTGAAGGCGCTGCTCGAGCGGCAGATGGCGCATTTCGAGGAGTTCTCGACCCATTATATGGCGAAGGTGAGCGCGACCTCGGCAAATCCCAATCTGGCGACCCAACTCGCCACGATCCGGGAAGCGGCGACCACGCCGAATTCCGCTGCGCTGGCCCTGGTTGCTGCCATGGTTGAAAATCCCAGCCTGATGGCACTGCCGCGCGAGCTTGAGTCGAAGCGGATGGCGGCGATCAAGGAAGAAGCCGCCGATCCCGATCTCGCGATGCTGCGCTGGGCCGGCGCGCTCGGCCTGCTGCTGAGCTCGCTGTTCGGCATGTCGCCGCTCAGCAAGGACGAGCACCAGCGGCTGTTCGTGCGCCTGCTCGATGACGCCCAATGGACGGGCCTGGAACAGCCGGCGACGAAGCGTGCTGCAAAATCCGGAGCGGCATCGACGGCAAAGGCCGCAACCCCGCGCAAGCGCGCCTGATTCACCGTTAACGAATTTCGACTGATCGCTGCCCAAAACCGCGCCTACGGCCAAATGTGTCAGGGACCTCTTTTGAGACTTTACAAACCAACCAGTCGGTTTTATAAATTGAAACACTGAGACGGCCCAGGGCATCCGAAATGGCCCCGGACGATGCCATTGGGCCGGCAATGGTGAGCGCCGCAGCCGTGTCTGGTCCCTAAGCGCGGCTGCGGTCGTCATTGCCCTCCAAAAGAAGCCGCAAGAGGAGTCTGGAATGGATCGCTCGATCGCCCTGCGCGGTCTGGGAACGCTGGTGCTTTGCGTCACCTCAGCCGGCTGCGCCTCGGTCGCGCCCGTGCCGTACTCGGAGATGGCGTCCTCAGCCTACATGGCGCCGGACAAGTCGGACGCCTCCGGCCGCGTGCCCTACCGCTATTCCACGCCGGTCGACTGGCGCTCCTATAATAAAGTCATCCTTGATCCCGTCGTGGTCTACCGCGGCAGGGACCACCAGTTCGGCGACATGTCCGACAAGGACAAGGCGACGCTCGCCGCCTACATGCAGAACTGTTTCGCCGACCGGTTGCGCGGCCGCTTCGCGCTGGTGCGCGAGCGCGGGCCGAACACGTTGCGTATCAGGCTGACCCTGACCGGCGCCGTCACCAACACGCCGGTGCTCGGCACGCTTTCCCGTTTCGACATGGCCGGCGCGGTCTACAACGGCGTGCAGGCGGCACGCGACGGCGAGGGCATGTTGACCGGCTCGGTCATCTACGGCGTCGAGATCTTCGACGCTTCGACCTCGCGGCTGGTCTCGGCCTACGTCACCAAGCAATACCCCGGTGCTTACGACATCAAGGCCAGTGTCGGCGCGCTCGCGGCCGCTACCGCCGGCATCGACAAGGGCGCCGACGCGCTGATGGCGCAACTGAACTGACGCGGCCCTCCCGCTCAACGAAAGGCATGCAGATGAACCTTCTCCTTCGCTTCGTGCTGCGCGTGGCGATCACGGTCGTGATGATGATCATCGGCGGTCGCGCCGGCGCGGCCGCCCCGGCCGATCCCAGCGGCACATGGCTCGTCGAGGACGGCCGCGCCCGCATCCGGCTCGAGCGCTGCGGTCCGACTCGTGACCGCATCTGCGGCTTCATTGTCTGGATGAAGGAGCCGGCCGACAAGCGCGGCCAGCCCTATCGCGACAAGGAAAACCCCGACCCCGACAAGCGCGCCCGCACGCTGCTCGGCCACCAGCTCATCATGGGTCTGCAGGCAACGCCCGAGGGACGCTTTGCCGGCGACATCTACAACGCCGAGGACGGCAAGTTCTATTCGGTCTCGCTTTGGCGCGAATCCGCCGATCGCTTGAAGCTGAAAGGCTGCCTCATCAAATTCCTGTGCCAGACCCAGACCTGGCAGCAGACCCTCGACGTGCTGCCCGGTCAGCTCGTCGGCCTGACCGGCGATATCAACGGCCCGCGCGCCGACAAGGAATGGGCGGCGGTGCCGGCCCCGAAGCCGATCCAGGTGAAAGCGAAGTAGCCGTCAGGGCGTCCGCAGCGCCCGTCGCAATTCGTCGAGGGCGTCTGCGAGCTGCTCGCGATGGGCAATGTCGTCCTTGGGTATGGCAGCGACGCTGCCGGCAAGCTCCCGCAGGATGCCGGCGAGCAGCCCGAAATTGATATGCAGATGGACCGATTTGCGCTCGTCGGCCGCGCCCGGATGCTGCAGCACGAGCGCCACGCCGCTGCCGTCGAGTCGCGCCTCGAAGCGCGATGAATGCTCGAAAGCGCCGACATAGAACTTGTCGGGATATTCGAGCGCGACCTCTGCCTTGTCGGGAACCGGCCTGGACATGTGAGCCTCATCGATATCCCCGCATTGTGGCTGGGAATAAACCCGTCCGCCTTGCGATAGGTCAGAGGCGGGTCGGCGCCAAATTTGATCCGGATCAAAGCCGGGGCGCCGCTTCTGCGATCCAATAGCAACTGGCGGGATGTCGGTGCACGTCCTGGTTCTTGCAGACGTGAGACGATCGATGGACATGCACGTCACAAATATTCCTGCGGGCGACGACAGCGGACCCGATGTCGCCGAACCGGAGGTGGATGAGGGCACGCAGCACTGTCTGCAATTGCTCGTCGATGCCGGATTGCGGCCAACGCGCCAGCGCTTGGCGCTCGGCCAGTTGCTGTTCCTGCGCGGCCACCGTCACGTCACCGCAGAGAGCCTTTATGAAGAGGCGATCGCGGCGAACGCCTATCTATCGCTCGCGACCGTCTACAACACCCTGAACCAGTTCACGGAAGCCGGCCTGTTGCGCCGGATCGCCGCCGACGGCATCAAGTCGTTCTTCGATACCGATACATCAGTGCACCCGCACTTCTACCTCGAAGGCGAGGATGTGCTGGTCGACGTCGCCGACGGCCTCGCCTTCACCAGGATGCCCGAGGCGCTTCCCGGCCACGAGATCGCGCGGCTCGACGTCATCGTCCATTTGCGCCGGAAGCGCGTGGCGTAGCGTCTTCTTTTTACCCTACCCTGGAGGGCCCTGGAGGGGGAGGGTAAGAGCGCCTCACCGCAATCCCGCCCGCCGGAATCCCTCCAGATAGTGCTCGCGATCGTCGTCACTGGCCCACGGCAGTTGCGTCGCGATCCAGTGCAGCGAGATGCCCGGCTGGGTGCGGCGGAGCTCGCCGAGTGCCATCTCCGCAAGCGCGCTATCGCCGGTCATGCCGGCCGAAACGGCGAGCACACGGTAGGCGCCGGTGAGGTCGCCGCGATGGCGGATCGCCTCGCGCGCGAGCGCGATGGCTTCGTCATACTGCCGCTCGGTGAAGCGCGCATAGCCGGCGATGCCGTGATAGATCGCCAGTGACGGATCGCGCGGTGAGAGCCGGATCGCCCGCTGCGCCGCCACAAACGCCTGCTTCGACCGTCCGGCATAGGACAGCGCCAGCGCGTGGTAGCCTTGCGCCAGCGAGAAGTTCGGGTTGAGCGCGAGGGCCTGCTCGAACTCGGACAACGCGTCCGCAAGCCTGCGGGTCGAGAAGTAGACGCTGCCGAGCGCGGCATGCGCCCAGGCATCCTCATGGTCGCAGCGCACCGCTTTGAGCGCGGCGGCTTCCGCGACTGGGCCAACCGCGGCCAGTTCGGCCCAGCCGAGATGCACGCCGAACATGTCGTTCACGGCCAGCACCGACAGCGCCTGGCCGTAGTTCGGATCGATCGCGATCGCGCGCTCGAGCAGCACCTTCGCGGCCTCGTGGTCCTGCCGAGTCACGCGCCAGTAATGCGACAGCGCGCGCATCAACAGGTCCCACGCGTCCAGGCTCGCGGGCGGCTTGCGATGGCTGCGAAAATTCTCCGCGGCGTGGATCTGCGGCTCGATCGCCGCGACGATCGCGTTGGTGATCTCGTCCTGCACGGTGAAGACGTCGACCAGGTCGCGGTCGTAGCGCTCGGCCCAGAGATGGCTGCCTGACGTGGCATCGTTGAGCTGCGCGGTGATACGCACCCGGTTGTCCGCCTTCCGCACGCTGCCTTCGACGATGTAGCGGACGCCGAGCTCCTCGGCGATCTGCCTGATGTGGACCGCGCGACCCTTGTAGGTGAAGGACGAGTTGCGGGCGATCACCATGAACCAGCGTTGCTTCGACAGTGCGGTAAGAATGTCCTCGCTGATTCCGTCGCCAAAATAGTCCTGTGCGGGATCGCCGCTCATGTTCTCGAAGGCGAGCACCGCGATCGCCGGGCGGTCCGTCGCGGCGCGCGGCCGGGCCGTGGCAGGTTCAACGGGCGCCGGCGCGGCCGCCGCGTCTTCTCTGACGTCGCCGACGAAACGAAAGCCCTTGCGCGGAATGGTCTTGATCAGCCGCTGGGTCGCTCCGTCGTCGCCCAGCGCCTTGCGCGCGGCGTTGATGCGGCTGTTCAGGGCAGAATCCGAGACAATGCGGTCGCTCCAGATCTGGCTGATCAGGTCATCCTTGCTGACCACACGGGCGCGCTCCGCAACGAGATAAAGCAGGAGATCGAACACCTGCGGCTGCAACGGCACGGCCGTCCCGCCGCAGGTGAGCTCCCGCAGATCGCCGTCCAGCACGTTGTTTTCAAAGCAAAATCGCACGTTTCTGTCGTCTCAAGCAAAAATCAAAGTCGTCTCAGGCGAAAATCAACCCTCCGCGAAAGTCGGGGGACGTCCGATCCGGCATGGTGCGAAGACCAAACAGTGCCGATGCCTCGGCACAACGGAGCGTTCTATGACCCAACTTGATCACCAGGTTCATTCTATCGGCCCGGAGGTTGCGGGCTCACGCATTTTCAGGTTCATCGCCTTTCTGTACGGAATTGCGGCATATCTCGTTTTTTTCGTCACCGTTCTCTACGCCATCGGCTTCGTCATGGGGGTGATGGTACCGAAGACCATCGACACCGGAGCCGAAGCGCCCGTCGTTCGCGCGGTCATCATCAATCTGCTGCTGATGTCGCTGTTCGCGGTTCAACACAGCGTGATGGCGCGTCAACAATTCAAGGCGTGGTGGACGCAGTTCGTCCCCAAGCCGGTCGAGCGCTCGACCTATGTGTTGTTCGCGAGCCTGTCATTGCTTCTCCTGTTTTGGCAGTGGCGTCCGCTGCCGACGGTCATATGGGAGGTTGAGAACCCCGATCTTGCCGTGACGGTGGTCACGCTGTCCTTCGCGGGCTGGGTGCTGGTGTTCACCTCGACCTTCATCATCAACCATTTCGAGTTGTTCGGCCTGTCTCAGGTGACCGATCATCTCGTCGGCAGGGAAGCCGCGCCGGCGCGCTTCAAGACGCCGCTGCTCTACAAGTTCGTCCGTCATCCGATCTATCTCGGTTTCATCATCGCGTTCTGGGCGGCGCCGGTCATGACCGTGGGCCATCTGCTGTTCGCGGCCGTGACCACGATCTACATCTTCGTCGGCATCGCGCTGGAGGAGCACGACCTCGTCGATCTCTTCGGCGACGAGTACCGGCAGTACAAACAACGGGTGTCGATGCTTATTCCCTGGCGCCGGTCGGTATAGCCGTCGCAGCTTTCCATCGCGTCCCCCGAAAGGAGGACGCGCGATGGAACCGAGGCGCGTATCGGACCTTGTCTGACTCTCAACGTCTGACTCTCAACCTCCAGCGTCCCCCGGAGTGATTCCCCCTCACTCCGACGCCTCTCCCCGCATCCGCATCAGCCGAGTTATCGGCGAACCGGAGCGGGGAGAGGAATTCCAACCTTCATCAACGGAGACGTTCCAATGAAACATGTCGGAAACTGCTTTTGCGGCGCGGTCACGGTCGAGATCACGGGCGCGCCGGAGGCGATGGGCTATTGCCATTGCCGCTCCTGCCGGTCCTGGTCCGGCGGACCGGTGAACGCCTTCAGCCTGTGGAAGCCCGAAGCCGTGCGCATCACCGAGGGCGCCCAGCATGTCGAGACCTTCGCCAAGACACCGCTCAGCCAGCGCAAATATTGCAGGAAGTGCGGTGGCCATCTCATGACCAATCACCCGCCGCTCGGCCTCATCGACGTCTTCACCGCCACCATCCCCACGCTCGCGTTCACGCCCGGCGTCCACGTCAATTACGCCGAGACCGTGCTGCCGATGCGCGACGGCCTGCCCAAGCTGAAGGATTTCCCCGCCGAGTTAGGCGGCAGCGGCGAGATGATGCAGGAGTAGCTCTCTCTTCCCTTCTCCCCTTGTGGGAGAAGGTGCCTTGCCGAAGGCAAGGCGGATGAGGGGTTCTGTCCACTCGTCGGACTGCTCGTGAGGATAGAGACCCCTCACCCGGATTCGATGCTTCGCATCGAATCCACCCTCTCCCACAAGGGGAGAGGGTGCACCGTCACTGTGGTGAACGCCTACCTCATCCCTGCGCGCCGCAATCCTTCCAGATAATGTGCGCGATCATCTTCCCGCAGCATCGGCAGCTCGCGCGTGATCCAGGCGAGCGAGATGCCAGGCTGGGTGCGGCGCAGGCCTTCCAGCGCGGATGCTGCGAGCGCGGGATTTCCCGACATGCCGGCGGCGGCGGTCAGCACGCGATGGGCGCCGACGAAATCGGCGCGCTGCCGCATCGATTCCCGGGCCATCTGCATGGATTGTTCGTAGTTGCGGCCGATGAACTGGGCGTAGGCGGCAACGCCGCAATAGATCGCCGCGAGCGGATCGCGCGGGCTCAGCCGCAGCGCGCGCCGTGCGGCGCCATCGCCGTCCTGCCATCGTCCCGCGTAGCACAGCGTCACGCCGTAGAAGGCGTGCGCCATCGCGCAGTTCGGATTGAGCCTCAAGGCCAGCTCGAACTCGGCCAGCGCGTCGTCGAAGCGGCGGCGGAACAGATAGGTATAGGCGAGGCCGAGATGGGCAAAGGCGTCCTCGCGATCCGCCTCCACCGCCGCAAGCGCGGCGCGTTCGGCGACCGGCACGGTCGCGGCCATGTCGGCCCAGCCCATATGCGCACCGAAGATATGACTGGTCGCGAGCAGGCCCAGCGCCTTGCCATAGGCCGGGTCGATCGCGACGGCCTTCTCGAGCAGCCCTTGCGCCGTCGCATTGTCCTCGCGGGTGATGCGCCAGTAATGCGACAGCCCGCGCATCAACAGGCCCCAGGCGTCGAGGCTGCCCGGCGGCTTCTGCTGGGCGCGAAAGCTCTCGGCGGCATAGAGCTGCGGCTCGATCGCGGCGACGATCGCCTCGGTGATCTCGTCCTGCACGGCGAAGATGTCGGCAAGCTCGCGGTCGTAGCGCTCGGCCCAGAGATGGCTGCCGGTCGAGACGTCGTTGAGCTGGGCGGAGACGCGCAGGCGGTCGCCGCTCCGTCGCACGCTGCCTTCGACGACGTAGCGCACGCCGAGTTCGCGCGCGACCTCGTGGATGTGCACGGCGCGGCCCTTGTAGACGAAGGAGGAATTGCGCGCGATGACGAAGAACCAGCGCAGCTTCGACAGCGCGGTGATGATGTCCTCGCTGATGCCGTCGGAGAAATAATCCTGCTCGCGGTCGCCGCTCATGTTGGTGAAGGGCAGAACGGCGATCGCGGGCCGGTCGGGCAGCGCGAGCACAGCCTGCGGCGCTGGAGTGAGGCGACCGAGCTCCGGCGGAACCGTGCCAAGCTGTGTCTGCACGTCACCGACGAAGCGAAATCCCTTGCGCGCGATGGTGCGGATCAGCGCCTGGTTCGCACCATTGTCGCCGATCGCCTTGCGGGCCGCGTTGATCCGGCTGGTCAGGGTGGATTCGGAGACGCTCCGCCCATGCCAGATCTTGTCGATCAGCTCGTCTTTGCTGACGACCCGGTCGCGGTTTTCCATGAGATGGACCACGAGATCGAAAACCTGCGGTTCCACGGCAACGGGAACCTGCTCGCGGCTCAGCTCGCGCAGGTCAGTATCGAGAAGGTGATCCCGGAATAGAAACTGCACGTCGAAACTCAGATCTCACAGCGGTATCGGGCAATAAAAAAATCAAAATGGATTTCGACTTGAAGTCTGTGTGTCCACCGAGCGGTCGGTCCGGTTCACCACGATCGCGTGATGGCAGCCATGCGGTTTTCGAGGGGGAATAGAACCTGAAATGACAATCTGGCCGTTCCGGCCAGATTGTCGCGGGCAACTCATGGGTCGAGCGCTGATCGTAGCCCGGATGAGCGGAGCGACATCCGGGACGACTATTACCGTCATCCCGAGGCGCCGGAGCATAGCGGAGGCCTTGAAGGATGGACGGCCCGGCTGCATCCCGGCCGCTCCTCCTTCGAGGCTCCGCGTGCGCTGCTTCGCATCGCACGCTTCGCGCCTCCAGCGACAACCGCTTCGCGGTTGCGCAGGGATGACGGAGCAGGCGGCGGCGCGCTCGTCGTAACGGCATTTGAACATGTGACGAACTGCGAATGTCCATTGCCGAACACTGCGACGTGCGTAAGCTGCCCGCACATAGAACAACAGCCACGAAGAAACCATGCCCGCTTTTCACGCCTCGACCACCGTGCTCGACTCCATGCTGTTTCGCGACGCCTTCGGCACGCCCGAGATGCGCGAGGTGTTTTCCGACGTCGCGCTGGTCGCCCGTTACGCCGAGGTCGAGGTCGCGCTGGCGAAAGCGGAGGCAGCATGCGGCGTGATCCCGCAGGACGCTGCCGATCAGATCGCGGCGAGGACCAACGTCGCCGCGCTCGACTTCGACCTGCTCAGGCAGGAGACCGACATCGTCGGCTATCCGATCCTCCCTTTGGTGCACCAGATGGTGAAGCAGTGCGGCGAAGCCGGCCGCTACGTGCATTGGGGCGCGACCACGCAGGACATCATGGATACCGCCGTGGCGCTGCAACTGCGCGCCGCGCTCGGGATCGTCGAGCGAGACATCGCCGAGCTGCGCAAGATCCTCGCCGACCTCTCCAAGCGCTATCGCGACACGCCGATGGCCGGCCGCACCCATCTGCAACAGGCGCTGCCGGTCACCTTCGGCTACAAGACCGCGATCTGGCTCGCGATGTTCGACCGCCACGCCGAACGCCTGGCGCAATTGAAGCCGCGCGTCCTGGTCGGTCAGTTCGCGGGCGCCGCCGGCACGCTGGCCTCGCTCGGCGACAAGGGTTTTGAGGTGCAGGAGGCGCTCTGCGCCGAGCTGAAGCTCGGCGTTCCCGCCTCGACCTGGCACGTCGCGCGCGACGGCTTTGCCGAGGCCGTGAACTTCCTCGCCCTGGTCACCGGCTCGCTCGGCAAGATCGCGCTCGACATCATGATCATGGCCTCGACCGAGTTCGCCGAGGTCTACGAACCCTTCGTCAAGGGCCGCGGCGCCTCCTCGACCATGCCGCAGAAGCGCAACCCGATCTCCTCGGAGCTGATGCTGGCAGCGTCCAAGGCGGTGCGCCAGCACGCCGGCCTGATGCTGGACGCGATGGTGCAGGATTTCGAGCGCGCCACCGGTCCCTGGCACGCCGAATGGATGGCGATCCCCGAAAGCTTCGTGCTGACCGCCGGCGCCCTGCACCAGGCGAAGTTCGCGCTCGCGGGCCTGATCGTGGACGAAAGGAAGATGAACGACAATCTCGCCGTCAGCCGCGGCCTGATTGTGGCCGAAGCGGTCATGATGGGGCTTGCGCCGCAGATCGGGCGGCAGGAGGCGCATGACGTGGTCTATGATGCCTGCCGCGAGGCCAACGACAAGGGGATCAGCCTTGCCGATGCGCTATCCGCAGATTCACGGATATCGAGCCGCATCGACCGTGCCACAATCGAGGCGCTCACCTCACCGAAAAATTACCTCGGGCTTGCGCCCGCCATGGTCGATCGGGTGCTGAAATCCTCAACGCGTTGAAAACCAAGATGCGTGAAACCACGTATCTTTCTCGTCTCGCAAGGCGCTCGCATACTTGTGTCTCGCGATGCTAGGCTTAGATTGAACGAGAGACTTTCGGCAGAGGACCCGGCATGACCGATCAACGCATCACCGCCACTCCCATCGATCCCGCGAAACTCGACCGGCTGGCCGAGGTTGCGGTGAAGGTGGGCCTGGGCTTGCGGCCGGGACAGGATCTGCTGCTGACGGCGCCGGCGATCGCGCTGCCGCTGGTGCGGCGGATCGCCGTCCATGCCTACAAGGCCGGCGCCGGCATCGTCACGCCGATCCTGTCGGACGAGGAGATGACGCTGGCGCGCTACCGCCACGGTCACGACAACAGTTTCGATCGCGCCGCCGGCTGGCTCTACGAGGGCATGGCCAAGGCCTTCTCCGACAACACCGCGCGGCTCGCCATCGTCGGCGACAATCCGATGCTGCTGTCGGGCGAGGATCCTTCCAAGGTCGCACGCGCCAGCAAGGCCAATTCGATGGCCTATCAGCCGGCGCTGGAAAAGATCGTCAATTTCGACACCAACTGGAACATCATCGCCTATCCGAGCCCGTCCTGGGCCAGGCAGGTCTTCCCCAATGATCCCGAGGACGTCGCCGTCGGCAAGCTCGCGGATGCGATCTTCGCCGCGTCCCGCGTCGACCGTGAAGACGCCATGGGCAATTGGGCGAGCCACAATGCGGTGCTGCGCGAACGCACCAACTGGCTCAACGGCCAGCGTTTTCGCGCGCTGCAGTACTCGGGGCCGGGCACCGATCTCACCATCGGCCTTGCCGACGGCCATGAATGGGAAGGCGGCGCCTCGCTGTCCAAGAACGGCATCAGCTGCAACGCCAACATCCCGACCGAAGAGGTCTTCACCACGCCGCATTGCCGGCGCGTCTACGGCCATGTCGTGAGCTCGAAGCCGCTGTCCTACCAGGGCACGCTGATCGACAACATCGCGGTGCGCTTCGAGGACGGCAAGATCGTCGACGCCAAGGCCTCGCGCGGTGCGGAAGTGCTCAACAAAGTGCTCGACACCGACGAGGGCGCCCGCCGGCTTGGCGAGGTGGCGCTGGTGCCGCATTCCTCGCCGATCTCGCAAAGTGGATTGCTGTTCTACAACACGCTGTTCGACGAGAACGCCGCCTCGCACATCGCGCTCGGCCAGTGCTATTCGAAGTGCTTCGTCAACGGCGCCCAGCTCACGCCGCAGCAGATCGCCGCGCAGGGCGGCAATCAGAGCCTGATTCATATCGACTGGATGATCGGCTCGGCCGAGACCGATATCGACGGCATTCTGGCCGACGGCAGCAAGGTCCCGGTGTTCCGCAAGGGCGAGTGGGCGAAGTAACACGCTTCACCTCTCCCCGTCGGGGAGAGGTGAGCATCCCGGCGACGGTCTTTTCCCAGACTATAGTCTAGCGTGCTCTCTCACGCCGCCGCGTTGCGCAGCATCGGCTTGTTGTCGATGCTGAATCTGTTGAACAGCGTCGTGAACGGGCTGCCGTCGGTGGCCCGCACAATGGCGTCGGAGGCGGCGACCGCCTCGTAGAGCGCTCCGACGGGATCGTTCACTTCCGGCAAGGCGAGAGCCGTGCGGATGTCCTCGCGGGCCTCGTTGATCTCGTCCTCGTCGTCGAGTGTCGCCTCCAGCGCGTCCGCCGCGCGCCGCATCTCCAGGAGGTCGCCGCCGCCGGAAAATTTCAGGATATCGAGCCAGTAGGGGCGGGCGACGACGAGCTGGATGAACGCCTCGAAGCTTTCCGCGATGATTCCTGCGCGGCCCTCCGATGAGACGTAGAGCACATTCTGCGACGGCAGCAGCACGAACGTGCCGCCGGAGCCGTCGCTGCCGATCTGCCGCGGGTTTTCGATGCCGTCGATGGTGAACCAGGGCTCTTCGTCCGGCGTGAAGGAGACGTCGAAGCCGCCGAGCCGGGCGACCACGTCGCCTTTGGCTGTCAGAGCCTCTGGGCTGAGGGGCATCGGTATGGCTCCTTTTTGATGCTTCGCGCACTTTGTCGCACCCCCGAAAAGTTCGGTTCATGTGCGCGAATTTGCAGGGAAATCGTGACGTTAGCTGCTTCGCACCTGCAACTTGCGGCTGATTGTCGGGACCTGCGTAAGAAAGAATTAAAAGCGGGCCACTAGCGTTCCCGCATCTTTCTGACCAATCCGGGCCGAGACCCGGCCATTCATATTATATTTTCCTGGGGAAGTAGATGTCTCGTGCATTGATTGAAATCGGTAGTAGCAATGTGGAGCTCGAGCTGCGGCCGATCGAGCCGTCCTGGATCATCGAGGGCAATCCGGTGTCGCGCTCGCGCGTGCTATCGACCAGCGCCGACGGCACCGCCCAAACAATCATCTGGCATTGCACCGAAGGCCGCTTCAACTGGTACTACGACATCGACGAGACGATCATGATCATGGAAGGATCGATCGTGCTCGAGAGCGAAGGCATGCCGCCGAAGCGCTATGGCGCCGGCGACGTCGTCTTCTTCCGCGACGGCGCGCATGCCAAATGGCATGTCGAAGGCCACGTCAAGAAGATCGCCTTCTGCCGCAAGACTAATCCCGTGATGATCGGTTTCCTGATCCGCGTCGTCAACAAGCTCAAGAAGATGTTCTTCACCGGCGCGCCCCGTCCCGCCTCGCTCATGGGCGCCGGCTAGTCATCTCATAACGTTTCAAGGACGCTTCCCAGCGGCCACGACGAAGAGGGGTCGGGATCAACATCCCGGCCCCTCTTCTCGTCAGGAGGGCAGTTCGAGCCGGTAGAATTCGGTTGCGGTCTGCGAGAACAGTGCGGTCTTCTCGGCCTCGCTCAAGGATGCGGTGATGCGCTTGAAGGCATTGAAGATCACCTGGTAGCTGCACTGGCCCTTGTCCGGTGGAAAATTGCTCTCGAACATCGCGCGCTGCGGCCCGAACGCCTCGATGCAGGTCTCGACATAGGGTCGCCATGCCGCGGCAAGCTCCTCGGATGACGGCGGCTTCTCGCGCAAATGGAAGTCGTGGCCGAGCAGGCACATCGCAAGGCCTCCGAGCTTGACCACCACGTTCTCGCATGTCGCGATCTCCCGGATCGACGCGCGCCACTGCGGGAACACCTCCTCGCGCCGTCCCGCAAAGCGGCCGACGCCCGCCGGCCCGCCGCAATGGTCAAGCACGATCCTGGTGTCGGGAAAGGCGCGCGCGAGCTCCGTCAGCTCGCCGATCTGCGGATGAAACAGCCAGGCGTCGAAGCTGAGGTTCAGCGGGGCGAGATGGGCAAAGCCTTTGCGGAAGGCCGGGTCCTGCAACAGTCCTTTCGGCCTGTTGGCATACATGCCGGCGACGACGGGGTCTTCGTCCCAGGCCGAGGAGTGCCGGATGCCGCGGAAGCGGCCGTTGCCGGCGGCGATCTCGGCCTCCAGCACCGGCCTTGCGGCGTCACCCAGCAGCAGATTGGCGTGGCTGACGATGCCGGCGCAGATCGCGGCCTTGCCGTAACCACCGCTCGCACTCATCGCCGCGACGCCGTTGGCGAACTCGACTTCGCCGACGGGGCGGAACGCCTCGGGTCCGTGCGCACGATACATCGAGCGGCAGTCGACATAGACCGTGGCGATGACGTTGTGGCCGGAGGCGATGTCGGAGGCCATCTCCTCGATCAAATAGCGGTGCTCGCGATTCCAGAGATGGTGGTGGGGATCGACGATCGGCCGCAAGGGGTCGATGATCTCTTCCTGATGCAGCGCGAGCCACTCCTCGCGCGGCTCGACGAACAGCCCGCTCGTGTTGGCGGGCACACCGCTTGCGGTCATCGGCGTTCGCTCCCTTTGTATTTTGTGGCGGGAGCCTAGCAGCTCGTTTCGTCAAGCAGCAGCGCGCGTTGCTCAGAGCACCATAGCAGCAGCGGAGGAGGTGCGCTCCCTCTCCCGCTTGCGGGGGAGGGCCGGGGTGGGGGTGTCTCCACAGAGAGATTCCCAGTGTGGAGAGAGCCCCCACCCGCGCCTTCGGCGCGACCTCCCCCGCAAGCGGGAGAGGTTACAGCGAGCCCGCAGCCAACAGGTTCAAGATCCATTCGATCTTAAGCCTTCCGCCGCTTCGCCATCACGTCGACCACTAGCCGCCAATCGGTTGCGGCCGCAGGCTTGACCTCGCCGAGCCAGTGGAAGGAATCGTCGGCGATCTCGGTAAAGCTCCAGCGCGTCTTCTCGCCTGCGTCGGTCGTGCCTTCCTGCACGATGTCATCGCCGCGCGGCCGGCCGACCTGCTGGCGGAACACGCTGCGACCGGGATCGAACCAGGAAATCCGCCATGCGGATATGGCGGGATCATAGACCCGCAGCGTCGTGCCGTACCAATTGCCGGCGATCGGAAAGGCCGGCGCGCCCGCCGGCCGGGGAATGATCCAGACGTCCTGCACGGCGCGCCCCTCCAGCACCCAGCCGAAATGGATCTCACCGGGCGCTATGTGTTTCGTTCCATCGGGTCCGTGGGCGGCGATCTCGGCTTCCCAATCGCCGACGAAGCGGCCGTAAAGCTGAAGCGCCGCCGCGTGCTCCGGGTTCGGTCCATCGGCGTGTAACAGTCGCGCAAACTCGGTCATGTCGATCTCCTCTGGCAGGAGATCAGCACCAAAGGCGACAGCCGGCTTGGAGAAAATTGCGCCTCAGACGCCGTCGAGGATGATCACCGTCGGCGTCGACGGCAGCCCGTCCCGCGACATCCGGAACGAGCGGTCGATGCGCCTGTCGATCTCGAACTGCTGGCCGATCCGGCGCATGAAGTCGTCGAGCGGGGTCGCGAAACGGTGCATCGGCAGCACCACGGAAGCACGCAGCCGCCTGGTGATCTCCGAGACGCCGTCGAGCGACATGGTATAGGTGCCGTCGATCGGCACCATCACGATGTCGAGCCGCCCGATCTGGGCGAAATGGCTGTCGTCGAGCTTGTGATGGAGGTGACCGAGATGGCCGATGCAGAGGCCGGCGACCTCGAAGATGAAGATCGAGTTGCCGTCGCGGATCATGTCGGTGCCGGCATCGTCGCCGAAATAGCGGCGGATGTCGGTGGTGACGTTGCGGATGAAGGCGTCTCCGATGCGCTCGGAGACGATGGCCGGCTTGCCGTCCTCGCCCCAGCCATGCAGCACGTGGGGAATGCGCTTGTCCGGAAATAAAGAGTAGTGCGTGCTGTGCGCCCGGTTCATGGTGACGACGTCGGGCAGCCTTCCGACCTGATAGGCGCCGCTATAGTCGGTGGCGATGCGCAAGCCGCCGGGCGTGTCGATGAAATAGGTGGAATGACCGGCGTAGGTGATCTCGACCTCCGCAGGCGTCGTCGCTTGCCTGAAGGCGACCGGCATGACCCGCGGCGCGGCATTGGCCATCGCCAGGCATTCGCTGCGCTGGGGCTGCTGGGCGAGGGCAGGGGTGAGGAATGCACCGAACAGCGCCAGAGCCGCCGAAACCAGTCGCCGCATGAATCCGTCCCCGATGACTTCAGGGGAAAGTCTAGCGTGCAATGCAGCGCGCCGCCAACAGCTGGCGATCAACAGCGCGTCAGTGTCGCACCTGTCATTCCCGCCACCTAGTCGCGCTTTGGGCTGAATTTCCAGGTGATGGCGACGAGGCCTGCGGTGATCAGGCCGCTGATCAGGCCGGCCAGCGGCAGGGCGAGCAGTAGGGCGGCGCTGGCCGCCCAGCCGATCGAGGAGAAAGCTTCGGCAAAGGTCGCAAGCCGCGACGAGGTCTGGCGGCGGCGAAATTGGCTGCGCCGCGCCTGGACGCGGAACCAGAGCTGGATCGCGGTCGCGGACACCGCGCTGACGATGATCGCTCCGGCACTCACCGCGGCCTGGAATGGCGAGGCAAAGGCGAGCGCTCCGACCAGCGGGCAGAAGATGGCGGCGATTGCGATCAGCACGACCTCGATCTTGGCACGGATGACACTCGACGGCATCAATGGCGCGGTTGCGACCAGGTCGGGGGCGTCTTCTCCGGAGATCGTCAGCCAGGCGAGCCCGCCGGCGAGCTGTCCCGCCGCCATCACGATCACGGGCGTGATCAGCGTCAGCGCCGCGGAGCTTTCGGCAAAATTGCGCCAGAGCAGCAGCGCCGGCGGCACCAGATAGAGCAGCTGCATCAGGGTCTGCGAGATCAGCCAGGGATCGCGCCAGAGCAGCGAGAATTCCTTGCGCCGCAGCGCCTGCTGCCGCGATCCGCCGCGGAACGCGCGCTGCTTCGCGCTGCTGCGGCCGGATCTGCCGTAGGCGGCCGCGTCGATCGCGGTGTCGGCAAAGCGGCCCGAGAAGATCGCCATGACGCTTCCGAGCAGCACGAGCGCGAGTGCGAGTAGCAGCAGCAGCGCCTCGTTGTCGCCCATAGTCGCGCGCGCCGGCCACCACCAGATGCTGTCGATCTCGGGGGCGTGGGCGGCCATGCTGCCGGAGGTCAGGATGGTGAAGCGCGACAGCGTGCCATAGGACATGATCGCGGCGACCTGCAGCGCGATCACGAAGCCGGCGCCGATGATGGCGGCGAGGATCTGCGCCACGAGGCGCGTCCGCGCCGGGCCGATCAGGCGGAACAAGAGGATGGTGACGGCAATCGCGATCGCCGCCGCCGACAGGCCCATCGCGACCACGACGCCGAACGCTGCGAGCCAGCGCGGCCCGCCGCCGATCACGAGAACGTCGATGAAGGGCGTCGAGAACAGTAGCGCCATAGCGGTGACGGTGACCGCGATCGCGGCGATGCGGACCGAGAACAGATTGGCGAGCCGCGCGGGCGAGGACATGATCAGGTCGAGATCGGCGCGGGCGTAGAACACCCGCGTCACCGATTCGATCGCTTGCGACAGCATCAAGGTCCAGGCGAGAAAGATCGTCGCCGTGATCACGATCAGCGAGGATTTGTCGAGCGGCAGCTGCAGATCGGCGAAGCGGCCGATCACCGCCCAGGCCGGCACGTGCAGCAGTGCCGCAAAGAACAGCAGGCCGATGACGGCGGCGCGCGCCCGCGTGCGCCGGCCGCCGGTCATCATGGCGAACCATTCCCGCCAGGCGAGCCGCAGCTCGTGGCGTGCAAACCAGGACAGCGCGGTCGCCGAGCTCATGCGGCTTCCTGCAGCGTCACCAGTGCGATGAAGAGATCTTCCAGGCTGGTGTCGGCATGGCCGTTCTGCTGGCGCAGCTCAGTGAGCGTGCCCTCGGCGACGAGGCGGCCCGAGGCGATCACGCCGATGCGGTCGGCCATGCGTTCGGCGACCTCGAGGATGTGCGTGGTCATGATGACGGTGCAGCCGGCGCGGACGCGCTCGCCGAGCAGGCCCTTCACATGGCGGGCGGAGACGGCATCCAGCCCCGTCAGCGGCTCGTCGAGAATGATGAGACGGGGATCGTGCACCAGCGCGCCGGCCAGCGCCACCTTCTGGCGCATGCCCTTGGAAAAGCCCTCGCAGCGCTCATGCCGGTGCGGCTCGAGCCCCAGCGAGCTCAGCAGTTCCTCCGCGACCGGCTCCGAGATCGATGGCGCGATGCCCCAGAGCCCGGCGACGAATTCGAGATATTCGAGCGGGGTCAGCTTGTCGTAGATCATGGGCTCGTCGGAGACCCACGCCATCACCTGCTTGGCGGCGACGGGGTTTTGGAGCGCATCGACGCCGAAGATCGAGACCGCGCCGGCATCGGGCCTGAGCAGGCCCGCAACCATGCGCAAAGTGGTGGTCTTGCCGGCGCCGTTGGGGCCGACCAGGGCATAGAATTCGCCAGCGTGAATGGTGAGATCGAGGCTGTCGACCGCCAAACGGTCAAAACGCTTCGTTAACCCTCGGACTTCCAGCGCCGAGTTGTCCGGCTTCATGACGGCCATACCATCCGGTTTTGCATCGCCCGCGACCTTGACTTGAAGATGTTTCGGCGCGGTGAATCGCATTGCCGCAAATTCCGTCATCCGTCTTGGACTAAAGGCAAGTCACCGTTTGTTGACAGCGCACGGGCGTTCAGGCTGAATTGGCGCCGGGACAAATGGAGCTAACGCAGCGAAACGACTGCGTAGCGACTGGACACAAGATGCGGCGAGGCGGTCAAAGATCCGCCGGTTGCATCGGGAGGAAGCGCGGCGATGCTGGATTTCGTTCAGCAGCTGGTCAGCGGTGTTGCGCTCGGCTGCGTCTACGGGCTGATCGCGCTCGGCTTCGTGCTCGTCTACAAGGCCACCGAGGTCGTCAATTTCGCCCAAGGCGATCTGATGATGCTGGGCGGCTTCTTCGCCTTCACCTTCATCGGCATGATGGGCCTGAACTACTGGATCGGCTTTGCCGGTGCGGTGGCGGCCATGGCGCTGTTCGGCATGCTGGCCGAACGCGTGGTGGTGCGGCCGATCCTCGGCTATCCGCAATTCTCCATCATCATGGCCACGATCGGCCTCGGCTATTTCCTGCGCTCGATCGCCGGCATGATCTGGGGCACCGACGATCTGAAGATCGAGACGCCGTTCAGCCAGGGCGTGTTGCGGATCGGCTCGCTGGTCCTCGCCTATGACAAGCTGTCGGTGATCGCGGCGACGATGATCCTGTGCACGCTGCTCTATCTGTTCTTCAACAAGACCACGCTCGGCACTGCGATGCGCGCCAGCTCAGAGAACATGCTCGCGGCCTATTACATGGGCATTCCGGTCAAGCGGGTGGTGTCGATCGTGTGGGCGATCAGCGCGGCGGTGGCGACCTGCGCCGGCGTGCTGCTGGCGCCGATCACCTTCATCCATTCCAATGTCGGCCTCGTGCTCGGCCTCAAGGCATTTCCGGCCGCCGTGCTCGGCGGCTTCGGCTCGATCCCGGGCGCGGTGGTCGGCGGCGTCCTGATCGGCGTGATCGAGAGCATGGCAGGGTTCTACCTGCCCGAGGGCTGGAAGGACGTCGCGCCCTATATCGTGCTGCTCACGGTGCTGCTGCTCAAGCCTGAAGGCCTGTTCGGCCATCACGTCCGCAAGAAGGTCTGAACGCCATGCGCTTCCTGTTCAAGACCGACTACGAGGACGACATCAAGCTGTTTCCACATTCGGGCTACGTCGTCACCTACGGCATCCTGCTCGCACTGCTGCTGATCGCGCCCTATATGCTCTCCAGCTATCTGATGAGCCAGCTCGTCTTCGTCTGCATCTATGCAACCGTCGGCGTGGCGCTGTTGATCCTGACCGGTTTTACAGGGCAGGCCTCGCTCGGACATGCCGCGTTTCTCGCGATCGGCGCCTACACCGCGGCGTATTTGCAGAAATACAACGTGCCGTTCCCGGTCTATTTCTTGGCGGCAGGTGCCTTGACCGGGTTGATCGGCGCGATGGTCGGCTTTCCCGCGTTGCGCCTCACCGGCATCTACCTCGTCATCGCTACCATCTCCTTCGCCCTGATCGTCGAGGAGATCCTATCGCGCTGGGAGAGCGTCACCAACGGCAATGAGGGCATGCGGGTCAAGACGCTGTCGCTGCTCGGCGTCACCGTGCCGCGCGACAGCCCGACCTTCTACTACCTGTGCCTTGCCGTGCTGGTGCTGACCATCGTCGGCACGCTCAATCTGCTGCGCTCGCCGACCGGCCGCGCCTTCGTCGCGATCCGCGACTCCGAGACGGCGGCGCGCAGCATGGGCGTCAACGTCGCGCTCTACAAGGTGAAGTCCTTTGCGATCTCGGCCGCGATCACCGGCTTTGCCGGCGTGCTGTTCGCGCATAAGCTCTCCTTCATCTCGCCGGAGATGTTCACGCTCCAGCTCTCGATCGAGTTCATCATCGTGATCCTGATCGGTGGCACCTTCAGCCTGCACGGCGCGGTGCTGGGCGCGATCTTCATCGTGATGATCGATCCGTTCCTGACTTACCTGAAGGACGACATGCCCGGAATCATCGCCGGCATCGCCGCGACATTCGGGGCGGGCTCGGCGACCGCGGGCAACATCGAGTCGAAGGTCGCGGCCTTCGCCTCGCTCAACGGGCTGAAGGGCGCGATCTACGGCATCATCATCGTTCTCTTCGTGCTGTTCGAGCCGCTCGGGCTCTACGGCCGCTGGCTCAAGATAAAACTCTTCTTCCAGCTGTTCCCGCTCTACAAGCGCGCCACCTTCAAGCGGCAGAAGATCTACGTGAAGTCGGAGCGCAACCGATGAGCTATTTTCGCGCCGAGAACCTGTCGCTACATTTCGGAGGTCTTAGGGCGGTCGATGCGGTGTCGTTCGCGGTGGAGAAGGGCGAGATCCTCTCGATCATCGGGCCCAACGGCGCCGGCAAGAGCTCGATCTTCAACCTGATCTCGCGCATCTACCGGCCGACCTCGGGCCGCATCTTCTTCGAGGACCAGGACATCACCGAGCAGCCGCCCTACGACATCGCAAAGCTCGGCATCGCCCGCACCTTCCAGAACATCGAGCTGTTCGAGAACGCGACCGTGCTGTCGAACCTCCTGGTCGGCCGCCACCGCCATTCGACCACGCGGCTCTGGCAGGAATTGTTGTTCCTGCCGAGCGTGCGCGCCAGCGAGAAGGTGCACCGCCGCCGGGTCGAGCAGGTCATTGAGCTCCTCGATCTCGAACCCTATCGCGACAAGCTGATCTCGGGCCTGCCCTATGGTGTCCGCAAGGTGATCGAGCTGGCGCGTGCGCTGTGCTCGGAGCCGAAGCTCATCCTGCTCGACGAGCCGTCCTCCGGCCTCAATGTCGAGGAGACCGACGACATGTCGTTCTGGATCCGCGACATGAAGAGCGAGCTCGGCGTCACCGTGCTGATGGTCGAGCACGACATGTCGCTGGTCAACCGCGTCTCCGATCGCGTCATTGCGCTGAATTACGGCCGGGTGCTCGCCATGGGCTCGCCCGCCGAAGTGCAGCAGCACCCCGACGTCGTCGCCGCCTATCTCGGAGCCTGACGCGATGGATGCCGCCGTGACCCCGGACATCATCCTCAAGCTTTCCAACATCGAGAGCTATTACGGGCCGATCATGGCGATCCGCGGCATCTCGCTGGAGGTGCCGCGCGGCCGCATCGTCACGCTGCTCGGGGCCAACGGCGCCGGCAAGACCACGGTGCTGAAGACCATCTCGGGCATCCTCGATCCGCAGAAGGGCGCGATCGAGTTCATGGGCAAGCCGATCCAGCGCATGGAGGCCGACCGGATCGTGCGGCTCGGCCTCAGCCACGTGCCTGAAGGACGCGAGGTGTTCCCGTTCCTCTCGGTGCGGGAAAACCTGATGATGGGCGCCTATCCCCGCAAGGACCGCGACGGCGTCGCCGAGGACATGGAACGGGTCTACGGCTATTTCCCGCGCCTGAAGGAGCGCATCAACCAGCCGGCCGGCCAGCTCTCCGGCGGCGAGCAGCAGATGCTCGCGATCGGCCGGGCGCTGATGAACCGGCCGACGCTGCTGCTGCTCGACGAGCCCTCGCTCGGCCTGTCGCCGCTGCTGGTGAAGGAGATCTTCACCATCATCCGTCGGGTCAACGAGGAACAGGGCATGTCGATCCTGCTGGTCGAGCAGAACGCCAAGGTGGCGCTGGAGACCGCGCATTACGGCTATGTGCTCGAGATCGGCCGCATCGTCATGAACGACAGCTGCGACCGCTTGATGCATTCCCAGGACATCCAGGAATTTTACCTTGGCGCCAAGGAAGCGGGCGCTAGAGGCGAACGGCGCTGGAAAAAGAAGAAGACGTGGCGTTAGATGGGTAACCCCTCCAGCGCAGAGACCGCCGGCAAGGCAGGCAGCGGAGGGAAGGGCGGCAAGGAGGAGACGCGCATGGCCCGACCGGCGGTGCTGACGGTCGCTGATACGATCGCGAAGAGCTTCTTGCGCGCCGCGGAGATGCGCGGCGACAGGCCGGCCATCCGCGAGAAGAAGTTCGGCATCTGGCAGCCGACCAGCTGGCGCGAATGGCTGGAGATCTCGAAGGAGATCGCCTATGCGCTTCGCGCCATCGGCTTCATGCCCGGCGACGTCGCCTCCATCATCGCCAATGCCGTGCCGGAATGGGTCTACGCCGACATGGGCATCCTGTGCGCCGGCGGCGTCTCTAGCGGAATCTATCCGACCGATTCATCGTCCCAGGTCGAGTATCTCGTCAACGATTCCGCGACGCGGGTGGTCTTCGCCGAGGACGAGGAGCAGCTCGACAAGATCCTCACCTGCCGCGCGCGCTGCCCGTCCCTGCAGAAGGTCATCGTGTTCGACATGGAAGGCCTCGGCGGCTTTTCCGACGACATGGTGATGTCGTTCGACGAGTTCCGCGCGCTCGGGTGCAACCACATGGTCGCCCGCGAAGCTCTGTGGCAGGAGATGATCGACAGCCGCAGCGCCGGCGATCTCGCCGTGCTCGTCTACACCTCGGGCACGACGGGTCCGCCCAAGGGAGCGATGCACGCCAACCGCAGCGTCACGCACCAGATGCGGCACGCCAACGACTTCATCCCGGCGCGGGAGGACGAGGACCGGCTGATCTTCCTGCCGCTCTGCCACGTCGCCGAGCGCGTCGGCGGCTATTACATCTCGGTCGCGCTCGGCTCGGTGATGAATTTCGCCGAAAGCCCGGAGACCGTGCCGGATAATCTGCGCGAGGTGCAGCCGACCGTCTTCCTCGCGGTGCCCAGGATCTGGGAAAAATTCTATTCCGCCATCACCATCGCGCTGAAGGATGCAACGCCGCTCCAGCAATGGGTCTACCGCCGCGCCATCGACATCGGCTACCGCATGGTCGATTGCCGCATCGAGGGCAGGGCGCCGCCGCTGTCGCTGCGCATCGCCAACCGGTTTGCCTACCAGTTCGCCTTCCGCAACATCCGCCGCATGATCGGGCTCGACCGTTGCCGCATCGCCTTCACGGGCGCTGCGCCCATCGCGCCGGAATTGATCCGCTGGTATCTCGCGCTCGGCATCGACATGCACGAGGTCTACGGCCAGACCGAGAATTGCGGTGTCGCCACCATGATGCCGGCGGAGCGCATCAAGCTCGGCTCGGTCGGCACCGCCGTGCCCTGGGGCGAGGTCGCGCTGTCGTCCGACGGCGAGATCCTGATCAAGGGCGACTTCCTGTTCATGGGCTACCTCAATCAGCCGGAGAAGACCGCGGAGACGATCGATCAGCGCGGCTGGCTGCACACCGGCGATGTCGGCACCATCGACAACGAGGGGTTCGTCCGCATCACCGACCGGATGAAGGACATCATCATTACCTCCGGAGGCAAGAACATCACCCCGTCCGAGATTGAGAACCAGCTCAAATTCTCGCCCTACATCTCCGATGCCGTCGTGATCGGCGACAAGCGGCCGTATCTCACCTGCCTCGTGATGATCGACCAGGAGAATGTCGAGAAGTTCGCCCAGGACCACGACATCCCCTTCACCAACTATGCGAGCCTGTGCCGGGCGACGGAGATCCAGCACCTGATCTGGCGCGAGATCGAAGCGGTCAACGCCAATTTCGCCCGCGTCGAGACCATCAAGCGGTTCTACCTGATCGAACGCCAGCTCACGCCGGAGGACGAGGAGCTGACGCCGACCATGAAGCTGAAGCGCAGCTTCGTGAACAAGCGCTACGCCGCCGAGATCGACGCGATGTATCGCGAGCGTGCGGTGGCCTGAAACGCGCGTGCCCGACGGGGGGCGTGCGCAGACGAGAAGCGAAGAAGCGATGGCCCCGCTCTTCGTGCAACATGGGCCTTATGGAGAGGAGACGTCGATGTCGAAATCGTTCAGCGCGTTCGGCCTTGCTGTGAGCGCCGTGGTGCTCACGCATCTGCCGGCCGCAGCGCAGACCAAGGTCACCAATGAAGGCATCTCGGCAACCGAGATCGTCATCGGTACCCATCAGGATCTGTCGGGTCCGATCAAGGGCTGGGGCGTCCCCGTCTCCAACGGCATGAAGATGGCGGTCGACGAGGTCAACGCGGCCGGCGGCATCAACGGCCGCAAGATCCGCCTGGTGGTCGAGGACAGCGGCTACGATCCGAAGAAGGCCGTGCTGGCATCGCAGAAGCTGATCGAGCGCGACAAGATCTTCGCGATGGTGGGGCCGATGGGATCGCCCACCGTGCTCGCCGCGCAGGATATCCTGCTCGACGCCGGCGTGCTGCAGCTCTTTCCGCTGACGGCCGCGGAGTTCACCTTCAAGTTCGATCCGGCCAAGCCGCAGGAGCGGCTGAAGTTCAACAACCTCCTGCCCTATGTCGAGAGCACGCGCGCCGCGCTCAAATACATGATTGAGGCAAAGAATTTCAAGAAGCCGTGCATCATGCATCAGGACGACGAGTACGGAAAGAACGTGCTCGATGGCTTCAACCAGCAGCTCGCCGCCATGAAGGTGCAGCCAGCATCGATCACGAGCTACAAGCGCGGCGCCTCCGACTTCTCGGCGCAGGTCGCCAAGATGAAGTCCGACGGCTGCGACCTCGTCGTGCTCGGCGCGGTCCTCCGTGAGCCGATCGGCACGATGAGTGAAGCGAAGAAGCTCGGATGGGACGTCACCTTCCTCGGCGCCACGCCCGTTAACGTGCTCGAAGTGCCAGCGCTCGGCAAGGAAGTGGTGGAAGGCTTGTATTCCGCTTCGAACTTCGAAATTCCCTATGAAGACACCGCGAAAGGAAAGGTGAAGGACTGGCTCGTCAATTACAAGAAGATGTTTAACGCCGACGCCAACACCCAGGCGATCATTGGCTACAATGCGGTGATGACGTTCGCGCATTATGCCAACAAGGCTGGCAAGGATCTCACTGGCCAGAAGATGCTCGACGCGCTGGAGTCCGGCGACAAATTCCAGGACATCTTCAATTCGCCGCCGACGGTGTTCTCGAAGACCAACCATCTCGCCACCACCATCACACAGGTCCAGCAGGTCAAGAACGGCCGCTGGGTGCTGGTGAAGGACAATCTGATGTTTTGAGATCTCGCGGCGCGAACGGTGCACCCTCTCCCCTTGTGGGAGAGGGTGGATCGCCGCGAAGCGGCGAGCCGGGTGAGGGGTCTCTATCCTCGCGAACAGTCTTGCGCGTCGTGAGAACCCCTCATCCGGCGCGCTCAGGAGCGCAATTGCGCTCCAAAGCGCGCCACCTTCTCCCACAAGGGGAGAAGGAAGAAGAGTCCTACGACCCCCCGCCCGCCGTCCCCGAGTTCACCGGGGACAGCTCGTCTTCGCGGCAGCGCCAGCCGTCGGCGGCTTTGACGAAGGCGAAGGTTCGCTGGATCCTCAGCCGGCGCGTGACGTTGAAGGCGTCTGCGGAGCGCTCCTTGTTGCCGGCGCCCGGCTGCGGGCGACCCGTCCTGGCGTCCCAGCAGGTGCCGGTGCAGCCGGAGGCGACCTTGCTGCAGGTGGTGAAGGGGGCGAGCACCACCATCTCGATCTCGCCCGTGACCTGCGCGTCCTGGTCGGTCACCTGACTGTCGACGGCGTAGACGCGGTTGATGCGCAGGAAATTGCCGCAGGAATTGGCCGCATGGATCCGCGCGGCGCAGAAATCGACGGCGTCGGTATCCGGGATGCGGGCCGCGACTTGCCGGCCGAACACCTTTTTCGGATCGCCCTTGGCGGCGCGGATCTCGTCGGCCTTGCGCGTGAGGTAGTCGGCGAGACAATCCTCCGCCGACTCGAGCTCTTGCAGCGGCACGTTCTCCTTGCCGACGAGATTGCACTTCCGATCGCGCTCTCGCGTCCACCTTCCGTATTCGGCGAAGGCAAAGCGCGCCGCGGTCGGGTCCAGCTTGCCGATCAGGCCGAGCACCTGGCCATTGAGCTCCGTTTCGGCAAGCGCCAGCGACGGGTCCGCGCAGATCACCGCGCCCGCCGCCGTATTGGCGGCGAGACAGTCGAAATCGGGATCGCGCAGGATCGCGGCGCGCTCCTCGGTCACCTTGAGCAGGCACGCCTTCACCTGGTCGAACTCGTCGGCGCGGATCGCGGTCTGGCCGACGATGCCGCAACTGAGATTGCGCTGGCGGCCCCAGATCGCGTTCTCCTCGATCGCCGGCAGGCGATCGGGCAGGCGGGCGAGCCGCGCTTCGTTCGCCATGCTCAGCTTCGCGGCGGCGGCGGCAAGCTCGGTGTCACCGCAGAACAATTGATTGCCGGGATCGCGGATCAGTTGGCAGTTGTTCTTCGCGAACAGCGGCAGCCTGTCGGCGATGGCGCGGTCGTATTGCGCGGACACGGGCGCCGCCGCAAACGCCAGCAGCGCAAGCACAGACAGCACGATGAACCGCATTCCAGTCGCCCCCCGCCAAGCCCGCGGCCATGCTAGCGCCCCGGATCGTGCGGTGGAATGGGGTTTTTGGTGGGTGCAGACTCGTAGCCCGGATGGAGCGCAAGCGTAATCCGGGGCCGGTGCCAGTGGTAAGAGTCCCGGATTTCGCGGAGCCTGTCATCGGGCGGCGCTTCGCGCCGACCCGTTGGCTCCATCCGGGCTACAAAAGGATCAGTGCGCCTCGGCGGGCGCCATCGACAGCCGCATCGGCTCGTCGACATATTTCATCACGGCCGACTGGTAGAGCACGAACAGCGGCTGGTAGCTGCGCGCAGCGTCGTCCTCGACCATCGCCATGCGGCGGTTGTCGAGCATCAGCCAGTGGCCGTCCAGCTTTGCGGCCACAACCGCGTGCTCTTCGCCGGCCCTGACGTCACGCACCACGACGATGCCGAGATCCTCGGTGGCGACGCCCGCAAGCCGCAGCGCGGCCAGCTTGGCGATGGCATAGTCCTCGCAATCGCCGGCGCCGCGCGCGAAGGTCGCTAGCGGCGAGCTCCAGACGTCGTCGGTGCCGTCATTGGCGGGGTGGATGGCGAGATTGATGGCGCGATTGGTCTCGCCCAGCCGGGCGCGGCCGTCGCGGGCACGGGCCTGGTCGACGATGGCGAGCAGCTTAAGGGCCGCGGGCGACGCGCAATTGTCGCGGTCGCCGTCGCACAGCGCGAGCTGCACCATGTCGTCGTCGAGCCTGGACTTCAGCGCGGACCATTTCTGCTGGAGCCCGCCGGACGAGATCGCGAAGGCGAACACGCCGAACGGCTCTGCGGATTTGCGCACGAGGACACCGGCGCCCGGCGACAGCAGCGTGCCGGCGCGAAGCTCGGCGGCCGATCCGAGCAGGACCAGTCCGCACAGGACAAGGATTGCGCGCCAGGCGCGCGAGCGAGCAGCGGTCTCCATCTGACATCCCCTTCCAGCTTCGCCCAGGTCTCTCTCGACCTCGACGTGCCGGGCTTTGTTGCTTTCGCGGAGATAGTGCGAGACGGGCCGTTTTGTTCTGCTTAACGGGCCCGGCAGGGGTCCCAAAACCGTGGGACAGGCTGAAACAAGCCCGCCCAAATTGCGTAAAATTTTACGAATCGGCAGCTAGGGAAGTGTCCGGTGGCGGCGAAATGCAGCCGACTGCAAGTTAAAGTTGTGGGGCTGTCGATTCTACGTCCTATGGCTAACAAGCCCGCGATTTCACGGGGTCTGTTAGTTAGGTCACAGATTTAGCTCCGTATTTGCCGCAGGATGTCGCGGGGAACTCCTGGGAAAAGATGACAAGAGTATCTGCTGTCTGATCTATACAGCGGATTACTTTGGATGCTTGGAAATGTCCGCAAAAAAGCCGAATTCGACTTCAGAATACTGTCAGTATTACTTCGATTCCTTGCCGGAGACGCGGTTTCCTAGGCGCCGGTAGGGCCAAGTGATGCGAAATCACACAAGCAATAGATGGTTTCGCTAAGGACTTGGTAATGCTAAGCAAGCTTAGGCGGTCGATACTTTCATAATTATTAACCCTTTTACGGTGCCCCGTTGAATTACGCTGGCAAATTTGACGCCGCGATTCCCTTCCACGGCGAAGGTTCCCATGCGCCCGCCTATGTCCACGTCGATTCCTTTACAGCTAAGGCGCACGGTCACGTGCCCGATGGGGCAGTCGTTGTTCCCGACCCGAACCTGATTTTTTACGGCGAGTTCAAGCGCGCAGGCCTCGACCTCGTGCTGTCCCATGAGGGGCGTGACGTCGTCGTTCACGATTATTTTAGGGGCGACAAGCGCGCGGCGATCGCCTCGCCCGATGGCGCGCACCTCACGGGCGACATCGTCAATGCGCTCACCGGCCACGTGCAATATGCGCAGGCCGCGCCAGGCGTTGCCACGGCCCAGGTCATCGGCCACGTCACGAAACTCTCCGGCAGCGCGACCGCGATCCGCAACGGCGTCTCGGTCGCCCTGAACAACGGCGACAATGTCGAGAAGGGCGATGTGGTCTCGACCGGCGCCGACTCGACGCTCGGCATCACCTTCATCGACGGCACCGTGTTCGGCCTGTCCTCCAATGCGCGGATGGTGCTGAACGAGATGGTCTACGACCCCAACGGGTCGAACAACTCCTCGCTGCTCAGCCTGGTCGCAGGCACCATCACCTTCGTCGCCGGCGAGACCGCCAAGCACGGCGACATGAAGGTCGACACGCCGGTCGCGACCATGGGCATCCGTGGCACCGCGGTGCTGAACCAGATCAATTTCGTCGTTCCCGTCGGCGGCGGTGATCCGCAGCCGCAGGTGAGCTTCCAGGTGCTGGTCGAGCCGAACGGCACCACCGGCTCCTACATCCTGTTCGACAAGGTCACGCTGCTGCCGATCGCGACGGTCAACCAGGCCGGCCAGATGATCCAGATCAGCGGCGGCAACGTCTCGATCAGCAACGCGCTGATGTCGCCGGACGTGCAGAAGCTGATCACGGACGTGTTCACGCTGAAGTTCACCGACAACAACAGCAACACCAAGCTGACCACGAACTTCACCGACACGATCACGCCGGGCGCCACCCAGGAGCTGATGTTCAAGTCGGCCTCGGGCGACGTCGCGATCGCGACCTTCACGAACCTCAATCACACGGGATCGGCGGGGCCGGGCGATTCCCAGCCGACCGCCGAGCGTATTCCCGGCCAGCCGCTGGCGCGGAGCCTCGATCTCGGCGGCAATGTGACGACGGCATTCTCGCTGAGCGAGCGCGCGGGCACCACCGGCGACACCACGCATTCCGATACGATCTCTGGCCGGATCACCTTCGTCGATCAGAATCTCGGCGACCTGCCGACGGTGAGCATAAGCCTCGCCGAGGCGCCGAACTACGTCTACAAGAATGCCGGCCAGCAGGACGTCACCGGCTCGCTCAGCGCTCTCCAGAAGCAGGACATCGCTGCGACGCTGATCCAGATCAGCGTGGCCCCCGACGGCGGCAACAACAACAACGGCTCGGCGGTCTGGACCTACACGATCCCCGACAACGTGTTCGATTTCCTCGCGGCCGGCGAAACATTGACGCTGACCTACATGGTCCGCGTCGACACCAATTTCCAGGTCAACCCGGAATCCGCGTTCATCCCGATCACCATCACGATCACGGGCACCAACGACAAGCCGGTGATCACCAGCAGCGTTCCGACCATCACGTTCGAAGGCGGCACCAGCGTGCCGGGCGGCCCGCTTGTCAGCGATGAGGCGACCTCGGGCACGCTGAACTTCGCCGACGTCGATCTGACCGACACGCACACCGTGTCGGTGGCGCTGACCAGTGCGACGCTGCCCGATGGCAGCACCGTTCCGCCGGGCCCGCTCGCGGCATTCCAGAGCGCGATGTCGGTTGCGATCGCGTCGGGTGCCGACAGCACCGGTGATGGCACCGGCACCATCAACTGGTCGCTGGCCGACCTTCCGGTCTATCTCGCCGACTTCATTCCGAGAGGCGAGGTGCTGACGCTCGTCTACACCGTGACGGTCACGGACGCGCAAGGCGCGACCGCGCAACAGACCATCACCGTCACGATCACCGGTACCGATGCGCCCGCCGTGGTGTGGATCGCGACCGAGAAGCCTGGCGCACCCTCGGGCGGCTTCTGGAAAGACGCCGCGAACTGGGCGACCGGCACCGTTCCGACCATCGACGACGACGTCATCGTCATCACCGATCAATTGCACGGCCTGACGCCGTCTTTCCCGGCCACGATCGACGCGCCGGCCTATGCCAAGTCGGTCACGATGAATGATTTCGGTGGTCCGCCGCCGCAGCTGATCAACCGGAGCTCGCTGACGATCGCGGGCTCGCTCGACATGGGCGCGGACTCGATCTTCACCAACGCCGCGACCGGCACGGCGTCGATCGGCGGCCTGGCCGAGATCCTGGACACCAGCGTATTCACCAATGCCGGATATTTGACGCTCAAGGCCGGCGGCGATTTCGCCGTCGGCACCACGATCACCAATTCCGGCACGCTCGAACTGTTCGGCGGCACGCTGAAGACGCTGGCCGAGATCCACAATGCCGGCGGCACGCTGAAGACCGATGCCGGCGCGACGTTGATCGTCGACGGCACGACGGTCGACGGCGGCACTGTCACCATTCTCGGCACGCTGGAGCTCGACGGCGTCAGCCTGATCGAGAACGGCACGCTGAACAATTCCGGCACGATCAACGTCAAGGGCACCGCCGAGTTCGCCGGCGAGACCGTGGACAACGCGGCGAGCGGTGTGATCGAGGTGCTGGCAAATGGCTGGCTGACGATCCATCAGGGTTCCAGCGTCACCAATGCCGGCCAGATCACCATCGACGCCTCCGGCAGGCTGGTCGTCAACAACGCGACGATCGGCGGCGCCGGCGAGGTGATCGGCACCCTGGACGGCGAGGGCGAGGATGGCCCGATCTTCAACGCCGGTGCCGGCACGATCACCAGCAATGGCGAGATCGATCTCACCGGCGACGCCGTCCTGAGCGGCGGCATCCTGAACAACAATGCCGTCTTCAACGTCAGCGGTACCGGCAATGCGCTGAGCGACGAGACCGTCACCAATGCCGGCATCATCGAGGTGCTCGCCGGCGGCGCGCTGGCGATCGATCTGGGCTCGACGGTCGACAATTCGAGCGGCAACGTCATCATCGACGGTAATGCCGCGCTGACGCTCGACGACACCACGATCAGCGGCGGCGCGATCAAGGGTGTGGGCACGATCGACGTCACCGGCGCCAGCCGCATCGACGGCGGGGCGACGCTGAGCATCAGCACGGTTACCGTCGACGCCGAGCTGACGCTGGACGGCATCACCGTGTCCGGCACCGAGATCACCGACAATTCCAGCATCGTGCTCGGCGGCACCGTCAAGCTCAAGGGCGGCGCAAATATCCAGGGCGGCCCGGTCACCAATCTCGGCACGCTCGAGATCGCCGGTGCGGCGACGCTGCTCAACGACGTCGTCACCAACACCGGCACGATCGCGGTCGACGACGGCCAGACGCTGACGCTGTCCGGCACGGAGATTTCCGGCGGCGCCATCAACGGCAGCGGCACGATCGACGTCACGGGTGCCAGCAAGATCGATGGCGGTGCCACGCTCAGCAATGGCGCCGTCACGGTCGAGAGCGGCATCACGCTGACGTTGGGCGATGCGACCGTTGCTGGTGCCGCGATCGCCAATCATGGAGCCGTCAAGGTCGATGCGGGCGAGACGCTGACGCTGTCGGCCGCGGGCCTGACCGGCGGTGCGCTCACCGTCCAGGGCACGGTGAAATCGACCGGCGCGACGACGATCACCGACGCCTCCGTCACCAACAACGGCCTGATCGAGGCGATTGGCGGCGTGCTGACGCTCGCCACCATGACCTCGGCCAGCATCGCCAATGCCGGCACGCTTCGGGCCAATGGCGCCGAGCTCGACATCGACCACCAGGCCGTCACCAACAGCGGCACGCTGGCTGCGATCAACGGCGGCACGCTGAAGCTGATCGCGACGACGGTGACTGGCGCTGCCGGCGCGGTTTCGGTCGGCTCCGCCTCGACTCTCGATCTCGTCGGCACGGTCATCGACGGCGGCACCGTGACGATCGCGGGAACGCTGGAATCGACCGGCACCAGCGCGATCGACAATGCCGGTATCACCAATACCGGTACGATCGCCGTCGCTGGCGGCACGCTGACGATCGATCCGGCCACGATCCACGCCATCACCAATCAGGGCCTGATCGAGGCGGTGACCGGCGGCACGCTGAAGCTGACGGCCGCCATCATCACCAATACCGGCGGGACGATCTCGGTTGACGACACATCGAAGCTCTATCTGACCAACGTGTCGATCAACGGCGGCAGCCTGAGCAATGCCGGCAATCTCTACAGCGTGTCGGGCTCCAACACGATCACGGCTGGCGTCACCAACACCGGTGGGACCATCGAAGTCCAGGCCGGCACGCTCAACCTTGCCGGCGGCATCACCGGCCCCGGCACGCTGATCGTCGACGACGGCGCGAAGCTGGAGCTCGGCGGCGCCGACGCGCAGACTGTCACGTTCGCCGGCGGCACCGGCACACTGCAGCTCGACAAGGTTGCCGGCCAGAGCTTCACCGGTACCATCGCGGGCGAGGCGGCGGCCGACGGCACATTCACCGTCACCGGCGACGCCGACATCACGGCGTCGGTTGGCAACGCGCTCGACTTCGCGGTGTCGAACGGGACGAATGCCAGCATCGTGCTCACGCTCACCGGCAAGGCGACCGGCACCGGCGCGAATTCGGTCGGCGTGCTCGTCGAGAATTCGAATGCCGCCAATGGCGGCGACATCTCGATCACCCAGCTCGGCGGCGCCGTCGGCGGTGCCTACGGCATCGATGCCCTCACCCAGGGCAGCGGCGACATCACCATCGACGCCGGTGGTGTCATCACCGGCAGCTCGATCTACGGCATCCGGTCGCGCAGCTATGGCACCGGCGACCAGACCGTCACGACCGAGACCGGCAGCGTTCTCACCTCGGGCAGCTCCGGCATCGTCGCCGTCAATCGTGCGACCTCGATCGGTGCAGCGGCCAGCAGCACCATCACGGTCAACGCCTACGGCACCATCAATTCCGGCAGCAGCCCGAATCTGAGCGGCAATACCCCGGCCGGCATCCAGACCGGTTACACCGGCGCCACCAACGGCACCAATGCCACCACCGCCGTCAACGGCTCGGTTGTCGTCAACAACCATGCCAACATCACCGCCGCCGCGGGCTACGGTATCCACGCCTATAATTACGGGAATGGCGACGTCACGGTGAACGATGCCGCCGGCACCACGATTGTCGGCGCGGAGGAGGGCATCAGGGCCCAGGCGCTCAGCGGCGGCACCGGCAACATCGCCGTCACGCTCGGCGCCAACGCCTCGGTGACGGGCACGACCAGCTACGGCATTCTCGCCTACAGCGTCGATCAGGGCGACATCAGCGTCACCCTTGCGGCGGGCGATCACGTCACCTCGGGCAGCTCCGGCGTCGTGGCGGTCAACTACGCCGTCGCGATCGACGACGATGTCGGCAGCACGATCTCGGTCGAGGCGCACGGCACGATCCATTCCGGCTCCGCGCTGAACAACGACCTGACCACGCCGGGCGCGATCATCGCCGGCTACAAGCCCGGCGGAAACGGGACCTTCTCGGGCGCGGTCAATGGCGATGTCGTCGTCACGAGCGATGCGACGATCACCGCGGATGCCGGCTACGGCATCGAGGCGTTCACCTGGGGTGTCGGCGACGTCACCGTCACGACCGGCGCGACCTCGCAGATCACCGCCGCGGGCACCGCGATCGGCGCCTTCAATCACGGCGGCGGCGACGTGACCGTCACCAATGATGGCTCCGCCACCGGCGCGATTGGTCTGTCGGCCCTGGCGGCCGGCGCGGGCGACGTCACCATCGTCAATCACGGTAGCATCACCGGCACGAGTTCTGTCGGCATCAGGGTCACGCAGAACGACGCGGACGCGGCGGGCGATCCGGTCGCGACCGGCTCGACACATATTACGAACAACGGTTCGATCGTGGGTGCGACCGGCCATGCCGCGATCTTCATCCAGGAAAACGCCACCGGTTTTGCGACGATCGACAATTCCGGCACGATCGGGCCGGCCGTCGCCTCGAGCGTGACCTCTGCGACCTATGCGATCGTCGAGACCGGCGGCGCCGCCATTACCATCACCAACACCGGCCACATCAACGGCAACATCTCCGCCGTCAGCGCGACCTTCTACAACAACGCCGGCGGCATCTGGACGGTGTCCGGAACGAGCGTCTTCGGCAACGTGTCCTCGATCGTCAACGGCGGCGAGATCGATCTGCTCAGCGGTGCCGCGATTTCCGTGGCCGGGCTCGGCATCACCAATACGAACGAGATCGAGAGCTGGGGCACGGCGTCGATCACGGGCACCATCACCAACAACCACTCCATCGAGGTCCACACCGGCACGCTGACGCTGTTCGACTCGCTGTCCGGCTCCGGCTCGGTCACGATCGACGCCGGCGCGACGCTCGAAATCAAGAGCACGGTGGCCCAGACCATCACCTTCGCGGGCGCCGGTGCCGGTGCCGAGCTCCAGATCGACACGACAACCTTCGGCGGTTCGATCTTCGGCTTCGCCGCCTTTGAGAAGATCGACCTGTCGACTTTCACCTGGGACAGCGGGAGCACGGCGGTCTACGACGCCATGACCGGCAATCTCGTCGTGAGCGACACGCATGATCACAGTTTCACGCTCAAGCTGATCGGCGACTACAGCGAGGCGCATTTCATCACCAGCAGCGACGGAAACGGTGGCACCATCGTCGAGATCGCTCCGGTCGACGAATGGATCTATCCTCTTGGCGGCGACTGGAACACGGCGTCGAACTGGAGCGTGGGCGTGCCCGGCGCCAGCTACGACGTGAAACTGCTCGCCGCAGGCGAGCCCTACACCGTCGACAGCGCGACCAACGTCACGATCCACGACCTCACCGTCGACTCCGGTGTGACGCTGCTGACCGAGCCCGGAACCGTGTTCACGGTGAAAGGCGAGGTCGTCCTCGACGGCCTGATCGAGGCCGGCCCATTCTCCGGGGATGATGTGTCGACGATCGACATCAAGGGCAACGTCACCGGCACCGGCGCGATCGAGATCTCCAACAAGGCGGTCGTGGAGATCGAGGGCTCGGTTTCGGGGGTCACTGTCTTCTACGACAACGGGCTCGGCACCCTGATCCTGGACGATTCCAAGCATTTCCACGGGCTGATCTCGGGGTCTTCGGACGGAGCCCCGCTCTCGTCCAACAACCTGATCGACCTGAAGGACCTCGCCTGGACGTCGAATATGTCGGCGCAGGCCGACTACAATGCGGATACGAACATCACCACGGTCGGCTTCTACAACGGCGCGACCACCGTCACCCTGTCGTTCCTCGGCAGGGACGTGAACTGGCACCTTCAGAGCGACGGTCAGGGCGGCACCACCGTCTACGATCCGCTCGCCGATGCGCCCATGACGATCGAGAGCGGCACGGTGCTGAACCTCAGCGAGGCTTCGTCACAGGACGTGACCTTCGCCAACGACAGCGGCACCACCGGCACGCTCGCGATCGAGCACGCCGCCGATTTCACCGGCACCATCAACGGCTTTGCCGGCGACGGCACCGTTGCCAATTCGGATTTGCTCGACCTCAAGGACATCGACTTCTCGACCCTGACCGGGGCGACCTACACGGAAAACGCCGACCATCTCGGCGGCGTGCTGACGCTGAGCGACGGCACCGACACCGCCACCATCAAGTTCGCCGGCAGCTACAGCATCGACAGCTTCCAGTTCGTGAGCGACGGCAACGGCGGCACGCTGGTCGTCGATCCGCCCACGGGACCGACCCTCGTCGGGACCAGCGGACAGGACCAGTTCGCCTTCACCAATTCGACGCTTCCGGTCCAGAGCACGATCGTCGATTTCGAGCTGGGCCAGGACAAGATCGACCTGCGCGAGTTCGCCGGCATCAAGTCCTTCAGCGACATCGTCATCACGCAGCAGGCGGGTGGCACGCTTGTCACGCTCGACGATCACCAGTCGATCCTGCTGAAGAATCTGGTCGCGAGCAGCCTGCACGCCAGCGATTTCATCGTTGCGAACCACGCCTGACGGTTCGGTGGCGGCACCTCGTCCGCGGCGGATTCCAGTACCAAAGGCCTAGCCGATTGCGTATTGTTGGCCCGATATCGGCCGAAAGCGGGCTGCGGGAAACTCGACCAGCATGAGACGTCTCAAGATCCTGCGGCGGTGGTTTGCGCAAAAATTCGGTTTTGCGCGGCTGATGTGCCTTGCGCTGCTGGTCGCGTTCGCCGGCGCCCGCCTCTGGGACCCGCCGCCGATCCAGGAATTGCGGCTGCGCACCTTCGACATGTTTCAGCTGATCGACCCGCGCCACAAGACGATGCGGCCGGTCGCCATCGTCGACATCGACGACAAGAGCCTCGCCAAGCTCGGCCAGTGGCCATGGCCGCGGACGCAAATCGCCGACCTGATCCAGAACCTCACCAGCAACGGCGCGGTCGCGATCGGCTTCGACGTGGTGTTCTCGGAGCCCGACCGGCTCAACCCGGACCTGGTCGCGGGACAGATGCGCTATCTGGACGATGCCACGCGTGCCAGGCTGCGCGAACTGCCGACCAACGACCAGATCCTCTCCGACGCGATCAGGCGCTCGCGCGTGGTGCTGGGCGAGACCGGGCAGAGCGCGATCTCGTCGGAGCTCGACAAGTCGCTTCCGTTCACCGGTGTCGCCACGGTCGGCGAGGAAAACGCTGAACGCTTCCTGTTCGAATTCCCGGGTCTCCTGCGCAACGTGCCCGTGATCGAGAAGGTCGCGGCCGGCCGCGGCCTGTTCACGATCAGGACCGAGCGCGACGGCCTGATCCGCCGCGTGCCGATGATCATGCGCGCCCAGGGCAACATCATGCCTTCGCTCAGCCTGGAGATCCTGCGGGTCGTCACCAGTACGCCGACGCTGCTGGTCCGGACCGACAAGTCCGGCGTGCGGGCCATCCGCATCAAGGGCAAGGAGATTCCGACCGACCGGAACGGCCAGCTCTGGGTGCACTATGCCCCTCATGACCCCTCGATCTACGTCTCGGCGGCCGACGTGCTCGACAACAGTGTCTCGCCGAGCAAGATCGCCGGCAAGCTCGTGCTGGTCGGCACCTCTGCGGTCGGCCTGAACGACATCAAGACCACGCCGGTCTCCCGGGCCATGCCGGGTGTCGAGATCCACGCCCAGGTGCTGGAGAGCGTGCTGAGCGGCGCGATGATCTCGCAGCCGAACTACGCGCTCGGTATCGAGCTGCTCGCCGCGCTGTTCATCGGTCTCCTCGTCATCATCTTCACGCCGAATCTCGGTCCCGTCCGCCTCGTGCTGGCGGGTGCGATGTTCGCCGCCATCCTGGTCGGCACGTCCTGGTTCTATTATTCGCAGGACCGCCAACTCATCGATTTCACCTATCCGCTGCTCTCGACCACCGCGATCTACCTGACGCTGATCTTCGGCAGCTTCGTGCGCGAGCAGCGCCAGCGCGTGCAGATCCGCGGCATGTTCGCGCAATACATGTCGCCGGTGCTGGTCGAGCAACTGGCGCAGTCGCCGGAAAAGCTCGTGCTCGGCGGCGAGGAGCGCGAGATGACGATCATGTTCTCCGACGTGCGCGGCTTCACCACGATCTCGGAAAGCTACAAGCAGGATCCGCAAGGGCTGATCGCGCTGATGAACCGCTTCCTGACGCCGCTGACCGACGTCATCATCGAGCGGAAGGGCTACATCGACAAATACATGGGCGACGCCATCATGGCGTTCTGGAACGCGCCGCTCGACGATGCCGAGCACCAGGTCAACGCCTGCGAGGCCGCGATCCGGATGCTCGAGAAGATCGACGAGGTCAACAAGGAGCGCGAGCAGGAGGCCGCCGACGGCGGTCACGTCTACATCCCGCTCAATGTCGGCATCGGCCTCAACACCGGCATCGGCGTGGTCGGCAACATGGGCTCCGACCTCAAGAAGAACTATTCGGTGCTCGGCGACAGCGTGAACCTCGCCTCGCGCTTGGAAGGGCAGACCAAGGAATACGGCTTCCCGATCATCGTCGGATCCAGGACGGCACTTGCCGCCAAGGACAAGTTCGCGATCCTCGAGCTCGACTTCATCATGGTCAAGGGCAAGACCGAGCCGGAAGTGATCTACGCCATCGCCGGCCGCGAGGACGTGATGCATTCGGCCGCCTTCCAGCGCCTGCGCAACATCACCATCGAGATGCTCGGCTGCTACCGCAACCGCGACTGGCAGGGCGCAATGAACGCGATCGAGCGTGGCCGCCGCAGCGAAGACGCCGACACGCTGGAAAAGCTGTTCAAGCTCTACGAGGCGAGGATCAAGGAGTTCCAGCTCAATCCGCCGCCGGAGGACTGGACCGGGGCGTATGCGCTGCTGACGAAGTAGTCGTCACACACTCGCTGTCGTCCCGGACAAGCGCGCCTCAAGCGCGCGCCGATCCGGGACCCATAACCACAGGGAGGAGTTGTGTGGCGAGCTGGTAACTCCGAGCCTTCGCCAAATTTTCTCCCTGTGGTTATGGGTCCCGGGTCTGCGCTGGCGCTTGCCCGGGACGACAGCGGTGTTTGACGTGACGCCCAGCGCTCAACAGCGGCTACCGTAGGGTGGGCAAAGGCGCGTCAGCGCCGTGCCCACGTCTTCTCTCACGTCGCATCATGGTGGGCACGCTTGCGCTTTGCCCACCCTACGGCGGCTGCGCTCGGCCCTCACTCCACCCCGATCGTCGTCAGGTCCTGGAACCAGTGCTGCGCCTGCACGAACTGCTTGATCTTCGGCGACAGCGCATGCGGGTTGGTGTCGTGGACGACCCAGACCAGCACGGCATCGTCGACGATCAGCGCATGCGCCTGCGCCAGCAGCTCGTCCTGCTTGGCGCTGTCGAAGGTCTGCTTGGCCTCGTCGATCAGCGCGTCGACTTTCGGATTCTTGTAGCCGCCCCAGTTGACGCCAACCGGCGCGATCTGGCCGGAGTGGAAGAAGCGGACGATGGCGTAGAGCGGGTCCGAGGTGACATAGGCGATGTTGTTGGCGGTGATGCCGGCGTTCATCTCGTCGGCTGCGCCCTTGCGCCAGTGCGTGTAGAGCGTCTCGAGCTCGACCACCTTGAAGTCGATGTCGATGCCGATCTCCTTGAAACTCTGCTGCAGGAATTCGTTCATCGGTAGCGACAGCATCTGGCCGGTGCCGCCCTGTGCGATGATGAAAGTGGTCTTCAGCGGCTTTGCTTTCGAATAGCCCGCTTCCTCCACCAGCTTCTTGGCGGCGGCGAGATCATATTTCAGCTCGAAGCTGGGCTTGCCGAACCACGGGCTCGACGGGTCGACCTGGCCCTTGGCGGGCTTGGCGAGGCCGTTCATCAGCCCGACGACTTCGTCGCGGTTGATCGCGAGATTCAGCGCCTTGCGCAGGCGGATGTCGGTCCAGGGCGAGCCGGGCAGCACGCTCAGGTGATAATTCCAGACATGCGGGGTGACGTTGTCGACCAGCTTCATGCCGGCTGCCTTCAGCTGCGGCACGGCATCCGGCGCCGGCGTCTCGATCAGGTCCACTTGGCCAGCGAGCAGCGCATTGGTGCGCGTCAGCGCTTCCGGCATCGGCACCAGCACGATCTTGTCGACCTTGGGAATGCGCTTCTTGTTCCAGTAGTCCGGATTCTTGCTGAGCTCGGCGAGCTCGCGCGGCACCAGCTTTGTCAGCTTGAACGGGCCGGTGCCGGAGGGCTGGCTCGCGAACTTGTCCCAGTCCTTGCCGAGCTTTTCATACTGCGCCGGGCTCGACACCAGGAACCACAGCATCTGATAAGGGAAGAAGGAATCGACGGTCTTGGTCGTGATCTCCACCGTGAAGTCGTCGATCCTGGCGTAACTGGCGACGGAGGGAAGGCGGGTCTTCACCTGCGCGCTCTGCCGCTTGTCGAATTGCGGCGCCTTGTCGTTGAGCACCTTGTCAAGATTCCAGATCACCGCATCGGCGTTGAACTCGCTGCCGTCGTGAAACTTCACGCCCTTGCGAAGCGTGAAGCGCCATTTGGTCTTGTCGGCATCGTCGACTTTCCATTCGGTGGCGAGGCCGGGGACCAGCTTGCCGGGACGATCGGCGACGTCCATCTCCCAGGCTACCAGCGGATCGTAGATCGTGTAGGCCGTGAACTGATAGGCGCCGGCGCCGCGATCGGGCTGGCCCGTCGTCAGCGGAATGTCCGCCATCGAGATGCCGTAGCGCACCACCGTTTCGGCGCGCGCCGAGACCGCGGAAACTGCCAGCGCAAGCACGGCGAGACAGGTCGATAGACGAATACGCATGGCCCAAAGCTCCCAGGAGATTTCAGGGCCAAACTTGCAATCTTGATGCCAGAATAGGCAGCGTGGCAATTTTGCCCGTGCGTTATCACAAGGACTTGTCGTCGCGGGGGCAATTTGCAGAATAAGTTTCTCTTTGGCATAGCCATTGCATACGATTGCATCAAAATTAATCATCGAAAGCCGAAGAAGGATCGAGGCGATGCTTATCAAGAACAAGAAGACTCGGGCAGCGCTGATCGCGCTCTTGGCACTTGGCAGCGCGGCCGCATGGCCGCGCGTCGTTGCTGCGGAAACGGTGCTGCGCATCGGCATGACTGCTGCCGATATGCCACGCACCCTCGGCCAGCCCGATCAGGGTTTTGAAGGCAATCGCTTCACCGGCCTCACCATGTACGACGCGCTGACCGGCTGGGATCTGTCCTCTGCCGAGAAGCCAAGCGTGGTGATCCCCGGCCTTGCCACCGAGTGGAAGGTCGACGATGCTGACAAGACCAAATGGACCTTCAAGCTGCGCCCCGGCGTGACCTTCCATGACGGCTCGCCGTTCAATGCCGACGCCGTGGTGTGGAACGTCGAGAAGGTGCTGAAGCAGGACGCGCCGCAATTCGACGCCAGCCAGGTCGGCGTCACGGCCTCGCGCATGCCGACGCTGGCCTCGGCGAAGAAGATCGACGACATGACGGTCGAGCTCACCACCAAGGAGCCCGACAGCTTCCTGCCGATCAACCTCACCAATTTGTTCATGGCGAGCCCGGCGAAGTGGCAGGCCTTCTACGATAAGGCCGAAGGCGCGGACGCCAAGGCGAAGTCGCAGGCCGCATGGACCGCCTTCGCCAAGGACGCTTCGGGCACCGGCCCATGGAAGATGGCGAGCTTCACGCCGCGCGAGCGGCTCGAGCTGGTGAAGAACGCGAGCTACTGGAACAAGGATCGCGTGCCCAAGGTCGACAAGATGGTGCTCTTGCCGATGCCGGAGGCGAACGCGCGCACCGCGGCGCTGCTCTCCGGCCAGGTCGATTGGGTCGAGGCGCCGGCGCCGGATGCGCTGCCGGAGCTGAAGCAGCGCGGCTTCAAGCTCTACGCCAACGAGCAGCCGCATGTCTGGCCGTGGCAGTTCTCGCGCGTCGAGGGTTCGCCCTGGAATGACATCCGCGTGCGCAAGGCGGCAAACCTCTGCGTCGATCGCGAAGGCCTCAAGGACGGCCTGCTCGCCGGTCTGATGGTGCCCGCGACCGGCACTTTCGAGCCGGGCCATCCCTGGCGCGGCAAGCCGAGCTTCGCGATCAAGTATGACAAGGCGGCTGCGCAGAAGCTGATGCAGGAGGCCGGCTTCGGCCCGAACAAGAAGCTGGCGGTCAAGATCCAGACCTCGGCGTCCGGCTCCGGCCAGATGCAGCCGCTGCCGATGAACGAATATCTCCAGCAGGCGCTCGCCGAATGCTATTTCGACGTGAAGCTTGACGTCATCGAGTGGAACACGCTGTTCACCAACTGGCGCCGCGGCGCCAAGGACCCCTCGGCCAACGGCTCGAACGCGACCAACGTCACCTATGCGGCGATGGACCCGTTCTTCGCGCTGGTGCGCTTCCTGCAGTCGAGCATGGCGCCGCCGGTCTCGAACAATTGGGGTTTTATCAACGATCCCAAGTTCGACGAGCTGGTGAAGAAGGCGCGCCAGACCTTCGATCCCGCCGCGCGCGACGCCGCGCTCGCCGAGCTGCACGCCGCCTCCGTCGATGACGCCGCCTTCCTGTACGTCGCCCACGACGTCGGCCCCCGCGCCATGAGCCCGAAGGTGACAGGCGTCGTGCAGCCGAAGAGCTGGTTCATCGACTTCTCGCCGGTGTCGATCGCGCAGTAATGCGTGCCGCATACTCGCTGCACCCTCTCCCCCTGTGGGAGAGGGTGGCTTCGCGACAGCGAAGCCGGGTGAGGGGTCTCTCTCCGCGGAGAGACCCTCGCTCGTTTGAGATGACCGTATCCGCGGATAGAACCCCTCATCCGGCGCTTCGCGCCACCTTCTCCCGCAAGGGGAGAAGGAAGAAAGAACCAAACGTGCTCGCCTACACCGCCAGACGCATTGTCTATGTCGTCCCCATCGTCATCAGCGTGGCGCTGGTGTGCTTCCTGCTCGTGCACATCACGCCGGGCGATCCGCTCGTTGCGGTGCTGCCGGCCGATGCGTCGCAGGAGCTCGCGGCGCAGCTGCGCGCCGCCTATGGCTTCGACCGCCCGCTGCCGGTGCAGTTCGGGCTTTGGCTGCTCCGTGCCCTTCATGGCGATCTCGGCAATTCCATCGCGACGGGGCGCCCCGTGCTGGCCGAGGTCATGCGCGCGGTCGGCAACACCGTCACGCTCGCGATCGCCGCCGCCATCATCGGCTTCACCATGGGCATCCTGCTCGGCCTGATCGCCGGCTATTTCCGCGAGACCTGGATCGACAAGGTCGCGACCTCCTTCGCCATCGCCGGCGTCTCCGTGCCGCATTACTGGCTCGGCATGCTGCTCGTCATCATCTTCTCGGTCCAGCTGAACTGGCTGCCCGCGGTCGGCGCCGGTCCCAGCGGCTCGAATTCCTGGGCCTGGGATTGGGCGCATCTGAAATATCTCGTGCTGCCGGCGATCACGACCTCGGTGATTCCGATGGGCATCGTCACCCGCACGGTGCGTGCGCTCACCGGCGATATCCTCAGCCAGGACTTCGTCGAAGCCCTGCGCGCAAAAGGCCTGCGCGAAACCGGCGTGTTCCGCCACGTCATCAAGAACGCCGCGCCCACCGCGCTCGCGGTGATGGGGCTTCAGCTCGGCTACATGCTCGGAGGCTCGATCCTGATCGAGACCGTGTTCTCCTGGCCGGGCTCGGGCTTCCTGCTCAACTCGGCGATCTTCCAGCGCGACCTGCCGCTGCTGCAGGGCACGATCCTGATCCTGGCGCTGTTCTTCGTCTTCCTCAATCTGCTGGTCGACATCGCCCAAGCCGCGATCGACCCGCGCATCAAGCGGGGCTAGCAATGAGCCCAGCTGTAGCCAAGAGAAAGGTGCGCTCCCTCCCCCGCCTGCGGGGGAGGGTTGGGGAGAGGGTGTCTCCTCAATCGAGGACCCCCAAGAGGAGAAAACCCTCACCCGCGCCTTCGGCGCGACCTCTCCCGCAAGCGGGAGAGGTGTACCACCTCCTTGGCTCGCATCGATCGTACCAACTTCCGGGAGCCAGCCAATGAGCGAGCTTCCGTTGTCCGCCACCGCCGACGCCGCGCTGCAGGCCGCGCCCGCCACCAAGGCGCGCGGCTATTGGGCGACCGTCGGCCGCCGCATCATGCGGGACAAGGTCAGCATGGCCTGCGCGCTGGTGCTGCTGCTGATCTTCCTCTCCGCGATCCTCGCGCCGTGGCTCGGTCTCGAAGATCCCTATAAGGGCTCGATGATCCGCCGCCTCCGTCACATCGGCACCACAGGCTATCCGCTGGGCACCGACGAACTCGGCCGCGACATGCTGGCGCGGCTGATCTATGGGGGGCGGCTGTCGCTGGTCATCGGCATCCTGCCGGTCATCCTGGCCTTCTGCGTCGGCACCTCGCTCGGCATCATTGCCGGCTATGTCGGCGGCAAGCTCAACACCGCGATCATGCGCACGGTGGACGTGTTCTACGCCTTCCCGTCGGTGCTGCTGGCCATCGCGATCTCCGGCGCGCTGGGGGCCGGCATCCTCAATTCCATCGTGGCGCTGACCATCGTATTCGTGCCGCAGATCACCCGCGTCGCCGAAAGCGTCACGACAGGCGTGCGCAATATGGACTTCGTCGAAGCCGCGCGCGCCTCCGGCGCCGGCGCCTTCACCATCATGCGCGTGCACATCCTCGGCAACGTGCTGGGCGCCATCTTCGTCTATGCCACCAGCCTGATCTCGGTCTCGATGATCCTGGCGGCCGGTCTGTCCTTCCTCGGCCTCGGCACAAAACCGCCGGAGCCGGAATGGGGCCTGATGCTGAACACCCTGCGCACCGCGATCTACGTCAATCCCTGGGTCGCGGCCTTGCCGGGTGCGATGATCTTCGCGGTCTCGATCTGCTTCAATCTGCTCTCTGACGGCTTGCGTAGCGCCATGGACATCAGGAACTAGGCCATGAGCGAGATCAACACATCTGTTGAAATGCTGGAGCCGGTCGAGGACGTCGGCGGCGTCGCGCAGCCGCTGCTCCAGGTCAACGGCCTGACCAAGCACTTCCCGGTGCGCGGCGGATTGTTCGCCGCCAAGCGTACCGTACGCGCCGTCGACAATGTCTCCTTCTCCGTCGCCAAGGGTGAGACGGTCGGCATCGTCGGCGAATCCGGCTGCGGCAAATCCACCACCGCGCGGCTCTTGATGCATCTGATGCCGCGCGATGACGGTGACATCATCTATGACGGCATGACCGTCGGCCGATCCTTGTCGTTGCGCGAGCTGCGCCGCGGCATGCAGATGGTGTTCCAGGATTCCTACGCCTCGCTCAATCCACGTCTCACCATCGAAGAGTCGATCGCCTTCGGCCCGAAAGTCCACGGCATGGCCGATGGCGCGGCGAGGGCGCTGGCGCGCGAGCTGCTCGGCAAGGTCGGCTTGCGTCCGGAAAACTTCGCCAATCGCTACCCGCACGAGATCTCCGGCGGCCAGCGCCAGCGCGTCAACATCGCACGCGCGCTGGCGTTGTCGCCGCGGCTGGTGATCCTGGATGAGGCGGTCTCCGCGCTCGACAAGTCCGTCGAGGCGCAGGTGCTCAATTTGCTCGCCGATCTCAAGCGCGAGTTCGGCCTGACTTATCTCTTCATCAGCCATGACCTCAATGTCGTGCGCTACATCAGTGACCGGGTGCTGGTGATGTATCTCGGCGAGGTCGTCGAACTCGGCCCGGTCGACGAGGTCTGGGACAGCCCCGCGCATCCCTATACGCGCGCGCTGCTCGCCGCGATGCCGTCCTCCGATCCTGACAGACGCACCGAGAAGCCGCCGATCACCGGCGATCCGCCCAATCCGATCGACCCGCCACCGGGCTGCCGCTTCCACACCCGCTGCGCGTTTGCGGAGCCGCTCTGCGCAAATGCCGCACCAAAGCTCACGGCCGTCGATACAATGGGCCACGAGGCCGCGTGCTACATGGCGATCCCGGGTTCAGGCCATAGCCGCGCACCCGCAGGGGAAACAGCATGACAAGACCGACACCAAAAGAGATCAAGCCGATCGCGCAAGTCTCGGGCGTTCCCGTGGACGACGAGATCGCAACGCGCATCTCCAACTCCATCGGGCCCGCCTTCGAGGGCTTTGCCGCGATTGCCGGCACCTTGCCCTTCGACCTCGAGCCGGCGTCCTACGTGGTTGCGCAGGCGACGAAGGTGTCGAAATGAGCCTTGAACCTGCCTTGATGACTCTCACCGAGGTCGCGCGTGCGATCGCGATGAAGCAGGTGTCTTCGCATGAGGTCACGCGTGCGCTGCTGCACCGCATCGCGCAATGGCAGCCGCATCTCAACGCCTTCATGTCGATCGAATCGGAGGCCGCGCTGAAGGCGGCCGAAGCCGCCGATGCCGAGCTCGCCAAGGGCAATGTCCGCGGTCCGCTGCACGGCGTGCCGCTCGCGCACAAGGACATGTATTACGACGCCGGCCACGTCGCGACCTGTGGCTCGCTGATCCGCCGCGATTTCGTCGCGACCACGACGTCCACCGCCTTGCAGCGGTTGAAGGACGCCGGCCAGGTCCGCCTCGGCACGCTACATCTCGCCGAGTTCGCCTATGGTGCGACCGGGCACAACAGCCATTATGGTCCGGTGCGCAATCCTTGGAACGTGGCGCACATCACCGGCGGCTCGTCCTCGGGCTCCGGCTCGGCGGTCGCAGCGCGCCTGACCTATGCCGCGCTCGGCTCCGACACCGGCGGCTCGATCCGCATGCCCTCGCATTTCTGTGGTGTCACGGGGCTCAAGACCACCTGGAGCCGCGTCAGCCGCGCCGGCGCCATGCCGCTGTCGCAATCGCTCGACACGGTCGGCCCGCTCGCGCGCACCGCGGAGGATTGCGCGCTGCTGCTGGCGTTGACGGCCGGCCCGGATCCGGAGGATCCGACCGCGAGCCACGAGGCTCTCTCGGACTACGTCGCCGCGACCAAGGGATCCCTGAACGGCCTCAAGATCGGCGTGCCCGCGACCTACTATGTCGACGATCTCGACAGCGAGGTCGCGCGCGTGCTCGACGAGACCATTGCGGTGCTCAAGCGCGAGGGCGCCGACATCGTCAAGGTCGAGCTGCCGGACCAGCGGCAATTGCAGGCGGCGAGCCAGCTCGTGCTGGCCGCTGAAGCCGCCGCCTTCCACAAGCGCTGGCTGGTCGAGCGTTCGCAGGATTACGGCGCGCAGACATTGATGCGCCTCCAGAACGGCTTGGCCGTTCCCGCCATCACCTATCTCGAGGCGATGCGCTGGCGCGGCCCGGCGCTCGCCGCGCACAATGCGGCGACCGCGGGCGTCGACGCCGTGATCGCACCGGCTTCGCCAGTGCCGGCGCCGACGATCGAGGAGAGCGACGTCGGCGGCGGACCGAACGCGCCGGCGCTGTTGCAGCGGCTGACGCTGTTCACCCGCCCGGTGAATTTTTTGGGCCTGCCGTCGTTGACCATTCCCTCGGGCTTCACAAAGAGCGGCCTGCCTGTCGGCATGCAGCTGATCGGCCGCTCCTTCGATGAAGCGACCTTGCTCACCATCGGCGCCGCCTTCCAGCGCGCCACCGACTACCACGACCGGATACCCAAACTGCCGTCATGACCAAGCTCGTCGAGATATCAGGCCTCAACATCCGCTTCACCGGCGAGCGCACGGTCTATGCCGTGAATGACCTCAGCCTGTCGCTCGGCGATGGCGAAGTGCTGGGCCTGCTCGGCGAATCAGGTTCGGGAAAAAGTGTGACGCTGCGTGCGCTGATGCGGCTGTTGCCGAAAAAGCGCACGCAGATTTCGGGCAAGGTCAACGTCATGGGACAGGACGTGCTTGCCATGAATGACGAGCAGCTGTCGTCGTTCCGCGGCCAGACCGTCTCGATGATCTTCCAGGAGCCCGCGCTCGCGCTTGACCCCGTCTACACCATCGGCGCGCAGATCGCTGAGAGCGTGGTGCGCCACGAGGGCAAGTCTTATGCGGAGGGGCGCGCGAGAGCGCTGGAGATGCTCGAGGTCGTGCGCATTCCCTCGGCCAAGCGGCGGCTGGACGCCTATCCGCACGAAATGTCCGGCGGCATGCGCCAGCGCGCGATGATCGCGCTGGCGCTCGCCTGTCGTCCCAAGATCCTGCTGGCGGATGAGCCGACCACGGCGCTCGATGCCACCGTGCAGATCCAGATCCTCTTGCTGCTGCGCGAGCTGCAGCGCGAGTTCGGCATGTCCGTCATCTTCGTGACCCACGACATTGGTGTGGCGATCGAGATCTGCGACCGCGTCGCGGTGATGTATGCCGGCCAGATCGTGGAGCAGGGGAGCCTGCGCGACATCGTCCGCACACCGGTGCATCCCTATGCCAAGGGCCTGCTCGCTTCCACCATCCACGGCGCGAAGCGAGGGCAACGGCTCGAGACCATCCCCGGCACCCCGCCATCGCTGGCCGAAAAGCCCCACAACTGTTCCTTCGCCCCCCGCTGCGCCATGGCGCAGCCGCGTTGCCTGGAGCAACTGCCAGCGAATGTGGAGGTCGGGCCGGGAAGGGCGGCCAGGTGCGTGCTGGCGGAGCCGGTGGTCGCGACGTAGTTCGTTCGCTGGAAGCCGAGGTACATCCCCGCGCACAACTGCGCTCCCTCCCCCCTTGCGGGGGAGGGCTATCGCATATGGCGTGCGCGATGCTGCGGCATCGGCACTGGGCTCCCTCTCCCGCTTGCGGGGGAGGGCTGGGGTGGGGGTGTCTCCGCGTCGGGATTGTCGAGGATTGCGGAGGATATCCCTGCGTGGCGAGAGCCCTCACCCGCCGCGCTCTGCGAGCGCGGCGGCCTCTCCCGCAAGCGGGAGAGGCGGAGCAAGCCCGCGGACAATCCTCGTGAAATCCATATGCGATTGCCCCGCCTTGCGGGGGAGGGCGGGGGAGGGGGGTAGCCCAGGAAATGGTCTAACCATCTACGATCCTGCCGCGCGCACAAATCGAGAGAGTCCCCGTGTGGCACCCCTCTCCCTGTCCCTCCCCCGCAAGGGGGGAGGGAATGAGAGTGCAGTGCGTCCCTCACTGAGAAATGCGCGCTCGCATGGAATTCCTCTATGACAACACCGAGTTGTCACAGTTCGCCGCCCGCATTCCGGCCAAGCGCGTTCTACTGTGCATGGGGTTGTTTTCGACATTTTTTGTTGGGGCGGTGCGGCAGCGAGGGCCGCAGGGGGGTATTCAGACCCCATTCATCCCGGTTCCGGTTCCATGCGCCCGTTCACGGAGAGGGACTTCAACTTATGTACATTTCTGGCCAAAGCCTCATCGTCATCCTGTTCGTCGGCCTGGTCGCCGGCTGGCTCGCGGGGAAGGTGGTCCGCGGGAGCGGGTTCGGCATCATCGGCGACATCGTGATCGGCATCGCCGGCGCCTTCGTCGCTAGCTTCCTGTTCCCGCGGCTCGGCATCCATCTCGGCATCGGGCTGGTCTCGGAGATCATCTATTCCGCGATCGGCGCCATCATCCTGCTGCTGGTGGTCCGCCTGGTGCGCGGCGGCGGGCGGCTCTAGCGCTTGAAAGCCGTCGGAACCTGGCGCCTCCCCATCTTGGGAAAGGCGCCAGGTCCGCAAGAAAAAGCCGCAAGCCTGTGAGATTCCGGGCTTGCGCGCGGGGCCATCAGGGGTAGTAGATGGGGCCATCAGGGGTTTGGATTGATTCAACCGCGTTGACGAAGGGCTGAGAACGCGATGTTAATCCAGGTCAATTACTCCTGAAATTGCCTTTGAAATCAGGGGCGTTGCCCCATACCCGAAAGAGATCAGACTGATGGCAGCCGTACCCGGCGTTCGCCGTTCAGAGCTTGCTGACGCGCTGCGCGCCTGTCGCACGGCGTTCGTCGGCGTCGGCCTGATGAGCTGCATGATCAACCTGCTCTATCTGACCGGGTCGATCTTCATGCTGGAGGTTTACGACCGGGTGCTGCCGAGCCGCAGTGTTCCAACCCTGGTCGGCCTCATTATCCTCGCCGGCTTCCTCTACATGGCGCAGGGCGTGCTCGACATGATCCGCAACCGGATCCTGGGACGGATCGGAACCTCGCTCGATGATGCCCTCAACAAGCGTGTGTTCGACACCATCGTGCGCCTGCCGCTGCTGGTCGGGAGCCGCAACGAGGGCCTGCAGCCGTTGCGCGACCTCGACAATGTCCGTTCCTTCCTCGGCGGCATGGGCCCGAGCGCGTTCTTCGACCTGCCCTGGCTGCCGCTCTACCTCGCCATCTGCTTCGCCTTCCACGTCCTGATCGGGGTGACCGCTCTGGTCGGCGCCATCATCCTGGTGGGCTTGACGCTGGTCACCGAATTCATGTCCCGCCAGCCGGCGAAAGAGGCGATGGGCCTTGCCGCGCAGCGCAACGATCTCGCCCAGTCCAGCCGCCGCAACGCCGAGGTGATGGTGGCGATGGGCATGACCGGCCGGATGAACCAGCGCTGGAGCGAGGCCAACGAAAAATATCTCGCCGGCAATCAGCGTGCGAGCGACGTCGCCGGCGGCTTAGGGGCGGTCGCAAAAGTGCTGCGCATGATGCTGCAATCGGCGGTGCTCGCCGTCGGCGCCTATCTCGTCATCCACCAGGAGGCGACCGCGGGCATCATCATCGCCGGCTCGATCCTGTCCGCCCGCGCGCTGGCGCCGGTCGATCTCGCCATTGCGCACTGGAAGTCCTTCGTCGCGGCCCGCCAGAGCTGGCATCGCCTCACGCGCCTCTTGGAGCAGATGCCGGCGCAGACGATGCCGACCCAGCTGCAGGCGCCGACCGGCCGCCTCTCGGTCGAGGGCGTCGCCATGGTGCCGCCGGGCGACCAGCGCCTCATCGTGCAGGACGTCACCTTCGCGCTCGCCGCCGGCAATGGTCTCGGCGTGATCGGGCCGAGCGGCTCCGGCAAATCCTCGCTGATCCGCGCGCTCGTCGGCGTCTGGCAGCCGGTGCGCGGCAAGGTGCGGCTCGACGGCGCGGCGCTCGACCAATGGTCAAGCGACGTGCTCGGGCGCCACATCGGCTATCTGCCGCAGGACGTCGAATTGTTCGGCGGCACCATCGCGCAGAACATCAGCCGGTTCGATCCCGAGGCCACCTCCGACGGCATCATCGCCGCGGCGAAAGAGGCCGGCGTGCACGAGATGATCATCAAGATGCGCGAGGGCTACAACACGCAGGTCGGCGAGCAGGGCACGGCGCTGTCCGCGGGACAGGCGCAGCGCGTGGCGCTGGCGCGTGCGCTGTACGGCAGCCCGTTCCTGATCGTGCTCGACGAGCCCAATTCCAATCTCGATACCGAAGGCGACGAGGCGCTGACCCGCGCCATCCGCTCGGCGCGCGATCGCGGCGCCATCGTCATCGTGGTGGCGCATCGCCCCATCGGCGTCGAGGCGGTCGACCAGATCCTGGTGCTGCGCGATGGCCGCATGCAGGCCTTCGGCCCGAAGGAGCAGGTGCTCGCCCAGGTGCTCCAGCCGCGGGTGACGCCGCCGGCCCCGATCAAGGTCGTCAGTGAAGGCGGAGTGGCCAAATCATGAGCACGATGGCGATCGGCGGTACGAAGTCCGCCGCCAAGAAGACCGTGCGTGATTCCATCAAGTTTCACCTGATGCTCGGCCTCGGCATCGTGCTGGTCCTCGTCGTCGGCCTCGGCGGCTGGGCATCGACGGTGCTGATCTCGGGTGCGTTGATCGCGCCGGGCCAGATCGTGGTCGAATCCAACGTCAAGAAGGTGCAGCATCCGACCGGCGGCGTGGTCGGCGAGCTGCGCGCCCGCGACGGCGACGTGGTCAAGGCCGGCGACATCGTGGTGCGGCTCGACGACACCGTGACCAGGGCGAACCTCGCCATCGTCACCAAGAATCTCGATGCCGCGCTGGCGCGCACCGCCCGGCTCCAGGCCGAGCAGCGCGGTCTCGACAAGATCGAGTTCCCGCAATCCCTGCTCGATCGCGCTGGCGATCCCGATGTCAAGGCGCTGCTCTCCGCCGAGTCCAAGCTGTTCGACGTCCGCGTCAACGGCCGCGCCGGCCAGAAGGCGCAGCTGCGCGAGCGCGTCCTGCAGCTCAACGAGGAAATCGAGGGCCTGTCCGCGCAGGAGACGGCCAAGGACAAGGAGATCGCGCTGGTCCAGAACGAGCTCACCGGCGTCCGCGATCTCTACGACAAGCGTCTGGTGCAGATCTCGCGCCTGACCCAGCTCGAGCGTGACAGTGCCCGCCTCAACGGCGAGCGTGCGCAGTACATCGCCTCGCGCGCACAGGCCAAGGGCAAGATCACCGAGACCGAGCTTCAGATCATCCAGGTCGACAAGGACATGGTCAGCGAGGTCTCCAAGGATCTGCGCGAGACCAACGACAAGATCGGCGAGCTGATCGAGCGCAAGGTCGCCGCCGAGGACCAGCTTCGCCGCGTCGACATCCGTGCGCCGCAGGATGGCATGGTGCTGCAATCGACCGTTCACACCGTCGGCGGCGTCGTCACCGCCGGCGACACGTTGATGCTGATCGTGCCGCAGGCCGACGACCTCCAGGTCGAGGCCAAGGTCAATCCGGTCGACATCGACAAGCTCCAGATCGGCCAGAAGACGCTGCTGCGCCTGTCCGCCTTCAACCAGCGCACCACGCCCGAGCTCAACGGCGTCGTCAGCCGCGTCTCGCCCGATGTCACCACCGAGCAGCGCACCGGCCAGAGCTACTACACCATCCGCGTCTCGATGCCGCCGGAGGAAATCGCCCGCCTCGGTGACGTCAAGATCATCCCCGGCATGCCCGTGGAAGCCTTCGTCCAGACCGGCGACCGCACCATGCTGTCCTACCTGATGAAGCCGCTGCACGACCAGCTGATGCGCGCCTTCCGCGAGAAGTGACGCGCGAAAGCGCGTCATCCCGGAGCGCGCTTGGCGCGCATCCGGGATCTTGAGCCGTGATGACGGTCCGTAGGGTGGGCAAAGGCGCAACGCGCCGTGCCCACCGTCTTTCACACGGCGAGCATTGGTGGGCACGCTTCGCTTTGCCCACCCTACGGCACTCTCCGCAGAAGCAGAAGTGGTGGGTTACGCTGCGCTAACCCACCCTACGCTTTCCCGTTCTTTGCTATAGTTCGGCTCAAGCCCCACCAACCCGGCGGTCGAACAATGCAGTCCCCTCCGTCCATCGCCACGAAATCCTTCTCCGATGCGTCTCTTGCCGTTGCCCGGCTCGAAGAGATCTACGAGCGCAACACAAAATTCCTGCGCGACCGGTTCGAGGCCTATGTCGGCGGCGAAGCCGTCACCACGCGGGTGCGGGCCTACTATCCCTTCGTCCGCCTCACCACCGCGACGCATGCGCGGCTGGATTCCCGGCTGTCCTACGGCTTCGTCGCCGGACCCGGCGTGCACGAGACCAGCGTCACGCGGCCGGACCTGTTTCGTGCCTATCTGACCGAGCAGATCGGCCTCTTGATCCAGAACCATGGTGTGCCCGTGGAGATCGGCGAGTCGGCCGAGCCGATCCCGATTCATTTCGCCTATCGCCGCGACATCAACATCGAAGCGGCCATCACCACCAGCGAGAACTCAGCCGTTACGCGCTCGCTGCGCGATGCGTTCGACGTGCCTGATCTCGCCACCATGGATGATGCCATCGCCGACGGCACCTTCGAGCTTCAGCCGGGTGCGCCCGAGCCGCTGTCGCTGTTCCGGGCCGCCCGCGTCGACTACTCGCTGCGCCGGCTCTATCACTACACCGGCACCGATCCCGAGCATTTCCAGAACTTCGTGATCTTCACCAACTACCAGTTCTATATCGACGCCTTCGCGCAGCTCTGCCAGCAGCGGCTTCAGGCCGGCGAAGCCGGCCTCGAAGCCTTTGTCGCGCCCGGCAACGTCATCACGCGCGCCGGTGGCGCGACGACGGGGGCCGCGCCCGTGCGCACGCCGCAGATGCCGGCCTTTCATCTGGTCGAACCCGATTATCGCGGCATCACCCTGATCAACATCGGCACCGGTCCGTCGAATGCGCGCAACGTCACCGACCACGTTGCCGTGCTGCGGCCGCACGCCTGGCTGATGCTCGGCCATTGCGCGGGCCTGCGCAACACGCAGCGGCTCGGCGACTATGTGCTGGCCCACGGCTATGTGCGCGAGGACCACGTGCTCGATCGCGAGTTGCCGCTCTGGGTCCCGATCCCGGCATTGGCCGAGATGCAGGTCGCCCTCGAGGAGGCGGTCGAGGACGTCACCGGCCTCGAAGGTTTTGAGCTCAAGCGCCTGATGCGCACGGGGACCGTCGCGAGCGTCGACAACCGCAATTGGGAGATCTCCGGCCCCGAGGTGATCCGCCGCATGTCGCAGTCGCGCGCGGTGGCGCTCGACATGGAATCGGCCGCGATCGCCGCTAACGGCTACCGCTTCCGCGTTCCCTACGGCACGCTGCTGTGCGTCTCCGACAAGCCGCTGCATGGCGAGATCAAGCTTGCCGGCATGGCGAGCGAGTTCTACCGCCGCCGCGTCGGCCAGCATCTCGAGATCGGCCTGAAAGCGCTGGAGCGGATCAAGCAGCAGGAATCCGAACGCCTGCATTCGCGAAAGCTGAGAAGCTTTGCCGAAGTGGCATTCCAGTAAGGGACAACAGAACTGTCGTACGAACGCTGACGTTTCCGTGAGCGCAGCGTCTTGGAATATCCCTGCCGACGCAGGGTTATCGATTCGTCCGGGGCCGCTTGAAGCAGGACAGGAGACGAAGATGTTCACAGGGATGATCAGGCTCGTCGCGCTCGGTGCATTTGCGGCGGCCCAGTTGAGCTCGCCTGCGTTCGCCGCGGGCGGTGGTGGAGGAGGCGGTGGCGGTTCCGGTTCTACCGATCCTTATGGCGGCGCCTATTCGGATCAGAAGCCGCAGCCAACCTATCCGAAGCGACCTGGCACCAAGGCAACCCAGAAGGGCAAGAAGCAAGGCAACCAGTCCAGCATCGGCGATCCCGCTTTCGCCGCGGGCTATCGCGTCGCCTATGATACCATCTACGAGCGCAACGACTATGCGGCCGCGATCGCACAGTTGAAGTCGCTCGGCCATGACGACCATCCGAACGTCGCCAACCTCATCGGCTACTCCTACCGCAAGCTTGGCGACTACGAGCAATCGCAGGTCTGGTACGAGCGCGCCTTGCAGGCAGATCCGAACCACGTGCTGACGTGGCAATATTACGGGCTGTGGCAGCTCGAGCGAGGCAACCGCGAGCAAGCGCTCTATCACCTCGATCGGATCGCATCCATTTGCGGGACGGACTGCGAGGAATATCGATCGCTGGCCGCGGCGCTGGACAAGCCGACCGGAACCGCGCTCGTCTACTGACGTTGGAGCGTGGCGGGCTGATGCGAGCGCGCTGTTGAAGAGCGTCGTATCACCGCCATGTCCCCAAAAGCATGATCCGGAAAAGCGCGAAGCGCTTTTCCGGAAAGTTCATGCGTAAACAATAACCTAAAGTGCGAAGACGATTCATCCAAATCTCATCGCGCTTCAGCGCGGGCGGTGACAACGCGTCAGATTTTCAGCATTGTCCCGTTCGGGGGCGCGAACGGGACAATTGGATGCCGCTGACGCGCGACAGGATTATCGGCCACGACCTCGAACGTCTGGCCTTTCGCTTCACCATGCTGAACGATGGTGACGTCGTGGATTGCCAGATCTCCGACGCCGCGATGGACGAGCTTGCGGGCATGCAGGGCACCGAGAGCAGCGCGCGGCAGGCGCAATTCCTGTCCCTGCGCGAGACCATCGAACGCATCGCGTCGGACCTCTACGACGAGGCGCCGCGGGTGCAGGGCTATGTGGTGCGGATTTTCATGAGGCATTTGGGGCGGTAGGGCCCACATATTCCGCTGTCATCGCCCGCGAAGGCGGGCGATCCAGTACTCCGAGACGGTCGTGATCGATCGATAGGCTGCGGCGTACTGGATGCCCCGCCTTCGCGGGGCATGACAGCGGCTATGCGGCGAGACTGTCCCGGCTCACCGCATCGATGCAGCTCACCCCTCCAGCTTCCTCAACAACAGCCTCAGCGCGGTCGCAGCAAACACCTGCATGTTGCTGAACCGGTCATTGTTGCCCGTCTCCAGCGTCATCACCTCCGTTGCGGGTCCCGCGACGGCCATGCAGCTATGGCCGGCGGCATCCCCGTAGCGGTTGCCGGTGGGGCCGGCGGCGCCTGTTTCGGACAGGCCCCAGTCGCTGTTGAAGCGGCTGCGCATCTGCTCGGCCAGCAATTGCGCGTAGGGCTCAGACGACGAACGAAAGCCCTTCATTCCTTCATCCGAAATATCCATCAGCACGCGCCTGGCATCGCGGGTGTAGACCACGGCGCCGCCGAGGAAATAGCCGGACGCGCCGGGCACCGCGAGCAGGCTGGCCGAGATCAGCCCGCCGCCGGACGATTCCGCCACCGCAATGGTCTGTTTGCGCGCGATCAGTTTTGCCGCGACCTGTTCCGCAATGCCGACGAGCTCTTTCATCCCTTGAGACCCCTTATTTCTTCGCAACCGAGCTCAGCCTTCCTAGCATATGACAGCAGGCTTGGCCGAGTTGCGGGCGACGGGCAGGCCTGCTTGAATGGCGGGTAAGAAAAGGGACATGCGAGGAAACGTGAGAAGGGAGACGTCATGGCGTCCCTGATCGCCGGCGGCATTGATTGCGACGTGCATCCGGCCGTGCCGCATCTGACCAGCCTGCTGCCATACCTGAACGATTATTGGCGCGATCAGGTAACGACGCGCGGCATGGTCGACCTCGTCTCGCAATCCTATCCGCGGAATTCGCCGATTACGGCGCGCCCCGACTGGCGCCCCGAGAGCGGCAAGCCGGGCGAGAGCCTGGAGGCGATGCAGCGCCATGTGCTCGATCCCTTCCAGCTCAAGCATGCGATCTGCAATCCGCTCTATGGCGTGCAGATGGTGTTTTCGGAAGATTTGCAGGCGGCCTTCTGCCGCGCGCTGAACGACTGGCTTGTGAAGGAATGGCTCGATCGCGATTCACGGCTGCGTGGTTCGATCGTGATTCCCACGCAAAGCATCGAGAAGGCCGTCGCCGAGATCGAGCGCTGCGCAGAAGACCGGCGCTTCGTGCAGGTGCTGATGCTTGTCATGGGCGACACGCCGCTCGGCAAGCGCGCGCTGTGGCCGATCTATGAAGCGGCGGAACGGCTCGGCCTGCCGATCGGCATCCACGCTGGTTCCGCCTATCACAATCCGCCGACTGCGGTGGGATGGGGGTCCTATCACATCGAGGATTATGTCGGTCAGGCCCAGGCGTTCCAGACCCAGCTCACCAGCCTGATCGTCGAAGGCGTGTTCGCCAAATATCCGCGGCTGAAAATGGTGATGCTGGAATCCGGCGTCTCCTGGATCGCGCCGTATCTCTGGCGGTTGCACAAGTTCTGGCGCGGAGTGCGGATGGAGACGCCGTGGGTCGATCGCGCGCCGCTGGAACTTGTGCGCAGCAACATCCGCTTCTCGTTACAGCCATTTGATGCGCCGCCGGAACCGGAGACATTAATTCGCCTGTTTGAGCATATGCAGTCGGACGAATTGGTCTTATTCTCCACGGACTATCCGCACTGGCAGTTCGACGACCAGGACGCGCTGCCCAAAGGTCTGTCCCCCGATCTCGTGCGCAAGATCATGATCGACAATCCGTATGCGACCTATCCCCGCCTGACGTGAGCCCGCTGCCAAAGGAGGCAAGGCGATGAATATCCAGTTCCGCGAGAGCCAAGAAGCCGCTTCCCCACTGACCGTCAGAACCGCGATCGCCGACTGCGACATCCACCCGGCACGCGCCACCCGCACCGAGCTGTATCCCTACCTCGCCAAGCGCTGGCAGCATCATCTCGAGGTCTACGGCGTTCATGCCTATCAGGGCATGATGGAAGGCCCGCCCTATCCGAAGGCGCAGCCCAATGCCTCGCGCCGCGATGCCTATCCGCCGGAAGGCGGCCCGCAGGGCTCCTCGCTCGCCTTCATGCAGAAGCAATTGCTCGATCCCAACAATGTGCAGCTTGGCGTGCTCAATCCGCTCAACACCGGGCAGGGCATCCGCAATCACGAGCTCTCGGCCGCGCTGTGCTCGGCGATCAACGACTGGCAGATCGACAAATGGACCAGCAAGGACAAGCGGCTGAAGGCGTCGATCGTCGTCGGCAATGAGGACGGGCTGTCGGCCGCCGCCGAGATCCGCGAGCGCGCCGGCGACAAGAATTTCGTGCAGGTGCTGCTGCTCAGCCGCAACGTCGAGCCGCTTGGCCAGCGCCGTTACTGGCCGATCTATCAGGCCGCGGAAGAGGCGGGTCTTCCCGTCGGCGTCCACGCCTTCGGTTTCGGCGGCAACCCGATCACGCCGTCGGGCTGGCCGTCCTATTACATCGAGGAGATGGTCGGGCACTCGCAGTGCCAGCAATCGGCGCTGGCGAGCCTCGTGCTGGAGGGCGTGTTCGAGCGCTTCCCGAAGCTGAAGATGGTGATGATCGAGGCCGGCTTCGGCTGGGCGCCGTCGCTGGCGTGGCGGCTCGACAAGGCCTGGCAGCGGCTGCGCAGCGAGGTGCCGCATGTGAAGCGGCCGCCGTCGGAATATATCCGCGAGCAGGTGTGGTGGACGACGCAGCCGATGGAAGATCCTGAAAGCCGCGAGGATTTGTTCGACGTCATCAAATGGATCGGCTGGGACAGGCTGCTGTTCGCGACCGACTATCCGCATTGGGACTATGATGAGCCCTCGCGCGTGCTGCCGGCGGGCGTCAGCGAAGCCAATCGCGAGGCGTTTTATCTCGGCAACGCGAAGCAGCTGTACGGAATGAATTGATGGCGCGTCACGTCATTGCGCCGGTCGATGAGCTTCCGCCGGGCACGCGAAAATTCCTGGAGATCGACGGCCGGCCGATCGCGGTCTTCAACATCAAGGGCGAATATTTCGGCCTGATGAACCGCTGCCCGCATCAGGGCGCGGCGCTGTGCGAGGGGCCGCTGATCGGCCTCGCCCAGTCGAGCAATCCCGGCGAGATCGAATACACGAAGTTAGGTGAGATCATCCGCTGCCCCTGGCACGGCTGGGAATTCGACATCCGCACCGGACAATCCTACTGCGATCCCCGCCGCTTCCGCGTGAAGGCCTATCCAGCCCATGTCGAGCCGGGCGCAAGCGTGGTGAAGGGGCCGTATGTGGCGGAGACGATTCCCGTGACGGTCGAGAGCGATTACGTGGTGGTGGAGCTGTAAGCGGCTCGGGCAGTGCGCTCCCTCGCCCCGTTCTTACGGGGAGAGGGTTGGGGTGAGGGGCTTCTCTCCGCGAACGAGATGGCCGATGGACCTGTACCCCCTCACCCGAATTCGATCTGCGATCGAATTCGACCTCTCCCCGCAGGCGGGGAGAGGTGAAGACAGACCCTCAATGCCCCGCAACCGGCTCCGCCGCCGTATCATACGTCGGCACCGCATTGCCGCCGCCGCGGTAGACGATCGAGGCCGCGATGATGCCGAGCAGCGCCGCGAACATCAGCCAGGCACCAGGCGCGGCCTTGTTGCCGGTGTAGTCGATCAGCCAGGTCGAGGCGAACGGCGTGAAGGTGCCGAACAGCGCGGCGGCAAGCGCGAAGGCGAGCGAGAAGCAGGTGGTGCGCACATGCGCCGGCACGATCTCGACGAGGGCGCCGAGCATGGTGCCGCTGTACATGCCGAAATAGAACGAGAACATCATCTCCACGGCGAGCAGCTTGCCGAAGGTCGGCGCGGCCACCAGCCAGGACAGCGCCGGATAGGCGGTCACGAGCGCAAGGCCGGCGATCCCGATCAGCACCGGCTTGCGGCCGATGCGGTCGGACAGCGCGCCGCCGACCGGATTCCAGATGAAGTTGGTGACCGCCACCAGCAGCGTCACCAGCAGCGCGTCATGCGTCGATAGCTTCAGCACCGTCTTGCCGAAGGTCGGCGTGTAGACGGTGACGAAGTAGAACGTCGTCGTGGTCAGGATCGCGATCATCATGCCGAGCAGCACGATGCGCCAGTTGGCGAGCGCGGAGGCGAACACCTCGCTGGCCGTCGGGTGCTTCTTCATCGCGAGGAACGCCGGCGTCTCCTCCAGCGTCCGCCGCAGGACAAAGATCAGCGGAATGATCAGGCAGCCGACGAAGAACGGAATGCGCCAGCCCCAGGCGGCCACAGTGTCGGCCGGCATCACCTCGGACAGGAGGTAGCCGAGGATCGACGCCACGAAGATCGCGACCTGCTGGCTCGATGACTGGAACGAGGTGTAGAAGCCGCGGTTGCCGGGCGTTGCGATTTCCGCGAGATACACCGACACGCCGCCGAGTTCGACACCGGCGGAGAAGCCCTGCAGCAGGCGGCCGATCAGCACGATGACCGGCGCCGCGATGCCGATGGTCGCGTAGCTCGGGCAGAACGCGATGACGACGGTGCCGAACGCCATGATGCCGAGCGTGACGATCAGGCCCTGGCGGCGGCCGATGCGGTCGATATAGGCGCCGAGCACGATGGCGCCGACGGGCCGCATCAACGCGCCGAGCCAGAACACGCCAAAGGTGTTGAGCAACGAGGCGGTCTCGTTGGTCGAGGGGAAGAACGCCTTGCCGATCGCGGCGGCGTAGAAGCCGAACAGGAAGAAATCGAACTGCTCGAGGAAATTGCCGCTGGTTGCGCGCAGGATCGCGCCGATGCGCGACTTGATCTCGGGCGGATTGGTTGAGGCGGCTGGTCCAGCCATGACGTTGCTCCCCTTGGAAAGACGTGGCCGGACCGGAACTCATTTCACGGCAAGGCAACAGATTGAAGCTGCGACAATCTGTCATACCCCTTCCCGCGCGAGGGCTGGGGAGTCAACCGGTTTTCCGGAGGAAGCTGATGATTTTTCAGGCTTTATTTTGCGTTGCAGCGAGGATCCATTGGCGGAACGCGGTGAGCTTCGGCGCCTCTCGACGGCCGTCGGGGGAGACCAGATAAAACCCCGCATCCGCCGGCAGCGCGATCTTGAACGGGACCACCAGCCGGCCCTTGGCGATGTCGTCCTGGACGTAGGAGGTCCGTCCCATCGCCACGCCCATGCCGTCGATCGCCGCCTGCACCGTCATCAAGGTCATATCGAAGGTGATGCCGGGCTGCCGGGAGATGCCGGCCGAAAGGCCCGCCGCGGTCAACCAGAGCCGCCAGTCGTCACTAACGTTGGTGTGCAGCAGCACGTGGTCCTTCAAATCCTCCGGACGACGTAGCGGCTTGTCGCCGCGCAGCAGCGAGGGGCTGCACACTGGGAACAACTCGTCCGCCATCAGCCAGTCGGCGCGCAGGCCCGGCCATTGGCCGCGGCCGTAGCGGATCGCGACATCGACATTGTCGCGCTGGAAGTCGACGAGGCTGGTCGAGGTGGTGATGCGGACGTCGATGCCGGGATGGCTCTCCTGGAAATCGGTCAGGCGCGGCAGCAGCCACTTTGCGGCAAGCGAGGCGATTGTCGAGACCGTCAGCACCTTGTCGTCGTCCTTGCGCAGCAGGCGGTCGGTGGCAAGGCGCAGGTCGTTGAAGGCGGCGCGCACGCCCGGGAGATAGTCTCGCGCCTCCGGCGTCAGCGCCAGCGCACGGTTCTGCCGGATGAACAGGCGGATGCCGAGCTCCTCCTCCAGTCTGCGGATCTGATGGCTGATCGCGGTCTGGGTCACGTTCAGCTCGCTGGCCGCCAGCGTGAAGCTGAGATGGCGCGCGGCGGCCTCGAACGCCCGCAATCCGTTCAGGGAGGGCAATCTGGCAGTCATTTGGCAGCAGGATACATGACGCTATTTCATGCGAAAGGGTACAAATTGTCGTTTGTCGCAGCGCGTCAGGAGGCTGATATTAGCGGCCAACTTAGCTCCAGGAGCTGAAAATGTCTACGTTGACCCAGAATTCGATGACAAATCTTCATGCGCCGAGCCTGATCCACCAGATCGGCGAGACCCTCCACGTCTGGCACGAGCGCTATCGCACCCGGCGCGAGCTCGCCAACTGGACGGCCCGCGACCTCCACGACGTCGGCCTGTCTTGGAGCGACATTGCCTTTGAGGCCGACAAACCCTTCTGGCGGGCCTGATTGGCCGCCAGGCCGGCGCCGCCTGATGACAGGGGCGCCGGCGGTCCCTTTTCGTGAAGGGCATGCGTCATGAGCATTCTCCGCCTCGAAGACTTCAAGCAATATTCGGACACGCTGCGCACCCGGCAGGGTGAGCCGCTCAACGTTCGCTTCGTCGAGCCGCGCGACACCGAGGAGCTCCAGCATTATTTCCGCTCGCTCTCGACCCGCTCCCGCTACAACCGTTTCTTCGGCGCGATCAGCGAATTGCCAAGGGGCCTGCTGCACGATTTCCTCGAGGTCGGCGAGCGTGAACGTTTCACTGTCGTCGCGACCATGATGGTCGATGGCTTCGAGACCATCGTCGCCGAGGCGCGCTATGCGTTACATGCCGAGACTTCCACGCTTGAATTCGGCCTGTCGGTTGATGACCGCTGGCACGGCCACGGCATCGCCACTGCGCTGATGAAGAACCTCGAATGCCGCGCGGCCGCGCTGGGCGCTGAGCACATGTTCGGCGACACGCTGCGCTCAAACGAGGCCATGGTGTCGCTGGCGCGCAAATCCGGCTTCGCCTTCGTCAATCATCCTGACGACTTGAAGCTGGTGCGCTTCGACAAGGAGATCAGTGTCGCGCCGAAAGACATTCCCTGTGCGAGCTGGCGCCTCGCCGCCCTTTCCCGTCAGGCCGACAGCCCCTCAGCCTCGGCCTGACACCACTCAGAACCCGGCCTGGCGAAGCCAGAGCCGGGCTTTTTTTGCCTTCACTCAAGCGTCGTCGGTGAAGTCGGTGGAGATTGCGACCGATCGCCACCCCGCGAGCTCGCGCGCGACGAGGATGTTTTTCGCCTCGATCCGCTCCACGGTGTCGCTGCCGAGCGGCAGGCGCAGCGGCGGGTTTTTCGCATCGACCAGCTTCAGGAAGGCCTGCGCCAGCTTGCGCGGATCGCCGCGCTGGCCGCCATTGACGTCGGCCGCATGCGCGCGGGTCTTGCCGACGCTGTCACGGTAGTCCTCGATCTGCACGGCGGTGCGCGACAGTGAGGTCTCGTCGAGGAAGTCAGTGCGGAAGAAGCCCGGCTCGACCACGGTGACCTTGATGCCGAGCGGCGCGACTTCGCCGGCCAGCGCCTCGCTGATTCCCTCGACCGCGAATTTGGTCGCGCCATAGACGCCCCAGCCGGGAAAACCTGCGTAACCGCCGACAGACGAGATGTTGATGACGTGGCCGGAACGCTGGCGCCGCATATGCGGCAGCACCGCGCGGGTGACACTGAGCAGGCCAAACACGTTCGTGCCGAACAGCTTTTGCGTTTCCGCATCGCTGGCTTCCTCGATCGCGCCCAGCAGGCCGTAGCCGGCATTGTTGACGAGGATGTCGATGCGCCCGAACTTTTTCACGGCCGCGCCTGCGGCCTCGTGTGCTTCCGCCTCGCTGGTGACGTCGAGCCGGGTGGCCAGCAGTCGCTCATGCGTGCCGAGCCGCGCGGTGACGGTCGATGGATCGCGGGCGGTCGCGACCACGGCGTCGCCGGCCTTCAAGGCGGCTTCCGCGATCAAAGCACCAAATCCGCGGGACGCTCCCGTGATGAACCAGACACGCATGATGTTGCCCTTTCCATTTGCGCCCCGGCGATGTGCCGAAGCCGATGGGCAAGGTGTAGCTTCTCGCCATAGCTGAGATAATCTGCTATATAGTCTGTAAGCTAGTGAGCATAATTCATCAATGCGGATCGATCCGTCCGACCTTGCGACCTTCCTTGCCATCGCCCGCCACCGCAGTTTTCGCGCGGCGGCGACCGAGCTTGGCGTCACGCCGTCCGCGCTATCGCACGCTTTGCGCAATGTCGAGGAGCGGCTGGGCCTGCGGCTCGTCAACCGCACCACCCGCAGCGTCGCGCTCACGGAAGCGGGCGAGCGACTGTTCGCCCGCATCACGCCGGCCTTTCGCGACATCGACGATGCGCTCGAGGACCTCAACAATTTCCGCGGCAAGCCCGCCGGCACGCTGCGCTTCACCGCCGCGCGCCAGTCCGCCCAACTGGTGCTGTTGCCGATCGTGACGCGCTTCCTGAAGGAGTTCCCCGACGTCAGAGTCGAGATCGTCATCAACGATTCCCTGATCGACATGGTCGCGGCCGGCTTCGATGCCGGCGTCCGCTTTGGTGAAACCATTGCCGCCGACATGATCGCCGTGCCGATCGGCCCGCGGCACCGTTTTGCCGTGATCGGCGCGCCCGCCTTTTTCAAATCCCATAAGGCGCCGAATACACCGCACGACCTGAAGGGCCTGCCCTGCATCCGCTATCGCTTCACGTCAGGCGCGCTCTATCACTGGGAGTTCGAGCGCGGCGGCATCGAGCTCGCCATCGATGTCACGGGGCCGCTGACCATGAACGACCAGGATTTGATGGTCGATGCCGCGCTCGACGGCGTCGGCCTTGCTTACGTCTTCGAGCAGCAGGTCGAGGCGCTGCTCGCCAAACGAAAGCTAGTGCGCGTGCTCACCGACTGGTGCCCGGCCTATCCCGGCTTCTTCCTGTACTACCCAAGCCGGCGGCAGTTGCCGGCGGCGCTGCGCGCGTTCGTGGATTTTGCGCGGGCGCCAGCGAAGTAGCTGCACTCTCTCTCCGAGTCGTCCTGGCGAAAGCCAGGACCCATTACCACAGGGCGTGGTTTGACGAAGACACGGAGTTCGGTACGGCGATCGAGACCCACCGAGAGATCACGCGGTATGGGTCCTGGCTTTCGCCAGGACGACACCGAGTGTGTGGCACCCGCCGGGATGCCTATTTCCCCGTGAACACCGCCTTCCGCTTTTCGATAAACGCCTGCACCGCTTCCTTGTGATCGGCGGTCGTGGTGAGGCGGACCAGTCGCTCGGCTTCGTGATCCCTGGCGGTTTCGAAGTCGAACAGCAGGGCCTCGTCGAGATTGTCCTTCATGTAGCGCAGCGCGAGGCGCGGGCCTTCGGCCAGCGATCTTGCCAGCGCGAACGCCTCAGTCTGCAATTTGTCGTCGGGCACGACGCGGTTGACGAGGCCGATCGCTTCGCAGCGCGCGGCGTCGACGCGATCGCCGGTGAACATCAGTTCGCGCGCCCGCGCGGTGCCAATGATGCGGGTCAGCAGCCAGGCGATGCCGTAGTCGCCGCTGAGCGCGATGCGGGCATAGCCGGTGGCGACGAAGGCCGATTGCGCGGCGATGCGGATGTCGCAGGCCATGGCGATGGCAAGCCCGGCGCCAACCGCGGGGCCGGGGAGTGCGGCGATGGTCGGCTTGCGCACCGATACCAGCGCGCCGGTGAGCAGCCGCTGCCGCTCCTGCAGATCGGCGATGCGATCGTCCAGTGACATCTCCAGCTTTTTGGGATCGCGATGCGCGCCCATGCCCTTGACGTTGCCGCCGGCGCAGAACGCTTCGCCCGCGCCGGTGAGCAGCAGCGCGCCGACGTTCGGATCCTCGGCGCAGGTCCGGATCATGGTGCGCAGCGCCGGCGTCAGCGCATCCGACAGCGAATTGCGCGCCTCCGGCCGGTTCAGCGTGATGACAGCGACGCGGTCGCGGATGGTGCAGAGGAGCTCGCTGGTGCCGGTGTCGATGGTGGTTTCCGTGGTCATGTCGCCTCCCCTTGCTATTACTGTCATTCCGGGATGGTCCGAAGGACCAGACCCGGAATCTCGAGATTCTCAGGTGCGCAATTGCGCACCGTAGTTCGATGCTTCGCATCGCCCCGGAATGACGACTTCAAAACTTCTCCACCCAGGGCCGCAGCTCCAGCTCCCAGCTCCAGGCGCTACGCGGCTGCTGCAACACGTTCCAATAGCTCGCTGCGATGGCGTCGGGGTCGAGCATCGAGTCCGGCTTGTCCGGGGCTTCCGTGCGCGCCGCGCTGCGAATGCCGCCGTCGATGACGAAATGCGCGACATGGATACCTTGCGGCGACAATTCGCGCGCCAGGCTCTGCGCCAGCCCTCGCAGCGCGAACTTGCCCATCGCGAAGGAGGCCGACTGCGCATAGCCCTTGACGCTGGCGGAAGCGCCGGTGAACAGGATCGCGCCGTGCTGGTTCGGCAGCATGCGCTTGGCCGCCTGCTGCGCCACCAGGAAGCCGCCATAGGCGCTGACCGCGATCGCCTGTGCGACGTCGGCCGGGATCAGATCCACGAACGGCCCGCGCGTGCGGCCGCTGGCATTGTAGACCACGAGATCAGGCGTGCCGATCTCGCGCTCGACCAGGCCGAACAGCCGCTCGACTTCGTCAGGCTCGGTGGCGTTGCAGGCATAGGCTTTTGCACCGGTCTCACTGCAGAGTGCGCCTAGCTTTTCGATTTTTCGCGCGGCTAGTGCGACGCGGATGCCTTGCGCGGACAGCCGCCGGGCCAGCGAGGCGCTGAGGCCTTCACCGGCACCAACAATGAGCGCGATCTTGTATTTCGGGTGTTCCATGACGTGATCTCTCAGGACGGGAAGCCGCTGATCTATGCATCCGCCGCGCGGACAACCAGCCGGGTCGATCACAATTCCGCAGAGCGAATTGCTCCTTCACGGCGATCATGCCTCCCTGACAATTTGCGGCTTTATCGCGCTTCCTGGCTGGAGCATGATCGACATCATCCAAAGCGGCAAGCGCCAAAACAGCGCAAAATGTCCGTAAGGCGGAAACGAAGAGGACGATCATGCACAAGCCGGTCACCGCGCAGCCGAAACATGTCGCGGCCGGGCAATCCGGCCTGCTGGCACCCGACACCACGGGCATGAATTTCTATCGCGCCGATCCGGCGCTGACGGACCTGCTCCGCATCCACCTTCCGGACAATCTGTTCCGCCATATCGAGCCGCATCTCGATCGCCTCGGCGAGCTCGCCGGTGGCCGGCTCGACGAGTGCGCACGGCTCGCCGACCGGCACACGCCGGTGCTGCATCAGCGCGACAAGTTCGGCCGCGACGTGCAGTCGATCGAATATCATCCGGCCTATCGCGAGCTGGAGAACGCCGCGTTCGGCCAGTTCGGCATCCACGCGCTCTCGATCCGCAAGGGCATCATGGGCTGGCCGGACAAATACCCTGTTGTCGCCAAGCATGCCTTCACCTTCCTGTTCAACCAGACCGAATTCGGCATGGGCTGCCCGATCAACGTCACCGACGGCTGTGCGAAACTTCTGGCGAATTTCGGCAGCGAAGCGCTGAAGGCGAAATATCTGGACGGACTGACCTCGACCGACATGAGCAAGCTGACGCAAGGCGGCCAGTTCATGACCGAGAAGGAAGGCGGCTCCGATGTCGGCACGCTGACCACGCGCGCGGTGCAGGAGGGCGACCATTGGCGCCTCTACGGCGAAAAATGGTTCTGCTCGAATGCCGATGCCAAGGTGGTGATGCTGCTGGCGCGCCCGGAAGGCGCCGGCCCCGGCACGCGCGGCGTCGGCCTGTTCCTGATGCCGCGCTTCCTCGATGACGGCTCGCAGAACCACTACCGGATCGTGCGCCTCAAGGACAAGCTCGGCACGCGCTCGATGGCCTCAGGCGAGATCAAGCTCGAAGGCGCGATCGCCTACGCCGTCGGCAAGCTCGACCGCGGTTTCGTGCAGATGGCCGAGATGGTGAACTCGTCGCGGCTCTCCAACGGCGTCAAATCCACCGCGCTGATGCGCCGTGCCTATCACGACGCGATGACAGTGGCGAAGAACCGCGTCGTGTTCGGCCAGCGCATCATCGACCTGCCGCTCGGCCGGCGGCAGATGCTGAAGATCATGCTGCCGGTCGAGCAGGCGCTGTCGATGAGCTTTCTCACCGCCGACGCGCTCGACCGCGCCGAAGCCGGCAGCCAGGACGCGGCGGCGCTGCTGCGCATTCTCACCCCGACGCTGAAATTCCGCGCCACGCGCGATGCCCGAAAAGTCTGCGGCGATGCGCTCGAGATGCGCGGCGGCATCGGCTATATCGAGGAATTCGCCACCGCCCGCCTGCTGCGCGATGCGCATCTCGGCTCGGTCTGGGAAGGCACCGGCAACATCGTCGCGATCGACGCGCTCCGGCGTGCGGTCGGTCGCCATGGCGCGGAATCCGCGCTCGCGGCAGATCTGCATGCGCGGCTCGACGACAGCGCCTCCGTGCCGCAGGCTTGGCGCGACAATTTGAGCGGGCTCGTCGATCGTGCGGTCGTCTTCGCGCGCGAGGTCGCGGGCAAGTCCGAGAACGAGGCCGATGCGCGGCGTGCGACGAGCCTGCTCTATCATGTCGCCAGCGCGGTCGCGCTGGCCTGGGAGGCGTACCGCATCCACGACATGCGCGGCGACGCACGCCGGCTGCTGCTGTCGCGCCTCGTCATCGACCATCGCGTGTCGCCAAGCGATCCGTTCCGGCTAACGGAAAATGCCGCGCAGGCGAAGATCGCCGCACTGCTGCTCGGTGATCGCGATGCCGGGATGACTGAGGTTGGCGAACTGGTTCTGGCAGCGTAGGCTGCGCGCCGCGATCAAACAAAAAAACGCGATAGGGAGTGTTCGATGAAGGCCGCCGTCCTCTATGAAGTCAACCAGCCGCTGGTCATCGAGGATGTCAGCCTGCCGAAGCCCGGCCCGCGCGAGGTCCTGATCCGCACCGCGGTTGCCGGCCTCTGCCACTCCGACCTGCACTTCATGGAAGGCCTCTATCCGCATCCGCTGCCGGCGGTGCTCGGGCATGAGTCCGCCGGCGTCGTCGAGCAGGTCGGCTCCGACGTGACTTACGTGAAGCCGGGCGATCACGTCGTCACTTGCCTGTCGGTGTTCTGCGGCACCTGCGACAATTGCACCACCGGCCGCACCGTGCTCTGCACCGATGCGACGGTGAAGATGCTGCCGGGCGTCTCCAACCGCATGCAGTGGTCCAAGCCCGAGAAGCTGCACCAGTTCCTCAATCTCTCCTCCTTTGCCGAGCAGATGCTGGTGCATGAGAACGCCATCGTGAAGATTCGCAAGGACATGCCGCTCGATCTCGCCGCGCTGATCGGCTGCGGCGTCATCACCGGCTATGGCGCGGTGGTGAACACGGCGAAGGTAACGGCCGGCGAGACCGTGGCGGTGATCGGCTGCGGCGGCGTCGGCATGGCCGCAATCAACGGCGCGCAGATCGCGGGCGCCGGCCGCATCATCGCCATCGACACCAACCCGGCAAAGCTCCAGTTCGCGACCAAGCTGGGCGCCACCGACATCGTCAACCCCGCCGATGGCGACGTCGTGAAGCAGGTGCGCGACCTCACCAATGGCGGCGTGCATCATGCCTTCGAGGTGCTCGGCCGCAAGGAGACCGCGGAGCAGGCGTTCGGCATGCTCGCCGCCGGCGGCACCGCCACCATCGTCGGCATGATCCCGTTCGGCCAGAAGATCGAGTTGCACGGTTTTGACTTTTTGCGCGAACGCAGGATCCAGGGCTCCTCGATGGGCTCGAACCATTTCCGCGTCGACATGCCGCGCCTGGTCGACTTCTACCTGCGGGGACGGCTGCACCTGGAGGACTGGATCTCGGCGAAGCTGAAGCTCAGCGAGATCAACGAGGGCTTCGCCAACATGAAAGCCGGCAAGACGCTGCGCAGCGTGATCGTGTTTGATAGTTGAGCGCTTTCACCTCTCCCCGCTCTTTGCGGGGAGAGGTCGGATCGCCCCCGGCGATGCGCAGCATCGTCCGGCGCGATCCGGGTGAGGGGCCGTGCAGGGTAGTGCCACGCAATCGGCCTCTCCGACTCCATGATGGATCAGTCGGCAAAGATCAACGTTGTGGCTGGCAGTGTGCCATGCCCCTCACCCGCCGCCTGCGCTACGCTCCGGCGTCGACCTCTCCCCGCATTGCGGGGACAGATCAAGAGCTCACCGCGACACGTGCGCGGACACCGCCAGCCATGTCCCGTTCTTCTTTGCCCAGCAATCGGTGTACCGCCCCGTCGCCTGCTGGCCGTCCGCCGTGGTGTAGCTGGTCGCCGCGTGGATGATGGCGAAGTCGCCCATGATGCGGATGATGACGTCGTATTCATGCAGATTGCGGATCGCGATCGGCCCTGCGGTCTGCTCCAGGAAGGCGGCGCGATCGACCAGCGTCTTGTCGGGATTGGAGCAGTAGAACTCCGGCGCCAGGATCTCGTCGAAGCGTCTGACGTCGCAGGCCTGCACGGAAGCGACGTAGTCGCGGTTGAGCGCGGTGAGCTGTTCGAGGTCCTGGCTCATGGTGTGTCCTCCCTCCCTGTCATTCCAGGGCGCGCGAAGCGCGAACCCGGAATCTCAAAATTGTTTTGCTCCGTCATTGCGAGGAGCTCTTGCGACGAAGCAATCCAGACTGTCGCCGCGGAAAGATTCTGGATTGCTTCGCGGAGCCTGTCATCGGGCCGCGCTTCGCGCGGACCCGTTGTCTCGCAATGACGATAAAGGCTAATCATCAAATAATGGCGGCAGCACGAACCCGCCAAATTCGTGCTCGATCAACTCGGCAAGCTTCAGCGGTGTGCGATCTTCCAGCCACGGGCCGACGATCTGCATGCCGACCGGCAGGCCGTCTTTCGACAGACCGAGCGGAACGGCCGTCGCAGGCAGGCCCGGAAGCGTCGCGATGCCCGGCCAGGCGAGCTGGTCGGAATAGGGGTAATCCGTGCCGTCGATGCTGATGCGTCGCAGGCTCTGTTCCGGCGAATGATCATGCGGAAAGGCCGGCGTCGGCATGATCGGGCAGATCACCGCGTCGAAGCTCTTGAACAGCGCGCGCCATCGTGCACGCAGGCCGGCGCGGCTGCCTGCGTCGAGCACCCAGGCGCGATGGCTTGCTATCGTGCCGCGCAGCCGCTCGGCGCCGAGGCTCCGGTCCTCTGGCGCCAACTGGCTCGCCCGTGCCCGCGAATCCGCGAGCTCGTCGGGCAGGAAGAACGCGCCGAGGAAACCCAGCAGCATGCGCATGTAAAGCCGCGACGTCTCCGCGAAATCCGGCAGCAGCGCACTCTCGCGCGCGACCGTCACGCCGGCCTTCGCGAGATCGGTTGCGAGCTTGTCGATCGCGCCGCTAACACCCCGGTCGGTCGGCAGCAGCGGATGGCTGTCGATCACCAGGACACGAAAATCCCGCAGCGACTGATGTCGCGCAGCAGGCAGGTCGAGCTTGTAGGCGACACCGGCTTCCAGCGGATCCGGTCCGGCCATGACGTCGAGCAGCAAGGAGAGATCCGCAGCGGTGCGTGCCATCGGGCCGATGACGGCGAGATCGCCCTCGCGCGGAAGGGCCGGAAATGGCGGCGGGGTCTCGCCGCGCGCCGGGCAGAGATTGATAGTCGGCTTGTGCGCGAAGATGCCGCAATGAAATGCCGGCACACGCAGGGAGCCGCCGATGTCGGAGCCGGTGGCGAGCGCGCAATAACCTGCGGCAAGGGCTGCCGACGATCCTCCGGACGATCCACCCGGGGTGCGGCCGAGATCATAGGGGTTGTTCGTGGTGCCGTAGATGTCGTTGTAGCTCTGCCAGTCGGCGAGGCCGACCGGCACATTGGTCTTGCCGAGGATCACGCCGCCGGCCTGCTTGATGCGGGCGACCGGCAGTGCGTCTTCCACGGGCTTGAAATCCTTTTGCGGCACGAAGCCCCAGGTTGTCGGCAGGCCGGCGATGTTGAAGGATTCCTTGATCGTCAAGGGCAGGCCGAGCAGCGGCCTGCGCTCGCCACGCGCCAATGCGGCGTCCGCCTCGCGCGCGGCGCCGAGCGCGCGATCGAAATCCCTGACGCAGATCGCGTTGATCTTGCCGTCGTGACGCTCGATACGGGCAATCGCGTCCTGCGCGAGTTCGACCGCCGAGACCTTCTTCGCGCTCAATGCAGCTGACAGCTCGACCGCGCTCTTGAAACTCCATTCCGATCTGGCCACGGCGCTTCTCCCGCTCTGGCTGTTGGAGGATGATGCGCAGTTTGGCCGAGCGCTGCAACCGCTGTTTGATGGCGATTGATGTGTGGCAAATTGGAACGAGAAGGCGCCACAGATTCCGTTGTCGTCCCGGCTTTCGCCGGGACGACAGCGGAGATTGGGCGACGATGGAGAACCCTACTACGCCGCCCCGATCAAAACCCCCACCGCCAGCACGATGGCGCCGCCGAGCACGATCTGGAACACGGCCTGCAGGAACGGCGTGTCCATGTAGCGCGAGCGGATGAAGGCGATCGCCCACAATTCGAAGAACACGACGACGCAGGCGATTCCCGTCGCGATCCAGAACGCGTTGGCCCATGTGTCGGGCACCAGATACGGCGCGGTGTGGCCGAGCCCGCCGAGCGTCGTCATCGCGCCGCAGGTGACGCCGCGCAGCCAGGGCGAGCCGCGTCCCGTGAGCGAGCCGTCGTCTGACAAGGCTTCCGCAAATCCCATGCTGATGCCGGCACCGATCGAGGCGGCGAGGCCGACGAGGAACGTCTGCCAGTTCTGATGCGTGGCGAAGGCGGCCGCGAACAGCGGCGCTAGCGTCGAGACTGAGCCGTCCATCAGGCCAGCGAGGCCCGGCTGCACATATTGCAGCACGAACATGCGCCGGCGCGTGCGGTCTTCCTCGGCGCGGACATCGGGTTTGAGGATCTCGTCGGTCAGCCGGGCTGCGGTGTGCTCATGGTTCTTCTCGGCCTCGGCGAGGTCACCGAGCAGCCGGCGCACATTGACGTCCTCGGCCTGCTCGGCGGCCTTCGCATAGAAGCGCTCGGCCTCGAGCTCCATGGTCTCGACTTCCCTTCGGATGGTGTCGAGCGGCAGGTTCTTGGTCAGCCAGATCGGCCGGCGGCGCAGGAAGCCCTTGACGTCCTCGCGGCGGATCGGCGGCAGATGCTGGCCGAAGCGCTGCTCGTACATCTCCAGCAGCATGTGGCGATGGCCGCGCTCCTCCTCGGCCATCTGCTCGAACAGCTTGGCCGAGTCCGGATAACGTTCCTTCAGATCCTCGGCGAAGGTCATGTAGATGCGGCTGTCCTCCTCCTCGGAGGAGATCGCGACCGCCAGCACCTCGCGCTCGGTCAGATCGGCAAAATTCTTCACGGTAGCCCTTTAGAATGGTTCTAAACTATATAGGGCGCCGCAGTTTCCGGGTCAAATCAGGCCGTGCCGGCCTTGGCCAGGAAGTCGAGCAGCAACCGGCTCACCTCGGCCGGCTGCTCCTGCTGCACCCAATGGCCGGCGCCGTCGACGAGATGGCAGCCGAGCATCTTCGTGCAGCCGTGCCCCTGCATCGCCTCGAATACACCGGGGCGCTGATAGGTGCCCCAGTCCTGCTTGCCGGAGATGAAGCAGGAGGGCACGTCGATGCTGCGGCCGGCAAACAGCTGCATCTCGCTGTTGAGCATGCCCGACGTGCCGTAGCGATACCATTGCAGCCCGCCTTGAAACCCGGTGCGGCCATATTCGGCGCTGTAATAGGCGAGGTCGCTGTCCGGCAGCCATTGGTTCGCGGCGATCGCAGCCGGCGAGGGCATCTCTTTGGCGACGGTCTCCGCCATGGTCTCGCCGGCGTCCATCACATAATAGGTCGGAAGTTTTGCAAGCTCGCCTGCGGACCAGGACTTGAGCGGATACGGCTTGTTGTCGATCCAGTCCGCACTCTTGTGATGATAATAGGCGCGCAGGAAATCATGCACACCCTGCGGCGCGTGCTGCATGTCCGCGTTGGCCGGACGAGTCGCGTAGTACCATTGATAATGCTTGCGCGGACGCGGCAGCGCGGCGAGCTCGCGATGAACGGGGTCTTCGATTGGCGGCCTTGCCGGCGCATCGACGGTGTTGAAAGGCAGCGTCGGCGCTCCGCCGAAAGGCGCGCTCATCAGTGTCACCGAGCGAAACACGTCGGGCCGGATCAGCGCGCACCACGCCGCGACCGGACTGCCGAAATCGTGCCCGGCGAGATCGACCTGCTTGTAGCCGAACGCCGACACCAAAGCGAGCGCATCGCGCACCAGGTTGAGGAGAGAGAACGGCGCGAGGTCGCCGTCATAATCCGCGGTCCATCCCGTGGTGCGGCCATAGCCGCGCTGGTCCGGCGCGATCACGTGATAGCCGGCCTGTGCGAGTGTCGGCATCACCTTGCGCCAGGAGAAGGCCAGCTCGGGAAAGCCGTGCAGTAGCAGGATGCAGGGGCGGCCCTTGGTCTCGAAGCCGGCCTCGAGCACATGCATGCGCAAGCCGTTGATGCCGTCGATGGTGCGCGAGCGGATTCCGGCAGGCAAGGGGATGTCGGGGAGTGATGTCATGGTGTTCTCCACACGGGTGGAATCGTAGGGTGGGCAGAGCGAAGCGTGCCCACCATAAGGAGTGGTGGGCACGGCGCGCGAAGCGCGCGCCTTTGCCCACCCTACGGCATCTCGGCTAAATCACACCGCGATACATTCGAACGCATTGCCCTTGCGCCTGATCTTCCCCACCGACGGCGAAGGAAAATGCGCCGTGCAGCACAGCGTGTCGGTGTCGCAATAACGCTCCAGGAAGCTGCGGCGCGTCGTTGCTGCCTTGGCCGGATCGACGTCGAACTTGATCGACAGCTCGGGATAGAGCGTCTGCAACGGCGAATGCATGAGGTCGCCGGAGAACACGGCGTCGTCCTTGCCGCGGCCCATCGTGATGGCGATATGGCCCGGCGTGTGACCGGGCGTCGGCAGGATGCGGACGTGATCGCCGATCTCATGATCGTTACCGACGAGCTCGTGCCTGTTGGCCTCGACCACCGGCAGCACGCTGTCGGCGAAGGGCGGCACTTCCGCCTTCGCATTCTGCTCGGACCAGTGATCGAATTCCTGCCTGGCGAAGACATAGCGCGCGTTGGGGAAGGTCGGCACCCAGCGGCCGTTCTGAAGCCGCGTGTTCCAGCCGACGTGATCGACATGCAGATGCGTGCACATCACGAAGTCGATGTCATCGACCGCGAATCCTGCGGCGTTCAGCGCACGCAGATAGGTGTCGTCGGTCTTCATGTTCCATTTCGGCCGATTGGGGCGCGGCTTGTCGTTGCCGATGCAGCTGTCGACGAGGATGGTGTGGTGCGGCGTCTTCACCACATAGGACTGGAAGCAGAGCAGCAATACGTCCTGGTCATCCAGCGCCTTCGCTTCGCGCATCCAGGCCCGGTTCTCGGCGAGCAGCTCGGGCGTGAGTCCGGGCAGCATCTCCAGCGCCGGGACGAACGAGGTTTCCTGCTCGATGATGCGATGGATGGTGAGATCGCCGACCGAGTATTTGAGGCTCATGAGAACTCCCGGGAGTTACGCCGCCGGCGGCACCGAGATCTTCACGGAGGGCCGCTCCAGCATTTTTTGATGGAAGGCGTCGAGCTTCGGATAGGCCTTGCGCCAGCCGCAATCGGCGAAGCGGAAGTCGGCATAGCCGAGCACGCAAACGAGGCCGATCTGCGAGATGTCGAACGGACCGTTCAGCACGTCGGGCATGTTCTCGAAGCGCGCCATGCCGGTCCAGGCCCGATTCCAGTGGTCGTCCGACCACGCCTGCCATTGCAGGCCCTGCGGCCGCACCATCTTCTCGTAGCGGCACAGCAGCATGGAATCGAGCATGCCGTTGATCAGCGAGTGATTGGTCTTGGCCTTCCAGCGCCGCGGGCCGTAATCCGGGATCAGGCTGCCGCCGGCCATCTCGTTGAGATATTCGACGATGACGTAGGAGTCCAAAATGACGTCGCCGTCATTGGTGATCAGCACCGGCAGCTTCTTCAGCGGCGTGATCTTCGAATAGTCCTCGTTGGCCTGCCCCGGCGCGACGGTTGCCGGCGTGAATTCGATCTTGTCGATCAGCCCAAGCTCGATCGCGGCGATGCGCACCTTGCGGGCAAAGGGCGAGGCGGCGGAGAAGGAGAGTTTCATGGGAAATAACCTCTATCCTGACACACAGTCCTCATCCTGAGGAGCGCGCCCCCTTGGCGCGCGTCTCGAAAGATGGACAACGAGGGAGGGTCTCTCGTCACCCGGCGCGAACGCCGGGCAACCGTGTTTGTGGCGCATCCTTCGAGACGCGCGCGTTGCGCGCTCCTCAGGATGAGGCCAGAGGCCTTACGCCGCGATGATCTCCTGGCGCTGCTCGCCGAGGCCCTCGATGCCGAGCGTCACGACGTCGCCGACATTGAGGAAGGTCGGCGGCTTCATGCCGAGGCCGACACCGGGCGGGGTGCCCGTGGTGATGATGTCGCCCGGCAGCAGCGTCATGAACTGCGAGACATAGGAGATGCACTTGGCCATCGAGAAGATCATGGTCTTGGTCGAACCGGTCTGGCGGCGCTGGCCGTTGACGTCGAGCCACATCGACAGGTTCTGCACGTCCTTGATCTCGTCCTTGGTCGCGAGCCAGGGGCCGACCGGGCCGAAGGTGTCGTGCGACTTGCCCTTGGTCCACTGGCCCAGGCGCTCGATCTGGAAGGCGCGCTCGGAGACGTCGTTGCAGACGCAATAGCCGGCGACGTAGTTCAGCGCGTCGGCTTCCGAGACATACTTGGCGCGGGTGCCGATGATGGCGGCGATCTCGACCTCCCAGTCGAGCTTGGTCGAGCCGCGCGGTTTCTCGACCGCATCGTTCGGGCCGGAGAGCGAGGTGTTGGCCTTCATGAAGATGATCGGCTCGGTCGGGATCGCAGCGCCGGTTTCCTTGGCGTGGTCGCTGTAATTGAGACCGATGGCGATGAATTTCGAGATGCCGGTGACCGGCGCGCCGAACCGCGGCTTGCCGGAGACGGCGGGCAGCGAGGCGGGGTCGAGGGCCGCCAGCTTCTTCAGGGACTCCGGCGAATAGGCCTCGCCCGTGAAGTCCTTCACATGCGCCGACAGGTCGCGCAACTGGCCGGATTTGTCGATCAGGCCGGGCTTTTCCGCACCCTTTTCGCCATAACGAACAAGCTTCATTCTCGTTTCTCCCTGGAGATGGACCGATCGGTTAAATAGCTTCATGGAACAGGGCGGCGGGAAATTCAACCGCCGAAAACGGGGCGCATTGCAGCCTTCGAAATTCGGTGGGCGGGCACGAGACCTACGCCAGCGCCACAAACCTGAACGCGTCCCCGTCGCGCCTGATGTGCCCGGCCGAAAAATGCCCGCCGATCACCAGCGTCTCCGTGTCGGCAAAACGGCCGAACAGCGCTGCCCGCGTCGCCGCCGATTGCGCCTGGTCGGAATCGGCGGTCGAGGACCAGTCGAGATGCGCCATCTGGCAGGGATGATGGGCGACGTCGCCGGTGAGCAGGCCCTGCTCGCCGTCGGATTTGATCAGGATGCTCATGTGGCCGGGGCTGTGGCCCGGGGTCGGGATCATGCTGATCTCGTCAGACAATCGGTGATCGCTCGGGATCAGATCGGCCCGGTCCGCATCGACGATCGGCTGCACGGAATCGCCAAACACGGCGGCCTTGTCCGGCTCGATGGAATGGTCGCGCCAGTGCTCGTATTCGGTGCGGCCGAAGAGGTAACGCGCCTTCGGAAAGGTCGGCACCCATTTGCCGTCAACCAGCTTCGTGTTCCAGCCGACATGGTCGACGTGGAGATGCGTGCACAGCACCGTGTCGATGCTGTCAGGCGGAAAGCCCGCCGCCGTCATCGTCTCGAGGAACGGCGTGGTGCGGTTATTCCATATCGGGACGCCACGGCCCTGCTTGTCGTTGCCAAGCCCGGTGTCGACCACGATGCGGCGCGTCGGTGTCTCCACCACCAGCGAATGGATCGACATCTTCAGTCGGCCCTCTTCGGTGGCGAAATGCGGGATCAGCCAGGGCAGCTTGCGGATTTCCTCGTTGCTCGCCAGCGGCAGGATGAAACGGGTCGAGCCGATCGTCTCCAATTCCACGACCTTGGTGATCCTGATCCTGCCGACCTTCCATTGCATGCGGCGTGCCCCCATGTTCTTGCTTTGGCGCGGAACCATGCGCACTTTCCGCCGTCAAGCGCAATGGATCATCTGGTGCGATGCGGCGTTATCGCGGGAACCCTGGAGAACGCGACGCCAAGAGAGGCTGCCATGCCGGAGCTTGCCATTTCCGCCGAGAAAGTCGCCTTCATCATCGAGAAGGCGCGCGAATTCGACGTCAAGGAAGGGGATGTCGATCCCGATTCGGGCTCGAATCCGAGCGACGACGATGCGGTCGATGTGCTCGAGGATGACGGCTCCGATCCCGTCGCCAGCGAGCTCGGCGGCTTCATCGTTGCCCTGAACGAGGACGAGCAGGTCGATCTCGTTGCGCTGACCTGGCTCGGTCGTGGCGACGGCACGATCGATGATTGGGATGACTTACGTGCCCGCGCCGTGGAGGCTCGGTTCGAATATCGCAAGCCCCGGCATGAGACGGTGCAGTACCTGCTCGGCGAGCCGATGCTGGGCGATCTGCTTGCCGATGGTCTCGATGCCTTCGGCATCGACTGGACCGACGAGCGCATCACCGCCGATTCCTCCGATCCCAGCGAGCGGGATGAGGACGAGCCGACGAAGCAGCGGTGATCTTTGAAATCTCTCTCCCCGCAGGAGCGGGGAGAGAGCAAAGCGACGTTACAGCGTGCCCGGGAAGGCGCCGCCATCGAGCAAAATGTTCTGCCCGGTGATGAAGCCCGCCTTGGCGCCGCAGAGGAACGCGCAGGCATAGCCGAACTCGTCGGGCTGGCCGAAGCGCCCCGCGGGATTGAGCTTGGCGCGCTCGGCCAGGATCTGCTCCGGCGTCGTGCCGCGCTTGTCGGCCTCGGCCTTCGCGGTGCCCGTCAGGCGGTCGGTCTCGAACGGGCCGGGCAACAGGCCATTGATGGTGACGTTGTTGATCACCGTCTTGCGCGACAGGCCGGCGATGAAGCCGGTGAGGCCGGCGCGCGCGCCGTTGGACAGGCCGAGGATGTCGATCGGCGCCTTCACCGCGGCCGAGGTGATGTTGACGATGCGGCCGAACTTGCGCGCCATCATGCCGTCCACGGTCGCCTTGATCAGCTCGATCGGGGTCAGCATGTTGGCGTCGATCGCCTTGATCCAGTCGTCGCGGGTCCAGTTGCGGAAATCGCCGGGCGGCGGGCCGCCGGCATTGTTGATCAGGATATCGGGATCCGGGCAGGCCTTCAGCACCGCCTCGCGCCCGGCCGGCGTCGTGATGTCGCCGACGATCTCCGTGACCTTCACATCAGGATAGGCTTTCCGGATCTCGTCCGCCGTCTTCTTCAAGGCTTCGGCGCCGCGCGCGGTCAGCGTGACGTCAACGCCGGCTTCCGCCAGCGAGACGGCGCAGGCGCGCCCCAGGCCCTTGCTGGATGCGCAGACGATGGCGCGGCGACCTTTGATCCCAAGATCCACTGTATCACTCCGTAATGTCAGGCAGGTTTTGGATGGACAGCACTCTAGCCAACTGTGACGCGGCTGATAAGGGAGGGAGCCGCGTCAAAATGCATGGCGTGGCCTGCGGCGATGCACTAGATGCGACGCTCCTGCTTGAGGCGGTCGATCACGGACGCTGCCTCCGGCGGCAGTGACTTGAAGCCCATCTGGCCGACCGTGGAGAACAACGGCCGCAGATGCGAGCTGGCGAGGAACGGCGGCTGGTGGTTCGCCGGCACGATCTGGTCGAACACCAGCACCAGGGTGGTGGCGACGAGGCCGACCCTGACGGCGCCGAGCGCGGCGCCGCCGAGCCGGTCGCCGATCCCGGCCTCGCCGATGGTGTCGTTCAGCGCGACGCGGCCGATATGGCCGAACAGCATGCCGACGACGACGAAGATGCCGAAGAACCAGATCCAGTTCTGCAGCAGCGGCGCGTTCGGATTGCCTGCAATCTGCGGCGCGATCAGCGGCATCAGCGCGACCGCGATCGGCGCGGCGAGCAGATAGGCGAGGATGGTCATGGCGCTGCGGAGCAGGCCGGTCCTGAAACCCAGGCCCACCGCGACGGCGAGCGCGGCATAAACGGCGAGATCGAAACTGTTCATGAGCACAACCCTGCCTTGATCGAACGAATGAACGCCGGGCCGGTCATTCCGGTTTCAGATCGCTAAAATCGTCTGTATTGATGGTTCCAAAGGATCAGGGAGCACGCGCAAGGACATCGTCATGTCAGGCCTATTCGACGTCAGTAAAGAAACCATCCTCGTCACGGGCGCGAGCCAGGGGCTGGGGCGGCAGTTTGCCCGGGTGCTGGCGGCGCATGGCGCGGCCGTTGTGCTCGCCGCGCGGCAGACGGACAAATTGAAGAATCTGGAACAGGAAATCCGCGGCAAAGGCGGCCGCGCCGCCGCCGTCGCGCTCGACGTCACCGACACCGCCTCGATCGCGAAAGCCGTCGATGCCGCGGAATCAGCGCTCGGCCCGATCACGGTGCTGATCAACAATGCCGGCATCGCCATCGAGAAGCTCGCGACCGAGCAGACCGAGGCGGATTGGGATGCCGTGATCGGCGCAAATCTGAAGGGCGCCTATTTCCTCGCGACTGAAATCGCCCGCCGTATGATCGCGCGCAAGCAGGACGGCAACATCGTCAACATCGCCTCCGTGCTCGGCACCGGCGTGCTCAAGGCGGTGTCGCCTTATGCGATCTCCAAGGCCGGCATCATCCAGGCAACGAAAGCGATGGCGCTGGAGCTCGCCGGGCAGAACATCCGCATCAACGCACTCGCGCCCGGCTATATAGACACCGAGATGAACCACGCCTTCTGGTCGACGCCCGCAGGCGAGCGCCTCGCCAAACGCATCCCCCAGCGCCGCGTCGGCGCCGAGTCCGATCTCGACGGCGCGATTTTGCTGCTGGCGTCGAAGGCGTCGCGGTACATGACGGGGAGTGTGATTACTGTCGACGGTGGCTTCTTGCTGAATTAACCGCCGCTGTCGTCGCCGACAGGCGCGTTTCGCTCAGGTGTCGTCCCGGACAAGCGCGCCCAAAGCGCGCGCCGATCCGGGACCCATAACCACAGGACGTGGTGTGGTGCGAGATCGGTAACTCCGAGTCTTCGCCAAGTTACTCCCTGTGGTTATGGGTCCCGGCCTTCGCCGGGACGACAGCGGAGAATGACGCGGCTTTGTCGCAATTCACCGGGACAACGATGCGGAAACGCCGTCGCCTAACTCGCCAGCACCTCCGCACCTATCATATCCGCCGCCTTCTCCCCGATCATGATCGTCGGCGCATTGGTGTTACCGCCGATCAGCGTCGGCATGATCGAGGCGTCGACGACGCGCAATCCCTCGACCCCATGCACCTTCAACGTCGGATCGACCACAGCCATCGCATCCGTGCCCATCTTGCAGGTGCCGACCGGGTGATAGACGGTGTCGACGCGCTCGCGCAGAACGCTGCGGATGTCGTCGTCGGTTCGCACATCGGATGTGAACATGTCCTTCTTCTGCAGCGCGCGCAGTGCCGGCGTCTCCATCAGGCGCCGCGTGGTCTTGAAGCCGGCGACCATCGTCTCGAGATCCTCCGCCTCACCCAAAAAGTTCGGATCGATCATGGGGGCTGCGAGCGGATCGGCGCTTTTCAGCCAGACGCTGCCGCGGCTCTTCGGTCTGAGCAGACAGAAATGGCATGAGAAGCCCGCCTCCTTGTGACGCTTGCGGCCGTGGTCGTCGAGCATCGCGATGACGAAGTGCAGTTGAATGTCTGACACGTCGAGGTCGGGCGTGGTCTTCAGGAAGCCGCCGCACTCGGCGAAATTGGTGGTCATCAGGCCGCGTCGCTCCCGGCGGTATCGCTGGATCGCGCGCAGCAGGGATGGCAGCCGTCCCAGTGACGAGTGAACGAAGTGCGGATAGTCGGAGGCGTAGACGAACACGAAATCCGGATGGTCCTGCAGATTGCGCCCGACGCCCGGCAAATGATGCACGACGCCGATGCCGTGCTCACGAAGTGCATTGCCGTCGCCGACGCCCGACAGCATCAATAGCTGCGGTGACTGGAAGGCGCCGGAGGCGAGGATCACCTCGCGGCGGGCGCGCAGCTGCTTCTGCTGCCTGCCCTGCACATATTCGATGCCGACTGCGCGCCCTCCTTCGAACAGGATTTTCGTTGCCTGGGCCCCCGTCTCGACGCGCAGATTGGCGCGCTTGTCCATGTGGGGTTGCAGATAGGCGCGCGCCGCGCTCCAGCGTTCGCCATTGCGCTGCGTCACCTGGTAGCTGCCGAGCCCTTCATGGTCCTCTTCATTGAAGTCCTCGCGGATGCGGAACTGCGCCTCACGCGCAGCCTGATGGAAGACGTCGTGGATCGGATTGTCCGAGCGCAGTCTGTTGACATGCAGCGGGCCGCCCTTGCCATGATATTCGCCGTCGAAATCGCTGTTGTTCTCCGAGCGCTTGAAGTAGGGAAGCACGTCCGCATACGACCAGCCGGAATTGCCGAGCGCGGCCCAGTGGTCGTAGTCCCATTTGTGGCCGCGGATGTAGACCATCGCGTTGATCGCCGAGGAGCCGCCAAGGCCCTTGCCGCGCGGTTGATAGCCGATACGGCCGTTCAATCCCTTCTGCGGCACGGTATCGAAGGCCCAGTTGGCCGCGCTGTATGGCAAGGCGAGCCCGAATGGCGTGGTGATCCGCCAAGTGTCGTTCCGCCCGCCCGCATCGAGCAGCGCCACCGATGTCGCCGCATCCTCCGACAGCCGGCCTGCGACGGTGCAGCCGCCCGAGCCCGCGCCCACGACGATGAAGTCGAATGTGTCAGTCAATGTTGTTTCCCCCTCAGAGTCTTTTTGTTGGTCGTCATTCCGGGGCGCGACGAAGTCGCGAGCCCGGAATCCATCCCACCACCATTGATGCGGACAGATGGATTCTCAGGTGCGCAATTGCGCACCATAGCTCGCGCTACGCGCGCCCCGGAATGACGGATAGCTACGACATCAACCGCATCAGCTTCTCCAGCCGCGCGATCTTGCCGCCATAGGGCGGATAGAGATCAGCGAGGCGGTTGAACTTGGAGCGATAAAACACCGGCTTCAGCTTGCTGAACGTGCGAAAGCCCCATTCGCCGTGATAGGCGCCGCTGCCGGAGGCGCCGACGCCGCCCATCGGCTGGTTGATTTGCGCAAAATGAAACAGGCAGTCGTTGACGGTGACGCCGCCGGAGATCGTGCGCGCCAGCACCTCGTCGCGCGCGGCGCGGTCCTTGCCGAACCAGTACAGCGCCAGCGGCCGCTCGCGCGCGTTGACGAAGGCGATCGCCTCGTTCGCGTCGCGCGTGCCCAGCACCGGTAGCACGGGGCCAAAAATCTCCTCCTGCATCACCGCCATCGCTTCCGTCGCGCCGATGATGAGCGTCGGCGGAAACTTGCGGTGGGCCTTCCAGTTGGGATCGTCGGCCTTCGCCGGCTGCAGGATTTTTGCACCACGCTGCGCGGCATCCGCGACCAGGCCTTCCAGCCGGGCATAATGCCGGTCGGAGATGATGGAGGTGTAGTCCTTGCTGGCGGGATCGGCGCCGAACATGCGCCGCATCTGCGCGCGCACCTTCTCGGCAAAGGATTGCACCGAATTTTCCGGCACCAGCACATAATCCGGCGCGATGCAGGTCTGGCCGGCATTGAGCAGTTTTCCGTAGGCGATGCGTTCGGCCACCTCTTCGAGATCGGCGGATGCGTCGATGATCGCGGGCGACTTGCCGCCGAGCTCGAGCGTGACGGGCGTGAGATTGCGTCCCGCGGCTTCCGCGACCAGCCGCCCGACCCGGGTCGAGCCGGTGAACACGAGATGATCGAAGGGGAGGCTCGCAAACGCCTTTGCAACCTCGTCCTCAATGCCAGTGATCAGCACTTCGGTCGCATCGAACCTTGCCGCGACTGTCTCCTTCAGCAACGCCGAAAAGTGCGGCGCGAGCTCGCTCGGCTTGATGATGACGCGGTTGCCGGCCGCGATCGCGCCGATCGCGGGCGCGAGCGTCAGCTGGAGCGGATAATTCCAGGGCGCGATGATGCCGACGACGCCGAGCGGCTGCGGCATCAGCCGGTTGCGTGCGGGCAGGAATTGCAGGGCGGTGGCGATTCGCTGCGGCGCCATCCAGCCCTTCAGGTGCTTTGTCGCATGCCGGATCTCGCTGTAGACCATCATCGCCTCGGCGATCGTGGTCTCGACCGAAGAGCGGTGGCCGAAATCGGCCGAGATCGCCTGCCGGAAACGCTCCTCGTTGTCGGCGACGACGCTGCGCAGCCGCGCCAGCCGGTCGAGCCGCTCGGCCAGATCAGGCGCCGGCCCCGTCCGCGACCGCGCGACCATGGCATGGAAGCCATCCTCCAGCGCTCCGACCGGGGCGCTCGTCAGGGCATGGTCCATGGCGTTCTCCCCTCAAGGGGCATTTGCCCCGATTTTTGTTGCCGCAAGCTGACCCTTTGCGGAACTTCTGGCAAGTGCGTGTCGAAGGGGCCGGAATCCGGCCCATCAGCCTGTCATAAAGTCGAAAAAAACGTCCCCACAGCCCTTTCCAAAGGCAGTCCGGGTTGGTACATACCCCCCGCACCCGACGGGCTTTGCCCCGGGGTTGTCTTCCAAGGAAGTCTTTGGGACGGAAGAGAAAAGCCACGCGAACAGCGCCGGCCCTCATCCAGCGTCCCCGGCATTTTCGACGAAGGCTAAGCAACGGTTTAACGCGGGGTGGAGCAGCCCGGTAGCTCGTCAGGCTCATAACCTGAAGGTCATAGGTTCAAATCCTATCCCCGCAACCAAATTCGGATTGACCGGATCCGATACGAAAACGGCCCGCTTGATGCGGGCCGTTTTTGTTTTGGGCCTTTGCGGCGGCCTGACTGTCCGTGCCGGTTCAGGTGAAGCCGCCGGTGACGGGACAACTCCCGCCCAGGTGAGGGTAAGCGGCCGAGTCGCAAGCTACCCGCGATCCGGCCACTCATGGCGAAGAGCGCCAGCGGCATTTCGGACATCGCTCGGCGTGCAACCAAATCTCCGGCGGAACAGTCTGTTGAAATGCGACACGTTGGCAAAGCCGCAATCAAACGCGATGGTGCTGACCGGCACATCCACCGGAGCGCGGCGGCGAAGCGCTTTATACGCGGCGGTAAGCCGCTGCTCGGTGAGATAGGCTGTGAAGGTCAAGCCGCTTTCCTCGAATATCTGCTGCACGTAGCGGACGCTCACGCCGTGCCGCGCGGCGATGGTGTGCACCGACAGCTCCAGCCCGCGCAGATTGGCCGCAATGTCGTCCTTGATGGCTTGCAGCCGAGCCGCCGGAAGGCCGCGCGTCCGGGCCTGCTCGGCCGCATCGCGCGTCGGCCCCAGTGCAAACGCCAGAAGATCGCAGACATGGTCCGTAAAGGCGGCTGCGAGCTCGGGCGTGGTCACGACGTTGTCGCGGCGGGCGAGATCGAGATAACGCACCAGCATCTGCAACGCCGGGCTTGAGGCCGGTATACGACGCGCAAACGTTGCGCCGATGTCGGGGACTAGAGATTTTATCGCGGTACGCGGAACTGAGAACGCCAGATAGCGACACTGTTCAGGAATGGTGATCACACTGTCGTCGCCATTGCTCAACAGCGACCAGTCTCCCGGATGCAGATCGACGCTGCGGCCGAGCTGCGAGGTGTCCCATCGGGAGGTCGTCACGCTGACGAAGGTGACATCGTCATTGACCATCAAGCTGCGGGAATTCTCCTGGCGAGCCGGAGATGTCGAGCCCTCCATCAGTCCGAAAGTCGAACAGCGCGCAATTTTTGCGGTTGAGCGGAAGTCCCTGGCGGACCCGGGACTGACATCGATGCGCACGCCACAATGGCGTCCGAGGGCTTCACTCCAGGCAGCGAGGCGCTCGTGGGCCGGATAGGAGTCGGTGGAAAACCCGGCGACTTGCAAACCGCTCATGGAACCCCCGTTCGAACGACATTGCCCTTTCGAGGAGCAATCGATCATGAAGATTGACCCAACGTTATACGGCGTGCCGGAAGTTCACAATCACCCATGAAGTCATCTGATGGGTGCCGTGATTGCTGCTTCGGCAAGTGGCCGCCAGTCGTGATGGACCATTGCGCACTCATCGCGTCACTCAGGCAGCGCGTATGGCTTGAATGGCGGCTGTGTCGTCGGGCTCAACGAGGTCCGACCAACAGCGCTCCCAGCGTGTGTTCAGCGCTCAAGGCATACGGCTGGCGTGATGATGCACCAGCAGCCACTTGCCACTGCGCTTTTCGAAGATGTTGGTCGCAAGCGCCGAGATGTCCAGCACGTCGCCGTTCGCTCGATGCGCGTACACCTTTTCAACACCTACGACCCGCGCGACGTTGCCGTTGATTGTGATCTGCGGATTGTCCATCACCACGGAGAAGTCTTTGTACCTCACCGGATGGTCCGCATAACTTTTTTGCACGGCCTCCCAGCCCAGCAGCGGTGCTTTACTTGAGGGGTGTATGACGGAGACGGACCCGTCCTGGGCCCAAGTTGCTTCGATAGCCTTGACGTCCAGCTTGGAGAACGCCTCTTCGACCTCTGTGTTCGCTGCAAGCACATCGGCCTTATCATCTGCGCGTGCCGGGACCGCTCCAAATGCCAGCAAGAGCATGAGTATGAGCGAGCGACTGAAAAGGTTCATATGTTGTGGCTCCATTGCGAGCGGCAATCTCCGTAGATTGATCCAGCAGAGCGCCGCGAGCAAGCGGCCGATTTTATGAGTACGCGGGCGACATCGCCTTTGTTTGTCGCGACGCTCCTCATACGGCCGAGTCCTCCCACCGACTCGTAATTTGCAAAGCCGATCGCGCCTTAGATCAAGCCCGCGGAAAGCGCTGTTGCGCCTCAACGACAGCACACCCGCGCCAACCGTGCGAGATTGCCTCGATCGGCCGATTCAACCGCTCAAGCGAGCGGCTGATTGCTGCTCATCGACTTTCGCGCGCATGCGCACGCAGGAAATGGGATTTGGAGGGGGCATGAATTTCAGCACCTTGTTCGATCGCAGGCGAAACGCACTGCTAGCCGGCGCGACTCTTGGCTTGATGCTGGCAAGTGGCCTCACGACGGCGGCAAACGCCGACGGTGGATCCGGCGGTGCGTCCGGGCCGGTTGCAGGCGGCGCGGGGGGTATCGGTGATTCTGGTGCTGCGGGAGGTGACGGGACGATCAATCTTGAATCCACCGTCGCCCATTATGGCAGTGGAGGAGGTGGTGGCGCGGGTGGAAGCGGAAACGGAGGCACGGGCGGCGGTTTGGGGGCGGGTGCAGGGGGCACGGGTGGAGCGGTCGGCTCTGCAAACGGGGGAACTGGCAGCAACGGCATCGGAGGCGGCGGTGGAGGTGGCGGTGGGTTTAGTGGCGGCGTCGTCGGCGGCAACGGCGGAAACGGAGGCATTGCGATAGGCGCTTTTTTTGGCGGCGGCGCCGTCCCTGGAGGGATCACCTATCGCGGGGCGGGAGGTGGCGGTGGTGGTGGTGGCGGCTCTGGCCTGGGCACCGGCGGAACCGGCGGAGCGGGTGGCGATGGCGCCACAGCGATTGTGCAGGCCTCGTCGAGTGGCGCGGGGGACATTGACATTGCGCGCGCCGGTGGTGGCAGCGGTGGTGATGGCGGCGATGGCGGCATCGGAAATCTGCAAGCCGGGTCGTTTACCCTGAACGTCAACAGCATCGGCGGTGCGGGAGGCGCCGGCGGGGCCGGCGGCGACGGAAGCGCTGATGCGGTGGCCACCGGTGCCGGAGGACAGACGACTGCGATCGCAGTTGGCGGCAATGGTGGTAACGGCGGCAGTGGTCGTGCCGCCTTCGAGGTGACGGGGTCCAATATCACCGTGGCCAATACGGCCACCGCTACAGGCGGCATCGGTGGCGCCGGCGGAAACGGCGGAGATGGGTCGGCAACCGCAACGACCGCTGGGGTCACCGGCACATACCTGAAAATTGCAACTGCTGGTTACGGTGGGAAAGGAGGGGCTGGGGGAGGCGGCGCTGTCTTTACCGGCTCCGCTGTCACGTTCATCAATTTGGGCTCGGTGATTGCCGGAGGCGGTGGTGTTGGAGGCCGCACGGGCGCTGCAAATATTGGGATCACCGCTGGCACAGGGACCGATGAGGCCAATGTAGGGTTCTCGGGCGCAGGTGGCGCAGGCGGAACGGGCGTCCTGTTTGCCGGATCGAATGGATTCTTCAACAACGCCGGGTCTGTCGCCGGCGGCGCGGGAGGCGCAGGCGGTGTGTGGGATGGTGTCGGGGGGCAAGGCGGCGCCGGCGTGCAATTTGCGGGGACCGGAGCGACGCTGGTCAATTCCGGTCAGATTTCCGGCGGCAATGGTGGCGCCTCAGCGTCGGCGGCAGGTAGCGGCGGCGCCGGTGTCATCGGCGCCGGCCTCACGATCACCAACAACGGCACGATCAGCGGCGGCCTCGACGGCGGCGGAACGGTCAGGCAATTCGCCATCGAACTGACCGGCGGCGCCAACGCCATCAGCCCGGGCGGCACCATCAACGGCGGAATCCAGTTGCAGGCAGGTTCGCTGATGCCGGCATTGGCCGGCTCGACGGTCGGCGCGACGCTGAACGTCAACGGTCCGGTGTTCCTCGCGCCAGCCTCCACCTACAGCATCCGCGTCGGCGGCGCGGCCAACGATTCCATCACCGCCACCGGCGTCGTGACGGTGTCCGGCGCGAGCGTGTCGGCGACGGTCTCCGGCGGCTCGGGCAGTCCGCTCGGCCAGCACACCATCATCACGGCGAGCGCGATCAGCGGCACGTTCGCCTCGCTCTCGGCAGCGACGACCTCGGCCTTCCTGCGGGAAACGCTGTCGTACGATCCGACGCACGTCTACCTGAACATCACGGGCAATGGCGCCGGCGGCAATGTGGACTTCACGACCGTGACGCAGACGGTCAACCAGTTCAACGTTGCGTCCGCGCTCAACGCGGCCGGCAACGCCAATGGCTTCAGCGGGCCGCTGTTCAACGCCCTTGTCGGCCTTTCCGCCTCGCAGGCGCGCGCCGCGTTCACGGCCCTCGATGGCGAAGCGGCGACAGGGGCGCAGCGCGCCTCCTTCCGCTTCACGGACCAATTCCTCAATTTGATGCTCAACCCCTTCGTCGATGGCCATTTCGGTGCCGCCGCGGGCGGTGGAGTCACCGGCTTTGCGCCGGAGGAGCAGGCCAACCTGCCGCCCGAGATGGCGCAGGCCTACGCATCGGTGTTCAAGGCGCCGCCACCTGCCAATTTCGAGCAGCGCTGGAGCCTGTGGAATGCGGCGTTCGGCGGCAGCGGCAAGACCAGCGGCGATCCCGTGATCGGCTCGACCGACACAAGGCTCAGCACCTATGGCTTCGCCGGCGGCCTCGATTATCGGCTCTCGCCTCATACCGTGGTCGGCCTTGCCGCGGCCGGCGGCGGCACCAATTGGGGATTGTCCAATAGCCTCGGCAACGGCCGCAGCGAGTCCGCGCAAATCGGCGCCTATGCGAGGACGGTGATCGGCCCGGTCTACATCGCCGAGTCGATCGCCTTCGCCAACCACTGGTTCACGACCGACCGAGCGGCACTCGGCAGCAATCTGCGTGCTACCTTCACAGGCCAGAGCATCGGCGCGCGCATCGAAGGAGGTTATCGCATTGCCGTGACGCCTAACTTCGGGATCACGCCTTATGCTGCGGCACAGGCGCAGGCATTCCACTCCGGCGCCTACAGCGAGACCGACGTGAACAATCTCGGCTTCGGCCTGACCTATGCAGCGAAGCAAGCGACCGATGTCCGCACCGAGCTCGGTGCGCGCTTTGACCATCCGACGCTGCTCGGCGGCACGCCGCTGATCGTGCGCGCGCGATTGGCATGGGCGCACGATTTCGTCGATACACCTTCGCTAAGTGCGGCGTTTCAGGCGCTGCCGCTCTCGAACTTCACCGTGTTCGGTGCGCCGATCCCGCACGATTCCGGCCTCGCCTCGATCGGCGCGGATTGGTATCTGAACCAGAACTGGAAGCTGCTCGCCAAGTTCGATGGTGAATTTGCCAAGCGCTCGGATCTCTATGCCGGCACAGTGGCGCTGCGGTATTCCTGGTGACGGGGCCTGCTCGGAGGTTCGGTGGCGCTCGCAGAATCGCGCGTCTTGCAGCTCTGAGCAAACGAGAACCGCGGGCGCTTCATGACGTCGCCTGCCGCGGTCGCTGCTCCCCTCAAAACTCCTTAATCACCTTCCCGTCCGCTCCCACCAGCGTCGACGGTGCCTCGCCGAACACCAGCCCCTCCGGCTGAAACTTGATCGTCTTGCCGCCCTCGACGAACTCCGCAAAATTCCGCGGCGTGGCAGAGTGCACGCCGTTTTGCAGGAAGTCGCCGGTCTCGTAGCAGGTGTCGGGCTTGCCGCCAGAGCCTTCGCCCAAAAACTTCTGGAAGGTCTGGCTCGTCACCTTGGCCTTCTTGCGCGCGGACCAGTTGGTGTAGCGGCGGTAGAGCTTTGGCAGGATCACGGGGCCCTTGTCGGTCGCGAGCACGGCGGTTTCGCCCACCTTGGGCTCGCGCAGGTCGAAGTCGAAGGCGCCAATGGTCTTCGCAAGATGCTTCCAGACCAAAAGCTTCTTTGCGCGTGCGGTCTTGGCGAGCGCAAGGAAAGCCGTGATCTCGTCCTCGTTCATCGAGGAGTAGAACGTCGGATAGGCAAAGCCCTGCGCGACCAGCCAGTGGTTGATGTCGACCTTTTGCCCCGCGACCGTCACCTCGATGTCGCTGACCAGCCGGCCATAGGTGTCGAACACCTCGTTCGGCGTATCGACATGGGTGAACACCCGGCAGGCCAGCGTCGGCCCGCCGGCTTGGCTGAGAAAATCATGCAGCGCCTTGCTCGCGGTCGCGCCGAGGAATTGCCGGTAGGAATGCGTGACCTCGTGATAGGCCTGCTTCCTGGCATCCGGCAGCCCCTTCTTCTCGGCGGCCGAGAGCGGCGACGGCTGATAGTGCAGCTCCGGCGCGTCGATGCCCTGGAGGCGAATGGTGAGCTTGCCGTTCCTGATCGGCGCGATCGACGTGCGGCCCTTGACCTTGGCGCCCTCGAAGACGTGGGTCGGCTGGAACGGCGCCGTGTCGTTCTTGCGGAAGCGGATCGCGTCGGGCGCGATCGTCACCACCACCTTGGTCGTGTCCGCGTCCGACCGCCCTGCCGGCCAGAACTGGCCGACATCGATGGTGCCTTCGACCTCCAGCAGTCCCACGGGCATCGGCCGCTCCCTGTCGAACGCGCGCGACGGTCGCCGTCCAATGAGGCGACTCGCGCACACACTGAAGAGAAGCGAATCATCTTCGTGCGACAGGGCCGTGACGGGAAGTGGGACGGAGGCGACACGCCACGGCCCCGGCAGACAAAACGCCCGCGCGCCTGTCGCGCACGGGCGTCGATGGTTCTTTTAACCATGCAGAAGGTTTCTAATCAGTCCCTGTGCGGGCAGACCATCGTCAGATTGAGCAGCGTCGGCTTGTCCGAGCCCTTCTTGTACTCCCACTCGAGCCGGATCTCGTGCCGGTGGGCATAGGCATCGCTCGGCGCGTGGACGATGATGTTGGTCTTCATCGGGATCGGCGGCTCTGAATTGAAGCATTTGCGGACGCAGGCATCGAGCAGGTCGCATCGCGTCAGCGGGATCACGCCCGGCTCGTCCTTGGAGAGGGGGACCGTGTTGGGCTGGGTGCTGAGGTCGAGACGAGCCCGGCCCTTCTCCTTGTGCCAGTACTTGGCGCTTCCTTGCGGCCAGTTCGAAGCCGGCGTCAGAATCAGATGGTACTGGCCGTATTCCAGGGTCGGCAGATCGATATCGTCCGATGCCTTGAGCTTGGCCACGCTCTTCTTCATGTTCGCCAGCGGGTAGTAATTGCTGTTCATCAAGTCCCTGAAGGCCTTGCCGCTATATGTCCTGCCGCCCATCGCCTTAATCCTTCGATACAATCAAATCAGTCAGGGCGACGTGCAGCCCGGCAAGGCTCGTTGGCCAGAACGAAAGCCTCGGTGCCCCCTGGAATGCGCGGCCCCATTTCGCGCGGCGAGGACGCTACCACCCGAAAATGTATTTCGTCCAGAGAGCCACCTTTGCCGACACAGGTATGTTTCGCGGCAAGTTGATTGCCATGCATGTCGCGATTGGTATTCTTGCGCCAAGCTCCCCGTGAGCATCGGTCGGCAGAGAACGCCGTCGTGGGTTTTGAAGGCACAGGAATGCATTGTGTCGCGTGTCAGTCGACGATCGACCCAAGCGCTAGCTGGTGCCCGAAATGTGGGCTGGCCGTGCGACGCTCCGATCCCGACAGCGAACGCCGGTTCGTCACCATTCTCCGCGCCGATGTCGTCGATTCCACCGGTCTCGTCGCCGAGCTGGAGCCGGAGGCGGCGGTCTCGCGGCTGGAGCCGGCCTTGGCCGCGATGCGAGGCGCGGTGCGCCAATTCGGGGGCATCGTCAGCAAAGAGCTGGGCGACGGGATCGCGGCGGTGTTCGGCGCGCCGATCGCGGACGACAACCACGCGCCGCTGGCCTGTCATGCGGCACTCGAACTCGTCCGGCGCGTCGCGAGCCTCGGCGATGCCGGGCTTCAGGTTCGCGTCGGGCTTCACTCCGGACATGTCGTCGCCTACATGGTCGCCAGCGAGTTTTCCAAGGTCTACGAGATCGGCGGTGCCGCCCAGCATCTGGCGGCCCGGCTGGAGTCGGCGGCCGAGGCGAATCAGATCTACGTGTCGGAGGCCTGCCAGCAGCTTGCCGAAGGGCACGTGCGTTTCGAGTTTCTCGGCGGCAAGCCCCTGCGGGGCTTCAATCAGCCCGTGCCGGTCTACCGGATCGTGGGCGCGAGCGACCTGTCGAGCTGGCGGGTGCGACGGGCGCGCAGCATCTCCCGGTTTGTCGACCGTACCACCGAGCGGGGGCTGTTAGGTCGCGCCGCGCAGGCGGTCGGTGCTGGCCGGCAGACCGTGCTGCTGCTGGGCGACGCCGGCATCGGAAAGTCGCGCCTCGCGCACGAATTTGCCCAGGAGCTCAAGGCGGGTGGCTGGCGTCTGATCGACGCCGAGTGCAGTCCGAATCTCCAGGGGGCGCCGTTCAGTACGCTCAAGCGCCTGTTGCTCTCGCTGCTGGAGACCGCCGCCAGGGATCCCGAGGGCCTCGGAGACCCGCGAAAGGATTTCCCGCTGATCCAGCAATGCGCGCTCGATGCCGTGCTGGATCTGCCGATATCGGAGCCGCAGTGGACCGAGTTGGAGCCTCACGCGCGAGGCCGGGCCATTTCCGACGCGAGCTGCGCGATCATCGAGAGCGTAGCGCGGCGCCACCGCACGATACTGCTGCTCGAGGACCTGCACTGGATCGATCGGGCCAGCGATGCCGTCATGTCTGCAATTGCTTCGCTTCAGACACCGGATCTTCTCGTGCTGCTGACGTCGAGGCCGAACGGCATGCCGGTCTGGATCGCGCGCTGCCGCGCCGAGGTCGTTGCGATGCGGCCCCTCGACGACGATTCGGGGCTGGCCATGCTGGCCGACATGCTTGGCCCCTCCGCGGCGAACAACGATCTGAAGACCAGGATTATTTCGCATACCGCGAATGTGCCCTTGTTCATCGAGGAGGTTTGCCGCGGCCTGAGGGATAGCGGAACGCTACGAGGCCAGTGGGGTGATCTTGCGCTCATGCGCCCCATCGACGAGCTTGGCATTCCCACGAGCATCCAGGGTGTGATCGCCGCGCGCCTCGATCGCGTGTCGCGGCAGGAGCGTTCCGTCTTGCAGATCGCCGCAGCGCTTGGGCCGAGATCGAGCGTTGTCATGCTGCGCAAGCTCGTCGAGCTGCCCGAGGAGGCCCTCCAGGATTGCCTTGCGACGCTCGATCGTGCCGAGTTGCTCGCGCGGATCGACAGCGAGCTGGACGACGCACTCGAGTTTCGGCACGAGATGGTCCGCCAGGTGACGTACGACTCGATGGTCGAAAAGGTGCGCGAAGACATTCATGCGCGCATTCTTGCGATATTCGAGAGTGACGGAACGGCCGCGGATGAGCCCGATACGCTGTGCTATCACGCGCTGCGTGCCAAGGATTGGCGCAAGGCGTTCGCCCATGGCAGGAGCGCGGGACGGAAATGCCTCAGCCGCTCGGCCTTTGCGGACGCGGCCAACTATTTCGAAATCGCGATGGGCTCGCTCGACAAGGCGTCGATGACGCCATTGCGCGAGGCGGATGCCATCGATCTTCGGATGGAAGCGCGCGGGGCGTTCATCGCCTCCGGCCAGATTTCGGAGTGGCTGGATCTGGGAAAGGAAGCCGAACGGCGCGCTGACGCGATCGACGACATCGGACGCAAGGTCGCCGCGATGACCGTCAGGTCGGGCGCACAGAATTTTTACGGGGCGCCGGTCGAGGCGGTCGCGATCGGTGAGGAAGTCGTCCGCCTTGCGGTGGAGTGGGGCAACAAGGGTTGGCTCAATCTTGCGCGATATGGACTGGGGCAGGCCTATTTCCTGGCCGGGCGCTACCGCGAAGCCGGGCAGACATTGGCACTGGCTCACGCCCAATTGGCGAGCCCGGACGCCAGCGCCCCGATTGGAACGACTCCAAAATATCTGCTCCTCCTCTGCTGCATGATGAAGAGCTTCACCCACACCGTCATGGGCGAGCTCGAGGCTGCCGAGCAGCTTCAGCGACAGGCCGCTGCGATCGCGGAGGAGACCGGCCGCCCCTACGACCGTGTCGCCGTCGCCTATAGCGGCGGCTGGCTGAAGCTCGGGCGGAACGATCCGGCGGCGGCCGCTGCCATCCTCGAAGACGGCTTTGTGCTGGCGCAGAAGCACGGCATCCGGCTGTTCGTGCCGGTGCTCGCCTGCCACCTCGGCATCGCCTATCTTGAGCAGGGGCTGTTCGACCGGGCGCGCGGCATGCTGACCGAGGCGCGCGAGGAGGCGAAGGCGGTCGGCTATACCTCGGCGGTGCTGCGCAGCTCGATCTATCTTGCGCTCGCCACCCACCGCCTCGGCGATATCAAGGCCGCGCAGAACATGCTGCGCGAGGCCCGCAACACCGCGCGCCAGCAGGGGTTTTCAGGCCTCGAGGCCGAGGCGCTGTTCGGCGAGGCCGTGGTGACGCCGGCCTCGGACGAGGCGAGCAAGGCGGCGGTCCTGGCCGCACTTCGTGCCGCGATCGCGATCGCCTCCGACAGCGGCGCGCTGCCGCTACAGCAGAAGGCCGAGGCGATGCTGAACGAAATGCTCGCCCGCGGCGACGAGCTGACCTGACCTTTGGCGTTCAACGGTCTGGCGTGCGATCGTACCGCCACGCCGTTTTCTTGCCCGAATGGACGCTTTTATTTGATAATGATATCAACGGCTTAGTGTGGCGGTTCTACTGTGCATGGGGTTGTTTTCGATGTTTTTTTGAAGCGGCCGCCACTCTGGAGCGGCCCGATGGTGGTCGGTGCCTTCGCGACGACAAAGTCCCTTGCGCAGACGCAGAGGTCGGCTACCGTTGGCGGGCAGCTGGCCATTGGGTCAGGTGACCTTTTGATTCGCATTTTTTAGCATTCCATTTTGCCGGCGCCGCCATGGCGCGACGCCCACCCGAAGAGGCGGGGGCCATGATCACAAAGGACCAGTCAGCACTCCTTGCGCCGATCGAGCGCGATCTGCGGCTCGATCTCTTCCGCGGCATTGGGCTCTGGATGATCTTCCTCGATCACATCCCGCACGACGTCGTGGCCTGGCTGACGCTGCGCAATTACGGCTTCAGCGACGCCGCCGAGTTCTTCGTCTTCATCTCCGGCTACCTGGTCGGCTGGATCTACGGGCCGATCGTCGCGGGGGGGTGGTTTCTCGCCGCGCTCAAGCGGCTGTGGCGGCGGGCGGCCGAGATGTATGTCGCCCACATCATGCTGTTCCTGCTGTTCACGGCGCAGATCGCCCGCACCGCGCGCCGCTTCGACAATCCGATGTACGAGCACGAGTTCAACGTGTTCAACTTCCTGTCGCATCCGGACGAGTTGATCGGGCAGGCGATCGTCCTGAAGTACAAGCCGGTCAATCTCGACGTGCTGCCGCTCTACATCGCGCTGGTGTTCGCCTCGCCCTTCATCGTGTGGTGTCTGGTGCGTCGGCCGAACCTGACGCTCGCCGGCTCCGTCGTGCTCTACGTGCTCTCGCGCTGGTTCGACTGGAACGTCGCCTCCTATCCGCCCGGCACGAAATGGTACTTCAACCCGTTCTGCTGGCAGCTGATGTTCGTGTTTGCGGCCTGGTGCGGCATCGGCCGGGTCGAGACGATCGCGAAATGGGTCTGGTCCAGGACGACGATGGCGCTCGCCGCAGCGTGGCTGGTATTCGCGCTGCTGATCGTGATGACCTGGCACGTCCATGCGCTCGAGGCCCTGATCCCGAAATGGATGATCAAGCTGATCTACCCGATCGACAAGACCGACCTCGACATGCTGCGCTTCACGCACTTCCTGGCGCTGGCGATCTGGGTCACCTATTTCATCTCGCGCAAATGGCGGATGCTGCACTCATCCTGGCTGCGGCCGGTCATCCTCTGCGGCCAGCATTCGCTGCCGATCTTCTGCCTCGGCGTCTTCCTGTCGTTCTCGGCGCACTGGATCCTGACGCAGTACAGCAAGGGAATCTGGGAGCAGCTTGCCGTCTCCATCATCGGCATCGTCATCATGGTCGGCGCCGCCTGGCTGCTCGGCCGGGCCGAGCGCGTGCCGAACCTGTTCGTGAAGGTGACGGAGGTCGAGGAGCCGGAGATGGCGGCCGAGAGCAGCGCATCGGCTGCAACCGCCACCGCGGCCCCCGCGAGCCGCTGAAGCATCGCGACGCCTGCCTTTCATGGAGAGGTCCAACGGAGAGCTCAATGTCCAGACGTTTGTTGACGATCGCCGGCACTCTCCTGTTTCTCGTCTGCGGCGCAGCGGCACAGGCGCCGTCGCCGGAGGCGATGAGCGCGGCGCGCAAGCTCGTCGTCACCTTGAAGATCCCCGACCAGTACCGCGCCTTGCTGCCGCAGCTCCTGCTCAAGCTGCGGCCGGTGGTCTCGCAGGACAGGCCGGAGATCGAGCGCGACTACGATGCGGTGACGGCACCCGGCTCCGAGATCTATGCGCCGTTCGTTGCGTCCATGACCGACCAGATCGCGGCGCTCTATGCCCAGAGTTTCACGGTGGACGAGCTGCGCCAGATCGACACCTTCTACGCCGGGCCCGCGGGCCGAAAGCTCCTGGAGAAGTCGGATGCGCTGGCCCAGGCGAGTACGCAGATCAGCCAGGACGTTAGCCAGAAGGCCGCCGACGAATTGAAGCAGCGCCTGATCGAGGCGCTGCGCCAGAAGGGGCACAAGCTCTGAGGCGCTTGGCCCAAGCCTAGGCGAGAAAGGCGCGAAACCGGCGCAACGCGATCAGGAAGAAGACGACGCCGATCAGCGTGAGCGCGACGAGCTGCGGCCAGACCGCCTCGAGGCCCGCGCCGCGGAACAGGATGGCCTGCGCCAGCATCACGAAATGCGTATTGGGCGCTGCCAGCATGATGTCCTGGACGAATTGCGGCATGCTCTCGCGCGGCGTCATGCTGCCCGACAGGGTTTGCAGCGGCAGCAGGATCATGATCAGCAGCAGCCCGAACTGCGGCATTGAGCCGGCGACGGTGGCGAGGAAGATGCCCATGCTGGTGGTGGCGAACAGTTGCAGCGCCGCGCCGACGAGGAACAGCGCCACCGATCCGTCGATCGTTACCGCCAGCCATCCCTTGACCACGAACAGGATCGACAAGGCGGAGGCGATCAGCACCACCGCTCCCATCGACCAGACCTTGCTCACCATGATCTCCAGCGGCGTGACCGGCATCACCAGCAGGTGCTCGATCGTGCCGTGCTCGCGCTCGCGGATCAGGGCGGCGCCGGTCAGGATGATCGAGAGCATGGTGATCGAGGTGATGATGTGGTCGATGGCGCCGAACCAGGATTTCTTCAGTTCCGGGTTGAACCGCGCCCGCAGCGCCAGCTCGATCGGCGCGGCCTGCGCATCGCGCGTATGCGCCAGGAATTCGGCGATCTCCGCGCTGACGATCTGCTCGACATAGCCGCCGCCGTTGAAGGCCTGCGAGATCCGCGTCGCGTCGACGTTGAGCTGGATCGTCGGCGACTTCCGCGCCAGCAGGTCGCGCTGGAACTCCGGCGGGATGTCGAGCGCGAAAGTGTCGAGGCCGGCGTCCATCCTCCGGTCCATCTCGTATTGCGAGATCAGGCGCGGCTCGGAGAAATAGGGCGCCGTAAACGCCATCCCGATGCGGGTCGAGACCGGCGAATGATCCTCGTCGACGATGGCGATCGCGGCGCGGTTCAGCGTCTCTGGAAGGGCCTTTGCCCCGGCATAGACCGCCAGCGTGAAGGAATAGACGATGAGCACGAGCAGCATCGGGTCGCGTACCAGACCACGCAATTCCTTGATGCCGAGCTGCAGCACGTTGTCGAGGCGCATGGTCAGCGAGCCTGTTTCTTCAGCAGCATGGCGCCGGCCGTCACTAGCACCGGGACCATGATGGCGAGTGCCAGCAGATCATTGTGCAGGGTGTCGAACGCCAAGCCCTTGGAGAAGGTGCCGCGCGAAATCGTGACGAAATAGGTGGTGGGATAGAGCCGCCCGATCACGGCGCCCAGCCCCTGGAGCGACGACACCGGGTCGATCAGCCCTGAATACTGGATGGCCGGGATCAGCGTGATCAGCACCGTGCCGAACAACGCAGCGATCTGGCTGTTCATGAAGGCCGAGATCACCAGTCCCATGCCGGTCGTGGCGGTGACGTAGAGCAGGGCGGCGAGCGCATAGGCCGCAAAGCTGCCGGTGAAGGGCACGCCGAACACGACAAGCGCGAAGCCGACGAGGAGGAGAAAGTTTCCGAATGCGAGCACGATGTAAGGCAGTTGCGTGCCGAGCAGGAATTCCAGCCGCGTCACCGGTGTCACGTAGAAATTGACGATCGAGCCGAGCTCCTTCTCGCGCACCACCGCGAGTGCGGCGAGCACCGCCGGGATCATGATCAGCAGCAGCGGGATGATGCCCGGCGCCATGGCGACGACGCTCCTGACGTCGGGATTGTAGCGGTAGCGCAGCTGAAGCTGGTAGGAGCCGGCGATCGCCGCCTCGCCATAGAGCTCACGGCCCTTCTGCGCCAGCCAGGTCGCATGGATGGCCTGGGCATAGGAGCGCAGCGTCTCGGCGCGGGTCGGGTTGGCGCCGTCGACCCAGGCGCCGATCTCGACATGGCGGCCGCGGCTGACGTCGCGGCCGAAGCCGGGTGGCAATTCGATGGCAAGGCCGATCTCGCCGGCGCGCATGCGGCGGTCGAGGTCGGCGTAGTCGGTGATCGGGGATTTTTCGGTGAAGTAGCGCGACCCCGCGATCTGAAGGCTGTAGTCGCGGCTGATGGCGGTGTCGTCGCGATCGAGCACGGCGAAGGTCAGGTTCTCGACGTCCATGCTGATGCCGTAGCCAAGTACGAACAGCAATAGCACGCTGCCGAGGATTGCCAGCGTGGCGCGGATCGGATCGCGCTGCAGTTCGAGCGCCTCGCGCCGGGAGTAGGCGAGCATACGGGTCAGATTGAACGTCGCACTGCGCTTGCGCGGAAGCACGGCAGCCGCCGTCGTTGGGCTGGGCGATGCAGCCGCCGGCGGCCCGACCGGATCCGTGGTGTCGGCGATCGCCTCTTCGAGGCAGGCGATGAAGGCCTGCTCCAGCGTGGCGGTGCCGCGTGCGGCCACGATCGCGGCGGGCGTGTCCGACGTCAGCACCTTGCCCGCATGCATCAGCGAGACCCGGTCGCAGCGCTCGGCCTCGTTCATGAAATGGGTCGAGACGAAAATGGTGACGTTGTCCTTGCGCGAGAGCTCGGCGAGAATCTGCCAGAAGCGGTCGCGTGCCACGGGGTCGACGCCGGAGGTCGGCTCGTCGAGGATGAGGATGTCTGGCGCGTGGATCATCGCGACCGCCAGCGACAGCCGCTGCCTGAGGCCGAGCGGCAGCGCATCGGGCAGGGCGTCGGTCACGTCCGAAAGATCGAACCGGGTCATCATCTCGTCGATGCGTGCGGCGACGGTCTCCGCCGGCAGCTCGAACAGCCGCGCATGCAAATCCAGATTTTGTGCGACCGTCAGCTCCGAATAGAGCGAGAAGCCCTGTGACATGTAGCCGATGCGGCGGCGCACGGACATGTCGCCGGCATCGATCGCCTTGCCGAAGAGCCGCGCGTTGCCTCCGCTCACGGGCAGTAGACCAGTCAGCATCTTCATGGTCGTGGTCTTGCCGCATCCGTTCGAGCCGAGGAAGCCGAAGATCTCGCCCTTCCTGATGCGGAAGCTCACGTCGTCGACGGCGACGAAGTCGTTGAACCGCCGGGTCAGATGCTCGGCCTCGATTGCGATCTCGTCATGGTCCTCGCTGCGCGGGGGAATGACGACGCTGGTGTGGTTGCCGCGATCCTCCTCCGGCAAGAGATGGATGAAGGCATCGTCAAGTGTCTCGGTACCGGTCTGCCGCAGCAGCGCGGCGGGCGTTCCCGTCGCCAGCACCCGACCGGCGTTCATCGCGACGAGAAAGTCGAACTGCGCGGCCTCTTCCATATAGGCGGTCGAGACGATCACGCTCATGCCGGGCCGGCTGCTCCGGATCGAGGCGATCAGCTCCCAGAACTGGCGCCGCGACAACGGATCGACGCCGGTGGTCGGCTCGTCGAGGATCAGGAGCTCGGGATCGTGGATCAGGGCGCAGCACAGGCCCACCTTCTGCTTCATCCCGCCGGAGAGCTTTGCCGCCGGCCGGTCGGCGAACGGAGCAAGCCCGGTGTCGCGCATGAGGCTGGCGATCCGCCGGCCTCGTTCCGCCTTGTCGTGTCCGAACAGGCGGCCGAAGAAGTCGATGTTCTCGAACACCGACAGCGTCGGATACAGGTTCTTGCCGAGGCCCTGCGGCATATAGGCGATGTCGGGGCACACGTTGCGGCGATGGCCGGAGCTTGCCATGTCGCCGCCGAGCACGTGGATGCGTCCGTCCTGGATCGCGCGCGCGCCGGCGATCAGCGCGAGCAGGCTGGATTTGCCGACCCCGTCGGGACCGATCAATCCGATCATGCCGCCGGATGGGAGGTCGAGGGTGATGCCGTCCAGCGCGCGGGTCTTGCCGTAGCTCAGGCCCACGTTTTCGAGATGCACCACGCCGCCGGCGGCAGCCGGTGCGTCGGCTATGGCGGTCGCGCTCATCGGGTCAGCTTGATCTTGAGATTGTCGGGCCATTGCGCGGCCGGATCGAGCTGCACATAGGCCATGCCGGGCAGGCCGGTCTTCACCTGTTCGATGTGCTGGCGCAGGAGGTCCGGCGCGATATGCGCCTTGATCCGGAACATCAGCTTCTGACGTTCCTCCTCGGTCTCGACGGTCTTGGGCGTGAATTGCGCGACGTCGGCGACGAAGGTGGCTTTGGCCGGGATCACATATTGCGGGATGGCGTCGAGCACGAGCCGGACCTCGGTGCCAATCGCGACACGGCCGGCATCCGCCGTCGGCAGGAAGAACGTCATGTAGACGTCGCCGAGATCGACCATGTTGAGGACGCGGCCGCCGGCTGCGAGCACTTCGCCCGGCTGCGACACGCGATACTGCACGCGGCCATCGCGCGGCGCCTTCAGCACGCTGTCATTGAGGTCGGCGTTGATGCTTTCGATCGCGGCCTTGGCGGCGTCGACCGAGGCGCCGGCATCGATCACCATGGCGCGTGAGGAGCTGATCGCGGCTTCCGAGGCCGCAACCTGGGCCTGGGCCGCAGCAAGCGCCGCCTTCGCAGTGGCATTGGTCGAGCGGTCGTCGTCCAGCACCTGCTGCGACACCGCATTCGTCCTGATCAATTGCTCGGAACGATCGAGCTTGCGGCTCGTCGTATCGAGTTGCGCGATGCGCTGGTCGACCACGGCCTCCGCAGCCCTGCGCTCGGCCTCGCGCTGGTTCACCAGGCTCTTCGCGGTCTCGACATTGATCGAGGCGCGCTGCAGCTGCGCTTCGGCCTGGCGGCGCTGTGCCTGCAATTGCTCGGTGTCCATGCGCGCCAGAACCTGGCCGGCGCGCACGAAATCACCTTCGTTGACCAGAATCTCGCGAATCCGGCCCGGCGTCTTGGTGGCGATGTCGATCTCGACCGCCTCGATGCGACCGTTGCCGCGGGAAAAGCCTGCAGGCAGCGTGTTGGAATCGCGGTGCTGCCAGTAGTAGTAGCCGCCGCCCGCAACGAGGATGGCGATCGCGGCGACGATGCGCCCCGGTGTGAAGTTCATCTGTTCATTACGCCGTGTGGCGGCGCCCACATGTTGAGACACGAACGCCCGACCGCTGTTTGCACGGTCGGGCGGTCTCACCATTGCAGCGATTTTTGCATCGCAACTTGATGCAGATCAGACGGCGGCGCGAGGTGTGCCTGTCTCTATTTTAGGCAGCTCGTCGCGATGGCCCGTCCGCCTTGGTCGATCAGGCGGACGGCAAGCCTTGTTGAGCGGGTCGTCGTCGATTCCCAGATTATCCGTGCTCACTTCAGCAGCGGGCAGCCGCCATCCTTCAGCGGCCGGAACGCCTGGTCGGCAGGGACTTCGGCGAGCAATTTGTAGTAATCCCACGGGCCCTTCGATTCCTCGGGCTTCTTGACCTGGAACAGATACATGCTGTGCACCATGCGGCCGTCTTCGCGGAGCGTGCCGTTGTCGGTGAAGGCATCCTTCACCGGCAGCTCGCGCATCTTGGCCATCACCGTCTTGGTGTCCTTGGTGCCGGCGGCCTGCACGGCCTTGAGGTAGTGCAGCGTCGCGCTGTAGGTCGCGGCCTGGTTCATGGTCGGCATGCGCTTGACGCGCTCGAGGAAGCGTTTGCCGAAGGCGCGGGTCTTGTCGTTGAGGTCCCAATAATAGGCCTCGGTGACGATCAGCCCCTGTGCGAGCTTCAGCCCCAGGCTGTGCACGTCGGAGATGAACATCACGATCGCAGCAAGGTTCTGGCCGCCGGCGACGATGCCGAACTCGCCGGCCTGCTTGATCGCGTTGATGGTGTCGCCGCCGCCATTAGCGAGCCCGATGATCTTGGCCTTGGAGGCCTGCGCCTGCAGCAGGAAGGACGAGAAGTCCGCCGTGTTGAGCGGGTGCTTGACGCTGCCGACCACCTTGCCGCCGGCGGCCTTCACGACGTCGCCGGTGTCGCGCTCGACCGAATGGCCGAACAGGTAATCGGCGGTGAGGAAGAACCAGGTGTCGCCGCCGTTCTTGACGATGGCGCTGCCGACGGTATGGGCGTTGGCATAGGTGTCGTAGGTCCAGTGCGCCGTATAGGGTGAGCAGGATTTGCCGGTGATGTCGGAGCTCGCCGCGTCCGTCACGATCATGATCTTCTCGTACTGCTTCGACAACTCCATCACCGCGAGCGCGGTGGCGGAGGTCGGCAGGTCGATGATCATGTCGACGCCTTCGGTCTCCCACCATTTGCGGGCGATGGTGGAGGCGACGTCAGGCTTGTTGAGCACGTCGGCCGAGACCATGTCGATCGGCTTGCCGAACATCTGCCCGCCGAAATCTTCGATGGCCATCTTGGTGGCCTCGACATTCCCCATGCCGCCGATGTCGGAATAGACCGAGGAGAAGTCGGAGAGCACGCCGATCTTGAGCGGGGTCTGCTGGGCCGAGGCTGGGATGATCAGGGCAGCCGACAGCAGGCCGGCCGCAGACACGAGGGCTGCGATAGGTCTCATGGATACGTTTCCTCTTATGCGGGACTATTCTGCCCCTTTTGTCCGACAAAGTTAGAGTGAGGTTCCGCAGGAGTCAATTTGCTGCATCCGCGGCATAAATGATGATGTTTGACGTGCTTTCGGACCCATCCTATAGTTTGTCCGACAAACGCCATTAGGAGCTATCGTGCCCGTCGCGCCGCTGTTCCGCCCGATCGATGTCGCGCCGGCCTATCAGAAGGTCGCCGACGCCATCGAGCGCGAGATCGTCAATGGTCGCATCAAGCCGGGCGATCCCATCGGCACCGAGCACGACCTGGTCCGCCAGTTCGGCGTCAACCGTTCGACCATTCGCGAGGGCATCCGCGTGCTGGAGGAGGGCGGGCTGATCCGCCGCGATTCATCGCGCCGCCTGCACGCCTGCCTGCCGCGCTATAGCAAGCTCGCGAGCCGCCTCAGCCGCGCGCTGGTGTTGCACGAAGTGACCTTCCGCGAGCTCTACGAGGCTTCGATGACGCTGGAGGTCGCCAGCATCGAGGGTGCGGTGGAGCGGGCGAGCGAGGAGAATGTCGCCGAGCTTGCCGACAATCTCGCGCGCAGCGAGGCAGTCGTTGGTAATCCCGCGATGCTTGCCGAATGCGACGCCGAATTCCATGTGCTGGTCGCAAAAGCCTCGCAGAACCGCGTGCTCCAGCTTGCGCGCGAGCCTGCGGCGCAACTGTTCTACCCGACCACCGAGATGATCGTGACGGGCGTCGCCGAAGGCGGCCCGCGCCTCGTCGCCGCGCACCGCCATCTCATCGATGCGATCCGCCGGCGCGACCGCGAAGCCGGCGTGCTGTGGACCCGCCGGCATCTGCAGGACTGGCGGCGAGGTTTCGAGAAGATCGCCTCGCTCGATCGGTCCGTCGAGCACATGTACATGGAGCACGCGCAGGCGGCCCGGCGCAGATAGCGTCGCACGACAAGACGCAAGATTTCAGAAAAGAAATCCTACCAACAAAGACATCATACGGAGGAACACATGACCGGCGACACCGCAGCCACCATCTCGAAAGCGCGCGAGCATTCGATCGGCGATCTCCTGCGCCGCTCCGCAGGCCGCGAGCCGAACAAGCTCGCGGTGAGCTGCGGCAATGTCAGCTGGACCTTTGCCGAGATGGACGCGATCTGCAACCGGCTCGGGCGCGGCCTGCTGGGACTCGGCGTCAGGAAGGGCGACCGCCTCGCGGTGCTCTCGCGCAACTCGCACGCCTTCGCGGCGCTGCGCTTCGCGGTGGCGCGGATCGGCGCGGTGCTGGTGCCGATCAACTTCATGCTCAATCCGGATGAGATCAATTTCATCTTGAAGAGTTCTGGCGCAAAGCTGCTCGCGACCGGGCCTGACTTCGTCGAGCCCGCGAAGGCGGCAAGCGCGAAGGATTGCGCGGTCGAGAAGATGATCTGGCTGCCGGGCGAAGATCCCGCCACGGCTCCGGCCGGCCTCACCACCTTCGACGATCTGCTTGATCCCGACGGCTCGTTCCTGGAAGCATCGGTGGACAGCCGCGATCTCGCGCAGATCGTCTACACCAGCGGCACGGAGTCCCTGCCCAAGGGCGCGATGCTGACCCATGAAGCCGTGATGTGGCAGTATGTCAGCTGCGTCATCGACGGTGGCATGAGCGCGGAGGACAAGTTCCTGCATGCGCTGCCGCTCTATCACTGTGCGCAGCTCGACGTCTTCCTCGGGCCGCAAATCTATCTCGGCGCCTCCGGCGTCATCACGGGCAAGCCGACCGCCGACAACATCCTGGCGCTGATCCAGGCGCACAGGATCACGTCCTTCTTCGCGCCGCCGACGATCTGGATCGCGATGCTGCGCTCGCCGAACTTCGACAAGACCGACCTGTCGACGCTGCAGAAGGGCTATTACGGCGCCTCGATCATGCCGGTGGAGGTCCTGCTCGAACTTCAGCGCCGCCTGCCCGCCGTAAAATTCTGGAATTTCTACGGCCAGACCGAGATCGCGCCGCTGGCGACCGTGCTGCGTCCCGAGGATCAGCTGCGCAAGGCGGGCTCGGCCGGCAAGCCGGTGCTCAATGTCGAGACGCGCGTCGTCAACACGGCGATGGAGGACGTCAAGGTCGGTGAAGTCGGCGAGATCGTGCATCGCTCGCCGCATCTCTTGTCCGGCTATTACAACGATCCCGTGAAGACTGCGGCGGCGTTCAGCGGCGGCTGGTTTCACTCCGGCGATCTCGCCACCGTCGATGACGAGGGCCACATCACCGTGGTCGATCGCGTCAAGGACATGATCAAGACCGGCGGCGAGAATGTCGCGAGCCGCGAGGTCGAGGAGATGGTCTATCGCATTCCAGGGGTTTCCGAGGTCGCCGTGGTCGGCCTGCCCGACCCGCGCTGGATCGAGGCGGTCACCGCCATCGTCGTGGTCAAGACCGGCGAGAAGCTCGACGAGGAAACCGTCATCAGGCATTGCGCCGGCCACATGGCGCATTTCAAGGTGCCCAAGCGCGTGATCTTCGTGGATGCCCTGCCGAAGAATCCGAGCGGCAAGCTGCTCAAGCGCGAGCTGCGCCAGCGCTTCGTCGGCGGTGAGACGCTCGACAAGGCGGTCCAGAAGAGCTTTGGGACATAGCAGGGGCCGCCCCGGCGGAGCCCGCTTAAAGCGCGATGAGATTTGGATGAATCGTCATCGCGCTTCAGGTTGTTGTTTACGCATGATCTTTCCGGAAAACCGCTTCGCACTTTGCGCTAGCGCGGCCCTTCGGGTCCGGATCATGCTTTAATCGGCCTCGCCGGCCAGCTTCCTGACATCGTCGGGCGTCGCTCCGAAGCGACGGCGAAACGCGCGATGGAAGTAGGAGACGTCGTGAAATCCCGCGAGATGCGCGATCTCGATGATCTTGCGCGAGCGCAGGCCCGGATTCCGAAGCAGCCGCTCGGCGCGCAGCAGACGTTGCTCGAGCACGAAGCCGCTATAGGTGATGCCGGCCTTCTCGAACAGCAACTGGATCGTGCGCGGGCTGATGCGGTGCGTAGCCGCAAGGTCGGACAGCGACATTGCGGCGCGGTCCAACTGCGCCAGAATGTCGGCCTTGATGGCTTCGAAACGCGCTGCCGCAAGGCCGCGCAGTCGCGCCTCCTCGGCGACATCGCCGCGCGCCCCGATCATCAGCACGGAGAGGTCGAACAGGTGCTGCGAGACCGCATCGAGCTCCGCGGGAGCGAGCTTGTCGGCATGCGCATGCGCGAGGTCGTAATATCGCAGGAACATCGATGCGATGGGGCTGGCGCCGGCGATCGGCCGCGCGATCAGATCCTCGGCGTTCGGACACGCGCGCAGCAGCGTCTTTCGCGGCAGCAGCGCGGTCTTGAAATTGCCGTGGGCCGTCTGGGTGATGCGGGCGCCCTTGATCGAGGGATCGCCGATGGTGATGTCGCCTGCGGCGATCTCCAGCGTCCTGTTTCCCATGGCCCCGCTCAACGCCGAATTGGGCGACAGCGAGATCACCAGTTCGTCGTTGGTCCCCAACGACACGAACGACACCGGTGTGCCGAACGAGGCTGAGAGTCTGAGGCGGGGAAGGATGGCCGGCGCAATGGTCCGGTGGACGCGCCCTTCGCCGACCGGCACGAAATCGACGTTCGCCACCTGACGGCAAAACTGCTCGCGCCACATTTCGTAGGCTGGACCGTTGGGGTCGCCATCGAATGAGAGTTGCGGCTGGGTCATCGGTCGAGTGGAAGTCGTTCGCTGGGCGATTTGCTGCAGCCAGTATCCTCGCCGCCGGGCCAGGGCGTCGCAACGAGAAAAGCGCCGGATTGCGTGATAAGCCACTCGCAATGGCGCGTTGAGGCCGTGACCAGGTGCCGCAGTCAGCTATTTGCTCGGATTGCACGAGCAAATTGTGCCAAGATTTCCCGCGGCGATTGGTCTCAATGCTTCTTCACGGCCGCTCCGAACGCCAGCCACAGTGCCGATGACGCAAGACCAAAGCTGCCGAGCAGCAGGAAGGTCGGGCCGTGGTCTCGTGCAAAGCTGATCGTGATGGCCGGCCGATTGCGCCGGCATGGACCAGAACGTAACCTGCTGACAGCGTTGGTTCCTCGTTTCTCACGTCGGCGGGACGATGTTGCATCACGTCGTTCCGTCCTTTTTCGGATCCTGACCATGTCCCTCTGGACCTGCGAAACCTGCGGCGCGCAATTTTCGGAGAGCGGACGTCCGCCTGCGTCCTGCCCGATCTGTGAGGACGAACGGCAATTCGTGAACTGGAAGGGACAGACCTTCCTGACGCGCGAGGCGCTGGCGGAACGTCACCGCGTGGTCTGGCGCGACGATCTGGGCCTCACCGGTCTCGGGCTCGAGCCGAGTTTTGCCATCGGCCAGCGTGCGCTGCTGGTGCCGCTGGCGGAGGGATGCATGATGTGGGACTGCGTGCCGCTGGCGACGCCGGAGGCGATCGCGCATGTCCGCTCGCTCGGAGGGTTGAAGGCGATCGCGATCTCGCACCCGCATTATTATGGCGCGCTCGCCGACTGGAGCGAGGCCTTCGGAGGTGTGCCGGTCTACCTGCATGCCGATGATCGCCAATGGGTGACGCGTCCGCATCCATCGATCGTGCACTGGACCGGCGATCAGCACCGCATCTCCGACGATTTGCTGCTGCTGCGCACCGGCGGCCATTTCGCCGGCGCCACCATGCTGCACTGGGCACGCGGCGCGGACGGCGGGGGCGCGCTGCTCACCGGCGATATCGCGCAGGTGACCATGGACCGCCGCTTCGTCAGCTTCATGTACTCCTATCCGAACTACATGCCGCTCAACGCAGCCGCCGTGAGGCGGATCGCTGGCGCCGTCGAGCCGCTCGCCTTCGATCGCATCTATGGCGCCTGGTGGGGACGCAACATCGCCAGCGGTGCCAAGGCCGCCTTCGCGGCATCGGTGGCGCGATATATCGTGGCCATCGCCTGAGACCCGGCGCCGCGATCGGATTTATCTTGCCGGTCGGCAATAAATGTACTAAACGTACAGTTATTGAGTGTGGCGCAACGGCGCGCTGCAGCCCGGCATGATCGATGCATCGCCATTGCCGCGGCGCGTTGTGAGGCCGCGCGAGCGAGGGGTGGACGCATCATGGCTGAGCGCGACTACGAGATCTTCGAGGCCGGCGACGTCGCGCTCCAGTCCGGCGCCGTCTTTCCGAAGACGCAGCTCGCCTACAAGACCTACGGCACGCTGAGTCCGGCCAGGGACAACGTCATCCTCTATCCGACCTCGTTCAGCGCGCAGCATGTCGACACCGAGTGGCTGATCGGGCCCAACGGCGTGCTCGACTCCACGCGTTATTTCATCGTCATCCCCAACCTGTTCGGCAACGGCCTGTCGTCCTCGCCGTCGAACTCCGCCGCGTCGTTCCCGATGGTCACCTATCACGATGCGATCGCCGTCCAGCATCGCCTTCTCACCGAGCGCTTCGGCATTACAAGACTTGCGCTGGTCTATGGCTGGTCGATGGGCGGCATGCAGGCCTATCACTGGGCGGCGCTGCATCCTGATATGGTCGAGCGCGCCGCGGTCGTCTGCGGCAGCGCGCGCTGTTCGCCCTATAACCACGTCTTCCTCGAAAGCGTGAAGGCGGCGCTGACAGGCGATCCCGCTTTTCGGGACGGCCGCTTCGTCGAAAGGCCCGTCGCCGGCTATCGCGCTATGGGGCGCGTCTATGCCGGATGGGCGATGTCGCACGGCTTCTATCGCGACGAGCTCTGGCGCGAGGCCGGATTCACCTCGCTGGAGGATTATCTCGTCCGCGCATGGGACGCGACCTTCGCGCGGCGCGATGCCAACGATCTCCTGGCTCAGGTCGGCATCTGGCAGTGCGGCGATATCAGCCAGTGCACGGCCTTCGGCGGCGATCTCGATCGCGCGCTCGCTGCGATACGTGCGCATATGCTGCTGTTGCCGGGCGCGACCGATCGCTATTTCGACGTCCGCGACAACGAGGACGAGCTCGGAAAGCTGGTCAATGCAAAGTCAGCCGTGCTGCATCCGATCCCTTCGCTGCACGGCCATCGTGCCGGTAATCCCGTCAACAACCCGCGCGACCAGGCCTTCATCAAGGCCGAGATCGCAGCGCTCCTCGCCAAGTAAGACAGGCATCCGCTCATGACCGACGCGACCGTTTCCGAGCCCGGCCATCGCCTGAAGCCGCTGAGCCCGGCCATGCTGCGCGAATTGTCAGCGCGCTCGAACCTCAGGGGCGCGGCACAGAGCCTCGGTCATTACGGCGTGATCGCGCTGGTCGGCACTCTGATCTGGATGGTGACCTCGCGCTACGGCGTGCTCTGGGCGCTGCCGCTGATAGCAGTGCAGGGCTATGTCGTCGCCTTCCTGTTCATGGCGGTGCACGAGACCGCGCACAAGACCGCGTTCAGGAGCCGCGGCCTCAATCTCGTGGTCGGCTATCTCTCGGCCTTCATCATCGGATTGCCCTACGAATATTACTGTCTGTTCCACTGGGACCATCACCGCTACACCCAGGATCCGGAGAAGGACCCCGAGCTGATCGTCGGCGTGAAGCCGGCCTCGGACACCCAACTCGCGATCGCCTATAGTGGCCTGCTCCAGGTCGCCGGCCGCCTGCGGCTGATGCTCGGCCACGCCGTCACCGGCAAGGTCGTCGTGCCCTGGATTCCCGGGAACAAGCGCGGCACCATCGTGCGCGAGGCGCGCGCCTATGTCGCACTCTATGCATTGCTGCTTGCGCTGTCGCTGTGGTTCGCCTCAGCGCTGCTGCTCTGGGTCTGGATCGTGCCGCTTGTGATCGGGCAGTTCTTCCTGCGGCCCTATCTCTATGCCGAGCACACCGGCTGCGACCGCACCCGCAGCGCCTTTCAGAACACCCGCACCACCTCTACCGGTGCCATCGTCAAATGGTTCGCGTGGAACATGCCCTACCATGTCGAGCATCACGCCTATCCCTCGATTCCCTTTCACGCCCTGCCGAAGCTGAACGAGATCGTCGACGGTGAGATCGTTTATCGCGGGCGCGGCTACATCAGGACGACGCGCGAGACCTGGGCCTGGTTTCGCCGGCAGCGGCAGGGTAGCTAGCCAAACGCAAAACTCCGGCCGCGATGCGACCGGAGCTTTGTCGTGAAGGCGAGATATCAGTAGATCCCGTAGGCGCAGACATTCACGACGCGGACGCGCAGGCCGTGACGGGTCTGGACGACGCGCTCCTGGTAGCAGTTGCTGACGCCGGTGTTGACGTAGATGCCGCCGAAGCCATAGCCCGGGCCCCAGCCGTGACCCCAGTGATGATGGAAGCCGTGAGCCGAAGCGGCGGTGGGCGCGAGAGCAGCGGCGCCGAGCGAGCCGGCGGCGATCAGACCAAGAGCAAGCTTACGAAACATCTTCATTCTCCAGTTTGGCGCGAGGCCGTTGTTGTGTCCCTGCATCTCGGTCGGCCTGAGCCGCGAATGCGTTCACGGCGTGGTCTGAGAATCGTGTTTCAGGATTGTTTCGTCGGCCGCGGGAAAGTGCGCCGCGGTCAGGCTTTCCGCGCCGCGCCATAGCGCGCGGCCATGGCACGGGTCATCTCGGCCATCTTCTCGCGGAGATCGGCCGGCTCCAGCACTTCGGCCTCGGGGCCGAGCCGCAGCAATTCGGCTGCGGCATGCCAGGACGTCTTGCCGGTCGGCACCCGCGCGATGCGCCAGCCGTCGGCGTCAGTGGTCTCTTCGATCTCCGTGCGCGCCTTGACGTAAGGCTGGCTCAACGCGTCCAGCAGCTTGACGCCGAACGGCGACAGCCGGACGACCGCGACATTGGGATGCATCTCCGCTTCGAGGCGAAGTGTCGCAGCCTGCCAGTAGGCGGCGAGATCGAAATCGGCGGGACGAGCGAAGCGGTCGTCGAGCGCGGAACAGTCGAGCACGCGCGCGACGCGATAGGTCCGCACGCTGCCGTCGACTTGGCCGGCGAGATACCAGCTGCCGCCCTTCAGCACGAGACCGAGCGGAGCGACACGGCGCTGCTTCTCCGCGCGCCAGCTCCGGTAGCGGATTTTTATCAATGCCCCGCGCAGAGTGGCGCCAGCGATGGTGCGCAGATGTTTTGGTTCTTCCGTCTCGCCGAACCAGCCCGGTGCGTCCAGGTGAAAACGCTCCTGCATGCGCCCGGCGTCTTCGCGCAGATTGGCGGGCAGCGCCGCCATCAGCTTGTTCTGCGCGGCGATCATTGCCGCGTCCAGCCCCAGCGCCGCCGCTGGGCCGGGAAGCCCCGCAAGGAACAGCGCTTCCGCCTCGTTCTGCGACAGGCCGTTCAGCCGGACGCGATAGCCGTCAAGCAGGCGATAGCCGCCCTCCGGGCCGCGGTCGGCATAGACAGGAACGCCGGAGGCCGCGAGCGCGTCGATGTCGCGATAGATCGTGCGCACCGACACTTCGCAGGTTTCCGCGAGCTCGGGCGCGGTGACCTGCCCCCTGGCCTGAAGGGTGGTGAGGATCGACAGCATCCGGCTCGCGCGCATGATCCCTTAAACCATACCTGACACAGGATGTCAGGTATGGGCCGCTACAAGATGCGCCTCGCCGACTGGCCAGATGGAGATTTGCCATGACCGATCCGAACCGCATCACCCTGTATTATTCGCCGCAAAGCCGGGCCACCGGCACGCGGGTGCTGCTGGAAGAACTGGGGGCGCCTTACGATCTCCATGTTCTCAACATGAAGGCCGGCGAGCAGCGCCAGGCCGCCTATCTCGCCGTCAATCCGCTCGGCAAGGTGCCGGCGGTCCGCCACGGCGAAGCGCTGGTGACCGAGCAGGTCGCGATCACCATCTTTCTCGCCGATCTGTTTCCGCAGGCCGGGTTGACGCCGGCGTTGAACGATCCGCTGCGCGGTCCTTATCTGCGCTGGATCGCCTATTACGGCTCTTCCTTCGAGCCGGCCTTGATCGACAAGTTCATGCAGCGCGAGCCGGCCCCGATCACGCAATCGCCCTATGCCGATTACGACACCATGCTGGGTGCGCTGGAGGCACAGCTGTCGAAGGGCCCGTACCTGCTCGGCGAGCGCATGACCGCCGCGGACGTGCTGTGGGGCGTCGCCTTCAGCTGGACCATCATGTTCGGCATCGTGCCGAAAAAAGATGTATTCGTTAGCTATGCCGAGCGCATGACTTCGCGTCCCGCGTTCCAGCGCATCAATGCGGCGGATGCCGAGATGGCGGCGCAGCATGCTGCGGCTGTCGGGGGAATGAACCAGGGTTGTAGATGACGAAGACGGCGCATACGACGAACTGCTTCAACACCTTTATTCGGGTTGCTGAAGACTGTCCCGCGTGCACTGGCGAGGAGCCGCCGCTGCGCGCGGGAAAGCCGACGGTGGCATGCCTGCAATATGGGATGATCGCCAAGGCACCCTACAAATACACGTCCGACGACGTGATCTTCGCGACGTCTGCGCCGGGACGCGAGCTCGATGCGAGGGCGACGACAGCGGAGAAGCGTGCGGCCCGGGAAGCGTTCTTCTCCCGGGGGCAGGCGTGCATGAGGGCGTCGAGCCTGGGTAAGCGCTTCGGCTGGGGCGTTCATGCCGATAGTGAGGGCCGGATCGCGATCTATGCCATCGACAGCAAACGCTACCAGGCGCTCGTCCGCGATCCCAAGCTCACGCAGGTGCGCGCCATGCGGTCGAAGCGGGCGTGATCAGAATTTTGGTGCCCGCTTCTCCGCGAACGCCTTGATGCCTTCCTTGATCTCGTCGCCGCGCATGCTGTCGCGGTGGCGCTGGTCGGCGGCTTGTTCGTCGAGCTCGCCGCGGGCGAATTCGTTGATCGCGCGCTTCATGCCGGCCATCGCCTGCGGCGCGTTGCCGGCGAGGATTGCGGCGAGCCTGTCGACTTCCTCGTCGAGCGTCTCTTCCGGCACCATGGCGGTGAGATAGCCGATGCGCAGCATCTCCGGCGCGGTGATCTTCTGCGCTGTCAGGAACAGCTTCTTCGCATTGTCGACGCCGAGCCGCGTCACGTAGCGTTTGATGCCGCTCCGGTAATAATGCAGCCCGAGCCGTGCCGCCGGCATGAACATCTCGGCGGTGTCGACGCCGATGCGGAAATCGCAGGCCAGCGCGAGGTCGGTCGAGCCGCCATAGACGCCGCCGTTGAGCCGGCAGATCGTCGGGACACCCAGATCCTCCAGCCGGTTGACGACCACCTCGAAGGCGGAGCCTGCGCTCTGCTGCTCGTTCGCGCTCACCGCGCGCTCGGCGACCGAATTGAGGTCGTAGCCGGCGGAGAAGGCACGGCCCGTTCCGGTCAGCACCAGCACGCGGATGGCGGGATCGGCCTCGACGGCGTCGAACAGTTTGACGAGCTCGCCGAGGTCCTCGGCCTGGAGCCGGTTGAGATGTTTGGGCCGGTTGAGGCGGATGGTGGCGCGTGCGCCCATGATTTCGAGCACAGGGCTTGATGCCGCGTCGGTGGAATCCGACATTCTTGTCTCCCTTTATTTGTTTTCGAGCGCGCGGCGTTTTGCTTCCGCATCGATGGTCTCGGCGAGATCGGGATGCCGCGCCATCAGCACGCGGAAGTCGACGAGGTCGAGCACCAGCAGCCGCGACACTTTCGTGGTCGAGACGTTGGCGCCGCGCAAATTGTTGCCGAGCAGCGCCATCTCGCCGAAGAAGGCGCCCTCGCCGAGCTGCACCTTCTTGCCGGGCAGGTCGACCTCGACCTCGCCGGCGGCGATGAAATACATGCAGTCGCCCTGCGCGCCCTTGCGGATGATCATGGTCCGCGCCGGCAGCTCCATGGTCCGCAGCATGTGGGTGACGTCGGCAATGGCGGCAGGTCCGAGCGCCGCGAAGAACGGCACCTTGCTGACCGATTCCCAGGTCTTGAGGAAATTGTCGCGCCGGGTCTCCGCGGCAAAGCCGGTCGCCAAAATACCGGTCCAGAGGCCGAACACGCCGAGGCCGGAGATCATCACCAGCGCCGCCACGATGCGACCCAGCGGCGTGACCGGCACGACGTCGCCATAGCCCGTCGTCGTCAGGGTTACGACGGCCCACCACAATGCCGCCGGGACGCTGCCGAACGTTTGCGGCTGCACATCCCGCTCCAGGAAATGTTCGGCGACCGAGGCGAGGAAGACCACCATCAGGAAGATCACGAGCACGCTGACCAGCGGCCCCGATTCCAGCACCAGCACGCGGCGGAGCTGTCGCAGGCCCGGAATGCCCGGCACCACCTTCAGCACCCAGAGCACGCTGAGCAGCCAGGCCGTCTTCGGCTCGATGCCGAGAACCAGCGCGGCCGGCACGGCCAGCGCCCCAATCGCGTCGACGATACCGGCGGAGGAGGACATGTAAAGCGCAAGGCGCCCCGTTCGCGCCATGTGGCGCAGCCGGACCAGCCATTCGAACACGAAATAGACGAGACAGGCCCAGAGCAGGCCGGTGACCCAGCCGCTCGCCTCATTGGCCCGGTTGTCCGTCAGCAGCACCATGCTGAGTATGCCGACGCCGACGGCCACATAGGCCGCCTTGGTCATGTTGCGGCCGGCTGTGGCGGCCGCAAACTGGGCCAGAGCGGAGATCAGCGGCTTGGACATGCGGGAAGGCGGCTCGGTCTTGGTTCTTGCGGGCCCGGCTGGGACCGCGGCGCCAAAGTGCCCGCCCGTGTCGGGGCCGTCAACGACGGCCGCGCGCGCTGCAGCATCGTCGAATCGGGGGAGAGGGGGCCGGCTGCGGGCCGAGCCGTTACCTGAAATGCGGTGGCTCGTCGTAGCCGCGGCGGCTGCTGAAGAACAGCAGGACCATCAGGCCGATGCCGACGATGACGGAGAATCCGGCCCCCAGGGCGAGGGCCACATAGCCTTCCGTCGGGATCGGGTCACCTTCGACCGCCATCGCGGAATAAGCGAAATAGCCCACCGCCGCCAGCATTCCCAGAAGGAAGATCATGAGGAGCATACGCATGGTGCGTGTCTCCGGTTGCATCAGGTAACCAAAGGTTGTGGATCGGACCGGTTCCAGGCGGCCGGCCGTTGATCGAGCGGGGCGGCGCTCGCCAGCAGTCTCGTGCCCCGGACGCAGCGCAACACGCAGTGATGCGCTGCAGAGCCGGGGCCCATGCAGCAGCGCACGGTGCGGCTTCCTGGGTCCCGGCTTGGCGCTGCAACGCCTTCGGCATTGCAGCTTGTCCGGGACACGAGAGCGGGGGACCCCGCCCCCTCCGATCAAGCGCTCTGCGCGGTCTTCACCACCACGACATTGCTGTCGTCGTGCGGGGGCGCTGCGGCGTCGCGGGCGGCCTTCTCGGCTTCGCTGGCGTGCCGCTTGAGGTAGTCGCGACGCATGCCGATCTCGTCGCGGACGAATTCGTAGCCGAGCTTGAAGGTGTCGAGCCCGTCGGTACTGATCGTACCGTCCCTGAGCCCGATGACAGCGCCGCGCAAGATGCCTTCCAGCTCGTCCTGCAGACATTCGAGCTGGTCCAGCGAATGGGCGTGCTCGATGCGCTCGCCGATGTCGAGGATGGCGGTGGAGAGCTCGCTGGCCTTCTCCGGCGCGATCCTCGTGATCTTGGCGTAGATCGCGGCGAAGATCGAGCCGATGACGCTGAGCGCGGCGGCGCCCAGATACATCATGTCGCTGTACTTATCCATGAACGACTTGGTGTCGTCATTGATGTAGTCGGCCGCGCCCTGATGCGCCATCACGAAGGCGTCCTTCTCGACGGAGGCCGGCTCGATCCTGCTGGCGAAGCCGCTGTCGAGCCCGAGCGCGGACTTGTTCTCGTAAATGGTACGCGCCAGCTCGCCCGCCGTGGTCGCCGACATCCTGGATTGCGTGACCAGCAGCCATTCGAGCCCGACCGTATCGAGATCGTCGTCGGGAATTTCAGGCGCGGCCGCCAGCATGCCAGCCGTCAGCGTTTCCTCGGAAATGCCGGGGAATTTGCGCGCCAGCGCCTTGACCTCGTCGATCGCGTTGAGCGTGAAGCCGCCGCGTTTGGCGACCTGCTCATAGCTCTTGTCCCGCACCGCTTTCGAGGCGTGGACGATGGCGATCACCGCACCGAAGCCGTTTGCCGGCGCAAACAGCTTGTCGAGCGTTGCGCCCTGCGGCGCCATCTGCACCTTCGCGGCGTCAGGTCCCTCGGGAATGTCGAGGATGCCACGGACGAAGGCGAGCGAGGATTCGTTCTCGGCGAGGACGGCGACCTTCTTCTTCTTCAACTCGGCGAGCGACTTGATCTTCTTGTTGCCGGGTCCGAGCAGGAGCACGAGGTCGTGCTCGAGAATCGCGAGCGTGCGTGCCCGCAGCGGCACCTTGGCGTCGGTGCGCAGCACGGCGAGGTCGGCCTGCCGGCGGTCGAACTGCGCGAGCGCCTTGGCGTTATCAGGGTTGTTGACGATCTTGATCCGGAAGCGCGAGGCGTTGGTCTTCAACACCGTGGCGAGCTTCGCGGCGAACAGCGCCTCGTCGCTGTTGGGGGCGCCGACGGCAAAGGTCAGGGTCTCCGAATTATGCACCAGGGCGCGGCCGCCCCAGACGGTGGCAAGCGACAGCAGCAGGGTCAGCACGACGTAAAGCAGCACCTGCTGCTGATTGGTCTTGATCACCTTGGGACGCCGCGGCGGCGATTCGGTCGGTGACGAATTGGGGCCTTCAGTACTCATGGCAGCACTCTTGGCCTTATTCTTCGGTGGCAGGCGGCTCGCTCGTGAGGTCACTGCGGACGCCCTGTAATTCGTAAACGCCTGAAAAAAGAACGAAATTCTCTGCCGTCGATGATAGCTCGAAGGTCGCGGAATGCAAATTTCGAGCCGAAGGTAACCTTACTCAGCGCGGGCGCGGCGACTGGTCATCCTATCACCAGTTAGCCACAGTTTGCGATTTTCCGGTTCCCCCTGGCTGCATTCCGCCGCGGGAGATGTCATAAATTGTCCGTCCCGGCGATTTGACCGGTCCAAGAAGAAGTTGCGCTGAACGCTCCAATCTTTCTTGTCACGTCAATGAGGGCGTCAGCTTTGTCGTTTCCTTCCATGTCCTCGGCGGTTCCGGTCGAAGCGCTCATTGGCTGGATGCTGCTGCTCACCTTCAAGCACATCATCGCCGATTTCGTCCTCCAGACCGCCTGGATGGCGCATGGCAAGGACCAGAAGCACGGCTGGGCCCTGCCGCTGCTGGTGCATTGCCTGGTTCACCTTGCGGTCGCGCTGCCGCTGATCGTGATCGTCGCGCCGAAATTCTGGTTCGTGGCCTTTATCGACTTCCTGATCCACATCACGATCGACCGCGCCAAGGGATTCGTCTCCGCCAATTTCGGCGTCGACCTTTCACATCCCTGGTTCTGGACCCTGATCGGCGTCGACCAGGCGCTGCACCACCTGACCGGCTTCGGCCTTTCCATCTTCATGGCGGCGAACTGATTGTTCGCACCTTGTCATTCCGGGGCTCGCGAAGCGAGAACCCGGAATCTCGAGATTCCCTGGTGCGCAACTGCGCACCATAGTTCGGTCCTGCGGACCGCCCCGGAATGACGGACGAGGCAGAAGGCGCTCTGGAATTGCTGCCTCCTCACCATGAGGGGGAATCTTTCCGCGTAAACAGACCTCATCCTGGCCCGCCGAAGGCGGGCGTCTCGAAGGATGGCCGCAGGGAAGCTGCCTGCCGGGTCCCTCTGATTCGCGGCCAGGGCACAAGAACCCCGGGTGACTACCGCCCAGCGTGGTTAACCTTTCATTAGAGAATTGCGCTGCATCTTCCGCACACGAGGGAGAACTGCAATGTTTTCAAGCCGCGACGCCTTTGAAAGCGATTTCTGCCCGGTTCGCGACGAGCTCCTTGGCGAGATGTATCGCGCCAGCGAGAGTGGCCTGCCGAGGCTGGTTGAGAGTGTTTCCCCTGACGCGCGCGCCCGTCTGGCGCTGTTCTGCTATCGCCGCAGCCATCTGCACTCGCTGGCGGTCGCGATCGCAGCGAGCTGCAGCGAGCGCGACCTGATCGAGAACGGCGGCCGTGTCGGCTCGACGCTCTACGCGTTGTCGCGTCAGAGCTCGACCAAATCGTCGCCGTCGCTGTCGGGCGGCCGCAAGCCGATCACGCTGTCGACCAAGCCGCTGTCGGTGCTCGCACCGCTCGATGACGAGATCGACGACGAGATCAGCGAAGCCGTTCCGGCCTAAGCAGACTCTATAACCGGCAGCCCGAACTTCCGCCGCGCCATCGCACATTCGGCGTCGCCGGGCATGCAGGTGCGGCACACCTCCGGCCGCACCGCGTAGATGCCGCAGGCCGTCGCCTTTCCGATCTCTCCCTGCAACGCCGCGCAGCGATCGCCCTCGCAGCGCATGCCGGACTGGCGGTCGTTGACCAGCGCTTCAGGAATCGCGGCAAGCTCCTCGTCGCTCTCGATCGAGAAGCGCGGCCAGTTCTGCGAATAGCCGCAGCAGGCGCCGCAACTCTGGCAGCAGCTCGACAGGTCGATCTCTTGCATCGTCGTCATGTGTCCTTCGGCGGACCCCAGACCAGGCTCTGCCGCCATCTCGCGCGCAGCACGTCGCGCCGTTCCGGATATCGTTCGTCGAGATAGGTCGCGTCCACCACGCGGTCGGTGCGGAAGCTGCGGAAGTCGCTGCGTAGCTCGCACCAGGCCGCGAGCAGGCGCACGGCTTCGAGATAGCCGACCGAGATCGGCCAGATCATGCGTTCGCTGGCGCGGCCCTGCTCGTCGCGATAGCGCAGCATGATCTTCTTGCCCTCGTGGATCTGGGTGCGCGTGCGCACCATGTCGAGGCGATCAGGCTCCCTGTTCCAGCTCGGCCGCGCCCGGCTCGCCGGCTCCAGCACGAAGGGGCGCAGGCGCTCGGGGACCGTGTCGGCGATCTTGGCCATCAGGTCTTCGGCCGCGCGCGCGAGCGCCGAATCGGCATGACCCGCAACCCATTGCGCGCCCAGCACCGCCGCCTCGATCTCGTCGGGTGTCAGCATCAAAGGCGGCAGGTCAAAACCCTTTTCCAGGATGTAGCCCATGCCGGCCTCGCCGCGGATCGGCACGCGCTGGCCGATCAGCGTCGCGATGTCGCGATAGATCGTGCGCTTCGAGGTCTCGAGCTCGGCCGCGATCGCGTCCGCCGTCAGCGGCTTCCGCGTGCGCCGGAGCACCTGGATGATCTGAAACAGCCGGTCGGCGCGTCTCATGACAATTCTCTTCTCGAACGACGGATCAGAAATCGGCGCGCGGCTGCTGACAGGATGTTGGCAGCAGGGGGGTTCTATACCGGGACAACACATCGACTGAAGAGGATTTGTCCATGATCACTCCAATCCATCTCGGCCTGGCCGCACCGCTGTGGCGGGCGCAGCTGTGGCAGGCCCGGGCCTTTGGCCGCCTCGTTTCGCTCGATCTCATGGCCGTTGATCTCCGATTTGCACTCGCAAGCGTGGTGGCGCGCTCGCTGACCCAGGCCGCGGACGCACTGGTCCGCCACGTCATGACCCGCGCCTGGCGGGGGGCCCGTTTCGCAGAAGATATCACGGCTGCTGCCACCATGGTGGCAGCAGCCCGTCACTAGGTTCCATCAAACTTGGCAGGTTCAGGAGAGCTTTCATGATCACGCTTTACGGCTTTGGCACCGGCTTCGGCCTGCCGGAAATCAGCCCCTTCGTCACCAAGACGGAGGTGCAGCTCAAGATGGCGGGGCTGCCCTACCGGAAGGAGCGCGCGATGCCGCCCGCCTCGCCGAAGGGGCAATTGCCGTTCATCGACGATGGCGGCGAGGCGGTGGCCGATTCCACCTTCATCCGCGCCCATATCGAGCGCCGCTACGGCTTCGATTTCGACGCCGGCCTCTCGCTGCAGGAGCGCGCGCAGGCCTGGGCGTTCGAGCGCATGATCGAGCACCATGTCTATTGGGCGCTGGTCGGCGCGCGCTGGGTCGATCCGGTCAATTTTGCCAAGGGCCCTGCGCATTTCTTCGACGGCGCACCGGAGCACAACCGCGAGAAGCTGCGCGAGGACGCGCAGTTCCGCGTCGCCGAGAACTATCTGCTCTCCGGTCTTGGCCGCCATGCGCCCGATGACGACGTCGATCTCGCCGTCCGCTCGCTGTTCGCGCTGTCGGTGCAGCTCGGCGACAAGGCCTATCTGATGGGCAACAAGCCCTGCGGCGTCGATGCGACAGCCTTCGGCGCGCTCGCGGGGATCCTGACGCCGTTCTTCGAGTCCGGACTGCGGCAGCGGGCCGAGGGATTTGCGAACCTCACGGCGTATGTCGACCGCATGATGGACAATTACTATCCGGAGTTCGCCTGGACCCCGCTGCGGCAGGCAGCTTGAAACTTGATGGGATGAGCCCCGGCTGGCGCTCCGACAAAGGTGCGTTCCCTCCCCCCTTGCGGGGGAGGGCTAGGGAGAGGGGTAGCCCAGCAAAAGGTGCCGGTGTTGTTGATCCACCGAAGGCGGTGCGCGACGGAAGGAATCCCCGTGTGGCACCCCTCTCCCTGCCCCTCCCCCGCAAGGGGGAAGGGAACGGAGAGAGAGCCGTAGTTGGCCAAACTCGTTTCGAGTTTGCGCTCGCGAATCTCAAAGCCAAAACAAAAGAGCCGGCCCATCGGGCCGGCTCTCGTCGTCTCACAATTGTCGCTATGCCTACTTCACCAGCGTGTACTTGCCGTTCTTCACGGTGAGCAGGATGCGCGAGCGCTCGTCGAGGCCGTAGCGGTCCTTTTCGGTGAAGTTGTAGACGCCCTGGCTTGCCGCCAGCTCCTTCTCGGAGAGCAGTGCCTGGCGGATCGCTTCGCGGAATTCCGGCGTGCCGGGTTTTGCGGTTTTCAGCGCGGTCGGGATGATGCGCTTGAGGATCTCGAAGGCGTCGTAGGAATGACCGGCGAACTGGCTGCGGCTGTTCGGGCCGTATTTGGCTTCATACGCCGTGTTGAGCGCGAGGCCCGGCTTCTTGGTGGCGGCTTCGTCCGGCTGGTCCTCGGGGTCCATGACGGGACCGGAGGCCATCAGCACGCCTTCCGCCGCTTTGCCGGCGATGCGGATGAAGTCCATGCTGGCAGCGCCGTGGGTCTGGTAGATCAGGCCCTGATAGCCGCGCTCGCGCAGCTCGGTCTGCGGCAGCGCGGCCGCGGTGCCGGAGGCGCCGACCAGGATCGCGTCGGGATTGGCGGCGACGAGCTTCAGCACCTGGCCGGTCACCGACGTATCCGGACGGGCAAAGCGCTCCTCGTCGACGATGGTCATGCCCATCGGCACGGCCTGCGCTTTCAAATCGTTGAACCAGAGGTCGCCATAGGAGTCGGAATAACCGATATAGCCGAGGGTCTTGATGCCCTTCGACTTCATGTGATCGTACAGCACCTTGCCGACGATCGGGATCGGCTGCGGCATCGCCACCGACCACTTCATGCGTTCCGGCGTGATCGGGAAGGGCGCCAGACCAAAGTGCGGGATGCCGGCCTCGTTGGCGACGTTGGAGACCGCAATCGTCGGCGGCGTCAGCGCCGAGCCCATGATGATGTCGGCCTTGGATTCGGTGACGAAGCGGCGGGCGTTGGTGGTCGCCGTGGTGGGATCGCCGCCATCGTCGAGCACGATCACCTTCAGCGGCACGCCGCCGATCTCTTTCGGCACGAATTCCAGCGCGTTGCGCTCGGGAATGCCGAGGGCGGCGCCCGGGCCGGTCGTGGTGGTGGTGATGCCGATGGTGATTTCGCTGGTCTGGGCCAGCGCGGGCAGCGCCGGCAGGGCGAGCGTCGCCGCGGCAATCGCGGCGGTCAGGTAAAAGCGTTTCATCTATTCCTCCCTTGACGTGTTTTCTTTGAAAGCAGAAATCGAACGTGAATTCAGCCCCGTCTTTTGGTGATGCGGCGATTTAGCTTCCCGTGAATTTGGCGACCATTTCCGCCGGAAACGGCGCCGATTTCAGCTTGTCGGGGTTGGCAGGATCGCGGCCGACCAAGACGCGGGTCTCGAACCCCTCGATCGCCAGCGCCGCGCCCTTGTAGACATTGTGCTTCACCTCGAAGCTCGAGCGCTTGATGCTCTCGATCTTCGTCTCGATGGTGATCCAGTCGCCATAGGTCGAGGGGATGTAGAACTTGGCCCGCGTGTCGACCATGGGGATGCCCACCAGGCCGTATTTGCGGACCAGGTCCTGCTTGGAGAAGCCGGCGACCTCGAACAGGGTCGAGGTCGAATCGTCGAACATCGCGAAATAGCGCGGGTAATAGACGATGTTGGCGGGGTCGCAATCACCCCACTGGATCTGGACCTCGCGCCGGTTCACGAACATGCGTGTGCGCCTCGCTCTGCGAAGTTACTTGGGCGCCATGCGCAGCGAGCCGTCGAGGCGCACCACTTCGCCGTTGAGGTACGCATTCTCGACCATGTGCAGCGCGAGTGCGGCGAACTCGTCGGCCTGGCCGAGCCGGCGCGGGAAGGGGATGGCGGCGGCGAGCGAATCCTGGGCTTCCTGCGGCAGGTTCGCGAGCAGCGGCGTCAGGAATAGGCCGGGCGCGATGGTCAGGACGCGGACACCGAATTGCGCGAGCTCGCGCGCGATCGGCAGCGTCATGCCGACGATGCCGCCCTTGGAGGCCGAATAGGCGGACTGGCCGATCTGGCCGTCATAGGCGGCGACGGAGGCGGTGTTGATGATGACGCCGCGCTCGCCGGTCGCCTGCGGCTCGAGCTTAGACATCTCGGTCGCGGCAAGGCGCAGCATGTTGAAGGTGCCGATCAGATTGACCTTGATCACCTTGTCGAAATCGGCGAGCGCCATCGGGCCGTCGCGGCCGACGACGCGCTTGGCAACGCCGATGCCGGCGCAATTGACCAGCACGCGCGCCGGGCCATGGGCCTTGTTGGCCTGCGCGACCGCAGCTTCAGCGGAAGCGGCGTCGGAGACGTCGCAGGTCACGGCGACGCCCTTGATCTCAGCGGCAACGGCTTCCGCAAGCTTGGCATTCAGATCGCACACCGCGACCTTGGCGCCCTGCGCCGCCAGCTTTCGCGCGGTCGCCGCGCCCAGTCCCGATGCGCCGCCGGTGACGATGGCTGCCTGATCCTTCAACAACATGGCGTTCTCCTTTGGCGATGATTTCTTAGCCGACCGATATCACACGGTCCGACGGATTGGCAGCGTAGAGCTCGTCGATCAAGAGGTTGCGATGTTCCAGCACCGCGCGCTGGTTGATTGAGCCCTTGTCGGTGACCTCGCCCTTGTCGATCGAGAGCGGCGCGTCCATCAGGATCGCGCGCGTGATCCGCGTCGAGGAGCCCGTGGCCGTCGACAGGAAGCGGGTCAGGCGCTCGCGGAAGGCCTCGCGCACCAGCCGGTCGCGCGCGGCGACGACGAGATCGTCGGGTGGCAGCGTCGGATTGATCAGGCGGCAACCGTCGAGGTCGAGCACGACCAGCGCAGAGACCTCGTCGCGGTTGATGCCGGCGATGACGACGTCGCGCACCAGCGGCGCGCAGGCCGCGGTGAGGCGCGCGCGCAGGGGGCCGACACTGACCCAGGTGCCACTGGCGAGCTTGAAGTCCTCGCTGACGCGGCCGTCGAAATCGAAGCCGGCGTTGAAATCATCGGGATCGGCGGGCTTGAGCGCATCGCCCATCTTGTAGAATCCTTCCTCGTCGAAGGATTTTGCGGTGATGTCGGGTTGGCGCCAGTAGCCGGGCATCACGTTCGGCCCCTTGGCGCGGACCTCCAGCTTGCCGTTGTTCGGCACCAGCTTGGCGTCATTGCCCGAGACGGGCAGGCCGACATGGCCCGAGCGGCTGGTGCGCGGATTCACCGACATGAAGAACGGCGCGGTCTCGGTCGCGCCAAGGCCGGTCAGCATCGGTACGCGATAGCCCTTCTCCTTCACCGCGAGCTCGTCGAGGCTGTTCCAGACGAACGGCGACAGCGCCGCGCCGGAGAAGAACATCGCATGAAGCCGGTCGAAGAACTTTGCGCGCAGGCCCTGGTCGTCGCGCAAATAGGGCAGCAGCGATTCATAGCCCTTCGGCACGTTGAAATAGACCGTCGGCGAAATCTCCTGGAGATTGCGCACGGTCTCCTCGATGCCGCCGGGCACCGGCTTGCCGGCGTCCAGATACATCGAGCCGCCATTGTACAGCGTCAGGCCGATATTGTGGTTGCCGCCGAAGGTGTGATTCCACGGCAGCCAGTCGATGATGACGGGCGGCTCGTCCTTGAGGAAGGCGAGCGTCTCACGCAGCATCACCTGGTTGGCGCAGATCATGCGCTGGGTGTTGATGACGGCCTTGGGATTGCCGGTCGAGCCCGACGTCAGCAGGAATTTTGCGATGGTATCAGGGCAGATCTTGCCATGCACCGCGTCGAGATCGCCGTGGATCGGCGTCGCCATGAGATCGGCGAGCAGGGTGACGTCGCGGCCCGGCACCGTGCCGTAGGAGGCCGCGATCTCGGTGCCGAGCGAGACGTTGGCGGCGAGCGCGTCGGCGAACTTGTCGGCGTCCTCGGCGAAGACGAGGCCGGGCGTCAAGAGCTTCATCAGGTAAGACAGCTTGCCGTAATCCTTCGACACCAGCGAATAGGCCGGCGACACCGGGCAAAACGGAACGCCCGCGTAGAACGCGCCGAACGCCAGCAGCGCGTGGTCGATCGAATTGCCGGAGAGGATCACGACCGGCCGCTCCGCCGACAATCCGCGCGCGACCAATGCAGAGGCAATATGCCGGCTCGCGGTGAGCAGCTCGGCATAGGTGATCTTGCGCCAGCCGCGGCCGCCTTCGCGCTCGGCCATGAAGACGCGGTCCGGCGTCGTCGTCGCCCAATGATGCAGGCGGTCGGTGATGCGGACCGGATAGTCGCCGAGCGGCTGCTTCGGCCGCAGGTAGATCGTGCCGTCGTCGCGGCGCTCGACATTGACGACGGGATCGCCGAACGAAATGGGCCGCAGCGGAGAATTGCTCGCGCCGCGCTCCATGCTGGAAGAGGACGGCTGCGCGCTCATGATTTGGGTTTCACCTTCGCGGTCTTGTGCTCGAGGAATTCGCGGATCCTGCGCTTGGCCTCCTTGTCGCTCTGCGCGACGGTGGCCATCAGCGATTCCATCAAGAGACCCGTTTGGGGATTGGCTTCCGCGATCATCGGCAGCGCCTGGAGCACGGCAAAATTCGTCAGCGGCGCATTGGAGGCGATCTTGGTCGCAAGCTCCAGCGCCTTGCCGAGCCCGTTGCCGGCCTCTGTCAGATATTGCGCAAAGCCGTAGGAGGCGCCTTCGGTCGCGCTGTAGACGCGCCCGGTCAGCATCATGTCCATCATCCTGGCAACGCCGATCAGCCGCGGCAGCCGCACCGAGCCGCCGCCGCCGACGAAGATGCCGCGCTGCCCCTCCGGCAGCGCGAAATAGGTCGAGGGTTCGGCGACACGGATATGCGCGGCGCAGGCAAGCTCCAGCCCGCCGCCGATCACCGCGCCCCTGAGCGCCGCGATCACGGGCACGCGGCTGTACTGGATGCGGTCGAACACCCGGTGCCACATCTGGGAATGCAGAAGGCCGCCGGTGGCGTCGTGCTCGGTCAGCTCGGACAGGTCGAGGCCTGAGGAGAAATGATCGCCGATGCCGTGGATAACGACCGCGCCGATGTCCTCGGGCAGGGACGCAAAACACTCGCCGATTTCCAGGATGATACCGTCGTTCAGCGCATTGCGCTTGGCCGGCCGGTTCAGACCCACGGTCAGAACCCGGTCCGCCCGCTCGATCCTCAAAAGCCCGGAGGCACCCGCGTCAGCGGTATCGGCGTTTCCCTGTGTCATTTGCGTCCTTATCAGAATAGTTATGTTGTATAACGAATTTCGGGGGAGTCAACTAGGGACAGCGTTCCCGCCCCAAGAGGGCGAGGACAAGGTGGCGACGGCCGCGCCGGGTCTGCGGTCGCAACACCCCGTCGCTAGCCCATCGCCACTCCGTCGCCCTTGGCGCCGTGCTCGCGCTGGTCGAGCCACAGCGTGCCGAGCGCAAACGCCAGCCAGCCGAAATCGTAGGCAAAGCCCATGATCAGGACGATCCCGCCGGGAAGCGGTCCGACGGCGGCACGATCGACGAATTCCGCCAGGTTCGCGGCCGGCGTCGGATGGATGGCAATCTTGCCGTAATAGGCGACCGCCTGGATGACGAGAATCCAAACATAGTTGCGACGCAGTCGCCGTCCTGCGGCGCGGACGAACGAGATGTGGTGACGGGGCGCGGTGTAGTCGCGCGCGAGAATGGCCTGCCAGCTATTGTCGCGTGCTTCGCCCGTGAACATCGGGGCGTAGAAATTCTTCTCCAGCCAGCGCGCGCGGGCTCGCCAGACGTTGAAATAGCGATAGCGCCTCGCCTCCATCGCGAGGAACACGGCGACCAGCAGGCCGACGAGCATGAGCGGCAGGGGCGACGCCCCCGGGCTCGAAAAAGTCGTCGACAGCGCGATCCCCATCGTGACGATCGCCCAGTTGGTCGTGTTGTCGAGCCGCGTTCGCCAGATGGTCGAGCGATAGACCTCGCCGCGGTAGAGGTGGGCAATAGCGCCTATTTCGGCAGGATCGAAGCGGTGCTGCGGGCTCGAGTCGCTGGAAGCCATGAGGGACATGGTGGCACTCCCCTGGTCTGCGCAACCTTGCGCCGGACCATCCTGAAACCAGCCGAGCCCTGGGTCAAAGGCGGATTGCGATCCGACTTTCACATCGCGTCGGGCACACGTCTGCCTTCTCGCGGTGCGTTTCACCCGTTGTGCCAGACAGCGCTCCCTCGAAATGCTCAGAGGGCGCAGGGTAGCCAGGCGCCGGCTGGTACCCGCGCCCCCTGTGCGCAAGAACCACAGGGGGCAAACCATAGGTATAGCTGAGAATACCCGGCCTCCCTTGCACAGTTGCAGGGAATTAAATGCCGGCTGGTTAACTTCGTTGGCCGTCCAAAGGACGCACGGATTCCCTCACATCACCTGATGCGCGTCGATCACCACGCGGTCCGCATGGCGCGCGGCGGAGGCCACGAAGATGTGCTGCATCAGCCAGCGATACTTCTCGTGACCCGTCTCGAATTTCGGTACGGTGCGGAAATAGATCAGCTTCGGATCGACCGGTTCGCCGCGCTTGAGCTTTTGCAAGAGCTCGACGGGCCCGAAGCGCATGCCCTTGTTCTCGACATAGACGACGGCGCCGTCGTCGGTCTCGAAGGCGTATTTGGCTTCGAGGTCGATCAGTTCGTTGGGACGGATGGTCTGGAAGTCGGCGCCGAACGGCAGCACCTTGCCGGTGACCGCACCCGTCACCTCGCCGCCCATGATCGGGATGATGCGGCGGACGCCGGTGCCGGTCTCGCCGGCGGTGATGACGTCGCCGATGCGCGCGGTGATGGTGAAGACGTATTTTGTTTCGAGGGTGGGGGGCATCGGTCACCTCTTAACTGACTATGACGAACGATACTGCGTCTTACCCTCCCCTGGAGGGGGAGGGTCGGCGCGAAGCGCCGGGGTGGGGTGATCTCTCCGCTCAGGCAGTATTCAATGTGGAGAGACCGTCACCCCACCCCGCTCGCGCTTCGCGCGATCGACCCTCCCCCTCCAGGGGAGGGTAAGTGGCGGTCTTCGATCAGCTAATGCGCCATCATCCGCGTCGGCAGCCAGGTCGCCAGCAGCGGGAAGGCGATCAGGATCACCAGCCGCACCAGATCCGTTGCCACGAACGGGATCACGCCCTTGAAGATGGTGGAGAACGACACGTCCTTCACCACGCTCTTGATGACGAAGACGTTCATGCCGACCGGCGGATGGATCAGGCCGAGCTCGACCGTCATCACGATGATGACGCCGAACCAGATCGGGTCGAAGCCGAGATGCATGATCACGGGGAAGATGATCGGCACGGTCAGGATGATCATCGCCATGGCATCCATCAGGCAGCCGAGCACGAGATACATCACCATGATCAGCGCCAGCACGCCGTAGGGCCCGAGGCCGAGGCCGGTCAAAAATTCCGTCACCTTTTGCGGCGTCTGCGTCACCGTGAGGAAATAGCCGAAGATCAGCGCGCCGATCAGCACGGTGAACACCGCGGCCGCGGTGCGCGTCGCCTGCAGCAGCGAGGCCAGGATTTTCTCGCGGTCGAGCCGTCCGGTGACCACGCCGATGATGAAGGCGCCGGTGGCGCCGACGCCGCCGGCCTCGGTCGGCGTGAAGCGTGGCAGGAAGGGGAGGCCGTAGAGGCCGCCGATCACGAAGACGAACAGCAGCACCGGCGCCCAGATGTCCTTCAGGCCCGCAAAACGCTCGCGCCACGGCAGCACCTTGCCCTTGGGCAGGAAGTCGGGCCGGAAATAGCCGATCAGGAAGATCGTGATCATGTACATGGTCATCGCCAGCAGGCCCGGGATGATGCCGGCGATGAAGAGTTTTCCGATGTCCTGCTCGGTGATGATGCCGTAGACCGCGAGCACGGTGGAGGGCGGCAGCATGGCGCCCAGCGTGCCGCCCGCCGCGATCACGCCGGTGGCGAACGACTGCGGATAGCCGAAGCGGCGCATCTCGGGATAGGCCACGGCAGAGAACGTTGCGGCGGTCGCGACCGACGAGCCGCAGATCGCGGCAAACCCGCCGCAGGCGCCGACGGTGGCGATGCCGAGCCCGCCGCGCAAGTGCCCGACAAAGCCGTTGGCCGCGCGGAACAGCTCGCGGCTCATGCCGGAATTGGAAACGAACGAGCCCATCAGCAGGAACATCGGAATGACGCCGAAGGTGTAGTCGGTGACCGTGCGCATCGAGGTCTGGCCGACCAGCTTCAGTGCGGCCGTCCCGTTGACGAGATAGGCGAAGCCGGACACGCCGACGAGGCCCATGGCCATGCCGACGGGCACGCGCAGCAGCATCAGGACGAAGAGGGAAACGAAGCCGATAACGGCGACGGCATCGGTGCTCATGATTACTCCGTCGCCTTCAGCTTGGGGTCGTGCATCTCTTCGGGATGGAAGATCAGCCGGTAAGTGCGAATCGCAATCAGCAGCACCGCCGAGACGTCGCCGATCCAGGCAATCGCGAAGAACGGCCAGGTCGGCATGTGCATGTCGAAGGTGAGGACGTTGTCGTTGTAGGTGCCGCGCACCTTGTCGAACAGCGTCCAGGTCTGCACGGTAACGACGAACAGCAGTACGAGGGTCGCGAACACGTCGATCCAGCGCTGATAACGCGGCCCGACATTGCCCCAGACCAGGTCGACCGTGATGTGGGTGCCGCGATAGGAGGTCGCGGCGATGCCCCAGAAGATCAGGATGCCGAGCAGCATGCGGCCGATGTCGAAAGAGTCAGGGATCGAATAGTTCAGCGTGTTGCGCAGCAGCACCGACAAGAAGATGTCGAGCGCGACGAGACCGACGAAGCCGGCCGCGATCCATTCGATCGTGTCGATAAAGCGATCCATCCAGGCGCGCTTCATGGGTGTGTCCTGTGTGATGCCATTCTTACTCTCGACCCGGCGCGCTCGTCGCCTCTCCCCGCTTGCGGGGAGAGGCCGACACGCGAAGCGTGGCGGGTGAGGGGGACTCTCCGCGAGTCCGGCTGTCACCGCCCCCGCGGAGACTCCCCCTCACCCCGACCCTCTCCCCGCAAGCGGGGAGAGGGGGAGGAAGCGTCGTGCGCTCCTAACAGCACACTGGCAGAACAACGGCGGCGAAATGCCCCTCGCCGCCGTGCTCCTTCCGACGCGAAGCTACTCCGCCAGCGCGTTGTACTTCTTCAGCGAGGCCTTCAGCTCGCCAAGCGCCGCATCGGGATCGGCGCCGGCCTTCTTGGCGCCGTCACCCCAGGTCTTGACCAGCGGCTCGGCCGCCTTCTTCCAGGCGGCAGTCTGCTCGGGTGAGAGCTTGTAGACCTCGTGGCCGGATTCCGCCTTGATCTTGTCGATGCCGGCATCCTCGAACTTGCCCCAGTGCTCGCCGACCGCGCCGGCCATCTCGACCGTGCAGTTCTTGTCGATCGCGGCCTTCTGCTTGTCGGACATCGAATTGTACTTGTCCTTGTTGATCACGAACACGAAGGTCGTGGTGTAGAGCGGCGCCTCCATGTCGTACTTGGTCACCTTGTCGATGCCGAACAGCACCAGGGAGCCCCAGGGGAAGGTGACGCCGTCGGCGACGCCGCGCTCGATGATGTCGCGCACTTCCGGTGCCGACGACTGCACATTGGTGCCGCCGAGCGAGGTGACGAAGTTCGCCATGGTGGCGTGCGCCGGGCGGATCTTCAGCCCCTTCACGTCCTCCGGCATGGCGATTTTCTTGGTCTTGGAGTGGAAGGAGGAGGGCGAGTGGACGAAGGCCAGGCAGTATTTGACGTCCTTCATCTCCTTCTCGGCATATTTGCGGTACCAGGCATCGAGCCCCATCGAGCCGCCCTTGGCGTCCGAGATCAGGAACGGCAATTCGCCGGCGCCGACGATCGGGAAGCGGCCGGGCTGGTAGCCGGGATTGACATAGGTGACGTCGGCGATGCCGTCGCGCGCCATGTCGTAATGGTCGAAGGCCTTGCCGAGCTGCTGGGCCGGAAACACCTTGCCTGTGATGGTGCCGCCGGAATCCTTGTTCACCGCGGCCACCCAGTCTTCCAGGGATTTCTGCAGCGGGTGCGAGGCCGGCACCCAGTGCGAGACCTTCAGGTCGAAGGTCTTGTCCTGCGCCAGCGCAGGGCTCACGCTTGCTGCCAGCAGCAAAGCCAGACAGGCCTTTCTCATCACGCGTCTCTCCCTCTTTTCAAAGCCGGGCTTCGATGGCCCGGGCTCATTATTTAACATGTTATATAATTGGCGGGCGCGTTCAAGCCGGAACTGGCGCGACATCTATGTCAGCCATGTTGCATGGATTTGTCGCTGCTAGCGCGACGCGCTCTCCTCTTTTGCCCAACAATTATATGATATAATTATCGTCTGCGGATCGGCGCGACAAGCGCGTCCGCGCCGCACCCTACAGAATCGGGAGGAGCAAGTATTGCGGACAAAAGTCGCAATCATCGGGGCCGGGCCGGCTGGATTGTTGCTTGGGCAACTGCTGCATCGATACGGCATCGACAATGTCATCCTGGAGCGGCAGAGCCCGGACTATGTGCTGGGACGCATCCGCGCCGGCCTCCTGGAGGAGGGAACCGTCGCTCTGCTCGATCAGGTCGGCGCCGGCACGCGGGCGCATGCCGAAGGCCTGGTGCATGAAGGCATCGAGCTCGCCTTTTCCGGCCGCCGCCACCGCATCGACATGAAGGCTGCGACCGGCAAGACGGTGATGATCTACGGCCAGACCGAGGTCACGCTCGACCTGATGAATGCGCGCAAGGCTGCTGGCCTCGTGTCGGTCTACGAGGCGAGGGACGTGCAGCCGCATGATTTCGACGGCAGTCACCCGCGCGTAACCTATGTGAAGGACGGCGTGACCCACACGCTCGATTGCGATTTCATCGCCGGCTGCGACGGCTTCCACGGTGTCAGCCGCGCCAGCGTGCCTGATACGGCGATCGAGGAGTTCGAGCGGGTTTATCCGTTCGGCTGGCTCGGCATTTTGTCCGAGACGCCGCCGGTCAGCCACGAGCTGATCTACTCCAACCACGCGAGAGGCTTTGCGCTCTGCACCATGCGCTCGATGAAGCGCAGCCGGCACTACGTGCAGTGCTCGCTCGACGACCATGTCGACCAATGGCCGGACGATCGCTTCTGGGACGAGCTGAAAAGCCGGCTCGACCAGGAAGCCGCCGACAGCCTCGTCACGGGACCGTCGATCGAGAAGAGCATCGCCCCCTTGCGCAGCTTCGTCGCGGAGCCGATGCGCTTCGGCAAGATGTTCCTGTGCGGCGACGCCGCCCACATCGTGCCGCCGACCGGCGCGAAGGGACTGAACCTCGCCGCCAGCGATGCGCATTATCTGTCGAGTGCGCTGCGCGAATTCTACGACGAGAAATCGAACGCCGGCATCGATGCCTATTCCGCCAGGGCGCTGGCCCGCGTCTGGAAAGCCGTGCGCTTCTCCTGGTGGATGACCTCGATGCTGCACAAATTCCCCGACACCGGCACCATCGGCGCCCGCATCCAGCTCGCCGAGCTCGACTACGTCACGCAGTCGCAGGCCGCAATGACGTCGCTGTCGGAGAATTACGTGGGGCTGCCGTTCTGACACGGTGCCGTAGGGTGGGCAAAGGCGCAAAGCGCCGTGCCCACGATCTTCCTATAATCGCGAAAGCTCGTGGGCACGCTTCGCTTTGCCCACCCTACGGGATTTCTCCACATCGTCATTGCGAGCGCAGCGAAGCAATCCAGATTGTATCCGCGGAAAGATTCTGGATTGCTTCGTCGCAAGGGCTCCTCGCAATGACGGGGGTGCCCATTTCAAACACCCGCGCAAATCCCGTTTAAAACTTTGTAGGCGGTGAAACCGTCATCCACATCGCGTTCAATGGCGGCAGCCACACATACGCGAGACAGCCATGACCTCCGCCGACATCCCCGACGGCTTCGAGCCGCTCCTTCGCAAGAGCCCTCTCACCGAGCCCTGGGAGCCGCTTTACTCAAAGAAGACCGACAAGGCCGTCATCATCGGCCTGCGGCTGGCAAAACCGCACACCAACGGCCGCGGCCTCATCCATGGCGGCCTCATCGCCGCACTCGCGGACAATGCCATGGGCTACAGCTGCGCGCAGGCGACGGGCTGGACCACGTCGTTCGTGACGGTCTCGCTCTCGGTCGATTTCGTCGGCTCCGCGGAGATCGGCCGGTGGTGTTCGATCGAGAGTGACGTGATCAAGACCGGCAAGACGATCTGTTTCGCGCAGTGCCTGGTGAGGGCCGACGACGCCGTGATCGCGCGGGCGAGCGGGACGTTTCGCGTGGTGCCGAAGAAGGGGTAGAGCCGCTCGTGAGGTGGGCCGCGATGTGACCTCTTGCTCCGTCATTGCGAGCGCAGCGAAGCAATCCAGACTGCCACCGGGGAAAGATTCTGGATTGCTTCGCTACGCTCGCAATGACGTGGAGATAGCGGTGCGGCACACTTCGCATTCGTGCTCCGGACGCACCGCGTCCGGGACACGAGTCATCACCCGAACCGCCACTCCGCCGTCTCCACCACGAGATCGATGAACGCGCGTACCTTGGCCGAGAGCAGGCGCGAGGTCGGGTAGACGATATGGATCGGCAGCGCCGGCTGCTCGTATCTCGCCAGCAGGATTTTCAGGCGCCCGCGCTTCAGCCCCTCGGCGGCCTGATAGGCCAGCACCCGCGTCACGCCGCCGCCGGCCTCGGCGTATTGCAGGGCGGCATCGGCGCTGTTGCTGGTGAAGCGCGGGGTCGGCGTGACCTCGATGTCGCGGCCGTCCTGCACGAAGTGCCAGCCGGCCGACGGGCCGAACTGGATGGCCTGATGTGCGCGTAACGCTTCCGGCGTCTTCGGCTCGCCATGACGCTTCAAATAGCCGGGCGCGGCCACCACGATCCGTCGCATCTCGCCGACCTGGCGCGCCACCAGCGAGGAATCGGCGAGATGGCCGATCCGCACCGCCGCGTCGACGGCGTCTTCCACGAGATTGACGAGGTTGTCCGACAATCTGAGCTCGGCGGCTACTTCCGGGTAGCGCTGGAGATAGGCGGTCATGACCGGCCCGACATGCAGCCGGCCGAAGCCGACGGGGGCCGACACCACGAGGCGTCCGCTCGGCCGGTTGCGCTCCTCCCGCGCGGAGCCGTCGGCCTCCTCGACATCGGCGAGGATGCGCCGCGCGCGCTCCAGATAGCGCGTGCCGACGTCGGTCAATCTCACCTGCCGCGTGGTCCGCTGCAGCAGCCGCACGCCGAGATGCTCCTCCAGCGCCGCGATCAAGCGCGTCACCGCCGAGGGCGACAGCCGCAGCTTTCGCGCCGCCGGCGCAAAGCCGCGCAAATCGGCGACGGTGACGAAGACGTGCATGGCTTCGAGGCGGTCCATGGCCATTATTGCATATATCGCAATGATGAAGTGTCAAGGCGGTCGATTGTTTTAAACGACGAAGGGGCCATTTTGGAGTGCGACAGACGCAGGAATGCGCCGGAATTTCAGGAGATGTTCCGATGACAGCCGCCCATACCTATGCCAGCGACGTGGCCTTCTCGCCCGCGGTGAAGGCGATCCAGGCGCGCAAGGGTTCGCGTGAGGCCTATGCGCGCAGCGAGCAGCGCGGCTGGCGCACCGAGGTCGACGAGAATCTCGCCGCGTTCCTCGCTGACGCCAACAGCTTCTACTTCGCCACCACCTCGGCCGACGGCCAGCCCTACATCCAGCACCGCGGCGGGCCCAAGGGCTTTCTCAAGGTGCTGGACAAGCAGACCCTCGCCTTCGCCGACTATGCCGGCAACCAGCAGTTCATCACCCAGGGTAATCTCTCGGAGAACCCTAAGGCCTACATCTTCGTGATGGACTACGCCCATCGCCGCCGGGTCAAGATCTGGGGCGAGGCGCACGTCGTCGAGGATGACGAGGCGTTGACGACGTCGCTGATGCCGAAGGGGTACCGCGCGCGGCCGGAGCAGGTCATCCTGTTCAAGATCGCGGCGTGGGACACTAACTGCCCGCAGCACATTCCGCAGAAGTTCGACGCGGGCGATGTCGCGGCCGCGCTGGCGGCGAGGGATCAGCGGATTGCGGAGCTGGAAGCGGAGATCGCGGCGTTGAAGGGGGAGAAGGCGGCGGGAGCATCGTAATGCGCCGCTCGTTTACCCTCCCCTGGAGGAGGAGGGTCGATCGCGCGAAGCGCGAGCGGGGTGGGGTGATCTCTCAACACGGGCACTGTGCGCGGGGAGAGACCGTCACCCCACCCCGCTTCGCATTTCGCTTCGCTCCATGCGAAGCGACCCTCCCCCTCCAGGGGAGGGTAAGAGTCACAATACACTCGCCCCTTCGTGCTGGAAGCCGAGATAGCTGGCCGCGACGCGCTCATTCGCGGCGACATCGCTGGCCTTGCCGCTGAGCACGAACTCGCCGAGCTCCATCACATAGGCCTGGTCCGCGATCTTCAGCGCGGCCTGCGCGTTCTGCTCGACCAGCAGCACCGACACGCCGGCGGCGCGCAGCTCGGTGACAATGCGGAAAATGTCGGCGACGATGATCGGGGCGAGGCCGAGGCTCGGCTCGTCCAGCATCAGCAGTTTCGGCTCGCCCATCAGGGCGCGGCCCATCGCGAGCATCTGCTGCTCGCCGCCGGAGAGCGTGCCGGCGAGCTGCTTGCGGCGCTCCTTGAGCCGCGGAAACAGCGTGTAGATGCGCTCGATCGAGGCTTTTGCCCGGCTCCGCTCGATGCGGAAGGCGCCGAGTTCGAGATTGTCCTCGACATTCATGGTCACGAACAATTCACGGTGCTCGGGAACGAGGCCAAGCCCCATCGCGACGCGATCCTCGATGTCGAGCCGGGCGAGATCCTGGCCGGCAAAGGCGACGCGGCCCTTCAGCGGCAGGATGCCCATGATGGCCGAGAGCAGCGTGGTCTTGCCGGCGCCGTTGGCGCCGACGATGGTGACGATCTGGTTGGCGCCGACCTCGAGCGAGACCGAGCGCACGGCCTCGACCTTGCCATAGGCGACATGGGCATCGGTGACGGACAACAGCGCGCTCATGCCGCCACTCCGAGATAGGCCTTGATCACTTCGGGATTGGTCTTGATCGTGGCGGGCGTGCCTTCCGCGATCTTGGTACCGAAATCCAGCACCACGATGCGGTCGGCGAGGTTCATCACAAAGCCCATGTCGTGCTCGACCAAAAGGACGGACATTCCGCCGTCGCGCAGCTCGCGGAGCAGTGCGGCGAGGCGCTGCTTCTCCATGTGGCGCAGGCCCGCGGCCGGCTCGTCGAGCAGCAGCAGCATCGGATCGACGCAGAGCGCGCGGGCGATCTCGACGATGCGCTGCTGGCCGAGAGAGAGACTGCCAGCAAGCTGGTGCATCTGATCGGCGAGGCCGACGCGCTCGATCTGGCGGGCGGCCTCGGCAAGCAGCTTTGCCTCATCGGCGCGGTCGAGCCGCAGCATCGAGGCGATCGGGCCCGAATGGCCGCGCAGATGCGCGCCGATCGCGACGTTCTCCAGCACGGTCATGTCAGGGACCAGCTTGACGTGCTGGAAGGTCCTGCTGATGCCGAGCTTGACGATCTCCTGCGGCGGCGCCTTGTCGACCTTGTTGCCGAGCACCGAGATCGAGCCTGATGTGGCCGACAGCACGCCGGTGATCAGGTTGAAGGTGGTGCTCTTGCCGGCGCCGTTCGGACCGATCAGCGCGACGATCTCCTTGGCCTGGACCTCGAAGGAGACGTTGTTGACCGCGACCACGCCGCCGAATTGTTTTCTCGCCTTTTCGACCTGGAGCAGCACGCCGGCCTCGGCGGGCGCGCGGGTGCGCTGCTCCAGCTTCAGCGAGGTGTCCGGTTTCTTGCCGCTGGTCCGCTCGGGCAGGAAGGACATCAGCCAGGGCCAGAGGCCGCCGGGGGCGAGCTGCAGCAGCGCCACCAGCATGATGCCGAACACGATGGTCTCGACCTGGCCGGAGCCGGGCAGGATCAGCGGCAGATAGCTCTGCAGCACCTCTTTCAGCACCACGACGATCGCCGCGCCCAGCACGCCGCCCCAGACATAGCCGGCGCCGCCGACCACCGCGATGAAGAGATATTCGATGCCGGCCTGCGCACCGAACGGCGTCGGGTTCACCGCGCGCTGCAGATGCGCGTAGAGCCAGCCGGAGAGGCCGGCCAGCACCGCGGCATGGATGAACACCAAGAGCTTGGCGCGCGGCGTGTGCACGCCGAACGCTTCCGCCGCGACATGGCCGCGGCGGAGCGCGCGGATGGCGCGGCCGGTGCGGGAGTCCAGCAGGTTCATCGTCAGCAGCGCCGAGAGGATCACGGCAACCCAGATCGCGTAATAGATCGAGCCGGGCGAGAGCATCCTGAACGTGCCGATCGACAGCGGCGGGATCGCCGAGATGCCGTCGTTGCGCCCCAGGAATTCCAGCTTGCTGAAGAGGTAGAACAGGCCAAGCCCCCAGGCGAGCGTGCCGAGCGGCAGATAGTGGCCCGACAGGCGGACCGTGATCAGCCCGAGCAGCACTGCCAGCGATCCGCTGACCACGAGCGACAGCGGCAGCGTCAGCCAGGGCGACAGGCCGTAGGCCGTCGACAGCACTGCGGTGGTGTAGGCACCGAAGCCGACGAAGGCCGCCTGCCCGAACGAGGTGAGGCCGCCGACGCCGGTCAGCAGCACGAGGCCCATCGCGACCAGCGCCGCAAGGCCGATATTGTCGAGCAGCACGATCCAGAACGGCGGCATGCCCGGGACGAATGGAATCGCCGCCATGACAAGTGCGAAGACGAGGATGGGAAGCCGGCTCTGCATCTTGGCCTCAGTCCTTCTCTTCTTCGACGGCGGGCGCAGCGAGCGAGCGCAGCAGCAGCACGGGGATCAGCAGCATGAAGACGATCACCTCCTTGTAGTTGGAGGCATAGAAGGACGAGAACGCCTCGACGATGCCGACGACCAGCGCCGCGACGGCGGTGAGGGGGTAGCTGACGAGCCCGCCGATGATCGCAGCGACGAAGCCCTTCAGGCCGATCAGGAAGCCCGAGTCATAGTAGAGCGTCGTGATCGGCACGATCATGATGCCCGACAGCGCGCCGATGACGGAGGCCAGCAGGAAGGCAATCTGCCCCGACAGCGTGGTGCGGATGCCGGCAAGCCGCGCGCCCAGCCGATTCACGGCGGTTGCGCGCAGCGCCTTGCCGTAGAGCGTCAGGCCGAAGAACAGCCAGAGCCCGACTATGAAGGCGATGGTGATGCCGTAGACGGTGAGGCTCTGGCCGGTGAAGCGCAGCGAGCCCGCGGTGAACGCGCCCGACAACACGGCAGGTCCGCGCTGGCCTTCGGCGCCGAAGAACAACAGGCCGAGGCCCTGCAGCGCAAGGTGAACGCCGACCGATGCGATCAGCAGCACCAGCACGGAGGTGTGGGCCAACGGCTGGAAGGCAATGCGATAGAGATAGAGGCCGATCATCGCCACGATCACCAGCGATAGCGCGATGCAGACCGCCACCGGCGGCTTCTGCGCGGCGAAATAGATGGTCAGCGCCAGCACGATGGAAGGCAGCACGATGTTGGTGATGAAGCTGCGGACGACCAGCCGCCCATGCAGCGCCTTGCGCGCCACGAACAGGTCGAAGGCGAAGGCGCCGATGCCGAGTGCCAGCGCGAGCTTCGCCGTGCCCGGCATCTGGCCCGCGGCCAGCGAGGCGTAGGTCAGCGCGCCATAGGTGACGAATTCGCCCTGGGGAATGAGGATGACGCGGGTGACGGCGAACACCAGCACCAGCGCCAGGCCGAGCAGCGCGTAAATTGCGCCATTGGTGATGCCGTCCTGCACCAGGAACAGCATGATAGTGGTGTTCAAGACCGGACGCTCCCCCTCAAGATTGGGGACCGGCCTCCGCAATTGCGGTGGATGGTCCCCACACAGCCATTGAAATACGCTGACGATATTTGATATGGTCCATAACAATTATCAAATATAACTTCAAGGGCGGGGAACGACCCGTCCTGAATTTAGCGGGATTACGAGCACGAGGCGATGACCGTTTCCAAAACCGCTGAAAAGTCTTCAGAAAAGCCTGCCGACGCGGCCAAGGGCCGCAAGGACGCGGGCGAGCCGCAGGCGGAAGCCCTCCAGCTCGGCGAGCTTTCCGAGCAGCTCGGCTATGTCCTGAAACGGGCACAGCTCAAGGTGTTCGAGAACTTCTTGCGCTGCATGGCCTCGCTCCAGCTGACGCCGGCGCAGTTCTCGGTGCTGCTGCTGGTCGAGAAGAACCCCGGCCGTAACCAGACCGAGATCGCCTCCACCCTCGGCATCCTCAGGCCGAACTTCGTGGCCATGCTCGACAATCTCGAGAGCCGCGACCTTTGCGCGCGGATCCGCTCCACCAACGACCGCCGATCGCACATCCTGGTCCTGACCGACAAGGGCAAGGCGGTGCTGGCGCGGGCCAAGAAGCTCGTCGCCACCAAGCACGAGGCGCGGCTGAACGATCTGCTCGGCCAGGCCAACCGCGAAGCGCTGATCGGGATGCTCTCGAAGATCGCCAACGAGTTTTGAGGCGGATCCTCTCCTGGAGGGGGAGGGTCGGCCGCGCGGAGCTGAAGTCGCACGTCTGCGAAGTCTTGAGCTCTCCCCCCATGGCACACTGCGCTCCCTCCCCCCTTGCGGGGGAGGGCGGGGGAGAGGGGTGGCCCAGCAAATGGCGTGCGATATATTCCACACTATCAGCAACAGCGGACTCGTGATGCGGACTCCGTCGAGAGAGCGTGCCGTGTGGCACCCCTCTCCCTAGCCCTCCCCCGCAAGGGGGGAGGGAACGCAGCGGAGCGTGGGGCAGACGCCTCAATCCACCAAAATCACCCTGATATCATTCACGTTCGTCAGCGTCGCGCCGGGCTGCAGCAGATCGCGTGTGGCCTCGAAGGAACGTCGTCGCGTCGTTGTTGTCGAGATAGGCCTGCGGCTGCAGCCCTTGCGCCTTCATCTTCGCGAAGGTCGCAGCATCGATCAGCGCGCCACACGCGCCCCGGAGGGCGTGAGTTCCGAAGACGTCGAACGGAATGATGCGTCGCATATAGAAAATGATGCTTGAAACGTCATTATGTGCGCCCTAAGCTTGGTTGATTGATCACCGCAACTGCCAGGGATGTCCTGCCCGTGATCACCGCCGCGCAGCTTCGAGCCGCCCGTGCCTTGCTCAGGATCGACCAGCGCGAACTCGCGCAGCGCTGCTCGCTGTCTCTGCCGACGATCCAGCGCATGGAGGCCTCCGAAGGGGTGATCCGCGGCAACGTCGATTCCCTGGTGAAGCTGGTCGAGGCGCTGTCGGTTGCCGGCATCGAGCTGATCGCCGAGGGGGCGGCGTCGAGTGCCGGGGGCCGCGGTGTGCGGCTGAAGTCCCCACCCCCGAGCGCAGGCGACCAATAGCGATGGCGACGCGTGCGCAGATCATGATCGAGGAGTGGCCATGATCGCCGTGGCGCTATGGTCAGTGGCGGTTCTGCTGGCGCTGGCGCCTGCGGGAGTCGTGCTGTCGACGCGCCCGCGTGGCTCGCTCATCCTTTACGGCGGATGCCTGATCGCCACATCGACGCTATGTGTCACGGCGCTGACCGATCTGCTCTATTTCCCTCATCTGGCGCCGAGCGTGACACTGCCGATCGGACTGCCCTGGCTCGGTGCCCATTTCCGGCTCGATGCACTGTCCGCCTTCTTCCTCGTCGTCGTTAATCTCGGCGGCGTCGCTGCGAGTCTGTTCGCGCTCGGTTACGGCCAGCACGAGGACTCCCCCGGCCGCGTGCTACCGTTCTATCCCGCCTATCTCGCAGCGATGAATGTCGTCGTGCTCGCAAACGATGCCTTCAGCTTCCTGGTCGCCTGGGAATTCATGTCGCTGACCTCCTGGGCGATGGTCGTGTCGCATCACCGGGAGGCCGAGAATGTCCGCGCCGGCTATGTCTATCTTCTGATGGCAAGTTTCGGCACGCTGGCGCTGCTGCTCGCCTTCGGCCTGCTCGCAAGCGGTGCCGGTTACGACTTCGATGCAATCCGGGCCTCGCATCCTTCCGCTGCGCTGACCGGCATGGTTGTGATCCTCGTGCTGCTGGGCGCCGGCTCCAAGGCTGGCCTGGTGCCGCTGCACGCCTGGCTGCCGCTTGCCCATCCCGCCGCACCCAGCCACGTCTCCGGCCTCATGAGTGGCGTCATGACCAAGGTCGCCGTCTACGGTTTCGTGCGCATCGTCTTTGATCTTCTGCCCGAACCGGTGTGGTGGTGGAGCATGGTCGTGCTGCTGGTCGGCGGCCCGACGGCGACGCTGGGCGTGCTCTATGCGCTGATGCAGCGCGACATCAAGCGCGTGCTCGCCTATTCAACGATTGAGAATATCGGTATCATCTTCACCGGCCTCGGGCTGGCGCTGGCTTTCAAGGCGGAAGGGCTCGACTGGGTGGCGGCGCTCGCTTTCACCGCGGCGATGCTGCACGTCTTCAATCATGCGCTGTTCAAAAGCCTGTTGTTCTTCGGCGCCGGTGCGGTGCTGGGAGCAACCGGCGAGCGCGACATGGAGAAGCTCGGCGGGCTGATCCATCGCATGCCGAAGACGGCGTTCGCGGTACTGGTCGGCTGCGTCGCGATCTCGGCATTGCCGCCGTTCAACGGCTTCGTTTCGGAGTGGCTGACCTTCCAGGCGATCCTGCTCTCACCGCAACTGCCGAACTGGGGATTGAAGCTGATCATCCCGGCGGTCGGCGGACTGCTGGCGCTCGCCGCTGCTTTCGCCGCAGCGTGTTTCGTCAAACTCTACGGCATCAGCTTCCTCGGCCGTCCCCGTTCGGATGTCGCCGCATCCGCGCACGAAACGGATCGCTTCTCGCTCGCCGCGATGTTCGCGCTAGCCGTTCTCTGCCTAGTCGCCGGCATCCTGCCCGGCCTCTTCATCGACGCGCTCGCGCCGGTGAGCAAGGCCATGGTCGGCAACGTCATGCCGTACCAGACCGGACTGGACTGGCTGACCATCGTGCCGATCGCGGAGAGCCGCAGCTCCTATAACGGCCTCCTGGTATTTCTGTTCGCGGCGCTCAGCGGCATGGCCGCAGCCTCCGCCATTCATCGCCTGGCGTCCGATCGCTTGCGTCGCGCCCCGGCCTGGGATTGCGGCTATCCGGATCCGAGCCCCACGATCCAGTACTCGGCCTCCAGCTTCTCTCAGCCGATCCGCCGCGTGTTCGGCAGCGTGATCTTCGCTGCGCGCGAGATCGGCGAGATGCCGCCGCCCCTGTCGCCTTCGCCGGCCCGGCTCACCGTCGACATGCGCGACCTGATCTGGGATGCGCTCTACGCGCCGATCGCCAAGGTGATCGGCGTTGCGACCGAGCGCATCAATATGCTGCAATTCTTCACCATCCGCCGCTATCTGACCCTGGTCTTCGCCGCGTTGATCGTGCTGCTCCTGGTGGTGGCGCTATGACCGCGCTTCGCGACATCCTCTCGCAAGGCGTTCAGATGTGCCTCGTGCTGCTGCTTGCGCCATTGCTAACCGGCTTCGTCCGCAAGGTGAAGGCGCGGCTGTTACGTCGGCGCGGTCCGCCGCTCTTGCAGCCCTATCGCGATCTCATCCGCCTGATGCGCAAGGACGTCGTGCTCGCGGACAACGCCTCCTGGCTGTTCCGCGTCATTCCCTATCTGATGTTCGCGGGAACCTGGGTCGCGGCCTCGTTGGTGCCGACTTTCGGCAACGGGCTCCTGTTCTCCTGGACCGCCGACCTCATCGCCATCATCGCACTGCTCGGCAGCGCGCGTTTCTTCCAGGCGCTCGCCGGCATGGACGTCGGCACCGCCTTCGGCGGCATCGGCTCCAGTCGCGAGGTGATGATCGCCTCGCTCGCCGAGCCTGCGATGCTGATCACCGTCTTCTCCGTCGCAATGATCGCAGGCTCGACCCAGCTCTCCAACGTCGCCGAATTCATGGGCTCGGACGCGGTCGGTCTGCGTGTGTCGCTGGGCATGGCGTTCGTGGCCCTGACCATCATGGCGCTGGCGGAGAATGCCCGTATCCCCGTCGATAACCCCGCCACCCATCTCGAGCTCACCATGGTGCATGAGGCCATGGTGCTGGAATATTCGGGGCGGCATCTCGCGCTGATCGATCTGTCGTCGCAGCTCAAGCTCCTGCTCTATGTCTCGCTGATCGCCTGCGTGTTCCTGCCATGGAGCATGGCGACCGCGGACGCGAGCGCTGCGAGGCTCGTTTACGGCGCGCTGGTCTATTTCGGCAAGCTGGTGGTCCTTGGCTTTCTGCTCGCCGTGTTCGAGACGTCGATCGCCAAGATGCGGGTATTCAGGATCCCCGAGTTCCTGGGCGCGGCGCTGATGTTGGCGCTGCTTGCCACCCTGTTGCGCTTCGTGTCCGGGAGCCTCTAGCGATGAGCAGCCTGCAATTCGACATCGCCCATCTGCTCGCCGGCTCCCTGGTGCTCGCGAGCTTCATGATGCTCTATCAAGATCGGCTCTATGCGCTGCTCAATGTCTATGCGCTGCATGCCGGCGTGCTGGCGCTGTCGGTGGCGTGGCAGGCCTATGTGCAGCACGCGCCACATCTCTACGTCACGGCGCTGATCGCTCTGGTCTTCAAGGCCATCATCATTCCGGTGGCGCTGCACCGGATCATCCGACGCCTCGGCATCCACCGCGAGATCGAGAACGTGATCGGCGTGGGCCTGACCATGATGGCCGGCATCGGCCTCGTCGCGCTGTCGATGGTGGTGATGCTGCGCGTGACCCCGGGCGCCGACGCGCTGGCGCGCGAAGACCTTGCCTTCTCACTGTCGGTGGTGCTGCTCGGGCTCCTGATCATGGTAACCCGGCGCAACGCCGTGAGCCAGGTGGTCGGTTTCATGTCGCTGGAGAACGGGCTGGTGCTGGCGGCGACCGGCGCCAAGGGCATGCCGCTGGTTGTCGAAATCAGCGTCGCTTTCTCGGTGCTGATCGCCTTCATCGTGATCGGCATCTTCCTGTTCCGCATTCGCGAGCGTTTTGACAGCGTGGACGTGCAGGCGCTCGATCGCTTCAGGGGAGAGCGTCGATGACGATCGATACGCTCGGTGCGATCCTGCTGATCCCGGTCATCTCCGCCGCGCTGCTCGCGATCCTGCCCGGCTACCTGCTGACGGCGAAGCTCAACGTCGTTGCAGCGCTCGCGACCTTCCTCACCTCGCTGTCACTGTTTGTGGTCGAGCCGACGTCGGGGCAATATCTGCTGCTTGACGACCTCAACAAGGTTTTCATCGTGCTGACGACCTTCGTCGGCTTCACGACATCGGTGTTCAGCGCGAGCTACATCCACCACGAGATCGAGATCGGGCGGCTGACGCCGGCCTTCCTGCGTTTCTATCACGCGATGTACCAGATGCTGATGTTCGCGATGAACCTCGCGCTCGTCGCCAACAATATCGGCCTGATGTGGGTGGCAGTCGAGATGGCGACGCTGACGACCGTGCTGATGGTCGGCATCTACCGCACCCATGAGGCGCTGGAAGCCGCCTGGAAATATTTCATCCTCGGTAGCGTCGGAATCGCGCTCGCGCTGTTCGGCACGATCCTGGTTTACATGGCGGCGCGCCCCGCGGTGGGCGAGGGGTTGGACGGCATGGTATGGACGGTGCTGGTGAAACACGCCGCACAGTTCGATCCGGCGCTGCTCAACGTCGCCTTCGTCTTCCTCTTGCTGGGCTACGGCACCAAGGTCGGTCTCGCACCGTTGCACGCCTGGCTGCCGGATGCGCATGCGGAGGGGCCGACGCCGATCTCGGCGGTGCTGTCCGGTCTGTTGCTCAATGTCGCGCTCTATGCGCTCCTGCGCTTCAAGATGATGCTCGCGGTCAACACCGAGGCGATCGCGCCGGGTCCGCTGATGGTGACCATGGGCCTGATCTCGGTGATCTTCGCTTCGCTGATGCTGTACCGCCGCCGCGACATCAAGCGCATGTTCGCCTATTCCTCGATCGAGCATATGGGCATCATCGTCTTCGCCTTCGGCATGGGCGGGCCGCTCGCGAATTTCGCAGGTCTGTTGCACATGACCATGCATTCGCTGACCAAGTCGGCAATCTTCTTCGCGGTCGGCCATATCGCGCAGGTCAAGGGCACACAGAAGATCGCCGATATCGGCGGCCTCACGGTGACCAATCCCGTGCTCGGCTGGGGCCTGATGCTCGGCGTCATCGCCATCGTCGGGCTGCCGCCGCTCGGCATCTTCATGAGCGAGTTTCTTGTGGTGAGCTCGACTTTCGCCCGCGCGCCCTGGCTGACGGTGATCCTGGTGCTCGGCATCATCATCGCGCTCGGCGGGCTTTTCTTGCGGGTCGGCGCGGTGATGTTCGGCGAGCCCAAAGGCAAGACCGCGCCCGCGGAAGCCTCCTACGTGCCGATGTTCACGCACCTCGGATTGGTACTGATGGCCGGCATCTATCTGCCGCCGGGGCTGGTCACCGGCTTCCAGAACGTCGCGAAGCTCCTGGGGTAAGCGATGGGCATCCTCGACAGCATCCCCCATGTCAATGCGGTGTTGTCGCACCGGCCCTGGCCGCGCGCGGTCGTGACGGAGGCGGGCTGGCAGGCGGCGATCGATCGGCTGGTCGAAGGAGGCCTCACACTGCTTGGCTTCTGGGGCGAGCCGACCGCGGTGCATATGGCGATGCTCGATGGAGGCTCGGCCGAGATAGCGGTCGTCACCTACGAGTGTGCGGCGGGCACATTTCCAAGCGTCGCCAGCCGTCATCCGCCGGCGCTTCGGCTGGAGCGGACCATACATGATCTGTTCGGGCTTGTTCCGACTGCTGCTGACGATCTGCGGCCGTGGCTCGATCACTATGCCTGGGGCAAATCCTATCCGCTCTCCGGCCGCAACGCATCGCGCGACGCGCGGCCATACCAGTTCCTGCCGGCCGAGGGCGAGGGGTTGCACCAGGTGGCGGTCGGCCCGGTCCATGCCGGGATCATCGAGCCCGGCCATTTCCGCTTCACCGCCAATGGCGAGCATGTGGTGCGACTGGAGCAGTGGCTCGGCTACACCCACAAGGGCATCGAGTCGCTGATGCAGGGCGCGAGCCTCGAGGCCGCGGCGAAGCTTGCCAACCGCACCTCCGGCGACAGCGCGGTGGCCTACGCCTTCGCCTTTGCCCGCGCGGCGGAAGCCGCGCTCGACATCGAGGTGCCGCGGCGCGCGACGTATTTGCGGGCACTGATGGCGGAATTGGAACGGCTCGCCAATCATTTCGGCGACATCGGCGCGATCTGCAACGATGCGTCGTTCGCGCTGATGCACGCCCAGACCGGCATTTTGCGCGAGCGGACCCTGCGCGCTGCGGGTGCTGCGTTCGGCCATCGCCTGATGATGGACGTCGTCGTTCCCGGTGGCGTGGCGCGCGACATCGCGCCGGATGGTGTCACGGCGCTGCGAACGCTGCTTGCGGAAATCAAGAAGGTATTCCCGCGCCTGATCGAGCTCTACGACAACACCGCATCGTTGCAGGATCGCACCGTCACCACGGGTATCGTGAAGGCGGACTATGCGCGGCAGTTCGGCGCCGGCGGTCATGTCGGCCGCGCCTCGGGCCGCGATTTCGATGCACGCCGCACGCTTGCTTACGCGCCCTACGATCAATTGTCGTTCGAGGTGCCGGTGCTGGAAGCCGGCGATGTCAATGCGCGGGTCTGGATCCGGATCCGCGAGGTCGAGCAGAGCGTCGAACTGATCGGGCAGATCCTCGACCTGATGGGGCCGGGCGAGATCAGGAACACACCGCCGGCGGGGCGCGGCGGATGCGAAGGCCTGGCGCTCACCGAGGCCTTCCGTGGCGACGTCCTGGTATGGCTGCGGCTCGATGGCGCGTTGCGCGTCGAACGCTGCCACCTGCGCGATGCGTCGTGGTTCCAGTGGCCGCTGCTGGAAACCGCGATCGAGGGCAACATCATCGCCGACTTCCCGCTCTGCAATAAGTCGTTCAACTGTTCCTATTCGGGCGCGGACCTCTAACCCATGCGCAAGACCCTGCTCGAAAGCCTCACCCATGGTTCGCTGACGGAGCCCGCGCCGGCGCCGGACGATTCGGCGCTGGCGGAGCTCGCCACGAAAGTCGATCGCGCCGCCCAGGCCCGGCTTGGACGTTCTCTTGCCATTCGCGAGGTCGACGCCGGGTCGTGCAACGGCTGCGAACTGGAGATCCACGCGCTGTCCAACGCCTTCTACGACATCGAACGTTTCGGCCTGCGCTTCGTCGCCTCGCCGCGCCATGCCGACGTGCTGCTGGTCACGGGTCCCGTGACGAAGAACATGCGACAGGCGCTGGAGCGGACCTACAACGCGACGCCCGATCCGAAATGGGTCGTCGCGGTCGGCGACTGTGCGATCGATGGCGGCATTTTCAGAGGCAGCTACGCCTGTGTCGGCGGCGTATCCGAGACCGTTCCGGTGGATCTGCACATCAAGGGCTGCCCGCCGTCGCCGACGGACTTGTTGAAGGGCCTGCTCGCGCTGCTGGAGCACGTCAGCGGCAAGCGGTAAGCCGGGCCAAGCAGCGGTGGCGAGTCCTAAAGCGCGATGAGATTGGGATGAATCGTCATCGCGCTTTAGGTCGTTGTTTACGCATGATCTTTCCGGAAAACCGTTTCGCACTTTTCCGGATCATGCTTTAGTCCACCAGGATCACCCTGATATCGTTCACGTTCGTCAGCGTCGGTCCCGGCTGCAGCAGATCCCCCGTGGCCTCGAAGAACGTCGTCGCATCGTTGTTGTCGAGATAGGCCTGCGGCTGCAGCCCTAGCGCCTTCATCTTCGCGAAGGTCGCAGCGTCGATCAGCGCGCCGGCGGGGTCGGTCGGGTGGCCGGCACCGCCGTCGGCGCCATCGGTGTCGCCGGCGAGCGCAGAGATGTCGGGCGTGTCCTTGAGCAGCTCCGCGAGCGCCAGCGCGTATTCCTGGTTGGGCCCGCCGCGGCCATTGCCGCGGACGGTGACCGTGAGCTCGCCGCCGGAGAGGATCGCGATGCGCTTGCCTTGCGCGCGCGCCTCAAGCGCAAGCCTGGCGTGATCGGCGGCGACCTCGCGCGCCTCGCCCTCGAGATCGGCGCCGAGATCGATGGTCTCGTAGCCGGCCTCGTGCGCGAGCTTCACCGCGGCATCCAGCGATTGCTTGGGTCGCGCGATCAGCTCGAACGAGGCGCGCGCGAAGGCGGCATCATCAGGCTTGGCGCTTTCGTTGGCGGGATCGTCGAGCGCGCGGCGCACGGCGTCGTCGATATTGAGCTTGTACTTCGCCACGATCGCGCGCGCATCCGCCAGGGTGGTCGGATCCGGCACGGTGGGCCCGGAGGCGATCGCGGAGGGATCGTCATGCGGCACGTCGGAGATCGCGAGCGTGACGATCTCGGCGGCGTTCCTGCCGGCGCGCGCGAGCCGCCCGCCCTTGATGCGCGACAGGTGTTTCCTGACGACGTTCATCTCGCCGATCGGCGCGCCCGAGCGCAGCAGCGCCTTGTTGACCGCCTGCTTCTGCGCAAAGCTGATGCCGTCCACGGGCGCGATCCAGTTCGCCGAGCCGCCGCCGGTGAGCAGCACCAGCAGCAGATCGTCGGGGCCAGCCTCGCCCGCGAGCGCCAGCGTGTCGGCCGCGCCCTTGAGGCCGGCCTCGTCGGGCACGGGATGGCCGGCTTCGACCACGCGGATGCGGCGCGTCGGCACGCCATAGCCGTGGCGCGTGGTGGCGATGCCGACCAGCCGCTCCGGCGCGAGCTTGAGCGTGTCGAGATAATGCCGTTCCGCCGCCGCGGCCATTGCGCCGGCCCCCTTGCCGGCGGCAAGGCAGATCACGCGTCCCCTGGGTGCGGGGCGCAAATGTGGCGCCAGGATTGTGCTCGGATGGGCGGCGGCAACGGCGGCGTCGTAGAGCGCGCGGAGCAGGGGACGTCGGTCGGTCATGACGAAGGCCTTCGGCGGACGGGAGAAGCTTGCGGCAAATGCGCCGGGTCACATGCCTAGCGCATCGGGCGCGAAAGCGTAAGCAGACTTTACCATCATTCGATTGTGCAATCGCGTCATCATAATCGGCGGGCAAGCAAAAACCCCCTGCGATCGTCTCGCAGGGGGCTGATACGTCGTTGTTTATGTCGGCCTAACCGCTGACATCGCCGTTGATGACGTCCCCGAAGCGCTCCCAGCTCTCACCCTTGAAGCGCATCAGCTGAAGTTGCGAGATCGGAGCGAAGTCGCTCGGACTGGTATTGATCTTGACTCCCGGCAACAGGCCGATGAGTTCGACGTCCTTCAAGCTGGCCGCCTGTTTCATGACGTTCTGGCGCGTCAGGTCGTCACCACACGCCTTCAAGACGCGTGCAAGTCCTTGCGACACGATGTAGGCGTACATCACATTGAAGTCGGCGCGATTGGCCTCTGGATAATATTTGTCGAGGAATCCGTTCCAGGCCTTGACCGCGGCATCGTCTTTCCATTGCGGATCAGTGGGGTCCTTGAGGTAGATGGACGAGATGATGTCCTGCGCGTTCTCGAAGCCGGCAGGCTTGATCACGCTGCCGATCTGGGCCGAGACGTTGTTGAGGAAGTGCAGCGGCTTCCAGCCGATCTCGGCATTCTTCTTGATCGCCTGCGCCGCGAATTTCGGCGTGCTGATGTTGAAGAACACGTCGGCGCCGGTCGCCTTGAGCTTGACGATGTGAGAGTCGATGGTCGGCTCCGAGACCTCATAGCTTTCCTCGGCGACGATCATCGCGGCGGCCTTGCTGCCGAGCCCGTCCTTGAAGCCTTTCAGATAGTCCTTGCCGTAATCGTCGTTCTGATAGAGGACGGCAATCTTGGCGTTCGGATTGTTCTTCAGGATGTATTTCGCGTAGATGATGGATTCGCTCTGGTAGTTGGGCTGCCAGCCCATGGTCCAGGAAAACTCCTTCGGATCATTCCACTTGGTGGCGCCGGTGGCGACGAACAGTTGCGGCACCTTCTTCGAATTCATGTATTTGTGGATCGCCGAATTCGGCGGCGTGCCGAGCGAGTTGAAGATCAACAGCACCTCGTCGCTCTCGACCAGCTTGCGCGCCTGCTCCACCGTCTTTGGCGGCGAATAGCCGTCGTCATAGGAGATGAAGTTGATCTTGCGGCCGTTGATGCCGCCTTCCGCATTGACCATGCGGAAATAGGCTTCCTCCGTCTTGCCGATCACGCCGTAGGCGGAAGCCGGTCCGCTGTAGGGCATGATGTTGCCGATCTTGATCTCGGTGTCGGTCGCGCCGGTATCGTACTTCTTCTGGGCCGATGCAGTGGAGGCCGAGGCCGCAATGAGCGCAAGCGCCAGTGACGCGGCCGCAAGTTTGCCGGTGACAGCGGGCATTCCTATCTCCCTATTTTCTTGGTGTGTGCGCGTCAATTTCTTGGATTGATTTTCTTGGGCTGCGCGGCGGGGATTGAATACGATTTGCCCGAAAGCTTCAAGGAAAAGCCCTGCGAGGAGGTCGCAGGGGCTGCTTCTTTAGTAGTCACTGCCGGGCTGGCCGACCTTTAGCCGCTGACGTCGCCGGAGATGACGTCGCCGAACAGCTCCCAGGTCTCGCCCTTGAAGCGCATGAGCTGCAACTGCGAGAGCGGAGCAAAGTCGGTCGGGCCGGTATTGGCCTTGACACCGGGCAGCAGGCCGGCAGGCTCGAAGTCCTTGATGCTTGCCGCTTGCTTCATGATGTTTGCGCGCGTCAGATCGTCGCCGCAGGCCTTCAGCACGTGCACGAGCCCCTGGGCCACGATGTAGCCGTACATCACCGACGCATCGGCGCGGTTGGCTTCCGGATAGTATTTATCCAGGAATTCATTCCAGGCCTTCATCGCCGGATCGTCCTTCCATTGCAGATCAGTCGGATCCTTGTAATAGTTCGAGGAGATGATGCCTTGCGAGGCTTCGAAACCGGCAGGCTTCATCACACTGCCGATCGAAACCGAGACGTTGTTGAGAAAGTGGGTCGGATTCCAGCCGATCTCGGCGTTCTTCTTGATCGCCTGTGCCGCGAATTTCGGCGTGGTAATGTTGAAGAAGACGTCCGCGCCGGTCGATTTGAGCTTGACGATGTGGTTGTCGATGGTCGGCTCGGATGTTTCATAGCTCTCTTCGGCGACGATCATCGAAGCCGCCTTGGCGCCGAGACCGTCCTTGAAGCCCTTCAAATAGTCCTTGCCGTAGTCATCGTTCTGGTAGAGCACGGCGATCTTTGCGTTCGGGTGGTTCTTCAGGATGTATTTGGCGTAGATGATGGACTCGCTCTGGTAGTTGGGCTGCCAGCCCATGGTCCAGGGGAAGTTCTGCGGATCGTTCCATTTGGTGGCGCCGGTGGCGACGAACAGCTGCGGCACTTTCTTCGAGTTCATATATTTCTGGATTGCGGTATTCGGCGGCGTGCCGAGCGACTGGAAGATCAGCAGCACCTCGTCGCTCTCGACCAGCTTGCGCGCCTGCTCCACCGTCTTTGGCGGCGAGTAGGCGTCGTCATAGGAGATGAAATTGATCTTGCGGCCGTTGATGCCGCCTTCCGCGTTGATCTTGCGGAAGTAGGCTTCCTCCGTTTTGCCGATCACGCCATAGGCCGAAGCCGGCCCGCTATAGGGCATGATGTTGCCGATCCTGATTTCGGTGTCGGATGCGCCGGTGTCGTATTTCTTTTGTGCCGATGCCGCCGTGGACAAGGTGGCAGCCAGCAGGAGGGCAGCTGAGAAGGCCCCCAACCGCACATGCATTGCAGGCATCTTGATCTCCCTGGGTAGGTTTGAATGTGTCTATTATTTTTGATTGGGGGCGATCGTTGCTCGTCGCTCCGTCGCACATTCAATACCCATCCATCGCCGCCAGCAAGAAGAACGCCCTGCACAACTGTCGCAGATGCGCCATCTGTTGGAAGCGATGCGGACTTTTCCGGGCGCGTGAGCTCTGTGCGCTGTTAATCAGCTGCGCAGAAGTTGCTCCTTACAGGAGCGGCTATCTTGAATTGCGCGGCCGCGCCACCTCAGTGGTTCATCTCGCTCGAAATGACGTCGCCGAACAGCTCCCATTTCTTGCCCTTGAAGCGCATCATCTGGAGCTGCTCGATCGGGGCGAAATTGTCAGGTGCGGTGTTGATCTTGATGCCGGGCAGCAGCGTGTCGGGCTCGAATTCCTTGATGCTGGCGGCCTGCTTCATGACGTTCTCGCGGGTGAGATCGTCGCCGCACATCTGCAGCACCTTCACCATGGTCTGGGCTGCGGCATAGCCGAACACCACGCCGGCATCGAGCTTGTTGGCCTTGGGCTCGTACTGTGCGAGGAAATTGTAGAACTTCTTCATGCCGTCGTCGGCGTTCCATTGCGGGTCCGAGCCGTCCTTGGTGTAGGTGGCCGACAGGATGCCTTGCGAGACCTCGAGGCCCGCCGGCTCCAGCACGCCGCCGACCGAGGCCGAGACGTTGGAGATGATGTGGACCGGATGCCAGTTGATCTCGGCCGCCTTCTTGATCGCCTGTGCCGCAAATTTCGGGGTGGTGATGCTGATGAAGACGTCGGCGCCCGAGGCCTTCAGTTTCACGACGTGCTCGTCGATCGCGGGCTCCGAGGTGTCGTAGCTCTCTTCCAGCACGATCATCGAGGCCCTGGGCCCGAGGCCCTCCTTCAGTCCCTTCAGATAGTCCTTGCCGAAATCGTCGTTCTGAAAGAGCAGGCCGATCTTGGCGTCCGGCTTCTCCTTCATGATGTACTTGGCGTAGATGCGCGCCTCGCTCGCGTAGCTCGGCTGCCAGCCCATGGTCCAGGGATACTGCCTGGGGTCGTTCCACTTCGAGGCGCCGCTCGCCACGAACAATTGCGGCACCTTCTTCTCGTTCATGTATTTGCGGATCGCGCCGTTGGTGGAGGTACCGAGCGAGCCGAAGATCAGGAGCACCCCGTCGCTCTCGACCAGCTTGCGCGCCTGCTCCACCGTCTTCGGCGGGGAGTAGCCGTCGTCGTAGGAGATGAACCTGATCTTGCGGCCGTTGATACCGCCCTCGGCATTGATCTTGTTGAAATAGGCTTCCTCGGTCCTGCCGATCGCGGCATAGGCGGAGGCTGGCCCGCTATAGGGCATGATGTTGCCTATTCTGATCTCGGTATCGGAAGCGCCGCTGTCGTATTTCTTCTGCGCCCGTGCCGGGCCGCTCACCGCAGTGCACAACGCGAATGCGGCCAAGAGGGCCGCAATCTGAAATCGAACGGCAGTCATCTTTCTCCTACCCCGGCTGGATCGGCGCCGCATTGAACAAGATTGACGGGCGACGTCAACAAAAAGCCCCCGCGATCGCTCGCGGGGGCCTATCGATGCCAGGACTATGACGTCAGCGTGTCACTCGGAGGCGACGTCGCCGCTGATGATCTCGCCGAACAGTTCCCACTTCTCGCCCTTGAAGCGCTGCATCTGCAGCTGCGCGATCGGGGCGAAGTCGGTGGCGCTGGTGTTGATCTTGACGCCGGGCAGCAGGGTGTCCGGGGCAAAATCCTTCAGCGAGGCCGCCTGCTTCATCAGGTTGGCGCGGGTGAGGTCGTCACCGCACATCTCCAGCACCTTGGCCAGCGTCGAGGCCGCACCATAGCCGTAGACCATGGCGGTGTCGGACTTGTCCGCGCCCGGCATGTACTTGTCGACGAACTCGTTCCACTTCTTCATGCCGGGGTCGTTGTTCCACTGCGGATCCGTGGAGTCCTTGGCATAGGCCGCCGACAGCACGTCCTGCGAGGCCTCGAAGCCGGCCGGCTTCATCACGCTGCCGACCGAGATCGAGACGTTGGTCAGGATCTGCAGCGGCTTCCAGGTGAGCTCGGCGGTCTTCTTGATGGTCTGCGCCGCGAATTTCGGCGTCGCGTAGATCAGCAGCACGTCGGGGTTGGCGGCCTTGATCTTGACGATGTGGCCGTCGACCGACGGCTCCGAGACCTCATAGCTCTCTTCCATGATGATCATGGACGAGGCCTTGGCGCCGAGGCCGTCCTTGGTGCCCTTGAGGTAGTCTTTGCCGAAATCGTCGTTCTGGTAGAGGATCGCGATCTTGGCGTTCGGCTTCTCCTTCATCAGCCATTTCGCGTAGATCTGCGCTTCGCTCTGGTAGGAGGGCTGCCAGCCCATGGTCCAGGGGAAGTTCTTCGGGTCGTTCCACTTGGTCGCGCCGGTGGCGACGAACAGCTGCGGGATCTTCTTGGCGTTCAGGTATTTCTGGATCGCCGTGTTCGAGGGCGTGCCGAGCGGGTTGAACACGGCCAGCACTTCGTCGCTCTCGACCAGCTTGCGGACCTGCTCGACCGCCTTCGGCGGCGAATAGGCGTCGTCATAGGTGACGAAGTTGATCTTGCGGCCGTTGATACCGCCCTTGTCGTTGATCATCTTGAAATAGGCTTCTTCGGTCTTGCCGATGATGCCATAGGCCGACGCCGGACCGCTGTACGGCATGATGTTGCCGATCTTGATCTCGGTATCGGAAGCGCCGGTATCATATTTCTTTTGGGCAAATGCCGCGCCGGAGTTGAAAGTGAAGGCTGCCGTTGCCGTGACCAGCGCGGCGGCTCGCAGTGTTCTTCCAAAAGACAATTCGGGTCTCCTTTGTACGATTAATGGATTTCAGTTCTTTCTGAGCTTTCCAGCGAGTTGCTGGCCCAGGATTGCGATCTGCCTTGCGCCGTGCGGCACGAGGTAGATGACGAGGAACAACAGCACGCCGAACACGGCGCCGGAGAGGCCCTTGGAGATGCTCTCCGCCATGTTCGGCACGAAGATGATGAAGGCCGCACCGACGAACGAGCCGGGCAGCCAGCCGACGCCGCCGACCACCATGCCGAGGAACAGCGAGATCGCGAGCGTGATGGTGTAGCTGTCGGGGGCCACGAACTGCACCGCGATGGCGCCGAGCGAGCCGGCGATACCGGTGATCGCCGCGGACACGCCGAAGGCCAGCGTCTTGTAGAGCGCGACGTTGACACCCATCGAGGAAGCCGCGATCTCGTTGTCGCGGATCGCCATGAAGGCGCGGCCCGACCTCGAGCGCAACAGGTTCACCGAGAAGATGTAGATCGCGATCGTCACGACGAGCGTGAAATAGTACAGCCACATGTCCTGCGACATCGGCAGGCCGAACGGCGCGTCGGGCTTGGTGACGACGAGGCCCTGCACGCCGCCGGTCCAGTGCTCGAGGAAGTTCAGCTTCAGGAGCTGCGGCATCGCGGTGGCGAGCGCGAAGGTCGCGAGCGCGAGATAGACGCCCGACAGCCGCAGGGCCGGTTTGCCGAAAAGGTAACCGAATCCAAAGCAGACCACCGCGGAAATCGGAATGGTAAGTGCGTAGTTGATGTTGGCGTGCTCCATCAGCACTGCCGAAGTATAGGCGCCGACCGCGTAGAACGCGCTCTGGCCGAGCGAGAACTGGCCCGAGCCGCCGGTCAGGATGTTCAGCGCCAGCACGGCGAGCCCGTAGATCAGGAGCATCGTCATCTGGAAGATGACGAAGTTCTTGACGAAGACGGGGACGATCACGAGCGCGGCGAGCACCACCAGCGAGGTGCCGGTGCCCAGCGTCATGGCCCGCTTCGGAACGGCCTCGACCGCCTGGTGGCCTTCTGCAACGACTTCTTCTGCAGCGCTCATGATCAAACTCGCTTGACGATGTGCCGGCCGAACAGGCCAGCGGGTTTGACGACCAGGACGGAGATGATCAGCGCAAGCGCGATCGGGAGTTTCAGCTCGTTGCCGACGCCGGGGATGTAGGTGCCGGCGAGGTTCTCGAAGACGCCGACCAGGAAGCCGCCGACCACTGCGCCGAACGGGCTGGTGAGGCCGCCGAGCACCGCCGCGGCGAAGCCGTAGATCAAGACGCCGCCCATCATGTTGGGCTCGAGGAACACGACGGGGGCGATCAGCATGCCGGCGATCGAGCCGATCGCCGAGGCCATGCCCCAACCCAGCGCGATCATCCAGCTCGTGTTGATGCCGACGAGGCGGGCCGATTCAGGCACCGAGGCGGCCGCGCGCATCGCAAGGCCGATGCGGGTGTACTGGAAGAAGAAGTAGAGGCCGAGCAGCAACAGCACGGTGACGCCGATCATGCCGGCCTGGTGGGTCGAGATCAGCTGGCTGCCCAGGAACGGTGCGGAGCCGAACGGGGTCGGGTACTGCTTGATGGTGAAGTCCCAGATCAGGCCGGCCGAGGAGTTGATGATCGCGAACAACGCGATGAAGCCGGCGACGTTGGTCAGTATTGGCGCCTTGGCTAGCGGCTTGAACAAAATGCGCTCGATCGCGATGCCGCCGACGAAGGAGAACGCCAGCGTGATGACGAAGGCGGCCCAGTAGGGCACGCCCCACTGCATCAGCTGCCAGGAGATGAAGGTCGAGAACATCGCCATCTCGCCCTGCGCAAAGTTGAGATGGTCGATCGCCTGGTAGATCATGACCACGGCGAGCGCCATGCAGGCGTAGATCGCGCCCGTGGCGATGCCGGCCAGGACCTGGTTGGTAAACAGCTCCATTGTCCCGGCTCCCTCAGTAACCCAGATAGGATTTGCGGATTTCTTCGTTGTTCGCGATGTCCTTGGCATTGCCAGACATCACGATGCGGCCGGTCTCGATCACATAGGCCTGGTCGGCGAGCTCGAGCGCGAGCTGGGCGTTCTGCTCGACCACCAGGATCGACACCTTGTCCTCGCGGTTGATCTTGCCGAGGATGCCGAACAGGTCGCGCACCACCAGCGGCGCGAGGCCGAAGGAGGGCTCGTCCAGCAGCATCAGCCGCGGCCGCAGCATCAGCGCGCGGGCGACCGCGAGCATCTGCTGCTCGCCGCCGGAGAGCGTGCCGGCCTGCTGGGTGTGGCGCTGCTTCAGCACCGGGAAATGCGCATACATGCGCTCGATATCGGAGACGATGCCGGCGCTGTCCTTGCGGGTGATGGCGCCGAGCTGGAGGTTCTCCTCCACCGTCATGTTGGTGAAGGTGCCGCGGCCCTGCGGCACATGGGCGATGCCGAACCGCACGATGCTCTCGGTTGAGCGGTTGTTGAGCGGCTTGCCGTCGAACTCGATGCCGCCGGTGGAGCGCACCATGTTGCAGATTGCGCGCAGCGTCGTGGTCTTGCCGGCGCCGTTGGCACCGAGCAGCGTCGTCAGCGAGCCCTCGTTGAGCGAGAAGGACAGGCCATGCAGCGCCTGGACCTGGCCGTAATAGGCGCGCAGGTCCTTGACGTTGAGCAGTGTCGTCATTGGTCCTTGCTCCCGAGATAGGCCTTAATGACGTCGGGGTCCGCCTGCACCTGGGCCGGCGTGCCTTCCGCGAGCTTCTTGCCGAAATTCAGCGCGACGACGTGGTCGGCGATCGACATCACGAGGCCCATGTGATGCTCGACCAGCAGCACCGTCATGTGCCGCTCGTCACGGATTTTGCGGATGAGGTCGGCGAGCACATAGACTTCCTCGTGGTTGAGGCCGCCGGCGGGCTCGTCGAGCAGCAGGATCTTCGGATCGGCAGCCAGCGCGCGCGCCAGCTCGACGCGCTTCTGCGTGCCGAAGGGCAGGCCGGACACAGTGGTGTGAGCGACGTCCTCGAGGTCGAGATAGGCGAGGATCTCGTGCACCTTCTTGTTGACGCTGGCCTCGCTGCGCCGGACCCACGCCAGTTTCAGGGAGTCGCTGATGATGTCGCTGGAGGTTTTCGAATGGGCGCCGACGCGGACATTGTCCATCACCGACAGGTTCGGAAACAGCGCCACGTTCTGGAAGGTGCGGCCGATACCGATCTCGGCGATCCGGTGCGGCGGACGCGACAGGATGCTGACGCCTTCCATCAGGATGTCGCCAGACGACGGCTGGTAGAGCCGCGAGAGGCAATTGAAGAGCGTTGTCTTGCCGGCGCCGTTGGGGCCGATCAATCCGAGGATCTGGCCCTTGTGCATGTCGAAGGACACGCCGTTGAGCGCGATGATGCCGCCGAACACGACGCTGACGTCGCGAACCGCGAGCAGGGGCGATGTACCCTGCGCGAGCTGTGCCTGCGTCATCTCGTCTCGCCCACGATGTTCAGTGGGCGAAGGGGCGATGCGAACCGCTCCCTGCAACGACAAAGGCTATCTGAACCCCTCGGCCACACGCGCAACTTTTCCTCCTGATTTCAGCTTTTTGCTGACTTCTTTTTTGGAATGCGGCATCAGACCACCGAGTGCCGCTTCGATGTTCCTTACCATCGCAAGCAGACGCGGTCCAATGTCGTTGATCAAACGCTCTTCCGTGAAACGGAATGCGGGCGCACCGCAATTGAATGCGTAAGGTCCGGTTCCGTCGTTGAGCTTGAGCGCGACGCCGGCGGCGCCGATGTCGTCGTGCCAATCGCCGACGGAAATCGCAAAGCCGTATTTCGCGACGGTCTCGCCGGAACGTTCGAGGCCGTCGCGCATCTTGGGCCAGCGGCTGCCGTAATGTTCACGCAGGATGCGCGACACCTCGGCGCGATTGTCTTCGTCGAGCGCCCAGAAATAGGCGCGGCCCATCGCGCTGGTTGCAATCGGCACACGCGAGCCGACGTCAAGTTGAACGCCGACCGTCTCGCTGCCGCGGCTTTGCCCGAAATAGATCATGCTGTGACGGTCGCGGCCGCCGACGGCGACCGCGCCGCCGGTCGCGCGCATCACTTCCTCGCGAAACGGCTCGGACAAATGCCGAACGCCGAGATTGGCGAGCGCGGCGTAGCCGAGCGACATCGCGGCGGGCGCGAGCTGGTACTTCTCGAAACGGGGAACCGGCGTCAGGTAGCCGAGCTTGGTCAGCGTATAGGTCAGCCGCGATACGGTCGGCTTCGGCAGATTGGTCCGCGCCGCGATCTCCTGATTGCCGAGCAGGCCGTCATTGGGTTGGAATGCGCGCAATACGTCCAGTCCGCGGGAAAGCGCGACGACGAAATTCCGATCGGTCGCAGTCTTCTTTCCTGTACGCTTCATCCCTGATCTGCTTCTTGCGCGGAGTCGTTGACAACGTCCGTGCTTCAAAATAACCCTGCCGTCAAGATGCGGAATTAAATTCCGCACCGCGAAATCGAACAAAAGTAAATCCCCACCAAGGAGGGAAGCCGTGAGCGAAGTGGTCAAGCTTGAGCGTCATGACGAAATCGGGATCGTCACGGTCAACAGTCCTCCGGTCAATGCGCTGAGTGCCGCGGTCCGCGGTGGCATCCTGGAATGCATCAAGGCTGCGGTCGCCGATCCCGCCATCAAGGGCATCGTGCTGACCTGTGCCGGCCGCACCTTCATCGCCGGCGCCGACATCACCGAATTCGGCAAGCCGCCGAAGCCGCCCGGCCTCAACGAGGTGCTGGCCGAGATGGAGAATTCGCCGAAGCCGATCGTGGCCGCAATCCACGGCACCGCGCTCGGCGGCGGCCTCGAGGTTGCGCTCGCCTGTCATTTCCGCGTTGCGGTGAAGGAGGCCAAGCTCGGCCTGCCTGAGGTGAAGCTGGGCCTCTTGCCCGGCGCCGGTGGAACCCAGCGCCTGCCGCGCGCGGTCGGCCCTGAGCTTGCCGTCAAGATGATCGTCGGTGGCGACCCGATCGGGGCCGCGGAAGCGCTGAAGAACGGCCTGATCGAGGAGATCATCGAGGGCCCGGCCTCCGGCGGCGAGGCTTTCGTCCGCAAGCTGCTGGCCGAGAAGCGTCCGCTGCGCCGCCTGCGCGACGACGATTCCAAGATCGCGGCCGCCAAGGCCGACCGCTCGATCTTCACCAATGCGGTCGCCGCCATGACCAAGAAGTCGCGCGGCCTGGAGGCGCCGTTCGCGGCGGCCGACGCCGTCGGCTACGCCATCGACCTGCCGTTCGACGAAGGTCTGAAGAAGGAGCGCGAGGGCTTCCTCAAGCTCGTCGCCAGCGACCAGTCCAAGGCGCAGCGCTACGCCTTCTTCGCCGAGCGCGAAGCCGCCAAGATCGCGGGCGTGCCCGAGGGCACCAAGTCGCGTCCGGTTAACCGTGTCGCCATTCTCGGCGCCGGCACCATGGGCGGCGGCATCGCGATGTCGTTCGCAAACGCCGGCGTTCCCGTCACCCTGATCGAGACCGGCGAGGAGCAGCTCAAGCGTGGCATGGGCATCATGCAGAAGAACTGGGAGGCGACCGCCGCGCGCGGCGGTATTCCCGCGGATGCACCGGCCAAGCGCATGGCGCTGATCAACGGCGTGGTCGGCATCGAGAATGTCGGCGATGCCGACCTCGTGATCGAAGCCGTGTTCGAGACCATGGCTGTGAAGAAGGAGGTGTTCGGCAAGCTCGACCAATACGTCAAGCCGGGCGCGGTGCTCGCCTCCAACACCTCGTATCTGAACATCGACGAGATCGCGAAGTCGACCAAGCGTCCGCAGGACGTGCTCGGCATGCACTTCTTCTCGCCGGCCAACGTCATGAAGCTGTGCGAGATCGTGCGCGCCGACAAGACCGCGCCGGACGCGCTCGTGACGGCTGTCACGATCGCGCGCAAAATTGCAAAAGTGCCGGCCGTGGTCGGCGTCTGCGACGGCTTTGTCGGCAACCGCATGCTGGCCCAGCGCGGCAAGCAGTCGGAAAAGCTGTTGTTCGAAGGCGCGCTGCCGCAGCAGGTCGACGCCGTCGTCACAAAATTCGGCATGCCGATGGGGCCGTTCGCGATGGGCGATCTCGCCGGCCTCGACATCGGCTGGCGCTCGCGGAAAGATCGCGGCATCAAGTCGGAGATCGCGGATGCGCTCTGCGAAGCCGGCCGCTTCGGCCAGAAGACCGGCAAGGGCTATTACAAATACGAAGCCGGCTCCCGCGCACCGCTGCCCGATCCTGAGGTCGAGAAGCTGATCGACGAGACGCTGCTGCGCCTCGGCCGCAAAAAGCGCGCCGTCAGCGACGAGGAGATCCTCGAGCGCATGATGTACCCGATGATCAACGAGGGCGCCAAAATCCTCGAAGAGGGCATCGCGGCGCGTCCCTCCGACATCGACGTGGTTTGGCTCTATGGCTATGGCTGGCCGATCTATCGCGGCGGCCCGATGTTCTGGGCCGACACCGTCGGCCTCAAGCACATCGCCGATCGCCTCGCCTTCTACGCCAAGGAGACCAACGACCCGAGCCTCGAGCCCGCCCCGCTGCTGAAGAAGCTCGCGGCGGAGGGCAAGACGTTTGCGTCGCTGGCCGCGGCGTCGAAAGCGGCGTGATGGGGCCTTGCACTCTCGGCGTCATTCCGGGATGGCCCCTAGGGCCAGGCCCGGAATCCATTTCGCCTTTGAGTGCGCTGCCTGATGGATTCCGGGCTCGCGACTTCGTCGCGCCCCGGAATGACCACTGAGTGTGATGCAGAAAATGACCCATCCCGGCGAACAGTTTTACCCCGAAGGCGTGCGGTGGGACGATTCCATCGCCCAGGGATCGCTGCCTGACCTCTTGTCGAAAGCCGCCGCCGACTACGGTCCGCGCACCGCGCTGGAATTCCGGGAACGTCCGATCACCTATACCGAGCTCGCCGCGATGGCCGATCGCGCCGCGGCTGCGTTCCTGCGCGAAGGCATCGGCAAGGGCAGCTCGGTCGCCCTGTTCCTTGGCAACACGCCGGACCATCCCGTCAATTTCTTCGGCGCGCTGAAGGCGGGCGCTCGCGTCGCGCATCTGTCGCCGCTCGATGGCGAGATCGCGCTGACGCACAAGGTCTCCGACTCCGGCTCGCGCCTGCTCGTCACCTCGAACCTCCAGGCCTTGCTGCCGACCGCACTGAAATTCCTGGAGAAGGGCCTGATCGACAAGCTCGTCGTCTGCGAGGACGACAATTGGGGCAAGGTCGGCACACCGCAGGCCGCCATCCCCGACGATCCCCGCATCGTCACCTTCAGGACTTTCGTCGAAGGCGTCGCCGCGCCGGCGCAATGGCCGTCCGTGACGGCCGACGACGTCGCACTGCTGCAATATACCGGCGGCACCACCGGCCTGCCCAAGGGCGCGATGCTGACGCACGGCAATCTCACCTCGGCGGTGTCGATCTACGACGTCTGGGGCAAGCCGGCCCGTGCCGCGCGCGGCGATGTGGTCGAGCGCGTGATCTGCGTGCTGCCGCTGTTCCACATCTACGCACTCACCGTCGTGCTGCTGTCCTCGCTCAGCCGCGGCAATCTGATCTCGCTGCATCAGCGCTTCGATGTCGAAGCCGTGATGCGCGACATCGAAATCAAGCGCGCGACGTACTTCCCGGGCGTGCCGACCATGTGGATCGCGATTGCCGCGCTCCCCGACCTCGACAAGCGCGACTTCTCCTCGCTGGCGACGATCGGCTCCGGCGGCGCGCCGCTGCCGGTCGAGATCGCCAATTTCTTCGAGCGCAAGGTCGGCAAGAAGCTGCGCAGCGGCTGGGGCATGACCGAGACCTGCTCGCCCGGCACCGGCCATCCGCCCTCAGGTCCCGACAAGCCCGGCTCGATCGGCCTGATGCTGCCCGGCATCGAGCTCGACGTCGTCGCGCTCGACGATCCCAAGCGCGTGCTGCCGCCGGGCGAAGTCGGCGAAATCCGCATCAAGGGCCCGAACGTCACCAAGGGCTACTGGAACAAGCCGGAGGGATCCGCGGATGCCTTCGTCGACGGCCGCTTCCTCACCGGCGACATCGGCTATGTCGACACCGACGGCTATTTCTTCCTGGTCGATCGCAAGAAGGACATGATCATCTCCGGCGGCTTCAACGTCTATCCGCAGATGATCGAGCAGGCGATCTACACCATTCCGGGCGTGCACGAGGTGATCGTGCTCGGCATCCCCGACCAGTATCGGGGCGAAGCCGCAAAGGCTTTCATCAAGCTCAAGCCGGACGCAAAGCCGTTCACGCTCGACGAGCTCCGCACCCAGCTCGCCGGCAAGGTCGGCAAGCACGAGCTGCCGGCCGAGGTCGAGTTCGTCGCCGACCTGCCGCGCACGCCGGTCGGAAAATTGTCGCGCCACGAATTGCGCCAGCAGCAGAAACCGTCACAATCCACCCAAACTGCATCAGGAGGTCGTTCTTGACCGACGCCGTCATCGTTTCCACCGCCCGCACCCCGATCGGCAAGGCCTATCGCGGCATGCTCAACGCCACCGAGGGCGCGACCCTGCTCGGCCACGCCATCGGCGAAGCGGTCGCCCGCGCCAAGGTCGACCCGAAGGAGATCGAGGACGTGGTGATGGGCGCAGCGCTCCAGCAGGGCGCGACCGGCGGCAACATCGCGCGCAAGGCGCTGCTCCGCGCAGGTCTCCCGGTCACCGTCGCCGGCACCACCATCGACCGGCAATGCGCCTCGGGCCTGCAGGCAATCGCGCTCGCCGCGCGCTCGGTGATCTTCGACGGTGTCGAGATCGCGGTCGGCGGCGGCGGCGAGTCGATCTCGCTCGTGCAGAACGACAAGATGAACGGCTTCCACGCCCAGGATCCGGCGCTGCTCAAGATCAAGGGCGAGGTCTATATGCCCATGATCGACACCGCCGAAATCGTCGCCAAGCGCTACGGCATCTCGCGCGAGAAGCAGGACGAATATTCGCTGGAGAGCCAGCGCCGGACCGCCGCCGCCCAGCAGGGCGGCAAGTTCAAGGACGAGATCGCGCCGATCACGACGCAGATGGCGGTCACCGACAAGGCGACCGGCACTGTCTCGATGAAGGAAGTCACGCTGTCGCAGGACGAGGGCCCGCGCCCCGAGACCACCGCTGAAGGCCTCGCCGGCCTCAAGCCCGTGCGCGGCGACGGCTTCACCGTCACCGCCGGCAATGCCAGCCAGCTCTCCGACGGCGCCAGCGCGTCGGTGATCATGAGCGACAAGGAAGCCGCCAAGCGCGGCCTCAAGCCGCTCGGTATCTTCCGCGGCTTCGTCTCGGCCGGCTGCGAGCCCGACGAGATGGGCATCGGCCCGGTCTTTGCCGTGCCGCGCCTCCTGAAGCGCCACGGCCTCACCGTCGACGACATCGGCCTCTGGGAGCTGAACGAAGCCTTCGCCGTGCAGGTGCTCTATTGCCGCGACAAGCTCGGCATCGATCCCGAGAAGATCAACGTCGACGGCGGCGCGATCGCGGTCGGCCATCCCTATGGCATGTCGGGCGCGCGCCTCACCGGCCACGCTTTGATCGAGGGCCGACGCCGCAAGGCGAAGTATGCGGTCGTCACCATGTGCGTCGGCGGCGGCATGGGCGCGGCGGGACTTTTTGAGGTGTTGCAGTAGTTGGTGTCGTCCCGGCGAAGGCCGGGACCCATACGCCGCAGCAGGCGTATGGAACGCAAATGGTAATGGCCTTCGCAAACCAACGAAGGCCGGTAGTTATGGGTCCCGGCCTTCGCCGGGACGACGATAAGAAGCTCACAGGAGGATCCGATGGATCTCGCATTCACGAAAGAAGAGCAGGCGTTTCGCGAGGAAGTGCGGTCGTTCTTCCGCGACAACGTGCCGCCGGATACGCGGCGCAAGCTGGTCGAGGGCCGCCATCTCACCAAGGACGAGATGGTGACGTGGTGGCGCATCCTCAACAAGAAGGGCTGGGGCGTCAGCCACTGGCCGACGCAGTATGGCGGCACGGGGTGGACCTCGGTGCAGCACTACATCTTCAACGAGGAGCTGCAGTCCTATCCGGCGCCGCAGCCGCTCGCCTTTGGCGTCAGCATGGTCGGCCCGGTCATCTACACCTTCGGTAACGAGGAGCAGAAGAAGCAGTACCTGCCGCGCATCGCCAATGTCGACGACTGGTGGTGCCAGGGCTTTTCGGAGCCAGGCTCGGGATCTGACCTTGCCTCGCTGAAGACGAAAGCCGAGCGCCGTGGCGACAAGTGGATCATCAACGGCCAGAAGACCTGGACCACGCTGGCCCAGCACGCCGACATGATCTTCTGCCTCTGCCGCACCGACAACAATGCCAAGAAGCAGATGGGCATCTCCTTCATCGTGTTCTCGATGAAGTCGAAGGGCGTCACCGTGCGCCCGATCCAGACCATCGACGGCGGCCATGAGGTCAACGAGGTCTTCTTCGACGACGTCGAAGTTCCCTACGAGAACCTGATCGGCGAGGAGAACAAGGGCTGGGATTACGCAAAATTCCTGCTCGGCAACGAGCGCACCGGCATCGCCCGGGTCGGCGTCTCCAAGGAGCGGCTGCGCCGTATCAGGGATCTCGCCGGCAAGGTCGAGTCCGCCGGCAAGCCGATCATCCAGGATGCCGCCTTCCGCGAGAAGCTGGCGGCCTGCGAGATCGAGCTGAAGGCGCTCGAGCTGACCCAGCTCCGCGTCGTCGCCGATGAAGGCAAGCACGGCAAGGGCAAGCCCAATCCGGCGTCCTCGGTTCTCAAGATCAAGGGCTCCGAGATCCAGCAGACCACCACCGAGCTTTTGATGGAAGTGATCGGCCCCTTCGCCGCGCCTTATGACGTGCACGGCGACGACGGCTCGAACGAAGCCATGGACTGGACCGCCCAGATCGCGCCGAGCTACTTCAACAACCGCAAGGTCTCGATCTACGGCGGCTCCAACGAGATCCAGCGCAACATCATCGCCAAGGCGGTGCTGGGGCTGTGATGTCTCCCTCTCCGCGGAGGCGGGGAGGGCAATTTTTTCCACCGTCATTCCGGGGCGCGACGAAGTCGCGAGCCCGGAATCCATCGGGCCGCACATGCTGAGGTGAAATGGATTCCGGGCCTGTCCCTTCGGGCCATCCCGGAATGACGAAGTCAGATGATCCGGGTACGAGGAAACAGAAATGGATTTTGACCTGAACGAGGAGCAGCGGCTTCTCAAGGAAAGCATCGACGGCCTGCTGACCGATTCCTACGATTTCGAGCAGCGCAAGAAGTACATGAAGGAGAAGGGCGGCTGGAGCCAGGCCGTCTGGGGCAAGCTCGCCGAGCAGGGCCTGCTCGGCCTGCCCTTCAGCGAGGCCGATGGCGGCTTCGGCGGCGGCGGTGTCGAGACCATGATCGTGATGGAAGCGCTCGGCAAGGCGCTGGTGCTGGAGCCGTATCTGGCAACCGTCGTGATCGGCGGCGGTTTCCTCCGCCATGCCGGCAGCGACGCGCAGAAGGCCGCGCACGTGCCGGGGATCATCGACGGCAGCAAGACGCTGGCCTTTGCCCAGCTCGAGAAGAACTCGCGCTATGATCTCTTCGACGTCTCGACGACCGCGAAGAAGAAGGGCGACGGCTGGGTGATCGACGGCGAGAAGTTCGTCGTGCTCAACGGCGAGAACGCGGACACGCTTGTTGTCACCGCGCGTACCAAGGGCGACCGCCGCGACAAGACCGGCATCGGCGTGTTCCTGGTCCCCGCCAATGCCAAGGGCGTCACGAAGAAGTCGTATCCGACCCAGGACGGCCTGCATGCCGCCGACATCACCCTGACCGGTGTCGAGGTCGGCGCGGATGCCGTGATCGGCAATCCCGAGGACTCTCTCGCGCTGATCGAGCGCGTGGTCGATGAGGCCCGCGTCGCACTCTGCGCCGAAGCAGTCGGCCTGATGGACGAGTCGCTGAAGACCACCGTCGAGTACATCAAGACCCGAAAGCAGTTCGGCGTCGCGATCGGCTCGTTCCAGTCGCTCCAGCACCGCGCCTCCGACATGTTCGTCGCGGCCGAGCAGGCGCGCTCGATGTCGATGTTCGCCACCATGGCGAACGACTTCGAGAACGCCAAGGAGCGCTCCAATGCGATCGCCGCGGCCAAGGTGCAGATCGGCAAGTCGCTGAAATTCGTCGGCCAGCAGTCGATCCAGCTCCACGGCGGCATCGGCATGACCATGGAGGCGAAGATCGGTCACTATTTCAAGCGCCTCACCATGATCGAGAACACCTTTGGCGACACCGACTATCACCAGCGCCGCGTCGCGGATGCCGGCGGGTTGATCTAGCGCGCGACGAGGTGGTGAGGCTTGATCGCTGCAACGATGGAGGTGCGCTCCCTCTCCCGCTTGCGGGAGAGGGTCGGGGAGAGGGTGCTTCCGCAATGGGACAATCCCCAAGAGGAGAAAGCCCTCACCCGGCGCTTCGCGCCGACCTCTCCCGCAAGCGGGAGAGGTGAAGGAGCCGCGGCGGTCGATTCGACCTAAGCCATTCCGAGCTAGCCGCACGGACGATCGTCATCCCCCGCGAATGCGGAAAGACCAAAGCAAAAGCCCCGGAGACATCTCCGGGGCTTTCGTCGTTCCTGACATCGTTCGCCGTCCGACGCCTCACGTCCGCGTGCGCATCCGCATCATGAAGCTGTCGTAGCTGAGCTCCGCGACCTGCATCCAGGCCAGCGATTCGTTCCGGAATGCCGACAGGCTGGTGTACAGTTTGTTGAAGTGCGGGTTGGTCTTGCTGAGATCGGCGTAGATCTCGTTCGCGGCATTGTAGCAGGCCTCGAGCACCTCCTGCGGGAACGGCTTGAGGATCGCGCCGGCCACCAGCAGGCGCTTCAGCGCGGGCGGGTTGACGTAGTCGTATTTGCCGGTGACCCAGGTGAAGGTGTCGCGCGAGGCCATCTCGATCGCGGCCTGGTAGTGCTTGGGCAGCGCGTTCCACTTGTCGAGATTGAAGATGTTGTGGCCCTGGCCGGTGCCTTCCCACCAGCCCGGATAATAGTAGAACTTCGCCACCTTCACGAAGCCGAGCTTCTCGTCGTCATAGGGGCCGACCCATTCGGCCGCGTCGATCGTGCCCTTCTCCAGCGCCGGATAGATGTCGCCGCCCGCGATCTGCTGCGGCACGCCGCCGACCTTGGCGATGATCGAGCCGGCGAAGCCGCCGATGCGGAATTTCAATCCCTTGAAATCCTCCATCGACTTGATCTCCTTCCGGAACCAGCCGCCCATCTGGGCGCCGGTCGAGCCGGTCGGCATGCCGATCGCGTTGTATTCCTTCAGGAGGTCGTTGAGCATCTCCTGTCCGCCGCCGAACAGCAGCCAGGAAATATGGGCGCGCGTGTTCAGGCCGAACGGCAGCGATGTGCCGAAGGTGAAGGCGGGGTTCTTGCCCCAGTAGTAGTAGAGCGCGGTGTTGCCCATCTCAACGGTGCCGTTCGACACAGCATCCAGCACCTGCAGGCCCGGGACGATCTCGCCGGATGCGAACGGCTGGATCTGGAATTTGTTGTCGGTGACCTCGGCGACGCGCTTGCAGAAATATTCGCAGCCGCCATAGAGCGTATCGAGCGCCTTGGGCCAGCTCGCGGCGAGCCGCCATCTTGTCTCCGGCGAAGATTGCGCGATCGCCGGCGCGGCAATCGCTGTGCTTGCCGCCAGCCCGGCACCTGTCACTTTCAGGAATTCACGACGTTTCATGCCTATCCCTCCGTTGCGCCGATGTCCTCGACTAAGGGAACGATCTTGCTGTCGTCTTGACTTCGCCGATAACCGACGTGGTGTTATGACGATTGTTTTTGGCGTTTCCGAAGGCCCTTCAGGGCTCTTTGTGGATCCCGCGCATCGCGGTTCCGGCGTGAAGATGACCGGTCGCCTCGCGATAATCAAGCGCCGTCGGGACGCTCGCAGTTGCGAAGGCAGCGGCGCACTCGTTTTACCCTCTCCCCTTGTGGGAGAGGGTGGCTCGCCGCGAAGCGGCGAGACGGGTGAGGGGTTCTCTCCGCGAATTCAAATGAGAGTTGGCTTCGCGGAGAGATACCCCTCATCCGGCGCTTCGCGCCACCTTCTCCCACAAGAAGGGGAGAAGGGAAGAACGACATCACCGTGCCAAAACAAGAAAGCCCCGGAGATGCTGCCATCTCCGGGGCTTCTCATTCTTTAGTCGTGTGAGCCGCTCAGCGCCTCACGTCTTGGTCCGCATCCGCATCATGAAGCTGTCGAAGCTGAGCTCGGCGACCTGGAACCAGGGCAGGGCTTCACCGCGGAAGGCGGTCAGACTCGCATACATCTTGCCGAAATGCGGATTGGTCTTGGAGAGATCGGCATAGATCTCGTTGGCGGCGCTGTAGCAGGCCTCCAGCACCTCCTGCGGAAACGCCTTCAGGATCGCACCCGACACCAGGAGCCGCTTCAGCGCCGGCGCGTTCAGCGCGTCGTACTTGCCGGTGACCCAGGTGTAGGTGTCGCGCGAGGCCGCATCGACCGCCGCCTGATAGTGCTTCGGCAGCGCGTTCCACTTGTCGAGGTTGAAGACGTTGTGGCCCTGGCTCGTGCCCTCCCACCAGCCGGGGTAGTAGTAGTACTTGGCGACCTTCACGAAGCCGAGCTTCTCGTCGTCGTAGGGGCCGACCCATTCGGCGGCATCGATCGTGCCTTTTTCCAGCGCCGGATAGATGTCGCCGCCGGCGATCTGCTGCGGCACCGCGCCGAGCTTGGCCATGATCGTGCCGGCAAATCCGCCGATGCGCATTTTGAGGCCCTTGACGTCGTCGAGCGTCTTGATCTCCTTCCGGAACCAGCCGCCCATCTGCGCGCCGGTGGCGCCGGTCGGAATGCCGTAGGCGTTGTGCTCCTTCAAGAGGTCGTTGACGAGATCCTGTCCGCCGCCCCACAGCAGCCACGAGATCTGCTGACGCGTGTTCAATCCGAACGGCAGCGCGGTGCCGAAGGTGAAGGCGGGGTTCTTGCCCCAATAATAATAGAGCGCGGTGTTGCCCATCTCGACGGTACCGTTCGAGACCGCATCCAGCACCTGCAGGCCCGGCACGATCTCGCCGGCCGCGAACGGCTGGATCTGGAAGCGGTTGTCGGTGATCTCGGCGACGCGCTTGCAGAAATATTCGCAGCCGCCGTAGAGCGTATCGAGCGCCTTCGGCCAGCTCGCAGCGAGCCGCCATCTGACTTCGGGCATCGATTGTGCGACAGCCGGCGCAGCAACAGCGCTTGCGGCCAGGCCCAATCCGCCTGCCGTCAGGAATTTACGACGTTCCATGCACTTCCCTCCGTTATGCCGATGCTTCGACCTTAGGAGAACGATCTTTGGGGTCGTCTTGTCTTGGTCGAGATCGACGTTGTTTTGTTGAGACTTGTGAGGCGTTTCCGAAGGCCCTGACGGGCTCTTGTTATTGGAATTCCGATCATTGCGGTTCCGTCAGCAAGGATGACCGTTCGCCTTGCGATAATCAAGCCTCATGCCGTCCTCGCAATTGCGAACGCGGGCCAGACGAAAGTCGGGGATTGGTGAACTGCTGCTTGATTGGGCAACAGCGGCGGCGCGCTTGCGGAGAGAAGTGAAGGCGCTCGTCGTTGGGACCGGATTCACTGTCGTCAACGGAGGTACGTTCCCTCCCCCCTTGCGGGGGAGGGCTAGGGAGAGGGGTAGCCCAGCAAAAGGTGCCGATTGTTCAGGATACACAGAGTGCGATGTGCGACGGATAGAATCCCCGTGCGGCACCCCTCTCCCTGACCCTCCCCCGCAAGGGGGGAGGGAACGGAGAGAGCGTTGCCATCGGCCGAAGCCATCAGACTGCTACCCCTCCTTCGCGAACGCGGCCTCCATCGCCTTCCTTGTCCTGATCGTCTCGTTGTTCGCATCGAACTCGACGTCGCTCCAGCGTACGATCTCGCCATGGGCGACGTCGTGCTTCAGCTTGAGGCGATGCGCGAGGCCGATCGGCAGGGCGCCTGCTTTCAGGCTCGCGGCGGCCGGCACCAGCTTGCCCCACACCGTGTAGCCGCCTTCGCCGTCGAGCATCTCGCCGGCGCGCAAGTTGCGTTTGGCCACGGCGGCGACGTCGCCGCGGAAGCCGAAAGCCTGGCCGGTCGGCTCGCCGCGCAGCGCGGCCGACAGGATCGAGATGTTCAGCTCGAGCCCGATCAGATGATAGGGCTTGTACATCGCCGCAAAGCGTCCGCTGGCATCGGTCTTCAGGCCATATTGCTTGAAGCAGTCGGCGGCGTAGTCGTTGGGCGCCTCCAGCACGACATAGACGCCCCAGCGCAGGTCGCGAAACACCGGCCGTCCGTCGCGCTCGAGCGAGGAGACGACTTCCACCACGCCGGACCGCTCCAGCACGCCGCCGCGCGAGCGCGGCCGCATGATGTGCGGCAGATCGTCCACGCCGCAGGGCGGAAACAATAGTCCCTCCGCGGGCACGTCGAGGCCGCAGGCGTTCGCAATCGCGGCCATCTCGATGGCCGATTTGGTGCCGTCGAGGAAGGAGTTGAACATCTGCGGGTTCATGCCGGCCGACTGCGCTTCGCCCGCGGTCAGCCCGTAATGTTGCCAGACGCCGTCCGGCGTCACGTCGTGATAGGCCGGCAGATACTTTGTGCCCTTGCCGGCGGCGACGACGCGAAAACCGGTGGCGCGGGCCCAGTCGACCATCTCCGCCGTCAACGCCGGCTGATCGCCATAGGCGAGCGAATAGACCACGCCCGCTTTCCGCGCTTCCTCGGCGAGCAGCGGGCCCGCCAGCACGTCGGCCTCGACATTGACCATCACGATATGCTTGCCGGCGGCGATCGCGGCGCGCGCATGGCGGATGCCGACGGCGGGATTGCCGGTCGCCTCCACCACCACGTCCATCGCTCCGCCGGCGATGGCGCGGGCGCCGTCGTCGGTGAAGACGGTGGCGGCAATCCGCTCGGCGCTCCAGCCCACGGTGCGGCACGCCTCGCGCGCGCGCTCGCGGTCGATGTCGACGATGATGGGCACCTCGAGTCCCGGCGTATGCGGCACCTGTGCGAGGAACATCGAGCCGAATTTGCCCGCGCCGATCAGTGCGACGCGAACGGGTTTGCCGGCGGACGCGCGGGCTTGCAGGAGTCGGAAGAGGTTCATGGGGGATGTCCTGGTGCAACAATCAAAACTCGTCATTCCAGGGCGCGACGAAGTCGCGAGCCCGGAATCCATCGGGCCGCAGAGACTGCGGATAAATGGATTCCGGGTTCGCGCTTCGCGCGCCCCGGAATGACAGGTTACTCCGCCGCTTGCCGTGGCGCGCGGGCAAGCCGCACCAGCGCATCGTCATCCACCGTCTTGATCGGCGTGAAATCGCGATGTGCGATGTACTCCGGCCGCGTCGGGGTGCGGATGTAGTTCGAGACCGCGTTCAGCGTCAGGTACACGATCTTGCGCGGGTAGGGCGTGATGTTGCCGCTGGAGCCGTGCACGAGATTGCCATGGAACATCAGCATGCCGCCCGGCTTGCCTGTGGGCGCGACGATGCCGCCCTGCTTGACGAGGCGCGTCACGGTGTCCTCGTCCAGCGTCCACAGCGGATAGGAGGTGGTGGCAAGGTCATGCGAGGCTTCGAGATCGCCTGCGTTCTGGCTGCGCGGCACCAGCATCAGGGGGCCATTGATCGGCATCACCTCGTCGAGGAAGATCGCGATGTTCATCGCCCGCGGCTCCGGCATGCCGTCGTCGCGCTTCCAGGTGCCGTAATCCTGGTGCCACTGCCAGACGTCGCCGGTGAAGGCCGATTTCGCGTTGATCTTGAATTGGTGCATGTAGACATGCTCGCCGAACACCTGCTCGACCGGCTCGATCATGCGCGGATGCGCGCCCAGGATCCCGAACGCCTCGTTGTAGAGATGCGCGGCGAAGGCCGTGCGCGGCGCGCCGCTCTTCTCGCGCCAGACCTCGGGCCGGTCGGCGTCGTAGATGCCGACCGCCTCGCGCGCGAGCAGGTCGACCTCCTCCTGGCTGAACAGCTCGGGTAGGAACAGCCAGCCCTCGCGGTGGAAGAATTCCAATTGCTCCTGGGACAGTTTCACGGGTCGTTTCCTCCTTGGTCTGTTTTGTTTTTGTCATTCCGGGGCGCGACGAAGTCGCGAGCCCGGAATCCATTTCTCCGCAGTCTCTGCCGCCCGATGGATTCCGGGCTCGATGCTGCGCATCGCCCCGGAATGACGGTGGCTGTGGCTACGCCGCCGCCTCTTCGTCGGCCCTCAATCTCTCCTCAGTCATCCGTCCCGCCGTCTGCGCATGCGCGAGCGCGGCGCGTTCAGCGGCCTTGGCATCGCCGCGCAGAATGTGTCCGGCAATGTCGGCGTGCTCCGCCCAGGCGCTGCCGCGATAGTCGAGCTCGGAGAGCACCGTCGCCATCGAACGGCGCATATGCGGCCATTGCGGCGCCATCGTCTCCTCGATCACGGGATTGCCGGCGAGCTGATAGATCGCGCGGTGAAAATCGACGTCGAGCGCGATGAGTTCGCCGAGCGACGTGTTGCGGTCGATGCCGCGCCCGGCGGCGAACGCCGTCTCCAGCCTCGTCCGCCCCGCCGCATCGCTCGCTGCGCGCGCGGCGGCGAGCCGGGCGGCCAGTGCGTCGATGGCGCCGCGTACCTCGTAGAGCTGGCGGATGCGCGCGGGGTCGAGCTGGGTGACTTCAAAGCCGCGCCGGCCGCTCTCGGCGACGAGCCCCTGACGGTGCAACAGATGCAGCGCGTGCGACACCGGCTGGCGCGACACGCCGAGCTTGTCGGCAAGCTCGTTCTGCCGGATGCGCTGGCCGGGCTCGAGCGTGCGGTCGGAGATCGCCTCCAGGATGCGCGCATAGACCTGGTCGATCAGGTTCGGGAGCGGGTCGAGAGGAATCACGCCGGCAGCTCCAAAATGGAATACGGAATTCTGTATTCGAAGCTACTCCTGGGAGGGGCAGGGCGTCAAGCACGGCCCGAGGCCGCGCCAGCCGCCCCTTTTGGTGCCACCTAAGCTATTGATATTACTTGGGTCGTCTACTGTGCATGGGGTTGTTTTCGAGGAAAAGACCGGGCGAGGCCGGCCTAGCGCTCCAGCACCTCCACCTCCATCGCGGTGATCTGGTCCGCATCGGCCACCGCCTCGATCGCTGCGATCCGGTCGCCGTTGAAGGTGACGCGCAGCGCGATGCGCAGACGTCCGCCGAGGATGACGGCAACGCCCATCTCGCCGTCGACCAGCGCCGTGCGTGCGGCCTGCGCGCGGCCCTTGTAGAGCTGTGCGACCGCATCCGCGCCGCGGATTTCGGCCAGCGTGCCGAGCCGCACCGCGGCCTGGTCGGCGCGAAACACCACGTCGGGATCGAGCACGGCGAGCAGGCCGTCGAAATCGCCTTCGCGCGAGGCCTTGAGGAATGCATCGACGATCCTGCGTTGATGCGTCAGGTTCGCTTCGGGCACCGGCGCGCCCTGCACGCGCCGCCGCGCGCGGCTCGCCAATTGCCGCGAGGCATCGACCGAGCGGCCGACGATCGGCGCGATCTCCTCGAACGGCACGGCGAACATGTCATGCAGCACGAAGGCGAGCCGCTCCGCCGGCTGCAATGTCTCCAGCACGATCAGCAGCGCCGCACCGACCGAATCGGCCATCTCGGCCTCGTGCTGCCGGGACTCGTCGACCGGCTCCGGCACGTGCGGGCCCATCGGATCCTCGCGGCGCGATTTCCGTGCCCGCAGCATGTCGAGGCAGATGCGTGCGACTACGGTCGTGAGCCAGCCGCGCAGATTCGCGACATCCGACATGTCGTAGCAGCTGACCCGCAGCCAAGCCTCCTGCACGGCATCGTCGACCTCGACGCGGGACCCCAGCATCCGGTAGGCGACCGCGCGCAAATGGTCCCTGTCGGCCTCGAACTGGCGCGCCAGAAAATTTTCTTCGAAGTTTTTTTGGGTCATCGGTCACATTCCCTCATCGCGATCCGTCATGCCCATGACGAAGCCGATCCGGCCGATGTGACCGGAACCTTCGATTTTTGTGAGATGGAGACGAATATGATGAACGCCCGCATGCCTCACCCAGTCATGGTCCTGCCCGAGGCCATGAATGTCCTGCAGTCTCTCGGCAATTTGACCAAGCAGGGCCTCCCCGAAAAGCTCCTGGAACTGGTGCACCTGCGCGCCAGCCAGATCAATGGCTGCAGTGTCTGCGTCGACATGCATCCCAAGATCGCCCGCAAGCTGGGCGAGACCGACGAGCGCCTGTTCGCCGTGTCGGCTTGGCGCGATGCGCCCTATTTCACCGAAGCCGAGCGCGCCGCGCTGGCGCTCACTGAGGCCGTCACGCGTATCGCCGATCGCTCGGATCCGGTGCCCGATGCGGTCTGGAACGAGGCCGCCAAGCACTTTGACGAGCGCGAGCTGGCAACGCTGATTCTTTCGATCGCGACCATCAACGTCTGGAACCGGCTCAACGCGACGATCAAGATGCCGGTGGGTGTGTGGAAGGTGTGAGTTTTTGTGCCCTCTCCCCTTGTGGGCCTGTTGCGTTATCGGCTTTTGAGGCTGAGGACGTTCGGAGAGAGGGGCGCGGTCACGGCCATTGCCGGCCAAG
>NZ_JAFCJZ010000016.1 GCF_018130765.1 Bradyrhizobium iriomotense
TCGAGCTGCTTGGCAAGACCGGCGATCGTGTCGGACTCGGCTTTGGTCACCTGCTTGATCCGGTACTCGTCGCGCAGCATTCCGACCGTCTGCTGGTCGAAGATCTGGATCGCGGTGCGACGGGGCTGGCTCATGATCTCGCGACCGAACTTGGCGTAGGTCAGGTTGCGGTAGTCCTCGCCCTCGTCGACGAAGCGCTTGCTGTTGGTGTTGACCATGATGCCGAGCGGGTAGGAGTGCTTCTGGAAGTTGTCCAGCACCCACCGGTCCCCGTAGGGCGGCGCCGAGATGTCCCACTCGCAAGCGTGGCAGCTCGACCAGTTGCCGTAGGGGCGGGCGCCAATCGCGAGTGCTGCGAAGATGCCTTCGCCCATGTTGTGGCGGGTGCCGCGGACGCGACACAGATCCCAGCCCGGGCCGAGATAGCGGACGCGCATCTCCGGATTGGATTCGAAGCCGCCGCAGGCGAGGATCACCGACTTGGTGGCGATTTCAGCGTAGCCCTGCTTCGTGCGGACCTTGACGCCCTTGACGACCCGGTCGTCACTCTGGACCAGGCCGATCAAGGCGGTGCCATAACGGATCTCGATGCCGAGCTTTTGCACGCGGGCGAGCTCCGCCTCGACCAGGCCCGCGCCGCCACCGACGGCCTCGATGTTGACGCCGCCATAGAAGTGGTGCTTGCCCTCGACCATGAAGGACTGCCGCCCGTACATCGGGACGAAGCGAATGCCGTGGCTGCGGAGCCAGCCCATGGTGGATCGGGAACGGTCGATCAGCAGGTTGGCGAGGTCTTCATCGGATTGATGATGAGTAACCTCCATCAACTGGTTGTAGAAGAACTCGCGGGTGTGAGGCGGAATGACGATCTTGCCGCGTTCCTCTGCCGTCAGGTCGGGAATGACGTCCTTGGCGATGTCCTCTGCGCCTTCGTGCACGAACCGGAAGCCGCCAGCCGTGAAGTAGGAATTGCCGCCCTTTTCCTCCTCGGGCGCACGCTCGAGCACCAGTACGCGAGCTCCGTTCTCATGCGCGGAGATTGCGGCACAGAGCGCGGCATTGCCCGCGCCGGCAACAATGACGTCGTATTCCTTCACGGCAGTTTCCTTCCTAAAGCACTTTGGATCGTTTGCCCTGCGAGAGCTTACCCGGAAGCCTTCTAAGTGTCTACAGTTGTCAATTTGGCGGATTTCGGGGCGGTCGGGCCTCGTCCCAAGCTGCTACCGGGCATGTCAAATCCAAGGCTGACGAGTTGGCTGCTCTCGATCGACGCTCACTATACTGTTTGCTCAGGGCTATTCCAGGGAGCGCTTCGAGGCTTGCCCATGACCGCGCACAATCGGGCCGCACCACGCATTAGATGCGAAGACTATAGCCGGAGGATTTGCTTTGCGATTACATCGCGCTGGATCTCGGAAGTTCCGCCGAATATCGTATAGCCGCGGCTATTGAGATAGGTAGGCATGACGGGAAGAAGCGCTTCCGGCAACAACGCATCGTGATCGAGCCGGTAAAGTGGACGCGCAGGCTCGATGACGAGCGCGTCGTGACCAATTACGTCCGCTCCAAGCCGGGTCACTGCCTGGCGGATTTCACTGGCCCGTAGTTTCAGCAACGACGAACCGGCGCCGGGATTTTGCCCTGATTGCAGTGCCGAGAGGAGTTGCAGCTCCTGCATCTCTAATGTGTCGATATCGATCTCGACCTCGGACAGGCGAAAGCCAATGTCGGGATCGTCTATCGCGGGACCCGTGTACTTTGCCAAAGCGAGATCGAGGACACCTTGGAGCGCGCTGCGTAGTTTGGTCGACACCATACGTGACCCGCGCTCGAACTCCAGCAGGTACTTTCCGTAAGTCCATCCGTCGCCCTCGTCACCAACGCGATTTGCGACGGGGACGCGCACATCATCCAAGAAGACCTGATTAACTTCATGGTCGCCGCCGATCGTGAAAATCGGGCGCACCGTGATGCCAGGGCTGCGCATGTCGATGAGGACAAATGTTATTCCGTCTTGCTTTCGTTCGGCATCGCTGGTGCGCACCAGTGCGAACATACGAGTGGCGTGGTGGGCGTGAGTGGTCCAGATCTTACTGCCAGTAATGACATAATCATTGCCGTCACGAACCGCTCGCGTCTGAAGCGACGCCAAGTCGGACCCTGCGCCGGGCTCGGAGTAGCCTTGGCACCAGTAGTCCTCGCCAGCCAATATTCGCGGCAAGTAGAAGCGCTTCTGTTCGGGGGAGCCAAAGCCGATAATGACGGGCCCGACCATGTTGACACCCATGCTGTTTACATTTGGGGTGCCGGCTCGAGCGCATTCGGTCTCGAATATCCATCTCTGCGTGAAGGACCAGTTTGGTCCTCCATATTGCGCGGGCCATCCGGGCGCTCCCCAACCGTTTCGATGCAGCGCGCGCTGCCAAGCCATACCGATCTCGGGATCGGAGGAGGCCGAAGGTGTCAATGCCCAGGCGCGCTTCATCGCCGGTGTCAGGTTGGCCGAGATGAAGTCTCTTACCTCCTCCGCGAACGCCCGCTCGTCTGCATCTAAACTGAGATCCAAAACCGTCCCCTCTGGTTACATGTAAGTTGTCGCCCACCATTGGTCGGCTGGCCGCCAGGACACGCGAATTGACAACTGTTGACAATTGGCAGTTTTGTCGTTTCTGTCAACCGGGCGCCGGGGCTCGCCAAGCCGCGACGGGCGACAAGTGACGGAACGTAGAAGCACAATTGACCAAGCCGCTGCTCGAAGCACTGCGCGCGAGGGGAAGACCCGGAATGACCATTAGACGTCAATCTCGTGCGAGGTTCGCGGCGGTAGGACGGGAAGCATGAATCTCAACCTGAATGAAGAGCAGCGACTTCTTCGCGAAGGAGCTGAACGCTTCGTTACCGAAAAGTGCAACGGAGAACTTTATCGGCGCACAGCGAATGACCGGATGGGGCTTGATCCGAATATCTGGCGCCAGTTCGCGCAATTGGGCTGGCTCGCGCTGCCGATCGATGAGGCTTACGGCGGTCTCGGTGGCGGTGCGGTCGAAATCAGCATTCTGATGGAGGCGTTCGGACGAGGGCTCGTCTCTGAGCCGTATGTTTCGACGGTCGTGTTGAGCGCCGGCCTAATTGGCAAACGGGGCACCGAAGCCCAAAGGCGCTTGCTGTTGCCGCAAGTCGCCGAAGGATCCCTGTTGCTTGCCCTTGCTCATTCGGAGCGCGAGGCCCGCTTCGATCTGGCCAACGTCGCGACGATCGCGAGGAGAACTGCCCGCGGCTGGCAAGTTAGCGGCACCAAAGTCGCTGTGCTCGACGGCCACGCCGCGAACGCGATCATTGTTTCCGCGCAAATGCATTCGCCTTCGGGCTCGTCGGGGGGCTTGGGGCTGTTCCTGGTACCATCAGATGCTGCTGGTCTTGCAATCAGCGACTTTCCACGTCTCGGTGGTGGGCGCGCCAGTCATCTTGAACTCGTCAACGTGCTTTTGCCCCTAGACGCCCTGCTTGGGGATGAGCGCGATGCGCTGGCCGATATCCAATGGGCAGTCGATCACGCCATTGCAGCGTTATGTGCCGAGGCTGCCGGGGTCATGCAGAAACTGCTTGAGATGACGGTGGAATATACGGGCATCCGAAAGCAGTTCGGACGTCCGCTCGCGGCCAATCAGGCTATCCGGCATCGCCTTGCTGATATGGCGGTGCAGTGCGATGAGGCCCGGTCCATAGCGCTCCGCGCCGCGTTGAAGGTCGAGTCGGACCCTATCGAGCGCACGCGAGCGGCGTCAGGAGCCAAGGCAAAGATTGGCAAATGTGCACGGTTCGTAGGAGAACAATCGATCCAGCTCCACGGCGCCATGGGTGTAACGGAAGAGCTGGAGGTTGGCGCATACTTCAAACGATTGGTCGCCTTCGATACCATGTTCGGTGGAAGCGCTCATCACTACCGTCGCCATGCCGAACTGAACCGCTCGCCTCTGTCCGCCAATTAAAGTGCACCAGGACCGTCTTGAACAGAAGGCAGCGCCGCCTCCGGGTGTGCGGGGCGGGCGCCGAGTTCTCTGTCGCCGATCTGTGACGGTCGAGACCTCGCCTGAGGGGAGAGGCTTCGAATCCAGTCTTGGTCAGCGTTCGCTTTCTACTTAACGAGCGGGCAACCGCCGTCTTCCAGTGGTCTGAAAGCCTTCACTGCGGGGATCGTTTCGATCAGTTTGTACAGGTCCCACGCGCCTTTCGATTCATCGGGCGTTTTGACCTGGAACAGATACATATCACGTAAGACGCGGCCATCAGCTCGCAATGAGCCGTTATGTGTCATGAAGTCGTTTATCGGAGTTGCGCGCATCTGTGCCATAACCTTGTCGGAATCCTTACTGCCGACGGCCTTGATGGCCCTGAGGTAATGCAACGTTCCGCTGTATGCCCCGGCCTGGGTCATGCTTGGCATGCGCTTCATTCGCTCATAGAAGCGTTTCGACCAGGCGCGCGTGTCGTCATTCATATCCCAATAGAACGCCTCGGTTAGCATCAGGCCTTGGGCATCCTTAAGTCCGAGACTGTAGATGTCCGAGATAAACGCAACCAAGGCTACCATCTGAATCCCGGCTTTTGGCAGGCCGAATTCAATCGCCTGCTTCACCGAATTTGTGGTATCCGAACCGCCATTGGCAAGGGCGACAATCTTGGCGCCTGATGATTGAGCCTGAAGAAGAAGCGAAGAAAAATCAGCGGTGTTGAGTGGATGCTTGACCGAGCCAAGCACCTTGCCTCCATTGGTCGTTACCACGGAAGCCGTGTCGCGCTCTAGCGTCTGGCCGAAAACATAGTCCGCAGTAATGAAAAACCAGTCCTTGCCACCACGCTTGGCAATGGTCGCGCCGGTGCCAGCCGACATTGCGTAAGTATCCCAAGTCCACTGCGCCGCATATGGTGAACAGGATTTGCCTGTGATCTCCGAACTGCCGGCGCCCGTGACCAGTGCGATCTTCTTCTTGTTTCTTGAAATCTCCATGACCGCAAGCGCCATTCCGGACGAGGGCAGGTCGGTGATAACGTCGACCCCCGAGTCGTACCAGCCGCGGGCAATATTGGCGGAAATGTCTGGCTTGTATTGACTGTCAGCGGAAATCACTTCGATCGGCTTGCCGAGCACGCTACCGCCAAAGTCTTCAACCGCCATCTTGACGGCTTGGACGGTGCTGTCCCCACCGATATCGGCATAGAGACCACTCATGTCGCCCAACACACCGATTTTTACCGCGTCATTTTCCGCGCCGAGAGCGGCATTGGAGCCAGCAGACACGACAGCAACACAGAGTGCCCACATGGCTCCTTTAACAAAACCTGGCATTTCTTCTCCTGATCGTTTTTTGTTTCACTGTGATTGTAGTTCGTATTGTCGGTAGACGCGGCAATGCGTGCTCGAGCCTCTCGGCTTTAGCCGTCGGTCCCAGGCAAAGCGGCCATCACCAAGCGCGACTGGTCTCCAGCGCACCGTGGAAGCGGTGCGCTGGAGACGCCAGATTTGATGCGTCTGTCGGATTTCGAGCTTAGTTTAAGCTGCGGACTTACGCGGCTTTGCGCCGACGTAAGCGGCAGAGCTTTCGCCGGCGAGCTTGCCGAACACCGAGCCGGACATGAGGCCGGTGCCGCCCGGATAGTTCTCGAAGAACAGGCCGCCGACGAGCTCGCCTGCAGCATAGAGGCCGGGGATGGACTGATCAGTCATATCCTGCACTTCGCCGCGGGTATTCACCTGGAGGCCGCCGAACGTGAAGGTGATGCCGGTGGTGGTCACGAAGGCGACGAAGGGCGGCTTGTTGATCGGCAGAGCCCAGTTCGACTTGGGCGGCGAGATGCCGCGGGCGGCCTTGCCATCGAGAACAGCCGGATTGTACGGTTCGGGGCCGCAGGCCGCATTGTATTCGTTGACCGTCTTTTCGAGCTCGACCGGATCGAGCTCGAGCTGCTTGGCAAGACCGGCGATCGTGTCGGACTCGGCTTTGGTCACCTGCTTGATCCGGTACTCGTCGCGCAGCATTCCGACCGTCTGCTGGTCGAAGATCTGGATCGCGGTGCGACGGGGCTGGCTCATGATCTCGCGACCGAACTTGGCGTAGGTCAGGTTGCGGTAGTCCTCGCCCTCGTCGACGAAGCGCTTGCTGTTGGTGTTGACCATGATGCCGAGCGGGTAGGAGTGCTTCTGGAAGTTGTCCAGCACCCACCGGTCCCCGTAGGGCGGCGCCGAGATGTCCCACTCGCAAGCGTGGCAGCTCGACCAGTTGCCGTAGGGGCGGGCGCCAATCGCGAGTGCTGCGAAGATGCCTTCGCCCATGTTGTGGCGGGTGCCGCGGACGCGACACAGATCCCAGCCCGGGCCGAGATAGCGGACGCGCATCTCCGGATTGGATTCGAAGCCGCCGCAGGCGAGGATCACCGACTTGGTGGCGATTTCAGCGTAGCCCTGCTTCGTGCGGACCTTGACGCCCTTGACGACCCGGTCGTCACTCTGGACCAGGCCGATCAAGGCGGTGCCATAACGGATCTCGATGCCGAGCTTTTGCACGCGGGCGAGCTCCGCCTCGACCAGGCCCGCGCCGCCACCGACGGCCTCGATGTTGACGCCGCCATAGAAGTGGTGCTTGCCCTCGACCATGAAGGACTGCCGCCCGTACATCGGGACGAAGCGAATGCCGTGGCTGCGGAGCCAGCCCATGGTGGATCGGGAACGGTCGATCAGCAGGTTGGCGAGGTCTTCATCGGATTGATGATGAGTAACCTCCATCAACTGGTTGTAGAAGAACTCGCGGGTGTGAGGCGGAATGACGATCTTGCCGCGTTCCTCTGCCGTCAGGTCGGGAATGACGTCCTTGGCGATGTCCTCTGCGCCTTCGTGCACGAACCGGAAGCCGCCAGCCGTGAAGTAGGAATTGCCGCCCTTTTCCTCCTCGGGCGCACGCTCGAGCACCAGTACGCGAGCTCCGTTCTCATGCGCGGAGATTGCGGCACAGAGCGCGGCATTGCCCGCGCCGGCAACAATGACGTCGTATTCCTTCACGGCAGTTTCCTTTCCAGTTGATGGTTTTCGATCCCGGCGCCGTAATACAAGGGATCATCCAAAGTGTCTACAGTTGCCAGTTTAGTATATGCAAACTGTTGACAGTTTGATTGCGTCGTGCTGGCATGTTTCCGCGAACGCGGGGTTGGCAGTTCGGGCTCTACCTTCCGGCACCGTCCCGCGCCTCAAACCAGAAACCTAGAATAAGAGCGCAGATGGAAATCTCTCAGGGAAAATTCGTCGTCACCGGTGGCGCCAGCTTGATCGGCTCTCATGTTGCCGAGCAATTGCTGCAGCGCGGAGCCAGGGAGGTGGTTCTCCTGGATAATTATGCGCTCGGTAGCCCCGACACGGTGAAGGACATTCTGGGCGACCCCCGCGTCAAGCTCGTGCGCGGGGACATCCTGCGAATAAATGAACTTTACGACACGTTCGAGGGAGCCGATGGTGTGTTCGCGATCGCTGGTTTCCTCACGCTGCCGCTTAGTCAGAACCCGAGCTTGGGACTGGCAGTTAACGTGGAGGGCCAAGTCAACATCTTCGAAGCTTGCCGTTACCGTGGCGTGAAGAAGGTGGTGTTCTCGTCGTCGGTCGCCGTGTACGGCGATCCTTCGCCCGGCCTTATCGAGGAAACGGCGCCTGCAAACCTTGCGACCTTTCAGCCGGCCGCCGCGCTCTACTCGTGCACCAAGATGATCGGAGAAAATCTGTGCAAGCTTTACAGCGCCAGGCACGAGATCCAAGCGATTGCACTACGGTATTCGACCGTCTATGGCGAGCGTCAGCACTATCGAGGTGTTAACGCCCTCTATATCATGGAGAACTACGACCGCATCAAGCGGGGGGAGGCGCCGGTCATCCCGGACGACGGTAGTGAGGTTCACGACTACATCCATGTTTCGGACGTGGCTCGAGCCAATGTCATGGCGATGGCATCCGAGGTCACGGGCGAGAGCTTCAACGTGGCGACGGGTAGCTCGGTCTCTCTGAACAGGATCGTAGAGCTTCTAGTCAAAGTAACCGGCACGAAACTAAAGCCCGTTCATAAGGCCAACACGTCGGCCGTACGCGCGAGCATTACCTCTCAGCTCGATTTCAGCGTAGCAAAGATCGAAAAGCTCCTGGGCTGGAAGCCGGAGGTGTCGATTGAAGAAGGAATACGCCGTCTTATCGCATGGAGAGAACGCGAGGACGCGGTGCAAAGCCATAAGCCGGCAGCCTGATCTGGAGCCAAAGATGTCAGAATACGAGATCTTCGCAATCCACTATGCCCAGATTGCCGAGCGGAAGGCACGCGACAACTTCATCGGGGGCGATCCGCATGACGGCCCGATGCCCATGGATTTCTTTGTCTGGGCCCTGAAGGGTGGGGGGCGAACGATCGTGGTCGATACAGGCTTTGACGACAAGATGGCGCTGAAACGACAGCGGCAGGTCTCCCGACCGGTGGCCGATGGTTTAAAGGCTGCCGGAATCGACGCCAACAGCGTCAAAGATGTTGTACTTACCCATATGCACTACGATCATGCGGGCAACCATGATCTGTTGCCGAATGCCACCTATCACGTGCAGGATCGAGAGATGCAGTACTGCACAGGAAGATGCATGTGCCATTCGCCCCTTCGGCACCCTTTCGAGGCGGAGGATGTCACCGCCATGGTCAACAAGCTCTATCAAGGGCGCGTAACGTTTCATGATGGAGCAAGTGAGATCGCCGATGGTGTTTCCGTTCATCTCGTTGGCGGTCATTCCAAGGGTTTGCAGTGCGTTAGGGTGCGAACTCGGCGAGGCTGGGTCGTTCTGGCATCGGATGCTTCGCACTACTACGCGAACTTTGAACAGAGGCGGCCCTTCCCGATCGTAGTTGACGTGAGCGAAATGCTCGAAGGATACGACACCATGAAGAAACTCGCCTCGTCGTCGGCCCATATTATCCCTGGTCACGATCCTCTTGTCTTGAAGCGATATCCGGCTCAGCCTGGCGGCCCGATGGATATCGTTCGGCTCGATGCCGATCAACGGACGTAAGGATCGCGAAGTGATGCAGTATCGTCGTCTTCCTGCGGTTTTCATGCGAGGCGGTACATCCAAGGCGGTGATGTTTCAGCGCTCGGACCTACCGAAGAATCGGGAGGATTGGGATGCCATCTTTCTACAGGTGATGGGCTCTCCCGACCCAAATGGAAGACAGCTCGACGGCATGGGGGGAGGGATCTCCTCCCTGTCGAAAATATGCGTCATAGGACCGCCAACGAGGGCCGACGCCGACGTCGATTACACATTCGTGCAGATAGGGGTGCAGGACAACTTCGTCGACTACGGCGGAAATTGCGGCAACATGTCCTCGGCGGTCGGTCCTTTCGCCGTCGAAGAGGGCATCTTACGGAAGCCGCCGGATGGCGAAGCAGTTGTTCGGATCCACAACACCAATACCTCGAAGATCATTGTCGCCCGTTTCCCGGTTGAGGAGGGGAGGCTTGTCCCGGATGGCGATGCCGAAATCGATGGCGTTGCGGGCAAGTCAGCTCCAATTCGGCTCGAATTTCTCGCGCCCGGTGGCGCAAAGACAGGAAGGTTACTGCCAACTGGGAATGCGTACGATGAATTCGAGATCGCAGGGCTGGGACGTCTGAAAGCGACCTGCGTCGATGCGGCTAACCCATGCGTTTTCGTCGACGCTGCCGCAGTCGAAAAGGCGGGCGATGTGCTCCCGCAAGAGCTCGAGCGTGACCAGATCTTCTTAGATCGCATGGAGGACATTCGTTGTTGCGCGTCCGTCGCGATGGGGATCACAAAGGACAGAGAAAGCGCCCGGCGGATGACCGGCCTTCCCAAGGTCGCGATGGTTTCAGCAGCTCGATCGGGGCGCACTCTCTCGGGTCGCGCGCTTAATTCCTCGGAAGCAGATCTTTGGGTTCGCATGATCTCCGTAGGACAGCCACACCGCGCGGTACCGATAACAGGCGCGATTTGCCTGGCCGTCGCAACTCGGATCCCTGACAGTGTGCCCGCCGCCGTATGTCACGCGACCGGCCCTGTTCGCATTGCACACCCGTCGGGGGTGACACTCGTCGACGCGCGCGTATCGGAAGACGAAGGAGAGCTGAAAGCGGACTACGGAGCCGTCTATAGAACGGCTCGTCGGCTATTCGAAGGTCAGGTTATCTATCGGGCAACAACATAGCCTCGAGCGACCAGAATGATTGCCTTGTCTTCTTCGTCGAGCCTCTTCGCACCCGGCAAGATAGGGCGGTTGGAGGTCCCGAACCGGATCGTGTTTGCGGCGACCAGTTCGGAACTTGCTGATACCGAAGGCTTCGTCGGGGATGATGTCGCCGAATACTACGCGGAGCGCGCGCGTGGTGGAGCCGGACTCATCATTGTAGAGGCGACGTATGTGGAACAGGAGGGCAAGCGGCTTCGCCACAACGCGATGCTCCATGATGACCGGTTCATCCCGGGTATGCGAAAAATCGTCGAGGCTATTCACGCCGCCGGCGCAAAAGCGGCGCTGCAACTGAATCATGGGGGGCGGGAATCGATACCGGAGGTCTGCGGTTCACAACCCCTGGCACCGTCGCCTCGGGCTTCAGAATTCACGGGCGTCGGAGAAGCTGTTGTACCCAAGGAATTGAAGATCCAAGAGATCGATCGCATAGTGGAGCGTTTTGGCGACGCTGCGTTGAGAGCGAAGAATGCCGGTTACGACGCGATAGAGCTTCACGGCGCGCACGGATACCTCATCAGCCAATTTCTATCTCCAGAATCTAATCGACGCGAAGACGAGTACGGCGGCACTCCAGAGAATCGGGCACGCTTCTGCGTGCGTATCATCCGCGCGCTCAAGGCCCGATTGGGCCGAAAATTTCCGATCATCGTAAGGATGAATGGATCTGATCACTTCAAGCGAGGACTGGAGATCGATGATGCCATCATCGTCGCCCAATTGTTCGAGGCGGCTGGCGCAGATTCCGTGAGCGTCTCAGGGGGAGTGCACTCATCTCGTCCTTATATGGTGGTACCCGGCATGTCAGTGGAGCGGGGATGCTACGTGGACTATGCCAGCGCAGTCCGGCGAAGCGTGAGCATCGCGACGATGGTCGTCGGCCGGATCAACACGCCCGCGCTCGCAGAGGAAATTCTCGACCGTGGACACGCTGATTTCGTGTGTCTTAGCCGGGCTCTGATTGCTGATCCGTACTTCCCCACGAAGGCGAAGAGCGGTCATGCCGACAGGATTGCTCCGTGCATCGCCTGCAACGAATGCATCGCGACCATCCACCGGCATAAGGGGTTGGCCTGCACTGTGAATCCGATCGTAAGTCGCGAGCTTGAATTGAAGCCGTTGCTCTCCAAAAATCCTGCGCCACGGCGGATTGCGGTCTTGGGCTCAGGGGCTGCTGGACTCTCCGCAGCGGTCACGGCTGCTCGTCGCGGTCATCGCGTCCATCTCTACGAACGGGACGAGTACATCGGTGGTCAATTGAGGCTCGCTTTTCAGCCGCCCCACCGCGAAGAGATTGGAAACCTTCTGCGATACTTCTCGGCCGAGATCGATCGCCTGGACATCACGGTGAGCGTTGGCCTTCAGCCGTCGCTCGACCAACTGCGGGCCCTCGACCCGGATGCGCTTGTCGTAGCTACCGGCGCCGAGGCAACGCAGCCGATCATACCAGGAATTGGGCTCCCACACGTGACTGCGGGTTGGAAAGTGCTCGCGGGCGCGAAGGAGATAGATGGTACATGTGTGGTTGTAGGGGGTGGGCTGGTCGGTGTCGAAGTGGCCGATCTTCTGGCGACCAGGGGTACCCTCGTCACTCTCCTCGTCCGGTCCGAATTCCTCAAGAAGGCGGTTCATGCCGATAAGGTCTACTATTTAGACCGCATTCGGGAGCTCGGGGTGGAAGTGATTTCGAACGTGCAAGTAAACGCGATCGGCGATGGCTGGGTGGAAATCCAGCCGGAAGGTCGGTTACGGCGTGTCCTGCACGGGGTCGACAATGTCGTGCTCTGTACGGGGTACAGGCCGAGGAGGGCAGAATCCGAGCATTTCGAGAAATTGGGAGTGCCTGTCCACTACGTCGGCGACGTCCGGGGGCCCCGCAAGTTCTTCGAGGCGATCGAGGAGGGCACCTTGGTGGCTCTTGAACTCTCCTAACCGCTTGTTTTGTGGGCTGTTTCCCGTTGAAAAATGAGGGAGTCGAACCGAGATATAGTGGGAATCGGCAACCGCCGTGCTACATAAGGACCGACGATGCGACCGTGCGTTGGGGGAACAAGCCGGAGCTGCGTTAACTGGGCTTTCTACGCCTGACGCTGATCGCTGGCCAAAGCTCCGAGAATTTTCAAGTTGCCGTAGTCTTCGAAAGGGCACTATGACCGAATTACTGAATCGCAAAGTCTCTGCACGATCGCTGGTGGACACGCTCGTCGAGCGGATCGAGGCCGCGATCATCAGTGGTGAGCTTCAGCCTGGTAGCAAGGTGCGGGAGCAGACCTTGGCGGCGTCTCTCGGCGTAAGCCGCGGTCCACTTCGCGAAGCGATCAGAAGGTTAGAGGGGCGCAAGCTGTTGGAGCGGACGCCTAACATCGGTGTGAGAGTCGCGGCAATCTCTCCCAATGATCTCTACGAAGTCCTCCAGCTTCGCGAGGTCCTCGAGGGGCTCGCCTGTTCGCTGGCTGCGACGAACATGACCGATGAAGAGCTGGAAGCTCTCTCTGAGCTTCTCGATCAGCACCAACAGCAGCGGAGTGTGCAAGAGGGCACCGGTTATTATCAGGAATCGAAGGACTTCGACTTTCACTTTCGGATCGTTAAGGGCAGCCGTAACGCCCGGTTGATCCATACGCTTTGTGAAGATCTATATTATTTGCTCAGGGTCTATCGCTACAAGTCGAGCACGAAACCCGGCCGAGCGAAGCAAGCCCTGAAGGAACACAAAGACATTGTGGCTGCATTGGTTCGACGCGATCCTGAAGAAGCTGAAAGAAGGATGCGTCTCCACATCAGGAATGCACGCCGTTACGTTGAAGAGCAGGTCCTAGAGGCGCCCACCCCTAAGGACGTCGAGCGCACCGCCGAGGCCAAATCAAAAGTCGGTTCAGGGCGTCAGTTGCGCGAGAAGGCTGCGCTGACTGAGCGGCGCTGACAGACAGCTGCCGTTCAGTCCCTTTTTGACATGAGGTCAGCCGGCCTTCTCTTGCGGCATTCCATCGGGTGCGATCGACTTGATGATTGAGGAATCTAGCGCCTCATATTCGTGGTATCCAATCGTTGCGTAGAGTTCGGCCCGGGTTTGCATCCGATCGATCAACCGATGCGTTCCGCCGTCTTTGCGGATACCTTCGTAAAGGTCGGCGTGGGCCTTCGCAGCTACGCGCAGCGAACTGACAGGCCAAATGACCATCTTGTAGCCGAGTTTTTCGAAATCTTCGGCGGTCATAAAGGGCGTTCGACCAAATTCGGTCATATTGGCGAGTAGCGGGACCTGCACTGCGCTGGCGAACTTTGCGAACGCATCGCGGTCAGTTAATGCCTCGGGGAAAATCGCATCGGCGCCGGCCTCGACGTAGAGCTTCGCCCGCCGTATCGCGGCGTCGATTCCTTCGTTGGCCACTGCGTCCGTGCGTGCAACGATATAGAGATGCCGACGCGCTTTCGCTGCTGCCGCAACCTTGGCCGCCATTTCATGTGGCGCAATCAGTCTTTTGTCGTTCAGGTGGCCGCACTTCTTCGGCAGAATCTGGTCTTCGATTTGAACGGCAGCTGCTCCGGCATCTTCGAATGCCCGAACCATGTTCATTACATTGAGAACTTCGCCATAGCCTGTGTCGCCGTCGACCAAGACCGGAAGATGAGCGGCGCGAGAGACCTGGCGGATGTAGAAACATACGTCATCGATCGTCAGGATCCCAAGATCCGGCAATCCCATCGACGCCGATACGGCCGCACCGGACAGATAGATGGTATCGAACTTCGCTTGTTTGGCTTGGAGAGCCGCTAAGCCCGAATAAGCTCCAGGGATTTGCAAGATTCCCGGGCGCTTAAGCAAGTTGCGAAAGCGCTCGCCCGCTGGAGCGGTCGGCAGATCGTCGGCGACCAGATAGGTCATGTTGAAGTACCTTCGCTGTAGTGCTTGGACAGTGGCCGACGGCCTGTTAGACTTTGATCGCAAACGGATCGCGCTTCTCGTCGGAGAAGTCGATCATCACGTTCTTGCTGACGGTGAATTCGAGGAGCCCCTGCTCACCGCGTTCCCGACCGAATCCGGAGTTTTTCATTCCGCCGAAGGGTGCTTGGGCAGAAACCATACGGTAAGTGTTCACCCAGACGACGCCGGTCCGCATCGATCGGATCATCCGCATCGCGCGGGACAGATTCTGCGTCCAGACGCCGCAGGCGAGCCCATATTCCGTATCGTTGCCCATCGTCACGGCCTCGTCCTCTTCCTCGAACGGAATGATCGAGAGAACCGGTCCGAATATCTCCTCGCGGGCGACCCGCATCTGGTTGTTCACTTCCGCGAAGATCGTCGGCTTGATGAACAGTCCTTTGGCGAGGGCGCCCTCACGAGCAGGCTCCCCGCCCGTGACCAGGCGGGCTCCGTCGTTGCGGGCTGCCTTGATGAACTCCATGATCCGATTGAACTGCGGCTCGTTGGCCGCGGTTCCCATCTCGGTCGCGGGGTCCCGCGGGTCGCCCATCACGATCTTCCCGGCACGGTCGGCAAGACTTTCGACCACCTGCTGGTAAACAGGACGCTGCACGAGCAGGCGGGAGCCGGCGATGCAGGTCTGGCCCGTTGCGCCGAAGATGCCCGCCAGTGCTCCAATGACAGCCTTGTCGAGATCGGCGTCTGCAAAGATGATATTCGGAGATTTTCCGCCGAGCTCCAGCGTCACCGGACGCAAGTTCCTCCCGGCGGTCGCTGCGATTTCGCGTCCGACTGTCGGGCTTCCAGTAAAGCTGATCTTGTCCACGCCTTTGCTGGCCACCAGCCACCGACCGACATCTCCGGCGCCGGTCACGACGTTAATGACACCAGGCGGGAAGCCGGCTTTCTCGACCAGCTTGCAAATCTCAAGTGTCGTCACCGAGGCATGCTCGGAGGGCTTGACCACGACACAGTTACCGGCCGCGAGGGCGGCGGGCAGTTTGTTGGATAGCAATGAGATCGGCGAATTCCATGCCGTGATGACGGCGATGACGCCATAAGGCTCCCGCACCGCGTAATCGACGATCTGAGGCTGATCCAGTGGTATGACGCTGCCGTAGATCTTGTCGGCATAACCGGCGAAGAACCGGAACAAGCGGGCGGCAAACAACATCTGCGAGCGCGTCTCGCGGATGACCTTGCCGTTGTCGGTGGTCTCGAGCACGGACATGGGCTCCGCGTTTTCCTCGATCAGATTCGCGAGCCGGTTCAGCAGCGTAGCGCGTTCGACCCCGGTCGTATGGCGCCACTTGGTCTCATATGCGCGCCGCGCTGCAGCAATCGCCGCATCGACGTCAGCTTCAGTTGCAGCGGGGACGGTCGCCCACGTCTCCTGATTGAACGGGTTGACGGCGGGGAATGTCTTCCCGTCCGAGCTGTTTGTCCATTGCCCATCGATGAAAAGCTTGCAGGTCTTGACCATTCTCACAATCCGCATGTTCGGGAAACCCAGATAGCCGGTCCAATCAAAAAGTGTCAACAGTTGACTTTCATCAATTTACCACGCTAAAGAGGCGGTCAGACTGGCAGTTGCTGTTTCCCGACAAAGGAGCGGCCCCACACATCCAGCGAACGAGAACGGCGTGAAAACGCGCCGGCCAGGAGGAAACTGTGATCAAGCGCCACAAATTTGCGATGCTGTTGTGCCTCGGGGCCGGGTTGTCGCAACCGGTTTCCGCCGAGACGTTGAAACTGGGCGTGCTCGCGACGCTTTCGGGCGCCGGTACGGCCTGGGGCATCTCGATGCAGGGCGCGGCCGAGCTGGCTGCGGAAGACGTGAACAGCAAGGGCGGACTGGAAGTCGGCGGCAAGAAGTACAATATTGAGGTCGTCGCCTATGACGATCATTACAAGGCGGCAGACGCCCTTACGGCAACCAATCGTCTGATCTTCGACGACGGCATCAAGTATATCGTCGGGCCGCTCGGTTCGGCGCCGTCTCTCGCTGTTCTGCCGGTGACGACCGAGAACAAGGCCATCACGATGACGATGGCCTTCACGCCGAAGGCGTTGTCGCCGGATTTTCCCTTCAGCTTTCGTCCGGTGATCCCAACGGACATCTTTTCCGATCCGCAGATCAAGTGGGTCGCCAAGCGGCTCGGCGTGAAGCGCGTCGGTGCCCTGTTCCCAAACGACGAGTCGGGGCAGCAAATTGCTGTCGTGGTGGAGGCGGCCTATGAGGCTGCCGGCGCGAAGATGGTCTCCAAGGAATTCTTCGAGCGCGAGCGTGTCGACTTCGTGCCTCTCCTGACACGTGTGCTCGCTCAAAATATCGATGCCTTCGAGCTCGACGGCAATTCGCCGCAGACTGCGGGTCTCCTAGTCAAGCAGCTACGCGAACTCGGCTTCAAGGGCCCGATCATCAGAACCGGCGGCGACGCGACGGCGGACATCGTGAAGATCGCGGGCGCCGAGGCATCCGAGCGAATCTACGTGCATCAGTCGATCGATCCGTCGGCGCCGGCGATGGCCGCCTACACCAAGCGCTTCGAGGCCAAGTACAAGGTCCCGATGAACGCCTTCAGTCCGTTCTTCTACGCCAACATCCAGCTCATGTTCGAGGCGATGAAGAAGGCCGGCACGGTCGCGGATACCGATAAAGTACGTCAACAGATGCTGAGCCTCACTGGCTTCGAGACCGTGCTCGGCAAGGTCGGCTGGACCGGGCAGGAGCAGTGGAAGTCCAACCAGCAGCTCGACGCTCCCTATTACATCGCAGTGCTCAAGGGAGGCGTAGCCGCAATCGTGGCGACGTGCGAGCGGACGCGGTGCGAATAGCCGGAGCCGGATGTCGGCGGTCATCTGACCTGAGGACGCAGATTTGGATTACGCAACACTGATCGGGCAAGCGACACTGAATGGCCTTGTGATCGGCGCCATGTACATGCTCATGGCGGTCGGCTTCACCCTGACCTTCGGGATCATGCGTGTGGTCAACTTTGCCCATGGCGAGTTCTACATGTTGGGGGCCTTCACGGCGTTCTTCACCTATGCCTATTGGGAAATCCCCTTCGTGGTCTGCTTGCTCATTGCGGCGCTGACCGTCGGCATCCTCGGCGTGCTTGTGGAAGGCGCACTGATACAGCCGTTCCGGGACGATGAAACCTCCGGCATGATCGCGACGCTTGCGATCTCGGTGATCATCCAGAATGCCGCGGTCTTGATCTGGGGGCCGGCGCCTCGACCGATGCCGGATATCGTGCAGGGCACGCTGATGCTTGGCCCATTCAGCTTTCCCTGGTCGCGGCTCGTCGTCATCGCGGCGGCCGTGTTGATCTTTGTGACGTTCTGGCTGTTCATGCAGGGTACGAGGACCGGTCGGGCCATGCGGGCGGTCGCGCAGGACAAGGAGACGGCGCTGATCCAGGGAATCCGGATCAACGCGATCTATCCGCTAGCCTTCGGCATGAGCGTGGCGCTGGCTGCCCTGGCGGGGGCGTTGATGGGCCCGGTCTTCTCGGTATCGCCGTTCATCGGGCTGACGCCGATGCTGAAGGCGTTCGTCGTGGTCATTCTCGGCGGCCTGGGCTCGGTGCCCGGCGCAGTGGTCGGCGGAATCCTGCTCGGGCTCATTGAGAGCTTCACTGCAACCATGTTCGGCTCGCTCGTCTCGGACATCCTCCAGCTTCTGCTGGTGATCATGATCCTGTTGGTTCGCCCCTCGGGTCTGCTTGGACAGCGGGAGTATTAGTCTTGGATGCCTCGTCGCCAACTCTAGCGAAGATCGACCAGCCGCACGGGATACGGCGCCACGGCTTGCCGATGGGGCTCGCGATAGCGGTCCTGTTGGCGTCAGCGATCGTCATTCCGCAGTTCGCCGCGAACCAGTTCTATCTCCACCTGGCGAATATCGTCCTGATCAATGCGATTTTTGCCATGAGTCTCGGTCTGATCATGTCGGTCGGCCAGTTGTCGCTCGGACACGCCGCATTCGTGTCAGCCGGCGGCTACATCTCGGCACTGGCGGCGCTCAATTTTAAGGTCCCGCCCTTGCTGGGTATCGTCCTCGCGGGCCTGACGACCGGATTGGTCGCGGCGGCGCTCGGCAAAGTGATATTGCGGCTGCGCGGCGTCTACTTCGTGCTTGTGACCTTCCTTGCCGGCCAGGTGTTCACGCTGATCGCGCTGAACTGGCAGAGCGTGACACACGGGGCAAACGGTTTGATCGGCATTCCGGCAATCTCGCTGTTCGGCTTTCCGCTGGCGACACGTCTGCGCTTCTACTACTTCGCGCTCGCGGCCTTCGTGCTGGTCTTTACGTTCATCTGGGCCTTGATGCGCTCGCAATATGGCAGAGCTTTCGGCTCGATTGCCGAGAACATGCGGCTCGCCGAGGCGAGCGGCATCGACGTCAGTCGTTACCAGATCATCGCCTTCTCCCTCGGCAGCGGCATTGCGGGCGGCGCCGGCGCCATCATGATCCACTACATCCGCTTCATCTCGCCCGATAGCTTCACGTTCAGTGATTCCATAGCCTACATCACCATGCTGGTGGTCGGTGGACGTGGCTCGCTCGTCGGCGGCGCGCTGGGCTCGCTGTTTCTGACGCCGCTTCCCGAAGCGCTGCGCGGTCTCGCCGGCGTCCAGCATATTCTGTATGGCGTCATCCTGCTCGGCGTACTGCTGTTCCTGCCAGGCGGGCTTGTGTCCGTCGGCCGCTTCTTCAAACGCGGCTTGGGGAGGCAAAAATGAGCGCGCTTCTCGAAGTCGAACGGATCAGCAGGCGATACGGAGGTCTGAACGCGTTGAAGGATGTCTCCTTCTCCGTCCGAGAGGGTGAGATCGTCGGTCTGATCGGTCCGAACGGCGCCGGCAAGACCACCTGCTTCAACGTGGTCAGCGGAGCCGTGCCGCCGTCTTCGGGAGCCATCAAGTTCAAGGGGCGGAACATCGTAGGACGGAAGACCAGTCAGATTGTGCATGATGGGCTGGTCAGGACGTTTCAAGCGACGACGGTATTTCCGGCCTCCTCGGTGATCGAGAATGTGTTGCGGGGCGCCTTCGCCACTACGCCGGTGTCCATGTTCGGCTCGATCATCAACACGGGCGCCTCGCGTGCGACTCTTGCGGTGACACGCAAGCGTTGCGAGCAGTTGCTTGAGCGGCTGGCGTTGAGCCAGTTCCGCGACCGCAAGGCGTCCGAGCTCTCTTATGGCGGTCAGCGTCGGCTCGGTGTGGCGATCGCGCTCGCAGCAAATCCGAAGCTGTTGTTGCTCGACGAGCCTGTCGCCGGTCTTAACCCGGAAGAAGCAGCGGATTTCGGACGCCTGATCCGGGAACTGCATGAGAGTGAAAAACTCTCGGTGCTTTTGGTCGAGCATCACATGCGGCTCGTGATGGGCCTTTGCAATCGAATCGTGGTGCTGGATCATGGCGAGAAGATCGCCGAAGGCAAACCGACGGAGATCAGCGTTAACCCGAAGGTCGTGCAGGCCTATCTCGGCACTGAGGTGGTCGCATGAGCGGTGTTCTGAGCCTTCGCGATATCCACGTTGAATATGGCAGCCGTGTCGCGGTAAGCGGGGTCTCCCTCGACATCGCGCCGAACCAAATCGTCTCGCTGGTCGGCAGCAACGGTGCGGGCAAGACCTCGACATTGCGTGCGATCATGGGGCTCAACCCGCCGAGCCGCGGAGAAATCCGTTTCTGCGACACGCGGATTGACCGGCTGCAGTCGCCGGAGATCGTATCGCGAGGTGTTGCGTTGTCACCCGAGGGCCGCCGCGTCTTTCCGCGCATGACCGTGCAGGACAACCTCCTGGTTGGCGGCTATCTCCAGCCGCAAGGGCAGTCCTTGCGCAGTTCGGTCGAGCGGATGTTCGGATATTTCCCGAGGTTGCAGGAGCGGCGACGCCAGATGGCGGGCACGCTCTCTGGCGGTGAGCAACAGATGCTGGCGATCGCGCGGGCCCTGATGGCTCAGCCCAAGGTGCTCCTGCTCGATGAACCGTCGCTTGGACTGGCGCCGATCATGGTCCAGGAGATCGGTCGTTTGATCGAGAAGATCAACAAGGAGCAGGGCCTGACGATCGTTCTGGTCGAGCAGAACGCGAGCCTGGCGCTTCGTCTGTGTCATTACGCCTACGTCCTGGAGAATGGCCGCGTCGCCCTTTCGGGGCCCGGTGCGGAACTTATCAAGAGCGAGTACGTGCAACGCGCCTATCTCGGCGTCTGAAGAACTCAGCGTCCTCGCAAGGAATGTCAGATCAATGAGTGCGCATTCAATCAAACTTCCGCCCTGCACGACGAAGCCGGCCGAGGAACTCGCAGGCTTCGCCTCAAGACTGAAGCTTGACGATGTACCCACTGCGGTTCGTGACCGCGCAAAGCTCCTAATACTTGACGGCATCGGATTGGGGCTCGCCTCGCACGCGTATGAATTCGGCCCGGTGTCGCTTGCCGGAATTGCAAAGCTCGCCGGCGATGGTGGCGATTGCACCGTAATCGGCAGCACGTCAAAACTTCCACTGCGCGACAGCGTGCTTGCCAACGGCATTCTTATTCACGGCCTCGATTTCGACGATACGCATATCGAGGCGATCGTTCATCCAACGGCCGCCTGCTTGCCTTGCGCGCTGTCCTTGTCGGAGCATCTTGATCTATCCGGTGCGGACCTGCTGACATCGTATATCGCGGGAATGGAGGCCGCAGTGCGGCTCGGCATGGCGATCCGCGGTGGATTCCATCATGTCGGCTTCCACGCCACCGGCGTGATCTCGCATTTCAGCTCGGCACTCGTTGCGGCAAAACTGCTCGGGTTGACCGAGGCGCAAGCCATTGCTGCTCAGGGCATCGCAGCGAGCACAGCTTCGGGCGTCCAGGTCTTCCTGGAAGAGGGCGCCTGGACCAAGCGCTTCCATCCCGGCTGGGGCGCTGTCGCCGGCCTTACTGCGGCGACACTCGCCAGTTCAGGCTTTCATGGCCCGAGCCGGCCGTACGAAGGCCGCTTCGGCCTCTTCCATGCCTATCTGCAAGACCATGCGGCGGATACGTCGCTCGATTTGGTTGGCGAGGAGCTCGGGCAACGTTGGCATTTCGCGGACACCGCGATCAAACCCTACCCCGTCTGTCACTTCTGTCACGGAGCGATGGAGGCGGCGATTCTCCTGCGCGAGGAGATCGGCGGCAGAGCGATTGCTTCAGTCGATGCCTATGTTCCCGAAAAGACTCTGCCGATCATCGCCGAGCCGGCCTCTTCGAAGAAACATCCGAAGACTGACTACGAAGCCAAGTTCAGCGTGCAATTTTGTGTAGCCACCGGACTGCTGAAGGGACGATTTGGCCTTGCGGATCTCGCGCAAGACGCCTTGTCGGACGACGCCGTCCTGGCGCTGACCGCCAGAGTCGAATGTCATGCCGATCCCGATACCAGGTTTCCCGAGGCCTTTTCTGGCGGAGTCAGGGTGACGCTCGACGACGGAAGAGAGCTCTTCAAGCACGTGCCGATCAACGAAGGCAGCGGTCACCGCGCTCTGCAGCGCGACACCGTCATTCGAAAGTTCCTGGCGAACGCCACCATGACCATCGGCGAAGCCGCAGCTCAGCGCGTGTGCGACGCCATCCTCGACCTGGAAAATCTTCCGGCGCGAACGATCGCCCGGACGTTGATCGCAGGGCGCCAGGGCGGACCTGCCTCGGATCCGCGGCACATCGTCCAAGAGGTTATGTCAACTGTTGACAGTGCGCAGGGTGCGTGGTCTTAGGAGGATGGGTCCACGCTTCAAATGCGATCGGAAATCTCGATGGTGAGTCGTGCCGCGTCGATTGGTCAGCCGCACAAGGTGCTCGTCGCCAATCGCGGCGAGATAGCGGTTCGGATCTGTCGTGCGATTTCCGAGATCGGCTGGCAAAGCGTCGTCGTGTACTCCGCCGATGACGCGTCGTGCCTGCACACGAAGAAGGGAGACGTCTCCGTCCGTCTCGGTCGACAGGGGGCTGCGGCATATCTCGACATCGAAAGGATGATCGAGATTGCGCGGCAAAGCGGTTGCACCATGGTGCATCCCGGATACGGATTTCTCAGCGAGCGGGCTGACTTCGCGGAACGCTGCGAAGTCGAGGGGCTGATCTTCGTCGGCCCGTCGCCGCAAACATTGCGCATCTTCGGGAACAAGGCGGAAGCACGCGAACTGGCGGCGGCCTGTCGCGTGCCGTTCCCAAACGGAAGTCCTGAGCTGTCGACTACGGAGGAAGCCGCTGCGTTCTTCGCGAAGCAGGACAACGGCGCGATCCTTCTGAAGGCGGTCGCAGGTGGAGGTGGTCGCGGCATCCGTATCGCGCGGTCTGCCGCCGAAGTGGCAGCCGCTTTTGAACGCTGCCGATCCGAGGCAAAAGCCTCTTTCGGAGACGATAGGGTGTTCGCCGAGGAATTGATCGAAGGCGCCAGGCATGTCGAGGTGCAACTGGTCGGCGATGGCACGGGCGAGATAGCGATCCTCGGCGAGCGTGAATGTAGCCTGCAGCGGCGCCACCAGAAGCTCGTCGAACTGGCGCCATCGCCGGGTCTCTCCCGGGAAACGCGGGAGGCGCTGTACCAGGCAAGTGAGCGCCTGGGCCGGCGCGTCAGATACCGAGGTCTCGGTACCTTCGAATTCCTGGTCTGCTCGGGTGAGCGATCCGACAAGGATCGGATCTTGTTCATGGAAGTCAATCCGCGCCTGCAAGTCGAGCATACGGTGACAGAGGAAGTCACAGGCGTCGACCTCGTCCAGCTTCAACTGCGTCTGGCTGCCGGCGGCCATCTCGGGCAGGAAACGCTCCCCGATCCCATGAAACCTCGCGGTATCGCCCTGCAGCTCCGCGTCAACATGGAAAGCCTGCAGCCGGATGGGTCGATCGCACCTGCCGCGGGCGAATTGCGGGCGTTCGAATTGCCGTCCGGACCCGGCATACGCATCGATACGGCTGGCTATGCAGGCTTCCGGAACAGCGTGAGCTTCGACTCTTTGCTGGCAAAAATAATCGTCCATGTTCCGTCGGGCGGATATGACGCAATTGTTCGCAAGGCCTATCGCGCCTTGTGCGAGACCCGCATCGATGGAATCGCGACCAACCTCCAGTTCCTGAGAAATCTTCTTCGCCGCAGGGAAGTCGAAGAGAATCGCGTTCACACGCGCTTCATCGACGAGCACATGCAGGATCTTGCCGGGTCGAACAATGAGTCCCATCCCGTCCTTCACTTCGATCAGGCCCATGGCGACCGAAGCTGCGAAGAGACCCGGGATATCCGCCAGCCGGCCGGCTCTCTTGCAGTTGCGACGCCGGCAACCTGCCGGATCGTCGAAATCCAGGTCCGCGAGGGCGACACGGTCTTGGCGGGACAGCCATTAGCCGTCACCGAATCGATGAAGATGGAATTCGTCATCCAGGCCGATGTCGGGGGCACAATCGTCGCTCTCGCAGCGAAGGAGGGCGACTCCTTGCTCGAAGGCGAGCCGCTGCTGTTCCTCGTGGCGAACGATTCCGAGCAGGCCGATCACGGTGTCGCCGACGACCAGCGTGGTCTCGACGAGATCCGAAGCGACTTGGCCCGTGTACTATCGGCCCACGAGCGCCTGATGGACGAGGCTCGCCCCGAGGCAGTCGCCCGGCGCCGGAAGACCGGCCAGAGGACGGCGCGGGAGAACGTTGCGGATTTGTGTGATGAGGGAAGCTTCCTCGAGTACGGCGGGCTCGCCGTCGCTGCGCAGCGCTCGCGACGGAGCATCGAGGAATTGCAGGAGGTCAGTCCTGCGGACGGTCTGATCACGGGCGTCGGGACCGTGAACGCGGACCTATTCGGCGCAGACAAGACGAGATGTGCCGTCCTGGCGTACGACTATACGGTTTTCGCCGGCACCCAGGGCTACATAGCCCATACGAAGAAGCGCCGGATCATTCGCCTTGCGACGAAGTGGCAGCTACCGGTCATCATGTTCGCGGAGGGCGGGGGTGGTCGCCCGGGCGATACCGACGATCGGACCGGATTGAAGCTCTACAACGCGACATTCTGGGGAATGGCGCGATTGAGCGGGGAGGTCCCGATCGTCGCCATCGCGTCCGGCCGCTGCTTCGCAGGCAACGCAGCGCTGCTGTCCTGCGCGGATCTGGTCATCGCGACGGAAAATGCCTCGATCGGAATGGGCGGGCCCGCGATGATCGAAGGCGGCGGACTGGGCATCGTGCCCGCCGACGAGGTAGGCCCGGTGTCTGTCCAGTCACGCAACGGCGTCATCGACGTCGTCGTGCGCGACGAGGAAGAAGCGGTCTCCGTTGCCAAGCAGTTCCTCTCCTACGTCCAGGGGAGCAAGGCGAGTTGGACTAGCAGCGACCAGCGTTTGCTGCGGCATATCATACCTGAAGAGCCACGCAGGGCCTACGATATGCGGCAGGTGATCGATCTGCTTGCAGACACCGGTTCGTTTCTTGAACTCCGGCCGAAGTTCGGCGTGGGAATCATCACCGGATTCATACGCGTCGAGGGACACGCCTTCGCGGTCGTCGCGAACAACCCCGCGCATTTGGCCGGCGCCATTGACACCGACGGCTCGGAAAAAGCCGCGCGGTTTCTCGGCCTGGTCGAGTCGCTCGGAATTCCTCTCCTGACTCTTTGCGATACGCCGGGCTTCATGGTTGGTCCCGAGGCGGAAAAGAGCGGCCTCGTGCGAAGCGCGGGCCGGATGTTCGTCGGCGGCTCCAAGCTCACAGTTCCGCTGTTCACGATCGTCGTTCGAAAGGCCTATGGGCTCGGTGCGGTTGCGATGGTCGGCGGCAATTCCTACGAGCAGATGTTCTGTGTCGCCTGGCCGACCGGTCATTTTGGGAAGATGGGGCTCGAGGGGCATGTGAAGCTCGCCTACCGCAAGGAGCTGGAGGCTTTTCCGAGCGAGGCCGAACGTCAGGCGCGCGTGCGCCAGATGGTCGCCGAGCTTCATGACCGCGGAAGTGCGCTCAACACCGCGCCATACCTCTCGATCGACGATGTCATTGATCCGCTCCAGTCGCGCGCGTGGCTGATGGCCGGCTTGCAGGTCGTCAGGCAGCGCGATCGCATCAATACGAAGGGCAACAGACGCCTGGACGAAGACCCGCCCGGTTCGGCCTGGTGCGATTGAAGGTTCATCGCATGGGTATGGTGATCGAAATCACGCCGCTACAAAGTTCGACCGCAGGGCGCCTCCAGGGGCAGACGGACAGGTCGCCGCTGATCGCCGTTGAAGATCTCCACGTCCATTTCCAACTTGGCCGTCACGACGTCTTGCGGGCGGTCAACGGCGTAAGCTTCGATGTGAATGCGGGCGAGGTGTTCGGGATCATCGGCGAATCCGGATCCGGAAAATCGACCGTGGCCCGCGTGCTGGTCGGTTTGCTCAATCCGACCGAGGGGACCGTCCTCCACGACGGTGTCGTTCTCGCCAAGCTGCGGAGCCGCGAGTTCCGGAGCGTCAGGCGCGGCTATCAGATCGTCTTTCAAGATCCCGAGGGCGCGCTGAACCCACGGATGACGGTGCTCCAGAGCGTTCGGGAGCCGCTCGATATCGCTGGCGTCGGAAGCAGCCAGGACCGCAACCAGGCGGCCATGACGTGCCTCGAGCAAGTCGGACTTGGTTCGGACTTTGCGGGTCGCTATCCGCACCAGCTGTCGGGTGGCCAGAAGCAGCGCGTCAATATCGCGCGCGTTCTGACCATGCAGCCGAAGCTTGTCGTATGCGACGAGGCGGTCGCCGCGCTCGACGTGTCGATCCAGGCGGAGATCATCAATCTCTTTTCCGAGCTCAAGTACCGGCTGGGACTGACCTACGTGTTCATCTCGCACGACCTGAACGTGGTAGCGCACATCAGCGACCGCGTCGCCGTTATGTATTTGGGGCGGCTCGTGGAGGTCAGCCCTGTCGAGCAACTCCTCGCGTCTCCCATGCACCCATACACCCAGGCCTTGCTTCGCTCGCGGCCATCGCCCGTGCCGGCGTCGTTGCGGGAGAAGCGACAGCCGGCGCTGACGGGCGAGATCCCGAACGCGATCTCCTATCCCGACGGATGCGCGTTTCAGAGCCGGTGTCCGCAGGCGACGGCACTATGCGCAGCCGAAGTACCGGTCTGGCGAAGCGCCGAATCCGGACATTGGGTCGCTTGTCACTTCGCCGGTCAAAATCAGAAAACCCAATCAAAATAAAACAGCGCGGGAGAAAACGATGGGGAAAGGTAACGAGGACAGCGGACGTCGGATCCAATTAACGCGCAGGCACTGGCTCGCCCTGATGTCCGGCACAATCGTCGGTAGTGCGCACCCGCTATCTGCGACCATCGTGGCAGCCCAGGAGTCCAAGCGCGGCGGAACACTGAAAGTGGTGACGCCGCACAATCCGACCAGCATGGATCCGATCGCGGGCCGGCATGGCGGCGACCATACGATGCTGTTCCCGGCATTCGAAACGTTGATCAATACCGACCTGGACACCCTGCTGCCGAAACCCGGTCTTGCCGAGTCCTGGTCCTATCCGGACCCGTTGACGCTCGTGCTCAATCTGAGGTCCGGTGTCAAATTCCACGACGGGACGCCGATGGATGCGGAAGCGATCCGTTTCAATCTCGAACGCGCACGGACAGACGACCGCTCACGTGTGAAGATCGACCTGATCTTCGTCAAATCAATCGAAGTCACGGGCGCCAATCAGGTCACCCTCAGGCTTTCGGAGCCCGACGTCGTCCTGCTCGCCGTGCTGTCGGACCGAGCCGGCATGATGTCCTCGCCGACGGCCGTCAAGGAAAAGGGCGAGCAATACGATCGCGCGCCGGTCGGCACCGGGCCTTGGCGTGTAACGGTCTGGCGCGACGCCGAGAAACTCAGTTACGCCCGTCACGAGGACTATTGGGGGCAGAAGCCAAGCGTCGATCAGATCGAGATGTCGGTAATCCCCGAGGTGAATACAGGTCTGCGAACTGTCATTGCGAAGCAGAACGACTTTATTTTCCAGCTCGCACCTCAGCAAAAGCTGCTGATCGATCGGTCGGGCCTGGTCGTCGCACAAGGCCAGACCGTTGCGACCTACCAGATCTACCTGAACTACGCCAAGCCGCCGTTCGACAATTTGAAGGTTCGGCTTGCGATGTGCCACGCCGTCAATCGTCAGGAGCTGAACCAGGTCACGATGGCCGGACTGGGCGAGCCGACCATTCAGACGCTGCCGACATCGCATTGGGCTTACAACAAGGAGCTCGAGGGCAGCTATCAGTACGATCCGGATCTCGCCAAGAAACTGTTGGCGGAAGCCGGACTTGCGTCCGGTGTCGATGTCGAGATGTTCGTCAACAACGACCAGCGCTCCATGCAGCGAGGGGAGGTGCTGGCCGAACAGTTCAAGAAGGCGAACATCCGGATCAAGCTGCTAAGCGTCCCCGTCAACGAACTCGGCGCGAAGTTCATGGGAGAGAAGCTCGGTCATGCCGCGCTGTCCGTGTACACGGGGCGTACGGATCCGAGCCAGTTCTTCAGCATCATGTTCGACGCAAAATCATTCATCAATGCGTCTCGGATATGGGGGACGCCTGATCTCGAGCAGGCGATGTCGGACTGTCGGACGATCTTCGACATCGAAGGCCGGAAAGAGGCCATCGGCAAGGTCCTCAGGATCGTTCGGGACAATGCGTTGTACGTGCCGTTGCTTCTTCAACCCGAGCTCGACGCAGCTCTTCCTCGCGTCAAGGGTTACAAGCCGAACATGCTGGGCAAGCCTCGCTTCGAGCAGGTCTCTCTGGCCGACTGACGGGTGCAAGGGAGCGCGACATGTGGGACAGGCGTGTCTTTCGACTGATTGGATCAAGCATTCTCCAGACCGGGCCGATCCTTGTCGCGGCAACCTTTATCGTGTTCGTACTGATGCATCTGGTTCCAGGTGACATCGCGATCACGCTTGCGGGCGAGTCTGCTACGGCCGAAAGGATCGAGGAAATCAGGTCGATGTATGGGCTGGATCAGCCGATCATCATCCAGTACGCGACGTGGTTCTGGAAGATGATCCATGGCGATTTGTCTGTCTCCCTGCTCTCCCGCGAACCGGTCCTGCAGTCGATCCTCTACAGGTTGCCGGTCACGCTGTTGATCGTTTCGCTGGCCATGGTCATGTCATTGGCGATCGGCGTCACCCTCGGCGTTTTCGCCTCGCTCAGGCCTCGATCGACGCTGGATTCGGTTGTCACGACCTTGGCGTCGGTCGGCATAGCGCTGCCGAACTTCTGGTTGGCAATGATTCTGGTGTCGTTTCTCGCCCTCCGGTTCCAGTGGCTTCCGGTCTCTGGAATGACCAACCCCGTGCAGAACCCGGCCGACGCGCTCTACCACGCGTTCCTGCCTGCGCTGGCGCTCGCGGCCGGCGGTGTTGCCGAAGTTGCGCGCCAGACACGAAGCGCGCTGATGGAAGTCCAGGCGTCGCAGCACATGCGCACGCTAGCGGCCAAGGGACTTCCGCAGTCCGCGATCTTCTGGAAGCACGGCCTGAAGAACATCAGCGTGACTCTGCTGACCGTGGTCGGGCTTCTGTTCAACAGGCTCCTTGGCGGAACCGTTGTGATCGAGGCCGTCTTCGCCATCTCGGGCATGGGAAGTCTTGTCGTCAGTGCGGCGACCGGGAAGGACTTCCCAGTCGTGCAGGGCGTGATGCTGGCGATGGTCGTGATCGTAATTTTCGTCAACCTGGCGATTGAAATCCTCTATGCCGTTCTCGATCCCAGGGTGAAACGTCGATGACGGCGCAGGCGCATCGTGCGCGACTTTCGCCACACATCTCGATCCGGCATTTCGGCTTCTACATCAGTGCCGCCTATCTGCTGATCCTGGTCGTGGTTTCGGCAATCGCTCCGTGGATAGCTCCATATTCACCGACCCAGCAAGACTACGCCGCCCTCCTGGCGCCGCCGAGCGGGAGCCATCTGCTTGGCGCGGACGATCTCGGCCGAGACGTCTTCAGCCGACTGATCTATGGGGCGCCGTTGACGTTGTTCGGCAGTCTTCTGGCGGTCCTTGTGGCATGCGTCATCGGGCTCCCCGTCGGATTGATCGCCGGCTTCTCGGGTGGCTGGATCGACATCGTCGTCAGCCGTGTGATCGACACGATGCTGTCATTCCCCGCAATCGTGCTCGCGATCGGAGTCACCGGGGCACTTGGTGTCGGGTTGACCAACAGCATGATCGCAATTGGTCTGGTCTTTTCGCCTACCATCGCAAGACTGATGCGGGGGCAGACGCTGATCTGTCGGAGCGCACTGTATGTCGACGCGGGACGCTGCTTCGGGGCCTCGACGACGAGACTGCTGTTCCGACACATCCTTCCCAATGCCGTGCAGCCCGTCATCGTTCAGGTCACGTTGCTTCTCGCGACGGCACTTCTGGCCGAGGCAAGCCTCAGCTTCCTGGGACTTGGCGTACAGCCGCCACAACCGAGCTGGGGCGCGATGCTCGCGCGAGCCTATCAATACATGGAGATCGAGCCGTCGCAGATGTATGCGCCCGGACTGGCCATCCTGCTGACGGCTCTGGCCTTCAATACGCTCGGCGAAAACCTGCGCGTCCGCCTCGATCCGACCTTGAAGAACCGCTGAGAGCCCAATGAAACGCCTCCTCGACGTCGAGAGCCCGGCCGCTCCTCTTCTCAAGGTTGAAGATCTCAGTGTCTTTTTCCGCACTGGAGCCGGCGAGGTCCAGGCGACGGATTCGATCAGCTTCTCCCTCGCCCCAGGCGAACGTCTCGGGATCGTCGGCGAAAGCGGATGCGGCAAGACCGTGACGGGGCTCGCGCTCCTCGGCTTGCTGCCTCGTTTCCTCACGCGTGTGACCGGCAAGGCGTACTTCGAGGGTAACGATCTTATCGCGATGAAGCGGTCTCAGTTGCGGGCCATCTCGGGCCGCCGGCTCGCGATGATTTTTCAGGAGCCGATGCGGGCCCTTGATCCGGTCTTTACCATCGGCGAGCAGATCTCAGAGACGTTGCGAGCGCATATGTCCATCGGAAAGCGCGAGGCACGCAACAAAGTCATCGATGCGCTCGCCGAAGTCGGTATTCCATCGCCCGCCCGCCGCTACGACGATTATCCGCACACGCTCTCGGGCGGCATGCAGCAGCGTGTCATGATCGCGATGGCATTGATCTGCAAGCCGCGGCTGCTCATCGCCGACGAGCCGACGACTGCGCTCGACGTCACCGTCCAGGCGCAGATCATCGATCTGCTGCAAAGGCTGAGCGAGAGCACGGGAACGGCTCTGATCTTCATTACCCACGATCTGGGCGTCGTTGCGGAGCTCTGCACCAGGGTCCTGATCGCTTACGCCGGCCAGGTCGTCGAGGATTCTCCGATCGAGACGGTGTATCGTGCGCCACGGCACCCGTACACGTCCGGCTTGTTTCGCTCGATGCCAAGTCTGGGCATTCGCGGCACGGTGCTTCCGTCGATCGGAGGTCGTGTACCCAGCCTCGGCAACATGCCGTCGGGCTGCCGGTTTCGGGAGCGGTGCGGATACGCTCAGCCGGTATGTCTCGTCAAACCAGAATTGCAGCCGAGCGGTGACGCGTGCGTCCGTTGCGTGAGGACGCACGAGATCACCCTGCCGGGCGCCGTCGAAAGAGCAGGAAACGGAGTGTGACGTCATGGGACCGCTAAAGGGACTGAAGGTGATCGAGATGGCCGGGATGGGCCCGGGACCGTTCTGCGCGATGATGTTATCCGATATGGGCGCAGACGTTCTTCGCATCGATCGGGCAGACGCGGTCGGGGCTGCCCACGAACGCGAACCTCGTTTCGAGATCCTCAACAGGGGGCGCCCGTCTGTCGCGCTCGATCTGAAGGAGCCGGAGGGGGTCAAGGTCGTCCTGCAACTCGTCAGCAAGGCGGACATCCTGATCGAAGGATTCCGCCCCGGAGTCATGGAGCGGTTGGGCCTGGGTCCTTCGCATTGCGAGCAGATCAACCCGCGGCTGATCTATGGCCGCATGACCGGATGGGGGCAGGATGGCCCGCTGGCCCAGGCGGCTGGGCACGACATCAACTACATCGCACTGACCGGCGCGCTTCACGCCATCGGACGGGCGGGGCAAGCGCCGACGCCACCCCTTAACCTGGTCGGCGATTTCGGCGGAGGATCCATGTATTTGCTCTTTGGCATGCTCAGCGCCCTGTGGGAGCGCGAGCGATCGGGGCGCGGTCAAGTCGTAGATGCGGCAATTCTCGACGGCGTCAACTCGTTGACCAGCTTTCTTTATGGAGCACTTGCGCGGAAGGGCTGGACGGACCGGCGCGGAGAAAACCTGCTCGACGGTGGTCGGCCTTGGTACGACACCTATGAGACGAAGGACGGGCACTTCGTGAGTGTCGGACCGATTGAGGCGCGGTTCTACAAGGAATTGCTGGAGCGATTGGGCGTCAGCGGCGAGAAATTGCCCGATCAGAACGATCCGGAGGGCTGGGAGCGCCTCCGCGAGCGACTTGCGGCGGTATTCAAGACCAGGACCCGAGAAGAATGGTGCGGACTGCTCGAGGGGACTGATGCCTGCTTCGCTCCAGTCCTCAGCGCGGTCGAAGCGCCATCACATCCGCAGAATGTTGCGCGCGGAAACTTCGTGGAGATCGAAGGAGTGGTGCAGCCGACACCTGCCCCTCGGTTCAGTCGGACCAAGCCGGAGGTCACGGGACCTGCCGTGAGGGCCGGTCAGAAGACCCGGGATGGACTTACAGGCTGGGGATTCACGACCGAGGAGGTTGACGGTCTCATCCGAGACGGAATTGCAGTCCAGGCGGCGAGCTGAGTCGGGAGCACGAAATGGCCATTGCGTACGACCAACTGAAGAATCGCAAATTCGGAGACATCGTCCAGCAGTATGGGACGAGAGACACGCTCCTATACGCATTGGGCGTATGCTGCGGCGACGATCCGACTGATCCGTGCGATCTTCGCTTTGCCTACGAAGAGAACATGCAAGCCTTGCCCACGATGGCGACGGTTCTGTGCTCTCCGGGATTTTGGCTGAAGGAACCGGATACTGGGGTCGACTGGCGCCATGTGCTGCATGGGGAACAGTTCTTGACGATCCATCGACCGCTGCCGCCATCAGGCAAGCTGATCGGACGGCAGCACATCGAGGAAATCGTCGACAAGGGCCAGGGTCGCGGCGCGCTGATCTACATCAAGCGTGAACTTCTCGATGCGGAAAGCGGCGAGCTCGTTTGTACGGTTGGTCTTTCGAGCTTCGCGAGGGCCGACGGCGGCTTCGGAGGCCCCAGCGGGCCCGCGAAGCCCGCTCACAAGCTGCCCGAAACAGCGCCCGACATGACTTGCGATCTCCGGACCTGGAAGCATTCCGCGCTGATCTATCGGCTCAACGGCGACTACAACCCATTGCATGGAGATCCTGCGGTCGCGCGGGCGGCGGGATTCGATCGTCCAATTCTTCACGGTCTCTGCACGTACGGCGTAGCGGGGCGGGCTTTGGTCCGGTCACTTTGCGACAACGATGCCACGCGCCTGCGCCAGCTCGACGTGCGTTTTTCCGCCCCGGTCTATCCCGGCGAAACCATCCGCACGGAAATCTGGAAGGAAGGTTCGGGCGTCGCGGGATTCCGTTGCCGCGTGGTGGAGCGGAACCTGGTTGTGCTCGACAGTGGCTTGGCGCGCTACCAATGAAAGGGGAAGCCGTGTCGCAGCGGGTCGTCATCTCGGGTAGCACTGTCCGTACCGAGGGTGAGATTTCAGCGCGCATAGCGCGTATCGCGGGTGGGTTGAGCAGGCTCGGTCTGCGTCCTGGTGACGCATTCGCGATCCTCATGCGCAACGACATCTCTTTTCTGGAAGCCTGCGCGGGCGCTGCGAGGCTTGGAGCCTATGCCGTCCCTCTCAACTGGCATCTCGCGTCGGAGGAAATCGCCTACGTACTCGGCGATTGCGAGGCCAAAGTCCTCGTTGTGCATGCTGATCTGCTCGATCTCGTGCCGCCGAAGCTCGTTCGGGATAGCAGCTTGACCGTACTCGTCGCAGATGCGCCCGAAGAGGTCAGGTCGGCTTACAACATTCCAGAGGAGAAATGCTCCAATTGGGCAGGATTCAAAGGGTGGGAGACGTGGATTTCCGAACAGGCGCCGCTGACCCAAGCGGCCGCCACCGCGCCGGAGAGCATCATCTACACGTCGGGGACGACGGGCCGTCCGAAGGGAGTCCGGCGCAATCTGCCGACCCCGGCGCAGCGGCAGCGGATCGAGGCTATGCGTGAAAAGATCTACGGTCTGCGACCGGGAATTCGATTGCTGATTCCTGCTCCGCTGTACCACGCCGCTCCGAACGTATTCGCGATGCGAGGCCTGCAAGTCGCAGACGAACTCGTTCTGATGCCGAAATACGAGGCCGAGGACTTCCTCCGATTGGTGGAGAGGCATCGCATCTCCACGGTGGTGATGGTGCCGACCATGTTCGTTCGTCTGCTGCGGTTGCCCGAGAACGTAAGGGGGCGCTACGATCTCAGTTCGTTAAGGGCGGTCTATCATGCGGCAGCGCCCTGTCCGCCGGACATCAAGCGGGCCATGATCGAATGGTTCGGCCCGATCATCCACGAATGGTACGGAACAACCGAATCCAGCGCTGTCACTAGCTGCAATAGCGAAGAATGGCTGGCCCATCCCGGCACGGTCGGCAGAGCGATTGAAGGTGCTCGCATAGAAGTCGTCGATGAAAGAGGCAATCTATTGCCTCCAGGAGAGCCGGGCGAACTCTACATCGGTCTCGAATTCTATCCTGACTTTACTTACCACCGGCGCGACGAGGAACGCCGCCAGATCGGGCGCAATGGACTGATAACGGGTGGCGACGTCGGTTATCTTGATCACGATGGATATCTGTTTCTCTGCGATCGCAGGAAAGACATGGTGATCTCCGGAGGGGTCAACATCTATCCTTCTGAGATCGAGGCCGCGCTCTTGAACATTCCGGCTGTGCTGGATTGCGCAGTCATCGGAATACCCGATCGCGAGTATGGCGAGGCCGTCCATGCGCTCGTCGTGCAGGACGGCTCGACAACAGACACTGTCATCCGTGCGGAGCTCTCGAAAAGCCTCGCGAAGTTCAAAATGCCGAAGGCGATCGAATTTCGGGACCATCTGCCGCGCGACGACGCCGGCAAACTTCTGAAGCGGCGCCTTCGAGACCCGTACTGGGCCGGCGAGCAGCGCCGCATCTGAGCATCGCCTGACCATGCACGGGACGCGGTCATGCGCCCTCCCGCTTGACTAATGTGAAAACTGTAGACAGATTACATTGCGTCGGGCGGCCGTCTTTGTGCGGCTAAAGCCGGAGTCATGGGCAGGAGAGGGAACGTGTCGAACGAAGGTTGCATGAAGGACCGCGTCATCGTGGTCACCGGAGCTGGCCGGGGAATCGGGCGCGAAATCGCACTGCTCGCGGCGAAATGTGGAGGCAAAGTCGTTGTCAACGACCTCGGCGGAAGTCCCGATGGTGAAGGGGCGGGGGATAAGAGCGCGGCGGAAGCGGTCGTAGATGAAATCAGGAGAGATGGCGGCATCGCGGTGGCTAATGGCGACACCGTAGCCGAACCTGCCGGCGCCAATCGGATCATCCAGACCGCGATCGACAATTTCGGTCACATCGACAGCGTCGTCAACAACGCGGGCATCCTGCGCGACCGCATCTTTCATCGCATGTCTGTGGTCGATTTCGAAATGGTGATCAAGGTTCACCTTCTGGGCAGCTTCTACGTCGCGCGCGCCGCCGCGCCATACATGAAGGATCAGAACAGCGGCTCATTCATCCATTTCACCTCGACTTCAGGCCTGATCGGTAATTTGGGCCAGTCGAACTATGCCGCTGCCAAAATGGGCATCGTGGGTCTGTCGAAGGGCATCGCGATGGACATGCAACGTTTCAACGTCCGCTCGAACTGCATCGCGCCGTTCGCCTGGAGTCGCTTGATCGGGACCATTCCGACCGATTCCGAGGAGACTGCCCGTAGGGTGGAGCGGCTCAAGGCGATGGGACCGGACAAAGTCGCGCCGCTCGCGGTGTATCTCGCGAGCGATCTGTCGAAGCATGTGTCGGGTCAGATCTTCGCTTCGCGTATGAACGAGATCTATCTCTTCAATCAGACGAGACCGATTCGCGGTATGCATCGCGGCGAAGGCTGGACGCCGGAGACGATCGCCGAACACGGCATGCCGGCAATGGTGAGCAACTTCTCGCCCCTGCATCGCACGAGCGACGTCATCGGATGGGATCCGGTTTGATTTAGGCGACGGAGTATTCGAAGTGAGCATCCGAGATCAGGCGTACATCGCCGGAATCTACGAACATCCGACCCGCAAGGCGTCGGACAAATCGGTCGCGCAATTGCACGCCGAATCGGCCCTCGGCGCCCTGCGCGATTGTGGATTATCGGCGGCCGACGTCGACGGCTATTTCTGCGCTGGGGACGCGCCAGGCGGCGTCCAGATGATCGAATATCTGGGCCTCAACGTCAGGCACTACGACGGGACCGAGGCCGGCGGTACGAGCTACGTCCTGGACGTTGGTCATGCGGCTCAAGCCATCGCGGCCGGAAAGTGCAACGTGGCGCTCATCACCCTGGGCGGTCGTCCGCGATCGGAAGGTGTAGCGACGGGCACCACCCCGCGAATCTACAACATCTCGGCGCCCGATGTTCAGTTCGAAGCACCCTTCGGAGCGACGCTTGTCAATCTTTATGCGATGTCGGCGGCGCGACACATGCATCAGTTCGGTACCACGTCCGAACAACTCGCGTGGATCAAGGTCGCGGCGTCGCACCACGCGCAGCACAATCCGAACGCAATGCTCCGAGAAGTGGTAACCGTTGAAGACGTGGTCAACTCGCCTCTCGTCGCGGAACCTTTGCACCGCCTGGATTGCTGCGTGATCAGCGACGGTGGCGGTGCACTCGTTGTCGTGCGCCCCGAGATCGCGCGGAGCTTGAAGAAGCCGCTGGTCAAAGTACGTGGGGCGGCCGAAGCCGTAAAGCACAGCGCCGGCGGCCAGATCGACTTGACGTCGTCCGCGGCGGCAAGATCCGGCCCGGCGGCTTTCGCGGAGGCGGGAGTCTCTCCGAAGGACATTAACTACGTCTCGATCTACGACAGCTTCACCATAACCGTGCTTACGCAGCTCGAAGACCTCGGCTTTTGTGCCAAGGGTGAGGGCGGAAAATTCGTCGCGGATGGCAATCTGATCTCCGGCGTCGGGCGACTTCCCTTCAACACGGACGGTGGTGGTCTCTGCAACAATCACCCGGCGAACCGCGGGGGCATCACCAAGGCGATTGAGGCCGTGCGCCAGTTGAGAGGCGAGGCGAACGCCGCCGTCCAGGTCAAGGACTGCCGGCTCGCGCTCGTCAATGGCATCGGAGGCGGCGCGCTGGCCAATAAGCACTGCAGCGCTACCCTAATCCTCGAACGGGAGTAAAGTCGGCATGAGCAAGTCCCGAGACATTATCGCTCCCACTCCGAGTCCGGAGACGGAGGAGTTCTGGAGATCTGCCCGCGAGAAGCGGTTGGCGCTGAAATACTGCTCCTCTTGCAAGAAGCATCACTACTATCCGCGGGCGATCTGTCCCCACTGTTTCAGCGATTCGACGGAGTGGCGGGACGCCCAAGGCGAGGGCACGATCCATGCGTTTTCGGTCATGCGTCGCGCGCCAGTACCTTACGCGGTCGCCTATATCGAACTCGCGGAGGGGCCGCTCATGCTGAGCAACCTTGTCAATTGCGACTTCAACAAAGTGCGGATTGGCCAGGGGGTGCGCCTCTGCTTTTCGGACTTTGAGGGCGGAAAGCTTCCGGTCTTCGAGCCGCTTTAGAAGGTCTGCGCGACTGAAATCGCTTCCAGGTTAGAAAGCACGAGTCATGGCAAGCTCCGCCCCGGAGTGCCTCAATCCGTTCGAAGGTCTCAACCTCGGTTGGCTGCTCGCGACGCAGGCGAAGGAGCGTGGAAGCCATCCGTTTATCGTCTACGAGCCGTTCGACCGTCCTGCGATCACGTTGAGTTACAGGGAATTCTACGCGGCGGCAAATCGACTGGCCGCCGGGTTGAGGCGGCGAGGGGTTCGGCCAGGCGACCGGATCGTCATTCACCTCGACAATTGCCCGGAGTTTCTTCTGAGCTGGTCCGCGTGCGGCCTAGCCGGCGCCGTGGCGGTTACCACCAACACGCGCTCGTCGGAGGAGGAACTCGGATACTATGCGGCGCATAGCGAGCCGGTCGCTGCTATCACCCAACCGGCCTACGCCAAATTGGTCAAGAACGCCTGTCCCAGGCTTGGATGGGTGGCGGTGACCGACAACGACTGCGGGCAGCCATTTGACGCAGGCGACCGTCCCGAGGCGGAGGAGGAGTTCAACCGTCTGCTGATCGACGCCGAAGAAGGTCGGCCCGGTGAGGTCGGTCCGTTGGATCCGCTGGCGATCCAATATACGTCGGGGACCACCGCGCGACCAAAGGCTGTGCTATGGACCCATGCCAATGCCTTGTGGGCCGCAAGGGTCAGTGCCACGCACGAAGCCTTGCTGTCGACGGACACGCATCACTGGGTGTTGCCCTTGTTCCACACGAACGCGCTGTCGTACTCGTGGTTGGCGTGCCTGTGGGCGGGCGCAACGTTGGTGCTACAACCACGCTTCTCTTCGAGCCGCTTTTGGGCCGTGGCGTTGAGCAACCGCTGTACCTGGAGTTCGATCACCGCGTTCTGCTATCGGGCACTTCTCAACGGTGACATCCCGCGATCGCACTTCTTCCGGAACTGGGGAATAGCGTTCTCCGATCCGGTCGTAGTCGAAAAATTCCGTATCCGCCCGATGAGCTGGTGGGGCATGACGGAAACGTTGACCCAAGGTATCGTCGGCTACCCGCACATGCCGGTGCCATACGGGGCGATTGGCCGTCCCGCTCCGGAGTATCGAATTCGCGTTCTCGATCCGCAGGGCAAGCCCGTCGTACCGGGCGGGTCGGGCGCATTGCACGTAGGCGGCATCAGAGGTGTCTCCTTGTTCCGAGAATATTATCGGAACGCCGATGCCACGCGAGATGCGTTCGACGAGCACGGCTTCTTTCGGACGGGTGATCAGGTGACGTTGCTCGACAACGGGTACGTCCGCTTCGCGGACCGCATCAAAGATATGCTCAAGATCGGCGGTGAGAACGTCGCGTCACTCGAGATCGAGCGGGCTATCAGCACCGTTGAGGGAGTCGAGGAAGCGGCGGTGGTCGCCTGGCCGCATCCGATGCTGGATGAAGTCGCGATCGCTTTCATCAGGGTCGGTGGCGTCCTGAAGGACAAGAGCCACACCGAAGTGGCGGAACTCGTTCGAGCCGAATGCAGACGTCTATTGGCCGACTTCAAGATACCGCGGGAGGTTCACGTTCTGGAAGACTTCCCCCGGGCCAACATTGGGAAGACGGCCAAGGCTGAGCTGAGAAAATGGCGTCAGCTGCACGACACCACGTCCGTCTCACAGACGAATCGGTAGACCAGTCATGGAATTCGAAGGAGTGTCGGTCTTCGTCGCCGGTCGCACCAGCGGCATAAATCTTGGTATCGCGGAAGCCTTCGCGGCGACCGCCGTTGAACCTTGGGGGACGAAATTATGCGGGTGAACCCGTTCCGACGAGACCTGGCAACTAGTCAAGATGCCGGGTGAACGATCTATCGAATGCTCTGGTCGTCTTAGCAGAGTTTGAAGTGTCTGAAGCGAGGTGTTTATGAAGGTCTTGGTGCCGGTAAAGCGGGTGGTCGATTACAACGTCAAGGTCCGCGTCAAGGGCGATGGATCGGGCGTTGAACTCGCCAACGTCAAAATGTCGATGAACCCGTTCGACGAAATCGCGGTCGAGGAAGCGCTGCGTCTGAAGGAAGCCGGCAAGGCGAGCGAAGTCGTGGTGGTCTCGATTGGACCCGCGCAGGCGTCGGAGACGATCCGCACCGGTCTCGCCATGGGCGCCGATCGCGGCATCCTGGTGAAGGCCGAGGGCACCGTCGAGCCGCTCGCGGTCGCCAAGATCCTGAAGAAGGTCGCGGACGAAGAGCAGCCGGGGCTGATCATCCTCGGCAAGCAGGCGATCGACGACGACTCGAACCAGACCGGCCAGATGCTGGCCGCGCTGCTCGGCTGGTCGCAGGCGACATTCGCCTCCAAGCTCGAGGTCGAAGGTTCTGACTTCAAGGTCACGCGCGAAGTCGACGGCGGTCTGCAGACCGTCAAGCTGAAGGGACCGGCGATCGTCACCACCGACCTTCGTCTCAACGAGCCGCGCTATGCCTCGCTGCCGAACATCATGAAGGCGAAGAAGAAGCCGATCGCGGAGAAGACCGTCGCCGATTACGGCGTCGACGTCGCCGCGCGTCTCGAGGTTCTCAAGACGACTGAACCGGCGGGCCGCAAGGCGGGCGTCAAGGTCAAGGACGTCGCCGAGCTGGTGTCGAAACTCAAGAACGAAGCCGGGGTGCTCTGATGACGACTCTGTTGATTGCTGAACACGAACACGAAGTCCTCAAGGACTCCACCAACAGGGCGCTCACTGCGGCCTCTCAGCTTGGCGGCGACGTTCACGTGCTGGTCGCCGGTGGCGGACAGGGCACCAAGGCTGCGGCCGAGGGGGCCTCAAAGCTCCTTGGTGTCGCCAAGGTGCTGGTTGCCGAGGGCGAGGCTTACGCGCACGATCTCGCCGAGCCGCTGGCCGCGCTGATCGTCTCGCTGGCCCCGTCCTATGGCGCGATCGTCGCGCCCGCGACCTCGCGCTTCAAGAACGTGATGCCGCGCGTCGCCGCGCTGCTCGACGTCATGCAGGTCTCGGAGATCATCAAGGTCGTCGCCCTCGACACCTATGAGCGTCCGATCTATGCCGGCAACGCCATCCAGACGGTGAAGTCGAAGGACGCCAAGAAGGTCATCACGGTCCGTACCTCCACCTTCGCGGCCGCCGCTGCCGGCGGCAGTGCGCCGGTCGAGAGCGTCGCGGCTGCGGCCGATCCGGGTCTGTCGTCCTTCGTCGGCGAACAAGTCGCCAAGAGCGACCGTCCCGAGCTGACCTCGGCGAAGATCATCATCTCCGGTGGCCGCGCCATGCAGAGCCGCGAGAACTTCGCCAAGTACATCGAGCCGCTGGCCGACAAGCTGGGGGCCGGCGTCGGCGCCTCGCGCGCGGCGGTCGACGCCGGCTATGCGCCGAACGACTGGCAGGTCGGCCAGACCGGCAAGGTCGTGGCCCCCGAGCTCTATGTCGCCGTGGGCATTTCCGGCGCGATCCAGCATCTGGCCGGCATGAAGGACTCCAAGGTGATCGTCGCGATCAACAAGGACGAGGACGCGCCGATCTTCCAGGTCGCCGATTATGGGCTGGTGGCGGACCTCTATGAGGTAGTTCCTGAGTTCACGGAGAAGCTCGGAGAGGCGTGAATTGGAGAAGGTGCAGCATCATTACAAGCAGGCCCCCAATGGGTCAGGAGCACGTGCGTCGAGTGCGGAACTGCAAACTCGGCGCCGCGAGGGATAACGGATCATTTCGGGCCGATAATTTGCCCCGTTGACATCTTGCGACATGATCTCACCTGCCTTTGAAGACCGGCTTCCGCTTTTCGCGGAAGGCCGCCAGCGCCTCCTTGGTGTCCTCGGTTTCCGCGAGCGCTGCCGTCTGGCTCTGCTCGTAACGATAGCCATCGCGCAGCGGCATTTCCTCGATCAGGCCGAACGAGCGTTTGGCGGCGACGACTGCGAGCGGAACCTTCTCGGCGATGGTCCGCGCAATGGCGGTGGCTTCTTCGAGAAGCTTTGCCCTCGGCACGCACAGCGATGCCGCGTTCATGCGCAGCAGTTCGGGTCCGTAGATGCGCTTGGCCGTGTAGATCATCAATCGCGCATCGGACGGGCTGAAGGCGCGCAGCACGTGACGGACACCGCCGGCAAGACCGTAGTCGACTTCCGTCATGGACAGGAACGCCTCCTCGGCAACGACGAGGATGTCGCAGACGAGGGCAAGGACGCATCCCGCACCGATCGCGGCGCCGTTGACCGCGGCAATCACCGGCTTCGGACATTCGAGCACGCAATCGAAGGAGGCGCGAACCAGCCGGTTGTGCCGCGAGTACCCGCCGGGCTCGGCCAGGATTCCGGGGCGCTCGGAAAGATCCGCACCTGCGGAAAATGCCTTGCCGTCGCCCGTCAGGACGATCGCGCGGACCTCGACGTCTGCGCCGAGTACGTCAAAGACGCGAATGCACTCCTCGCGGAAACGACGGTCTTGGGCATTCACCGGTGGCGCGGTGATCGTGACAGTCGCGATATGAGCCTCGACCGTGACACGAAAGCGCTCGATATCTTCCAATCCTCTCATGCTTGCTCCTCGTTATTATTGAAGTCGTAGAGTTGGGCCGGGTTCACGACCAGGATGCGCCTGATGAGTTCGGCGTCTTGGATCCAATCCTGAACGAGGTCGGCGAAGTGTCCGGCGTCCGGCGCCGGCTGGATGCGGACATAGGGCCAGTCGGAGCCCCACACGAGCCGGTGCGAGGCGCGTTCGACGAGGCGATCGTGAAGGGGCCGGATGCGCGCAAGGTCCGATCCGCCGGCGGAGAGCCGGCAGATCACCAGCTTGATCCACAGCGCGCCGTCCGCGAGCAGATCGACGATCCGCGCAAAGGCCGGCCCGTCCGGACCCTCGCGTGGATCCGGGGTACCCATGTGATCGATCACGAGCGGCACGCCGAGCCTTAGCAATACGGGCAGATGCTCCGCGAGCTGAGATGCGTTGGCCCAGAGCTGGGCGTGCATGCCGATCTCGCGCATGCGTGGCGCCAGGGCTCGAAGCGCGGGAAAGCCGACGCTGCCGGGATAACGTTCGCCGGACGGCGTCCGCATCTCGGTGAAGCGCAACCCGACAATGCCGCCGGCGCGCCAGCGCTCGAGCGTTGCATCGTCGATGGAATCGTTCGTCACCGCGACTCCGCGCAGGGTCTGGGGAGCACCCGCGATCGCAGCCAGCATGGCGCCTGGATCGTTGGCATACGGCGCCGGCTGCGTCAGCACGCCGCGCGCGGCGCCGATCGCGCGACGAATAGCTGCATGAATCTCGGGGCTCGCCTCCGGAAGTGCGTAGACGGACCGTTCGATCGGCGGAAAGCGATCGAAAGGCCCGAAGACGTGGCTATGTGCGTCGCAGGCGTCCGGGGGAAGGGCGCGTGAGGGCGCAGAGGCGGGCGGGGCAGGGATGGTCATGATTGCCCCACCGCTCATGAAGCCGCTCCGAGCCGTCCCGGTGGAAGGATGACGAGGTCGCTTTCCGACGGCAGTTCATCGATGCCCTCGGGCAGCGGCAATCGGTGCGCATTGAGCGTGATTGCGACCATCGTGTAGTAGCCGATGACGGCCGTCAGCTCGACCACGCCGCGGGTTTTCCAGCGTCGCTGAATCGCGTTGTAGATTTCCTCGTCGACTTGGCCGCTCTGCTGCAGGGTCCGCGCAAATTCGTAGACTTCCAGATCCGCCGCCTCGGAGAAGACAGGTGTGCGCTTGGCGCCGATGGCCTCGACCACCGTTTCGGGCATTCCCGCCGTAGCACAGGCGCGGGCGTGCACCCACCATTCGACCTGACTGGTCCAGCGTCGCGCCGTGACGAGGATGGCGAGCTCGTTCAATCGCGGCGGCAGACATGTGCGGTAGCGCAGGAACTCGCCAAATTTGGACCAGAGCGCGGCGAGCTCCGGACTGTGAATCGCGGCGCGGAGCGGACCGATCATCTGGCCGCGCGGCCCCGATACGACCTGATCATAGATTTGCCGCTGCGCGGGACTCATCTCCTCGGCGCTCAGGAGCGGAATGCGCGCCTCGTGGCAGGACGCTCCCTTTCTGTCGGTGCTCATACAACGCCCTCGGCGGCGAGCGCCGCGATCTCGGTTTCGCTGAAGCCGATCTCTCCGAGAACTGAGCGTGTGTGCTGCCCGAGCGTTGGAGGCGCGCGGTCGAAGCGGAGCGGAGCGTCCTGCATCCGGATCGGGCTGACGATCTGGGGCAAGCTTCCGGCAATGGGGTGAGACAGATGCTGAAGCATCCCCCGGTGTCGAACCTGCGCGTCGGCCAGGACCTGGTCGACCGTGTTGATCGGGGCCGCCGGGACGCCGGCCTCGTCGAGGGCGGCGACGATCTCCCGCCGTGTCCGCCCGGCGAACTGCGCGCCGAGCAACTCGGTCAGCGCGGCGTTGTTGGTCACGCGCGCGGCGTTGGTGCTGAACCTTGGATCGCTGGCCCATTCGGGCTTGCCGAGGACCGAGCACAGCTTGGCAAACTGGCCGTCGTTGCCAACCGCGAGGACGAAGGTGCCGTCCGCGCAGGCAAACACGTCCTGCGGCTGGATATTGGGGTGCTGGTTGCCGCCACGCGTCGGGATGCGGCCGGTGAGCAGATGGTTCATCGCCTGGTTTGCGAGGATCGCCGCCGAAACGTCGAGCATCGCAAGATCGATGGTCTCGCCTCGCCGGGTCTCCGCGGCGCGCGCCAGCGCGGCCAGGATCGCGACCGCTGCGTACATGCCTGTCATCAGGTCGATGATGGGGATGCCCACCTTCTGCGGACCGGCTCCGGGACGGCCGTCGCGTTCGCCGGTAATGCTCATGAGCCCGCCCATCGCCTGGATGGCGAAATCATAAGCGGCCTGATCGCGGCGCGGTCCGTCCTGACCGAAACCTGTCACGGAGCAGTAGATCAGCGCGGGGTTGAGCCCACGAAGCGAACTCGCGTCCAGTCCGTAGCGAGCGAGCGCGCCGGCCTTGAAGTTCTCGATGACGATATCGGCCTTTGCCGCGAGCTGCCGCACGATGGCCTGTCCCTTCGGCTGCGCGATGTCCACGGTGATCGACCGTTTGCCGCGATTGACGGCGAGGAAATACCCTGCATCCTTGGTGGTCCGCCCCTCGGCGTCTCGCAGGAAGGGTGGGCCCCAGCTGCGCGTATCGTCGCCGGTTTCCGGCCGTTCGACCTTGATCACATCCGCACCGAGATCGGCCAGGATCTGCGTCGCCCAGGGGGCCGCCATGATGCGGCTGAGATCGAGAACGCGGATATGACTGAGCGGACCGCTGCGCTCGGCCAGTCGAGTGTCGTCAGTCATCGACGGCCTCCGTGGCTTGCGCGGATGGGCGGACGGCAAAGCTTTCGTGCCATTTGGCGAGATGCGGACGTCCGGTTCGCCAGTTCAGCTCCGCAAAACGGAAATCGGCATAGGACAGCGCACAGCCAAGCGCGATCTCGCCGATGCCGAAGCTCGACGTCAGCGTATCCGCCGCCTGTTGTTCGAACCGGTCGAAGGTCGCGTTCACCTTGGTTGCGAACGCCTTGAGCCAGGCCTCGGTCTGTCGCTCTTCCGGTTTGGCGCGCTCGTTTCGCCACAGGATCAGGAGGTCAAGCAGGCCGTCCGCAAGGGCCTGTCGGCTGAGAGCCCGCCAGCGCGCCGGTCCCTCGCGCGGGACCAGCACGCCCGGTCCTGCCAGACTATCGAGATATTCGACGATCGTCCGCGAATCCTGCAGGACATCTCCGTTGTCCAGGACCAGGGTCGGGATCTTGCTCAGGGGATTGTCCGCCATGATGATGGGATTCGGCGTCGGCAAGGCTGCGACGCTGCGCACGCAGGTGATGCGCTCTGCGAGACCGAGCTCGTGCGCGGCAATCATCACCTTGCGGACGTAGGGCGAGCGAGGGGACCAATGCAGCTTCACGGCCGGCCTCGCCGGAAATGGACATGAGACACCTGGGCGTTTCCCGTCTTGCAGCGTTATGATGCTTCTCGCCTTAGAAGGAAAAAGGTCATATGTCTAGCCTATTGATTATTTTGACCCAGCAGTCCTGCCATGCCTAGCCGCACAATGTCCCCGGTCAAGCCGGACCTCTCGCGCAGCAACGTTGCCCGGTATGTCCAGCTGGCGACGCTGTTTCGCCGTCACATCGAGTCCGGCCATTGGCCGGCAGGTGGTCAGATCCCGACAGTCGACGAATTGGCTGCGCAACATGGCGTGGCGCGCGCCACCATTCGCCAAGCGCTCGGCATCCTCGAGAGCGATGCCCTGATCAGTCGCTTTAGGGCGAAGGGGACTTTCGTCAACGCGCAAAAGCGCCAACATCTTTGGCTCGACATGACCACGGATTGGCGCGGGCTTCTGAATGCGCGAGAGGGCGCCGTCATCGAGGTGCTGGAAGAGGAAGATGTAAGCCTTTTACCGCGGCGTTTTCACGATATCGGCACGCCGACGTCACGATATCGACGGCTGAGGCGGCGTCATTCGCGTGAGGGGCAGATCTTCCTGGTGGCCGACGTGTTCATCGATGCGGAGTTCTTTCCCCTCATCCCCCGTGAAGCTCTGAGCAGCACGACGGCGATGCGTCTGGCGACCTTCTTACCGCGCAACATCAGCCACGCGCATCAGACGATCGTCATCGGCGCCGCCGATCTCGAAATGTCCGCGCTGCTCGAGCTTCCGCTGAACGCGCCTGTGTGCCTCGTCGATCGATCGGCCGTCGATGATCGAGGACGCCTCATTCTCTTGTCCAAGGGAGTCTATCGGGGGGACCTCGTTCGTCTGGACATGCGGCTCTAATAACGCGCCGCTAGACAAGCTTAGCCCTATAGTCCATATTTATGGCATAAAGATTTAACGGCCCGCCACGAGCGCGGCCGAACGGGAGGGCGCGCGTGTGACGGACAGAACCATCGATATGCCGGGTCGCCATGAGGTGGATGCGACGTTTCGCAAAGTGGCCTGGCGCCTCGTTCCGATCTTGATGCTGGCCTATGTGCTTGCCTTCATCGATCGCGGCAATGTCGGGTTCGCGAAGCTGCAGTTCATGGGCGATCTGCGTTTCAGCGAGGCGACGTTCGGCCTCGGCGGCGGCCTTTTCTATCTCGGCTACAGCGTCTTCGAGATACCCAGTAATCTGTGGCTCGCCCGCATCGGAGCGCGGACCACGCTGCTGCGCATCATGGTGTGCTGGGGGCTTTGCTCGGCGGCGCTCGCCTTCATGACTGCGCCTTCTCACTACTACATTCTTCGTTTTCTGCTGGGCGCCGCCGAGGCTGGCCTGTTTCCGGGGGTGCTGTTCTATCTCACCACCTGGATTCCACCATCGCGCCGGAGCCAATTCACCGCGCTGTTCATGTCTGCGATTGCCATCTCCGGCATCGTCAGCGGGCCCTTGTCAGGAGCGATTCTCGGCGCGACGGACGGGCTGCTTGGCCTGAAGGGCTGGCAATGGCTGTTCCTCATAGAGGGATTGCCTTCGGTGCTGACGGGCATCGTCATCTACTTCGTGCTCGCCGACAGCCCCCAGACGGCGAAGTGGCTCTCGGCGCGCGAGGTTGCGATCATCACTGCCGAATTGCAGAGCGAAGCGAATACGGGCCAGCAACAGCGTCAGCATCATTTTGCAGCCGCTCTGCGCGATAAACGCCTGTATCTTCTCGCCGGCATGTCGGTCGGACTGATCGCGGGCGGCGCCGGCATTCCGCTTTGGCTTCCGACCATTCTCCGGGGATCCGGAATTCACGACTCGCTCACAATCGGTCTCTTCTCTGCCATCCCGTACATTGTCGCCGTGGTCGTGCAGCAACTCGTTGCACGAAGCTCCGACCGTTTGCGCGAGCGTCGCTGGCATGCCGCCGTGCCGGCGCTGCTTTGCGCCATAGGATGGGTGTTGCTCCCGCAGGCGTTGGGTCATCCCTGGATTGCAATCGGCCTGCTCACGGTCATGACCTCTGGATATCTCGGCGCCACCGGTCCGTTCTGGACGATGCCCAGCCTCTATCTCTCGGGAACGGCCGCAGCCGGCGGGATCGCCTTGATCACGACTTGCGGCGGCATCGGCGCGTTCTTCGCGCCGACATTGGTCGGGTGGATGACCACCGCAACCGGCTCCTTGACCTACGGGCTGTACTCCTACGGCGCGATGATGGCGCTCGGTGCCATGGTGATGCTGATGGGAACGAGCCCCGTCAGGCCCGCAATCGCCACTCCGCCTGCTCACGAGCTTCGGTTGGCGGTCAAGCAGCACGCTGATTCCTGAACATGACCACAGCACGAGTTGGCCGCGTTGCGGTGACGGCGGCGCTGGCTCTTCATCTTGCCACCGCATCCGCCGCAGAAGGCCCATCGCGGCATATCGTCGATGTTGGCAGCGCCAAGATCGAGGTAACCGCTGAGGGGCAGGGACCTCTGATCGTCCTGCTCCCATCCACCGGTCGCAGTTCGGACGACTTCGACGTGCTCGCTGGCGGACTCGCGAAGGCCGGCTTTCGGGTGCTGCGCCCTCAACCGCGCGGCATCGGCGGCAGTATCGGGCCGATGACGGACGTCAGCTTCCACGATTTCGCCAATGACATTGCAGGGATCATCAAGCACGACGGCGGTGATCCCGCCATCATCGTCGGGCACGCCTATGGCAATTGGATCGCCCGCACCGTGGCAACGGACTATCCGCAGCTTGTCCGCGGCGTCGTGTTGATGGCGGCGGGTGCGAAGACTTGGCCACGCCAGCTTAGCGATGCCATCACCACGATCAATGATCGCAACCAGCCGACGGCGATACGATTGAAGGCGTTGGAATTCGCCTTCTTCGCTCCAGGCAACGATGCATCGTCGTGGCTAGAAGGGTGGCACAAGGATGTCACCGAGAGCCAGCGGGCTGCGGGCCTCAACACGAAACGAGAATCCTGGTGGTTGAGCGGCACGGCACGCATACTCGATTTGCAAGCCGCGGATGACCCATTTCGGCCGCGTGACACGACTGACGAGCTGAAGAACGATCTGGGCGACCGCGTGAGCGTGGTCGTGGTGCCAAACGCCAGTCACGCTCTTCCCGCTGAACAGCCTGCGGCCGTCGTCCAAGCCATCGTCGCATGGGCGCAGGACCTCTAAAGCTGGTCCTATCGAGCCAGCCGCGTCGAGCACGACAGCGTAGGCGGCTGTCCGCCAGCTGCAGCCGCAAGCTGGCGGATCCTCATTAGTCGGGATCTCTCAGGCGCCCGGTCGCTGTCCGAGCCAGCCGGGGCTTGGCTCGCCCTTCACTTCACCGAAGTAGATCGCGAAGGTCTGGCGCCACCGTTCGACGAGGGCCCGATCTTCCATGAACCGCGGAAACTCGGCGAAATGGGAGTTGGCATAGTCCCAAACCGGCTTCAGGCCGCCTTGCGGCTGCACGTCAGTGCGAACGGACCAGCCGTTATAGGCCTTGCGCTGGTTCTCCTCCGAAATCTGCCAGTTCATGTACAGCTTGGCTGCGGCCTTGTGCGGCGCGTCCTTGAGGATTGCTGCGCGCTGGCCCCACGCAAGGAACGGATGCCCGTCCGCAATCGCCCATTTCACCGGTGCGTTCGCCGGTGTGGTCAGCGATCCGGATCCGCCGACGCCGACGGCTTTCTGATGCTGAGAGATGGCGAGGCCCGGCGAATGCGTGCCGCGCGCAAATTGCAGGCCTTGATCCGCCAGCTTCTGGATCCAGTCCCAGCCATAGGTCTCCGCATACAACTTGTAGAGAAAGAGCACCGCGTCATCGTCGCTCGGATATGAAGACGCAATGCGCCCGCGCCATTCCGGATTTGTCAGCTCCTTCGGAGATGCGGGCGGTTTTCCGTCGACAGCGGACGGATCATACAGGTAGCTGAATGCGATGATGCCGATCGCCATCCAGGCGCCGTCCGGATCCCGGAGAGAATCCTGGACCTTCGAAAATCCGGCAGGCTTGTAGTTGAGGAGGCGCCCCTCCTTCTTCCAGCGACCAAAATCCTGCAAGGTTTGCAGCTGCACGACGTCGGGTATCACCGAATGGGCGGCGAACTGACGATCGAGACGGACATCGTGGTACTTGCTGTAGTCCACGATGATCGAAATGTTCATTTTCGGGAAACGGGCCAGGAAGCCCTTTCTGTTGTTGTCCTGCTGCGTCGGCGTATCGCCGCCCGCGTAGACCACGAGGTTGCCGCCTTCGGCAAGCGCCTCCTGATACAGTTCATCCAGGCTGCGCGTCTCGGCTCCGCCGCGCACGGCCGCGGCCGGCGTTGCGGCCAGAGCATGATCTGCCGCCATCACCAGAGGGACGGTCAGCGCGGTCGTGAGCAGGCTGCGCCGATCGAGTTGGCTCGATCGTAACGTATCTTTCATAGTGATGACCTCGATAATTATCTTGTAAAATTATTGTCTTAGATCGAATGTTGCGGCGCAACTCAAATTGGCTTGGGTATTGTATCATTCAGAGTTACAAATCAGCCGTGACCAGATTTCGTGAACTTGAAGCGTTTATTCTGACCGTGGAGCGCGGAAGCCAGACATCGGCGGCCGCCGCGCTCGGAATGTCCCGCATGGCGGTAAGTCGTCTCGTCAGCCAACTTGAGGAGCGGACGGGGCGCCCATTGTTGACCCGCACCACGCGCAGCCAATTGTTGACCGAAGCTGGCGAACGCTTGTTGCGTGAAGCAAAAAATATCCTCGATAGCTACGACCGCGCGCTCTGCGATGGTCTCGACACGCACCGATCCAAAATTCGCGTCGGCGCGCCAATCTCATTCGGGCTGCGCCGCCTCATGCCGATACTGAGGCAATTCAGCGCGATGTACCCTGAGATCGAGATCGAGTTGATGTTGAGCGATCGTCTTGCGAACCTCGCGGAAGAGGGTTTGGATATCGCCGTGCGCATCAGTAACCGACACGATCAGGCCCTCAGTACGAGGTTTCTGACCCATTCGCGAACGGTGATTTGCGCCGCGCCGTCCTATCTCAACCAACTCGGGATGCCGAAAATTCCGATCGACCTGACGAAGCACAACTGCCTGCGCTATACGTCAGCGGAGCATGGCCATGATTGGGTTTTGCGCGACGCCGACGGGAAGGCTCACCGGGTGCCCATCAAAGGCTCACTGAGCTGCAACAATGGCGACGCGTTGGTAGCGGCGGCGGTCGCAGGCACGGGGCTGGTCCTCCAGCCCTACTTCCTCGTGGCGGATGAACTCGCTGATGGACGACTGGTCCAGCTGCTTTCTTCCTACAAGACGAAGCAGTTTTCCGTCCAGCTGGTCACGATTCCGACAGCGCGTCCCCGTGCGGACATCGCCAAGCTTTCGGATTTTCTTTTTGAGGCGATGCGGCCCGCGAAATACTAGTCATGGGACAGAGCACCGCGATGCCGTGCTTGCCACGTTGATCGCACTGAGCTGTTCGCATTTTGGCAAATTTTGAGAAAGTTCCCGGACGCAAGCAGAGCGAGATCAATCTGCTCTTCGATGAGGCCGATGCGTCGTTTGACGGCCCCAAGCAATCTCACCCACGTCACTAGCCCTCACTGGATTTAGAACGTGCCCGGATAGGCGCCGCCGTCGATTAGGATGTTTTGGCCGTGATGTAGGGGCGTGGGCGGCACAAAGGAAAATACAAGCCTCGCCGAACTCCTCGGGACGTCCGAACCGCTTCGTCGGGTTTGATAGCCTGATTTCCTCGGTAACTTCGCCGATTTGACGCCCGGTGTTCTTGGCCAGGGCAAATAGGTTCGACTTGAGCCGGCCGGTGTCGAATGAGCCGGGCAATAGATTGTTGACCGTCATGTTGTGTTCCGCGACCGAGCGCGCGAGTCCCGCAACTCCGCCGCCTTCTCCTTGATGACAGCAGGAACTCAGAACCTGTCGGCGAAGCGGTGTTCTGGAAGACCTTGCCCAATCCCGTGAATGGCGAGAACGTGACCCGCCTGGGGCTCACGGTTCAACTGCTGACGATCCAGAAACTTCCTGGCCGTCGTGACATACAGCGTCTTGAGATCGCGACCTCCGAAGCACAGGCAGGTCGGATTGGTCACGGGCAACGGGATGATGGTGTCGATCCGCCCGTCCGGGCGATAGCGCGCGATCCGGCCACCCGCGAAGAAGGCCGTCCATAGCCCGCCGGCAACGTCGACGCAGGCGCCATCAGGCCTCTCGCCGGAAGCGCTGTAATCCGCGAACAGGCGCCTGTTCTGGATCGTGCCGTCGTCGAGATCGAAGTCGAACATCCAGGTGCAGTATCGCCGCGTGTCCGTGAAATAGAGCGTGCGGTTGTCAGGCGAGAACGCGATCCCGTTGGTCACGATGACGTCGTCGAACAAGCGCGTCACCTGGCCGTCGCCGGCGACGCGATACAGCGCGCCGTTCGGGCGATGCAGCTGATTGTCCATGGTGCCGATCCACAAGCGGCCGTGCGCATCCACGCGGCCGTCATTGAGGCGGTTGTCGAGGCCGCTTTCGACTGCGCAGAATTCAACGGGAGGAGGGTTGTCAGAGCCGCCACGAAAGAGACGCAGATCCTGCGCGAGCAGATGCGAGCCGACCGCCGTCAAGGCCTGGCCGCCGAGGAATTGGCAATCATCATAGGATGTGACGCGATGGGTGCCCGTCGCGGGATCGAAGGATTGATGCAGCCTGCCGTCGATGTCGATCCACCAGAGCTTGCGGGTCCGATCACACCACAACGGCGTTTCGCCGAGGATATCCGTGCTGGCGACTGCGGTCTCGATCCGATGCGAGGGAAGCGAAGCCGTAGTCATGCCGGAATCCGGTTCCAGCCACGCGCGCTATCGCCAAAGGCCTGATAGCCATCGGCCGTGACGGCGATCGTATCCTCGAGCTTGATGAAGCCCCGTCGCTTGTGCGGCAACGTGGTTTCGATCGAGATGATCATGCCGGCTTCGAGAGGCGCGCTGGCATCGTCGGCGGGATAGGGAATGGGACCGTTCGCCGTCAACCGTGGCGCTTCGTGGCTGACGATGCCCATGCCATGGGCGACGAAATGCATGTCCTTGCCATGGGCGGATTGTACCAGCGCCTCGTTCGCGGCGGCGTAGATGTTGCTGCCGACGAGACCAGCCCGTATCGGCGTGCGCGCGGCTTGCTGGATCAGGTCGACTTCCGCCAGGAGATCGACGAGTTCGCTATCGGGCTCCCCGTGCACGGCCATCCGGCAGAGATCGCCGATATAACCTCGGTAGTTGCCGCCCGAATCCAGCGAGGCGATATCGCCGGGCTCAAGACGCTGGTCGGAGGGCGCGCGGTTGAGGCTCGTCCCCATGGTCACCAGAGCGTATTCGAAGATCATGTCGCGGGACAGTTCGGCCCGGCGCAAAGAATCGATGATCTCGCGCTTGCTCTGGCCGGGGCGGGCCTGATTGGCCGCGTCCAGCATGGAGGCGACCACGCGCTCTGACGCTTCGCGGAGGATCTCCAGCTCGGTCGCGGTCTTGATGGATCGCAATTTCTCAAGGGGCCGCATCGCCTCGATGAACTGGCAATCGGACAGCCCCCGGCGCAGGACATCCGCCGCGTCAGTCGGCAGGAACGACATCTCGACGCCGACGCGAAGCGCTGATGTCGCGATTGCCTTCACATGCTTGAGCGCGAGCGTCATCGCCTCGACCGAGGTCGACGATCCGAACAAGACCGGCGGCATCCAGTAACCGGCATCGGCTCTGTTCTGGACGCTGTCCCGCTCGTTCCGGTTGGCGATATAGGCCGACTTGTCCGGCGCGCCTTTCACATAGACGAAGATGGGCAGATAGCGGCTGATGCCGATTGCTTCCATGTAGTCGAACTGGAAGTGATAGTACCCGCCGAGCAAGTACTGGAGGTTGTGCTTCGACGTGACGATCAGGACGTCGATGCCGAAATCGTCGAGTAGGCCGTCGAGCCTGGCCGTGGAGAACGGAATTTTCGCGCTCATCGATCGTTCTTCTGCGTTGACGACTTGATCTCGGGGGCAGGCGAGGGCGGTCAGCTGTCCTTCCAGGACGACAGGGCATGCGCGACGCAGCCGTTGATATGGTCGCTGAGAACGGCCCTGGCGTTCTTGATGTCACGCTTCAGCGCGCATTCCAGCAGCGCCTTGTGCTGGTTGATGGTCTCCGTGCCCCGATAGCGCAGCGCATAGCGGAAATATTTGTCGAACACGATGGCGTGGGTATGCATCAACTCGCGAGACCCGCAGCTCGAGATCAGCGCCTGGTGGAATTCGCCGTCGTAGCGCTTGCGCAGCTCGGGATCGTCGCCCTCCTTGAGGACGGTGCGTTCGGTCGCCGCCAGTTTGTGATGCGCGGACACCACGCGGCCCTCCCATTCGACGTCGCCGGCACGGAACGACTCGGCCATCGCGTGATGCTCGAGCAGGATCCGCAGCTCGGCAAGCTCGCGCAGGTTCTGAATCGAGATCGGCGCCACCTCGAAGCCACGCTGGCCTTCGGCGACGACGAAGCCCTCTGACGTCAGGCGATTGAGGATCTCACGCAGCGTCGAGATGCTGACGCCGTAATCTTCCTTCATGGCGTCGAGCTTGAGACGCCCCGATGGCGTGAGCACGCCGAAGATGATGTCGGACCGGATGCGCTGATAGCCGCTGTCGCCCGCCGACAAAGGTCGTTCCTCGAGTGCTGTCATGCCTTCTGATCCCGTTTGTCCGGATCGCCGGTCAACCCGCAGGCGACCGAACCATCAATGTTGCCAGCAATATAGCAGACTTCGACAATATGACGTCTATAGAAATATCATATGAAATGAAGATCATCGTTTGACATGGAAATATATGTATGATGTGTAAATAAACGGAGGGTGCGGAAAATGATGGCTTAAGCTGCCTTCGTGCCCGGTCGAACAGGGAGGAAATGATGAGCTTGTTGGTACGGGCGCTGTCTGCGACGGCGATCTGCGTGGCGCTGACGGTTGGTGCATCCGCCGCCGATGACATCCAGGAGCGGACGATCAGGTGGGGTCACCTGAACAACACCGATCACCCCGTCAGCTTTGGCGTGCAGAAGTTTGCCGAGATTCTGCTGGCGAAGAGCGGGGGCAAGATGAAGGTCCGTGAGTTCGCGGCCTCACAGCTCGGCAACGAATTGCAGCAGCAATCGGCGCTCCGCGGCGGCACGCAGGAGATGCTGTCGGCCTCGACGACCTCGCTCGCGACGGTCGTTCCCGAGTTCGGCCTGATCGATTTCCCGTTCCTCTTCAACACGACCGAGCAGGCCGACGCGCTCGCGACCGGAAAATTCGGCACGGCGATGCTCGATACCCTGCCGTCGAAGGGGCTGATCGGTCTCGGTTATTGGGGCCTGGGCTTCCGCAACGTCACCAACAGCACCCGGCCGATCACCAAGGTCGAGGACTTCAGCGGCCTCAAGCTTCGTGTGATTCCGAACCCGGTCTATCTCGAAAGCTTCAGCGCGTTTAAGGCGAACCCGGTGCCGATGGCGTTCGGCGAGCTGTACTCGGCGCTGGAGACCCGCACCGTTGACGGCCAGGAAAATCCCTACACGGTCATACTCTCCAACAAATTCTACGAAGTGCAGAAATACGTTTCCGCCACCAATCACACCTTCACGCTGAATATCATCCTGGTGAGCAAGGCGTTCTGGGACAAGCTGTCGCCGACCGAACAGCGCCTGATGCACGAAGCCTATCAAGAAAGCCGCGGCTACCAGAAGGAGCAGACGCGTCTTCAGACCGAAAAGGCCCTGGCGGAATTGCAGGCCAAGGGCATGCAGTACAATGCGATCGCCCCCGAAGAGACCGAGCGCATGCGCAAGGCGGTGCAACCGGTCACGGACAAGATCTCGGCCAATCTTCGTGTCGAGACAGTGAAGCTCTTCAACGACGAGGTCGAGCGCATCCGCAAGGACGTGAAGTAGTCGCCTTTCCATCACGCAGGCGGCGGAGCCGGCCACTGGCCGGCTCACACCCCTCATTTGCCTGGACGTCACGCATGGCACGAGCTCTCGACCTCTATTGCACGTTCCTGAAGGCCGTCATTGCCGCGTGCCTTGCGGTCATGGTGGTGCTGGTGTTCGGCAACGTCGTGCTGCGTTACGGCTTCAACTCCGGCATCACGATCTCCGAGGAGCTGTCGCGCTGGCTGCTGGTCTGGTTGAGCTTCCTTGGCGCAATCGTCGCGTTGCGCGAGCACGCCCATCTCGGCGTCGACACCCTGGTCCGGATGTTGCCGCCTTTCGGCAAGCGCGTCTGCTTCGTCATCAATTATTGCCTGATGTTGTTCGCCGACTGGCTGCTGCTCTCCGGCAGCTGGCGCCAGACCATCATCAACATCGACGATCGTGCGCCGGCCACCGGCCTGTCGCTTGGCATCTTTTACGCGGTCGGCGTGATCTTCGGCGTCTCGGCCGGGGTCATTCTTCTCTACGACCTCGTCCGCGTGCTGACGGGGCAGGCCAGCGAAGCCGACATGGTGGCAGTCAAGGAATCGGAAGAGCACTGATGCAAGCGATCGGGATCACGCCATGACGATTGCCGTCTTCACCTTTTCGCTGCTCGGTGCCATGGCGTTGGGTATGCCGATCGCCTTTGCGCTGATCGTCTGCGGCGTCGCGCTGATGAGCACGATCGACATGTTCGACGCCCAGATCGTGGCGCAGAACGTCATCAATGGCGCGGACAGCTTTCCGCTGATGGCCATTCCGTTCTTCATGCTCGCCGGCGAGATCATGAACAAGGGTGGCCTGGCCAAGCGTATCGTCAATGTCGCGCTCGTCGCGGTCGGACATTTTCGTGGCGGTCTTGGTTACGTCACGATCCTGGCATCCTGCATCCTCGCCTCGCTTTCTGGCTCGGCAGCGGCCGATGCGGCTGCGCTTGCGGCCCTGCTGGTGCCCATGATGGTGGCGGCAGGCCACAAGAAGTCCTATGCGGCGGGCCTGGTCGCGGCCGGCGGCATCATCGCGCCCGTCATTCCACCCAGCATCGGTTTCGTCATCTTCGGTGTCGCCGCCGGCGTCTCGATCTCGAAACTGTTCCTGGCGGGCATCGTCCCCGGGCTCCTGCTCGGGGCGGGGCTGTGCCTCGCCTGGGCGTGGGTGGTGCGGCGGGAGAATTTGACGCCGCCGCCGCGCGCCTCCTGGTCCGAGATCATGAAGGCCGTCGTCGACGGGTTCTGGGCGCTGATGCTGCCCGTCATCATCGTGGTCGGCCTGCGTTTCGGCATCTTCACGCCGACCGAAGCCGCGGTCGTCGTCGCCGTCTATTCGCTGTTCGTGGCGACCTGCATTTACCGCGAGCTGAAGCTTTCGCAGCTCTACGAGGTATTTGTCTCCTCCGCCGTGACGACCAGCATCGTGATGTTCCTCGTCGCGGCGGCGCTGGTGTCGTCCTGGCTCATCACGGTCTCGGAGATTTCGGCGCAGGTCGTCACTTTGCTGAAGCCCTTCATGGGCAACAACACGCTGCTGATGCTTGCGATCATGGTCGTGGTGGTGATCGTGGGGACAGCGCTCGACATGACGCCGACGATCCTGATCCTGACGCCGATCCTGATGCCGATCATCAAGGCGGCCCATATCGATCCCGTCTATTTCGGCGTTCTCTTCATCATCAACAATGCCATCGGCCTGATCACGCCGCCTGTCGGGGTCGTGCTGAATGTCGTTTGCGGCGTCTCTAGGATCAGCATGGAGGACATCATCAAGGGCGTCTGGCCCTTCATGATCGCGCAGCTGATCGTTCTGTTCGCGATGGTGTTGTTCCCGGGACTGGTGACGATCCCGGCCAAATGGTTCGGCGGCTAGTCACGCACGCTGACAAAGGAGAGGCGAAAAATGGCCGCTAAAATCATCATCCTCAATGGACCCAATCTCAATTTTCTCGGCATCCGGGAGCCGCACATCTATGGCCGGACAACGCTGAAGGAGATCGAGGCGAGCTGCCAGGCCCTGGCGGACCAGCTTGGCGTCTCGATCTCGTTCCACCAGTCCAACATGGAGGGCGAGCTCGTCAATCTGATCCAGTCCGCCCATGGCAACGCGGATGCGATCATCATCAACCCGGCAGGCTATTCCTTTACGTCGATCGCGCTGATCGATGCGCTGAAGATCTTCGAAGGCGTGAAGATCGAGCTGCATATTTCGAACATTCACGCGCGCGACGAGCTGCACCGCCACTCGATCACGTCGAGTGCCTGTACGTCGGTCATTTGCGGCCTGGGTCCGTATGGCTATATCGCCTCGATCCTGGCGGCCGTTCAACGGCTCGGACAATTGCCTGACACGATTCCGCCGGCCCTTCACGGGCTTGCCGCCGCCGGCAAGGCGTAAGGAGGAGAGCGACATGCGCGGAGCTGGATTTCTCGCCATCTGGAGCGACGTCGAGGCGCACGACCTTAACGATTACCGGCACTGGCTGACGCGCGAGCACACCACCGAGCGGGTGACGACCAGGGGCTTCCTGGCATCGCGCGTCTTTCGCGCTGTGAGGGACGACATAAACCGCTTCTTCATCCTGTACGAGCTGGAATCGCCCGAGGTTCTCGATGGCGAGGCCTATCTGGCGCGCCTCAACGCACCGACGCCGTGGTCGCAGCGCATCATGCCAAAACTCGGCAACTTCATGCGGGGCGGGGGCGTCATGGTCGCGCGGGCAGGACGGGGCGAAGGGGCCACGATCGTGGCGCTGCGGATCGAAAAGGTCCCCACAGACCCTGCGAAACTGGCTGAGGCGCTGGTTGCATGCGACGGGATCGTCGCCGTGCAGATCGGCACGACCGACGAGGCGCGGACATCGGTGCGGACGGCCGAAAAGGGCATGCGGAAGCAGGAGGGCTTCTTCGCTGGGCTGCTGCTGATCGAGGCGCTCGACGTGCCCTCGTTACAGGGCGCCTTGCGCCAGGTGCGCGTGATTGCACCTGAGGTCCTGAGCCGGGCGAGCGAGCCGGAAGTCTACAAGAGCCTGTTCGCGCTCGACGCCCGCATCGCGTCGATGAGCGCGCGAGAACCCTGCGATCCCAACTGCTGAATGATTACGGGCCGTTTAACCAAAACATGCAGAAGCTGTGGGACGATCTCCAGGTGAATGATGGGCAAGTCCAGATCTAGTCATATCGGCTCGGTGGAGAGCGAGCCTGGATCCAAAAGCCCGTACGCAATTGCAGGACGAGCCGTGTTGTAAAAATCGCGATGACGATTTCGACCCGAGATCATCGCTTCTTAGGCTTCCTTTCGCATAGAAATGCGCCTTCCGATGCCCTCGGGGTATCTTGTGCGTCGATGTCCTTCCGCAATGATCCGGAGGTCGGACTGCATTTCTGCAGGGAACGCGACAACTCTGCGTAACGTTAGATCGACGTGAAGCGACATGTTCTCCGATGTCGCCGACAGCCATCCGTGGTGGGCATGTTGGAGCAGTCTGAATGTGTGGAGACGTTTCTCATCTGCGGCCAAAAGGAAAATTGAGACCCGCACAGGATCGTTAGCGTGAAGCTCCCGCAGATAGCGAATGTGACATTCGGCTGTAAACGTCGAATGCCTCGTCGTTTCGACATAGCGCGGACCTAAGCCGAATTGGAGCCAGAACTCATCAGCGGCGCGATCCAGTAGGACATGGTAGTACGCCATGTTGAGATGGCCGTTGTAGTCGACCCAACTTGGGTCCACGATCATTTCGGAGGAAATGAAGGGGGCTCTGGAATTCATTTCGAAAGAGTCCTCGATCGGCGCGGCTAACGGTTGTCTACCCGCGCGACTTGATATTGGCGCCGAGCGAAAGGGACTTGGCCAGCGCGCCTGCAGCTGTGCGCAAGGCCTGCAGTCGCAGAGCCATCTTCTTATCCGTGACGCGTTCGGTCGGACCACTGATTGCCACGGAGTAAAAGACGCTGCCGCCGGGCAATATGATCGGGCATGCGAGCGCGGCAGATCCTTCATAGATCTCGCCGACGCATGTTGCGTAGCCTTGTTCGCGAACTGTCGCGAATTCCTTCTCGATCCAGCGCCTGTTGTTGTGTGTCAAGGAGGTAGGCGTCGGTAACTCGTGGGAAAGAGCTTCCGCGATCAACTCCTTTGATTGATATGCCATGATCGCCTTGCCGGAAGCTGCAGCGTTGACAGGCATTTCGAGGCCCTCGGCGACAAGCTGTCGCCATTTTACATCCGGGGCCTGCGACACCACGACGAAAACGCGAGCGCCCACGAGGCGAGCCAGGAAGCACGCTTCAGAGGTTGCCTCAGACAGTGTGCGAAGATGCGGGCCGGCGAGCGAAGCGAGCCATCCTTCTTCGGCGCTTGCATGAAGCAATCGTGTGATGCGCTCTCCCAATTGGTAGGTCCGCCCTCCGTCGCCTTCCTGAGCGAGATTGGAGCGAACGAGCCCCTTCAGAAGGCGATGCGCCGTTGTCTTGGGAAGATCAAGGAGAGACGAAACGTCGGCAAGCGTGATTGCTCCGGAGAAGGAGGCGATCAACTCGAGAACGTCGAAGTAACGCGTTAGCGGTCCAGGAGAGTCGTCTTTTTCAACCATCGGTTTGATCGCGAGGAGTGAGGTCAGCCTTCGTCTGACTTAGGCGAGTTCGATTTCGGTCGCAACAGTGATCAACCTATCGACAGGGACCCGCGGACCGTAGCCGCTTTGCGCCGCTGCGGTGCGGGAGTTTTGGGCCATCTGCGCACGAGCCTTGCCTCGCTATGCGGCTTGACTCGCAAATGAGATTGAGTCTATCGTTTCGATATTCGGGAAAAAGTTCCGGAAACCGGAACAGGCGCGCAGGAGGACTTAGGATGCAGATCACTCGAAAGGCCTTTCTAAAATCGATCGCCGCGCTGTGCGTTGCGCCGATGGCCGGCGTTCCCGCCAGAGCCGAAGGGGGTGGTGAAATCCTGGTGGGTGCGACAGTTCCAATGACGGGCCCGCTGTCGCTGACCGGCCTTCAGTATCTAAATTCCCTGCGGCTGGCGGAAGAGAACATCAACAAGACCGGCGGGATCAATGGGCGCAAGCTCAAGATCGTGTTTGAGGACACGCAGGGTTCGAACAGCACGGCCGTCAACGCATATGTGAAGCTTGCGCAAGAGACGAAGCCTGCGTTCTTTTTCTTATCAAGCTATTCGACGCAGAACCTCGCGGTGTCGCCGGAGGTGAAGAAGGTTCAGGTGCCGGCGATGTATGCCGGGGGGGCGGATGCAATCGCGGAAGGCGGCAACGACTGGATGTTCCGTCTTCGGCCCACGGACAGTGTGGCCGCGGCCGGAATGGTCGCGTGCGTGACGACTGTCCTGAAAGCCAGGAAGGTCGGTATTCTCTACATCCAGAACGATTTCGGACAAGGAGGCGCCGCGAGCGCGGTGAAGGCGCTCGAGGCGCAGAGTGTCGTCGTCGTCGGCAGGGAAGCCTACGGCCAGACCGACAAGGACTTCTCCGCGCAGATCATCAATCTGCGCAACAAGGGGGCCGAGGCCGTTCTGTTGTTCAATTATCCACAGGATGGGGCGCTGGTGCTCCGGCAATACAAGGCGTTGGGGATGAAGGCGCCCTTGGTCGGCTCCTCGTCACTTTACGTGACTGCCACGATGCAACTGCTGTCTCCGGCGGATCTCGAAAATACGTTCTGTGTCCTCGATACCCTGGTCGATCCCGCCATGAGTCCAAGGATGAAGGACTTCATCGAGCAGTATCGTGCAAAGTTCGGCAACGATCCGGATCCCTATGGGCTGGCCTACTATGACGGCGCCTTCCTGATGGCCGATGCGATGCGCCAGGCAGGCCTAGATCCCGCAGCGCTCCAAAAGTGGCTGCTGACGCAGAAGAGCTGGGACGGAATTGGTCACAACTACGCCTACGACAGCAAGGGCAACGGTGTCCACGAAGTGGTGATCGTCAAGACGAAGGCCGGGAGCAAGGCGCTCGAGCTCGTCAAGAAGGTCACGCTAAGCTGAACTTGGTGCGGTCACGGAGCAATCGGAGCGCTCATGGCGGATTTCTTCCAACTTGCGATTAATGGCTTTGCGATTGGCGGCGTCTACGCTCTTGCCGCCATTGGCTTCGTGATCGTGTACGAGGCGACGGGGGTCGTGAACTTCGCCGCCGGGCAGTTCGTGATGTTTGGTACGTTTGCCGGCGTCGCTGCTTTGGTGAATGCTCAGCTGCCATGGCCCATAGCGTATGCAGCGGCGTTGTTCGCCATGGCAGCGTTTGGCGTGCTGTTCTTTCTGCTCGTTTATTGGCCGCTCAAGCTTAGTCCCGCAGTAACTGTGATCATCGGAACGGTCGCCATCAGCATCACGATGCAGAACGCCGCCCTGCTCGTGTTCGGATCCTGGCCGGTGCGGATCCCGTCACCACTCGAGGGGATGACGGTCGAGGTCGGTGGGGCTGTGGTCTCGGTGCACGCGTTGCTGACCATGGCGATAACGGCGCTGCTGGTCGGCGGTCTGTGGTTCCTATTGCATCGCACCAGCTTCGGGATCGGAATGCGGGCGGTGGCCCAGGACGTTCAGGCCGCGCGGCTGATGGGACTGAAGGTTGGTCGCGTTCTCGCGATGTCATGGGTTCTCGGCGCGTTGCTGGCCGGTGCCGCCGGCTTGTTGCTCGGGCCAATGTGGTTCGCCGATGTAAACATGGGCGACCCCGTGGCACTGAAGGCGTTTGCCGCCACGATTATCGGTGGATTCGGTAGCTTGCCGGGCGCGGTGGTTGGAGGCATCTTCGTCGGTTTGAGCGAAGTGCTGGGTGCCTCGTACATTTCGTCGGCTTACAAGGACCTCATCTCGTTCGGCATCATGATCGGATTCCTGTTCGTTCGTCCGCAAGGGATGTTCGGCGAGAAAATCCAGGATCGGGGGTGATCGATGCGCATTCTTCGATCATTTGGCCTGGCGCTCTGCATTCTGGCGGCCGGCGGCGTCCTGTCTCTCGTCCTGCCGGAGTATCACCTGCGGCTGCTCAATCTGTCGGTCGTTGCCTCGATCGCCGTCATCGGTCTTAACATCGCCTTTGGCTATGTGGGGCTCATCTCGCTGGGGCACGCCGCGTTCGTCGGGCTCGGTGCCTACATCATGGCGATCTCAACGACGCGCCTTGGCCTTTCGCCGTGGCTTGCGATGCCGGCCGCCGTCGCGGCGACCGCTGCATTTGCGGTCGCGATCGGGTTGCCGCTCCTGCGCCTCAAGGGGCACTATCTTGCGCTCGCGACGCTTGGGCTCAACGTTTCCTTCGTTATCGTTGCCTCGAACTGGCTCGAGATGACCGGCGGCACCAATGGTATCGCGCAAATCCCATCGTTTTCCATCCTCCATCACGCCATCTCGGACGAGCGGTCATTTCTGTGGCTGGCGCTGGTCAGTCTTACGCTGGTGGTCGTCGTGGCGACTCTGCTGCACCATTCGCGCTACGGACGCGCTCTCATCTCGGTGAGAGATGACGAGCTCGCCGCCGAGATGACCGGCATCGACACCACGAGGCTGAAAATCATGGGATTTGCGTTCTCGGCTGCCTACGCCGCCTTCGCCGGCTGCTTGTTCGCAAGCCACGTCCGGTTCATTTCGCCCGAAGATTTCTCCTATGCGCACTCCATAAACTATCTGGCGATGCTCATTGTCGGAGGGGAGGGCACCATCGTCGGCGCCATCCTGGGTTCCGTGCTGCTGACGTTCCTGCCGGAGTGGTTGCGGTTCCTCGGCAACGCCTATCTTGCGTTGTTCGGACTTCTCGTCTTTCTCGTTCTTGTGTTCCTTCCGACTGGAATCGTCGGTCTTCGCAAGTTCGTTCGAGGGCCGTCGCGGGTCGACCGCTCCGTGCAGGCCGCTGCGGAGGTGCGGCCATGACCATCCTCGACGCACGTAACATAAGCAAACGATATGGCGGCCTGGCTGCATTGACGGATGTCGACATGACGGTGTCGGCCGGAGAGTTTGTGGCGATAATCGGCCCTAACGGGGCCGGCAAGTCCACACTGCTCAATGTGTTCACTGGCCTGGTCGTGCCCGATTCCGGCGCGGTGCTTCTCGCAGGCAACGATGTCACGCGACACGCGACCAACAGGCGGATCAAGGCGGGGTTGGGCAGGACATTCCAGCACGGACGGACGTTTCCGCGGCTCACGGTGCTCGAGAACGTCATGGTCGGCGCCGCGATCTGTCCGACTCTCGGCGAGAGGGCGCTGCGCGAAAGCGCGTTGCAGATCATCGAGCAGATGGGCCTTGCGGATATTGCCGACAACGCAATCAGGACGCTGTCCTACGGGCATCGCCGCATGGTGGAGCTTGCCCGCGCTGTCGCTTGCAACCCGAAAGTATTGCTTTTGGACGAGCCTGCAGCCGGTCTGAATTCGGCCGAAGTCGCGCAGCTGGTCAAGCGCCTCGCTCACCTGCGTGAGAAGCATCAACTGGCGGTTGTTCTGATCGAGCACAACATGGGAATGGTCATGCGATTGGCCGAACGCATTGTGGTGCTGAATTTTGGTTCGAAGATCGCGGAGGGAGCGCCTGCGGAAATCCAGGCCAATCCTGCGGTGCTTTCGGCCTATCTCGGCGAGGGATACGCTCATGCTCGCGTGTAACAACCTAACCATCGCTCACGGCGACGTCGTTGCCGTTTCCGGCGTCAACCTGCAGGTTGGAGCTGGAGAGACGGTCGCACTTATTGGCGCAAACGGCGCCGGGAAGACGACGCTGCTGCATACCATCTCAGGCCTGAACAAGGCACGCAGCGGCGACATTCAGCTCGACGGCACGTCGATCCTGCGACTGTCGAGCGACCGTCGCGTGGCGCTTGGTATTGCTCAGGCGCCGGAGGGGCGGCGCATCTTCCCGGGGTTGACGGTCGAGGAAAACCTCGTCGTCGCGACGGCTAACTGGAAAAAGATACGGCAGTCGTGTGCGGACGATCTTGACCGCGTCTTCCAGCTCTTCCCGCGCCTAAAGGAACGCCGAACTCAGCTCGGTTGGTCGCTGTCCGGCGGGGAACAGCAGATGCTTGCGATCGGGCGCGCGTTGATGGCGCGTCCTCGGCTCTTGCTGCTGGACGAGCCGTCGCTGGGTTTGGCGCCACGGCTCGCCGAGGAAGTTTATGAGCGCGTCAAAGTGATCGCAAGTGCAGGCCTTACGATCCTTGTGGTCGAGCAGAACACTGTCCTGGCGCTCGCTGTGGCTGATCGTGCCTATGTGCTGGAGGCCGGACGGGTCGTTCTGGACGGTAGCGCGGCAGAACTTCGGAACGACTCCCGCGTTCGCGAGGCCTATTTAGGGCGCTGAGAGGCGACGAGTGCTTCGTGAACACCGACAACGACGACACCACGATCAAGCCCACACCCAACGTCATCAACACGCCCGCAAGGTCAGCGATGAAGCCAACTGTCGATCCCATCACCAGATCCGTAGTTCAGCACCGTCTCACCTCGATAGTCACTGAGATGGGCGAAGCGATGCTGCGGACCTCCTATTCGCAGATTCTCAACTCCAGTCGGGACTTCTCGATCGCCATCTGCGACACAAGCGCCCGGCTGGTCGCGCAAGCGGATCATATCCCCATTCACGTCGGGGCGTTGCCTTGGGCGACACGAGCCGTCGAGGAGCGATTCAATGACATCGCACCGGGCGACGTCGTCCTTCTGAACGACCCCTATCATGGCGGGAGTCATTTGCAGGACATGACGATCCTTGTCCCGATCTTCGATCAGGGGCGGCGATTGTTCTGGACGATCGTGCGCGCCCATTTGAGCGATGTCGGTGGTGCCACTTATGGTGGTTACAACCCGCACGCCAGCGAGATTTGGCAGGAAGGAATCCGTGTCCCGCCGATCAAGATCCACGAGGCCGGAAAACGCCGCGACGACATCATCGATATGCTGGCGCTCAACGTGCGCAATCCACGCGATTTCCACGGCGACTTCGCTGCGATGATCGGCGCCGCCCATCTCGGAGAGCGCCGGTTGGCGCGCTTGTTCGAAGAGCTCGGCTCCGCCGTTGTCGAGGAGGCGATCGAGATGATCCTCGATTCTGCCGAACGGCGGACGCGCCAGATCGTATCGAATTGGAAGGACGGGATCTTCCGCGGTGAAGCGTTCCTCGATGATGATGGCCGCGGCCGCGAGAACATCAGGATCGTGGCGAAGGTGACAAAGAAGGGGTCCGATATAGCGATTGATTTGTCGGAGTCGGATCCGCAGACGTCAAGCTTCGTCAACTCCTCACACGCGAATATGCAAGCCGCGGTCGTGATGGCGTTTGCCTATCTGATTGACGCCGACATTCCGAAAAACGCGGGGGCGCTCCGCCCGCTAAAAGTGACCGCCAGGAAAGGAACGGTGGTTTGGTCCGATCCCGGGTTGCCGGTGAGCTTCTGCACGAGTCATCCGTCAAATGAAATTATCGAAGCGATCGTAAAGGCAATGTCCCGGTGCTGTCCGGATCGCGCCATGGGAGGCTGGGGCCGTCGCTTCCGAATCGCGATCCAGGGCGAGAATCCGCGAACGGGGCGCCAATTCATTTGGCATATGTTTCAGGCCCGCCCGGGTGGTGGTGCTTCGTCGGCTGGTGACGGGTGGTCTTCGATCGGCGAATGGCATTCGGTCGGCGGCATCAAGTTTGGCAGCGTCGAGGTCGCAGAGGCACGGTTCCCGCTCCTCTTCCGTCACCACGAATTTCTCGCAAATTCCGGTGGCGACGGTCAATTTCGCGGTGGCCTCGGTGTAGCGCTCGACCTTGAAGTCAGGACTGAGAAGCCGGCTATCGCCAACACGGCTGGCGAAGGTGTCCGCCATGGATCTTGCGGCCTTCTCGGCGGGAGCGATGGCGCTCCGCATCGTTACAGCTTGGTTTCTCCCGGCCGCCCGCCGCGAGAGTTGAAAACGAAAGATGTCGGCATCGAGGTGTTGCCAGGCGACTGGTTCGAGGTGCGTTCGGCCGGAGGCGGCGGATGGGGGCCCCCTGAACAGCGGTCGGAACAGGCGCGACGAGAAGATCGCCGACTGGGCTTTGTGAACTAACTTTCAGCAGCAAGCAGGTTCAATATCATGTTGACCATCGGAATCGATGTCGGCGGCACGTTTACCGACCTCGTGGCCATCGACGACACTGGCCGGACGATCTTCGCTAAATCGCCTTCGACACCGCAGGACCAATCTGTCGGCGTCATGGTTGGGCTCGAAGAGTTGGCGCGGCGGCTCGGCCTGTCGCGCGAAGCGATGCTCGGCAAGACAGAGCGGATTGTCCACGGGACAACCGTTGCAACCAACGCGCTTCTGGAGCGAAAGGGCGCCAAGGTGGCGCTCCTCACAACGGAAGGCCATCGCGACGTCATCGAGATGCGTGAGGGCCTGAAGGGCGACCGTTATAATCTCAGGTCCTCGCCACCGGCGCCCCTGGTGCCGCGCGACCTGCGCTTTGGCGTGCGGGAGCGGATTGGACCCCAGGGCGAGGTCATTGTACCGCTCGATGAGAACGCGTTGGATGAAGCGGTGAAGGCCATCCGTGCCTCCGGCGCGACGTCGGTCGCGCTGTGCTTCCTGCATTCCTATAGCAATCCAGCGCATGAAATCGCGGCAGCTGAGCGTCTCGCGCGCGAGCTACCGGAAGTCGATGTCTCACGATCCTCCGACGTGCTTCCGCAGATCAAGGAGTTCGAGCGGGTATCGACGACCATCGTCAATGCCTACGTCGGTCCGGCTGTTCGACATTACCTGACTGGTCTCGAGCAGCGGCTGGGAGCGGCGGGTTTCACAGGCAGCTTGTTCATTATCCTTTCGCATGGCGGCATGGCGCCGGTGGAAGAGGCTTGGCGCCTTGCTGCAGCGACCGTCTTGTCCGGTCCGGCGGGCGGTATCTCCGGCAGCCGGCGCTGCGCCGAACTCCTTGGAGTGCCCGATCTCGTGCCGTTCGATATGGGAGGCACCAGCACGGATATTTCTCTCATCGCGGACGGTCGCGCCTCGCTCTCGGCGGATGGCGGGCTCGCCGATCAGCGGATCGCACTGCGCAGCCTCGACATCGCCAGCATCGCGGCCGGCGGTGGATCGATCGCAAGCATCGATGCGAGCGGGGCTTTCCGCGTGGGCCCGGAAAGCGCGGGCTCGGTGCCCGGTCCAGCGTGCTATGGCAACGGCGGCAGCTCACCGACGGTAACTGATGCCAATCTGATTCTGGGTTATCTGGATGCGACGAGCTTCATGGGAGGACGTCGGCCACTTGACCAGCGTGCGGCAGAGGCTGCTATCGACCGGCTCGCCGATAAACTTGGACTAACGCGCGAAAAGGCGGCGGCCGGCGTTTTTCGCCTGGTTAATCTCGCGATGGCTGACGGCATCCGCCTCATGACGCTCAAGCGCGGCGTGGATCCTCGTCACTTCGCGCTGCTCAGCTTCGGGGGGGCTGCCGGCATTCACGCCGCGGAAGTCGCCCGGGAACTGGAGATGTCGCGCATTATCGTTCCGACCGAAGCATCGGTGTTGTCTGCATGGGGCATGTTGACCAGCGACTTGCGTTACGAAATGAGTCGTACGCACTACCAATCGGATGACAAGTCGCCTGAAGCGCAGGTGCGTAATATGTACGCCGCCCTCGAGAAGCAGGCAACCGATCGGCTTCGCGCATGGTTCGCTGGTCCAATCGAGATCGAGCGGTCCGCCGAGATGCGATATGGCGAACAAGTCTTCGAGGTCGATGTGCCACTGACGGACGTCGATCTGAACGGATCCGATTTGATCGAGCAGATCGAGGGCCGTTTCCACCGCGCACATGAGGACCTCTATACCTATTCGTTGCGGGATGAAGAGGTGGTGCTGGTAAACGGACGAGCCGCGGCCGTCGGAATCGTGGCGAGAGCGGAGGACAGGATCGAGCCCGTCACCTCCGCGCCGGCGGCGGCCCACAAGCGGCGTAAGGCCTTTTTCAACAATGCGTGGACAGAGGTCGACGTCTATGCGGCCGAGAAGTTGAATCCAGGAAACGTGATCCACGGGCCGGCCATCATCGAAGCCGAGACCACGACCGTCATCGTCAATGTCGGCGACCGGGCCACCGTCAACGCACGTCGCTGGCTCGACATCAAGGTCGCAACGGTCCAGCACGCGGAGAAGGAGCTCGCGCTATCCGCTTGAGCTGGATGACCGGCTCCGCGGCAGCTGTTCCTAGGAAATGACTATGAACTTCTCTCGTCCCACAATTGTCACTTGCGCTGTGACCGGCAATCTGACCCTGCCGAGCCAGAGCCCGTACTTGCCGGTCACACCCGCGCAAATTGCGGCGTCCTGTATCGAGGCCGCCCACGCTGGCGCCGCCATCGTGCACATTCATGTGCGTAACCCGAAGACCAGTGCGCCATCGATGGAGCTGGATCTTTACCGACAGGTCGTCGAGCGCATCAAGGACAGCGGTACCGACGTGCTCGTGAACCTCACGACCGGGCCTGGCCAGCGCTTCGTTCCGGGCAGCGAAGACCCGGCGGTTGCCGGTCCCGGAACATCCCTGATGCGGGGCGAGGCGAGGGTGGTCCACGTGGAGGCGCTGCAGCCGGAGATCTGCACCCTCGATCTCAACACTATGTACTCTTTCGGCTCGGTCGTCATCAACACGCCAGACTCCCTGCGCGTGATGGCGGCTCGCATTCGTGCAGCCGGTACCGCGCCCGAGCTTGAGATATTCAATCCCGGAGACGTGATCCTGGCGCGTGATTTGGCCGCAGAAGGCGTGTTGCCCGAGCGGAATTTCCTGCAATTCGTGCTCGGGGTGAAATACGCGACGCCGGCGAACGCCGAGATGCTGTCCGCTCTTGTCCGCATGCTGCCCGCGGGCTGGGAGTGGAGCGCCTTTGGCGTTGGCCGCATGTCATTCCCCACTGTTGCATTGTCGGTGCTGCTGGGCGGCCACGTGCGCGTCGGTATGGAAGATAATCTCCAGATCGAGAAAGGGGTACTCGCACGCACCAACGCGGAACTCGTCGGCAAGGCGGTCCGCATCGTTGCGGATCTCGGCTCTCGCGCGGCCTCTCCCAAGGAAGCGCGCGAGATCCTGTCGCTCCACAAATCCGGAAACTAGTTTGAGGTAGCCGTCCGCCCCCGACGATGGGCGTCGGCCTAAACTGCAAAGGCGATATGCATGACCACGATCGAGAGCCACGTGTCGGCGAATCAAATGCAGCGGAGTTCGAGTACGATTGTCCCCATCGAGGCGCTTCGCTCGGAATGGCTCGCCGAGTACGATCGCAAGCATGCGAAGTCTTCGGCGGCAAACCGCAAGGCCTCGGCTTCCATCGCTGCGACCCAGCGAACGCGCTTCAATTCGGGCATGCCGTTTCCCGTGTACGTCGCCGAGGGAGCCGGTGCCTGGTTCACGGACATCGATGGGAATCGCTTCCTAGACTGCAACGCAGGTTGGAATGCGTCATTGTTTGGTCGCGGCAATCCCGCGATCACGGCAGCCATCGCCGATGCCGGTGCCCGTCTAGGCGCTCCCGGCGGTGCAATGCACCCGAGCCTGGTCCGCGATGAGTTCGCAGCGATGGTCTGCAGCCGAATCCCAGGTGCTGAACGCGTCGTCTTCGCGCCATCCGGCTCCGAGGCGAACACCTATGCGCTACGGCTGGCACGCAGTGCCACGGGGCGCCAGAAGGTTCTCCGGGTGCGCGGCGGATTCCACGGGCAGAACGACCATCTGCTGCAAGGAGGGTCATCGCTGCGGGGACTGCCGGCCGGGCTCGCGGCGTGGCAGATCGATATGCCGTACAACGACACCGATCAATCGGTCAGGCTGATCGAACAGCATGCTTCGGAATTGGCTGCCGTCATCGTCGAGCCGATGATGACCATTCCGGGCGCCGTCCATCAACGCAACGGATACCTTCAGGAAATCCGGACCGCAGCTCTAAACAATGGGGTGCCGTTCATTCTCGATGAGATCATTACCGGAAACCGCTTTGCTGTTGGTGGCGCGGCGGAGTTGCTCGAACTCTCTCCGGCGCCGGACCTAACGGTAATCGGCAAAATGCTCGGCGGTGGCCTTCCCGTCGCCGCAGTGGTCGGGCGGGCGGAACTCGTTGAGCAGCCGATCAGCGCCTCGAACACGCACGCGCAAAATCCCGTCGCTCTGGCCGCATCGGTTGCCAACATGAAGCTGGCAACCCCGGAGGTCTTCGCGCGCGTGTGTGCGCAAGGAGCGCGCCTGCGTGACGGACTTCGCAAGGCCGTGGAGGATCTGCGGATCCCTGTGCAGGTGACGGGCGAAGGTCCGTGCGTCGGCATCCACTTCACGGACGAGGATGTCGTTGACGCCGACACCGCCGAGCGCGGCAACCAGGATCTGTGGCGCTTGATGTGCCTAGGAGTGACCAATCGCGGCCTGGCGATTACGTCGCGCACGTTAGGCCCGATCGCGCCGTACACAGGCGAGGACGTGGAGCACGTCATCGGCGTCTTCACAGGTACCTTGCGCCAGATCGATCAGGCAGCGGCCGTTTGACGCCAACAAAGAACGAGGTTGTCCGATATGAATGAAGAATCTCACACACAGATCGTCAGCGAGGAGTTGCCAGTGCCGCGTGGTCACTTCAGTCACGCGGTGCGGGCTGGCAACACCGTCTATGTTTCGGGCCTGCTGCCCTTCGACGACGCAGGCGCCGTCGTCGCTCCAGGACAGATCGGGCCGCAGGCCGATCGGATCTTTGAGATCCTGGCGCGCGTCCTGCGCTCGGCCGGAGCCGGCTGCGCGGACGTTGTGCAGATGACGTCCTATGTCACCGATATAGCCAAACGTGCGGAGGTTAATGATGCCCGGGCACGGGTGTTTGGGGCAACGAGGCCGGCGAGCACGCTCGTCGAGGTGTCGGCGCTTGCCGCGCCTGGAGCGCTGATCGAAATCGACGCGATTGCGGTGATTCCCGGTTGAGGTTTGGCCACGCCCGCCGGCGATCTTGCGGCTGGCGTCGACGCGGTTCGTTCGACAATCAGAAAGGCAATTCGAGGAGGACTCATGAATCCGTCGCTTCAGCTCGATCCGAAAACCGCGGAACGTGATATCGAGGCCGCGCTGACTGCAGCACGCGCTAGCTATCTCCGCGCCAACGCCAAAAGCCGGGAGGCGTTCGAGCGGGCGGCCGAGTATCTGCCGGGAGGGACAACCCGTACCGGTCTTTTCAACTCACCGTTTCCCATTTTCGTCGCGCGCGGCCATGATGCCTACATCTGGGATCTCGACGGCAAGCGCTACGTCGATGCCCTCAGCGAGTTTACGGCGGGTCTGCTCGGACATTCCAATCCGGTGGTGCTGCGGACCATGCGTCAGGCGCTGGACGATGGTCTCAGCCTTGGTGGACAGATTGAGGACGAGGCACGCTTTGCCCGGCAGATCGTTGAGCGCTTCCCGTCGATCGAAAAGGTTCGGTTTGCGAATTCCGGAACGGAAGCCAACGTCTCGGCGATCGCCACCGCGCTACATTACACCGGCAGGTCCAGGGTCATGGTGTTTGAAGGCGCCTACCACGGCGGCAGCCTGAACTTTCCGATCAACGGTCCTTCGCCACTGAATACGCGCCTCGATGTCGTCCAAGTGCCATACAACGATGCCGAAGCCGTCCGCGTGGCCATTCGGCGGGAGGGCGATAAGCTGGGTGCCGTGATCGTCGAGCCGATGCTGGGCGCGGGAGGCAGCATTCCGGCCGACCGTGAGTTTCTGGTCGCGGTGAAGGAGGAAGCGGCTAGGGCTGGCGCCATTCTGATCTTCGACGAGATCCAGACTTCGCGCCTGGCACCAAATGGAATGCAAGGATACTGGGGCATCACGCCTGACATTACCACGCTCGGAAAATACCTGGCCGGCGGCCTGTCGATCGGCGCATTTGGCGGGCGAGAGGATATCATGGCATTGTTCGATCCGCGCAAGCCATCGTCGCTCGTTCTTTCCGGCACATTCAACAACAACAGCCTCGGTATGCGGGTCGGCGCAGCCGTGCTGTCGGAGGTTGCGACGGCGGCGGCAATCGAGCGATTGTCGGCGCGGGGCGATAAACTAAGGCAGCAGTTGAACGCTAAGCTGGAGGACGCTCGGATTGCAGCACAATTCACCGGCTTTGGCTCGATCCTTGCGATTCACTTCGTGCAAGGTTTGCTCAGAGATGCGCGTGATGCCGCAGCATCCGATTCCAAATTGCGCGAGCTGTTCTATCTCCATATGTTGGAGGAGGGCATCTGGATCGCCCGGCGCGGCATGATGGCGCTGTCGTTAGCGCTTTCGGAGATCGACTTAGATCAGATCGTCTCGGCTGTCGAAGGATTTACGGAGCGCTGGGGGCACCTTCTGCCGAAGCGTTGAACCTAGGTCGACGGGTGAGAACTCCAATCGAAATACTGCGGCGAGCCACAGTACTTGTCCGCACGCGGAGGGTGTGATGTCAACGATCAAGATGCGCGACATTCCCGTGCAGAAGAACTCTGCGCCGGAAACCAATGCGCAGAGGGCAGCGCGATACTACAATTCTGGCACGGCATTTCAGATAGAGCAGAGTGCTGTACCACCAGCTACGTTCGTCGACGAAGCTAAGCGAGCGCTCGATCCCGATGCTCTTACAGCAGTTATCTGTTGCGATAGCTCGTCTGCACTGGGACTAAAGGCTCCGGCTACCGCACCGAATGTTCTGGCGCGCTATGTCGTAATTCGGCCTGGAGAGCAATTGGAACTCGCGGCCGAAGCGTCAACTATGATTTTCTACTGCATCACTGGCTCTGGACAGATCGGAGATCAGGAAGCGATCCTTGAGTGGCAGACAGGGGATGTCTTTCTGATGCCTGGAGGTAAGGCGATCTGTCTGCGCTCTCGGGGTGATCGTAATACCGTCCTATGGGTGGTCGGTGACGATCCGCTTGTCCGCTTTATGGATCTGAACGCAAAGGCGCCGACGAACTCATCGATTTCTCCTGTTCATTATCCAGCAAAGGATATCAGGCGCCAAATCGACCTGATCTATTCGGCGCAGCAAGAACCGGATACGGCCGGGCGAGCGGTCATCTTTTCGAGCGATAATCATGACAAGAGCCGGAATATCGCTCCCGTGCTTACACTCGCCTTGAATACCCTTGATCCAGACACGGAGACACGACCGCACAGGCACAATTCTGTAGCCGTGATGCTCGTTTTAGAAGGGGAGAGCTGCCGCAGTTCCGTGGATGGAAACATTAAAGAATGGTCCAAACTCTCTACTACAGTCACTCCGCCGTTTGCTTGGCACTCGCATCACAACAATGGGAAAGTTCGCGCGGAGCTGTTGATCGTTCAAGATGGCGGCATGTTCACACACTCGAGAGTGAATGGGTTCAGCTTCGCCTAAGCGCGGCTCATGCAAGTTCTCGTAGGAGTGCAGGCATCGGCCTTGAATGCTAAAAGTGGCAGGGGATCCACGCCGGGACTCGGGGCGCGGTCCCCGCTCTAGAGCACGGCGGCCGATCCATGGTTGCTTTCCCGGTGGACCACATTTCCGAAGTGAGATGCTGGCGCTATCCTTCATTCAGATCCAGTCTTTGCATATCCATCGGGCCGCTTTCACGTTTTGGCAGTAGCCTGCCGCAGGTTCGGCTCCCTGATGTTGCGAGCTCACAGGATGCCGTTCATTTCCTTTGTGAAGGGCTTCGGTGCAGTTATGAAATTCTGTAACCTTCAGGCTGCTCGTCGAACACACTCAATAGGTCAGTTCCAGGCACGAAATGTTGGCGTGGGGTTGCCAAAGAGCGAATATGCGCTGTGGCGCATACCTTTTCGGCATACGCTCAAATGAGACAGATGTGAGGATAAACGCGACGTTTGTCTTCAAGGGGGTCGCCGTGAACAAAGGGATTGTCGTTGCCGAACAGCCGGATGCGGTGGAGGTTGGTGCTCGCATCTTGATGGCCGGTGGCAACGCTGTAGATGCTGCTGTCGCATGCGCTTTTGCACAAGGCGTGGTCGACCAGATGAACGGCGGCGTGGCCGGGTACGGATGTGCCCAGGTTTATTTTCCGGCACGCGGCATTCATGACGGCTTGAGTTTTCTTTTTCAGGCGCCTGCTGCGGTTGTTCCAGGCATGTGGAGCCATTTGCTGGAACGCGAGACCCCGGATGGATTCGGATTCGTGTTGAAGGGATACGTCAACGATTTCGGCTATCAATCGATCGCGGTGCCCGGCGCTGTCAAGGGCTGGTACGATCTGCAGCGGCGCTATGGGGTTCTGCCATGGGGTGATGTCGTCGAGCCTGCACTGCGTCTCGCCGTAGGCGGATATCGCATCACGCCAGCCGTTCGCGAGCAATGGTTCGTCGTCGATGACGCCGGCCGGGCGGACAACATTCATCGTCTGCGTCAGACGCGAGCCTATGCGCACCTGTTCTTTGCGCCTGATGGCTCCGCGCTGAAAACGGGTACCGTCGTGCGCAATGCCGACTACGGTGCGACCCTCGCGACCATTGCCCGCGATGGCGCAGCCGGCTTCCATGCGGGACGCGTCGCAGATGCGATCTCACAGGATATGGAAAGAAACGGCGGCTTGTTGGGCCGAGTTGATCTCGAGACCTATGAGGCCGAGCCTGTGACCCCGTTGTGGGGCGATTACCGTGGTCACAAAATAAGTGTGCTGCCGCCGCCCACCAGCGGAGCGATGCTCTTGCGCATGCTGCGCACGCTCGAGCATTTCGATCTTCGAAGCATGGGACACAATACGCCGGACTATATCGCGACGGTCGCTGAAGTCATGAAGCGCGCACAACTCGCCAAAGAGACGCTGATCGGAGATCCGCGGCACGACAACATCGATCCGGCCGCGATCTTCGATCCGGCGATTTGCCGCCAGGAAGCGGATGAGATCAAGCGCGGGGAACGTGTTCACATTGAGCGGGTGGGGGATCGCGAGACCAAGACCACGACCCATGTCTCGGTGATGGATAGGGATGGAAATGCCGTCACCATGACCCACTCGCTTGGGGCCCAATCGGGCGTCCTGACCCCCGGCCTAGGCTTCATGTATAACGGCGCTATCGGAATGTTCGATCCTCGGCCGGGTAATTCCCGTTCGCTCGAACCCCATCGGCGCCGTGTGACATCCATGACCCCCGCCATGGTATTCGCCGGAAACCGATTGCGGATGCTGCTTGGTGCGCCCGGCGGCTCGCATATTCCGATGGGAATTCTCCAGGTCATCCTCAATGTTCTCGACCATGGCATGTCGATCTCCGACGCAGTCGCGGCGCCGAGATTTTCGGCGCCCGGCGAGGTAATTGATCTGAGTGCCCGGATTCCCTCCTATATTTGCGATGCGGTAGCCGCCCGGGGTTACCAGATTGCCAGATCGGCGCAGAGTTTCACCGTCGCCAAGGTTCACGCCATTCTTTACGGCGATGGGGAATCCCAGGGCGCGGCAGATCCCGGCGGCGGCGGGATGGCGCTCGCGGTGTAGGCCGCTCCGGCGCTCCGCAGGACAGCCGTGCGCTCGCCTGCAAGCTCGTCCATCGCTTATTCCGATAGACCGTGCCCTGTAATTTGAATTTCCAAAGGCCGATACCCCTCCATAAGCTTGCTCATTGTGTGAAACCCGCCGGTCCCCAGTCAGGAGCGCACCATGGATAGTTCTCGCCGTTTTGCCCCGCATGCGTCATTCGGAAGTCTCACCCGACGTGAGGCTCTACTCGGGGCAACGGCTGCGCTGATCGGGGCCGCGATTCCGGCCGAGGCGGCCTCGACCAAAACCATCCGGGCGGTCATGCACGCGCCGCTGCGCCTGATCGACCCGATTACGACGACGGCCTACATCTCTCGCGATCATGGTTACATGATCTACGACACGCTGGTTGCCGCTGACGAGAACTTTCAACCTCAGCCGCAGATGGCAGAGTGGGTGATCTCTGACGACAAGCTCGTCTATACCTTCAAGCTTCGCGAGGGTTTGGCTTGGCACGACGGTCCGCCTGTGACCGCAGAAGACTGCGTCGCCTCTCTCAAGCGCTGGTGGCAGCGCGATACCATGGGGCAGCTGTTGGCGAGCTATACGACGTCGCTGGATGCCTCCGATCCTCGGACCATCGTCCTGAAGTTGAAGCAGCCCGCTGGCTTTGTGCTTGATGCTCTCGGCAAGCCTTCATCGAACGTTCCCTTCATGATGCCAAAGCGGGTGGCCGACACGCCGGCGACCCAGCCGATCACGGAGACCATCGGGTCAGGACCCTTCAAATTTCTGAAGGAAGAGTTCCAGCCCGGAGTCCGTGCAGTCTACGTCAAGAACGAGAAGTATGTGCCGCGCAAGGAGAAGCCGAGTTGGACCTCCGGTGGCAAGGTCGTAAAGGTCGACCGCGTGGAGTGGGTCGTCATGCCGGATGCTCAGACCGCCATCAATGCTCTGGCGAACGGCGAGATCGACTACATCGACGAGCCGCAGGTTGATCTGCTTAAATTATTCGAGGGCAGCAATGATGTTGTCGTCAAGAATAACAACAAGTTCGGTCTCCAGGTCCTCGCGCGCATGAACTTCCTTGCGCCGCCGTTCACCAACGAGAAGATCCGGCGAGCGGCAATGCTCGCGTTCAAGCAGGAGAATTTTCTCGCTGCCATGGTGGGAGATCCTTCCGGCTATAAGGTGTGCGGGGCAATGTTCGTGTGCGGCACGACACTGGCTACCGACATAGGCTCCGAGTCGCTGGTCAAGGGCGACGGAATGGTTGAGGCTCGCAGGCTCCTCAAGGAGGCGAACTATGACGGGAAGCCAATCAGGATCATTCAGCCTACCGACGTGAACACGCAGAAGGCGCAGCCTATCGTTGGGGCGCAAGCCCTGAAGGACGCTGGCTTCAATGTCGAGCTCCTGCCGATGGACTGGCAGACCGCCGTGGCGACGCGCAGCAATGCCAAGCTGGCCCAGGAAGGCGGCTGGCACATGTACTTTACTGCGCTCGGCGGCGCCGAAATGTCCAATCCGCTGACGAGCGCGCCCTTAAATGCAATAGGCGCGGCTGGCTACCCCGGCTGGCCCGACGACAAGGAAATTCAGGCGCTCCGGATTCGTTTCGCAGAAGCGGGGAGTCTGGACGAGCGCAAGAAGGTCGCGGCCGAATTGCAGAAGCTCGCTTACGAGCACGTGATCTACGTCCCGTTAGGCCAGATTGCGACGCCGGCGGCATGGAGCGCCAAGTTGACCGGTGTCCTGGATGGGCCGGCCGTGCCCTACTTCTGGAACATGGACAAGTCCTGATGGAGACATCGCCCTTGGTTGATCCAAGCGGCTTCCTCTGCACCGGAAATGGCGGGCATGCGTTAACGCCTCGCAACGAAGGCTCTCATGTTTGGTTTCATTCTGCGACGCATCTTTGCCTCGATCCCCGTCATGTTCGTCGTCACGGTGACGATCTTCATGCTGCTTCGGCTGACGCCCGGTGATCCCGCCTCCGTGATCGCTGGCGACAATGCGACCGCGGAGCAACTCGCTCGCATCCGCACGCAGCTTGGGCTCGACCAGCCGCTGCAGCAGCAATTCTTCGATTGGATGTGGCGTCTCGTTCATGGAGACTTCGGCACCTCGATCATCTCCGGTACCCCGGTTACGACGCTGATAGCCGATCGGATCGAGCCGACCCTCAGCCTCGCGCTCGCGACCATCACGCTATCGGTCATCGTTGCAGTACCGCTGGGTGCTCTGGCAGCGGCACGGCATGGGACTTGGGTGGATCGGGCGGTCATCGCGCTTTCGGTCCTCGGCTTCTCGATTCCGGTCTTCGTCATCGGCTATGGATTGATCCAGATTTTCGCCATCGAGCTCCGCTGGCTTCCGGTTCAGGGTTTTCGCAGCATTCGGGATGGTCTGGCGGAATTCGGTACGCGCATGATCATGCCAACGCTTGCGCTCACCTTTCTCTATGTGGCGCTGATTGCCCGTATCACACGGACGAGTTTGCTCGAGGTGCTTGGCGAAGACTACATCCGCACGGCGCGCGCGAAGGGAATCTCCGAGCGCACCGTATTCATGCGCCATGCGCTTCGAAATGCCGCTGTACCGATCATAACGGTGATCGGCATCGGCTTTGCACTCCTGGTCAGCGGCGTCGTAGTGACCGAGAGCGTGTTCAATCTGCCTGGTGTCGGTCGATTGACGATCGACGCTGTCCTCGCGCGCGACTATCCGGTGGTGCAGGCCGTTATTCTCCTGTCGAGCCTGCTCTACGTGATGATCAACCTGGCCATCGACGTGATCTACGTACTGGTCGACCCACGGATCCGATATTGATGAGCCTCAATTCCCATCTCGAACCGGTCGAGCCGAGGCGCTTCAGCCCCTTCTATCTTGCGCCTGCGCTCGCGCAAGCTCCGCTGGTGGCACTATCCGGTACGATCCTGATCGCGATCCTGGTCATGGCGCTGCTGGCGCCCTGGCTCGCGCCGCACGACCCCGGGCTGCTCAGCCCACTGATGCGGCTGAAGCAGGCGAGCGCCCAATATCCGCTCGGAAACGACGCTTACGGCCGCGATCTGCTCTCGAGGGTCCTTTACGGCGCGCGCGTGTCGCTCGGCATCGGTATGGGCGCCGCACTTTGCAGCGTCGCGATCGGGCTCACCATCGGTCTTCTTGCCGGATTTATCAGATGGCTCGATTCCATCGTGATGCGCGTGGTGGATGGCTTCATGGCGATCCCCAACGTATTGCTTGCGATCACCATCGTCACTCTGTCGGGGGCAAGCCTGACGACGGTGTTGATCGCAATTACCGTGCCGGAAATTCCGCGTATCATAAGGCTCGTACGTGCGGTCGTATTGACGGTGCGCGAAGAGCCTTACGTAGAGGCTGCGATCGCTCTTGGCACTTCGACCCCGCGTATCTTGTGGCGGCATCTCATGCCGAATACGTTCGCCCCCCTGATCGTCCAGGGTAGCTATGTATGTGCATCCGCCATTCTGACCGAGGCCGTGCTTTCCTTCCTCGGCACGGGCATCAATCCGGTTACCCCCAGTTGGGGAAACATCATGGCTGATGGGCGGAGTTATTTCCGCCTGAGGCCGGAGCTCATCTTCTGGCCGGGCGTGTGTCTGTCGCTGACGATCCTGTCGATCAACATTCTCGGAGATGCGTTGCGCGACAAGCTCGACCCTCGTCTCATCAAGCGCGGGGAAGGACGGTGAACGACTTGTCGCTACTTTCTTTGCGGAACTTGTCTGTGGTCGATGCACCGGGCCGGGCGGTTGTCGGCAATATTTCGATTGACGTTCGCCCCGGTGAAACGATGTGTCTGGTTGGCGAATCTGGATCGGGAAAATCGGTCACTTCGCTTGCCGTCATGGGGCTGCTTCCGCGCGGCGCGCTGCGGCCGGCGGGAGGCGAAATCCTGCTGGCCGGAGAGAATCTGCTCGCAGCCAGCGAAACTCGCCTGCGCGCATTGCGCGCGACCAGCATGGCGATGATCTTCCAGGAGCCGATGACGGCGCTTAATCCGATCGAGCGGGTCGGCGACCAGATTGACGAGGTGCTGCGAGCTCATACCTCCCTGGGGAAGCGCGAAAGGCGTTCCCGCATGCTGAGCATGCTGGAGGAGGTCCATCTGCCGGACGTCGAACGCATTTGCCGGTCCTTTCCACATGAGATGTCCGGCGGTCAACGACAGCGCATCATGATCGCGATGGCGCTAATTCTGCGGCCGCGGCTGCTCATTGCCGATGAGCCGACCACCGCGCTCGATGTGACCACGCAGAAGCAAATCATCGCTCTGATACGAGAATTGCGGGAAAATCACGGGACTGCCGTTCTCTTCATCACCCATGACATGGGCGTCGTCCGGGAGATCGCCGACCGCGTCACGGTCATGCGAAACGGGGCGATCGTCGAGAGCGGGTCGGTCGAGGACGTATTGGCGACGCCGCGAGAGGAATATACCCGCCGCCTCCTTGGCGCAGTCCCAAGCCTCGTGCCGCGCCGCCCCCGTCCCGAAAATGACGCTAAAGTCCTGCTGCAGGTCCAGGGCCTTGGCAAGCGTTACGGAATCCGTTCGATGTGGGGAGCCTCGCGCGAGGTCGTGGCGGCTCGTGAGATCGAGTTCTCGTTGCGCGCCGGACGTACGCTGGGAATCGTCGGCGAGTCGGGCTCGGGAAAGTCGACGGTGGCGCGATGCGCGATCAGGTTGACGAACCCCAGCGAGGGCGCGATCCACCTCGATGGACAATCGGTGACGGGCGGATCTCCGCGCGATCTCAAGCTGCTGCGCCGTCGTGTGCAGATGGTTTTCCAAGATCCATACCGGTCGCTGAACCCGCGAATCCGCGTCGGGGAATCCATCGTCGAGGGGCCGACGAATTACGGTGTTCCTCACGCAGAAGCCATGACCGAAGCTCGTCGGCTCCTGGAACTGGTTGGACTTCCGGGTGACGCGGTCAAGCGGTATCCGCACCAGTTTTCCGGTGGACAGCGCCAGCGCATCGCGATCGCGCGGGCGCTGGCGATGAAGCCGGAGGTCCTCGTCGCCGATGAGGCGGTCTCGGCACTCGACGTCTCGGTTCAGGCCCAGGTGCTCGAGCTATTGCGCGACGTCCAACAGCGATTTGGACTCGGAATCCTCTTCATCACGCATGACCTGCGGGTAGCGGCCCAGATTTGTGACGACATCATCGTGATGAAGAGTGGCTGCATCGTCGAACAGGGCTCGGCAACTGCGGTGCTCGGCAAACCTCAGGCTGAATACACCCGCCTGCTGTTCGAGGCCGCGCCTGGCCGGAATTGGGATTTCGCGAACTGTTGCCCGCTGGAGCCGGAGTCGACGCTCTCGATCGCGGCGGAATGACCGCGATCATTCAATAACTGCTTCCAATCCAAGACAAGGATGCTTTGTGTCTCGTTCGTATCGCATTTCAGTTACTCCCGGGGATGGTATCGGCAATGAGGTCATGCCCGAGGGCGTGAGTGTGCTCGAACGCGCGGCGACCCTCTTTGGCTTCACCCTGAAGCTGGACTGGTGCGATTTCGCGTCATGCGACTACTATCTCAAGCATGGCACGATGCTGCCCGACGATTGGAAAGAAAGAATCGGAGGTTCTGACGCGATATTCTTCGGCGCGGTTGGATGGCCCTCGAAGGTCCCCGACCACATATCGCTGTGGGAATCGCTCCTCAAGTTCCGGCGCGAGTTCGATCAGTATGTGAATTTGCGACCGGTCCGCCTGATGCCCGGCGTGCCCTGTCCGCTGGTCGGCCGGAAACCCGGCGACATCGACTTCTGGGTCGTCCGCGAGAACACCGAGGGTGAATATTCCAGCGTCGGCGGATGCATGTTCCCGGGAACGGACCGTGAGATCGTGATGCAGGAAACGGTCATGAGCCGCCACGGTGTTGACCGCGTGCTGAAGTTTGCCTTCGAACTCGCGTCCCGGACGTCTCGGCGGCATCTGACGTCGGCGACCAAGTCGAACGGAATCTCGATCACGATGCCATACTGGGACGAGCGGGTTCGGGCGATGGCTAGTCAATATCCTGGCGTGCGCTGGGACCAATACCATATCGATATTCTGACCGCGCACTTTGTTCTCAATCCGAACCGCTTCAACGTCGTGGTGGCGTCAAATCTGTTCGGCGATATCCTGTCCGACCTCGGGCCAGCCTGCACCGGCACGATAGGCATCGCGCCGTCCGCCAATCTCAATCCCGAACGGAGATATCCGTCGGTGTTCGAGCCCGTCCACGGTTCGGCGCCGGATATTTTCGGTCAGAATATCGCCAATCCGATCGGACAGATCTGGTCGGGTGCCATGTTGCTGGAGCACCTCGGTGAGACAAAAGCCGCCCAATCTATCGTTGCGGCGATCGAGCGGATACTGGCCGAGCCGTCGCTCAGGACACGCGATCTCGGCGGCGACGCCAGCACGCAGGAGTGTGGCAAGGCCATTTGCGAGGCCCTGGAACGCTGATCGTCAGGATGCCGCGGCCAGGCCATCCAGCATCAGGTACTTCAATTCGGTGTATTCCTCGATGCCATGACGCGATCCCTCGCGTCCGAGCCCACTTTGCTTGACGCCTCCGAAGGGAGCGACCTCGTTCGAGATGGCACCGGTATTGATTCCGATCATGCCGTATTCGAGGGCTTCGCAAACGCGGAAGATTCGGCCCACGTCGCGCGAGTAGAGATATGCCGCGAGGCCGGAAGTCGTGTCATTCGCGGCGGCGATCGCCTCGGCCTCGGTCGCGAAACGGATGACCCCGGCAACGGGGCCAAACGTTTCCTCTTGCGTTATACGCATCCCGGCTCTCACGCCGGCAAGTACGGTCGGTTCGTAGAACGTGCCTCCGAGATCGTGTCTTCGTCCGCCAATCACCACCCGTGCGCCGGACCTCACCGCATCGGCGATGTGCTCTTCCACCTTGTTGACTGCGTCCATTGTGATGAGCGGCCCCTGGATGACGTCACCGTCGAGACCATTGCCGACCTTCATCTGTCCGACGCGTTCCGCCAGCCGGGACAGAAATGCATCGTGAATACCGGACTGCGCATAGATCCGGTTCGCACAAACGCAGGTCTGTCCCATATTGCGGAACTTGGAGACGATAGCTCCCTCGACGGCGGCATCGAGGTCGGCATCGTCGAAAACGATGAAGGGTGAATTGCCGCCCAGCTCGAGCCCGACTTTCTTCACCGTCGAGGCGCATTGACGCATCAACAGCTTGCCCACCTCCGTGGATCCCGTGAAGCTGACCAGTCGAACGGCGGGGTGGCTCGTCAATACGCCACCGATCTCGACAGCGTCGCCGGTGATGATGTTGAGCACACCCGGGGGAAGCCCGGCTCGCTCGGCGAGCTTTGCAAGTGCGAGTGCCGAAAGAGGGGTCTCGGGTGCCGGCTTTACCACCGCGGTGCACCCGGCCGCCAGCGCAGGTGCGACCTTCCGTGTAATCATCGCTGCAGGAAAGTTCCAAGGCGTGATCGCTGCGATGACGCCCACTGGCTGCCGGACAACCATGATGCGAGAGTCTGGGCGCGGCGAGGGAATAGTCTCGCCGTAGATGCGTTTGGCCTCCTCGGCGAAGAATTCGATGAAGGATGCGGCGTAGTCGATTTCGCCACGCGCTTCTGACAGCGGCTTGCCCTGCTCGAGTGTCATAAGCAGCGCAAGGTCCTCGCGGGCGGCGATGATGAGCTCGAACCAGCCTCGAAGTAGTGCGGAACGACCTTTTGCGGTGGTGCGTGACCAGGCCGGGAAGGCCTCTGCCGCGCAGACAATCGCCGTGTTGGCCTCTGCAGCTCCAAAACGTGGAATGTGGGCAATGACTGTTCCGGTTGCCGGATTGGTGACCGGATCGACGGCATCGCCGCACCACTTCCCCGCGACGAAGCAGCGGTCTGCGAGGAGCGTCGGATCACGCAAGGCAATATTGGAGGTCATGATTCCGCCGACGATTGGAGGACCTCACCCATGGCGGCGAGAAAGATGTCGGCGTCCTCACGCGAAAAGGGCAGCGGCGGGCGGATTTTCAGGACATGACCATCGAGGCCGGACGCACTGATCAGAATATTCTTCCTTCGCAGGTCATTGACGAGGCGCATTGCGACTTCCGGAGCGGGAGTCTTGCTTTCCCGATCGCGGACGAAATCCGCGCCGATGAAGAGGCCGGCACCGCGAACGTCGCCGATGCAATCGTGCTCACGCGCCAACTGGCGTAGCCCGGCCTTGATGTAGTTGCCGACGTCGAGCGCGTTGCGCTGCAGCTTCTCCTCTGCGATCACGTCAAGCACCGCGAGGCCGGCTGCGCAAGAGACCGGATTACCGCCAAATGTGTTGAAATAGCGTGCCTTGGAAGCGAAGTCGTTCAAAACCTCAGGACGTGCGACGACGCCGGCGAGCGGAATGCCGTTGCCCATCGGCTTACCCATGATGACGATGTCGGGTACCACCTTGTGGCGCTGGAAGCCCCACATGGCATCACCGGTTCGCGCAAAGCCGGGCTGCACCTCGTCCGCAATGAATACGCCCCCGGCGCGCCGGATCACGTCAACCGCGGGAGCGAGGAAACCTGCGGGATCAGACAGAATACCATCACTGGAGAAGATGGTATCGGTCACCAGAGCGGCCGGTTTGATGCCGTGCCGCCTGAGATCGTCGACAGCGCGCTGCACGTGATCCGCAAAGATCTCGCCGACCTGAGGGCCCAACCGGTAAGAGTCCGGTGCTGGCACGGTTCGGACATGCTGGCCAAGCGGGACGCCCTCCCCGAGAGAGGGAGAAAACTCTGAAACCGCGGCGGTAATGCCGTGATAGGCGTTCTCCGTCACGATGATGCCGGCGCCTCCGGTGAAGCTCTTGGCGACCCTTACCGCGAGATCCGAAGATTCGCTTCCCGTGCAGGTGAACATCACATTGGCGAGTTCATTGGGAAAGGTGGCGATAAGGCGCTCGGCATAGGTGATCACGACCTCATAGAGGTAGCGCGTATGTGTGTTCAGCGTCGCCGCCTGGCGGGCGATCGCCTCAACGACGCGCGGATGACAGTGACCGACCGCCGGCACGTTGTTGTAGACGTCGAGATACTTCGTCCCGTCTGCGCCGTGGAGCCATACGCCTTCGGCGCGGATGACATGGACCGGGTCTTCGTAGAACAGCTTGTAAGACGGTCCGAGGACGCGCTTGCGGCGTTCCAGCAGCGCAGCGACGTCGTCGGCCAATTTGGCGGTTCGGGCCGGATCGAACGCATTGACCATCAATGGACGTGACATGGTTTCACCTGGTTCTGTTGGTGCGTAGCATCCGCTGCGCGGTTCCCGGAGAGATGTGGGCGAGGCGGTCGAGGCCGTCCCACGCCGCACCGTTGTTCTTGAGGATATACGTGCTGTTTTCCGGATAGCGCTCCGCACGCCAGCCGGTGATCAGAACCGTAACGAGCAGCCGCGTGGCGATCAGATCGGGTAGCAGTTCGATCTCTTCGGGATACAGCGGCGTGATTTCCTGGTAAGCCTCGACAAATTCACTGGGGCCTTGAAGCGGATCCGGACCGGCGGCAATGTGATAGGCCGCGCCGATCGCGACGTCGTTGACGAGCTGAGTGCGAATGATGTCACCGAAATCGAGTATTCCCGAAACCTTGTCTGTGTCTGCGGCGTCGACCAGGACATTGTGTGTATTGAGGTCGTTGTGCACGACCTGAGTACGAAGTCCACTCATGCATGGCTTGGCTATCGTTCGGAAGCGCTCGAGGGCAATCTGCGCGAGCTTTGCCTTCTCGCCGTCCCGAACATATGTAAGCAACGGCTGTAGCCGATCCGCGTTGGCGATATCCCAGGCGAGCTCGTAGCTGTCGGACGGATGGCGGAAGTCCGCAAGCGCGCGGGCAAGCCGCGCGAGCGTCTGGCCAAGCCCATGGCGCTGGTTCGTCGTTCCGACAGTTTCTGACAGCGGGCGCCCCTGAAGAAAGCTGAAAAGGCGCACGGTACGCAGCGGGCTCTCGCCGATCGCAAGGCGCAGTTCGACTGCGCCGTTTCGCGCGGTACGGATGCGCTGGACCGGAAGACCTGGATCAACCTGTCCGATCCATTGCAAAGCCGCCGTTTGCAAATTGGTGACTTCCGGAGGTTCGGCGGGGTTCGTGAATTTGAGGAGATATTCGGCCCCGGCAGCATCGCGGAGGCGGAACATCCGATCCCGTTCGCTTGCCAGTTTCTTCGCTGTCGTCTCGAGACCGTAGTGCTGCCGCGCGATCTCGGTGGCCTGCTCGTCGGAGACGTCAGGGGATGGCGTGGACAAAATTGAGGACAGGATGGGGTCGGTGAAGATCCCCATTCGGTCGATGCTCACGATGAGACTCCAAATGCGACCCCGTCGTGCCCCGGGTCGGCGCCGCCGTCGAGGCGGCCGTCGACCAATCTGATGCCGTGGACGGCCGCGAACCCAAAGCCATACGGCGAACGGATGATCTCACAGCCGTCGCCTTCCAGCTCCCTTGTCACATGCCGCGAGATGCGGTTGGAGACATCGATGGCGTCGCTGGTCGACGAAAATCTGGGAGCGCTGACGGCCTCCGTCATGGTCATCCCGAAGTCGATCACATTGAGGATAGCCTGGAGCACACCCATGGCGATCTGCGTTGCACCGGGAGCACCGATTACGAGGTAAGGGCGTTCGCCACGGAATAGGATGCTGGGGCAGATCGAACTGAATCGCGACTTGCCCGGTGCAATGGAGTTAGCATGCCCCGGCCGCGGGTCGAATACCGCCATGCAGCCGTTGTACATGAAGCCGAGGCCGTCGGTGATGACGCCCGACGGCTGGCCCAGCGAGTGAGTCATCGACACGCAACACCCGTCCTTGTCGACTACCGACAGGTGGGTCGTGTCCTTGGTCGGGAAACCGCCACGCAGGCGGGTCACGGTAGACCGCTTGCCAGATCGGATGTCCTCGGCAATCGTCGATGCGTAGTCCTTGCTCAGTAGCCTGTCGAACGGGACCTGCACGAAGTCGGGATCGCCAACGAAGCGGTCCTTGTCGGAAGTCGCACGCTTCATCGTTTCGCTGACCACACGAAGGTATGCCGCCGTGTTGTGACCGAGCGAGGCGAGGTCGAAATTCTCAAGGATGTTCAGCATCTCGACCAGCATGAGTCCGCCACCTGGCGGATGGTTGGTCGAAATCTTGTATCCACGGTAGTCGCCCCAGATCGGTTGGGCCAATTTCGGCTGGAAGGCTGCGAGATCACCAAGCGCAATCAGTCCCCCCTTGGCCTTCATGTCATCGGCGATCGCGTGCGCAATCTCGCCCTTGTAGAAGACGTCCGCCCCGTCTCGAGCAATCAGCCGCAGGACTTGCCCAAGATCCCGGTTTACGACCTTGTCGCCGACGCGCTTCGGCGCGCCGTCCGCTCGGCAATAGAGATCTCGACCGGTCTTGCTGAAGGCAATGCGGGCATGATTGGGAGCGCGACCCATTTCACCCTCGTCCGACCAGAACCAGTGCACGTGCGGCCGCACGGTCCAGCCGCTCTCGGCATAAGCGATGGCCGGTTGAATGATCTCAGACCAGGGCAGTCGTCCGTGGGCGCGGTGCGCCGCCTCGTAGGCGCGTAGCGAGGCCGGGACTGCGACCGAGCCGTAGCCGAGGTCGTTGACCTGCCCTTTCAGAACAAATCCAAAGCCGTCACGCGTCTCGTCGATGATCAGGTCGCTCCACATGTCTGGCCGTGCCGCTGCGGGCGCTGGCGCGTGGAAGTCGAAATAGCCGTGATGCTTGCCTGGAGCATAGACTGCCATGCTGCCGAAGCCGGCGATGCCACACATCAGGGGATCGACGACCCCCTGCACGAAGGCACAAGCGATCGCAGCATCGACGGCATTGCCGCCGATGCGCAAGATATCTGCTCCGGCATCCGCCGCTTCGGGTTGCGGCGCGGCGATCATGGCGTTGATCTTTGACAATTTAGGCTCGCTCTGTTCGAGGTGATGCAGCTCGATCCTCGGCTGCCCCATTAGGGTTCATTTCACAGGAAGCTGAATCTTATAGAGATGATGATCGAAAAAGCGACCGTCGGATCGTGCGGTGAAGTTGCCCGTTACGATACCGCTCGCCCCCTCGAACCGGCCGCCACCGCCGATAATCGTCCACGAGATCGAGCCGGCGGCCGCACCTCCGGCCAAGTCGATGCTGCGGCCTGGATGTCGTGTTTCGACGATCAGATGACTGTGGATGCCCGGAAAATCGACGCGTCCCGCCTCCCAGAACTGACCGTCCTGGGCGAACACCATCGTATCGAAACTCGCCTGTCCGAGGACGTGTTCGATCTTTGCCTCCGGGGAGAGCCCTTCATTCTTCACGTCGAGGATAGTCCCGGTTGCTTTCGACCTCACAAACCCTTTGGCATCCGGCACCGGAGCGCCTTCGCCCTCAAAATGAACTAGCACGGTCAGGATATTCATGCTGCGTCGCCTCGCCAGAATTGCTGCCACGACACAACATAGGCGGCGGACAATGCTGACAGGGTATGAAAGCACGGCAAATATCAGCTCGGATTCGCTGAATTGGCCGATAATATCAGCGAATTCCACTGGCCGATTTGACTAGGTTGGGCCGCAAGGATATCGGAACCAACAAGGTTCATCATGATGCAAGCATACGACGTTGCGATTATCGGCGCCGGCCACAATGGGCTGGTTTGTGCAAACTATCTGGCACGAGCCGGGTTGAAAGTCGTGGTGGTGGAAGCCAGGCCGATTATCGGCGGCGCCTGTACCACGGAAGAGCTCATCCCCGGCGGCCGCTTCTCATCGTGTTCCTACATCCAGATGATGTTGCGCCACGAGGTTGTCGAGGATCTCGAGCTGAAGAAATACGGTCTCGTTTCGGTCGCACCCGAGATGCAGGAGATGGCGCTCTGGAGCGACGGTGATCACGTCATGCTTTGGCAGGAGATCGACCGGACGCTGCGCTCGATTGAAGCGCACAGCAAGGACGATGGCCCGAATTTCATGCGTTTCGCGACGCGGCTGCGCCGTTTTGGCGACATTACGCAGTCGGCGCTGCTTAGCGACCCGCCGACCGCCGACAGCCTGCGTCACGCGTTCAGCGAGGCCGGCGAAAGCGAGCTGTTCGAGGAGTTCATCCTGCTCTCTGCGGAGGAACTGCTCTCACGCTACATCAAGTCGGATCGTCTCCGCGGCTTCATGATGTTCATGGGCATGGTCTCGACATGGGGCAGTCCGACGACGCCGGGTACCGCCTACGTCTACGGGTATCACGCGCAAGGTGAGTTCGAGGGTCATTTCGGCCGCTATGGCCTGCCCAAGCAGGGCATGGGCATGATCGCCGAGGCGCTCGCAGCCGGTCTTCGCGCGCATGGCGGCGAGTTGCGCACTGGCGTGCCGGTGAAATCCGTGCGCATCGAAAATGGCGCGGCGACCGGCATTGTGCTGGCCGATGGAAGCACCCTTGCGGCCCGCACCATCGTCTCCGGCGCGGACCCGAAGCGATCGCTGGTGGATCTCCTGCCGGATGGTGCCCTCACTCCGCCGGTGGCTGCGAAGGCCAAGAACATCGACCAGCGCGGTTCGATGGCGCGAATTCATCTCCTGGTCGATGCCCTGCCCGATTATGTCGGCTTCCCGGCCGGGCGCGTCGGCCCGCAGCACCAGGGACTTGCCATTCTGGGTCCGACACCGGCGCTCTACGAGCGGGCCTGGCAGGCGCAGCAGCGCGGCGAGTTTGCCGACGACTATGTGATCGAGGCCCTGGTTCCCTCCGTGACCCATCCCGAGCTTGCACCCTCCGGCCAGCACACCTTGTCGCTTGGCGTCCAGCAGCTCCCGTTCGAGCTCAGTCGCGGCAATTGGAACGGCCGCAAGGAGGAGTGGGCCGACCAGGTGATGGAGATGTACTTCCGCTACGCTCCCAACCTGCGGAACCATATTCGCGGTCGCCACGTCATCACGCCACTCGATCTGGATCAGACCTACAACATCACGGGCGGCAACATCTTTCACTCCTCGATGGTTGGGCTTGAAAACCTGTTCGAGCAGCGCCCGATCGCCGAAGCTTCGAGTTATCGAACACCGATCGCCGGTTATTATCTCTGCGGTGCCGGAAGTCATCCGGGCGGTGGTGTGACGGGCGCGCCCGGCCACAACGCGGCCCACCGCATCCTGGCCGACCTTAACGGGCAGCGTGACCAGCGTGTTGTCCGCAATCCCCAGGACTACGAGGCGGGAATGCTCGACGGCCTGTTGAAGACCGACATAGGGCAGAAGCTCGGATATCAGGTGGCAAAATCGCGGGTATTTCGTTCCGTGACAGAATTGCTCAATCGGAATCGATAACGGCCGGCGCCTCTCGAGTTCAAGCCGAGCCGCGCGGGACGACCCTGCTAAACTGCCGCGCATAAACGTCATGCTCGCCTTCATAGGCCGAGATGCGGGTATTCACGACGAAGCTCTCGTCGTTGCTTGTCACGATGGCATCGACCGCGACCCTTGTCGACCAGTCGCCGCGGCTAAGCGTCCAGGTCGCCGAGGTCGTGCAGTGCGCCGACAACGGATCGTTCGCCACGATGCTGTACGTTCGTTTCATCGTTGATCCGAATGTGAGGCCATCTTTCTCTAGCCGGACCTCGCCATTGTCTTCATCGACAACGATCTCAAGGAGGGACGACACGACGTCGAAATTGCGACGGCGTTCGAGGCGCGGCGAGCGCAGCGTGGTCGCCGCAAGGCCGGGCTGCTTGTTCGCTATCGGGAGCGCTGGCGTAGCGCAGCGTTGACCCGGTTTGCGCAGCGGCAACGTCAGTTCGCAGTGTGCAAGATCGAAGGTCAGGGTCGTGTGGCGAGGGGCCGGCCAGACGATCGGGAAGTAGCTCGTTGAAATCGCGATCCGCAGACGATGGCCGGACTTTAGGCACCATCCGATCGGCGCAAGCGTAAGCTTGACATCATAGCTTTGGCCTGGTTCGACCGTCAGCGGATGCTCGTCGCCCTCGCGATGGCTGAGATTTAGAAAGCCGTAAGTCACACGGGTCGAAGTGCCATCGGGCGCGACATCGCAAAGCCGCGCCACGATCTGCCCGCAAGTCTGATCAGACGCTACGGCAAGTGAGAGAACGGGTGAGCCCAGCAACTCCGTGTCGCCTGTGACCGGCTCACCATCGAAGCACAGCGACAAGCCGTCGGCCTCGCGTTGATCTTCCGCAAGATGGGCGCCCAACCCGGCCGGATACCAAGGCATCCATTCTCCCGAAGTCGCGCCAACGGTCAGGGGTGATCGCATCGCCATTTTCGCATCCGAGTGCAAATCAGTTCCGAGCCGGCCCGGTGCCAGTCCGTAGCGCTGCATCTTGACCGACCGCGGCGGCCACATGCTTTCTTCGATCCAATAGCCTGGCCGCTCCATGAGGTCCGGCCTCGGTTCATGAGATTCGATCAGCCAGGCCGTGAGGGAAGGCCACTTGAGGGACTCGTCCGAGGATCCCTTGAGTGTGTGGTCAAACCAGCATGCAGCGAGATCAACAAAATCGAAGCCCGGCCCCGGGCGTGCCGTATGTGGAAAGCAATGCCCCCAAGGACCGGCAATCACAGAGCGTAGTGTGTTGGATTCCTTTAGCAGGGTTGGCAGGGCGACCGAATAACCGGTGTCGGCCCAGCCGACCGTTGCCAGAATCGGGCAAGCGATCCGATCGAACGCGCGTTTGGCCGAACCGGCGTGCCAATAGGAATCAAAAGTCGGGTGTGCGCCCCAGATCTCGAAATAATTCTGGTAGGCCGACAGTCGTTGGAGCCACATGTCGCGCCATCGCTCGCCGACGACCCAGGGCAGCGGAGGCCGCAGATGCATACCGCTGAGTTGCGCGCCGTGCCAGATCGCGTAGACAAGCAGGCAGCCGCCTTGGTAGCGGTTGAGGTATCGGTCGTCGGCGCCGTCGACGGGTAGAATCGCGCTCAGCGATGCTGGCTGGTTTGTTGCCACCATTAGGCTTGCATGCGCGGGCCATGACAGGCCGGTCATCCCGGTGCGGCCGTTACACCAGGGTTGTGCCGCGATCCAGGCGAGCGCTTCGACCGCATCCTCCCAGTACGCGGTATCGAACTGATCCGGGTGCAATCCATCAGAATTGCCAGTGCCGCGTACGTCGAGCTTGACGCAGGCATATCCGCGCGCGGCGAGCGGCGCGTAGATTGTCTCGTCCGCAAGAGCGCTTCCGTCTGAACTCCGATACGGGTGATAGTCGATGATGGCAGGCACGGGACGTTGCTCTGCGTCCGCGGGCCGCCACAGTCTTGCACCAAGCGCGATTCCGCCGGCTAGCGGTATGGCCAAGTGATCAATCCGCAAGACGTCTCCACCCGGTGCATTTGTACCCATGGCCACTCCCTTCTGGCCCAAAGTAACAGGCGGGAGAGACAGTCCTCACTATTCATTATCGGAAATTCAGGTCATTATGCTGTTTTGGGGTCTCAATCCGGGACCTTGGCGGCACGATCCGGAGGTGGATAGGCATCAATGCATCTCACGTTCAGGCAGATTTCCTATTTTGTGGCGACCGCCGAGGCGGGCTCGGTGTCCGGCGCAGCGACACGCCTGAACATTTCGCAATCCGCCATCACCGAAAGCGTTCGGGCGCTCGAGGCGCAAACCGGCGCCGTCCTGTTCGATCGGAGCTCCAAAGGCGTCACCCTGACCTACCAGGGTCATCAATTTCTGCGGCACTCGCGCCTGATACTTGCTGCCGTCGCCGATGCCGGGCGCGTGCTGAAGACGGGATCGGAGGCTGTCTCCGGCGTTCTCAATCTCGGTGTCACAAGCCTGGTTTCGGGCTATTTCCTCGCCGATCTCTTGGCGCGATTTCGCCGCATCTTTCCCAACGTGCAGGTCAAGGTTGTGGAAGAAGACCGCGCCTTCATCGAACACCTTCTGGTCAACGGAGAGCTCAACGTCGCGCTGATGCTTGTCTCCAATCTGGAGGATCATGATGCGTTGGAATTCGAGACGCTGGTGCGATCGCGCAATCGCGTTTGGTTGCCGGCCGGCCATAATCTGCTGGCGCAGGAGCAAGTCACACTGGCTGCGATCAATGAGGAGCCGCTGATCGGCTTGTCGATTGACGAGATGCCGCAATCGACCGCTGCGCTTTGGCAGTCCGCTCGCCTACGGCCGAACTTCGCGTTGACGACGTCATCCGTCGAGGCCGTCCGTAGCCTCGTGGCAACTGGCGCGGGTGTAGCGATCATGCCGGACATGACATTCAGGGCATGGTCGCTCGAGGGCGATCGTCTCGAAGCCCGCTCGATCCAAGGGGTCGAAGTTACGGTCGACGTGGGGGTTGCCTGGCGGCGTGGTTCGGTCATTTCGGACCAGGCCCAGATTTTTCTGCATCTGGCGCGCGAATACAGGAGCGAGAGGTAGAGCGACCGGCTTTTCCGATAGAGACCCGCCAGCTTTTTGTATTTCCCATAGTCTCGGCACCCTGGCTAGGGTTCTACCGTCAAGATTGATTGCTGAATGCTGGAGCCAGGCCGATGAATATCGCCCAACCGAACGTCATGACCAACCTGCTGATCGACGGGAAGCTGGTTCCAGGCGACGGGCCGGTCGAGGCCATCATCAATCCCGCCACTGGGAAAATTCTAGCGGAGGTCCCGGAGGCATCGTCCGATCAGATCATCGCTGCAGTGAAGGCAGCGTCACGCGCGTTTGAAAAGTGGTCGCAGACCACGCCTGCTTACCGGGCCGGATTGCTTCTGAAGGTGGCTGACCGCATCGAGGCAGAGGGCGAGGCATTCGCGCGACTGGAATCGCTCAACTGCGGCAAGCCCTATCTCAAGATGCTCGGCGACGAGATTCCGGCAATCGTGGATGTCATTCGCTTCCTTGCCGGGGCGGCGCGCTGCATGACTGGCAGCGCGGCAGGCGAATACGTCGGCAATCACACCAGCATGATCCGCCGGGATCCCGTCGGCGTCGTGGGTTCGATCGCCCCCTGGAATTTTCCGCTGATGATGGCGGCCTGGAAACTGGCTGCGCCGCTCGCGGTCGGCAACACGGTCGTGATGAAGCCTTCCGAGCAGACCCCGCTCACGGCTCTGAAACTCGCGATGATCCTCGCGGAACTGTTTCCGCCCGGTGTCGTCAACATCATTCCGGGGCGTGGCGACAGTGTCGGATCATCGCTGGTCAGCATGCCGGGTGTGCGCATGGTGTCCCTGACCGGCGATATCACGACAGGCCAGAAGGTTCTTCAGGCCGCCGTGAAAACCCTGAAGCGAACCCATCTCGAACTCGGCGGCAAGGCACCCGTCATCGTCATGGACGATGCTGATCTCGACGAAGTCATTGCGACCGTCAAGACCGCGGGCTTCTACAATGCAGGGCAGGATTGCTGCGCGGCTTGTCGTGTCTATGCGGCACCCAAGATTTACGACCGCGTCGTGGCGGATCTCGCGAGCGCCGTGAAGACCATCAAGCTCGGCGCGCCGGAGGACGAATCGACCGAGCTTGGACCGCTGATCACCGAGCGCCAGCGCGAGCGCGTGGCGAGCTTTGTCGAGCGCGCGAGCCAGCAGAAGCACATCGAGATCGTGACCGGCGGATCGCGTACAGATCGTGACGGCTTCTACTACCAGCCGACCGTCGTCGCGAACGCGCAACAGACGGACGAAATCGTCCGTCGTGAGGTCTTCGGGCCGGTCGTCTCAGTGACCAGGTTCAACGACGCCGAGCAGGCGATCTCCTGGGCCAACGACAGCGACTACGGTCTCGCATCTTCGGTCTGGACCCGCGATGCAAAGACCGCGCTGAAAATCAGTTCGCGCCTCCAATACGGCACGGTATGGGTCAACACCCACTTCACGCTGATCAGCGAGATGCCGCATGGTGGCCTGAAAATGTCCGGCTATGGCAAGGATCAGTCGATGTATAGCCTAGAGGACTATACCGTGATGCGCCATGTCATGATGAATTTCGGCTAAGGAGGCGCCGCCATGGAACAGGTCTGCATCAGTTCCATACGGCCGCTACCCGTCGAAGACGCTCGGTTGCGCCTCGATCGTCTCGACATCAAGATCCTGGCTGCATTGCAGGGCGACGGGCGGATGAGCAATCTCAAGCTCTCCGAACTCGTCGGCCTTTCGCCGACACCGTGCCTGCAACGGGTCCGGCGTCTTGAGAATGCAGGGTTCATTGTCGCATATGGCGCCACGCTCGACGTCAGAAAGATCGCTTCGCACATCACTGTTCATACCGACGTTACTCTTCGTCGTCGCACCGTCGAGTGCACACAGCAATTCGAGCGCTACGTTCGGGACGAGCAGTTCATCGTCGAATGCTACTTGGTGAGCGGAGGCTTCGACTATGTGCTCAAGATCGTAGCGCGAGATGTCGATCATTACCGCGAGATCATGGATGACATGCTTGCGGCGGAAGTTGGCGTCGACCGGTTTTCGAGTTTTATCTCTCTACAGCAAGTTAAGCAGTCTCGCGGGTTTCCGTTGGGGCTAATCAGTACTCCCTCCAGCCCGTCTGATCGCAAGGGACGTGTAATCCGGCGAGGCTAGGGAAACCGTAAGCATTTCTCAGCCCGACGGTCTCAGGAAATCTTGGACTGTTGCTCGTGACGCAGCACGGCTGCTTCTCGGCAAAGGCTTGTATCGCTTGTGGGTACGGCTACGAAGGGCAGGAATTCGTAGGCCATGGAAGCTCGAGATCGAGTGCGCAAGCTGCTATAATCCCACATTTGTGTATACCTTGCTCCCTGAAGTTGATGGAATCGATCACCCTGCCGACGTCGACTGCGACCCAGTCGCACACTCAAAAAGACGCAGGATGATTTGCTAAAGCACGTTGCGAAATCTGCCGTCCAGATCTGGCGCAGCATTCGACGTTGGACGGAGTGAGCGTCTCCAGGCCCGCAACGACATATACCGAAGGTTCTGTTTTAGGTAGTAGATATCGCCTTCGTTCCAGCGCTCTGGCTCGAGTTCATCCAGTTCAGGAGGAAGATCGAAGGGAATATTTGGTTCCGTGTTTCCTGTCCGATCTGGTTCGATTCCGGCGAGGAATCGGATGATTGTCCTGGTCAATTCATCGCCGTACATGCTGAGGACCTGAGCTGTATTTGTGGCGTGTTCTGGGTTGTGACGCCCGACGTAGTCAAAAAGTTGCTCGTAGCCGAGCTTTGAGGCTCGGTCGTCGGCTAACAATCGCCGTATGCCTTCGGCAACATTGGTTGGTCGTGGTGCTCTCTTGACGACAGGGGTAGCTGCGGGAAGATCCTCAAAGCTATCATTGATGGCCGCTATGATCTTGCCTGCCGCTGCATCCGGATCCGCGCGTACTTCTCGGTGATGCGGGAGTGCTCCGGGTAAAGATCGCCGAGCCACTTTGATCAACTCGTCCTTGCTTTGGGCAACCTTCGGATCGACGTGCAAGCGCGCCTGCCGTCCACGCGTCGCGACAAGTAACAGGGCGCTCCATATGCGTCGCGGATCGGTCGCCACCAAGGTCAGCTTTGCCTCCGCGTGTAGCTCGCGGGCTTCTCTTATGGAAAGCACGGCGGCCGGGCGAACGGCCGGTCCAGGTTTCAAATCAATCCGCCTGTTTTTGTCAGATGCGATGTCGATGGTGGTATTGACCCCGTCGACTGCGAGGACTCGTGCAAATTCAGTCCGCCCCAAGGTGGAATCGTTGGGTAGCGCTTCCGTCATGATCCATTCGCCGATCGAGAGTTCAAACTTTTTACCTAGTCCGGTAAGCGGCACTGGCTTGCCAATGCTCCCCGACCGGATGCGATCGGCCCGTATCGTTCGGCTTAGCTCTTCGATGCGGCGTGGATCGTCGCAGACGACGAACCTCGATGCATCCTCTCCGAAGTAGGGTAGGCGGCCAAATTCGAGCAAGCCTCTGTTCGCCATCTCCTCGACGGCATGCCGTACCAGACCGGCCCGCAACAGCCGCACGATGTCGCTTGTCCCCCGATCCTGCCTTTCGATGGGGTGAACTTTCGTCACCTGATCCGCAGCGTAGGCAGCGAGATGCCGGCACACCACGCCGGTTTGGCGGCTTTGAACGTGGCCTAGAATGAGTTCGGAGCCGACGTTATTGGCCGCCAGTATCAGTCGGGCGAGGCGCTGGTCGTCGATCAGTTCTGAGTGAGGCACGACTACTAACCGGCCGGGCTGAAGGTGGACGTCACGGTTGCGACCGAGTGCGCGAAGCTCTGACGAGCCTGTGACGGCCATATCCACCGTGCCGGCGATTGGGCCATAAGCCGCAAGCGCGGTTGTCGCGACGCTGCAGTCCGCGAGCTTGGCTCCAAGGATCAGAGGGCTCTCGTCCATTTGGCGGTTCGCACACGTAACCGAAATCTCCGAGACCACCGAATCCTCATCGGCAGCAGTGTAAGCTTTGATGTGGTTCTGTCCGGCTTGATCGATGAGGCGAACCGCGCGTGTCAGTAGTGACTGAATGCGACGGGTCGTCGCGTAAGTGGGCTTTAAAGCGCCGGGTATGTCGGTAAGAGTGATGACGTTCTGATCAAGCAAAATGCGCTCGACGGTTGCATTTTTATCTGTATCGCTGTCCAAGAATTTTGCACAGAGGCGCTCGAGCTCTGCTGTGCGCAATGAGGATCGTCCCCGCAAGAGCGTCTCGATCAGGTGGGTCGGGCTACCTTCAATCGCGCGGAGATTCTCTGCATAGTCCGCATCGCGGCTAGACGCGATCTGTTCGTTGGTCTTGTTGATGATCTTACCACTACCGTAGATGATCGGGCGCAAGTGCTTGCCAGGCTTGGGGGCAATAGGGTCGACGACAAGGTCGATCCCGACCTCGTGAAAGAACGTCTGATGGATTTCCCACGTCAGGTCCGGCCAGTTAACGCCTTCGACAACGTCCGCGCTTTCATTTCCGGTCGAGGTGTGGCGATGGCGCACGACAAAGTCTCGGAGTTTGGGGCCGAGTACGCCGTCGTTGTCCATGGGGCGCAGCGCGAACAGCGCATGCGCGTGACGGTTGATACGGGCTTCGTGGATCGCTGTGTGGATCGGGATCGCTGCCGACCCACGCGCCGCGAGGACGATCCGCCGGAGGATCTCTGCCGCTTCCTTCACGGAAACCTCCGTGGAGGGAGGAAGCGCCACAACGAGGGCCAATCCGACCTGCGGCAGTCGATTTCGTTCTGAAAGAGGGGTGCGGACCTTGCGACGTTCGGCCTCGTCAAGAGCGATCGCCAGCTTCGCGCGGTCGAGAAATGTAGCTGGGCAATCTACTGGAAGGATGATCTCCTCGTGCGCGAGATCACTGCGCAAATGCGAGTAGTCGAAGGGCTGCTCGAAGCGCGGGTCATGCACGGCATTCCGGGCGGCGTAGGCGATAGCACTGACGGCACCGCCGTGGTCGGCAAGGCGGACAGGAGCCAGAAACGCGAAGGGAATTGCCATCGAAGAGCGCCCAAGAACCATTTTGTATATTGAGCCCAAAGTTTCCGGAAACCCGCAAGCGACCGGTCCGGAGTTTCCCCGAAAACTTTTCCTTTTGCGCTTGCCGAGGCGTGTGATGGCCTACGTTCATCGATGAAGGAGGTCCCATGAAGCGTCGTACCCGTATTATGAAAGAGCTCGAAACGTCCGAGGTCGTGCTGGCGCGGTTGCGCGAGGAGCGCGCCCTTCTCGACGCCAAGATTGCGCAGCTGGAGGAGCGCCGCCAAGCAGATGTACTGCAGCTGATTGTGGACACGGCAACACGTTTCAATTTGGCACAGCTGCCGGCCGCGAGCATAGTCGCTGGTCTCGAACTGCTCGCGCAGAGCGCTTGCGTGGATCGTCCGGTCCTCGATCCCGGCGGAACCGATGCTGACAGCTCCGACGATCCTCAAGAGGAGCTCGTGCCCGTGATTGTCCGGCTGACGCGCAACACCTCGGCCGTCAATCGCGAGATGCTTGAGAATGCGGGCGTCCGCTGGAACGGGCGCGCTCGTGGATGGACCGGTCGCGTCACCCCAGACGCCTTGCGGCATCTGAACGAGATCTTCCCCGGTCGCGTCGAGGGACCCGCTCGGAAAAGCTCAGCAGCCCAGCAGGACGACAAGGCCGGCCCGGCGCTCGAAGCCGAGGGTTCGCCGATCACGTCGCCGGACCCTCCGCTGGCGAACGTGGAAGCTGAGGCCGTTGCCAAGACGGAGGGTGGCGCATTGAACGAGACCGCGGCCGAGGAGGGGGCGATCGCGCCCGCGCAGCCGGCGGTCTCCGCGGCTACGCGGCTGCTGACGCCGCAGTACCGGCCGGCACTGCCGCGCCGTCCGTTGCCGACCTAGTCTGCGAGGAGGTGCTATCCGAAACGGGTCATCGGACGCTCACCTTGATGGCTTGCGAGGTGGCGCACAGAGCTGCTACACACCTCTCGTGTCGCCCGGTTTTCTATAGCGATTTCAGGCGCCTGAGGGCGGCGACAATCTGGCTGAGTACCCTCCCGCCCCAGCCAGCTCTCAAGCTGTTGAGTTCATTCGGTAAACAGTTTCATCCCAGTCAGGTCTTTTGGGCGCGTTTGGAAACACAGATTCTAAGGCTCGGTCCAGAACGAACTAAACGGCGTGGCCATGCTGGCTTATCTCCGAGCTTCCAACCGAACATATACCGCGGAAGCTGCTCGGGCGGGTCTGTTTTGCCCTCATCGTAGAATAGGGTGCTACGGCGAACGAAGCGGACAACCGGTCGAGATGCGCTTGTGCGGAATTGCAGCCGTGCCGCAGTCCGCCTAGCCGCGGACTCGGGGGGCGGTTGTTGCCCCGCTACCGGCGACCATTACGACCGCAAATCGCGTGGCCTTCGTTTCCTTGGCCGACCGGAACGATGGAGGCCTCTCACTTCCTGCTGTTGAAAGAGCTCACTGCACACGCCACGCAGCCATTGGCTTGCCGGGTCGTGATGGAAGCGGGCGTGCCAATATTGCTTCACCGTAAAGCCGGTGATCGCCAGCGGGCATTCGAGCACGCGCAGTCCGTAATAGTGGGCCAGCGTTTCGCCAATGTGCCTTGGAAGGGTGGCGATCAGGTCAGTCGTCCCGACGATTGCGGGTAGCCCCAAGAAGCCGGGCAGCTCGAGCGCGACATCAAGGACTATCTGCTGCTTCTTCAGCGCGTCGGCGAGCAACTGATGTCCGGTGCCGGAACGAATGAGGACGTGCGCCTCACGCCTGAAATCCTTTGCGGTGATGCGGTCGCCGATCCGAACATGTTTTGCGTTCGCCAGGCAGACCCAATCCTGCGGAAAAAGTGCCTGTTGGAAGTGTCCAGCGTCGAGGTCCGAGATGTAGCCGAGCGCCAGATCGGCCTCGCCAGACTGCAGCATTCGCGGGGTATCGCCGCCGATCTGGGCCGCCTCGATGCGGATGCCTGGCGCAACGCGGCGAACGTGGGCGAGGATGGCCGGAAGCAGCGTGATGTGGCTCGCATCCGTCATGCAGATGACGAAGCGGCGCTTTGCGGTCGCTGGATCAAACTCAGGGCGAAGCTCAGCCAGACGACGCAGCATCTCCAATGCTTGTCTAGCCGTCCCGATGAGAGCCTCGGCGCGCGGAGTCGGCAGCATCCCCTCCGCCGCCCGGATGAAGAGCGGATCGTCGAGTTCCTTTCGCAGGCGCGCCAGCCAGATCGAAATGGTCGGCTGGCTTTGACCGAGCTTTTCGGCCGCTTTGGTGACGCTTCCCGTGGTGAACAAGGCGTCAAACAGCCGGAGCAGGCGCGGGTCCAGCAGGTTCGTCTCGGAGAGGCCCCGGTGCTTCATTGCGAACTAAAATAATGGATATAAGGATCATAGCATATCCGAATAAAGGGCGGACTGCTACCACGCCTCCGACGCCGAAAAAGGCGCGGGAGAAACGTTCGGATGAGGATCTGCTTTATCGGAGCGGGGGCCTTGGGCTCGACCATCGGCGGCACCCTGGCGCGCGGCGGTGCCGAGGTGTGGTTGATCGATCCGTTTCAGGCTCATGTCGACGCGATTAATGCCAGCGGTCTGCGGATGCTCGAGGGTGGCGCTGAGGCCACTGTAAAGCTCTCTGCGTGCACCTCCGCCGCCGAGGTCGGCATGGTGGCGGACCTCGTCATCGTCCTCGTCAAATCCTACCACACGCGGGAAGCTATCCGGGCGGCAGCGCCGATCATCGGGGCGCGCACGGTCGTGATGTCGCTTCAAAACGGTCTTGGGCACGAGGACATCCTGTCGGAGGAAGTTGGTCGTGACCGGATCATGGCAGGCAAGACCTACGTGGGTGGCGTGCTGCTGAGCCCTGGTCATGTGCGCTCCGGGGTCATCGGCAAGGAAACCATCATCGGCGAACTTGATGGGCGCTTGACGGAACGCGCACAGCGGATTTCCGAGACGTTCAATCGTGCCGGTATTCTCACGCTGCTCAGCGACAACATCCTGGGCACGATGTGGGACAAGTTGTTCATCAACGTCGCCGGAGGTGGAATTACCGCCGTTACCGGCCTGACCTATGGCGGCCTGTATTCTCTGCCTGTCCTGGAAGAGTGTGCGCTGGCCGCTATCTCGGAGGGCATCGCGGTCGCGCAAGCTGCCGGTGTCAAGATCTCGATTATCGACCCTCGGCGCGCTTGGACGATGGCATCCGCTGGGCTGCCGCCCGAGTTCAAGACCTCGATGTTGCAGAGCTTGCAGTCCGGCAATCTGACCGAGGTTGATTACATTCACGGCTCCGTCGTGCGTTGGGGGGCTAAGCTCAACGTGCCGACGCCCGTCAATTCGACCCTCGTTGCGCTGGTCAAAGGCCTCGAATACGCGCGCAGCGACTATCCGGGAAAGGCCTAAGACGATGTCGTTGCCCCGCGCTTACGTCGAACACGTCGCGATCCGCGTGCCGGACGTTGATCGTCACGTCGACTTCTTTCGTGAGGTGCTTGGTCTCACGATCCGCGACGAGCAACCCGCCGACGGCGAGCGCCCGCGTCAGGTATGGGTGCTCGGAAGCGTGCAACTCATCGAGGATCCGAGCTTCGTCGGACCGGAGGGGCGTCTCGCCCATCTCGGCATCATGGTCGACGATTACGAAGGTGTGCTCGCCCGTGCTGCCGCGTGGGGCGCCAAAGCACTGCTCGCCGGGCCGAACTGGCTCGAGCTGCCGGGCGGGCTGAACGTCGAAATCTTGCAAGCCAGTGCGGGTGCCGTGGAAGCGGCGCTGGCGATCAATCCACGGGCGTAAGGAACACGCGACATGACCGATGAGCGCTACTGGGACGATGCCAGGGTCGGCGACGAATGCATCACTCCCTCAGTGACGGTTACGGAAACGATGGTGAATGCCTACGCCGAGCTGACGGGCGATTTCACGCCGGTCCATGTCGACGAGGAATATGCCAAAACCACACCCTTCGGCACGCGCGTCGCGCACGGGCTGTTTGGCCTATCGCTGGCCGACGGTTTGAAGACGCGTGCCGACTACCGCTTCCTTCCGGGAATGTCGCTGGGCTGGACGTGGGATTTCAAGCTGCCGATCAAGCTCGGCGATACCGTGCACGTCAAGTTCCGCGTCGGCTCGATGCGCACCACGAAGCGGGAAGGGTGGGGCATCGTGGTGCTGCCCTCGGAGCTGATCAATCAGCGCGGCGAAGTGGTGCAGCTCGGCGAGCACCGGCTGATGATTCCGATGCGCCCGAAGACCAACGCCGCAGGAGAGCAGGCATGACCGTGCAGGATCTGCCGCTCAAAGGCATTCGCGTCATCGACTACAGCCATTTCCTGGCAGGCCCGTTCATGGGCCGCTGCCTCGCAGCGATGGGCGCCGAAGTCATCAAGGTGGAGCGTCCTAGGGAAGGCGATGCGGGCCGTGCCCATGGCTATTTCAAGGACGGACAATCCGGCTATTTCCTGCAGCAGAATATGGGGAAACAGGGATTGTGCATCGATCTGCGCGACACGCGTGGTCTCGACATGATGATGAAGCTGGTCGACACGGCCGACGTCCTCATCGAGAACTACCGCCCCGGCGCACTCGAGCGCCTCGGGCTTGGTTACAAGGCGCTATCGGCACGGAATCCCAGGCTGATCTACTGCTCGGTTTCCGCCTATGGCCACACCGGTCTCTATGCCGACCGTCCAGGCTTCGGACTGATCGCAGAGGCGATGTCGGGCGCTCTGGCGCAACTGGGCACTCCCGGCGAAGCGCCGCCGCTGCTGCGGATGCCGCTGGCCGACATGTATACCGGCATTCACGGTGTGGCTGCCATCAATGCAGCGCTGGTTGGCCGCGCGTCATCCGGACGCGGCCAGCATATCGATCTGGCGCTGTACGACTGCATGGTCTCGATGCACGACTATGCGGTTCAGCGCTACTTCCTCTCCGGCGGCATCGACCAACCGAAGCAGACCGGCAGCGGACAGCCGGATTCGACCGTCTACGGCGTCTTTCCGGCCAACGACGGCAATCTTGTCATTGCCGCCCAAGTCGATGATGCGTGGCGGCGATTGGCGAGCCTGATCGGGGGAGACACGCTGGCATCCGACGAACGCTTCACCACGCCTGCCGCGCGGAACGCCCATTATGCCGAAGCGATGGACATCGTGCGCACCTGGACGCTGTCGCAACCATCTCGGGACGCCTGTCTTGCGGCACTTGAGGCAGCAGCTGTGCCGTCGGCTCCTGTGCAGACCATCGAAGAGGTCGTGAAGGATCCGCAGATCCACGCGCGTGGCATGCTGGTCGAGCAGGAGCATCCTGTGCTCGGCAAGGTGACGCTACCTAACCTGCCGTTCCGCTTCTCAGACTGCGACACCACGGTGCGGACTCCGGCGCCGCTGCTCGGCCAGGACAATCGCCGCATTGCCGCCTCGCTGGGGGTGTCGGCCGAAGCCATCGAGGCGATGGTGCGTGACGGCGTCCTCTACAACGAAGTGGCAGTACAGGAGTGAGCGATGAGCGACCGTTATGCGGTGATCGGCAATCCGATCGGCTTCAGCAAATCACCTCTCATCCATGGCACTTTCGCCAGAATGACAGGACAGGACCTTGTCTACGAGGCGATCGAGGGCCCCCTCAATGGTTTCAACGAGCGGGTTGATCAATTCCGGACAGAGGGCGCCAAGGGGCTGAACATCACCGCCCCGTTCAAGCTCGATGCCTTCGCCTACGCAAACGAGCTTTCAGAAAGCGCCAAACGAGCAGGCGCTGCAAACTGCCTGAAGTTCGACGGCGATCGGATCGTTGCCGAGAATTTCGACGGGATCGGCCTCGTGCGTGACATCACCGTCAATCTCGGCGTCAAAATGACCGGCCGCCGCGTCCTGATGCTCGGCGCTGGAGGAGCAGCGCGTGGCGCGCTACTGCCGTTCCTGCGTCAGGAGCCATCCGAGTTGGTTCTCGTCAATCGTACCTTATCGAAGGCTGTGGCATTGGCCGAAGAGTTCGCCGGTTGTGGTCCCCTGATCGTCAGCGGCTATGCTGAACTGGCCGATCTTGCCGAAGGCTATGACGTCGTGGTCAACGCGACATCGGCCAGCCTGCGGGGTGAGATGCCGCCGCTTCCAGGCAACGTCTTCCGCGGTGCGGAGCTGGCGTACGAACTCGCCTATGGCAAGGGGCTCACTCCCTTTCTGCAAGCGGCCCGCGCCGAAGGCGTAACCAAGCTGGCCGACGGCGTCGGCATGCTGGTCGAGCAGGCGGCCGAAGCTTTTGCCTGGTGGCGCGGCGTTCGACCGAGCACGACAGAGGTCATCGCCGAACTGACCGTGCCATTGAGCTGACGCGATGCCGAGCATGCATCCCAAATCCAGCTTTCTCGTCGGCCTGATCGGCAGCGGCATCGCTGCGTCCCGCACCCCGCCCATGCACGAAGCGGCAGCTGACGCCGCTGGCATCCGCTATCTCTACAAGAAGATCGATCTGGCAGAGTTGAAGCTCGGCGTGGAGGCGTTGCCGGAATTGCTCACGGCAGCAAAGCGGATGGGCTTTGATGGGTTGAATGTAACTCATCCCTGCAAGCAGGCGATCCTTCCACTCCTGGATGAGCTTTCGCCTGACGCGGAGGCGCTTGGTGCCGTGAACACCGTGGTCGTCAGAGATGGCCGAATGACGGGCCATAACACCGACTGGTTTGGCTTCGCCGAGAACTTTCGCCGCAACATGCAGGGTGCATCGCTCGGTCGTGTCGTCCAATTCGGCGCCGGCGGCGCAGGAGCGGCGGTCGCTTTCGCGCTGATGAAGCTCGGCGTGCGGGAGTTGACCATCATCGACGTCGACTCGGCCAAGGCGCAGAATGTGGTCGACGGCTTGTCCCCGCGATTTGCAGAAGGGCGCTTGAGGGGCGGCCAGGATGTCGCGGCCGCCGTCGCTGCCGCAGACGGAATTGTCAACGCGACGCCGATCGGTCTGGACAAATATCCAGGCACGCCGCTGCCGACGGCCCTGCTGCGTCCCGATCTGTGGGTCGCCGAGATCGTCTACTTCCCGCTGGAAACCGCCCTGCTGCGCGCGGCGCGTGCCCTCGGCTGCCGCACCGTCGATGGTGGTGGCATGGCGATCTTCCAGGGGACCGAAGCATTTCGCCTGTTCACGGGCATCTCACCTGATCCAGACGTTTTCTTCGCCACTTTTGCATCCCTGGGAGGGTGACACCCGGCCGATGGGCGAGCGGCACGCACAACGCCCGAGAGGAAACGCAAGATGGGCTATACGCTCGATTTCTCGGTGGTTTGGCATGCGATGCCCGCACTGCTGTGGGGGTGTGTGGGCACATTGGGTCTGGCGCTTGCCGGCATGACTCTCGCAATGATGATCGGCGTCGCCGGCGTCGCGGCACGCGATTCGAAGGCGGCCTGGTTGCGTGCTCTCGTGATCGGATTCGTCGAGATCGTCCGCAATACGCCTTTCCTGGTGCAGATCTTCTTTCTGTTCTTCGCCCTGCCGCTGATCGGATTGAAGCTCAATCCGACAGCCACGGCCATTATCGCGCTCGGCGTCAATGGCGGCGCCTACGCCATAGAGATCATCCGCGGCGGGGTGCAATCCATTCATAAGGGGCAAATAGAGGCCGGTTACGCGCTCGGCCTGCACAAAGGACAGGTATTCCGGTTCATCGTGCTCAAGCCCGCCCTTCGCGCAATCTACCCCTCGCTCACGGGTCAGTTCATCATGCTGACGTTGACCTCGTCGATCTGTTCGGCGGTATCGGCCTACGAATTGACGTCGGTTGCGCAACGCATCGAAAGCGACACGTTCCGCAGCTTCGAGGTCTATTTCTTCGTCACCTTCCTCTACCTCGCGATCTCCTGGCTGTTGATGCTGGGCTTCGCGGTCGTCTCTCACCGCTTCTTCTCATATCCGACACGCTGAGGGAGCGATCATGGCACCGCATTTTGGCCTTCCTGAGTTCGGCTTCCTGCTGCGTGGTCTGCAATGGACGATGCTGCTTACGCTGGTTGCGTTTGTGGGCGGCTGCACGGCGGGTCTGGCTGTAGCATTGCTGCGTACCTGTGGCCATAAGGGCGTGGAATGGATCACCCGCATTTACATCGGGATATTCCAGGGCACTCCGCTGCTGCTGCAGCTTTTCGTCGTGTATTACGGATTGGCGCTCACCGGACTGAAGCTCGACGCCTTCGTGGCGGTGGCGATCGGCTTCACCGTGAATGCCTCCGCCTTCCTTGGTGAGATCTGGCGCGGAGCGATCCAGGCCGTGCCGCGCGGCCAGACTGAGGCGGCGATGGCGCTTGGACTGCACCATTCGTCTCGCATGCGCGACATCGTGCTGCCGCAGGCAATCCGCATCTCGCTGCCCGCGACCATCGGCTATCTCGTGCAGCTCATCAAGGGCACGTCGCTCGCCGCCATTGTCGGCTTCATCGAACTCGCCCGCGCCGGTCAAATCGTTTCGAACCAGACCTTCCAGCCGTTGCTCGTCTTCGGCGTGGTCGGCGCGATGTATTTCATCCTCTGCTGGCCACTGTCGTGGTGGGGCAGCCGGATGGAGGCCAGGCTCGCCCTGGCCAGTCAAAGGTAGGAACGGCGCACCTGCTCAATCACAAACAGCCATCACCAGGAGGAGATACTCATGTTGTTTTCACCCAACCGTCGCCAGCTCGGGGTCGCACTGCTGGCATTGGCGGCTATCGCCGTCGCAGGCAAATCGCAGGCCGGCACGTTGGAGGACGTGAAGAAGAAGGGCGTCGTCCTCATCGGTATTCAGGGCGATAATCCTCCCTGGGGCTATGTCGATAGCTCGGGGAAGCAGGACGGCATCGATGCCGACATGGGCCGCGCCTTCGCCGACTATCTCGGCGTGAAGGCCGAGTTCGTTCCACTGGCGGTGGCCAATCGCATTCCGGCGCTGACCACAGGCCGCGTCGACATTCTATTCGCGACAATGGCAATGCTGCCCGAGCGCGCGAAAGCGGTGCAGTATTCCAAGCCGTATGTCGCCAACGAGATCACGCTTGTCGCTGCCCAGGCGACCCCGATCAACGGCAATGCCGACATGGGCAAGTACGTCATCGGCGTTCCGAGGTCCTCCACACAGGATACTCAGGTCACAAATAGTGCTCCGGCAGGCACCGAAATCCGCAGGTTTGATGATGATGCGGCCACGATCCAGGCGCTGCTCTCCGGTCAGGTGCAGGCTGTCGGCGCAAACAGCTTCTACCCGCAGCGTCTGAACGCCGCAAAGCCGGAACTTGGGTTCGAGCCCAAGCTTCACTTCACCGCGCTGTATAACGGGGCCTGCACCCGCCTCGGCGACAAGGAGTGGAACGAGACGGCCAACAAGTTCATCGACCAGATCAAGTCGAACGGCAAACTGGCGAGCTTCTACGCCAAATGGATGAAGGCGCCTGTCCCCATCTTCCCGGACGCGGTTCCCGGCGTTCCCTTCACCGTTCAATAGCCATTGCGAGCGGCCGACGCGCCATCCGCGTTGGCCGCCGCCCGATAGCGGAGCCGAATCCATGCAGGACAATATCCTGATCGAAATGAAGGGCGTGCAGAAGTGGTACGGCGGGTACCAGGCTCTCCGTGACGTCAATCTCACCGTGCGCAAAGGCGAGAAGATCGTGCTCTGCGGTCCGTCCGGGTCGGGCAAATCGACGCTGATCCGCTGTATCAACCGTCTCGAGGCGATCCAGCAGGGCAGCATCGTGGTGAACGGTCATCGGCTGGACGACAGCATCAAGGCCATCGATGTGGTACGTCAGGACGTCGGCATGGTCTTTCAGAGCTTCAATCTCTTTCCGCATATGACGGTCTTGCAGAACTGCATGCTCGCGCCCATCCGCGCGCGCCGCATCGGCAAGAGCGAGGCGGAGGCGATTGCGCGAAAATACCTCGAGCGCGTGCGCATTGGTGACCAGGCCGAGAAATATCCGGCTCAGCTCTCGGGCGGTCAGCAACAGCGCGTCGCGATCGCGCGTGCGCTCTGCATGCAGCCCAAGGTCATGCTGTTTGACGAACCCACCTCGGCACTCGATCCTGAGATGGTCAAGGAGGTGCTCGATACGATGATCGGCCTCGCCAACGACGGCATGACCATGATTTGCGTCACCCACGAGATGGGCTTTGCCCGTCAGGTCGCCGATCGCGTCATCTTCATGGCTGAAGGCCAGATCATCGAAGAAGGCGCGCCTGACGCATTCTTCCGTAATCCCCAGCACGCCCGCACCAGGCAGTTCCTTGGCGAAATCCTCGCCCATCATTGAACGGAGTTCTCTCATGAGTCGTCTCGTCTACGTCCTCAACGGACCAAATCTCAATTTGCTCGGCAAGCGCCAGCCCCACATCTATGGCCACGAGACGCTTGCGGATGTGGAGCGAGACTGTCGGGCGCTGGGCAAGGAGCTTGGCCTGGAGGTTCGCTTCCATCAATCCAACCGGGAATACGAGCTGATCGACTGGATCCACGAGGCGCGCGAAACGGCTGCCGGGATCGTGATGAACCCCGCCGCTTTCACCCACACGTCGGTCGCCATCCTGGATGCTCTAAACACGTTCGAGGGGATGGTGATCGAGGTGCATATTTCCAACGTGCACAAGCGCGAGGAATTCCGCCACCACTCGTTTGTCTCCAAACGAGCTGATGGAGTCATCGCAGGCTTCGGCACGCAGGGTTATCTGCTCGGCTTGCGTCGCGTGGCCAAGCTGCTTGATGAAACGAAGGGATAGCATCGTATGAGCGCACCCGTCCGCCTCTCGGTGATGGGAGCGGGTCTCATCGGCAAGCGACAAATCGAGCACATTCTCACGCGGCCGGAGGCGATGCTGTCATCGATCGTCGATCCGGCGCCGGCGGCCCGAGAATTGGCGGTTTCGCTGAAGGTGGACTGGTTTCCGTCCTTTCAGGACATGCTCTCCGGAAATCGGCCGGAAGGGGTGGTTGTCGCCACGCCCAACCAGATGCATGTGGCCAACGGCATGGATTGTATCGCAGCTCGCATCCCAGCGCTGATCGAGAAGCCGTTAGCGGATGACGTCGCCGCTGCACAGGCCCTGGTCGAGGCCTCCGAGAAAGCCGGCGTGCCGCTGCTCACCGGCCATCATCGCCGGCATAACCCTATGATCCAACGCGCCAAGACGGAGATCGACAGCGGCCGGCTCGGCCAGATCGTGTCGGTGCATGGCATGTTCTGGCTGATCAAGCCGGACGATTATTTCGATGTGGCCTGGCGCCGCGAAAAAGGGGCTGGGCCTGTTTTCCTGAATCTCATCCACGATGTCGACCTGTTGCGATACTTGTGTGGGGATATCGTGGCAGTGCAGGCTGCCCAATCCAATCGGCTGCGTGGGAATGCGGTTGAAGAGACCGCGGTGATCATCCTGCACTTCGCCTCCGGCGCGCTGGGGACGGTCAATGTCTCCGACGCCGTCCAGTCGCCCTGGAGTTGGGAATTCACGGCTGGTGAGAACCCGGCCTACAGTCATACGCAGGAGACGTGTTACCAGATCGGCGGCACGAGGGCATCGCTGGCTGTTCCGCAACTGGACCTATGGCATCACCCAAGCAAGGCGAGCTGGTGGGCACCGATCGAGCGTGAGCGGCTGAGGTACGAGAAGGAAGACCCGCTCGGCCTGCAGATTGCCAATTTCTGCGGGGTCATCCGCGGTACGGCCGAGCCTGTGGTGAACGGGCGCGAAGGGCTGAAAACCCTCAGAGTGATCGACGCGGTCAAGCGCGCAGCGGAAGCCGGAGATCTCGTGTCGGTTTGATACCGGAAAGAACAGCGTCCACGCCGAGGTATCGGCGTCTGGAAATCTTGGCCACATCGGCAGTGTCGCAGGCTCTTTGCTTGCAATGCCGAAAAAAGGTTGAATCGCCGTCCTGACGTCGTACCGCAGTGCTTTCGAGCGCGGAGCTCCGAGCGCTGAAGAGCAATGTTACCATTGAAGGAATGCCCATTGTGCTCACTTGGAGGGGGACCCTTGTAGCGATCCTTGGCCTTCCGCACCGGTCGAAACGACGATCGATATCTGGTGAATATCGGCATTCATGACATTGCCGTTGAGCGCAATGGTTGCGAACATCGTGTAACGCCCCGCGCGCAACCGGTTCTTGAAATCGAAATGGAACGAGGAGTTCTTGCCGAGAGGGGCAGTGCCAGCGAGCACTACACGCTTTTGATCATCAACGACCGTGAACCGGCATTCCGGGGGCGTCCGTCTCAGCACATCCGGCGGTATGGATGAGAGCGGTACGCGCTTGAGGCGATACCTGCGCTGAAACTTGTCGATGATTTCGATGTCGCCCGACAATTGAACCTCATCACCCGTTGCGTCGACTGCTGTGATGAACCCACGCCGCGGGATAGCGTAAGAGTCATAGGAGCCCACGCCCAGCGGGTAGCTCAAATCCCTGAACGCAGAGAGCACGACGCTGTCATCCGACCAGCTCTTGAGCTGATAGGGCCCGTTGGTCACCAGAAAATGGCCATTGGCCTTGTAGAACGCGGAGAGCGCCGCCCACCGGCGACGTGCCTCGTCGACGCTGGCGAGCGGGCGCAACGCTTCGGGCCGGTAGCCTTCGCGCTCGAAGCTCTCGGTCAACGCCGACAGCCGCGCGTTCAGCGATTGCGAGCGGACAAGGTCCAGCCATTCGACGCCACGGCGAACCGCTTCCGTCTGCGAGAACGCCGCCCAGTTCCGGCCAACGGCTTCTTCCATCAGGACGAGAAGATGCCACGGCAGCGTACTCCAGGGCGGCGCCGGGACCGCCTCTTGTTCCGGGCTCGTCGGCGCGTTGGTCGTATAGACCTCGATCGTGAAGACTTCGCGGAGGAAATCGACGTCGCCGACCCTGACGGATTTGGAGGCGGTTTCGCTTCCCATGACCCGCAATCCGGCAAGCTCGCGACGTATCGGCGCGGTCGCTGTTCCGATTGATTGATCGAAGTGCGTCTCTCGGCCGTCGCCACCAATGCCCCAGCGATATGCAAAGATGTATGGGTACAGCAGATCGGCGGTTGTCATCCTCGTCCCGTCGTGGAACGAGGAGCCGAGCAGACGATAGACCAGTTTCGTCTTGGCGAATCTGCCGGGACCGACGGCCTCGAGCCGGTTGCCATCCTGGTCAGGCACTACTGCGTCCGCGGGGATCGCCATCATATTCTCCGCCACGGCCGATGGTTGCGCAGACGGCCTGCTGCGCTCTACGATGGGTTCGGCCAGGATCGACAGACTGACGAAGGTATAGGCCACCATCAGCGCTGTGAGCGGGATCTGAGAGGCCAACGCGAGCTTGTGCGTGGCAAATGTCTGCATTGCCTGCACATGCGCGAGATAAACTGCTGCGATATGCCCGAGAAGAACGGCCACGACCGCCGTGTACCAGGCGAAGCGGGCGCCCACGATTGCAATGTTCGGCCGGTAACTAGCGGTCCCGAACAGGTTCCAGCCGTAGCCGAAGGGATCGGAAAGCAGCGGAACGATGTATTGCCCCTGGACCAGAAGGTAAACGAGGTAATGCGCAAGATGATAGCCGAGCGCGATCGGGATCAAGGTGAGGGCGAAGCCCTGGGCGATCTGCCGCGGTGACAATCGCCACTTTGTCACCGCGCTCATGATGATGCTTACCATCCAGTAGGCCGACAGGAACAGGAGCCAAAATCCAACTAGGCCGACGCTGCGTAGGGCCACCGGGCCGAGCTCGGCAATATCCGATAATCGCGCGATGGCCGCGGATTCCGCGACCGACCATTCGGGAGTCGCAATCAGGCCGTCGTAAAGAACGCTCGACAGGAGCAGCAGCACGAATGCCATCATCGACGGCGAAATCTGCTCGCGACTGGTGAGGCCTGCTCCAAATCGTCGCAGCAGAAATTGGGGTTTGGGCTGGGCGGTGCGTATGTCCGTTGGCGCGAAGCGGGCGAAGGCGTCGAATACAACAGTAAAGAGCTCTCCGTGCCGCAGCCAGGTCTCGCTGCCGAACAGGAACATGCCGGTCCAGGTCAGTACGGAATAAACAAGTGCGAAGGTAGCCAGGTGCGACGGCACGGCGGGCGTCGGATAGACGAGTTCGGTCCAGGAGAAAGCCAACAGCAACAGCACGGCAGGCCAGAGGCCGAGTGCGTGGGGATACGGTTTGCCGAGCGCAAGGTTGCGGCCGCAAATGTACCTGTATGCCGCCTCCACCCCGTCGAAAACAGTCCGCCAGGGATTGATGAGCGGCCAGATATTTCCGACGAAGGCCGAAACATAGGCGAGGCCGACCCAGGCGATGATCCAGACCAGCGTGGGTGCAAGATTGCGGTAAGGATTTTGATCGCCAAAAAAACCTGCCGCCAGCATCGCGGCAAACAGGACGAGAGCGGTCAGCTTGAGCGGAACGCCCAATGCGGCGACGACTTTTACGAGCGGGTAGCCGAACAAATCAATCTGCGAAACGTCGCGTGCCGGCGGCGCGCGGCGCACGAACAGGCCGACGACCACGAAGGAAAGCACGACCGCGGCTGCGCCGCCGAAGAGATACAGAGACAAGGGCAGGGGGAGATCGTAGCGTTGGCCGAAACCGTGTGCGCCGGCTGGCGTGACGCCCATGAGAAGGGCCGCAGCCGCGAACAGCCAGCGCCGAGCTGTTATCGAGCGCTGCCAACGCGTTTTGCTATGGGTAGACCTCGACACGAACAAGTGGATTTCCCCCATGGGAGTGACCGCCGGGCCCGGGCGACCCGTGGATTTCCACCGGAAACCGCCCGGTGGCGTACGCGGTGAATTCCATCAGGCCAAAGGTGTCGGGCTCGACCTTCTTTTCAATGTCATAACCGTGCAGATGCAGGATCATTGATCGATCCGTGTGCCATCGCAGCTTGACGACATCGCCTTGTTTGATCCGGATGACCTGCGTGCTCTCCGCCACCCGCCCGCGCTCAATATGGAAGTCGAACGTGAGCTCCGCGGCGCCCGCTACGGTGATCGTCGTTCCGATTGCCCAGGCGAGCACGGCGCCGATGCGAGATGCACGAGAAACTGTGTTGCAAAGCATCGTTGCAATTCCTCATCGGGGTGGGGAAGCCTGGATCTCCGAGATCCGATTGGCCATCCAGGCCTGGTCATAGGGCGACGGCAACAGAGCCGGATCTGCGACGGCGGACCACATCAGTCGTCCGAATTTGTCGGAAAAGCCCGTAATGGGATTCCAGGCCGATGTCGGTCTCGCATCGATTCCGACACGGAGCCAGCCGTTCCAGGGAAAGTCCTTCAGCTTGACCGTGCGTAGGAAGATCGCTGCGTTGAGGCCCGTAAGGGAATCGAAAGCGATGTTCTCGATCCCTGCGGAGAATTCGCTATTGAAATATTCGCGCTTGAGCGTGTAGCCGACGACGATTTGACGGCAGTCACTGACGAGGGCTGTCACGACCGCTCGCTCCAGATTGATGCGATCGACCGGGTTGTTTACATCGCCGAACTGGATCCGTTGCAGGTCGGCTTCCACGCGCTCTCTTGTTCCGGCATCGATTGCGTCGCGCAGAACGAGATAAGCCTGGTACCATCCGCTCCTCGCCACCGTCGGGACCAGCCAGCCGTTGATCACAGTCGTTGCCGATTCAGTGAGTTCCAGCAAACTTGTTTCCCTGATTTCAACGTCCCAGTCCGATTCCGGCGCCGCCTTCTCGGTGCCGAGCAAGCGTTTCGCGGCGGCGTCGGCTGCCTTCAGCTTCAGCTCTTCAATTGCTGGCCAAGCCTCCGTGTTGGAGAGCAGGCGTCGCTTCGCCGCTTCGGCGAGATCCACATGGTACAAATAATCGCCGTGGAGCGGTGTGATCGGGTAGGGATGCCGGATCACATCCGGATTGCTCGAGCTGATCTTTCGGGTAACAGCTGATGCGACCGCGCAGGCGGTCGCATCAGCTCTTGCATATCGCGATTGTGGGTTAATGCGGACCGTCACCAGCGAGCCGAGCGATTCCACGGCACCGATCATATCCGGTGGAGAGCCCGAAAAGCGGAGCTCGCTTCCTAGAAAGACATGGATCTTGGACTGCCGCAGCAGGCTCTCCGCGGTCTCGGGAGCGACGGTGCTGATCTCGATCTCGTGCGGATAATAGGATGGATAGACCGGCAATTCGTGACCGCCTCGCACTGCGCCGGTCACAGTCAGGGTCGACAACAGAAATCCAAGCGTCAGGTGGCGTCTCATGATGCCATTCCAGCCAAACCGTCGGTTGCATCGTGCGGGCGCGTGAAGACGCGCAATTCATCCGCGCAAAGCTCTCATCACCCTCTCGTCGGTGCGCGCTTCCCTTGGCAAGCCGTGGAAGATGATCTCGCCTCGGTCGATCACATAGAGCCGGTCGCCGATACGGGACGCAGAGGCGAGATGCGATTCCGCCATCAGGATGGACACACCCATCGCCTTGATCTTCATGACGGCTTCCGTGAACCGATTGACCACGACCGGTGCCAGCCCCTCGAATGCCTCGTCTAGCAGAAGAAGAGACGGCGACAACATCATCGCGCGCGCGATCGCGACCATTTTGCGCTGGCCGCCGCTCAGATGCATGCCCTGGCGCTGCAGTAGACCCTGTACTTCGGGAAAGACCCCGAAAGCCTGTGCCTGCGGGTCCGGACGCATAGTCCCGTCCCGTCGGCGCGACACTTCATCGCCGAGCCAGCGGCTGATCATCAAGTTATCGTCGACTGACAGTTCCGGGAAGACGCCACAATCCTCCGGCGAATAGCCGATCCCGCGCTTGGCGCGTTCGTGCGGGGCAAGCCTGGTCAAGTCCTCGTTGCCAAATACGATCCGCCCTGCTCGCAGCGGCAGGAAGCCCATAATGCTTTCGATCGTCGTGGTTTTGCCGGCGCCGTTGCGGCCGACCAGGCACACCACCTCCTGCTTGTCGACCCGCAACGACACTCCGTTGAGGATGTGAGCGGGGCCGCGGTAGGTGTGGATCGCGTTGACCTCCAGCACAAGTCATTCCTTCCGTGAAAAGGCGTCCGGTCCTGAGGAGCCGAGAAGGATCATGGCGACCTGGTCATTGTTTCTGATGGCGTCCGGTGTGCCCTCGGCGAGGATCGCCCCCTGGTGCATCACGACAATTCGATTGGAATATTTGAAGACGACATCCATGTCGTGCTCGATGATCGCTGCGGTAATGCCTTCGGCACGCACGACCGAGGCAATGGTGTCCATGATCTTATCCTTGTCGCGGGTGCTCACCCCGGAGGTCGGCTCATCGAGAAACAAGAGCTTCGGCCGGAGCGCGTAGGCGAGGGCCACATCCAGCAATTTTCGCTCGCCTTGCGCCAGATCGCGCGCGATCTCGTTGCGCTTGCTCGCGAGCCCGAACTGCTCGAGGATTGTGTCGGCTTCGACAGCGACCGCGCGGTCGTGGTCGGCGAGCGCGGCCATGTTCCGGATCTTGCCATCGCGCGAAAAGATCGCCAATGCGACGTTGTCGAAGGCCGTCAGATCGTCGAACAGGTTAACCAACTGGAAGCTGCGCGCGATGCCGGCTTTTACCCGTTCGATCACGGATGAGTGGGTCACATCGGAACCCCTGAAGATGATTCTTCCGGAATCGGGAACGAGAAGGGCGCTGATGACGTTGCAGAGCGAAGTCTTTCCGGCTCCGTTGGGGCCGACCACGGAAATGAACTCGCCTTCCGCAATTGTCAGGTTCACATCGTCGACAGCGTGCGTGTCGCCGAAGTATTTCTTCAGGTTGACCGTCTCAAGGAGGGTCATTTCGTCCGTCTCCTGAGCTTTGCGGCGAGCCGCGCGATCGTTCCAACGATCCCGGCTGGTAGCGCCATGACCAGAATGACAAGCACGACGCCAAGCAGAAGTTGCCAATATTCGGTGCTGGCGATCGCGTAGGTCTTCAGGTAGTTGAACGCGATCGCACCGACGATCGGACCGGTGAAGGAGCGGAATCCGCCCAGCACGGTCATGAACACGATCTCGCCGGAGAATGGCCAATAGAGAATGTCGGGCGTGGTGAGGCCGTTGAGCGGAACCCACAGAATCCCGGCAAGTCCGGTAAATATCCCAGAAATCATGAAAGCGATCCAGCGGTAGCGCCGAACCGAGATGCCGACGAACCGCGCGCGCGTTTCGTTGTCACGGATCGCTTGTAGCGCCTTGCCGAACGGTGAATGGGTGATCACCCATAGAATGGCCGTGGAGATGGAAAACAGCACAAGCACATAATAGTAATAAGCATAGATGAAGCGCTGGAACGAGCCCGCACCCTTGAAATCGACCAGGCCGCCGACCAACGTGAGATTGGTATAGGGTACCCGAATGCCGTCGGTGCCGCCCGTCACCCAGAAGAACTTGAAGGCAAGGCTCCAGAGAACCTGCGACAACGCAAGCGTCAGGATGCCGAAGAAAATGCGTGTGTGCCGTACGCAGACGAATCCGAAGATCGCCGCAACGACCAGCGTGCCAAGCATCCCGCCGACGATGTAGAGCTCCATGGAGTGCGCGCCAAGGTCCCGCGCGATGAAGGCCACTGCATAGGCGCCGGTGCCGAAGTAAGCGGAATGGCCAAATGACAGGAGGCCGGTGTAGCCAAGCAGCAGATTGAAACCGAGGGCGGCAATGGCCATGATCAGACCGTAGGTCAGCAGCACCGTTTGATAGGGATCGACGATCTGCGGCAGGATCGCAAGGATGACGAGAATGATTGCGGATACGATGGTGATCCGCCAACTCGAGGTACCAGTTGCTGCTATCGCCATCGTCATGCCCTTCCAAAAAGGCCAGTGGGACGGACGAGCAGGACTGCGGCTGCAATCAGGTAGAGAACTGCGAGTTCAATCTCGGGGAAGAATTGAATGCCGGCGGTGCGCACGAAGCTGACGATCAGCGCGCCGACGAGCGCTCCTTGCAAGCTCCCGAGCCCGCCGATCACGACGACAACGAAGGCCAGAATAAGCACCTCGATACCTAGGCCGAGGACCGCCGCCTGCGCCGGTACCACCACCGCACCGCCGAGGCCGGCCATGAAGCAGCCGATGGCGAAGGCCTGGACATAGACGCGACTGACATTGATGCCGAGCGCTGCAGCCATGCGTCGATCCTGAGAGGTAGCGCGCAGGATGACCCCGAACTTGGTGCGGTAGATAAACGCCCACAATCCGATCGCGGCGGCAAGCCCGACTGCGACGACGAACAGATTGTAAGTGGGATACATCAGCCGCCCAACGGGAATACTGCCCATCCGATCCATGATCGCGCCTGCCGAGAGTGGCGTGCGGCCGAACACGAACTTCATAACGTCTTCGAGGATCATGAGCAGGCCGAATGTGACCAGCAGGTGATATTCTTCCGGTCGTCGATAGAGCGGGCGCAGCAGGGTGGGCTCGATCAGCGCGCCGACGGCCGCGATGGCAATCGCGCCAAGCGGGAGGAGGAGAAGCATTCCGGCTAGGCCGAGATTGCCTTCCACCGCGTGGCCAACGGCGCTGCCGACAATCCAGGCGGAGACGTAGGCGCCGAGCGCATAGAGCGCCCCATGCGCCAGGTTCACGATGCGCATGACGCCGTAGATGAGACTTAAGCCTGCAGCGATAAGGAACAGGACTGCCGCATAAAAGAAGGAGTTGAGAATCTGGATGACGAGAATCGTCACGGTTTTCTCTCCTCGTCCCTGGCGTCTCCGGCTTGCCCGGCCTTGCCAATTGTTCCGCTATTCCGAAGTTCGATGCGTCCGATTGCTGGATTGATCGTGTTCCTGTCGAGAAAGATCGCCGCGAACAACGTATAGACGCCGGATTGAAGAGTGGTCGGCAGCGATACCGCAAAGCGATTGTCCGGTTGCCGCACCAGGTTTCCGGCGTGAGCGACCCGGCCGTCTTGGCCAATGACGACGTAGTGCGATTCCGGTCGAATGGGCAGCAGTGTGCCGCGCATTGTGTCGGGCTGCAGCGGTGCACGAACGAGACGATGGTCGCGTTGCTGCTTGACAGCGAACTCGGCGTCGGCGCTGACCAGCACGAGATCGCCCGCGCGCTCCATTCTGTTGATGAGCGCGCGCGCCGGGTAGGCAAAGCCGTTGAACGTACCGAGACCCACGGGATAGGTGAATTCCCGCACAACCTCAAAAACGAACGCGCCGGGCGACCAGGCCTTTAGCCGGTACGGGCCGTTGGTCACCAGCAAATGACCGTTGGCTTCAACGAACTTGTCGAGAAGTGCCCAGCGGCCCTTTGCCGTCTCCGGGCCGACCAGCGATTCGAGCGCCGCCGGCCGGTAGCCGGTTTGCGCAAATTCCCTGATCAGCGCTCGCAATGTCTTCAATTGCGCTGGATCGCGGACAAGGTCGAGCCACGGCAGGTGTCGCCGCTCGGCCTCGCCGCGCGAGAAGGCTGCGATGCCGCGCTCGACCGCCGCATCCATCAGCGCAAGCACGTGCCAGGGTACCGAACTCCAGGGCGGAGCGATGAGAGCATTCTCCTGTTCGTCGAAAGTTAGGTTGTCGAGATAAACCTCGATAATCGGGCTGCGATAGGTGAAGGTCTGATCAGCGATCGACCGCGAGGTTTCCTCCACCCGGACGAGCTTCACGCCGCGCAGCCGCTCGCGCATCAGTCGCGTCGCAGCGGCGATGTCCGGATCATGGGTCGCCGCGTCGTGTCCGCCAGTGCCCCAGCGGAATGCCAACGCATACGGATAGAGTAAATCGGCCGGCTCCATCACGGAACCGTCGCTGAAATTCGAGGCCGAAAGGCGGTACAGCGCTTTGGCCATCGCGCCGTGGCGCGGCCCGACCGGTTCAAGGCTCCCGGTTATGGCCTGCGGCATCAGCGCATCGTTGGGAATGCGAACCGACTGCTTGATACTGGGCTCGTCCACAGTGCGGACTTCGGCACGGTTCTGAACCCATCGGCTATTGAAGGGAATCGGCAGGAAGGCGTTATCGCCGACGGTTGACCACACCAGGCGACCGGCCGAATCGGTGAAGCCCGCGACCGGATTCCAGGCTGCGGTCGGGTGTGGATCGATACCAATGCGCAGTGAGCCATTCCAAAGGAAATCCTTCAGCTTGACCGTCCTCAGGAAGACGGCCGAGTTCAGCCCAGACTGCGAATCCACGGCGGCATTCTCTATGCCGTCGGAAAAGTCGTCAGAGTAGAATTCCCGCCGCAGCCGATAGCCGACCACCGCGCGCTCGCAACTGCCGATCAAACCGGTCACCAACTCGCGCTCGAGGTTGAGCTGTTCGGTGCGATCGATGAACTCGCTATGGGTGAGGCGCTCATAAAGCTCATCGACCTGCTCTCGGTCGCTCGCCTGGCTGAGGGCGGGGCGAAGCAGCCGGTAGGCCTGGAACCATCCTTCTTTCGTCCAGGGTGGCGCCGGCCATTCGTTGGAGCCTACGCCGGCGTCGATCAGCAATGCGTTCACCGAAGTCTCATCGAGAACCACATCCCAATCGGTTTCCTGGACGCGGGCTCGCGGCGAGAACAGGGACATATCGGCTCCGGCGCGAAACGTCGGCGCCGCCGCATCTGTTGGCTCGCGCGTGGCCTTGCCCGGAGAGACCCGATCTGCGTGGCAGAGATAGTCGGCGTGATAGGGCGTGATCGGATAGGGGTGCATAACGACGTCAGGTCGCGCGGCTAGCGCCGCGGCGGCCTGTTCGATGGCGTGGCAGCGCGCCTCGCGGCCCTGAAGCTGCGATGACTGCGGATTGACGCTAATGGTGATCAGCGACTTGAGCGAGTCGACCGACTTAAGGTGCCCGGGGATATTGCTGGCAAAGTGTGGTGCGGTGCCCAAATAGACGTGCAGCGGATCGGTCTTGTTGACGAACTCGCGTGCTGCTTCTTCCGGATCTAGCGGCTCGATGCGGATTTCATGCGGGTAGAACGAGGGAAAATAAGATACCTCGTGGTCGGCCCGCGCCGATGGCGACGCAACAATAACCGCACATGTCAGCCCCAGCACCAAGCCGCCGATTCGCGCCTGAGGCGAAGCTGCGCGCCGAGACATGTTCCGCTCCACCGCGACCGCCGCAGGGCCTGCAGCATCTCGCCGCGGCCGCACAACGCGGATGTAGGGTTCGGGTTGGCGGCCGCCCGATCAAGACCCGAACACCGCCATGCCTTCGAGAAGAAGGCATGGCCGTCTCCATTGCGCCACTCAAGCGACCTGCGGCCAAGTTTCCTTGATCCAATTATAAGTGGCCGTCGGATCGTTGTGGCCATGGCCCGGCTTCGGCCAGTGCGGAGGCGCCGTGATATTGCGAATCGGAATGGTGACCATCCGATTCGGGTCCAGGATCTGGAACGGGTATTCCGGCACGTTCTTGCTGAAGCCGGTTACCGCGTCCTTGTAGCCCTGGTGATTGTCCGGGCGGATATAGAGATCACCGGCCGCCGTCTCGAAATACATGCCTTCGAGCTGGCTGATGATCGCCTCTTCTTCCGGCCAGCCGCCGGTAAGCCTGTTCGCCTTCTCGACTGCCGTCTTGTACATGTAGAGCGTGTGATACGCACCATCCGATTGGAAGTTCGGATACTCGTTCCAGCGCTTGTAGTACTTCTCGACGAATATCTTGTTAGCCGGCCAGCGATTTCCCGGCGGGAAGGTGAAGTAATAGTTCGCGTGCACGCCCGCGATCACGCCCTCCGGATGATCCTTGCCGATGGCATGCGGCGCAACGCCGAAAGCGATCGTGCTTGCGAACTTGGCGTTATTGAACATGCCGTAGCGCAAGGCCTGCTTGTACATTGCCACGTAGTCGCCGCCCCAGACCGACGAAACGATCAGGTCAGGATTTGATGACATCGCCTTGGTGATGTGAGCGGTGAAGTCGGTGGTGCCGAGCTTCGGCCAGCCTTCCGAAACGACCTGGGTACCGGGCACAAGCTTGCTGAACGCGAGGCCGAAATGGTCGAAGGCATTGCGGCCATAGCTGTAGTCCGGGTGGATGTGCGCAATCCGCTTTGCCTCAGGCCAGGCCTGCGCCGCCGCCACTGCGCAGGTGACACCGTCCGCTGACTGGATGTTGGTAATGCGGAACGCGAATTTCGGATTCGGCACTGCCTTGTCCCACAGGAAGTCGGTGCAGCCATCGACAAAAATCGTCAGCACGCTAAGCTCCTCGGCGACCGGGCCGAGCGCCGGCGTGTTGCCGCTCGATATGACGCCGGTAAACATGTCGATCTTTTCGGAGAGCTTCATACGGCGAAGCTCTTTCACGTTGGCGTCCGTGCCGGCTGCTTCGTCGGCGGTTATCGTCTCGATCTTGCGCTTGCCGAGAATGCCGCCCTTTGCGTTGATTTCTTCGGCAGCCAGGATGTGGCCTTTGAGTGAAGGCTCGCCGAGCACAGCTCCGGGGCCAGTCAAGAAGGTCATGTGACCGAACTTGAGGGGGGCGTCGGGAATATTTCCTTTCGGCGCCGCCGGAGTTTGCGCCGATGCCGGGTTCATGGCCGGTATTGCGGTTGCTGCCGTGGCGCCGCCGACCACAACGCCGAGTTGATTGAGAAAGCTTCTGCGATCTACGTTTCTCTGCTCCATGGTTTATCCTCCTTTGTCGAGGACACTGATGATCTCGCCAGCCTCATCGAGGGCTCGTCGCCGCATTTTAAGCCATTGTATCGCGCCAAACCACAGCTCTTTAATGTATCTTTGACGTTCAAAGCGTTCGGCGTCAGCGATTGAACCTCTCCAGCCAGGGCCGATCCATGGCCGTCGCATGCCAGGCGGTGCCGGGGCATTGAGCCCTGTCAGCGGCGCTGCGATGCGCGCGACGCCTTGGTCAGGGAGCCATCCGTTGAACCGAAGGGGCGCGCAAGCTTGGTAATGTCTTGCACATCCCAACCCGCCGCACTGCAGCATTTCTCGCAAACCGACCGTCCCGGCCTCGCGCCCTTTGACGATTAGGGTTACCCTTTCTCTCTGATCTTGCTTTCGGCGAACCGCATGAAGCTTGGCTCCCGGTGGCGGCTCCCGGTGCAAGAATGGGCCGCACAGCTTCCGTCGGGATCATCAAATGACGCACGGCGGCCAAAAGGGTTTCGGCATGACCAAGCACGGCCGATCGGGGCACGCGACCCGATCGCCGCGTTTCCGCTTCCTGCAGAAGCTCGAGGCACAGAAGAACGATCGCAAGGACCGCTCTAGGATCGGGGACCCGAAGCAGTCTGTCGAAGAGCTATTCCATCCCCGGAAGCCAACACGGGCCTGACGCTCTCGGGGATGTTAGGCGGGCAGCTAAACCATGCTGTTCGCCTCGGGTCTGGGAACCCCTTGGCTGACGCAGCTGCAATGCTGGAAGCCGCACCCGTGGCATCGAGCCGGCCGACGGCAAAAGGCAGGTCGCAATTTACCCGAGCTAAGATCTCAAAGGAAACCCGACGATGTCGACATACAACGTTCTGATCCTGGGCGCTTCATACGGTTCGTTGCTCGCATCGAAGATTCTGTTCGGCGGGCATTCGGTTAAACTTGTCTGCCTTCCGCCGGAGGCAGATCTGATCAACTCCGAAGGGTTTCGTGTTCGGATTCCGATCCGCGGCCGGAGCGAACCCGTCGAGCTCGATTCACGCAAGCTTCCTGGCCGAGTGTCGGCAGCGGGAGCGACAGGCGTCGACCCGCGGGAATATGACCTCATCGGACTTGCGATGCAGGAGCCCCAATACGGATCACCCGGAGTGCGCGAGCTTATGAACGCTGTGGCGACATCGCGGGTGCCGTGCATGTCGATCATGAACATGCCGCCGTTTCCCTATATGAGGCGCGTTCCCGGGATAGATTCCGAACTACTTAAGCCCGCCTATACGTCGCCGGAAGTGTGGAAGGAATTCGACCCCGCTACCCTGACGCTCTGCAGTCCAGATCCCCAGGCAATACGGCCGGCGGACGAGAAGGCCAACGTATTGCAGGTAACTCTACCGACCAACTTCAAAGTCGCCCGCTTCGATACCGAGAAGGGGAACGAGATCGTGCAGCGGTTGGAAACGGAGATCGATGCTGCGCGTTACGATGCCCCCGAGGGCAGGATACAATTGCCGGTGAAGTTGCGGTTCTATGACTCGATCTTCGTACCCTTGGCCAAGTGGGCCATGCTGATGGCCGGGAACTACCGGTGCATCACCGAGGACGGGATGCGAACCGCCCGGGAGGCCGTTCATTCGGATCTGGAAGCGTCGCGCTCCATCTACGATTTCGTGCTCGAAGTATGCGTCAAGATTGGTGCCTCGCGTGACGAATTGGTGCCTTTCGAGAAGTACGCAACGGCGGCGGAGAGCCTGTCGCGTCCATCCTCCGCGGCCCGCGCCCTGAACAACGGCGCCCTGAATATCGAACGCGCGGACAAGCTCGTTCAGCTTGCTGCGAAGCAGAAGGGCATGCGCCACCCCGCTCTTGATGAGATCGTGACACTGGTCGATCGAAGGCTGGAAGCCAATCGGAAGATGAAACCCGCGGCGGCATAGTCAGGCAATCCATCGGGCCAGCCCCGCTGAGCGGACATCTTGAGTGCCCGTCGCAAGGTCTAAAACGGGCCAAAGGCGGATATCCTTATTGAGGAATGAACGTCTTGCCCGACGGCCCAACACCGGTGACCTGAATAATCACCTCCCCGTCCTTCGCCCATGTATAGTGCGGAGCTCTTGGAGGCTCGGAGTAGAACGTTCCCGCGGGGTATGGTTTGAATTTGCTTTCATCCCACTTCTCTCCCGAAGCGAAGTAAAAAGTGCCGGACAGGACGACGACCGTGCGCACTTCATCGGGATGCCAGTGCGGCATATCTTTCCAGCCGGCCGAGAACTTTACTCGCGTGACGAACATCCCGGGTTTGCTGGGATCGCCGTACAACACGACGGTTTGTGGTGCCCCTGCTAGAGGACCTTTGAACTCAATATCCTGCGGGAGCTTGAGGACACTCGTGTCCGTGCCCTGTGCGTAGGCGAGCGTCGCAACCAGTGCAGCCCAGAGTACCAACAATCCGGACCTAACTCTCATCTTTTCCTCCCTAGCGCTCCTTCGTTCGGCCCCGGCAAAGTAGCAGGGAAGAGGCTCAAGGCGCTGCGTCAATCCGCCACCGCGCCATGCAAAATATCCAGTTTGGGTCTTGTGCGGGTGGACCGAAGATTTTCTGATCCACCCCTATTAACGGACCTTCTCAGAGCCTGTCGGCATGTCTCAAAAGGGCCAGAACCGGGCGTGCTGACCTTGAGCGGCACCGAGACTATAGTGGCGTTTGCCATCCCTATAGTTTAGTCCGCTCGCAAAGGATTGACCAATGACCCGTATATATTTCGAAGATGCCGAAATTGGTACCGCCGGAAAGGCGGGTCCTTATTTGGTCTCGAAGGAAGAGATTATTCAGTTCGCCAAGCAATACGATCCGGTACCGCGCCACATCAATGAGGAGGCAGCAGCACGTTCAATTTTTGGTGGATTAACCGCATCGGGCGCCCACACGTTTGCAGTCTTCATCTCGCTTACGCCCAAGCTCCAGCCTCGGCCTCTCCATGTCCTCGCCGGAATGGGCTGGGATGAGCTGAGGTTGCCGAACCCGGTACGCCCGGGAGATGAACTTAATCTCGAAGCGATTATCTTGGAGAAGCTGGAATCAAAAACGAAACCTGATCGCGGTATCGTGCGCAATCAAATTCGATTATGTAATCAAAGAAACGAAATCGCCTTGCAATGCATCGGCACCATCCTCGTTGCGAGGCGACCGGACGCGAAAGCATCGGCGTAAGCCGTTCTACAAGGTTCCGTCGGTTGGTTGCGCTCCGATGTCTCTTGTGGGTCAAAACGCGAAGAACTCAGGTAGAGCAAATCTGGTCCGCTCTGGGCTCAACGAGCGGACTTCTGACCGCCGAGGCGCAACTTCGCAGATGGGGCAAAAACGGACTTCGCGGTACCGAGCTTAACAATGGCTCAAGCGAGGGATGTCTGCAGTCCTCAACTTACGCTATGGATGGACTGACATAACCTGCTACGTTGTCCCTGTTACGAAGACGGGGCGAGGTAAAATGGGCACACAAGCCGGAGCATGTCTTCGTTTAGCAGTATTGGTTACGTGCGTTTGCACCAACGCCCGTCACCATGGCACAAGAGTTGGTCAGGTTCGACAGTGCTCCAGTCCGCCTTGGCCAGCTCCAGCAGCGCTTGGCGCGCGAGCGTGGCGAAGCGCCGAAGGCGGGGGATACGATCGAGGGCTACCTCGCGAAACCTGAGGGCGACGGCCCATTCGCAGCCATTGTGTATCTCCATGGATGCGATGGACTTTCGAAAGATGCCCCAAAGTTCATCGCTCAATTCGTGACCGGTTTGGGGTATGTGTCACTTGCAGTCGATAGCTTTGCGACCCGTGGCATCAAGGACGCCTGCACCAAACCGATGCCTGCCATGATGCTTGCCCGCCAAGGTGATGCCTTAGGCGCTCTATCCTATCTTTCCAAACTTCCTTTTGTCGATCCTCAACGTATCGCTGTCCTGGGAGGATCGATGGGTGCAATGGTTGCGCTGCAATTAGCGTCGACCCACCACGTGGAAACATTCGACGCTCCTCGGGATCTGCAGTTCAAGCCCGCGGTGGCCTATTATCCGCTGTGCGGCGTTGCTTCCGAGGAACTCATCGTTCCCACATTAATCCTGATCGGCGAACTCGACGACTGGACGCCTGCGAGGGACTGCGAACTTTGGATGAAGAGGCGGGCCGACAGGGGTGCACCCGTTAAGCTGGTCGTCTATCCCGGTGCCTATCACGCCTTTAGCGTCCCGGCTTTCGCTGACGGCAGGGAAATGCACGGGCACTGGCTCAAGTACGATGCGGAAGCGGCCAGGAAGGCAGTCCAGGAGATGCAGAGTTTCCTCTCTGCTCAATTTTTCCGTTGAGTGACAGCGAGGCGAATGCTCCCATACGCGACTTGGAGCAGCTTCCGCTTCGGGTCATTCACGTCATTTTTGCAGTTGGACAGCTACTTCCGATCTACCCCCAACTTCAGACTTGTCGCGGCGCTGCGCTAGCTGAAGCGATGGGCCATGAGCCAACATTCCAACTTAGATTTTATCAGGGAAACGGATGATGAAGCCGCCACGGTTCGGCATCCGCACCTTGGGCAGCGTCTCGGGGTTCATGGTGTCGGTCTCGCCTATGAGTTTGTTTTTCGCCAGGATGAACGCGGTCAGAGCGTAGACCTCGTCGTCGGTGAGTGAGTTCGGCTGCTGCCACGGCATCCCTCTACGGATGAAGTCGAAGAGCGTCGTGGAGTAAGGCCAAAAGTTCGCGATGGTCTTCATCCCGGCCGATATGTCGGTGATCTTGCCGCCTCCGAACAGTGGTGAAAAACCGAATTTGTTCTTGCCGTCCTTGTCGTGGCAGGCGACGCATTTCTCCGCGTAAATCCGCTCGCCTTGCGCTGGCGTACCGCTTCCTGCCGGCAGGCCGGAGCCGTCAGGCATAACGCTGATATCCCAAGCCGCGACGTCGGCGGGGTCGATAGGCGTGCCAAGATTGGGCCCGTCGGCGAACGCTACGCTGATGCTCAGAGCGAACCCCAACGACGCGCTATAGACGAAAATTCTATGTATAGGCATGGCTGATCTGCCCATTGGCGTCGACCGCCCAACTAGTGACCGCGTTGAAGTGCTGGTTGGGATACGCCCCAATCGGGGGGACATTCTTCAACTCGCCGCGCTGAGCTACGAACTCGGCGCGTGTGGGTTGGAAGTTCCCGGCTTCATCCCAGGCCCGACTTTGAAGTATTGCGGGGCCACCGTTCCAATGCCAAGCCATGCGGAAACGGGTGAAAGCCTTCGCCAATACCGGCTCCTGCAGCGCCGCTTCGGCCCAACTCTGCCCGCCATCGGCCGAAACCATAACCCTGGCGATACGGCCGGTGCCGGAATATGCGACACCGGAAATCTGGTAAAGGCCGGGCTGCTTTAGGGGCATTCCGGGAGACGGCTGCGTGATGAACGATTTGACTTCTTGCAGGAAATAAAACTGGTATGCCTCGCCGTTCGGGAGAAGCTGCGTGTAGGTCTTGGTCTCCCAGAAGCCCATGGCTGGTTCCGTCACGAGCTTGATGCGCCGCAGATACTTGACGTTCATGTTGCCCTCGTAGCCGGGCAACAGCAGGCGCACCGGATACCCGTTACTCGGCGTGAGGCGCTCGCCATTTTGATAGAGGGCGATCATGGCGTCGTCCAAGGCCTTCGCCACGGGCACGCTGCGTGTCAGGTGAGGCGCGTCCGCGCCTTCGGCGATGAACCATTTCGCCTTCGGATCAATGCCGGTTTCTTCGAGCAGGGTGGAGAGTTTCACACCCGTCCATTCAGCACAAGACGCGAGGCCGTGCAGTGCCTGAACGTTGCCCTGCAGCGGCTGGGGGGAAAACAGCGGTGCGCTGTTGCCGCCGCATTCCAGGAAGCTGATACGCGACACCATCGGATAGCGCGCAAGTGCCTCAAGCGTGAACATCAAGGGGCGTCTGACGAGGCCGTGGATAACGAGGCGGTGTTTATCCGGATCGATGTCGGGCGGGCCGCCATAGGCGACCACAAAGTGCAGGCCATTCGGCGTGATCATTCCGTGTAGCATGTGATGCGGGGTACGCGCAGTTTGAACGAATGGCAGGCCGTCGGGGTTGTTCAGCGTTCGGGCGACGTTCTTCTCAAACCGAGACGGCAGCTCATACGATTTGATGCTCGAACCGGGCTCGAGGCTCCATGGATCATCCTTGAGGGGCTCGGCCGCGGCGCTTGTCAGCGAGGCCCCGACGCCCGTGCTGAGCGCGCCTGCTATAGCGACGCCCTGTCCGAGAAGTGCACGCCGGTCAATCAGACCGTTTCCAGCTACAGCATCCCCCGAAGGACGACGGATTCCTTTGGGCATGACCGCCTCCTCAGCTGTCGGCGTCTTGAAAGTATAGAACTGATTTTCTCTCGCCCGCAATGACCGGTTCGGGGCGTCCGGCTATCCGCCAGGCGATCGGAGGAGTACGATGCGAAGGCCCAGAGCATGAGCGAAAAGGAGATGAGCCCGTCGGCCCAGACGAGTACGACATCCTTGCTGACCCGGAGCGCCTGCGCCAACTCGACTTGCGGCCTCGGCGACGGATGTTCCGCGCCTCGGCCCGGCACCATCCGCAGGAGATCGGAGCAAAGGAGGCACAGATGGCAACGATCGTAGAGAGCATTGAGATATCCCGTCGGCCCGAAGACGTCTTCGTATACGCGACGGACTTTTCGCATTTCCCCGAATGGCAGGGTGGCGTCGTATCGGCACGCCGGGAAGGTGACGCCCCACTGAAAGCCGTGGTGACCCGGCGGCTCGGTCCGCGGAATTTGCAGAGGACGGAGGAGATAACCGAACTGAACCCTCCGAGGACGTGGACCGTGCGCGGTGTTGGCGGCCCGCTCACAGCGATTGCCAAAGGCACAGTTGAGCCACTCGATGACGGCAAGCGGTCGCGCGTAACGATCGCCCTCGAATTAGAAGCCCACGGGATCGCCAGGGTGCTTGCTCCGCTCATCCTTCGGCAAGCGCGAAGGCAGCTGCCGAAAAACGAGCAAAAGCTGAAGGAACTGCTCGAGCGGGGCGCGTAACCGCAAAACGGGACGTTGTGTTCAAAATCGACCGCGGTGCCGCGCCTCTGGGCGCATAGAGAGGTCGATGGTGCGCCGGCATGGCCGACCAGGCGCTCAATCTTCTCGGGGACGTGGCTGGCTCGCACGGCGTGGGCGGCGCTTTGTGGGCTTCACTATCGCGCGGGCAGGGATCGTCGAAATCGACGTTGTTGCCGACTCCGAGCGCCTTCGCGGGGCCCACTTGGCAGTTCTCAACGACTGACGAGCCAACCTGCGTTACCAGGCACGTGCCAGCTGGCAGTTTTAGGCCGATGACCGCGATGTCTCACTTGGGTCAATGCGCGACCTCGCGGAGAGGGCTGCTTCCGGCGCAAAAGAGGACGTTTGGCCGGGTGCGCATGTCTCAGAAGACAACCGGCGGTTATGACGAACGCGGGCTAACGTCCAGTCTACCCAGACAGTCGACATGCTTATGGCTTACGCATTGATCGGCTCGGGGCCAGCGGCAGAACTCCGAGCGTTGCAAAATGAGCGAGCGCAATCGGTCGATAACGCGGTTGGCGTTGGCGAGAACGCGGTCGGGAACGGCAACGTCGTGACCGCTGACTTCGCGGTTATTAGCAGAAGCATGTATCGTAGTAAGGTTGTGTCCCTAATGAGAGCCAAGATTATGAAACTAACCTATACGGATTCACGGGATGGAAGGGTGATTATTGGGTTCACCGACGAGCGCGGTGAACATGAAATCGCTCTAAGCACAATAGAGACGGCAGACCTTATCGGTGCGTTGAGGACCTCGTTAGAGGAGGCGATTGGAAGTCCGGCCGCAGACAGCATGGCCCTTCCCGGCATTGAAAGAGTGCAGATCGTTGAGACTGCGGAAGAAGTGCTTTTCCGCGTCTATATGAATGATCGCATTTCCCATGATTATCCGGTGCCGAAAAGGACCGTTCTTGCGGATGAGCTTCGGATGCTGGCTGACCGGATGGAGGCGCGCAATTCGGCAAAGGCCACACATCCATCGCCCGATGCCCAAAAGGGCAAACTAAATTAGCGGATGGTGGGTACTCACAAATCGCGACCGTTCTGCAATCTCTAAGTGATGTCTGCTTAGCTCCCAAGAGCGGCGGAAAAGCGGAAATCGTGGGAGGTCCGGCCAGGGCCACAACCGGACCTTCTCTTAAGGGTGCAAAACGTTGCGGATCAAATCAACACAACAGGTTGGAACTTCTGAGGGGCTCAATCGGCTGGCGAATTTCGTTGCGCGCTCATCGACCGCGTTCATCGAAATCGGGGAGCATGACTCGAAATGTCACCGTGTCACAGTTTCAGGGTATCGAAGACCATCGCATTCGAACAGTTCTACCGCCCCCTTCCCCTTGAGCTCCACTAATCCGCGGCTTCGGCCCGTACAGCAGTGCTGAATCCGGGCCCATGCGGTAGCACTCATTAGGATCGATCCGCCTTCCGCATGAGAGGTGACACGGGCGGCAGTGTTGACAGTGTCTCCCCACAAATCAAACGAGTATTGGCGCCGGCCCATGATCCCAGCGACCACGGGGCCGCTATGAATCCCGATGCGGACCGCCCAGCCGGGCTTGAGTCTCTGCGAGGTCTCGATCATCGCCCTTGCACACCGCACCGCGGCCAGCACGCCGTTCTCCATGGGATGAAGAAGCCCCGCGGTGGAAAGGAACGCATCTCCGATGGTCTTTATCTTTTCCATGGCGTGCGCTTCGACGATGTCCTCGAACGCGTCGACAAGAGTGCGAAGCTCAGACACGACCTGCTCGGCCGGATGGCGATCGCAGTATCGCGTAAACCCGACGATGTCGCTGAACAGCACCGTGACATCCTCCATGCGACGAGGCTTAACCTCGTTGGTCGCCTTCAGCTCGGCCACCGCGCTCGGCGGCAGGATGGCCTGCAACAATTCGTCGCCGCGCCGCCTCTCGCGCTCGATTTCTTCGAGGTAGTAGGCCTCCCTGTCGCGCAGACGTTTCTTCTCAAGACATGCGCCGACACGAGCGCCGAGAACCACGGGATTGAAAGGCTTCAGAAGATAGTCGTCGGCGCCGAGTTCGATACCGCGAACCACGCTTTCAATCTCGTCCACTGCGGAAATCATGATGACTCGGATCTCTCGCGATGCCGGACATGCCTTGAGCTGTTCCAGCACTTGATGGCCATTCATCCCTGGCATGAGGACATCGAGGAGGATGAGGTCTAAGGGCTGTTTGGCAACCATGGCGATTGCCTCGGCCCCGTCGTTAGCGGTCAGCACTGTTTCATAGCCCAGGCGCCGCAATCGACGCGTGAGCAGATAACGATTGTCCTCGTTATCATCTACGACGAGAATCACGGGGTGCGGCTCATTCATGTCTTCGGCGTCGCGTTCAGCAGGGCGTCGATTCGATCAATCAGGCGCGGAAAATTGACCGGTTTCGCAAAGAAGTCATCACAGCCCGCCGCGAATGCTCGCTCGCGATCCTCCGGCATGGCGTGGGCGGACAGTGCAACAATCGGGACAGCCGCAGTTTCCGGTGCTTCGCGCAACTGCCGTGTAACTTCCCAACCGTCGATGACTGGTAGCCCTAGGTCCATCAGAATAAGGGCCGGGACCCGGCTCTTGGCTTGCGCCAAGCCGTCCGCGCCGTCGCGGGCGATGAGGACCTCGTAGCCCTTTCGCTGCAACCTGCGCGACATCATGTAGATGTTGTCCTCGTTGTCCTCAATGTACAGGATCTTAGCCATCGCGTTCGGCCCGCTGCTGCATTCCACCGATGGGGACGTTGTGCACGACGAAATCCCGGATTCTTGCCAGCAACTCGTCGCGGTCGCAGGCCGCTTTGGACACGAACTCCGCAATTCCGCTATCGAGTCGGCGGCGGTCCGCCTCGCTCAAGCTGGTAGCCGTCATCGCGACGACCGGAATATTGCTGAATGCCGCATCACCTCGGAGCAGTTCGAGAAATTTGAACCCGTCCATGTCAGGCATCATGAGATCGAGCAGGATCAGACTCGGCCTGCGTTCCCGAAGCCGCGTCAATCCCTCTCGACCGTCCCCGGCTTCGATGGTCCGCCAGCCCTCATCGGCGAGTGTCGACGTCAGCAGTCGCCGCGTCCCCTCATCATCCTCTATGACGAGAATATCTCTTGGACTTCCGTTCAGATGACGTAATACCGCTCGGAGCCGTGCCCAGTCGATCGGCTTGGTGATGTATTCGCTCGCGCCAAGCGCATAGCCTTTGCTGCGCTCATCAACGATGGTTAGCATGATCACCGGAATCGCCGCCAACTCCGAGGTCGATTTGAGTTCTCGGAGCACGCTCCAGCCGTCGGGCTCAGGCATCAATACATCCAGTGTAATCAGCGAGGGGCGAACCTCACGCGCGAGCTTGAGGCCTTCTCGTCCTCCCTGCGCAGTCAAGACGTCAAAACCTTCCTTGCTGAGGAAGCGACGCATGACATCCAGGGTATTGAGATCGTCGTCGATGACGAGCACGCGCGGAGCCGTGCCGCCCGTGCCGCGAATCGGTGGGATGCCCGGCGCAACCGCTGGCATCTCGGCGCGCAGTGGCGTCCCCTGAACAGCTTGAGCAGGTAGACGGACGGTGAAGGCCGCGCCGCAACCTGGCGCGCTCTTGACAGTGATTTCTCCGCCCATTGCTCGAGATAGGTGCCGGCTAATTGCCAAACCCAGCCCGGTCCCGCCGTACTTGCGCGTCGTCGAGCTGTCGGCCTGAGAGAACTCCTGGAAGAGGCGGCCAAGTTGCTCCTCCGTCATTCCGATGCCGGTATCGGCTACGGTGAAGATCAACCATTCGGCCGATCCGTCAGCTTCGCGCTTGGCGGTGAGGCGGATCTCGCCCCCTTCCGTGAACTTGCACGCATTGCTAAGCAAGTTCAGAAGCACTTGACGCACCCGGGTCGAGTCCGCCTGCATCGCCCCAATGTCCGCAGGGCAGTCGACGACAAGTTGGTTGCTGCTCCTGTCGGCGATCGGCTGGGTTGTCTTCGCGAGTTCGCCAACCAGTGTCGCGACATCGAGCTCTTCTGGATACAGATCGAGCTTGCCGGCTTCGATCTTGGACAAGTCGAGGATATCGTTGATCAGCATGAGAAGGTGTTTGCCTGCCCGCACGATACGCCCAACGGGCTCGGAAATAGCTTCCTCACGTTCTTCCTGCGCTTCCTCGTGGAGCACCTCGGCGATGCCAATGATGGCGTTCAGGGGTGTTCGAAGTTCGTGGCTCATATTTGCGAGAAACTGGCTCTTCGTTCGATTTGCCGCCTCTGCCTCCTCGCGCGCCTGCTCGAGTTCGATCTGACGGCGCTTCAGCTCGGTGATGTCGGTGTAAACGGCGACTGTTCCGCCGTCATGGGTCCTGCGCTCGGTGATGCGGACCCAACGATCATTCAGGTACGAATATTCAGCCACGCTGTAGGGCGCTGAATGCTCTCTCAGGCGTCCCTCAATCCACTCCTCTGGCGTCCGCTCATTCAGCTCCGGCACAGAGCGTGCAACTCCTGCTTCGAGAATCTCGCGTAATCTGGTGCCGGGCCGGAAGAGGTCTGCCACGGCGGGGTAGATCTCGCGCACACGCTCATTGCACGCCACGATGCGGTCGTCCGCGTCATAGAGAACGAAGCCATCCGAGATGGTTGCGATTGCGGCCGCCAGCGTCTTGCGTTCATGCTCCCGTTCGGCAGTCAACCGGTCCCGCTCTGTAAGAGTGTCGCGGAACATCGCCAATGTCCGTGCCATGGCACCGATCTCGTCCTGGCCCGCAGCCGGAATCTGGACTTCCACGTTCCCGGCGTTGAGGCCATCGATCGCCACGACAAGTCGCCGCAGCGGAAGCGTGATCGAGCGCAACAGGAAGAAAGTGACGAGTGCTCCCATGGTCACCACGAGCACTGTGATCCCCTGCGTGATCCGGGTCGCAGTGTCGACATCCGCAACCGCACGTTCGCGAGCCGCAGCCGCCTCTCGGGTTAATTCAGTGACGATTGATCTCAAGAGCTCATCAACGACTGCACTGTGTTGTCGCGCCTGAGCCAGGAGAGAATTGCCCATCACTCGGCGATCAGCAGTGTACTCCTCAACGGCATCAGCGGCGAATTTCTGAAACTGCGCCAGCTCCGCCCGAACGGCGTCAATGCGGTCGGGTTTCCTCGCCGCTACCTGGTCGAGAAGATGCTCCATTCGGCTCCGAGCTTCTTCGGCATTTCTCTCCGAAAGTGTCAGCATGCTAACGGCGAGGTCGGTCAACCAATAACGCAACTCCCCGAACGCGACGCGTGCGCCATTTGCCGATTCGATCACATCGATCAAATCAGCCACTTCGGCAACAACCGCCGAGTTATCCGTTAGCTTGCGTGTGAGATAGATATTCGTTCCCAAGATAACGAGGAGCAGCGCGCTCGATAGAAGAATGATCCGGGTTCGGATGTTCAGTCGCGCCATCGTCGCGAGCCTCGCATGCTCAAATGCCGGGCTATCGGTAGAGAATGATGCTAATGACGCCGCCCAGCTCATCCAATTTCGCGCCTTCCTTCGGGTAGCCTGTTATGTCGACTTCGCCTTTTGGTGAACCGTGGCAAGCCAGACAGGTTTGATCGTAGTATTGGGGCACCATGACTCGGAACGCCGGACGCCCGCGCGTTTCGACAGCAGCTGAATAGGCCTGATCGCGCAGCCAGTTCGACGCGAGCAGCTTTGATTTTATGACATCGGCCTCCCACGCGTCTGGACGTGCTTTTCGGTTGCGGATGCGATCGGGCGGGCCCGTGACCTTCACTTCAGCCTCGCCCTTTGCTCTGCGGGCAAACGCTTCGTTGACCAGGCGCGCGAACACCGCCGGGATGAACCCCTTGAACCCGGTCCCTGTCGCGTTGATCGTTGCCTGATTTGCGTCCATGACCTCGATGATCGCATCCATTTGGGCGCGCAGCAGTCGGCCGTGCCGGGAGGCGGGGTCGACTGATGCCGGATCGATGCCGTTTGTTGCGCGGTAGATTTCGCGAGCCCGTTCGATCAACGCACCGCCGCTAAGGCCCTTGTCGCCGAGCTTTGGATCGTTGATCCGGTCCTGCTCGCGGGAGATGACAGTTTCGCCAGCGACCAGCATATCGGCCAGGCTATTGCCAATTGACAGATCTTCGCTCGGATCCTCTCTTTCCGGGGCCGCGCAAATCACCGACGCCGGGATCGTGCCCATAAGGATAAGGGCTATCATCGCTGTCACCAACGAGTGCCTCGACAGGACCATCCCTTGATCTCACAGTTGTTGAACGACTACAGGTCAGTGCCCCTCGATCGCTGCCAAAACCTTCACCGGGGTGAACGGGACGGAACGTAACCGCACGCCAAGAGCATCGAAAACCGCATTCGAGATCGCGGATGGCACGATCGTGGCTGCTGGCTCGCCCGCCCCCCAAGGCCTTTCGTTTGGACGATCAATAAGCTCGATGATGACGTCCGGCACCTCGGGGAAGGTGAGGATCGGGTAGGTTGCCCAATGCAGGCTCGTCACCGCCGAGCGGTCAAAAAGGATTTCCTCCTTCAAGGTGCGACTGACGGTCTGGATGATGTTTCCTTCGATTTGATTTTTCACCCCGTCGGGATTGATGATCTGCCCGCAATCGTGCACGACAAAGAAGCGCTGCACGCTGATCTCACCAGTCCGCCGGTCGACCTCGACCTCGGCGACGGCGCCGACGTAGGTGCGCCCCAGCTCATACTTGACGTAGCTGATGCCCCGTCCTTGCGCGATGCCGCCGCCGCCCTTCTGCGGCGAAGGTCGGTTCTGCCATTTTGCAAGAGTAGTGAGCCGTTGCAGGAGCTCAATACCGCGTGCGTCGTCAAGATGCGCAAGGCGAAACTCGAGTGGGTCGGCTTCGACAGACGCCGCCAGCTCGTCCATGAAGCACTCATTGGCGAAGGTGCTCTGCAGCCGCCCTGGCGAGCGGATCCAGGACGGACGGAATAGCGTCTCGGCGAGGAGGTGCGCGACTGTCTTGACGTTCGCGAGGGTGTAAGGAATAGCCGAGTTCTCGGCGAAGACGTTCTGGAACTTAGCCCGAACGTATTGTAACGGCGGCTCGGTCGCTGACGGCAGCCCGGCGAGTGTTGCCGCGACGAGGGGTACCGGTTTGAGGCCGTCTTCGGGGACGAAGGATTCCGACTCCCAGGCGACGACTTGGCCTGCGCGGTCAAGGCCGGCGCGCAGGTCGACGAGGATCGGCGGACCCTTCGGGTCCCAGCCGTGCTCGTCAGCCCGCATCCACTGGACGCGCACGGGTCTTCCCCCCACAGCACGGGACAGGAGCGCGGCGTCGCCGGCCGCGTCTTCGTGCCCGTTTCGGCCGTAACAGCCTGAACCTTCGATATAGAGGCAGCGCACATTGTCGAGGGGGATTGCCATCATCGCGGCAAGCTGATTTCTAAGCCGGTGCGGCGCCTGCGAGGCGCTCCAGCACGTAATTTTGCCCTCAATAATCTCGACCACCGCGCAAGATGGGCCGAGAGAGCCATGCGTGTGGATGGCGAAATCGTACGTCGCTGAAATGCGTTTCGGCGCATCGCTCAGCGCATTGGCGCTGTTTCCGACATTGGAGGAAATCTCATCGCTGTTGACCCGAGTGGCGCGAACGTGCTCCCAGAGGTGCGTGCGCTCCGGCAGTCCTTCCCATTTTGACCAGGTCGCCTTCAGCTTGCGCGCCGCCTGAATGGCGCCCCATTCGGTTGTTGCCACGACGCCAAGGAAGTTGCCTTCGCGCACCACCTTCACGAAACCCGGGACGTCGTTCACCGAAGACCCGTCGACATTCTCAAGTTTGGCGCCGATCGCCAATGGACGAACTACGCGGCCATGCAACATGCCGGGGACGCGGAAATCCTGCATGTACGTGAAGTGTCCGGTCGCCTTTGGCGGAATATCGACACGTGGCACCGACTTGCCGGCAATGGCGTACAATGCCGGGTCCTTGACTGGCGCGTCCTTATCGACCTTCAGCGAGAACGTGCTGCCGCCGACGAGCTCGGCATATGAAATGCTCCTGTCGCCGGCCTTGATTGAGCCGTCCTCGATCCTCAGCCCGGCCGCCGACACGCCCAGGCGCTGAGCGGCCATCTCAGCGAGCGCCTTTCGCGCGGTCGCCGCCGCCTTGCGGATCTGCATCCCGCCGTTCTGGATCGAGAGGCTGCCCCAAGTGGGACCCTGATCGGGCGTCAGCGCGGTGTCGCCTTGAATGAGGTTTACCTGATCGAGCGGCACGTCGAGCTCTTCAGCGGCGATCTGCGTCAGCGCAGTACGCAATCCGGTCCCGAGGTCTACTTTGCCGGAATAAACAGTGACCTGTCCGTCGGCGTCGATGGACAGAAATGCGTCGACTTGGTCGGATGCGACAGTCTTGTTTCGGGCGCTGCTCTGCGCCAAAGCCGAACAAGCCGTCGCCGCGAGCGTGAAGGTGACGAGGAGTGCGCCGCCGGTCTTCAACACGTCGCGACGGGTAGAGACGAAATCCGGCATCCTTGTCTCCTTTGCCTCATGCATTCCGGGCCGCCCGTTGCACCGCCCGAATAATCCGAAGATGCGTACCGCAACGGCAAAGATTGTCGGCGAGCGCCTTCTTGATCTGCGGAATCGACGGGTTCTTGGTTTTCGCGAGCAGCGCGGTCGCCTGTATGATCATGCCGTTAAGACAGTAGCCGCACTGTGCCGCCTGTTCATCGATAAAGGCTTGTTGAACGGGCGACGGCTGCTCCGGGCTGCCGAGTCCCTCGAGCGTCACGACCTTCTTGTTTGCGGCCTTGGTGAGAGGCGTTTCACACGAAAGTACCGGCTCGCCATCCAATAGGACAGCACAGGTGCCGCACTGGCCTAGTCCGCAGCCGAAGCGCGGCCCCTTCAACTCAAGATTATCTCGCAGAGCGTAGAGCAGCGGCATACCCGGATCATCGACTTCGATCGTGACCGCGCGGCCGTTTACATCCAACGAAACAGACGTGGGCATGAATATCCTCCCCACTATCCGTTTGTGCTTATTCAAAGTCGCTTATATGCCTTTCGGCAGCTGTTTTGAATGCCCAAGAGCGCCCCCGGGCAAAAGACCCGCGCGGGCTTGTAGGCGCTCCTCATCCGCGAGACACTCTGTCGCAGAACCATTCGTTTTGCCGGAAGACTAACCTCTAGGCGGAAATCTGCCGTTCGCAATGTCGAACGGCGTGCAGCGGGGTAATTCCGCGCCGCTTCGGTTGCAAGAGTCCGTGGGCGTGGCCGCCCTTCTGCTGATCCGTCCAAGAGCATGAGAGCTGACTGCCGAAATACTGACCGCCAGTCACGGAGGAGATGCCATGGCGGAGATCCGGCTGGCCTCGCTGCAGGGCGGGGCGATTACGCTTGAAAGCGATGCAATTGCTGCCTTTCGCCAAACCTTGCGAGGCAACGTCTGTCTGGCCGAGGAGCCGGGCTACGATGAAGCACGCACGATCTGGAATGCGATGATCGATCGTCGCCCAGGCGCGGTCGTGCGCTGCAGAGGGGCCGCAGACATCATTCGTGCCGTACGGCTTGCGCGTGAGCACGGCCTCTTGGTCGCCGTGCGCGGCGGCGGCCATAACATCGCGGGCAATGCCGTTTGTGACGGCGGGCTCTTGATCGATCTCTCGCTCATGCGTTCCGTCCGGGTCGATCCATTTCACCGCACCGCGCGCGTGGACCCGGGGGCAACGCTTGGCGACTTCGACAAGGAGGCGCAAGCTTTCGGCCTTGCCACCCCGCTCGGGATCAACTCGACGACCGGCGTTGCGGGATTGACGCTGGGCGGCGGCTTCGGGTGGCTTAGCCGCAAGTTCGGGCTTGCCGTCGACAACCTGATCTCGGCCGACGTGGTGACGGCCGAAGGCGAGCTCGTCCGGGCAAACATCGCCGAGAATACCGACCTGTTCTGGGCGCTGCGCGGAGGCGGGGCCAATTTCGGGGTGGTGAGTTCGTTCGAGTTCCGCCTGCACCCTGTTGGTCCGATGGTTCTGGCCGGGCTCATCGTCCATCCCTTTGCGCGGGCGAAGGAGCTGCTCGCGGGCTATCGCGACGTCGCTGCCAGGGCGCCCGACGAACTGACGGTGTGGGTGGTGCTCAGGCAGGCGCCGCCGCTGCCGTTCTTGCCCGCCGAGGTTCATGGCAAGGAAATCGTCGCGTTCGCCGTCTGCTATGCGGGAGATGAGAACGAGGGCAAGCGTGCATTGGAGCCGTTGCGCGCGCTCGGAGAGCCGATCGCAGACGTGATCGGCATGCAGCCCTTTGCGGCTTGGCAGACCGCGTTTGACCCACTGCTCACGCCCGGCGCCTATAATTACTGGAAGTCGCATAATTTCGTTGCGCTCAACGACGGTCTTCTCGACACGCTGGTAAGCCATACGACAAGCCTGCCGACCGGGGAGTGCGAGATTTTCATTGGTCAGCTTGGTGGCGCCACCAGTCGCATGGCCGTCGACGCCACGGCGTTCCCCCACCGCGATGCGAAGTTTGTCATGAACGTTCACACGCGATGGCGCGATCCGGCGGATGAGCAACGTTCGATCGCCTGGGCGCGCAGGCTCTTTACTGAGACCGCGCCTCACGCAACCGGCGGCGTCTATGTCAACTTCATGCCGGAGGACGAGACCGATCGCGTAGCCGGCGCCTACGGCCCGAATTACGCCCGTCTTGCCGCGTTGAAGGCCAAGTACGATCCCGGCAACCTGTTCCGGCTAAACCAGAACGTCAGGCCGTCTGCCGCACAGCGACCGGCCGCCTGACAAGCGGAGGAGGGGATCCGTAATCGAGGGGGCTACGGAGACGAAGTTGGACATCGGAGAATGGCTGCGCAGCCTGGGCCTGCAATCCTATGAGCAGAGGTTCCGCGACAACGGAATTGACCTTGAGATCCTGTCCCACCTGACGGTTGAAGATCTCAAGGAGATTGGAGTCCAGGCCGTCGGCCACCGGCGGAAGCTTCTCGATGCAATCGGCCTGCTACCAGCGGACCTGGCGGCGGCGCGGCCCCCCGCTTCGGTGGAGCGCCGTCAGCTCACGCTCATGTTCGTCGATCTCGTCGGCTCGACCGACCTCAGCCGCCGTCTCGATCCCGAGGAGCTGCGCGAGGTCATGCGGGCCTACTCGAACACGGTGGCGGGAGAGATTGCGCGACTGGAGGGCCACGTCGCGAAGTTTCTGGGAGACGGTGTGCAGGCCTATTTCGGCTGGCCGCGCGCAAGCGAAGATGCGGCAGAGCAAGCTGTCCGGGCGGGACTTGCGGTCGCAACAGCGGTCAGCGGCATGTCGTCAGGCGCAGGAGGCTTGCTGGCAGCACGCGTCGGCATCGCCACCGGGCTTGTCGTGGTGGGTGATCTGCTCGGGGAAGGTGCTGCGAGGGAGGAAGCGGTCACTGGGGAGACGCCTAATCTCGCGGCCCGTCTGCAACAGGTTGCGGAGCCAGGTACGGTCGTTATCGCCGACAGCACGCGCCGCCTGGTCGGCGATCTCTTCGAATTTATTGAGCTCGGTTCCCTTCGGCTCAAGGGCTTTGCCGAGCCGGTGCAAGCTTGGCGGGTCATCGGCGAAGGCCGGGTAGAGAGCAGGTTCGAGGCTTTGCACGGAGCCCACGTCACGCCACTCGTCGGGCGCAGCGAGGAGCTCGATTTGACGCTGTCACGGTGGCGGCTTGCCAAAGGACGGGCTGGACAGGTCGTCCTGATTTTTGGCGAGCCAGGAATCGGAAAATCACGATTGGTGCTCGCGCTGCGCGAACGACTACAGGCCGAACAAATCACGCTCGTTAGCTACGCCTGTTCGCCGCATCACCTAAACAGCCCGCTCTTTCCCTTCATCTCGCAGCTCGAGCGCGAGGCGCGGTTCGCACCCGAGGATACCGCGGAAACACGACTCAAGCGCCTCGAATTGCTCCTTGGCGAAAACGGCGAAGGGCTGTCTAGCGATGCAATCCAGCTTCTTGCCGATCTGCTCGGCATTCCAAACGAGAGGCCGAGCACCCAGCCAGAGATGTCGCCGCAGCAAAGGAAGGCGCTCCTGTTCCGCACATTCCTGGCCCGGCTCAATCGACTTGCCGCTCGTGGCCCGGTGCTGATGGTGCTTGAAGACGCGCACTGGCTCGATCCCACCTCGCGCGAGCTGTTCGACCAGATCGTGGATCGTCTTCAGGACCTGCCAGTGCTGGTCGTCGCCACATTCCGCCCGGAACTCCCACCGCCATGGACCGGGTTTCCGCACGTCACGTTGCTCATGCTAAATCGCCTGCCACAGGCGCAGGTGGTTGTACTCGTCGACCGGATCACCGAAGGCAAAGCGCTTCCCGCCGAGGTCCTCGACCAGATTCTGGCGCGGACCGAGGGTGTGCCGCTCTTTACCGAGGAGCTCACGAAGGCCGTTCTTGAAGCCGGGATCCTCCGCTACACCGGCGCTCGCTACGTGCTCGCCGGAGCATTCCCGTCCTTGGCGATCCCGGCGACGCTGCACGATTCGTTGATGGCGCGGCTTGACCGTCTTGCCCCAGTCAAGGAGGTTGCCCAGATCGGAGCCTGTATCGGCCGTGAGTTCGATCACGAGCTGCTTGCTGCGGTCGTGTCGATGCCAGGTGGGGAGCTCGCCGCGGCGCTTGACCGCCTGGTAGCGGCAGAGCTCGTTTTCCGGCGCGGCCTCGCGCCTGCCGCTACCTATGTCTTCAAGCACGCCCTGGTGCGCGATGCCGCCTACGAAAGCCTGCTCAAGCGGCGCCGCCAGGAGCTGCACGCGCGGATTGCCACATCGATCGAAGCGCTCTTTCCGCAACTTGTCGAAGCACAGCCGGAGCTCGTCGCCCGTCACTTTGGCGAGGCGGGATTGGCCGAGAGGGCCATTCCATACTGGCTGAAGGCCGGCCGCCTCGCAGCCGCCCGATCGGCGAATATGGAGGCAATTGCCCATCTGAGATCGGGGCTCGAGTGCGCCCAAGCACTTCCTTCTGGAGCATCACGCTCGCGCTTCGAGCTTGCCCTGCAGCTTGGGCTTGGCGGCCCGCTGATTGCAACAAAAGGATTTGCTTCACGCGAGGCAGAAGCGGCGTTCCAGCGCGCACAGGAGCTCAGCCGCGAGTTGCAGAGCGAGGTTGATCTCTCCGCCGCGTTGAAGGGGCTCGGCCACGTCTACCACGTGCGCGCCAACCTGCGGGAGGTCACAAGCCTCGTCGAGGAGACGGAGGCACTAGCGAAACGAAGCGGTGATCCCGTGCGTCAAGCCGAAGCCGATCATCTTGCGGGAGTGCTCTCATTCCACCTCGGCCAGTTTCAATTCTCGCGCGACCGGCTCGAGAGAAGCGCACAAGCCGGCGAATACCGCGGCCGCTATTATTCCGAGGTCTACGGAATTGACATGAGCGTATTCTGCCGCGCCTACATGAGCCATTGCGACTGGCATCTCGGCTATCCCGTTCGTAGCCTTGGGATTGCTGAGAAAGGGCTCGCCGTCGCGCGTGAGATTTCACATCCATTCAGCATCGCGCTCGCGCTCAACTATCTGGCGATGCTATATCAATTCCGGCAAGAGCCCGATGCCGCACTGAAAGCCGCTGCAGAGTCACGCGACATCTGCGCCGAGTACCGCTTCGACTACTATGGCGCATGGGCCAGCCTCGTTCGCGCCTGGGCGATCGCTGAATTCGGCAGGCTTGAGGAAGGTCTTGCGGACTTTGATGCCGGGCTCGAGGATTTCCGGCGTACAAGTGCGGGGCTACGTATTCCGCACCATCTTGGCTTGCTCGCGGCGCTTCATCGCAAGGCCGGAAACGCCATGGCCGGGCTTCGGGTCATCGACGAAGCGGTCGCAATTGCGGACGCAAGTCTCGAGAGCTGGTGCGCCGTCGAACTTCACCGGGAGCGCGGTGAACTGCTGTTGCTGGCAGCCGGGGAGGAGGCCGAAAATCAAGCGGACGCGGAGTTCGAGGCCGCGATTGAAATTGCCGCTGCCCAGGGAGCAAGGCTGCCCGAGCTTCGCGCAAGCGTTGCGCGCGCCAGACTCCAGGCGGCACGCGGCATGCGGCGAGAGGCGCGCGACGCTCTTGTGCCGATCTACAGCTGGTTCAGAGAGGGCTTGGAAACACGCGATCTCGTGGAAGCTCGCAAGTTGCTGGCAGACCTGTGACGAAGTTACCGCAATAGCGACCCATCTCCCCGTCCGGCAACGTGTTGCGCCATCGTTCTGCAATGCGGTGATCAATTCGGTAATACTCCTCGCAGCGGGCAGCGCGCCGCGATATATTTTCGTTCGAAGGACTGCTGCCCCCAAGGTTTGTGGGCATCATGGTCAACCCCACGCCCGGAATGCGGAGAGTGCTACGGCAAGCGCACCTGTACGGCCGTTTGGTCGCACATGATGGGAAATTGTACTATCCTGGCGGTAACCACCGGTTATGCAGTGAAGAGACCGCGATCGCGATGGTAAAGGCAGGCTGGCTCAGGCATCGCGACGACGACTATGAAATTACATCCGACGGAATAAGGGCTGATGCGCGGCGTGAATAGCTCCTTCTGACCGGCACGTCCGCCTCGTGCGGAAACGGCAGTGATATGCAGGCTCAGACCGAGAGAATTCCACAACCACGAGTGTGCCTCCGGGGGCATGGATAATTTGCGGGCGCAATCGGACGTCGCCGCGACCGCAATGCCCAAGGGAAAGAAATGCCCAAGGGAAAGATAGGCTGATCTATTGCGGCGACGGTTTGCTAGCCGGATGTCAGTGGCGCCATGCAGCAACTCCAGCTGTTAGCCACCAGACCCGAGCAAAAACGCATCGACCGACGCAGCTAATCGGTCTGCCACTTGCATGGCCGGTGTGGACTGCGCTTGAGGAGGCAGCGAACTTCTAGAATGGACTGCCAGCCCAGCGCCTGCAGCAAGAACAGCTATTGCGATCGCAGCGAGATATTGAGTCCTCATGGCGATGGTCCTGTCATCGCCCCATATCCTAACCGGACAGTCTCAGAAATGGTTCCCGAGGCGCCTAGAGGCCCTTGAGCGTGATCAGCATGTCGAGATCGCTCGCGCTTTCCTTGCGCAGCTTAATCAGTGGCTGGTACTCACGTGAGTTGTACCAAGGCGGTCGGTGATTGCTTGTCAGGAAATTCGATGGCGACGACGCGCTGTGGCTCCCAATGGCCGCCTTCCGGGAACTGATGCGCGTTGCCCTTTCAAATACCGCCCACCGTATTTTTCGATCATAGGTCCAACCTTGACCCGATACTCTTCAAATATAGCGGGCTCCGTGATGAAGTGTTCAGCGATCAGGTAAGGCTTTGGCATAGGCCAGTCTCTGCTCTTGATTTGCATGCCGGAGAATTATCACGCCCACCAGCCTACCGGCGGAAGGGTCAGCGCCCGGTACTGCGCGATACAAAATTTCGTGCGGGGACGCGCGACTGCCTGCCCTGACAACACCTCACGACCTTGTTTCCCAATCTTGCCTCGTGCAAGCGACCACGGGCGAGTTTTGCTGGACAGGGGGGGCTACTCCGGGGTGAGCGGCTAGCGTAATGGTCAATATTTCGGCCGTACCTGGCCGAAGCTCCCAAAATGGCTTCATCCCATGGGGATCTCGCGCACAGGCAGCGAGAGGGTCACTAGCCGCGGTCGCCCGCCGCTCCACTCATTCGCTGCGCGTTCGCTCTTTCTTCGTGTGTGATACGTTTGTCTAGTATACGGTTGTTCGGACACCGAGAACGAGCGGGGTGCCATGAGAGGCGTCACGGAGTGGCTCGAGTCAATCGGCTTATCGAAGTACGCCCAGCGCTTCGCCGATAACGGCATTGACCTCTCGGTCGTCCGCGACCTGACAGAACAGGACCTAAAGGAGCTGGGCGTCCTGCTAGGTCATCGCCGCAAGCTGCTGCGCGCTATCGCAGAGCTTGATGACGAAATTAGGCCTCCGGCTAAAACACAGCTTTACCCGAGCCGACCGGAAGAGGGCGAGCGGCGTCACCTTACAGTGATGTTTTGTGACTTGGTTGGCTCCACAGCCCTTGCGGCGCGGTTGGACCCAGAGGACCTGCGAGCCCTGATTGGCGCGTATCACAGCTGCATCGCAGAAGTCATAGGCCGTTATCAGGGAAGGATTGCTCGCTATATGGGTGACGGTGCATTGGTCTATTTCGGCTATCCGCATGCCCATGAGGATGATGCCGAGCAGGCTGTGCGCGCTGCACTCGCACTCATTGATGCCGTAGCGAGCATCCGGAATGTCGGCGCGTCGCTGCAGATTCGCATTGGCATTGCGACGGGGACTGTGGTTGTCACCGAGCTTCTGATTGAGAGTGTTCCGGCGGAGCAAGCGGTCGTTGGTGAGACGCCGAACCTCGCCGCGCGCCTGCAAACAATGGCCGAGCCGGGGACCGTGTTGATCTCCGCGGGCACACGCCGTCTCACCGGGGGAGAGTTCCATTACCGCGATCTCGGTCCCGTCGCGCTGAAAGGCTGGGCGGAGCCGCTCCGGGTTTATCAGGTGCTGGGAATGAGCGGTGTCGAGAGCCGCTTCGAGGCGATGCACGCCACCAAGCTGCCGCCGCTGATTGGGCGTGAGGAGGAAATAGAGCTGCTGTTACGCCGCTGGCGACAAGCTACCCAGGAAGAAGGCCGGGTGGTGGCCCTTACCGGCGAGCCGGGGATTGGCAAATCCCACATTGCGTCGGCGCTTACTGAGCGGCTCCAGGGTGGATCACACATCACGCTGCGCTATTTCTGCTCTGAGCATCATACCCACAGCGCATTGTTCCCATTCATCAGCCAGCTCGAACGTGCTGCCGGGTTCAGGCACGGCGACTCGCCTCGGGAGAAGCTATCCAAGCTGGACGCTCTGTTGGTGCAATCCACACATAATCCCGAACACCTGGCGGTCTTGGCAAACTTGTTGGTGCTACCGGCCGATGATCACTACCGGCTGCAGGACCTCACTCCACAAAAACGTAAAGAGAAGACCTTCGCAGCATTATTGGCCCAGCTTGATGGATTAGCGGCGAGGCAGCCGGTCTTACTTATTTTCGAAGATGTACACTGGATTGACCCAACTTCGCTTGAGCTGCTCGCGGCTACTGTGGAGCATGTGCCGCAGCTTCGGGTACTGGTGCTGATCACGGCGAGAGCCGAATTCACTCCCCCCTGGCCGAGTTATCCTCACACCACCACCATCCCGCTCACCCGCCTTGGCCGACGCAACGGCACAGCGTTGGTCCTGCGGGTAACCGGAGGCAAAACCCTCCCCAAGGAGGTCATGGAGCATATTCTCGCACACACCGATGGCGTGCCCCTCTTCGTCGAGGAATTAACGAAGATGGTGCTGGAAGGCGGGCTTTTGCGAGAGCGCGACGGGGAATATGTTCTTGAGGGGCCTCTGCCGTCATTCGCAATCCCAACCACCTTGCAGGCTTCGCTGATGGCTCGCCTGGATCGGTTGTCACCGGTGCGGGATGTGGCCCAAATCGGCGCTGTCGCGGGGCGAGAATTTCACTACGAGCTTGTGAGCGCCGTCGCCGGGCTGCCGAAGCAGAGGTTGGACGAGGCGCTTGAGCAGTTGGTCCGTTCGGAACTGATGTTTTGCAGGGGTGAAAATCCACACGCGGTATACACGTTCAAGCACGCTTTGGTGCGAGACGCCGCATATGCTGGGCTCCTGAAGAGCCGGCGCGCGCATCTACACGCCGCTATCGCGAAGGCGCTCGAGCAGAAATTCCCCGAAGCTGTACGAACGCAGCCCGAGATTATTGCATACCACTACACCCAGGCGACGAACCACGAACGGGCCTTGCACTACTGGTACGAAGCAGGCAGGCAGTCAGCGGCTCGCTCGGCGCACAATGAAGCGGTCCGTCACCTGAAGCAAGGGTTGGATCAGATTCCCCAGATCGACGACCCGGTGCTACGCAACAGGTCGGAGTTGCTGCTTCAGATATCACTCGGCAACGCTCTCCGGGCGATTAAGGGCTGGAGCACTGACAGCGTGAAGCATGCGTACACGCGGGCGCTTCAACTCTGCAAAGAGACCGGGCTTGACGAACATATCTTGCCTGCGATGTTTGGTTTATGGACGTGGAATTTCGTTCACGCATCGCTTGGTGAAGCTCAAGCCCTTGCAGAACATTTGCTGGATAGCGCCGACAAGGCGGACAACTCGGTTTTCAGGGTTCTTGCCCATGAGGCTATAGGGTTTACGCTATTTGCGCGGGGGAAGTTTGGCGATGCTCACGCGGAGTTAGAACGTAGTATTAGCCTCTGTGAGGACAGTAAGGCTACAGAATACCTTGACCTGTCAGCGCAAGACCCCCGAGTTCATGTGCGGGTATACGACGGCATGACACTCTGCTTGCTTGGTCATCCGGATCGAGCCTTGCGAATGTGCACGGAAGCTCGCCGATACGCAGATGCATCTCGACATCCCTTCAGTGAGGCAATCGTACGAACGATAAGCCTTCGGGTGCATCAGCTTCGCGGTGACGCCGCCGCTGTTGCAGGTGAAGCGAACGCCGCCGTTGCATTCTGCAAAGAACATGAGTTTGCGCACTATTTGGCTATGGCCCTGGTTTTGCGCGGATGGGCAAGCGCTTACCAAGGCGACTTTGGGAAAGGTCTCGCCGAAATTCAGGAAGGCTTGGAACAGGAACGCGCCACTGGCGCGCTATTATTTGAGTCCTACGCTTTGGGCCTATTGGCGGATGCATGCATAGAGCACGAACACTACGCGAAAGCGCTCGACTTTTTGAAGCAGGCGCAATTGAGGCTTAATGAGGAGAACTCCGAACGCTTTTACGCGGCTGAGATATATCGTTTGTTCGCCGAAGCCTACCTCCGATCGAACCAGGACTTGGATCAGGCGGAGTACTATTTTTCTAAAGGCCTTGAGGTTGCGCGCGAACAGAAAGCCAAATCCCTGGAACTTAGACTTTGTTTGAGCATGTGCGGCCTGAGCGAACTGAGACACAACGCTGACAAGTGCCGCTTGCAACTCGGCGAGATTTACGGATCGTTTAGCGAGGGGTTTGACACTCCGGATCTAGTCAGAGTCAAGGCAAAGTTAGAAAGTGCTTGGTAATGTCCAGCCAGAGATCACGCTCGACCAGTCCCGTTCGTCAACGGCGCGCTTGCAATTCCCACTCGAGAGGAGCGGGCGTGGTCGCGAACGCCATGAGCGACGGCGCGCGACCCGCCAGCGAGCGCGGGCGAACGCTTCCTAGCGGAACTGGCGCGCCTCTTCGGACGGCGAGAACTTCGCCACACCGATCACCTTGGATTTCCCCGAAGTTGCCGATGGCTGGGCCTCCGGAGCGGCCAAGGCGTTGGCGCCGAGAGAGCCAGACTAGCGCGAGAGCACCTCACTGGCGGCTTTTTGAGAGAAGCGCTCGACAGATTCACCTGCCGAGATTCCGTTATCGGAAGGTACGGCCGGGTAAGGCAATGTAATAGCGGCCCAACTTTTTGGCTCAGAAGCGCGATACTCGTTCCCTTTGGTCTGAGAGGGATTGTGAGCGCGGTTGGTTCCGGAGTCGAGCTCGCGCCGCGAGGGCTGCTTCTTCATTTGGAAACGGCTGCTAAGCTATTGAGTTAGCGAGGCTCTGTTTTGCCGACTGCGCCTTTGTGCTGGGGGCGGGCGCGCGGAACTTTGCATGATCTATTCAATTGTCGAAGAGGCACCCCAATGGCCGAAGCCGACGAGCTTCGATCAATTCTGTTATGGCGAAGGAGATCAGACCGATCACTGGATCTATAGAGAGGACGATCTATGCAGCCGCCGAGCCGACCGTGCCATCGGCTGGCGCCGAGGTTTTTTACGCCCAGGCCTTGCGTGAGCTCGCGAAGCTCGACCTTCCGTTTCTCTTGGCCGGCACCTATGCGCTCAGCGCCTATACCGGCGTGGCGCGCGCGACCAAGGATCTCGATATCGTGTGCAAGCCGACTGACTATCCCCGTGTTCTCAACCACTTCCGGGACCTCGGATATACCGTCGCAATCGAGGACGAACGCTGGCTCGGCAAAGTCTTCCAGGCCGAGCACTTCTTCGATGTGATCTTCGCGTTCTGGCATGGCATGGCTCCCGTGACCGACCAATGGTTCGAATCCGCACCGCGCATCGAGGTGTTCGGCACGCGGATGCGCATCATGGCCCCGACAGAGTTGATCTGGTCCAAGGCCTTCGTCCAGCTGCGGCACCGTTACGACGGCCCGGATATCGCGCATCTCATTCTCAAACAGCACGATCAGATCGACTGGCGGCGTCTGCTTGCCTACATGGAGCTGCATTGGGAGGTGCTTCTGGCACATCTACTCAACTTCCGCTGGGCCTATCCGAGCGAGCGCGATTGCGTGCCGCGCTGGCTTATGGAGGAACTGGTCGCCCGCCTGAAGGCACAGTTCGAGCTTCCTCCGCCGCGCGTGAAGATATGTCGGGGACGGCTGTTTTCGCAGGTCGATTATGCGCCGGCCGTTGAGGAATGGGGTTTTGTCGACGCAGAGGAAGATACTGAGTAGCGCCATGTCCGAAAAACCTAAGAAGCTCATTTTCGCGGCCATTGGTGATCTCCACGTGAAGGAGGACCGCACATTGTCCTTCCGGGAGCTCTTTGCCGAACTCTCGACCAAGGCCCAGGTGCTCGTCCTTTGCGGCGACCTCACTGACCTGGGCAAGCCGTTCGAAGCGGAACTTCTGGCGGAGGATTTGCGCGCCTGCTCCATTCCCGTTGTCGGCGTGCTCGGAAATCACGACTACGAGTCCGGACAGACTGAAGACGTAAAGCGCATTTTGAAGAGCGCCGGGATGCACGTGCTCAACGGGCAGTCGTACGAAATCGACGGTGTGGCCTTCGTCGGGGTGAAGGGGTTCATCGGCGGGTTCGGCCGTCGCATGCTTGCTTCGTTCGGCGAGGCCGTCATCAAGAGCTTGGTAGCCGAAGCCGTCAACGAAGCGACGCGCCTCGAAAATGCCATGCGCGCGGTAGCGAGCAAGCAGGCTGTCGTCGTTCTTCACTATGCGCCGATTCTCGATACGGTCGAGGGCGAGCCACTGGAGATTCTTCCGTTCCTCGGCTCATCACGTCTCGGCGAAACCATCGATCGATTCAAGGTGAGCGCGGTGGTGCACGGCCATGCCCATCAGGGCCGCTATGAAGGCCGCACGCCCGGAGGCGCGCCGGTCTACAACGTGGCCCGATCAATCGAGAAGCCCAGCGGTCGCCCCTATGCCTTGATTGAGGTCTGAGCCGGGCGTCCGGATTTATTTATTGAGGTCGAAGTCCGCGCCTGGATACGATTGCATCATCTTTGGCTCGCGCCCATGTGGCTCCCGCGGTTCCGGCACCGGTGAAGGATCGCCATTGCTATCGCCTTAGAAGACCTGATGGAACAAAGTTCCCTTCAGGCGTGTTGTGAAAACGCATAGGACAACACTTGAGGTGCGCTGGGGGTTTGTTCCCGATCTTTGCGGTTGAGCGGGGCGTCGCGCCGGCCGACGGAAGAACCGTCGGCGTCTTGATCGCGCGGTGAACTCCTCGTGCAGCCGCTCGATCGCTTTGGTGGTAGCAGCGACGAGGCGATCCCGCCGCACGAATTCCCACCACAATTCCAGGCGCCACCAGTGCGTTGTCATGCAACCGGTTGAGGACAATGCATGGCGCTTGAGCGGGCGGATGGCGACGACTCTGGGTTTGTGAGGCCGGAACTCGGCCTCACATTTGCTGCCCGCCATGCCGAGACGTTGCTCGTGCTCCTTGTGCTGGGCGTGGCCTTGGTCATCGGGCTTAAGACCGCCGCGGATTACGGGCTGTCGACCGACGAATTCAACACCGATGATTACGGCCCCAAGGCGCTTGCCTGGTACGCGAGCGCCTTTGCGGACCGGTCTCAGTTCGAGACGGTCGAAGAGTATCTGTGGATGTATGGACCGTGGTTTCAGGTGCTCGTCGCGGCCGTGCAGTCGCTCGACCTCGCGAACCCGATCACGGTCCGGCACGCCATGACCTTCCTGGTCGGCCTCGCTGGGCTCGCCGCTGTCGTGCCGATGGCACGGCTCACGGTCGGGCACTGGGCTGGGTTGACGGCGCTCATCCTGTGCCTGCTGACCGGCTACCTGTACGGCAACCTGTTCTTCGCCCCGATCGACGTGCCGTTCCTGTTCGCCATGAGCTGGTCGACGCTCTCGATCGTCCTGATGGTGCGGCGGAGGGTGCCGAACTGGCGTCTGACCCTCGCGACGGGCCTTGCCACGGGCCTCGCCATTGCGACGCGCACCGGCGGGGTGATCACGCACGTCTACCTCGTCGGCGGCATGAGCCTTTGCGCGCTCGAGGCGCTGCTGCGCCATGGCCCCGCGGGCTATGGCCAATTGCGCCGGATCGCCTTGCATACGCCGCTCGTCATCCTCATCGCCTGGCTGACGGCGATTGCTCTCTGGCCGTGGTTGCAGATTGGAAATCCACTCACGCAATTCCTCGAGGCCAATCGGCACTTTGCTACGCTCGACACCTCGTTCGAATTCCAGAACTGGGGCCGGCGCACGTTCACCGATCAACTGCCCGCCTGGTACATCCCCGGACAGCTCCTGGCGCGCTTGCCCGAGGGCTTTTTGGCGTTGCTGTTGATCGGAATGACGGTCTGGATCGGTGCAGCAGGGTCGTGGAGCCGCGCCGCCCTCGGCGCCCTGCGTCGGTACGGCGTCGCGGGACTGCGACCGGTCGCCGTCGACCTCGCAGGATCGCGCGCGGTGCTGGTCGTCGCTGCGGCGGCGTTCGGGCCTATCGGGGTGCTCATTCTGCAAGGCTCGACGCTCTATGACGGTGTCCGCCACGTTTTGTTCGTGATCCCAATGCTCGCCATCGTGGCCGCGCGCGGGCTCACGAGCCTCTTGCCCTTCTTGCGACGCCTCCCGATTGTGCCCGCGGCCCTTGGGGTCGCGCACACGGCCGCCATCGTGGTGACGCTCGTCATCCTGCATCCGCTCGAATATATCGCGATGAACAGTCTGGCAGGCGGCGTCGTCGGCGCTTACGGTCGATTCGACCTCGATTATTGGAGCATGGCCGCTCCCGAGGCGCTGCGTCGCCTCGAGGCTCGAATTGACGCCGAAGGCCGGTTCACGCGCGATCCGCCGCGCGTGCTGGTCTGCCTGGGCTGGCGCGAGCAACTGGCCGGCGTGATGTTCCGTCGCAACTGGATTAACGAAACCAAGCTGTACAAGGCCGACTACCTGATCACCACCGAGCGCTGGCCTTGTGCCGACGGCACGACGGCCGTACTGATTGACGAGGTCACGCGATTTGGCCGCCCGTTCGCCCAGATCTACGCCAATCGTCGCGGGCCCGGCGAGTGACGCCAACTCCCGGCCCGGCCTGGCAATGGCATCTACTTCTTCGCCTGCAATTCGATCGGGGGCGACTCGGCCGTTCGGCTCAACATGACCGCACGACGTTTTCGCGGGGGGCTTGCCTCACGCTGGCTCTCCTTGGCGCGATCGATCGCCACGGCTCGCGCAAGCCGCGTGATCATGTCGAGCTGGAGCCGCAGCTTGAGATGCAAGTTGAGCATGATGAGCAGGCTGATCACGACCCAGGTGTAGACGATGAGGTCGGAGCCGCGGCCGATTCCCGCGAAGGCCGCAAGTGCGTTGGCATGCTCCGGCATCCAGACGAAGTAGAGGCCGGCGAGCGCAGCGCCGCTCGCGAGCAGGCCGATGATCGGCACCGTCCGATGCACCGACCAGGCGTAGACCAGAACCAATGCCAGAAAGGCCGTCAGCAACAGCTGCGCGATCATCGGTAGAGCCTCCGCGCAAACAGATCGATCAGGATGGTCATCGCATCGGTGAGGCGCTGACCCTTGCCCAGCGAATAGGCGCTGTACTCGATGTTCACCGGCACCTCGACAAATCGCAGGCGGCTCTGCGCGATCTGGTGCAGGATTTCGGACGCGTGCGCCATTCGGTTCTGTCGCAAGGAGATCGCGCGGGCGCCGCGCGCGGTCATCGCCCGAAGGCCATTGTGGGTATCGGTGACCGGCAGTCCAGTGCTCGCGCGCGTGAACCAGATCGCGGCACTGAGCAGGATGCGGCGCGACACCGGCAGATTGGCGGTCGCGCCGGTGAGAAAGCGGCTGCCGAGCGCGAAATCAATGCCTGGCTGCTCGATCGCCGCGAGCAGCGCCGCGATGGCCGCGGTGGAATGCTGGCCGTCGGCGTCGAACGTGACGAGCGCATCCGCAAGCTTCTCGAGGACGTAGTCGATGCCGGTCTGCAGCGCGGCGCCCTGGCCGAGGTTGATCGGATGCCGAAGGACGACCGCTCCCGCGAGCAACGCGACCTCGCCGGTGCGGTCGGCGGAGCCGTCATCGACCACGACGACCGTGTATCCGGCGTGGCGAATGCCGGACACGACGCTGCCGACCACCGGCGCTTCATTGTACGCGGGGACAACGACCCAGGGATTGCGAATCCGGCGGGTCATGGCAGGCTCTTATCCGAACATGGGGGCGTCTTGCTCAAGACCACGCGGATCGCGTCGAACAGGTTCACCGGAATGGCGAACCGGTTGCCGCTCGGGCTGGCCGCGATCTTGCGGCCGAGCATGCGACCGGCCTGGAAGGCGATCAGCGAGAGCGGTACGAATTTCCAAGGGTGATCGAAACTTTCGACGCGAAGGCCGACCGAACGGGCCAGAGACGCGATGCTGTCGCGGTTGAAGAACCACAGGTGCTGCGGAGGCGTCATCAGGCGCCAGTGCGCGCCGGTCGACCGCGCCGCCAAGGAACCGAAGTCTCCGGTCGTCAGCACGATGATTCCGTCCGGCCGGAGATGGTCGACGAACAGCGCGAGGGCTTCCTTCGGGTCGGGCAGATGCTCAATCACGTCGAGGAGGACGATGACATCCTGGGTACCAAGCGACTTGAGAGTCGCTTCGCTCAGTAGGCCGCAGACGACGTTCAAGCCGAGATCGCCAGCATGGGCAGCAGCCGCCTCCGCCGGCTCGATGCCGCTGACCTCAAATCCGGCGCGGCGGGCTTCATCGAGAAAGAAGCCGTAGGCGCAACCGATCTCGAGCAGGCAGCCCTGTGGCTTGCGGTGCTGGATGAACTCGACTGTGCGGGCGAACTCGCGCCGTAGCACGGGTTCGGCGCCGCGATAGTCGGCGTAGCCATCGGACTGACGGCCGGAGAAGTAGCCATCGTCATAATAGGCGAGGGGATCGAAGTTCGATGCCTCGGTGCGTCCCAGTCCGCAGTCACGACATTGAAAGATGTGGCAGCCGTTCTTGATGTAAAGAAACCGATGCGGCGTCGCCCGACTGCACGCGGGACACTTAAACGTAAGTGCAGTTCGGCCGTTTCGCATCAGCACATGCGTCCTACCAATCGCGTTTCTTCAGTGCGAAAAACGCCTCTGATGCCGAACCGTTCCGTCCGGGCGAACAGCCACGGGGTCGCAGCCTGTCTGGCTGTCAGCTGCGAAATAGATCGAGGATGGTCCGCACTCTCGCCGGTGCAGCACGGTGAGATCGGTCATCCGCGGGTACGACGCCAGTTAAGCAGACGCCCTCGACGCTGAAGCCCGCGAGCGCGTCGGCGCAGTTCGCCCTGATTTGCCGGGACTGATCCTGCGTGGAGGGCTGTTTTTCATTTGGAAACGACTGCCAACCTGTTGAAATTGCTGGAGCATGTTTTCGCCGTTTTTCCCAAATGCGCCTTGAAATCGTTGAATAATCGAACTGATTTTGATTCCGCCATTCGGAGGTTCGATCCCTCCCACCCCAGCCAGATGCGCGCGCGACAAGAGAGCCAAACTGCCCATCAAGAAGGCCGAGGCGATCTTCCGGACACCTCCCTTTAACAATTGCGCAGCGTGGGATCGGCTGGCGACCGGCGGCCTTTCAGGGGCGATGAGCCAATGCCAACGATCTAAAGCCCGTGAGAGCGTCGGCATCAATTTCGTGGGCGTGCCGACGCTTGGAACTAGGTGGGCCGGATCTCCGAGCCGAATCCGACAGGCAGCCGGAGCAGTGATGCTCGGGACGGACCGTGCCAGACCGCAATCGTGGTCACGACGGCATGCGTCTTTGGGGTGCTCACCGGATCTTCGCCCGTTCCCGGATTGACGGGATACGCCGGATAATCCGCCCCCGCGACGGAGAGGCGGAGCCGCTCACCCTTCTTGAGCGTTGCGCACGTGGTGGCAAGCTTCAGCTTGTATCGGCCAGCCGTCGCAGCGCGATGGTGCGCGTATCCGCTCGAGATCTGAAGGACCCGTTCGTCAGGAGTGACGAGTGAAAGGATGCAGCAAAGGTCGAAGCTCGGACGGTCGCAGCTAAGCTCGAGCTCGACCTCGGGTTCGCCGACCACCTCGACGGCGTCAGCAAGCGCTTCCGTCGTGAAGGTCAGGACGTCGCCGCGTTCATCGGCGACCCGGCGGTCCACTGGCCCCGTCGGAGCGCCGTAGTAACCGCCAACGGTAGGCGCCGGTCGCCAGGGATCGTGCACGATGTGCTCGACATCCACCTCCGGGCCCGACTGAAGACCGAGAGTGCCGTCCTGTACATCCAGCGAGGCTCGACCCGTGCCACCGAGGAACAATTTCTGCGTGTTTGCCGGCAGATCCTGATACTGCCGCCACTTTTTCAAACCCATATCGAACAACTCGATCCGCTTGCCTCCGACTTGGCTCGGCGAACCCTTCAGGACGCGGTCGAAGAACCGGATGTGATCGATGTCGATATTGCGTTCTGCTTCTACCCCGAAGTCGACCGAGCCCACTTTCCGGGTCCACGGAAAATGGATCCATGGCCCGACGATGAGCTTGGTGTCATCGCAGCTGCTTGCAACAGCCCGGAAGGACTCGATCGTGGCCGGCAGAAATGGGTCAAACCATCCGCCAACGAACAGTATTGGCAGACGCCGGGCGCGGATGGCGTCCACATGCGTCACAGGCGAAATGCGGTCCCAATACGGGGAATCGGGCGGCGTCTCGAGCCAGTCCATGACGTGCGAGTAATGCCGGTATTTTTGAAGCAGCTGTGGCATTGCTGCGACGGGGCCGGTGAGCGGCAGATTGGCCCCAGCGGCTTGCAAAGCGCTGAATGCCTCGTCGTCACCGGCGCGTCGAGCCGCCTCCGCAGTAATCTGAATGCCCCAGCCGATCATGTGCTTCATCTGCAAGGCGCCGTTCTCATAGGCCCAGTGTGCAGGATTCCATGGTCCCATCACCGGCGCGAGGGCCTTCAACGACGGGCAGTCTCCAGCAGCCGCAAGCAGTTGATTGTAGGCTTGATAGGAGAAGCCATACATCGCGACGTCGCCGTTCGCACCATCGAGACGCGCTGCCCATTCGATCGCCTCGGCACCGTCCTCAATCTCGGTTTCGCCTGGGCGGAATGTGCCTTCCGAGGTGCCGCGTCCTCTGACGTCCTGCACCACGACGATATAGCCATGGGAAGCGTACCACGCCGGGTGCGCGTAACAGATGCTGCATGCGATGCGCCTGCTGTAGGCCTGGCGCTGAAGCAGAACCGGATAGGAGCCCGGCGCGGCCGGACGGTAAACGTCGGCATCGAGCCGTGTGCCGTCCTTCAGCGTCATGGTCTCGATTTGCGGGGGCAGGACGGGCAGGCGGAGCGATTTTGCTGACATCTAGGGAAGCTTTATCGTGAATTCATTCAAAGGCGCGGCGTGTCGAAAATTCCAGTTCGCCGTATCATCGGAGTCGGCTAATCCGCTGCCGATTTGATCCGGGACATGGGATACCGCTCGACCTCCTTGATCAGCTTGATCAAGCGTCTGGCCGCGCGTTCGACAGCCGTGCGGCCGCGCTCGGCATCAGCGAGAGCGGCGTTGCCGCAGGCTCCCTTGGGGTTGATGTCCTGCATTTGCCAACCGAATCCAACCGGACCTTCCGGCATCAGGATCTCGCATTCAGTCTCCAGCGTCTGGGAGAGAGACCTGAAATCCTCCGCCAGCGCCATGTCCACGAGTTCGGGATGCAGATGGCGCATCACGCTGGTCTCGATCTCTCCAGCGTGGATTCCATGCTTGCGTTCGGCCGCATTGAAAAGGTCCGACAGGTCCGTGAAGCGCGACCATTGCGAGGAGACGGCCAACATGCCGAGCCTGACGCGGAGCTCGCGGCAGACGATCTCCATGACCTGCGGCTGCCCGCCATGGGAGTTGACGAAGACGACTTTGCGGACCCCGGCCCGGTGAACGCTCTCGCAGACCTCGTACCAGACGCGGCCCAAGGTTTCCGCCGAGAGCGTCAGCGTGCCGGGAAACGCAGAATGCTCGTTCGACTTGCCGATCGACATCGTTGGCAGGATGAGGGCCGGGAAATCGTCCGCCATCTGCGCAGCTGCGTGCTGGATGATGCCTTCGACGATCGCCGTATCGACGCGAACCGGCAGATGAGGCCCGTGCTGCTCGACGGCGCCGACCGGCAGCACGGCGACGATCCTGCTCATATCAAGCTGACGGAAATCCTCGGCCGACAGGTCCCACCACCAATGCGACTTCAGTTTCATCTCGGTTGCCTTGGCCCGAATTAGCGGAAAGCCGGCAAGGCTTCGTCGCCCAGCGGCCTGGCAATCATTGTTGGGCATCCGCGGAAGCATGAAAAGTGCTTAATTTCGTCTGTTGTGTTGCCCTTTTGGCAACGCGCTCCGCGCGGGCCGTGACGACGGCTGTGATGATCGTCGCTGTCGTCTTCGCCGGCTCAGCTGGTGACCTCGCGGATCATCGCCTTCAGCAGCTCCGCAAGCACGCTCGCGATCGCGCTGGTGCCCCGGACATGGCCGATCAGCATCAACGCCTGCGCGTCCTGCGCAAGCTCGCGAACGGGAACGTAGGTGAGCCGCCCGGCACGCCGCTCGGATTCCACGTCGAAGGGGGTCAGGAAGGTGATGCCATCGTTCAGGATGACCGCGTGCCGCATGATCTCGATCGAATTGGTTTCGATCGCCGGCTGCAGGTCGATCGCGACGCGGGCGAAAGCCGCCTCCAGATAGGGCCGGATCGCACTCGTGCTGTCGGCGATGACGAGCGGGTAGTCGATGCAATCGCTGAGACGGACGTTGCTTCGCTTTGCCAATGGATGGTTTGGGGTCATCACCGCGCCGAGCCGGCCCACGGCGCGCGCGAGGACCTTCAGATTGCTGTCCTTGCCGAAATCAAACCCGATCCCGAGATCGGCCTCGCCGCTGGCAACGGCAACCTGAATTTCCGCTCCCGTATTGAAGAGCGTCAGGTTGAGCTTGACGCGCGGATTGGCCGCTCGAAACTCCTTGACCTTGTTCGGGACGAGGTTGGAGGCGAGGCCGCTCATCATCGCCAATGTGATTTCGCCGCGTCGCAGGCCCTTCAATTCCTCGATCTTGACCTGGGTGCGGGTCAGCTCCTTGAGCGTCTGGCGGACATGTCCGATCAGGACCTCCCCTGCGGCCGTCAGGATCAGCTTCTTCGGAAGACGCTGGAAGATCGGCGTTCCCAACTGCGTTTCGAGTGCGAGAATCTGGCGGCTGATTGCTGACGCTGCGACATTGAGACGGTCTGCCGCCTTGCGGATCGAGCCGGTGCGGGCAACCTCGTCAATGTAATTCAACAGCCGGCTGTGAAGCATGGTCCTGGCCCGATCAATTTCCGCAGGATGGTGGTTCGTTGCCGAAAAGGCAACAGGTCTGTCGAATTAAAGCGCTTTGAGGCGATGCGTTGTCATGCGACATCCGTCATGACGAGAGTGCACGGTCCGAGGAAAATGATCCATGTCGTTCAGCGTCGCCGATCTCACGCATGCGAAAGTCTTTCGCATCTCGCCGAAGGACACCAACTATTTCGTCGTCCTGTTCGACCAGGTGACGGATCGGATCGGCAACATCTTCGTCATCGAAATCTTCCAGCCCGGTGGGGCGACGCCACCCAACGAGCACGCCGCGGCGCATGAATTCTTTCATGTGCTGCACGGCGTCGGTGTCGCGCGCTGCGACGGCAAGACCCTGCCGATCAAGAAGGGCGATTCGCTTTTGCTGCACCCGGGCTCCGAGCACGTCATCGAGAACACGGGGCCGGGCAAGCTCTACACGCTCACCGTGATGACGCCGAACGAAGGCTTTTCCGAGCTGATCCGCAGCGGTGAGCCGGTCGCGCTCGATGCTGAGGACATGCGCGTCCTGCAAGGGCTCTGATCGATGGGCGTCATATCATCCGATCCCGCCGTGAACGAAGGCCTGCTGCCGCTGGGCTCGAGCCGTGCGAACTGCTGGATGGTCGCGGAGGGGCGCGCCAGTCTCGTGCGCCAGTCGGTCCTGCCGCGACCGGCGACGGTCCAGGCTCACGGCAAGCTTGTCACGTTCGACCTCGCCCGCACCGCGCTCGTCATCGTCGATATGCAGAACGACTTCTGCCATCCCAGGGGGTGGCTTGCGCATATCGGCGTGGACGTCGCGCCGGCGCGGCGACCGATCGCGCCGTTACGGCGATTGCTGCCGCTGCTGCGCGGCTGCGAGGTGCCGATCATCTGGCTCAATTGGGGCAACCGGCCCGACCGGCTCAATCTCAGCCCGTCGCTGCTGCATGTGTACAATCCGACCGGCGCCGGCATCGGCCTCGGCGACGCGCTGCCGGGCTCGGGCGCGAAAGTGCTGGAGCGAGGCAGCTGGTCGGCGGCGATCGTCGATGAGCTGCCGACGGAGCCGACGGACATTCACGTCGCCAAGTACCGGATGTCCGGCTTCCAGGATACCGAGCTCGACAGCATTCTTCGCAATCTCGGCGTGAACACCTTGATGTTTGCGGGGGTCAACGCCGATCAGTGCGTGCTCTGCACGCTCCAGGACGCGAATTTCCGCGGCTACGATTGCCTGCTCCTGGAGGATTGCACGGCCACGACGTCACCCGACTATTGCATGGCCGCGACCATCTACAACGTCAACCAGTGCTTCGGCTTCGTCATCGGCTCCGAAGCGATCGCGGCGGAGCTCGTGCATCGAAGGGGGGCCAATGGTGACTGATCTCGCATCTGATGCGCTGGACCGGCTGATCGCCGATCTCGGCGACATTCCGGTGGTGACCGAGCAGAAGGTCGTGCGCCGTCGCTCGCGCGACTTCTTCTGGTATAGCCCCATCCTCAATGCACAGCTCGACGGCAAGTCTGCCGACTTGATCGTGCTGCCGCGTAACGAGGACGACGTCATTCGGATTGCGTCCGTTTGCGCGCGCCATCGTGTGCCGCTGACCGTGCGCGGAGGCGGCACCGGCAATTACGGACAGGCCGTGCCGCTCGAGGGCGGCGTGCTTCTCGACATCTCACAGCTCGAAAGTATCGAGTGGATCAAATCCGGCGTCGTTCGGGTCGGCGCGGGCGCAAAGATGAGCGCGATCGATGCCGCCGCGCAGGCTGAGGGGTGGGAGCTGCGGCTGCATCCCTCGACCAAGCGCATGGCGACGATCGGCGGTTTCGTCGCGGGCGGGTCGGGTGGCATCGGTTCCGTAACCTATGGCGGCCTGCGGGAGCCGGGCAACATTCTGGCAGCGCGGATCGTGACCCTCGAAGAGAAGCCGCGCGTGCTCGAACTGCGCGGAGATGCGGCGCAAAAGGTCAATCGCGCCTATGGTACCACCGGCATCATCACGGCACTGGAAATGCCGCTGGCGCCTGCCTGGAACTGGATCGACGTCATCGTCGCCTTCGACGATTTCATGGAGGCCGCGGCATTCGGATACGAGGTAGCGCTGGCCGACGGGATCGTGAAAAAGGTTCTCTCGCCGGTCACCTGGCCTTTGCCTTCCTATTTCGGGGCGATGAAGCTGCATTGCCCCGAGGGAAAGAGCGTGTTGATGGCGATGATCGCCGAGCCGTCTCTCGAGAGTTTCAGGTCGCTTCTCGGTGGCCGCGGCACGATCACGCTGGAGACACCGACCGACGAGAGCCCGAGCCGGGTCCCGCTGTACGAATATTGCTGGAATCACACCACGCTCCAGGTTCTGAAGAGCGACCGGTCGGTGACCTATCTGCAATGCCTCTATCCGCACGATCGCGTCCTGGAAAAGGTCGCCGAGATGCGCGAGCTATTTCCGGACGAGGTCATGCTGCACCTCGAATTCATCCGCTTCGGCGGCCGCGTCACCTGCAGCAGCCTGCCGGTCATCCGCTACACGGATGCGGATCGCCTGAACGAGATCATACGTCTGCACGAGGAGCGCGGCGTCTTCATCGCCAATCCGCACGTCTTCACGATCGAGGACGGCAGCCGCTACAAGCGTGCCGATGCGGATCAGCTCGGCTTCAAGCATGAGGTCGATCCGCATGGCCTGCTCAATCCCGGCAAGATGCGGAGCTTCGTCAGCACGAGGGGATGAGCGATGCGCGTCCTCTACGTGTATTGCCACCCGCTTGCCGACAGCTTTCACGCGGCCATTCGGAGCGAGGCGTTGGCCGGGCTCGCCGAGGCCGGGCATACGGTCGATCTGCTCGATCTCTATGCCGAGGGATTTGATCCCGTCCTGAGTGCGGAGCGCCGCCGCGACTATCATGATCCCGTGCGGAACCGGCGCAATAGCGAGGCTTATGTCGCGCGCCTGATGGCGGCGAATGCTCTGGTCGTGCAGTTTCCGACCTGGTCGTTCGGGCCGCCGGCGATGCTCAAGGGCTGGTTCGACCGTATGTTCGGTCCGGGCATCGCGCTCGACCTGTCCGATCCCGGCCATGCGAAGCCGATGCTGCAACACATCGAGCGCATCACGGGCATTGCAACCTATGGCCGGCCGCGATGGCAGGCGATCGGCATGGCCGATCCGCCGCGCAAGATCATCAAGCGATATTTGCCGTGGTTCACCGGCGGCAAGGCGCGCGTGCGCTATTACGCGCTCTATCACATGAATGTCGCCGCCGCGGGCAAACGCGCCCGCTTCCTTGCCAAGCTGCGGCGGGACATGGGGCGGTTCTAGCCGCGCCGCGCCGCCTGGCAAGGGTCGAAAGGCTACGAGAAGAATCCGGTCGTCAGCACGCCCACCGTGGTGACATTGAACTCCGAACCCATTCGACTGACGTTCGATGCCAGCAAGGCACTCTGGGGACCGCGATACGCCCACTTCGTCGATCTCTGGGTTGCCTACCGCTATTGGCAGAACAAATTCGGCCTCGATCACAATCGAAGTGCAAGCTGTCTGTTCAAGGGCACCAGCAACAACAGCTGCACGGAAGAGACGGTTTATGCCGGCGTGACCATGAAGTTCTGACGGGCTCAAGGCCGGGTACCGGTTGGTCACCGGTACCCGGAGCGCCTCTTTTTCGTGGCGACCTTGTGCCTCGTTTTTCGTGGCAGATTGCCCACGAAACCAGCATCGCTGCGAAGGCAATAGAGCGCCTGGAACCTTCGCTTCCTTCCGCCAAGTCCATGGTCGGTTCGGCTTAACGGGCGCCGGCCTGCAAGCCAAAGGCGCCCATGAGGTCTGCTCCATCGGAATGAGACCAACCCGCTTGCACAGCAAAGCGGCGTTGCCAGAAAGGCAACGGATTGCTCGAATCTAAATGCTTTGAGGTGACAGCCTGCCCATGCATCCTCACGCTCGGAAAGTCTCGCAGCGCATTGCTCGCCGGCCGATGGCGGCGAGCTGCAGAAGGGCACCCAGCATGGCCATGAAGAATCTGTCCCGAATGATCGCAGCCGGTCTGTTGGCGGGTGCGGCACTGGTCGCATCCCTCGCTCCGGCGCAGGCCGCCGACAAGGTCACGTTCCTGACGAACTGGTTCGCACAAGCTGAACATGGCGGCTTCTACCAGGCCAAGGCGACGGGGCTCTACGAAAAAGCCGGGCTCGATGTCACGATCAAGATGGGCGGCCCCCAGGTGAACGGCTCGCAGCTTCTGCTCGCGGGCGATACCGATTTCATGATGGGCTACGACATCCAGGTTCTCAAGGGCCGCGAGCAGAACCTGCCGCTCGTGACGGTCGCTTCCTCGTTCCAGTTCGACTTGCAGGGCATCATGGTCCATGACGATGTGGCGGACCTCGCCGCACTTAAGGGTCGGCCGATTCTGATTGCCGGATCGTCGCGGACGACATTCTGGCCCTGGCTGCGGACCAAATACGGCTACACCGACGACCAGATCCGCCCCTATACCTTTAACCTGCAGCCTTTCTTCGCCGACAAGACCGTCGCGCAGCAGGCCTATCCGTCTTCCGAGCCGTATCAGGCCGAGCAGCAGCAGGAGAAAGTCAAGTTCTTCCTGCTCGCGGACGGAGGCTATCCGCCCTATGGGTCCACGATCGTCACCACCGAGAAGATGATTGCCGACAAGCCCGGTGTGGTGGAGCGCTTCGTCAAAGCCTCGCTGGAGGGCTGGTACGACTACATGAAAAATCCTGCGCCCGGAAATGAGCTGATCAAGGCCGCCAATCCCAAGATGACTGATGGCCAGCTCGCCTTTGCCCTCGACCGATTGAAAGACATGAAGGCCATCGACCGCGGCGATGCTGCAACGCTGGGCGTCGGCATCATCACGGCCGACCGATACAGGCAAACCTATGATTTCCTGGTCGCGGGCGACCTGCTCGACTCCAAGGTGGACTGGCGGAAATCGTTCGACGACCGGTTCGTCAAGAACCTGAAGGTCGGGCTGAAATAAGGGATGCTGACATGACGGTGCTGTTGCCCGTTGAGCCGTTCGACGAGGGGGCAAGGCAGATGACGACAGCTGTTGACCGGCCGCCGGCCGTCGAGGTCCTGTCCGCCGAGAAGGTCTTTGCCAACGGTGCGCGCGGCCTGGCGCCGATCGATCTTGCCATCGCCGAGGGCGAATTCCTGACCCTGATCGGTCCATCCGGTTGCGGCAAGAGCACGCTTCTCAAGCTGATCGCCAATCTCATCGAGCCTTCGGATGGCCGCCTGTTGTGGTGGCGCGGCGATTTCGGCCAGGTGGGACAGGAGGGCAGGCGTCTCGCATTCGTGTTCCAGGAGCCGACATTGATGCCCTGGTCCCGGGTCGAGGCCAATGTCCGCCTGCCGCTCGAGTTCGCGAACATGCCGCGGGCCACGGCGGATCCGAAAGTCGCCGATGCCATTGCGCGCGTCGGTCTGTCGGCATTCAACCGGCATTTCCCAAGGCAATTGTCCGGTGGAATGAAGATGCGCGTCTCCATCGCGCGTGCTCTGGTCACGAGCCCCAATCTCCTGTTGATGGACGAGCCGTTCGGCGCGCTCGACGAGTTCACGCGCAACAGGCTCGACGATGATCTCGTCAACCTGTCCTGGGAGCGCAAGCTGACGACGGCGTTCGTCACTCATTCGATCTACGAGGCCGTGTTCCTCTCGACGCGCATCGTCGTGATGGCTGCGAACCCCGGCCGCATCTTCCGTATCATGACCATCGATCATCCGCAGCCACGTGATCAGGCATTCCGCGATAGCCCGAAATTTGCGGCCTATTGTCGTGAATTGTCGACGTGGCTGGCCGAGGCGTCTCTGCAATCCGTCGGGGGAGGAGAAGAGTGAAGCCGCTGTTCGAGTCCGAAGTTTTCGTGCGGATCGCAGCCCCGCTTGCGGTCGGGGTCGTTCTGTTCGCCGTCTGGGAGATCGGGTTTCGGCTCGCCTCCGTGCCCGTCTATCTGTTTCCGAAGCCGAGCGACATCTTCACAAGCTTCGTGCAGCACGGCCCCTCGCTGTTCCGCGCGCTGCTCGTGACCTTGCGCGTGACGTTGCAGGCGTTCGTGGCGGCCGTGATTCTCGGCACGCTGATCGCCTTCGTGTTCGTGCAGAGCCGGGCGATCGAGATCAGCCTGTTTCCTTACGCTGTGCTTCTTCAGGTGACGCCGGTGGTCGCGATCGCGCCGCTCATCATCATCCTGGTGAAGAACACGCAGTTGTCGCTGACCATCTGCGCCACGCTGGTGGCGCTGTTTCCGATCATCTCGAACACGACGCTTGGCCTGCGCAGCGTCGACCCCGGACTTGCGAGCTTCTTTCGGATGAATCGCGCCAGCCGATTCAAGACGCTGGTCAAGCTGCGCATTCCCGGCGCTTTGCCTTATTTCTTCGGCGGTCTGCGGATATCGAGCGGCCTCGCGCTGATCGGCGCCGTTGTCGCTGAGTTCGTGGCGGGCACGGGCGGTCGTTCATCGGGGCTCGCTTACGAAATCCTGGATGCGGGGTTCTCCCTCGATATTCCCCGCATGTTTGCGGCGCTGTTCCTGATCACGTTGACCGGAGTGTTGCTGTTCGCCGCCATGGTCGCGGTGTCCCAACTGGCTCTGTCGAACTGGCATGACAGCGAGACCCGGGCCGAGACATGACGGCGCTTCTGATCGACAATGCCGCAGGCATATTCACCGGCCTGCCGGGCGCCGCGATGCGCACCACGGGCCAGATCCGGATACGTGACGGTGTGATCGCGGCAATCGGCGCCCTCGCGCCGGAACCGGGCGAGATCCGGCTCGATGCGCGGGGCGGCGTGATCTATCCGGGTCTGGTCTCGACGCATCATCACCTGTTCCAGAGCGTGCTGAAAGGGGTGGGCTCCGGGATCGACCTGCCGCTGGCCGGCTGGCTGCGCGCGGTGCCTTATCGGTTCTGGTCGAAATTCGACGAGGAGGCGCTCGCGGTCGCGGCTCGCATCGGGCTTTCGGAATTGCTGCTCTCGGGGACGACGACGGTCGCAGACCATCACTATCTCTTCAGCGACACCTTCCGGTTCGATCCGGCACAAGTCATCTTCGACGTCGCGCGAACCCTCGGTCTTCGTCTGGTGTTTTGCCGCGGCGGGGGCACCACGGCGCGCCACGTCGATACCGACAGGTTCGCAGCGATGCCGGTCGAAAGCCTCGATCGCATGCTCCAGTCGGTTGAGGCGTGCGCGCAACGCTTCCACGATGCCTCGCCGAATAGCCTGTCGCGGGTTGCGCTGGCGCCGACCACGCCGACATGGTCCCTCGATCCGGGCGAGCTGCGCGAGGTGATTGCAGCGGCACGGCGCATGGGAGTCCGGCTGCACAGCCATCTGTCGGAGACCGCCGACTATGTCGAGTTCTGCCTGTCCGTCCATGGCAAACGTCCGGTGCATTGGCTGGCGGATCACGATTGGCTCGGCCAGGACGTCTGGTTCGCGCATCTGGTGCATCTCGACGAGGAAGAGGTGCGGATTCTCGCGAGCACCGGCACCGGCATGGCCCATTGTCCTCAGTCCAACTGCCGCCTCGGCTCGGGCGTGGCGCCCGCCGATGTGATGGCGCGCCTCGGCGGAGCCGTCTCGCTCGGCGTCGACGGCGCCGCTTCCAACGAGGCGGCTGACATGCTCTGCGAGATGCATAGCGCCTGGCATACGCACCGCGCGGTCAAAGGCGCAGGCGCCGTGACCGCCGAGGACGTCGTGCATTGGGCAACCGCCGGCGGCGCCCGTGTGCTCGGCATGCCCCATGTCGGCACGCTCGCGCCCGGGCAACAGGCGGACATCGCCATCTTCAATCTCGACGAACCCCGGCATTTCGGCATGCACGATCCTTTGATCGCGCCGGTGACCTGCGGCGGTTCGGCAAAGCTTCGCTATCTCCTGATCGGCGGCCGGATCGTCGTCGAGGACGGAGCCATTCCGGGGCTCGATCTGCAAAAACTCAAGGCCGATGCCGCGCGGGCCGTTACACGCCTCGCCGCCTAGGACACGAGAGGAAGATCATGTTGAGCACCAAACAGCCCGTGTTGCGCCGGTTCTGGTATGCGTTGATGCCTGTCGACCATCTCAAGGATGGGCCGAAACCTTTCACGTTGCTCGGCGAGCCGATCGTCCTTTTCCTCGACGCCAACGGCGAGCCCGCCGCGCTCGAAGATCGGTGCTGCCATCGCACCGCGAAGCTGTCGAAGGGCTGGTGCAACAACGGCAACATCGTCTGCGGCTATCATGGCTGGGAATACGATCGCGACGGCAAGCTGGTGATGATCCCGCAATTCCCGTTCGAGCAGCCAGTACCCGAGGCCAAGGCGCGCTCCTTCCGCGCCAAGGCTCGCTACGGCTATGTCTGGATTGCGCTCGACGAGCCTTTGGCCGACATCCCCGAAATTCCCGAGGACGGCATGCCCGGCTATCGCCGCATCAACCAGTTCTACGACAAATGGGACACGGCGGCGCTACGGCTGATGGAAAACTCCTTCGACAATGCCCACTTCGCCTTCGTCCACAAAGGCACCTTTGGCGACATCAATCAGCCAAAGCCGGAGAAGTACGAGATCGTCGAGACCGAAGCCGGTTTCGACGCCGAGACCATCATCACGGTGCGAAATCCGCCCAATGCTCACCGGATCACCGGGACGAAAGAGCCGATGACCAGGCGGCATCAGCGCAACAAATGGTTCATGCCGTTCTGCCGGCGTCTCGACATGGAATATCCGTCCGGCATTCGGCACATCATCTTCAATTGTGCGACGCCGATCTCTGACGACCAGATCCAGGTCATCCAGCTGCTGTTCCGCAATGACAGTGAGGCGGATTGCTCGACGCAGGAGCTGATTGATTGGGACGCCGCGATCATTGCCGAAGATCGCGACATGCTGGAATCGACGGATCCGGACGCCATCGTCGATATGGGCCGCAAGATCGAGATGCACATGCCATCCGACCGTCCCGGAATGATCATGCGCAAGCGCCTGCTCGACCTCCTACGGCGGCATGGCGAGGAGGAGCGGCCGCGGGAGCATCAGGCGTAGGCCTCATCCTGAATGCGCGCGAGCTTTCTAAGATGGAGCGGGCGGTCGGGAATGGTGTTGTTTGGCGTGAAGCGGCCATATTTTGTCACCCTTGATCTTCTTGGCCACAACTAGCTCAAACTTCCCCATGATGGATTGGAGCGAAAGTTCGAGGTTTTCAATGGGTTAGAGCGCGGCGTGTGCACCGAGAGATCAAGGAAAATTTCATTATCTGCATCTGCAGCGGGCCGAAGCCCGGCGGCGATCATCTGTGTTGAGGCATACCGGCCGGAACGATCGTCTGCACGATCGATGAATCGAGGGCTTCGTAGGCGTGCAGACCGATTGTCGCGTAGAGCTCCGCGCGCGTCTGCATCCGCTCGACGACCTTGTGCGTACCGCCGTCACGCGCAATCGCCGCGTAAAGCTCGGCTTGAGCCTTGTTCGCCACGCGTAGCGAAGATACCGGCCAGATCACCATCGCATCGCCACGGAGGCCGCGCAGCGAATCTCCTTCCGCCATCAATCCCTATACTCGCGAGGAATGGGCGTTGGTGCCGCAGGCGACTCCCGGGCAAGTCGCTGATGCGATCGCGGCCGCTCGAAGAGCCTATGAATCCGTCTGGAGCAAGACGACCGGGCTCGCCCGGGCGAATTTGCTGAACAGGCTGGCCGACCTGCTCGATGCGCAAGCCGAGCGCATAGCCATCATGGAGAGCACCGACAACGGCAAGATCATCCGCGAGACGCACGGGCAGATGCATTTTGCGGCGCGCGCGTACCGGTTTTTTGCGGGCTGCGCCGACAAGATTTTTGGCGATACGATCCCGCTGGATCAGCGCGACGTCTTCGACTTCACGCGCCGGGAGCCGATCGGCGTTGCCGTTCTCATCACGGCCTGGAATTCGCCGATGGGGCTGCTTGCCAACAAGCTCGCCCCAGCGCTCGCCGCGGGCAATTGCGTCGTCATCAAGCCGTCCGAGCATGCATCCGTGACGACGCTGGAATTCGCCGAGCTGGTCCGCGAGGCCGGCTTTCCGGCGGGCGTCGTCAACGTCGTGACCGGCGACTATAGGACCGGGCAGGCACTGCTTACGAGCGGACGGATCGATCGCGTCAGTTTCACTGGGAGCCCGAACGTTGGCCGTCAGATCGCGGCCGAGGCAGGCCGCTCTCTTGTCCCGGTGACATTGGAGTTGGGTGGTAAGTCCCCCAACATCATCTTCGACGACGCTGACCTCGACAGGGCGATCGTCGGGGCTCTCGCCGGCATCTTTGGCGCGACCGGGCAGACATGTATTGCGGGCTCGCGGCTGCTCGTTCAGCGTTCGATTCACGATGAGATCGCAAAACGTCTGATTGATCGCGCCCGGAAGATTCGTTTGGGCAATCCGCTGGAGAAGACGACCGATATGGGCACCGTGGCGAACGAGCCTCAGTTTGGTCGTATCCTGAAATGCATTTCCGACGCACAAGCGGAGGGGGCGCTTCTCGCCTGCGGCGGAAAGCCGGCAAAAAGCGACAGCCTTGGGAGAGGCCTGTTTATCGAGCCGACCATCTTCACCTGCGTGGACAACAAGATGGCCATCGCCCAGGAAGAGGTGTTCGGACCGGTGCTGTCGATCATTCCGTTCGAGACCGAGGAACAAGCGATCGCCATCGCCAACGACAGCAAATACGGGCTGGCGTCCGGAGTCTGGACGACGAACCTGTCGCGCGCATTGCGTGTTTCGCGGGCGGTCCATGCGGGGACAGTCTGGGTGAACACCTACCGTGCCTCCAGTGCGATGGCGCCGTTCGGTGGGTTCAAGGAGTCCGGCTTCGGCAAGGAGCGCGGTGTCGCGGCGCTGGAGGAGTTCTTGCAGACCAAGAATGTCATGATCGATTTTTCAAACGAAGAGCGTGATCCATTTGCGCTGAAATTGTGAGAACGACAATGGAGCGGCGCCAATCTGCAGCTCCACGTGATCTTCAGCGACGCCGGAGAATGGCAAGGCCGGCGACAAAGAGGCCCCGGGACCGAAGGACCAGTTCGGTGCGAAGCCATATTCCCGATTGCAGAAGCGGTGTGATCGGTGGCCCGGCCGTTTTTCGCCGCTTCGGCCGCTATGCCAAATCGGCGGGCCCGCCGCTCAGGCCGGCCTTGCGTAGGCCCTCGAGAAAATGGTCGCGGTCAATGGGATCTCTGTACCTGGCGGCGCGCATCCGGGCGAGTTCGAGCGTGTTGACCGGCAGCGCCTCACCGCGCTCGCTCAATTCCAGGCCTCGTTCTCGAATGAACGCGCGCACCTCGAGGTCCGCCTCGCTCTGTCGATCGGTTTGCGCGTAGCATGCCGCAAGGAGTGCGTGGGACCAGCGATCACTCGATCGCGCTTCCCTGAGCACCTTGATCGCCTGTTCGTAGTCGCGCGCCGAATAGAGCGCCAACGCGTGGTACCAATGATAGATGTTGGGTGGAAACGGGTTGAGCTGTTTGGCCGATCTGATCCATGTGAGCGCTTCCCGCCAATGCCCCCAATAGACCAGGATGTTGGCAAACGCGGCTGCGACGTCGGCATCGTTCGGGTTGAGCGCCAGAGCCCGCTTGAAGTGGGTTTCGGCCTCCTGGTCACGTTTCTGCAGGAAAAGAAGCTGGGCGAACACGCCGTGCGACCAGGCATCGTTCTCATCAAGATCGAGCGCGATCTCGATCTCGCGGTGCGCATCATCCAGCGAAGGCGCGGCGGGTGATTCCAGAAACGCGGCGCAGACGATCGTCCAGGCGATATTGGCGTGAGCGCGCGCATAGGCTGGATCGAGAGCCACGGCCTTTTCGAAGCAACCTCTCGCCTCATCCATGCTTGTCACGGTCAACTGACGCCACCGCTCGTTACCCAGCAGGACGAGATCGTAGGCCGTGATGTTCGAGGTCTGTTTGCCTCTTGCGATATCGCGGCCTGCGTCCTCGACGCGGCCGGGCAGCGCCGAGACGATCCTGCCGACGATTTCGTCCTGGATGGCGAATATGTCTTCGATCTCGCGGTCGTAGCGCTCGGTCCAAAGGGTGAAGCCGCTCACGGCATCCAGTAGCTGGACCGTCACCCGCACCCGTTTCCCGATCCGGCGCGCGCTCCCTTCCACCACATAACGTACGCCGAGTTGGCGGCCGACCTCTCTGATGTCGGACGACCTGGCGCGGTAGACGAAGCTGGAATGGCGGGCCACGACGAAGAGCGACCGGAAACGCGACAATTCCGTGATGACGTCTTCGGTGACGCCGTCGGAAAAGTAGTCCTGGGCCGGATCGCCGCTCAGGTTCGAAAACGGCAGCACGGCGATCGATGGTTTGTCGGAGATTGCGGAGGGGGGCCACGTTCGCCGGCTGCCATCGAAGAGCGTTGTGGCCGGCGGGCCGACGTAGCGGTAACCGCGGCGCGGCAGGGTCTCGATCCAGCCACTGCCGCCTTCGACGTCTGCAAACGTCCGGCGCAGCGCCGCGATCTGTACGGTCAGATTGCTTTCCTCGATGGCGAGCCCCGGCCAGGCCGCCTCCATCAGCGCGTCCTTGGCAATCGGTTTTCCAGCCTGCTCCAGCAGCAGCCGAAGCAGTGCGACCGCTCGCCCGCCGAGCGCAACCGGCTCGGCTTCCCGAAACAGCGTGCCGGCGTCTGTCTCGAGACGAAAGGGACCAAACTCGTAGATTGTCGCCATGGCCTAGAGACACCATTTTTGGCGAAATTTGCAACTTTTTCCGATTCGATTCAGGAAACGACCCGGTGCTCCGTGAGACGATGCCATGGGGCATTGGTGGCGAGGAGCAAATCGGATGGAGCAGCGGCGGCCAGACGACAATTTGATGGGAAAATCACACTCCGCCCCACAGCTACGGCTCAAGGGCAGGGTGGTTCTCAAGGGGGACGCCGGCTACGACGAGGCGCGCAAGGTCTGGAATGGCGCGATCGACAAGAAGCCGGCCGTGATCGCCTACTGCGCGGATGCGCAGGATGTGGTCGAGGCCGTGACGTTCGCGAGATCCCGCCGTTTCGCGGTGGCCGTTCGCAGCGGAGGCCACAATGTCGCTGGTCTCTCGGTCTGCGACGACGGCATGGTCATCGACCTGTCGCGGATGAAACGCATCGACGTCGATCCGGTCCGTCGCACCGCGCGCGCAGAGGCAGGCCTCGATCTCGGCGAGTTCGATCGTGCCACGCAGGCGCACGGTCTGGCGACCACCATGGGGGTCAACAGCGATACCGGCATCGCCGGGCTCACGCTCGGCGGCGGCTTCGGTAAGCTCGGGCGCAAATACGGGCTGACCTGCGACAATCTGATTGCCGCCGAAGTGGTGACAGCCGAGGGAAATATCTTGAGGGCCAGCGCGACCGAACACCCCGACCTGTTCTGGGGTCTCCGAGGCGGCGGCGGCAACTTTGGCATCGTGACTGCGTTCGAATACCGGTTGCATGCGATCGGCACGTCATTGCCTGTCGCGTCGACGCTTCATCCTTTCGATCAGGCGCGCGAGGCCATGCGGTTCTACGATGAATTCGCCCGAAGCGCTGCCGACGAGGTCAACGTCGATGCCGCCCTCGTGACGCTGCCGTCGGGCGAGCGTTTCTTCAGCATCACCGGTTGCTATGTCGGCTCGCATCAGGACGGCGAGCAAGCGCTTTCACGGATCATCGAGTTCGGCTCCCCCGTCGAGACGCGCCTCGCGACCGTCCCCTATCTCGAGATTCAGTCGGGCGGCGATGCCCTGTTTCCACGGGGACGTCGCTATTACTGGAAGGCGCAGTTCCTGCGCGAGATCGGTGCGGGTGCAATCGACGCGCTGCTCGACGCCTATGCGAGAGCGCCGAACACGTCGTCGCTATTGGTCTTCCAGCACGTCGGCGGCGCAATCGCGCGCGTTCCAGCGTCCGACTCGCCTTATGCAAACCGTGATGCGGCGTTCGACTGCTTCCCGGTCGCGGTCTGGGATGATCCGGCCGACGACGATGCGAACATGCGCTGGGCACGCGAGCTGTGGAGCGCCGTCAGGCCCTATTCGACCGGCGGCGTCTATGCGAATAATCTCGGCGATGAGGGCGAGGACCGTATTCGCGACGCCTATGGTGAGAATTATCCGCGTTTGGCCGCGCTCAAAATGAAGTATGATCCGACCAATTTCTTCCGCCTGAACCAGAATATCAAGCCGACAGCATAGTTCATACCATTCGAGAGCCTCCAAATGCGAAGCCGCTGGACCATTCTTGCTGCTCTGTTCGTTGCTCGTGCCACCATCGCCTTTCAGTTTCAGAGCGTCGCCGCCGTCGCGCCGCAGCTCAGCCAGGGTCTGGGTGCGAGTCTCGCCGATATCGGCGTTCTGATCGGGCTCTATTTTGCGCCGGGCACCGCGCTTGCCCTGCCTGGCGGCGCGATCGGCCGCCGCTATGGCGACAAGGTGACGGTCCTCGCCGGACTCCTGATGATGCTGGCCGGTGAACTGCTGATGACCACGTCGACGTCATGGAGTGTGCAGATCGCGGGCCGGCTGATTGCCGGCATCGGCGGTGTTCTCCTGAACGTTCTGATGACCAAGATGGTCGCGGACTGGTTTGCCGGTCGGGAAATCGCCACCGCGATGGCCATTTTCATCAACTCCTGGCCGGCTGGCATCGCGCTCTCTCTGATGCTTCTGCCCGCCATTGGCGCGGCGCTCGGGCTCCATGCCGTCAATCTTGCCGTCGCAGGCTTGATCCTGATCGGGCTCGGCCTCATCGCCTTGGTTTATCGCGCGCCTGATGCGACCGTCGCGGCAGAAGGCGAGCCCGGCAGCCTGACCGCCCAGACGATCTGCGCCGTGATTGCCGCCGGCTTGATCTGGTGCCTCTACAATATCGGCTTTGCTATGATCTTCAGTTTCGGCCCGTCGATGCTTGTCGAACAGGGCTGGTCCAGCGCCGCAGCCGGATCGACCATCAGTATCGTGCTCTGGCTCGCCGCCCTCTCGGTTCCGTTCGGCGGCTTCCTCGCGGATCGGACCGGGCGCGGCGAGGCGATCCTCGTGATAGGCTGCATCGCCTTCGCCGTCCTGACGCTTCTTCTGTCGCGGAGCGGCACGGTGCTTCCCATCGTCGTTGCTCTTGGAATCCTTTGCGGCCTGCCTGCTGGCGCGATCATGAGCCTGCCGGCGCGCGTGCTCGACCAGACAATGCGGCCGATCGGAATGGGAATATTCTACACGGTCTTCTACGCTGGCATGCTGGCCGGACCGGCGATCGGAGGCAAGCTCTCCACCTCGTTCGGCTCCGCGAGCGCCGCACTCGACTTCGGCGCCGCCGCGCTCCTGGCGTGTCCCGTCGTCCTGTGGCTCTTCCGCCGTATCGTTGCCGGCCGCTATCGGTCGGCTGTGAGCGTTCGAGCCTGATCGCGCGTTAGAGCGAGCTGCCGCCGCAGATGACGAGTTGCTGTCCCGTGATGGCGGCCGCTTCCGTCGAGAGCAGGAAGGCCACGGCGCTGGCGACTTCCTCCGGGCGGACGAAGCGGCCGATCGGCGGCAGTCTTGGCGTGACATTGGCGCGCGCGGGATCCTTCAGCATCGGCGTCTCGGTTGCGGCGGGGGCGACGACGTTGACCGTGATGCCGCGAGGTGCGAGCTCGAGCGCCCAGGACCGCGCCAGCGCCACCAGCGCCGCCTTGGTCGCGGCATATTGCCCGCGGCCCGCGGCGCCCGATGCGGTGCGGCTGCCGATGAAGACGATACGTCCTCCGTTCGGCAGGCGCGGCGCCAGTGCGTTGGCGAGGCGCTCGGCGACGTCGACATGCAGCCGCCACATCGCCGCGCCGTCGTCATGGTCGAGCGATCCGAGCGGACCGACCTTGAGCAGCCCCGCGGCATGAACGAGCGCGGTCGACGCGATGCCTGCAACGGCGTCGGCAATGCTGTCGACATCGTTCAGGTCGAGCGACAAATGATCGAACGCTGGATGGTCAAAGGTCGCAAGGCGGCGGCTGATCCCGGTGACGCGCCAGCCGTCGCGCAGCAGCTGCTCGACGATCGCGGCACCAATCCCCGAACTTGCGCCCGTCACCAGCGCGTGAGGCCGCTTGTACATGAGCTCAGCCCCGTGCGGCGCGCGTCACCCATGGCTCGGTCACGCGGACATATTTGATGGCGCGGCGGTGGAAGGTGAAGGCCATATGGAGCGCGCCGTCGGCGGTCTGTTTGACGGACGGGTAGGACAGCTCGCGGTTGGTCTGGTCGCGCGAATTGTTGGTCATGCAATAGCCGTCGCCGGTCTCGACATTGCGCCTGGTCCAGCTTCGTCCGCCGTCGGCCGAGACGGCCAGCGTCATCGGCGCCCGCGGCGCGCCCCAGAACGCGGTGCGGCCGTCTGCCGTGCTGCCGTCCCCGGCAAGCACCGGCGGCAGGTCGTCCTCGATCTCGTCATAGAGCGAGAGGCGGCGCCCGGTCGCGTCCCTGGCGCTGGAATCGTTGAAGACGAGCGCGAGATGCCCGTTGCCGAGCCGCGTGAGCTGGATCGAGGAATTGTTGTTGGGAAGCACGGTCGCAACAGGCGCCGACCAGGTGCGGCCGTGATCGGAAGACCTGCTCTGGTAGATGCTGTCCGCCCAGCGGCTGCGGAACATTGCCAGCAGCGAGCCGTCGTCGAGCCGCGCGATGCTCATATGCACGCAGCCGCGGCTGCCGGGCACGTCGACATCGCGCCACGTCTTGCCGGCATCGGAGGAGATTTTCACCGCGCTGGTGTCCTCGTCGCCGTTCCATTTCCGGCCCGGCGTGCTGTGGCAATAGAACACCGGCAGCAGCCAGTCGCCATTGTCGAGCACCACGATCGGCTGGCGGATGAAGGTGCCGCGGCCGCGATGCTCGGGAAACAGCGTCTCGATCGGGCCCCAGCTCTTGCCATTGTCGCGGGAGATGCGGCGGCGGATCAGGGCGGTGTCCTGGTTGCCGGCAAGCTGCGCCGTCCACATCAGCCACAGTGTGCCGTCGGGGGCGGGAAACAGCAGAGGGTTCTGCTCCGAACGTCCCTTGTCGTCGGACAGCTTTTCGGCCGGCGACCATCGTGTCGCGCCGCGGGGCAGGCGCGAAAAATACACCGAGATGTCCGACATGCCCTCCTGCGTGCCGCCGAACCAGACGCAGGCCAGATCGCCGTTCGCGAGCGGCATCAGATTGGCGGCGTGGTTCTGCACGCAAGGCGAGGGGATGAAGGCGTCGAACCGCTCGGGATCGCCGGCGGCCTGGCGAACGATGCCGTCGGCGGCGATCTCGATGTCGGCGGTGACGATCCCGGTATCGACGGTCATGTCGAAGTCCTTTCCACGAATGCATTGGGCTGCGGCGCCTGGGTAGCGGCAGGGGCGCGGCCCAGCGCCACGCGCTCGATCGCCATCACGACCAGCGGCGTTGCGGCGGCGATGTACATGTTGTCGATGCCGAAGGGGTTGCCGAGCATGTACCAGGCCGTGGTCGAGACCGCGGCACCGATCAGGCCGGCGGTGGCGCCGCGGTTGCTGGCGAACAGCGGCAGGTAGAAGCCCATCATCGCCACGATGGTGATCGACAGCCGCAGCGCGCGCGTGAAGAACGACAGTTTCAGGATCTCCGGAATGAAGAACACGAACACCAGCGGCACGATGCCGATCACCACCGAGAACACGCGCGTCATCTTCAATTCGCGCTCCGGCGTCGGCTTCCAGTAGGGTACGTAGAAGTCGCGCACCACCAGCGAGGCGATCGCGAGCGCGACGGTGCAGACGCTGACGAAGATCGAGGCGACCAGCGAGGTCGTCACGAAGGCCGAGGCGAGCGGCGGCATCTTCTCCAAAAACACCGGCAGCGCGTAGAGGCTGTTCATGTCGGGGTAGAGATATTTCGCGGCAACTCCGATCAGCGCGAGCAGGAAACCCAGCGGCAGGCAGAACGCCGCCGCATAGAACGTCGCCTTGCGGGCGTCGTCCGCGCTCGGGGTCGAGGAGATCGCCTGCACGATGAACTGCGTCGAGAAGATCGCGCCGACCGTGCCGAAGGTCCAGGCGAAGATGGTGGTAAAACCGATCTTGCCGTCCCAGGTGAAGTAATAGGCCGGCAGCTTGGCCTGGATCGGCGCGATGCCGCCGGTCAGCGACATCGCGACCGCGAAGATGATGATAATGCCGATCACCTTGAAGGCGCTGTGCAGGATGGTCACCCAGGCGACGCCCTTCAATCCGCCGAACACGTAGTAGAAGGTCGAGACCACCGCGATGATGCACATCGCGACCGGCAGGCTGACATGCAGCGCGGTGGCGATCGCGGCCGCGCCGCTGACGTAATTGCCGACATTCACCAGCAGCAGCGCGTAGATCATGATCACGGACACGGTGAGCATGGTCGACTTGCCGTATTTCTGCGCGATCGCGGCGGAGATGGTGTATTCGCCGGAATTGTAGAGCTTCTTCACCATCAACAGGCCGAACAGCAGGAAGCCGATCGAGGCGCCGAGCACGGCCCACCCCGCCGCCATGCCCGACTGGAACGCTTCCTGCGCCGTGCCGACGGTCGACTTGGCGCCGACGAACTCGGACATCATCAGCACGCCGACCACCACGGCCGGCATGGCGCGGGCGGCGGTCATGAACTGGTCGCTGGTCCGGCTGCGCAGCTTGAGCGTGAGCCAGGAGGTGAAGGCGATGTAGGCGACGATCATCGCGACGATGAGCGTGCTGTCGCCGTTGAGGATGGCTTGCATCGGTGATGTTTCCTCCGGTGACGCGGATGCGGTGTTGTGAGCCCGCCTTGCGCAATTCTGTATTGTTCGGAATGCGAACAATTGTTCTATATACTCATTAGACCTGCGCGGACGCGATGCGTCAAGCGCACGTGCCAGGCACGGCGGCGGATGCGTCCCATAGGGGCGCAACGCCGCAGCATGTTCAAAGGGTTGCAGAGCGCAGAACAGGACCTGCCGGCACCGGGGATGCGCCGCCAATCGAACGCCTCAGGAGCGCGTCGGGCTCCGGATCGCCGCGCCGGCATCGATCGTCCGCGACTGCAAACGACGGTCGGCGGGACGCGCCACCAGAAGATAAAGGCCCAGCGCGAGCAGCGACGACACAGCCATGACCGCCGTCATCGACAGCGCGGTCCGTCCGTCGAAACGCGTCGCCACCAGTCCGCTCGATACGGCGCCCGCGATCAGTTGAATGCTTCCGGCAGCCGCGCTGACGGCGCCGGCGATGTCGGGGAGGTGCTGCATCGTCGCGCTCATCACGTTCGGCACGCTCAGTCCGAAGCCGAGCGCCACCGCCATCAGCAGTACGACGACGAGCGCCGTCGGCATCCAGCCGGCCAATGTCATCGCGAGCAGGACGACGCTGGCCGCCGACGACAGTGTCAGCCCGGTCGCGAGCATGTGGCTGGAGGATATCCCGCGCCGGCCAGCCTGGCCGTCGAGGAAGGCGCCGGCCATCACGGAGGCCGAGCAGGCGCTGAAGATCAGTCCGTATTGCGCGGGCGAGAGCCCGACGGCGCCGACGAAGAACAGCGAGGCGCCGGTGACGTAGGCAAACACCGTCGCGCCGCCCGCGGCGCCGACCAGGATGAAAGGCAACGAAACTGGATGCGTCAGCACCCGGCGATAGCTGTCGGTCGCGGCGGACGGAACGAGGCGCGCGGAAGGTGCGATCGCCGCGGTCTCGGCGAAGCGAAACATCACCACCACCAGCAGCATCAGGCCGACCGCGCTCTGAGTCGCATAGATCGATCGCCAGCCGGCCGCCGCCAGCAGGGCGGCGCCCGCCGTCGGCGCGATCACGGTCGCGACGTTGACTGCGACCATGACGTTGGCGATCTTGCCTCGCGCGGCGTCACCGTCGAACAGATCGCGAATGATGGCAAACGTTGTAGCCGTCGCGGCAGCGCCGATCCCCTGGAAGAAGCGGCACACCAGCAGAAGCGGCAGCGAGGTGGCAAGCGCGCAACTGATGCTGGCGGCGATGAACAGCGCAAGGCCAAACGCCAGAACCGGCTTGCGGCCGGTGCGGTCGGAGACCGGTCCGTAGATCAGCGGCGCGGTGGCAAGGCTCAGCATGAAGGCGCTCATCGTCAGCCCGACGTCCGAGGCGCTCGTGCCGAGCGTGGCGCCGGTGGCCGCCAGTGCCGGCAGGTTGATATCGATGCCGGAATACGGCACGGCCGCGAGAGCGCCGAGCAGCACCGTGAACGCAAAGGAATCTGGTTCGATCCGCATGGACGATGATCCGAAGGCGTGTGGCGAAGTTTCACAAGGCGATGGAGCGCGGTCGCACCGCGCTCCATCATTCCGTCAAGCGGCAGCGATCAGGCGCGCCGGCCGGCACGCCGTCCCTGGCTCGCCGCGACCGCGCGCAGGCGTGACACTTCGGTCTCGTCGGTCACGAGTTCGCCGATGATCCGGACAATTTCCGCCCGGGTATCGATCTCGGCGAACTCGTCGGCGATCTGCGTCGCACGCAGCTGATAGCGCGGCTGGTCGAGCACCGCCCGCACCGCATTGCGTATGGCTTCCGGTGTCGGCTCGTTGGTCTCGAGGTTGATGCCGACGCCGGACCATGCGACCCGCGCGTTGACGTCGGCCTTGTCTTCGGTCAGTCCCGCAGTGACCAGCGGAATGCCGAAGCTCACGGCCTGGTTGACGCTGCCATAGCCGCCATTGGTGACGAGCACGTCGACGTTCGGCAGCAACCATTCGAACGGCAGATAGCGGGCGAGACGCGCGTTCGACGGCACTTTGCCGGGGATGGCGTTGACCGGACGGCCGCCCGCGGTCGCGACCACCAGGATGTCGGGCTCGTCGGCAAGCGCTGCCAGCGTCGGGGCGACCAGCAGGTTGAAATTGTGGTTGGCCACCGTTCCCTGCGTCACCAGAACGACCTTGCGCGAACCGTCGAGATCCTCGACCCATGGCGGCGGCGGCACCTGATTGGCAATGATCGGAGGCGTGCCGACGAAATGCACGGACGACGGGATCTCGCGGGGGAATTCGAAGCTCGGCACGGACAATTGCAGATAGGCATCGGCGAGGGCGACCACCAAATGGAACAGCGGCATCGATATCGGCCCGACGCCGAGGGTCTTCAGGGCCCGGTTCAGACGCAGCGACACCGGCTGATCGACCGCCGCGTCATATTCTCGCGCCTTGACGGCGTATTGATCGCGCTGCTCGGGGGTCGTCGCCGGCGGCAGGCCGAGGAAATTCGGCGCGCCGTCCTCGCGCGCCCAATGCAGGAACGAGGTTCCGCAGAGCGCGATCGGCGGCCGCTGCGAGCGCGGTCCGAGCAGCATCGGCAGCACGCCGAACAGCATGTCGTCGCCGACGATGATGTCGGCCGGAAACTGCTGTAGCGCTTGCAGCAGTCCCTGGTGTTGCGCCGGAATGGCATCGACGAAGATGCGCTCCAGCGCCACGCGGAACCACTCGAGTCCCGGCGGGATGGACTTGAGCTCGGGGACCAGGGCGAAGACGTCGTTCGGATCGAAATCCGCCCCTTCCGGAAGGGGAAAGAACTTGACGCCGCTGGCCTCGACGCGGGCACGAAAGGCGGTGCCCGTCATGAAGGCAACCTCGTGGCCTTCGGCGACGAGGACCTGCGTGATCGCCAGCATCGGATTGAGATGACCCGTCGCAGGCGTCGAAGCGATAAGAATCTTCATGGGAGTTGACCTCTTGATGATCGATGCTCGGCCGCCAACAGGGCGGCCGCTCGATTGAGCAGAGGCAATTGGGGGGATCGCCGTTACACCGAGGCTTCCGATGATCGCCAAATGGTTACGGCGGCAACGCATCGTGGCGCGGCCAAGGCCAGCGCCGAGCGGCCGGGATGGTGCCGCAGCGCAAGCGTTACAGTTGTAACGCGAGCGGCCGCTCGTGAAACGGGGCGGTAATGCCGCGCTCGTAATCCGGCAAGGCGCCGTTTGGCGCGCCGCGGGCATTCAGCGGTTTGAGTCGAAGATGATTATCGACGGTCGGGATATCGCGCGAATTTGACCGCGCAGAATTCGTTGAGGCAACATTTTTGAGGAGAACGCCATGCAGAATCATGCAGAATATTGTCGCCCTGGCTGCAATGGTCGCTGTCGTTGTGCTCCTGGTCTGGTCGGGCGTTCGCGCCTGGCAGACAAAGAATTCCCTGTTGAAATGGTGCGGCGTGGTTCTGGCGGCACTGCCGGCCATTGCGCTGTCCGGCGCGAGTGCGCTGATGGCTGCGGGCATCGTCAAGCAGCACTCTCGTTCCGCGCCCATCCCCCATCTCGAGGTGGAGGCGACACCGGAACGGATTGCCCGCGGCAGGGCGGTCGCCGACAGCTTCTGCGCCGGATGTCACTCGAACAGCGGCGTGCTGTCCGGTGGCGGCGACGTCGGCAAGGATCTCCCGCTTCCCATCGGCTCCTTCGTGCCCGCGAACCTGACCCCTGCCGGCGCCTTGAAGCATTGGTCCGACGGCGAGATCTTTCGCGCCATTCGCAATGGCGTCGACGCGCGCGGGCGATGGCTCGCGATCATGTCCTTCACCAATGCCGGCCGGCTCAGTGACGACGACACCAAGGCCGTGATCGCCTATATCCGCAGCCTGCCCGCAGGCGGTGAGCGGACGTCCGAGCCTCCGGATCGGTTCACCCTGCTGGGCCTTGCGATGCTGGGTGCGGGACTCTTGCCGGATGCCAAGCCGGTGTTCACCGGTGCGATCATTGCGCCGCCGAAGGAGCCGACAGCCCGTTATGGCAGGTACCTGCTGTCCTATCAGGATTGCCGCGAATGTCATGGCAAGGATCTCGCAGGCGGCGTGCCCGGACAATTGCCGCCGCTCGGACCGGATCTCGGTGTCCTCAAGGACTGGAGCAAGGCGCAGTTCATCGCCACCATGCGTACGGGCGTCGATCCGAACGGACATCGGCTCGACGAGCAAATGCCGTGGCGGCCAATCGGGCGGATGGACGACGACGAGCTCGCTGCGATCTACCAGTACCTCGTGGGTCTGCCCCGCTCCTGACACGACCCGCCAAAATGATCTCGCGCGGCCGGTCTCATCCGGGCGCGCGATCGTCGTTTACGCGTCGGATAAGCCCAGCGGCGGAAGCGCGCACGCCGTCGCGATCGCCGAACAGTCACTTCGTCATCGACGAACAATGACGCGGGCCCGCGCACTGGAATCGCTCAAAAGTAGCATTAGCTAGGATCACAATGGTTCACGTCTGCGACATCCTGCGGACTTGGCCGCAGAAATACCGGCTTATGGCGTCATCGAAACATCATGGACAGCGGCGGCGCATGCCGACCTTTTTGGCTGTCGCTGATACTAATTTGAATGATTGCCGATCTTGAACGTGACCCGGTTGGTGACGGCAGATTTTGAGAGAGAAGTATGCTTGCAGATGTTGGCCACATCGTCGTCGTCGACGACGATCCCACCTTGCGACAGATGGTGATCAGATATCTGGAGGAGCACAATGTCCCGACCAGGGCGGCGTCCAGCAGGTCTGAACTGAACCACTATCTCGAAGCCAGTCAGCCCAGCCTGATCATTCTCGACCTTCGCCTCGGCCAGGAGGACGGTCTGGACCTGCTGCGGGAAATCCGTTCCCATTCCGACGTACCTGTCATCATCACGACCGGTCATCGCCCGGATGAGATCGACCGCATCGTCGGGCTCGAGCTCGGCGCCGACGACTACATCATCAAGCCGTTCTCCTTGCGGGAACTGCTGGCGCGTGTCCGGGCGGTGTTGCGGCGACAGGAGATGGGCCGAGCCGCGCGCGCCCGCGATCCCGAGCGCGGAGGCTATCGCTTCGGCGGATGGAAGCTGGAACGCCGCGGCCGCAAGCTCATCGATCCCAGTGAAACGCCGGTTCCGCTCAGCAAGGGGGAGTATGCCCTGTTGCTGGCCTTCCTCGAGGCGCCGCAACGCCCGCTGACCCGCGAGCATCTGCTTCAGGCGACCCGTATCCATGAGGACATCTTCGATCGCAGCATCGACGTTCAGGTGCTGCGGCTGCGGCGCAAGCTGGAGTCCGATCCGAGTGCGCCGCGCGTCATCCAGACCGAGCGCGGCGTCGGCTATGTTTTCGCGGTTCCCGTAGAACCGTTCTAGAGCGCGATCCGGACCTGGAGCGCCGCGTTAGCGCAAAGTGCGCAGCAGTGGCTTTCCGAAATGGTCATGCTCAAGCAGAAACGTGGCCGCGGGATTGCAACTGTAACCCCTTTGCCGATGACGGTGATTTCGCTGTAACGCCCGGCCTGCACATTGCCTCCCACGAACAGCGTGTGGGAGATTTACGATGAAGACGCATTTTCGCAGTGTGATCCGTTCCGTTCGGCCGGATGATGCGCAGCCCGTGCTGCAAGCTGCGGCGCCAGACCGGGAGGTCAGCTTAATCCGGTCGGTGGCCTTTGCCTTCATGGAAGGGTTTGCGCTCTATGGCGCCGCATTGCATCCGTCCGCGGCCATGCCGGTTCACGCCATACTCGCAGCCCGGCGGGATTGGCAGCCGTATCCGGAGGCCGGCGAGCCCGAGAAGCCGGTGCAGAACGGCGATGGCCGCGGAACGTGCAGCACCGGCAATGTCGTCAAATTCGATCGCGCCCTGCCGCGCGAGGCGCAACCGGAGCGGCGCTGGAGCTGGCTGCGCTCAGCCGGTGAAATGCTGACGGTTCTGCTGTCGCATGTGCGCCGGGAGCGCGAGGTCAGGAGAGCCGTCGCCGCCTTGACGGAACTCGACGACCGGACATTGCGCGATCTCGGAATCCGCGGACGTTCGGAAATCGAGCGGATGGTGAGGTACTGTCGTGATTGCTGACGTGGTCTACATTGCCTTCGCCGGGCTGGGCGTGTGCCACGCTGCCTGCCGTTCGATGATCTCGGGCGGCCTCGAGGCCAGCCTGTTCGGCCTGCGTCCCCTCGTCTCGCGATGGCCGCGTTCAGGACATCATCGCGCGTCGATCAAAAGCCCTTGAGTGGGTGCCACTGCCTTCGCTTCCACCCCATATCACGGACAGTGCGACTATTGACTGGATTTCGCGGAGCCGGACCAGGCGCCGGCTATCGGGGCGGGGTGATCGCGATCTGCGCGGTGTTGCTGTGCTGCGTGGAAGTCACGCCCGCGCCGTCGCAGTCGCCGCCGGCACCAGCGCTCGACCGCGGGGAACCGATCACGCCGATTCCGCCGGCTCCCACCGTCGATCCGCTGAAGGCGGCGCTTGGCGAGAAGCTGTTCGGCGACCGCCGGCTCTCGCATGACAATTCCCGCGCCTGCCAATATTGCCACGATATCGCGACCAACGGTGCGAGCCAGAGGCGGCACGATGTCGGTCTCGACGGGGTGGAGATCGCGCTCAACACGCTCACCGTCTTCAATTCGACGCTCAGCTTTCGTTTCAACTGGGAAGGAAAATTCCGCACTGTCGAGGCCGACATCAAGGCATCGCTGGAAAGCCCGCACACGATGGGCAGTAGCGCGGCGGAGATCACCGCAAAGCTCGATGCCGATCCCGACATGCGCAATCGTTTCGTCGCGGCCTATGGAAGGCGCCCCGACAGCGGCGACGTCGTCGACGCGCTCGCAAGCTATCAGCGCACGCTGCTCACGCCGGGCGGCAGGTTCGATCGCTGGCTGGAGGGCGACGACGCAGCCCTGTCGGCCGAGGAACTCGACGGCTACCGCCTGTTCAAGTCGCTGGGTTGCTCGGCCTGCCACCAGGGCGTCAACGTCGGCGGCAATCTGTTCGAGCGGCACGGCATATTCCACCCCCTGGCGTCGCCCGAGCCGAAAATCCTGCGCGTGCCGAGCCTGCGCAACGTCGCGACGACGGCCCCTTATTTTCATGACGGCAGCGCGCCGACGCTCGAGGACGCGGTTCGCAGGATGGCGCTGGCGCAGTTGAACGCGACGCTGACGGACCGGCAGGCCAGCGCGCTCGTCGCCTTCCTCAACAGCCTGACCGGGACCTATCGCGGCACGCCCGTCGGTGGCTCGCCATGAGATCAGCTCCTGCGGTGGTCAGTGTCGCGTTCGTGCTCGCGCTTCTCACCTGGCTCTTGTTGAACGGGCTGAACGTCAATTCGGCGCGTTATGACAGCCAGCTGGAGGCGCTCGGGGATTTCACCCGGTTCGAACGCGGGATGACCAGGGAAGTCCTCACCGCGCGCGCCGGCTTGTCGCGCAATTACGACGCGCTGGTGCAGATGGTGAATGCCTATGACGATGCCTTGACGCGGCTGCGCGACACGGCGGGCCTCGACGCCGAGCAGACGAGGGCCATCGACGTCCTGTCGGCGCGAGCCGGCCGGCAAGAGAGCCTGATCGAGCGGTTCAAAAGCAGGAATGCGTTGCTGCAGAACTCCTTCGCCTATTTCGGCCTGTTCAGCGACAAGCTGGCCGAGTCGGACTCCCGGCCGCTGGTGACGGCCGCCTCCGCGCTGGCGGCCGCCATGCTGCGCCTGACGCTCGACACCTCGGACGCTGCTGCGCGCCAGGTCGAGGACCGCCTGGAAGAGCTGGCGCAACTGCAGGCGCCGCCGGCGGAGAAGGATTCGGTCCGGGCGCTGCTGACCCACGGACAGATGCTGCATGACCTGCTGCCCGATATCGACACCATCCTGAGGACGCTCGTCGCCGATTCCAACAACCGCGACCAGGATGCCATGCTGGCGGTCATCCTGAAGCGCCAGCACGCCGCGCGCGCCTCGGCGCGCAAGACGCGTTTGTTGCAATACATCACCTCGCTGCTGCTGCTCTCCGGCATCATCTATTTCGGCATGCTGCTGCGCAAACGGGCCGTGACGCTGCGCCGCCGCGCCGCGTTCGAGCATGTGATCGCCAACATCTCGATGCTGTTCATCAACTCGAGCAGCGAGCGGATCGCCGCGGATGTCGAGATGGCGCTTCACCAGCTTGCCGGATGCATCGGCGCGGACCGTGCCTATTTTGTCTGCGAGGTCGGCGCGACGACGCACAGCTACCGCTGGTCCCGCGACGGCGTCGGGTTCGAGCAGGGCTGGCCGCAACGGGTGCTGGGCCTCGCGTTGCGATCCGACGGCGGCGACGACGGCATCATCTACATCCCCAAGGTGAGCGCTTCGCATCCCCACGAGGCGATGAACCTGCTCGCCGAAGCCGGCGTGAGCGGCTGGCTCTGCATCATGGCGGCGCACAAAAGCCGCGACGGCATTCTCGGCTTCGACGCCGTGCACGGAGGGGCGCTCAGATACTGGTCCGAGGTCTCGCTGTTTCGCATGGCCTTCGACGCGATCGGCAACGCGATCAGGCGGGCCCGGCTCGAGGGCGAGAAGGAGCGTCTCCAGGCGAGCCTGCAGCAGGCGCGCCGCATGGAGACCATCGGAACCTTTGCCAGCGGCATCGCCCACAACTTCAACAATATCGTCGGTGCAATTCTCGGCTATGCCGAAATGGCCGACGCGCGCATTCCGTCGGGAAGCCGGCCTGCCGCAAGTCTCGCCGAGATCCGCCGGGCCGGCGAGCGGGCGCGCGAGCTGGTCGAACAGATTCTCAGCTTCGGCCGCCGCGGCGAGGGCAGGCGGGAGCGTGTGTGCGTCAAGACCCTGATCGACGAGACCAGGTCGCTGCTCGCCGCGTCGCTGCCTTCCTATGTCAGGCTCGAGGTGAACGAAACGGCCGAAGCGCCCGTCGTGACCGGGGAGCCGGCCCAATTGCAGCAGGTGATCCTGAATCTGTGCAACAACGCCGCGCAAGCGATGAAGGAGCCTGGCCGTATCGAGCTCCGCATCAAGGCGTGCGATCTCGCAAGGCCGCTGCCGGTTGGGCGCAGCGATGTCGGCCCTGGCCGCTTCATCGTCATTTCGGTCACCGATCCCGGTCCCGGCATGGACGAGGCGACGCTGGAGCGGATCTTCGAGCCGTTCTTCACCACCCGCCCGGACGGCAACGGCCTTGGGCTCGCGACGGTGCGCGAGATCGTCGAGCAACATGGCGGCGCGATCGCGGTGCAGAGCCGGCCGGACGCCGGCACGCGCTTCGACGTCTGGCTGCCATCGGGCGTGCCCGACGAGCCGCAGCCGGCTTCGCACGGCTCCGATCCGGCGCTGCTTGGCGCCGGCGAAACCGTGCTCGTGATCGACACCGATCGCCGCCGCTTGTTGCGCTATGAGGAGATCCTCGCGGCGCTCGGCTATGAGCCCGTCGGCTTCACCAGGCTTGCGGAAGCGATCGCCGCCTGCCGCGCCGCGCACGCCCGCTTCGACGTGGCGCTGGTGTGTCATCTGCCCGGAGGTTCCTCGCTCGACGTCGCGGCGGCGTTGCATGATGCCGCGCCGGCTCTGCCGATCATCCTGGCGGCGCCCTCGACGCGCGACCTGGCGATGCCTTCGCTCGAGACGTCGGGCATCACCGAGCTCGTTCATCACCCGCTGGTGTCGTCGGAGCTCGCCGGCGTGCTGGCGCGCAGCCTCGCCTCGTCCGCGACGGGCGGCAGGTCGAGGCGCATAGCCGGAGTTTCCTGAAGCATGACCCGCAGGCGGTTTCAGCCGTAACGCGATAGCATCGCAGGCGACATGGCCGGGTAGCCGGCATCTCCTATTCCCGGCAGGCGCGGCTTCGCAATGTCACCGCGATAGGAGAAGAATGATGTCGATCAGACTTGGTGTGACCATCGTCGCAGCTACGGTGTTGTTCTGGCCGGTTTCGAGCCTCAGGGCGGGAGAGGGCGCGCGCGCCGGCGCCCGCTCGATGATCGTCCCGCCCGGCAGTCTCGCCCCGACAAGGTTCGCGGACCTGTTCCGGCAAGCTCCCGTCGGACACCGGCAGCCGCGGCCCAGCGACCTGCTCGAGCCTGTGCAGGCCTCGCCCGTCGACGCCGAGCTGCGACGTCTCGACGAGGAGATCGATCGCAAGCTGGTCATCTGTCGCGGCTGCTGACCATGCCGGAGGCGGCGAGCGCCAGGCCCGCCGCCCTTCGCATGCTAGTTCGCGCTCAGCGCCGTCTTGGCGACCTCGGCCATCCAGCTGGATGCGACGGGAAGGATCGCGTCGTTGAAATCGTAGCGCGGGCCGTGCAGCTCGGCGCCGTCGCGCAATTCGCCGTTGCCGATCCAGACGAAGGCGCCGGGCCGGTGCTTGAGGTAGAAGGCGAAGTCCTCGCCGGCCATGCTCGGTGCGAGATCGCGGCGAACGGGTGCCTGCACCTTCTCGGCGGCGAGGCGCGCGAGGCCGGCCTCGGCCGGGGTGTTGATGACAATGCCGACGCCCATGACGATCTCGGGCGTGACCTTGACGCCGAAGCTGGTGGCGATGCCGGCGCAGGTCCGTTCGATCCCACTGAGGATGGTGTCCTTGATCTCCTCGCGATGAAACCGCAGCGTGCCGCGGATCACCACCTTGCCCGCGATCTGGTTCGGCGCGGTGCCGCCCTCGATCGTGCACAGCGAGAGCACTGCGGTGTCGAGCGGATCGACGCTGCGCGAAACGACCGATTGCAGCGCGACGATCAGGTGGCCGGCGGCCATCACCGGATCGCGCGTCAGATGCGGCATGCCGGCGTGTCCCGCATGGCCCTCGATGGTGATGGTGACGCGCCCGCCGGAGGCCATGACGACGCCGTCATGCACCGCGATGCTGCCGGCCTGAAGGCCGGGCCAGTTGTGGAAGCCGAACACCCGTTCCATCGGAAAACGCTCGAGCAGCCCGTCCGCGACCATCGTGCGCGCGCCGCCGTAACCTTCCTCGGCCGGCTGGAAGATGAAGTGGACCGTGCCGCTCCAGTCGGTATCGGCAGCGAGCAGCGCCGCCGCGCCGAGCAGCGAGGCGGTGTGCCCGTCATGACCGCAGGCATGCATCACGCCCGGTGTCGTCGAGGCGTAGGGTAGGCCGGTATCCTCGGTGATCGGCAGCGCATCCATGTCGGCGCGCAGGCCGACGCGGCCCTGCGCAGATCCGCGCCGCAACGTTGCGACGATGCCATGGCCGCCGACATCAGCCTCGAACGGAATGCCGAGCTCGGTGAGCTTGTCCTGCACGAAGGCGGCGGTGGCCTTCTCCTGGAGGGACAGTTCGGGGTGGGCATGCAGATGCCGGCGCCACGCGGTCAGTTTCTGGTGCAGCTCGGGTGTCAAGGCAGGGGATCTTTCACTGGGAGGGCCGGCTTGCAGCCAGCATAGCCGAATATTGGGCCGAAGCATCAAGCGCCAGCGAATGCCCCGCGTGCAGCAATGCGCGTTGCCTCTCCCTCGTCATTCCGGGGCTCTTCTTCGTAGGGTGGGTTAGCTGGCGGCCGCGCGAAGCGCAGTCCGCTGGCGTAACCCACCACTTCTGTCTTTGCGGATACCAACAGTGGTGGGTTACGCCTAGCGGTTTGCGCTTCGCGCAATCCGCGGGGCTAACCCACCCTGCGAACCTGACTCACCGCATCGTCGCAACCTGCAGCGCCAGCGCACACGCGCGATCATATTCGTCGAGATTGATCCATTCGTCGACCGTATGCGCCTCGTTCTGGCCGGCGCCGAAGGTGACGGTCGGAATGCCGTGGCGGACCATCCAGTTGGCGTCGAGGCCGCCATTGGCGGCGCGCACGTTCGGGGTTCCGCCCACGGCAGACACCGCCTCGATCGCGCGTCGGACCACGGGGAGGTTCTCCTTCATGCGGAACGGATAATAGTCGGTCTCGGCCTTGAACTTGACCTTGCCGGACTTGCCTTGCGCGTTGGTCACCTTCTTGGCCGCCTTCTCGAACGCGGCCTTGTAGGCCTTCGTGATCTCCTTGAAGAATTTTCCGTCGTGGCTGCGGCATTCGCCGCGCACATGGACGTAGTCGGTGACGACGTTGGTGGCATCACCCGCGGGGCGGCCTTCGCCGCCGGTGACGGGGCCGACATTGCTGGTGCCTTGCTGCTTGCCCTTCACCACCTTGCCGAACCAGCCGCCGGCCTTCACCTCGGCGAGCGCGAGGGCCATGATCATGGTCGAGGAGATGCCGCGCTCGGGCGCGACGCCCGCATGCGAGGCGCGGCCAAAGATCTCGACGGTCCAGCGGTCGGCGCCGACGGCGCCGATCACGACGTTGGAAGCCGAGCCGCCGTCATAGTTGAACGCCATCACCGGCTTGCCGAGCTCGTCCAGCTTGACGTGGCGCGCGCCATAGAGCCCGCTCTCCTCGCGCACGCAGAACAGCAGTGTGATCGGCGGATGATCGAGCTTCTGTTTTGCCAATTCGGCCGCCAGCGTCACCAGCACGCCGCAGCCGCAGCGATTGTCGCCGCCGAGCGCGGTCTTTGCCTCGTTGACGATCTTGCGTCCGGACTTCTTCGGCTTGGCGCCGGCGCAGAGCGGCACCGTGTCCATGTGGGTCATGAACATGATGCGCGGCTGGTTGTGCAGCGCGCCGCGGCCGGGCAGGTCGACGATGAGGTTGCCGGTTTCGGTCGGCACGGGAATGCGCGTATTGGCATCGTCGAGCCGGATCGCCTTCGCCGGCACGCCGGCCTCCTTCAGCGCGGCGGTGAGCTCACGCCCGATTGCCGCCTCCTGTCCGGTGACGCCCTCTACAGTGAGGAAGCGCATGAGACGATCGGTGGCGGCTTTGTGGTCGACAGGCATGGACTGGAATTCCCTTGATGCAGATAGCGGCGCGGCGCGAACGCGTAGGATGGGTAGAGCTCTTCGCGAAACCCATCACTTCCCGGCAAGAAGAATGGGTTTCGCTTCGCTCTACCCATCCTACGAATTCGACGTCGTATAAGTCAAAAAGATCAGCACGCCGAACACCAGCGCGGCCGCCATGAACAGCAGCACGGCCGGCAGCCCCGCGAGCGCCGCCACCGCGCCGGTGACGGACTGCATCAGCGCCGTGCCGAGAAAGAAGGCGAGGTTGACGGCCGCGAGCGCTTTCCCTGCGACCTGCGCGTCGACGAGTTGCCTGGACATGCCGAACAGCAGCGGCTGCGCGGAGGTGAAGAGCCCGATCAGCACGAACAGTGCCAGATCGTAGTACGGCGGCATGACGGTCACGCCGAACAGCCATGCAACGGCAAAGTGCGGTGCGCCAAGTGCCATCAGCGCGAGCAGCAGGGCGGCGAACGCGTGCGTGCCGGCGACCAGCTCGCGGCGGCGGCCGAGCCTGCGGTCGATCATGCCGACGATCAGGGGACCTGCGATCATCGCCAGCGTGAACGCGCCGAGCTGGTTGCCGGCCTCGACCCGCGTCAGTCCCTTGACCTCCATCAGCCATGGCCCGCCCCACAGGCCGCGGAGCACCAGCGAGCTCGCCAGCGACACCAGCGCCAGCGCGATCACGCCGCGCAGCGGCCGCGACAGGCCGAGCCTTAACACCTCGATCATCTGCGACAGCGGCGAGGAGTCGTCCTTGTGCTCGGCCGGCTGGCTCGGCACCAGCACGAACACCGCGAGCGCGACGAGGACGCCGCCGATCGCGGAGATCCAGAACCCCGCCCGCCAGCCATAATGGTCGATCACGAAGGCGAGCGGGCTCGACGACAGCAGCATGCCGATATTGCCGATCGAGAGGATGGCGCCCGACCACAATCCGAACCGCGCGGCGGACAATTGCTTGGCCGCGAGCGTCATCGGGCACATCAGCATGCCCGAGGTCGCGACGCCCAGCATGAACTGCCCGACCGCAAAGCTCGAAGGTCCCGTCGCAAACCCCGAGGCCACCGCGCCGAACACGGTTCCTGCCAGCAGGCCGAGCGACACCGGCCGCACGCCAAACCGGTCCATCGCCGCGCCGACCGGGATCTGCGAGGCCGCAAAGGCAAAATGATAGACGGAGGTCAGGCTCGCCAGCGCCTGCGGCTCGATGCGGAAATCCGACGCCATCAGGTCGAGACTGACGGCCGGAATCGTGCGCAGCAAGGTCGAGAGCATGTGCCCGCAGGCGAGCGCCACCAGCGCGAAGATCAGCGCGCGGCTGGCATCGCCCGCGTTATCACTGGCAGCACCCATTGAGCATCCGTCCCGACAAGCTTTTTGGTGCCGTTACACGATCGGAGGGCGCGTGCCAACAGCGGGAGGTGCATGTCGGCGCAGAGCCGACCAGACGTGGGGGCAGATCAGTCCAGAAACGGGCCGGGGGTCGTTCTCGAAGGGGGATGCCCGGCGATTGCAGGCATCAGTCAATATGAACCAAGCGGGCCGCCAAGACGTTGTTCTCGGGAAAACGCGGTATGCTTGGAATCGGCAAGCACCCTGATCTGCGGCAGCGGCAATGTCTTCGTCCGAGAGTACAAGTCAGACGACCGGTGAGGCGGCCCGCCGAGAGCGGAGAAGAAGCAATTCCCTACTGCTGGCCCTCGCAGTTGGATTTCTTGTTTTTGGCGCCGCAACGGGTGCGCTCTATTACGCGTTGCGGCCGGAGACGCTCCGGATTGCCGTCGGGCCGCCTGGCAGCGACGATGAGAAGGTCGTCCAGGCGATGGCCGATGCCTTCGGCAGCGAGAGTCGAACTGTCCGGCTGTCCCCGATCAAAACCGAGGGCGCGGCGGAGTCTCTTGCCCTGCTTGGCGCCGGCAAAGCCGACCTGGCCGTCGGTCGCGGCGACCTGGACATGCCTGCCGAGGCGCAGGCCGTTGCGGTCGTGCGCAAAAACTTCGTTGTGCTTTGGGCGCCGTCCGGACTTGCGGGCAAGAACTCGAAAAGGAAGCACTCGCCGAAAATCAAGGAAGTCGCCGATCTCGCCGGACGCCATGTCGGTGTCATCGGGCGGACCGCGGCGAATGCCGCCTTGCTGCGGGTCGTCCTGAGCAGCTCCGGCGTAGCGGCGGACAAGGTCGCGATAACGCACTTTGGCACGGACCGCATCGACGAACTGGCGCGCGATGCGAGCCTCGATGCATTCATGGCGGTCGGGCCGCTCGATAGCAAGATCACTTCGGACGCCGTCGCTGCAACGGCGCGCACGCGTGGCGAGCCGAAGTTTCTCGCCATCGAGACGTCGGAAGCGATCGCCTTAAAGCACCCCCGGTATGAATCGGAGGAGATTCCACCCAGCGTCTTCAATGCGGATCCAGCCTGGCCGGGCGACAAGGTTGAGACGGTCAGCGTCAGTCACTTCATCGTGGCAAAAAAGACCTTGTCTGAAACGACTGTGGCCGCCTTTTTTCGGCAGCTCTTTGCCGTACGTCAGGCGATCGCGAGGCAGGTGCCGGGTGCTGCCCACATCACCAAGCCGGACCTCGAGAAGGACACCGAGCTGCCGGTACATCGGGGGGCGGCGGCGGTGATCGACGGCAATGAACGCACCTTCCTCGACCGGTATGGCGATTACTTCTGGTTCGGGCTCCTTCTGCTCTCCGGGATCGCTTCGGCCGTCGCCTGGTTGCGTCGCTATCTGAATCGCGACGAAAGGGAGGAAAACACCAGCCATCGCAAGAGAATCCTGACCATGGTTTCTAGCGCGCGAACCGCGGACTCCAACCAGGAGCTTCTGTCTCTGCAGCGTGAGGCCGACGCCATCATCCATGAAACGCTCGAATGCTACGATGATGGCGCTATCGAGGAAGAAGAACTCGCGGCATTTGGGCTGGTGCTTGAGCTGTTGAGCAATGCCATCGCGGAGAGACGAGCCGCGCTGCAGCGCGCCAATTTCGAAACCGTTCGAGGCGCCGCAACAGCGCCGCGAGGGTGAGGCGTCGGACTAATCTGCCGTCGGCGATCTCCGCGGTGCCGCGAGCGCACGCATCAGTCGCTTGCCTCGATTACCCCTTTGTGCTGGCATGCCGAGATCGACCGGGAGAAGCGTCATGCAAGGATATGTCGCTCGCGCCAACATCGACCACTATATCGGCCTTCTGAACGGGAACGATCTGCCGCCTCATAACCGGGACACGATCCTCAAGCTGCTGATCGCGGAAGAAGACACGCTCAGCCGTGACCTCGAACATCTCGAATTTGCGGAAAGCCGGGCGGCGAGCGGCCGCCAGCGGCTGAACCATCTGATGCGCCTGCGCAGCGCTTTTGCGCCCGGCACGACCGAGCGCGCGCAAGCCGACCGGCTGGTGGTCAACTTCGAGAAGCTCCAGGCGCTGCTGGACGAGCTCTGTCATCGCCTGCGCGACAAGGTCAATGCGCGGGGCGTCTAGAGCATGATCCGAAAATGTGTGAAGCGGTTTTCCGAAAAGATCATGCTCAAACAATAACCTAAAGCGCGATGAGATTCGTCGCAATCTCATCGCGCTTTAGGCGCCCGCTCACCCGACCCGCGGATTCACCACCGCATAGCCCCGCAATGATCGCGCGTGGATGCGGGTGGCCCGGCCTCCTGAATTGCCGTCATACGCCATCCACACGTCTCCGCCGACATGCTGCTCCAGAACGAAGACGTGTCCGTGCCGTGCGGCGACCATTCCCGGCGCGGGCGATGTTCGCGGAAAGCGCAGCCAGTTGGAGGCCAGGTTCAATCCCGGGACGATGTGGCCAAACACGCGTATCGACGCCGCGCAACCGCAGAAGGAGCGCGGGCAGCCGGATGGACGGCCGCCGACGACCTGGCCTGCACCTTCCACTGTTGCAACCCGCATGACGGCAACACGTCCCGTTCCCTCGCGCGGCGCGCGAAGGCGCGATGCCGTCGCGCGCATGTTCGAGCCGGAGAAGTCGCAGGGCATGATGACGTTGCACTCGCGCGGCGGCGCCGCGAGGATCGATCGAGCGGGGCGTGCATCGGCAGCGCCCGATGAAATCGCGACAATGCAAGTAAAGGAAAACGCAAACGCAACATGACGACGCATCGCAGGTCTCCAGGTTCATGAAGCCTGCCCCGCCGCAGAGAAGGAACAATCCTGGACCAAAATACGACGGCGAACCGGTGCGAAATGAGGAAACTTTGTGACACCCTTAACGTAAGTTAAGTGAACGCCGGCCGGGGCGCCGCTACGTCAGCTCGCGCAGCAATTTCAGCGCGTCATTCAGCAAGGAATCGATCTGCCTTCGCTCGGCGATCACTTCTCTCGCGAACAGCCCATGCTTGCGCGCATTCCGGTTTCCGCCGGGCGCGCCGGTCGTCGCGGTGTCAGGATTGTTCGGGCGGCAACAGGCCGCGAACGAGATAATATCCGCTGCATAGGCAAGGCACCGCCAGCGTCACCCACGAAAGGGGCCACCAGAAGCCCCCTTCACCGATCAGGGCCGCGAGCAGACCGAACAGCGTCACGAGCGCCAGCAGCGCCGGGATCGCCCAGGGCGCTTGCCTGGTCCGGCCTGTCGTCATTGGGCGGGCTCAGCCGGGACTGCTCCCACGGCGTCGACGACAGCACGGCCCGAGCGCCATTTGGCGAGCCAGAGATACAGGCCGCTGATCAGGATGATCATGGTGACGATGTCGAGGATCGCCCAGATGATCTTCAGCGGCAACCCGCCGTAGTCGCCGAAATGCAGCGGCTGCGACACGAACAGAGCCGTCGCGTACCATGGCATGTCGCGAACCGCGACGACTTCGCCGCTGGCGGCATCGACGATGGCCGGTTTGAGGATGCGGCTCGTGAGCGGCGTATCGCCGGTCAGGAACGCCGCGTAATGCGTGGGCGTGGAAAACGGGCTGCCCGGAAAGGCGAGCGTCGTGACCGTCATTCCCGGCACGGCTGCACGGACCCTGGCGAGCACCAGGTCGACCGGTGCCTTGCGATCGTCTTGCGCCTGTCCGCTGTTTTGCGCCGCCATCTCGATCAACTGGTTCGACTGCCACATCAGCTCGATCGGCGCCGCCAGCGTATTGATCACGCCCGTCAGCGTGACGATGCCGAACCAGGCCAGCGTGATGATGCCGAGCAGATTGTGGAGGTCGAGCCAGCGCAGCCGGTGGCTGTGCCGCTTGCGTATCTCGCCGAACCTGAGGCGCCGCGCAAACGGCCCGTACAGGACCATGCCAGAGACGATCGATACGGCCAGCAACAGTCCCATGCCTCCGAGGAACAGCGTGCCCTTGATGCCGGCAAACAAATCGGCATGAAGCCGCAGCATGACATAGATGAAGCCCTCATTGGGCTGGTCGGCGCTGAGTGCCTTGCCGGTCCTGACGTCGAACACCTTGTAGAAGAAGGTGTCCGGGGCAGACGTCATGCTGGCGGCCGTCGGTATCTTCACGATCGGTTTCTCGCGATCGTAGAACAGATACGGCACGACCTCACCCGGCCGCCCGGCGAGCGCCTGGGCGATCATCGTGTCCACGGACGCGCGGCTGCCGGAATCGGCGACCTCGTCGATCGCGGGGCTTGGTCCCAGCTCCTCGTGAAAGATGAGGGGCAGTCCCGTGAGACAAAGGAGCAGCGCAAAGATCGTGCAGATCAGGCTGCTCCACTTGTGAATCCAGGACCACCACCGCAGCCGTGTCGCTGTCATGGCCGGCACAGCATCATGCGATCACCACCGGTAGCGCAGGCCGGCGAGCGCGAGCCGGCCGTTTCCGAACTGGCAGTAGAAGTTGGAGCTGCAACTGGTGTAGTAGCTCTTGTCGAAGAGGTTGGTGACGTTCAGCGTGACCTCCGCGCCCTTCCAGGCGCGCACGAGATTGGCGAGGTCGTAGCGCACTGCGGCGTCGAACACGACGTATCCCGGCGAAACCAGGCTGTTGATGTCGTCGCCATAGCTCGGGCCGACCGAACGGACGCCGCCGCCGATGGTCAGGCCGGCGAGGCCGCCGGTGAGAAAGCTGTAATTGGCCCACAGCGACTCGAAATGCGTCGGCACGGCCTGCGGGCGCTTGCCGATCGCCGTGAGGTCGGTCGATCGGGTGACCTTGGTGTCGAGGAAGGTCGAGGCCGCGATGATCTCGATGTTCTCGGTCAGCTTGCCGCGCGCCTCCAGCTCGACGCCGCGCGAGTGGATCTCGCCCTGCTGCACGCTGAGGCCCGCAACAGCGGACGGCGTCAGCGTGTTCTGCTGGCGCAGGTCGAACACGGCTGCGGTGAACAGCATGTCGACAAAGGCCGGCTTGTATTTCACGCCGCCTTCATACTGCTCGCCCGTCGTGGGCACGAAGGGCAGGCCGCCGGGCCCGACACCGATGGTCGGCTCGAACGACGTCGAATAGCTGACGTAAGGCGCCAGACCGTTATCGAAGAGATAAAGCAGACCGGCGCGATAGGTCTGCTTGTCGCTGTCCTGCGACGTCTTGGCCAGCGAGATCCGGTTGTCGTTGTTCTGCTCGGTCCAGTCGTGCCGCGTGCCGAGCGTCAGGCGAAAGCCGCCGAACTTCATCTGGTCCTGGACGTAGATGCCGGTCTGCGACAGCGACTGGTCGTTGTTGATGAACGGAAACAGCGTTCCCACCGGCTGATAATAAGCGGGGTTCACGACGTCGAGCGAGGTTGCGGCGCCGAACTGATAGAGCCATGAGCTGCGCGCGTTCTGCTGGTCCCAGCCGGCGAGCACGGTGTGCTCGACCTCTGATGTCCTGAAGTCGAAGCGCAGGCGGTTGTCTGCGGCGATGCCGTCGGCGCTCTCGGTGGACCGGATCGCCGCGCGGGGAATCGTGCCGGCCGCGGTGATCGGGCCGAACATCTGAAGCGACTGGAAGTCGGTATCGACCTTGGCGTAGCGCAGCGCCGAGTGGAAGCTGACGACGTCGTTCAGGCGGCGGTCGAACACATAGCCGACACCCGATTGCTCGCGGTCGAAACGATCGAACCCGGGATCGCCGATGTTCAGATTGCGATTGAGATACGGCCGGTATGCTGCCGGCGCCAGCGATTGCGGATAGAGCGAGTTGAAATATCCGCCCTTGGGATCATGCTGATAGAAGCCGGATACCGTCAGCTGCGTATCGGCGTCCGGGCGCCACGTGATCGCCGGCGCCACGCCAAAGCGCTGCTCGTCCACGTCGTCATAGCGCGTGCCCGACATCCGGCCGATCGCGCTGATGCTGTAGAGCCATTGATGCGCAGCATCCAGCGAACCCTGGCTGGTGATGCCGCCCTGGATGCGGCCGTAGCTGCCGCCTTCGATGCGCACCTCGTTGTAGGGGACGTCGCTCGGCTGGCGGCTGACCAGATTGACGAGACCACCGGGGCTGATCTGCCCGTACAGGACGGCCGAGGGGCCCTTGATGACCTCGATGCGATCGAGCAGGAACGCGTCGATCGACGTCACCGCGAAAGCCTGGCCGCGCGGCAGCTTCAATCCATCCAGGAAGCTGACGAAATTGGTCGAGATGCCGAAGCCGCCGATGCCGCGCAGGAACACGCTGTCATAGCGCGTGGTCGCATCCACTTCGGAGAGGACGCCTGCCGAGTATCTGAGGGCATTGCCGACGGTCTGCGGATTCTGCTCGTCGATCTGCCGGCGCGTTACCGTGGTGACCGATTGCGGAGTCTCCAGTACGGGCGTGGACGTCTTCGTCGCCGTCGACTGGTTGGTGGCAAGCACCCGGTCGCGCGTGTCCTGCCGGCCTGATGTGGATGCCGCTGCTGGAGCAGCCGGCGCCGGTGCCGTCGGATTGCTCCTCGCCCGGGCGCTGCGCCGCGTCGTCACCTGTTGACGCTGTGATGCGACGTTGCGCGCCGCCCGTTGCGCTTGCGGTGCGTCCACCGTGACCGGCGGCAGCGCGGTGTTTTGCGCAAAGGCCGGCACGTCGAACGCCAGAAAAGCAGTAGAACCAAGCAAAAGTGCCGCACCTCGCAGAGTCCGCTGCGATCCCCCGGTCATTCCCATTTCAAAACCCCAACCAAAATCTGCGGACCGGCTTAAAACAAAACGGGACGGAACTGTCCAGTTATGCGGTTGGCATTTTCGAGTATTTAGAACTATTAAAAGTCCAGCGGATGATTCCGGGACCTCGCAGGGGAAGGCATGAAGACGGCAGTGAAGACCGGCAAGCGCAGCAGGACATCCGCCAAGGCACCCGTCAGCAAGCGTGTCGGCGCAAGGCGGGAAGGCCGTGGCGGCCGGCCGACCAAGGCGGAAGCGCAGGCGATCGAAGACCGGATCCTTTCGGTTGCGGCAGAATTGTTCGCCAGGGACGGCTATGCTGCGACATCCATGGAGCGCGTCGTCTCGGAATGCGGCGCCGGCAAGGATACCATCTACCGGCGCTACCCATCGAAGCGCGCGATCTTCGATGCCGTGCTCGAGCGGAGCCGCCGCCGCATCATGGCGCTCCTTGCCGATCTTCAAGTCAGGCAGTCGGGTCAGAACAGCCTGGCGCAGCTCAAGGAGCTGGCGAGTTGTCTCCTCGACATCAATCTCGATCCGGAGCTGGTGGCTTTCAAGAGGATCGCCGCGAGCGAGATGATGGTGGCTCCCGGAAACGACGCCGAGCCGGCGCCGGACGCCATCATGTCGCTGCTGCGGGCCTCCGTGACCAAAGCCCAGTCCGATCAGCGCCTCGTCTCGGGCGATACGAACTTCCTGACCGACTTTCTCATCAACAGCATCATCGTCGGCCCGACCACGCTGGCGATGTTCGGATTCAAGCCGCTCGCCTCGGCCAAGGAGCGGAAGCTGTATTTCGACAAGGCATGGAAGCTGTTTCTTGGCGGCGCTGTCGGACGGCAGGACAGGTGAGGGCTGCCGGTCGCCTTGACGGTCTTTTGGCTGGCCGATATACCGGCGACGCGCCGCTGTGACCGCTGGATGACGCGGCTGCGCAGATCAGGCCAGCTCCTTCAGCAGTTTGTGCGCGTCGCCCAGCAGAGAACCGATCTGCCTTCGCTCGCTGATCGCTTCCCCAGCGAACCGTCCATGCTTGCGCGCGTTCCGGTTTCCTGGCGGCGCGCCGCATCCCGGTGCGCCGCCGTGCATGCGGCAGCGCGCCTTGCCGTGCGCGGCCGGCGAACGGCAGGCCGTGCCGTTGCGGGTCATGGCGCCACAGCGCGGACTGGCCCGCATCCGGAGGGTGTTGCGGGTGTGGCCGGTCATACGACACTACCTTGTCTTGCTTCGCTCTGGCTCTCCGCAACGATCACATTCGCATGCTGCGTGAGGTTCCCCACGATCGCCTTGCCGCCGTCCTGCACCGACAGGTTCTGCACGGTGATCGCGCGCTCGCCGCTGTTGCGATGGCGGCTCAGGGCCTCGGTCTGTGCTGCGAAGGTGCGGGCCAGCCGGGTCAGGGCGCGCGTGGCGCTTTCCTGTTGCGCAAGGTCGTCGGTGAAGGCAAGGCGGCAGGCGGAGCGCATCGCCATGGCGTGAACCGCCACCATCTGCGCCGCGAGCATGGCCTCGATGGAATCCCTGGGCGCGATGCTCTTCATCATCGAGACCATGAAGGCGAGATTGGCCTCGTCCGGCTTCTGCCCGATCACGCTCGCCTTCATGAGCTGCTTCAGGATGCCTTGCAGCGCGTCGCGATCGACCGCGCCGAGGGCGTCGGCGAGCAGGCGCTCGCCGGCTTGCTGATCGGGATGGTCGATCGCAATGCGCCGCCGATGCAGCCTGATCCGCGGGCTTGCCGGTCTGCCGTAACCGTTCGCCGCGATGGATGTCGTGCTGGTGTGTTCCAGAGCTGTCGTCATGTCGATGTGTCCCTTGCCGGTGCACGCGCGGGCTCGCGTGAAGCGAAGCCGATCGCGCTTTGCGCGGCGGTTGCGATTTTCAGATGTCGATGCGGGATTTACGCGGAGCTGCCGCGAGGCGCCCATGGCCGGGCGGGCCGGATGCTCACGGTGATCGCGATGATGCCATTCTGCCACTGTTTTGCCCGACGAGGCTGGGCAAGAATGTTGCTTTTTGGGAGTTGATGTAGGATTCGTCTTATGGCGAATCGCACTTTCAAGACCGG
>NZ_JAFCJZ010000017.1 GCF_018130765.1 Bradyrhizobium iriomotense
ATAGCCGAGCGACAGCAGATATTCGGCGAGATAGGCGCCGTCCTGGCCGGTCACGCCGGTGATGAGAGCGATCCGCTCAGCCATATATGCCCCTAGCTCCCGGTCACCACGCGACGCGGGCCGTCCGCGCGTTCGTGGCAGCAGTCGATATGACGCCCTTCTCTGACAGAACGGCCGCCGCGGTCAACACATATGGGACACAACGGAAATTTGGAGCGGGTGAAGGGAATCGACCCCTCGTATTCAGCTTGGAAGTCTGCAAATTTCTGTTGCGCTCCCAACAGGCATTCCGACAATTCACAGCCCGTTTTCTTGTTGAGATCGCTACAGAATTTGCTCTTGTCGGAATGATGTTCGAGTTGACTGTCTGTTGGCAGCGACGCCGGCCTTGGCAGGAACAGTCCTGGGACGAAGTCACGGCCCGTAGATCACCAGCTCGGAGTCGGACAGGTCGGCAAGCCGGGGGCAATGCGGACCCTTGAAATACTTCCGGCCGCTCGGCTCCCTGTAGATGCCGACAAGGCCCGTCACCGGGCCATTGGCATCGAAAGCAATCGACATCCAGCCGCGTCGAACCAGAAAGCGACCTATAGCGCCGGCGCAAACGACGTAGTCGGCTAGATCGGCGCAATAGATCAGTTGCATCACCGGCAGCCTGATGCGACGGACCCGCATCGGCTGCAGTACAAACGGAAAAGCGCGGCCATCGCCGGTACGACACACCAAACAGAGGCAGCCGTAGGCTGCGTGACGCGCAAGCAGCGCGACGTCAGCCGCGGGTAACCCTTCGATCCCCTGCACGCGCTGCCCGACGACCTCCACCTGCATTGCCCTTACCGGACGAGATATTGCCGGAAAGGAGAAGAACAAGCCGCCGCAATAGCAGCGGAATCCTTGCGCTTCAATGACTTGCCAAGTCCATTGCGCTGGACTGATATTCACGTAGGTGACGTCCTTGTGGCGCTGCGCGATCTTGGTCAGCATGGGGGCGTAGCTACGAAAGGCGGGCTCCACATACCAGCTGGAGAGATTGCAGCGGATGGAGGTTCTTCCGCCATCGTTCCTTGCCGTGTGGATCAGCAGCAGAGCGCCGACGGGCACCTGGTCATGCTCGAGCATATAGCCAAAGCGCGGGAAGCTGTCGGGCGTCTCGCGCGCAGACAAGCGCCTGAGTCCGTCGATCCAGTAATTGCGCGCGCGTATTGGAAAGCCCTTTGTCAGAAGATCGGCGACAGCGTCGAGATCGGCTGTTCCTATCTCACGGCACCCGATCATAATCTACTCTCACTCGTTCTATCCGAGCCGTCTCGTGATACCCGGGTTTGGCGCGCGCGCCATGCGAGCGGACCGAGCGGCAACCAACTTGCGTCCGTGGCGGCGTGCCGGAATTCCGGCTGCAGCGAAAGCTGCGTCTCGTACAGAATGTGAGCGTCGCTGCGACACAATGTAGCGCAACCAGTTACGGTATATCCGCTGGGCCGGAAGACGCCAGACGTTGCTCAGGTCCATCGCCAGCTGATCGGCCGGGAAATCGGCAAACAGCTCCGGGGTTCTGTCGGAAAGGGCTTTCTGTCGGAAAGCGATCAGCATCTTTTCCGCGCCCTCGTTCAAATAGCCTTTCGGTATCGTCGGACAGACTTCGTTCTCCCCTCGGAGGAAACGCCCCATATCCCTTCGATATTCACCCAGCAGGCTCTGGGTCTCGTATTCCGGGTGGCCCTGGAAATGGACAAAAAGGCTCTTCTTCTGCTGCTTGACGAAGCAGTCGACGCCGGCCTCCGCCGACCAGGTGAGAACCGAGTATCCGCAGTCCGAGAGATCCTCCTCCTGCACCTCATTCCAACGGGCGTGCGGTATCCGGAAGGTCCTCGGCACATCCTGCATCAAGGGATGATGTCTCGTCTTCGTTTGAGCGAAGACACCGAAGCATTTGGCAGGCAGCTTGTGGCGGGCAACGCCGTCGAGGTGCAGGACGGCCCCATGGACAGCTAGGCAGGAATACACCGACGACACGGTGTTCTCGGTCGCCCAATCGGCGATCTCGGTGAAGGTGGTCCAATATGGCTCTTCCGTGAGGCTCGGGGCCCTGGGTTCGGCGCCCGTGACGATCACTCCATCCAGGCTCCTGCTCAAGAGATCGCCGATGCCACGGTAGTATCGACGCACGTAATCGCGCCCCCATTCCGAACGTGGCGTCGCCTCCATCGTATAGAAGTGCAGCCTGACGCAAAGTCGTCCGGCAGCCGCATCGAGCAGGTCGAACAGCTGGCGCTCGGTCGACATCAGGGCGGCATCCGACATGTTGTTGATGAGCCCGATGTCGAGACACTCTCCCCGGTTTCCCGGCGACGTCGTCGCACAGGCGCCGCTCGCTGCCCTGGAGAAGAGGTGGTGCTCGTTGGAATCTATATCGATCAAGACAGTCATCCGAATGCCTTCACGTTTGACGAAACATCCGCGGCGCAGAGCGCCTGATCGAGATCCGCGAGGATGTCGTCGATGTGCTCGATTCCGACGCTCAGCCTGATCATCTCGGGCCGCACGCCGGCCTTCTCCTGTTCTTCGACGGACATTTGCCGGTGCGTTGTCGATGCGGGGTGGCAGGCGAGCGTTTTCGCATCGCCTATGTTGACCAGCCGCTTGCAGAGCTTCAGCCTGTCGTAGAACCGCTTGCCCGCCTCGAAACCTCCGGCGACACCAAAAGTCAGCAGTGAACACGCTCGACCATCCAGATACTTCTGCGTCAGCGCGAAATAGGGGCTGTCGTGAAAGCCCGCGTAATTGACCCAGCCGACACGGAGATCATTGCGCAAGAATTGCGCGACCTTTGCGCCATTCTCGACGTGCCGCTCGATCCGAAGCGCGACGGTCTCGATGCCCTGGAGCAGCAGGAAAGCGTTCATCGGCGCCAGCACGGCACCCGTGGTTCTCTGGGAAACGGCGCGGCAACGCGCGATGTAGGCAGCGGCGCCGTAACGTTCGGTGAAGACCAGGCCGTGATACGATCTCTCCGGTTCGTTCATCATCGGAAAGCGCCGACGATGCTCCGTCCAGGGGAACCTGCCGCTGTCGATGACAATTCCACCGAGCGTCGTGCCATGCCCGCCCATGAATTTCGTCAGCGACTCCACAACGATGTCAGCGCCGTATTCGATCGGCCTGAGCAGGATCGGTGTCGGCACGGTGTTGTCGACGATCAGGGGAACGCCGTGCCGGTGCGCGACCTCGGCCATCGCCTGGATGTCGCAGACGTTTCCGGCCGGATTTCCGACGCTCTCACAGAACACTGCCCGCGTGTCGTCGTCGATCAGCCGTTCGATGCTATCCGGCCGGTCGTCTTCCGAAAAGCGGACCTCAATGCCCTGCCTCGGCAAGATGTGCGCGAACAGCGTATGTGTGGTGCCGTAGAGCTGCGGAACCGAGACGATATTGGAGCCCATCTCCGCGATGTTGACGACCGCATAGTTCACCGCGGCCTGCCCACAGGCAACGCTGAGTGCCTCGATGCCTCCTTCGAGAGCGGCGACGCGCTTCTCCAGCACGGCGTTGGTTGGATTGCCGATCCGGGTATAACGGAAGCCGTCGACTTCGAGGTTGAAGAGCGCCGCTCCATGATCGGCGCTATCGAATGCATAGGAGGCCGTCTGGTAGATTGGCACGGCAACGGCCTTCGTTGCCGGATCGTCTTCAAAGCCGCCATGGACGGCGACAGTTTCTCTTCTCATGGTAGCTGGCCCTTCGGCTCTCCGGCCCCGGGCTAGCTCCCGACTTCCTTGGCGCATCTGACCTCCTCACCTGCTGAAGGTGCTCGGCCGTTGGTCGGCGCGAAGTCCAGCAGCTCGCGCACTGCGGTCGGCCACCGGTCGACGTCCTTGCCGTGGGTATGGAACATGGCGACCGCCAGACGATCCATTCCGAAAGCCACGCAGGCAGTGTGGGCCGGCTCGGAGGCTGCATCGACGATGCCCCAGGTCGTGCCGAAATGATCCCGGTGGTAGTTGAAGCTCATGCAGGCGGTCGGTTGCTCCTCGGAGCGCAGCGGCACCAGCAGCTCGAACTTCAGCGACTGCTGCTTCTGACATACCGCCATCATCTGGCCGACCCGACCGAAGAACGGGTCGTTGGCATGATCGACCCTGAAGGTCAGCCCGAGATCGCGGGCAATCTTCTGCGCACGTACGATCCAACGCTCCCGGAACGCCGAGACGTGATCCGCACTACCGATGCAGACGAATTCCCGCATTCGGAAGGACTGCAGCCGGTCGAGATGGCGCGAAGGTTCGCGGCGGAAGCAGTCGGCGGCCACGTCGAAGGTCCAGCCGCCGGCCGGCACGGGCCCTCGGCTCGCCGCGATCGGATAGACCGGATAGCAGGCGGCCGGCGACAGAACGAGATCGGCGGGCGATAGCGACGTGGTCCAGTCGCCGCCGGCATCGAAGCGGCTGACCGCCGCGTCAATCTCGCTTTCCATGCCGTGCAACCCGCAGACGCAGCCGAGGAGATTGGGAAAGCTCTTCAGGTAACCCGACCTCTCGAGCTGGGCGCGATTCATGACGGGCGGAAAACGCATCACCTCGGTGTTCGGCTCGCGATTCCGCGAGATCACTGCGGCAATCCGCTCCACGACGTCTTCGTAGAGCGCGGTGCGGCCATAGACGCCGGGGGAGCCCATCTCGTGGAACAGCACATCGGCGAGATGGTCCAACGGATCGGCTTGAGGTGGCGTGGAGACCGCCGGTGCTCCAACAATGGCGAAGTTCATCAGGCCATTCCTTTCAGAAGAAAATCAATCGCACAGAGAGTCTGGAACCGTGCTCATGAGCGTCGCCGGCCCGATGCTGGCGAGGATACGATCGTTGTTGATCATGATCGGAGCGGAAAGCACGTCCCGCAGGTGGCGGCCGATGCTTACGTCGGTGTCGTTGCGGTAACCGGATAGACCGCAGGTGCGCATCGCGTGCATGACGCTCGCAACCGCAAGCTCGGAAGTCTCCACCTTGAGAAGATTGATCGAGGACTGGAAGTCCACGGACGACAGCGCGCGCACGTCTCGTCCACGGGCTTCATAGAACTGCAGACTTGCCGCAATGACGGCGCGCAGTTTCGTCAGGGTCATCCTGGCGGCAGTGAAGTGCGCCGCGGCAGGAGGCGTATTGCCGCCCGACCCGCGAGCGGCCTTGCGGACGAAGAGCTGCGCCCGGTCCACCGCCGCCGCCGCGATTCCCGCCCAGACCGAAGACCAGCACAGATGAGCGACGGGCGTCATCGTCTGCGCATGGATCTTTTCGTATGCCACCGGGAATATCTGGTCCGCAGTCCCCTTGAAATCCAGCTTGAAACCCGCACTGCAGGTCCCGCGCATGCCGAGGGTCTCCCACCCCAAAGTGCGCTCGAGCGTATAATCATCACGGGTGATGGCCAGCAGCACTTGATCGGATCCGGCAGAAGATTCGGAGCGGCGGGCGACGGTGATGATACCGTCCGCCTCGGCGCCGTACGAAATCACCGTCGCATCGCGCACCAGCGAAATCTCGGTGCCTGCGTGCTCCACAGCGGCGGTGCTGAAACGTATGTTTCCGCCGTTCTGGCCTTCCGTGGTCGACGATGCCAGCAGCAGCTGCTCGGCAGCCACGCGTCGCATGAGACTTTCGTGCCACCCACTGCCCGCCCCGTGGCGAACCAGGCATGCGACCTTGGTCTGATGCATCGCGAAGATCATCCCGACCGAAGCGCAGGCGCGGCCGAGCGCGTAGCACATATCGGCGACCTCGGAGATCGACGCCCCCTCCCCGCCGAACTCGATCGGAATCTGAGCTCCCAGAAGTCTTTCCTTCCGCGCAGCGTCGATCGCCTTCCGCGGGAAGCGCGCCTCGCGATCGACCGCTTCTGCCTCCGCCGCAGCGATCTCCGCGACATTTGCCGTTCGCTGTTGGAACGAGGAGTCGTCGGGAGAGAAGGCAATTCGACCGATTTCAGTGGCGCTGTTGCGGAATTGAACTTCCTGCACGGTCATGGGCCAGAGCCTCCCGCTTCATGGTTGTCATGATTGAACGATGCAAGCCGGGTCGAGACGAATTTCGATAACTAGCCCACTTCCCCCGCCACGTCCTTGGCGCAGAAGTGGGTATCAGGAAGCTTCCGCTCCCGGGCGAGGTACCTCCGAAGCAGAGCTATTGGCCGAAGGTACAGTTGGGTATCGTCGTCCTCCATGTGATCACGCTTGGCCACGGCAGGAGACCGGCTGAAATGCACGACTTTGCCGTCAACGTTCAGAACCGCGTCCTATCGGTCGTCAGGAGCGTCCTCCAGCAGAACGCAATCATCGCTGACGTCCACCCGGAGTCGCGACTCGTGGACATTGGGCTGAGCTCGATGGGCATGGTCGAGTTGATGCTCAAGGTCGAAGCCGAGTTCGATCTCATCCTTCCCCAACTCGAGATCACACCCGAAAACTTCCAATCGGTGAAGGCGATGGAGCGGATGATCCTCAACCAGCTCGGATCCGGGTCGGGATGAAGCCAGTTGAACAAAGGTTGTGCTTCGAGAGCCAAGCAAGCCGCATCGAGCGTGTGCGCGAGGATACCGGTTCAGCCCGGCCGCATGATCAGTTTATAGACAAGGCCGTGATCGAGCGCGCGTCCACACGCGACGCTCCACGGCGCTCCGCCGCCAAGACCTGGTTGCAAGCCATCGCACTGACCGCACGGCTCGAAGCCCAGCCGCATCGTCTGTTCGCCGACATCGTCGAGGATTGGGCACAACGTCAGCCCGGGCGACCCGCCTTGCTCTCGGATGGCCAATCCTTCACCTACGGCGAACTCGCCGATCGGATCAACCGGTATGCGCGTTGGGCTCGGCACCTTGGCCTTCATGCCGGCCGCACGGTCTGCCTGCTGGCACCGAACCGGCCGGACTACCTCGCCTGCTGGCTCGGGATCAGCAGCGTCGGCGGAACGGTGGCGCTGATCAACACCAGGCTGGTCGGCCGGTCGCTCGCCCACTGTATCGATGTCGCTCATGCCGATCACCTCATCCTCGCTGCCGATTGCGTGGACGCCTTCGAGAGCGCCCGTCCCCACCTGCACCGCGTGCCGCGATGCTGGAGCCTTGGCACCGGCGATCGGCGCGACGATCTGGATGCGGCGCTCACCGCCTTCGAGCCTCGACCACTGTCTTCCGCCGAACGTAGCGACGTCACGATCGATGAACGCGCCCTCCTCATCTACACCTCGGGCACCACCGGCCTGCCGAAGGCGGCAAACGTCAGTCATCGCCGCGTTCTCGCCTGGGGGGGCTGGTTTGCAGGACTGACGGACGCGTCCACCGACGATCGTCTCTACGATTGCCTGCCGCTCCATCACTCCGTGGGTGGCGTCGCAGCTCCCTGCAGCATGCTCTGCGCGGGCGGTTCGGTCGCGATAGCGGAGAAATTTTCCGCCGGCCGCTTCTGGGACGACATCGAGCGCTTCGACTGTACCGTCTTCCAGTATATTGGCGAGCTCTGCCGCTATTTGCTGAGGGCGCCGGTATCTGAACAGGAGACGCGGCACCGGCTGCGGCTGGCTGTCGGGAATGGGTTGCGCCGCGACATCTGGGAGATGTTCGCGAGCCGGTTCGCAATTCCGCAGATCCTCGAATTCTACGCCGCAACCGAAGGCAATTTTTCCCTGTTCAACGTGGACGGAAAGCCGGGCGCGATCGGCCGGATACCGCCGGTTCTGGCGCATCGCTTTCCGACCTCGATCGTCAGAATCGATGCCGACAGCGGCATCCCATTCCGTAACGAGGCGGGGCTATGCATCGCCTGCGCCCCCGGCGAGACCGGCGAGGCCGTCGCACGTATCGGCGAGGCCAATTCAGACGGCCGCCCTTTCGAGGGTTACACTGATCCCGCCGAGACCAAGACGAAGATTCTACGCGACGCCTTCGAAGTGGGTGATGCCTGGTTCCGCAGTGGAGATCTGATGATGCGCGACGCGCAGGGCTACTTCCACTTCATCGACCGCGTCGGCGACACCTTTCGCTGGAAGGGCGAGAACGTCGCGACCAGCGAAGTGAACGACGCAGTCGCGGACTGCCCCGGCGTCCTCGACGCCTCGACCTATGGAGTTGCGGTGTCCGGGACCGACGGCCGCGCCGGCATGGTAGCTCTGGTGGTGGACCAAGATTTCGATTTCGGACTGTTCAATGAACACCTTTCGTATCGCTTGCCGCGCTACGCAATCCCGGCTTTCGTCAGGTTGTGCCTGGCGCTGGATACGACCGACACCTTCAGGAAGAAGAAGCAGCAATTGATCCGCGAGGGCTTCGATCCTTCGGTCGTGGAGGATCCCCTGTTCGTGCGCGATCCGGCGACCGGTCGCTATCGTTCGATCGACCGGGCTGTCTACGCGCGCATCATCGAGGGCACAATCAGGCTCTAACATGGGCCCGGAAGCCAAAATGGGAGGAGTCGATCATGTCGGTCAGAACCAAGATTTTCTCTGCGATGAAGCAGATCGCCGAAGAACAGAAGGTCACGCTTCCACCGTTGCAGGATGATCTATCTCTGAACGAAACCGGGTTCGATTCACTGGCCTTCGCCATCCTGGTTGCGCGGCTGGAGGACGAGCTCGGTATCGATCCCTTCACTATCGCCGAGGACGCGACCTTCCCATCTACCCTCGGTGAGCTTGTCAGAGCCTATGAGAATGTCCCCGCCTGACACCATCGCGCTGCGCCACTACCTCGGCGAGGGACGGAAGGATCGCACGATTTCCGATGCCCGGCACAGTGTATCGCTGGCCGACATGATCGAGCGCAGCTGCCTGGCTGGCAGATGCAGCGAGTTGTCCGGCCGCTCGGTACTGATCGCGACGTCGAGGCAGCTGTTCTCCGCGCTTGCAATGATCGAGCTCGACGGCGTCGCACGCCGCTTGCTTCTATGCCCGCCCGATTTCGGTTGGGAACGCTTGCAGGTTCTGGTCGAGCAAGCCGGGATCGACACCATCATCACCGATCAACCGATATCCGGACACTGCGCCGCTGGAAGATGCACTGTTATCGGCATCGACCTGCCGGAACGAAGGATTGCGGAACGGACGACCGACCATGCGACCGAATGGTTGATGCTCACCTCGGGAACGTCGGGGCTGCCGAAGATCGTCCGACACACCCTCGATGGGCTCGCCGGCGCAATCATTGCCGAGGGGCCTACGCGTCACAGTGACGCAACCTGGGCGACGTTCTACGATATCCGCCGCTATGGCGGCCTGCAAATCCTCCTGCGAGCCGTGATCGGCGGTGGATCGATGGTGTTATCCGAGCCCGGGGAAACCATCGCGGCTCATGTGGCGCGGCTGCAGGCGGGCGGCGTCACCCACATCTCCGGCACACCGTCGCACTGGCGCAAGCTCCTGATGAGCGGCGCGGCCGCCGACTTTTCGCCGCGCTATATCCGCTTATCCGGCGAGATCGCTGACCAGGCAGTGCTCGACGGCCTGGCCCAGGCATTTCCGCACGCGTCGATCGGTCATGCCTATGCTTCAACCGAAGCCGGAGTCGGGTTTAGCGTCGACGACGGGCGCGAGGGGTTTCCTGCTCACCTGATCGGGCGAAATCGGGACGGCGTAGAGATGAAGGTCGTCGAAGGCTCGTTGCGGATCCGCTCCAAGCGTACTGCACGCGCCTATGTCGGCGCCGATGCGCCGCCGCTCGCCGACGCGGAGGGCTTCGTCGACACCGGCGATATCGTCGAGCTGCGTGGCGAACGATACCATTTCGTCGGCCGACGAGGTGGCATTATCAATATCGGCGGGTTGAAGGTGCATCCGGAAGAGGTGGAGGCCGTGATCAACCGTCACGCCTGCGTTCAAATGTCGCGCGCGCGATCGCGCAGGAGCCCGATCACGGGCGCCATAGTGGTTGCCGATGTCATCCTCACGGGCGGCATCGATGAGAAGCGCCACGAGACCATTCGCTCAGAGATACTCAGTCAATGCAAGGACAGCCTGGCAGCATGGAAGGTTCCCGCGGTGATCCGTTTCGTCGAGCGGCTCGAGGTCACGGCAGCGGGAAAACTGGCGCGCACCGATGCGTAACGTCGTCGTCACCGGCGGCAGCCGCGGTATCGGCCTGGCCATTGCGCGCAGGCTCGCCGCATCCAGAGACTACAACGTGATCGCGCTGGCGCGCCACGAGGGCGAGCAGCTTGCAACTGCCGTCCGAGAAGCGGAAGGACGCCTGCATTTCCGCTCCTGCGACCTCGCGCTGATCGATGCGATCCCGGCCTTGGCAAGATCAGTGCGCGACGAATTCGGCGCGATCTTTGGCCTCGTCAACAATGCCGGGATCGGCACCATGGGCGTGCTGGCCACGATGCACAATTCCGACATCGAGACCCTCATTCGCCTCAACGTCCTGTCGCCGATCATCCTGACCAAGTACGTGGCGCGCCATATGATGGCCGACGGCGCAGGGCGTATCGTCAACATTTCCTCGATCGTCGCCTCGACCGGCTACAGCGGACTGTCCGTGTATGCCGCGTCCAAGGCCGCGGTCGCCGGCTTCACCCGCTCGCTGGCCCGGGAAGTCGGCCGGGTCGGCATCACCGTGAACGCGATCGCGCCCGGTTTCATCGATACGGAATTGACAGCGTCCTTGGACGACGAAGACCGTCGGCGCATCGCTCGCCGCACCGCATTGCGCCACCTGCCCGAAGTTGATGACGTTGCTTCCGTGGTCGAATATCTACTCGGTGAAGGGGGCCGGAATATCACCGGCACCGTGGTAACAGTCGACGCCGGGAATACTGCCTGACGGCTCGATATATTTACGGCAACGTCGCGTTGGGCCCGCGTCAAGTTGGCAGCCCGTCCTCGCAGACTGGAACCATCCGCTCGCCTGATGCCGGTTGCGCGATTCAACTCAGTGACACCCCGTCAGATGTCCAAGCATCGTGTTGCAGGCGTTCTCCGCTTCCGCAAGAGTTACGAATGCCGAACCACCGATCTTGATCGCGCCGTTCCCCCCATAGAGCGGGCGCCATGACGCCACATAACCCGCGCGTCCATGAAAACCGGCGCCAGCTGGGCTCTCATACGTGATGACAAACGAAAAGCCGTCGCCGGTCGCGCTCCAGATTTCCATGTCCTCGACGGCACGGTGAAACTCGAGGGACATCTAGCTGCGCCCCATACTGGCCTTCATCTGAACCACAGAGTTATCGTCCTGCCGGCAAGGCCCGCAGGGAGAACGGCCCTGACCACTGGGGGGGCAGGAAGGAAGGCCAGGGCCGCCGCTCCGCAGTTGCCGAGTTCCAGTCGGCATATCTCTGCGATGCTATCTCGAGCCGTTCGCATAGCCCGTGACGACGCTTTACCTGACAGCGGACCATTACGATCGACCCAGAGCCGCAGATGATGAATGAATAGCCCTCTCTCTCCTTGCATTGGCTGCCATTCCGGATGAACTGACGGTCCTGACGGATTACCCCATTCAGCTTGCGATGGGCGCAGTGGCCGCCGATATCGGAGGCCCATCGCGCACGCGACGGAGGCTTCGCCTTCGGCCACGAAAGCGGGCTTCGGGCGCGCTCGCGAGATTTTTTCGGGTCGGACCGCGCATAGGTTGGGGGCGCCTGCTCATTGCAGTCGGAGGCGTGACCGGAATCGGCGGACCGCGACGATCCTCTTAGCGCTCTCCACCTGTCGGACGATCATGTCGCGCGATAGCTATTGCCGCGAGCAGCGTCCGATTGCTGATTTCAAGCTTTTGAAAAATGTTGTGAAGGTGCACTTTGATGGTGCCGACGGAAATGGTCAGCCGTCTCCCGATTTCCTTATTCGACAATCCTTCGGATACCAGACGCATGATCTGACGCTCGCGGTCTGTCAGAGGCGTCATCGTCTTGTCCGAGTTCGCGCCCTGTTCCTGCGATTGGATCGAATCGGATGGCATCATCGGCAGCAGACTTCGGCCATTGGCGATGTGCCGCAAGGACTGCACCAGCGCCTCCGGCTCCGTATCCTTCAGGACGATGCTGTAGGCAAAGGGGGTTGCATCCAAAAGCAATTCGCAATCTTCACTCGAGGCGAAAAACACCAAATGCGTCGAACGATTTTCTGAATTGACGGACAGAACCATCAGCGCGGCGAGCTCGGGCATCGCGGGATCAACAATCGCGATGTCGGGCGCCAAGTTACGAATCGCCTGGATGCAGCTTGCAGTGTCGCTACAAGATGCAATGATGTTGAAGTCTGCCGCGGTACTGAGCACGTCACTCAGTCCCTGCAGGACGATCGGATGCCGGTCTGCAATGACTATACTAATACGTCGCATTGGGCGCTCCTCAGCCTGACGCCCCCAAAAACTTTAACGCCGTTAACGCGCTGCTATTTCCCAAAGCGCAGCGCAGATCCTTCGAAATTCTTTCTAATACGACCGATGTCCATGCCGCAGCGCAAAATTGGATTGGCTTGACACCCCGCTCTGCTCGCTCTCCGACGCTCACGCGGCAACTTGCGCTTCCGATGTCCGTAACGCCCGTTAGACTACACTGCTGGCGGCCAGAGCGCTGCGAAATTCGGTCGCATACCGGGTTCACACGGAGGCGGCATTGGCGGCCGAAGCCCGACCGTTTTCCACCTTGAATAAACATATTCTTGTCGTTCACGCAGAGACTGCGGAAAAAGAGCAGCTTTGCGAGCCGGACTGGGGGCACCACGGCGCCTGCACGGCCTATAACGAAGGATATATAGGGCTATCGCCAATTCGCATCTAACATTCCTAAAGGCTTTAACAACATGGAGGGATATCGCTTTCCGGACGACGCTGCGCAGGCGTTCGGAGTAACGAAGATTCACTAGTTCAAAAGTGTGCAAACAGGGCGAAGACGACCACTAGCAAGGCCTGTTCGCCCGTCGCGAGATTACATTGAGTTGGTTTTTGTTGTGTCAGTGCGTCGGCCGGAGGATAAAAAAATGAGGAGGCGTCAAATTTACGGAATGGTACTTCTTGGAAAGAACGTTTTAATCCGAGAAGGTATTGCCAGAATATTGCATAAGGCAAATTTTCGCATTGCCTTATCTGCTTCGAGCCCTGAGGAGTTGCCAAGCTCCCTTCAAGCTGGGCAACTGATGTTTCTCATCATCAACACCGGCGATGATTTTGGCCTCGAGATAGCGCAGATCGGATATTTGAAAGATCGCTATCCCGACGCGCCCATTGCAATCGTGTCGGACAATTATCGGCCGGTCGAGCTTGCCTCCGCATTTCGCGCAGGCGCTAATGGCTACTTCGTCAACGTCAATTCGTGCGACGCATTCATCAAGTCGGTCGAACTCGTGACTATGGGCGAGACCGTCTTCCCGCCCGCATTCCTGTGGTTCGCTCTTGACGGGAATCGTGAACGCGAACCCACGCGATGCGACCAAAATGAACACGCGATCCTCGTTGCTCCAGAGGACGCGATCTCGCCACAGCTCTCTCCGCGCGAAAGCGCAATTCTATCTTGCCTCATTGAAGGCGATTCCAACAAGGGCATTGCTCGAAAGATCGATATCGCCGAAGCCACTGTGAAGGTCCACGTCAAAGCGATCTTACGAAAGATACGGGTTCAGAACCGGACGCAGGCAGCTATCTGGGGAATGAACCATGGATCGCAGGTGCGAGCGTCAAACAACCACGCGCCGACAGCCGCCGATGCAGGTGCAGGTGCAGTGACGCCTCTCAAGATGATCTCCGAGACGGATCATCTCAATCAGACGGCCCCCTTGGACCACCAATCTGGTCATGCCGCGGCAACGCCTATCGACGGCCGGCTCGTCAAGGGCATGGATCGAGGGACCGGCGCGGCAGTACGGTTGTACAAGTAGTCGTCCAAGGGACTGCGGAGACGAGACGACTCCAATCATCGGAATGCTCCCATTGCGGGGGCAAGCTACGGCATTTTGCGTCGATTTCACGACAGGCATCCCGGCAGGACACCTTTCCTGCCGCCTTCGCGTGATCAGCAAGCGGGCAGCGCCGACGTTCTCCCAGTAACCACGTCGAGCAACCGGCGCTGCGATAACTAGCGCCCTACTTAACGCTCCCGCAGCGCCTCCTGCCTGTATTTCGCCAGAGGCGAGAGAAGATAGCTGATAATCCTGCGCGCACCGGTCTTGATTTCCACCGTCACCGCCATTCCCGGGCCGAGTTTGACGAGCTTATCCTCCACCTGCATGTGCGTGCGATCGAGTGAAATGCGCGCCGCATATTCCAGCTCCTGGCCTTTCGGCTCGCTGCTGCCTTGCACAGTCCCCGACGCGCGTTCGTTCGATCCACCCTGCCTATCGCGCGTGATAGCATCCGTCGACACGCTGAGCACATCTCCAGACAGCAGCCCATAACGCGTGAAGTTGAACGTATCGATCTTGATCTCCGCCTTCTGTCCGGGATGAACGAATCCAATATCGCGATTGGAGAGCATGGCCTCGATCTCGAGCTGACTCTCGGTCGGAACCACGATGGCCAGGGTCTGCGCCGGCGTCACCACGCCTCCCACCGTGTGAACGGCGAGCTGTTGCACCGTGCCGTCGACCGGCGCGGTCAGATGCTGAAGCTTCGTGCGCCGCTCCGCCTTGACCACTTCCTGCGTAGCGCTTGCCGCCTTCTGCTCGGCCTTCGCAAGTGCGTCATAGGTGGTACGACGATACTCCGCGGCAGTCCTCTCTTTCGTTTCCTTCAGCAAGGCGATCGCGGCGTCGGCTTCACGGAGCCGACTTTGCTGGAGGACCAGATCCTGTTGAAGGCCGACCAGTTCTTGATACTCGGAGAGATAGACAACCTTCGAGGCCAGGGCCTTGTCGACCAGGTTCTTGCGAATGTCGACCCGCTCCTGGAGCACAGGTATCGTCGCCTGGAGCTTCGCCACGCTCGCCGATGTGGTCGCCCGCTCCGCTTCCTTCTGACCTTGCTGGCGCTCGATCTCCGCGAGCTTGGCGCTCTGTTCGGCGCGCTGGCTGCTGAGAAACTGGCGGTGCATGTCGATCTCGGCAGCGTTTGCGCCCTGCGGCGGTCGGAAGGCGGCAAGCGGATCGTCAGTGAGCGCCGCGCGCAGCCGCGCGACGTCGAGTTCGGCGGCAACGAGATCGCTTCTCTGGCGCTCCTGATCGGCTTCCGTCATCGTTGGATCAAGCTCAATCAGAACGTCGCCGGCCTTGACGCTCTGTCCGTCGCGTACGTGGATTGCGCGGACAACGCCCGTCTCGAACGGCTGGATCAGCTTGGTACGGCCACCCGGCACGATCTTGCCTGTCGCGGTAGCGACGATATCGACGCTGCCAAGGGATGCCCACAACAGCGCGACGCAAAACACCGCGATGATGCTCGCCCCGATCGCGCGACCGATCGGGGACGGCGGCGATTCGGTGATCTCAAGCGCCGCAGGCAGAAACGCAATCTCATGCTCGCGCCGCCGAACTTCGGCTCTCGGAAACGGAACGATATTCCGGTTAGCGGACGTCATGGATACCGGCCTGCAGGTAGTGGAGATTTGCATAGCGTCCGTTCGAGCTGATCAGCTCATCATGGCTGCCGTCCTCGACGATGCGGCCGTGCTCAAGTGTGATGATCCGGTTCGCATTGCGCACTGTCGAGAGCCGATGAGCGATGACGAACACAGTCCGGCCCGCGGCAATCCGTTTCATGTTCTGTTGAATGGCGCGCTCGCTTTCGTAGTCAAGCGCGCTGGTAGCCTCGTCGAGAATAAGGATGCGGGGGTTGGTAATGAGTGCGCGAGCGATCGCAATACGCTGGCGCTGCCCGCCGGACAGGCTGCTGCCGCGTTCGCCCACGATAGTATCGTAGCCCTCCGGCAGCTCCAGGATGAAGTCGTGAGCGCCGGCGAGTAAGGCCGCATCGATGACGCGCTCCATGGGCATCGCCGGGTCGGCGAGCGCAATGTTCTCCCGTATCGAGCGATTGAAAAGCACGTTCTCCTGCAAAACCACACCGATCTGGCGTCGAAGCCAGGTCAGGTCGACCGTCGCGAGGTCAACGCCGTCGACCAGCACGCGACCGCTCTCCGGCACGTAGAGCCGCTGGATCAGCTTGCCGATGGTGCTCTTGCCCGAGCCCGAAGAGCCGACGATACCGATGACCTGACCGGGTTCGACGGCGAAGGACACATCGTGCAGCACCTCGGGGCCGTCGGCGCGGTAGCGGAAGGTCGTGTGCTCGAACACGACCTTGCCGCGGATCGGCGGCAGCCCGGCGCGGACCGAACTGAAGCTTGGCTCCGGAATGGTGTTGAGAATATCGCCGAGACGATCGACTGACAGTCGGGCCTGATGGAAGTCCTGCCAGATCTGCGCGAGCCTAAGCACCGGCATGCTCACTCGCGCCGCCAGCATGTTGAACGCAACCAGTTCACCGACGCTCAGGTCGCCGCCGATCACGAACCTGGCGCCGAAGTAGAGCGTTGCGGCCGTGACCAGCTTGTTGATCATCTGGACCGCCTGGCTCGCCGTGTTGTTCAAGCTGAGTACGCGGAAACTCGCCCCTACGTAGCCGGCAAGTTGCTCCTCCCAGCGGCGCTGCATCTGCGGCTCGACCGCCATCGACTTCAGTGTCTCAACGCCCGTGACGCTCTCGACCAGGAAGGCCTGGTTCTCCGATCCACGATTGAACTTCTCATCGAGGCGCCGGCGGAACAGCGGCGCGGCGCCGGCGGAGATTCCAATGTAGAGCGGGAATGAAGCCAGAACGATCAGCGTCAGCGGTGTCGAATAGTAGAACATCACCGCAAGGAAGACGACGGTGAACAGGAGATCGACGACAAGCGTGAGCGCCGAACTCGTCAGGAACTGACGGATGTTCTCCAGCTCGCGAACGCGAGCAACCGAGTCGCCAACGCGGCGCGTCTGAAAATATGCGATGGGCAGCGCCATCAGGTGACGAAACAGCCGTGCGCCGAGCTCGACGTCGATGCGGTTCGTCGTGTGCGCGAACAAATGGACGCGCAACGTGCCGAGAACTGCCTCGAACAAGGTCAGCGCGACGAGGCCCGCGACCAGGACGTCGAGCGTGCTGATGCTTCGATGCACCAGCACCTTGTCGATGACGACTTGAAAGAACAGCGGGGCTACGAGGGCAAAGACCTGAAGAAAGAACGACGCGATCAGAACTTCGCCGAGAAGGCGGCGATACTTGTGGACCGCGCCGAGAAACCAGCCGATATCGAATCGCCTGGAGAGATCCGTGAGGGCCGCCCGTCGGGTCATCAGGATGATGTCGCCATCCCAGATGGCCTCGAGTTCGGCCTGCGTCATCGCTTCGGGTCGGGACGACAATGGACGCTGAACAAGGAGCCGGTCCTCGGCGACCTTGCCAAGGATCAGGAAGCTGCCGTCGCGCAGCGCCGCAATTGCCGGCAACGGCGTGACGGCGAGCCTGTTCCAGCTCGACCGTTGTGCCCGGGCCTTCAGGCCGAACTCCCTGGTGCCGCGCAAGATTTCGGTCACACCGACGCGCGACGTGCCCATGCGATGGCGAATTTGCTCCGGGTCGGCCGCGATGCCATGGCAACGCAGCAATATCGCCATTGCAATCAAGCCCGATTCATCACCATCCGCCGGCTCGGGGCCTGGCCCCTGGATCGGCTTATCGCGACGATACGCACGCCCAAGAGCGCCACCGGCACGGTTAGCCAGATCGCGTCCACGCGCAATCAGACCGGCAAATGCATGATGCGCCCGATCGGCGAGGCTTTGAGATCCGGACAGTATCAAGCGACCGTCCCAGATCTCCTCGAATTCGGCGCGCGGCATCAACTTCGGCTGTGTCGCGGTCGGATGCAGAACAAGCGCGGCGTCTTCTTCGACCTTCCCTAGCAGCAGGAATCCGCCATCTCGCAGCCCTGCGATTCCGGGAAGGCTAATGCCTGCGAGCTGTTTCCAATGTGTCGTGCGCGAAGCGACCTTCAGTCCGAAATCGCGGGCGCAGAGAAGCATCGCACGGATGCCGATTGCGCTGTCTCCGCAACGGTCGCGGAGCTGGTCGGGCTCGGCGTTCACGCCATGAAGGCGCAGGAACAGAGCCAGGGATCTAAGCCCGAGGTCTCCGGCATGGGCATTTCCATTCTGGATCGCCATCTAATACTCAACCCTTCGCGGCTACCGGCCGCGTATGATGTTCCTTCTCATGCATTCCAAAACATTGCGGGTACCGCACCCAGGCGGTGAGCCTGGGTGCGGCTCGGCCTTAGTGTTGCGGTCTGGCCAGCAACGCGTCGTGCCCCCAACCGGTCGCTTGCGACACAGCCGCCACGATCTGACCGGGATCCACCCGGCCGGTGTGAGCGGCCAGATACTGGTTCAGCAGCGCAAAGCTCTGGCTTGCCAGCGACGCCATCGTGGTCCCGGCGGCAGACGGTTGATCTGCCGCCATGACCGGATGGGCAGCGGTCGTTGCCAGGCTGCTCGCGGCCGGGTCAAAATGCTGCTGGAGCAGCTCAAAGCCCCGGCTTGCCAGGAAGCCCGTGTTTGCAGCCGCCGCCTGCTGATGATCGGTGGGCTCGATCGTCTGCGAGGTCGTCGGGGTCACGGCTGTCGCGGTGGCAGCAGGCTGCTGATCCGTCACAGCGTGGTGGTCGTGCGACGACGTCGTGGTGGTCGAGACCGTCGCAGGGCGAGGATCCGTCACGGTGATGATCTGGGGCGCAGCGGTCGCAACGGCACCGGTTGACGGATCAGTCGCGCTTGCCGTCAGCGTAAGTTCCGCAACTGGATGGCCCCCGCCCCTGTAGTTCGAGGTCAGAGTCAGTCCGCTGTTGACCTGCGCGGCCGTCAACGTGATGTCTTTTCCGCGGAACGTTTGGCCGTCGAGCTGGTCAGTGATCGTTTCATACTTCGGCAACCCCGTGATGTGCACGGTCACGCGGTCGTCGGCATCGGTCGTCGCCACCTTCGTCCCGAGATCGACGGTACCGCCTCGACCCGCCACCCAGAGCGAGTCATCCGCAATGGTGAGGACAGGCGAAATCACAGAGGGAGTCGACGGCGTCGTTGGGGTGGTCGGCGTGGTTGGCGTGGTTGGCGTGGTCGTCGTCGTGTCGATCTGCAGACCGGAGAACGTCTTTACGGCACCGGCAAGGTTGGCAGCGACACCGGAGGCGTCCTTGATCGCCGCACCGTTCGAAAGATTGACCGCGGTGATCGCCAACGCCGAGGTGCTGGTGTCGGTCGAGGCGACCGTAGTCTTGAAGGTGAGCGTGTTCGTGCCCGAACCGCCGGCATAAGTGGCCGTGCCGCCGTCATTGAGCGACAGCGTGGGCGTGCCCGTCACGGTCACGGCCTCGTTGAAACCGAGTGCCAGCGTGATGGTGTCCCCGACGTGCTCGGTACCCGTTGTCGGAGCAGCCGTGGCCTGCGTCACCGCCGGCAGGATCGGATCGATTTGAAGGCCGGTGAAGGTCTTCACCGCGCCCGACAGGTTCGCCGCGACACCTGCGGCGTCCTTGATGCTCACGCCGCTCGGAAGATTGACACCGGTGATGGCGAGCGCCGAGGTATTCGTGTCGGTCGCCGCAACCGTGGTCTTGAAGGTGAGCGTGCTCGTGCCCGAACCACCCGCATAGGTGGCGACATTGCCGTCATTGAGCTGCAACGTGGGCGTGCCCGTCACCGTCATGGCTTCGTTGCAGGCGAGCGACAGCGTGATGACATCGCCGGCATGCTCGATTCCCGTCCCCGGAGTAGCCGTGGCCTGCGTCACCGCCGGCTGGATCGCCGGCGTCGTCGGGGTCGTCGGGGGTGGGAGAGATCCTGTTGTGATCGTCAAGCTTCGAAAATCGGCGGCCATAACCTCGGGTGAGGTATGCCGATAGAGCCCTTCTTCCCAATACGTGCGAGAACCATAGCCCAAGGGGCCGTTGTAGTTCACAACCTGATTCCCGTTGATGTAGACGTCCAGAAACCCGCTGCTGTTGTTGGCCACGCTGGTCTGTATCTGAATGTTGTAATACTGGCCGCGCACAATCGGATTGGGGTCGGTCCACAGAGTCTTGGTCGTGATGCCAGTCGCGGGGTCCCCGTATCGGGCGACGATTGCCATATGTTCGCCCTGCATTTCGATCGCGAACGGAGGCGAGGTGTGCACACCTGACCCAAGATCTCCGTCATTGCTGTGCATTTCCGCAGTCACAAGCCACTGCGCGGTGTTCGTGGCGCCAGGCTCCACCATGAACTGATAGGAAATGTTGGTGGGAGTGCCAACCGCAATCAGATTGTTCATCTGAATCTCGGAGCGATCGATAGTCGATCCATCGAACCAGGCCGGATCGCCTGCGTGAATTTCAAAGCGCAGCGTCTGGCTGTCCGGCTCGGTCAAGCTGTAGCTCTCGCCCGCCGTCTGGACGTTGTAGGGGCTGCCGTCGATATACAAATTCTGTTGCGGCGTAGACGTGAACGACGTGATTGTGCCGGTAGTTGCCATTCCATGATCCTTTTACGTTGAAGACAGGGAATTCCACTGCCGCGCATCGCGAAGGCGCACGACATACCGCATGCTCGGAGTGCGTGACACTGCGAGCCATTTTCAGAGCAGCGGGATTTGATAGCGCCCCCCCAACTGCCGGGGTCGCTGGTTAATTAGGAAGTATGGCGAAAAAAGCCTCAAAATGTGATTTATACCAATGTATGGAGCCTCATCTGCGGTGAGGTACTCAACGGCGCGGTCGTTATTCTCGCGAGCGTCGGACCGTCCATACTATTGCGATGGTCTCTGGCACCGGCGACGAGAGCCGAATTTGTGTCGTCGTCTAGCTTCTTTCCTGCGCATGGTCGGTTTCGGACTTCCAGTACAGTTTTCCCAATCATGTCCCAGGATGCGGCGGCGCCTACCGGCACGCGTGGCTGAAACCGGCTTTCAGTCTCGACCGAGCGACTGGCCACTCGACCCGATCCTCCGGCTTTTCGCTACTCTCATACCTTCGCTTTCGCGCAGTGTCGCAGCGGCGACTCCGAAGGCCGCTCCGCCGATAAAGCATGCCCTACGAGCGTGCGATTCCGCATGCTGCGCTTCAAGATCGCCGGGATCCATGAGCAAGGCCGATCCTACGCCGTAAGGGGGTGATCGGGCGGGCGATCACAGCACGCCTGCGCAAACGACCGCAATCGACAAACTGATGCGGCGCCGGAGCTACTCCCAAGTGGGTAGCCACTCAGCCCTCGCTGCCAATCCCTTTGCTTATGCTTGCCTTGGCACCTCGAGAGCTATCGTTGAAATATGAAAATTGCAGTGTTCGGACTTGGTTACGTCGGCATGACGACGGCCGCTTGCCTCGCGAGGAGCGGCCACGAAGTGATCGGTGTCGACGTCAGCGACGAAAAAGTGGCTCTCGTCAATGCGGGCAAGTCGCCGATCACCGAGCCTGGCCTTGACGAGCTTGTAGGGCGAGCCCTCAGGAAAGGTCTGCTGAGCGCGACGCTGAACGCGCGCGGGCATCTTGATGACTGCGCCCTGGCAATCGTTTGTGTGGGTACGCCCAGTGCACCGGACGGATCACACAACATGAGCTTTATAGTCGAGGTTTCCCATCATATCGCGGAGCTGATCCGCCCGGCGCGATCGACGAAGCTGACGGTCGTATTCCGCTCCACGGTGCGGCCCGGCACGATCGAGGAACTGGTACTTCCGATCTTCGAGAACGCACTTAAAGGTCGCATGGATCAAGTCGAGCTTGTCTACAATCCCGAGTTCCTGCGCGAGTCAGTCGCGATCGACGATTTTTTCAATCCGCCGAAGATCGTGGTCGGGACGAAGGATGGAGAACGATGTGTCGCGCTCGACGAGTTGAACGCAACCATCAACGCACCAACTTTCTACACGACCTATCGTGCGGCGGAGATGACAAAATTCGTCGACAACACGTTCCATGCGGTAAAGGTCGCGTTCGCGAACGAAGTGGGTCGCGTTTGTGAGAAACTTGGCATCAGCGCGACCACCGTTCATAAGATATTCGTCTCCGATACCAAGCTTAACATCTCGCCCTACTATCTGAGGCCAGGCGGCGCATTCGGCGGCTCATGCCTACCGAAAGACGTCCGCGCGCTGCAATATATCGCAAGCGATGTCGGGGCGAACACCTACCTCGTGGACTCACTTCTGAGGTCGAATGATGCGCATAAGAATTTCCTGTTTGAGAGCTGCCTGAAAGCCATTCCGACAGGCGGCGGACACGTGCTCATGTTGGGGCTGTCCTTCAAGGATGAAAGTGACGATCTTCGCGAAAGCCCCAACATCGATTTAGCTCGTAAATTCCTTCAATCGCATATCGACCTCTCGATCTACGATCCCCAAGTAGAGCCTTCCAAATTGCTGGGGCAGAATCTTGGCTATGCGTTCTCCAGCCTACCCGCATTGCGCAAGCTTCTCATCTCAAGATCCGTCGCCGAGTCAGACTCATTCGACCTCGTCGTCGACACCAGAGGTTGGGCGCAAACAATGGCGTTACGCACCCGGCGGGTCATCAATGTCAATACGCTTCCGTAACGGTCGCAGCGCAACCCATCCTGCGCAAGCCAGCACCAATGGTGCAGTTCGCCGCCGCGTGCTCATCATCGTCGAAAATTTGCCGGTGCCATTCGATCGTCGAGTATGGTCGGAAGCCACAACATTGGCCGGGCACGGCTATGATGTCTCGATAATATGCCCTAAGGGGCCGCAGGCGACGGCCTCATTTGAAGTGATCGAGGGAATTGCCGTCTATCGCCACTGGCTCCCCAAGGAGGGACGCGGCGTGTTCGGGTATCTCGCCGAATATAGCGCGGCCCTATTCTGGGAGTTTACCCTGAGCTTCAGGATATTGGCGTCGCACGGCTTCGACGTGATCCACGCGTGCAACCCGCCCGATCTCATTTTCCTAGTCGGTGCAGTCCACAAATTTCTATTCGGAAAGTCCTTCGTTTTCGACCACCACGATATCAACCCCGAGCTCTACGAAGCAAAATTCGAACGGCGCGGCATCCTCTGGCGCGCCATGGTCGTGTTTGAGCGCCTTACATTTGCACTGGCTGACGTATCGATAGCGACAAACCAGTCATATCGCACGATTGCCATTGAACGCGGACGAATGACTCCGGACCGAGTGTTCGTTGTGCGCTCCGGTCCAAACCTCTCGCGCGTTCGATCATTTCCATCAGACCCGATCTGGAAAAGAGGCCGGAATCTCCTGGTCGCATACGTGGGCGTCATCGGAAAGCAGGAAGGGCTCGATCTGCTGCTGGAATCGATCAAGCACATCCGCAGAACTCGAAATCGAGACGATATCCAGTTCGTCATTGTCGGGAGTGGACCGGAATTGGACAACGTCAAGGAGCTTGCAACGGCCTTCGAGCTCGATGATTCGATCACGTTCACCGGTCGCGTCGATGACGCCACGCTATTCACCGTGCTCTCGACAGCGGACGTCTGCGTGAATCCTGATCGCCCCAATGCGATGAACGACAAATCAACGATGAACAAGATCATGGAGTACATGGCGTTGGGCAAGCCCATCGTCCAATTTGATCTGACCGAAGGACGCGTCTCGGCGGATGAGGCCTCCTTGTACGCTCGCAATACCGATACCGCAGATTTCGGCGACAAGATCCTCGAGCTCTTGGATGATCCGGCGCAACGTGCGCGCATGGGTGAATTTGGCAAGAAACGAATCGATGGCGAGCTCGCTTGGGATCACGAGTCGACGAGGCTCTTGAGCGCCTACGATACAGTGTTCCATCTGAGACACTCGCACCGGGCGGCGCGCCGCCATACTTGAAAAGGGCAACATGCGGCCAGCGCCAACAACCGACGCTTTCACGATCTCAGGTCTAGAACGCGCTCATGACGGAAACCGGCTGATCTTATCCAGGTTGAGGCATCGGAATGTGCGGGATATTTGGATGGGTTCTTGCCGCCGCGAAGCATCAGAACCGCGAGACCCTCATCGGCCTCACCGATTTGATGTCTCATCGCGGGCCGGACGCTTCGGGCTACTGGCTTCACCGGACTTCTGACGATCGATATCAAATCGGCTTTGGCCACCGCCGGCTTTCCATTATCGACATCGCTGGTGGCGCCCAGCCGATGGCGACCGAGGATGGCAGCTTCCGCTTGGTCTTCAACGGCGAGATCTACAACTACCTCGAGCTGCGGAAGGAGCTCATTGCTCTTGGCCATCACTTTCGCACGGATTCGGATACCGAGGTGCTGATCGAGGCATATCGGGCCTGGCAGCTCGACGCAGTACGCAGATTGCGCGGCATGTTCGCCTTTGCACTGTGGGACGATGCCGAGCAGCGGTTGGTACTTGCCCGCGATGCCTTCGGGAAAAAGCCGCTGTTTCTCGCCGAGGCGCAAGGAGCTGTTCTCTTCGGCTCAGAGATTGAACCGCTCGTTCAGTTCCCGGGCTTCAGCCGCGCCTTAGACTCGGATGCGCTCGGCCATTATCTGCTAAACCGCTATGTTCCGGGACCATCGACGTTCTTTCAGTCGGTCAAAAAGCTGCAACCTGGTCATTTTGCGGTATGGCAAAGTGGCATGTTGAAATCGACACGCTATTTTACGCCGCCGTTCGCGACGACAGTGCCAGATGTCGAGGCGTTCGACGATGCAATTCGATTATTCGAAGGTGCGTTCGATGAAGCCGTCCGAATTCGAATGCGCAGCGACGCGCCGTTTGGCGCTTATCTTTCGGGCGGCATTGACTCGTCCGCAGTCGTGGCGACCATGGTCAAGCACAGTACGGAGCCGGTGCGGACGTTCTCCGTCGGCTTTCGAGAGACCGGGTACTCGGAGCTCGATCACGCGCGGGTCATTGCAGGTCAGTTCGGCACCATTCACAATGAACTGAATGTCGAGCCTGGTGCGTTCATGGACCATTGGTCGACCGCCGTACTGCGTCGCGGTGCTCCGGTGAGCGAGGCATCTGACATCCCGATTTTCATGCTTTCGGAAATGGCTTCCCGCAGCGTGAAGATGGTGCTCACGGGAGAAGGTGCCGACGAGCTAATGGGCGGATATCCGAAGTATCGGGCCGAGCGGTGGATCGGCCTCTATCAATGGCTCATCCCTCAATTGTTGCACGAGCGGCTGATCCATCCGCTGATCCGCTCGCTGCCGTATGGGATGAGGCGCGCAAAAATTGTTGCGCTGGCCGCAGGCGAGCGCGATCTCGCAAACCGTATGCGAGCATGGTTCGGTGGTCTGTCAGTTGGCGAAAGTGAAGCAATGCTGGGGCGATTGCTATCAGCGACCCCGCCCGATCTGTTTCCATATTCGTCGCAGATCGGATCGAGCCTGCGACGCACGTTGTTCTTCGATCAGACGTCTTGGCTCCCGGATAACCTTTTGGAACGCGGCGATCGAATGATGATGGCAGGATCAATCGAGGGCCGGATGCCGTTCATGGATACGGTGCTGGCCGGCGTCGTGGCGAGATTCCCAGACGACTTTCTGACCGGCGGCAAAGGCGGCAAGAGAGTTTTGCGGGCGGCGATGGACAAGGTTCTGCCATCGGAAATCATACGACGGAGGAAGATCGGCTTCCGGGTCCCGATCGGGGAATGGTTCAGGGGTCCGTATCGAGAATTCTTGCGGGACATGCTGGTAAGCGAAACGTCCTGCGTAGCACAGATGGTAAGCGGCGGAAGGCTCCGTCAGCTCGTAACGGAGCACCTTGGCACTCGACAGAACCACGAAAGACTTCTTTGGTCATTCGTGAATCTCGAGATCTTCTTGCGTGCATTCAGGGTGGCATCATGAGACTGGTGTACCTGGCGCTTCAAAGGCACCGACGAGGCATGGAGCAGTCGCCACTACGATCCCTCGCAGGCCCGCGTTTCGCGCCCGCCGGATCAGCACGATCGCGGCCCTTTCGTTACAGCACATTTGGCGACGACATGCAGGTGAGAGGGCATTTGTGAACTCTGCTTTGGGACGAGTTGCCTGGTACCGAGATCGTCTGGCGGCAATGAGCGCGTCGGAAATCCTCCACCGGGTCGTCGAAGCCGCCGCCAAGCAAATTGGGCGCCGGCATGACGGCGGCTGGGACATGATCGAACCATTTGGTCCCCTGGCGGCGATACCCGGCGTTGATGCTCGCATTCTCGCGTTGCCGCCCGATTTATTGGCTCTCATAGCCCAAGAGGCCAACAAGGTCCGTGCCGGGAGCTTTGACCTTCTCGGCGCTCGCTGGCCGACGCCCTCGGCGATGCCACCGAATCCGAGCTTCTGGCGTATCGATCCCGAGGATGGCGAACCCTTTCCGCGATGGGACGCCTATACTTTCGATATCTCGTTTCGGCATGGAATAAACACGCGAGAAATAAAGCGCATATGGGAGCTCAACCGACTGCAATTCCTGGTTCCTCTCGCTGCAGACACAGTGCTGGAGAACAGGAGCCTGTCCATGCTTTTGACCGGCCTGATTCGATCATGGATGGCGGGTAATCCACCCTTTCGTGGGCCGACCTGGACCTCCGGCATCGAACTCGCGCTCCGTGTCATTTCAGTCGCAATGGCGCTCTCCATCATCGGGATTGACGGCCTCGACAATGCCGCGCGCCGAGCTGCGCTTCGCTTCTTCTTCGCGCATGTCGACTGGATCCGGCGATTTCCATCGCTCAATTCGTCCGCCAACAATCATCGGATCGCCGAGCTTGCGGGACTGATTGTGGGCTCCATCATGGCTCCCGGAATTCCCGGTGCAGTCGCTTTGCGCGAGAATAGCTGGTGCGCGTTGCTTGCCGAGGTTGATCGGCAACTTTATCCGGATGGTGTGGGCGCCGAACAGTCTACCGGCTACTCCGCATTCTCGATAGAGCTCCTCCTCGTTGCGGCTACTGCTCTCGGACGCGAACGCAGCTTGCCGGCAATCACCGTGGAGCGGCTCTCGGCGTGGGCGGAACATTCTCTTTGGTTGATGGACACTGGCGCCAAAGTGCCCGCGATCGGCGATTTCGACGATTGCCGGGCCATTGCGACAACACAGGCACCAGAACCGCGATATGTTGCGTCCATCGTAGCGGCCGTCTCGCATTGCATTGGCCGACAGCATCTTGCTCCGCCGGCCAAGGATCCAAGTATCCGCGATGCCGTTCTAGGGTCCGCGAAGGCATCACCGCGACAACTCGTTGGGGCACGCTCGTTTCCGATCGGGGGCTACTCAGTCGTCCGAAGCAAGCAGAAAACGCCAGCCGTACTCACGTTCGATCACGGACCGGTCGGCTATCTGTCGATCGCTGCGCATGGGCACGCGGACGCGCTTTCCATTTGGCTCTCCATTGGCGACCAGCCCGTTATCGTAGATGCAGGAACCTATCTTTATCACTCGAGCAGGGACGTGCGGGATCTGTTCAGGGATACCGCGGTCCACAACACACTGCGGCTCGATGATATTGGATCAAGCCGCCCATCTGGACCGTTCAACTGGGCCAGCAAGGCGAATACGCGCCTCATATCCTTCGAAGACACCTCAGTTGCGCGGATCGTGGCAGAGCATGACGGATACTTTGCGCAATGTGGCTTGAAACACCAGCGGACGGTCGAATTTGATGGCTCATCGCGCTTCACGATCATCGACGAACTTCTCGAAGGTCCCGCAGATCGACGGGCCACCGTATCGTTTCTGCTGGATCCCGCCTGCCGGGCCACAGTCGATCCGGATCGTAGTGGCGTATCGATCACATGCAAAGGCCTTCAAATCATTCGCGTCGCAAGTACGGGTCCATTAAGGCCCCGGGTGGTCCGTGGCGAAGAAGCAACGGGCCTGGGATGGTTCTCTCCGTCCTTCGGGATCCGCTTGCCTACCGATCAGATACTCTTCGAAGGCCACCTCGAGGGAATCTCAACGATTACACTTGGCTTATTCGAGGATGTGACGATGCCGTGCCGATGCGTATCCGGCGTGTAGAGGAAACGGTACATTCCCATGGCACGAAGCAGATCAAAAAGGACGGCAAGAGCATCTCCCTCCCCTGACTATCCTCGCTGCTGTGCTGCCCTCCGCGGCCAGGAGCCCTGGATCATGACGGAACCTGAGAGATGCTCCCCCTAGGGAGGACCCGCGGATGCTTGCAAACGCGCTGTTCGTGTTTCTAATGTTTCGTTGCGGCACCGACATTCTTAGTCCTGGGGACAAGGGAACGGCCGTGGTCGCCCTTTACGTCGTTGCGGCGTTGGGGCTGACGGCGCTGAAGATTGCATCATCTGGGACCACTCGCGGGGACATGGTCATTTGCGCGACCGTCTTTTTGCTGCTGATAGTCAACCTGCTCTGGATCCCGGCCGAGGCCACCCCGCAGTTCTATTTTTCAATAACGGTCCTTTTGCCGATTATATTTCTGCTGATCCTTTCGCGCTGCGAACCGTCGACTTTCATCCGGCTGCGAAGGCGAGCCTTGCTGTTTGGCACTCCCACGTTATGCGGCTTGTTGCTGGTCTTCTTTTTGCGTGACGCTGGGCTCAAGGCGGATCTCCTGGCCGTCCTCAATGAACAGCCCTTCCATGTCGTAGCCCAAACGATCGCGAAGTTCTCGATCTTGATGATCAATCAATGGATTGGGTTTCCAATCGCTTCCCTGATATTGCTGGCTGCCTTCAACGTCCGATCGGCCCTCTTGGGCTTCCTCCTCGGGTTCCTGATCAAAAAATGTGCCTCATTCAATATGAGAGCGTTCCTCGTGGTGCTGCTCGTTTCGGTCATGGCCACAACATTCATTATGTCAAGCTCTGAATTGACCGACGCCTTCCTGCAACGAATTCTGTATCGAGATCGAGATTTCCTGGAGCAGGACGCCTCCAATTTGACCAGTGGGCGCGACGAAATCTGGCGCTACTATGGTCAAATGCTGGAAGATTCTTCGCTGGTAGAGCTGCTGTTTGGGCGTGGAGCGATCTGGCTGTATGGCTCCTTCCCGTTGGCTGCCCACAACGATCTCCTGAACTTGATGGTTTGCTACGGGGTCGCGGGCACGACGGCGATCCTCTATGCTTGGTATGTGATCCTGTCGCGTTTGGACCAAGAATACCGGATGTCCTGCGTTGCACTATTCTTGGTGCTGTTCTTCACAAACGGTGTGGTTTTCCATCAATCCAATGTGCTGTTTCTGCTTTTCATGGCCGGGAAGGCACGCCAGCAGCAGCCCAGCAGCGTTTTGGACGATGAATTGATAGGACAACGCGGTCTACCCGCAAATGGATAACCTCCCGTTGGTCGAGCGGAGAGATGGAGTCCTACAAAGCTTGGCGATCACGCCGGCGCTCTTGATAAATCCGATAGACGCGGTCGGGCTATGCTTCCCTAAGCGCTTCCCCAAAATCACGAGCCCGGCGAGGCTCACTCATCCAGATTGACGTCCCCTTCCATCCAGTTTGCCGCTCGGCAAGTGTACAGCATCAGCTCCCATTTGCGTGCAGCCAGCCGCTCGACAAAAGGCCGCGTACGCCGGGCGGGAGTGTTCTTTCGAACTAGTATGGGGCGGGTTTTCCATCATCATTGAACGGTCGCGCCAGCCCCACAGGGCACGCCATCTCCGCAGGGGAACCCGTCCCATATTTCGATGTCGTCGACCCATTGATATTTCGGCGGCGTACCGCCCGCGTAGACTTGCGTGAGCATGATCCGGTCGATGGGATCGTTCCCGCCAAGCAATGGCCCAAAATAATCGAACACCACCTGTCCATTGACGGACTGCCATGCCCGTCCGTCGTCTTGCGCACTTCGATGCCAAAACACCTCGAACTTGAACCAATCTCCGATCGGTACAGGAACAGTGCGATTCGCGGCCCCCCAGAACGTTTTGGCCGCACCGCCCGAAAGGTCGTCCGTTTTGAGAAACCAATAGGGCTTCTTTAGACGGTCGGTATAGATGTATGTAATGAACCTATGCTGCTCGGTCGTCTTCCACTCGAAGAGCGCCCGCCAGCTGTTCGGCCCAAGACTTGCCAGAAGGTCAGGCTGAAGTTTGATCCAATAGCTCACGTAAAGATCTGCTTGCGCTGCTGTCGTAGAGGGCATGAGAAGATATGGAACCTGTGTAGCACCACCGCCACGTCGCCTTATCTCGCTATAGAGCGCCGAGGTTTGCTGATTTCGCGGTCCAGTGACCTTTTGAATCTCGTTAAAAACATAACTGCCCACGGTTTCCGGCGTCACCGCCGCGTCGGCGAGAAGTTGAAATCGTCCACCTCCCTGCCAGATCCGAGGCGCCCAGGTGTAGCCGCTCGCTGGATCAGAACCTCTAATGTCCTGCCAGCATGATGTTGCACAATCATATGGCTCTCCCAACTGCAAGCCTTCGAAGCTCGACTTGAAGAGGAGCTCGGCGCCGTAAGACGACGACATCGATCCAAGGAAAAGAAAAGGAAGACCAAAGGACCGAATGATGCCTCGGATTGAATCATGTTTTCGAAAACACAACATCATCATCTTCCTGCATATAGACAGAAATTGGCTTCGACCGACCAGACAGTGCCTTGCGACAGACTCATACTGCGACCCGGAAGCCCACAACCGCGGTGGATTCAATCGTGCGGTGTTATCCTGCACTTCCGGCAGCGGATGTCGTGGACTACAATCATCGGTCACGGCTACTCAGCCCGAAGCGGCCTGTAAAACAGTCCTTGAACAAGCAGCGCGACACGCCGATCCGCGATGGCCATGTAGGTCGCGTATACAACTCCCCCAATGAGAATCGCCGCCAACAGCCGACCTAATGGTTGAACCGAAACCGCCGCCTGCGTTACCACGAGATAAGCTGCCACACTCATCAAGAACGTTGCAGCCAGCGTCGTCTTGATCGACTGCAGATAGGTCCATATGTCGAGACCGATGGCCCATCGCATGAGGAAAAGCATACATACTGCATGGCAGCACGAAATAGCGGCGAAAACGCCGGCAATGGCCTCTAGGCCCATGTCGACTATCAACAAGAACACAAAGAAACTCGTCAAAGTATATAGCGCGCCTGACACGAAGGCAAAATCAGCGCGCCCTTTCGCCAAGAGAAGCGGGACGCTGGGAATTACGACCATTCTACCGACACCAAAGATGGTCAACAGCTGAACTACGGGAGTCGACCGCTCCCAAGCAACTCCAAATACGACTTGAACGAGCAGCGGCGCTGTTATCAGGAGGCCGGCGAGGAGCGGTAACGTTAAAACAGTCGCGAGCTGCGAAAATTCCAGATAGCCGGCGCGCAAAAGCGAAGCGTTCGTTTGCTGTCTGGCAAAGATCGGAAATGCAACTCGAGCAAGGATGGGAGCGATCTTTTGAGGCGCAAATGTTGCAACTTGATACGCCAGGACGTAGTAGCCCAGCTCCTGCGGACCCAGGTAAAATCCAATGATAAGATAGTCGATATTGGTCGAGACATAGCTGACCGTATTCTCCGCTGTCGCGTAGAGGCCGAATTTCAGGTGCGGCAATAGACCTCGGACTTTCCAGGCAAGGGCAAGCGGATATTGTCGCCATCCGACGAATGCGATCAGCAAGTATTTTATCGATAGTGTGGCGGCCCACCCCCATATGGGCGCATAGGCCCCTTCATTTCGCACAGCGGCAACAATTGCTATTGCCAGCCCGACCATCGAACTGACAATTTCGATGATAGCCAGCGTCTTGAAAAGAAGATCTCGCGAAAGAAGGCTGTAGAATTGATGCCCGATCGGAATAATCAATAGGCAAATGGACCCCAGCCGGAGAAGCGGTGCAAGTTCAGGCGCCGCGTAGTAACGCGACAACGCGGACGCACTAGTCCAAATGACTATCCAAACGCCGACACCCAAAGCCAACTCGAGCGAGTAGAGCGAGGTTCTCAAAGGGCCCAGATCGCCTTGCTCCTTGATCAGGATTCGCCCAATCCCGAAATCGGAGATAAGGGCGGCAACTCCCAGGATCATCAGGGCAAGGGCGGAAAGCCCGAGCTGAGACGCGGACAAGAATCGGCTAAGGACCGCAAGCTGCACGCCCATCACGAGCGCAGACGCTGCCGCCGAACTGAACGTCCAGCGTATCGGAGACGCGGCGGATATCATCGGAGGCTTTCCGCTGCAAACCTTTCAGGGCCGCTACGGTTGGGAAAATCATTCGTGTGTTCGCTTTCAAGTTCGAACTGGTTGGCATCAAGCGTGAACTTCGCAGCCCAGTTTGGAAACGCAAATGGAAAATAGTCGCCATTGATCGGGAAGGATCCTCTTACACCTCCCACCACATTGGCATCGCCTTGTGTCGGTATCGTTCGGCGGACGAATTGGTTTAGCTTGCGCGCAAGCTCGCGGTACCGAGCGCGATCTACATTATGGCCAAGGAACATGAGCGACCACGCGATTTGCGATGAGCCCGTTACGCATGCCCAGTCAGCGGCTGGAGACCAATCGCGCCGCAGACACCCAGCTAGATAACCGTCCTGCCGGATGCAGCCGGCCAAACCGTCCGCAAGGCTGACAGCCGCATCGAGGAAGAAGCGATCGTTCGAGAAGCGATACGCTTCTATGATCCCCTTGAGCGCATAGCCCAGCGGATGGGTCAGCGGAGCCCCATCCGTCATGCTGCAGTCGGCCATCCAGCCGTTGGACTGCAGTTTGCCCACGGCCCAGCGAACCTGCCGCAATCCTGCCGCCCCCCACGGCTCTCTGCCGGACACCCGGGCGGCTTCAAAGAGCCCCCACGAAACGTGAGTTTCGTAGGCTTTTTCGCCAGGGGCAGCCAACGGAGTGGGGGCGCGCCGCCAGCAACCGTCCGCATCCTGTGTCTCGACCAGCCAATTGGCTGCTCGGGCCATGGCATTTCGATAGCGGTCGCCGAATACTTCCGTTCCCCGCGCCAGGCCCAGCAGGACCTGCCCTGTATTGAAGGTGACCGGCACCGGACGTGCAGCATCGACCAGTCCACTTTGGAATCCACCTTCAGGAAACTGTATCTTCACCAGCCAATCAAGCATCAGACGGGCACGATCGAGAAGACTATCGTCACCGCGCTGGAGTCCCTGATCAATGAAACTGCAGACGATGTAGCCCGTCGTCTCCGGGTATGATGCGGACCATCCCGACCCAAGCGTATAGAACCCCGAGACGCCCCCGTCCCGACCCAGGCTCATATCTTGGGCACGACATAACCAATCCAGGGTCAGTTCGACTGCCCGCGCTGGGCCGCAGTCCAGACGGGTTTCGAACTGTTGATCCCCTCGCAACAACTCCTTCGCTGACGCGGGTGGAAACCTCTTGATCAGCCGGAGCCTGGCGGATCGTACCATATCTCGAGGCATCATTTCCGAAATCTCTCACCGTTGGGTTTCAGGGACGATGTAACGTCGCTTCGCTAGCGCTTGGATCCCCTCGAGGATGCCGCTCATTCGCGCTCTGAGCGCAGGACGACTGGAAATGCCAATTCTAGGAAGCGCAAAGGGATTCAGCTTGTGATCGTATAATCGGCCCTGTCGCGTCGTCGTCGCAGTCTGAAAGCCTGCTTGGCTAGCCAGCTTCTCTTCGCGCGGTCCGCACGCACCATAAGGATATGCGACGTGTCGAACCGGCAACTGCACCAAATCCTCGAGATAGTCTCGATTATCGGCCAGCTCGGCCAGCGCCGAGACGCCGTCCAGGCTTGAAAGAGCCGGGTGTGATGTCGAATGGCCGCCGATTGACGCGAGCGGATGTCGCGCAAGCGTACGGAGTTCACGCTCGTCCAGGAAGTACTCGTCGTTCAATTTCTCCAGCGAAATCCCACTCTCCTTGAAAACCGGCCAAAGCATCGCACCGCGTCGATAATCTTGGTGGACCCACCGGGTCACCTCTGCCAATGCGGATATCTTGCTCCGAAGGTCGGAACATAGGAATTGGCGACCTAGGGCATCGATTGAAACTCGATCTCTCGACAGAAACAACCTGCGCAGGCCCAGCCACCACGATTGCAGCGATCGTGTCGGGGCACCGGTGGGCACGTACATCATGAACGGCGCATTCTGTCGCTCCATGATAGGAAGCGCTACGGACACGTTATCACGGTAACCGTCGTCAAAGGTCAGAACTGCATAACGCTCAGATCTGTCATTCCGCGCCAGCCTCTCGATACATTCATCGAGGCTCACGAGCACCCATCCCTCCTGCCGAAGCCAGTTGAGCGAGTACTCGAACAGCGCAACCGACGTTCCGGTCATCAACTCTGATCGGGCATCGCGTTGTATTTCGTGAAAGAGAAATATGGCCGCTCTCGCCGCAAGGCGTGCCCGGAAGACCGGCAACTCTCCAATTCGGCTCGCGCCATAATATATACAATCCTTCACGATCGGGTTCATGTGCAATGCCATCCTGAAGATTGCAGAACTCCTATCCAAGAACGCGAGACCACCGACACAGTGCATCGCGGGCGGGAAGTCGTTCACCGCCGCATCCATGATCAGGTTCGTTTTCCCTCATAACGACTCGTCCTCAACTCCACTTCGGGACACCCATAATTTCCAATAACGGAAGTAAAGGTATCCAGCCTGAGAACAGAGCGATCGAGTTCATAGGGAACTATGCGCTACGAATTGTGAGTACTCCCGAAGTAGAGCGTCGGACGCAGTTGCCACGAGCCTTTTGTCAATCGGCCGATGCTGCGGCACGGATCGGATAGCGCGACCAACAATAACGGCATGTGCCAGCGCCGGTGGCGCGCGGAAACGCTCATCCGAGCGATCGCCCGGCGCCGGTCGTCATTGCCCTTATAGCGTCGGCCTGCCCCGATCTCGGTCGCGAAGCGCCGCGCCACACTCCTACCAGTCTGTCAACGTAGGCATTGATTTCAAATCGGCTAGCATGCTGCGCTCGCGCCCGAACCCCTAAGCTCGTGCGAAGCGCGGGACTTCTTAGAAGCCGCTCCAGAGCCGAAGCCACAGCCTGACCATCGTTCACCGGCACCAACAGACCCGTCTTTTCGTGCTCCACAATCTCCGGCAAGGCTCCCACCGGGGTGCAGACGACAGCCAGGCCGTGAGCAAACGCTTCCACCACGCACATCGGCAAGTTCTCGACCCACGATGGCAGGACGAGAATGTCAGCGGCCTGCAATTCGGCCGTTACAGCCTCGTCGTCGAGCCATCCCGGTACTTTCACACGCTCGGAAAGCCCAAGGCGTTCAACCGACATCCGTGTTTCCGCGACTGCTCCGTCACCCGCCAAGATCGCCTGCCAATCATCGCGATGCCGTATCATCTCGAACGATTCAAGGAGATTCCCGATTCCCTTGGCTTCGCAGAGACGACCGAGAAACAGGATTTTGACCGGACCATTGGGATGGAAAGCGCGAGGCCGCGCCTTGGTCGAATTTGGCATGATAACTGTGCGACCCGACAATTGCGGCAGCTTTGCAACGACCAGGTCGGACCATACCTGCCCCAGAACGATTACGACTTCGGCCTTGCCTAAGAGCGTGTCTATGTGACGGCGAGTCACTCGATTACACGACTCCCAGAACCGGCCGAACTCTCCCGAATGCAGGTGAACGACGTAGGGAATTTGCAATACCGAGGCGACCTCCGCAACGGCAATCTTGCGATACGCGCTTGCGTTCGCAGAGAGGTTTATATGAATGACATCGATGCCCTGCCACGCGTGGAGCCAAACTATCCTGAGAAGAGCCCATACCAACGCGATAGGCGACGCATATATGTTCGTCCCGCGACTGACCACGAATCGCAGCGAAATATCTGCTCGTGGACACTCACGAAACCGCTGCCGAATGGCATCCATCATACGATCGATACCACCGCGCCCTCCTTCGCCGAGAGGCGTTACCACCACGACATTGAGGCGTGACGCCGATTGCCTATGAATTCTCTTGAAATTCTTTGGCTGAGGGATATCGACCATGGTCCTTCCGTCGCGATTGTGATGGGAACTCGTCTGTATCAGCCAGGCCCGGCGCCCGCCGCCAGCGAGGCCCCTCCGCGTCGATAAGCTCTTCGAAGGAAAGCAGCGGGGACTCGAACTTCTGCGATGCGTACACCTTGTGATTTGAAAGAATGACCAGCACGTCCGCCCAACCATCGACCATATCGATCGGAAACAACTCGAGATCCCACTCCTTCACAAAAGGATCGTGACAGCGAACTTCGTATTTGCTCGCGAGGAGCCTTGCGATCTGCAGCACTGGGGTTTCGCGGGCATCGTCCACGTCCGGTTTGTAACTCACTCCTAGGACCCCGATTTTCCTCGCGGAGGGCGGTATCTTGGCTTGAATTCGCTCGACCGTATGTTTCGGCATCGCATCGTTCAGTTCGCGGGCGGTCATAATGAGTGTCGCATCGCCACCGACGTCTTCGATCAGGAACCATGGATCGATAGCGATGCAGTGCCCCCCTACCCCTATCCCGGGCTGCAAAATGTTGACGCGCGGATGTCTGTTTGCAAGCTCGATCGCGGCCGAAATGCTGAACCCGAACTTGTCGGCAATCAAAGAAAACTCGTTGGCAAGAGCGATGTTGACATCTCGGAAGGTGTTCTCCATGAGCTTCACACATTCCGCGGTCACCAGATCCGTTCGATGGATCGCCCCTTTCGTAAATACAGAATAGAGTTCCGCCGCTCTTTGCGCTGCCGCCGGCGACGTCGCGCCGATGACGCGATCATTGTGCACAATTTCGTGCAGTGTATTGCCGGGAAGCGCGCGCTCCGGGCAATGCGCAACTTCGACGTTCAAGTTCTTCGACCTCAAAATGGGTAGCACGATGTCTCGGCAAGCATTCGGTTTGATGGTCGACTCGATGATGAGGAGGTTTCCGTCCTTCAAGACAGGGAGCAGACCGTTCACAGCCGAGATGACGCAGGACAAGTCGCACTTCTTGCTTTCATGCGGCGTCGGAACCGCCACAACGAAAACGTCTGCCGCCCTGGGCTTCGTGAGCGCCCTGAAATTTCCGGTCTTCAAGGCTGCCGCCAATAGTTCCGGGAGGCCCTTCTCCTCGAACGGGCATCGGCCGCTAATGATCTCATCCACCTTCTTTTCGTTGAGATCGTAGCCGGCGACCTTTACACCTGCGTTTGCAAGCAAGAGAGACGTCGGGAGTCCCATATAGCCGAGGCCCACAACGCACACTGTGTCGAGCGCTTGCAGAACCGGCGGACGCTCGTGCCCGACGACGACGTCGAGTATTCTTTCGGCGGTGTGGCCGTCTCCGAATGGACTCTGCCACGGCACTATCGATCGACTAAGGGCCTCAAGCATCGCTTCTGCGTTTCGGTGAACCAGCACGTTTGCACCCACGTCGACGGTCTCGGGACGTTCTGTCCGGTCACGGATCGTCACGCAGGGGACGCCGAGGATGCAGGCTTCTTCCTGCACTCCGCCGGAGTCCGTAATGACGGCAATACAATTGGCTAGCAACTTGATAAAATCCGAATATCCGACTGGTTCAGTCCAGGTCAGGTTTGACGGCAAATCAATCTTCGCCTCTCTGAGGACCTTCTGTGTACGATAGTGTATCGGCCAGCACACCTTGCCGGGAATCCTGGCGATCAGCCGGATGATCTCCAACAGCGCGTTCGGGTCATCGACGTTTGCGGCCCGGTGCGATGTAAGAAGGTAGTACTCCGCTTCTTGCAGATTCAGCGCACGGAGGATCTTGCTAGTCTTTTCCGCGTGAAGCCGATGAGATAGCAGGGCGTCGACGATCGTGTTACCGACCTTGAAGATCTTCGAATCCGCCAGGCCTTCCCTTTTCAGTTGATCAACTTGCACGTCTGTGACGGCGAACAAATAGTCCGAGATATGATCCGCGATGATCCGGTTGCTTTCCTCCGGCATCGTCTGGTCAAAAGAGCGCAATCCGGCTTCGATGTGCCCGACCTTGATGTGAAGCTTGTGTGCGGCAAGAGCGCCGGCCACCACGGTGTTCGTGTCACCTTGAACGAGCAGGATATTGGGCTGCTCCGACACCAAGATTGGCTCTAACGCGATTAGTATGCGCCCCGTCTGATTCGCATGTCCACCGGAGCCGATATTCAAATTGTACTTCGGCGCGGGAAGTTCGAGTTCGGAGAAGAAGATCGCGTCGAGTTTCTCGGAGTAGTGTTGCTTCGAGTGAATGATGAAGTAGTCGATCTTTCGCTTACGGCATTCGCGAATGACCGGCGCCATCTTGATAATTTCCGGGCGAGTTCCGACGAGAACTGCGATCTTCATCTCTGCACCGTGAGCGGTAGACTGAGCTCCGCTTCCTTCGATTTGGACCTCCAGGAGGACTTCCTGTAAAGAGTTGTGCTGCTACTCCAGATACTTTGTCGCCAAGCTTCGATTTCGTTCAATCGCCCCGACACGCAACGAGCCGACGCAACGATCGACGTTGATGGAATGCGAGCGGGTAACGGCGAGCAATGCATCGACTATCGCGGCGCTATCGTGCGGAACGCACGTTCCTTTTGCGGCCCGCTCGGACGTGATGCCGATGCCGGGCTGCCTCCGCGTGCCCGAAACGAACACCCAACGATCAGAACTTGTCAAAACATCCGTAAGCTTACTGGGAAGGTACGGGCTATCCTTGATGTCGGCTTCAACGATGAGATTCGCCAGTGCCCGGCTCGCAATGTACCTGCTGAACTTGTCGGGCAAAGACCCCAAAAGACACACGCCGTTCCCGAAGTCACCGCTCTCGACGCCTTGCCTTAGCCTTTCGCAAACGCTGCCGATGAACGTGAACGATATTCCGTGCGAGTGAATACACTGGGCCATCGCCTCCCTTAGCTGCGGCGAGAATCGTTCCTTGGACAAATCACCGAGATGAACCACGGACGATCGGACGCGATCCACTACTTCTTTAGACGGAATCTCAATCAACTCATCTGCGAGATGCGCCGCTACAGCCAACTTGTTGGAGTTTCGCTCGAGTTCCGGATAATGATTGAGCATAAACTCCACGGCGGACGAGTTCGTGTATATGACGCGATCAAAATTCGCGTAGACCCGCGAGATCAACTTCCTGTTGTAGTTGCCCGCCAAAGGAAAAGCGTACCTGTCGTAAGGCGAAGGTAGACCCCGATATGGCCAGGGATCCGAGAAGAACGCGATCTTTCGAATCTCATCTAGGGATTCCAGCTTCAGTCCGAGCAGCGGTACAAAAAACGGTTGCGCAATGAATATTGCGAGTTCGGGGTGGAATTCTGCGACCCGACGGCGAAGAGCGCCTATCAGAAAATTCGATTTTGGGTAAACGAAGTTGCTGACGAACTCCGTGGCGACCCTGTTGACAATCGTCGAATGCACCAAGTTCAGCTTCCGAACGATGCCTTGGATCGCGCTCGGGGGAGCCAACCGCACCACTTCTATCTCGTCGGGCAATTCCGAACGGTCCGGCCTTCCGCCCGCCTCGCTATCAAGGGAAAGAACGGACACAATGTTTCCATTGACCGCGGCAAGAGTTCTGGCCAACCGTCGGTTTTGAACGGCCCTGGCACTCATTCCGTGGAGGAGTGGTCCGCAAACAATTAGGACTCTCAGAGTTGTCACTCCCCGTTGATTGTTGGGCCTGGTCGAAACATATTGGATAGCGATCCTCAAACACCAACTAGGCGTCCGGGCGCCTCATACCGCCCTGGGCTCCTGCTGTTCCGGACACGTCCCGCGGCGCTTGCTGTCGAAATCGCGACAAGACAGCCGACGGATAGTCCTGATTGAGCACAGCCAGTTGCGTCGGTTCACAAGGCCCCCCGGATGACGCCACGGTCTCGTCTCCGCCGATGAGGATGCCTCGAAAAAGTAGATCGCGCAGCATTCCAAGCGCGATGCCAAATAGCCCCCCTCCGGCGATCGCTATTCCAAGCACGATAAGCGGCTTCGGCGAGCTGGCGTCCAAGGGGCGAGACGCCTCGATCAACAAATGCGCTTCGATGTTGGAGGATTGCTGTTGTGCTTCCATGTAGCGGAGCATCCGGACAAAGCTCTCGTAAGCCTTGGTGGAGGTTTCTGCGGCGGCTTCCAGTTCGTGGAGATTGGCCAGCGCATTATCCGGGGATTGCGATGGTGACTTACCTACGGCACCAGTTTGATATTTCATCACCGCGTTCTGGGCGACTGACGCCTTGGTGCTTAGTTCGGCCATCCGATCCTTGACCCATTTTTCTTCGCCCAAACCCGACTTGAATTTCGCCTCCATTTGAGCCGCAATATGAGTCTCTGCAACGGTGTTTAGAATTCTTGCAGCTCGCTCGGGATCCGCTGAGTCGAACGTGATCTCGATAATGTAGGTAAGACCGACGCGCTTAGCCGAGAGCTTGCGGTCGAACGACCGCAGAGCTCGGCGCATCACGTCAAATTCCGTCTCCGGTTCGATGAAACCGAACGATCGCAGTGTCGATTTCACCGTGCCGCGCAACCCGCCGGATGGCGCGCCAAACTCGGCATCCTCGACCAGGCTCAATTTCCTCATGACTACTCGTGCCAGTCCCTCGGATTTTATGATAGCGATCTGGCTTTCGACCATCGTTGACGCAGACGCAGCGTCAATCGGGGGCGCCTTCGCATCTATGACGAGCTTAGAAGTGGCCGTGTAGGTCCGCGCTGCGCTGGCGAGGTAGAACGCAGCACCGCCAACCGTAACCAAAAACGCCAGCGACATGATCCAGAGGTGCCGCCGTACGAAAGCCATAGCGGCCGCCAGAGACTCGACCGGCGAACGGAATTCTTCCGAGGTCGAACTATCCGCTCTATGCGTCTGTGGCATGTCTTTGTACCCGCGCTGTTAGGCCTTACCCAAGTCGGAACGCAATTTACCGGAAGGGCGACACGACTGCGGGTAAACTACTTCGTTCCGTCCGCTACTGAGTTGAAGGTGACGAAAGCTAGTAAGCATTCCGATACACCTTTCTCGAGAACAAGGTCAGGATGACGATCTTGACGTCGAGGAGAAGCGACCAGTTGTCGATGTAGAAGAGATCGTACTCGACACGCCGCCGCATCTTCTCCAGGGTATCGACGTTGCCGCGATATCCATTGACCTGCGCCCAACCGGTAATGCCGGGCTTGACGTTGTGACGGCGGTGGAACGACCCAATGAGCCGGGCAAACTCCTCGTTCTGCGAGGTCGCGTGCGGACGGGGCCCAACGAGGGACATATCGCCGATGAGCACGTTGAACAGCTGCGGAAGTTCATCGAGATTGGTGCGGCGCAAGAAGCGGCCAACTCGGGTTACACGTTCGTCGCCTCTGACGGCGGGGCTGAAATTGTCCCCGTCCTCCATCACGATCATTGATCTGAATTTCAACACGCGAATGGGCTCAGTGTTGTAGCCATGTCGCGTCTGGCGAAACAGCACCGGCCCACGGGAGTCCAGCTTGATTAGAATGGGAATGATAACGAAGACAGGACAGGCCAAAACGAGCCCTGCAATAGAAGTGACAACGTCGAACGCTCGCTTGACCGCCCGGTTGAACTGAGTGAGGGGACACTGGAATATCCGCATCGTCACCGTGTTGCCGAATTGGGTGATCCGCGACATCGCCATCAGATCAATGGCACCGACCGGAACGACGTGGACGTCGAGCGGCAGCTCGGACAGGGCCTCGGCCAACACAAGGGCAGCCGGGACGTCGGCCTCCGAACTTAGAATGACAATGTCGTCCGCTCGGAGCGGTCGGCAAGCCGAGACCAGTTGATGCGCATGAGGAAACGCTTCCCCGGCAGACAGCATCGTCGAAGAGTTCAGGCCAACCGCCGGGAATTCAAACGAACGAATCGTCCTAATTCCGCTGCCGAACACGCGAGCAGAGAAATCCGAGCAGTGGGACGAGTCTCCGATAAGAATGATGCGCCTGGCCTCTATTAGCCCCGATGCAATGGCAGGCTGCAAAAGAGAAAACCATACTGTCCGTGTGCAGAGTACTGCGAGAAGAACGCTTGCTGCCTGGGCAATGACGGTGGCGCGCGAAAACCCGTCCGAGATCTTGAGAAGGAATATGGTCGAGATGAAGAGAGAAAATACGAAGAATACGGAGCTGGCGCCACTCCATAGGAATACGTGCCGGGGTTGCGTCTGGATTCGCGAATATTGGCGCAACCCTACGGAGACGAGCAGCTGCAGCACGGAAATGAAGATTGATTGCAGGATGTATTTGGAGGCCTCTGGGGGGTCGAACAGGACCAGCCGATGATAGAGAGCAGCCGCGGAATAGGCGGCAATAGCCACGACTACGAGTTCGGCACTCGCCGCCAGGACGACCATGCCGAAAAGACGGTTCTTTTGGGCGCCCGCTGCAACTGCATTGCTTCCAGCGACCGAATGTGCCTGACGCTTCGCAGGAGCGGGCGAATTGGTAAAAGCATAACTCACCGGAAGCTCCAGCCAGTCCGCCGACCGGCAAGAACAGTAGCATTCGGTTACAGGCAGGGATTGGCAATAAGTGGGTAGAGTGGAGTAACCACGATGGTCGATTGAGCAGCGGCGACGCGGGGCTAGATTGCAAGCACAGATCGATCAAGCATGAGGTGCTGGACGACCCGGCCGCGCCGAGGAGACGTTAGCTTCCAGGCGGTCCCTTGGAGCGATGGCCCCGGTGGTGGTGATGCAGCGTCGTCGCCATAGATCGATTTGAACGACGTTGTTGCATGTCCGTTTGGAAAGTTGCTGCCATGCTGAGCTCCACACCGCACAATCGTTTCGCTGTCGCTATGTTTGGCCACAGACGCAATCGATACATTGGGAGCAGCTTGATCGCCGTCAGTCTGATGGTTTCGGCTCATGCGAAAGCCGAATATCGAGTGAGCGTTGGCGATGTCCTTGAGGTTACGGTCGCGGGCGTCCCCGAGCTACGGCATCGGGCTCCAGTCCAGATGGACGGCAATATCTCCTTGCCGCTTGTCGGACTGCTCCAGGTTGCGGGCCTACCGGTGCAGCAGATTCGAGTCAAAATCGGCGCCGCACTGACAAGCAAGGTCTTTCGACAGAGGACGCCAGATGGCCGCGAGGTTGTCGTCGTCATAGACGCAGATGGAATCACGACCACGGTCGCCGAATACAGGCCGGTATACGTAAACGGGGACGTTTCCAAGCCGGGAGAATACACTTATCGACCGTCCATGACCGCGCGCCAGCTTGTCGCCATCGCGGGCGGCTACGACGTCATGCGGATCAAGATGAACAATCCCTATCTCGAGTCAGCCGATCTGAGAAGCGAATATGGATCGCTTTGGACCGAGTTCGCCAAGGAACAGTCTCATATGTGGCGTATCAAGAGCGAACTCGGCGAGGCCGCTCAGATCAGCCCAGTTGCACTGACCGACGTTCCCCTGGCTCGGTCGGCGATTTCAGAAATCGTAAATGCAGAAGCGGAATACTTGAAGGTCAAGCAGAAGGATCATCAGCAGGAAAAGTCATTTCTTGAGCGAGGCGTGCGACAAGCGGACGAGGAGGTACGCGTACTGTCTGAGCAACAAAAGAGAGAGGAAGAGGGATTTCAGTCGGACCTGGAGGAGCTGCAAAAGGCACAAGAACTATTCGCCAGGGGAAACTTGACCAGCCCTCGCCTTTCGGATGCGCGCCGCGCCGTTTTATTGTCCTCAACCAGGAAGCTGCAGACTTCCGCGCAACTGATGCAGGTCAAGAAGCAGCAGGACGAACTCGTCAGAAAGCTGACAAAGCTCGATGATCAACGGCGGCTCGATCTATTTCGCGAGCTACAGGACACGAGCCTGAGGCTTAACCAAATTCGCGAGAGGCTGCAGAGCGTCGGCGAAAAACTTCAGTATACTGCGATGGTTCGATCGCAACTCGCTGGGGGAGGCGGCAGCAAGCCGAGCATCGCCATCATCAGGAAAGGCGAAAAAGCGCCTGAACGGATGACTGCGAACGAAGACACAGAATTGCAGCCCGGGGATTCCATCGAGGTCACCCTGCGGTACGAGGATGGTCTTGAGGCACCTTCCCGTAAGCTAAGCAATTTGGACACGCCAGGCGCCACAGGTCGCATCGTGACCGCGGTTGACTCGTTGCAGCCGGCAGCAGGCGATGCGGCCGCGAGCGGTGTGACCTCGTACTCTCACGCGGACAACTCGCCGCCCCCCGGGCGGAAATGAAACTGGTCAGTCCGATCGGTGAGGCGACCCGATACTCCGGGCGCTTAGGGTTGGACGGCCCGCAAGCCGATTTTCGGAAGCCGATGACGCTGAACGAAGTGCCTGATCCAATCAGAGGTAGTTCCTAGAGCCCCAAATCGCCGCTCTCGGTGGTGCCACTTGTAAGGAGAGTGGCGTGCACAGTGGACAGCGACCGATTGAACGAAAGCGGAAGGTGCCTGAAATGATCTTGGTGACCGGAGGTGCCGGCTATATCGGGTCCCACGTCTGTGTCGCACTACTGGACGCTGGGTTCGACGTCGTCGCCATCGACAATCTTTCCAATAGCAACCGGGTCTCGCTCGAGCGAGTGCAGTTCATCTGCGGACGCTCCCTCGTCTTTCGGCACGCCGACATCAGAAATGAAGAGTTGATCTACGACGTGCTTCGTACCTGCGGAGTGACTGCGGTCATTCACCTCGCAGGCCTGAAGGCCGTCGGCGATTCCACCGTCCAGCCCATGACGTATTACGAGAACAACGTCCTGGGAACGATGCGGCTCGTGTCGGCCATGAAAAGGGCGAATGTAAAGGCGCTCATCTTCAGCTCGTCCGCGACCGTTTACGGAATCCCCAAATATCTGCCGCTCGACGAGAAGCATCCCCTGCGTCCGACCAATCCGTACGGCCGCACAAAGCTGACTATCGAAGAGATGCTGACGGACCTTTACAGGTCCGACGACAGCTGGCGGATCAGCAATTTCCGCTACTTCAACCCGGTTGGCGCGCACGAAAGCGGGCTCATCGGAGAAGATCCGCTGGGCACTCCGAATAACCTGCTACCGTTTGTCGCGCAGGTGGCGATTGGACGCCAGGAGAAGTTGCGGATTTTGGGAAACGACTATGACACGCCTGATGGCACCTGCATCCGCGACTTCATTCATGTGGTCGATCTCGCAGCCGGGCATTTGAGTGCCTTGCGCCAGCCCAGACATCCCGGTCTGCTCACGGTCAATCTTGGGACGGGCAGCGGCACCAGCGTTCTGGACGTCGTTCGCACATTCGAAGAAGCGAGCGGGCGGTCAATCCCCTATGAAATTGGGGAGCGACGGGTCGGTGATGTCGCGGCCTGTTATGCCGACCCGACTTTTGCGAAGGTCGCGCTGGGCTGGATGTCTGCGCGGTCGTTGCAGCAGATGTGTGCGGACCATTGGCGTTGGCAGCTGCAGAACCCCAACGGTTATGGTGACAGCGAGTTCTCGAAGATTCGAGAGCGGTCGAGGTATCTCCGCCGTCATAGCTGAGTGCGCCCGCCCAAGGTGTTGACGGAGGGACTAACCGCATGGCTAGAACTCGGGGCAAGCCTCGGCAGTAAGCATGCCGCCCATCAGAGGTAGCTCGTAATGACCCTAAATCTCCGTGCCGCGGAGCAGGCGTACGGCTAAGATGCTGTCGCGCATGGGGATTGGAGATGATGCCACATTATCGTGCATACGTTCTGGATGAACATGGCCAGTTGGGGAGCGTGGTCAACCTTCAAAGCCCAGATGACGCGTCCGCGACCAAGCGAGCCGGGCAGTTGGCGGACGGTCACGAGGTCCAGCTTTGGCGACTGGTCGCCGAGCTCAAATTAGACGATCCGCAGCACCGCTCCAAGCGGAGGCGCGTCCGGGCACCAATGCACTGAGCTCGATAGCATGTTACGCGTTCTCCTCGGACAGTTCCGCCGATAATTTGCACTACGATTCGACTGCGAACCGCCCGCCGGCACGCGCTTCCGCATGGAGCTTGGGGACGACAGATCCGCTGATTACAAGGACGTTGGCGTGTCAACGCTTCGGCCTCTTCGCGAGATGAACCATCATCCGGTCAGTCGCGGCGGACAGCGCGAAGCCAACGAGTGCCGAGAGCGCATCGACCACAAAATCCTCAAACCTCGCGTGTCGTCCCGGCACCCATAGTTGCATAATCTCAAGCAGGCCGATCAGGACGACCGCAACCGATAAAGACGTCCAACTCCGTTGCGGATAGGCTCGGGCAAAGAGAAATCCGACCAAAAGGAAGGCGAGCGTGTGATCGCCCTGCTGTCCGAGAACGGGGGCAGGCCGAACGCCCTGAGGTCCGAGCGTTACGACAGTGACAGCGACCGCGAGCAGCCACGCCACGAGCCGAAGAAACGCGATACGCCCCCTTGAAGCGCCTCGATTTATAGCCTCAGCCGGCGCTCCATTTTCGAGACTTGATTTCAAGAGCATGTTCTGCCACCCACGGCAAAAGCAACATCAACACTCATGGTGCCCTTAGCGACTACCTTTCCTACGCCACGCGCGAAAACATCATTGAACGCTCGACATAAAATTTCAAACACCGCTTCGTACAGGCTGCCTCGCATAGGGAGTACCCATCCATGGCAATTGTTGAAAGGACTGCTTCCCGCAACAATAGCTGCCTTCCTCGGGATCAGAGTTGCAATGGCAGTGGCAATCCAGGGGAACGCGGGGGCCAGTTTGTCGATTAGTCGCACGCAGATCATCGAATGGGACGGCAAGGCCCTGAGCGGTTGGGTCAACCTCGAAGGAACGCCGACGAAAGTTTCAGCTGACCGGGAAACAATCCATACCCATGCGCCTGGCTTTAGCGACGCACTCACCCGCGAGATCGACAGGCATCGGGATGAGATATTCGAGAAGTTGCTGCCCTTCTTCAAGCAGCAAACGCGAGATTTCCAGCGCGGTTGATTGTAGTTGCACCGAGGAATCGCCGCCCCGCTTGTTTCGGAAGGCAGTAGCAACCTGTCGTGCAGGCTCCGCGTTGCCGTCCGGCCGCGGTAGAACCGCACTTGCGGTTCTTTGTTGCTGGCACGTCCTGAACGGCAGGCGCTGGAATGGACGGCCCCAAGCTCCAGCGCGCTAGGACCGCGAAGACGCCGAGCCCGACAGCGTTCGTTGCCGATCAATTCCATACAGATACACGAGAAGGAACTCAGGGCAGTTCACCCCATCGATGATCGGACACGATCTGACGTCTAACCCAAAAGTGGCGGGGGAGCGTCATCCATGCGAGCTATATGATTCGCGTGCGGATGGAGGGCATAATAGTCATCTGAGCGAAATCGTATCGCCACGCGACAGCTGTTTGCAGATGAGTCGTACGATCATGTTCAACGATAAGGTGGTGAAGATCTTTCCTACGCAGGGACAATGTGCATCCCTGTGTATGGCAGCGGCTATGCTCGCTATGACATGGGTCTCGGAAACGATGGCTTCCCCGCGTCAGGCGAGGCATCTCGCAGACGCGCTGCGGGCGACGATTGCGCGCGATCTCGGTCCTGACGAGTTCGAGACCCCGCTGTCACGCCAGGGCGGAAGCGAGAAATCGAGACAGATTGCGCAAGCGACAACCAGCGACACCGACGCCCTGCAGCAACCTCCGGAACAGCAACGCGGCTGGGCAGAGTCGCTATCTTGCGAACTTGCCCTTGCAAGGCGCGACATCGCGTTGCTGCAATATTTCGAGCAGGAACACGGGAGGGCCGAGCGGCTCGCGCATGATCTTGATGCAGCGCGGCGCGAGTTCGAAACTCAAAAGGCGTTGGTGGCAAAGGCCGTCGAGGAAGCTTCCCGACTGAAGGAGGCTTCCCAGCCGACTCGAGCAGGCGAGAGTGGCCCGGCTGAGTTGCAGGCGTCGCTGCAGGAGGAGCGCGAGCGGTCGGCCCGGCTGGAGCAGGACCTCGCAGCTGCGCAACAACACGTCGAGACCCAGGCTACGTTGCTGGCAAAGGCAAACGAGGAAGTCGCGCAGCGAAGTCGGGCGGCGGAGGCCAGTGCCGCGGATTCAACGCAACCGATGCAGAAGGAGCGCGAAACGTCCGCCCAGCTTGCGCAGGATCTCTCCCTGTCGCTAAGCGCAATTTATGCATATCAGGCGCAAACCGCGCCGTCAGCGAGAGCCAGCGACGGCTCGTACCTACTGAAAGCGGCAGAAGAGGACGGCGCGGCGGAGCTGCGGAATTCCCCGCAACAAGAGCGCGATCGGGCCGGGCAGCTGGAGCAGGCGCTGGTGGCCGCGCGCCGAGATATCGATGAGCAGGCGGCGCTGGCCGCAAGGGCGGGTGACGAGGTCGCCAGACTGACGCGAGCAGCAAAAGCCGAGGCCGCAGAGCAGAGGCGATCGATCCAGAAGGAGCAAGAGAGAGCCGATGCGCTGGCGCAGGATCTCTCGATCGCTCGCAGCAAGATCTACGCATACGAAGCTCAAGCGGCCAAAGCGAGCGAGGAAGCGGCACAGCTCAGACAGACGGCGGCGAGCAATACGGCCTCGTTGGAGGAAGCACAGCAGCGGGAGCGCGAGCGGGCTGAGCAGCTGGCCCGGGACTTTGCGAAAGCAAACCGCGAGCTCGACGCGCAGACCGAACGGGTGTCCAAGGCGAGCGAGGACGTCGCACGGATCAAGCAGGCCGGAGAGCGTGAATCGGCTGAGCTGCGGAGCTTGTTGCAGCGTGAGCGCGAGCGCGCGGAGGGATTGGAAAGGGATCTCGTATTGGCGCGTCGAGATAACGGCGCGCTTGCGGCGAAAACTCCCTTTGCTGCATCTCCGCCGGCTACCACCGGCAAGGCCCTGCGCGAGGAGCCGCCGTCGGCGCCGGCCCGGCCAATCCAAAGTCGGCCTGTGCAAGACGGCCCCGTCCAGGACAAGCTCATCCAACACAAATCGGTCGGAGACAGACCCGTCCAAGACAAAGCCATAGCGGCGCGCAGCCGGGGCGATGCTCAGGTCCGGTTCAACGACAGCGTGCAAGTGGAGAAACTAATCGCGCGCGCCAGCGCGCTACTTGAACAGGGAGACATCGGTTCTGCGCGCATCGTGCTGGAGCGCGCCGCTGAGATGGGGAGCGCGAAAGCAAGCTTCGCGCTCGCGGAAACCTACGATCCGCTGATCCTGCCAAATTTCGGAACGTACGGAACGCAAGGCGATTCCGCTAAAGCGCAAGATCTTTATGCGCGAGCCGAAGCTGGGGGAATCAAGGAAGCGAAAGCGCGATTCGAAGCGTTGCGCCGATAGAGAGCCCGAACACGGATGCAGCGTGAGTAAAGGAGTTCGTCGATGATAGGGTTCACAGGATTCCGCCGGCTGGCCTTGCTTGCGGCGTTCGCATCGTCGCTCATGGCCATTCAGCCCTGGGCGGACGCGCGGCCGTTGAATTCGCAACCCCACCATGCTCGGCCGGTTCGGCCCGCGCCTTCGCAACCGAGACCTGAGGTGCTCTCCATGAACGCCTGGACTGTCGGCCTGGCCGGAGGCCTGCTCGAAGGTGCGCCGATCCGACTGGCGGCGGAGATCGCACGTGTGGTCGACGACGGGGATAACCTGCACGTTCTACCGGTCGTCACTCGCGGAGCTACTGAAAACGTGAATTCCCTGCTCTATTTACGCGGCATAGATGCGGCAATCATCAATTCCGACGCGCTCGAAGAATACAAAAGCCAGGTGCCGGACATCCAGCAACGAATTGCGTATGTCCTGAATCTGTTCCCGTCCGAGCTGCATATCTTCGTTCGACCGGAGATCCAGAGCTTGAGCGATCTCTCCGGCAAGAAGGTCAACTTCAATACACAGGGCACCGCTGCGGCCTATTCGGGCCCGCTGATCTTTAGCCGCCTCAAGCTCGAGGTGGAAAAAACGTTCATCCCGCACCAGGTCGCGCTCGAGCAGATGCGCAAGGGCGAGATTGCAGCGGTTGTCTTCATTACATCGAAGCCGGTGGATGCTTTCGTCCGAGGCCGCTGGGAGCAGGGTTTCAAGTTCCTGTCCCTCCCCTACGACGGCCGGTTCGAGGACTACTATCTTCCCGCCTCCCTCGGTGAAGCCGACTATCCCAATCTGATCAAGCCGGGCGAACGGATTTCGACGATCGCCGTGCCGACCGCTCTGGTCGCCTTCAATTGGCCGGTTAAGTCAAATCGCTCCGAGCGCGTCTCACGCTTCATCGAACACCTGTTCTCCCGGATCGACAGGCTGCAGGCTCCCGGTTTCGACCCGAAGTGGAAATCCATCAATCTTGCTGCGACGGTTCCCGGTCTCGTGCGCGTCCCAGCGGCGCAGGCGTGGCTGGATCGTCAGCACCGCGCAACACAAGCATCGCAATGAACCGCGCCGCGATCCTGCTTCCCATAGCGCTTGGAGTTGCAGGCGGCATAGCGCCAGCCCAGGATTTGACGACACAGCTACGCTCCTGCCTTCAGAGGCAGCACACGGAGCGCCTCGAGTGCCTGGACAAATTGACCCGCACCGTGGCGCCCCAGCATCGTCAGTCCCCCGAAGACGGCTGGATCGTCAGCCAGACGACCTCGCCGATAGACTACTCTCCGATCGCGACCGCCACGACCTCGTCACGCGGCGGAGCCGGCGAGTCCGCGATGCAATTATCGATTCGCTGCCGCAGCGGCCGGACCGATTTGGTGCTCACGGGCCCCGGCATCTCCCGCGGAGGCGGTGACGATGCAATTTCCTATCGCATCAATGATAACCCGGCGGTGCAAGTTGCGGCAGCCGTCCCGACGTTCGGGCCCGGCGTCGCGTTTACCGGGGACGTTGTTCGCTTGCTGCAGTCACTTCCAGACAGCGGGACTCTTATTGTCCTGCTCTCAAAACGGGGCGGCGCCGCCCATGACGGCACGTTCTCCCTCGCTGGGTTGGACGAAGCACGCACGAAGATAGCAGCGGCGTGCAAATGGCCGCGCGCGATCGCGACACCAGGCCATTGACGGGATGCAAACCTGTTTTCTTCAACGGAGGTGAATAATGATGACGTTCCAACATATTGGCAAAGTGTTCGCGATGGCAGCGATTTCTGTTCTGACTTCTGCATCGTTTGCGGTCGCAGAACAGGGCGGAAGATACTGGACGCCGGCAGACGGGCAATCCGTCCAGCATAAGGCAGCGCACGCGAGACAACACGTAGCGATGCCGGCGAAGCGGAAGCAGGCCGCGCTTGTCCCTACGAAGGCTTCGGCCGCCTCAAAGGAGAAAGAGCATCATTTGATCCTGCAAGTAAACGCCAATGACGCCCCGGCGATGAATCTCGCGCTCAACAACGCGGTCAACGTGGCGCAATACTACAAGGACGCAGGCGAGAAGGTGAAGATCGAGGTCGTCACGTTTGGACCCGGGCTGCACATGCTGCGTGAAGACACATCGCCGGTCAAAGCGCGCATCGAGGAAATGGCTCTGAGCACGCCTGAGGTTTCGTTCAAGGCCTGCGGCAACACCCAGGAGAAAATGAAGAAGGCCGAGAACAAGGACATACCGATCGTGCGTCAGGCGGAGATCGTGAAATCCGGCGTCGTGCGCGTGATGGAGTTGCAAGAGATGGGCTGGACCTACGTCAAGCCGTAGCAGCTGGGTCGCGGCAATGACGTCGGCCGCCATCGCCGCGTCCAAGAGCATTTCATTTGAAATTCGCGGCGTCGAGCACCGTCTCATTCACTGCCGGGAAAGTCATGCCGGAATCAGCCTGCACCAATCTCGGTTTTCCCCCGGGCTCACGCGTTCAGGTAAAGCCTGAAGCAGGTACTCGCCTGTCTGGAAAGACCGGACGCGTCATCGGCGGCGGATTTTATCCGAGAAGCCTGCGTGTGGTTCTGGACGGATCGAAGGTTCCAATCACTCTGCACGTGAACTATGTGGCCGCGATCGATGACGACATCGACCCGGTGAAACCGGATTGATGGATGGTCGAGGTCGGATCGGAATCGAGGGTCGTTCCAAATTCGATCGAGAGAAGTGAGGCCCGCATAGAACGACTACTCTTTTCATGTCCGGCAATTACCCTGCATCCCGTCAACTAAGTCGCGACGCCGCAGGTTGGCCGGGCATCAGTGACTTGAGCTTGTTGGCAGCACGGATGGCAAGGCCCAACGGAGCCGGATTATTCAACCGGCAGAAGGCGACCTTCTTCACACGATCTTCGATGTGCCACTTGGCATGCGCACCGGTGCGGAACAAGATCACGTCCCCGGCACCATAACGCGCCGGCGGTGCACCATTGACCTCGAGCACAATTCCTCCTTCGAGGATCACGACGGTCTCGTCGAAATGGTAATGCCAGTTGAACCTGCCCTGGGTGCAGGACCAAATCATGGTCCAGGCAGTCTTACATGCGCTCGTCGACACAAGGTGCGAACGAGCTTCCGGATTGCCTTCAATGATCCACGACGGCTCTATCGGAGCAGGCTTCAGATTTACCATCTCGCAATACGCCGCTTCAACAAGTTCGCGCATCAACGCCTCGAATGCATCAATCGCATTGTTTGATAAGTATTCGACCCCATCTCCTGCCTACCTCGGCATATTCCGGCTTCCGTCGAAGCCCGTGAAGATGCCGCCTTGTCGCACTCCCCCGGTCGTTGCGCACCATTATGAGGTACCTCCGCCCGGCAGGTTCACGGATGATGTTTTGCGCGGCCTTTTAGCGATCGAGAGCTCCGCGACTCTCCCGGATGGTGCTGTGTCCTGGTAAAATCCTGCGTGCCCTGATCGCGCCCTCGTCAGAATTGGACGCCGCGCGTCAATGCGCCATCAACAACGAGGTTCGTCCCAGTGATGAAGCTTGCCGCCCGGCTCGCGAGGAACACCACCGCGTTGGCCATCTCCTGCGGTGTGCCCATCCGTCCCGTCGGATTGAGCGCCAGCGCGGTCTTGTAGAGCTCGGGGTTGTTGTCCTTGATCATGTTCCAGACGCCCCCCTCGAAATAGGTATTGCCCGGCGAGACCGAATTGGCGCGGATGCCCTTTCCCGCAAGCTGATTAGCGAGCCCTTGCGTGTAGTGGATGATCGCCGCCTTGAAGGTGCCGTAGGGACCGGCGGCGAAGTCGACCTCGCGACCGGAGACGCTGGAGATGGTGACGATCGCACCGGCCTTGCTCTTCTCCAGATACGGCATGGCTGCATTCACCAGCCGCACCGTGCCCATCATGTCGGTCGAGAACTCCTTCTGCCAGCTTTCGTCATCCTGTCCGATCGCGAGTGCGCTGACATTGGCGACGACGACGTCGATGCCGCCGAGCTTTGCCGCCATATCGCCGACCCAGGCGTTCAGGACGGCCGCGTCGGCGACGTCCACCGCACCGCCATAGGCTGCGACGCCCTTGGCCTTGAGCGCAGCGACCGCGCTTTCGACCTCGGCCAGATTGCGCGAGCACACACCGACATCGGCGCCCTCGGCGGCAAATGTCTCGGCGATCGCGCGGCCGATTCCCTTGGTGCTTCCGGTAACGAGAACCTTGGCGCCCTTAAGTCCCAAATCCATGGTCGGCCTCCTTTTCTTGGTTCAGTAGTTCTTCACCTTGACCAATCCGCGATAGCTGTGCGGCATGCGCATCGACACCAGATCCTTTCGGCGCACCACATTGGTCGGATAGATGCTGTCGAGATTGGTGGTGTCGACCAAAGCGGTCGCAAGCCCCGTGCCGCCGGCCGCGATCGCCTCCCGTCGCGGAAACGCGAACGTGTCAGGCCCGAATACGCCGCTCAGCCCGGGATAGCCACGCTTGGGATCGACGACATTGGCGAAGGCGAAGAACAGATTGTTTTCGCCCGCGCGAACGCGGAGATGATGCCAGTGATGCGGATCCAGGCCGGTCGGAATCGGCTTCGGCTGTTCGACCTCCGTGCCGGCATGCGACGAACTGAAGCGTCCCTTGATCGCGGCAGGACAGGCGATGAGATCGCAGCCGCGCAGCGCCAGCACCCGGCCCGCCTCCGGAAACGAGGCGTCGTGACCGATCAACAGCCCGATGCGGCCGACCGGCGTGTCGACGACGGTCCAGCCTGCTCCGGCCGTCGCCCAGCTTCGTTCGTCTTCGATGAGATGCGTCTTGCGATAGACCGAGATGTCCCCATCGGGCGTGACAAGGCAGGCGCTATTGTAGAGCGTGTCGCCGGCACGCTCCGCAAGGCCGCAGACGAGATAGAGACCCAGCTCCGCGGCGAGTTCCTCGAGGCGATCGGTCGCCGGGCCAGGTATTGGCTGCGTCGTTCGTGCGGGATTGCCGAGACCGGTCACCGCGAGCTCCGGGAACACGACGAGATCCGCACCTTCCGCACGGGCCTTGCGCGCGAGTGCCGCGATCTCGCTTAGATTCTGATCGACGTCTTCGCGAGGTGCAAATTGCGCGACACTGACCTGCGATGTCTTTCCGGCCGGCCACGGCTCATGACCATAGAGACCGAAGAAATCACGCGGGTTCCAGCTGAACGTGTCGGTCAAGAGTTCCGGATAGAGCTCCGGCCGGCGCTGCGCGAAAACGGCTTCGCCAAGCACGCGGCGCGCCCGCGCGGCGTCGAGATCGATTTCCGAGAGCAGCACGCCGTCGCCCTTGTCGAGCACTGCGATCACCTGCCCGTCCGGCGCGATCACGCAGCTCCCGCCGCTGAACTGCACCGTGCGTTCGAGCCCCCACCGGTTGCTTTCGATGACGTAGCAGCCGTTCTCGAAGGCGCGGCTGATCCAGTAAGGCGCCGGCGTGCGCTCCGCCAGCCAGTTCGAGATGTGGCAGATGACGTCGGCGCCGCCGAGCGCCATCAGCCGCGCGGTCTCCACGAAGTGAATATCCATGCAGATCAGCAGCGCGATGCGCCCGATCGGAGTCTCGAACACCTGGTTATGCAGGTCACCCGCCGCCGCCCATTTCGGCTCGGAGATATAGGGATGCGTCTTGCGGTGGCGGCCGACGATGCCGTCAGGCCCGATCAGGACGGCGGTGTTGAAGTAGATGTTTTCATCGTCGACCTCGGGCATGCCAACCACGATGTAGCAGTCATGTTTGCGCGCCAGCGCCGCAAACCGGCTCGTGGTCGGTCCCGGGATGCTCTCGACGAACGGCGCAACCTCGGCCCGGTCGAACCAGCAATAGCCGGTCGTTCCCATCTCCGGTGTGACGATCAGCTTTGCACCGGCCGCCGCCGCCTGCTCGCAGAGCTCGAGCAGGCGCGCGATGTTGCGCGCCTTCTCGAACATGGTCGGCTCGAACTGGACAGCGGCGACCTTGTGTATGGTGGACATGACCCGGCCCGCCTCAACCGAGATAGGACTTCTTGATGGAGGCGCCCAACGTGTATTTGGGATCGACCATGTTGCCGAGCCTGACACGGCCGGCCTGGGTCAGCAGCATATAGGCATCGATCTCGTCGAAGCCGTAGTCGGCCGCCATCCAGCGGCAGAGCTCGCGATAGGCGATGCGGGCCGCATCCTCCATCGGCCGCGCCGAGCCGATGGTCATGATGAAGTCCTTCGTTTCCAGCCGCGGCCAGGCGATGGTCCAGTTCTTGATGAGGTCGACCTGCACCGTGGTCACGGTCGGATGCTCGATGGCGACGCCGCAGAGCTCGCCATCACCCTGCGCGGCATGACAATCGCCGAGATAGAGCAGCGCGCCTTTGGTGTTGACCGGCAGATAGATGACAGCGCCAACGCCGACATCCGGCAGGTCCATGTTGCCGCCGTAATAGTCGGGAACGAGCGAGGAGATCGCCTCGATCTCCGGCGAGGTGCCGATGGTGCCAATGAAGGGCTCATAGGGCAGCGTGATCTTGTCGTTCCACTTTGTGCCGGTCTTGGCGTCGATCTCGAGCTTCTTGACCCGCTCCGGCAGCGCCGGGTTGAGCAGCGCGGTCTGCCCGGTCGAGACCAGGCCGCCGAAATCAGGCATCACCACGGTGGTGCCGCAGGGCTGCGGTCCGCGCGGCACGATACTCTCGATATAGACAGCGAGCGTATCGCCCTTCTCGGCGCCGTTGACGTGGATCGGCCCGTTCTGCGGATTGAGGAACGGGAAGTTGAGAATCTTCGACGGGCTGTCGGTCTCCTTCTTGATCGCGCCCTCGAACGCGTCATGGGTCTCGGCGGAGACCACCGCGCCGGGATCGACGGTCAGCACCGGCTTCACATAGGGCCCGTAAACATAATGGTACTTGCCCTGCTCGCTCTCGGCGATGGTGTACGTCGTGCCGCGCTCGCCTTTGGCGACGCCCTTGCGAGCCATGATGGAGTCTTTCTGCCAGGACATTTGCTTTTCTCCTTCTGTCGTTGGCGTCAATCTTCAAACCGCGAGATGACCGCGCATCTCGGCTGCGTCGTCGAGCGCCGCGCGATCGAGGTTTGCGACGATCCGGCCCTTGTCCATGACGTAGCAGCGCTGCGCCATGGCGCGGATCATGTCGAGGTTCTGCTCGACGAGGATGATGGTCACGCCGGTCCTGCGGTTGAGCTCGACCATGTTGCGCGCGATGTCCTGGACGATGTTGGGCTGGATGCCCTCCGAGGGCTCGTCGAGCAGGATCAGATTGGGGTCGGCGATCAGGACCCGCCCGATTGCGAGCTGCTGCTGCTGGCCGCCGGACATGGTACCGGCGCGCTGATGCCAGCGCTCTTCGAGGATCGGAAAGGCCTCGATGATCTTGCGCCGGCCTGCCTCGGGAATGCCGCCGCCCTTGATCGCCGCGCCGACCGCGACGTTCTCGCCGACGGTCAGGCGCGGAAACACGTCGCGCCCTTGCGGCACATAGCCCATGCCGAGACGCGCCCGCTTGTGCGCGGGTAAGGATTCCACGGCTTCGCCGCGATAGACGATCGAGCCGCCCATCGCCGGCACGAGCCCGATCAGGCTCTTCATGAGCGTCGACTTGCCGACGCCGTTGCGGCCGATGACGGCGACGATCTCGCCTTCCCGCACCTCGATCTCGAGGCCCTGGAGCACCGGCTTTCCGCCATAGCCGGCGCGCAAGGCCAGCGTCGACAGGATCACTTCCTTGCGCGGCATATCAAGCATGGGCCTGCCCCAGATAGATCGCCGCCACGCGCTCGTCGGCCACGATCTCGTCGATGGAGCCCTGCGCGAAGACCTGGCCGAGATGCAGCACGGTGACGCGGTGCGCGACCTGCCGAACGAAGGCCATGTCGTGCTCGATCGCCAGCACGGTCATGCCGCCGGCATTGAGCCGCTGCACCATCTCGCCGGTCATATGGGTTTCCTCGGGCGACATGCCGGCGGTGGGCTCGTCCAGCAGCAGGAGGCGCGGCTTCAGGCTGATCGCCATGCCAATCTCGAGCCATTGCTTCTGGCCATGGCTGAGATTGCCGGCGATCTGCGTTTGCTCGGATTCGAGGCCAAGGAAGGCCAGCAGCCTGCCGATCTCCGCTTCGAGCTCTCCCCCGCGATGCCGGCTCTGAAGGGCGATCTCGAGATTCTGACGAACCGACAAGCCCTTGAAGACGCCGGGCACCTGGAACTTGACCGAGAGGCCGCGGTGAATCCGCGCGAAGGATTTCAGCGCGGTGATGTTCTCTCCGGCGAAGAGAATGTCGCCGCTGCCGGGACGATGCTCGCCGAGGATCAGGCGGAACAGTGTACTCTTGCCGGCGCCGTTCGGGCCGATCAGGCAATGGATCTCGCCAGCTCGCAGCGTGAGATCCACGGAATTGGTCACGTGCAGGCCACCGAAATGCTTGTTCAGCTTGCGCAGTTCGAGCAGCGACATCAGCCAGCCCTCTGCGTGAGGCGGGAGGCGATGCGGCCGAGCCAGTTCATCGCCCCGAGCACGAGACCGTTGGGCGCGATCAGCACCGTGAGCACGAGCAGCACGCCCATGAAGACCAGCGCATACTGGCTGCCGTAGATCGTCAGCGCCTGGAACGCGGCCAGCACCACCAGCGTGCCGATCACGGTCGACGTCAGATCGCTGCGGCCGCCGACCGCGACCCAGATCAGCGGCAGCGCAGCCGCCGTCATACCCATGCTCGACGGCGTGATGTACTGCCCCCACACCGTGTAGAGCACGCCGGAGAGCCCTGCGAGCGCGGCGCCGATCACGAAGGTGATGAGCTGATACTTGCGCACGTCGTAGCCGAGCATCTCCGCCCTTTCAGGGTTCTCGCGGATGGCGACGATGACGTTGCCGAACGACGAGTTCATCAGGATGCGCAAGGCGAGATAGACGAACGCCAGAAGGCCGAGCACGAGATAGTAGAGCCCGACATCGGCGAACAGCACGATCGGCTCGCCCGGCCAGGGGATGGTCAGCGGCGGCATCGCGCTCATGCCGTTGAAGCCGTTGAGGCGCGCAGCTCCGATATGCCACTCAGGCCCCGCGGTCTGCGCCATGAAGCGCTCCAGCATTAACGTCACGGCGAGCGTGACAATGCCGAGGAAGACGCCGGCGATGCGGCCGAAGAACATGAAATAGCCGAGCAGCACCGCGAACAGCGCCGCGATCGCCACCGCCATCACCAGTGCCAGCAACGTGAAGCCATAGCCCGAGCCGAAATTGATGGTGAGGATGCCGTAGCTATAGCCGGCGATCCCGAAGAAGGCAGTCTGGCCGAAGGAGAGCGAGCCGCCATAGCCCCAGATCAGGCACAGGCTGAGCGCGATGAACACCCAGACGAAGAAATAGACCGTGTTGCCGACCGTGTAGCCGTCGCTGAACAGCGGATAAGCGAGGGCGACGGCGAGCACGAGTGCGAACAGGCCCCAGAAGGCCGGACCGCGACCGACGGTCTGCGGGCCTTCGAGACGCCGGAACATTGCGAGGAGACCGGTCACGACGCCATCACTCCGTCAGGTGCGCTCGCGCAGCACGAAGCCGGAAATGCCCTTCGGCAGCACCCGGACGACGATGATGACGGCGACCAGCAATCCGATCTGGCCGAACAGCTGCCCCTGCCACGACGTCATCGCCGACTTCACGACCGCGAGCACGCCGCCGGCCGGCGCGGTGCCGAGGAAGACGTCGGCGCCGCCGATCACCACGGTCACGAAGGCCTCCATGATGAAGGTCGCCCCCATCGTCGGCACCAGCGTCATGGTCGGCGCATAGAGACCGCCGGCAAGGCCGGCCAGCCCTGCCCCGCAGGCGAAGGTGAGGCTGTAGATCAGACGCGTGTCGACGCCGAGGGCTGCCGCCATGTGGGGCACCTGGATGGTGGCGCGCGCCAGCACACCGAAGCGCGTCCAGTTGAACAGCGCGTAGAGCGCAGCGAGCACGCCGAGCGCGGCGCAGAACAGCACGATGCGGTAGATCGAATAGGAGTAGTCGCCGACCTGAAAGCTGCCGAAGGGCGTGCCGACGCCGGCCATGGTCGAGCCGACCATGATCAGTGTGCCCTGCGTTGCGATCAGGCTGAGCCCCCAGGTGGCGACGATCGTATCCAGTGGGCGGTCATAGAGATGGCGGATGACCGCGAGCTCGACCAGGACGCCGACAAGCGCGGACACGATCGTCCCGGCCAAAATTCCCAGCGGCAGCGGCAGGCCGGCATGCACGGTCGCGGCGGTGACGTAGGCGCCGCACATGATGAACTCGCCATGGGCGAGATTGATCACGCCCATCATGCCGAAGATCACCGCGAGCCCGCAGGCCGAGAGCACCAAGAACGCGAAGGCGTCGCCGAATTGATAGAACGCCGAGAAGACGTGGGTCGCGATGTCCATGAACCAACCAGTCTGGAGAAAAGCGCAGTAGGGTGTCCACGATCGCCCCGGCCCGCCGCGAGGGCCGGAGCGATCAGCCGCCGGGTCAGGGTTTCGGCGGCGGATTCGACGGCGTGTACTGGGCCATCGGATCCTTCTTGGTGAGGTCGCAGCCGGCTTCACCGAGCCAGTAGGGCTTGATGTCCTCCCAGGTCTTCGGGAACGAGATCGAATGATCGGCTCCGACCTTGGCGAGATAGATCGTGTGCGACATGTGCTGGCTCTTCGGGTCGATGCAGACCTTGCCCTCCGGCGCGTCCATGCAAACGTCGCCCAGCGCGATCACCTTGCGGATCTCCTCGCGCTTGGTCGACTTCGCGCGCTCCACCATCTGCTTGTAGAGATAGACCGCGAGATAGGAGTTCTCAGCCTCCTGGTTCACATAGGGCTCGCTCGGGAACCTGGCCTTGAACTTGGCGTAGAATTCCTTGCTCTTGGGCGAGTCGATTTCCTCGATGTAGTTGGTGGTGACGTACATGTCCTTCAGGCTCGGCGGCTTGAACCGCTTGTGCTCGTAGCCCTGCCCGACGTTGACCGAAGAGGCCATCGGCAGGTTCACGTTGGCGGAGGCCGCCTGCTCGTAATAGGAGGCCTGCGCGGTGCCGACCAGCAGCGTGACGACGAAGTCCGGCTTGGCCTTCTGGATGTTCTGGATGCTCTGGGAGAATTGCGACACGCCGAGCGGAATGAACTCCTCCCCGGCCATCTTGCCGCCGTTCTCCTTGACGATCTTGCGCACCCATTCCGCCGAGATCTGGCCGAAATTGTAGTCGGCGGCCAGCGTGTAGACGTTCTTGCCGTACTTCTCCATCATGTAGGGGATGAGCGTGGAGAACTGCTGCTCCGGCACGGCACCGGTAACGATCATGTGGCCGTCGCAGACGCCGCCTTCGTACTGGTTGTTGTAGAAGGCGAAGCCGTTGAACTGGTCGACGATCGGGCGGTACGCCTCCCGCGAGGCCGAGGAGAAGCCCGCGAACACGACGTCGACCTTGTCGCGCTGGAGCACGCGCCGCATGAACTCCTGGTAGCGGGTGTTGTCGGATTGGGTGTCGTAGGTCACGAGTTCCAGCGGCCGGCCCATGATGCCACCGGCCTTGTTGATCTCGTCGGCGGCGAGCTGGATGGCGTGGACCTTGCCGATCGTCGCGGCGGCGAAGTCGCCGGACTGATCCTCCAGCACGCCGAGCTTGATCGGGTTCTCCGCCGCGTGTGCCAGCGTTGATCCAAGGACAAGCGTCCCCGTGAGGGCTGCGGCACGCAGCCCCCGCAATACAGACTTGCTCATTTTGCTTCTCCTAGATGGCTTGCTTGTTGCCGCCTTGCAGCATGATGCCGGTCGTGCGGCCGGTCGTGTCGGGCGGCTTCGCCCGCTTGCTCAGAAACTCCTCGCAGTAGAGTTCCATGTTCTGCCGCGCGCGCATGCTTTCGCGACGGAGCTGGGAATAGGCACCCTCCTCGTCGAGGCCGCCCTGCTGCATCAGCAGGATGACGGCCCGGATCACCGCGCGGCGGCCGCGGCGGCGCTCCTCGAGGTCCTGCAGGCGCTCGCTCATCTCAGCGCGCAACAGGAACTGGTTGATGCCCATGAAGAGAGACGTGTAGACCGCGCCGCCATGCACCGGCTTGCGCAGGAACGAGGTTGCACCGAGGTTGACGAGCGCCTTCAGCCGGCTCGGCGCCTCGACGCCGACGAGGCCAATCACGGGCACCGGCGGCAACCGCGAGGCCGGGTGAACCTCGATCGCGATGGCGCCTTCGAGGTCGCCGTCGACGAAGAGGATGTCGCGGTCGGCCCGGAGGCTCGCAATATCGATCTGCGCGCGGCCGTCGATGATTTCAGGGTATTCGGTGGAGACGCCGAGCTTGGCAAGCGTCGTTTCGAGTGTGCTCTCCCATCCGCCTCGCCTGATAACGACGATGGCGCGGCCGCCCTTGAAGTTCTGTAGCAGTCGAGAGCTCATGATTGCACCACTTTCAACAGCGGAGAGCGCATTGCGCTGGCAAAGCGCGGCGACGACTGGACGAGATAGGGATCCGGCGCGATCGGCTCGCGGGCTTCGAGCAACACCTCGAACTGCCCGTTGGCGGCCGAACGGCCAATCCGCGGCGTAAGCCAGGCGTGAAAGGTCTGCCGGTCGATGCTGACCTCTCCTTGCGGCGCGCGCAGCCGCTGATCGGCGACGGCGGCACGCACCTTGCGCGCGTCATCGGTGCCCGCCTGCGACAACGCGGCTGCAAGCAGCTTCACGGCGATGTAGGACGACTCCGCGTCGGCCGAGGTGACCGGCCCGTCGGGAAAGGATTGCGTGTAGGCTTCGATGAAGGCAGCATTCTCCGGCGAATTAAGCGACGAGAAATAGACGCTCGACGACAGATGCCCGTCGATCGCATCGGGGCCGATCTCCGGCAGTTCCGGCTCGGACAACGTGCAGCTCGCAACCGGGATTTCCGCGGCCTGATCGATACCGCGCGCGCGGCAGGCGGCCCGGAACGCGCGGAAGAACGCATAGGCGCTGGTGCCGATCAGGTTGTTGAAGACGAAGTCCGGGCGCTGGTCGATGATCGCCGCAATGACCTGGTCGACCTCGGTATCGCCGACCGAGAGATAGCGCTCGGCCAGCACGGTGCCGCCGCGCGCAATCAGCGCCTCGCGGAAGATGCGGTTGTTCTCCCAGGCCCAGATGTAGTTGGAGCCGATGCAGAAGGCGCGCGATCCGACCCGGGATGCGAGGTAGTCCACCAGCGGCAGCACGTGCTGGTTGGGCGCGGCGCCGGTGTAGATGACGTTGTCGGAGCTTTCAAAACCCTCGTAATGCGAGGGATACCATAACAGCCCGTCGAACTTCTCGAAGCACGGGATCACCTCCTTGCGGCTCGACGAGGTGTAGCAGCCGACAACCTGACGGATGCCGGAACCGAGCAATTCGAGGCTGAGCGAACGATAGCGCGCGAGGTCCCCGGAGGGATTGACCACGACCGGCTCCAGCTCGATGTCGGAGCTGCTCGCGTTGACCTCCTGGAACGCCAGCAACGCGCCGTTGAGGATCGAACGCGCGACGACGCTGTAGGAGCCTGTCGTCGAGAACATCGCACCGATCCGATAATGCCTTCGCGCCATCACTCGATCCAAAACAAAAAAGCGCCCGCCGGCTGTGAAGCCGAGGGCGCCTTCGCCGCCAACCAGACACGCTTGCGCGTGGCGTTGGAAATGGTTTGAACTTTGTTCGCGTTGACGGGCTGTCTTGCCCGACGCTTGTACGTTACGGTCGTTGAGATCGGATATTATGTCAAGCGCGTTGTTGCAGCGAAGATTGCCGCAATTCGTGTCGGCGTGTAGCAAAACTGTGCAAGTTGGTGCCACGGGCGCGGAACGCGGCCGACTAAAGCGACCGGCATAGCGGCGGGTCCAAAGATCCTTCCCGCAAGCTGTGACAGGCGCTGCTGCGCTGTTGGCGAGAATGGCATACCCATTTTCGAGCGCCGGTCATCGATGGCTATACGGAGATCAGTGACGGATTGCAGGTGATCGTCACGTGAATCCGCCGCAACGACGCTTCACCGCGTCGAGCACGAGCAATCCCATCAGTCGAACTGGGCCGGTTCCGATCCGGGATAGGAATGAGCGACGAATTCGCAGAAGGCACGCGCCGCCGGAGAGAGCTCTGCCTTGCTCTTCCAGGCAAGCCCGACATCCATGGTATGGACATCGTCATCGAGCGTCTTGAGATCGATGCGATGTCCCTCGAGCGACCAGGGCCGGTAGACCATGTCGGAAAGAATGGTGATTCCCATACCAGTCGCGACCATGCTGCGAACAGCTTCGACCGACAGGGTCCGGAAGATGACGTTTGGGACCCGCGACGTGTGCTGCCAGTAACGCATGGCGGAGCGCTCGGCCTCGTCGACGGTCAACATCAGATAGGGCTCGCTCGCCAGATCTTCCAGCTTGATACTCTCCTTTCGGAGCAGAGGATGATTGGCACAGGTCCACAAGCGACGGGGCGAGCGCAGCAACAGGCGCGAACGGATAGAGAGTCGATCATGCAGGTTGGAGACCAGCATCACCGCCGCATCGACACTGCCGCTGATCAGGCTCTGCTCGATCGCATCGCGCTGAAACTCGTGCAGACGCACGGTGATACCCGGAAAGGATCGCCAGAAGCGCGACAACAGCGGCGGCAGGAAATATCCCGCGATCGTATAGCTGACCGCCACATCGACCGTTCCATCGACCTGTGATCCCCAGCGATGCGGCCCCCGCATCGCGTCGGACACGCTGGCCTCGATGGCGCGGGCGCGCTGCAAAAACTCCTGTCCGTCAAAGGTAAGTGTCACGCCGTTCGAGTGGCGATCGAACAATTTGCGCCCGAGCTCGGCTTCGAGCGCCTTGATGGACGCCGTGACCGCCGACTGCGTCACGTTCAGAGCTGCCGCCGCGGCCGAAACCCGTCCTGTCTCGGCCGTTGCAATAAAGTGCCGAACCTGACGAAACGTCAGAGACATCAAAATTTCCGATATCAGTGAACGATATTTCGAATTTTACAATCCCCCGGTGGAACGGAAAAATCAATCCATTGGTTCGTGGGTGAGAAGGCGCTGATAGATGTCTGATGGCTTGGAGTTGGTCGCTCGCGATGTCAGCGTCCAATTCGAAGGCTTGAAAGCGCTGTCGGGCGTGACACTTGCCGTGCCGCGCGGACGCATCACCGGCCTGATTGGTCCCAACGGGGCCGGCAAAACCACCCTTGTCAATGTGCTGACAGGTTTCCAACCGGTCGGCGCTGGCACCCTGGAACTGGAAGGCGAGCCGATCAACGGCATTGCGGCGCACAAGCTCAGACGAACGGGTGTTGCACGCACATTCCAATCAGGCCGCCTTTTCCGCGATCTCCCGGTCATCGACAACCTCGAGGTGACCGGTGTCGGCCTTGGTCAGACCCGTCGCGACGCGATCGCGGAAGCCGATCGCGTGATGGCCTGGCTCGGCATTTCTCATCTCGCCAACACCGTCGCGGGCGCCCTGCCCTACACGGACGAACGCCGCGTCGCTATCGGCCGCGCCATCATGTGCGCGCCGCGCTACCTCCTGCTCGACGAGCCCGCAGCGGGAATGTCGGAGCATGAGAGCCACGATCTGGCCACCATCATCCGGCGAATCGCCCGAGAGCTCAACGTCGGCGTGTTGCTGATCGAGCACAATATCGGCCTCGTGCTCGAACTCTGCGAACGCATCTTCGTCCTCGATTCCGGACAGATCATCGAGGTCGGCTCTCCCGCGCAAATCCGCAACAGCGACGAGGTGCGGCACGCCTATATGGGCACGCAACGCGACGAATTGATTCCGCCAATTACCCCCGAAGAGGCCGTCGCGTCATGACGCTGCTCGCGGTCAACGACATCACGGTCAGCTATGGGCGCCTGACGGCCCTTCGCGGCGTCACGCTCAATATCGATGAGGGCGAGGTCCTGTTCGTGACCGGTCCGAACGGCGCGGGCAAATCGACCTTGCTCAATGCCATCGCCGGCGTCGTGCCGCCGGCGTCGGGCTCCATCACCGTCGACGGCGCGACGGTAACCGGCGCCTCGCCAGAGGATATCGCGCGACGCGGCTTTTCGCTGGTGCCCGAAGGTCGCAACGTCTTCGGCGGCCTGACGATCGAGGAAAACCTGAAGGTCGGTACCGGCATGCGGACCGACCGCAGGAAGATCGCCGACGACCTTGAATCCGTCTACGAGGAATTCCCGATGCTGGCCGAGCGCCGCCATACTCCGGCAGGGATGCTCTCCGGCGGCCAGCAGCAGATGCTCGTCATCGGTCGCGCCTTGATGGCCGCGCCCCGCATCATGGCGATCGACGAGCCATCGCTCGGGCTTGCGCCGAAGATCATCGACCAAGTCTACGAGATCCTGGTGCGGCTGCGCGCCCAGCGCAAGCTGACCCTGCTCATCGTCGAGCAGAGCTCGACGCGCGCCCTCATGACGGGTGGACGGATGGTCCTCATCCGGGGCGGCCGTATCGTGCTCGAGGGGGCGGCCGCCGACATGGTCAAGGACGACCGCCTGAAGCAGGCATATTTCGGGTTTGGAGACCACTGAGATGACAGCGGTCCTCCAGATCGTCTTCGACGCGTTGAGCCTCGGCAGCCTGTACGCCCTCGGCGCGCTCGGCATCGCACTGATTTTCGGCGTGATGCGGCTCGTCAACTTCGCCCATGGAGACTTCATCGCCTTCTGCGTTTTCGCCATGCTGTGGCCGTCGACCGACGCGGCCGCGATCGTGTTTGCCGGTCAACTGCCGTCCTACCTACTGATCCCGCTTCTGCTGCTGATCGGCGCTACGCTGTCGGTTCTATCGGAGCTCATCGTCTTCCGCCGCTTCCGCAACACCAATCCCGCCACGATGATGATAGCCTCGTTCGCGCTTGGCTTCGTCATCCGCCACCTTCTGCTGATGCTGTATTCGAGCCGGCCGAAATCGGTCACGCTGTGGCCGAGCCTCGGCCTGCCGGTCGAATTCCTGGGCGCCCACATCCCAATGCTCCAGGTCGTGACCATCATCATCACGCTGATCGTGCTCGCCGCACTGGTGCTGTTCCTGAAGCGCACCCGTTATGGCCTGGAGATGCGTGCAGCAGCCGAGAATTTCACCATGGCGCGCATGCTCGGCGTCCGCGCCAACGGGGTGATACTGCTCGCCTTCGCCATTAGCGGCATGCTGGCGGCGGCGATCGGCCTGATCCTCGCTACCAATTCCGGCACCACCGACATCGGCATGGGCGCCAATGTGATGCTGATCGCGTTCATCGCAACCGTGATCGGCGGTCTCGGCAGCATTCCCGGCGCCGTTGCCGCCGGCTTTCTGATCGGCGCGGCGAGCGTCGTGTTCCAGGCCACCCTGCCGCACGACGCGCGCGTGTTCCGCGACGCCTTTGTATATGGCGCCGTCATCATCGTCCTTCTGGTGCGGCCGCAGGGCCTGTTCACACCGAAATCCGCCAAGCAGAGAGTCTGATCGATGTCGCAGCGGCCCTCCGTCATCCGGCAAACGATCCTCACGCCGATCGTGCTGATCGCGGCGCTGCTCGTCATGGCCGCCCTCACCTATTGTTTCGGCAGCCGGGCCTTCAACCGCACGGCCGTCGAGATGTTCATCAACATCATGATCGTCGTCGGCCTCTACGTCTTCGTCGGCAATTCAGGCCTGCTGTCGTTCGGTCACATCAGCTTCATGTGTCTCGGCGCCTACATGACAGCCTGGCTGACCATCCCCCCGGTGATGAAGTCGATCACGCTCAAGGGACTTCCCGTCTGGCTGTTGCATGCGCAATTGCCGATGTGGATCGCGACGCCGATCTCGGGATTTTTCGCAGCGCTGATTGCGTTGATCATCGGACGCATCATCATGCGCCTGTCGGGCATTGCCGCATCTATCGCGACTTTTGGCCTGCTCGGTGTCGTCAACAACATCTATTCGAACTGGGATTCCGTCACGGGCGGCCAAGGCTCCATCGTCGGCATTCCGCCCACCATGAATGTCTGGACCGGATGGATCGGCGCGGCCGTTGCCATCGTGATCGCCTATCTTTATGCGATCTCGCGCTCCGGGCTGGCGCTACGCGCCACACGTGACGAGGCGGTCGCGGCAAGCGCCTCCGGCATTGATATCGTTCGCGAACGGCTGATCGCCTTCGTCGTCAGCGCGTTCATCATCGGCCTTGCCGGCGCGCTCTACGCGCATTTCCTGAGCATCGTCAATCCCGGCGCATTCTATCTCCGGACAACCTTCGTCACCCTGTCGATGCTGGTGGTCGGCGGCATGTATAGCCTCAGCGGCGCGGTCGCCGGCGTGGTCGCGATGTCGGTCCTGATCGAGTTGTTCCGCAACCTGGAGAAGGGCGTCGGCCTCGGTAGCCACACGATTGCGCTGCCGAACGGTGTCCAGGAAATCGCGATCGGCATCATCACGATCGTCATCCTGATGTACCTGCCGACGGGATTGACCCGCAACCTGGAATTCCGCTGGCGCGGATGGCCGTTGCAGCGGCGCCTGCGGCGCCCTGCACAGACGGCATTGAAAGAACTGAACTGACGTCCTTTCGTACAAATTGGAGGAGTTTCTCATGCGTCTCGGATCAGTACTCGGTGTTCTTGCCGGAGCATCCACGCTCTGGTTCACACCCGCCCAGGCGGCCAACGAAATTGTCGTCGGATTTGCAACGGCTGCATCCGGCTTCATGCAGGCTTACGACAAGCCGGCGCAGGATGCGGCGCTGATCCGGATCGACGAGATCAACAAGGCCGGCGGCCTGCTTGGCAAGAAGATCAAGCCAGTCTTCGCCGATACCAAGACCGATCAGGCCGAGGGCGCCAAGGCCGGCCTCGCCGTGCTCGACCAGGGCGCCGACCTCGTCATCGTCTCCTGCGACTACGATTTCGGAGCACCGGCGGCCCTGCAGGCACAGGCCGCCGGAAAGGTCTCCTTCTTCCTGTGCGCGGAGTCCATCAAAGCGGGCATTCCCGGCGTCGGTCCCTTCTCGTTCTCGGCGTCTGTGCTCGCGGCGGTGCAGGGCGCGACCATGGCAGAATGGGCCTACGAAAAGAAGAACGCACGTACCTTTTACCGTCTGCTCGATAGCTGGACCGTCTACAACAAGGGAATCTGCGACGGCTTCGACTGGATGCTGCCACGCCTGAACGAAGCGAAGCTCGCCGGCAGCGACACCTTCAAGAACGATGACGCCTCGATCGCCTCGCAGATTACACGCATCAAGAGCCTGCCAAAGGAGCCCGACGCCATCATGCTCTGCACGATGATGCCGGGCGCCGTTTCCGCCATCAAGCAGATCCGCGCCGCCGGCATCAAGTCGATGATCGTCAACGGATCCGGCGTCGACGGCAGCTATTGGCTGAACGCCGTGCCTGACCTGTCGAACTTCTATGTTCCCGTCCAGGGCTCCGTCTACGGCGACGATCCGAACCCGAAGGTCAACGAGTTCAACAAGAAGTACAAGGACGTCACCGGCGGTGATCCATCCAGCCAATATGTCTATCCGGGCTATGTCCTGATCGACGTCTGGGCCAAAGCGGTCGAACGCGCCAAGTCAACGGATGCCGCGCCTGTCGTGGCCGAGCTCGAGAAGATGACCAACGAGCCGACACTGTTCGGGCCGCGCACGTTCACCAGGGACATCCACCACCAGAACCAGGGCCGTTACCTGATCGTCGACACGGAAGCCGGCAAGCCGCGCGTGATCGATCAGTGGACGATCTCGGAAAAGATCCCGCTGGATTATCTGGTGTCCAAGTAAGCCAACCACGCGCCTCCCGGGGCAAGCCCCCGGGAGGCGTCACCTCGGATCGACGCAAGCGCTGTTGAGAGGAAATCAGGAGATGGTCGTGATCAATTGCGACATGGGCGAGGCCTACGGCCTCTACAAGATGGGCGACGACAAGGCACTGATGCCGCATATCGACGTCGCAAACGTCGCATGCGGATTTCATGCCTCGGACTTCAACCACATGCGTAAAACCGTGCGGCTCGCCAAGGAGTTCGGCGTCAAGGTCGGCGCACACCCCTCGCTGCCGGATTTGCAGGGCTTTGGTCGCAGGGAGATGAAGATCAGCCGCGAAGAACTGGCCAACTGCCTGCTCTATCAGATCGGCGCGCTCAAGGCGTTCCTCGATGCGGAGGGCATGCCGTTGAATCACATCAAGCCGCACGGCGCGCTCTACGGGATGGCCTCACGCAACGAGGAGATCGCCGAGGCCGTCGCGGATGCTGCCGACGTCTACAAGGTGCCATTGCTCGGCATGAAGGGCACACTGCACCAGAAGGTCTACGAGCGGCGTGGCCACACCTTCGTGGCCGAGTACTATGCCGATCTCGACTACAATGCCGACGGCAGCCTGATCATCACGCGCGAGCACGAGGCCAAGGATCCGACCGATGCGGCCTCCCGCTGCGCGAGGGCCGTCAATGAAGGCAAGACACGCTCGGTGGCCGGAAACGACATTGTGGTCGGCGCCGATTCAATCTGCATCCACTCGGATACCCCTAACGCCGTCGCTATCGCCGAGGCCGTTCGCGAAGCGGTCCGTCCCTATCTGACCACCCCTTGAGCTGACGCCGGCAAGCCCCCCAAAAAAACATCACGAGGATACCATGACGACACAGCAAATCTTCTCGCCGCTTCCGGGCATCTTCTACCGCAAGCCCGCGCCCGACAAGCCGGACTACAAGAACGACGGGGATGTCGTTGCGCACAGCGACACGATCGGGCTCATCGAAGTGATGAAGTCCTTCAACGAGGTGAAGGCCGGTGCCGCCGGCAAGATCTTGCGATTCCTGGCCGAGAACGAGGAAGCCGTGATGGCTGGCCAGCCTATCGCCGAAATCGACGTTTGAGACCGTCCGTTCCTTTCATGGCCATCAAGAAGCTCCTCATAGCCAATCGCGGCGAAATCGCTGTGCGTATCAACCGCGCGGCGCGCGAGCTCGGCATTGCGACCGTTCAGGTCTACAGCAAGGCCGACAAGGACTCGCTCGCGGTCAAGCTCGCCGACGAATCGATCGACATCGGTCCGCCGCAGGCGTCCAAGTCCTATCTCAACCAGGCGGCCATTCTCGCCGCAGCCAAGACCAGCGGGGCCGACGCCATCCATCCCGGCTATGGTTTCCTCGCGGAAAATGCCGAGTTCGCCGCGGCCGCCGAGGCCGCAGGTTTAACCTTCGTTGGCCCGACCGCACAATCGATCCGGCTCATGGGCGACAAGGTCGCGGCGCGCGAAGCTGCCGCTACCGCCGGAGTGCCGACCGTTCCGGGCAGTCGGGGGCGCCTGGAATCGGCGGAAGCCGCCTTTGCATTGGTCGAGACCACCGGCTTCCCCGTCATGATCAAGGCAGCCGCCGGCGGCGGTGGACGCGGTATACGCGTTGCGCGCTCAGCAGAGGAGTTCAATCATCTGATGCCGCAGGCGCAGGCCGAAGCGCTTGCCGCCTTCGGTGACGGCGGACTCTATGTCGAGAAGCTGATCGAGGGCGCACGACACATCGAAGTGCAGGTGCTTGGTGACGGACATGAGGTCATCCATTGCTTCGAACGCGAATGTTCGTTGCAGCGCCGCCGCCAGAAGGTCTGGGAGGAGGCTCCCTCGCCCTCGCTGACACCCGCCATCCGCGAAAAACTCTGCATATCTGCGGTCGCGCTGGCCAAGGCTGTCAATTATCGCGGCGCCGGAACGCTCGAGTACCTCTACGACGACAGGACCCACGAGTTCTATTTTCTGGAGATGAACACCCGCATCCAGGTCGAGCATCCCGTGACCGAGATGGTGACAGGTATCGATCTCGTTCGCGAGATGATCCGGATTGCCGGCGGCGAGCCCCTGCGCATCCGCCAGGACGACGTCCGCGTGACCGGACATTCGATCGAGGTTCGCATCAATGCCGAGGATCCCACCAGGAATTTCATGCCCAATCCGGGCACGGTGAGCGCGCTCAGCATCCCCGGCGGCGACGGCGTGCGCTTCGACAGCATGCTCTATCAGGGCTACACCGTGCCTCCTTTCTACGACAGCCTGTTGGGCAAGTTGATCGTGCACGACAAAGATCGGCCGAGCGCAATACGAAAGCTCGCGCGTGCGCTAGCCGAGCTTGGCGTCGAAGGACTCGCAACGACGAAACCGCTGCATCAGGCGCTCGCCCGCGATGCCGACGTGCAGGCCGGACGATTTCATACCGCATGGCTCGAACCGTGGTTGGAGCTCCATGCGTCGACCCTCGCCACGGACCAAGCGTCACCGGCCGCAAGAGCTGCCCTATGATCGCGAGAGAACCCGCCCTACCCACAACAGGAGGCTGCTAGCCATGCAAACTCGATTTTCCTTCGGCGGCGATGAGCACATTTTCGCCGAAGTCGACGATGCAATGTCGCTCGAGGCCTTCTTCAAGAGCCTCTTCATCACCAACGCAGTGCGCGACGCCAGGATCAAGGGCGTAACCGAGATCTGCCCGGCGAACGCGTCCTATCAGGTCAAGTTCGACCCCGATCAGATCAGGCCCGATGACCTCCTCGCGGAACTGAAACGGCTGGACACCGCGTCCGAGAAGTCCGAACCGGTGATCAAGACACGGATCATCGAAATCCCCGTGCTCTACAACGATCCCTGGACGCACGAGACCCTGATGCGCTTCCGGGAACGCCATCAAAATCCGAACGGCACCGATCTCGAATACGCCGCGCAGATCAATGGCCTCGACAGCGTCGACGCCTTCATCAAGGCGCACTCCAACGCACCGTGGTTCGTCTCCATGGTCGGCTTCGTGGCCGGCCTACCCTTCCTCTATCAGATGGTCGAACGCCAGCGGCAGATCCAGGCGCCGAAATACCTGCGCCCGCGTACCGATACGCCAAGGCTCACCATCGGTCATGGCGGATGCTTCTCCTGCATCTACTCGGTGCGCGGAGCGGGCGGGTACCAGATGTTCGGCATCACGCCGATGCCGATCTACGACCCCAACCAGAAGATCAGCTATTTGCACGACTTCATGTGCCTGTTCCGGCCAGGCGACATCGTGAAATGGAAGCCGATCGACCGGCCGGCCTATGACGAGGCGGTTGCCGATGTCGACGCCGGGCGTTTCGCACCCGTCATCCGCGACGTCTCGTTCTCGCTGACCGAGTTCAACCGCGACATTGATGCCTACAACCGCAAGCTCGACGGAGTCCTCCATGGCCATTAAGGTTTTGAAGCCGGGTCTTGCGACCACCGTCCAGGACCTCGGGCGTCCCGGCTATTATCACATCGGTATCCCCCTCTCCGGCGGCATGGACCGTCACGCACTCGTCGCCGCCAACCTCCTCGTCGGCAACGAAGAGGGCGCAGCCGTCCTGGAAGCGGTCTTCATGGGACCGGAACTCGAATTCACCGAAGATGCGACCGTCGCGATCACCGGCGCCCAGCTGCCGCCGAAGCTCGATGGCGAGCCGCGCGAAACCTGGACGAGCTTCAAGGTCAGGCGCGGCCAGGTCCTCTCCTTCGATTTCCTCAAACAGGGAGCGCGCGGCTATATCGCGGTGGCCGGCGGCATCGACGTGCCGGTCGTGCTCGGCTCGCGCTCGACTTACGCACTCGGTGCGCTCGGTGGGTTCAAGGGGCGCAAACTCGAAGCCGGAGACGAGTTGCCGGTTGGCAAGGCTGCGGCCTCCGTCAAGGATGGGCGCGTGGTCGCAAGTGAGCTGCGCGGCCAGCCAGCCGCAATGCCGACGGAGCTGCGCGTCATGCCGGGCCTCTACTGGCACCGCATTACGGAGGCGGCTGGCAACGAATTCTTCGCCGACACGTGGAAGGTCGCACCGGAAGCCGATCGCATCGGCTATCGCTTCAAGGGCGGCAAGCCGCTTCAATTCGTGCCGCGCGAGCCGCCGTTCGGCGCCGGCTCCGATCCATCCAACATCACCGACGCCTGCTATCCCTACGGCTCGATCCAGGTTCCCGGCGGCACCGAACCGATCGTACTGCATCGCGACGCGGTCTCGGGCGGCGGCTACTTCATGGTCGGTACGGTCATCTCCGCGGACATGGATCTGATCGGCCAGCTCCAGCCCAATACGCCGGTGCGGTTCGTCAAGGTCGGGATGGATCAAGCCCTGGCAGCACGCAAGAGCCGTGCGGAGTTGCTTGGCAAGCTGCGCAACGCGCTGACATAAGCTGCGCAGATTGCACGACATTTGCTACACCTCGGCCTCCGATGGCCGGGGTGCTACCGCATGGCACGGTCCTCAAACCTGCGGCTGTCCGCGATCAATCCTTAAATCTAGCGTGGCGCGACCGTCATCTTTCCGACCCCCGGCACGAGAGTTGCAGCGAATACCACTGGGCTGAGGAGTAACGCTCAACTGCGCATGACTTGTGCAAACATCGGATCAACCGCGATGTCCGTTTCACTGAAACAGATCCGCTATTTCGTCGCCGCGGCCGAGACCGGCCGCATCAGCCAGGCGGCCATGGACCTCAATGTCTCGCAATCTGCGGTCACGGCGGCGATTCAGCAGCTCGAAGCGACCGTCTGCACACGCCTCCTCGAGCGCACGCCCAACGGCGTCACCGTGACCATGGAAGGCAGCCGCTTCCTGTCCCAGGGCCGGCAGATACTGGCAGCCGTGGCCGAAGCGGTCCGCAGCACGCACATGTCCGCGGGCCCGCTCTTTGGGACCGTCCGCATCGGTGTCACCTACACCGTGTCCGGTTATTTCCTGCCTCGCCACCAGATGCGTTTTCAGGCGAGCTTCCCGGGCATCACGGTCGAGCTGTTCGAGGCCCCGCGCGACGTCCTCGAACGTGCGCTTGTCGATGGCGCGCTCGATCTCGCGGTCATGCTGGTCTCCAACCTGCGCGACAACGCCATGCTCGGCAGCGAAACGTTGTTGCGCTCGCCCCGACGCCTGTGGCTCGCTCCCGACCATCAGCTCACCCGCACCGAGCACGTCCATCTCGCCGAAATCGCGACGTATCCCTACGTCATGCTCACCGTGGACGAAGCCAAGCACACATCGATGCGCTATTGGAACAACGCTTCGCTCGAGCCGAAGACCGTCTTCCGCACGTCTTCGGTCGAGGCCGTACGCTCCATGGTCGCCGGCGGAATGGGCATCGCAATCCTCTCGGACCTGATCTACCGGCCCTGGTCGCTGGAAGGACAACGGATCGAGACCCGGGTGATCGAGGACGAGATACCGACCATGGACATCGGCCTCGCCTGGCGCCGCGACATCAAGCTGTCGGAAGCCGCGAAGGCATTCCGGGATTTCATGCGCTTTGCGGTGGCGGGCGTAGGTCCCGGCCGACCGCCGATCGGCGTCGACCACCGGCACCACGCCGAAGAGAGGATCGAAGTCTGAGATATCGGTTTCCGTTTTATTCGACTTGACGCGATCCAGCCGTCCTCGCCACACTCACCATGGGCTTGGCGGCCGGAGAAGCAGCCGGCAGCGGGGAGCGCAGCAATGCAAGTCAGTTACGCGACCAACGACATTCCAGCGCACAGCCGGCAGCAATACTGGCAGGACATCGTCTCCAGGACCTATTTCTCACTGGACTTGCGCTTTCCGAGCGGCCGCGATTTCGATGCGCGCCTCGGCGCGTGGTCGATGGGGCCCGTTGCAGTATCCCGCAACATCGCAAATGGCCTGCTCTACAAACGCCATGAACGGCATCTCCAAAGCGAGCGCGAAGAATCCTTCCTGATCACAGTGCCAGAGCTTGCCGAAATCCGCTTCGAGCAGGACAACAAGGTTGTGCAATGTCGGCCAGGCGCATTTCTGATCGAGCGCAGTCATCTGCCATACGAGTTCAGTCATCAGGATACGACGGCACTGTGGGTGCTAAAGATCCCAAGCGCGGTCCTGCGTGCGCGCATCTCGCGACCCGAACGTCTCGCGACGCTTCAGTTCGATGCAAGCCGCAGCGTCGGCGCCTTGTTCGTCGACACGCTGCGCCTTGCCGGGGAGCGCATCAGCGAAATGGACGACATGGCGCGCACGTTGATGGGCAAGCACCTCGTCGAGCTCCTCGCGATGGCCATCGAATCCGACGACCGCGTCCTGACCGGCCATTCGTCCTCCGTGCGCAACGGCCATCTGCTCCGCTGCGAGCATTTCATCCGAACCCGCCTCGAAGACATGCGGCTCACGCCGCAGACCATCGCCGACGGCTGCGGCATCTCGCTTCGATACCTGCACCAGATCTTCGAAGGCGAAGGCCTGACGGTCTGCGCCTATATCCGCAATCAGCGTCTGTCGATGTGCGATTCTCTGTTGCGCGACCCCAACTGCCGCAAGAGCATTTCGGAAATCGCCTATCAATGGGGATTCGCCGACCAGGCGCAATTCAGCCGGAATTATCGCGGCCGGTTCGGTTGCACCCCGAGCGAAGCACGCGCGGCCTCGCGCATCTCGACCTCCTGACGGCCCCACGCCGCCCCGGTCTGGCCGATCCTTAGGCAACCAGCCGTCGATCCAGGCACGGGCGGAGTTCGCTCTCTCGCACAAATCTTCCTGCACTCAGCGTCAAGCGCCCAAGCCGCCGGTCTGCCTATGATCGGCGAAACGCTTGCCGGAAAGGAAGACGCATGGTGCAGAACCTTCGTGTGGCCGTCGATGTCGGGGGGACTTTCACCGACATCTGCATCATGGACGAGGCGACCGGTCTCATCCGCATCGAAAAGACTTCGTCCACGCGCGACCCGATCGAAGGGATCATGGGCGGCGTATCCAAGGCCAGCATCGATCTTTCCAAGGTCGCCCTGTTCTCGCACGGCACCACGGTTGCGACCAACGCGCTGATCACACGCAGGCTGCCCCGCACCGCCGTGGTGACGACCCAGGGCTTCCGCGACGTGATCGAGATCCGGCGCGCCAACAAGGAAGATCTCTGGGATACCTACAAGGATGTCGTGCGCCCTTACGTGCCGCGGCGCGACCGCCTGACCGTGCCCGAACGTGTCGATGCAGGCGGCATCGTGATCGAGCCGCTCGATGTCGAAGCGGCGCGCAACGTCGCGCGCATTCTCAAGCGCCGGGGTGTCGCCGCGATCGCCGTATGCTTCATGAACGCCTATCTCAACGGCGCCAATGAACGCGCCATGCGCGATATCCTGCTCGCCGAGATGCCCGACGTACCCGTCTCGATCTCCTCGCAAGTCCTGCCTGAGATCTTCGAGCACGAACGCTTCTCGACCACAGTTGCCAACGCCGTCGTGAGCCCGGTTGTCGTCAACTATACGAGCCGGCTCGGCGACCGCCTCGCCGACGAAGGCTACACCCGCGATCTCCTGCTGCTCCACACCGGCGGCGGCGTCATGACGCCGGCCTCCGTGAAGGACTTCGCCGCCCGCCTCGCCGGCTCCGGCATTGCCGCAGGCGCCATCGCCAGCCGCTACATCGCCGGCCTCTGCGGCTATCCCAATTCGATCGGCCTCGACATGGGAGGCACCTCGACTGACGTATCGCTGGCTTATGAGGGCCAGTCGCGCATCACCAAGGATTGGTACATCGAGTTCGGCTATCCGATCCGCTTTGCCTCCATCGAGGTGCTTACCATCGGCGCCGGCGGCGGCTCGCTGGCCTGGACCGATCCGGCGGGCTCCTTGCGTAACGGCCCGCAATCGGCCGGCGCCTATCCGGGCCCGGCCTGCTACGGCAACGGCAACACCCAGCCAACCAACACCGACGCCAACGTCACACTGGGCCGACTCGGCACCGATCTCGCCGGCGGCAAGGTCAAGCTTGATCCCGCCCTCGCCCGCCAGGCGGTCGAAGACGGCGTCGCAAAGCCGTTCGGCCTCGGCCTGCATGAGGCGGCGGATGCGATCGTCAAGGTAGCCAATGCCAACATGTCGGATGCGGTGCGGTTGATCTCGATCAGCCGAGGCTATGATCCGCGCGACTTTGCGCTGGTTGCCTTCGGCGGCGCCGGAGCCCTCCACGGCGTCGATGTGGCACGCGAGCTTGCGATCCCCGTCGTGATCGTGCCGCCCAATCCCGGCGTCACTTCGGCGCTCGGCTGCCTGCTCGTCGACATGCAGCACGACTTCTCGCAGAGCTGCATGGTCGGCGCCGACGAGGCGGACTCCACCGATATCGAAGCGCAGTTCGTCGCGCTGGAGAAGGAAGCGCTCGCCCGGCTCACCCACGAGGGCGTCGCAGAAGGCGACATCGTGCTGCAGCGATCGATCGACATGATGTATCGCGGCCAATGGCGCTCGCTCGCGGTCCAGGCACCGCGCCCGATCGGCGCGATCTCCGACCTGGTCCAGAGTTTCCACGCCGAGCACAAGCGCGAATACAATTTCCGTCGCGATGACTCGCCCGTGAGCTTCTTCCGGCTGAACCTGAAAGCGATCGGCGTCGTGCCCAAGGCCGAATTCGCCGTCCACAAGCCGACCGGTGCGATCCCTGAGCCGGTCAGCCGCCGCAGGGTGTGGTTCGAAGGCAATGGGCTCGATACGCCCGTCTATGCCCGCGACGACCTGCCCTGCGGCTTCTCCTTCCAGGGCCCCGCGATCGTCGAGCAGGTCGACGCCACCACCGTCGTGCCGCCCGGCGCCGGCGCCGAGGTCGACAAATATCTGAACATCATCATCCGCGTGAAGGAATGAACCATGGCCGGAGATCTCCCGCTCGACCCCGTGACCTTCGAGGTTCTGAAAAACTCTTTCATCACCAGCGTCGACCAGATGGGCGAGCAGGTACTGCGGACCTGCTACTCCTTCGTGATCTACAATCGCGACTTCTCCAGCGCCCTGCACGATGCCAAGGGTGAATGCGCGGCGCAGGGCAATCAGGACATCGCCGTCCATGTCGGAACGCTGCACTTCACCTGCCAGGACGTCATGCGCCACTTCGAAGGCGACATGCACGAAGGCGACGTGTTTGCAATCAACGACCCCTATGCCGGCGGCACCCACTTCTCCGACGTACGCTTGATCCGCCCGATCTTCGCTGATGGCAAGATCATCGCCTTCAGCCAGTCCAACGGTCACTGGTCGGACATGGGCGGCAGCGTACCCGGCTCGTTCGACGTCGCGGCGCGCGACATGTTCCGCGAAGGCCTGCGCATCACGCCGGTCCGACTGTTTGACAAGGGGCGCTTCTGCAAGGACGTGGCGCATTTGATCGCGTCCAACACCCGCGATCCCGCCTCCATCATCGGTGACATCCAGGCGCAGGCCGAGGCGACCGCCGTCTGCGGACGCGAGATCCTGCGCCTCGTCAACAAATATGGCCGCGACACGGTCGAGGCGGGTCTGGCCGCGGTCCAGGACTATGTCGAGCGCTCCGCGCGCCAGCGCATCGCCGCGTTGCCCGACGGTGAATGGGAGACGGTCGACTTCATCGATCGCGATCCGGCCGGCGGCGAAGGCATGATCCCGATCCGCATCAAGATGACGATCAAGGGCGATAAGGCGATCTACGACTTCACCGGGAGCCATCCGACCATCGGCTCCATCTACAACTCCGCGTTCGGTGCGACATTTTCGGCCGTCGCGGCCGGCATGAAGACCTTCTTCCCGGACCTACCGCTTAACTCCGGTTTCTATCGCTGCTTCGAGATCATCGCTCCTGAAGGTTCGATCGTCGATGCGAAGTGGCCGATCGCGGTCACCGGCTTCCTGATGCCGTTCGAGAAGATCATGAATTCGATCTACGAGATGTGGTCGAAGCTGATGCCCGAGCGCGCACTCGCCTGCGCCTTCAATCTCGAATATCTGCTCACCGGCGGGTTCGACGGCCGTAGCGCCGACAAACCGATCTTCATGTTCTACGACTGGCTCCCGGGCGGCTGGGGCGGTCGCAACGGCAAGGACGGCAGCAACGTCACCACCGCCTGCTTCGGCACCGGACTGATGTCGCAGCCCGTCGAAGGGCAGGAGCGCGCCAATCCGATCCTGACCACGAAGTGCGAGATCCTGAAGGACTCACCCGGCCCCGGCAAATGGCGCGGCGGCGCCGGTGTGATGAAGACCTCGCGCATGCTGCAGGCCGAAAAGACCGTGATCTCCTACATCTGCGATCGCGAACGCGCCGTGGTGTGGGGCATCGAGGGCGGTCTGCCTTCCATGCCGCACGGGCTGACGCTGAAGCGCAAAGGCAGTGCGAGCGAAGAACGCCTCGGCTCGATCTTCTCCGACGTGCCGATCGGCGAAGGCGACATTTTCTCCCGGCCGACCGCAGGTGGCGGCGGCTTCGGTGACCCGCTCGAGCGCGATCCCCGCCTCGTGATCGAGGACATCAAGGACGACTACGTCTCGGTCGAACGTGCCGCAAAGGACTATGGCGTGGTCGTGCAGATTGTCGATGCCGAGCTCTGCGAATACGAGGTGGACAAGGCCGCCACCGACGCCCTCCGCACCAAGATCAGGGCGGAGCGGATCGCCAAGGCCAGGCTCGATCCCGAAGTCGTTGCGCAGCGCTATCGCGGTGGCGAGATCGATGCGCTCGATGCCGTCCGCCAGCACGCCGTGATCCTCGACTGGGGCAGCGGTGTCCTCCTTCCTGAATCTACGCGCCAGTTCCGCGAGGTCTTCGAGCGGCGCTCGGTCGCGAAGTGGACAACGGGCTGATCGCCATCGGCAACCGCTCCGCCCCGGGGGGCGCGGCGCTTGCGTGCAACAGAGGAACCGAAGCCGTCGGCCCTCACCTTTCACTCGAACCATGAGGATAGAGCTATGACCCGTACGACGTGCCTTTCCATCGAGCGGCTCCGGCCGATCTGCTCCACCCTCGGCATCGCCGCAGGCCTCGCCTTCGCCGCGACGACGCCCGCTGCCGCCGAGACGCCCTGGTTTCCCATGAAAGTGTATGACGCTTCCTCCGGCACGCCGAAGCCGGCCGAGTACGCGGCTTTGACCAAGGCCGAGAAGCCCTACAAGCTCTGCGTCCTGTTTCCGCATATGAAGGATAGTTTCTGGGTCGCGGTTGCCTATGGCATCGTCAAGCAGGCCGAGGCGATGAACGTCAACATGACGCTCTATGAAGCCGGTGGCTATGAGAACCTCCCCAAGCAGCTCTCGCAGTTCGATGACTGCATGGCGAGCAGCCCCGACGCGATCATCGTCGGTGCCATCTCCGGCGCTGGTCTCAGCAAGAAGTTCGAGGAGGCGAAGGCCAAAGGTGTGCCCGTGGTCGGCGTTGCCAACCCGCTGCCGCCGAATGCCCTGCCCGCCGCCATCTATGTCGACTTCGTCGCCATGGGGGAGGTCACCGGCGACGGTCTGCTGGCGCAGGCCAAGCCCGGCGACAAGCTCAACATCGTGACCTTCCCTGGGCCCGCCGGCTCGGGCTGGGCGGAGTCCTTCAACGAAGGCTTCAAGAAAGCGGTGGCGAAGAATCCCAACGCCAAGGTCCTGGCCGAGAAGTTCGGCGACTCCGGCGTCGCGGTCCAGTTGCAGTTGATTCAGGACGCGCTTCAGGCCTACCCGAGCATGAACGTGATCTGGGGCACCGCCCCGACCGCGGAAGCCGCCATCGGTGCGGTCGCCGAAGCCGGCCGCAGCGACATGAAGATCATGTCCTCCTACGAGAACCAGGCGATGCTCGACGCGCTGAACCGCGGCGACGTCCTTGCCTTTGCGACCCAGTACCCGGTCGGCGAAGGCGCCGTCTCGGTCGACCAGGCCGTGCGCCTGATCGAGAAGAAGCCGGTGATGAGCCTCGCCCAGCCACTGGCGTCGGCCGTCGACAAGACCACCGTTCCGAAACTGCAGATGGACCTCGTACTGGCACCGGGTAGCTGGAAGCCGGTCTATTCGGTCAAGGCCAAGTAACCAGCAAATCATCGAGGCGGGAGACCTGCGCTCCCGCCTCCTCAACCAATACCTCCCGGAGACCAGATGGACGTCGTCACCGACCTCAAGCCGGCCGAACCTTTGCTCGCCTTGCGCGGCATCTCGAAGCGATTCACCGGGGTCCGTGCACTCGACCGGGTCGACCTCGATGTCCATGCCGGCGAGTTGCATGTGCTGTTCGGCGAGAACGGTGCCGGCAAATCGACACTGATCAACGTGGTGTCGGGGACGTTCCCGCCCGACGAAGGCACATTCCAATTCGGCGGTGAGGACATCCGCCATCTTACGCCGCAGCGGGCGCGTGCGATCGGCATCAGTCCGGTATTCCAGGAATTCTCGCTGGTCCCAAGCCTCACGGTGGAAGAGAACCTGTTCCTCGGCCGCGAGATCACGCGCGGCGGCGTATTGCATGCCCGCGAGATGCGCAAGCGTGCAACCGCGTTGATCGATGAACTCGGCTTCGATCTCGATCCCTCGCAGCGGGTCGACGACCTCTCGCGTGCGCATCAGCAGATGGCCGAGATCGCCAAGGCCCTACTCGGCCGCGTGCGCCTCCTGATCCTCGACGAGCCGACGGCGTCGCTGACCGAGCGCGAGACCGGCCGGCTGTTCGAGCTGATTGCCCGCCTGAAGAGCCAGAATATCGGGCTGATCTACGTCTCGCATCGCATGCGCGAGATCCGCGCACTCGCCGACCGCGTGACCGTGCTGCGCGATGGCCGCCACATCCGTACCCTCGATGCCGCGACTTCAACCGACAGCGAGCTGGTCGAGCTGATGACCGGCCGCAAGATCGACCTGCTGTTTCCAACCATCACGCACAAGCCGGACAAGGTCATGGTCGACGTCGAGAACCTGACACTGGCCGACGGAAGCGTGGGCGACGTGAACTTCCACGCCCGCGCGGGTGAGATCACCGGCGTCGCCGGCCTCGTTGGCTGCGGCAAGTCAGAGCTGATCCGCGCTATCTACGGAATCGAACCGATCGTCTCCGGCACGGTCCGGATCGATGGCTTGCCTTACGAATTCCCCGCGCCACGGCGAAGCCTGAAGCATGGGATCGCCTACTTCCCTGCCAACCGGATCGCCGAAGGGCTCGCGCTGTCGCGCCCGATCCGCGAGAACGCATCGATGACCGTGCTCGACCTGCCCGCCTTCGCCCGCTTCGGCGTGCTGCGGCAGGCGGTGGAACGCACCGCGATCCAGGGCGTCATGGAGCAGTTGCAGCTCAGGCCGCCGAACATCGAGCGGACTGCTGGCGCCCTGTCCGGCGGCAACCGTCAGAAGGTGATGCTCGGCCGCGCGCTGACGCGCGAACTGACCGTGTTCCTGTTCGATGAGCCGAGCGTCGGCATCGACGTCGGCGCCAAGCTCGAGGTTTACGAATTCATGAAGCGCCTGGTCGAGGCCGGCGCTGCCGTGATCGTGGTGTCGTCGGAGCTGCCGGAGGTGCTGGCGCTATCGAACCGGCTCTACGTCATGCACCATGGGCAAATCGCTGCAGAGCTGACGGGCGCGGAGAAGACCGAGCAGAACGTGCTGGCGAGCTTCTTTAGAGAGCATCTTGTCACGGAGGTCGCATGAGCACGGTTGTGACCGCCGGGATGCCTCGACGATCGACGCATCTCGGCCGATCGATCGTCGGGCGGATCGGATTCCTTCCGGCATTGCTGGTCGCCCTCATCGTTGGCATGTCGGCAATCGATCCCCAGTTCTACGGCCTTATCAATATCCTCAACATCCTGCGTAACGCTTCACTGCTGGCGATCGTCGCCTGCGGCCAGGCGCTGGTGATCGTCGCAGGCGGCTTTGACCTTTCGGTCGGCGCGGTCGTCGCGCTGGCAAGCGTGGTGACCGCCAAGACCATGGCGGCGACCGCCGCCGCATTCCCCGGCAACACCGCGCTGGTCATCGCAAGCGGGGTCGCCGCAGGGATCGGCTGCGGGCTGGTGGTTGGGCTCGTCAACGGCTTCTGCGTCGCGAAGCTGAAGGTCTCCGGCTTCGTGGTCACGCTCGGCACGATGTCGGCGACCGCCGGTGTCGGTCTCATGATCACGAGCGGCATCCCGGTTTATGGCATGCCCGACAGCTTCGTGAAGGGATTTGGCCGCGCGCAGCTGTTCGGCCTGCCGACCGCCGTCTATGCTGCGCTTGCCGTCATTGCCGTGATGATGTTCGTGCAGCGGCGCACGCTGTTCGGCCGCTATGTCTATGCGATCGGCGGCAATGTCGATGCCGCCGTCGTCTCAGGCGTGTCGATCCAGCGCCACATCGTCGGCACCTACGCCGTGTCAAGCGTGCTGGCAGCCCTCACCGGTATTCTGCTCACCGCACAGGTTGGCTCCGGCCAGGCCAGCTTTGGCGGCGACCGCATGATGCTGCAGTCGATCGCTGCGGCCGTGATCGGCGGGGTCTCCTTGCGCGGCGGTGTCGGCCGCGTCGAGATTGTGGCCATCAGCGCGCTGTTCCTGACCATTCTCGGCAATGCGCTCAACCTGCTGCATGTCGACTCCCGTCTGCAACCGGTCTTCCTCGGCATCATCATGGTGGCGGCCGTGGCGCTGGATGAACTGAGCCGACGGAGCAAGGCCCGTGTCTGACCTAGAATTGTCCATGACAACCGAGCAGACCAACCGCAACAATTCGTTTTCGAGCGAATGGCTGTGGCGCGCGGTGCTGCCGATCGCGCTGGTTGCGCTGCTGCTCGGCTTTGCCGCCGTCGATCGCAGCGTGCTCTCCCCGGCCAATCTGCTCAATATCGCGCAACAGACCAGCTATCTGGCGCTGTTTGCCATGGCGCAGACCGTGGTGATCCTCACCCGCGGCTTCGACCTCGCACTTGGGCCGGCCGTTTCGATGGTCAGTGTCGGCACCGCGCTGGCGATGGCCGGCGCCACGGCAGCCGGCCATGATCCCTCGACTGTGCTGCTCGCCGGGCTCGGCGCCGGCTTCGGCCTCGGCATCGCCTGCGGCCTGTTCAATGGCGTGGTCATCGCGCTGCTTGGCGTCAGCCCCTTCGTTGCGACGCTGGGCAGCTACAACATCGCGATCGGCGTCGCCACCACCCTGTCCGCCGGGCGTCCGGTCCAGGGGGTGCCCAAACTGTTCTCGCAGCTCTTCTACAGCGGCAGTATTTTTGGCATCCCGGCAGCCATTGTCATCACGCTTGCCATTGGCTTGGTGCTGCATCTGATGCTCGGCCGCACGGTGTTCGGTCGCTCGCTCTACATCATCGGGACCAACCCACGCGCCGCGACGGTCGCCGGCCTGCCAGTCAAGCGGATCCTGATCGGCACTTATGTGCTGTGTTCGACGCTCGCCGCGCTCGGCGCGATCATGATGACCGCGCGCACCGGCTCGGGCGAGCCGAACCTCGGTGGCTCGTTGTCATTGCAGGCTATCGCCGGCGCCGTGGTTGGCGGAACGAGCCTGGCAGGCGGACGCGGCGGGGTCGGCACTGCCGTGCTCGGCGCCCTGTTCGTCACGATCCTGTCCAACGGCATGAATCTCACTCGCATCGACGGTTACATCCAGATGGTCGTGCTCGGCGCCATCGTCATCATCGGTGTGCTGCTCGATCGCCTGCGACTGGAGCGACGCCGATGACAGCTGGTACCCTCGCGCAAGGCGAAGCGACTGGAACATTCTATATCGCATCGTCGTTGGCCGCGGCCCTCGATGCGCTGAACGACTACGGCCCGGAAGGCGCGGCCTTTGCCGGCGGCACCTGGATCATGCGCGCGCCGATCCGGCATCAACCGCTCAAGACCCGCCATGTTGCGATCGGGAAAATTCCCGAGCTGACCGAGATCCGGATCGGCACCGATGCGATCGAAATCGGCGCGGCAGTCACGCACGCCGCGCTGGCCTCGGCTTTGGCCGATCTGCCCGACTTCGCGGTCCTCACGGCCGCCGCGGGCCGCTCTGCGAACCCGGCGATCCGCTCGCTGGCGACGATCGGCGGTAATCTCGCGACATCGGACTTTTCCGCGGCAGATTGCGTGCCCGCCCTGCTCTGCCTCGATGCCCAAATCGAAGTCTCAAGCCGAAGCGGCCGCGAACGCATGAGCCTCGAGGCATTCCTGACGCAGCGATCGACATTGGCGCCGGGCCGGCTGCTCACCAAGATCGTGGTGCAGCGATCCCGGCACAAGACTGCGCATGCGCGACTGCCATTGCGTAAGGCTGGCGACTATCCGGTCGCCATCGTGAGCCTGTCCTTCGATGTCGACACTGCGAACTACGTACGGGCGGCGCGGATCGCGATCGGTTCGGTCGAGACGGTCGCACGCCGCTGGGATCGGCTCGAAGCGGCTCTACTTGATCGCCCGCTCGCCCCCGCACGAGCCGCGGATGTCGCCGCCGAACTGGCTGGTGAATTCGTCGGCCGCGAGAGCGTCGAGGTTCCCCCCTGGTATCGCGTCAGTGTGCTGCCCCGCCTCGTCCGGCGAGCGACTGCCGCGGCGCTTGGCGCCTGAACGAGATTACGGAGGTGAACATGGCCCTGAGCCTGACCGTGAATGGCGACCGCCGCGCTTCAGCCGCCGATCCCGTGACCCCACTGGTCGACATCCTGCGCGAGGAATTCCATCTCACCGGCACCAAGCCGGTGTGCCGCGAAGGCTTTTGCGGTGCCTGCATGGTGCTGGTCGACGACAGGCCGACCCCATCATGCCTGATGCCGGCAGCGCTCGCCGAGGGTTCTGATATCCGAACAGTCGAGGGTCTTGGCACTGGCGATGCGCTGACCGCAATCCAGGTCGCGCTCGAAACCTGCGACGCGGTCCAATGCGGCATGTGCTTCCCGGGCATGGTGGTGACCCTGACACATCTTCTGGCGACCTCCCCCGAAGCAACGCGCGACGACATCCGCGCTGCGCTGAGCGGCAACATCTGCCGTTGCACCGGATATGAGCGCATCGTCGACGCCACGCTGTCTGCACTTGCCGTGAAATGACCGAGGGCTGCCCATGTCCGAAATCTCTGCCACCATGGATTTCCGCCGTCGCGATGCGCGCGACAAGCTGCGCGGCCGCACGCGCTACACCATGGATCGCTACCTGCCCGGCATGCTGCACGCGGCTGTGCTGCGCGCCAACGTGGCCTCGGGGCGCATCGTCCGCCTCGACACGTCGCGCGCCGCACGCATGCGCGGCGTGCGCGCGATCGTCACCGCGGCGGATGCCCCCGGCAAGATCGGGATCGGTATCGCCGACCACCCGCTATTTGCCCGCGACGTGATCCGCTATGACGGCGAGCCGTTGGCGGCGATCGCAGCCGACACGCTTGCGCAAGCGCAGGCCGCGCTTGCGACGATCGATGTCGAGATCGCGCCACTTCCGGCCGTGCTCACCATGGCGGAATCCCTCGCACCGGCTGCACCGCTGGTTCATCCCGACTGGCGCGACTACGAGGTGCTGTTCGAAGGCGGCGCGCGTTCGGGCAACGTCGCCTGGGAGGCAACGGTGGTCCGCGGCGACGTCGACGCCGCCTTCGCAAGATCCGACGTCGAGATCGTCGAGAGCAGTTTTCGCGTTGGCCGCCAGAACCATGTGGCATTCGAGCCACGCGCTGTCGTCGCGAGCTATGAGGACGGGCGATTCCATATCGAGACCTCGACACAGGTTCCCTGGACGATCCGCAATGCGACCGCGCGGATCCTCGGCGTTCCCCCCTCGCAGGTACGGGTCACAGTGCCGCCGGTGGGCGGAGCCTTCGGCCTCAAATTCGATCTCGCCATCGAGCCATTCGCGGCCCTGCTCGCGCGCGCCAGCGGACAACCGGTGCGGCTGGTCAATTCGCGCGAAGAGGAGATGCTGACCTGCCTGTTCCGCGAGAACGCCGAGATTCGCATTCGCTCGGCAGTGACGCGCGATGGCGAGATCGTCGGACGCGAGGCGGTTGTCCTGATGGATTGCGGCGCCTATGGCGGCGAGCAGATCTTCCTGACCACCATGACCGCCCATACGCTTGGCGGAAACTACCGGCTCGGGTCGACGCGCCTAGTCTCGCGCGCGGTCTACACCAACACCGCACCGAACGGTGCCTTCCGCTGCTGCAATGGTGTCTATTGCACTTTCGCGCTGGAGCGACACACCGACGAGATCGCGGCGCGGATCGGCATGGATCCCCTCGCCTTCCGCCGCCGCAACGTGCTCGGCGACGGCGATCTCGGCGCCACCGGTCAGGTGTTCGAGGGCAATGTGCTCGCCCCGATGCTCGATCGGATGGATACGCTGCGCGAAGCGGCCGCACCCTCCCGCACGCTGGCCGACGGCCGATTGTTCGGACGCGCCACCACGGTCGGCACATGGTTCGTGTTCGTCGGCCCCTCGGCCGCGACCGTCAACATGAATGCCGATGGAACAGTCACGCTCGTGACATCGGGTGTCGAGATCGGTTCTGGCTCGATGATGCAGAGCCTTCCCCAGATCGTCGCCGGCACGCTCGGTCTCAAACCCGACGACGTCGTGGTGCGCGCGGCCGATACCGACGCGGCCGGCTACGACGTCGGTGTCGGCGGCGGTCGCACCACAGTGTCGCTCGGCGCGGCAAGCCTTTCGGCAGCGCAGGAGGTGCGAACCAAGCTGCTGAAGGTCGCCTCGGAGATGATCGAAGCGGCGCCCGAGGACCTGGTGATGCGCCAGGGGCGGATCGAGATCGCCGGCGCGCCCGGCTCTGGTCGTACAATCGCTGACGTCGCAACCCGCGCACAGGCTCAACTCGGTCCGGTTTCCGGCACTGGCGCCTTCACGGGCGCGGGCGTGCCGGCGATGCCGGGTTGTGTCGCCGGACACTTCATCGACGCGATCGATATCCCGGTGTTCGCTGTCCATGACTGCGATGTCGCGGTCGATCCCGAGACGGGACATGTCGAGGTACTGAACTATCGCGTCGTGCAGGATGTCGGCCGCGCGTTGAATCCGCGCGCGATCCATGGCCAGATCCAGGGCGGCGTCGTGCAAGGCCTGGGCTATGCCCTGCACGAAGAGGTGACGATCGACACACATGGCCGAGTCCGCCAGAACGGCTTCGAGACCTACCGCTTGCCGCTGGCGCTCGACGTCGTTCCGGTCGAGATCAGCCTGTACGAAGGCGCGCCGTCGGTCGGGCCGCTCGGCACCAAAGGTGCCGGAGAGGTGCCGATCCTGAACGTCGGCGCGACCATCGCCTGCGCGGTGGCGAACGCGACCGGAAAGCGTGTCCAGGAACTGCCGCTGACGCCGCCGCGGGTGCTCGAACTGCTGCTCGACCGCAAGGGTGAGCTCAGCCTCTCCCACATCGCCGAGGCCTGGGTCGACAATCTGGTGCGACCGCACGGCACGGCTGCCCAGAATCGAAAGTGACGCATTTTGACCATTGAAACCAGCGTGTCCGCCGCGTCGTTCGATCCAGTCACCCACGAGATCATCCAAGGCAAGCTGCTCTCCGTCGTCGATGAAATGGCGATCGTGATGACGAAGACCAGCATGAGCCCGGTGATCTACGAGGTGCTGGATTTCGCATGCGGCATCTGCAATGCGCGCGGAGAGCTCATCGCGCAGACCAACGGGATTACGCTGTTTACCGGAACGTTCGGCGCGCAGATCCGCAGCGTCATCGACCGGTTCGGTGGGTCGATTTTTCCCGGAGATGTGATCGTCACCAACGACCCTTTTGGCGGCGGCACCCATGCCTGTGATTTCGCGATCGTGCGTCCGGTGTTCGCCGAAGGCCGACTGATCGCGTTTGCCATCAATGTCGCGCATTGGCTGGACGTCGGCGGCGTGATTCCTGGAAGCCTGCCGCCCAATGCGACCTCGATCTTTCAGGAAGGGCTGCGGCTGCCCTGCGTGAAGATCGCCGAAAGAGATCAATTGGTCGAGAGCATCGTCGAAATCATCCGCGAGAACGTCCGGCTTCCCGATATGGCCATCGGCGACCTCCATGCCCAGCTCGCCACCGTCCGAATCGCCGATCAGAGGCTGCAGGAGGTGGTCGGCCGATACGGTGCTGACACACTGCTCGCTTCGTTCGATCAGCTGCTGCGAGATTCCGAGAATAGGGCCAGGGAACTCATCCGATCGCTGCCGAATGGCGAGTACATCGCCACCGACGTGATCGACGGCGATGGCGTCAGTCCGCTTCCCATCGAGGTCAGGGTTGCGGTTCGTATCGCAGGTGACAGCATGGAGGTCGACTTCACGGGCTGCCCCTCGGCGTGCGCCGGTCCGATCAATTGTGCCCGCGGCGCACTGCACTCCGCAGTGAAGACCGTCTTCAAAGCCCTGGTCGCACCCTACGAGCCCTCGAACGAGGGCTGGTTTCGCCCGCTGTCGATCTTGGCCCCGCAAGGCACGCTGTTTACCGCCGAGCGGCCGTCTCCCACCGGCTGGTATTATGAAGGGTCGGTGCACGCCTCCGAGTTGGTCTGGAAGGCGCTGGCGCCGATCCTGCCCGAACGATTTTCCGCCGGCTCCTACACCAGTCTCTGCGTCACCTACATCGCCGGACATGATGAAGCCGGCGACTTGTTCGTCCATATCGAACCCGAGCACGGAGGTTGGGGCGCTTGCCACGACAGCGACGGCGCCAATGCGCTGATCGCGCTGACCGACGGCGATACTTACAACTACTCCATCGAACTGATCGAAGCCAAGTTTCCGCTGCTGGTCGAACGCTACGGCTTCAATGTCGAAGGCGGTGTCGGTGCCGGCCGTTTTCGTGGCGGATACGGTCTGGTGAGAGAGTATCGGATCCTGGCCGAGCGCGCCGAGGTCTATTGCGGCTTTGGGCGGACCGTCACGCCGCCATGGCCGATGGACGGCGGCGAGTACGGATCGGTCAACTATCTTGAAATCGTAAAGGCCGACGGAAACATCCTGAAGCTCGGCCGATCGCCGACCAGGCCGGTTGGCCAGGGCGACCGTGTCAAGATCGTGACGGGCGGCGGCGGTGGTTGGGGAGCGCCATCGGACCGGGCCTCCGCAATGGTGACAGCCGATATCGAGAGCGGACTGATCGCCCGGGAAGATGCGCAGCGCATTTACGGAAGACAGCAATGACACTTGGCCAGGGGTCCACTGCATGATTCGCCTCGCTACGGATGTGGGCGGCACTTTTACCGACCTGATCGCTTATGACGACACCAGTGGCTCAGTCGTCTTCTCGAAGAGCCTGACAACCGTCGATGACCAATCCGTCGGGGTACTCGACACCATCACCATGGCCGAGCGATCCGGATTGAGCGTTGACCGCATCGACTTCTTCGTTCATGGCGGCACCACCGTTATCAACGCCATAACCGAGCGCAAAGGTGTCAAGACCGCGCTGGTTACGACGGCTGGTTTCCGTGACGTGCTCGAAATCGGCAGGGGCAACCGACCCGATCTATATAATTTGCGTACCAGGACTCCGGCGCCCTTCGTACCGCGCCATCTGCGGTTCGAAGTGCGGGAGCGCATGAGCGCGTCAGGCGAGGTCCTGCACACCCTGGACCAGGAGGATGTCGCGCGCTGCGCCCGGCAATGCTGCGAGCAGCAGGTTGCTGCCGTCGCGATCATCTTCCTTCATAGCTACGCCAATCCCGCCCACGAGAAGCAATGCGCGGAACTGCTGCGCAAGGAGCTGCGTGGGATATCGGTTTGTGCCAGTCACGAAATCTCGCGGCAATGGCGGGAATACGAGCGATCCAACACGATCGCGCTCAATGCCTATGTTCAGCCCATCATCAGAAATTACTTCGACAACCTCGATACCGCACTGCAGAGGAAGGGGATAAATTGCCCCACCTATGCGATGCAATCGAACGGCGGCATCGCAAGCTTCGAACAGGTGGTAACAGCTCCGCTCACGTTGGTTGAATCCGGTCCATCGGGCGGTGTGGCCGGCGCGGCGCGTATTGGATCGGAGATCGGCGAAACCGACGTTCTGTACCTGGACGTCGGCGGTACGACCGCGAAATGCTCCCTGATCAAGGCAGGACAGCCCAAGGTCAACGCAGAATATCGCCTCGAGAAGACACGAAGCTCTCCTGGTTACACCATTCAAGTCCCGGTCGTTGATATCGTAGAGGTCGGCGCCGGCGGGGGCTCGATAGCCTGGCTCGACCCGAGCGGCAGGCTGCGGGTCGGCCCCCAAAGTGCGGGATCGAGCCCAGGGCCAGCCTGTTACGGCAGAGGCGGCTCCGCCCCGACGGTGACGGACGCCAAACTCGCCCTTGGAATTCTGGATCCACTCACCTTCGCCGACGGCCGCATGCCGCTCGACGTCGATCGTGCGCGGGCGGCGATCGCCCGTATCTCCCTGCCGATGAAGCTCTCGGTCGAACAGGCCGCGCTTGCGATCGTCAAGGTGGCCGAAGAGTCCATGACCAACGTACTGAAGCTGATCACGATACAGCGGGGACACGATCCGCGCGACCTCGTATTGATCGTATCCGGAGGCGCAGGACCACTGCTGGCTGCCAGCCTCGGGCGAGAACTGAACGTCAAGCGGACCGTGATCCCCACGCATCCCGGTATCTTCTCGGCCTGGGGAATGCTTGCGGCGCGGCCACGCGCCGATATCAGGCGTACAGTGTTGAAGACGGTCAGCGAGCAGGAAATGGATTCGATTGCGCAATTGTTCGCGGAGCTCGAACAGGAGGCCATCGCATATTTCGCTGGAACCGGCACGGCCAGGTTGAAATTCCATCGCTATGCCGAGATGCGATATCACGGCCAGGAGCACAGCGTCTCCGTGGCCATTTCCGGCGGCAGTGCCGAGGAACTGTTATCCGACTTCCATGCCACCCATCGGAAGGCTTTTTCGTTTGCGTTGACGTCCGCAACCGCGGAGATTACGACGCTTCATCTGCAAACCGAGATGCTCAGCGAAGTGATCGGCCTGCCGAACATCCAGGGCGATCCGCAAAACACGCTCGACAGTGCCCTCAAGGCCCAACGCTCCGTTTTCCTGGCAAGGGAGAATGGTTGGGTCGCCTGCAACGTCTACGACCGAAACCTGCTTCCGATCGGATCGTTGATTCCAGGTCCGGCGCTCGTCGAGGAAGCCACGACGACGACGTTCGTGCCGTCCGACCAGGCGTTCACTCGCGATGAGACGGGTCAGCTCATCATCTGGGGTCACACATCGATGACGGACTCGGGAAGAGGAGCGGCCTAACAGGCAAGACTAAGCCTCTTACCAAGGCGATGGCGCACTACCTCCATCACGACGACCAGGCCAAGCAGGACGCACAGATCACGCACATCAAGCCGCGCAAGCAAGCGGCCAGAAAGTGAACATTTGTCGGGATGGATTCCGCCGTCCTGTCGGAATGATCATCAAGCAATCCAATAAGTGCTTGAAATCATTGGAGCGGGTGAAGGGAATCGAACCCTCGTATTCAGCTTGGAAGGCTGCTGCTCTACCATTGAGCTACACCCGCGTTGGCGATCCCCTAACACGGCCGGGCGGCGGTCTCAACTGCCTCTGGACGGTCTTTCCCGCGTCAAGAGCGACCCTTGTTCCCGGCCTTTCGCCCCACCCCTTAACGGCCGGGCGATCCCGCCCTATATTGAAATTTCCCGAAACCAACGAAAGGAGGTGATCCAGTGTCTTATCTCAAGCGCTGTCACCTCGCTGGGATCGCCCGCTAGGCTTTAAATAGGGCCTGGCATCGGGGCGTTCTCAGCCCTGGACCAGCGAGCAAGAAATCGGGCGCGACGGGGCCTCCCCGCCGCGCCTTTTTCGTCTGCCGGCGCGGCTCAGGCAGACGGCTCGCCCGCAAGCACCTCGCGAATCTTCTGCGACAGCTCCGACTTGCGGTATGGCTTCTGAAGCAGCGCCACGCCGGGATCGAGATGCCCTTCATGGACGATGGTGTCGTCGGTATAGCCGGAGGTGTAGAGCACCTTCACCCCCGGCCGGCGGAGCCGGACGGCGTCGGCCAAGTCTCGCCCGTTCATGCCGCCGGGCATGATGATGTCCGTGAACAGGAGATCGAATTTGGCGCCCTGGTCGACCAGCGCGAGCGCGGATGCGCCGTCGCCGGCAGCAAGCGTGCGATAGCCGAGGCTGCCGAGCTGGGCGATGACATAGCCCTGCACCAGCGGATCGTCCTCGACCACGAGGATCATCTCATGCCCGCGCGCTGCGACGGGCGCCTGAACCGACGCCGTCCTGGCCGACGCCTCGCCCTGCGATCGCGGCAGGAACAAGCGCACCACCGTGCCGCGCCCCTCCTCGCTCTCGATGGCGACGGTCCCGCCGGTCTGGCGAGCGAAGCCGTAGACCATGCTGAGCCCAAGGCCGGTGCCGCGGCCGACGCCCTTGGTGGTGAAGAACGGCTCGAACACGCGCTCGCGGATATCGGCCGGAATGCCGTGGCCGGTGTCGCCGACTGCGACCATCACGAAGGCGCCGCGCATGACATCGCCCTCGCCGCCACCTTCCGTGCCGTCGAGCTCCCGGTTCGCAGTCTCGAGCGTGAGCCTGCCCCCGCCCGGCATCGCGTCACGCGCGTTGACGGCGAGATTGACGATCGCGGACGAAAGCTGCGACGGATCCGCCATCGCCGACCAGACGTCGTCCGCGAGCCGCGTCACGATCTCGACATGCTCGCCCAGGATCGGCTTCAGCAGCTTCGCGGTCTCCAGCACGAGGGCATTGACGTCGATCTCGCGTGGCTCCATCGGCTGGCGGCGCGCGAAGGTCAGGAGCTGCGAGGTGATCTCGGCGCCGCGCGCGGCCGCATCGTCGATGAGCTGCGCGATGGCGGCCAGCTGGGGCTTGTCCGCGAGCCCCTCCTGGATGATCTCGATCGTGCCGGTGATGACGGTGAGCACGTTGTTGAAGTCATGCGCGACGCCGCCGGTGAGCTGGCCGATCGCGTCCATCTTTTGGGATTGGCGCAGCCGCTCCTCGGTCTCGTGCTGCGCGGTGAAGTCGGTGGCGGAGCCACGATAGCCCATGAAGCGTCCGTCTGACGCGAACACCGGCTGGCCGTTGACGCTGAAATGGCGCATGCGTCCGCTCGCATCCCGGCCGCGATACTCGAATTTCCGGAACGGCTCGTGACGGTCCAGCGTCGCCGCGTGCGCGCGCCATTTCTCCGGCTCGGCGTCGTGGTCGGAAGCGGCATCGGTGCGGCGCTTGCCGATCAGCGCCTTGTGGTCCATGCCGAAGGCGCCAGCCCGTTCCGATATGTAGGTGAACCGATGATCCGGTCCGGTTTCCCAAAACCAGTCGGACGCGGTCTCGGCATAGTCGCGGAAGCGTTGCTCGCTCGCGCGTGCGTCTTCTTCGGCGCTCCGGCGGATCTTCAAGTCACGCTCGAGATTGGCGTTGGCCTCGCGCAGCTCGCCATAAGCACGCCCGAGATTGGCGCACATGGCGTTGAACGCGACGATCACCTTGTCCAGCTCGTCGGGATCGTAAGGCGGCCGGCGCTCCAGGTGCAAAGGCGGCGGCGGCCGCGCCAGGCTGTATTTGCTGACGAAGTCGGCGATGGCGACCAGATGCCGCGTCACCAGCAGATGGAACATGTAGATGATGAACAGCGAGACGAGAAACGTCTTCGCCGCCTGGCTCGCCAGAATGATCAGAGCACGGTTCAGCAATTGCTGATAGACCTCGCTCAGCGTCGCTTCGACGTGAAGCACGCCGATCGTGCGCACCGCCCCCTGCACAGTGGTGGTCAGCGGATAGTCGCGCGTCACGATCGAACGGGTGTTCGGCTCGCCGACCGCGACACGGATCGGATTGGGACGATCGGCGATCTCGCGCACCTCGGCGGCGCGGATGTCGGGCAGCCGCAGGATACCGTCGAGCAGGAGCCTGAGCTGGTTCTGGTCGAGATTCCACAGGCTCTCGCCAAGGCTGCCGGTGGTGCTGCGGCCGATCTCGCCGAGCCGCGTCTCGATGACGCCGACCTCGCGGTTGTAGTCGAGATAGAGCTGAAGCGCGGTCAGCACCAGCGTGACGATCGAGGAGAACAGCAGCACGGCGGCCAGCAGGCGCGGCCCGACGCCACCGCGTAACCAGTTGAAGATCCGCGACAGCAATGTTCCGATCATCGCCGGCGCGAGTGCAGCGCCGATCCCGCTCAAATCCTGCTTCGCGGCCGCCGGGGCAACGGCGCGGCTGCGCTTGGAATCCTCATCGCCTGAGTTGCCCATGCTCCATGTCCCGGGAATGGCGGCACCTGCTCCGCCGGCCAGTCGCGGCCGCGAGCAATTCGACACTTGAGATTCTCTTCACGCGAGGCGCGTGGTGATCCTGTCGGCCCATGGGCGGCTTGAGGTCGGCGGGGTCATGTGTTGCGCCCAGCAGCAGGATCCTCGCGCAAGCTACCACCTCGCGTGCTAGAATGACATCGGTGAAAGTCCGGAGGCACCTCACGTCGCAGGCGAGCGTTGGTCGTTGCGGCCGGCGCGCAGGCGCGACCCCCGGTAGATGGCGCGGGCCTCCGAATCCAGCGGTAGCAAGGTTCGACCAAGGAGAAGCGTGATGTGGCGGATTGCCGTCGCCTGGCTGTCTTTGCTCGCAGCCGCTCCGTCGCAGGCGCAGGACCTGATCCGGCTGGCGCGTATCGCCGACATCCCCGATCAATATGTCGGCGGCGAGATGCTGCGGGCCGTCTACGCCAAGCTGAACATCAAGCTCGAATTCGAGGACGTTCCCGGCAAGCGGGCGCTCGCGCTGTCGAGCGCCGGCGAGGTCGACGGCGAGATCCAGCGGATCGCGACGCTCTCCCGCGACTATCCGACGCTGGTCCAGGTCACGCCGGCGATCAACTATATCGAACCCGCGGTGTTCACGACGAAGCTCCACTTCGATGTCGCCGGTTGGGATTCAATTCGAGACTACAGCATCGGCATCGTCCGCGGCGTCGGCTCATCGGAGGCCGGTACACGCGGCATGGCCCGCGTCACGGCGACGACCAGCTTGGAGAGCATGGTCAAGATGCTCGACGCCGATCGTTTCGACGTAATGGTCACCGACCTCTTCAGCGGGCTCGTCGCAGTGAGGAAGCTCAACCTGCAGGCAAGGATCTACCCGCTCTCGCCACCGCTCGAGCGCATCCACATCTATCACTATCTGCACGAACGCCATCGCGCTCTGGTGCCTGAGGTCGGCAAGGTGATCGCGCAGATGGAGGCGAGCGGCGAACTGGCAACGCTGCGCGAGCGCCTCGTCAAGCAGATCCTGAGCGCACCGTAAGCGGCGCCGGCTCAGGTCGCGCGAAGCCGCTCGCGAAAGGCAACGGCGGCAATGAGCACGCCGACGCACCAGGCCACGACCGCCCGGTGAGGCTCTTCGCCGAGCAGCACGGTGAATATGCTCGTGACCAGGCATGGCGCGATCGCGTTGCCGTTCCGGCTTGCCAGCGAGAGCAGGAACGGCAGCGCGGCGATTGATATTTGCAGGACGCTCATTCGCGAAGCCTGTCTCGCCAGAGACTTCAGAAGCCGCAGACATTGCGCGGGCGCTTGCCGCGGCGGCTCTCGACAGTGCGCTCGCCACCATTCTCGGCCGAGCTGCCGTAATAGCGGTGGTGACCGCTCTGGTCGTGCAGATCGGCCGGCCCCGATTGGGCCGCCCGCCGCGCGTCGCAGATGATCTTGATGGACTGACCCGACATTGCCGCCTCCGAATTCCTCAGCCTTCTTGGTGGTCATCAGTCGCATCGGCTTCAGGCGGCGTTCACGCCACGGGCTCCCAATCGGGTTTCAGGACGGTTTCGTCGCACACGCGGCGACGCAATATTTTTCTGCCAGGGGATTGTCGGCGCGGGCCACGGTGATACGTCCTTTGGGCCTGTACGCCCAAAAAACCAACGAGGTGACGATGCTCTACGCCATCCTGGCTTATCACGTGGAAGACGAAATCCTGTCCTGGACGCCCGAGCAGGACGCCGCGGTCGTGGCCAAAGTCATCGAGGTTCAGGCACCCATGAGGGCCAGCGGACTGCTTGGGCCGGCCGCGCGCCTGGACGAGACCCGAAAGGCCCGCACCTTGCGCGGCCCCGGCGCCGGCATGGTGCTGGACGGCCCATTTGCCGAGACGAAGGAGCAGCTTCTGGGCTTCCACCTCGTCAATTGCGCCACGGATGATGAGGCGATCGCAGCGGCGCGGAAGCTGCGCGAGGTCAACCCGACCGCGGTCTACGAAATCCGCCCGGTCAAGCTTTACGTGCCGTCCGATGGGTTCGGCACGACACAAGGCTGAGGCACCGGTCTACGCGTCCGGCCCGGTTTGCGCGACATAGAAGCGCTGGATCAGGAGCCCGCCGAAGGCGACGAACCACACGAAAGGCGCGACATGCGGCGCGAATGCCGCCACGATCGTGCCCGGAATGAACACGAGCAGCGGAAACAGCGAGGCCATGATCTCGTGGCGCCAGCCGCCCAGGATCGTCCACCACAGCCAGGCATTGAGCCCGGCGATCGCGGTCAGATGCAGCCCATAGAGCACCGCGACGGCGCTGCTCATGGCGTAATTGGTGTAGAGGCCGTTGGTCACCGGCAGCAGCACGATCGAGAGCAGGAAGAACAAATTGAGGATCACGCCGCCGCGGCTGCCGACCGGCTGGCGCGCCAGCCGCCGGTGATGGCTGATCCAGAACACGCCGGCGATGATGAAGCTGAGCGCGAGGCCGGCGAGCTTGCCGGAATAGACATGGGCGAGATCGCTCCAGCCGGGAGCGCTGGTGAAGACGGCGGCCTTGGGCAGGTCGTAGGCCAGAAGCGTCATGGCGACGCCGAAAATGGTGTTGCTGAGCGACTCCAGGCGCCGCATCTCAAACTGGTCGGGCTTGAGCTCGGTCATGCCGGGCGTGCTCTTCTCGGGCTGGAACCTTGGGCCGTCGCTTCCCCCTAAATCCTAATTCGGGTTCCGTCCAGCCGCATTGCGATTCGCGCCGGGATCGCCGACTCTCGGCCTTTCACTGGGGCGATTCGTGGCAACATATCTGGACACGCTCAATGCGGAGCAGCGCCGCGCCGTCGAGCATGGCGTGGCCGATGGCGCGACCGTGGGAAGCCCCCTGCTCGTCATTGCCGGCGCCGGCTCCGGCAAGACCAACACGCTGGCCCACCGCGTCGCACACCTGATCGTCGCCGGCGCCGATCCGCGCCGCATCCTGCTCATGACGTTTTCGCGCCGCGCCGCAGCCGAGATGGCCGGCCGGGTCGAGCGCATCGCGCGGAAGGTCCTGGGCGAGAACAACGCCGCGATCATGCGCGACGCGCTCACCTGGGCAGGCACCTTCCACGGCATCGGCGCGCGCCTGCTGCGCGAATATGCCGAGCGGATCGGCGTCGATCCCGCCTTCACCATCCACGACCGCGAGGATTCCGCCGACCTGATGAACCTGGTCCGGCACGAGCGCGGCCTGTCGAAGACCGAGAGCCGCTTTCCGGCCAAGGGCACCTGCCTGTCGATCTATTCGCGCTGCGTCAACGCCGAGATGGAGATCGAGAAGGTGCTGGGGGTGCACTATCCCTGGTGCGCGGGCTGGGCCGCCGAGCTGAAGGGCCTGTTTGCGGCTTACGTCGAGGCCAAGCAAGCCCAGCATGTGCTCGATTACGACGACCTCCTGCTGTACTGGTCGCAGATGATGGGCGATGCGCTGATCGCCGAAGAAATCGGCGGCCGCTTCGATCACGTGCTGGTCGACGAATATCAGGACACCAATCGCCTGCAATCCTCGATCCTGCTGGCGCTGAAGCCGGACGGACGCGGCCTCACCGTGGTCGGCGACGACGCGCAGTCGATCTATTCGTTCCGCGCCGCCACCGTGCGCAACATCCTGGACTTTCCGCAGAGCTTCTCGCCCCGCGCGGAAATGATCACGCTCGACCGCAATTACCGCTCGACGCAAGCGGTGCTGGCGGCGGCAAACGGCGTCATTGGTCTCGCGCGTGAGCGCTTCACCAAGAACCTCTGGACCGACCGCAGCTCCGGGCAGAAGCCGCAGCTCGTCACCGTGCACGACGAGGCCGACCAGGCGCGCTACATCGTCGAAGCGGTACTGGCCAACCGCGAGCAAGGCGCGCTGCTCAAGCACCAAGCGGTGCTGTTCCGGACGTCCTCGCATTCGGGGCCGCTCGAGATCGAGCTGACCCGCCGCAACATCCCGTTCTTGAAATTCGGCGGGCTGAAATTCCTCGACGCCGCGCATGTCAAGGACGTGCTGGCGCTGCTGCGCTTCGCCGAGAACCCGCGCGACCGCGTCGCCGGTTTCCGCATCCTGCATCTGCTGCCGGGCATCGGCCCCGCAACCGCTCAGCGCGTGCTCGACCAGATGGCCGAAAGCACCGATCCGCTGCACGCGCTCAGCCACCTCCCGGTGCCGGCGCGCACGGGTGCGGACTGGACCGACTTTGTCCGCACGGTCGAAAATCTGCGCTATTCGGAATGGCCTGTAGATCTCGAGCGCGTGCGGCTCTGGTACGAGCCGCATCTCGACCGCATCCACGAGGATTCCGAGACGCGCCGCGCCGATCTGATGCAGCTCGAGCAGATCGCCAGCGGCTATGCCTCGCGCGAAAAGTTCCTGACCGAGCTTACGCTCGATCCGCCGGATGCGACCAGCGACAAATCAGGTCCACCCTTGCGCGACGAGGATTATCTGATCCTCTCCACCATCCATTCCGCCAAGGGCCAGGAGTGGAAATCGGTGTTCGTGCTCAACGTCGTCGACGGCTGCATGCCGTCCGATCTCGGCGCCGGCACCAGCGCCGAGATCGAGGAGGAGCGCCGCCTGCTCTATGTCGCGATGACGCGCGCCAAGGACGATCTCCACCTCGTCGTGCCGCAGCGTTTCTTCGTCCACGGCCAGGCCGCCAAGGGCGACCGCCACGTCTACGCCTCGCGCACCCGCTTCATCCCGGAATCCCTGGTCTATCTGTTCGAGCGCGCCGCCTGGCCGAAGGCTGCAGCGGGTGCAGCGCGCACCGCAGCGCAAGGGCCGAAGATCGACATCGGGGCCAAGATGCGCGGGATGTGGCGATAGTTACGCGTCCAGCCTGTCGAACTGGACCTTGCCCGCCTTCATCACCAGCGGAATGTGCTCGCCCTGGCCGAGCAGGCAGGCGACATCGCGCAGCGGATTGCCGTCGACCACCAACAGGTCCGCGATGGCTTCGGGCGCGATGCGGCCGAGCTTGCCCTCCATGCCGAGCACCTCGGCGCCGATCAATGTCGCGCTGGCGATGACGGCGCGCGGGCCGAGTATCTCGGCACGAATGCGGAATTCGTCGCTCTGCAGGCGCTGCGACGGCCCGAGCAGATCGCTGCCAAACCCCATCTTCACACCGGCATCGCGATAGATCGCGAGCGAGCGCAGGCCGGCATCGCGGACATCGGCGATTTTGGCCACGCTCTCCGCCGGCAGGCCATATTGGGCGCCCTCGTTGGCCAGCGCCTCGTAGGTGACGAGCGTCGGCACCACATAGGCGCCCTTCTCGGCCATGAAACGCGCGGTCGGAGCATCAACCAGGTTGCCGTGCTCGATGGTGCGCACGCCGCAGCGGACCGCGCGTTCGATCGCCGCTGCGGTGTAGGCGTGGGCAAGCACATAGGTCTGGCGCCCGCGCGCCTCCTCGACGATGGCACGGATCTCGTCCTCGGAGTAGCCGAAGGCGCCGACCGGATCGGTCGGCGAGGCAACGCCGCCTGAGGCCATGATCTTGATCTGGTCGGCGCCCATCTGGAGCTCCTCGCGCACCGCCTTGCGCACGCCGTCGACGCCGTCGGCCACGCGCGCCAGCGCACCGACACGCACGCAGCAGGGACATGGCGCGTCGCTCGCGAGGTAATCCGAGCGCGCCCGCATGTCACCGTGGCCGCCGGTCTGGCTGAGCGCGCGGCCGGAGACGAACAGCCGCGGCCCGTCGGTCAGGCCGGTGTCGATCGCCTGCTTCAGCGCATGGCCGGCACCGCCGGCATCGCGGACCGTGGTGAAGCCGCGCCGCAGCATCCCGCGCAAGAGCAGCGTCGAACGCAGCGTCACCAGCACGTTCGGCATGTGCACCTGCTGCGCCAGGTTGAGCTCGACCGCGATGGCGTGCACGTGAAGATCGATCAGGCCGGGCATCAGCGTCTTGCCCTTCAGATCGATGGTGCGATCGGCGGTGGCCTGGAGCGGACGGTCGGAGACCTCCTTGATCAGATTGTCTTCGACCAGCACGTGCTGTCCTTCCAGCAAGTCCGGCTGGAGCGGGTCAAACAGAGCGGCGTTCTTGAAGAGGATGCTGGGCATCGCGACAGTCCTGTCAGAGATCGGCCGGCGCGAGCAGCGCCGGCAAGGTGAGCTGGGCAAAGGGAAGGCACGCAGCGACATCATCTTCGCCGTACCAGCCCGCCTCGTGAAGCAGATTGAGGGAGCCGAGCGTGCGCCCGCGCCAGCGCACGGGCATGTTGAGCACGCTCTCGCAGCCGAGCGAGGCAATCAGCTCGTGGTCGGAGAAGACGGTGCGCAGATCATCCTGGGTTCGGCCGATATAGGCCTCGCCGCGATCGAGCACGGCTTCGGTCCACGGGCCCGGCGCGAGGCGCTTGCGTCCGCCGGCCGGATACGGAGCGGGCTGATTGGAGTAGAGGCGCGCCACCTCGCCGGTTGCCTCGTCATAGGTCAGGATCGTGAACAGCTTGTGCCCGATCGCCGACTTCATGGCTTCGTCCAGCGCCACGAACAGCGCCTCCGGCTGATCCACCCTGCCCTGCGCAGCCGCGACAGCGCAGAGCAGCGGATCAGCCGTAACTTTCGTCCGCGTCATGCCACCTCACCCGCCGCGATCTCTTCCAGCGAACGGCCACGCGTCGGCACGCCCATCAGCACGACGGTGACGGCCCCGAGCAGCAGCACCGTGGTGGTGACGCCGAACACGCCGCCAAAGCCGAAATTCGGATAGAGATAGCCGACCAGGATTGGCGAGACGATCGCGCCGATGCGGCCAATCGCCGACGCAAGGCCTGCGCCCGTGGTCCTGACCGGCGTCGGGAACACCTCGGCGGTGTAGGCATAGACGCCTGCATAGGTGCCGTTCATGAACAGCGACAGGAAGATCCCCGCCGCCATGATCTGCTGGTCGCTCTGCGCGAAGGCGAGCCCGAGCGCGCTGATGCCGCCGAGCACCATGTAGGTCGCGATCGTCGCCTGCCGGCCGATGCGCTCGTTGAAATACGCGGCGCTGAAATAGCCGGGAATCTGCGCACAATAGATCGCGATCGAATAGGCGAAGCTCTTGGTGATGCTCATGCCGTTCTGGACCAGGAGGCCGGGGATCCAGACGAAGAAGGAATAATAGCTGAAGGTGATCGCCAGCCACATGATCCAGGTCATGATGGTGATGCGCGCCTGGCGGGCCGCAAGAAGCGCCGCGAAATTGGCGAGCAGCGTTCCACCGGTCCCGGTGGGTGCCGCGACTTCGACGACCGGCGGCGGCAGGACACGGCCTTCGCGCGCAAAGCTCGCCTCGATCCTGTCCAGCACGGCTTCGGCTTCCTTCTCCCGTCCCCGGCTTTCCAGCCAGCGCGGGGATTCCGGCAACGCCCGGCGCCACCACAGCAGCATGACGACCGGCACCGCAGTGATGACCAGCACGATGCGCCAGCCATTCTCATACGAAGGCACGATAAAGTAACCGAGCAGCGCGGCGGCGACGAAGCCGAAGGAGAAGAAGCCGGCGAGTGCGCCGGTGAAGCTGCCGCGGTAACGCCGCGCGACGAACTCCGCAAGATAAGGCGCGATGATCGCGCTCTCCGCGCCGGTGCCCATGCCGGCCACGACGCGCGCGGCGAAGAAGGACGGCCATGCGTCGACCGCGGCGCTCACGATCGATGCCGCGCAATACAGCGCCAGCGCCGACATCATCACCGCACGGCGGCCGATCAGGTCGCCCAGCGTGCCCGCCAGCAACGCGCCGAACAGGAAGCCGATATAGGTGCTGCTGCCGAGCACGCCGATCTGCACGCTCGTCAGATTCCACGCCGTGCGCAGCACCGGCAGGATGAAGGCCAGCACCGCCGCGTCCATCGCGTCGAACATGTAGCCGAGCCCGCCCATCAGCAGCAGGTGCGTGTGGAAGCGTGCGAACGGAAGGCGCTCGATGCGCGCCGATATCATCGACATGAAAGTCCCCCTCTGACGTCACGGGCCCGGCGCGCCGCTCGGGAGGGAACCATAGACAAAGTGACATTATCGTCATAATTTATAATCATGATCTGATATATCACCATGGTGAATGTTCGTGTCGTTCCGCGCGCTCGACCTCAACCTCCTGAAAGTCTTCGAGGCGCTGATGACCGAAGGCAGCGTCACGCGCGCCGCGAATGCGCTGCGGATGACCCAGCCCGCGGTGAGCAACGCGCTGGCGCGGCTGCGCGACGCGCTCGGCGATCCCCTGTTCGTCAGGTCCGGTACGGGGATTCGTCCCACCCAGCGTGCCGTGGTGCTGTGGGAGCCGATCGGCGAGGCCCTGGAAAGCGTCCGCGGCGCGCTCGACGAGCAGGTGTTCGATCCCGCACGAGCACAGACCGAGTTCAGCCTATCGATGTCGGACTACGTCTCCTCGCTGGTGATGCCGAACCTGCTCGGCCATCTCGGCAAGGTCGCACCGAAGTCGCGCGTCCACACCGTGCCCAATACCGTCGTCGAGATCGCCGACCAGCTCGAGGACAACAGGGTCGACTGCGTGCTCAGCGTCTATGTCAACGAGGCGCAGCAGCCGGCGGCCATCCGCTCACGCTCGCTATGGACCGTCGACTATGCCTGCTTCATGCGTCGCGGCCATCCGCTCGCCGCCCAGAAGCGGCTGAGCACGCGCACTTTCCTCAACGCAGGCCATGTCGACGTGAGCCTCGCCGGCAAGACCATGCCGTCCTACGACCTCTTCCTCGCCTCGCGCGGGCTGTCGCGCAACCTGGTTGCGACCGTCAATCATTACAGCGCCGCCTACGAGGTCGTGCGCCAGTCCGACCTGATCGCTGTGATGCCGAGCGACCTGCGCTCGCAATCGAGGCATGCACCACAGTTGCACGCCATGCCGCTTCCGCTCAAGGCGCCGCCGCGCATCGTCAGCCTGTTCTGGCACCAGCGCAACGACACCGTGCCGGCGCAGCGCTGGCTGCGCGAAACCCTGGTCGAGATGTTCGCCAGAGCCGATTGAGCCCGCGGTTCGATGAAGAATCGGAAACGATGCCTTTCCCGGATCAGCATTGTCGAAGCGGCCTCCCCGCCCTAGCTGCACCGCAACTATTTCCTTCCACATGACGGGCGCCGTTCGTGCGCCAAGAGACCTCATCGATGACCGCACCGCTTGAATTCGGACTGGACACCTTTGGCGACGTCACCAGGGACGCCTCCGGCGCGATGCTTCCGCACGCGCAGGTGATCCGCAACGTCGTCGACGAGGCCGTGCTGGCGGACGAGCTCGGGCTGAACTTCATTGGGCTCGGCGAGCATCACCGCGCCGACTTCGCGATCTCCTCGCCCGAGACCGTTCTCGCCGCGATCGCATCGCGGACCAAGCACATCCAGCTTGGCTCGGCCGTGACGGTGCTGAGCTCGGACGATCCGATCCGCGTCTTCCAGCGCTTTGCCACGCTGGACGCGCTCTCCAACGGACGCGCCGAGGTGATCCTCGGCCGCGGCTCGTTCACCGAATCCTTCCCGCTGTTCGGCTTCGACTTACGCAAGTACGAAGAGCTGTTCGAGGAGAAGCTCGATCTGTTCGCCGCACTGCTGTCGCAGCAGCCGGTGACCTGGCAGGGCAAGCTGCGCCCACCGCTGAAGGACCAACTGGTCTATCCCCCGGTCGAGAACGGCCGGCTAAAGACCTGGATCGGCGTCGGCGGCAGCCCGCAATCGGTGGTGCGCGCCGCGCATTACGACCTGCCTTTGATGCTCGCGATCATCGGCGGCGATCCCGCGCGCTTTGCGCCCTACGTCGATCTCTATCACCGCGCCTTCAAGGAGTTCGGCCGCCCGGCGCAGCCGATCGGCGTGCACTCGCCCGGCTATGTCGCCGAGACCGACGCGCAGGCCCGCGAGGAACTCTGGCCCGATTACAAGGCCATGCGCGACCGTATCGGCAAGGAGCGCGGCTGGCCGCCGATGGGCCGCGACGAGTTCGTCAGCGAAGCCGAGCACGGCTCGCTCTATGTCGGCTCGCCGGAGACGGTGGCGCGCAAGATCGCGAAGACCGCAAAGGCGCTCGGGATCTCGCGGTTCCAGCTGAAATATACGGCCGGCCCCCTGCCGCACGAGAAGCTGATGAAGAGCATCGAGCTCTATGGGCGCAAGGTGGTGCCGCTGGTGCGGGAGATGATGGAGTAGCCCTCGAGGCTACTTCATCAGCCCGAGCCGGCTTGCGCCGACATAGAGCGAGAGCACGGCGGCGTTCGAGACGTTGAGGCTCTTGATCTCGCCGGGCATGTCGAGCCGCACCACCACGCTGCAGGTCTCGCGGGTCAGTTGCCGCAAACCCTTGCCCTCGGCCCCTAACACCAGCGCAAGCGGCTCGCGCAGTGCGACGTCCGAAAGGTTCTCGGTGCCCTCGCTGTCGAGGCCGACGGTCTGGAAGCCACGCTCGTTGAGCGCGGTGAGCGCGCGGGCGAGGTTCTGCACGGTCACCATTGGCACCAGCTCAAGCGCACCCGAGGCGGCTTTCGCAAGCACACCGGTGGCTTCCGGGCTGTGACGTGCGGTGGTGACGATCGCCTTCACCGCAAAGGCCGCGGCCGAGCGCAGGATGGCGCCCACATTGTGCGGATCGGTGATCTGGTCGAGCACCAGCACCATGCCTTCCTGCTTCAGGGTCTCGATGTCAGGCGAAGCCAGAGGATCGGCTTCGGCGAGCAGGCCCTGATGCACGGCGTCGGGCGACAGCAGGCGGTCGATCTCCTGGGGCCGAACGATCTCGGGCGTGACGCGGGTCGCGATGTTTTCCTCCGCCAGCCGCCTTGCGGCGTTCTCGGTCAGCGTCAGCTTGCGGATCCGCCGCGCAGGATTGGCCAGAGCCATGGTGACGGTGTGCCAGCCATAGAGGATGACGGGCCCATCGGATTGCGAATCGCGGTCGCGCCAGGCCGGACGGCCGGCCGATTTTCCGGGCCTGTTGAAGGGCTTAGCCCCGCCGCGGGAGCCCCTCGGGGCGAATTTTTTGTCCTTCATGGGCTCGCTTGTGTCACGGGTGCCGGAATATGGCAATTTCGGTGCCTTCAGGGGCGATTTTAGCTGTTCGCCTCGGTTGACTTTGCCCCACCGCTTCGCCCATAAACGCGCCCGGTCGCGCCCCCATCCGGGCTGTCGCGGCCTTCACGTTCCATGGCCGTCTTCGGTCCGCCGGCAAGGTCCGGCCCGATTGTGCTGCCGTCGAGCGGGGGAGTGTCCCGAGTGGCAAAGGGAGCTGACTGTAAATCAGCCGCCTCATGGCTTCGCAGGTTCGAGTCCTGCCTCCCCCACCAGCCTTCGCTCGCTTCGCGAGCTACGGCTAGGCAAGCCAGTTCAGAACATCATTAAGCGAAGCGAGCGAAGGCTGCCACGCCGTAGCCGGTAGGCGTAGGCGGGCTGACGGCCAAAACCGATTCCGATCGCGACCACGCGCACACCCATAAAACAAAACGCCCGTCCGCATCACGCGAACGGGCGCTTGGCAAATCTCAACCGATCAGAGATCAGTAGTAACGGCGCAGCACGCGGTGACCGCCGTAATACGGCGCGTGACGGTGGGCGTAGCCATAGCGCGGGCCGTAGCCATAGTGCACGCGCGGCAGATAGCCGTAGCGCGGGCCGTAGCCGTAGCGATACGGACGGTAGTACGGGCGGTGATAGGGGGCGGCGCGATAGCCATAGCCGTAGCCGTAATTGGCGGGAGCGACGACCGCGTCCTCACGATAGGTTGGATACGGCGCGAAGGCGCCCGGGCCGGTATAGGTCGGGCCCTGGTTGACGTAATAGTACTGCGTGGTCGGCTCGGCGAGACGCTCATAGGCGCCATAGCCGTATCCATAACCATAGCCGCCGCAGCCGGTGTTGCAGCCGGTATAGACCGGCGCAACGGGCGCGCACGCGCTGAAGCCGCAAGCCGCGGCAGGCGCAGCCCCGACAAACATCACGGCAGCCGCCGCGACCAGTCCCGAAATCATTTGACGCATTACTCTCTCCTGTTGATTTCCGTTTGTTGGAATTTGTCTTGGATTCTTGACGCTTCTTAACCCGGCGGCTTGCCGGGGATTTCGACATGCGGCCGTGGCCGGGGACGCCGCGGACGGTCGTTGATCTCCGGCGCGTAGATCACCGGCGGCGGATCGACGGGCACGTCCATCTGCGCCGGCAGCGGCGCGGACGACGCGCCCCAGCTCTGGTGATAGCTCTCGGCGGGTTTTGGCAATTTGCGGTTCGCGGGCGGCTCGACCTCGAGCCGGCCGTAGCCGGGCCGCAAGCCGAGCGTCGGATAATAATGGCCGACGTCGGAAGGCTGCCGTTCGGCGATATAGCGTCCGCCATAGATCGTCGGCTGCACCTGGACGTTCTTGCCCAGGCCCCAGACACCTTCGACGACGGCGTAGGACGCATCGATGTTGTTGATGATGATGGGCACGCCGGGACGGCCGGGCACGACGATGTCGAAGCCGCCGCCGGCAAACGCCGTCGCAGGCAGTCCGATCAGAAAGGCAGCGAGCGCCACAGCGCGCATGAGAAGGCCCCGGTTATCCGGAACACAACCTAACCGATCACGACACCGAGAGGGTTAAGGCCTGCTCACCAAATTCCGGTAAGCCTAACGCGTAAGGATCGACAGCTGCTCAAATGCCGAAAGGCGCGCTAGCGAAGCGTTAACGCGGCGCAAATTCACGGCGCGTGCCGGATCGGGCAAGGTTGCGTGGCACAAATTTCACATCCTGGGCGGGCTCACGTCGATGTTACCCCGCAGGCGAGAATCCGCGGAACGACTGCCGGAGGTCGCACTTAGCACAGGTCTCAACAACATGGAGAAAATGCCATGACGAGCCCAAGGCTTCTTGGCTTGGCCGCAATCGTCGCGTCCACGCTGGCAACACCGGCCTTCGCGCAAACGACGGTCGACAATTCGGGCCGCTGCACGGGGCTATTCCAGGATCCCAATTGCCAGAATCTCGGTCCCGCCAATTCCACCACCGACCGCGCCTATCGCCGCCGCCACATGGCCCGCAACCAGGTGAATCCGAACGATGGACGGCAATCGGGCTTCTGGCCGCTCGATACGGCGGGCGCAGTGGCTGGCGCAGCCGTCGGAACCGCAGCAACGGTCGCCGCCGCGCCGTTCCAGGGCTGGGGCAATTCCTACGCGAGTTACGATCGCGGCGGCCCCGGCTGGTACGGCAATTGGAACGCCTATGCGGCCCGCAACGGCATCGTCTGCAGGCCCGGCACCTGGATCAAGGGCGAAGACGGCCGGCGGCACCTCTGCCAGTAAGGCCCTCCTCCATCGGGTTGAACGGTTTCAGGCGGCCCAACGGGCCGCCTGTTTCATGCCCGGCGAGATGCAGCCTTCGGGTTCTGGCACTTTCCAATCAAGTCTGGTATTGCGGCGCGCACAGGCGGACAGCCCCCGGCGCATGCCGAGCCCGGCCCCGCTTCCCAGCGTCGCCGGCTTAGCTCAGCGGTAGAGCAGCGGTTTTGTAAACCGAAGGTCGGGGGTTCAATCCCCTCAGCCGGCACCATTGGTTTAGCCGACACAGCGTCATGACCTGACGCAAGAACTAAAACATCAGTCCGGCGTTATACTCTCACCATAGAGCCGTCTCGCGGAGGTCTAGCGATGGACCCGAATGATCGAGCAGCCTTAGCCCTATCCGCTGTCGCCTTGGCCATCGCCATTGTGGTGGCATCGACAGTGACGTTAGAGCGCGTCAATACCCGCACCGCCAGCAACGACGCACCTCCCGGAACGGTCGGACTCGCCCGGCCTCACCCGCCGCTGGACCGTGCTCCCGGTGAACCGATACAGACGACAGGAACGCCGTCTAACGCAAGGCAGCGTCCCTGACCGAACACCGCCGCGGATGCCTGCGCCTCAGCCTGAACTCGTCCGCGCGCTGCCCTGTTCGAAGTGTGCGACGCCGGCGCCGCCGATCTCGACCCAGGCATGTTTCGATTGCTCGAACACCGATCTGACGGGCGCCGGAAAATCCGGGTCCGCGATGGCGCCGACGGCGACGCCGATCATGTCAGGCAGATTGTCGGCCTTCCAATAGACCGTCGAGCCGCAGTCCGAGCAAAAATAGAAGCGGACCTCGCCCCCGCTTGCGGCGGCGCGAACGTACTCCTTCGGCGTCCCGGAGATCGTGACGGTTTCGACCGGGTAAAACGCACCGACACCGAACGGTGCCCCGGTTCTTCGCTGGCAGTCGATGCAATGACAAGCCGCGACCAGCCTGGTCGGTCCTGGAAGCGAAAGTGAAACGGCGCCGCAACTGCATTTGGCATTGATCATCTGATATCCTCCAGCCGCCACAGCCCAAGGCTCTTGTCGCGCCAGCCGCCATCGCCCTCCTCGCAGCGCTCGTTGATCAGCTCGCGCGGCGCGGGCCAGTTGAACGGGGTCTTTGCCATGTTCAGCGCGCGCCAGTCGCCGTCCTCGCAATCGCGATTGTCGTCCCATTCGGGAAACGTCGTGAGAAGCAGGAAGCGCGCGCCGCTCGCACGAAAATTCCGCAACGCCCGCGAGATGTTGTCGAAACTCAAATGCACCAGGCAGTCGCGGCACAGGATCAGGTCGACGGACGGCAGCACATCGCGCGTGATATCCCCAACATCGAAGCGACCGGAAAGCTCACCGCGCGCCGCGCGCTCGCTATTGGCCGCGATCAGCGACGGCACGATGTCGATGCCGGTGTAGTCGAGATCGAGCTTCATGCGGCCGATCCAGCCCGCATCGCCGCAGGGCGCATCGAGCAGCGAGCGCACGCCGAGCCGTTGCAGCAGCGGAGGAAGCGCCTCCCGGATCGCGCTCGTTGCGACATCCTCCGAGCCAAGGCCGGAGACCGAGCTCGCAGCGCCCCAAAGGTTGGTCCGCTCGATCCGCACGAACCGCGCGGCGAGATCGAGACCCGCGAAATTGTCGCGGTCGGCGACGAAGCGCTCGTGAGCGAGCACGGGAGGACGATCGGGGATCATCTGACAAAACGCATGTCGAAATTCCGGCGCAAACACAATAGACGTTGCTGATCGCGATTGATACCTCCTGAAAGTGAGCCCGCTGATGATCACCCGACGAACGGCGCTGAGCGGCCTTGCGACGCTACTGGCGCCCTGGAGAGCGTATGCCGCGCCAAGCGAACAGCTCGGCATTGCCTCCGGGAGCAACAGCCTGCCGGTGTCGCGCTACGCGGCAGCGGCGGCCGGAAAACGTTCAGCCGTGATCGCGCTGCACGGTTCGCGCGGCATCGAGCTCAGGCCCCACGCTTACGAGCGATACGCTGACGCGCTGTCTACCAAGGGCATCGACGCCTATTTTTTGCACTACCTCACTCCGGCCGACACAGAGGTGATCACGTCGAAGACTAGCACGCCTCAGAGCCGCAGTGCCTATTACACGACACGGTTCGACGGCTGGGCGGACGCAGTCTCCGCAACCGTGACGACCATCCTGGGACGATCCGACAGTTCGGGACGCATCGGCCTGCTCGGCTTTTCGCTAGGCGGCTACGTTGCCGCCAACACCGCCGCCCGCGACGAACGCCTCGCAGCGCTCGCAGTGCTCTATGGAGGCATGCCCGAGGCCACCATCGCCAAGGTCAGGCATCTGCCGCCGCTGATCGAATTGCATGGCGAAGCGGACAGGAACGTCCCCATCTCGGAGGGACGGCAACTGGTCGAACTCGGCAAGTCGGTCGGCGCCGAGTCCGAATTCGTCCCCTATCCCGGAAAGCCTCACGGCTTTGATTTCTCCGACACCGACCCGATGACATCGGATGCGATCGATCGCGTCACGCGGTTCTTCCAGGCGAGGCTCACCGCCTGAGCTGTCCGGCCGTCGCTGACTTCGTTCATGGATCGACCTTCGGGAATTCATGTTGGTCGCGCACTGCGCGGGGACGGCTACTGACGACAGGTTGGGTCAGAGTTCAACATGAGGTAGCATGCGCATCCCATGCCTTCCACCACCGCCAAGGAAAAGGCCAAGATGGTCGCCGGTGCGGCTACGGCCGTCATCATGACGGCCGTGCTGTTCGTTATCGTTCTTGCACTACTGCTGCCGCAATAGGCGCTATCAGTGCGGCGGGACGAATGCCGCCGTTCATCCTTACGCCGCGCGCACCGTGCGCAGGAATTTTCCGACTTCGTCCTTCAGCCGGGTGCTGTCGTTCGCCAGCATCTTCGCGGTCGAGAGCACCTGCGAGGACGCCGAGCCGGTCTCGGCGGCGCCGCGCTGCACGTCGGTGATGTTCGAGGAGACCTGCTGGGTGCCGTGCGCGGCCTGCTGCACGTTGCGCGAGATCTCCTGGGTCGCAGCGCCCTGCTCCTCGACGGCCGCAGCGATGGTCGAGGACACTTCCGAGAGCCGCTCGATCGTCGCGGAAATGTCGCGGATCGCGTTCACCGATTCCTGCGTCGCGGTCTGGATGCCGGAAATCTGCTGGCTGATCTCGCCGGTGGCCTTCGCGGTCTGCTCGGCCAGCGTCTTCACTTCGGAGGCAACGACCGCGAAGCCGCGGCCGGCCTCGCCGGCGCGCGCCGCCTCGATCGTGGCGTTGAGCGCCAGCAAGTTGGTCTGGCCGGCAATGGTGTTGATCAGCTCGACGACGTCGCCGATGCGGGTGGCGGCGACCGAGAGCTCGCTGACGCGCTCGGTCGTGGTGCGCGCCTGGGTGACGGCTTCGCCCGCCATCCGCGCCGACTCCTGAACCTGGCGGCTGATCTCGTTGACCGAAGAGGACAGCTCTTCCGTCGCGGTCGCAACGGACTGCACGTTGCCAGTCGCTTCGCCCGAGGCGGCCACGACGACCGAGGTCAGCTCCTGCGCGCGATGCGCGGTGGTGGCCAGCGTCGAGGACGATGCCTCGAGCTCGGTGGACGCCGATCCAACCGTCTCGATGATCTCGCCGACCGCCCGCTCGAAGCCGTCGGCAAGGTTGATCATGTCGCGGCGGCGCTGCTCGGCTGCCTGCTTCTCGGCTTCGGCCTGCGCCGCCTTGAGCCGCTCGACCTCGAGCCCGTTGGTCTTGAAGATTTCGACGGTCTTGGCCATGTCGCCGATCTCGTCGCGGCGCTCCTTCTCGGGCACCTCGATCTTGAGATCGTTGCGGGCGAGCCCTTCCATGGCGAGCTTGAGCCGGGCGATCGGCCGGGACATCGCATTGAGGCCGATGAACAGCGCGATCGCAATTCCGAGGATCAGGCCGCCCGCGCTGACGCCCACCACGGTCCAGGTCGCAGACCGGGCATCGCGGTTGATGGCTTCCTTGCGCTTGCCCGCCGCCTGCGCAGTGTCGGTCACGAACTGCACGATGCGTGCGAGGGCCGCATCCAGCACCGGATCGCACTCCTTGTGCGCGCGATCGGCAGCCTTGGCGTTCTCCTCCACGCTGCTCGCCTGCGCGCCGGCCTGGAGCACCGGATCGCAGCTGACGAACGCGGCTTTGAGCTGGTCCGCGATGCTTCTGATCTGGCTCGCGCGGGAGGGATCGTCCTTCTCCGCCACGTCGAGGTATTGGCCGATCTCGTTGCGGTTCTGGTTCGCGGTCTTCAGACGGGCGGCGTTGCCCGCCTCTGTCGCCTCGGTGAAGACCGCATAGAGCGCCGCATGATAGGTCTCGGCGCGGCGCTGGGCGCGCGTCAGGTTGAGGGCGGAGGATTGCGCGGCAGCGAGCTCGCTGAACCCATCGACGGTCGCGGAGAGTTCGCGCGCGCCGAAGCCCGCGACGGCGATCATCGCGCAGCCCATCACGGCCACGATCAGCGCAACCTTCCACACGATCTTCAGATTGTTCAAAAAGCTCATCTCAGCCGTCCAATGAATTTTCGGGCAGGGCATAATCCCAGCAACGTGCATTGGAGCTCGGCGGACGTTAAAATTTGATACCAAATGGCCGGGTCGTCTTACGGAAAAATAACCTTCCGCTGCCTCCCCGTAAGCTTCGCGTAAGCTTGGGCGCGTTTTGCCGGCATCTGGTGGCGCCCAGCCGACCGGAACCAATCCTCCGCGTCGATCGTTTTCGGCCCGATGCGAATCCGGGAAGAAAATCGAAACATGTTTCTGTTGGGAGCGGTGACGCTTTGCTGCACCATCGTGGCCGGCACGCTTGCGCTGCTCGAGCCCCTCTTTGGGCAGGCGCCGGAGAGGCAGGTCGCGGAGAGCAAATCTGCCGATGTCGCTGCGCCGCCGGCGGTCCGGGTGGTCGGCGCACCATTCGTGCCGAACGTCAAACCGCGCGAGCGGTAGCACTCATCTCGCCGGCGTGCCCTCGCTCTCCTCGGCCTGGGCATGCATATGGGCCAGCTCCTCGACGAATGCGATCACCTCCGCTCTCTTCTCGGGCGGCAGCGAGAGGAAGGCGCGCACAAGCCTCAAGCCCTCCACTTCGAGCGACTCGTCTTCTTTCCCGGCATTCATCCACCCACTGTCGGGCGACCGGGAAAAATATGCAATCCCCTTGCAGGATTACCTCCTTGATTCGACCCTCCAGCTTTGATGAAATGGCCCAACAGGGGTCGCCAATGAAGTGGATCGCGGAGCGCGACGCACTGATCGCGCAGACACTGGCCTTCGTCCAATCCGTAACCGGCAAGAAGGATGAGCTCCATCCGCCGGAGCTCCCGCCTGCTGCATTCACGATCACCACGGAGATCGTGACCGTGGAGGCTGTTGCGGTCGAAACCGAGCTGCCGCCGGCCGCATCTCCGCCCGCCCCCCAAGCCCGGCCCGCCCAGATCCCGCCGCCTCGCCCCGGCGGCGATTTCCGGATCGAGATGCAGGCCAGGATCGCGAATTTCCGCAAGCATCAGGAGCGGTTCGAGCGCGAACGCGAGGAATATTGCGCGGCGACCCTGACCAAGCTTCGCGCCGCCCTCCGCGACGTCGGCCCTTCTCCGCCGGCCAAAAAGTAGGGCAGCGCCCGTCCGTCAGGGACTTACAGCCAGGACCACACCAGCCAGAGATTGGCCGCGCAGGCGCCGAACAACGCCAGCGTCAGCGGCAGGAGCATGTGCCCGCAGGAGGTTTTCAGGTCGCTCGTCATGGCCAAAACATCCGCTGATTCCGGCCGGAGAGTCCCAGGGATTCTTTTTTTGGGGATTCAGGACTCGTTTACGACTCAAGGCCCCGGAGGCCCTGATCACGGCCCCGTGATCGCACCGCAGGCCGGAACCCCTCGCCGGCAAAGTCGTTAACGCGCTTTCCCGGAGCGGAAAGAATGCCGTACGCCCTGTTCTGCAACGACGCCCAAATCAGCAAAGCCTATCCTGATGAGTCCGACGTCTGGAAATTGGCACAGCGGAGCGGCTTGGTCGTGGACATCAGCGCAGACGACGAGCGTGCCGGACCACGCCGGGTGCTCGACAACGACTACGAGATCAAGCCCTGCCGGGCAGCCCAAGGCGAGGACCCCGCCAGGAACAAGGCCGAGGCCGAGCGCGAGTCCAGGATGGAGCTTGAGCTGAATCCCTGAGGTCCGGCCCGAACGCGGCGGAGATCTCAGGGCGTCGCGGTCGCGAGGGAGGCCTGCTCGCCAGCCAGAACCACGCAGGCCTTGCGGCGGTGCAGCCCGCGGATTGCGCCGGTCACCTTCAGCACCTTGCCGGATGGACAGGAGGCGTCCTTGACGAAGGCCACCTCATAGGGTGCCAACATCAGAGGCTCGGATTTGAGGATTGTTTGAGCAGAGCACGGCAAGGCGACGAAGCACGAGAGCGCTACTGCCGACACCAAGATACGCATGACCGTCGTCCCACCAGCCCGGGAAGTCCCATAATAACGCGTTCCGGAGCGCGAGTTCCGTAAGCGGCAAAAATTATTTTTGCTTTACGCCAGCCCCATGACACGCATGAGAAAGCGCGTGCCGGAATGTTTGCTTGCAAATGACGCGCCAGATGGTTCACGCAAGGCAAACAGCGGACCGGCACGCAGGAGCCGGCAAACGAAAGGCCGGCGGGACGCCGGCCTTTGTCAGATCTGGGGATCGCCTTTGGCGGGTCAGTAGCGCGAGCCTGCCGGACCGCCCCAGCCGAAGCGATAGTTCACACCGACCTTGACGGTATGCTCGTCTTCCCGGCCGCGGACGCCGACGATGTCGGCCGGCCCGGAGGTGAAGGTCGTGCTGCCAAAGTTGTAGTATTGGTACTCGGCCTTGGCCGACCAGCTCGGCGCGAACATGTATTCGAGGCCAGCGCCGACGGTGTAGCCGTCCTTGTTGTTGCCGGTGGCGGTGAAGCCCTGCGGCACGCCGGCGACGTTGACGCCAAGGCCGCCATTGCGCCAAGCGTAACCGCCCTTGGCGTAGACCAGCGCCGGGCCCCAGGTGTAGCCGACCCGGCCGGTCACCGACCCGAGTTGGTCGGTGTTGGAGGTCACCTGCGTTCCAAGCGGGAACGTGACACCGTTGTTGTTGGTCGGCAGCCAGGAGTACTGGGCCTCGACACCCACGACCCAGTTGGGCGCGAACTGGTAATCGAAGCCGCCCTGCACGCCGCCGAGGAAGCGGGCGTCGCTCGACTGGAAGCTGCTGTCGCCGGCAAACGCGCCGCCAACGTGGCCGCCAATGTAGAAACCGGTCCAGTTGTAGATCACCTGCGGCGGCGTGGGGGCCGGCGCCTTGGTGTAGGGGCGCGGCTGCATGTCGGCCGCTGCGGCCGGCCCTGCCAGCGCAAGCAAGGCGACTGCGCCCAGCAAAATCGTCTTCATGTCCATCCCCGTTCTTTTCAAATCGACCCTCAGCAAACAACGTGGCGTGAATTTGGTTGCTTGGCGGCGATGCCGGAACGTTGATCGTTCGTAACTGTGACGGGGTGGCAACATCGCGATTTTGTTCCGTCACGCGTCCTTGCACCGACTGTTTTTGTCGCCTGCGCAAGGTTGGCTGTAACGATCTGTCGCAAGGCAAATCCGCCCCGTTCAAAGCTCGCCGAAATGTGATCCAGCGGCTCCGGCGGTCCCTGTCCTAGCACCAGGCGATGAAGGCGGGCTTTGCGCTACCGCGTCATCTTTTCCAGTTCCGGAAAGGGTGCGTAAACCGCACCGGTGCAGAGCTCGCCGGCCTTGTCCACGACGCGATCGGCCCGTCCATTGACGAAAATCACCGCGCGCTCGCGTGCACCCTTGTAGCTGCCGTCGGTCTCACGCGGGTTGAAGCGCAGGCAGCTGATATAGAACTGCCGGCCACCGACCGGCCGCTGCACCGGCTCGGCCATGCTGGCCTCGCGCACGCCGACCGGATTGTTGAGATACGCACGCATCAAGGCCAGCGTGTCGCTGCGAAAATTGTCGGGAAAGGGCTGCGGTCCTCCGGCCTGGGTCCCATCCATCAAGCTTGGACGGTCACCATCGCTGCCGAAGCACGCCGCGAGCGCCAGCGGCAATGCCAGGACCAATGCCAAGCTCACCGCACGTTTCGCCAATCGCCCCACCGGTCACGCTCTCCACTCGCCAAGACTCGGGAACGTTCTAGCCCCAAGGCCGCGCGAAGGGAATTCGCTTGCAGGCGCACCGGCCCGCCGCCGGTGCCTTGCGCTTTCGCAAAAGGCACCGAAACGACGGGCCGGCCTGAACTCCGCGCGGCAGCAGGGCAATGCCAGGGATGCCGCCGCGCGGGATCAGTCGTTAGCTGCGCTTCTCGGTCGTCACCGGCTTGGTGACGTCCGGCTGCGTCTTCAGCGACTTCTTCGCCGACAGATGCTTGTGGTGATGACGATGCGTCCGCACGGTCTTGTGCTCGTCGGGCGTGACCGCCGCATTCGCATTCATCGCCTTCGACTTGCTGTCGACCTTGGCATCCGCCTTGACGTCGGCCTTTGCATCCGGCGCCTTGGCATCGGGAGCCTTCGCGTCGGAAGCCTTCGCGTCGGAAGCCTTGGCACCTGAAGTCTTCACGTCCGACGTCTTGGCATCGGCCTTGATGCCGGCATCCGGTTTCACGGCGGTCGACGCCTTGGTCTGGCTCTGGTCCGCCTTGATCACCGGCGCGGTCGTGGTGGTCTTGGCGGGCTCAGTGGCGAAGGCCGGGGCTGCGATCACGGAGGCGGCAAGCAAGGCTGCAGAAATGGTCTTCAACATGGTGGTCTCCTCTTGGAAGGATCTTGAGGCGGCGCCCTCTCGCCAACCCTTCGATCGTAGGTGAGAGCCTAGGCGCCGCGCGCTGAACCCATTCTGAAGCCAATTGCAGGCTTCCGTTCATCTGGATGACAAGTTTGTCATCTGCGCCGGGGCGAATAGATCGTGCGAAGCGGGAATGTTTCCTGCTCCTGGGTGTTCCGGTCTTCGGGCAATCGTGTAGGATCGCCACGTTCCATACGGGAGAACTTAGATGCGAAAACTCTCAATGCTTCTGCTGCCGGGCCTCGTTGCCATGGCGCTCGCGGCCGGGCCGGTGCTGACCAGCGCCTATGCCGCGGGCAGCGACGAGCCCTCCTCGCCGCCGAAGTCGGACTCCTCGAGCAAGAAGGGCAAGAAGAAGAGCTCCTCCGTCAGCGATCCCAAATTCCTCGCGGCCTATCGCACCGCCTACACCGCGATCTACGACAATCACGACTACACCAGCGCGATCGATCAGTTGAAGTCGCTCAAGCGCGACGACGTCGCCGACGTCGCCAACCTGATCGGTTACTCCTATCGCAAGCTCGGCGACTACCAGTCGTCGAAGGTCTATTACGAGCTGGCGCTGAAGGACGATCCGAACCACGTTCGCACCTGGCAGTATTACGGCCTCTGGCAGCTCGAGCAGGGCAACCGCGAACAGGCGCAGTATCATCTGAACAAGATCGCCTCGCTCGCCGGCACCGAGAGCTCCGAGTATCGCTCGCTTGCCGCAGCGCTCGACAAGCCGACCGGCGCGACGCTCGTCTACTGAAGACTGCGCATCTTCGAATGAAGCGAACGGGCACAACCCAGGGGTTGTGCCCGTTCCGCTTTCTCGGCTAGCCTTCGCGCACGAATCCTCCCCTCACAATTGGTGCGCAATGGATACGTGGCTGCGATCCGCGATCGACTACATCGGCTCCTGGATCGAATTCCAGCAGACGACTATCGGGCAGCCCGGCGTCATCGTCGCCTTCGCCCATCGCGGCGAAATCGTCGCCGAGCACGCATTCGGCCTCGCCAATCTCGACACCGGCGAGAAGCTCACTCCGCGCCACCGCTTCCGCATCGCCTCGCACTCGAAAAGCTTTACCTCGGCCGGCATCATGAAGCTGCGCGAGCAACGCAAGCTCCGGCTCGATGATGCGGTCGGCCAATATGTCGGCGGCCTGCACCCGCGCGTCGCCGAGACGACGATCGCACAGGTGCTCTCGCACAGCGCGGGGCTGACCCGCGACGGCGCCGATTCCGGCCAGTTCATCGACAGCCGCTCCTATCTCGACGCCAAAGAGCTGCTCGCAGAGCTGAAGCTGCCGACCGCGATCGAGCCCGGCACGCGCTTCAAATATTCCAATCACGGCTTTGCCCTGATCGGTCTCGTCATCGAAGCGGTGACGAAAGAGCCCTACTCCGTCTGGATCAAGCGCGAGATCATCGAGCCCGCGGGGCTGCGCGAGACCGAGCCGAATGCACCGCTGCCCAAGGGCGCGCTGTTCGCACGCGGCCATACGCGAAAACTGCCCTTCGGCGAGCGCTGCGTGATCCCCGGCGACAATCCCGCATACGCCATGGCCTCGGCCGCGGGCTTCGTCGCCACCGCCGCCGACACCGCCCGCTTCTTCGCGCAGCTCGCACCCAACGCGAAAAAGAGCGTGCTCTCGGTCGCGAGCCGCCGCGAGATGACGCGGCATCATTGGCGCATCCCGCAAAGCTTCGAGGCCTATTACGGTCTCGGCGTCAACGCCGGCAAGACCGACGGCTGGGACTGGTTCGGCCATAGCGGCGGCTTCCAGGGCTACATCTCGCGGACCTGCACGATTCCCGCCTGCGAGCTCGCGATCAGCATCCTCAGCAACTCCCTCGACGGCGCCGCGCCGTTCTGGATGGACGGCGCAATGCAGATCCTGCGCGTCTTCAAGACCCGCGGCGCACCCGACCGCCGCGTGCGCGACTGGCGAGGGCGATGGTGGACGATGTGGGGCGCGACCGATCTGGTGCCGATCGGCAACCGCGTGCTGCTCGCCAACCCGCAGTTCAACAATCCGTTCATGGATGCCGGCGAGATCGAGGTGACCGGCCGCGACACTGGCAGGCTCGCCTGGGCCGCCGGCTATTCCAGTCACGGCGAGCCGGTTCGCCGCGTGCGCGACAAGCGCGGGAGGATCAGCGACATCTGGCTCGCGGGCGCCAACGTCAAGCCGGAAAAAGTCGTGGCACGCGAGATCGCGCGCCGCTATCCGCCGCGCAAGCGGCGGCCTACTCCCGAATGAGCCCCTCGACCTCGCCGCGAAGCGCCTGCCGTGAGCCGTCGCGCGAATAGAACATGTGACCGCCGGGATAGACGGCGAATTTCACGCGCCGGCTCGCGAAGGCCGGCAATTGATCGAGCACCCGCTTCGTTCCGAAATAGGGCGTGGCGAGATCGAACAGGCCGTGCGCAACCAGCACGTTCAGCTTCGCATCGGTCGCGAGGATCTGGCGCAGCTCCGACACCGATTGCGGCGGGTTGATGCCGCGGCCGAAATCCCAGTTGCCCTCGACGCTACCGTTCAGGACCTCATAGGAGCCGTCGGGCCGCCAGTTGAGCTTGCGCGTGAGGACATCGACCGCGGCGCTCGTCAGCGGCGCCTGGAGCGCATCACCCGAGGGATCACCGAAACGGGAGTTGCCCGAATCCGGATAGGGATCGAAGCCGCGCACCGAGGCATCATAGCGTCCCGTCACCTTGCCGTTCTTGCGGTCGAACTCGCGGCGGAATTCGCCGACGTCGAAGCGGCCCGAGAGCCTGCGGCTCACCGCCTGGTCGATGCCGGTGAGCTCAGCGACCTTGTCGGCCAGGCGCGTGGTTGCTTCCTTGTCGGCCTCGCCCTTGACGAGGTCAGCCAGGAATTCGCCGCGCGCATAAGCCTCGACGTCGGCGAGATCGGAGCGCTTGACCGGGCCTTTGGCTTCGCGCGCCACCGCCACATAGCTCGGCAGCGTCGCGACATATTGCAGGAGGCTCGTGCCGGTGAACTCGCGGAAGTCGAGCAGCGGCGACACCAGGATCAATCCCCTGACGCCGACGCCGTGCTGGAGCTGCAACTGGCGCACCACCTTCGGTCCGCGAATGCCGCCATAGCTTTCGCCCGCGACGTATTTCGGTGAGGTCAGCCGGTCGTGTTTCTCGAGCCAGCGGCGGATCACCAGCGCGATCGAATTGGCGTCGCCGTCGACGGAGTAGAAGGATTTTCGCGCGTCCTCGCCGCTCGCAACGAACCGGCTGTAGCCCGTGCTGACAGGGTCGATGAAGACGAGATCGGTGAAGTCGAGCCAGGTCTCCGCATTCGGCTTCACCTCGGGTGACGCCGACGGCGACAGCGCTTCGCCGTCGAGCGGCAGCCGCCACGGACCAGCAGCGCCGAACTGGAGCCAGGCCGAGGACGCGCCGGGTCCGCCGTTGAACAGGAAAGTCACCGGGCGCGTCGCCCGGTCGGCACCGTCGAGCTCGTAGGACGTGCAGGCGATGTCGGCCAGCGGCTCGCCCTTGCCGTCGAACACGCGGATGGAGCCGGCGGTCGCGGCGAAGTTGAGGGTGCGGCCGGGCAGATCGAGCGTCTGCTTGGTGGTCGAATCCGGCGGGAGACGGTGCAGCTCGGCGGACGGCGAATTCTGCGACGCGCTTTGCGCGCCACCACCGCGCCCGCCCTTCTGTCCGGCTGGCGCCGTCGTCTCGGAGCGCGGCTGCGGCGGATCATCCGCGCGCGCAAATCCTGCGAGTGCGAAAGCCGACACCGCCAGCACTAAGGCCGTGCAACGCAGCGCAGGCAGGCTCGTCACCATGTTCGTCCTCCCGGACCGGCCGTGACAGCCGGTGCGGCCGCAAGGTTAGCGCGAAATTGCGACGGTTTGGGGGATCATTGACGAGGCGCCCCCTTGAGCCGCCGATCGGGCTCGAAACGACCCGGTTTGCCCCGAATCCGGCAGCCGGTCGTTTGCCTTGAAGGGTGGTCATCCTCGACAATGGAGCCCCACCTCGTATAGACGAGCCCGGCGGAACTTTCTCGAGCCAGCAGGCCTGACCGAAAAGCCATGACCAAGCCCTCGCGATACGAACGGATCGCCTTCGTCGCCAGCCCGAGCAGCGAGGCGCAGACCGCGTTTGGCCAGCTCACCAGCGACTATGGCAATTGCGACCCGAAAGATGCCGACGTCGTGGTCGCGCTCGGCGGCGACGGGTTGATGCTGCAGACGCTGCACCAGAACATGCACACGGGAAAGCCGATCTACGGCATGCACCGCGGCACGGTCGGCTTCCTGATGAACGAGTACTCGACGCATGATCTGCGCCAACGGCTCGAGACGGCGCATGAATCCGAGATCAATCCGCTCTTGATGCGCGCGACCGACGTCAACGACCGCGTCCACCTGCACCACGCCATCAACGAGGTCTACCTATTCCGCCAGACCTCCCAGGCGGCGCGCTTGCGGATCCTGATCGACGAGCGCGAGCGCATGCCGGAGCTGATCGCCGACGGCATCATCGTGGCGACGCCGGCCGGCTCGACTGCCTACAACCTCTCCGCCCAGGGACCGATCCTGCCGATCAACGCCGCCCTGCTGGCATTGACACCGATCAGCGCCTTCCGGCCGCGGCGCTGGCGCGGCGCCCTGCTGCCCAACACGGCCTATGTCGTGATCGAGGTGCTGGAAGACGACAAGCGCCCCGTTGCCGCGGTCGCCGACCACGAGGAGGTGCGCAGGGTCCGGCGCGTCGAGGTGCTCTCGGACAAGAGCATCTCGATGCGCATGCTGTTCGACCCCGGCCACAGCCTGGAAGAGCGCATTTTGCGCGAGCAGTTCGGCTACTGAGCCTCCTGTCGGGCGCCCGCCGGCAACCCTTCGTTAACCGCCGCCGCGATATGGTTAACGAAGATTGACCGCTTCAGCCCGGGCGCCATGTTCCGCATCGACTTCAACAAGCTGCGCTTCCTCGTCTGCGATGACAATCCGCACATGCGCCGCATCCTGCGGACGCTGCTGCATTCGTTTGGCGCACGCGAGGTCTATGAGGCCGAAGACGGCGCCACCGCGCTGGAAATGTACAGCCATTACGTGCCCGACATCGTCATCACCGACTGGGCGATGCCGATCTTCGACGGGCTCGAGCTCGCGCAGATGATCCGGCAGCCGGAATCCAAGGGCAACCCTTACGCGCCGATCATCATGCTGACCGGCCATTCCGAGAAGCGCCGCGTCACGGTCGCGCGCGATGCCGGCGTCACCGAATTTCTGGCCAAGCCGATCTCGGCCAAGGGGCTCTACCAGCGCATCCTCAACGTCGTCGCCAATCCCCGCCCCTTCATCAAGACCAAGACCTATTTCGGCCCGGACCGGCGCCGCAACACCAACTCCGCCTATATGGGCCCCGAGCGCCGCGTCGGCGAAAAGCACGAGGTGCTGCAGCAACCCTCGCTGCTCGACAAGGCCCGCTCCTCCATCTAGCGCAACGTCTTAGACGAGGCAGGCATCATGGCGAAGAACAGCGCAAAAGACATCGAGGTCAAAGCCTTCGCCACGCATCAATTGATCACGCAGCCCAATCCGCTGCGCAAGGTTCTGCGCCGCGTCGAAGACAAGGACATGGACGATCCGGTCAGCCGCGCCGAGCAGGCGCTCGCAGGTCTCTCCGGCGAGTTCAAGGACTGGATGGCAACCGAGGTCAACCGCCTGTCGGCCGCCTACGTCGCCATCCGCAATGACGGCTTCACCAAGGAGCGGCGCGACGAGCTGTTCCGCGCCGCGCACGACATCAAGGGCGACGCGGCGACATTCGGCTTCCCGGCAGCGGCGGGAATCGCCGAGAGCCTCTGCCGCGTCATTGAGCACGCCCCTGATCTGGAGAAGGTGCCGGCCGAGCTGTTCACGCACCACATCAACGCCATCCTCGCCATCGTGCACGAGAACACCAGGCTCGACAGCATCAGCGTCTCCGCCGAGCTCAGCCGTCGCCTGCGCAAGGTCGCCGACGACTATCTCACCCAGGTCAACCGCGACCGCCCCGAGCATCTCGAAGCTATCCTCGCGCCCAGCATCGTGCCGGCGGAGTAAGACTCTCTCCTCTCTATCGCCGATCAGTATCGTAGGGTGGATTAGCGTAGCGTAATCCACCTCTTCAATTGCCGCAGAGACAGAAGTGGTGGGTTACGCCTACGGACCGCGCTTCGCGCAGTCCTTCGGCTAACCCACCCTACGGCATCTCGCTAGGCCGCAATCAGGTCATCATAGACCGGATCGATCGCATCTTCCGCGACCAGCTCGTCGCAGAACAGCCGCGCCTCTTCGCGCGCGGACTCGGTGGCGAAGCGGCGGAGCAGGACCATCAGCGGCTCGGTGGCACCGCGGTCAGTCTCGCAATGGGTGAGCACGCGCTCGACCATGCGCCGGCGCAGCCGCGCCGCGCCGTCGTCGCTGTCGACAAAGCCCTGCTCGTGGCAGGCATCGAGCGCCACCTGGAACGCCGCAAACGTCGCCTCGGGAAGGCCCGCGCGGCGGAGCAGCGCATGCAGGCTGTTGCCGCCGCGATCGTGCAGCAGCGCGGTGACGCGCGCCAGCGGCACATCGGCGAGCTCGGCCAGCGCCGCGTCGAACAGGTCGAGATTGCTCGACAGCAGCGCGCGCAGGATCAGACCGGCGGTCAGCTGGCCGGTGACGCGCAGATGATGAACCAGGCCCTGCATGTCCTCGCCGCGCGAGCGCGCCGCAATGTTGATGGTGGAGCGATCGCGCGCCTCGATCGTCACGCGCTCGGCACGGTCGGCGCTGAGCCAGTTCCGCGCCACGACGAACTGCGCCAGTGTCTCCGACAGCTTTGCGACCAGCGCCGCGCGCGTTGCGGCCGGCAGATCGTCCAGCACCAGCATCGCCTCGCGGATCGCGGCAAGATGGCCGTGGCGTTCGACGATGCGATTCCACGAGAACGGCGCAAGCTCGGCATTCGGATTTTCGATCAGCTCGAGCGCTGACGCCGCGCAGCCGACCTCGGCGATGGCGGCGCAGACCGAGACCGGCAACGCGATGCGGCGGGCGACCGCGCACTGCACCTCGTCATTGCCGGTCGCGATGATGTCGACGAGATCGGCGTCGATCAGCAGCGGAGAATGTTCGAGCACCGGCAGCGCGACGGTCGGCTGGTCCCCCGACAGCGCCCGCACGATCGACGCCGGGGCATCAGGGCTGCGCGCAAATGCCTCGGCCATCGCCTGCCGCACCAGCGGCGAGGGATCGTCGAGCAGCATCAGCAGCGCGCCTTCGGCGGCGATGCGGTCGTCATGGGAGAGATCTGAGATCAGCCAGGCCCGGGCCAACGCCCGTGTCGCCTCGGCCCGCTCGCCGGCGGGGGCCGTCCTGATCCAATTGATAAACTGCCGAACAATCATGCTGCTTCCGGCTTACACAACAAACGAAAATGGTGACGGCTCGTCACCTGCAACACAAAATAAACCACGACGCTTAACAAAGCGTTCACCATAACTGGCTGGTTTTATTGACGTTTTGTTAAGGGAACCGAGGCGCCCCTGCTCACGTACCCCGGGCGCACGCGACAGCGCACCGGACGATGCTTCGCATCGCCAGGCACGCTGCAGCGCGTCCGGGACACAGGAGCGAGTGTTAGCTCGAGAACGTGCCGCTGCGATCGCTGAAGAGATCGAGCGGCTGCGGCGGACGTACGTCCGGCGTTGCCGAGGCGGCCGAGGTGAGCGAGGCGTTGTTGCCCCACAATTTCTGCACCGTGGTCGAGACCGGCTGCGTGGTGTCGCCCGGCTGATAGATCGAGCGGAATGCCGGCGTGGTTGGCGCATTGTCCGCGACCGTCGTGGACGACGTCGCACTCACCGGCGTCACGGCGTTCGTATTGGGAAAGGTCTGGAGATAAGCGGCGTTCTCGATCATCGGCGCGGTCGGCTGCACGCCGTTGGCGCTGGCAACCTGCGTGGTCGAGGGCGAGCCGCCATACATTGCCATCGCACTGCGCGTCAATTTCGAATTGGCCGCGCTGCCATAGCGGGCGTCCAGCACCGAATAGACCTCGGAGACGCTGCGGGCGCGGCCGTCTTTGGCGTAGAAGATCGAGCGGTTGGCCGCGGCTGCATTTGGAAACAGCCGTGCACCGACCGCTTGCGGATTGTCCTCGGCATTGGCGATGAGTTTTGCGGCCCCGCCGACGCCCATGAAATGGGCCATGTAGAGCTCGCTGTCGCTCGGTCTGCGCCCGAGCAGGCCTGTGAGCTTGAAACTGTTCGACTGGGTCAGCGCAGCCGCCATGCTGGATGCGGCCTCCGGATCGTCGCGCAGCTTCATGATCGACCGCTTCATGACGGGGTCGTCAACGGTATAGGTGCCGGACGACGTCCTGGTGATGGCGTCGGCATAGTTGCCGTAGCCGAGCTGGCTCCCTGCCTCTTTCACGGTGCCGAGCCAGGTCTGGTCGATGAACTGGTAGAGGCCGTGCGCGGACGACGTGGTGGCACCCGCGGTCGGATCGAAATCCGATTCCATCTTGGCGGTGGTCAGCATGTACTGGAAGCTGACGCCGGAGACGTTCGAGGCCTGCTTGATCGCGCCGGCGACACGCGCCCGCGACGGATCGAGAACCGCCGTCTGTGAGGCACTGGAATTGTCGATCGACATGATGGAGTGCCCGCCCCGCGCGGCGTTGAGCGACGCCGGCAATTCGGCGCCCTGTCGTCTCACCGTGGGACAGGTATGGTTAATGCGGGGTTAATTCGGGCCTTGCCGCCCGCTCCGAGTCATTCCGGGGCGCACCGCAGGTGCGAGCCCGGAATCCATTGAGCCGCGCGTGATGCCTTGCGATGGATTCCGGGCTCGCGCTTTCGCGCGCCCCGGAATGACAGGTTGCTATTTCTTATAGACCGTGTCCGGATCGAACAGCCTGTCCGCGTCGGTGAAGACCAGCTTGGCTCCCCCACCCTCAGCCTCGACCTTGCGGTAGAAGCACGACCGCCGCCCGGTGTGGCAGGCAGCGCCAATCTGCTCGACACGGATCCAGACCGCGTCTTGGTCGCAATCGGTGCGCATCTCGACCACGCGCTGGGTCTGACCTGACGTCTCACCTTTTCGCCACAAGGCATTGCGCGAGCGGCTGAAGTACCAGGCTTCGCCGGTCGCGATGGTCTTGCGCAGCGCCTCGTCGTTCATGTGGGCGACCATGAGCACGTCGCCGGTGGCGACGTCGGTCGCGACGCAGGTCACGAGGCCGTTCGCGTCGAACTTGGGCAGGAAGGCGAGGCCTTCCTCGATCTCATGGGAGTGAGCGGACACGGCTTCCTCGCTTAGAGCGTTCGCGAGGTCAGCGCTGCAGGCCTCGCACCAGGGACAGGAAACGGGCCTGCTCCGCCGGATTGTCGCGGAACATGCCGGTGAAGCGGCTGGTGAAGGTGGAGGCGCCGTGCTTGGCGACGCCGCGCACCGACATGCAGGTATGCTCGGCCTCGATCAGCACCGCAACGCCGCGCGGCTTGAGGATCTCGTCGATGGCTGCCGCGATCTGCGCCGTCAGATGTTCCTGGGTCTGGAGCCTGCGGGCGAAGATGTCGGTGAGGCGGGCGAGCTTGGACAGGCCGACGACGCGCTCCACTGGGGTATAGGCGATATGCGCCTTGCCGTAGAACGGCATCATGTGATGCTCGCACTGCGAGGTGAACTCGATGTCGCGCACCAGCACGAAATCGTCATAGCCGGCCGTCTCGCCGAAGGTGCGGTCGAGCACCTCGGCCGGGCACTGGTGGTAGCCCTGATAGAGCTCGTCGAAGGCCTCGACCACGCGCCGCGGCGTGTCCAAGAGGCCCTCGCGCTGGGGGTTCTCACCGATATAGGCGAGCAGCGTCTTCACCGCTTGTTCGGCCTCGGCGCGCGCGGGGCGCGGCTGGTCGGCGCGTACGGCGGCCGCAAGGAATTCGGCAGGATCGAGCTCGGCCGGGCGGCTCTCGACCTGCTTGTTGGGGCGGATCGGCTTGATTGTAGCGTCCATGTCTACTCCGTTCGACGGCCTTGTGGCCGGAGTGTCACCGGCAGACGGGGCGGCAAGCCGCCGGACGCCTGAAGAGAACAGTTTTGGCGAAAAGGCCCTTCGGTCACAACATCGATAACGCAGATCGGGATCACCGCCGCCGCACCGCTGGACTGTTTTTCCACCAGTTCCGCCCCTATATAGGACCGTGGACGGCGCCCGCCAAGGCCGATCCGGCCCGGAAGTGGGTGTGGACGTGTTGGACCCCATCACATGCTGAACGACATTTATAACAAGCGGATCATCGAGCTGGCGGGGAATATTCCGCGCATCGGACGGCTTTCGGACCCCGATGCCACCGCAACCGCCCACTCGAAGTTGTGCGGCTCGACCGTGAAGGTCGATCTCAAGATGAGCGGCGACACCGTCACCGACTTCGCCCATGACGTGAAGGCCTGCGCGCTGGGACAGGCCTCTTCATCCATCATGGCAAGTCACGTGGTCGGCTCGACTGCGAGCGAACTCCGTGAGTTACGCGAAACCGTTCGCAAGATGCTCAAGGAGAACGGCACGCCTCCTCAAGGCAAATGGGAGGAGATCAAGTTCCTCGAGCCGGTCCGTGACTACAAGGCGCGGCACGCCTCGACGCTGCTGACCTTCGATGCCGTGGTCGACGCGATCGGTCAGATCGAGGCCAAGCAGCCCGCCGCGGCCCAGGGCTGAAAACCCCGTCGATGTCATTCCGGGGCGCGCGCCAGCGCAAACTATGGTGCGCAAGTGCGCACCTGAGAATCTCGCGCGACAACATCTGGATTCCGGGTGCGTCGCTTTGCGACACCCCGGAATGACCGTGCGGGAATCTTACTTCTGCGCCGCCGTAGCCGGCGCCGCCACGCTGCCCGTGGGCACCACGGCTTCCGCCGTCTTGGTCGACTTGGCCGGCTCCGGTTCCGCGCCGAACCTTGCCTGCGTCTTCGGTGCGAGTTCCGCCATGGCCGGCGCTGTGACGTCCACATGCGGCAGCACGTCGGCGACGAGATCCGTCGTCACCAGATTGGTGAGCTTCAGCTCGCCGGCATCGAGCTCGTGCAGATCTTCCCAGGGCGGCACGCTGAGCGCGAGCGACAGCAGATCGCCGGCGCCGCCCATGTCGAAGGTGTATTTGGCGAGCCGGCCGATGTCGCGTTCCACGATCATCAGGTCCTGTGCGCTGTAGCTCGCGGCCTTGGCATCGTCGGCGCGATCGCCCATCCAGATCTGATGGACCCGGACATGGGCGGCATCAGGCACGTAGCGCTTCTTGCCGGCCAGCAGCAGGAACACGCACATGGATTCGCAATAGGCCTCGGGCGCGACCGCCGGACGGGCCGATTGCCCGCCGCGGTTCTGAAGGCTGATGCCGACTGTGGTCAGAAGCCCGAGATTGCGGAAGCGCCGGCCGAGCGTGATCGCGTCGTTGACGGAACCGCCGCTGGAGTCGAGCACCACGGTGGCGCCGCCGAGCTGGCGTCCGCGAGAAAACTCCTCAAAATCCTTAGGGGTATCAGCGGTGATGATGCCGACCGCGCTGACCCAGCCGCGGCAGTTCGGCTCGCAAGCGATCCAGCTGAACTTCATCGGCAGCTTGCGCTCTTCGAGAGCGCTCCCCGCTCGGGCCGATGACCCGAATGTCGCGACGGCACCGGCCAGCGCGACTCCACAGACGGCGGTTCCCACCAGCAGCCAGCCGCGAAGATTGAGCGAGTTCAGGAGTTTCAAACTGTTCCCTTCCCCAAGCCCCAGAGGTTCGCCAAACAATCCCCGGTAGCGCCCGCTGAGTCCATCATACAGGCGTATGTTTCTACACACGGGCGTCATAAAAATGGTATCCGGGCGAATACAGATCGTCCACAGATACTTGCTGCACTGCTCCCAGAAAGCAGGCAAAATATGGCGCGCAAACAACACCTTACAGTTCCCTGCGCCGGAACCGCGCAATACTTCGCTTAACGTTGCAGCAACGCGCCCATGAAGCATTCAACCTGCGAGCATTGTTCCACTCCCGTCGAGGGCCTCCTTCGCCTTCCGCGGAGATTTGGCCGTGCGCTGATCTGGCTCTATCGCCACACGCTCTCGCCGCTGGTCGGGTACAATTGCCGACACCTGCCGACTTGCTCCGTCTATGGCGACGAGGCGATCGAGCGCTTCGGGCTCTGGGCCGGCGGATGGATGACGCTCGCGCGTCTGCTCCGCTGCAATCCGTACGGGACATCGGGCATCGACAATGTGCCGCTCGCCGCGCCGCAAAACGCGCGCTGGTATCTGCCCTGGCGGTATGCCCGCTGGCGCGGCGTCAACGCGCCCTAGACATGCTGCCCTGAGCGGAACCGGAACTTTCCCTTCGCGTTGTCGTGATACTCCCACGGGAGGAAACAACAATGCGCTGGAAAATCAGCCCTCATCTCCACGTCAGGCCTGGGTCCAAGCTGGGTCCCAGGAGGCCTCACGATCCCCGAACCCTCGACATGCTCGCCATCATCGCGCTGCTGCTGCTCGCGGCCGGCTCCGGCTGGTATCTGGCGACGAGTCTTGCAACGCCGCCCGGCACGACGGCGTTCATCGTGCCGAGCCAGAGCGTGCACTGGTAGCTAGCGGAACCAGAAGAAGCGCCCGGGCGGCGGCGGGATCGGCTCGGGTGGACGCGGGCGCTTCGGGCGCGGCGGCCTGGGCGCCGGCTCGTCCGACGAGATCGTCTCCGCCGCCGGCGCAGTCTCGCTCCCCGGCACCTTCACTGACAGCAGCAAGTTCGATTCATGCATGCGCCAGCGATAGCCGACGCCGAAGTCGATCGGCTGGGCGCGCGTGAACAGCTCGGCGTAGCGCTCCTGGTAGCGTCCGGGGAATTCGCTGATCGGACCGAGGTAACGACCGAACGGGAAGAAGCGCCATTGCCGCGCATTGTAATTGGCGAGCGGAATGCCGGAATCGTCCTGGACGATGGTGGCGCTGTTGGCGAGCAGCCAGTCGCGCACGACCGTGAAGTTGCCGGAGTGCATGAGATAGGACGCACTCTTGAGCAGGCTGTTGCCGGGGCCGAGCGTCTCGCAGAACTTCAGGAAACCGGTCGCGCGCGCGCCGGAATTCGAGAGATCGGTCGAGAAATAATAAAGCGTGCGCACCTCACCGTCGCTGCCGGCGAAGGTGATACGGACACCGCGCGTGGCGTTCGGTCCCGGATTGTCGTTCCCCACATGCATCCCGCCCTTGTTGTCGAGTGCGACCATCTCGACGTTGCGGATGGTCTTGCCGGAGCGGGCGAGGAAGACATAGAGGATCGGCAAGGTGCCGTTGACCTGGTTGGTGTGCAGGTCGACCTTCATCTGCTTGGTGATGAAGAAGGAGAAGCTCAGGATCGAGCCGAGCGAGCGCTCGACATTGTAGAGCGCGGCGCCGACCGAACCGCGCGGCAGCCGAGTCAGGTCGGGCACGGCGCCGACCGGCTCCAGCGCGCCGAGCACATAGGTGCTGGCCTTGGAATAGAAGGCATTGGCGTAGAGGAAGTCGGGGCCGCTGAACATGTAGAACATGGTCGGCCGCGGCGCGGCCAGGTTGACGTCGGCCCAGGCGCGGATCTTCGATATTTGCCGCTGCTCGAGCTGGGCGAAGGCGTTGTCGAAGAATTTTGCGTGATGCTGCCAGTTGGGGTCCCTGGTCAGCGGCACCAGCGGCGAGTCCGCCGAAGGCGGCATACCCGCGAGGAAGCGCGCGGTATCGTCAAAGGTGACGTCGGCGGCACGTGCGGACGAGACGGCTGCGGCCAACATGGCAAGAGCGACGGCCGCAATTCTCATGGATCGAAACATGTCTATTCGCGGTGTGATGAATTGCCAGCGGCAACCGGCCGCCTGCGGAAAACAGCATAGATCAACAGGCCCGAGAGCATGACGAGCATCCCCGAGAGCGACTGCACCGGCCGCTCGGTCAAGAGGTAGTACATCATGAACGCGGTCACGAGCAGGAAAACGAGGGGCGTGACCGGGTATCCCCAGGCGCGATAGGGCCGCGGCAGATCGGGATCGGTGATGCGCAGCTTGATGACGCCGGCGACCGTGAAGAACGAGCAGAACAACAGCGCGAACTGGATGAAGTCGAGCACGGCCTCGAAGCTGCGCGTGAACAGCAGCAGGGTCGCGACCCCAAGCTGAAACAGGATGGCATAGGCCGGCGCACCGCTGACCGACCGCTTCGAGAACACGCGCAAGGCGGGAATGTCCTCCCCCATCGTCATCATCACGCGCGGGCCGATCCACATCATCGCGCTGATCGAGGAGATCAGGCCGACGCAGATCATGGCGCCGACGATCCGGCCGCCGAGGCTGCCGAAGATGGCGGTGCCGGCAACGCTGGCAACGTCGAGCTGGCCGGCGAGCGCACTGACCGGCGTGGAATAGAGGAACACCGCGTTCAGCGTCACATACAGCACGAGCACGATCAGCGTGCCCGCGAGCAGCGCACGCGGCAGGCTTTGTTGGGGCGTATTCATCTCGCCGATGATGTAGGTCGCGGCATTCCACCCGGAGAACGAATACATCACGAAGACGAGTCCAATCGCGAAGGGCGCGCTGACGATATGCGCGAGGTCGCCCGGCTGCGGCGTGAAGGCGATCGGCTGCGGCACGCCGATGATGAAGCCGGCGACCAGGAAGGCGACGATCAGCACGACCTTCAAAATGGTCGAGATCAGCTGGAAAGTCGAGGAGTGCCTGACGCCGGTCAGTTGCACGATCGAGACCAGCCACACCACGCCGATGGCGAGCGGGATCGGCGGCAGATCGGGAATGACCGACTTTGCATATTCGCCGAACGCCATCGCCGCGAGCGCGACGGGCGCTGCAAAGCCCACCGTCGCCGAGACCCAGCCGGCAAGAAAGCCGAAGGCGGGATGATAGGCACGGCCAAGGAAATTGTACTCGCCGCTCGAGCGCGGAAACATCGCGCCCAACTCGCTGTAGGAGAACACCCCGCACAGCGCGACGATGCCGCCAACGGTCCAGAGCAGGAGGATCGAGAAGCCGGACGGGATGTCCTTGACCTGGAAGCCGAGGCTGGTGAAGACGCCGACCCCGATCATGTCGGCAACGACGATGGCGGTCGCAACCAGAACGGAAACCCCGGATCCACCTCCGGTCAGCCGGCCTGTCCAGGGCTCGGTACCCGCATCTGATGCCGTCATCGGGGTCCTTAACCTCAGGCGTCTCGCCTCGTGGGGAGCATCGTGCAGTTTGGTCCAGTCAATTCAAGCAGGGTTAACAAGGGCTAAATGAGGCAGAGGATATCGGTATTTTAGCACCTCTTATGCATGCTCCCGGGCAATAAAGCTGCGCCAGCACCGGAGTATCCCGTCCCCCTTCCCCACAATCACGACACGATTGCATGGTCCTTTTTGAACGTTCCGGATGTGGGGAAGTTTCTCCGGACGCTTAACGTCGCCTAAACGCCGGTCGGCTCAATTGTCTAGAGATTGCCGATGGACGTGACTTTGGGGTCATGGGTGGATGGTCGGGGCCGTTCCAAACACGAGAGCTGACATTCGTGCCGATCGGACGTCGTCCGGTCGGCACGGTCGTGCGCTCCGGGGCGGGCTGATCTCAGCCTTGGTGCCGCTGTCGCTGACACTGGTTCAATGCGGCAAGGCGCCCGATCCGGCGGCGCTCGCGGCGAACTCGCAGGCCAATGTCCAGGTGGTCGCCAAGACCAATACCCAACAAGTTGCCGGCGCCGACACATTCGAGGACCGCTTCCCCGCCCCGCAGTTTAGGGAGCGTTTCCCCTCTGCGAGCGAGAGTTTCCTGCAACGGCAGATGTCGGACTTCTCGCCCAAGCGCGCCGTCCAGCAGCAACCGGAACAGGCGCCCTACAAGGTCGCCTCGCTCGCGCCGCAAGTCCCCTACCAGCGTCCGCCGCGTGAAGACCTGACGACGCTCGTCAGCATGAAGTCGTCGGCCTTCCCCTATTTCGGCAACAACCCCGCCTCCGACGCGCCGTTCCTCAATATCTCCAAGGGCGACCGCCGCGGCCACCGCAGCTATTCCGGGCGCGTCTACTGGCAGGACGAGACCTACAGCGACAGCCGCGTGCTGGTGCACGTGCCCGAGCATTTCGACGTGCGCAAGCCGGGCGTGATCGTGGTGTTCTTCCACGGCAATGGCGCGACGCTGGCGCGCGACGTGCGCGACCGGCAGCTGGTGCCGCAGCAGATCACCGATTCCGGCGCCAATGCCATCCTGCTTGCGCCGCAGATGGCGGTCGATGCCGCCGATTCCAGCGCCGGCAAATTCTGGCAGGCCGGCGGCCTCAAGCGCTTCATGGAGGAGTCGGCGAACCACCTTGCCCGCCTCACCGGCGATCCCAACAGCGCGCGCGCCTTCGCCAACATGCCGATCGTCATCGTCGGCTATAGCGGCGGCTTCCTGCCGACGGCCTGGAGCCTCGAAGTCGGCGGCATCAGCGATCGCGTCCGCGGCGTGGTGCTGCTCGACGCCGTCTATGGCGAGATGGACAAGTTTGCCTCCTGGATCGAGAGCCACCGCTCCGGCTTCTTCGTCAGCTCCTACACCCGTTACACCGCACGGCGTGACCGCGAGCTGATGAGCATGCTCAGGCAGAAGGGCATCAGCGTCTCCGAGGACATGGACGGACCCTTGCGCCCCGGCAGCGTGGTGTTCGTCGAGACCGGCGACGGCATCACCCATCGTGACTACGTGACCCGCGCCTGGACACGGGATCCGCTCAAGGACGTGCTGGTGAAGATGTCGGCGACGCCGGCGCTGGCGCTGACGCGGGTTGCGTCAGGCCGTTAGGATATTGCGCCGGCCGGTATTTGCCCGCGCTTGCCTGCAATTGTCTCAGCCGCTGATCAAAATGTGATGTTGATGCGCTTTCGTCCCCGGGAGCCAACGGATTGCGCCCGCTGCCAACGACCATAATTTGCCAGCCGGGTTGCGATAGGATTCTGCGGGGACAGGCGGTGCGTCAGGGACTGTACAAGGCCGACTTCCACACGGTTCACGGGACCGGGTGCGGCGTCGTCTATGTGATGGATGGCAAGATGCGCGGCGGCAATTCCGCCTTCGCCTTCATCGGCACCTACACGGGTGAAGGCGACAGCATCAAGGTCAAGATCTCGACCCAGCGCTACAATGACGATCCGTCCTTCAAGGCGTTGTTCGGCATCGACCGGGTCACGCTGACGCTCGCCGGCCGGGAGGACGGCGACACCGCGGAGTTCGAAGGCAGCGCGCTGCAAGTGCCAGGCGTTGCCTTCAGGGCCGTGCTGAGCTGGATCAGCGACTGAACGTCAACCGATCCTTCAGGTCTTGACGTTCAGGTCTTGGGCAGCTTCGGAATGCTCTCGGCAAAGCCGTTGAAGCAGGCCAGCCGCTCGTCCTCTTCCTTGAAGAATTTGCAATCGGCATAGCCCTTGGCCTTCGCCGGCTTCGGCTTCGGCGTCGGCGGGATGATGGCGTCGTAGCAGTTGAGCCGGTCCTTGGTGCCGTCATCCAGCTCGAGGCAGGCCTGAAGGCGGGCCGCGATCGATTGCGGCTTGCCCTTTGGCGCCGCGGCCGGCTTGGCCGCCGCCTCTTTGGTCCCCTTGGGCTTGACCTGCACCAACGGCTTGTCCCCGACCATCGGTGGCTTGTCGGCTTGCGCGAACGCGGACGCTGAATAGAGCACCGCGGCAACCGCCAGAATCATCCTCATCTCAGTCAACTCTCTTTGGTCCCCATGACCGGCCTTCTAACGCTCTCCCGCGCGGTTTGCCAAGCACCTTGCGCACACGAAACCGCGGGATTTCAGGCCGTCGCAGCCGCAGCCGGCCGGGGCCGGGTCAGGATCACCAGGATCAGCGCCAGCACGACGAAGCCGACCGCCACCAAGCCGATCGTATGCAGGAGCTCGCGGGCGAACAGCAGTCCGCCCGTGGCGGACCCGACGGCCTGGCCGATATAGAGGACGGAGGTGTTGAGCGCGACGGTCGCCGGCGCCAGCGGCGGCGCGGCCGCGACCAGCCGCACCTGCTGCATCGAATTGGTCGAGGCAAAGCCCAGGCCCCAGATCGCGACCGCGATCGCCATCAACGCGATGGTGCCCGCGCTCAGCGCCCAGGTGGCAATGCCCGCAAGCACGAGACAGGTGAACAGCAGCGAGGTCCGGTAAGGGCCCCAGGTGTCGACGATACGCGTGGCGATGGCGACCCCAAGGAAGCCGCAGATGCCATAGATGGCGAACACCATGCCGACCGTATCGGGGCTCGCCCCGGTCAGCTTCTTCAGCAGCGGGCCCATGAAGGCGAACGCCACGAACTGCCCGGACATTTGCAGCATGGTGATCGCCAGCAGCAGCAAAATCGTCCTGCTGCGGCCGACCGCGCTCCAGGTCTTCAGATCCACCGGCGTACCCTTCAAGCCCGCCGGCAGGCGCAACAGCAGCAACAGGAAGCTGATGCAGCCGAGCGCGCCGATCTCGGCATAGGCGGCGCGCCAGCCATAGCGGCTGGCGATGAAGGTGATCAACGGCAGACCGACGGCAGCCGCCAGCGACCAGCCGAGGAAGATATAGGCGATCGTGCTGCCGCGCCGCTCCGCCGGCACGATCAGCGAGGCCGTGCCCGCCGCCTGCGGCGTGTAGAGCGCGCCGACCGCGAGCATGACCAGGCGGATGACGAGGAGGCTCGCATAGTCGGGCGCAAACGCCGAGGCGAGATTGCCCAGCGCGAGCACCGCCAGCGTCGTGGTGAGCAGAGTCCGCCGCTCGATACGGCTGGTCAGCCACGCCGTCAGCGGCGAGCCGATGCACAGCGTCACCGCACCGAAGGTGATCAGGAGCCCGGCCGCATGGATGCTGATCCCAAGCCCCGTCGACAGTTCCGGCAGCATGCCCGCCGGCGCCAGCACCGAGCAGCCGGTGACGAGATTGCCAAGCATCAGGGCAGTTGGCGCGAAACGGCCGGCGGCAGGGGCATTTTCCATGCAAACGCATGTAGCGGTGGCATGTGACGAGTTAAAGGGCACAACGTCAAATAGTTGAGGCTGCGCTGCGGGTTTTGCGCGCCACTTTCTTGGAAATGCCGGATTGCACAGGCCGAATCCCCTGATATATCGCTCGTTCCCGCTTACCTGCGCTCGTTCGCAGGAGTGAGCCTCAGGAGAAAGCAATGACCGACCAGCCCAAATCCGAGTCCGGCTTCCAGTACAGCCTCTCCAACCTGAAGCCCGTGACCCCCGCTCCCAAAGTCACCCTCACCTTCCCGGACGGCGCCCGTCGCGAGTACGACAAGGGCATCACCGGCCTCGATATCGCCAAGGGCATCTCGCCGTCGCTGGCCAAGCGCACGGTTGCGATGGCGCTCGACGGCGCGCTCGCCGACCTCAACGATCCCATCGAGGCCGACGCCAAGATCGAGCTCGTCAATCGCGACGACCCGCGTGCGCTCGAATTGATCCGCCACGACTGCGCCCACGTGCTGGCGGAAGCCGTGCAGACGCTGTGGCCGGGCACCCAGGTCACGATCGGTCCGGTGATCGAGAACGGCTTCTACTACGATTTCTTCCGCAACGAGCCGTTCACGCCAGAAGACTTTGCCGCGATCGAGAAGAAGATGCGCGAGATCATCGCGCGCGACAAACCTTTTACGAAGGAAGTCTGGGATCGCGAGAAGACCAAGCAGGTGTTCCGCGACAAGGGCGAGGCCTTCAAGGTCGAGCTGGTCGACGCCATTCCCGGCACCGAGCCGATCAAGATCTACTATCAGGGCGACTGGTTCGATCTCTGCCGCGGCCCGCACATGACCTCGACCGGCAAGGTCGGCAATGCCTTCAAGCTGATGAAGGTGGCCGGCGCCTATTGGCGCGGCGACAGCAACAACCCGATGCTGACCCGCATCTACGGCACGGCCTTCGCCAAGCAGGAGGACCTCGACGCTTATCTGAAGCAGATCGAGGAAGCCGAGAAGCGCGACCATCGCAAGCTCGGGCGCGAGCTCGACCTCTTCCACTTCCAGGAGGAAGGTCCGGGCGTCGTGTTCTGGCATCCGAAGGGCTGGACCATCTTCCAGCAGCTGATCGCCTATATGCGCCGGCGCCTCTCCGGCGACTACAGCGAGGTCAACGCGCCGCAGATCCTCGACAAGGTGCTGTGGGAGACCTCGGGCCATTGGGGCTGGTACCGCGAGAACATGTTCGCGGCGCAGTCGGCCGGCGACGAGGCCGAGGACAAGCGCTGGTTCGCGCTGAAGCCGATGAACTGCCCGGGCCATGTCCAGATCTTCAAGCACGGCCTGAAGAGCTACCGCGACCTGCCGCTGCGCCTCGCCGAGTTCGGCGTGGTGCATCGCTACGAGCCGTCGGGCGCCATGCACGGCCTGATGCGCGTGCGCGGCTTCACCCAGGATGACGCACACATCTTCTGCACCGAGGACCAGCTTGCCGAAGAGTGCCTGAAGATCAACGACCTCATCCTGTCGACCTACGCCGATTTCGGCTTCACCGGCGACCTCACGGTGAAGCTGTCGACCCGCCCCGACAAGCGCGTCGGTACCGATGCGATGTGGGATCACGCCGAACGCGTGATGGCGACTGTGCTGCGCGAAATCCAGACGCAGAACAATCACATCAAGACCGAGATCAATCCGGGCGAAGGCGCCTTCTACGGGCCGAAGTTCGAATATGTGCTGCGCGACGCCATCGGCCGCGACTGGCAGTGCGGCACGACGCAGGTCGACTTCAACCTGCCGGAACGGTTTGGCGCGTTCTACATCGACCATGACGGCGGCAAGAAGCCGCCTGTCATGGTGCACCGCGCGATCTGCGGCTCGATGGAGCGCTATATCGGCATCCTGATCGAGCACTATGCCGGCAACTTCCCGCTCTGGCTCTCGCCGGTACAGGCGGTGGTCACGACCATCACCTCGGAAGGCGACGAGTACGCCAAGCAGGTGCTGGAGCAGGCGCGGCGCGCCGGACTTCGGGTCGAGATCGACCTGCGCAACGAGAAGATCAACTACAAGGTCCGCGAGCATTCGCTGGCCAAGATCCCGGCCCTGCTCGTGGTCGGCAAGAAGGAGGCCGAGACACATTCGGTCTCGGTCCGCCGCCTCGGCAGCGACGGCCAGAAGGTGATGACGACCGCCGAGGCAATCGCCGCCCTGGTCGACGAGGCGACACCGCCGGATGTGAAGCGGATGCGGGCGACTGCGGCGGCCTAACCGGCCGTTGCACCCTGCAACGACGGCTCGGCGCTTCCCGTGCAAGCGCCGAGCGCCTCGTCCGCGCATTGCGCGAGATAGAGAAACATGGTCGCGAGCATCTGCTCCAGTGTCTCGCGGCCGCGCCGCGACAGCGTGACCTCGTTATTCGTAACCCCGCTGCGCACGAGCAGCTTCCTGTCTTCGGCGTCCCGCAACAACGACTGGACGTGCTTGCGCGACACCGAGAAAGTTTTCGCCAGCGCGTTGATCGAGAGCTGGACCGGCTTTGCCGGAGGAAACGCGTCGTCCTCCCGCCCCGACAGCGCCAAGCTGAACAGGATCACGACACCGGCGTTGCGCTCCGCGAACGGCTCGAGGTCCGGGGCATTGTCGAGGACACGAAGACCCGCGACGAAACGCCGGCCGAGCGCTGCGGCGAAGGCTTTCGTGAACGCGGGGTCGCTGCTCACGGCGGCAAGATAGTCCGCAGCTTCCGGAAACAGGCGTCGCATCGCCTCGAACTGCCGCGCCCAGCGTACCCGATGCAGGGCGAGCAGCTTTTCGGTCGGCGCCAGCAGGCGCTTTCGGCGATCGGGACTTGGCGTCGCCATCAACAATCCGCCGGCGCGCATCAGGGCCAGCAACGCCTCGCAGCGGCCGCGGCTGCAAAGGCCCAGCTCGACACAGAGATCCTTCATCGCACCGACGGTCAGGCCGGGTTCGCTCCCCCCAAAATGCAGATAGAGCGCGACATGAGTGAACAGCGCCCGCGCCCGATCGCTCAGCAGCAGGTTGAGCAGCTTGTTGGTCCGGTAGATCGCGACCGCCCCCTCCGCCGACGACCGCATGGCCCGCGAAAAATAGGGATGGCGACGCAGCGCGGCGACGGCATCCGGTGACGGGGTGAGCGGCGAGACGGACATTTCCAGGCGAACCGGACAGGTGTGCGTATCTCCGTTGGCACGACCTGCGTGTTGCGCACAAGCCTCAGGTGGCGGCCGATCGCGCAATCCACCCAAAAAGTCGCAGTTCTCGGGGCGCCGCCGCATCGGTAGGTCTTGCGCAAATCGCGTCGATTGAACCGGCGCGTCGCATGCGATTTCGCACGAAGGGGGTGAGGTGCCGTTCGCTGTTAGGTCCGACCGCCGCGGACCTCTAAGACAACCGCAGATGCGCGCCCGGTCGTTCTGGCTTGCGGCGGCGTTGTCGCTTGCTGCTGCGAGCCCGGCCGTCGCGCAGGCGACGCGCGGCGGCGACGGCGGCAGCTCAAGCACCAGCTTCGCAAATGGAGGAACCAGCTCCGCGACAGGCACGGGCGGCGACGGCGGCGATGCGCCCTTGGGGACCCGTGGCGCCGGCGGCGGCGGCGCCGGGGTCACCGGCGGTGCCGGTGGGACGGATTCCACAGGTACTATCGGCGGTGGCGCCGGTGGCGCTGGTCCAGGAGACAACGGCCGAAACGGCAACAATGGCGACTCGAGCCACGGCGGCGGGGGCGGCGGCGGCGGCGCACACGGCGCCGTCGTGACCACGGATACCACCAATGCCGCGACGATCGCCGGCGGGACCGGCGGGCGCGGCGGCTCGACGACCGGCAACTTCGCCGCCGGCGGCGGCGGCGCCGGCGGCTATGGCGTCGTCGTCAACGGCAGCGGTCTCGCCTATACCAACACCGGTACCGTCAACGGCGGCACCGGCGGCAACGGCGGCGCGGCCACGACGGGGAACGGCTTTGCCGGCGACGGCGGCGACGGAGGCTATGGCATCTTCCTGACCGGCAGCGGCGTCCTCACCAATGCCGGCAGCATTGCCGGCGGCAATGGCGGCAACGGCGGCAACGCGCCCATCAGCAACCAGACATCCGCGGCGGGCGACGGCGGCAACGGAGGTGCGGGCGTCTACTTCGCCGGCGGAGGTACGCTCATCAATTCGGGGAGCATCATCGGCGGCGATGCGGGCAGTGCGGGCACGGCCTCGTCTTCGGCGACGCACGGAAGTGACGGCCTGGGCGGCGCCGGCGTGGTGGGCGCCGACCTCACCATTATCAACAGCGGTTCGATTTCCGGGGGATGGAACGACGGTTCGACCCGCGCCAATGCCATCACCTTCACCGGTGGCAGCAACGTGCTGGAGCTCTGGGCCGGCTCGGCAATAACAGGCAATGTCGTCGGCACCGGCACGGATACGTTCCGGCTCGGCGGATCGACCGACAGCACGTTCGATGTCTCCAGCATCGGCGCAAGCGCGCAATATCAGGGCTTTTCCAGCTTCGTGAAGACCGGGAGCAGCACGTGGACGCTGACCGGCACGACGACCGCGGTGACGCCCTGGACCATCAACCAGGGCACCCTCGCCGTCAGCTCTGACGCCAGCCTTGGCGATGCATCCGGCGGGCTTAGCTTAGGCGGCGGCACGTTGCAGGTCCTTGCCGACTTCGCCAGCGCCCGAACCATCACGCTCAACGCGGGCGGCGGCACCTTCGATACCAACGGCTACAGCGTGACGCTGTCCGGTGCCATTGGCGGTGCCGGAGGGCTGACCAAGGTCGGCGGCGGAACGCTGGTGCTGACGGGAACCAGCTCCTACACCGGCGCGACGATCGTGAATGCCGGTGTGCTCGACGTCGAAGGCGCGATCACCGCCACTTCCGCGGTCACGGTGAACGCGGGCGCCACCCTCACCGGCAGCGGCCTCGTCGATCCCCTGACGGTGACGATCAACGCGGGTGCCGTGCTGGCTCCCGGCAATGGCACGGCCGGATCGTCCATGACGATCGACGGCAATCTCGTGATGCAATCCGGCGCGATCTACCGGGTGCAGCTCGATCCATCGAGCTCATCGTTCGCAACCGTCAACGGCACGGCGACACTCGGCGGCGCGACCGTGAATGCGGTGTTCGCCAATGGCAGCTATGTCAGCAAGACCTACACGATCCTGACCGCGAGCGGCGGTGTCTCCGGCTCGTTCGCGCCTGATGTCGTCAATACCAATCTGCCGAGCAACTTTCACACGACATTGAGCTACGATACCAAGGACGTCTATCTCAACCTCGTGCTCGATTTCGCGGTTCCGGGCGGGTTGAACGGCAATCAGCAGGCCGTCGGCAATGCGCTCACGGGCTTCTTCAATCGCACCGGCGGCATCCCCGCAGTCTACGGCGCGTTGACACCGGCGGGCCTGACCCAGGCATCCGGCGAGACGGGAACGGGCGTACAACAGACCACGTTCAACGCGATGGGCCGGTTCGTGGGCCTGCTCACCGATCCCGCCACGCACGGAGCTGCGGGCGCCAACGCGGCGACCGGTTTTGCAGACGAGGATCGCGCCGCCAGGCGGACCGACGCCTTCGCGATGTTGGCAGACAGCCCGCCCCGCAATTTCGAGCAGCGCTGGAACGTGTGGGCGGCCGGCCTCGGCGGCTCTCAATCCACCTCCGGCAACGGAGCCGTCGGCTCCAACGACGCCACGAGCCGGACTTACGCCACCGCTGTTGGTGCAGAGCACTGGCTGTCGCCGCGCACCGTGGCCGGCTTTGCACTCGCCGGCGGCGGCACGAGTTTCGGCATCAATAATCTCGGTTCCGGCCGCTCCGATCTGTTCCAGGCCGGCATCTACCTGCGCCATGCCGACGGCCCTGCCTTCATCACCGCTGCGCTGGCCTATGGCTGGCAGGACATCACCACCGACCGCACCATGACCATTTCCGGCGTCGATCGCCTCCGCGCCAATTTCAAAGCCAATGCATGGGCGGGCCGCGTCGAGGGCGGCTACCGGTTTGTCGCGCCCATCAATGGCGGCATTGGCCTGACGCCCTACGCCGCCGCGCAAGCAGCCCTGTTCGATCAACCGGCCTATATCGAGCAGGCTGTCTCCGGCACGTCGGCCTTTGCGCTGAGCTACGCCGGCAAACGCGTGACTGACGGCCGCAGCGAGCTCGGCCTGCGCAGCGACAAGTCCTTCGCCATGCAGGACGGCATCCTCACCCTGCGCGGCCGCCTCGCCTGGACCCATGATTTCAATCCCGACCGCACGGCGGCTGCGAGTTTCGTGGTGCTGCCCGGCGCGAGTTTTGCCGTGACTGGCGCCGCGCAGGCGCGCGATTCCGCGCTCACCACGACGTCGGTCGAGATGCGATGGGCCAGCGGCTGGTCGGCCGTCGCGACATTCGAGGGCGAGTTCTCGGCCCTGACGCGCGCCTATGCCGGCAAGGGCGCGGTGCGTTACGCATGGTGAAATCAGGCCGTCGCCAATCACAATCAGTCTAAACGAGGGTGTATAGTCTCGTGGCCGGGGAGATCGCATGCTAATGCGAGGCCCAAACCGAACCCATGAGAGAGCCTACCCGTGCCCGACGCCATCGAACTCCTGAAGACCCGCCGCTCGGTCAAGCCGCGCGAGATGACCGGACCCGGCCCGTCGGCGGCCGAGCTCGAGACGATCCTCACCATCGGCGCGCGCGTGCCCGACCACGGCAAGCTCACGCCCTGGCGCTTCATCATCTTCGAGGGCGACGCCCGCCAGCGCGCCGGCGAGGTGATCGCGAAGGTGTTTGCGCGGAAGAATCCCGGCGCGCCGGCCGCCGACGTCGAGATCGAGCGCAAGCGTCTCATGGACGCGCCGCTGGTGATCGGCATCGTCAGCTTCACCAGGCCGCATCCGAAGGTACCGGCGTTCGAGCAGGAATTGTCGGCGGGTGCCAGCGCCATGAACATCGTCACGGCTGCGACCGCGCTCGGCTACGGCGCCTGCTGGCTGACCGGCTGGTTCGCCTTCGATCGCGACGTGCTTGACGGGCTCGGCCTCAAGCCGGACGAAAAGCTCGCCGGCTTCGTCCATATCGGCACGCCGACCAAGCCAAGCGAGGATCGTCCACGCCCTGCTCTGTCCGATATCGTGACCAGATTCTAGGCCCGGAAAGCTCGCGCCTCCAAGGCCGAAGATCTCATCTTGGCTCGAAGAACAATGATGTTAGCTGCTTCGTGAGTTCAGCCACACGCGCGCTGCCGAGACTCGCTCGAACGCACATGATCCGGCGTATTGTCGGCAATTCAGGAAGATAATAATCCCTGGCGACGATCACCGTGTCGGGCACCTTGCTGGCCGGCACGGCGGTGAATCCCATGCCGGCTTCCACGGCTCGTAGCTTGACCTCGAAATCGGGGCTGTTGAAGACGATCTTGTATGAAATCTCGTGACGTTCGAGCGTTCGCACCATCCAATCGTCGCCGGGCCATGTCAGGATCGGAATGGGAGATCCCGGACTTACCACAAACTGCTTCGCCCTGACCCAGACAAGCGGCTCTTCAATTCCCGCCACGATCATTTGACGGATATCGCTATCCATGCGCTGTTGATCAAATATGCAGGCAATGTCGAGATACCCCTCGATCAAGGCTTTAGCGAGGGTGCCGGACTGATCGACCTGGACGAAAATGCCGGAAAGACTGCCGGCAGATTGTTGCGCCTTGAAGAAGTTGGTCGCGAAGAGCGAATTGAGTCCCAGTCTGACCGGCTGCGAACGATCGGTATTGCCGGACAGTCTCATTAACTGGTCATTCGCCTCGATCATGCGCCTGGCTTGTTGCAGGGCAAGCCTGCCGAGATCGCTGAGGGCCGTACCAGTTGAGGTCCGCTCAAACAGCGGTCCCCCCACCAGATTCTGAAGCTTCTTCATCTGTGAACTGATCGCCGGCTGGCTCAGCCCCAACAGTTCACCGGCCTTCGACAGGCTCCCGGTCTCGGAGATCGCAATCGCGGTACGCACGATTTCCGTAGGAATATTTACGTACCCCCTGCGTTGATTCATTTAATTAATCTCCTTAAAATACCTAACCACAGGTTGTCTCCGTTAGAGACACCCTACAACTCTGAAGTGTTGATCTAAAACAAGCTTTCTATAGCCCCATAAATTTTTTGGGGCCCAGAGCCCGCAATGGCACCCGCAAATTTACGGAACGATCCATAAAATAAGCCGTAACGAGCGTGCCCGCATCCTCGGCCACAACAAGGGGTTGAGGTCCGACATGCTTCGATTCGTGCTCTGTCTGCGCGGTGCTTCCGCCGTCGAATTCGCGCTGATCACGCCTCTCTTTCTATTGATGCTGTTTGGGATCGTTATCTTCGGCGGCTATCTGACGATGGTTCACGGGGTCCAGCAGCTTGCCGCGGAAGCCGCCCGCTCTTCGGTTGCCGGCATCTCCGACGGCGAGCGCAACACGATCGCAACCGGCTACGTCTCCGCAAACGCCTCGACCTACCCGCTGCTGGATCCAGGCAAAATTGTCGTCAGCGCCGCTCCATCGAGCAACTCCGCGAACGTGTATGTGGTGACCGTGACATATGACGCGTCCGGCAGCATCGTCTTCGCGCTTCCACTGGCACCGGCTCCCTCGTCCACGATCGTTCGTTCTGCGGCGATTCCCTATGGAGGGTTCTAGGATGAAATTGGCACAGCACCTCGCGCGCCGGTTTGCCTCCGACGATCGTGGCAACGTTGCGATCATGGGCGCAATCGTAATGACCCTGGTCATCGGCTTCGCCGCGCTCGGCGTGGATCTCGGCGCGATCTTCGCCGACAGGCGCAAGGCCCAGAGCGCAGCGGACCTCGCAGCGATCGTCGCTGCCGGCAACCTCAACAACGCGACCAATGCCGCCTCCGCGACTGTCGTGCGCAATAACTATCCGGCGAACGCGCTGGTCGGCGTCGAGCTTGGCAACTACACGGCCAATGCCGCGGTAGCGCCGGACAAGCGCTTCGTCACGCCGGCAAGCGGAACGCCAACGGCCGCGCGGGTCACCCTCGAAACAAAGACACCGCTCTATTTCGCCCGTTACATCACCGGTTCGAGCCAATACACGATCAAGACAACGGCAACGGCATCGAGCACGGCCCTCGCTTCGTTCGCGATCGGCTCCCGCCTCCTCGCGGTCAACGGCGGGCTGATCAACGCCGTGCTTGGGTCAATGCTGGGAACAAGCCTGTCACTTTCGGCCATGGACTATCAGGCACTCGCGAACGCGCGCATCGACTCGCTCGATTTCATCTCTGCGGTTGCCACGCGGGCCAATGTGACCGGCCCGACTTACGACAATGTCCTGAGCAGCAACATCAAGGTGGCCGATCTCGTCGCGGCAATGCTGACGACCCAACAGACCGCCAATGGCAACAACGCGGCCACGATCACCTTGTCGAGCATCGCGCAGGCCACATCGGCACAGACAACCCGGATTGCTCCGGGATCGATACTCGATCTTGGGCCTTACGGCAGCCTCGCCCTTGGCCAAAAGCCGAAGGTCGGAGTCAGCATTTCGCTCTTGAGCCTGTTGGCCGGCACCGCCGCCGTTGCGAATGGAGATCATCAGATCGCAACGAGCGTGAACCTCAACCTGCCTGGGATCACGCAGGTTTCAGTGGTCGCCACGGTCGGGGAACATCCCGTGGGCTCGGGCTGGTTCGCTGTCGGTGCGCCGGGCGCAAGCGTCCACACGGCTCAGACGCGCGTTCTGATCACGATCCAGCTCGCCGGCAGCGGCGGCATTCCGTCTGTCAATTTGCCGATTTACGTCGAGGTGGCATCGGGTACGGCCACGCTGTCCAACATCTCCTGTGGGCGGCCCGACATCAGCACCTCAACTGTAACGCTCGGCGTCACCCCGGGCGTCGTCGACGCCTGGGTCGGCAACGTCTCGATGGCCGACATGACCAATTTCAGGACCAAGCCCAATCCCCCGCCCGCCACACTGGTCAACATATCCGGCGTAACCATCACCGGCCGCGCTCATGCTGAGATCAGCAATACCACGGCAAGGCAGGTCGACTTCAGCTACGCCGACATTCAGGCACAGACAATCAAGACAGTCACAACGACAAATTTCACCTCTTCGTTGATGTCGAGCCTGCTCAGGGACATGAGCTTGACAGTCACCGCCGGCCCCCTCGCGCTGCCGTTGCCCGGCGCCGGCTCGACGGTCGCCAATATCCTTTCCGGCGCTACGGGCTCGATCGACCAGGTACTCGCCGCCACGCTTGCCGCACTCGGCGTCGGAATCGGGCAAGCGGACGTGTGGGTTTCCGGCGTGCGATGTGACGGAGCAGTGCTCGTCAATTAGTCCAGTTGTCGCGACCCGCCTCAGGGGATCGCGCGATCATTGTAGCAAGTTGTGTTGAGTCATTCCGCGTTTCGGAAATGGGTCAGTCCTGGCCCGATGCCATCTTAACTTTAAACATTCTCAATTGGGGGTCTTAGCATGCTTTCCCGTTTCAAATCTGACAGCTCGTTTGGTCTGCTGGACCGGATGCCGATCAGCGTGATGATCTGCGAGATGATCGATTTCAAGATCGTCTATGTGAACGAATCGACCAGGAACAACCTCAAGAAAATCGAACACGTGCTGCCCGTCAAGGTCGACGCCCTGATTGGCCAATCGATCGACATCTTCCACAAGAACCCGCAGCACCAGCGACGACTTCTGTCCGATCCGAAAAACCTCCCGCACCGCGCCCGTATCACGATCGGCGGCGAGACGCTCGATCTCACCGTCACCGCCATGATCGATGCGCGCGGCCGCTATACGGGCCCGATGCTGACCTGGGAGCTTGCGACGGAGAAAGCCAAGCTCGAAGCCGAGACCGAACGCCAATTGCAGATGCTCGACAACATGCCGCTCAATATCATGATGTGCGACACCGATTTCAATATCACCTACGTCAACAAGACCAGCGTCAAGACGCTCGCGCCTTTGAGGCACCTGCTTCCAGTCGCCCCGGACGAACTCGTCGGCAAGTCCTTCGACATCTTCCACAAGAACCCACAACACCAGCGCCGTATCGTCGGCGACCCGACCCGCCTGCCCCACGCGGCCAAGATCAAGCTGGGACCGGAGACGCTCGACCTGCGCGTTTCGCCCCTGTTCGACAGGAAAGGCAGCTACACCGGAGCGATGCTGAACTGGTCGGTCGTCACGGCCAATGTGCGGCTTGCGGATGATTTTGAACGAGACGTGAAGAGTTTGGTGGGTACACTGGCTTCCGCCTCCTCCGAGATGCAGGCAACCGCGCAGTCGCTGTCCTCCACCGCCGAATTCGTCAGCCAGCGATCCGCGGGGGCGGCATCGGCGTCCGAGCAGCTCAGCTCCTCCGTCAACGAGATCAGCAGGCAAGTCGCCGAGGCGAGCAAGGTCGCAAGGGCCGCGGTCGAGGAGGCCGAAAAGTCCGATCGACTGGTCTCCGGCCTCGTGACAATGGCCCAGAAGATCGGCGACGTGGTGGCGCTTATCAGCCAGATCGCCGGTCAGACCAACCTTCTCGCACTCAATGCAACGATCGAATCCGCACGCGCCGGCGAAGCCGGCAGGGGCTTCGCCGTCGTCGCATCCGAGGTGAAGGCGCTGGCCAGCCAGACGGCCAAGGCGACGGAGGACATCGGCGCCCAGATCAACGAGATGCAATCCGCGACAGGCAACACGGCCGGAGCGCTGAAGGCGATTTCCCAGACCATCAACCGGATCAGCGAGATCAGCACGGCAATCGCCAGCGCCGTTGAAGAGCAAGCCGCGGCCACCAAGGAGGTGACGACCAACATCAGCAGCACCAATCAGGCAGTCGGCGAAACCAGCGACGCAGCGGGGAATGTTCTGACCGCCTCCGGCAGCCTCGCCAGGAATGCATCCGAGCTGGAAGTCCAGGTCGATAAATTCCTCGCGAGCGTTCGTGCCATGTAGGCGAATCCGCCCAATTGCGCCACACGGCATCAAGCCGGACGAGAAGCGGCGCCTTATCGGGTACGCGGACGAAGCCCAGCGAGGACCGTCCGCGACCGTTCCTTTCGGAAATCGTGACGCGATTTTTGGTCGATGGCTTGTTGACGCCTTCGGCATCTTGCGGCTTTGATCCCGCCGAGGGAGGAAGCTAGGGATGAAGCGTCGTGAATTTCTGGTCGGAGCCGCATTGCTCGCCGGCACGATGGCACGAGGCCGTGCTGCCGCCATCCCTGCCCCGTCGCCCGACGGGCTCGACCGCATCACCGCCTATTTCAATAACGAGGTGGGGAGCGGCCGGTTGCCGGGCGCCGTGATCCTGGTGCAGCAGCACAGCAAGCCGGTCTACCTCAAGACGTTTGGCGTGCGCGACACGCGAACCGGCCTCGCGATGACGCCGGACACGATCTTCGCCATCCACTCGATGACCAAGCCGATCACGTGCCTCGGCGCGATGATGCTGATCGATGAGGGCAAGCTCGCGCTCACCGAGCCCGTATCGAAATACGTCCCGCTCTTTGCCGACACCAAGGTTGGCATAGAGCCGGACGGCACCTCGACGGTCGAACTCGAGCCGCCGACCCGTCCTGTCAACATCGAGGATCTGCTGCGGCACACATCGGGCATCAGCTACGACTATATCGGCGCCCCCTGGGTGATGCAGGTTTACCAGGCCGCCAATATTTTCGACGGCCCGTTCAACAACCGACAATTTGCCGACCGCATCGCCAAGCTGCCGCTCACGCGCCAGCCCGGGACGCTGTGGCGCTACGGTCATTCCACCGACGTGCTCGGCGCCATCATCGAGATCATCTCCGGCCAGACGCTGTACCAATTTCTCAAACAGCGCATTCTCGATCCGCTCGGCATGACCGGCACCAAATTCGTGCTGACGACTGCGGAGGAGCGCGCGCGGATGGCGCGGCCGCTGCCGAACGACCCGGTTCTGCTCGCCGGCGAGCGGGACCGCCTCGCCCATCCCGAATGGGAATCCGGCGGCGGCGGACTGCTCTCGACCATCACCGATTATCAGCGCTTCTCGCAGATGCTGCTCAATGGCGGCGAGTTCGAAGGCAAGCGCTACCTCAGCCCCGCCGCGTTCAAGGCCATGACGACCGATCACATCGGCCCCGGCTCCGGTGTGGGGCGCGACTATTTCTATTTCCCGGGTGACGGTTTTGGTTATGGCTACGGCATTGGTGTGCGCACCGATCCCGGCAATGCGAAGCCTCCGCCGGCGGGCTCGATCGGCGAGCTGAAATGGGATTCTGGCAGCGGCACCTATTTCGGCGTCGATCCCAAGCTCGACATGGTCTACCTGATGATGCAGCAGACCCAGAACGAGCGCAGCCGCATCACGCCCGCCTTCAAGGAGCTGGTCTACGGCTGCTTCCCCGAGGCGCTACGCCGCCCGTGAGGCGCGCTGGCCGAACTCGGCCAGCAAGGTTGCGATCTCGGCTGCGGGCCGCGCCGCGCTGAACAGAAAGCCCTGCACCTCGTTGCAACCCTCGGCGCGCAGCCAGTCGAGCTGATCCTCGGTCTCGACGCCCTCCGCGGTCGTGGTGATGTTGAGGCTGCGGCCGAGCCCGGAGATCGCGCGCACGATCGCGCCGCAATCGGGACGCCGCGCCAGATCCTTGACGAAGGAACGGTCAATCTTGATCTTGTCGAAGGGGAAGCTGCGCAGATAGCTTAGGCTTGAATAGCCGGTACCGAAATCGTCCATGGAGATGCCGACGCCGAGCTCGCGCAGCTGATGCAGGATGGCGAGATTGGCATCGGTCTCGGCCAGGAAGATCGACTCGGTGATCTCCAGCTCGAGCCGCTTCGGCGACAGGCCGGACTGCGCCAGGGCCGAGATCACGACCTGGACCAGGTTGCGGCTGCGGAATTGCGCCGGCGACAGGTTGACCGCGACCTTGACGTCGACGGGCCATTTCACCGCCTCGGCGCAGGCCTCACGCAGCACCCATTCGCCAAGCTGGGTGATCAGGCCGATGTCTTCGGCGACCGGAATGAACTCCGCAGGCGAGATCATGCCCTTGTCGGGATGACGCCAGCGTAGCAGCGACTCGAAGCCGGAGATGCGGTCGGAGGCGATCGACACCAGCGGCTGATAGTGCAGCTCGAACTCGCCATTGACGAAGGCACGGCGCAGATCGAGCTCCATGTCGCGGCGCTTCTGCGCCTGCAGGTCCATCTCGCGCTCGAAGAAATGATGCACGCCGCCGCCGTCGGATTTGGCGCGGTACAGCGCCATATCGGCGTTGCGCATCAACTCCTCCGACGTCACGCCGTCACCGGGCGACAGCGCGATGCCGATGCTGGCGCCGATCACCATCTCCTGCCCGTCGATCTCATAGGGCGCCTTCAGCATGTCGATCAGCAGGCTCGCGCAGGCACTGGCCTCGTTCGGCGACACGTCCGCGGCCAGGATCACGGCGAACTCATCGCCGCCGAGCCGGGCCGCAAGATTGGCGCCGCGGACCGCGGTGGTCAGGCGCCCGGCGACCTCCTTGAGCAGGCGGTCGCCGGTGGGATGCCCGAAGGAATCGTTGATGTTCTTGAACAGGTCGAGGTCGATGTAGAGCACGCCGACGCGCTTGCCACCCGCCTGGTCCAGCGCCTGCTTCAGGCGCTCCTGGAAATATTCGCGGTTCGGCAGATCGGTGAGCCCGTCATGGTGCGCCATGTGGGCGATGCGTGCCTCGGCCTTGCGCCGCTCGGTGATGTCGACCACGGCGACCAGATAGCCGTCGCGGTCGTCGAAGGCGACGCGGCGACCGAAGGTCAGCACCTCGATCTCGCTGCCGTCAGCGCGCAGATGGCGCCAGTTGCGTGAGGAGTGATAGGTGTCGCCGACGCTTTCGAGCGCCTCGGCGTGACTGTCCCACTCGTCCTGCGGCCAGATCTCGTGCAGCTTCATGCGCAGGAAGGTGGCGCGGCTGTAGCCGTAATGCTGGACTGCGGCGTCGTTGACGCTGAGAAACTCCTTGCTCTCGGCGTCGAACACCCACATCGGCATCGGGTTGTTGTCGAACAGCAGGCGGAACGAGGCGTCGCGCCGCTTCAAGGCGGTGACGTCGGAGATCGTCAGCGAGACCACGTCGGCGAAGGCAGTGGCGCTGAGGCGGAGATGGCGGCCCTCGTGCTCGATCTCGAGCTGTTCGCCGCGGCCGCCGGAGACGGTCCTGAGCAGGAATTCCATGATGTCGGACGATGCCAACAGCGTGCTGCCCTCGCCGATCCGGCGCCACAACAGGCTCGCGCCCGCGGCCTCCAGCAGCACGCCTGCGCTCTTGTTGTGATGCACGATCTGGAGATCGAACGGCTTGCCACCGGCGTCGCGCAGCGTCGCCAGCGAGATCACCGCATCGTCGGTCGCGGAGAAGATCGCATCCAGCAGATTGTATTGCGCGCCGCGCTCGTTGACATAGGCGCCGACCAGCGTGGCGCCCCAGCGCGAGGCGGTCGGCAGCGCCAGCACATCGTAATTCCGGACCATGCCGTCGCGCACGCAATGCGCGCTCGCCTGATGCGGCCGGCCGTTCGCCAGCGCGCTCGCCGCCGCTTCCGCCAGCGCCGTGGCGCAATCCGGCGAGAGATCGGCAACGGGAATGTCCCAGCGCTCCTCGCCGAGCCATTTCTGCACGTAACGGCCGCTGCGCGACAGTTCGAGCGCACCGTCGTTCTTCAAGAGCGCGATGTGGTCGGCGAGCCGGCCGAGGCTGCCGAGCATCACGTCCTCATAGCGCGGCAGCCGCTCACCCGGCTTCAACGCGGCACGCCATTTGCGCTGAAGCACCGGGATGTCGTCGAACATTTCGGCGGCCGGTTTTCCCGGCATCTTCTTCGCGGCAGTCATCGCAGTCCCCAACGCACTTTCCGGGCGCATCCAATGCAGGTGCACTTAATGGCGTGTAAAGAGCGCACGGGCGCGTGTTCCATTCAGCGATTATGACAGTTTTAAGTCAGGTGTTGGTTAGTGGCCGTTAGAGACTATGACGGGTGTTTGAACTGCGATTCTCTCGTGTCCCGGACGCGACGCAGCGCATAGCGGTGCGGCGCAGAGCCGGGACCCAGCAAGCCAAGGCACTCGTGGCTGCATGGGCCCCGGCTCTGCAGCGCGCCGTCGCACCGGACGATGCTTCGCATCGCCGGGGGGACGCTGCGCTGCGTCCGGGGCACGAGACCTGAGTTTTCGCGCGCGACTGTTTCCACATCGTCATTGCGAGCGCAGCGATGCAATCCAGAGTCTTTTCACGGATACACTTCTGGATTGCTTCGCTGCGCTCGCAATGACGGAGTGTGAGCAAGTGCGCCGCTTCTTCAATTCGCATCTGGTTCGCAGACACACCTTCGCATTCTCGCGGCATCTTCCGCCCGAGCTTTGCTTCGTCGTCTCACCCTCACATGAAAGAGGGCGCAGGGAAGACCGGGAGCCGGCTGGCTCCCATTGACCGCCATGCGAAAAGTAGATTGCGCTACGATGCACAGCGGGTAACAGGGCAACCGGAGACATCCCGGCCTTCCCTGCGCAGTGGTTTTACGGCTTATGTCGTGATCTCCCCGGGGAGCGATGCACTATTGCCCCCGTCGCCTTGCCGATAGCTGATGCGCGGGCCCGGTCGGGCCGCAACATCACCGCAAGACTTGACGCACAGACCCCGGGCGTCAGGACCACACGATTTTGCCGTACGCGAACCGCACCTGTCGTTGGCACGAGGTCTTCGCTCACGGCTCTCCGCCCTGCGAAGCTCTTCGCGCCGATGTGGCTCACGTCCACCGCCGCCCGGCCCGCGTTCGTGACGATCGCGATACGCCCCTCTTCCTCGGGCCGGGTTGCGCGGACTATCCGTCAATTCCGAATTTCGGTAAAGTGGAATATTTTCGCTGTCGGGCGTTGACCGACAAATGGGGTGTTTTGCCCGGCAGGCAACGCAAGGTGTTGTAGCCTGGATGAGCGAAGCGACATCGGGGATTCGCGACACGAGCTGTCCCGGGTATCGCTTCCGCCTTCGCTCGTTGAGCTACGGCGGACAAGCCGCTCACCCGGGCTACGAAGCTACGCGCGGCTAGTCCTTGCTCGACGCAGCAAAGGGATTACGCAAATAGGCTTGCGACAGCAGGAAGAACAACGCGCGCTCGCCATGATATTTGGCGGCCGGCCGGGTGCGCTCGAACCCGTCGGCAAAGATCTTGCCGGACTGGTCGCACACCTGCCACCGCCAACCGAACCGTTTGCGCCTGGTAAGGATCACTTCGAACATGCCGACGGGCTTGGTCCCTGCTCCTCCGGTCTCGCAGGCCATCAGCCTGCTCCGGCGTCCCCCATTGGACGGATGCCCGACATATAACGCAGCAGGATGGAAAGAGAATAAAATTGATTATCGGAATTACGTGTCTTCCACCGGCCGTGGCGACGTCGCGACGTCCGTGGAATAAGCCGACACTACCGGTGTTAACTGGCTTTCCGCGCCGCATGATAGCGCTCGCATGCGTATTCAAACCAGAACACAAGACGCGGAGCCCGGTAAGCAAACGCTCACCGGGCCTGCACGCAATATATGTCAGCGGCCGACCCGCGCTTGAAGATGGGCGGGATAGCGGTCACCTTGCACCGCCACCCTGGCCAGCACCGCTGCAATCGCGGCGAGATCGGCCTCAGACAACGTTACCACCGCCGCGCCAAGGTTCTCCTCAAGCCGGTGCAGCTTGGTGGTGCCGGGAATCGGCACGATCCACGGCTTCTGCGCTAGCAGCCAGGCCAATGCGATCTGCGCCGGTGTCGCCTGCTTCGCCGCAGCGATCTCACCGAGCAGCTCGACCAGCGTCTGGTTGGCCTTTCGTGCGCTGGATGAGAAGCGCGGCACGATATTGCGGAAGTCGCTTGCGTCGAACGTCGTACTCTCGGTGATCGCACCGGTCAGAAAGCCTTTACCCAGCGGGCTGAACGGGACGAAGCCGATGCCGAGTTCTTCCAGCGTCGGCATGATCTCCTGCTCCGGCTCGCGCCACCACAGCGAATATTCGCTTTGCAGTGCGGTCACGGGCTGCACCGCATGGGCGCGGCGGATGGTTTGCGCGCCCGCCTCCGACATGCCGAAATGCAGGACCTTGCCGGCCTGGATCAACTCCTTCACCGCGCCGGCGGTGTCCTCGACGGGCACGTCGGGATCGACGCGGTGCTGATAGAACAGATCGATGCGGTCGGTCCTGAGCCGCTTCAAGGCGGCTTCCGCCACCGCCTTGACGTTGGCGGGCCGGCTGTCGAGCCCGGCCTCGACCTTGCCGCTGCTGAAGCCGAACTTGGTGGCGATGACGACCTTGTCGCGGAACGGCGCCAGCGCCTCGCCGAGCAGCTCCTCGTTGGCGAAGGGACCGTAGGCCTCGGCGGTGTCGAAGAAGGTGACGCCGCGTTCGAAGGCAGTCCTGATCAGTGTGACCGCCTGTGACGTCTCGGTCGCGGGACCATAACCGTAGCTCAACCCCATGCAGCCGAGGCCGAGGGCCGAGACTTCAAGACCACTCTTGCCCAGTTTGCGCGTCTGCATCTCATGTTCTCCTTTCGAAATCGCGTTCGGCTGCGAATCTAGGTCGCGCGCAAGCCTGCGATTAGGTGATAAAAGCGGCATGTACTCATGATCCGGATTCATGAATGGCCCGCACCAACGTCAACGACCTCCTCGCCTTCCTCGCAGTCGCGCGCGAACGCAGCTTCACCCGCGCTGCAGCCCAGCTCGGGCTATCGCAATCGGCGCTCAGTCACACCGTGCGCGGCCTCGAGGAGCGGCTCGGCTTGCGGCTGCTCACCCGCACCACCCGCAGCGTCGCGCCGACGGAGGCCGGTGAACGCCTGCTGCGCAATATCGGGCCGCACTTCGCCGAGATCGACGCGGAGCTGTCGGCGCTGACCGCGCTGCGCGCCACGCCGGCCGGCACCGTGCGCATCACCACCGGCGAGCATGCGGCACAGACCATCCTGTGGCCGGCGCTCGCGAAGCTGCTGCCGCGCTATCCCGATATCAAGGTCGAGCTGGTCGTCGACTATGGCCTCACCGACATCGTCGCCGAGCGTTACGATGCCGGCGTGCGACTCGGCGAGCAGGTTGCGAAAGACATGATCGCGGTGCGGATCGGGCCGGAGATGCGCATGGCGGTGGTGGGCTCGCCGGCCTATTTCGCTGCACGGGCCAAGCCGAAGCAGCCGCAGGATCTGACCGAGCACAATTGCATCAACCTTCGCCTGCCGACTTATGGCGGGATCTATGCCTGGGAGTTCGAGAAGCGCGGCCGCGCCATGAAGGTGCGCGTCGACGGCCGGCTCGTGTTCAACACCGGCCTCTTGCGGATGAATGCGGTGCTGGCGGGGCTGGGTCTTGCCTATATCCCGGAGGATCTCGTCAAGCGCGAGATCGCTGACGGCCGGCTGGTCCGCGTGCTCGCCGACTGGTGCGCGCCGTTCGCCGGCTATCACCTGTACTACCCGAGCCGGCGGCAGCCGACGCCGGCATTTGCCGTGCTGGTGGAGGCGCTGAGGTATCGGAAGTGAGGGTGAGCGCTCCGCTCTCGTGCCCCGGACGCGGCGCTGCGCTCCTTCAGCGGTGCGCTGCAGAGCCGGGGCCCATGTCACGGCGTTGTGTCGTGCGGCCTTCTGGGTCCCGGCTCTGCGGCGCTGCGCACCGCGTCCGGGACACGCGACTAGCGCGCCACGACTTCCACTTCGCCGTCGACGCCGTTCACGACGTTGAAGCCGCGCTCGTAGACCTTGCCCTCGTTCTTGGCGATGGCGCGGTATTCGCCTTCGGAGAGCACGACGCGCGGGAAGGCGCCGATCGATTCCTTGATGACGTCGCCGCCGGGCGTCAGCACCGACCAGGCGGTGTTGGCGAGCGCCTCGCCGCCTCGGTCGCTGACGAGCTTGAGCGTGATCACGGCGGCGCGATGGGTGATGGTGACGTCGGTGAGCTTGCCGGCCTGGACGCGGATGTCCGAGCGCACCACCGAATTGGCATCGCCATAGTTGGAGATAATGTAGTAGGTGCCCTCCGGCAGCAGCACGACGTCGCCGGCGGCGACGTTCGGCACCAGCGAGGCACGCTCGCCGGATTCGAACTGGCTGCCCTTGTAGATCGCGAACGAGATCTGGTTCTGCGGAATGCGGCTGGTGCCGACGCGGCCCTCGATGCGCAGGCCCCCGGCCGGCAGCACGAAGGATTCGCGATCGGTCTCGGCCTTCAGGCTGACGGTGCGCACCGCGCTGACGAGGCCGAAGGCGACGTGGACGACGTAGTTGCCGGGCGGCAGCACGATGTTCGGCGTGGCGCTGCGGTCCTCCTTGATCAGCTTGAAGGTGCCGTTCTCGTCGGGACGGTCGGCGAACACGCGCCAGACCAGGCCGCTGGTGATCGGGGCCGAGTCCTTGCCGTATCTCGCCGTCAGCGACAGCACGCCCTGGCCGGGCACGGCCGCATTGAGCGGCGCTGCCGACGGCACGGTCGTGACCGCGGGCGGCGGCATGCTGGGGGTCACCGGCTGGGTCAGGGTCGGCGGCAGGCTCGGGGGGCCGGCGCCCGGGCCGGAGGGCGGCGCCAGGCTGACGGCACCGCCCGGATCGGGCACCGAGGCCGGGGGCACCGGCGGCGGGCGGTCGGAGAAAAGCTGCGCCTGCGCAGCGTTTTGGCCTGCTGTTATAAGGCACGCGGCAAGGATCAGCGCCGGCAGCAGCCTGCCGCTGCGCCGCCATCCGATGATGCCGTCACCCCCGCGTGTCATGTTCCCTGCTTTTCACCGAAAACGCGGCAAATTCAAGCCTCGGATATCCCAGGAAATACGGCCCCGATGCAATCTATGGAACCCGGCTGACGCCTGCGTGATTAGACTTAAGGCAACCGTCCCTCGCCATATTCCTGCCCAGCGCCTTTCCCAAAGCGGCATAAACCATGCTTCGGCCCTGATATGGCGAAGCGCAAATGGGGTGCCTAGTCTGGCGGTGGGTGGCCCAGCGTAGGAGAGTTTTAGTGCTGGAGATCTTGAAGGGCCGCGGCGCGAACGGCTCCAACGGCGAGAAGGCCGGCGAAAAGGTTGGCGAGAAAGTCGGCTTGGGCAGCATCCGCCGGCCAGTCATTGGCCTCGCACTCGGCGGCGGCGCGGCCCGCGGCTTCGCCCATATCGGGATCGTCAGGACCCTGATTGCCAACGGCATCGTGCCCGACGTCGTGGTCGGCACCTCCATCGGCGCCGTGGTCGGCGGCCTCCACGCAGCCGGCCGGCTCGATACGTTCGAAGAGTGGGGGCGCAGCCTGCAGGGCATGCGCAATATCCTCGGCTATCTCGACATCCGCCTCAACGGCTCCGGCCTGATCGGCGGCGAGAAGCTCGCAACCCGGCTCGAGAAGGCGATCGGCCAGACCCTGATCGAGGACCTGCCCGTCAAGTTCGCCGCCGTTGCGACCGAGGTCCGCACCGGCCACGAGATCTGGCTGACGCGCGGCCGCATGGTCGACGCGATGCGGGCGTCCTACGCCCTGCCCGGCATCTTCTCACCGGTCCTGATCGGCGACCGCTGGCTGGTCGACGGCACGCTGGTCAATCCGGTGCCGGTCTCGGCCGCCCGCGCGCTCGGCGCCGAAATCGTCATCGCCGCAAATCTTTCCAGCGACATCTTCACCCATTCCACGACCATCCACGCGCACGGCGCGGCGCCCGCCCCGGTCGCGCCCGAGGTCGAGGCGACGCCGACCAAGCGTCGCTTTCCGCGCCTGTTCTCGCCCGAGAAGACCATGAAGCGCGAGTTCTTCGGCGGTGGCGGACGGCCCGGCATCTCCTCGGTGATGGTCGATGCCTTCAACATCATGCAGGACCGCATCACCCGCGCGCGCCTTGCCGGCGATCCGCCCGATCTGTTGATCACGCCGCGGGTCGGCCATTTCGGCTGGTTCGACTTCCACCGCGCCGAGGACCTGATCGCCCATGGCACGCGCGCCGCCGAGCGCGCGCTGGCGTCGATCCAGGAGGCGATCGAGGTGCTCGCGCCGGCGCCCGCGGGCCACGCGCCCAAAGCGGGCGAGTAAGGCGGACGCGTGAGGTCCGTCAGGCCGTCTTGATGTAGTCGCGCAGGGCTTCCTGCTCGGTCTCGTATTCGCGGACACGCCATTTGACGATGTCGCCGATCGAGATCAGGCCGACCACCTTGCCGTTGTCGATGACGGGCAGATGGCGGAACTTGCCTGTCGTCATCACCTCCATGAGCTCGGCGACCGTGTCGGTCTCCTTGCAGGTGACAACCTTGCGGGTCATGACCTCCGAGACCGGCTCCTCCAGCACGCCGGCGCCACGCTCGCCGAGCACGCGCACGATGTCGCGCTCGGACAGGATGCCTTCCAGCCGGCTCTGGTTCATCACCAGCACCGCGCCGATCTTCTTCTCACCGAGCAGCCTGACCACGGCCGACAGCTTGGCGTCGGGCTCGACGCTCATGATCTGGTGGCCCTTGGTGTTGAGAATGGAACGTACCGTCATTGTCGCCTCCCTGAATCGGATCCGTCCGCGTTTCGCGGTCCGGACTTGTTCGCGAGTCTTCAACTAACAGTTTTGGCGCGGGTTTCACGCTCGCGCGCTTTGCGAAGCATTGCCGCTAGCGGCTTGCAGCTTCGGAACATTCTTCCAGAGAATGATGGATGAATTCGGGCCGGGCCGCAAGCGCCGCTTCAAACGCGGTCGGAAACGTCCCGTGATGACGCATCCGCAGCATCGCTTCGCACGCGCGGCACAGGATCGAACAACGCGAACAGCAGGAGGCCGGCGAAGAAGCCGCCGATATGCGCCTGCCATGCGACGCTGGTGGTCTCGGCATCGACGCCGATCGCGCCGACGCCGAAGATGATGTTGACGCCGAACCACACTGCGAGGAAGGCGACCACCCGCCCGTCGCGCAGCGCACGCGACAGCGGCAGCGCGGGAACTTTTGCGGCGGTATCGGCATCCGATCGGCTGAACGACAGGAAGCTGCCGCGGGCGAAGGCAAAGCGGATCGCGGCTGCCATCGCGCCCGACACCGAGGCCGAAGCGCCGATCATCGGCGCCACCGCATGCTCATGGGTGACGAGATGGGCAAGCGCGCCGGCCGCCGCCGTCACCGCCATGAAGACGAAGAACCTGACCGCGCCGAAACGCCGCGCCAGCGCGCTGCCGAACGGCAGCAGCCACAGCACGTTGAAGCCGAGATGGGTCAGATTGGCGTGCAGCAGCGAATAAGTGACGAAGCTCCAGACCTTGGCGCCGGCACCGCCGGGGATCTGCAGATTGAGCAACGAGGAGTCGTAGCGTTTCGGGATGAAGCCGAAGACATCGATGGTCCAGTTCTCAAGCTCCGGCGGCAGCAGCACCCGCAGATGGATCAGCGCCAGCAGCGCGATATAGGCGGTCAGCGCCACCGGCAGCGTCAGGATCGGCTCGCGCGGAGCCTCCTCATGGACGGCCGGCGCGGCCGGCTGAGGACCTTGCGGCGACGAATCTTGCGGCGGGGAATCCAAGGCAGCTTCGCTTTCAGGCGCGATCGGAGCGACAGGCTTGGAGATAGTCGCGTTTGCCGGCCTTGCGCAAGTGCACAAAAGGAAAAGGCAGGGCCCTGGGAAAGCCCTGCCTGTCCGTGTCGGCCTTCCGATGCCCTAGGGAATGAAGGTGTATCCCCACCCCTCCCCGGCCCGCGGCCAAACTGTTTGACGCCCTGTGTACAGGCCCCGCCGAGAATCTGGAGAAAAGCGGCGAGGCTTGCGACCGCGATCACCATAACAGGGCCGCGCGAGGCGCAAAGCGCATAGTTAATTTAACGTTAACGACGCAAAGACAGCATTAAGGGCTGCGAAAACGCCCCCGCGGCATGGACGCTGCAAATCCCCTCCTGCACAACAACAGAAGGGATCGCGGGTGCACTGAAGCGGGACAGATCTGTCCCGCGCGGTTGCGCCCCGGGATTAGCGTCAGCCATGAAACATCCGTCGAGCCGCGCATTTTTCGCGTATTGGGACAAGAAGCGCGGGACTGCGCGGGCCCCTGACCGGGCCGACATCGATCCGGCCGCGGTTCGCGGCCTGCTCGGTGACATCTTCGTGCTGTCCTGCGAGCCCAATCTTGGCTTCCCCTTCCGCGTCGCCGGTACCCGCGTCTGCGCGCTGGCCGGGATCGACCTCAAGGACCAGAGCTTTGCGGCGCTGTTCACGGCGGCCAGCCGCAGCGAGATCGAGGAAATCGCGACCATCGTCGCCGATGAGACGCTCGGTGCGATTGCCGGCGTCACCGCCACGCGCGAGGACGGCAGCAAGGCGCATCTCGAGCTCCTGCTGCTGCCCTTCAACGCCCGCCCGCATACGCCGGTGAGCGTCACCGGCGTGCTCGCGCCGTTCGACGACGAATGCGGCGCGCTTTCAGCCTTCACCCTCACCTCGTGGCGCTACCTGCACCAGCCGGAGAAGCTGCTGCCGCGCGCGATCCGCAAACTGCAGATCGCCCGCGGGCTGATGGTGTATGAGGGGCTGCGCTAGGAGCAGCCCTCGCGTCAGACGCGCAGCCTTGCACACGCCGGCCCGATCTTCGAAGGTTTGATCAAGATCAAACGCATTCGCGTGCCGGCTTGCGAATACGTCACAGGAACCTTAGCTTTTAAGACGAGTTTATTCGTTTGCCGTGGCAAGCGGCAGCGCAGCTCGATTGGTGAAGATGCGTCTGCCGGGCGTCCGTCCAGGGACGATTCCCGTGATGGAGCACGCGATCAAAGTTGGTAATCGGTTGTTAGCTGCGTTACCGCCGGCCGATTTCGCGTTGCTTGCCCCCCATTTGCGAAAAGTAGAGCTCCAGCACGACGCCGTCCTGGTTCGATCGGGCGACAAGATCGATCATCTCTCCTTTCCCTGCAGCGGCGCGATCGCCCTCATCATGGAGTTGCCGAACGGACAGACGGCGGCAACTGCCGTGATCGGCAACGACGGCGCCGTCGGACTCATGACGGCGCTCGGCCCGACCCGCTCCCCCATGACCGCAGTCGTCCGCGTGGCCGGGACGGCTCTGCAGATCTCGCCCGCACGATTTCACATTGCGCTCGAACGCAGTCCTGCTCTCGCAACTGCGGTTCAGATCCTCACCCGGGCGTTGATGACGCAATTCCAGCACGTCGCAGCCTGCAATGCTCTGCATTCGGTCGAGGCGCGCCTCGCCCGCTGGCTGCTGCATATCCACGACCGGACGGATGGTGGTGACATCCTGCCCTTGACGCAGGAGACGCTGTCGGAATTGCTCGGCGTCCGCCGCACCACGGTCACGCACGTGGTGAGCGCGTTGCGCTCATCACGGGCAATCAAGTCCAACCGGCGCGGCCAGCTCGAGATCGACAGGCACCGGCTCGAGATCATCGCCTGTGAGTGCTACAAGGTGATGAGCCGCAGGATCGATCGGATCGTTTTGCAGGATGCGCCAAGGGTCCTTCACACCGCGCCGGCGCGGATTGGCTGCCTCCCCGCGGACCCGCCGTTCGCCAAGACCGTCTCGTAGACCCACGCCTCTCTGGCGAACCATTCGTGCGTCGCTGCGCACATCCTGCAATAAGTGCGCGAAAAGAACACCGCGCTGCACCGAAACCTCTCGCCATCCATCTCGATGCCCGTCGGAATTGCGTTTCCGGTTTCCGGACACTTGATCATCACCATACCCATCGTGATTTCCTCCAGCTTGGCATCACGTCAACAGTGAGGGAGGCCGCAATCGGCTGGACGGCTGCTCTTCTTTCGGAGACGCTCGTCCAGCCGATCCGCGCGGCCAACCGCTTCGATTCAAGCAGCGCTACGCAATACCCGGTTGAAGCTCTGCTTGATCGGCTCGGCCGTTTCGGTTGCGACCTTCTGGGCGAGATCCCAGAGTTCGCGGTTCTGAGCCGAAGTTGCTTCAAAGGTCTTGCGGCTGTGGGCGGTGGAGAGGTTGACGAGATCGGCAAACGACCTCGCATCGACAAGCTGGGAAATGAAGTCCAGCGTGGAGGTCGTATTGGTGTGGGATATTTCGATGAGCTTGATGCCGTAGTCGGCGGCACGCCTGGCATTGGTCGAACAGGCATCGCAGAGAGCTGCGGTGACTTCCTCCGAAGTCGCCCTCACCTTCGCAAAATTTGCCTGGGCCCGCGTGGCGCCCTGCTCGGCGAAACTGCCGAACATCGTCTGCATGTTGAAGAACGGTACGTCGAACTGGAGCTTTGCGCTTCCGTTGGCCCCCACGTCTTGCGGAGCGGCATTGGTCTCGACTTTCACATTGGCATCATTCACGGGCTTTCATCCTTTCAAGCGAAACTAGATCACGGATTGAAGACTCCCCGCAGCGTCGAGGTGCGTGCCGCACCAGGACACCAATACTGCTACTTTCAACGCGGTGGGATTGTTGCTGCGGATAACCGCCCCCGTCCCCTTGCAGGACCAACTATGACCGAAGAAAGTGCCCGGTTCGGTTCGCTTTCAGACTCTCAGCGCGAATTTGTTCAATTGATGCGGCGAAGCGGCACAGGCTGCGTTTTACATCTTTAAAGTTGTTGCGATCGCATGCACCAACTTGAAATGAGCGCAGCAGCGCCCATGCTGCGAGGCAAATGATCGCGCTAGCAACATGATCTTTTTTGCCGGACTTGCGTCATTTCTGGCCGCTCCAGCCCGCGTGCGGCCCGGTGCGCCTGCCTCCGTGAGACGGTGCACCGGGTCTGTGCGCGGATCCGTCAGGGCATCGCCAGATGCCAGGCACCGTTCAGGAAGCCATCGCCGGTGATGTCGCCGGGCTTCTGGTCCTTGGCGAAGGTGTAGAGCGGCTTGCCCTTGTAGGCCCATTGCTTCGAGCCGTCGTCGCGCGTGATGACGGTGTAGCCGTCGCCGGGGGCGTCGCTCGCCTCGGCCTTCAGCACCGGCCAGTTCGTCGCACACGGCCCGTTGCAGGCCGACTTGCCGTCGGCATCCTTGTCGAAGGTGTAGAGCGTCATACCCTTCGCGTCGGTGAGCACGTTGCCCTTGTCGGTCTTGCCGGTCTTGGTCGGCGGCGCGGCAAACGCGGCGGGAACGATCGCGAGCGACACGGCGAGCGTGAGCGCGAGGCGGATTGAGGACGTCATGGTATCTCCTGTCATGCAATTGGCTTGCATGGGTAGGACGCCGCGCGAGGCGCCGTATTCCTGCGCGCGCGGCAAGGATATTTTTCGCTGCGCGCACCGGCGCGGCGGAATAAACTGGAATGAGTGAGACGGAACGACGGACCGACATGAGCAAGCCGCATTGGCGTCCCGCACGCGCCTCCGACCTGCCTGGGATCAGCGCGATCGCGGCGCGCATCCATCCCGCCCTTCCCGAACGCCCCGAGGTGTTCGCGGAAAAGATGCGGCTCTATCCCGATGGCTGCCGCGCGCTCATTGCGGACGACGAGATCGTTGGCTACGGCCTCGCGCATCCCTGGAAGCAGCACTGGGTTCCGCCGCTCGATGCTTTCCTCGAACGGCTTCCGGACGAAACGGATTGCATCTACGTGCATGACGTCGCAGTGCTGCCCGATTTCCGCGGTGGCGCGTCGCGCGCTTATGTTGCCGATATCGAGAAGCTGGCTCGTGCGTCGGGCATCCCGGCGCTCGCGCTGGTCTCAGTCTACGCCACGCGGCCGCTCTGGGAGCGGTTCGGCTTTCGGCCGGTACCGGCGGATGCGCAATTGCGCGCGAAACTCGCATCCTACGGCGACGGCGCAACCTACATGCTCCGCGACCTCGCCGCGACGTAACGGCCCAGCCGGTCAATCCCGGCTCACGCGGGCGTGAAACCGCGCCTTCGAACCGCTTTCGGCCAGCTCCCGTCGAAGGACTGTGCGGGCCGTTCCGGTCTCGCCGAACCGAGACTGGAGAATTCCATGAAACTCACATTGTCGAAAGTTGCCTTGATTGCATTCGCTGCGACGGCTGCGTTCAGCGCGACCAGCGCCAACGCGGCGCAGCATCGCACCTATGGCTGCGAGTTCGCCTTCTTCGAAGGCTGTGCCGGCCTGATCGAGCTGCCGAACCAGGGCGGCGGACGTCGCGTCGTTCGTCCCACCCATGATATCTCGCCCGCTTACATGAGGCAGACCGACCCGCGCTACAATTCGGCGCTGCGTGACGCCGGCGGTGGTGGCGGCGGAGGAGGTGGTGGTGGTGGCGGCGGCGGCCGCTGAGTTCACACAGGCTTTTCAGATGATGCCGCCGGCGCAATCCGGCGGCATCATTGCTGTCTGCATGGTCTGGTGCCGCTCAGCCCCGACGCTTCTTCTTTGATTTCTTTCCGGGCGCGCCCTTCACCGGCCAAGGCGTGACCGAAGGCTCGGCGTGGCCCGGCTTGTTCTTGTGTTGCTTTTTCTTTCCGAACGAAGGAGCCTCGTCGAATTTCGGCCTGCGCTCGCCGTGTCCCTTGTCCCGCTGCTTGAAGCCACCTGCCTCACGCACGCGGTCGTCGCGACGTTCACGATGGTCGCTGTCGCCACGCTCACGCCGAGGCGCGTGTGATCGCTCCTCCGAACGCTCTTCTCGCTGCGGCGCCTCCGTCATCGGCTCGATGCGGATGCTGTCCTCCTTGTCCGGACGCTTGATCTTCACGGCAAAGGACTCCGCGACCCGCTCGGAAATCTCGAACTCGGTGGTGGTGTCCATGATCTTGATCGCGCCGATGTCGCGCTTGTCGATGCCGCCTCTGCGGCAGATCATCGGCAGCAGCCAGCGCGCCTCCGCATTCTTGCGCCGTCCGATCGCGGCGCGGAACCAGACGCTGCCCTCCGCCATGGCGTGCTTCGCCGACGCTTTTCCGGATTTCGCCCGAGGTTTTGCGGGACGATCGTCACCGCCTTCAAACCTGTCGCGGCCGCGATCCTCGCGCGGCCGGCCGGTCCGCTCGCCGGGATCGATGATGTCTTCGGGCGACGGCAGCCGCGCGCGATAAAGCCGCGCCAGCGCGGCGGCGATGTCCTCGGCCGACCGCTCGGCGAGCAATGCCTGCGCCAGCGCCAGATCATCAGGCGTCGTCTCCTCGGTGAACAGCACGTCCTTCATGCGCTCGTGATCGAGCTTGCGGATTTCGTCCGCCTGCGGCGCCGTACCCCAGTCCGCATCGATGCCCGAGAGGTTCAGCAACAGTTCCGCACGCCGCCGCCGCGCGGGCGGCACCAAGAGGACGCTCGTCCCCTTTCGGCCCGCGCGCCCCGTTCGGCCCGAGCGATGCTGCATGACCTCGGCGTCGTTGGGCAAATCGGCGTGGATAACGAGGTCGAGGCTCGGCAGATCGATGCCGCGGGCGGCAACGTCGGTTGCGACACAGACCCGGGCGCGACCGTCGCGCAGCGACTGCAGCGCCAGGGTCCGCTCGTTCTGCGTCAGCTCGCCCGACAGCGCGACCACGGCAAAACCGCGCTCCAACAGCGCTGCCTGCAAATGCCTGACGGCGTCACGCGTGCTGCAGAACACCAGCGCACTCGGCGCCTCGTAGAAGCGCAGCACGTTGACGACGGCGTGCTCGACGTCGGCGGGCGCGATGCGGATCGCACGGTACTCGATATCGGCGTGACCGCCCTCGTCGCCGGCGACCTCGATCCGGAAGGCGTCGCGCTGATACTGCCTGGCGAGCGCAACAATGCCGCGCGGGAACGTCGCCGAGAACAGCAGCGTGCGGCGCGTCTCCGGCGTGGTCTCGAGGATGAATTCCATGTCCTCGCGAAAGCCGAGATTGAGCATCTCGTCGGCCTCGTCGAGCACCACGGCGGCGAGTTCGGAGATGTCGAGACGGCCGCGCCGCAAGTGATCGCACAGGCGCCCGGGCGTGCCGACGACGATATGCGCGCCGGCGGCCAGCTCGCGCTGCTCACGCCGCGGATCCATGCCGCCGACGCAGGAGACGACGCGCCCGCCTGCATGCCCATACAGCCAGGCCAGCTCGCGCTGAACCTGAAGTGCGAGCTCGCGGGTCGGCGCAACGATCAGGGCGAGCGGTGCACCGGCCTGCTCGAACTGCTCGGCATCATCGAGAAGATTTTTGGCAATCGCCAATCCATAGGCGACGGTCTTGCCGGAGCCGGTTTGGGCCGAGACCAGAAGGTCGCGGCTGGTCGCTTCGTGGGCGAGCACGGCGAGCTGGACGGGGGTCAGTGAATCATAGTTCCGCTCGGCCAAAGCTCGGGCGAGCGGCGGGATCAGGGCCGGAAGAGACACGAGATGGGAAACCTTGGTTAATTCAGGCGCGGAGCGATGAACCCGGCGAACCTGAGCTGGCGTGCGCGGCAATGGGCCTGGCCGCACGATGGCGATTTGATTGGGGGCTCTTTACGCCAAGTGCTGCCAAAGTACCATGCCCTGTGATGCATGGCTTGGCGGATAGAACCGCGCCTGAAGGTTGCAGCGGATTTTCGCAGCCACCTCCATTAACCTGACACCCACCGGATCGGATGGGAATGACCGCGTGACGTCCTCCGTCAAACGCGCCTGCGGCCACTGCACGCTCTGCTGCAAGGTGATGGCCATCGAGGCGCTGGCCAAGCCCGCGAACAGCTGGTGCCGGAATTGCAGGCCCGGCCGCGGCTGCGCGATCTACACGGAGCGGCCGGGTGAATGCGAGGACTTCGCCTGCTTGTGGCTGGCGAGCGATCTGCTCGACGAACGATGGAAGCCAAGCCGTTCAAAGCTCGTCCTGACCACCTCGGAGGACGGCATCGAAGTCCGCTGCGACCCGGGCTCTCCCAACGCCTGGCGCAGGGAGCCCTATGCCGGCGACATCCGCGCATGGGCGGCGGAGGGCGAGCGCAACGACATGACGGTGGTCGTGATCGCCGGTCAGCGCCTGATCCTCGTCACGCCGGACCGCGAGTTCGATCTCGGGATCGTGGGGCCGGACGAGCGGATCGTACGGGAGATCGAGGGCGCGAAGGTGGTGAAGGAGGACGATTGACGGGATGCGCGCCCTTGTCGCGTCGGACATTCGATCCCAAATCGTACCTCGCGAAAGAGCGACGGGTGAAACATGGCCGACGGAATATCGCTTGCCGACAAGCTCGCGACCTTTGGGGATTATTGGTCGCCGCGTACGATCACGACCTTCAACGATTGCGACGTGATGGTGGTGAAGGTGAAGGGCGAATTCACCTGGCACAAGCACGACGACACCGACGATTTCTTTCTCGTCCTGAAAGGCAATCTGGACATCGAACTGCGGGACCGCACGGTGACGCTCGGCCCGGGCGAGCTCTATGTCGTGCCTAAGGGGGTCGAACATCGACCGGTCGCGCGCGAGGAGGTTCATCTGATGCTGATCGAGCCGACCGGCACGCCGAATACGGGTGACAAGGCAACGGCAGCAGCGCGCAAGCTCGCATAGAGGCAACGCGGTTGGCTCTGGTCTAATCCCTCGAGGTCGCCAGCCTGCTGAAGCTGCCGACCAGCTTGGCCCTTGCCCGCGCAACAATGTCCTTCGCCGCGCGGCTCAGGGCCCGGATGGCCCGCCAGGCTTCGGTTGCCTGCAGCCACGCTTTCATCTCGGCGAATTTGCCGTACGCCCAGGCGAATGCCGGAATCCGCATCAGCTTGTCGCGCGTGAGATGGAACAGGCGCTCGACCAGCACGAGCTTGAGCAATTCGCCGACGATGAATGTCGCCGCGCCGCTCACGAACTGACCGGTCGCGGCGAAGTAAGCCGCCAAGGGCTTGATCGGCTCCAGAATGATGACGGGCACGGAAAACAGGGCGAGTGACGGATAAGGCGGAAGCGACCTGATCCAGGCGCGCAACCGCCTGAATTCGAAATGCCGCCCGATCCAGCGCGCGATGGGCCTTGCCACGGCCATGAAGACCGCATCCACCAGGAAGTAGATCGCAGCCAGGATGTAAGTGACGGGTTTCAGGATTCGCTTCACGATACCTCTCCCGGGGACTGAAAGCCGGAACTGGGACTTAAGTTTCACCCAGACGTGAATAACTTGCGAATTCCTGGTGGAACTTTTTGGGCATCGGCCGGCTCTGCCGCGGTTCAGATTTCGGCATAGACCTCCAGAAGATTGCCGTCAGGGTCGCGAAAGAACAGTGTGCGATGTCCGAAGGACTGGTCCGTCGGCGGCGAGAGCAGCGCCACGCCCTGCCGCACGAGCTCGTCGGCGCATTGATCGACCTCGGCTGCGGCGACCTTGAAAGCCAGTTGCAGCGAGGCGCTGCCCGCCGGTATCGGCGCGTCAGTCGCGGTCCGGCTCGGTCTTGCCAAAGCCAGCGTGTTGGGGCCGATGCCGTACTCAATCCAGTTCGGCGAAAGCTCGCGCAGCAGTGGAAAGGCGAGCACGCCCTCGTAGAAGTGCCGCATCGCCGCCATGTCGCGGACGAAGATGACGGTGTAGTCGATCGCGCGGATGGCGCCGAAGGGTGAGCGCCGGCCCGGATCGGTCGTCTGTGCGTTTGTCATTTCGTCGTTCAATCCAAACTCCGTCGTGTAGCCCGCATGAGCGAAGCGACATGCGGGAAATCATCGACAAGCTTCCCGGATATCGCTCCGCTCATCCGGGCTACACGCCCTCACTCCACCAGCTCCGGCCACGGCACGATGGTCGACTTCACCGTCTTCATCGCCATCGCGTCCCTCACGGCCTGTGCGACACCCTCTTCCGTGAACGGATAGATCGTCTGCATCTTCAGCCACGGATATTTGTCACGCGTACGGTAGAGCATGTCGACGCCGAGCGGCAGGTCGTTGCCGGTAAAGCCCCAGGATCCCAGCACGTTGAGGTCCTTGGTACAGATGCGATGCCACGACGTGTCGATCGAGCCGGCGTCGGTGAACTGGCCCATCTCGACATAGGTGCCGCCGTCGCGCAGCATCTCGATGCCTTCGGGGCCGGCCGTGGGATGGCCCGAGCAATCCATCACGAGGTCAGCGCCGAAGCCGCCGACGATTTTCCGCACGCGATCGATGCGCTCCTGCGGCGACTTGAGCTCCTCGATGTTCACAGTCGCCTCTGCGCCGAACTCGCGCGCGAGCTTGAGCCGCGGCTCTTCCGGCGCGCCGACGCAGATCACGCGCCCTGCTCCCATCTCCTTGGCGGCGGCGACCGCGAGAATGCCGATCGGGCCCGAGCCCTGGATCACCACCGTGTCGCCCCAGGAAAAACCACCGGCCCGGGTCGCGCGGTTGAAGGCGCGGATGCAGGACGTCAGCGGCTCCGACAATGCACCGAGTCGCAGGGACATGTCGTCGGGCAGCTTGTAGATCTTGGTGCCCGGCAGCATCTCGAGATCGACATAGACATATTCGGCCCAGCCGCCCCACATGTGCGGCGCCTTGTCGAAGCCGAGATAGCGGCCGTAATAGACGGGCGTCAGGCATTTGTTGGCGGTCTGCGGATAGTGGACGCAGTAGTAGCAGCGCCCGCACGGCATCAGCGGCGGGATCATCACCTTCGAGCCGACCTTGAGCGGCTTGCTCATGAAGTCCTCGGTGAACTCCTCGCCGCATTCGACGATGATGCCGCCGAGCTCGTGGCCGAGCGTGAACGGCCAGGGCAGCGGCTTCGGCCAGTGACCCTTCAGGATATGCAGATCGGTGCCGCAGACCCCGCAGGCGCCGACCTTGATCAGCGCGGCCTTGCGGCCGACCTTCGGCCACGGCACGGTGCGGATGACGGGCTCCGAGCCCGGCCCTGCGTGGGTGCAGACGCGGATTTGCTCCATGGTGTGTCCTCGCTGCCCGTCTGTTATGATTGGTGGTGCGGGCTGAGGCGAAGCGTATGTGAGATGGGCGACCGTGCCAAGCGGGCAGTCTCGTAGCCCGCATGAGCGAAGCGATATGCGGGACACTGTCCCCGGATATCGCTTCGCTCATCCGGGCTACAAGAGAGGGGCTCGCCAATGCTGCGCGATTATCGGGCTGACGATGCGGAAGCGATCGTCCGTGTCGCGCTGGCCGCGTTCGCCGAGTTCGAGCAGCACTATTCCGACTGGCCGCTGTTCACGGCCAACGTCGCGAAGATGCCGCGGCTTGCCAAGACAGGCGAAATCATCGTTGCCGAAGACGGTGGCCAGATCGTCGGCGCCGTCGCTTATGTCGGCGCGCAAGCGCCGAAGCCGGAATTCTTCGATCCGGCCTGGCCGGTCATCCGCATGCTGGTGGTCGACCCTTCCGCGCGCGGCAAGGGCATCGGCCGGCAATTGACCGAAGAGTGCCTGCGCCGCGCCGAGCGCGACCAGTCGCCGGCCATCGCTCTGCACACGACGCCGATCATGACGATCGCGCTGCCGATGTATCTGCGGATGGGATTTGTGAGGAGTGGCGACGCGCCGGATATTCTGGGCGTGCCGTATGCAGTTTACGTGAAGTCGCTGGCGTAGTCTCGTAGCCCGCATGAGCGTAGCGACATGCGGGAACAGTGGCCCCGGATATCGCTTCGCTCATCCGAGCTACGGGACACACCCAAGTGTCTTGAGCACGGGACAGCGAACGTGTAAGGCCCGAACAGTCCCACCCAGGTGCCCGCTTGAACCCCCTTCCCCAAAATCCCGTGGTCGCGTCCGGCTCGTTCGCGGCGATGAGGTCCGTGCCGTATCGTCTCCAGTTCACGGCCTACGTGCTGGCGATGATGGCCGACAATATCGAGCATGTGATCAGCTATTGGGTGGTGTTCCAGAAATTCCATTCGCCGACGCTGGGCGGTTTTGCCGTGCTGTCGCACTGGCTGCCGTTCCTGCTGTTCTCGGTCGCGGTCGGTGGTCTCGCCGACCGGTTCGATCCGCGCCGGATCATCCAGTGCGGCATGCTGCTCTTCATTGTGGCCTCCGCCGGATGGGGCTTCTTCTTCCTCACCGACACGATCCAGATGTGGCACGCGATGCTGCTGCTGGTGATCCACGGCTGCGCCGGCGTGCTGTGGCAGACGCCGAACCAGCTCTTGCTCTACGACCTCGTCGGGCCGGCCGACCTGCCGAGCGCAGTGCGGCTGAACGCGATGGCGCGCTATCTCGGCATTCTGGTCGGACCTGCGGTGGGCGGGATCATCATGCTGACGCTCGGCCCCTCACACGGCATCATCTTCAACACGCTGTTCTATCTGCCGATGCTGCTCTGGCTGTTCTGGGCCCCGGTGCGGGACAAGAGCCTGGCTGCGCGACGCTTTGCGGTGCGCGGCCTTGCCGACATCGCGCTCACCATCCGCGCCATCGGCACGCAGCCGGTGCTGACGGCGATGACGTGGCTTGCCGGCCTCACCTCGTTCATGATCGGCAATGCCTATCACGCCCAGATGCCAGGCTTTGCCGGCGATCTCGGCCATGGCGATCCCGGCGTTTCCTACAGCGTGCTGCTCGCGGCGGATGCCGCCGGCGCGCTGCTCGCCGGCATTGCGCTGGAATCCTGGGGACGCCTCAAGGGCACGCCGCGCACCGCGATCACGCTGGCGATGCTCTGGAGCGTTGCGCTGCTCGGCTTCGCCGCTATGCGGATCTATCCGGTCGCGATCGTGCTGCTGTTCTTCGCGGGCTTCTTCGAGCTGTCCTTCAACACCATGGCACAGGCCCTGGTGCAGCTGAACGCGCCGCATGACATCCGCGGCCGCGTCGTCGGTCTTTATAATATGGCCGGGCTGGGCATGCGGGCCTTCAGCGGCATCACGGTCGGCGTGTTCGGCGCGGCGATCGGCATCCACTGGTCGCTCGGGCTGTCGGCCGCTCTGCTGCTGACGCTGCTGGTCCTGCTGTATCAGCGGGGGGCACGGACGGCTTGACCGGTTCCCCTCGGGATGTGGCTTTTCGATTGTGTCTGTCCGTAACCGGCGCGTCCGATCCTAACGCGGCATTAACCCTATGCACCTTAGGGTCGTGCCGGACTCCGCCCGGGCGGGGGGTCGGGTGTTGAAAATGGCGTTGGCGAACAAAAAATTTCTTCCGGCCGCCGAGGAGCGTCGGCGTTTCCAGCGGGTCAAGGTGCACCTGCTCGGCCGCTACATGCTGCCGGACCGCCGTGAATTCCCCTGCCAGGTGATCAACATGTCGCCGGGCGGCCTCGCTTTGCTCGCCCCCGGCATCGGCAATGTCGGCGACCGCGTGGTCGCCTATCTCGACCATATCGGCCGCGTCGAGGGCAAGATCACCCGCATCATCGACAATGGCTTCGCCATGACGATCGGGGCGACGCCCAGGAAGCGCGACAAGCTCGCCGCACAGCTGACCTGGCTCGCCAACCGCGACATCCTCAACCTGCCCGAGGACCGCCGCCATGACCGTATCGTGCCGCGCAACCCGATCGCGGTGCTGACGCTCGAGGACGGCACCAAGATGACCTGCCGCATCATCGACCTGTCGCTGTCGGGCGCGGCCATCGCCGCGGAGAACCGCCCGCCGCTGAAGTCAACGGTTCTGCTCGGCCGGGTCCAGGGCCGCGTGGTCCGAAACCTCGAAGACGGCTTCGCGCTGGAATTCATGCACGAGCAGCCGGCAGAGACTCTCGAAGAGAGCGTTACCGCGCGGTAAAGCGAAACCACGCCAAAACCACTGTTTTTCCACCACTGAAGGCGGCATCCGCAATGCGGACGCCGCCTTTTTCGTGCGTTGTGACGGGGGCTGCGCGAGTTAACGCGAGGCCCGCTTGCGCGCCGAAACGGCGGTTCCGCCAGCGTTTCCGCGTTAATCGATAAAGTTTGAATCAATTGCAGTAATCTCCAATTTTACGCGAATTCTATTCAAGTATAGATCGAATTCGCCGCGTATTTTACTTGCATTCGTCTCGACTTGACTTGGTCGACTTAGCGGCAACTCAAAAGCTCCGTGCGAAACGTGGTCCCAACAAGAAACGGGGGCCGCAATGTTTGATTTCAGGGGACAGGGGAAGGGACTGGCGATTGCCGCCATGCTCTTCGGGATCAGCGCGGCAGCGCAGGCCGGCGAAGGCCGACTGCTCTTCGCGAGCCTCGGCGACACCACGCGTGCGCCGATCGGCTGGGTCGAGTTCTGCGCGGACAATGCCGCTCAGTGCCAGGGCGGGCCGACGCAGCCGCGCGACATCGTGATGTCGCAGACGGCGTGGCGCGACCTCGTCAAGGTCAATCGCTGGGTCAACGAGACCGTCAAGCCTTTGACCGACCAGGAGCACTGGGGCGTGATCGAGAAGTGGTCGCTGCCGTCAGACGGCTACGGCGACTGTGAAGATTATGTGCTGTTGAAGCGCAAGATGCTGATGGATGCCGGCTGGCCCCGCGAGGCCCTGCTCATCACCGTCGTGCGCGACAAGAAGGGCGAAGGGCACGCGGTGCTGACGGTGAAGACCGACAAGGGCGAGTTCGTTCTCGACAACCAGAACGAGAACGTCGTTGCCTGGACGGAGACCGGTTACCGCTTCGTCAAGCGCCAGTCGCAGAGCGATCCCAACGTCTGGGTCTCGCTCGGCGATACCAAGCCGGCGGTCTCCACCGCCAGCGCAAGAGATTAGGAACGAGACAACAGGTTACGCGACCCGGTCACATCCCCACCCCTCCCCGTCCCAGACCGGTTCGCGCGCGGCCAGCCATCCCCCAATGGCTGGCCGCAACTTTTTTGGGCGTCCGCAAGCAGCGCAATCAATGCCTGCCTCCTGTGCGCGCGCGTAGCTTCCCCGTTCGGATGCTTCGGGCTAATCGGGTCCTGCGCCTTGCGCTTCACCCGACTTCACCGGAATCCGGAATTGCCCGTCATGACCAGCAACGCGATCCTGTCCGCCATCAAGGCTTTCGAAGGCGAACTGATCGCCATCCGGCGCGACATTCACGCCCATCCGGAGATCGCGTTCGAGGAAGTGCGAACCGCAGCGCTGGTGGCCGGCAAGCTGCGCGACTGGGGCATCGAGACCCACGAAGCGATCGCCGGGACCGGCGTCGTCGGCACGCTCAGGGGCCACCGGCCCGGACAGCGCGCCATCGCGCTTCGCGCCGACATGGACGCGCTTCGCATCGAGGAGAAGAGCGAATTTGCGCATCGCTCGACCGTCCCCGGCAAGATGCACGCCTGCGGCCATGATGGACACACCGCGATGCTGCTTGGTGCCGCGCGTTACCTCGCGGAGAACAGAGATTTCGGCGGCACCGTGCACTTCATCTTCCAGCCCGCGGAGGAAGGCCTCGGCGGCGCCCGCGTGATGCTGGAGGAAGGCCTGTTCGAGCGCTTTCCCACCGACGCGGTCTACGGCATGCACAACCAGCCCGGACTTCGCGCCGGCGAGTTCGGCATCCGCCAGGGCCCGGCGCTGGCGGCGAGCGACACCTGGATCGTCACCTTCCGCGGCACCGGCGGCCACGGTGGATCCGGCGCGCATACTGCAACCGATCCCACCATCCCGCTCGCCAACTTCATCCTCGGCGTCCAGACGATCGTCGCCCGCAACGTGCCGGCGGTGGAGCCAGCAGTGCTCAGCGTCGGACATATCCATGGCGGCGCGTTCAGCTCGCCGAACGTCATCCCGGCCGAAGTCGTGATCACCGGGACCGCACGCTGCTTCTCGCCCGCCGTGCGCGATATTCTGGAGCAGCGGCTGCGCCAACTGGCGGACGGCGTCGCGGCGATCCAGGGCTGCACCGCCGAAACCATCTACAAGCGCCGCTATCCGCCGCTGGTCAATACCGCGGCAGAAGTCGCGATCGCGACCGAGGTTGCGGCCGGCATCGTCGGCGCCGGCAAGGTCGACACCAACATCCCGCTCAACACCGGCGCCGACGACTTCGCCTTCATGCTGGAGCAGCGCCCGGGCGCCTTCATCCGGATCGGAAACGGCAGCGCCGAGGACGGGCCCTGCCACCGGCTTCACACACCGCTCTACGATTTCAACGACGATGTGCTCGCACTCGGATCGACCTACTGGGTGAGCCTGGTGCGAAAGGAGCTTGCGGTCGAGGCGTAGTCGCCGGGGGCGATGAATTTCCCTCGGGAAAGCGCACCGCAAGGCCGCCTTTGTCAGCGCGGCACGATGTTCCTGTAGATCCTGCCGCCCTTCATGATCACGACGAAATTCTTCGCGGGATCTTCGATGAGGGCGATGTTGTCGAGCGGATTGCCGTCGACGAGCAGGAGATCGGCCAGCGCGCCCTCCTCCACCACGCCGAGCTTGCCGGGATAGGGATTGCGCAGGCCAGACAGGCTCAGCAGTTCGGCATTGGCGGACGTCGCCATGGCCAGCGCTTCGGCGGGCGTGTACCAGCGCGTCAGCGCGGCCAGCATCGCGCCTTGCCTGTCCGCCAGCGCCTTCGAGAACAGCACGTCGGTGCCGAAAGCGGTCTTGATCTTGTACTTCTTCGCCAGCGCGTAGACGCGGTCCGTGCCGGCAACCACCTGCCGCAGCTTGTCCTGCTCCGCCGGTCCCAACGCAGCCGCGGCGGACGGATCCAGGAACGGCTGCGTGCTGAGCCAGATCCCCTTCTCGGCAATCAGCTTCGCGCTCGCCTCGTCCATGAGATGACCGTGCTCGATGCATCTGACGCCGGCTGCGATCGAGCGCTGGATCGCGACCGGCGTGTAAGCGTGCGTGGCGACATAGGTGCCCCAATTGTCGGCAGCTTCGACGGCTGCGCGCAGCTCTGGCTCGGTGAAGGTGGAGACGTCGAGCGGGCTGAAGGGCGATGCGACGCCGCCGCCTGCGGTGAGCTTGACCTGCGAGGCGCCCTGCATGAGCTGCTCACGCGCGCGCACGCGCACCTCGTCGGGGCTGTCGGCGACCATGCTGCCTCCGACCAGTTCCATGCGGCTGAGCATGCCGCCGATCGTTCGCGGCAGATCGGAGAGCTGCCGGAAGTCGCCATGGCCGCTGGTGATGGTGATGATGGCACCGGAGGGATAGATGCGCGGACCGGCGACGAGATCCTCGTCAATGGCTCGCTTGAGGCCGAAACTGGGCCCGCCCATGTCACGCACCGTAGTGAAGCCGCGCATCAGCGTCGCGGTCGCCTCAGCCGCCGCAAGCAAATTGTTGTAGCCGATATCGCCCGTAAGCGCGGCCATCGGCGTCGGACGCACCAGCATCGCGTGCCAATGCGCATCGATCAGTCCCGGCATCAGCACGCGGCCACCGCCGTCGATCACCTGACCGGCGGGCGCGATGTTCGCAGTCGAAATCTTCTCGATGACTCCGTTTCTGACGAGGACGTTGGACGGCGCCGAGAGCGCGCTGCCCTTGCCGTCGAAGATCCGGACATTGCGGAACAGGACCGCCGTCTCCTGAGCCGGTGCGGATGACAGGCTCCCGAGCACCATTGCAATGCCGCCGAGCAATGCAGTGCTGGCCAAGACTTTGGCCGACATCCTCAAACCCGACATATCAGCCTTCCACACAGGTTCAGGCTACGCGAGGGGTGATGGCAGGTACGCAACGTCGGGCGGTAGTTGACGCCGACGTTTAGCCGCCGTCAACTTACAACCATGGCGGCAATTGCAGTTCTGCCATGATGAAGGACCGGCTCGCCCGACGACAATTGAATCAAAGCAAGTAAATCAAAGAGGTCGCGTGCGGCGCCAGGCCGCGGGCGCTCAGGCGCCCAGAACGTCGGCGAGCCGCAGCTCGTCGGCGGCGGGGTCCTTCAGGAACAGCTCGGCTTCGATCTCGTTCAGATGCGACAGCATCTGCGCGCGCGCGGCCTGCTTGTCGCGCTTGCGGATCGCGGCGACGATGCCGGCATGGTGATCGGTGCCGCAGGCCGGCGTGTCGTGGCGGCGATAGAGCAGGATGATGAGCGAGGAGCGCGCGATCAGCTCCTTGAGGAAGCCGAGATAGATGCTGTGACCGCTCATCTCGGCGACGAGCCGATGAAACTCGCCGGAGAGCCGGACCGAGGCGCGCGCGTCGCCGCGCAGCTCCGCCTCGCGCTCCTCGGCAAGATGTCCCTGGAGGCGATCAAGCCAGGCCGGCGAGACCGCGTCGATCGCGTGGTCCACGATGGTGGGCTCGATCAGGCGGCGCGCCTCGAACACTTCGCGGGCATCGGCGGGCGTCGGGCGCGCGACGAAGGCGCCGCGGTTCTTCTCGATGTTGACGATGCCCTCATGCGCGAGTTGCTGCAGCGCGGTACGCACCAGCGTCCGGCTCGCACCATAGATCTCACCGATCTCGTCCTCGCCAAGCTTCGTGCCCGGCAAGAGACGATGCTCGAGGATCGCCGCGGTCACACCCTCCCTGATACGGCTGACGCGATCGCTCGCGTCTGGCGCATCGGATTTTTGGCGGGTCTTGGCGGCCATGGGTGTGAGGCTCGATCGGCGAACGTTCGGCCTCGAATGTTAGTCGACGAGCTGTATCCAATCACAGGCGAAACTTTATACAATCTTCGCCCGTTTTGTGTGCAGGTGACTGCCCAAGCGGCGGACAGCCCGAATACGCCGGATTCGATCTAACGATCTGACTCCGCTGCACAGTTTTGGGATTTTGCCGACCGACGGCTGTTGGCACGGACCTTGCGGAGAGAGGCGGAAGCATCGCCCTCCTTGGACACGCCATGGCCACTCCCGCCGCTCTCGAACTGGTCGCCGTCACCAAGCGCTACGACACCACGCTGGCGGTCGACACCGTCAATTTGAAGATCCCGGCAGGCACCTATTGCTGCCTGCTCGGCCCCTCCGGCTGCGGCAAGACCTCGACCCTGCGCATGATCGCCGGCCACGAGGCGGTCAGCGAAGGTGACATCATCCTGGGCGCACAGAACGTCACCGACCTCGAGCCCGCCAAGCGCGGCACGGCGATGATGTTCCAGTCCTACGCGCTGTTTCCGCACCTCAGCGTGATCGACAACGTCGCCTTCGCCCTGAAAATGCGCGGCGTCGACAAGCCGACGCGGCACAAGCGTGCCGGGGAACTCCTGGAGCTGGTGGCCATGAGCCCCTATGCCGGCCGGCTGCCGGCGCAGCTCTCCGGCGGCCAGCAGCAACGCGTCGCGCTGGCCCGCGCGCTGATCACCGAGCCGCAGATCCTGCTGCTCGACGAGCCGCTCTCGGCGCTCGATCCGTTCCTGCGGGTGAAGATGCGCGGCGAACTCAAGCGGCTGCAGCGCGAGCTCGGCATCAGCTTCATCCAGGTCACCCACGGCCAGGAAGAGGCAATGGCGCTCGCCGACCACATCGTGGTGATGAACCACGGCAAGATCGAGCAGCAGGGCTCGGCCCGCGACATCTTCCACTATCCCCGCACCGAATTCGTGGCCCGCTTCATCGGCGGCCACAACGTCCTCAGCGACGCCGGCAACCTCATCGCCGTGCGCGCCGATCAGCTCGGCATCGTGCCGTTCGCCGACGGCGCGTTCGGCGCGCCGGCGCTGCTGACCCAGACCGAGTACCAGGGCTCCTACATTGCCGTCTCGCTCACGCTCGACGATGGCACCGCCCTGTTCTCCCATGTTCCGGAAGCCACCTTCGACGTTCACCCGTTCCGTCCGGGCGACCGCGTGCTGGCGACCTGGGATCCCGCCAAGGCGCAGCGCCTGCAATAGCGCCGATCGATCACTGGAATGCGCAACAGAGGAGTGACTGATATGACCGAGACCACTGGGAAGAAGGGCGTCAGCCGCCGCACGCTGCTCAAGGGCACCGCGGGTCTCGCCGGCCTTGCCGCCGGCTCCGGCGCCATCACCGGCTTTCCCTATGTGAAGTCGGCCGATGCGAAGGTGCTGCGCTATCTCGGCACCGCCGTGAACGAGGGCGACGACATCTCCAAGCAGTGCCTGAAGGACACCGGCATCAAGATCGAATACATCACCGCGACCACCGACGACGTCACCAAGCGCGTGATGACCCAGCCGAACTCCTTCGACGTGCTGGACACCGAATATTTCTCGCTGAAGAAGCTGGTGCCGTCGGGCAACATCCTTGCCCTCGACGCCAAGAAGATCAAGGAATTCGACAACATCACGCCGGTCTTCACCAAGGGTCAGACGCCCGGCGGCAAGAAGATCGGCGGCCAGGGCACCGCGCCCTGGAAGGTGCTCTATCTCGAAGGTAAGGACTCCAAGAAGTTCGCGACGTCGGCGACCGAGTTCGTCACGCTGATCCCGACCGTCTACAACGCCGACACGCTCGGCATCCGCCCCGACCTGATCAAGCGGCCGATCAGCACCTGGGCCGAGCTGCTCAATCCCGAATTCAAGGGCAAGGCCTCGATCCTCAACATCCCCTCGATCGGCATCATGGATGCCGCGATGGTCGTGGAAGCCACCGGCAAGTACAAATATGCCGACAAGGGCAACATGACTAAGGAAGAGATCGATCTCACCATGAAGGTGATGACCGAGGCCAAGAAGGCCGGCCAGTTCCGCGCCTTCTGGAAGGATTTTAACGAGAGCGTCAACCTGATGGCATCAGGCGAGACGGTGATCCAGTCGATGTGGTCGCCGGCGGTAACGAAGGTGCGCTCGATGGGCATCCCCTGCACCTTCCAGCCGCTCAAGGAAGGCTACCGATCCTGGGCGTCGGGCTTCTGCGTCTCCAAGGGCGTGTCGGGTGCCAAGCTCGAATGGGCCTATGAGTTCGTGAACTGGTTCCTGTCCGGCTATGCCGGCGCCTATCTCAACCGCCAGGGTTACTACTCCGCCGTGCTCTCCACCGCGAAGGCGCACATGGAGCCGTACGAGTGGGCCTACTGGATGGAAGGCAAGCCGGCCGAGAAGGACATCAAGGCGCCCGACGGCTCGCTGCTGGAGAAGGCCGGCGCGGTGCGTGACGGCGGCTCCTACGAGGACCGCATGGGCGGCGTTGCCTGCTGGAACGCCGTGATGGACGAGAACGACTACATGGTCCGCAAGTGGAACGAGTTCATCGCGGCGTAAGTTGATGGACGCGTCAGAGGACATCCTGCATCAGGCATCCCCGGACCTCGTCCGGGGATCGGAGACGAAGCGCGCCGCGAAAGCGGCGCGCCTGTCGCCGTCCTTCATCTCCTGGCTCCAGGCCGGGCCGATGATGCTGGTGTTTCTCGCCTTCTTCCTGATCCCGCTGGTGTTCGTCGTCATCGTGTCCTTCTGGGACTACAACGAATACCAGCTGCTGCCGGCCTTCTCGGGCCGCGGCTACACCGACACGTTCGAAGGCTGCATCGCGCAGCTTCCCGAGCTCTGCACCATCGGCAAGACCTATCTGATGACGCTGAAGCTTTGCTTCATGGTCTGGGCCATCACCCTCTTCATCGGCTTCTGGGTCGCCTATTTCCTCGCCTTCCACGTCAAGTCAAAGACCTGGCAGATGGGATTGTCACTGCTCTGCACGATCCCGTTCTGGACCTCCAACGTGATCCGCATGATCGCCTGGATCCCGCTGCTCGGTCGCAACGGCCTCGTCAATTCCGGCCTCGTCAAGACAGGGCTGATCAATCATCCGCTGGAATGGCTGCTGTTCTCCGAATTCTCCGTCGTGCTGGCGCTGGTGCACCTCTTCACCTTCTTCATGGTGGTGCCGATCTTCAATTCGATGGTGCGCATCGACAAGTCGCTGATCGAGGCCGCCTATGACGCCGGCGCCACCGGTTTGCAGACGCTCGTCAACGTCATCATTCCGCTGGCCAAGCCCGGCATCGTGATCGGCTCGATCTTCGTCATCACCATCGTGATGGGCGACTTCATCACCATCGGCGTGATGGGCGGCCAGCAGATTGCCGCGGCCGGCAAGATCATCGAGACGCGGGTCAACGCGCTGCAGTTCCCGGCAGCGGCAGCGAACGCCGTGATCCTGCTCGCGATCACCTTCCTGATCATCACCATGATGTCGCGCATCGTCGACATCAAGAAGGAGCTCTGAGCATGAAGGAAGGACGTCCCCGCTCTTTCTACGTGCTCGCGGCCTTCTTCGCGGCTTACACGCTGTTTCTCTACGGCCCGATGATCGCGATCTACGTGCTGTCGTTCCAGGGGCCGCAGGGCGGCCTCACCTTCCCGATGAACGGCGTGTCGACCTTCTGGATCGCAAAGCTGTTCCAGGGCACCGGCATCGTCGATCTCGGCGCGGCCTTCCGCCGCTCGCTGCTGCTGGGCGTGATCGTGATGATCGTCACCGTGGTGCTGTCGGTCGCCGCCGGCATGGCCTTCCGCCGCAAGTTCAAGGCACAAAGCATCCTGTTCTATTCGGCGATCGCCAGTCTCATTGTTCCATCGATCATCACCTCGCTCGGCATCTCGCTGGAATTCCGCATCGTCGACGATCTGATCAAGGCGCACTGGAACGAGAATTTCGAGACCTCGATGGGCCTGCTCACTTCCGGGCTCGGCGCGCACCTGACCTGGACGCTGCCGTTCGGGCTGCTCATCATGTTCGCGATCTTCAACCGCTTCGATCCTCGGCTGGAAGAAGCCGCGCGCGATCTCGGCGCGACGCCGTGGCAGACATTCCGCCATGTCGTGCTGCCCATCATCCTGCCTTCGGTGATCGGCATCGGCCTGTTCGGCTTCACGCTGTCCTGGGACGAGCTCGCGCGCTCCAGCCAGGCGATCGGCGCGGTGAACACGTTGCCACTGGATCTCCAGGGCCTCACCACCACCGTGACCAACCCCGACATCTATGCGCTCGGCACCGTGATCTCGGCCGTCTCGTTCACCGTGATCACGCTTGCGCTCGGCACCATCCACGTGCTCAACAAGCGGCAGGCGGCCAAGGGCTCGGACGCTGGCCAAGGGCTTGTCTGACAAGGGGCTCGTCTGATCGCGATGCGACTTCACGTCGTCAATCCCAACACCACGGCGTCGATGACGGCGAAGATCGCCGCTGCGGCGCGCAGCATTGCCCTGCCCGACACGGTGATCGATGCGCGCCAGCCCGCGATGGGCCCGGTCTCGATCGAGGGTTTTTACGACGAGGCTTTTGCGGTGCCCGGCATGCTCGGCTGCATCCGCGACGCCGATCGCGATGGCGCGGATGCACACATCATCGCCTGCTTCGACGACACCGGCTTGGATGCCGCGCGCGCCGCCGCGAAAGTGCCGGTGATCGGCATCGGTGAAGCCGGCTTCCACATGGTGAGCCTGATCGCCGCGCGCTTTGCCGTGGTGACGACGCTGGGCGTCTCCATCGTGCCGATCGAACACAATCTGAAGAAGTACGGCCTTGCGGAGCGCTGCGCCCGGGTCCGCGCCGCCGAGGTCCCGGTGCTCGCGCTCGAGGAGCGCAACACTGACGCGCTCGGCAAAATCTCGGCGGAGATCACCGCCGCCATCCGCGACGACCGGGCAGAGGCCGTCGTGCTCGGCTGCGCCGGCATGTCCGATCTCGCCACTGAACTTGCCGCAGCCCACGGCCTGCCCGTAGTCGACGGCGTCGCCGCCGCGGTGACGCTGGCGGAATCGCTGGTGCGGTTGGGGCTGAAGACGTCGCGGCTCGGCCCCTATGCGGCGCCGCGGCCGAAGACCTATTCCGGGCCGTTTTCGCCGTTCCAGCCCTGAATCTGGCCATCTGGCCCCGCCCCCGGGGGGTAAAGCCAAGCACCGGCTGCTTTTTTGGCCGCCAGCCTCTTTTTGGTCCCAATTGTTGCCGAACAGTAACACTTTCGGGACATCCCGGTCGCCCTTTCCGGCAACCGGTCTTCGCCACTCACCAAGTTTCACTTTGGGTTTTGTCAGCGATGATCGATCTCGTGGAGGACAGACCGTCCACCCCCCTGTTTCGCCTTGGCGCCCAGCCCATCGCGCTGACCGCCGTTGCCCTTTTTCTGCTGATCGCCGGCGTGACTTCGATCGCGATCTGGCGCGCCTATACCGGCTCAGCGCCGGAAACCGACCGGGTGGTGGCGTCGCGACAGCTGCAGGCCCGCACCGCCCAGGCCTCCGAGCAGCTGGTCGAGAAGACCAAGGGTTTGGAGGCGACCCAGCAGGAATCGATCGACCAGCTCCAGGTCGTGCAGGACCAGCTCCAGACCGTGAAGCGACTGCTCGCGGCCCAGCAGGCCGATACCAAGCGCCTGTCGGAGCAGGTGACGACCCTGAACGAATCCATCGACGGCTTGCGCCAGTCCTTCGCCAGTGCCCGCGCCACCGAGGCCGAGACGCCCTCGGTTACCCGCAGGAAACCGGCGCGTTACCGCCATGCCAGCGCGCGCAAGCGCTCGCGCGACTGAGCTGGGCTTTCGCCGGCGGCTTTAATTTCTCCACTTGTGAACTGGATCACATTCGCCCGTATGATTCCGCGCGATGCTGCCCGTTACCGGATGGCGTGAGCCGATTTCAATATCCGGGGCTGGCAAGGTCGTTGACGGTATACTGCGTCAACGGCCTTGTTTTTTAGTGGGCCGATAGATCTTCCGGCCTCATTCGTCTTACCGCCTCATTCACAGACGTCGACGCGACGGTATCGCCAACCCGAAGGCGTCATCACGCGCTTGCGCACGACGTAGCAGCCGCCGTAACCGCCGTCGTCATAGCCGGTACCATAATAGTAGGGATCGCCGTAATAGGGGGAGCCATAGCCGTAATAGGCTCCGTAATAGCCGGCGCCTGCGAGGCCTGCGCCGATGGCAACGCCGGGCCAGAAGCCGCCGCCATGCCAATGGCCGTGACCGCCATGGCCCCAGCCGCCGCCATGGAATCCACCGCCATGGAAGCCGCCGCCATGTCCGAAACCGCCCCGCGCCTCTGCCGCCTGCGGCGCCGACAGTCCGACCACCGCGACGGCCAGCGCCGCCATCATCGTCTTACGTAACATCACTCGATCCTCCGCGTGGACACGCTCCACGCTTCAAAGCCGGATCAAGCTAGCGTTGTCGGGGCCATCGGGACAGCCACACTGTCTCACTTCCACGCGAGCATCAGCAGCCGCGACAGATGCTCTTCATCTTCTTGTCGAGCTGCCGGTTCTCGGCATTGACGGTGGCGTCGGCAGCGCTACCGGTGCCGGAGCCGGTGGTGACTCCGGAGCCCGGGCCTGACGATTGAGCGGTCCCCAGGCTGTTGGTGCCGGGCGGCGGCGCCGGCGCGTTGGCGACACCTCCGGTCGGTCCCGACGAACTGCCGCTCGATCCCACAGAGCCGCCGGTCGCTTGCGCGAAGGATACGGCCGGCATCGCCGCGAGGGCGAAGATCAAGACCAACGTCTTCATTGAAGCGTTTGCGCACGGTGGGACCATTGGGATGCTCCTTTATCCGTCAACGGTCCCGACCAGGACGCGTTCCGGAACCAATCCCGTCACATCAGCTTGAAAGCGAGGAGGCCAAATCACGATGACCGATCGCGATCCCTTTGCAGAAGGCGAACGCGCCGCGCGCGAACGCATCCCGGCCGAAGCCAATCCCTACGTCGACGGCAGCGACGAGCATGCGCTCTGGGCGGCCGGCCACGAGAAGGTCGCCGGCGCGATCGAAGCGCGCGAATCCGAAGGACGCTGAGCTCAGCCGATCCGCTTCAAGCCTTTCTTGAAACGCGGGCCGTTGGCGACGTAGAACTTCGCCGCGCTTCCCATTCTCTGCACCTGCGCGTCGTCGAGCGTGCGGATCACGCGCGCGGGCGAGCCGATGATCAGCGAACGTTCGGCAAACTCCTTGCCCTCGGTGATGACGGAACCGGCGCCGACGATGCTGTTGCGGCCGATCTTCGCGCCGTTCATCACGATCGAGCCCATGCCGATCAGCGCGCCCTCCTCGACGGTGCAGCCATGCAGGATGACGTTGTGACCGACGGTGCAGTTCTTGCCGATGACGAGCGGAAAGCCGAGATCGGTGTGGCAGGTCGAGCCGTCCTGCACGTTGGCGCCCTCGCCGATCTCGATCCACTCATTGTCGCCGCGCAGCACCGCGCCGAACCAGACGCTCGCCCCCGGCTTCAGGCGCACCCGGCCGATCACGGTCGCGGTCTCCGCGATGAAATAATTGCCGTCGGCGGGAAGTTCGGGCGCCTGCCCGTCGAGCTCGTAAATCGCCATCAAGGTCTCCTGTCGGGTTGACCCAGCCATAGCGAAACGGCGGCCCCGACGCAAAGGGCCGCGCGGCCTGCGAGCCTGGCCTCAGGTCAGGACGCCGGCGGCGCGCAGCGTCATCAGGAAGAAGGTGCCGCTCATCATGCTCCAGAAGCCGGCGATGACGGTCGCCATCATCACGAATTCGACGCGGCGGCTTTCCAGCTGCATGCCGCGCAGCGTGTTGCGCATGATGATGAAGGGCGCCGCGAACACCAGGAACGGCACCGCCGCGAAGGTCTTCGGCGCCACGCCGTCCTGCAACAGGCCGAAGCCGGCCGGCCGCTGCGCGACCGCCTGGTATCCGTTCACGAGGGCGCCGGCGAGCGCGAAACCGATGCAAATCGAGAAGAAGGAATTGAGAGCTTCAGGTGTCATCGGAAACTGTCCGCACTTACGCAACGCCGGAGCCTTCCTGTGACAAATCGTGCTGGTTAACGCTACATTATCCTTAAGAGAAGGTTAACGGTGCCGGCCGATCCGCGCAGGGCCCTCCCCCCTTCCCCGCGGCCGGCAAGGCTGCGCGAATTCGCCGCCGCATGGCATATTCGCCGCTGATTCGTCGGCCATCGGCCTACTTCGGTCCCCTGCGCGCTCATCATGACGTTGTTTTCGGCAGCTCCCCTCAGGTCCTCCAGGACGCGCACTTGGGCGCACGTGGTCCCGATCGTGCTCGGCGGCGCTGCCGCACTGGGTGCGGTGGCGCTGGTTGCCTATTTGTTGTGGCCGACCTGGGGAGCCGGCGGCGCCAGCGCCCCGGACAAGCTGCCGGTGAGCGTCGGCGGCACGCTGTTCAACCTGCCGACGACGGCGATCCGGATGAAGATCCAGCGGCACTCCGGGCCACAGGAGCGCATCGATCTCGATTTCCTCTATCCCTCGCTGGAATCGCCCGGCGCGCCCAAGCACGTCACCGCCGACACGGTGGAAGCGGCGGTGCAATCGATCGACCGCATCTTCCTGTCGATCGCGGCCCATCACGATGCGCTCTCGCCCGAGCAGCGAACCGCCACGATCTATCCGCGCTATCTCGATCAGGCCGCGACCCAGCCCGAGGACGGGCTGACGATGCGGATGTTCCGCGCCGACACACCTTACGGCAGCGAGGATCTCTACTCCGCCGCCAGCCCCGCGCTGGCCGCGCGCTGCACGCGCGATGCGGCGACCCCCGGCATGTGCCTCTCCGAGCGCCGCGTCGGCGGCGCCGACCTCACCTTCCGCTTCCCGCGCAGCTGGCTGTCGCAGTGGCGCGAGACGGCGGAGGCGATGGACAGACTGACGGCGCAGCTGCGCGGGCCGAAGAGCTGAGCCCGGCCTTTCGGCCCCGCCGCAAGATCGGCTTGCGGGGATGGCTAGAGCTCCCCGACAAAAAAGTCGAAAACAACCCCATGCACAGTAGGCAGGCCTCGGGCACGCCTTCGTATTTTTCGAAGTCAAGTTGATCCGTCGGGCAAAACAGGGCTATGATGTCATCATGGGGCGATCGGGTCGGATCAATCAACCTACGACGTCGTTGCACGGACCGAAGGGGTGAGCGGGGGGTCGTCAGCCGGCCCTGAACCTCATGCTTGGGAATGACGACAAACAGGGCAAATTGTCCCGGGGTTTCCGATGTCGACGTTGAGAGTGTTGCTGCTGGCTCTGGCTGTCGCCTTGTCCGCGCTGGCGGCTCTAGCCTTTTGGTTGGCGGCGACGCCAGCCGCGGCCGACGATGTTCATACATGTGGAAAGGCATCTGGCGAAGAGGCAATAGCCGCGTGCACACGAGCGATCGATTCCGGTCAATCCAGCGGTCGTCAACTTGCCGCCCTCCTCAACAATCGTTGCTCCGAGTGGAACGGAAAGCACGAAAGCGACAAGGCCATTGCAGATTGCAGCCAAGCGATCGGGCTCGATCCGAACTACGCACTGGCGTTCTTCAACCACGGCAACGCCTATTTCAATAAAGGCCAGTACGACCGCGCCATCGAGGATTATGACCAATCGATCCGGCTTAATCCGAATTACGCATACGCGTTCAACAACCGCGGCAATACCTATAGCAACAAAGGCCAACAGGGCCACGCCATCGAGGATTACAACCAGGCGATCCGGCTCAAACCGAACTACGCAGATGCGTTCTACAACCGCGGCACCGCCTATGACGCCGAAGGCGAACACGACCTCGCCATCGAGGACTTCAACCAGGCAATCCGGCTCAACCCGAACCGCGCGAATATGTTCTACAACCGCGGCATCGCCTACAAGCAGAAAGGCCAATACGACCACACCATCGAGGATTACAGTCAGGCGATCCGCCTCAATCCGAACTACGCAAGCGCGTTCAACAACCGCGGCAACACCTATAACGCCAAATGCGAATTCGACCGCGCCATCGAAGATTTCAACCAGGCGATCCGGCTTGATCCGGGCCACTTCGAAGCATTCAACAACCGCGGCGGCGCCTATAACGCCAAAGGCGAATACGATCGCGCCATCGAGGATTTGAACCAGGCGATCCGGCTCAATCCAAACTACGCGATCGCATTCTATAACCGCGGCATATCATGGGAACGGAAGAACGATCCGCAACGCGCGTTGGCAGATCTCAAGCGGTTCTCCGAATTGGCCCCGTCCGATCCGGATGGCCAAAAGGCAATTGAGCGCGTCACGAAGACGGTGAGCGGTCTGTGACCGTGCTTTTGATGCGCCGTCTCGCTTGCACGACATGGACCGGCTGATAGGCTCGTCGCCGACACATCAAGCGCGGTGACCGACGTGACAGATGCGGCGGAAAATCTTCCACCTGGCGCCCAACTGTTGGGGCGCAAATGGCTTGGCTTTGACGAGAGCGGTCATGCGCTGATCCGCTTCCAGGCGCAGCCCGCGTTCACCAACAGGCATGGCACGATCCAGGGCGGATTTCTGGCGGCGATGCTGGACTCCGCCACCGGCATTTGCGCACTCGCGGCGCTCCCGCCCGATCAGACCGCGGTGACCAAGAGCCTCGACACACGCTTCCTGAAACCTGCGGCGGTCGGGCCCATCACGGCGCGCGCGCGTGTCGTCGCACAGACCGATCGCGACATCGTCGTGCAAGCCGATCTCGTCGATGCCGCCGAGGTGACCGTCGCCGACGCGACTGCGCGGCTACGCATTCTCGCGAAGAAGTAGGTCTCGAAGCCGCAGGGGCAACCAGTGGCAAAGGCACAGCGACCGCGCTGCCGGACGAAAGGCTCCTCCGAAGGCCGGGGGCAAAGACGTCACTGCCGTGAAGCAGGAGGCTGCTGACAGCATGCTGTCAGCAGTGGGGCGATACTGCTCCGCGGAAACGCTGAAACATTCAGAAGGAGCTGGGTTTATGAAATTCGCCTCAATACGTCTGATCGCCCGCGACATCAAAGCCGTGGTGGGATTCTACGAAGAGGTAACAGGCAAGAGGGCCGATTGGCTCGCACCGGTCTTCGCTGAGATCGTGACTCCAACAGCCGCAGTCGCCGTCGGAAGCGCGGAGACTGTAGCTCTCTTCAAGGAAGGAAGCGCCGAACCCGCCGCCAACCGTACGGCAATCATCGAATTTCAAGTGACGGACGTTGATGCCGAGTTTGCACGATTGAAGGGCCAGGTCGAAGTCGTTCACGAACCGAAGAATTTGCCGTGGGGCAATCGCGCAGTTCAATTCCGTGACCCCGAGGGCACGCTGGTTAGCTTGTATACGCCCGTTACCGACGCTGCCAAACAGCGGTTTGGATCTCGATAAGCGACAAGTCGAGATAGTTTTGCTGCGTATCGGTCGATCGCGCCCGTCATTGGCGCCCGTCAATTGCAGTCTCCGAGACTAGCCGCACTTCTCCGCGTTCGATCAAATGGGCGCACGCATGCAATGTCTGTTCGGGGTCATTCTCGTCGATCAGCTGGGACCATGACCAGGTCCGGTCTACGCCAAAGAGCTGACGCCAAGATGAGGATTGAGGTTCGACGCTAAGGGCCAGAAGCTGACCTCGCGATTGGCTTATGGGCCCGGCATCATCATGGTCGGCGTTTCCAGCAGGGAAAAGTCATA
>NZ_JAFCJZ010000018.1 GCF_018130765.1 Bradyrhizobium iriomotense
GCGCTGGCGTTCTGCTGGCCGACCTTGTCGAGCTGCTGGATCGCCTGGTTGATCTGCGCCGAACCGACGTCCTGCTCGCGGCAGGCCGCCGTGATTTCCTCGACCAGCTCCGCGGTCTTCTTGATGTCAGGAACGAGCTTGGCGAGCATGGCGCCGGCCTCCTGCGCCACCTTGACGGTGTCGGCTGAGAGCGTGCCGATCTCGGCCGCAGCCGCCTGGCTGCGCTCGGCCAGCTTGCGCACTTCGGACGCGACGACCGCAAAGCCCTTGCCGTGCTCGCCGGCGCGCGCGGCCTCGACTGCCGCGTTGAGCGCGAGCAAATCGGTCTGGCGCGCGATCTCCTGCACGATCGTGATCTTCTCGGCGATGGTCTGCATCGCATTCACGGCGCGTCCGACGGCTGCGCCGCTGGCCTCGGCGTCCTTCGCGGACTGTGCGGCGATCTTCTCGGTCTGGTTGGCGTTGTCGGCGTTCTGCTTCACGTTGGAGGCCATCTCCTCCATCGAGGACGAGGCCTCCTCGGCGGACGAGGCCTGCTCGGTCGCGCCTTGCGAGAGCTGCTCGGCGCTGGCGGAGAGCTCTTGGCTGCCGGCCGAGACGTTCTGCGCTGCGGTCAGCGCTTCCGACACGATCTGGCGGAGCTTCTCAACCATGCGCTCGAGCGCGAGGCCCAGCGTGTCCTTGTCCGACAGCGGCTTGGCTTCGACCGTCAGATTGCCCTGCGCGATCTCGTTGGCGACCGCTGCGGTGGCATTCAGGTTCACCGTCATCGCATTCAGCGACTTGATGAGGTCGCCGAGCTCGTCGTTGCTCACGACGTCGATCTTCCGACTGAGGTCGCCAATAGCGACGGCATCGGCGAGGTCAACGGCGCGCGACAGCGCGCGACTGATGTTCAGCGCAATCCAGGTGGCGGCAGCGACGGCAATCAGCAGGGATGCGAGCACCAGGCTCATCAGCACGATCACCGCGCGGTTTCCCTCGATCCTGGCGGCCTCGCTCTCTTCGGCCATCTGCTTCTTGACATAGTTGATGTATTCGCTCGCCGCTTCGAGTGCCGGTGTCGAGGCCTTCACGCCATCGATCATCGAGCGCTCGGCGGCCTTGGCCTTGTCCTGCTTCGCCAGCTTGAGCGTTTGATCCTGCACCACGCTCCAACTGGAGTAGGCGGCCGCGAACACATCGATCATCTTCTTGCCGTTCTCGCTCGCGCCCTTGTAGGCCTCGTCCTTGGTCCTCATCGCGCGTTCCCGCAATTGAGCGATCTGGCCGATGAACTTGTCCTGGTCGGCATCAGGCGCCAGAATGGCGTTCTTTTCGGCGCGGACCTGAAGCAGGACACTTTCCTGAAGCTCTGCCACCTTCGCCAACCGACCAGCCCGTGCGGACAGGTGTTCGGTCGTACCTACCATCTCATTCAATTTGAGATAGGCGACACCACCGGCGATCATGGAAAGCAGGATGACGACGCCGAAGGCGCTCGCAAGCTTGGCTTTGACAGTGAATCTCATGTCAGTCTCATTTGGTTCGAATTGGGGTTGGTGTGCGCACGCTCAACCACGCATACTTTTGCAAACTCAGGCGGCACGGGATGCATCCGCGGCCGCATCGCGTCCTTCCGGAATCCTGTCATTCGCCATCAGCTTGGCGAGGTCGAAGATGACGACGAACTTTTCGCCCTTGCGACCGATGCCGGCGGCGTAGTCGGACTGCCACGTCCCACCGACCTCGGGGATCGGCTCGATCGCCTGCTCGTCAATGTCGGTAACCTCGAACACGCAGTCGGCGACGAAGCCGACACCGACCAGGCGGTCCTTCATCGGCACGTCGAGGATGATGATGCGGGTCGCCTCGGTCGCCGCGACGCTGGGCAGACCGAGCTTGGTCCGGAGGTCGACGATCGGATAGCCGCTGCCGCGCACGTCGATCATACCGAGCAGGAAATTCGGCGCGTGCGGCAGCCGCGAGATCGGCCGCATGTCCAGGATTTCGCGGACGTTGCGGATGCTGATGCCGAACGTCTCGCCGGCGAGCCCGAGCGTCAGATATTGCGAGGTTGCGGCCATGATGCAGTCCAGGGGTCCGAAGGTTCTAAAAACGGGCACGGTCCGGCGTGAGCCGGACCGGTTGATCAGCGTTGGAATTCGGCGTCGCGGTCGTCTTCGCCGTCATGCATGTCGAACGCGAAGCCGCCGCCCCCGGCGACCTTCATCGCACGTGCCGGCTTGCGGACGGGCACGGGTTTCTTTGCGCCGCGATCTGCTGCCGCCATGTGCGCCGCCTTGGCGCGAAGCTGGGTGACGGCGCGATCGATCGGCGCGGATGCGGCGCTCTCGCTGCGTCCGGCATGCTCGATCCGGAAGAACGAGATGGTCGACTGAAGCTGCTCGGCCTGCGAAGCGAGCTCCTCCGAGGTCGAGGACACCTGCTCGGACGCGCTGGCGTTCTGCTGGCCGACCTTGTCGAGCTGCTGGATCGCCTGGTTGATCTGCGCCGAACCGACGTCCTGCTCGCGGCAGGCCGCGGTAATTTCCTGGACCAGTGCGGCGGTCTTCTTGATGTCGGGCACGAGCTTAGACAGCATGTGGCCTGCTTCCTGCGCGACCTTCACGCTTTCCGTCGACAGCGTGCCGATGTCGGCAGCGGCGGCCTGGCTGCGCTCGGCGAGCTTGCGCACTTCGGAAGCAACCACCGCAAATCCCTTGCCGTGCTCGCCGGCGCGCGCGGCCTCGACCGCCGCGTTGAGCGCGAGCAGGTCGGTCTGGCGGGCGATTTCCTGCACGATGGTGATCTTCTCGGCGATGGTCTGCATCGCCTCGACGGCGCGGCCGACGGCGACGCCGCTGGCCTCGGCGTCCCTGGCCGACTGTGCCGCGATCTTCTCGGTCTGGTTGGCGTTGTCCGCGTTCTGCTTCACGTTCGAAGCCATCTCCTCCATCGAGGAGGAGGCTTCCTCGGCCGACGAGGCCTGCTCGGTCGCGCCCTGCGAGAGCTGCTCGGCGCTGGCGGACAGCTCCTGGCTGCCGGCGGAGACATTTTGCGCCGCGGTCAGGGCTTCCTCGACGACCTGGCGAAGCCTTTCGACCATCGTGTTCAGCGATTTGGTGAGATCGCCGATCTCATCGTTGCTGGCGGAAGGAATGGTTCGATTGAGGTCACCGGCAGCTACCGCACCGGCGAGGCCGACCGCGCGGCCGAGCGAGCGGCTGATCGAAATCGAGATCCACAAGGCCGCGGCGATCGCAACCATCAGGGAGACGCCGAGCAGCGTCATCAGCATGAACTGTGCCTGATGCCCCTCCTCCTTCGACTGGATGGCCTGCTCGGTCATCTGCTTCTTGGTGTTCTCGACGTAGGCGCTCATCGACTCCAGGGCGTCGGCAACGACCTTGCGACCGTCGTTCATCGAGCGTTCGGTTGCTTTTGCCTTGTCGGTCTTTGCCAACCGGATCGTCTCTTCCTGGTAGGCATTCATCTTGGCGTAGGTGCCGGCGAAGGCGTCGAGCAGCTTCCTGCCGGCTTCGCTCGCCAGCGCGTAGACTTCATCCCGGGTCTTCATCGCCTGCTCCCGACGCTTGGCAGCGTCGGCGGCGAACTGTTCAGCATCGGCTTCGCTCGCCAGAATGGCATTCTTCTCTGCCCGGAGCTGAAGCAGGATATCCTTCTCGATCTGGGTGGCCTTTTCCATGCGCTTGGCGCGCAGGACCATGCTGTCGGCCGTCGCCATCATGTCGCCGAGCTTCATGTAAGCGACGCCGCCTGCGACCATGGACAGGACGATGACCAGGCCGAATGCGCTGGCCAGCTTCGCTTTGACCGTAAATCTCATCTTCAGCCCCTACCCCAGTCTCGCCCGAGACCTCGTTTCAATTCAGGATGCGTTCCATGTTGGGAACGATGACGAACTCTTCGCGCCATTTAGCGATGAAGCGAATGAACTCCGGCTTCCAGTGCATGCCGACGCGCGGCGTCTGCTGAACGTCGGTCCGCGATATCTCCGTGACCTCGTAGACCTTGTCCGCGGTCACTCCGACCAGCACCGGCTCGCCGTCGAGATTGAGCTCGATGACGACGACGCGCGTATCGGCCGAGTTGTCGAGCTGCGGCATACCGAAGCGGATGCGCAAATCCGCGAGCGGAATGACGTTGCCGCGCACGTTGATCACGCTGGGAACGAAAGCCCGCGCGCCGGCGACCTTGGTCACCGGCACGGGATCGATGATCTCGCGCACGAGGCCGGCGTCGAGCGCGAACTTCTCCTCGCCGAGGCCGATCATCACGACCTGCATCGCGCCTGTCTGATGCTCTGCGACCAAGCTATCGTTCATCACGCCGCCTCGCTGATATGCTGCTTCTCGACCTTCGACTGCGCCAGCGTGACGAGCTGGGCGACGTCGAGGATCAGCGCCGCCGTGCCGTCACCGAGAATCGTCGCGCCGGAGAAGATCGTGACGTCGGAATGCAGTTTGGAGAGCGACTTGATCACGGTCTGGTGGTTGCCGATGATCTGGTCGGCGACGAGGCCGACGCGGGTCTCGCCGGTCGAGATGATGATCGTCTTCTGGTGCTTGTCGGGCGAACCGGAGGCCGTCAGAAGCTCGCGCAGGCGCAGGAACGGCACGAGGTTGCCGCGTACGTTGAGGAAGTTGCGGCCGCGCGAGCGCTCGTCCTCGGCCGTCAGCTCGACGCATTCCTCCACCGCTGACAGCGGGATGATGTACCGGCCTTCGCCGACGCGGATCAGGAGGCCTTCGATGATCGCAAGCGTCAGCGGCAGACGCAGCGTCACCGTGGTGCCCTGGCCCGGCCTAGTCGACAGGTCGATCGAGCCACGCATGTTCTCGATGGTGCGCTTGACCACGTCCATGCCGACGCCCCGGCCCGACAGCGCCGAGATGGTCTGCGCGGTCGAGAAGCCCGGGTGGAACAGGAACTGGTGGATTTCGTGGTCGGTGAGCACGGCGCCGGCCGCGATCAGCCCCTGCTCTTCCGCCTTGGCACGAATGCGCGCGGTGTTGAGGCCACCGCCATTGTCCTTCACGGTGACGAGCACCTGCGCCCCGGAGTGAACGGCGGCCAGCTCGATCCGGCCCTGCTCGGTCTTGCCGTTGGCAGCGCGCGTTGCGGTGTCCTCGATGCCGTGGTCGATGGCGTTGCGGATCAGATGGACCAAGGGATCCGCCAGGCACTCGATCATGGTCTTGTCGAGCTCGGTATCCTCACCCGAGGTGACGAATTCGACCGGCTTCGACAGATCGCGCGACAGATCGTGCACCAGGCGGCGGAAGCGACCGAACAGCGAGCCGATCGGCACCATGCGGGCACCCATCGTGGTGTCGCGCAAAGAGGACGCGAGGCGCTCGATCTCCTCGGCGATCATCTTGATCGAGAGATCGGAGCCGGAGGCGGCGAGTTGGCTGAGCCGCGCCTGGGCAATGACAAGCTCGCCGACCCGGTCCATCAGTTCGTCGAGGCGCTCGGCCTGGACGCGAACGGTGGCGATGCCGCGCTCTTCGCGCTTGGTCTCGGCCTTCGGCTCCGGCTTGGCTTCGGATTTCAGCTCCGCCTTCGCGACAGGCTGCTCGGCGACCGGCGCGACAACAGCCTCCACCACCGGCTCGGCCGCAGGCACCGGCTCCTCGTCGAGCAGCTGGAACAGCGGCGCCGGGGCAGGCGCTTCGACCCGCGCGAGCGGCGCGAGCGTCAGCTTCATCTCGTCCGAGACGAACATGAAGACGTCGTCGATCGCGTCCTTGTCGCAGGCCGCGTGCAGCTTGACGTCCCACTTCAGGTAGCAGTCTTCCGGTTCCATCTCGTCGAGGAACGGAATGCCGTCAGTGACCGGCACGACGAAGCAGGGGCCGAGCTTGCAGAGATCTTCCAGCAGATCGAGCGGATTGGAGCCGTTGCGCAGGATGTGCGATTCGAATTCCAGATAAAGGTGCCAGCCGGCCTGCTTGCTCTCGGCTGGCGCCAGCGGCGGCGCTTCCACGATCGCGGCGACTGGAGCTGCGGGCTGGTCCGCCGACACGAAACGCCTGAGGTCGTCGAGGATGGCTTCGCCGATGATGTCGTCGGTCGACTGGGGATCCTCGATTAGCGCGCGGATGTAATCCTTGGCGGCGAGCGCGACCGAGATCAGCTCCTGCGTCGGCTTGATCTCGCCCTTGCGGACGCGATCGAAGGCGGTCTCGAATTCGTGGGTGAAGGAGGCGACCTTGTCGAAGCCGAACATGGCGCCCGAACCCTTGATCGTATGCAGGGCGCGGAAGGCGGAATCGACCAGCTCGCGGTCGTCGGGACGCTGGCCGAGATCGAGCAGGGCCCCTTCCAGGACCTCGAACAGCTCGCTGGCTTCCTGGCGGAAGACCTCGGTCGGGTCCATCGCGCTCATGCGCGCACCAGCTTGCCGACGACGGCGAGCAACTGCTCCGGCTTGAATGGCTTCGTGATCCAGCCGGTAGCGCCGGCGCTCTTGGCTTCCTGCTTCACCGCATCGTTGGATTCGGTGGTCAGGAACACGATGGGCATACCGACCGCGCTTGGCAGCTTGCGCAGCGCCCGGATCAGCTCCAGCCCGTTCATAACGGGCATGTTGAGGTCGGTGATGACGAGGTCGAGCTTGCCGGCCTGGGCCTTGGCGAGCCCTTGCGCGCCGTCACCGGCCTCGATCACGTTGTGACCGGCCGGCTCGAGCACGACCTTGATCATCTGCCGGATACTGGGAGAATCGTCGACCGTGAGAATCGTGGCCATTAGGTGCCATCTTTCTTTTGCGGGAAATGCTGATCGATCATCGCATCACTGGCGAAGCCGGCGCGGCGAAGGGTGTTGCGCAGAGACTGGGAGAATGAGGTGAGCACCACCGGGCGGCCCTGGGCCTCGCCCGTCTTGGCGGTCGAGAGCAGAAGCTGGATCGAGGTCACGTCAGCCTTGTCGACGCTGGAACAATCGATCTCAATCCGGTCCTGCCGGCCGAAAGCCTCGCGGATCAGGTCATAGACACTGCGGATCGCAGCGATACTGCAGTCTGCAGGCAGCCGTAGGGACCACTTCGGCTCAGTGACATCAGACGACATTCGTCCCCCAAAATTTCCGGGGACTCACTGCACGCATGGCGCGAATCCCGCGCGCCGACTATTCGGTATGGAGAGTGTGCAAACCCCTAATGGATACCTCCGTACAACTACGGGTCACAATTCGAAGAACTTCGCGCGTGCACGCAGGCGTGCATGGCTCGCTCAAATCTCATGCGCCGCGCGCAGTCAGGAGGCAGCTTGCCGCCGGTGAAACGTTTGCTTCGCGTTAAATCGCAAAGGCTAGTTGTTGAGGTCACGCCTCGCCATCCGAACAAGTCCGGCCGCCGATGCTGACCCAAGCGCTTCTGGTTGACGACAGCCGCTCCGTCCTCAACTTCCTGAAACGGCACATCGAGGCCGAAGGTCTGGTCGAGGCCACCACTTTCCTCGATCCCTTGGAAGCGCTGGCGTGCGCGCGCGAGCGCGCCTTCGACCTCGTGCTGGTCGATTACGAGATGCCGCACATGGACGGCATCAGCTTCATCCGCACGCTCCGCGCTCTTCCCGGGTGCGCCGACATCCCGATCGCGATGATCACGTCCCGGCAGACCGACGACGTGAAGATGGAAGCGCTGCAGGCGGGTGCAACCGATTTCCTGCCTAAGGCGCCGCAGAGCGTCGAGATGACAGTGCGCCTGCGGAATTTGATTCAACCTGGTGCAGCCGTGCGCAAGCTCAACGATCGCGCCGCGCATCTGGCCAGCGAAGTCGCGGCCGCGACACGAAAGCTCGGCGAACGCGAGGAGGAGATCATCCTGCGGCTCGCGCTCGCGGTCGAATACCGCGACAACGACACCGGCGAGCATACGCTGCGGGTCGCCCGCTACAGCCGCATCATCGCCGAGCAGCTCGGCCTCTCGGCCCGGCTCTGCCGCGACATCTATCTCGCCGCGCCTCTGCACGACGTCGGCAAGGTCGCCATTCCCGACAACATCCTGCTCAAGCCCGGCAAGCTGACCGACGAGGAGATGGCGGTGATCCGCACCCATGCCAGAATCGGCGAACGGATCCTGGCGGACTCCAGCTGCGAACTGATCCAGCTCGGCGCGCAAATTGCCGCTGGCCATCACGAACGCTGGGACGGCGCGGGCTATCCCAACGGCCTCAAGGCGGACGAGATCCCGGTTGCCGCGCGCGTGGTCGCGGTCGCCGACGTGTTCGACGCGCTGACGACGCGGCGACCGTACAAAGAGCCGATGCCGCTCGAGATGGCGCGCAATTACCTGATCGAGAACGCGGAACGGCAATTCGATCCCACCTGCGTCGAGGCGTTTCTGTCGCGCTGGGAGGAGGTCGTGGCCATCGCTGCCGGGCAGCAGGCGACGCCGTTTCAGAAGACCGAGGCCACGCTCGCTCCCTATATAGAGAGTGCGGTGGAATGCCGTTCGGCCGGGGACCGATCACCCGGGGCCGCGTCGGCCACCTGACATTATCCATTCGGCCAACAGCTTGTCGCGGCTCTGTTTTCTCCGGTCGCCGGGTTGAACCTGTTCCTGCTAAAGTGGCACCAAGAATAAAGAGTGATTCTGGTCACACTTGCCTGGGCGCGCCGCTGCTAAGCATCGGGCCAGGACGGAGACCGGCAATACATCGGTCGAATTGGATGAGAATTCCCATGAGAAGCCTGATCGGCGCCGCTATCGGCGCGTTCTGTGTTGCGGCCCCCGCCTTGGCGGAGACCCCGGCTGCGATCGTCGAGGATGTCCAGGGCAAGGTCGACGGCATCGCGTTCATGGACTATGTGGCGCCGGGCAAGATCATCAAGCTCGGGCCCAAGGCGAGCATCACCCTCAGCTACCTCAAGTCCTGCCAGCGCGAGACCATCAGCGAAGGCGTCGTGCTGGTCGGCGCCGAGCAGAGCACCGTGCAGCTCGGCGAGGTCAAGCGGGAAAAGGTGCCCTGCGACACCAATGCGGCAAAGCTGTCCGAGCGCGAGGCCAACCAGAGCGCCGCGACCACCTTCCGCACGATGCGCTCGGATGGCAAGGCCGCCCCGGCCAAGCTGCCGACGCTCTACGGCACAGCCCCGCTGGTGCAGGCCAAGATCGGAAGCACGCTCGTAATCGAGCGCACCGACGGCAAGGAACCCACGATCACCGTGCCGCTGAAGAACGAGGTCATGATCGGCGGCAAGTTCTATGACTTCGCCAAGGCCGGGAAGTCGCTGACCCCGGGCGGCAGCTATCTCGCCATTCTCGGCGCCAAGCGCTACGCCTTCCAGGTCGACGCCAGCGCCACGTCGTCGCCGACGCCCATCGTCGGCCGCCTGCTGCGGCTCGAATAGGCGGCTCCGCGACGACGCGATGCGGCGGATCGGCAGGCGGGACATCGTTGCGGCACTACTGATCGCGCTCCTTGCGGGCGCGGTCTTCACGTCACCACCGCTTCAGACCCTGCAAGGTCTCTCCCTCGACATCCTCACGGCGCTGCGCGGCAAGATCATTGGCGATCGCCGTGATCCCGCGACGTCGCCGGTCGTCGTGGTGGCGATCGACGGGGAGACCTACGACACCCCGCCCTTCAAGGGATCGCCGACGCAGACCTGGACGCGCGAGATCGGCCGCGTGCTCAGGAGCATCAGTGACGGCGGCGCCAAGGTGATCGGGTTCGACGTCATCTTCAAGAGCTCGATCGAGCAGTCGGAGATTCCCTTTGGCGATGCGTCGTTCGGCAGCCGTGTAAGGGGATTTGACCGGGACTATCTGATTGCGCTCAGGCAGCTCTCCGACAGCGGCAAGCTCGTGCTCGGCGAAATTCTGAGCAACGACCATCCGGACAGGCCCGATCGCGCGCAGCAAGTGGCAGTGAAATCCAATATCCGAGCCCTCAACGTCCACACCGACAGTGACGACGTGATTCGGCGGATGCCGTTGAGCTTTTCCGTCGAGGGCCAACCGGTACCTGCAATGGCCGTCGAACTCGCCGCGCGCGCACTCGGCGCCAAGCCCGAGACCGGACCGGCTGGCGTGACGAACTTATTCGGCTACGCGATCCCGAGCGCGGCCCCCAACACGCTCACGCTCAATTTCCGCGGCATGGGCCGCGACGTCCCTACCTATTCCTTCGCGGATTTGCGTGCCTGTGTCGAGAAGGGAGACACCGACTTCTTCCGCCGCGCCTTCGACGGCAAGATCGTGCTGCTCGGCAGCATCCTAACCTTCGACGATCGCAAGCTCACCTCAATGCGCCTGGCTGCCGGGCATGATGGAACACCCGGGCCACGATGCGCCCTCTCCGCGCCTGCGAGCACCGCGCAACAAGCCCGCAGCGCGGTCGCCGGCGTCTTCGTCCACGCCACAGTCGTGCGGAATCTGCTCGAGCATGATGCCGTCACCGAGCTCGCCTCTCCGTGGCGACCGATCCTCACAATTCTGTTCGCCGCTATCGTTGCTGGTGCCGCCTGTCTGCTTGCTCCGACGGGTGCAGCGATCACCTGGCTTTCGCTCACCATCGCCTACGCCATTGTCGCCGTCAGCACATTTGCGCATGCCATCGCGCTTCCCCTGACCGAACCCGTGCTCGCCGGTCTCGCAGCGCTCGCCATGATGATCGGCTATCGCTTCGTGCTGGCCGATCGCGACGAGCGTTTCCTGCGCAAGAGTTTTGCCCTCTATCTCGCGCCCGAGGTGATCGAGACCATGGTGGCCTCCGGCAAGATGCCGGCGCTCGGCGGCGAGATGCGCAACGTCACCATGTTCTTCTCCGACCTCAGCGGTTTCTCCTCGATCGCGGAGACCATGACGCCGGGCGAGCTGGTCACGCTGATGAACGAATATCTCTCCGCCATGACCGACATCATCGAGGGCCATGGCGGCTACGTCGACAAATATATCGGCGATTCCATCGTCGCCATGTTCGGCGCACCCGCCAACGATCCCGCCCATGCGCGCAACGCCGTCCGCGCGGCGCTGAAATGTCATGAGAAGCTGGCGGAGCTCAATGCCGGCAATCCCGCCTTCGCCGGTCACGGCCTGTCGCACCGCATCGGGCTCAACAGCGGCGAAGCCGTAGTCGGCAATATCGGCTCCCGCCGCCGTTTCAATTACACGGTGATGAGCGACACCGTGAACGTCGCCTCGCGGCTCGAAGGCGCCAACAAATATTACGGCACCGCGATCATGGCATCGGAAGCAACGGTCGCGCAGACCGGCGACACCTTCGCCTGGCGCGAGCTGGACGCAATCAGGGTGATGGGGCGCGGCGAGGCGATCAGGGTGTTCGAGCCGCTGGCGGAGAGGGGCGCGGAGAGCGCGGAGCAGGCGAAGGTCGCGGCGGCGTATGCTGAGGGACTGGCCTGCTGGCGGGCAAGGGATTTTGCGAAGGCGACTGATGCGTTTGGGCACACGGCGGAGAACGATCCGGCGTCGGCGCTGTTCGCAAAACGCGCAAAAGTGCTAACGGAGAATCCGCCGCCGCCGGACTGGACGCCGGTCAATACGCTGGAAGGAAAGTAGTGTAGCCAGCCAAGGGCTCCGACTTCCCCTCTCCCCTTGTGGGAGAGGGTGGCTCGCCGCGTAGCGGCGAGACGGGTGAGGGGTCTCTCTCCGCGCGCGACTGTCTTGCAGTGATGCTCGTGGAGAGAGACCCCTCATCCGGCGCTTCGCGCCACCTTCTCCCACAAGGGGAGAAGGGAAGGCAGCATCGCGCGCGGCGAGATCATGCCCTAAAACGGCAGGCCCACATAATTCTCCGCAAGCAACCGCTGCGCCGTCTCCGACGAGAGCAGATAGTCCAGCTCCGTCTGTTGCAGCCGATCCTCATATTCGATCCGGTCGGGGAAACGATGCAGCATCATCGTCATCCACCAGGAGAAGCGCTGCGCCTTCCAGATCCGCGCCAGTGCCTTGGCGGAGTAGCCCTTGAGCCCGGAATCGTCACCGCGCTGATAGTGCGCGAGCATGGCGTGGTAGAGGTAATAGATGTCCGAGGCGGCGCTGTTCAGTCCACGTGCGCCGGTCGGCGGCACGATGTGGGCGGCATCTCCGGCGAGGAACAGGCGGCCATAGCTCATCGGTTCGGCGACGAAGCTGCGCAATGGCGCGATGCTCTTCTCGATCGACGGCCCCGTGATCAGGCGACCTGCGACGTCGTCCGGCAGGCGGCGCTTCAGCTCGGCCCAGAACGCATCGTCGCTCCAGTCCTCCACCTTGTCGGTCAGCGGCACCTGGATGTAGTACCGGCTCAATACCTGCGAGCGCAGGGAGCAGAGCGCAAAGCCGCGCTCGTGCTTCACATAGATCAGCTCGGGCGACACGGGCTTCGTGCGCGACAGCACCCCGAGCCAGCCGAACGGATAAACCTTCTCGTATTCGCGCAGGACATCCTTCGGGATCGACTTGCGGCTGACACCGTGAAAGCCGTCGGCACCGACGACGTAGTCGCAATCGACGCGGACGGTCTCGCCGTTCGATCGGTAGGTCACGTAGGGCCGGTCCGAGGTCAGCTCGTGCGGCGTCACGTCCTCGGCATTGTGCACGACCTTGCCGCCAAAGCGGTCGCGCGCCTCGTAGAGATCGCGCGTGAGCTCGGTCTGGCCGTAGACCAGCACCGAATTGCCGCCGGAATGCTTGTGCAGGTCGATATGGGACAGCATGCCGTCATGGGCGATCTCGAACCCGTTGTGGATCTCGCCCTCGCGGTCCATCCGCTCGCCGCATTGCGCCTCGCGCATCAGCTTTGCAAAACCGTGCTCGAGCACGCCGGCGCGGATGCGGGCGAGCACATGATCGCGGCTGTATTTCTCCAGCACGATCGTGTCGATGCCCTTGAGATGCAGGAGCTGGGACAGCAGCAGCCCGGACGGCCCACCGCCAATGATACAGACCTGAACTTTCATTTTTGCGTCCTCCCGTCGGCACTTTTTTGCAGATTTGACGCCTCAACCCGATGGAGGGTTTCGCCATTATCTTGTACTATTCGAACATGAGAAGCGCGGCCCCCGCCCCGGCGATCCGGGTCTACAATCTGTTCGGCGAATCCGGCGATCTGCCCGACGTCGTGCATTGCGAAACGATCGCGTCCCGCTCGGTGCTGCATGATTGGACCCTGGCGGTGCATCGCCATGCCCGGCTGCACCAGGTGCTGCTGATCGAGCGCGGCGGCGGCGAGGCGACGCTCGACGGGCGCGTGGTGCCCTTGAAGCCGATGCAGATCGTCAACGTGCCGGTCGGACACGTCCACGGCTTCCGCTTCGAGCCGGATACCCAGGGCTGGGTCTTGACCATCGCCGCCGAGATCCTGGACGAGGCGCTGCTCGCGGCCGAAGGCCTGCGCGGCGCGCTATCGCAGTCGGCCGTGGTGCGCGGCACGCCGCAGATCCGGGCCACCATGAAGCAGATCTTCGCCGAGCACGCCGCGCGCGACTTCGGCCGCGCCCACGTGCTGCGCGCGTTGTCCGCAGCCATGATCGGTCTCGTCGCGCGCGCGCTCACCAGCGGGAGCGGCGGCAACGGCACGGCGGAAAGCGGCCTGTTCCGCCGCTTTGAGGCGCTGCTCGAACAGCACCATCTGGAGCGCTGGAGCGTGGCCGACTACGCGGGCGCGCTGTCGATCACGCCGACCCATCTCAATCGCGTGACGCGGGCGGCAACGGGCGACACCGCCTCGCACCTGATCCTCAACCGGCTGATCCGCGAGGCGCGACGCAACCTCGTCTACACCAACCTGCCGGTCTCGACGATCGCCTACGCGCTCGGCTTCGAGGACCCCGCCTATTTCAGCCGGGTCTATGCGGCCGCCACAGGACTGTCGCCGCGCGCCTTTCGCGCGCAGCTGCATGACAGCGAAGGGTGACCATCGGACGTTGCCGGCGCGACCCACTTACCTTCGTATATGGGGTCCTATCCTTTGGATAGAGACCCTTTACCTCCGTACAATTGAGCAGAAAATGCGCACGCCTTAGCGTGGCTGCATTCGGCGCGCTGGCGCAGGTGGCATGGAACTCCCCCGACCTCGGCGCAAGGCGACCCCCTTCCTCCAGTCGCCTGCGTCGCTTTTTCAGCAAGCCATCGGCGCCGCCGGTATTTTCCCGCCGACACACCGCGCCCTGGCGGCTGAACAGGCTGGTTTCGCGCGGAACTGGAGATTTGTGCAGAATGTCTTCAATTGGGAAGATCGCACTCTTTATCGATGGCTCCAATCTCTACGCCACCTCCAAGGCGCTCGGCTTCGACATCGATTACAGGCGTCTGCTCAGCGAATTTCAAAGCCGGGGTACGCTGTTGCGCGCCTTCTACTACACGACCGTCATCGAGGATCAGGAGTTCTCGTCAATTCGTCCGTTGATCGATTGGCTCGACTACAACGGATACACGGTCGTCACCAAGCTCACCAAGGAGTTCGTCGACACCACCACCGGCCGCCGCAAGGTGAAGGGCAGCATGGATGTCGATCTCGCCGTGAATGCGATGGAGCTTGCCGAACATGTCGATCAGATCGTGCTGTTCTCGGGCGATGGGGATTTCCGTCCGCTGGTGGAAACCCTGCAACGCCACGGTGTCCGCGTGACGGTCGTCTCCACACTCTCCACACAGCCTCCCATGATCGCCGACGACCTGCGCCGGCAGGCGGACGTCTTCATCGATTTGATCGAACTGAAACCAAAAGTGGGACGTGATCCGGTCGACCGGCCGGCATCGCGCGAGGTGCGGCAGCCACCGCAGTTCCTCGCGCGCGGAACGATCAAGCGCGACGACCGGGTCGAGTGACCCTGCGGGGCGACCGCCGGATACTCACACGTCGAAGAACACCGTCTCCTCCGGCCCCTGCAGATTGATCGTGAAGGAATACACGACCTTGCCGGCGCGCTCGCTGCGTGTTGCGATCAGCGTCTTGCGGCGGACCGGCTGCTCGATCAGGTTGAGCACGGGATCGGCGGCATTGGCGGCCTCTTCGTCCGAGAAATAGAGCCGCGTGTTGAGGCCGATATTGATGCCGCGCGCGACGATCCAGACATTGACGTGCGGCGCGCATTTGCGCCCCGTCTTGTCCGTGATCGCGCCCGGCTTGATGGTCTCGAAGGTGACGAGGCCGCTCTCGAAGTCGGAGCCGGCGCGGCCCCAACCACGAAACTCCTCCTCCACCGCGCCGGCCGATCGGTCGGCGGGATGGTTGTAGCGGCCGGCCGCATTGGCCTGCCAGATCTCCAGCAACACGTCGCGCAGCGGCGTACCGCTGCCGTCGAGCACCCTGCCTTCCAGCGTGATGCGCTCGCCCTTGGTGTTCGGCGTCACCAGCACGTTGGAGAAGTTCTTCTCGAAGATGTCGAAGCCGGCCATGGCCGGGATCAGGCCGATATGGACGTAGGGTCCGGCCGTCTGCGAGGCGGTTTCCTTGAGGTAGTTGAGCGGCTGCGGCATGGACTTAGTTCCCCGCGGTGCGATTTTCGAAATAGGTGGAGCGCTGGCCGCGCAGGACGATGTCGAAGCGGTAGGCGAGCGAGTCGAACGGCGTCGAGGCGTTGAGGTCGAGCGGCGCGACCAGGCGGTCGAGCGCGTCCTTGTCCGGAATCGTCGTCAGGATCGGGCAGACCGGGATCAGGGGATCGCCCTCGAAATACATCTGAGTGATCAGGCGCTGCGCAAAGCCCGAGCCGAACACCGAGAAGTGGATGTGGGCGGGACGCCAGCTGTTGACGTAGTTGCGCCAGGGATAAGGGCCCGGCTTCACGGTGCGGAAATAGTAGTAGCCGGTGTCGTCGGTCAGCGCGCGGCCGCAGCCGCCGAAATTGGGATCGATCGGCGCGAGGTACGTGTCCTTCTTGTGCCGGTAGCGGCCGCCGGCATTGGCCTGCCAGAACTCGACCAGCGTGTTCGGAACACCGCGGCCGGTCTCGTCCATCACGCGGCCGTGGACGATGATGCGTTCGCCGACGGGGTCGCCGTCCTTGGCGTAGTTGCGGATCAGGTCGTTGTCGAGCGGGCCGAGATCGTTGTGGCCGAACACCGGCCCGGTGATCTCCGAGACCGAGTTCTCCAGCGACAGCAGCGACTGGCGCGGCGAGCGCAGCACCGAGGATTTGTAGCCGGGGGCATGGGCCGGCGGATGGATGGAGCGGTCGCGCTGGAAGAAGCCGCCGTCGCCGAGCGGCGGCGTGAACGGCTCGGGGCGGTTGAGGCGGGGATCCTGCAAGGCTGTCGCCTGGGCATTCATCGGCGTTGTCTCTCCCTTGGGCGTCCCGGGGTCCGGGTGCGCGGCTTATTGAACGATAATGCCGCCACCTATTCTCAAGATAAATAGATCGATTATAATGAATTACATGAAAGAAATCGATCATTTGGCCCTCGACGGCCACGCCCTCGAACTGTTCCTGGCAGTGCTGGAGGAAGGTTCGGTGACAGCGGCGGCAACGCGGCTCGGCCTGACGCAGTCCGCGGTCAGCCACGGATTGAACAAGCTGCGGCGGATCGCCGGCGATCCGCTGTTCGCCAAGTCCGGCCGCGGCATCGTCGCCACCGCGCACGCTCAGGCCCTCGCGGCGAAAGCGCGCGCGCTGATCGACGAGATGCGGAGCTTTGCCGGCGGCATCAGCTTCGATCCAGCGCGGGCGCAGCTTTCGCTGACGATCGCCGCCAACGACTTCCAGCGCGATCTGCTGCTGCCGCGCTTCTTCGATCATGTCGCGGGCCAGGTGAAGAGCCTGAACCTGCGCGTCATCCCCTCGCAATCCCCCTCGCCCGCGATGCTGCGCGAAAACCGCTGCGATCTCCTGATCACGCCGCTGCCGCCGTCCGGCGTCGACATCGTGCAGAAGCGACTGCTCAGCGATCACTACGTCTGTTACTACGATCCCAAGGCGCGCGCGGCGCCCGCCGGCCGCAGCGCCTATCTCGCGGCGCGCCATATCACCGTCGTCTACACCGATAACGAGCGGCTCGACTTCGACCGCCGCCTCGCCGGCAATGGTTTCCACCGCGACATCGCAATCTCCGTGCCGAGCTTTTCCGGTGTGCCGTCCTTCCTGCGCGGCTCGCAGATGCTGGCGAGCATGCCGAGCCTGCTGGCGGACGGCGTGATGGGTGGCTTTGCGCATGTGCAAATTCCGCTGGCCTCGCGGACACGGACACTCGCCGAGCTGCCGATGTTCATGGTCTGGCACCAGCGCTACCAGAAGGACCCGGCGCATCGCTGGATTCGAAGCCAGCTCGAGACCGTCGCGACGACGGCAGCCGGCGACTGAGCCCCGCTCCAATGTCGCGGAGGCCAGCCCCCTCGCCAAACCCACTGGTTGGGCGGGGGACACCACGCTAGAATTGCCCTATGACAGTGACCGATATTGCGAGCCGGACCTACAATCACAGCTGGCGGCTGGATCCCATCATCCGCAGCCTGCTTGATACCGACTTCTACAAGCTATTGATGTTGCAGATGATTCGGGAGGACTACCCGGATCAGCAGGTGACCTTCTCGGTCATCAACCGCTCGCGCCATGCGCGGCTCGCCGAGATCATCGACGAGGGCGAGCTGCGCGCCCAGCTCGATCACGCCCGCACCATCCGCTTCACCAAGAAGGAGCTGATCTGGCTGGCCGGTAACACGTTCTACGGCAAGACCCACATGTTCTCCGCGGATTTCATCCGCTGGCTCGCCGAATTCCGCCTTCCCGAATACGAGTTGCGCAAGGTCGAAGGCCAGTACGAATTGCACTTCCACGGACCGTGGACCCACACCTCGATGTGGGAGATCCCGGCGCTCGCGATCCTGAACGAGCTGCGCTCGCGCGCGGCGGCGAAGGGCCGCGGCCGCTTCGAGCTCGACGTTCTCTACGCCCGCGCCAAGGCCAAGCTGTGGACCAAGGTCGAGCGGCTGCGCAAGCTGGAGAACTTGCGGCTCTCCGACTTCGGCACCCGCCGCCGCCACGGCTTCCTGTGGCAGCGCTGGTGCGTCGAGGCGGTGAAGGAAGGCCTCGGCTCCTCCTTCATCGGCACGTCCAATGTGCTGCTCGCGATGGATAACGATCTCGAAGCCATCGGCACCAACGCCCATGAGCTGCCGATGGTCGCGGCTGCGCTCGCCGAGGACGACGAGGAGTTGCGCTGGGCGCCCTATCGCATCCTCGACCAGTGGCGGCAGACCTATGGCGGCAACCTCCTGATCGCACTGCCCGATGCCTTCGGCACCAAGGCTTTCCTGCGCGATGCGCCGGAATGGGTCGCCGACTGGACCGGCTTCCGTCCCGACAGCGCGCCGCCAATCCAGGCCGGCGAGGAGATCATCGCCTGGTGGGAGAAGAAGGGCCGCAATCCCAGGGACAAGCTGCTCGTGTTCTCCGACGCGATGGATGTCGGGTCGATCGAGGAGACCTATCACCATTTCACCGGACGGGTGCGGCTGTCGTTCGGCTGGGGCACCAACCTCACAAATGATTTCGTCGGCTGCCCGCCGGACGGCTCGTTCAATCTCGATCCGATCTCGCTGGTCTGCAAGGTGTCGTCGGTCGACGGCCATCCGGCCGTCAAGCTCTCCGACAATCCGGAAAAGGCAACCGGCCTGCCCTCGGAGATAGAGCGGTACTTGCGCGTCTTCGGCGACGTCGGCCGCGTGCGCAAGCCGGTGCTGGTCTAGCAATTCTCTCGATCGGGTAAACCGCACACCACGAATGCGCGGCATTGGTTCGCCGATACCGCGCCAGTTCCGCTTTCTCGGTATTTGAAGCGATCTGCGGCCATCCGTTTCATGACGCCTTCACCCTGCGACGCGGTCCTGCGCTGTTTTCAGCCCGGGTTAAGCAACCATCTCCTCTACTTGGCGTTGCAGGCGCAACGCTCCGCTGGGGTCGTTGAGCGATTTGGGGAACGCAGGGTGTTTCGCAGAACAGCGTCGTCGACGAAGGGACGCAGCTTCCTTCACGTCATCAAGCTCGTCTCGCCTTTCGTGACGGTCGTCGTGCTCCAGGCGACGATTGCGGGATTCAGCCTCGAGGTGATGTCGTCGGTCCGCGCCTATGTCGCGGGCGAAGCGCTATGGTCGCGCTCGCAGAAGAACGCGGTCTATTTCCTCAACCTCTATCTGCATTCGGGCGAGCCGAGCCAGTTCGCGCACTATCAGGCCTCGCTCGCCGTTCCCATCGGCGACGAGTTCGCACGCTGGGCGCTCGAGCGCGATCCGGTCGACGTCGAGGCCGCCCGCATCGGCTTCCTGCAAGGTGGCAACCATCCCGATGACATTCCGGGATTGATCTGGCTGTTTCGCTACTTCAATGGCGTCAGCTTCCTTCAGGAAGCGATCCGCGAGTGGGCCGCCACCGATCCCATGCTGCTGGAGCTGAGCGTCTTCGGCGAGGTCATCCGGTCCGAGCTGGCGAAGGGCCCCGTTCAGGACAACGGCCGCCTGCAATTCCTGTCGGCGCGGCTCTCGGAGCTCAACACCCAGTTCACGGTGCATGCCAAGCGCTTCTCCACCGTCCTCGGCGAAGGCTCCCGCGCCATCAAGCTGACGCTCACCTGCATCAACATCGTCACCGCCGTGACGTTGATCCTGCTCCTGATCTGGCACACGCGGCGACTGGTGCTGCAACGACAGGCATTTGAAGACGCGCTTTATGCCGAGAAGGAGCGCCTCGCCTGGCAGGCATCGCACGACTGGCTGACGGGCCTTGCCAATCGCCGCGCCTTCGAGGCGCGCCTGCAAGGCGAGCTGGACAATGTCGCGGCGGGTCCGCTGGGACTGATCCTGCTCGACCTCGACCAGTTCAAGAACGTCAACGACAGCTGCGGCCATCTCGCGGGCGACCGCCTGCTCTGCCAGGTCTCGAGCCTCCTGCAACAGGACCGGCGGCCGCATGATCTGGTGGCCCGGCTCGGCGGCGACGAGTTCGGCCTGATCCTGCCGCAGTGCTCGCCGTCGAACACCGTCGATATCGCCGAACGGCTGCGACGATCGCTCGAGCTGTTCAGCTTCGCCTGGGACGATCGCTGCTTCGCGGTGACCGCCAGCGTCGGCGTCACCTGCATCGCCGACCGCGATACCACGCTCGAGGAGGCGATGCGTCGCGCGGATGCCGCCTGCTATCGCGCCAAGGAAAAGGGACGCAACCGGGTTCAGGTCGACAACGTGCGGCCCGATGTCGTTCTCGTTGCGACACGGCCGCGCGAAGCCGCGCGCGCGTGACGCTGCAAGCCCGTTATCTGAGGGGCTGAATTCCGAGACCGGCAAGATGCGTGTCGATGAACTGTTCGAGCTGCTGGCGCAGCATCTGCGGCGGCACGGCCACCATGCGCTCCTCGAGGCCGAGCGAGATGATACCGTGCACCGCGGAGAACAGGGTGCGCGACAGCAGCGCGATCTTCACGTCATCCGCATCCGGTAGCACCCGCACCAAAGGCGGGTTCATCAGCGCGAAGGCGTCCATCACCATCTGAAGGATGTCGTCCGGATAGGGACGGTCGTCCTCCATCCGGTGCTCGAACAGCGAGCGCAGCAGATTGGCGTGCTCCGCAAAGAATTCGAGATAGGTCTCGGCGAGCCCGTAGAGTTGGCGAACGGGATCTTCGCCCGGAACCCCGCGCAAGCGCACCGTGAGCGCCTGAACGGTCTCCCGGTTAACGGTCAGGATGACCCCGTCGAAGTCGCCAAACTCGTTATAGACGCTGCCGACCGAGCAGCCGGCGGCCTCCGCGACATCCCGAACCTTAAGTGATCTCAAGCCCTTAGTGGCAATGATGCCGCGGGCTATGTCCAGAATCTGGACCCGGCGCCGATTTTTTTTCTGGTCTCGCAGCGATTCTTCTTGAACATTGTTCATTTTCAAGCTACTCATGTGAACATTGTTCAATTTAACCCGGAGACCTGCAAAATGCAAACCCTCGCTGTTGATATCGCCACGACCTTCATCGATGACGCCGCAGCCCTCGTGACCGGCCTCGGCCGGGCCCTGCTCAAGTTCGCGATGGCCCCGATCGATCGCATCGCCAATGCCTGCGACATTGCGGGCGTGCTCGCCGAGCGCCGCGCGACCTTCCAGATGTGGCGGGCCAACCGTGGCAGCGTCCGTCGCGATGGCCGCCGGTTCAGCCTGCTTGGTCGCCTCTCGCCCTTTCGCCACCTCGCCCATCTCACCTGAGACGCGCGCCGCGAAACGCTCGAATGCAAGGAAAGGCCGCAATGAAGGACTTACCATTTGCCGACATTCGCAGCCGATCTCGTGGGCCTTACGAGATGCGGTTCAGTTTTTGCTCACGGCCCGTCGCGTATCCGGGTCAGCACGGCCCTTCCGCCCAAAGCCGACGCGGCCGCGCCGGGAAATTTGCGAACCTAACGAGACCATTTGGAGACCAACAGGATCAGAGGGACCAGGGGGACAGAGCAGGCCGACGACAACGTCACTCTGCAATCGTTCGTCCCTTGCCCTTCCGGTCGTGACACTTTCACCGCCAAAGCAACAACCTCAGGCTGCCTTTCCAAAACAGGACTAGTCATGATCAGGGAATTGATGTCGTCACGCCGCTTCGCGCCGCTGTTCTGGGCGCAATTCTTTTCGGCGCTCAATGACAACGTGCTCAAGAACGCACTCGTCATCATCCTGCTTTACAGCGCCGCGACCGGTCACGGCGATGCCTTGGTGACGGTCGCAGGCGCCGTCTTCATCTTCCCCTATTTCATCCTGTCCGGGCTCGGCGGCCAGCTCGCCGACAAATACGTCAAATCCGTCGTCGCACGGCGATTGAAGTTCGCCGAGATCTTCGCCGCGGGCTTTGCTGCCGCCGGCTTCTTCCTGCATTCGGTGCCGCTGCTGTTCGCAGCGCTCGCGCTGTTCGGCACCATCGCCGCACTGTTCGGCCCCGTGAAATACGCGATGCTGCCGGATCAGCTCGAGCTCGGCGAGCTCGCGACCGGCAACGCGCTGGTCGAAGGCGCGACCTTCATGGCCATCCTGCTCGGCACCGTCGTCGGCGGCCAGTTCGTGGCCGGCTCCGCGCATATGGGCTGGGTCGCCTCGGCCGTGGTCGTGCTGGCCCTGCTGTCCTGGGCTTTCGCCTCCCGCATTCCGCAGACAACGCCCTCCGCGCCTGACCTCCCCGTCGATGCCAATCCCTGGACCTCGACCCTCGGCCTGCTGAAGACGCTCTACGCCGACCACCGGCTGTGGGACGGCACCGTGATCGTGTCCTGGTTCTGGCTGGTCGGCGCCATCGTGCTGTCGCTGCTGCCGGCGCTGGTCAAGGAGGTGGTCGGCGGCACCGAGGGCGTGGTGACGCTGTGTCTTGCGATCTTCGCGATCGGCATTGCGATCGGCTCGCTGTTCGCTGCAAGCCTGAGCCACGTTCGCCCCAACCTCGCGCTGGTACCGATCGGCGCCATCATCATGGGCTTTGCCGGCCTTGATCTCGCCTGGGCCATCGGTGTGACCACCAAGGGGCAGGACATCACCGCGGTCGATTTTGCGACCTCGTTCGCGGGGCTGCGCATGCTGGCCGACTTCGTCGCCTTCGCATTCGGCGGCGGCTTGTTCGTGGTCCCGTCCTTCGCCGCGGTCCAGGCCTGGTCGGTCCCCTCCGAGCGCGCCCGCATCATCGCCGCCGGCAACGTGCTGCAGGCTGCCTTCATGGTTGTCGGCTCGCTGTTCGTCGCGTTGCTGCAGGCCGCAGGCCTCCATGTCGGCTGGATCTTCTTCGGCCTCGGCGTCGCCAGCTTCGGCGCGGTGTGGTTCGTGCTGACGAAATGGGGCAAGGAAGGCGTGCGCGATGCCGGCGGCCTGTTGTTCCGCGCCCTCTTCCGCACCGAGGTTCGTGGCCTCGAAAACCTGCCGCCTCCCGGCACGCGCATGCTGATTGCGCCGAACCATGTCAGCCTGATCGACGGTCCGCTGCTGCACGCGGTGCTGCCGATCGATGCGAGCTTCGCGGTCGATACCGGCATCGCCAAGGCCTGGTGGGCCAAGCCGTTCCTGCGCGTGGTCAAGCACTACACCATGGACCCGACCAAGCCGCTGGCCGCCCGCGACCTGATCAAGCTCGTCGCCGCGGGCGAGCCCGTTGTCATCTTCCCGGAGGGGCGCATCACCGTCTCCGGCTCGCTGATGAAGGTCTATGACGGCACCGCGATGATCGCGGACAAGGCCGACGCGGTGGTCGTGCCGGTCCGCATCGAAGGCGCGCAGCGCTCGCATCTAAGCTACCTCAACTCCAGCCAGATCAAGCGTTCCTGGTTTCCGCGAGTGACGGTCACGATCCTGCCGCCGATCAAGCTTCCGGTCGATGCATCGCTGAAGGGCAAGGCGCGCCGCAATGCTGCCGGCGCCGCGCTCCAGGACGTGATGATCGACGCCCTGGTGAAGAACGCCATGCTCGATCACTCGTTGTTCGAGGCGCTCGGCCACGCCTATCGCGACCGCGACACCGGCAAGGTCATCATCGAGGACGCGCTCGGCACCAAGCTGACCTATCGCAAGCTGATCCTCGGCGCGCAGGTGTTGAGCCGGAAGCTGGAAGACGGCACCGCCGTCGGCGAGAATGTCGGCGTGCTGCTGCCGAACTCCGCGGGCGTCGCCGTCGTCTTCATGGCCTTGCAAAACATCGGCCGCGTGCCGGCGATGCTCAACTTCTCGGCCGGCCCGGTCAATGTCCTCGCCGCCATGAAGGCCGCGCAGGTCAAGACCGTGCTGACCTCGAAGGCCTTCATCGAGAAGGGCAAGCTCGACAAGCTGATGGCCGCGATCTCCGCGGAGGCGCGCGTCGTTTACCTTGAGGACGTCCGTGCCTCGATTGGCCTCGCCGACAAGATCAAGGGCCTGCTGGCCGGCACCACACCGCGCGTCGTCCGCCAGGCGAACGATCCGGCCGTCGTGCTGTTCACCTCGGGCTCAGAAGGCACGCCCAAGGGCGTGGTGCTGTCCCACCGCAACATCCTCGCCAACGCGGCACAGGCGCTGGCGCGGGTTGACGCCAACGCCAATGACAAGGTGTTCAACGTGCTGCCGGTGTTCCACTCCTTCGGGCTAACCGGCGGAATGATGATGCCGATGCTCGCGGGCATTCCGATCTACATGTACCCCTCCCCGCTGCACTATAGGATCGTGCCCGAGTTGATCTACCAGACCGGCGCCACCATCCTGTTCGGCACCGACACGTTCCTCACCGGCTACGCCCGCTCGGCGCACGCCTATGACTTCCGCACGCTGCGTCTGGTGATCGCCGGCGCCGAGGCAGTCAAGGACCGCACCCGGCAGGTGTTCATGGAGCGCTACGGCATCCGCATTCTCGAAGGCTACGGCGTCACCGAGACGGCGCCGGTGCTGGCGATGAACACGCCGATGGCCAACCGTCCCGGCACTGTCGGCCGTCTCTCGCCGCTGATGGAAAGCCGCCTCGATCCGGTTCCCGGCATCGAGGAAGGCGGACGCCTCTCGGTGCGCGGCCCGAACGTGATGCTCGGCTACCTCAGGGCCGAAAATCCCGGCGTGCTCGAAAAGCTCCCCGAGGGCTGGCACGACACCGGCGACATCGTGGCGATCGACTCCGCCGGTTTCATCACCATCAAGGGCCGCGCCAAGCGCTTTGCCAAGATTGCGGGCGAAATGGTTTCGCTGTCGGCAGTCGAAGCCATCGCGACGGCGCTGTGGCCGCAGGCCGGCTCGGTCGCGGTGTCGATCCCGGACCAGCGCAAGGGCGAGCGCATCGTGCTGCTGACGACGGAAAAGAGTGCCGAGCGCAGCGCGATGCAGGCCCAGGCGAAGACGATCGGCGCCTCCGAGCTGACCGTTCCCGCAACGATCATGGTGGTCGACAAGGTGCCGCTGCTCGGCACCGGCAAGACCGACTATGTCACGGCAACGACGATGGCCCGCGAGCAGGCGTCCTCGCCGGAGCGCGAGGTCGCGTAAGCGAGATGCGCGAGGCGCCTCAATCAGGCGACGCGCGATGCCCTGGAGTGGTTCTGCTTCACGGCATCGCGCGAACCTCCGCATCCCTGAGGAAGCTGGAACGGGCGCTCCAGGCGAGCGGGTTCAGGACGCTCAATGTCGACTATCCCAGCCGCAGCAAGCCGATCGCGGCGATCGCAGACGACATCCATCCGGCGATTGCCCGTTTCGCCGAACGTGACGCGCCGCTGCATTTCGTCGCGCATTCCATGGGCGGCCTCGTCGCGCGCGCTTACATCGCAAGACACCGCCCGGCCCGGCTCGGCCGTGTCGTGATGCTGGGCACGCCGAACAGCGGCAGCGAGGTCGCCGATCTCCTGCAGGGGTTTCGGCCCTACCGCGCATTCTACGGGCCAGCCGGCCTCGAGCTCACCACCACGCCTGCGACCGCGCCGAATGCGCTCCCCGCCATCGACTATCCGGTCGGCGTGATCGCCGGAAACCGCTTCATCGATCCCGTCGCCGGACTCTTGGTTCTGCCGAAGCCGAATGACGGACGGGTGTCGGTACAAAGTACGATGCTGGCCGGCATGACCGACCATGTCGTCGTGAAGGCATCCCATACCGGGCTTCCGCGTTACGCCGCCACGATCGAACAGACGATCGCCTTCCTGCGCGACGGCCGTTTCCGTGCCGTCTCTGTCACCTGAGCAGGAGATAGCGCACCGGGTTGTCGTCGCACTGCCCCGCCCCGCACTCCAGCACGGTGGACAGGAGATTTGCCGCGACCAGCAATGCGAAGATTGCGAAGACCGAGTTCGATGCGAACCCGGTCATGGGCGCATCCCCCTCTCGCTTGCCGGTCGCATCTTTCCAGACAAAGATCAGCGCGACATAACACACCACACCTACGGCCGCGATGAGCGCCCAGGTGTAGAAGTGCAAGCCCCACAACGCCGAGCCGTATCCGGGATCGCCGGGCGCAAGATGCAGCGACACCTGCCGCATCGAGATGAACCCGGTGACGAGGCTGGCCATGAGGATCATCGCATAGTGCGACGGACGCTCTCCGAGGCGCAGGTTGAACAGGAAACCCATGCCGATCGCGATGAACCCGGCGCGTTGCAGCAGGCAGAGCGGGCAAGGCAACTCGCCGAGCGCAAGCTGATAGAAGAAGGCGACCGTCAGGACCAGCGAGATCCCGAGCAGTCCAAGCAAGTTCAGGATCGCTCCGATCGATCGTTGCTCGCTCATCCCTGTCGTGCCCATCTCGACGCCGTCAGAACGACAATTTCAGCGGATCGGTCGCGTGGTGAAAGAACCATGCGATCGTGACGACGACCGTCGCACTCCAGAGCGCATAGCTCAGTCCCCGGCGCGACCACCAGACGCAGCCCGCGAGCGCCAGCAGGAAGGGCAGGAACATATACATGAGCGCGGACTCCCAAGGCGATTCGCGCGTTGCGCGAACGGAGCCAAGAGATACGTCAGCCCCGCAGGCCCCTCAAGAGCCGGCTTCGCTGCGCCGCTCCTGCGCATAACGCACCAGCGCCACGAAGCGGTAGATGCCGTGCACGAACTTGCCGTAGGGCATGGTGACGAACAGTGCGAACACCGCACCGAGATGCAGCGCCAGCAGCGGGCCCATCGCGGCGGTCTCGCGCAGGATCAGAAGCAACATGCCGGTGAGCCCGGTCAGGAACAGCATGGCGATGAAGCCGACATCCATGCCGTAGCGATTCTCGTCGAGCAGTTCAGGCGCCCGCCGCGATTTCGCGACGAACAACCCAACTGGACCGACGATGAGGCCTATGCCACCCAGCGTGCCGAGCACGACCGGCAGGTCCCACAGAGGATACGGCGCCTCGCGCCCCAGCAGATAGTGATAGAGCGTCGCGACCGAGGTCGCGGCAAAGCAGAGCAGGAAGCCGTAGAAGGTCAGGTGGTGATAGAGCTTGCGCCGGTCTGTCGGCCGGTCGTCCTCGTTGTAGCAGCCGACACCGCCGCCGTGGAGATAGCGCAGCTCGCCGGCATCGCGGATCGCCTGGAACATCGAACCGCCGTCAGCGCGGCCGCCGATGGCTGGACCGATGTCGCGCCAGAAGGCGCGTACGCTCATGACGAGGGCCAGGATGGCGTAGAGGAATGCGGCGCTGAACAGCGCAGCCATCGCATTGTGCGGCATCAATTTGTAGAACGCACCCGGACCAGTGTGGATACCGAACAGCACGCTGCGGTCGTTGAGCGCGGCAAAGCCGAGGATGAAGGCTGCCATGCTGAGCGCGGCAATGATGCTGATGATCAGACCGTTGCGCGCGAAGGCGCCGGACAGCGCCTGCGGCCAAGCATAGGCCGCATAGGACTCGGCGCGCGCAACCGCAAGCGTCTTGGGAACGTTGACGTTGAACTCGTGCGGCGGCGAGAATTGGCAATCGACATAGCAGGCGCCGCAGGAATGGCAGAGATTGGCGAGATAGTTGAGGTCGCCGTCGGAGAAGGCACGCCGCATCTCCATCGCCGGAAATACCGCACACAACCCCTCGCAGTAGCGGCAGGAATTGCAGACCGTCATCAGACGGTCGGCCTCATCCAAGATTCTGGTTCCGTGCATGGCTCTACTTCGTCAGGCCCTTTGCCTTGAGCCATTTCTGGATCAGGCCCGCGACCTCGAGGTTGTTCTTGTCCATCATCACCAGGTGCGAATTGCCGTTGATGCCGGCCTTGGGGAGGTCGACGACGTCGACGCTGCCGCCGGCCGCCTTGATGGCGTCCGCAAAGGCGACACCGTTGGCGCGGATCTTGGGCCAGCGCGCATCGCGCTCGATATAGTCGCCGTAGATGATAAGGGTCGGAATGTTCTTCAGCACATCCGCCTTGGCGGGGTCGCCGATGCCGGCCGGCTCGATCGCGATCAGCGCCTTGACCTTGTCGGGCCGGGCTTGCGCAACCTTGAAGCCGAAGCTGCCGGCCTGGCTGTGGAACAGGATCACCGAGGGGCCGATGCGGTCGATCTCGGCGATATAGGCAGCGACGGTCGCATCATCCGTCGTGGTCCAACGCGGGACGTTCTGCTTGACGAAGTTCTCGTAGCCCTCGACCGGAAACTGGTTGCCCGGCAGCACCTTCCGCTTAGCCGGATCGGGATCATAGGAACTTGGCCCATCGCCGATGCGAAAACGCTCGAACGGATTGGACGTGGTGAGAAAAACCGGCTCGCTCTTGAAGATGTCGGGATATTGCGCCCAGCCTGCGCGTCCGCGCTCCACCGCGTCGGAATTATAGACCGCCCACCCCTTGCGCAGAAAGTAGTTCAGCCAGCCTTCGCGTCCGTCGGGCGTGGTCTCGTAGGTGACGCCGGTCAGTCCGCCCCCATGCCACATCAGCAGCGGATAGGCCCCCTTCTCGTTGGCCGGGAGGAAATACTGCACGTACATCTGCTCGACCTGATAGGTGCCGTTGGGATCGACCTTGGCAGGCACGCCGCCGGGCGTGAACGTGACCTCCTTCACCGGCTTGCCGGAGATCTCGACGAGACGCCCACCGACATGGAACGACCCCATGTCGCGCAGGTTGATCGGCTCAGCGGCATGAGCGTGGCCGGCGATTAGCAGCGCCGCAATCGAGGCAATGGCAATGCGCGACATGGTTTCTCCCTATGTCTTTTCTTGATCCTAGTTCTTCGCGTGGCGGGCCGCTTCCCGCCCCGCGATCCGTCCGAACACGCTGCCGATGGTCATGCCCATGCCGGCCGCATAGCCCTTGCCGAGCACATTGCCCGCCATGATCTCGCCCGCCGCGAACATGTTGGCGGACGGCTTGCCGTCAGCCATCAGGATGCGCGCCTCCTTGTTCACGCGCGTGCCGAGATAGGTGAAGGTGATGCCGGGCCGGACCGGATAGGCGAGATAAGGCGGCGTCTCGATTTTCCGCGCCCAGTGCGTCTTGGGTGGCGTGATGCCTTCGGTCACGCAGTCATCCAGAATGGTGTGGTCGAAGGTGCCGGGGCGCACCGCCGCGTTGAATTCGGTGATGGTCTTTTCCAGCGCTGCCGGATCGAGCTCGAGCTTGCCGGCAAGCTCGGCAATCGTCTGCCCGGCAATCGGCGGAAACAGCGTCGGCATGAAGCTCGTCACGACGGTGGAGTCGAAGATGATGTAGGCGATCTGATCGGGCTGCGCCGCGACCAGGCGGCCCCAGATCGCGTAGCGCTTCGGCCAGATGTCCTCGCCCTCGTCGTAGAAGCGCTGCGCGTGCTTGTTGACGACGATGCCGAACACGACGGAGTCGTGGCGCGTGATGATGCCGCCGTCGAACTTCGGCGCGCGGGCGTCGATCGCGACCGCATGACACTGCGTGGGATCGCCGACCTCCTGCACACCCTTGTCCAGCAGCATCTTCAGGATCGAGCCGCGATTATAGGGCGTGCCGCGGATCAGGAAATTGTCGGCGGCCTCGCCCCAATATTGCTTCAGCCATTCGATGTTGGCCTCGAACCCGCCGGCTGCCGCGACCAGCGAGGTCGCGCGGATCTCGGTCTCGCCCCTGATCGGCCGCTTGAGGCGCGCGGCGAGGAACATGCCGTCCTCGATCACGAGGTCGGTGACCTCGGCGTCGTATTCGACATCGACGCCGAGCCGCTCCGCGGTCAGATACAACGCATTCAGCATCGCGCGTCCGCCGCCGAGAAAGAAGGAGTTGGTGCGGCCGAGGCTCAGCGTGCCACCGAGCGAGGGCTGCCAGCGCACGCCCTGCTCCACAATCCAGTTCAGGATGTCCTTGGACTCCCGGATCATGTGGCGCGCGAGTTCCTCGTCGGTCTGCCCGCCGGTGACCAGCAGAAGATCCTTCCAGAACTCCTCCTCGGTGTAGGGGCCGGTGAGGATTTCGGTCGCGGCGTCGTGGGCGCAGCGCATGTTGCGGGTGTGGCGGGTGTTGCCGCCCCGATAGAACTTCGGCGCCCCCTCGAGCACCAGCACGGACGCACCGCCGCGCCGGGCGCTGATCGCCGCGCACAGCGCCGCGTTGCCCCCGCCGATCACCAGCACGTCGTATTTGCTGCTCATGCCGTCTGCCCGATGCGACGAAGTTAGAGACATTCTGCCGCCGGCCGTCGCGGATCAACCGCGCCCGCCATTGCGTACTTTTGTATACAAAGATATACAGAAAGCGCGCAAGCGGTATCTCTGCATGGGCAGGATGCGCCTCGCGCGCCGAGAGGAACATGGCCAGACGCCCGACAAAGACAGGCGGATCAATCGGACGCGGCGGCGGCGTGGCGCTCGGGGAAGCCGTATTCCGCTCGCTGTGCGAGGCGCTGCAGGCCGGCAACTACCGCGCGGGCGACCGGCTGCGCGAGGAGGAGGTCGCGCAGCGGCTCAAGGTCAGCCGCACGCCGGTGCGGGAAGCGCTGGGCCGGCTCGCGGCGCGCGGCTTCGTCGAGCCCGCCGGCGGCCGCGGCCTGATCGTGCGCAACCTCGACATCTCGGAGGTGCTCGAGCTCTACGCCATGCGCGAGATCATGGAGGGTGCCGCCGCGCGCCTTGCCGCGGAGCATGCCTCGGCGACGGAGATCGACGCGCTCAGGGATATCGAGCAGGCCTTTGTCGAGGCGTCCGCGACCGACGCCGCCGAGATGGCGAAGCTCAACCGCGCCTTCCACGAGGCGATCTGCCGTGCCGCGCGCAACCGCTATCTCGACAACGCTTCGCGGGAGTTGCAGGACTGGATCGCCCTGCTCGGCCCGACCACCTTCACCGTGACCGGTCGTCCCTCGACCAGCCACGGCGAGCATCAGGCGATCATCGACGCGATCGCCGCGCGCGACGGCGACAAGGCCGAACAGCTGGCGCGCGCGCATATCCGGGAAGCGCTGCGCTGCCGACTTAAATTGTTGCAGAAGCAGTAGGCGAGGCGCTCACGCCAGCACGTCCGCGACGACCGCTTTCAAGACATCCCTGACGTCGCCGGGCTTCAGCCGCACCTGCAAGCCGCGCTGACCGCCATTGAGATAGACGAGGTCATGCACGAGTGCGCTCTCCTCGATCACGGTGCGCACGGGCTTGCGCTGCCCGAACGGGCTGATGCCGCCGACCTTGAAGCCGGTGACACGCTCGGCTTCCGGCGGCTTCATCATCTGCGCCGACTTACCGCTCGCCGCCGCCGCGAGCTTCTTCATCGAGACCTCCTGGTCTGACGGAACGACCACGCAGACCGGCTTGCCGTCCACCAGCGCCATCAGCGTCTTCAGGACACGCCCCGGGTTCTCACCAAGCGCGGCCGCGGCCTGAAGGCCGATGCTCTCGGCGTCGGGATCGTAGTCGTAGGTGTGTACGGTGAAGGCAACGCGGGCGGCCGTGAGCGCGCGTGTGGCTGGGGTGACTTTGGACATGGGTGATGTCTAGCACTGTCGCTGCGGGGCGCGAAGGGACGAACACACTCAGTCGTCGTCCCGGCCTAGTGCGCAATTGCGCACTAGGCCGGGACGACACTGAGTATTTGGAAACCTCGTGCCGCCAAACGACGGTCGCCCCTACTCCGCCGCGTCCCGCATCTCCGCGCGCTCGGCCCGTGCCGCGCAGAACTTGAACTCCGGGATCTTGCCGAACGGATCGAGCGCCGGGTTGGTGAGCAGGTTCGCCGCCGCCTCCGCGTAGCAGAACGGCATGAACACCATGTTCTCGGGAACGTCGCGGTCGGAGCGGACCTTGACCTCGACGGCGCCGCGGCGGGTCTCCAGGCGAATGAAATCGCCCGGCGCGAGCTTCTTCCTGCGCATGTCCTTCGGGCTCATGAAGGCAACCGCCTCCGGCTCGATCTGGTCGAGCACCTGCGCGCGGCGCGTCATCGAGCCGGTGTGCCAATGCTCCAGCACGCGGCCGGTCGACAGCACCATCGGGTATTCGGCGTCGGGCAACTCGTCCGGCGGGATGACCTTGGCCGGCACGATCTTGCCGCGGCCGCTCGCGGTCGGGAAGCCCGTGGTGAAGATGATCTCGTTGCCGGGTTTGTTCGGATCGTCGGCGGGATAGGTCACCGCGCCTTCGCGCACCAGCCGCTCCCAGCTGATGTTCTTCAGCGACGGCATCAGCTCCGCCATCTCGGTGTAGACGTCGCCGGGGCCGGCATAATTCCAGGGCAGGCCCATGCGCTTGCCGATCTCCTGGATGATCCAGAGGTCCTGCCGCGCATCGCCCGGCGGCTTGATCACCTGGCGCGCGAGCTGCACACGGCGGTCGGTGTTGGTGAAGGAGCCGTCCTTCTCCGCAAAGGCCGAGGCCGGCAGGATGACGTCGGCGTGGAAAGCGGTCTCGGTGACGAAGAGATCCTGCACCACGAGATGATCGAGCATGGCCAGCGCATGGCGCGCATGCTGGAGGTCGGGATCGGACATCGCGGGATTCTCGCCCTCGATATACATGCCCTTGATCTCGCCGGCATGGATCGCGTTCATGATCTCGACCACGGTCAGGCCGCGCACGGGATCCAGATCCTGCTGCCACAGCTTCTCGAAGGCGCCGCGCAAGTCGTCGCGGCCGACCGGCTGGTAGTCCGGCAGGAACATCGGGATCAGGCCGGCGTCGGAGGCACCCTGCACGTTGTTCTGGCCGCGCAACGGATGCAGGCCGGTGCCGGGACGGCCGACCTGGCCGGTGATCAGCGCCAGCGCGATCAGGCAGCGCGCATTGTCGGTGCCGTGGACGTGCTGGCTGATGCCCATGCCCCAGAAGATGATCGACGATTTCGCCCGCGCATAGGTGCGCGCGACCTCGCGCAAGGTCTGCGCCGGGATGCCGCAGATCGCCTCCATCTTCTCCGGCGTGAATTCCTTGATCTTCTCCTTGAGGTCCTCAAAACCCTCGGTGTAGCCGGCGATGTACTGGTCGTCGGTCAGGCCTTCGGTGATGATCGTGTTGATCATCGCGTTCAGCATCGCGACGTCGGAGCCGGGCTTGAACTGCAGATGCCTGGTCGCATGGCGCGACAGCGACTGCCGGCGCGGATCCATCACGAACAGTTTTGCGCCATTCTGCTTGACCGCGTTCTTGATGAAGGTCGCGGCGACCGGATGGTTCACGGTCGGATTGGCGCCGATCACGATGATGACTTCGGCATCCATCGCGGCGGAGAACGGCGCCGACACCGCACCGGAGCTCAGGCCTTCGAACAGCGCCGCCACCGACGAGGCGTGGCACAGGCGGGTGCAGTGATCGACATTGTTGGAGCCGAAGCCGGTGCGCACCAGCTTCTGGAACAGATAGGCTTCTTCGTTCGAGCCCTTGGCCGAGCCGAAGCCGGCCAGCGCCTTCACGCCCTTCTCGTCGCGGATCTTGACGAGACCCTTGGCGGCGATGTCGAGCGCTTCTTCCCAGCTCGCTTCACGGAAATGCGTGAACGGATTGGCCGGATCGACCTGGTCGTTGGCATCCTTCTTCGCATTCGGCAGCCGCACCAGCGGTTTGGTCAGGCGATGCGGATGATGGATGTAGTCGAAGCCGAAACGGCCCTTCACACAAAGGCGATTATGGTTGGCGGGGCCGTCACGGCCCTCGGCATAAATCACCTTCTCGTCCTTGACCTCGTAGGTCACCTGACAGCCGACGCCGCAGAACGGGCACAGCGAATCGACCTTCTTGTCCGCGTAAGTCACGCGGGTCTGCTTGTCGTCGAGCATCACGGCCGGCATCAAGGCGCCGGTCGGACAGGCCTGCACGCATTCGCCGCAGGCGACGCAGGTGGACTCGCCCATGGGATCGTCGAAGTCGAACACGATCTTCGAGCCATGGTTACGATAGGCCATGCCGATGACGTCGTTGACCTGGACTTCGCGGCAGGCGCGCACGCACAAGCCGCACTGGATGCAGGCATCGAGATTGACGCGCATCGCCGGATGGCTGGCGTCGGTCTTCCAGCGCTCGGCGGCGGGGAAACGGCTCTCGGTGACGCCCGTGGCCTCGGCCCAGTGCCAGAACTTCGAATCCGGATCGTGCGAGGTCTCGCGCGCCGGCTGGTCGGCGACGAGCAGCTCCATCACCATTTTTTGCGCCGACACCGCACGCGCGGATTCCGTCTTGACCTTCATGCCGACCGACGGCGTGCGCTTGCACGATGCCGCCAGCACGCGCTCGCCCTCGATCTCGACCATGCAGGCGCGGCAATTGCCGTCGGGACGATAGTCGGGCGCCGGCGAGTAACAGAGATGCGGGATGTCGCGGCCCTGGCGTTTGGCGACCTGCCAGATCGTCTCGCCGGGTTTGGCTTCGACCTGCTTGCCGTCGAGCTCGAACGTAATCTTCGTCATTCGGCCGCTTCCTTGAACTCGTCAGGGAAATATTTGATCACGGAGGACAACGGATTCGATGCCGCCTGTCCGAGCCCGCAGATCGAGGCATCGCGCATCGCCTGGCTCAATTCTTCCAGAAGTGCGCGGTTCCAGACCGGCTTCTGCATCAGCAGCGCCGCCTTCTGGGTTCCGACGCGGCACGGCGTGCACTGGCCGCAGCTCTCGTCCTCGAAGAACTTCATCAGGTTCACTGCAGCCGCGCGCACGCTGTCCTTCTGCGACAGGATCACGATCGCGGCCGAGCCAATGAAGCAGCCGTATTTCTCCAGCGTGCCGAAATCGAGCGGGATGTCGTCCATCGACGCCGGCAGGATGCCGCCGGAGGCACCGCCAGGCAGGTAGGCGTAGAACTGATGGCTGTCGGCCATGCCGCCGCAATATTCATCGATCAGCTCGCGCACGGTGATGCCCGCAGGCGCCAGCTTCATGCCGGGATTCTTGACGCGGCCCGAGACCGAGAAGCTGCGCAGGCCATGACGCTCGTGGCGGCCGTGGCTCTTCCACCAATCCGCGCCCTTCTCGACGATGTCACGCACCCACCACAGCGTCTCGACGTTGTTGATGAGCGTCGGCAGACCGAACAGGCCGACCTGGAACGGATAAGGCGGCTTGTGCCGGGGAAGGCCGCGCTTGCCCTCGATGCTTTCAAGCAGCGATGATTCCTCGCCGCAGATATAGGCACCGGCGCCGCGGCGCATATGCAGCGTCGGACCGCCGGCGGGCAATTTCGCGATCTCGCGCTCCAAAATCTCGCGCGAGGCCGGATATTCGTCGCGCAGATAGATGTAGACGTCGGAGGCCTGCACCACATGCGCGCCGATCAGCATGCCCTCGATGAAGCGGTGCGGATCGCTTTCGAGATAGACGCGGTCCTTGAACGTGCCGGGCTCGCCCTCGTCACCGTTGATCGCCATCAGCCGCGGGCCGGGCTCGCCCAACACCGCACGCCATTTGCGTCCCGTCGGGAAGCCCGCGCCGCCGAGGCCGCGCAGCGAAGCATCGTCGAGCGACTTCAGAAGATCGTCCTTCGACAGCTCGCCCGAGCGCAGGCGATTGAGCAGCTTGTAGCCGCCGCCGGCGACATAGGCGTCGTAGTCGATATAATCAGGCAGATGCGCGTGGGTGTCGCGGGCCTTAGCGGCTGCCATCACGTTGGAGACGGTCGCATGGTCGACGAAGTTGTGGCCGACTTCGGCGGCAGGCGCGGTATCGCAGCGGCCGACGCAGGGCGCGCGGACGACGCGGATGCCGGGACCGGACGCACTCTGCAGATCCTCGAGCAGCTTCTCAGCCCCGAGCATGGCGCAGGTCAGCGAATCGCAGACGCGGATCGTCAGCGGGGCGATATCCGGCTCGCCTTCCTTCACCACGTCGAAATGCGCGTAGAAGGTCGCAGTCTCGAACACCTCGGCAAAGGCGAGCTTCATCTCGTCGGCAAGCGCGGCGAGGTGCGCGGCCGAGATCTGATGATAGTTGTCCTGGATCAGGTGCAGATATTCGATCAGGAGGTCGCGCCGCCGCGGGCGGTCGCCGAGCAGCTGCTCGATCTCGTGCGCGGCGGTGGGATCGACCTGCCGCCCCTTGGGCGTGGCCTTGGCTCGCTTCCGTCCCTCGCCCGGATGTTCGAACGAGCGGACCTCATGCACGTCGTGGCTCATCGATTCGTCTCGATCTCGTCTTTTAGAACGGCTCCAGTTTTAGCTTCTGGCATGCCAGATGCCAAGCAAATTATCATGCTCACGGAAGCAGTTAAGCGCGGCCCAAGGGCAACCCTGGATCGCTGCCCGGACACGACCTTGCGTTCGCCCAACGCGCCAACTGATAGAACGAAGCCTGAATTGGTCTGGAGATCAATAAAGGCTTCCTATGCTGCGATAGCGAAATCGTATCGAGCTCCCACTCCGAGGCTATAGCTGACCCTCCATGCCCCGATGCTGATGGGTCAGCTCTTGCCCATGCACTCCTCGATATAGAACCAGCGATCGTCGCCCGCGAGGCCCTTGGCCTTCACGTCCTTGCGGCACTCCTTGAGCTTCGGCTTGTTGGCGCTCCACTTGGCCTTCATGTCCTTGAGCTTCTGCACGGTCAGCTTGATCTTGCCGGGCTTGGCCTCGGTCGCGGCGGGCGGCGTTGCGGCCGGCGCCGCGGCGGTCTGTGCGGATGCGGATTGCAGGGCGCCGGCGACGAGCAGCACGGCGGCGGCACAAACGAGTTTACGAACCATCGAATTCCCCCAGGGGTAATTTTGAAACAAGCGAAACGAGCGGCGGGAGCGCACGCATGGTGCGCTCCCGTTCGCGATGAATAGGCGATCAGAATATCTTGACCGCGCTCTCCAGCGTCTTCCAGACACCCCAGAGCAGGGGAACGCCAACGAAGGCCCAGAACAGCGCCGCCTTGGCGTCGAGCCCGCCGAACCCGATGCCGTAGGAGCCGTGCGGCCCCGCAGCGGCGGCGCTGGCGCTCGCCGCCTGCAACTTGGCGACGTCGGCCTCCTTCATGTGCCACTTCGAATCGACCGGCTTGATCAGGTAGTTGCAGATCAGGCCTGCGATCAGCATCGCACAGAGGATGTACATGGTGGTGTTGTAGAGCTGGTCTCGCGGCACGCCGGCTGCAAGCTGGAACTCGCGGATGTAGTTCACAACGACCGGACCGATGATGCCGGCCGTCGACCACGCCGTCAGCAGCCGGCCATGGATGGCGCCGACGAACTGGGTTCCGAACATGTCGGCGAGATAGGCCGGCACGGTGGCGAAGCCGCCGCCATACATCGACAGGATGATGCCGAAGCCGACCACGAACAGAAGCTTCGATCCCATCGCCGCGAAGGTCGGCGCCAGTGCGTAGAGCACGATGCCGAGGATGAAGAAGGTGTAGTAGGTGTTCTTGCGCCCGATCTTGTCAGACAGCGACGCCCAGAAGAAACGGCCGCCGATGTTGAACAGCGACAGCAATCCGGCAAAGCCCGCGGCGATCGCCGCGATCTGCGCCTTCTGCCCGGCATCGAGCGCGTTGAAACCGACGTCCGGCAGGCCGATCAGCTTGCCGGCGAAGATCTCCTGCAGCATCGGCGAGGCCATGCCGATCACGCCGATACCCGCCGACACGTTCAGGCAGAGCACCCACCAGATCAGCCAGAACTGCGGGGTCTTGTGCGCGTCGTTGAGATGGACGTTGTTCTTCGAGATCATCGCGTTGGCCTTGACCGGCGGGGTCCAGCCCTCGGGCTGCCAGCCGGGCGGCGGCAAGCGATAGCGGAATGCGCCGATCATCATGAACACGAAGTAGATGACGCCCATCGCGACGAAGGTCTCCCAGACGCCGACCGAGGTCGGGGTCTTGAAGTAGTTCATCAGCAGGTTCGCCAGCGGCGCGCCGATCATGGCGCCGCCGCCGAAGCCCATGATGGCCATGCCGGTCGCCATGCCGCGGCGATCCGGGAACCATTTCACCAGCGTCGACACCGGCGAGATGTAGCCGAGGCCGAGACCGACGCCGCCGATCACGCCCGAGCCCAGCCACATCAACCAGAGTTGGTGGGTGTAGATGCCGATCGCGCCGAGAAACAAGCCGCCGCACCAGCACAACGCGGCAACGAAGCCGGCCTTGCGCGGACCGACCCGCTCGAGCCAGCCGCCCCAGATCGCGGCGGAAACGCCGAGCAGCACGAAGAACAGCGTGTACATCCAGCCCAGACTCGCGACTTTCCAGTCGCAGGTGGTGGAGAACAACTCCTGGAACAGCGAGATGTCGGGGCACGCCTTCGGCGCGTTCAACCCGATCGCGCGCGACAGCGGCAACCAGAACACCGAGAAGCCATAGGCCATGCCGATGCAGAGATGGATGCACAGCGCCGCCGGCGGCACCAGCCAGCGATTGAAGCCGGCGGTCGCGATCGTGCGCTCGCGATCGAGAAAGCCGGAGGCACCAACAGGTGCAAGAACGGTATCGGCAGTTGTCATAAGCATTACCTCCAAAGCGTGGCCTTGCCGGCGCATCGGTTTGAGACCGGTCGCACGCGTGCTTGGCAGCCGCGCATGACCGGTCGAACTTCATGCCGAAGTGGAATCGTCTGGTGCGCATCTCGTCGTGTGCGCCGAGCAAGCAGCTGATCGCGGGTGATGTCCCTTCGCCTCGCAAGCAGCGTTGCAGTGACGGCTATCGCGCCCTCATCCCCCTCAACACCCTGTCTTGGGATGAGCAACGCGCGTGCCAGATATCGCGCCATGACGAATCAATGACTTCCCGCAGCGCAATGTGCCGCGTTGGACAAAATGTCCTGAAATCCCCGGACAAAATGTCCAATCAAGCCGCCTCGGGCAGCCACACCGTGAATGTACTTCCGGACCCGACGCGGCTCTCCGCCGTGATCTGTCCGCCCTGCCGCTTGATCAGCGTCTGGCTGATGGAGAGGCCGAGCCCAGTGCCTTGCCGCCGTTTCGTCGTGTAGAAGGGATCGAAGATCTTTTCGATCACCTCAGTGCTCATGCCGATGCCGGTGTCGGCGACCTCGATGGCGACGCCTTGATGGCCGTCGCGCTCGGCATCGAAGGCGCGGAGCGTCAGGGTTCCGCCATCCGGCATGGCGTGGATCGCGTTGACGATCAGATTGACCAGTACCTGCTGCAGCTCGTTGCGGTTCATCAGCACCAACCGGCTGGCGCGGTCGTCCCTGATGACGGCGATCTCGGTCTTGTTCAGGAGATGCTGCACCAGCGGCAGACAGTCCGAAATGATGCTTGCCGGCGCATGGCGCTCGACATAGCCGGCATATTCCTCCGGCCTTGCAAACTGCAACAGCTTGGTCACGATCTGGCTGATGCGGTGAATCTGCTCGTCGAGCAGGCGGAACTCGACCTTCGCCTTGTCGGCATCGGCCCCGAACACACTGCGGATGACGTCGAGATTGCCCTGCATCACCGCGATCGGGTTGTTGATCTCGTGTGCGACGCCCGCGGTGATCTCGCCGATCGCAGCCAGCTTCTCCGACATGATGAGCTGCTTGGTGGTTGTCTCGAGCTTGAGATTGGCGTGCTCGAGATCCCGGGTCCGCTCCCGCACGCGGACGTTCAGTTCCTCGTTCCATTCCCGGAGCTGCCGGTCGCGTTCCTGGATCTGGTCGAGCAAGCTGTCGAGATTAACCGCGACGCGGCCGATCTCGTCACCCGAGGCAGGCATCCTAGTGCGGGCGGAGAGGTTCCCCCGCTCCACCTCGGTAATCGTCGCGGTAACGCGCTCCAGCGGCATGAAGATCGAGCTCGCCCAGCGCAGAAAGATCGGTACGGTCGCGGCGGTGATCGCGATGAACGCCACGATGATGATCACCAGCGTCTGGTATTTGGCTTCGCTGAAAGGCTTTTCCAGAAAGCCGACATAGAGCATGCCGACGCGCTTGCCATAACTGTCGACCAGCGGCTCGTAGGCGGAGATGTACCAGTCATTGACCACAAAGGCGCTGTCGAGCCAGGTGCGTCCTTCGCCCAGCACGGCCGAGCGTACCGCCGCCGAGACGCGCGTGCCGAGCGCGCGCCGTCCTTCGAACAGACGGACGTTGGTCGAGATCCGCACGTCCTCCAGGAACAGCGTCGCGGTGCCCTGGCTGCCCTCCGGCAGGCTCGCCGCGCGATAGACGAGGTCGTTGATCGTGTCGATGAATTCGAGATTCTGGTTGAGCAGCGTGCCGCCGACCAGCGCCGCGGCGCCGCCGTCAGGCAGCATCGCGCGGCTCGCCGCATGCACGACCATGCCGCGCGTCTCGGTGCTGCGGTCGGTCGGCACCGCGTTCGGCGTCGGCACGAGGTCGAGGCGCGCGCGCTCAGCCAGGGTCGGCGAGATCGCGGCGAGCTCGTCATTGCCGAAAATGTCGATGCCGGTCGCCGGAACCTGACCCGACAGCGCCGACATGATGATCGGCCAGTCATTTCTCGGTCGATGCTGCAACGGCGGCGATGAGGCCAGGATGTCGCCGCGGCCGTTGGTCAGATACAGGAAGTCGAGACCGATTTCCTTGCGGCTCTCGTCGAGCAGATCGCGCAGGGAGCCGCGCGCATCCGGCGCCAGCACCTCATGGAAGCGGGCCGACAAGCTCAGCGCTCGGAGCTGGACGCCGGTCTTTTCGAGGATGCGGGCGAGATATTGGTGGGCGATGGTGAGATCGCCGTTCACCTTGGAGATCAAGGTCGCGTCGAATTTTGCGTTCCAGCGATAGATCGCGACGCCGAGCAAGAGCGGCAGGATGACCAGCATCGGCAACAGCGCGATCGCGAGCAGCCGGAAGCGCACGGAGCGTCCCCGCACGGGTTCCTCGCTGCGGCCGGCCGCATCAGACATCCCACAACGCGCATTTGCGGTCGATGGTCTTGCGCGAGATACCGAGCCGCCGCGCCGCCTCCTCGCGATTGCCATTGACCTCTTTCAGCACACCGAGGATGTGACGGCGCTCGAGCTCCGCGAGACTGTCGGCGGGCGCGGACTGGCCGTCGTTGCGGGGACCGGCGAAGTCGCCAGGGAAAGCGCCGAGAATCAGCGTGCGCTCGATCAAATTGCGCAGCTCGCGCACATTGCCCGGCCAGTCATAACTTGCGAGCGCCGCGCGCACCGAAGCGTCGATCGGGACCGGCGGCATGCCGAGCTGAGTCGACAGCTTGCTCATGAAGATGGCGGCGAGCTCCTGCACGTCGTCGCCGCGGTCCCTCAGGAGCGGCAGGTGGATCTGCATCACATTGAGGCGGTAGAACAGATCGGCTCGAAAGCGGCCCTTCTCGACCTCTTTCTGAAGCTCGGCATTGGTTGCGAAGATGAAACGCAGGTCGACCGGAACCTCGCGCTCGGAGCCGACGGGACGGACGCGGCGGTCCTCGAGAACACGGAGCAGCTTGCTCTGCATCGGCAGCGGCAGATCGCCAATCTCGTCGAGGAACAGCGTGCCGCCATGCGCATACAGGAACAGGCCTTCGCGCCCGGAATCGGCGCCGGTAAAGGCGCCCTTGATGTGTCCGAACAGCTCGGCCTCGATCATCTCGGGCGGGATCGCCGCGCAATTCACGGGCACGAAGGGCTTGTCGGCGCGGTCGGACAGCGAGTGGATCGAGCGCGCTGCCACTTCCTTGCCGGTGCCGGATTCGCCGGTAAGGAGAACCGAGGTCGGCAGGCGCGCGACGCGTGCGATGGTCTCACGTACGCGCAGCGTCGGCGCCGACTGTCCGATCAGGTTGTCGCGCAGGAAGGTGCGGTCGGACGAGGCGCGCAAAGCGTAGCGCAGCACATAGTTTTCGCGCTGGAGGCGGACGCGGTCGAGGCATCGCGCCACCGCGTTGAGGATCTGGTTGGAGCGGAACGGCTTGAGCACGAAATCGGCCGCGCCAGCGCGCAGAGCCTGGATCGCGGTGTCGAGGTCGGCATAGGCGGTGATCAGGATCGCGTCGGCGAAAAAGCCGACAGCGCGCTGCTCTGCGAGCCAATCGACGCCATTCTTGCCCGGCATGATGTTATCGAGAATGACGACGTCGTAGCGGTTGGAATCGAGCTTGCGCGAGGCCTGATCGGTGTCGGCCGCCTCGTCCACCAGCTTGCAGCGCGGCGCAAGCGTACGCATCAGGAAATTGCGCATGCCCGGCTCGTCGTCGACGATCAGGATGGAGGCCTGCGCCAGTGCGCTGAACTCGGGACCCGTGGCCGTCTTGCCGAGCTTGACGGCAGGCTCGCGGACCGCCGCGGAACCTGCGGCTGCGATTGCCTTCGATGTTGAGAGATCCATGCCGACGTCTTAGGTTTGAGATCATCCACCGCAACAACCGGCGCCTTTTCGCACTGCAGCGAAGCTCCGGCCGTTCCCCGTGGGAGCACCATAGTCAAGCGTTGCGGCGGTGAACATTCGCCTTTCTACGGGCCGTCGCTCTTTTCGACCAGGAACACGATGCGCGCCTCGTTGCGCTCGGTGATCTCGACCTTGTCGCCGGTCTCGCGGATCAGGTTGGGGATGTCGATCACCGAGAGGGGATCGGTGCAGTGGACCTCGAGCTGGTCCCCTGCCTTGAGCGGCTTGAGCGCCTTGCGGGTCTTGAGGGCCGGTAGCGGGCATTTCAGCCCGGTGAGATCGAGTGTCGTCCTGGTCATCGCGGCAACATGGCGGGGCGGGCCGGCGGCGTCAACGCGTGGGGCATCAGATCAGGCCGGCATAGGGCAGGAAGCCGACGCTCTGCCCAGGCTCGACGCCCGTGACGGCTTCACCGAGCTCGACCAGGCCGTCGGTCTCGACCAGCGATGACAGGAGCCCCGCACCCTCGCGCGGAAACTTGGTTACCTCGAGCGCACCGTCCTGCCCCTTGCGCAGGAACGCGCGGACATATTCGCGCCGGCCTTCCTTCTTCCTGTAGGTGAAGGCGGCACGGACGGGGATCGGAACGATCGGCTCCGGGAGGGCACCCGCCAGCGCCAGCACCGTCGGCCGCACCACATGGACGAAGGTGACGAAGCTCGCGACCGGGTTGCCGGGCAGGCCGATCAGCGGCGTGCCGCCGATGATGCCCATCGCCACGGGACGGCCCGGCTTGATCGCCATCCGCCACAGCACGAGCGAGCCGGCACTCTCGACCGCCGCCTTGACGTGATCCTCCTCGCCGGTCGAGACACCACCGGTGGTGAGAATCAGATCATGCGCGCCTGCCACCTGCTTCAGGCCGCTCGCAAGCGATGTTCGCTCGTCGCGCAAGATGCCGAGATCGCTGACCTCGCAGCCGAGCCGGCGCAGCATTGCCATCAGCATGAAGCGATTGGAATCGAACAGCTGCGAGGCCTCGCGCGGCGCGCCGGGCGAAGCCAGCTCGTCGCCGGTCGAGAACACCGCGACGCGGAGGCGCCTGACGACGTCAAGCCTGACAAGGCCGAACGCCGCGGCAAGCGCGACATGCTGTGGTCGCAAGCGCTGGCCGGCGCGCAGCGCAACGTGTCCCTTGGGAATGTCCTCGCCGGCAGGACGGACATTCGCGCCCGGCTTCAGCCCCGGCGGCAGCACGATCCGGCCTGACGCATCGATGCGGACATCCTCCTGCATGAAGACGGTTTCGGCGTCCGGTGGCATCGGCGCACCCGTGAAGATGCGTGCGGTGTGGCCAGGCTTGATCGCTGCCTGCGCAAGACCGCCGGCCTGGATGCGGCCGTCGAGCGGGAATGCCTGCTCCGCAGCTTGCGGAAGGTCCGCGTTGCGCACGGCGTAACCGTCGACCGCGGAGTTGGTGAACGGCGGCAGCGGCAGGGGCGCCGCGATATCGCGCGCCAGCACGCGCCCGTCGGCATCGACGAGCGCCACGGTTTCCAGATCGGCGATCGCGTTGACGCGCGTGGTGATCAGGCCAACGGCCTCGTCGACCGACATCATCGGTCCGCCGAAGGCAAAGCAATCGTCCGACAGTTGCGCCATGGTGCCTCGTCAGCGTATCGCGGCGCTTCTTGCCACCGCTTCCTCGACCGGCATTGCCGCACGGAGCAGCAGCGCGGCCACAGCGGGGATATCATCGAGATGGACGGTCGGCAGCCGGGTTTCAACCGCCGCGTCGGTCGCGATCCCGGCAATTCCGGGGTCGTCCGGAAACAGCAGCGGCTTGCCATTGGCTGCGCGATGCACCTCGATCTTGCGATGCGGCTCACGCTTGAACCCCTCGACAACGACGAGATCGACGGCGGAGAGCTTGCTCAATAATTCCGGCAGCCGCGGCTCCGCCGCGCCGCGCAATTCATGCATCAAGGCCCATCGATTTGACGAAGCCACCAGCACCTCGGCCGCGCCGGCCTCGCGGTGGCGCCAGGAATCCTTGCCGGGCACGTCGACGTCGAACTGATGATGCGCATGCTTGATGACGGAGACGCGCAGGCCCTGCGCGTTGAAATGCGGGATCAGCCGCGTCAACAGCGTGGTCTTTCCCGCACCACTCCAGCCTGCAAGGCCGATGACTTTCATAACCGTTCGATCTCCACCAACGGCTCGCCAGCCGATGGAACCACCAGCCTCTCCCCGTCATTGCGAGGAGCGTAGCGACGAAGCAATCCAGACTGCCACCGAGGATATAGTTCTGGATTGCTTCGCTGCGCTCGCAATGACGAACGGAGGCATTTCACCCATTCCCCGCCATGCTTATATCGGCTTGAGCGGAATGTCATGCTAACCTCGCAGCCATGATGAAGATCGACAAAGCCCCGGTGCCCCTGATCGTCCCCAACCCGGACGACCCGCGCCTGACCCAGAGCGTGACCGGCACCGACCAGACCGGCGCCAGGGTCGAGATCAAGGTCCCGATGGAGCGGCCGCTGACGCTCTACCTGAACTCGCAGGAGATCGTCACCATGATGACGATCGGCGACTATCCGGAATATCTGGCGCTCGGCTACCTGCTGAACCAGAACATGCTGAAATATAATGACGTGGTCACCGAGGTCGAATACGACGACGACCTTCAGGTGGTCGTCGTGCGCACCGAGCACCACACCAATTTCGAGGCCAAGCTGAAGAAGCGCACGCAGACCTCGGGCTGCGCGCAGGGCACAGCCTTCGGGGACCTGCTGGAGGCGGTCGAAAGCGTCGCACTGCCGAAAGCGGAGCTGCGCACCTCCTGGCTCTACCAGATGACGCAGACCATCAACACCATGCCCTCGCTGTACCTCGAGGCCGGCGCGATCCATGGCTGCGTGCTGTGCAAGGAGGGCACGCCGCTCTGCTACACCGAAGACGTCGGCCGGCACAATGCCGTCGACAAGATCGCCGGCTGGATGTACCGCCACGGCGTCGACCCTAGCGACAAGATCCTCTACACCACGGGACGCCTCACCTCGGAGATGGTGATCAAGACCGTGCGGATGGGCATTCCGATCCTGGTGTCGCGCTCCGGCTTCACCGCCTGGGGCGTCGATCTTGCACGACAGGTCGGGCTGACGCTGGTCGGCCGCACGCGCGGAAAGCGCTTCATTGTGCTCGCGGGCGAGGAGCGCATCGTCTACGACCAGAACCTCGCTTACGTCGAGGAGGAGTCGGCGAAGCACAAACGCAAGGGTGAAGGTGGTGACGACTGACATTCCGCTGACGCAAGGCGTGCTGCTCGCCGGTGGCCTCGCGCGGCGCATGGGCGGTGGCGACAAGCCGATGCGCACCATCGGCGGCCGCACCATTCTGGAGCGCGTGATCGCGCGCCTTTCGCCCCAATGCAGCGGGCTGATCCTCAACGCGAACGGCGATCCCGCGCGTTTCGCAGCCTTCGGCCTGGAGGTCGTCGCCGACGACGTGCCCGGCTTTCCCGGCCCGCTCGCCGGCATCCTCGCCGCGCTCGACTGGACCGCCGCGAACCGGCCTGACATCGCATGGGTGCTCAGCGCCGCCGGCGACTGCCCGTTCCTGCCGCGCGATCTGGTCGCACGCCTGCACGAAGCGCGGAGCCGAGAGAATGCGCAGCTCGCGGTCGCGGCATCCGGCGATCAGTCGCATCCGGTGATCGGGCTATGGCGTGTTGCCCTGCGCGACGAGCTGCGTCACGCGCTGGTCGTCGAGGATCTCCGCAAGATCGACCGCTGGACTGCGCGCTATCCGCTCGCAACGGTGACCTGGCCGGCCGAGCCACTCGATCCGTTCTTCAACGCCAACACGGTCGAGGACATCGCCGAAGCGGAGCGGCTGGCCGCGCTGGATGACGCATCCTAGCGAACTTACGATTTGGGAAACTCGTTGAGGAGCTGCGCCCAGATGATAGCGAAGGCGATCAGGCCGCAGAGACCGACGGCTGTGGTCAATCGCGGCAGGCGCCCGATGGCGACCAGCAGCCAGGCCGGCAGGAAGAACAATCCGAAGATCATGCCGAGCGGGAATACCGCGAGCCATTGAAAGCCGGTGCCGTCGCCCGGCGGAACATGGGCGATGAAATAGAAGGTATAGAGCCAGAACAGCGTCCCGGCAGCCGCGACGAGGGCCGCGATCTTGCGGAAATTGAGGGGTCTTGATGCGGTCATGGCATGCCTTGGTCGCGGCGGCAGCCCTCCGAGTTCACAGGGATATTGAACCGGACCGGGAAGGACTGCGACCACTGAGCGGGACGCATGCCCCCGGATCAACCATGGCCGACTCGCTCCTCAGTGCCTTTTTCGCAGTCGTCGATTTCGCGTTCGATCTCTCCGCCACGATCGACAACACGAAGCGGCTGAGCAAGCCTGATATCGTCGAGGTCCCGCCGGACCCGAAGCCGCTGCCACCCGCCGCGCAGCGTGCGCTGGCCGAAGCCGAGGAACGTGAGCGCAAACGCAATCAGGCCGCCAGCGGCACCGACCAGGCGTCGTAGCCGTAGACCCAGCTCGTATCGGTCCGCTCCTTCAGCCAGACGTTGGCGCGCGATGTCTCCTGAACCCGTGTGGTCCGTCCTTTCCGCGTCGCCTCGAAGCGGCTGAATGCGTCGGCAACGCCGTCACGGTCGACGCCATCGAGACAGCGCGACAGCACGGCGGCATCCTCGATCGCCATGGCCGCGCCCTGCGCCATGTAGGGCGTCATGGGATGGCAGGCATCCCCGAGCAGCGTCACCTTGCCGTCGGCCCAGCGATCGAGCGCCTCGCGATCCATGATCGCCCATTTGTGCACGTCGGGGCACGCCGCGAGCACCCGACCGACCTGGGGATGAAAGCCTTCAAACGAAGCGCGCAGATCGCGCACATCGCCCTTCGCCGACCATGACTCGATGCGGAAATCCGGCTCGGGCTGGCTGGTGACGAGATAAACCTCGCTGCGATCCGGCTTGACGTAATAGATGACGATGTGGCGGTCCTCGCCCCACCACTTCGTGCAGTCGTCGATCCTCTCGCCGCCGAGCAGAGCGGCCGGATAGGTGGTGCGATAGGCGATGCGACCGGTGAACCTCGCCGGTGCGGTGTCGAACAGGATGTCGCGCGCCGTCGAATGCACGCCGTCTGCGCCGACCACGGCGTCGGCAACGGCGCTGGTGCCATCGGCAAAGGTCAGCCGGATGCCATCGCCGGTGTCATCCAGACCGACCAGCTTGTGGCTGAGCCGCACGACTTCACGCGGCACCACGCTCGCCAGCGCCGCATGCAGATCGCCGCGATGGGCGAGCAGGTAGGGCGCGCCGAACTTCTCTTCCGCGCTCTCGCCGAAGATCATGTCGAACTTGACGTCGCCGCTGCGCCAATCGCGATTGTTCCAGGAACGTGGATAGAAGGACTGGCTGCGCATGCGCTCTTCCAGGCCAAGCGCGCGCAACACCTTCATGGCGTTGCAGCCGATCTGGATGCCGGCACCGATGCGGGCAAATTGCGAAGCCTGCTCGTAGACCATCACGTCGATGCCGACACGTCTCAGCGCCGCAGCAGTCGCAAGCCCGCCCATGCCGGCACCGACGATCGCAACCAAAAGCGGCCTTGCCATCGCGTCCCCCACCCTGTCCGTCGCGCAGCTTGAACGCCGCGTCGTCGTGCCTCTAGGCCGGCCGGAAGCCCGCCCGCTCCAGTGCCGCACGCGCCTCGTCCGAGCCCAGTGCATCCAGAAAGGCCTGCACCGCCGGTCGGTCTTTGCGCGCCGTCACCAAGGCAAAATCATAATGCTCTTCCGCGAGCGGAATGAAACCGAGGCCGGCCGCATGGGCGACCGGCGCAATGGTCATGCCCCAATCGGCGCGATGCTGCGCGACGGCCGCGGCCACGGCGTTGTGCGAGCGCGGCTGGTTCCAGTAGCCCTCGGGCCGCGCACCGCCGAGCAGCCGGTCGATCAGGATGCGCGTGCCCGCACCCTGGTTGCGGTTGACCATGATGCAGGCGGAGTCGGCGAGCGCGGCGGCCACGGCCTCCTTCGCGCCCAGGCCCTCGAAGCGCGTGTCGCCCTTGCGGAAGACGATGCCCTGCATCCGCCGCCAGCCGGGCACGAGCTCGAGCCCCTCGACGAGATAGGGTGTGTTGTAGGTCTCGCTCTTGTCGTCGAACAGATGGATCGGCGCGAGATCGCATTCGCCGCGCTTGGCCGCCGCAAGGCCGCCGATGCTGCCGACCGCGATCGAGCGCACGGCGAGGCCGGCATGCGCGAGCTGCGCGGTGACGAGATCGAGGCCGGTACAATGGCTGCCGACGATGACGAGATCGGGCACCCGCACATGCGGCGTGAACAGCGTCACCTCGGTTTCGGTCCCGGCCGGCATCTGGTCGGCGAGCGCATCGATGCGCAGGAATCCGTCCGCCTGTGCGAAGGACGTGATCGCGCCGGAGCCCTTGCCGGAGGGATAGGCGATCAGGTGGCCATCCTTGCCTTCGACCAGCGAGACCATAACGAATTCGGTACGGCCAAGCTCGGAGGCGATGCGGACCGGCACGGTCGCGCCGACCTTGGCATCGGAGCGCGGCGGCAGACCGGCCATCCTGCGCAGCACCGGCACGATCATGTCGTGGAAGGTGAACATCGCCGAGGTCGGAAAGCCCGGCAAGATCACCACCGGCTTGCCGTCACACACCGCAAGACACAGCGGCTTGCCGGGCTTGAGCGCAACGCCATGCGCGATGATACCGGGCTGACCGAGCCGGCCGATGATGCGATGGGACAGATCGCCCGCGCCTTTCGAGGTGCCGCCCGACAGCACCAGCATGTCGGCGTCTTCAAGTGCACGCCGCATCGCAGCTTCGAGCTGGGCTTCATCGTCGGGGACGGCGCCGAGGAAGATCGCCTCGCCGCCGTTCTCGTCGATCGCGGCCGCGACGATCGCGCCGTTGGTGTCGTAGATTTCGGCTGGGGCGAGCGCCTCGCCGGGCTGGACCAGTTCGTCGCCGGTGGAGATGACTGCGACGCGCAGCTTGCGCGCGACGGTCACCTTGGCAATGCCGCAGGCCGCCAGCATGCCGATCTCGCGCGATCCGATGATGGTGCCGGCGCGCAGCAGCGCCTCGCCGCGCGCGATGTCGGAGCCGGCGTACGACACGAACTGCCCGGGCGAGACGGCACGGCGGACGTCGATCGCATCTAGGCCGGCCGGCTGGGTGTGCTCGACCATGACGACGGCGTCGGCGCCGCGCGGCAGCGGGCCGCCGGTGGCGATCGGTGTGGCGGTGCCCGCGGCGACCTGCATCCTCGGCGCGGTGCCGCAGTGGATGATCTCGGCGTTCAACGTGAGCCGAACGGGCGCGCCTTCACCCGCGGCAGCGAGATCCGCCGAACGGACGGCAAAACCGTCGACGTTCGAACGGTCGAACGGAGGAACGTCGATCGGCGCAGTGATGTCCTCGGCGAGTGCCGCACCGAGCGCAGCCACGAGCTGGCGCATCTCGATCGGAAGCGCACGCGGGAACAAGGCCGCCTCGAAGCGCGCCAAAGCTTCCTCGCGCGAGAGGATCTTGAGGAACTGCTCCTGCTCGAGCGCGCTGCGGTCTGACGGTTTTGGGATCATGGTCATGCCGAACCCATATCACTCCCGCATCAGATAGGCATCGACGGGCGAGCCCGCTGCAAATCCCTCGTGGCTGGCGGGAATGAGCAGCCATGCATCCGCACGCGCGATGGCCTGGAACGGCCACTCCCCCACCGCAAGCGGCATCCAGGCACGATGTTCCTCGGCCAGCAGCGCGATTTCAGCGATGCCGACACTGGATGCGATTTTCCGCACGAGCGGCAGAGTGATTTGCCGGCGCGGCTGCCGCGCCGTCAGACGATCGATGAGCGGAAGCACCAGCGCCAGCCAGGCCGCAAGCGCATGATCCGGCGAGCCCGGCAGGGCAACGACGGGAACCTTGCCAAGCCGTCCGACCGCCGCGGTGCGGCCGGGCTGAAGCGCAATGCCATGGGCGAGCACCTCGCCCCGTAGCGCCAATGCCGTCACCGCAGCATCCTGGCGACCGAGGCCGCTGCCGCCGACCGTCAGCAGCAGGTCGCAAGCGGACGCATCGAGCGCATCGGCGATCGATGCGTCATCGCGCGCGGCAGCCTCAACCGTCTGCACATCCAGCCCAGCTGCTCGGGCAAGACCGGCGATCATATGCACCGTCGTCGTCGCACCCGGCACGTTGACGATGCACAGCCGCGCTCGCCGCACGCTCAGCCGGTCCACCACCGTGACGCCCACGAGCAACAGGTCGGCCGGACCGATCGGGTATCCCTCCGCGCCGGCCGTCGTGCCGGCGGCAATGTCACCTCCGGCGCGCCGGATACCCTGTCCCGGCACACCCTCGGCCAGCACTTGCACAAGCGGCCCCGATATCTCGACTGCGTCGGCATCGAGCACGCAGTCGCATCCCTCCGGCATCGCATCGCCGGCATCGACCCAGACAGGGGCCGTCGCCAAAGGCAGCGGCGCATAGGCGGACGCGCCGACGAGATCGTTGGCGCGCAGCGCCCAGCCGTCCGCGGCAGCAATGTCATGAGGCGGATAGGCGGCCATCGGCGGCGTGCCCGCCGCGACGCAGCCAATGGCCTCGGACAGCGGCAATGCGACCGGCGCGACTGGATCAACGCCGCGCAGCAACGCGGCGAGTGCGGTGTCGAGCGGCGTCAACGATGGCGGCAAGCGCTGGGTCATGCGCCATGATGGACCATGCATCGCGCGGTTTGGCAACCGCAGGAGATGACGATCTCAGCCGCCCGTCTTGTCCGCATTTGGAAAGAACAGCTGCTGGCCGTCGACCTTGTAGGCTGCGATCGCAGCCTGCCCCTCCGGCGAGATCAGCCAGTCGACGAAGGTCTGCCCCAGCTCCTTCTTCACGTTCAGGAACTTCTCGGGGCTCATCAGCATCACGCCGTATTGGTTGAGCAGCCGCTTGTCGCCTTCGACGACGACGTCGAGATCACCGCGATCCCTGAAGCCGATCCAGCTGCCGCGGTCCGACAGCACATAGGCATTCGCGGCGCGCGCGGCCTCGAGTGCCGCGCCCATGCCCTGCTTGGCCTCGCGATACCAGGCGCCCTTGGCGGCAGCGATGTCGATGCCGGCGACGATCCAGAGCGCGAGCTCCGCAGCGTGGGTGCCCGAGCGATCGCCGCGCGTCACAAACGGCGCGCCCTTGGCCTCGATCGCCTTGAGCGCGGTCGCGATGTCCTTGCCCTTGACGCCGGCGGGATCGCTCTTCGGCCCGATCAGCACGTAGTCGTTGTACATCACGTCGAAGCGCTTCGCGGCAAAACCGTCGGCGACGAATTTTTCCTCCTGCGGCCGTGCGTGCGTCAGCACGACATCCGCCTCGCCCTTTCGCGCGCCGTCGAGCACCTCGTCGGCACGCCGCGCGATCACCCTCACATCGATGCCGGTCTTGTCGCGGAAGATCGGCAGCAGATGATCGAGCAGGCCGGACTCCTGCGTCGATGTCGTCGTGGCCAGAACGATCGCACGATCTTGCGCGAAGGAAGCAGCAAGGCCGCAGAGAAGCGCGAATGCAACGGACAGGCGGCGAGCGGCCATGAGCTGGTTCCTTTCGATATGACGCGATCATGATGATGGATTGCGCCGCACTCGTGACGCCAATCGCGCTGCCGTTCGGGATATTTCGGCAACGCACGACGCGGCACGGCGATTGCAAAACCGCCGATCGCATGCACGTTCGCGACAGCCGCAAGGCCCGCACCATCGAGCGCTTGAGGATCGTTCACCAAAGCAGAAATCGCGCGCGCGGATGTGTTGCAAAGCAACGAGATGATCGGGCATGGTTCCCGCGGACAGAAAATGAAATGCAGAATTCCACCTGCGACGAACGTCCAAAAAGAAGCAAGAATTTGCATAGGAATGCAGGATGGAATTCCTGACGACCAGTGAAGCCGCTGACTATCTCCGACTTGGCGAACGCAAGCTCTACGAACTCGTCACCACCGGTGCGATTCCCTGCAGCAAGGTGACCGGTAAGTGGCTCTTCCCCAGGCACGAGCTCGACCTCTGGGTGCTTTCCGGCCTCGCGCGTCCGGCGGGCATGCTGACCACCGAGCCGCCGCCGGTCATGGGCGGCAGCCAGGACGAGCTGCTGGATTGGAGCCTGCGCGAATCCGGCTCGGGCCTCGGGTCGATGAGCGAGGGCAGCGCGCGCGGGCTCGAGCGCCTGCAGCGCGACGAGGTGATGGCCGTGGCCGTGCACTTCCACAGCCTGGACGCCGCCGGCAATCTTGCCGCCGACGCCAGTGTGACGGCGCTGCAAAACGCTCCAGACCTTCATGACGCGCTGCTGGTCGCATTCGTGCGCCGCGAGCAGGGCCTCGTGCTGCCGCCGGGCAATCCGAAACGGCTGCACGGCCTCGCCGACGTACTCGCGGTCGGCGCCAGGATGGCGATGCGACAACAGGGCACAGGCGCGCAGATGCTGCTCGAGGCGTTGCTGAAGCGCGCGGACGCCACGACGCGCGATTTGCGCCGGGTGGAGGCGCCGGCCCTGACCGGGCCGGATCTCGCCGAAATGGTCCGCGCCGGCCAAGCCGATTGCGGGATCGCGACGCGCGCGGCGGCGCGCTCGGCCGGCCTCGATTTCGTGCCGCTGGTCTGGGAGAATTTTGACCTCGCGATGCGGCAGCGCAGCTATTTCCGCCCCGCCATGCAGGCCCTGATCCGGTTTCTCAGCGAAAGACGGCTGCGCCAGCGCGCCGAGGAGCTGACCGGCTATGACCCCTCGCCGGCGGGGCAGGTCCGCTTCGCGGCCTGAGATTGACGCCCACCCCTGAATAGTTGCAAAAGAAACCAATTCAGCCGGGCCATACCCGGCGAAGGCAACACCGGCCAACGCGCCGGATCAGGGGAGGACAAACGTGAAGCGAGCGAGATTTGGACTGCCGGTCGCGGCCGCGCTGGCAGCGACCCTGCTGCCGGGCACCGCCATGGCGCAGGTGTCCGACAACGTCGTCAAGATCGGCGTGCTCACCGACATGAACGGCCCCGCCTCCGCGCCGACCGGCCAGGGCTCGGTGACCGCGGCGCAGATGGCGATCGACGATTTCGGCGGCACCGTGCTCGGCAAGCCGATCAGCATCGTGGTCGGCGACCATCAACTCAAGGCCGACATCGGCGCCTCGCTCGCGCGGCGCTGGTTCGACGTCGACCAGGTCGACCTGATCGTCGACGTGCCGGTCTCCGCGGTCGGGCTCGCGGTGCAGAACATCGCCAACGAGAAGAAGCGGCTGTTCATCACCCACTCCACCGGCACCGCGGATTTCCACGGCAAGTTCTGCTCGCCTTACGCGATCCAGTGGGTGTTCGACACCCGCGCGCTCGCGGTCGGCACCGCGGACGCCGTGGTCAAGCGCGGCGGCGACAGCTGGTTCTTCATCACCGACGACTACGCCTTCGGCCACTCGCTGGAGCGCGATGCCTCCAGCGTCGTCACCGCGAATGGCGGCAAGGTGCTGGGTTCGGTGCGGCCGCCGCTGGCAACGCCTGACCTCTCCTCCTTCGTGCTGCAGGCGCAGGCCTCCAAGGCCAAGATCATCGGCATTGCCGCCGGTCCCCCCAACAACATGAACGAGATCAAGACCGGCTCGGAGTTCGGCGTGTTCAAGGGCGGCCAGCAGATGGCGGCGCTGCTGGCGCTGATCACCGACATCCACGGCCTCGGCCTGCAGGCCGCGCAGGGCCTGCTGCTGACCACCTCGTTCTACTGGGACATGGACGACAAGACGCGTGAATGGTCGAAGCGCTATTTCGCCAAGATGAACAAGATGCCGTCGATGTGGCAGGCCGGCGTCTATTCCAGCGTGATGCACTATCTCAACGCCATCAAGGAGACCGGCACCGACGACCCGCTCAAGGTCGCGGCAAAGATGCGCGAGAAGCCGATCGAGGATTTCTTCGCCCGCAACGGCCGCTTACGCGAGGACAATCTGATGGTGCACGACCTCTGGCTGGTGCAGGTGAAGACGCCGGAGGAGAGCAAATATCCGTGGGACTATTACAAGATCCTCACGACGATTTCCGGTGACAAGGCGTTCGGCCCACCGGACCCGGCATGTGCGATGGTGAAGAAGTGACGATCGGCGAGTAAGAGGCCGCGATGACGGTGCACCCTCTCCCCTTGTGGGAGAGGGTGGATTCGCGAAGCGAAGCCGGGTGAGGGGTTGTCTCCGCGAACTTCTCTCTCGCAGCTGAATTCCCGGAGAGATACCCCTCATCCGGCGCCATAGCCGAAGCTTCGCTTCGGCGTCCTTAAGAACGACGGCCAAAGGCCGCCTATGCCACCTTCTCCCACAAGGGGAGAAGGGAAGTAAGAGAGCTATTTCACCACGCCGATCTCGCGAAAATACTTCATCACACCCGGATGAATCAGCTCCGGCTTCGGCACGGCCGCGACCGTGTTCGCGGCCGTGGTCTCGCAGGCCTGTGCGAGCTTCTTGCAGAAATTCGCCTCGGCACCGTGCAGCGTCTTCGCCAGCCGATAGGCGACATCGTCGGGCAGATCCTCGCGTGTCAGCACAAAGCTCCACGAGCCGAGCGAGGCAATCGGCTCGGACTGCTTCGGGTAGCTGCCGGCCGGCACAGTGAGTGGCTTCAGGAACGCATGCTTGGCGCGGATGCGGGTGATCTCCTCCGCGCTTGGAGCGATGAAGCGCGCGCCTGACGCGCTCGAGGCCACTGCGGCAAAGCCGGGCCAGCCGATGCCGGCGCCCCAGAGCGCTGCGACGCGGCCGTCTTCGACCATCGCGGGGCCATCGCCGGCGCGGTCGAGATAGACGGCCTTGAAGTCCTCGTCCTGCTTCAGACCAAGCCCATCGAGCACATAGCGCGCCAGGATCGGCAGGCCCGAGCCCTTTGCGCCGAACGCGACGGGCTGGCCGACGAGATCGGCAATCGTCCTGTAGGGACTGTCCGCCCGCACCACGAACATGCCGGGGTTGGAATAGATCGCCGTGAGAATCTTCAGCCGCACCGGCGCGCGGCCGATGCCGGCGAAGGCCTCGTAGGCCGGCTCGCCCGCCACCAGCGCGAGATCGAGCTCGCCCTTCTCCAGCAGCGGGATGTTCTCGTTGCTGCCCTTGGTATTGCGCGGGACGATGGTGATGACCGGATCGGCCGCATTCATCACCTCGGCGAAGGCGTTGCCATAGAGCGGGAAGCCGCCGCCGGGTGTCGCGGTGCCCAAGCTGAGTGTCGTGGTGGGAATGGCGTTGCCTCCGGTTTGAGCGGCGGCAGGGCTGCCGAGCAGCGCCGCGGCGAAAAGGATAAGACGAGCGAATCTCATGGTCGGTCTCGGCGGGTCTGCGTCAACACCGACTTGCGGCGATGTAGGCAGCGGCGCGTTTTTGTGAAAGCATGCCCCCAACGACAATAGAACAATGGGAGGCGTCATGTTGCGAATTTTGCGTAAAACTGTTTTCGGGCTTGCAGTTCTCTTCGGTCTTTTCAGCACCACCCCTCCCGCCGCTGCCGGCTATCCCGACCGCCCCGTGCACTGGCTGATCGGCTTCGCCGCGGGCGGCCCGGTCGACATCGTGGCGCGGATCATGGCGCAGGCGCTCTCGGATCGGCTCGGCCAGCAATTCATCGTCGAGAACCGCACCGGCTCCGGCGGCAACATCGCGGCCGCTGCCGCGGTCAACTCGCCGGCCGACGGCTACACGCTGCTGTTCGTCGCGCCCAACAACGCGATCTCGACCTCGCTCTACAAGAAGCTGCCGTTCGACTTCCTGCGCGACACCGTGCCGGTGGCGAGCATCATGCAGCTCACCAACATGCTGGTCGTCTCCAACGCGTTTCCGCCGAAGACGGTCCAGGAGTTCATCGACTATTGCAAGGCCAATCCGGGCAAGATCTCCTATGCCTCGTCCGGCAACGGCACCTCGGTGCACATGTCGGCCGAGCTGTTCAAGGCGATGACCAAGTGCGACATGATCCACGTGCCCTATCGGGGCTCGGCGATCGCCTTCCCCGACATCATCTCCAACAAGGTGCAGCTGATCTTCGACAATTTGCCGTCCGCGCTGGAGCAGGTGAAGGGCGGCACTGTCCGCGCGCTCGGGGTGACCTCGCCGCAGCGCTGGCCGACCGTTCCCGACGTGCCCGCGATCGCCGAGACCGTGCCGGGCTTCGAATCGGTCGGCTTCTACGGCATCTCCGTGCCGAAGGGCACGCCGAGCGAGGTGATCGAGATCCTCAACAAGGCCGTCGGCGAAGCGCTCAAGGACCCGAAGGTGATCGCGCGGCTGACCGAGAATGGCGGCATCCCGAGGCCAATGACGCCCGCCGAGTTCGGCAAGCTGGTCAGTGACGAGACCGAGAAGTGGCGCAAGGTGGTGGAGTTCGCGGGGGTGTCGGTGGACTAGGGTGGGCCGCCGCGGGGTCCGTCGCTCGCCGGCAAGAGGTTTGAGGGGGCCAACAGGCCCTCTCAAACAAAAAGTGCGAAAACAACCCCATGCACAGTAGAGACGTGAGCAATCACAGGGGCTTACGGAAGCGAAAAATGGGCACCGGTCGATGATCTTCAGGGCTGTTTGACTTGTCGGGCAAAACAGTGGCAAAATGCCATTATTCCGAATTTCGCAGTCATCCGACGGCAGCGCTTTCCGCGCAGCGCCCGCGTTCCCCGCGATCACCGCACAGTTTGGCGCGTTTTCCTGATGCGAACCGGGGACCACTTCGCTTTGAAAACGCTTGAGGATTGCACCCCCGCCTCAGGCCCTGTAAACGAACCGCGCACCGTTGCCGGCCGCATTCCCGCGGCCGTCCCGCGGCGGGGCCTGTAGCTCAATGGTTAGAGCCGGCCGCTCATAACGGTCTGGTTGCAGGTTCGAGTCCTGCCGGGCCCACCAGGAAATCAATCACTTATCGGACTTTCATTTCGCCGGCCGTTGGGCCACCGCACCAGAAACGCCTCACTTCGTTGCTCGTTGCCATACTTCAGCAGTCCGCAAACTACCGCTCCGCAAGCGACCGCCCTCCTAATCACTGTGCCGTCGTACCCACCACTCTGCAAGCTCGTCCCGGAAGACGAGGTCCATCGGACGCATGCGGCTCGTCACCACAAGAAAGCTTTCTCCCTGTTCGCTGAGACGCCAAAGGGCGCTACTCAACGTGTCGTGAACCGAGCAGTAAGCTACGTCCCGATCAATAGCCGTGTCACCGACCGCCTGATCGAACGCCGCCTGACGGTGCCTGGCGATCGCTGCGATGAGGCTCGCCTGGCACACCACGCCACAGAAGGTGTCGTCCGCTCGGACAACCATTGCCGCCTTGCGGTCCAGCTCTATAAGACGTGAGACGGCAGAGCGCACGGAAAGAAGTGCAGGCACAATTGGCGTCGGCGCTCTACGGAGAAGAAGAAACTCTCCAATGTGCATCGCGATTCTCCTCGGAAGACGTGCGATGGCTAATCGCGAGGTCAGAACCGCGCCTTCGAGATGGTTCACATGCTCGGCATCGACGGCAGGCATCCCGGCCGCTGGCATAGGAGACCGGATTCGCCTTCTCTTATTGTCAGTTGTTGTCAGCCCTATCGGTACTAGGTCGCGCCGGTTAGTCGTTTCAGCCAACTCTTTCCGCCACCGCTGACCTGCTCAGCAGGCTCTGCGGGTCCTCCAACGACCGTCGCGAACGATTCAAAGAATTCGCCGGCGAGTTTCCTGGCAGTCGAATCAATCAGACGCGCCCCAAGCTGGGCGAGCTTGCCGCCGATCTGCGCCTGGACGTCGTAATGCAGCACCGTGACATCGGGGCTTTGCGATTCCAGCCGCACCGAAGCACCACCCTTGGCGAAGCCGGCGACGCCGCCTGAGCCCTCTCCCGAGATACGATAGCTGTTGGGTGGATCGAGGTCGGACAGCGTCACCTTCCCGCCGAAGGTCGCCTTGACCGGCCCGACCTTGAAAACGACTGTCGCGGTCATCTCATTCGGACCAGATGATTCGAGTGACTGACAGCCTGGAATGCACTGCTTCAGCACCTCGGGGTCGTTGAGCGCCGCCCACACCTTTTCACGCGACGCGGGAATGCGCTGGCTGTCGTTCATCTGCATGATTTGTCCTCGCTTCTACTTGCTTGAACCAACTTGGCCGCGCGTTGGCCGCGCCGGCGCACTTGCGTGATCTCGGCGAGGATCGACATGGCGATCTCCTCTGGCGTGATGGCGCCGAGATCGAGGCCAGCCGGTGCCTTGACGCAGTCGATCGCGGCGGCCTCAACGCCTTCCGCAGTCAGCTTCTCGCGCAGCGCCGCCATCTTGCGGCGGCTGCCGACGAAGGCGTGATAGGCGGCCTCCGTCGTCACTGCCGCGCGCAACGCGGCCTCGTCGCCCCTGCCTTGCGTCGACACCACGACAAAGCGCTTCGCCTCGTTGAGCTCGCCCAGCCGATAGCCGTCGATGACCGTGTCGGCATCCGGTGAAGCGGTGAGATCGGCGGGTGGCGCCGCGAGCGTGACGTGATAGCCAAGCGTGCGCGCCTGCCCGGCCAGCGACAGCGCGACCGGGCTCGCGCCGAGAATGACGAGCGAGGGATGCGGCAGCACCGGCTCGACGAAGATGTCCGTGGTGCCCTTGCTCGGGCACATGTTGCTGGCAAAGCGGATGCCTTCGCGACTCTCGCCCGGCTTGACACCAAGCTCGGCGAGCAGATTTTCCGGCTGCACCGAGACCATGCGCGGCTCGCCGTCCTCGAGCGCCTCGCGCGCCGCTTTCAGCACGGCGCCGCGGGCGCAGCCGCCGCCAATCCAGCCCGCAACGATCGTGCCGTCAGCCGCGATGATCGCTTTCGCGCCGGCCTTCGCCGCCGTCACCGACACCGTGCGTACGACGGTCGCGAGCACGAAGGCGCGCTCGGCGGCCTTCATCTGCGCCACCAGATCCAGCACTTCGACATGAGCAGTCATCGGCGCCTCCTGTTAGAGTTTCGCCAGATAGGGTTCGAGCTCTCGCAGGCTCTTCAGCGTATTGGCGGGCGCATAGAGGTCGACATGGGGCAGCGCGGCCTTGATGCCCCTGGCCTCGGGCGCGTAGCCCTGCCAAGCCATCATCGGATTCAGCCAGACGATGCGGCGGCAGCGCCGCGCCAGCGCCGCCATTTCTCGTCCGAGCAATTCGGCATCGCCGGTCTCGTAGCCGTCGGACACGATCATCACGCAACTGCGCGAATGGATCACGCGCGCCGCGTGCCAGCGGTTGAAGCTTTGCAGGCTCTCGCCGATCCTGGTCCCGCCGCCCGCGCCCTGTGCCATGATCGAGAGGCGATCCAGCGCGCGACCTGCGTCCTTCTCCTTCATCGCATCGGACACGTAGGCGAGGCGGGTGTGGAACAGGAACGCCTCGGCCTCGTGGAATTCATCGAGCACGCCGTGGATGAAGCGCAGAAATACGGACGTGTACATGCTCATCGAGCCGGAGGCGTCGAGCAGCACGATCAGCCGCAGCGGCTTGTCCTTGCGCTGCCGTTTCACGAGGCTGATCGGCACGCCGCCATGGCTGATGTTGCGGTGGATGGTTCGCCGGAGATCGAGCCGGTAGCCGCGCCGGCGCGCGAGATCGCGGCGCGTCAACCGCGTGCGCATGACTTTCGCGAGCTGCGCCGCAGCTTCATGGGCCTGCGCCACCTCGTCGGGATCGGCGAAGTTCCGAAAATCGACCTCGGCGAGATTTTCGGCGCGCGAGGCGCCTTCCATGCGCCCCTCAGCGCCGGCCGCCTCCGGCGCATCGTCAGATGACGGAATCCGGTCGGTGGCGGGTCGGCTGTCGCCCTGCTCCGGCCTCGCATCCTGCAAGCCCTTCAGCGATGGGCCATTGGCTCCTTTGGCCGACCCGATGGTTCGCGATCGCGAGCGCACGCGCTTGCCCAGCCAGAACGCGTCGAACAGTCCGTCGAACTTTTCCCACTCGGCTTTGCGTGCCGAGAACAGGTGTTTGAACGCCGAGCGCAACAAGCCCGGCCGCGCCGCGTAGCCCGCCGACATCAAGGCGGCAGCATCGCGCCCTTCCGCCAGTCCAATTCGAAAGCCGGCATCGCGCAACGTGCGAAGAAAAGCGGCGAGCTTGTTGGAGACGAGACGAGAGACCGCGTTGAGGTCGTCGAAGTCGGGGCTCGAGCCGCAGCAACTCATGCGACCCTCCCGAGCAGGCGCTGCGCCACTTCCGGCGTGACGCGAGCGCGATCCTCATGTGTTTTCAAGAGACAAATCAACGTCTCGAGCACGGTTTCGGGCGCATCGTGGAGGTCCCAGATCTCGAGTCCGACCAGCGCAGCCGCCCAGTCCAGCGTCTCCGCAACTCCCGGCACCTTCCGCAACTCCTCTTTCCGGACGCTCTCGACCATGCGCGCAATCTGCAGCGACAGCGACGGGCTCGCGCCTGCGATCCGCGCCAGGATGATGCGGGTCTCGCGGTCGACATCGGGATAGTCGACATAGTGGTAGAGGCAGCGCCGGCGCAGCGCATCGGAGAGCTCGCGCGTCCCGTTCGAGGTCAGCACCACATGGGGGATAGTGACGGCTGGGATCGTTCCGAGTTCGGGGATCGAGACCTGGAAGTCGGACAATAGTTCGAGCAGGAACGCCTCGAACTCGTCGTCGGCGCGATCGATTTCGTCGATCAACAGTACCGGCGCGTGCGCGCGGCGGATCGCAGCGAGCAGCGGCCGTTCCAGCAGATATTTCTCCGAGAAGATCTGATCCTCAATCTCCCCGGCATCGCCGCGATGCGCCTGGATTGCCAGCAATTGCCGCTGGTAATTCCATTCATAGAGCGCGGACGACTGATCAAGCCCCTCATAGCATTGCAGGCGGATCAGTTCGGTCGTATGCACCTTTGAAAGCGCTTTAGCGACCTCGGTCTTGCCGACACCCGCTTCGCCTTCGAGGAGTAGCGGACGCCGCAACAATTGCATCAGCGATATCGCAGTCGCCAGGTCCGCGTCGGCAATATAGCCCGCCGCGGCCAAGGCTTGCGCGATCTCGTCGCGGCCCTTCATGGCTACGCGACCGCTCCCAATTCCTTCGCGGCCTTCCAGTTGCGCCAGTAGTCATGCGGCATCTGGATGTGCGTCGAGCCAAGGAACGAGAACGCATCGTTGACGGCATTGGAGAAGGCCGGCACGCCGCCGACATTCGGGCTTTCGCCGACGCCCTTGGCGCCGATCGGATGATGCGGCGAGGGCGTGACGGTGAAGTCGGTCTCCCAATGCGGCGTCTCGACCGCGGTTGGCATGAAGAAATCCATGAACGAGCCGGTGACGACGTTGCCGGCCTCGTCGTAACGGATCTCCTGGCCCATCGCGATCGCAAACGCTTCGGTCAGGCCGCCATGCACCTGGCCTTCGATGATCATCGGATTGATGCGAGTGCCGCAATCATCCAGCGCATAGAAGCGCCGGACCTTGTACACGCCCGTATCGACGTCGATGTCCATCACGCAGAGATAGGCGCCGAACGGATAGGTCATATTGGGCGGATCGTAATAGCTCACCGCCTCCAGCCCCGGCTCCATGCCGGGCGGTACGGAATTGTATGCCGCCCAACAAATGTCCTTCATCGACAAGAATCTCTCCGGCAGACCCTTCACGCGGAAGCCATCAATGTCCCATTCGAGGTCGTCCTCGTGGACTTCCAGCTTGTATGCCGCGATCATCTGCGCTTTGGCCTTGATCTTTCGCGCGGCCATGGCGATGGCGGCGCCCGCTACGGGCGTGGAGCGCGAGCCGTAAGTGCCGAGCCCGTAGGGTGCGGTGTCGGTGTTGCCCTCCTCGACCTGGATGTTGTCGGCCGGAATGCCGATCTCGGTCGCGATGATCTGGGCCCAGGTGGTCTCGTGCCCCTGACCCTGGCTCTTCGTTCCCATGCGCGCGATGCCGGTTCCGGTCGGATGCAAGCGGATCTCGCAGGAATCGAACATCGCGATCCCCAGGATGTCGCAGTTCTTGGAAGGACCGGCGCCAACAATCTCGGTGAAGAACGAGACTCCGAGCCCCATGATCTCGCGGGTCTCGCCGCGCTTGAAGGCCGCGCGCTTTTCCGCCTGCTCTTTCCGGAGCGCGGCGTAATTCGTCGTCTCCATCATCTTGCGCATAGCGGTATGGTAATCGCCGGAATCGTATTCCCAGCCCAGGGCTGAGTGATAGGGAAACTGCTCCGGCTTGATGAAATTCTTCAAGCGAAGCTCGGCCGGATCCATACCGAGCTTCTGCGCCAAAATGTCCATCGCGCGCTCGATGCAATAGGCGGCCTCGGTGACGCGGAACGAGCAGCGATAGGCGACGCCCCCCGGCGCCTTGTTGGTGTAGACGCCGTCGACCGCGAGGTGTGCTGTCGGGAAGTCATAAGAGCCGGTGACAATGTTGAAGAAGCCGGCCGGCCATTTCGACGGGTCGGCGCAGGCGTCGAACGCGCCGTGATCGGCGAGCACATGGACGCGCAAGCCCGTGACCTTGCCGTCCCTGGTCGCGGCAATCTCCGTAGTCATGTGATAATCGCGGGCGAACGAGGTCGCGGTGAGGTTCTCGATGCGGTCCTCGACCCATTTCACCGGCTTGCCGGTGACGATGGAGGCAACGGCCGCGCAGATGTAGCCGGGATAGGCGCCGACCTTGTTGCCAAAGCCGCCGCCGATGTCGGGCGCGATCACGTGGATCTTCTGCTCCGGCAGCTTTGCGATCAGCGACACCACGGTGCGGATCACATGCGGGGCCTGGAACGTGCCCCAGATCGTCAGCTCGCCCTTGATCTTGTCGAAGGAGCAGACGCACTGGCATGTCTCGAGCGGCGACGGATGGGTGCGGTGATAGGAGATCATCTCCTTGATCGTGACGTCGGCCTTCTTGAAAGCGGCGTCCGTCAGCTCCCTGTCGCCCACCGTCCATTCGAAGATGTGATTGTGATGCTTACGCGGACCGTGTGCGCCCGCGGTTTTGCCTGCGAGATCCTCGCGCAGCACCGGCGCATCGGGATCCATCGACTTGAACGGGTCGACCAGTGGCGGCAGCGGTTCGTATTCGACCACGACCTTGTTGATGCCGTCGTCGGCCGCATAACGGTCGGTCGCGACCACGAACGCGACCTCCTGATTCTGGAACAGCACCTTACCATCGGCCAAGACCATCTGCACGTCGCCCGCAAGTGTCGGCATCCAGGCGAGGTTGACGGTCTTCAACGTCTCGGCGGTGATGACCGCGAGCACGCCTGGGACTTTCAGTGCCTCGCTGTCGTCGATCTTCTTGACGCGCGCGTGCGGGTGCGGCGAGCGTACGAAGTCGCCATGCAGCATGCCCGGCAGCTTCACGTCGTCGACATAGTTGCCCTTGCCTTGCGTGAAGCGGATGTCTTCGACGCGCTTGCGCTTGCAGCCCATGCCTTCGAGTGCGGCTGCGCGTTGGTCCCGCGTGGGAGTCATATCGTTCATTCCGCGGCCTCCTTGAATTCGATGCCATTGAGCTTGGCAGCGGCGTATTGGATCGCCTTGACGATGTTCTGGTAACCCGTGCAGCGGCAGATGTTGCCGGAGATACCCATCCTGATTTCCTCTTCGGATGGCGAGGGATTCTCCTTCAGCAGTCGATGCGCCCGCATGATCATGCCGGGCGTGCAGAAGCCGCATTGCAGGCCGTGCATCATGCGGAACCCCTCCTGCAAGGCCGACAGCGAGCCGTCGGCATTGGCCATGCCCTCGATCGTGGTGATCTCGGAGCCGTTGGCCTGAACTGCGAACATCGTGCAGGACTTCACGGACATGCCGTCAATATCGACGGTGCAGGCGCCGCAATGAGTGGTCTCGCAGCCGATATGGGTGCCGGTCATCTGCAGGTTCTCGCGGATGAAGTGCACCAGCAGCGTGCGCGGCTCGACAAGCCCCTCGACCTCGGCGCCGTTCACTTTCATGGTCACATGTGTCTTTGCCATTGATCCCTCCCTAGCGCGCGCGGCTCGCAGCGCGTTGCAGCGCCCGCGTCACCATGATGCCGCCGACATGTTTACGGTATTCGACCGGGCCACGGGCATCCGCGGCCGGCGACATGATCGTCTCCGCCGCGGCGGCGGCCTTCTTCAGCGCGGCGCTATCGAGGTTCGTTCCGATCACGGCTTTCGCAGCATCGGCCGCGACCAGAGGCGTCTCGTGGACGTTGGTGAGACCGATGGTGCAGCTCGCGACCTTGCCGTCCGCCATGGTGAGCACGACCGCGGCGGCCGCGGTCGCGTAGTCGCCGACCTTCCGCTTAAGCTTTTCGTACGCGTAGCCGTGGCCGGCCGGCGGCGCGGGGACCGAGATCGAGGTGAGGATCTCACCCGGCTCGAGCGCTGTGAAATAGGCGCCCTGGTAGAAGTCAGCGGCCGCGACCTCGCGCGCGCCGCCGGGGCCCTCAAGGCGATAGGTCGCGCCCAGCGTCATCATCAGCGCCGGCATGTCGTTGCCGGGATCGCCATTGGCGACGTTGCCACCGATCGTCCCGCGATAGCGCACCTGCGGATCGGCGATCAGCAACGCCGCCTCGTGGAGGATCGGAACCGATTTGGCAATCTCGTCCGAGGCCAGCAGATCGTGCTGGGTGGTCATCGCGCCGATAAGGAGAGTATCGCCGTCGCGCCGGATGCCCTTGAGGCCAGCGATGCCGTGCAGGTCGACCAGATGGGCGGGGGAGGCTAGCCGAAGCTTCATCATCGGCACCAGGCTGTGCCCGCCGGCCAGTGGCCGCGCATCCTCGCCGAGGTCTGACAAGAGTTTGATGGCATCGGCGACACTCGCCGGCCGGTGATAGTTGAATGAGCCCGGGATCATCATCTCCTCCCAATCGTCTTTGGCGCGAACGGCGCGGACGTTGCCTGGACGGTCTCTCCGGGCGGGGCGAGCTGCAACACCAGCGGCACAGAACAGTAAATTTCGCACGAGTTGCGGCCCAGAACGCACGAATTGCGTCAGGGCCGACGACGTAAGAGCCGCGATCTCGCTGCAACCCCCTCCCGCTTGCGGGAGGAGGTCGGCGCGAAGCGCCGGGTGAGGGCTCTCTCCAAGAAGGGACTGCCCCGTTGCGGAGCCACCCTCACGCCACCCCTCCCCCGCAAGCGGCAGAGGGAGCGCTCCTACAGCGTGGAAAGGGTCTTACGCGTGCCGCCTGTTCGCCAGCCCCAGCCGCGCCTTCACCTCGGCGATCTTGGCCCGGCTCACCGGCACCCAATGCGGCGACGGGCCGTCGAGCTCAAGCACGGCGCCGTCGCCCTCTTTCCGGACCAGCGCGACATGGGGGATAGCGACGATATGGCTGCGGTGCACCCTCAGGAACAGCGAGGGATCGAGCTGCGCCTCGGCCTCCGAGATCGACCACGGGCACATCCGCTCGCGCGTGCCATCATGGACACGTGTGTAATGCGCATCCGCCCGGACGCTGCGGACGTCAGCCGCGTCGATGAAATGCGTGCCGCCGGCACCCTCCACCGGCAGCCGGGGAACGGGTGCCCGTGGCGGCTGGCCGATGCCGCCGAGCGGCGCGGGCATCGGCCGCGGCGATAGGGTCGTTTGAGCCACCGGCTCGAGCACGACAGCCGGGGAGATCACATCCGCCATCACCGCTGTCGGCTGCCGCCGGTCCGGCACCAGCGACAACAAGAAGCCGGCGGCGATCACGAAGCAGAGCACAGCAACGACGATCGATAGGATTTGCTGCGACGCAGCAAGGTTGCCGCCGAGATGCTGATGCCCGCTCGCCGTCAACGGCTCGAAATGCATGCCGAGCATCGCGGTGTAGTGCATGCCGGAGACGGCAACACCGAACGCGACTGCGCTGACGACCAGCCGAACGCCTTCCTGCTGCGCCAGGAAGGCGCGCAAGCCGCCGTAGGCGGTGACGATCGCAACGAGGATCGACAGCAGGACCATCCACTGGTCGTGCGCGATGGCGAAGGGACCGGCCAGCCCATGGATGCCAACGTAGTGCATGCTGGCGATGCCGACGCCGAGCAAGACGGCCGACGAGGCCACCCGCTTCAAGGACGGCTCGCCAATGCTCACGAAGAACAGGGAGATGCCGACCACCAGCGCGCAGATCAGGAACGAGATGATGGTGGGCAGGACCAGATAGACCGTATCCGGCGGCAGCGGCGCGGCCAGCATGCCGACGAAATGCATGGTCCAGATGCCGACGGCGAGAAATGCCGCTGCGCCTGCGAGCATCACGCGGTTACTGACGCCGGGCGTGTTGCGGATGCGAGCCGCAAGCGCAAAGCCGGTATAGCCACCCAGGCTCGCGATCGCCACAGAGAGCGCGACGAGATAGGGATCGTGTCCTTCGAACATGACCTTTTCGGCTCACCCGTCGCCACGGGCGAGCCTCCTCCCGTGGACGATTTTACACAGGCCTACTCACGTTGGTAGCCTATTGTTGACGGGTTTTTTGGCCACTTATCGGCCTTCACCTCTGCGGTCGTCGGGTTGCCGCACCAGAAATGCCTCCCCTTGTTGTTCGTCATATTTCAGCAGTCGCAAACGACTGATCGACATCTGACCTAGCCGCAGTCTTTTCCAATCGATCGTAGCGAGGATGGGCTTCGCAAGAAAAGGCCAAGCAGTGCTGCTTGAGCGACAATAAACGGCCGCTCGCTAGTGACCGCTCTACAACACCAGCAACAGTCCCGAAAACAGCAAGACGCTGAGAATAATGCGCCGGAACAGCGCATCATCGACGCAGCGAAAAACAAAAATGCCGAGCGCCGTTCCCGCGAGGAGTGCCGGGATGCTGACTGCGAAGTCAACCAGGACCTTGGTCGACAGATCTCCTCGGACCAGCATGAGAACAAGTGCGAATATCTGCATGGCGGCGATGAAGGGTTGAACCATTCCGCGCTGCTCGGTTTTTGGCACGCCGTGGATGTCACACCATATGGTCGGTATTGCACCCGGCATTGCCGTCAACCCGCCGACAACGCCTCCGCCGAAGCCGATCAATGCATTACGTGCCGCATTCATCTGCAAGCGATGAGAAAGCACCGGCCTGAACAGCGTGTAGGCCGCATAGCAGGCGACGGCGAGACCAAAGCTCTCTCTGAAGATCCGCGCGTCCGCAGCTTGCAGCAGCCACACGGCGATCGGAACGCCAAGCAATCCGCCGACGACCAGTCCCGAGCTCTGCTTCCAGGGGATGCTTTTTCTCAGGGCCCAAAGACCCGCGGCTTGCACGGTGATGCTGCAGGCCATCATCAGCGGGACCGCCTCCAGTGGCGGGAGAACGTGAAGGAGAATCGCGCCGGCCACCGCCGAAAAGGCAAAGCCCGCGAGGCCCGAGACGAAAGCGCCGCAAAACACGGCAATACTGAGCAGGCAAAACGACGCAATGTCGCCCATGAGCCAGGTCTTTCGGTCGGTAACGTCTTGAATGGCGACTTGAATAGTGACTTGAATAGTGACTTGGCGATCAGTCCCCGGACGACAGTCCGGGCGGCTCGGGCGCTGCCCCGGCATCGTTCTGGCGGGTCGAAATCGACATCGTGGCTGCAAGGATGTGCAGGACGAGAAAGCAGATGGCGATCGTTGCCAGCAACGTAGTCTCGCTCGGTGCCGGAATCCGAAGTTTGCGCTCGGACGACTGTTCACTGAGCGACATTGTCGTGTCCTCCAACATCTGGCGGAGAGGCAAACTGGACCAGTTGACGATACTGTCGAAGAGTGCGCTCTGCCTGTAGCCGTCGCGAATGGTGGAGCGCCTGAAGGAGGCGCCCAGACCAGCCTTCTTTTCGAGAAGACCTCGTGGAGGCGACAAACGAATGCGCTGGAAATGACGCATCGCCTCTGGCCCACGCTCTGCGGTTGAATAATGGCAGGGAGGATGCCGCGATCGACTGAAACATCTTGTGAAGCAACACCCCATAGAACACGCGAGTGAGACGCCGCGCCTTTTCTTCCAAGCGCATGACACGAACACCTTGTGTGAGTGACTGGATACGGCCGGAAGTATCGAACGGGACGCCGCGCCACGCTTTAATGCGGGCTTAATTTGTTCTTATCGTTTCCTTCATTTTGAACGCTGTGCTTGATTTCGGGCCGGTGTACCGGTTGAATATCCGCCTCGCGCGCACCCCCGAAGGCATTGTTTTGCTGTATCTATTTGACGATTTCGTCCTCGACACCGATCAGCGGGAATTGCGCCGTGACGGACATGCGGTTCCGTTGCAGCCTCAGGTTTTCGACCTCCTCGAATATCTGATTCGCCACCGCGCCCGGGTGGTGACCAAGGACGATCTGATCGGCGCAATCTGGGGCGGGCGCATTGTTTCGGAGTCGGCGCTCACCACCCGCATCAACGCGGCCCGTACGGGCATAGGCGATTCCGGCGAGGCGCAACGGCTGATCAAGACCTTGCCGCGCAAAGGCGTCCGCTTCATCGGCGCGGTGCGGGAAGCACAAAGGGAGGTCGAGAACGCGGTCGTACCTCTGACGACTGAAATCTCCACCCTGGTGGTCGGCCGGACAGCCCCCCTCGAGAAGATCGACCAGATGACGCGCCACGTCTTGTCCGGCAAACGGCAGATGGCTTTTGTCACGGGAGAAGCCGGGATTGGCAAGACGGCCTTCCTCGCCAGGGCGGTCGAGCAGCTGACGGAACAGGGCTTCGATCAGCTCTATGGGCGCTGCACTGAACGATTCGGAACGGACGAAGTCTTCCTTCCGCTGATCGATGCACTGGTGAACCGTTATCGCGCAAGCGGTCCGGAATTGATTTCGGCCGTTCGCGTGCACGCACCCACCTGGATCCTGCAATTGCCGGGCGCCGTCGATGCATCGGAACGCGCGGCTTTCCAGGATGAAGTGTTCGGCGCGACGCGCGAGCGGATGCTGCGCGAATTTTGCGATCTTCTGGAAGCGCTGAGCGCCGACCGCCCCTGGATCCTTGTTCTCGAAGATCTGCACTGGAGCGACTTCGCGACACTCGACGTGCTGTCTCGCCTCGCGCGCGGGAACGGCAAGGCGCGCGTGCTGGTCCTCTGCTCCTATCGTCCGGCCGACAGTTCCGTCGGCGGGCATCCCATCCGTCGCCTGCACCGGGATCTCGAGATCCACGGCTACTGCAGCGAATTGCGCCTCGATCGATTGTCGCGTTCGGAGGTCGAGCGTTACCTGGCATTGCGCTTCGGCGACGAGGAGCTTGCCTCCAGCCTGTCAAAGCCCGTATTCGAGCGAACGCTGGGGCATCCCTTGTTTGTTGCCTCGCTGCTCAAACACTTGATCGACCAGGAGTCGATCGTCGAAATGGACGACGGATGGCGCCTGTCCTCGCAGGCGGTATTTGCGCAAGATCGCGTTCCAGACAGCCTCCTGAACATGATCGGCCACGAGCTCGATCGCCTCACCGATAACGAGCGGCGTCTGCTCGATGTCGCCAGCGTTGCCGGCGAGGAATTTTCTGCGGCCCTCGTTGCCGCCGGCCTGTCCGACGATGCGATCGACGTTGAAAGGAACATCGAAGCGTCGATCCGGAAGGACCAAATCCTCATTCGTTCGGGAGTTTCCGAATGGCCCGATGGAACATATTCGGGCTCCTACACCTTCCGTCACATTCTCTATCAGAATATCATTTACCAGAATCTGCCGCCCGGGCACCGCGCACAAACGCACAAGCGCCTGGGCAAGAGGCTGGAGGAGGCCTATGCCGGCCGCACCGGCGAAATAGCGCCCGCGCTCGCACTTCACTTCGAGCAGGGGCGCGATTTTCCGAGCGCGTTGCGCTACCTCCGGGAGGCGGCAAAGAGCTCGACCAAACGCCTCGGCCATGCGGAGGCCGCCAGCTATCTCACCCGCGCGCTTGGCATACTTGATCGTTTCGATGCCGCCGACAAATTCTCAACCCGTATCGCTCTTCTGCGAGAGCGAAGCTGGGCTCTTCGCTCGTGCGGCGACCTCGCAGGCTCCATCCGTGATCTGCGCGACACGATTGCGTGCGCCGAACAAGCGGGCGAAATCAAGCAACTGCTCAACGGCCTCACGGCCGTGAGCAGCCTCTGCTTGCGCGTGGATCGCCACGCCTGCCTCGAGGCTGCTGACGATGTACTGTCGCGGAGCCAGGCGCTTGCGGACGACACATTCAAGGCCCTGATCCAGGGCAGCAGCGCGAGCGTCAACCTGTTCCTCAACGGCTGGCGCAAACAGGATGCCATCCTCTGCGACAGGGCGATCGAGCTGAGCGCGAATGCCACCAATTATGGCATCTTGATCAGGCGCAATGGAATATCCGGTATCGTCGATTGCTGGAGGTCGCGGTACCAGGAGTGCCGCCGCGCCGGTACGGAAGGAAAGCGGTTGGCGCGCTTGGCCGGCGACGTCTACACGTTCGTTCTGTTCAACGTGCTCGAATCAATCGCGCTCATTCATCTGGGCGAATGGCGCGAATTGCGACGTGAGATCACGGCCGGCCTCGAACTGGCCGTCAGAAACGCGAACGGCCCCAGCAGCGCCTTGTGCCGGCTGACGCTTGCGTGGCTGCACGTCGAAGCGATGGACTTTGATGGAGCCCGGGAGCTCTGCGAGAGCGTCGACGATAGTCTGCTGGTCGGCGATCAGTCGACATACTTCCACAAGCGGGCGGTCCTTGCGAAAGCCTATGTCGGCCTGAACGATCCGGCGGGAGCTCGCAGGCAATTTGACGATATTGAGCGCCGCCGGCATGAAGAAGGCATCGACATCGAATTTACCGCCGCGACACAGGTGTATCATTGCCTCGGCGAATATTACCTGCAGGTTGACGACATTACGCAGGCTCAGAGCTGTGCACGCCAGCTCCACGACTATGTGGCTACGGCGCCGGATCTCAATCACCTGGCCCAGGCCCACGCGCTGCTCGCACGTACTGCGCTTGCCCTCGGCGATTCAGCGGAGGCTCAGTTGCACCTGTCGCGCGCGCTGGAGATCGTCGACAGTGCCGACTTCCCGATTGCTTCCTGGCGGGTGTACCGCACGGCCGCCGAGATCTTTGCGAGGTGCGGAGACGTCGACAGAGCGGCGACACATCGCATGCGATTTGCCGAGACCGTCCGAAGGCTCGCGCAAAATTTCGAACCCGAGGATCGGCTGCACAAGAGCTTGCTCGCTGTGTTGGCAACGCGGACAGCGCAACTGGAAGCGATGACCTCGCTGCCTTCTCACCCCGCTTAGCCGGCGGGGCTGGCCGAACGCGTTTGAGGACGACGCCCACGACGCCGGCCAGCGCCGGACATGCGGTCACCGCCGCTGATCCCGGTGCCGCCGATCCCCTGGTCGCTGACCTTCTCTTTGCGGGAGTTTGCTCTGTGCGGCATAGAGATTTTGCGCATTCGGCACGCCGATGTGACATCTATCGCTGACCGAAATCGTCCTCGATGATCCTTTGTCGCTTCATCACGTTTTCAGGCCCGTTCGCATGTCGGATGATCCCGCCGGTGGCTTGACCGCAGAGGCGCAAATCTCCCTCTGCGGTGCCGCTCGTGCTGAAACCAACTCATGGCGCGCCCGCGGCATCGCTATCGCCTGAGCTGCAGGTCCAATGCGCCATTGGTGTAGCCATCCAGCCCTCCCGCGACCCTGACGAAGCGATGGCATGTGACGCCGGTAACGCTCATCGTGATGCAGATGTCCTCGCCCTTGATCTCCCACTTCGTCGACAGCGAGAACGGTCCGCCCTTGAACGTCCCCGAACCGTCGGGATTGAAGCTGACGGTCGCATCGCGGCCGTCTCTCTTGGTCGCGGACCACGGGCGCGAATCAGCGAGCATCTTCGCCGCCTGGGCCGGTCGCAGGAACTCTCGTTCCGCCTGGGCTCTTACGATGCCGCCAGTCGGCGTGAGAGCGGAAACGATGGCGGCTCCAAGGCGGACGATCTTGATCATTTTTGCTGCTGTGGTTCGCATGCCTGCTGGTCCCTTCGATCTTTGACGGTTGATTGGTTGAAACTCTTCGTGGATGGCCGCTGACGCGTTTCGACATTGACGATCCGGCCGTCTTCCATCTCGACGATGCGATCGGCGGCATCGAGAATTCGGCTGTCGTGCGTCACCATGAGGATCGCGCTTCCGCGACGCTTTGCGAGGTCGTGGAGCAAATCCACGACCTGGCGGCCGTTGGCCTTGTCAAGAGCCGCCGTCGGCTCGTCGGCGAGGATCAGCGGGGGAGACGCGACAACAGCACGCGCGATGGCCACACGCTGCTTCTGTCCTCCCGATAGCGTGGCCGGGAGAGCATCGGCCCAACCCAACATGCCGACGTCATCGAGCGCCGCATCAATCAGGTCGGCCTCGTTCGCAAACGCTTTTGGTCGATGCACCTCAAGCGCCATGCCGATGTTTTCGCGCACCGTGAGGCTTTGATGCAGATTGTGGGCCTGATAAATGAACCCGATCCGGCGCCTTACTTCGATCATGGCGCGCTCGTCAGCTTCGCGCAGGTCTTTTCCGAGTGTCCGAATGAAACCGGATTGCAACGACCGAAGCGCTCCAACGAGCGTCAACACCGTGGTCTTGCCACACCCCGAAGGCCCCATCAGCAGAACCATTTCGCCCTGCGCCACCTCGATGTTGAAATCGACGAGGACCTGCCTGGCGGTGTCGCCGGACCCGAATGTATGCCTCACAGCAGCGGCCTCGATGGCCGGGCCACTCTGCTCGTGCTGATGCGCGATGTCTCGATGATGACGATCGATCATATCGTCCTCTAGAAAACATCCGCAGGATCTGCGGCTTTCAGGCGTCTCGTCGCGACAGCGCCCGAGAACAGGCACATCGCAAGCGTCATCGCCAGAACCAGCACAGGCCTGCTTGCCGGCATGGCGATGGCCAGTTCGGTCCCCGCGCCCAACAGCCAGTAGAGGACAAAGGAAAGCAGGATGCCCGGGACAAAACCCAGTGCCGCCAGCAGGAACGCCTCTTCGAACACGACGCCAAGCAGGTAGCGATGGGTGTAACCCATCGCCTTCAGCGTCGCGTATTCGGGCAAATGGTCGTTCACGTCGGCCGACAGGATCTGGTACACGATGGCGAAGCCGATGAAGAAGCCTACGATCACGCCGAAGGTGAATATGAATCCAATCGGCGTATTGTCCTGCATGAACTGCTTGACGTAGTCCGCATATTGCTCCGTGGCCATGACCTTGGTGTCGCTTGCGGGAAGCACCCGCCTGATGCGTTCGGCGACCGTTTCGGCATCCGCGCCGGGCGCTACTTTCAGGAGGATCGCGCTGGCAGCGGCGGCGGAATTGCGCGGAAACAGCCGCAGGAACGTCTGGTCGCTCGCGATCGCCGACCCGTCGCTCGCAACCGACGCGCCAAGGGAGAACAAGCCGACGATCGAAACGGTTCTTCCGGTCACTTCGACCGGGACCGCATGTCCACCTTCAGCCCTGGCGACGACCGCGCCGAACGGCTGGCGGGTCAACCGGTCGAAGAGCAGAGCATCGGCGACACGCAGTTTCGACAATTGGCTCGCGATTTCGGGCCGGGAGAAGCCGTCGAAGTCCGGATCCACCCCGAACACCATCACATTGGCCTGACGAATGCTGCTGGGGCTTCGGAAAGAAGCCGCACCGATCTGCAGGACGGAGCCGCTGGCGACGCCCTCCACTCCCAGCGCCTGATACAACCGCCGCCTCGGCAAGGTTCCGGACTGCCCCAATTCCCGTACCTCGGGACTGAGCAGCACGATGTCCGCCTTGAACATGCGAAGGGGCGTGACGGCCGTCTCGAACAACGCACCCATGATCCCGAGTTGCATGAAGATCAGGACGTCCGCAACGGCAACGCCGGCGAGCGCGACGATGAGACGTGTCTTGCTATGGCGGAGCTGCCGCCATCCCAACGGTGTCCTGTTGGCAAGGCTCCGTATGATCCGATCAATCATTTCGCGAACACGCCCCGAACCTGAAGACGCGACAGCTTTGCCACGCGCTCCGAGTCCTGCTTCGAGAGCGCGACGTAGATTTGCACGACGCGCGCGTCCGTCGACGATGCGGGATCGTTGTTGACGACGGTTTGGCGCGCGATTGCATCGCCGATGTGATCGACACGCCCCTGCAGGCTCGTGGAAATCGCATCGGCGCGGATTTCGACGGACTGCCCCACGCGGATCCGATCGACCTCGGTCTGGTAGACCTCGATAACGGCGCGCATTTCGTCGGTCCCGCCGAACTCGAGCACGCCGTCGTTTCCGACGCGTTCTCCAGCGCGCGCCTTGAGACTCAGAACGCGGCCGCTGAATGGCGCCCGGATGATTCCCAGCTCGAGCGAGGCCTTGGTGACGGCCAGATCTGCCTGCGCGCACAAGAGCTCCTGCTCGGTCAAGGCGATGTCGAGCGACTTGTCCGTTCCGGGCACCTTGGCTTCGATCCGTTCGAGCGCGGCTTCCATTTCGATCCTGGTCGCTTGCGCCGTCTGCAGATCCTTGGCCTTCTTCTCCAGGTTGGACACAGTCGCGAAACTGCGGTCGACGAGAGTCTTCTGGCGATCGTATTCGGCCTGACTCTGATCGATGTCTGCGCGAGCACGGTCGAGCGCGGAGCGGCGCGCCTGCGTCGTGTTGGCGATCTCCCGCCGCTGGCGCTCCAGCATCAGCTTCTTCAGTTCGACCTGCGCCTCGGATTGCGCGACCTGGGCCTTCAACCGGTCCACGCTATCCATGGTCGCGAGCGTTTGGCCGGCCTCGACCCATTGCCCCTCGGATACCAGCAGACTGCTGATCCTCGAAGAGTCGGGGTTACCGGGCGCGCCGAGCTTGACGACCGTCGTCGAGGGTTCGAGATAGCCGAGGCCAACCACTGCGGCAGGCTCTGTCGGCCTCGCGGGGGCGGCGCTATCGGTTCGCGGCGCGGGCCTCGTCGAAACAAACCAAACGGAGGCTGCCGCGGCACCAGCCACGAGTGCAATCAAGAGTAGCCTCGCTCCAAGTCTTGAAAGTCCAAGTCTTGGGAGACCAAGTCTTTTCGATCGCTTCGTGGTCGGCGCAGTCCAGACATCCGGGTGCGGTACCTTGCTTGCCGGGGCAGTTTCGAATTTGGCGTTGAGTTGCTTGTTCATGCCGCACTGTTTAGGACCCCCTGGTGTCAGGGGGATAAGCGGCAGGTTTCGGTTTATTTCATTCCGTTACGCACGCTCGGACGGTGCGCACCGATCCGGAAATCTACGGTTTTCGCCAAGCGACCGGCCGAGCCAAAATCGTGGTAAACAGGCGATCCTGTTACAAGATGTAACGCGAAAAGGCTTGAGAGGCCGGCAAAACCTCGCAAGAAGTGCGCCGATCATGACGACTCCGCATATCCTTGTCGTGGATGACGACCCGAAAATTCGGTCCGGCTTGGCCAAGTTCCTGGGGCAGCAGGGCTTGCGCGTCTCTGTCGCCAGCGATGGCAAGCAGTTTCGGGAAAGGCTGGCGTCTTCCAGACTGGACCTGATCGTTCTCGACGTGATGCTGCCTGACGAAAGCGGACTTTCTCTCTTGCGCCAAACGCAGGCCGACAACCCGATACCCGTCATACTCCTGACGGCGGTTGCCGAAGAGACCGATCGGGTCATCGGTCTGGAGCTGGGCGCCGAGGACTACGTTTGCAAACCGTTCAGCCTGCGCGAGCTCCTGGCGCGCATCCGCGTCGTGCTGCGGCGCCGATCCGCCGTCGATCGCAACGAAAGCGGCGGACGCTCGACCGTCTTCGTCTTCAGCAAGTGGACGCTGGACATCCGGGCCCGGACGCTCAAATCGCCATCGGGCGCCCTGGTCGAACTCACCTCCGGCGAATACGACCTGCTCCAGGCTTTCGTCGAGCACCCAAACCGCGTGCTCAATCGCGACCAGCTGCTGGATCTGGCAAGGGGCCGGACCAGCACGTCGGTTGATCGCACCATCGACGTTCAGGTCATGCGTCTGCGACGCAAGCTGGAAGAAAATCCGGAAAATCCGGCGATGATCAAGACGGTCAGGAACGGCGGGTACATCTTCACGCCGGTCGTCGAAAACAATGTCGGCTAGGGAACAGCCGCTCAGCTGGGTCTGGCGCCCGGGGATCGGCCGCCGGATCGCCGCGACCATGGTCCTGAGCCTGATTGTCATTCAGGCGCAGGCCGCCTTTCAGGTCTGGCTTTTTGCAGAACCGGAAGTGCGGTTGACCGGAGCCCGATGGCTGGCCGAACAAACGAGCCAGATCGCCACGGAGATCTTCTCGCAGCCAGTTGCGGAGCGCGCGGCGAAATCGAAGCAGCTGAGTTCGCGGTTGTCCGTGACCTGGTCGAAGGAGAGACCGACCAACAAATCCGACAAGAGCCAGGAACCCATCTTTGCCAGGCTCGGCGCGACGATCAAGACCATGCTTGGACAAAACATTCGGACCGTAGAGGTGTACGACGCCGGATTTTCGGTCGTGGCACCGTTTGAAAGTCTCAAGACCAAGCTGGAGCCTCCATCTATCGGTCTTTCATTGGGCTCGTGGCCTCTGACCTCGGGCGAGCCGGAGACGCTCGTACCCGCCAGCCTGCGGATCATCGTTCAGGGCGTCGACAGTTCCTGGATCAGCGTATCGTTTGCCGAACCGACGGTCTCCGGCTTCAACTCCTTCGTCCCGCTGCTCCCCTTGATCGGCGGTGGCTTGATCATCGCGGCCATCTCTACGTTGTTGACCCGCAGGATCGTTGCGCCGCTCGACAGGCTGGTCGAAGCCGCGGACCAAATCGGCAAGACGCGGGATTTCGTCGCGGTCTCCGACCAGGGGCTGCATGAATTTGGCGTCGTGGCCCGGGCGTTCGAGGATATGCAGCGCCGCCTTTTGCTGTTCGTGAAGGAGCGCACGCAGATGCTCGCGGCGATCTCGCATGATCTGAGAACGTCACTGACGCGAATGCGCATTTCCGCCGAACAATTCGACAATGATGATGACCGCAACGGCATCATGTCTGAGATAGACGATATGACCGCCATGGTGGACACCACGCTGGCCTTCGCAAGCGGGGAAGCAAGCGAAGGGACCACCCAGCCGATCGACCTGGCGGCGTTGCTCATCAGCCTGGTCGACGAGGCCGCAGACAAGGGACATGACTGCAGCTACGCCGGCCCGGATCATGTTGAATTTACCGGGCGCCTGATCCCCCTCAAGCGGGCGTTCCGCAACCTGATCGACAACGCCGTGAAGTATGGCCTGGCTGCGCGCGTGAGCCTCGAAGCAAGCTCAGGACAAGTCGAAGTCAGCATCAGCGACAATGGGCCCGGCATCCCCGAGCACAGGCTCGAGGAAGCGATGGCGCCATTTCGTCGACTGGATCAGGCCAGAAGCGCAAAAATTCCCGGCACCGGCCTCGGCCTCACCATCGTGCGTGACGTCATCCTGAGCCATGGCGGGTCGATCAGCTTCAAGACCCAGGATGACCGCGGGTTCACGGCAACGGTTCTGCTGCCCAAATAGATCGCAATGGCTTTCATTTCGGCTGCTGGTTGTTGTCCGACGCCCCCTTGTCGGACCATTCCGGCGGCAATCCGAGCCCTCCGGCCACCATCCCGGCTACTCCTGGTCCTCGCCCGAACGCCTCGCAGGCTTCGTATTTCGGCTTGCCGCCGAGTGACGCTCCGAGCTTGTCGAACGAGGGCAGGCTCGGCGCTTTTCCAAACGGCGATTCGCCCTTGATCAGCAGATCGCTGAAGTCGCCGGCGAATATGCCGGCGAGGTCGTAAGCGTCGCCCGCGGTCGAGACCGTCGGCGAATTGGTGAACGAATTGGCACCGCGCGCCCAGATCATCGCGGCCTGCTGCTTCCCGGCACGGTCGTGCGCCTCCGCCTCCAGCGTCAGGCTGCCGAGCCCGACCGGCAGGCGCGGTATCGGCGCCATCACGCCTAGTGCGGCCGGCACGATCGATACCACCTTGGATGCGCCCGCTGCGACCTCGTTCGTTGGGGCGGCCTGGGTCACGATCACACGGGTGGTCAAGTCCGCCGGCTGATCTGGGCCGACCACCTGAAACCGTTCGCTCAAGCCGATGCAGAGCGCGCGATCCACGGCATTCGCGACGAGCCCACGCTGTTCCTGTGACAGCGTTGGCGATGCGGCTTTCGGGAATGTCGCCGGCGCGATGCGGACCGTCCTGGCCGCCAGCACATAGTCCTTGCTGACACGAACCAGCGACTTTGCCAGCACGCCGTCAGACGGCGCCATGTTGTCGTACGACGAAAGCGAGCCGCCTTTGGTCAAGGGTGCGGTGGCACACCCAGACAACAGAAATACGGCTGCCATCGCCAGCACCGGAGCAAAGGATCTATTCGAAGCACAGCCGTGCGACACGGCGGCACCGCGCCAGACTCCCATGATCATTGCCGCACCTGCCCGGCCAAGCCAGTTAGCAGCGCGCACTGCACCGACAGCCTGTCCCTGATAACCATTCGACGCCACAAGGGCCCACGCTACGCCGAACGGAACTATTGGACTCCCTCCGGCGCTCCGAAGAGGAATACGATGCGGACGAATGACATTGGATTAAGGGATGTTACGAAAAATTTCGGCGAGCAGGCCTCGCGAATTGAGTGACCCGGCCTTGCCTTGTCGCAACAACTCGGGACAGCGAGGAAACCGAGCGGACGTCTTCGAGCGATCTCAAAGCAAAGGAGAATTACGCCGCTCATCGCAAACGTCACCGCCGACGCAACGGACTCATCGCCTCATCGATCATGGGATGGTTCTTTTTTGAGTGAAGCTTGCGCTCCCTCGTCCGCCGCAGCAAGCAATCGCACAAGTGGTTCAGTCCCGAGACTCCAACGAGAGATAGGCCTTTTGTCGCACACAGCGACCTTGTCCGGGTCCAACAAATCCGGCCTTTCGGAGAGCCTATCTTCGTCGTACGATGCGTTCCCCGAAAGCTCGGGGTGAACACGAGACAGCGCGAATTCCTCGGGGCGCAACGCCGGCCTGTTCGTCCACTGGTGCTGACTGATCCGCAGGGACTGAACAGCAAGTCGGCCGGGTGCTCCATCGCACGCGCCGTCTCATAGTCCGCCAGCAGACTGCGGTAATCAATTGGATGTGAGCGCATCTGCCGTATCGACCTAGCGATCTTTGATCTTCGACCAAGAAATCAAAAGTCAGTCTTAGTGGACGAACCAATTGCCTAGTCGAGGGGTCGACGATGTCCGATCCACGATCACCAGCTCCCACGACAAATTCTAGCCGCGTCATCAGCTACATCGGCGGTCTGGTCGCAATTGGGGCCATCTATCTCGTCTCGGCAAAAGGTGGGCTTGCTCTCGCCTCTGTTCATCCTAGCGCAACGCCAATTTGGCCACCGACGGGTGTCGCGCTGGCGGCGGTGCTGTTGCGGGGATATCGGACCTGGCCAGCGATTTTCGTGGCGGCGATGATCGCTAATGCGACGACGGCGGGCTCTATTGCCACAGCAATTGCGATTGCGACGGGTAACTCTCTTGAAGCAGTTGCCGGCGCTTATCTCATCAATCGGTGGTCGGGCGGGCGTAACACGTTTTCGAGGCCCAATTCTGTCGCAAAGTTTGCTGTGATTTGCGTCGTGATCGCGACACCGATCAGCGCCAGCATTGGACTGAGCAGTCTGGCAATCTTCGGGTACATCGAACCGAAGAATTTCGTGGACGCGTGGATCACCTGGTGGCTGGGAGATGTGACCGGCGCACTGGTCATTGCCCCCGTTATCGTGCTTTGGGCATCAAGCAGCTATCATGCCTTCAACCGCCATGAATTTCTGGAGACGGTCGGCGTCCTCACGACGGCGGCTGCTGTTGGACTCATTGCTTTCAGTCCCCTGATCGAGCAAGCGCCCGGCCGAGATTCACTGGGTTTTCTGGCTATCCTGCCCATGTTGTGGGCAGCGCTGCGTCGCGGTCCACGCGATACCGCAACGGTTGCCCTGGTACTTGCGGGCATCACGATTTGGGGGACGCACATGGGCGGCGGCCCCTTCGTGACCCCTGATATCAACGCGTCGTTCCTGCTGGTATTGATGTTCCTGATCAGCATTACCGTTCCGAGCCTGCTGCTGAGCGCCGATGTCGAGGTGCGCAAGAAAGCGGAAGGAAGCCTGCGCCGCGCGCACGCCGAACTCGAGCGGAAGGTCGCAGAGCGTACGCAGGAACTGCAGCTCGCCAATGCCGCAAAATCGCGCTTTCTGGCCATGGCAAGCCATGATTTGCGGCAGCCGTTACATGCATTGGGGCTGTTCGTCGCCCAGCTGCGCACGCCGCTCAAACCGGAGGAAAGGACCAAGACGATCGAACGGGTCGACGCAACCCGCAAGGAAATGGATGACATGTTTAATTCGCTCCTGGACATTTCCAGGCTCGATGCCGGGATGCTTACCCCCAAGCTCACCGAATTCCCGATCGCGCGCCTGCTTCAAAAGATCGAAACGGCGTTTGATCAGGCGACGCGGGAAAAAGGCCTGCGGCTACGCATCCAGCCAAGTGACGCCTGGGTGCGGAGCGACGCCATGCTGCTCGAACGCATCATGCTGAATCTGGTATCCAATGCCGTACGCTACACGTTGCGGGGCGGTATTCTGGTCGGATGTCGTCGGCGCGGTGAATTGCTGCGCATCGAAGTATGGGATACCGGTCCCGGCATTCCCGAGGACCAGAGGCAGAATATCTTTGGCGAGTTTTTTCAAATTCCTGCCTCAGACCAGAGCAAATCCGGGGGGCTCGGGCTTGGCCTCGCCATTGTCGACAGGCTTTGCCTGCTTCTCAACCATCAAATCGACCTGGCTTCGACCGTGAGTCGAGGTTCGCGATTTGCGATCCTGGTTCCGACGGTCGATGAAGGCGTCAAATCCGCAGCAGCCACGGACTTGCCTCGCCCCGGCGCGTTTGCAGTCGACGGCAAGGCGATTCTTGTTATTGCCGATGCCCCAATCATGCAGGAGGGAACGGGCGGATTGCTTAGCAAATGGGGATGCTCGGTTCTTGCCGCCGGATCCGACGAAGCTACACTTGTCCGACTTGCTGAGCGCCAGCAACGCCCCGACCTCATAATCTCGGACTATCATCTCGCAAGCGGGAAGACCGGAATCCGGGCAATTGAACAAATCAATGCGGCGTTTGGCTCGTCAATTCCCGCCATTCTCGTCAGCGGCGATACGGCAGCTGAACCACTGCGGGACGCCAAGGATAGAGGGTACATTTTGCTGCACAAGCCCGTCGATCCGATGCAGCTCCGCGCTGTCATGCACGAGCTCTTTAGAGATCATGACGGTGGAAGGGACGCTGGGGCAGTTTCATGATCCAGATTTCGGCGGCCACTCCCAGTCCATTTTTCCGACCTTTATGACGGCCTCGGTGCGCGTCGCTACCCCGAGCGCCTTGAGAACGACCGTGACGTGATTCTTCACTGTCGGCACTGCCATATTGAGTATCTTGGCAATGACCTTGTTGCTTTTTCCCTCAATCAGGAGCGCGAGTACGTCAATCTGACGATCGGTCAACCCGAGCCCCTTGAGCGAGTCGGGCGCCACTTTCTTATTTGCAAGCCGCGGGCCCGCTGTTTCCTCCAGAATCTCCGAGGGAATGTAAACTCCGCCGGAGAATACCAGCTCAATGGCGTTGAGCATCACCTCGCGTTCCGTGGTTTTCGGAATGAAACCCAGCGCGCCGAGTTTGAAAGCGCGCCTGACCGTGTCTTGATCGTCTGAGGACGAGAGAATGATGATAGCGATCGTCGCATAGCGATTGCGCAGTTCGCGAAGGACAGAGAAGCCGTCGCGATCTGGCAAATTGATGTCAAGCAGAATGAGGCCGATGTCCGGATGCTCCTCGACGAGGTGCATGGCCTCTCGACTGTTCGAAGCTTCGAGTATGATGGCTTCTCGCTTCAGTTGCTTCAGGACAGCGTGCAATGCCTCGCGAATCAATGCGTGATCGTCAACAATAAGCACTTTCATAAAAAAGCTCTCCGTCCTCTGACCGCCCGGAGATTCAATAAAAAAATCATACACCCATGTTCGAAACCGTCCATCTTCTATCTCTGGTCCAACCAGCGGTTCGCCGTCAGGCACTCAAAGTAGGAGCCGAGCGCTGCTGTGCTCTATGGTTGCAATCGGCACACAACAGCTATGGAAAGAGCGCGGACTACGTGACGCGCGGAGCTCGCTGGCCCCTTCGTCCATGCGAGCTGTGAATTGCTCATCATGTATCTGAATGATGTCAGATAGACGCTGCGGCCCCGACAGTACCTTGGTCATAGGACCTAGGCACTTCTCTGTAGCGACCTCCGGCCGATTTACACGCTGCGCCGCTTGAACGATGATGTCGACGGTCAGCCTCTCCACCAGCAGGGTTTTTACCCAGCGCGGCCATATGATCGGTGCCGCAATTGCTGTGGTAGCCGGGTCGGTGCTCTGGACTGCGGCGCTGTCACGATCCCGCAGCGTGGTCGCGCTTTTTGACAAATTCGGTGGCTCTCGACCGTTCCTCCTGAAGCGTGCGCGCACGCTGGACGAGGCTAGCCAATGCATGATCGGACCGCAATCCCGAAGCCAGTGGCAGGCGCGCTGCCGGAGTTCACAGCCAACGGCCGCGACCTGCGCATTGATGCCTGCCGCGGCATTGCGCTCTGGTGCATCTTTCTTGATCATGTCCCCAATAACATCGGAAGTTGGCTGACGCCACGGAATTACGGCTTCAGTGATGCCGCGGAAGTGTTCATGTTCGTCTCGGGCGTCACCTGCGCACTGGCCTACGGCAAGGTGTGGAGCTGCGAGGGATGGACCAGCGTGATCCGCCGGACCCTCCGGCGAAGCTGGGACATTTATGTCGCATTTCTGCTGCTCACGCTCGCCTGCGCCGTCCTGGTTTATCTCGCAGGCGGCGACCGTCTTGCTGACGAGAGCAATACGCGCATTCTGTTGGACCAGCCGGGTGCGACGCTCGCGCACGCAGCCATCCTGCAATACCGGCCGGTCAATACCGACGTGTTGCCGATCTTCGTGCTTCTTCACCTCTTGTTCGCGCCGTTGCTGTGGTTGCTGCTCCGAATGCCGAGCGTGACGCTTGGCGCCTCGCTGGCGCTTTATGCGCTGGTGCATATCTTCGGGTGGTCCATGCCGGCGTGGCCGAACGGCCACTGGGCTTTCAATCCACTGGCCTGGCAGCTGCTGGTGGTCCTTGGCGCGTGGATGATAATCGAGGGCGAAAGAGTGCGCCCCTGGCTAACCTCACGCACGGCGCTCGTGCCTGCCGTTCTCTACCTGGTCTTCAGCCTCGTCATCGCATTGAGCTGGAGAATCAAGCCGCTGGAAGCGTTGATCCCGCAGGGGCTGACGAAGTTGGCTTACCCGACGGACAAATCGAATCTCGATCCGTTGCGTCTGTTGCATTTCTTGGCTCTTGCGATTGTAGCGGTATGGTTCGTGCCGCCCAATCGGCAAGCATTGACGACTGCGGTGATGCGCGGCGCCATCCTCTGTGGCAAGCACTCGTTGCCTATCTTCTGCCTCGGCGTCCTGCTTACGCTCGCCAGCCTCCTGGCGCTGCTCGACATATCGGAGGGGCTTGCGATGCAGATCACGCTCAGCGTTGGTGGCGTCCTAACGATGATCGTGGCGGCGACGCTGCTGAACTGGATCAACATCAAACCCAGGTCGAAGCCGACCCTTGCACTGCCGATGGGTGTGCGCGCCCAACAAGACGCCTGGGGCACCGCTGGCTGGCGTCCCCTGCAGGCGTTTCGCCGAGCACTGCGCGAGTTCGGCTGGGCCGGCGGCAAGATCCCCATCGTCGATTGCCAGTTCGCGGAGAGGCAAGCCCACCGAGTGCCTCTCCTCGCCGACGAATTGCTACGGCTCAAGGCAGATGTCATCGCGGCGTCGCCGCAAGGTCATTCTGATCGTTTCGATACTCGCTTGGCATAGAAGACACCACGCCGTCGATTGGACTTCGCAGCGCACGCTGTTTCGAAACCTCTTCAGCATGAGCACTTCCAGGCGCGCAATGCGGCGCCGCGGGCGGCAAGCAGGGATGCCGCCCGGCGAGGGCCGCCGTCTGCCTGGCAGCAGCCGACCTGGCGATCGGTATCTTGATGACGCAGACTGTGGAGGTTGGCACCAACTCCGGCGCCTACCGGGCCGCCGGCCGTCGCGCCCGCATAGGTTCCCGCCAACGCCGCGCGGCGTACCGTTGTTGGTGCAAAAACGGCCCAGGTCAGTTGATCGCCGGACGTGGCGCCTATGGCGTGAGGCTCGTTGAGCACTAACGGGCCACCGCACCAGTTTCGCACTAGAAACAGCCTGACCGAAACGCAACAAACGCGATCGAACCAAAACGAAAATGTAGCAAAATCAGCGAACGCGTTCATTTTTGTCCCGCTCATAACGGTCTGGTTGCAGGTTCGAGTCCTGCCGGGCCCACCAGCAAATCAACTGTGTAAGTTCGTTATCGCAGCTTGCCGAGCCACAGCGCGGTCAGCGCCGAGCGATTGCGCACGCCGAACTTGGCGTAGATCGACTTGACGTGGAAATGCGTCGTGTTCGGACTTTGGTCGAGTTTTTGCGCGATCTGCTTTTCCGAGTGCCCGTCGAGCAGTGCGAGCAACACCCTGCGTTCAGCAGGTGTCAGGGGTGCATTGGCGATGAGCAGGCCGTGGCTGAGCAGTTGCTGACGGTGAAACCATCTCAACCCGCGCATCACGAAGCCCAGACGCTGGCCGTCCTGCGGCGAGAAGCGAGGGGCCTGCGCATCGCGAAATACGAACAGGCGAATCCTCACGTCGTCATTGAGCGCAATGCGCACGGAAACGCTGTCGACGAAGCCGACGTCCAAATAGTGCCGCCGATAGTGCTCGCCCTCGAACCATTCCGGCGGCAGCGCTTCGAACAGCAGGCGGACGCGGAACGGCTCATCTCCCGACATGGAAAGGATCTGAGACAGGTCGACGTTGTTGGACCAGAGCGTATCGAACTGCTTCTGCACAGATGCTGCGACCGCCGGTATCGGGTCCAGTACCCGGACGAGGCGCGGGCGCCAGCCGAGCAAGGGATCGGCCCGCTTGGGCGAAGGCAATCGCACGACCACACCCCATAGCACATTGCGTGCCGACAACATGGTACGCAGTGCGGCTAGCAGATGAGTCAGTGCAGCGTCGCTGTCGCCGACCGAGAACTCGGCCAACTGATCCCAAAGTGCATAGACATCCTGATTCTGCGGATTGGTGGAATCCGTGGATAGATGCATGTCCCCCCCGAAACGAGTGTGCAGGTCACCGACCTTCGAGCAAGCATAGGGGACACCGGACCACCTTTCTAGGTAGTACCAAGACGGATCAAGTGGCGCGATATTCAGTGCGGGTGTTGGGAAGACTGGTCTTCTCACCCTCACGATATTCGGAGATTAACGATGCGCACAGCCACGGGCGCACGCTGGCTTGGGACGCCCGACGACGACCGGACGGAGTTTCGATGGCGTCTCGGCTTTTTCATCGCTCTATCATTGGCCGTTTTGATTGCACTCGCGGCCTTCGCGCAGGAGCCACCCGCTGAAGCGTTGATCCGGCCTACTGGCCCGCTGCCGGCGATCAGCATTCCCTGATCGAGGCGCTGTTGGCGCACCATTTGCGTGGAGCCGAGATTTCATTTGCATTGGAAATTGTGTGATCCAGACCGTTAGCGATCGGGCATTTTTGCCTCGGGGTCCGCTTTGTCCAGGCATTCTGGGAGATCGAAGAAGCCCGCCGTCGCCGAGAGCGGAACCGCGAGCGCGTGCGTGAAGCACGACGCTCGCTAACGTCCCGTCATTAGCCAACTCCTGGAGATCATCATGCGCGCCGTTGCAACTGCTGCGATTGCAAGCGCTTTTGCCCGGGTCTTCCCCGCCTCGTCATTGCAGGTAAAAATTCTCAAGCAGGTCGCGCTGGCCTGCGGGGCCGTCGTGTTCGTGTGGCTGCTGTCGGTCACTTATGGGCTGGATCTCAGCGCCGGATTCTTCTAGCCGATCAGCATCTGATTTTTGCGTTTGCTTCGGTATCCAAGCCCCTCGAGCCACATGTGCAGGGGTCGTCGCGCTCTTCAGGGCAAATTCATAGAAGGACGCGAAATGCGTTGCTCGGACGTTTTGCTCTGCGGCTCGACGCCCTGGGTTGAAGCCGCCGGCTATCTCGCATCTCTTCTCGTCTTCGCCTCGTTTTGCATGAAGACGATGCTTCCGCTCAGGAGCGCGGCCATCTTGAGCAATGTCGCGTTCGTCGCATACGCGTTCTTCGACGGCTTGTATCCAATCCTCATCCTTCACTCGGTTCTGCTGCCTCTTAACGTCGTCCGAACAGTCCAAATGCTTCGCGTCAGGCGAATTGTGGAGCAAGCATCCAAGGGCGAATTCACAACCGAACCGCTATGCCCGTTCATGAAAGCGGCGACGTGGAAGGCCGGGGAGATCATCTTCAGGCAAGGCGATTACGCCGATCGCATCTATCTGCTTGCAAAGGGAAGCGTACGCCTGAATGAAATCGATCTCGTTCTGGGGGCGGGAGAGCTCTTCGGGGAAATTGGCGTTTTCTCGACGGCACATGAGCGCACCCAGACGGCTCAGGCAATTTCCGATGTCGAGCTGCTCTGGCTCACCGAGGCCGAGCTCGCCCAGGTATGCCATGCAAATCCTGCCCTGGCTTTCCACTTCCTGAAGCTGTCGATCAACCGTCTGCTGGCCAACACGGGACGCCGCCTGCCGGCGCACACAGGCCGCGCGGGCACTTGCGAGATCGAGTCGTTCTCAAAACGAAAAACGGGGTGATCGAGTCGTTCTTTCGTGGTCCCCACATCATCAATCATTAAGCGGACTGTCCTTCCGCTGGTCGCGGGACCACTCGCGATGCCAAAGGTCCATGCGGCGCCTCAATCCGGAAGTCTTTGCGCCGACTTTGGCGCCGCGCTCGCTTAACGACAGACATACGCTCCATTTACCAGCACGCGGACGCAAGCTGGCGCTGCCACGGCGGCTCCCAAAGGGGTGGCTCATCGCCCTGCCCTCGCCTGCGCACTGCCGACGGGGAATGACAGACCACGCTCTGGCGACCATTGCACGGAGCTGCGGCGCTCACCGGCGCCGGGGCGGTGGGGCGGGAGCGGCCCCAAATCGCGCTGCCAAATCGTGCCACTGTCGAACTGAATGAGCATGCCATCCGGCGAATAGACCGCACTCTGATTGAATGCGTCGATCCAGATCCGGTTTGCGGGCCAGTACCAGTCGGGCCAGGCGCGAGATGGCTGCCCTGCCTCCGTCACGAGATTAATTTCAGTCCCGTTCTGGGTGACGTGAGCCGGGAGATTTCCCCGGCACATTTGAACGCATTTATAGATGCCGGTGAGATTGATCGATTGAGCCGACAGAAGGGTTGGCGCAAAGGCCATAGTCATTGCGGCGATAGCAAGCGGAAATCGTCTCATACAATCGCTCCTTCGTTGAAATGATCAGGCGTGCCGCAATAGATTCGCTGCCAGGCAGAGTCAGCCGCGCTCTCGACGCGCGAGGCGGATCACTGTGAATTTCGAGTCTTGCTTGCTCCCCTCAACCGCGTCGCGGTTGAGGGTGACTTCGCCCACCCTGCCATCTGGATGCAGGTGAGAAGATCGACATAGCTCTGGCTTCCTGCGGCTGTGGCTTCCCCTTCGCAGCTGTCGCGGGCGGGACCAGAAGCGTCGCCCCAAACCGTGGCGAGCTGTTGCTGCGCGGCGGCCTCGTCGCGCATGCAGTCCGCAAAGCTCTGAGGGAGGGCAAGCCCCATTGCCTTGTCAACAGCTGTGGTCGCCTTGCACGTCGCCTCCACCTTCAATTCGGGGACGCGATCGGAGACGGGCATCACGAACAATTGCGCTCCGAGAAGCGCTGCAGATAATGCTGCCATCGACATCTTGACCTCCTTCACGCTCTATCAAACCAACCACCTTGCAATACCATTACAAGAATTCGGATCAGAACTGGCCGGGTTGAGCCGGAGGAGCAGGCCAATCGAATCTCAGGTTGTTCCTGTTGCTGCGATCAAATAAGTCTTGTCTGCAGACAAAGCTGCTCTCGCAGATCGTCGCTCGAGGCGGAGCGTGGTTCACAACTTTTGCGCGCGGCGTCTTGGCAAAGGCGGCTGTCGCCAGCACCGCTTCCAAGGCGAAAAGCACCGCGAAGGTGAGGATGAAGACGCGTGATACAGCGAGAGACATGCAAATCTCCGGCAATCGGTGAACGTCAGGCCTAACGAGACATGATGTTGCGGGATCGGCCTTGATCCAGATCAAGCTGGCTCCGGCGTTCCTCCATCGCATGCATCTCGCATCGCGACGGCGCGAAGGTATGCCAGACCGTCAGGCGCCGGGTGATGCTACTTCGAGCGCGAATGGCCGCTTGGTGGAGGAGGAAGCTCAAACGAGGGATCGATCCTGTTCGACGCCCGGATTTCTCGGATCAGAAGCCTGGCGAAATAGGCCCTCAACAGGCGGTCGAAAGTCGACCGTGCTTCGCTAATGTCGTCGCAGCCCTGAATGCCTAGGTCTTCGGCAACACCACCCAATACCTGTTGCACCATGACCTGCCTCCTCGAAGCAGATGCCCCCTTTTCCCTTGTCGCCAGTAGGGAGGAAGCCGAGACGGATCGGCTTGATCTATCGCAACCAAGTTGCGACTTTTTTGAAGCGCGAAGGGAAGTCTGACGCCGGTCACAGGCAACCCGACCAGACGACCTCCCGCACCAGCTTCGCTCCAGAAACGCTCCCGTCAAAATGCAACGAACGCGATGGAATGCAGGGCGAAAGTTGCGACGCTCGCGCTAGCGCTCGCGCCAGGCGTGCATCAACTGATCGGAGAGCGGCTTGACGAGGTACGACATCACCGTGCGCTGACCGGTCTGGATGAAGGCCTCGACCGGCATGCCGGCGATCAGCTTCAGCTCGCCCAGGCGCGCGATTTCCGCCTCGGGAACGGCGATGCGGGCCGTATAGAAGCTCGTCGTGCTCTTCTGGTCGATTGCGACGTCGGCGGACACCTGGCTCACTTCGCCGTTGAGTTGGGGCGTGGTGCGCTGGTTGAAGGCCGTAAAGCGCAGCAGCACCGGCTGGCCGACCGACAGGCGATCGATCTCATGCGGGGGAATCCGCACCTCGACGACGAGCGCATCGTGGGCGGGGACGATGAGCATGATCTGCTCGCCGGCGCTGATGACGCCGCCGATGGTGTGCAGCGCCAGCTGATGCACGGTGCCGTCCTGCGGCGCGCGAATATCGATGCGCTTGAGCTGATCCTCGGCAGCCACCCGCTTCTCGACCAATTCCGAGGTCTTGGCGCGAATCTCGGCGAGATCCTTTCCGACCTCGGTGCGCAGATCCTGATCGATCTGCATGATCTGCAGCGTGGTCTCGGTGATCCGGCCTTTGGCTTCGGCAATGGCGGCAACCAAGGCGCCGCGTTCGCCGTGCAGGCGCACCGCGTCGCGCTCGAGCGTCGTCAGGCGCGTGATCTGGACCAGATTCTTCCGCCACAGATCGCGCACGCCCACAAGCTCCTGGTCGATGAAGGTGGTCTCGCGGTCTTTCGCCTGGATCTGCTCGTCGAGACCGCGGATCTGCTCTTGAAGCTGACCGATGCGCTCGTTGAGCTGCGCCTTCTTGCCGGCGCGGGCGGTGCGGCGCAGCTCGAACAGCTTGCGTTCGCCGACGATCAAGCGAGCGACGTCCGGATCAGCGGCACGCGCAACGAGATCCACGGGAAAGCCGAGCCAGTCCTGACCGTCGCGCTCCGCCTCGAGCCGCGTCCGGCGCGCCGCCTGTTCGTCGAGGCTTTTTACGACGATCAGGAGATTGGCCCGCGTCACCGTCTCATCGAGGCGCACGATCACGTCGCCCGCCTTCACCCGGGCGCCCTCACGGACGTTGAGCTCACCGACCACGCCGCCGGTTGGGTGCTGCACCTTCTTGGTGTAGCTGTCGACCACCAGCGTGCCGGAGCCGACGACGGCGCCGGCCAATTCCGTGGTCGCCGCCCAGCCGCCGACGCCGCCGGCGAGCACGAGAACCCCCACGAGGCCGGCGCGCAGGTGCTGGCGGATGGTGTGCGGAACGACGTTGACGGGCTCGCGGCTCACGGGCTTGCCCCCTCGGTTACGATCTTGAGCGGCACTGCCGGCCGAGGCTGCATCATCTTGGCCAGCAGCGCGTCCTTGGGTCCGAACGCCTGCACGCGCCCCTCGGCCATTACGATCAATTGGTCTACAGCAGCGAGCGCGCTGGTGCGGTGCGCGACGACGATGACAATGCCGCCCCGCGCGCGCACGCCGTGGATGGCCTGTGTCAGAGCCTGGTCGCCCTCGGCGTCGAGATTGGAGTTGGGTTCGTCGAGCACCACCAGGAAGGGATCGCGGTAGAGCGCACGGGCGAGCGCGATGCGCTGCCGCTGCCCGGCAGAGAGCGCCGCGCCGCCTTCTCCGATCGGCGTGTCGTAGCCCTTTGGCAATCGCAGCACCATCTCGTGCACACCGGCCGCCCTCGCGGCGGCGATCATCGCCTCCGCGTCGGGGGCCGGTTCGAAGCGGTTGATGTTCTGCGCCACCGTGCCGGCGAACAGCTCGACGTCCTGCGGCAGATAGCCGATGTGGCGGCCAAGCGCCTCGGAGGTCCATTGGTCGAGCGCGGCGCCGTCCAGCCGCACCTTGCCGCGCGCCGACACCCACACGCCGACGACGGCCCGCACCAGCGACGACTTGCCCGATGCGCTCGGGCCGACGATGCCAAGCCCCTGTCCCGGGGTCAACGCGAAGGACGCTTCCATCACGACGGCGGCCTGTTCGCCCGGCGGCACCACGGAGACGGCCTCGACCGTGAGAGTCTTGCACGGTGGCGGCAGCGGCGTCTTCTCCTCCTCGGCCGGGAGTTGCGCCCAGTGCTGCTGCAGGCGTTTCCAGCTCTGCCGGGCCGCGATCAAGCTCTTCCAATGGGCGATGGCGAGTTCGACCGGCGCGAGCGCGCGCGAGGCGAGGATCGAGCCGGCAATGATGATTCCGGCGGTCGCCTCGTGGATGATGACGAGATAGCCGCCGACGCCAAGCACCGCCGATTGCAGCACCATGCGCAGCACCTTGGAAACGGAGCCGAAGCCGCCGGTGATATCTGCGGCATTGCGCTGGGTGGCCATATAGCTGTCATTGGCCTCCGCCCAGCGCGCGGCAAGCCGCCCGCGCATGCCCATGGCCTGCAAGACCTCGGCGTTCCGGCGGCTGGCCTCGGCGAGCGCATTACGCTGCGCGATCTGGCCGGTGACTTCCTTGGTGCGCTCGCGCGTCAGCCGGTTGGTCAGAAGGGTCAGGGACACGAGCAACAGCGATCCTATCGACGCCGTGAGTCCGATCAGCGGATGAAACACAAAGCAGATCGCGAGGTAGAACGGGATCCACGGCAGGTCGAACAGCGCGGTCGGGCCGAGCCCGGACAGATAGCTGCGCACCTGGTCGAGATCGCGCACCGGCTGCAGCCCGTCGCCGCTCGCGCGCGCCCGCAATGGCCAGCGCGCGACGATGTCATAGGCGCGCGCCGAGAATGCACGGTCGAGCCACTCGCCGACGCGAACAAGGATACGCCCGCGCAGAATGTCGAGGAATGCCTGGAACACATAGAGGACGCCGACCAGCGCGGCGAGACCGATCAGCGTCGGCACGCTGTGGCTCGGCACCACGCGGTCGTAGACTTCCAGCATGAAGAACGAACCGGTCAGGTACAGCACGTTCAGCATGGCGGTGATCAGGCCGAGCCCGACCAGCACGCCGCGGCAGGCGTGAAACAGCGAGGACAGGTTTTGCGTTTGCGGTGACTGGTTCTCTGGCGCGGGCCTCGCCGGCGCACGGCGCCACTTGCGGATCAGCCCGCTGAGAATCAAGGCGGCCGCGAGGAAGGGGCCGATGCGCAGGGTGAAGCTCACCAACTGCTCCGGATCTCCGAGGACCTGGCCACACCACGCGGCAGCAGACCGACCGAGATGGCCGCACCAGACGGTGATGCTATCCGACATCGGATCTACTCCAGGCACGCGCGAGCGAACAGGTGCCGGCTGCGCACCAAGAGGGCGTGCAGCCGGCGGCTTGCGGTTCAGACGTTGATGACGCCGTCGTGGTTTCCGTCGATCTTCACTGAGAAGCTGCTGGAAGCCGTATCCCCGTCGGCATCGGCGATCTGGACAGTGAAGTCGAGCTTCTCGTCCGGCGCGGGCTGGGACTGGATGAGGCTGAACCCGCCGATATCGAACGTGTTGTTGTCGTTGCCGCTGATGCCGTCATGGGCGCTGATGTTTTCGATCAGCACGCGGTCGTGGGTTCCGCTCGTGGTCCACTGCACCTTGTCGCCAGTGCTGAGGCCCGTGATGATCAAGTTGCCATCGCCGTCGACCGTGGCGATCGGAACAAATGTCTTATTGCCCGACGTGACGACGAAGTCGGTGACCGAGCCCGATGTGATGTTGACATGCGTGTCGTTGGTGAGCCCATCGACGAACCCCGTCCCCGGTTCCGCGGCGGTGTTGAAGGCCGTGATCTTGACGGTGACGGGGCCGACGCCCGGGTTGGTCTGGTTGACAGTGAAGGACGCCGATGTCGCATTGAAGACGTTCTGGAAGTCGATATTGGCTTCGACGTCGGCCTCGTTCTGGTCCAGATTGGGCACGAGGAAGTTCGTATTCGTGCCCGTCACGTAGGTGATGTACGCGCCTTCAGTGGGATAGTTGTCGCTGTCATTGAGCTGGTTGCCGTTGACGCCGAACGAGGTGGTGCTGCCGGCCTGGCTGATATTGAGCACGTCCTTGGTCGTGATATTTCCGCCCTGGGACTGGTTCAACGGATTTTCCCCAACCACCACGATCTGGGTCGAGGTTGGATCCCCGAAGGTCATGAAGAGGTTGCTGCCGGAGGGCGCTCCGGCGAAGCTGAAGCTGATCTCCGCTGCCGGGGGATTCTGCAGGACGTCGAAGGTGTAGTTGCCGCCGGACAGGGTCAGCTTGAAGAAATCGATGTCGCCTGCAGTGTGTGTGCCGCTGCCATCAACGTCCTTGTAGTAGGTAGCGACAGTATCGCTGTTCGAGAGATCCCGGAGCAGCGTTGTCTGCGAGACCGTGCCATCCAGGATCGTCAGGCTCGCCGGCGAGCTCGTGATGCTGTACGTCGCCGGATCATCCGCTCCGACCACTCCGTTGAGCGTCTTGGTCACGGTGGCGCCAGCGGAGAAGTCCACCTGTCCATCGGCGATGGGCCCGATGGTCGGCGCATCGTCCTGGAACTGCACGGCATCGCCGATGCCGGTCGAGCTCGTCGCTGTATCGCCGTCGCCGTCGGTCACCGTCACCACCGCCAGCAGCGCGCTGTCGGTGATCGAGATCGATTCATCGGTATTGGTCGCGTCCGGATGCTTCAACGAGGCGTATTGCGCCACGCTGACGACACCGCTCGTGCCGTCGATCGCCACTGCGAAGGCCGCCGCCCCATTGGCACCGCCGATGCGGCCGACTACCAGGCTGCCTTCCTTGAACAGGAAGATGCTGGTGCCGCCAGTCGTGTCGAGGCCGGAGTCCACCCCTGCGGCGGACACCGCCAGCGAGAACGCGATGGTCCCGCCCTCCTGGTCTGCGCCAAGCGAGCTTCCGGTCGAGCTCACGACAGCGCTCGGGTCCTGCGCGAAGCCAGCCGGGCTAAGGTCGGTGCTGACATTGCTGACGCCGGTGAACAACGCCGCCACTGCGGCAGCGTCGGTATCGTCAGCATCAGCCTGGAGACCCGCGGTCTCGTCATGCGCCACCGTCGCGCCGCCTTGCACGATTCCGGCCGTCGGCCCGTCGTCCTGGAACTGCACGGCATCGCCGATGCCAGTCGAGCTCGTCGCCGTGTCGCCGTCACCATCGGTGACCGTCACCACCGCCAGCAGCGCACTGTCGGTGATCGACACCGAATCGTCGGGATTGGTGGTGGTCGGGTGCTTCAGCGAAGCGTATTGCGCCACGCTGACGACCCCGCTCGAGCTGTTGATCGCCACCGCGAAGGCCGCGGCCCCTGCGGCGCTGCCGATGCGGCCGACCACCAGGTCGCCTTCCTTGAACAGGAAGATGCTAGTGCCGTTCGTCGTATCGAGGCCGGAGTCCACCCCTGCGGCGGACACCGCGAGCGAGAACACGATCGTTCCGCCCACCGAGTCGGTGCCAAGCGCGCTCCCGGTCGAGCTCACGACAGCGTTCGCGTCCTGCGCATACCCGGTCGGGCTGAGGTCGGTGCTGACATTGGTTACGTTCGCAAACAGCGCGATCACGCCTGGCGCGGTGGTGTCATCGGCATCCCCCTGGATACCCGCGGTCTCGTCATGCGCCACCGCCGGCGCGCCCTGCACGATCCCCGCCGTCGGCCCGTCATCTTCGAAATGGACGGCCGTGCCGACCACGGCGCTCACGGCGTTGGCGCTGCTCAAACTGAAGCCACCGATATCGAAGGTGTTGTTGTCGTTGCCGGCAATGCCGTCGGTGGCGCTGATGTTTTCGATGAGGACGCGGTTGTGGGCTCCGCTCGTGGTCCACTGCACCGTGTCGCCGCTGCTCAGGCCGGTGACGATCAAGTTGCCGTCGGAGTCGATCGAAGTGGCCGGTGTAAATTGCGTGTTGCCTGACTTTTTGATGACGTTGACGAACGAGGCCGACGTGATGTTGACGTGCGTGTCGTTGGTGAGCCCATCGACGAAATTTACCCCCGTTTCCGCGGCGGTGCTGAAGGCCGAGATCTTGACGGTGACGGGTCCGATGCCCGGATTGGTCTGGTTGACGGTGAAGGACGCGCTGGTCGCATTGAAGACGTTCTGGAAGTCTATGTTGGCTTCGACGTCGGCCTCGTTCTGGTCCAGGTTGGGCACGAGGAAGTTCGTGTTCGCACCCGTAACAAAGGTAATGTACGCACCTTCACCGGGGTTGATCTGGTTGCCATTGACGCCGAACGAGGTGGTGCTGCCGGCCTGGCTGATATTGAGCACGTCCTTGGTCGTGATGTTTCCGCCCTCGGATTGATTGAGCGGGTCCTTGCCTATCACCACGATCTGGGTGGAGTTCGGATCGCCGAAGGTCATGAAGAGGTTGCTGCCGGACGGCGCTCCGGCGAAGCTGAAATTGATGACCTCGCTGGCCGCGACCTTGAGGTGGGTGCCCAGGTCGATGGAATCATCGGGGTTGGTGGCATCCGGATTCTGCAGCGCCTCGTACTGGACGCTCCAGAACTTGCCGCCGCTTACCGGGCTCCCGGTCTCCTCGAGATAGACCGCGAAGACGATGACGCCGGCCGCGGTCTTTCCGAGCACGATGTTGTCGTTCACGGTGTCCGTGTACAGAAATACCTCCTCGCCGTCATTGGTGAAGAGGCCGCTCGAGTCGCCGTCCAGCGCACCGCCGTTCTCGTCCGTGAACGAGATATTGCCAACCGAGCCCGTCACGCCGCTGATGGTAATGACATTGCCGCTGCTAACCGCGTGGTTGATCTCTGTGGCCGGAGCGCCCAGTGCCGTCAGCCGACTTGAAAACGCGCTCGGGAGGGCCGTGTTGGTATCGTCATTCTGCAGGCCGGCGGTTTCGTCGAGGGTAACGGTCGTGCCGGTAACGGTGACTGTAAGCGCCATGAGAAGCCTCCTCCAAAAACATCAATGGTGAGCTTGCACTCCACAAATTCCATGCGCAGGCTCTTCGGCGAACCACCGCGTCTGCCACGAGGAGCCGTCTTTTTGAGAACGATAGGCCAAGGGGAAATGGGCGTCGCGAAGCTTGCGTCTACTTCGCGTTCGCCCTTTCTACCCTGCTTGAAGGATCGGTGCGGGAGAGAAGTACCGACAAGAGAATAACCAAAAATTTCTGCATGCTATGCTCCCTTGATCTGCCGCGAACGCAAGTGGAGAGCAAACGAAGGTCTGTATCACTGAAATCGCGACATCAACGCATTACGGAGCGGCCCTGCTCGCATGATCAAAATGCACAATCATCAATCGTCGACGCGTAGTGCTCACGGAGGAAATTCGAGGTCGGGCCTACGCGTTCGAAGTTCCCTAGTAAAAGGCAAGAGGTTCCCAGTAAATGGGGGGAAAAGTGGTACCAACTTCGAGGTGGGTCGCATCGCCGCACGATGACAGGGACAAGGGCAGCCTCGCTGGACACGCGCTAAGGTAGTACTGGATGCCACCCCACAGCCTGGAGCGCCATCCCTTCATCCCTCCACCCGCCACAGCCTCCACCGCTCCGGCACGCCCTTGAGCCGGTGCACGCCGTGATCCCTCAGGCTGATCGCGGACTGCGCCTTCACCAGCTCCTTCACTGCGCTCGACACCAGGACTTCGCCGGCACGTGCCTTGGCGGCGATGCGGGTGCCGATGTGGAAGGCGAGGCCGACCATCTCGCCGCCGCTGATCGTGTACTCGCCGGCGTGCAGGCCCACCCTGATCTCGAGGCCGAGCGTACGCACCGCCTTCTGGATCGCGGTCGCGCAGGTGATACCGGCGGCGGGCGCCTTGAAGGTCGCCAGCACGCCGTCGCCGGTGGTCACGACTTCCTTGCCGCGCGAGCTCTTCAGCTCCTTGCGCACGGCGGCGTAATAGTGGCCCATCACCTTGGTCCAGCGCGCATCACCGAGCTTGGCGGCCTTTGCGGTGGAGCCGACGATGTCGACGATCAGGATGGTCGCGAGCGCCTGCTTGAGCTCGGCGCTGCGCGCGGCCGATGGGCGCCGGTTCGCGATGGCCCCGGTCAGCGGCTCATAGCGATGGTTGCGCCGCCGCGCGATCGCGGCCTTGGCATAGTCCTGGGCGCGCTGCGCCGTGCGGCAACGGATCGTCTTCTCCTGCGGCACGCGCGTCCAGTAGACTTTTCGCCCGCTACCTGCGCCGCTGACTTCCACTGCGCCCCACTTCAGGAAGATCGTCGAGCCGGCGCGTGTGATGCACCACGCCTTCGACGTGTAGCCGGATACGTTCGACTGATGGACTCCGATGCGAAGGAATTTTGGCATGTACGCGCGGCTGATCGCAGGAACGTTTGGGCGGACCCCGGGCCAAAAAGGGTAGTCGGACATTCCTGCGTTGGCAACGGTGCTTCCTGGCCCGCCACCCCGTTCTCCGAGCCTTAAGATCCCCTGCCGGCGCCCTGCTTGCCGATCGTGCAGCGCCATGCGGCCAGACGTTCGCCCGGATGCCGCGCCATCCATTCGGCGAGCTGCGGCGCACCCATCAGGCAGGACTGCATCGTCACATCGGCAAAGTCCGAGGTCGTGACGATCTGTTCGTGACAGTCCGTCGGAGAGGAAAGACGACAGAGCACGGCAATGATCCGGATCATCTCACGCAAGCTCCTTCGACCAGTCGTACCCGGCTCTGGCGGCCGAGCGCGCCACCGGTCTGTCTGCATCGGCGCTCGAGGCCTTTTCGGCGCGCCGCTGATAGTCGTCGGCCAGAACCTTCAGCCGCGTCGCAACCGCATCGTCGGTCATGCTTCGGGCCGCACGGAGCAGGCTCTGCGCCGTTTCCATGTAGGCCTTGCCTCGTCGTGACATCTGGAGCGTCATGGGATCCTCACGCGGTTTTCTGCAAGCGCATCGAAGGCGATCGGAAAAAGACCGACCCAGTCGCGGTCATCCTGGCGTCGCGTCGCAAAACGTTCGACGCATTTCTTCGAGCAAAGAGGCCTGCGCCACGCGTAGTACCGAACGAGACCGAATCTGCCGTCGCAGACTGCGCACCGGCCGGTTCGACCATGAGGATTTTCGGAGCAGGTTGGCATTGAAGTCTCCTCTTGTTGTCACGCCAGATACCGCCAATCACCTCTTCTGTTGCACCGGGCATTGTCTCGGTTCCCGATGAAGCGGGCGGCATTCGTCATCCGGCCGCCAACGAACTCAGCTTACGAGTCCCGCGCGGCGATCTCTTTCAACAAGATGTTCTCAATTGCCGGTCCGCACGACGCGCGGCCCCGCCGATGAAGGCAGGGCCGGCAAACGTGCGTTTGCGCAACCTGACCGGAACGTGACATGGAGACGAGTGACGGCGACCGCGCAGGTCTCGCGCGTGTCAGCCAGGATACGCAAACAGCTCGATCGGATCGCTGAAGCCGCGCACCTCGTATTTGCCGACGCACTCCAGCTCGAATTTCGGCTCGACCTGCTCCGCGAAGTCGCGCGACAGCAGCACGTTTCGCCCGAGCTGCTTGGTGAGCGCTTCAAGGCGCGAGGCCATGTTGACGGCGGGGCCGATCACGGTGAAGTCGAGCCGGCTCGATGATCCGATATTGCCGTACATGACGTCGCCGACATGGACGCCGATGCCGTAGTTCAGCGGCGCGCGGCCGCTGCTCTTGTTGCGCTCGTTCAATGCGGCCATGGCCTGACGGGCCTCGGTCACGGCATGCAGCAGGTTGGCGCAGGCATCGGGGTGGCTCAGCGGGAAGATCGCGAGCAGGCCGTCGCCGATGAATTTCAGGATCTCGCCGCCGTGCCGCGCGATCGGCTCGGACATCGCGTCGAAATAGTCGTTGAGGAGATCGATGACATCGTCGCGCGGCCAGTTGTCGGAGATCTTTGTGAAATCGCGCAAGTCGCAGATCATGATCGCGGCGCGCACCGTGGTGCCGGTGCCGCGCCTCGTGGCGCCGGCCAGGATCAGCTCGCCGGCATGGGCGCCGACATAGGTCTCCAGCAGCGTTCGCGCCAGGCGGTTCTTGATGCGGATCTCGCTGACCAGCGCCAGCACCGGCAGTACGTTCTTCAGGGCCGCGATATGCGCCTCATCGAAACCGCCGGGCCGGTCGGTGGCGAAGGTGACGAAGTGGCGCTTGCCGAGCGTGTGATGGAGCGGCCAGGCAACGTAGTCGGTCAGGCCTTTCGCGCGCATCTCGTCATAGAGCGCGTGCTTGCGGCCGAGCGACGGATCACCCTCGAGCTTTTCGCGGAGCTCGGTCGCGCCGTCCATCATTTCGTTGATAGGACTGCCGATGAACTCGGATCGCTCGAGCACGTCGAAGTCGACCCGCGTTATCTTCGCCTCGCGCATGCCGTCCGACCACATGAAACCGGCGCCGAGCCATTGCGGATGCTGGATCCGGATGTGCATCGTCGACCGCTTCAGCGGAATGCCCGCCTGCTGGAGACGGATGCACATCTGCGCGAAGATATTATCGATGAAGCGCTCGTCACGCGTGCCGTTGGTGAGCCAGTGGACGACGCCGTCGGACAGCGTGGGGAGATTTTGGTGTGGCGCGCTCATATCCGGCCCCTTCGCGGCGGTCTGCATCGGCAGGAGATATAGTGCGCCGGCCGGGCCGCGCCAACCTAGCCAGTTGCACGGATTGTGCGCATCTGGCGACCGGAGCCTACGCCGCCGGGCGGCATCCCGGCACGGCCGGCACCGCGATTGCTGAGCGTGGTTCAGTATCGCGTGCGCGGCTGAACGTCTTATCGGATCGCACGATCACGTTCAGATAGACCGCATTCCGCGCTCTGGTGCCTCACCGGAACGTCACCAATTTGCAGGTCGCAGCACCTTCATCTCGCGGCTGAAGTCATCTCACTTCACCCGGCGCAGGAAAGCCGTGCGTGATCGACGAACCGGGCGGGGGCCATGACGAAGAAGGACACCAACCGATGCGTTTACCGATCATCTCACCCAGCAAGCTGACCTCGGAGCAGAGGGCTCTGGCCGCCGACATGAAAGAAGAGATCGCCCAGAAGTACCAGGGCTTCGTCAACATCCGCGAGGACGGTGCCCTGATGGGTCCCTGGAATCCGTGGCTGCACGAGCCGAAATTCGGCAAGCCGATCTGGGATCTCGCCAAGGCGATGGCCGTCAATCCGTCCGTGCCGGCCGCAGTCCGGGAGATCGCGATCCTGGTGACCGGCACGCATTTCAAGGCGCCCTACGAGCTCTACGCGCATGTGCGCATGGCGGAACGACGCGGACTGTCGGACGAAAAGCTCGCGACCATCGTGTCGGGCCAGCGTCCCGTGGATCTGACGCGGCAGGAGGCGGTCGCCTACGACTTCGCATCGGCGCTCATCTCCGGCGGCATCCTGCCGGAGCTGACCTACAAGGCGGCCGTGGAGCAGTTCGGCAAGCAAGGCGCCGCCGAGCTATCCTACTTCATCGGCTTCTACTGCATGGTGTCGGTGACGCTGAACACGTTCGACGTGCCGGTTCCGGAGAGTTGAGCACGCGTCCTCGCAGGGAGACAAAGATCCGGCCGGCGTTCGCCGGCCGGATCAGCGATGCCTCAATCGACGATCGCAGCCGCGATCTCGAGTTCGACCAGGAAGGCCGGATTCGCAAGTGCGGTGACGCCGATCAGCGTACTTGGCGAGGGCCGCTCGCGGCTCCAGGGAAACGGAAACAGCTCGTCCTGGATGCAGTGCTGCACGAACGCCGGCACGTCCACCGTGTAGGTGCGACGGAACACGACGTCGTCCCATGCCGCGCCGGCGGCCTTCAACTGGATCGTCAGCGCATCGAGGATCGCGATGTACTGGGCCCTGATGTCGCCGACATGGAGGGGCCTCGACTCCCTGTCGGTCGGCACCTGGCCCGCGATGTAGATCAGCTTCGCGGGCGCGGTGACGCTGAGGATCCGGGTGAAGGCCGTGCTTGTGGAGAGACCCGGAGGGTTGATGTATTGCTTCGGCATTGGAATCTTGTTCCCTGCCTACGTATTGGTCGCGACGTCGATGACGATTTTCACGTTCGCGCCGCTCCTGACGGCGTCGTGCGCCGCCATCGCCGTGTCGAAGGTGAACCGGCGGGGATCGATGATCGGGCGTATCTTGCCGGCATCGGCCAGCTTGGCGATCTCGCGCAGGATCGCGCCGTGATGGGCACGGCGTTCGCCGCTCAGCATCGGATAAAGCACATAGACCGCGCTGATGACCGCGCAACGCAACGACGACGTCAAGAGGTTATGCGATTCAAACGCCGCGCAGCTCGTGATGTGACCATAGTGGCGTACGGCGCCGAGCGAGGCTTCGAGCGTGCTGCCGCCGACGGTGTCATAGATGACGTCAAAGCCCTTCCCGCCGGTGTATTTCTCGACATACTCCTCGGCGCTCATGCGCGTGTAATCGATCGGCGTTGCGCCGAGCCCGCGGACGAGATCCTGCTTCTGGGCCTGGGTCGTCGCGTAGACGTTGGCGCCGAACGCCCTGGCGAGCTGGACAGCGACATGACCGACGCCTCCGGAACCGCCTTGAACCAGAACCTTGTGGCCCGGCTGCACGTGCGCGCGGTCGACCAGGCCTTCCCATGCCGTGAGCGCGACCAGCGGCAGTGCCGCCGCCTCGCGCATGGTGAGATTGACGGGTTTCTTCGCCATCAGAGCGGCGTCGACCGTCATGAACTCCGCGAGCGAGCCCGGCAATCCGCGCACGCCGCCGGCAAGACCGTAGACCTCGTCGCCGACCGCAAATCCTTCCACGCCCGGCCCGACATCGGTGACGACGCCGGCTGCATCGGTGCCGAGCACGGCCGGCAGCTTCGGCATCGCGTACGGCGCCTGGCCCGTGCGGATCAGACCATCGACCGGATTGACCCCACTGGCGTGAACGCGGACGCGCAATTCGCCGTTCCCGGGAGATCGCGATTCGATATCCGCTTCGCGAAAGCGGCCGTTTTGATAGGTGTCGAGGATGAGTGCACGCATGTTGGCGTCTCCCGCATGAGATCGTCGGCAAGTGATCGCCGCCTATCTGGACGCAGTCGCGCCGTCCGATAAGATCATCCAACCTGCACTCGATACTGAAGAAGATTCACCAATGATCGAGAACAGCGAACTATCGGAGCTGGCCGCCTTCGCCGCGGTCGCGACCCATCGCAGCTTCCGCAAGGCCGCGCTCGAGCGGGGCACGTCGGCCTCCGCGATGAGCCACGCCGTGCGCAGCCTGGAGGATCGCGTTGGCGTGCGGCTGATCCACCGCACCACGCGTAACGTGTCCCTGACCGATGCGGGCCAGACGCTTTTCGCGCGATTGGGACCGGCCCTGACGGACATCGGCGTCGCCGTCGACGAGCTGAATTCATGGCGCAACACGCCGTTCGGCACGGTCCGCCTCAACGTGCCCAACACGATTGCGCCGTTCGTGCTCGGAGACGCGATCGAGACGCTGCTGAAGGCCAATCCCGGCCTCCGGCTGGAGATCGCGGCGACGGACCGGCGCGTCGACATCGTCGAAGAGGGCTTCGATGCGGGCATCCGCCTCGGCGAGCGGCTCGCGCAGGACATGATCGCGGTGCGCATCCGCTCCAACTTGCGTTTCGCCGTGGTCGGCGCGCCTGCCTATTTCGAAAAGCGGGCGGCGCCGGCGACGCCTCACGAACTGCAAGATCATGTCTGCATCCGCTACGCATTTCCAAGCGGAACGGTGCTGCACTGGGTGTTCGAGCAGAACGGCGAGACCATCGAGATGCCGGTGGACGGCCCGCTCACCGTCGACAGCCAGGAGCTGATGGTGGATGCCGCGGCACGCGGCCTTGGCCTCGCCTATGTCTGGGAGCACCGCGCCGCATCCGCTCTTCGCGAGGGAAAGCTGGTGAAGTGCCTGCAGGGCTGGTGCCCGGTCGACGAGGATCTGTTCCTGTACTTCCCCAGCCGGGCACACCAGACCGCAGGCCTGCGCGCCGTGATCGACGCGCTGAAAGCATGAGGCCGACAGACACGATGCTGGCGGAGCGCGGGAGGGCCGCCTAGCCGACGAGCCGGATCGATGCGAGCACGGCCAAGCCCGAAACGAGCTTCAGTGTGGATGGGCCGGCCAGCTCGACCTTCAGCGTGCTACCGTCGGGAATGACGATATCCTCGCTATTGAGACGAATGCTGCAATCGCCGGAAACCGCGTAGACGAGGTGCGTGCCCGCGGACAACGGCCGCTCGCCCGGTTCCCTCAGCGCCGCAAGCTCGATTTCCGCAGCTCCGCGCCGCGCCATCAGGTTCACGACCTCGACGGGGCCTTCCTCGAGCGCAGTGACGATCTCGAGTTCGCCGGTGAAGCGCACCGTCGTGAAAGGTTCACGCTCGTCGAATTCCTGCGTCGGCGATTTCAGCACCAACCCACGTCCCTTGACGACCATCTGCAGGCGGTCGATGCCGGGCATGTGGGAGAACGGACCGGGCGCCACGACCGGCGTGGAGGCGAAGCGCCAGAGCAGGCAGTTCCAGTCCTTCACCGGGCTGTCTGCGCGATAGGCGCCCGCAATATCGGTGAAGATGCCGCCGCCGTTCTTCCAGGGCGAGCGGGTGTAGTCTTCGGGTCTCAGCAGCGTGGTTTTCATGTGTTGGGGTCGTCCGGGATCGCAAGCGAGCGAGATATCATGCCCGTGGCGAGCCCGCTTTGCCACCCCGTTCGACGGCCGCCCTGGACTCAGCGGCTGGAGGCCTTGACCAGCGGACATTTGCTCTCCGCGAGCGGCCAGACCGTCTCTTCAGCCGGAATCTTGCGCACGATCTCGAAATAGTCCCAGGGGTATTTCGAGTCCGACGGCTTTTTGACGCGGACCAGATACATGGTGCGCGTCACCCGGCCATCCGCGCGAATGTGCGCATCCTCCGAGAAGACGTCCTCGACGGGAAGCGCCTTCATTGTGGCGGCAACCTTGTCGGCGTCGTCCGTGCCGGCGCTGGCAACGGCCTTGAGATAGTGGCGCACAGCGCCATAGACGCCGGCATGCAGCATCGACGGCATCATCCCGGTTTTCGCAAAGAACGTCTTCGACCAGGCGCGCGTGGCCTCGTTCATGTCCCAGTAGGACGCCGTGGTCAGGTAAGTGCCCTGCGCGTCCTTGAGACCGAGGGCGTGCACGTCCTGAAGGAACAGGATCAGCGCGGCGAGACTCTGGCCACCTTGTGTCAGGCCGAATTCGCCCGCCTGGCGCATCGCGTTGACAGTATCGTTGCCTGCATTGGCGAGGCCGATGACCTTGGCGCCGGAGGATTGCGCGCTCAGCAGGAATGAAGAGAAGTCCGGCGTGTTGAGCGGATGGCGGGCCGCACCCAGCACCTTGCCGCCCGAGGCGGTGATCACACTGGTCGCGTCCTGCTGGAGCTGATGGCCGAAAGCATAGTCCGAGGCCAGAATGAACCAGCTGCTGCCGCCGGCCTTGACCACAGCGGACGCAGTGCCGTGGGAGACGGCGTAGGTGTCGTAGGTCCAGTGGAAGCCATAGGGCGAGCATTGCTCATTGGTGAGCGCGGTCGTGCCGGGTCCCGAATAGAGGACGACCCGCTTCTTTTCCCGGGCCAGGCCCTGGACCGCGAGGGCAACGCCCGAATTCGGCACATCGACGATCGCATCGACGTCCTCGACGTCGAACCAGCGGCGGGCGATCGCGGAGCCAACATCGGCCTTGTGCTGGTGATCGGCGGAAATGATCTGGATCGGCTTGCCCAGCACCTTGCCGCCGACTTCATCGGCCGCCATTTCTGCGGCGACCAGCGAGCCCTTGCCGGTGATGTCGGCGGTCACGCCGGCCATGTCGGTGAGCACACCGAGCTTGACGACGTCGCCACTGACTTGCGCCTGTGCGGCAACGGGAAGCGCAAACAGCAGCAGAGCGCGCGCAATCCATTTCATCTGCCGTTCCTTTCGATGCGCTGGCATGACCGATATCTCAGCATTTGACGGCGTCGAGCCAGGCCAGGATCATGGCGGCCAGATCGTCGCTGTTGTTTTCGATCATCATCATGTGACCGTTGCCCTCGATGCCGCGATCCGGAAGCCAGACGAATTCTGCGCCGAGATAGCCGGCCGTCGCCGCATCAACCTCGCGCGGATGGCGCGGATCGCGGTCCCCGGTCACAATCATGATCGGCGTGGACCGCAGACGCACGGAATCGCCGATCCTGAGCCCGCGACCGGCGATGTTGAAGCGCTCGTTCAGGATGCGCGCGCTCTCCGGCGCGAATGAGCGGCAGTAGTTTTCGAACGCGCCCTGCGGAAAGCGCGGCGTATTGGCCCAATAGGCCGCAGCAAACTCCGCCGTCAGCCGCACCGGCATGGTTTCATCCGAATAGACCGGATGACCGGCGCTGGCGTCGTCACGCAAGGCGAGGATCGATGCGGGATCGTCGGGCAGATCGCGCAGCAGATTGGCCGGCGGCCCCGGCGCGATGCCGATCACGGCGCGGACGAGATCGGGACGCCGCTCCGCCATCCACCATGCCATCGGCCCGCTCGCCGAATGCACCAGCAGCACGGCAGGGCCGATCTGCTCGACCAGCGCCAGCAGCGAGGTGGCGACGTCGGCGGTGCCCAGCCGCGGAAAATCCGCCGGCTGCGGCGAACGGCCGTGGCCCGGCCAGTCCGGCACGAACACATCACGGCCCGCCGCGGCGAACCGCACCGCCCAGCCCGGCCGCCCATCCGGCGTCGCCAGATAGCAGGTCCCGGTGTGACCGGCGCCGTGAACCATGACGACGGGCGCCCTGCCCGTGGCCGCGCGCGGCGATGGCACATGATCGACATAGACCGGATGCGCCGGCGTTCCCGCATAGAAGCACCGAGCCTCACGCTCGCACGACGGGTCTCCAGCGCTCCGCCAGGCCGACGTCGCCTCCATCCGTTCCTCCACAACTATCGACGACGGCCATTCTTACGGGTCGCGCGGCGATGTTAAGATCATGCCGGATCGAAAATCAACCAGAAAGTCTCATATGAGACCATCTCGAAAATCGTCGAACGGCACGACCAAAAGCCTGCCACCGGAGCGGGGGCCGCTCGCGGCGGTGATCGGGGGGACCGAGCTCCAGATCGCGTACCGGATGGGTTACGTGCTGAACTTCTACCGCGAGCCGTCGTTCCGGCGGATCGAGATGGAGCTCGGTCTGACGAGACCGGAGATCGTCACCCTGATCTTCCTGAACTTCCGCGAAGGCGTGACGGCCAGCGAGATCTGCGAATTCTCCGGCCATCTCAAGGCCAATATCAGTCGCGGCATCATCGCGCTGGAGAAGAAGAAGCTGATACGGCGCGCCGCCGACAAGACCGACAGCCGCCGTCAGCAATTGTTCATGACGGCGGCCGGCCGCGCGCTCTACGCGCGATACATCCCGGCCCTGCGCGAGCGGGAGCGCGCCATGCTCGCGTGCCTCACGCGTGCCGAGCGCAACGAATTCGAGCGCCTGCTCGACAAGCTCGCCGCGCACGTGCCGCAATGGGCCGCGCTCGACGAGCTCTGAGATTGGAGCGACGCAGCAGGCAGACGTCCCTCACTCGCCCTTGCCGCCCTTCAGCTTCGGCAAGGTCTCGACGATCTTCTGCTTGCCGTCGATGATCTCGGCGAGGAAGCTGGCGCGGTCGATGTCGCCGTTCTGATCCCAGCTTGCTTCCATCAGCATGCCAGGGGCCTTGTCGGGCGTCAGGGTCAGGCCCTTCATGGCCGCGCCAAAGGCCTTGCTGTCGAATTTGCCGATCTTCTCGGTGACGTATTTGACGAGATAGACGGCGGTATAGCCCTTGATGCCGTTGTGATCGGGCCGGTACTTGTAGCGCTCGCTGAATTTCTTCGTGAAGTCCTCGATCGCCGGCACCGGTGCGTCGGCGGACAGGCCGACATGGCCGCGCACGCCGTTGGCAGCGGGGCCGGCGAGTTCGACCACCTTCTGGCTGAGCAGCGTGGTCTCGCCGAACAGCGGCGTCGCGACGCCCTGCCGCTTCGCTTCGATCAGGAAGCGGGCGCTCTCCTCCTCGTTGGTGTAGACGAAGATCGCGTCGGCCTTGGCGCTCTTGAGCTTGATGACGTCGGAGCCGAAATCGACCTGGCCCTGCTCGGTCGAGATATCGGCCGCGATCTCGATATTGCGCGCCTTCATCTCCTTGACGAAATTATCGCGACCGCCCTTGCCGAAATCATTGTTGACCCAGACCACCGCGACCGCCTTCACCTTGAGCTTGTCGTGCAGGTAGTTGGCGATCTTCGGCATCGAGAATTGCTGGCCGAAGGCGGTGCGGAAGATCCAGGGATTGCCTTGCGTCGTGATGTCGGCGGCCTCGGCACCGACGATCTGCGGAATCTCGGCGGCCTGCGTCAGCGCCATGTTGACCTTGACCGAGCCGGAATAGATCGGCCCGAGCACGACGTAAGGATCCTTGTCCAGGACCTTCTGCACCTGTGCGCGCGAGATGCCGGGGTTGCTCTGGGTATCCAGATGCTCGGTCTGGATCTTTCGGCCCGAGATGCCGCCGGCATTGTTGATCTCGTCGACGGCGAGCGCGACACCGTCGCGCCAGTTGGTGCCGGAGACGGCGCCGGGGCCGGACAGCTCGATCACGTCGGGGATGTAGACCGTGCTCTGCGCCTGCGCGACGCTCGCCCACAGCGATACCGCAATCGCGATTCCAATTGGCCCTGCAAAGTGCCTCATGACGTTCTCCCTCCCTTTTGCTCTGTTGTTATCTCGTTTGATCCGTCCCGCCGTCGAAGCCGAGCAGCTTTGCCGGCGTTCGCCACAACAGGCGATGTTGATCGCCCGGATCCGGGAACAGTTGTGTCAGCACCGCGAGCAGCGGGCCGTAATCGAGCCGCTCCGGGGCGCGCAGGAACGGATAGTCCGAGCCCCAGACGCAGCGGTCGAGCGTGAAGGCATCGACCAGCGCGGCGATGAAGGGCCAGGTGTCTTCATACGGATGCGGCTGCTGCGAGAACTTGTAATAGCCGGACAGTTTTATGTGCGCGTCGCGTTCGCGGCCGATGGCGAGCAGCGCCTGGAACGCCTTGCCCTGTAACCCCTGCGCGACTGAGGGACGGCCGCAATGGTCGAACACCAGGCGCACATTTGATTTGTCGATCAGCGGCAACAGGTCGAGCAACTGGTCCTGCTCGACCTGGATCTGGAGGAACAGGCCGAGGCTCGTCAGCTTCTCCAGCAGTGGCGCGGTCTTGAGATAATAGGCGGCGCCGTGAAACGACACGTTGAAGGCGACGCCGATCACGCCGGCGGCTTTCAGCCGTTCGAGTTCCTTGATGTCGACGTCGTTCTCGACGACGGCGACGCCCCGAAAGCGGCCGCCGCCCTGCTCCAACGTGTCGAGCAGGATGCGGCTGTCGCTGCCATAGCCGGTGTTGGTGGCGACGACGAGCGCGTGCCTGACATCGAAGGCGTCGAACACGCGCAGCAACTGCGCCGCGGGCGCGATCTCCTGCCCGCTCGGACGGTACGGCGTATCGGCGGAATAAGGAAAGCGGACGGGATCGATGGCGTGGATGTGACAATCGATCCTGGGGGACACCGGCAGCGTCATGGTGCAAAGCTCCCCGGCGAAGGTCAGAACGTCGCTTCGATGGCCTTGATCAGTTCCGGCGTCACGTCGGGCATGACGCCGAACCAGGCCTTGAAGGCAAGCCGGGCCTGGTTCAGCAGCAGGCCGAGCCCGTTCACGGTGACGCAGCCGCGCGCACGGGCCTCCGCGAGGAACGGCGTCTCGAGCGGCGTATAGATCAGATCGGCCGTGAGCGTTTCCGGCCGCAGGCGCGACAGGTCGATCTCCAGCGCGGCTTTGCCGACCATGCCGCGATCGGTGCAATTGACGAGCAGTGCGACATCGCCAAGCGCGGCGCCGCGGTCGTCCCACGCAACCGTGCTCACGGCAGGGCCAAATTCCTTTGCGATTGCCTGCGCTTTCTCCGCCGTGCGGTTGGCGATGCGGATCTCGCGCGCGCCGTTCTCGAGCAGCGCGACCACCACCGCGCGCGAGGCGCCGCCCGCGCCCAGCAGCAGGATCGGCCCGGCATCGCCGCGCCAATCGGCCCTGGCGTCGCGCAGGCTCTGCACGAAGCCGTTGCCGTCATTGTTGAAGCCGGAGAGCGTGCCGTCCTGTTCGACGACGATGGTGTTGACGGCTCCGATGCGTTTTGCGGTTTCGTTGACGCGGTCGAGCAGCGGCATCGCCGTCTGCTTGTGCGGCATGGTGACATTGCAGCCGCGGAAACCGAGCGCGACGAGGCCGCGGAGCGCGTCCTCCAGCCGCTCCGGCTTGATCGCGAGCGGCACATAGCTGCCGCGGATGCCGTGCGCCTTCAGCCAGTAATTATGAATGACCGGCGAGCGCGAATGCGCGACCGGCATGCCGATGACACCCGCCAGTCCAAAACCATCCGCCTGCGACATGCTGCGCTTCCATTCCCCGAGGCCGCCGGCGCATCCTGCGCGGGGCAATTGTTCCTCCATGGCCACGCCTTTTGGCGCTCGACCATGCTATTTGGTCATTTGTCCAATTCTATTAGGGGGAATGGTCAGCTTGCGCAATCTGAATCTCGGGGGCGCTGCATGCCGAGGACCTCGCGTCGGAAGCCCGCCAACATCGATCCCGGCGCGGCAAGGCCGGCATCAGCGCGTCATTTCGACGTCAGTGCCGCAACCGGACGCCAGGCGTCGTCAGGCGCGGCCGCGATGAATTTCCGGCAACGGTCACGCATCAGCTCAGCGGGCCGATCGTGCGCACGTTGCTTCAGCACGGCCTCGAAATCGGCGAGCGCGGCGGCAAACCGGCGCGCCCGATAGTTGGCGAGACCGTGCTCGTAATCCGCGATCCAGCCGGCTTCGGTAACACCTTCATCCACGATTCCGATCAGTTCGTGGACAGAGAGCCCCTCCTCGCGTCCGTAGACCGCGATGCTCTCGATCTCGCGCGTGAGGATGGCCCCGCGTGCCAGGCGTTCGGTCGCCTCGCCGATCAGGATGCGCGTGCCATAGGACTTGTTGGCGCCTTCGAGCCGGCTGGCGACGTTCACGGCATCACCGATCACGGTGTAGTTCAGTCGCAGCTCCGAACCGATATTGCCAACCAGCATGCGGCCCGAATTGATGCCGATGCGGATCTGAAGCGGCTGGCCGAGGTCGTCGACAAGGCCGGACTCGTCCACGGCCCTGCGGCAGACCAGCGCCGCGCGACAGCAGCGCAGGGCGTGATCTTCTTGTGGCTGCGGCGCGCCCCAGAATGCCATCACGGCGTCGCCGATAAACTTGTCGATGGTGCCGCCATTGGCGACGATGATTTCAGACGTGAGGTCGAGATAGCGTGACAGCAGCGGCACGACGCGGTCGCCGAGCCGCTCGGACAGTCCGGTGAAGCCGGCGATGTCGATGAACATCACGCTGAGCTCCTGGATGCTGCCGCCGGGCCTCGCCTCGACGCCCTGCCGCAGCAAACCGCGAACGAGATCGGCGGGGATGAACTTGCGGAAGGCGGACAGGCCGGACGCCATCTCGGCGATGGCGCCCGACAGGCTCGCGATCTCCTTCAGCCGCGACGGATGGCGGCGGACCTGCTCCAGCGCGAAGGCCTCGACATGGCGAAGCTCGCCGACGACGCGCGACAACGGCGCGGCAATCACGGAGCGCGCCAGCACTGCCGACGCGAGCGCCGCAAGCACGGCGCCGACGGCGAGGCCGAGGATCAGCCGCCGCAGCGTCGTCTCAACGGGGCCGAGAAATTCCGCCTCGGGGATCACGGTTGCGAGCGACCAGCCGGGAAACGGCAAAGGCGTCAGCGCGACCTCGTAGGCCGCGCCGCGTGACGTCAGGCGGCTGCGCCAGGCCTCCTTGCGGCCAGCCTCCCCCGCCTGTTCGAGCGCTGCGCGCGCCAGCGGCAGCAGCGTGATGTCGCTGCGCACAGGGTGCAGCTCGTCGGCCTCCTTGTCCGGGGCTGCGACGAGCACACCGCTATCGTCGACGATGAACGCGGTTCCGGTACGCCCGACCTCGAGCTGCGACAGGAAGCGCGCGAGCCTCGTATATTCGATGACGACGGCCAGAACGCCCTGCCGCTCCTGATAGACGTCGATGGGGCCGGCAAAGGCAATCGAGGACCGCTCGCCGGTTGGATGGTCCATCACCCTGAACCATTGCGGCTCGTCCGCGGTGAGTCCGGCCTTGAACCAGACCTGATCGGCCACGCGGAACTCAGTCGGCTCGAAACGGCGGCTGGCGAATTCGATATCGCCGGGCACGACGTCATATTCATCGACGCGGCGCTGACCCGGATGATCGGTCAGCGAGATCTCCATCATTTCCAGGCGGCGATCGCCGAGCTTGTGCGCAGCGAAGAACGAGCCGTCGGGCCAGCCGAAAGCGACCCAGGAGATCGTCGCCTGCGACTGCAGCTGCGAGAGAAAGACGAACTCGCGCTTGTCGGCCTCGCGGGTGTCGAGCACGTTTTGGAGGAACAAGGTGCGGATCGCAGTGTGCGCGGCGCGCGCCTCGTCGACGATGGCCGCGACCTCCTTGCGCACCGCCGCCACGATCTGCTCGTTGATGGTGGAAGCGAGTTGCCGGCTGGTCGCCTCAGCCGTGCGCCACCACAACAGGCTGGAAAGGGCGGCCGTGAGCAGGATCGCGGCCAGGACCAGGGCTGACACTGCGAGGCGAATGCTGACCGTCAGCCTTGCAACCGCCTGAAGCCTCCGTCCGGGATCGACATTCATCGCCGTTTTCGCCTTCGCGGACCTGCGCATCCTCTGACATCGCTCTACGGCGCCGGCCGTCCTTTGTTACGTCTGGCAAATGCGGACCATCCGCGCCAATGCCTCGCGGCTAACGTCTCGATAGCACCAAGGCATTGGATTTACGCCGGCGTCTGCCCGTTAATCCCGACCCAAGCGCACCAACCGGGCGCCCTGACCAATCGGTCTCACGGATTCGTGAGCATTCCAGCGGTAACGCCGGCTGCGCAGGAGGCGAACGAGACCATGCGCCTTCGCCTGCCAGGCGATGCATCTGCAAAAGGAGAACTTCGATGTCTGCCAAACACGTCGTCACCACGCTCGCTCTCGCCGGCGCCATGTCGACCGCGCTTGCGACCCTCGCCGCCGCGGGCCCGCTGACCAAGGCCGAAGCCGACGCCGCCGTCGCCGCCAAGAAGGAAAAGTGCTTCGGCGTCGCGCTGAAGGGCCAGAACGATTGCGCCGCCGGACCGGGCACGACCTGCCAGGGCACCTCGACAGTCGACTTCCAGGGCAACGCCTGGAAATTCGTCCAGGGCGGCACCTGCACCAGCATCGACCTGCCCGGCGGCAAGAAGGGCTCGCTGAAGCCGGTCTGACGCGGCCAGGCCAATCCATCACGCCAACACCAGGGAAGCGGAGACGCACCATGATCACGGCCACCAAGCCCGCCACCGTGCCGCTCCGCTTTTCACTTCCGATCGGCGGTGCCGCCGGAACCAGCTTCAAGCCCGAGCACCTTCCGGCGATTCTCGAGGCCGGCCCGCAAGCCGGCTTCTTCGAGGTGCACGCCGAGAACTACATGGGCGCGGGCGGAGCGCCGCATCGCGCGCTGGAAGCCATCCGCCGCGACCATCCGCTGTCCCTGCACGGCGTCTGCATGTCGATCGGCGGGCCGCAGCCGCTCGACAAGACGCATCTGGCACGCTTTCGCAGCCTCGTCGCGCGCTATCAGCCGGCACTGGTCTCCGAACATCTCGCCTGGTCGACGCACGAGACCAGCTTCTTCAACGATCTTCTGCCGCTGCCCTACACCGAGGCGACGTTGGCCTGCGTCTGCGATCACATCGACGAGGTGCAGGAAGCGATCCGCCACCCGCTGCTGCTGGAGAACCCGTCGACTTACATCACCTTCCGCCAGTCGACGATGAGCGAGACCGATTTCATTCGCGCCATCGTGCAGCGCACCGGCTGCGGCCTGCTGCTCGACATCAACAACGTGTTCGTGTCCGCGACCAATCACGGATACGCTGCGCTCGACTATCTCGCCGATTTCCCGCTTGCTCACGTCGGGGAGATTCATCTCGCCGGCCACGCGGAGCAGACGGACGATGACGGCAACCTCCTCCTCATCGACAGCCATGACGGCCCGGTCGCGGATGCCGTGTGGAAGCTGTTCGAGATCATCATCGCGCGGCGCGGCCCCATACCGACGCTGATCGAATGGGACAGCAAGATCCCGGAATGGCCGGTCCTGCGCGCCGAAGCCACTGCCGCGCAGGCGATCCTCGATCGCTGCAACCCGGCGGCAGTGACGGAGGATCGCCGTGCGGCCTGAAGCTGACCCCGGATTTGCCGCGGCCTTTGCGCCGCCGCTGCTCGACCCCGCGCGTGATGCGCCGACGGCCGTGATCGGCCGAAACGGCAAGCCGGCCGGCCGACGCTATGACGTCTACCGCAACAACGTCACGGTCAGCCTGATCGATGCGCTGGCCGCGATCTATCCGGCCGTAGAGCGCATCACCGGCACCGATTTCTTCCGCGCCATGGCGCGCTTCCACATCCGCAATAGCCCACCGACCTCGCCGCTGCTGTTCGACTACGGCCGCGACTTCCCGGACTTCGTCGCCGGGTATGAGCATGCGCAAGACATGCCCTGGCTGGCCGATGTCGCCCGCATCGAGCGCGCCTGGCTCGATGCCTATCATGCCGCCGACGCGTCGCCGCTGTCGTCTGCGCTTCTGTCCGCCATTGCGCCGGAGCGGCTTGGCGATCTCGTCTTTGCGCCGCATCCGGCCACACGGATCGTCCGCTCGCAATATGCGGCCGTGACGATCTTTGCCGCCAACCGGGACAGCGCGCCTGTGGCGCGCATCGACGCGTCCACGCCGGAAGACGCTCTGATCACCCGGCCCCAATTCGACGTCGCGGTGCGCCACCTTCCGCCCGGTGGCGCCGTCTTTGCCGCCAGCCTGATGTCCGGCGAGCCGCTCGGCGCGGCCGCAATGGCGGCGTTCGACGCGTCAGCCAAGTTCGACATCGCCGCAAACATCGCCGGGCTGATCGAGGCCGGCGCGTTCACCTCAATTGCCTTTGGAGATCCAGCATGATTACGGAGCAGCGCATGCCCGCAAATACCAGCCTGCCCCCGCTCGGGCTGCTCGTCGACAAGGCCAATCAACTGGTGCAGACGCTTGCCACCCCGTCACTGGTGCAGCTCGTGCTGCGCCTTGCGCTGGCCGTGCCGTTCTGGCGCTCGGGCATGCTCAAATGGGCCGGCTTCCTGCGGCTCAACGACACCGCCGTGACGCTGTTCAGCGACGAATTCATGCTGCATCTGCCGGGCGGGCCTTATCATTTTCCGGCACCGGCGGTGATGGCCTTTCTGTCGGGCTGCGGAGAGATCATGTTTCCGATCCTCCTGGTGCTGGGTCTCGGCACACGGTTCGCAGGGCTCGGACTGCTGTTCATGACCGTGATCGTCGAGCTCACGGTGCCCGACGGCTGGCCGATCCATCTCACCTGGGCGGCCATGGCGCTCGGCATCATGGCTTACGGGCCAGGGAACCTCTCGCTCGACCACCTCATCTGCCGCGCGCGATCGCACGGGCGATGAGCGCACCTACATCCCGCTCAGGCCGCTATCGACCGCGAGCGTTTGCGCGGTGATGTAGACGCTCTCGTCCGACAGGAAGAACAGCACGGCATAGGCGATTTCCCAGGCCGTCGCCTGGCGGCCGAAGGGAATGTGGCCTTTGCCACGGTTGGGGCGGCCGGCGCCGGCTTCGCGGCCGTTGGGGGTGTCGACGAGGCCGGGATAGACGAGGTTGGCGCGGATGCCGCGGCGCGATCCGAGATGGGCGATGTTGCGCATGAGGCCGCCGAGCGCGGCTTTCGATGAATCATAGACCGCCATCTGCGAGCCCGCCTTCAGTGCGGCGATTGAGGAGATGAAGACGATGGCGCCGCCATTGTCGAATTTTGGCATCGCGGCGCGGCAGCACAGCATGGGGCCGCGGACGTTGACGTCGTAGATCCTGTTCCACTCCTCGGCGCTGACGGCATCGAGGCCAACCTGGCCGAAGGTGCCGATGTTCAGCACCATGCCGTCGAGGCCGCCCATGGCGCGATGCGCCTCGTCGATCATCCGGACCACGTCGGCCTCGCGCGTGACGTCGGCCGCAATCGCAAACCCCTCCCCGCCCTCATCGGTGATGCGCTTGACGGTCTGTTCGGCAGAGCTGCGATTGAGATCGGCCACCGAAACCTTCGCACCTTCGCGTGCGCATAAAATGCTCATGGCGCGGCCGTTGCCGATCGGGTCGGTTGAGGCATCGAACACGCGCTGGCCGCCGCCGACGATCAGGATGCGGCGACCTTTCAGGCGCCCCCTGCCCGGCGCCTCGCCCGAGGACTCCGCACTGGGCGGACGAACGTAGCGCTCCGGCTTGGTCTCGGTGTCCGTCATCTCAGCCGCCCTGCTTCTTGCCGCCGTCATAGACCTTCATGCCGGCGGCGGGATCGAGATCGGTTTCGGTCGCTTCAGTCAGGCGCGCCATCATCATGTAGAAGCCGAGCGCGACGATGGATTCGACGATCTCCTGGTCGCTGAAGTGTTTTCGCGCGGCAGCGAAGGTCGCCTCCGCCACGCGGACGTTCTCGACCACCTCGCGGCCGAACTTCAGCAGGGCGCGCTCGGCATCGCTTAAGCCGGCAGCATCGTAGTCGGCGCGCTCGACGGCATCGATCTGCGCTTGCGTGCAGCCGACGCCGAGCGCGATCGGCACGTGCTGGCGCCATTCATAGGCGCCGCCTTCGAGCTGCGCAGCCTGCAGGATCAGCAGTTCGCGGTTGACGGCCGAGAGCTTCTGCTTGTGCAGGATCGAATTGCCGAGCCGCATCGCCGGGATCATGTTGGCCTCGGCATGGGCCATCATGCGGAAGATGTTGAGCTTGACCGGCATGCGGTCGAACGAGGCGCGGATGTCGCCGCTCGTCGTCTCCGGATCAATCAGGGGCAGCCTTGCCACGCGTTTCTCCCTTGGCTTTTCGTTTCTTGTTGTCGGTGTCACTGCCCGCCGCGATCAGCGACAGGAAGAAGGACAGATAGCGGTCGATCGCCTCGATCACCTTCGGCCGCGGCGAGGGCACCGCGCCCATCACGTAATGCTCGAGGCGGATATAGATGAGGCCGGCGGCGAACAGCCGCGCGGTCTCGCGCGGATCGGTGGTCGAGATCAGGTCGGCGAGCGCGAAGCCGCGGAAATAATCCGTCATCATGCTCTGCTCGCGCGCGTAGAAATGGTCGGCGAACTTGGCGCGGATGCCGGGGACGCGGTTGCGCTCGGCGGTGATGACCTTCTGGAACTGGTGCTCGCGCGGATCGGACCATTGCTCGACGAGGTCCAGCGCGAACTGCCGGCAGAACGCGGAGGGCTGGCGTGCCAGCTGCTTGTAGCGCAGCTCCTCCAGCCGGCTCGCCGAGCTGGCGGGGCCGTGTTCGGCGACGATCGCTTCCAGGATCGCGGCCTTGCCGGAGAAATGATTGTAGAGGCTGCTCTCGCGGATGCCGACGCGGCGCGCGAGCTCGCGCATCGAGGCACCGCCATAGCCGCTCTGTGCGAACAGGTTCAGCGCCTCGCTGAGGATGCGCTCGCGCGTCGTGGGCGCAGCCGCTTCCGCTGCGCTGGAGGTGTGGACAGCCATGGCGGCTTGACTAACGAACGATCGTTCGCTAGTCAACCGTACGAACGATCGTTCGTTTCGCCAGTCTGGCAACAACGGGCGCGGCCCGCAAGCTTCGCGCGGGCGCCGTTCTCGCGTTTCAACTCCGCTCCATCGAGAGGCGGAGAGCAATTTTGGGGAGACGACTCATGGCGCGCTTTGCCCGCCTTCGCCTGGCTGCGGCCTGCATCCTGTTGCCGCTGCTCGCAAGCAGCACCGCCTCTGCCCAATCCGCCAAATACGATCCCGGCGCCGACGACAAGACCATCAAGATCGGCACCACCGCGCCGCTGAGCGGACCGGTCTCTGCCTTTGCGCAGATCGCGAAAGCGGCGGAGGCCTATTTCCGCAAGGTGAATGACGAGGGCGGCGTGAACGGACGGCGCATCCAGATGATCATCGCCGACGATGCCTACAGCCCGCCGAAGACGGTGGAGCAGACGCGGCGGCTTGTCGAAAGCGAGGAAGTGCTGCTGATCTTCGGCGGCGTCGGCACACCGACCAACAGCGCCGTGCACAAATATCTCAACGATCGTAAGGTGCCACAGCTCTTCCTGGGGTCAGGCGCGGCGAAGTGGGATGATCCCAAGAACTTTCCGTGGACCGTCGGATGGCAGCCGACCTATCGCGACGAGGCGATCGCCTACGCCAGATACATCAAGGCCAGCCACGCCAACGCGAAGATCGGCGTGCTCTACCAGAACGACGATCTCGGCAAGGACTATCTGAAGGCGCTGGAGGAAGGGCTCGGCAGCGGCGAAGCGATCGTCGCGCGCGCAGCCTATGAGACCTCCGCGCCGACGGTCGACACCCAGATCCTGCAACTGAAGACCGCCGGTGCTGACGTCGTGCTAGTGGCGGCGACGCCGAAGTTCGCGGCGCAGGCGATCCGCAAGATCGGCGAGATCGGCTGGAAGCCGGTGACGATCATCTCCAACGTCTCGGCCTCGATCAGCGGCGTGCTGGAGCCCGCCGGCAAGGACAATTCCACCGGCGTCATCTCCAGCCAGTATCTGAAGGACGCGACCGATCCGGCGCTGAAGGACGATGCCGGCACCAAGGAATGGCTCGCCTTCATGGACAAATATCTGCCCGACGCCAACAAGAGCGATTGGCTCAACGTCTATGGCTACACCATCGCGCAGACGCTGGTGACGGCGCTGAAAGCATCAGGCAACGACCTCACCCGCGCCAACGTGATGAAGCAGGCGACCAGCCTGAAGGACGTGCACCTGCCGATGCTGATCAACGGCACCGCGGTGAACAACTCGCCCGAGCGCTACACGCCGATGACGAGCCTCCAGCTGATCCGCTTCGACGGCACGCGCTGGGTGCCGTTCGGCGAGCTCCTGAAGAACTGAGCATGCGGCAGGTGAAGATCGGCAGCATGCGGGTCGATCTCGTCAGCGAGATCCCCGCGCTCGCTTTTGAGAAGACCTGGCTGTTCGCCAACGTCACCGACGCAGTGATCGCGGAGAACCGGAGCTGGCTCGATCACCGCTACATCGAGCCGGAGACCGGCCGCTTCATCCTCAGCCACCACTCCTATCTCGTGCGCACGCCGCGCTGGACCGCCATCGTCGATACCTGCTGCGGCAACCACAAGAAGCGGCCGCGCGTGCCCGTATGGAATAATCTCGACCAGCCCTACCTCGACAACATGCGTACGCTGGGTGTTACCCCTGAACAGGTCGACTTCGTGATGTGCACACATCTGCATGTCGATCACGTCGGCTGGAACACGCGGCTCCTCGACGGCCGCTGGGTGCCGACCTTCCCCAACGCGCGCTATCTGATGGGGCGCGAGGAGTACCGGCATTTCGAGGCCGCGCACAATGCCGCGCCGAGGAGCCCGGTGAACCATGGCTCGTTCGAGGATTCCGTGCTGCCGGTGGTCGCCGCGGGACTTGCCGAGCTGGTCGAAACCGATCACCGCCTGTTCAGCGATCGCGACGCGAGCTTGCGCTTTGCGCCAGCGCCCGGGCACACCGCGGGCAACATGCAGATCCATCTCAATGGCGGCCACGATCACGCGGTGATGTCGGGCGACGTGATCCATCATCCGATCCAGTGCGCCGCGCCCTGGCTGTCCAACGCCGCCGATGTCGATCCGGCCGCGGCGATCGCAACGCGGATGGCGCTGCTGGAGGAACTCGCGGAGACGCCGAGCTATCTGCTCACCGGCCATTTTCCCGCACCGACCGCAGGCCGCGTGATCCGGCACGGCGATGCCTATCGATTTCGTTTCGAAGATTAGGAAATGCGAACATGATGCTGCGCACCATCACGCTTTCGTTTCTCGCATTGCTATCGGCCGCGCTGCCGGCGCGAGCGGAAGACCCCGCCGCCTATCCCACGCACAAGATCAAGATGCTGTTGCCCTACGCAGCCGGCGGCGGCGGCGACGTGGTCGGCCGGCTGCTCGCCGACAGGATGGGCAAGTCGCTCGGGCAAAGCATCTATATCGAGAACCACACCGGCGCTGCCGGTACGCTCGGCACGCAGATGGTCGCGACCTCGCCGAATGACGGCTACACCATCACCGTCGGCGGCATGACCACGCATGTGCTGGCGCCCGCGATCTACCCGAAGCTGCCCTACGATTCGATCAAGGATTTTACGACGATCGGGCGCGTCGGCGTCTCCTCCATCATCCTGGTGGCGACCAAGGACTTTGCCGCCAATGACATCAAGGGCCTGATTGCGCTGGCGAAGAAGGGCGAACCGATCCAGTACGGCAGTTGGGGCATCGGCTCGACCGGGCAGTTCTGCGCGGAGATCCTGATGCAGCAGACCGGCATCAAGATGGAGCACGTGCCGTTCAACGGCATCGCCAAACTCGCCGGTGACCTGCTCGGCGGCCACATCTCGCTCGCGACGCTCGACGTTGCGACCGCGACGCCGCTGGTGAAGGACGGCTCGATCAAGGCGCTGGCCGCCTGCGGCGAACGCTCGCCGAGCCTGCCTGATGTCGCCAGCTACGGGGAGCAGGGCGTGCCGTTCGATCGCAGCCTCTCCTGGGCGATGTATGCGCCGGCGGGTCTTGCTCCGCCGATCGCCGCGAGGCTGTCGGCTGCGCTGAACGACGCGCTCGGCGATGCCGAGGTCAAGGAGAAGCTGTTGAAGCTGGGCATCACGCCGCAATTCGTCCCCGGCGAGGAGCAGCGCGACATCAACGCCCGCGACATCGCGGCCTGGAAGCAGGTTGCCAAGGACGCCGGCATCGAGGTCAAGTGAGCGGGTCGAGAAGAGGAGCACGGGCATGAGCCGCATCTTCGGCGCGGTGCGCCAGAATGGATATGTGGTGCGGGACATCCACGCCGCGATGAAGCACTGGATCGAAACCATGGGCGTCGGTCCCTGGTACTACATGGACCGGGTCAAGACCGACTGGTTCCGCCATCGCGGCCAGGACTCTGCCGTCGAGATGAGCATTGCGCTGGCCAATTCCGGCGATCTGCAGATCGAGCTGATCCAGCAGCGCAACGACGCACCCTCGCTGTACAAGGAGTTTCTGGACGCCGGCCACGAAGGCCTCCAGCACATGTCGTACTGGAGCCACGACTATCAGGTGCTCTACGACAAGGCGATCGGGCTCGGCTACAAGATCGGCCACGAAGGCCAGATCGGCGGCGACAAGGGGCGCTTTGCCTATTTCGACACGCAGGCGCATCCGGGAACGATCATCGAGATCTCCGACATCAGCGGCACCAAGGGGCCGTTCTTCGAGAAGGTCCGGCAGGCTGCGTTGAACTGGGACGGCACGCGGCCGATCCGCGAGGTCGGCGGCGGGAGATCGTAGAGCCGATCGCCGGCGGGACTTGCGTCGTTGCTGGCGCGAGCGGGAAACCATGCTAACGTGAGCCTCGTGTCCGAACCTTCAGCGAGGCAAGCATGTCCGACACTGACAAGGTTTTCGCCGGCTCGATTCCGAAAATCTACGACGAGTATCTCGTCCCGCTGATCTTCTCCGTCTATGCGCGGGACATGGCACGGCGCGTCGCCGCGCGCTCTCCTTCCGTGCTGCTCGAGATCGCCGCGGGCACCGGCGCAGTGACCCGCGCCGTGGCAGCGGCGCTACCACCCGGCATCCGTTACGTCGCGACCGACCTCAACGAGCCGATGCTCGCGGTCGCCGCGCAGCGTCAGGCCGATGATGACCGCATCACCTGGCGCCAGGCGGACGGAATGGCCCTGCCCTTCGGCGACGCCGAGTTCGACGTCGCCTGCTGCCAGTTCGGCGCGATGTTCTTTCCGGATCGCGTCAAGGCCTACGGAGAGGTGAAGCGCGTCCTGAAGCCAAACGGCACGTTCGTGTTCAACGTCTGGGATCGCATCGAGGACAATGTGCTCACGCATGAAGCAACGGTCGCGCTCGAAAAGCTGTTTCCCGACGATCCGCCCCGTTTCATGGTCCGAACGCCGCACGGCTATCACGACAAGGCCGTCATCAGGACCGATCTCGAACGTGCGGGCTTTCGTGACATCTCAATCGAAACGCGATCCGAGATCAGCCGCGCACCGTCGGCCGAATACGTCGCAATCGCGCTCTGCCAGGGCACGCCGCTGCGCAGCGAGATCGAGGCAAGGGATGCAAGCAAGCTGCAGGCTGCAACTGATATCGTTGCCGAGGCACTCCGGGCGCGCCATGGCTCCGGAGCGGTCGAGGGCAAGATCCAGGCGATCGTGATCGAGGCGCGTCGGTAATCGGCCTCAGCCCGCGGCGCGCAGCGTGCCCTACCACCAGCTCCGCTGCATCGGCTGCGTCGATTGATAGTACGGGTACTGGCCGCCGCGCTGGCGGCGCGGATTGACCGGCTGCGGGTTCAGATCGCGCTGGAAGAAGAAGCCGAAGCCGTTGCCGCCATTGTCCCAGCCGTCGTCGCTGGCAATGTCCATCGGCGCGGTCGGCTTGCGCGTGATGAAACCGCCCTGGGGATGGTTGCTCAGCACAGCGACGAACTCGGTGCGGTAGTTGGTCTCGCTGCTTAGCGGCTCGTCCGAGATGATGATCGAGGAGCGCGGCAGCGCGGTCGGCCCAATGCGATCCCACACCTCCTGCGGGATGGTGATGCGGTCGAGCGCGTCCTTGGCGTCGTCGCCGCTGTCAATCGTGACCACGCTCCAGCGCAGGCCCGTATCGGTCTTCGCCATCGCCGTGAAGATGTGCGTGCCGAGCGGCTGGTCGGGATTGCGGATCGTGACGGGGACCTCGATGCTGGTGTCGAACACCTCGCCGCCGCCGTCCGGCGCCGGCTTGTGCGTGTTCCGCCGCACGTAGAGCTTCTGCGTCGCACGGCTGATGTAGACCGAGACCGGCTCGAGCGCGAGCCTGGCGTCGGTCGCGGCCTTCACCGCGTCGCCTTTCCTGGTCGCGGCGACCTTCGCGGCCTCCTTCGTGGCGGCAACGGCGTCGCGCTTTGGCTGCGCGGCGGCCTTGGCGGCATCGAGCTGCGTCGTCGCATCGGCGGCCTTGGCGGCCGCCTTCTGCTTCAACTCCTCGGCCTTCGCGCGGGCCTGATCGGTCTTTGCATTCGCAAGCGTCTTGTCGGCGAAGGCGAGCTCGGCATCGGCGCGGGCCTTCTGCTGCTCCAACTTGCGCAGCGATGCCGGGAGCGAGACCGCCTCTTTCGCGGCCGCGGCCGTAGCCCTCTTGGTCTCGTCGGCGGCCCTTGTGGCCTCCTCGGCCTCGGCGGAGAGCTTGTCGATGCGGCCCGGCGCCGCCGCGATGGCCTCCCGCTTCGGCACGAACAGCGAAGGGTGAGAGAAATCGACGGGGGCCGCGTCGTTCGGCGAGATGATCACCCGCATTCCGATGTTGGTCTTGTCGAACAGCCCCTCCGCGAAGCCGAACGGCATCCGAACGCAGCCGTGCGAGGCGGCATAGCCGGGCAGCGGACCACCATGCAGCGCGATGCCGTTCCAGGTGATGCGCTGCATGTTCGGCATCCAGGCATCGTCATACATGGTCGAGCGGTGGTCCTTGTCCTTCTCGACGATGGCAAAGACGCCGGCCGGGGTCTCGCGCCCGGTGGTGCCGGTCGAGACGGGCGCGCGCAGGATCCAGCCGTCGGCGTCGTAGAAGGTGACCTGCTGGCTCTTGATCGACACGATCGCCATGATCGGCTCGCCCGCTTCGCGCGGCGCCACCGCCTCGGCCGGCTGGCGGGCCTGCTTGGCTGCGGACGCCGGGCCCAGCGTCGCGAATGCGACCATCGCCGCCAGCGTCACAATCCCGGGAGGCCCCCAACGCCGCATCGCCACGGTGGATTGCGCCGTTGTCATCAGGTTTTTCATGCCATCCTCGGTCGAAATGCCAGTCCGCGCGTGCCGGTCAAATATCAGTTTGCGATCTCTAAATTAAGAAATCACAGCCGCCATACGTTCCGTCTGTGGCGAGATTCGGCCCGCTCCGGCGCCAAATCTCTCATATACGACGGCCCGCACGGGCGGAAGGGCGGCTTGCGGCCGGGGCTGGTCCGGAGCTGGCGGTCCACCGCTGCGGCAGAATGTCCGGGGCCCGGCAGTGGTTGCAGCCGGCCTGGCCTGACATCAGGGCGGCGCGACCACGCCGGACAGAGGCGCGCTAGACACCCAGCGCCTTCCGGTTGAAGGTCCGCAGGAGACGGAGCGACAGCGTGCGCACATTCGCGACATTGAGCAGCCAGGCCGCTGCCGCGTAAGCAAGCCCGCCGGCGAGGCTCACCATGATCAGCGCCACGAAGCCGGTGCCGTCGACCTGCGACCGGGCGAGCAGTATGGCAGCCGCCATCGCTGCGGCGGAGACGGCCACGCCGGCGAGGCGGCTCGCGTCGAACGGCACGGGATGGGCGCGGTGCATCAGGACTACCGCCACGACGAAACCGATCGCCTCGGTCGCGAGCGTCGCCAGCGCGGCGCCATAGATCCCGTAACCCGCCACCAGCGCGAACATCAGCGCCACGCTCACCACCAGCGTGAGGAACGATTGCGCCGCCAGCATGAAGGGACGCTCGGCGAGCTGAAAACTGATCTGGACGTAAAACTGGTTGGCGATGCCGAACAAGCGGGCGAGCACCAGGGTCGGCAGCAGTGCCGACACGCCGGCACGGAAGTCGACGCCCACGAGCGTGCCCGCGACCTGGTCGGTTGCAAGCGCCAGCCAGATCGCGACGGGTGCGACGACGACGAGCAACAGCTCGAGGCTCTCGGTCAACCGCTCGCGCGTCGTCTCGCTGTTGTTCTCCGACAGCGACCGGAACACCAGAGGCACGGTCGCAGCGGCGACGCTGGACGCGATCATCACCATGAATTGGCGCGGCAGGTCGGCGGCAACACCGAAGATGCCGGCGGCGTCCTTGCCGAGGAGATAAGCGACGATGAGACGGTCACAGCTCGAATACAGCGCGACCGAGAGGCCGGCCAGCGTCAGCGGCAGGCCGTAGCGCGCGAACTGCATGAACTGGCTGCGCTGGAAGCGCGCGATCCTGCTGCGGTCCCCGACGAGATTGAGGATGATGCCGGTGAGCGAGCCGAGGCCGAAAGCCGCCAGCAGGCCGAGGCCGCCCCAGCCGAGCCAGATGCCGACGAGGCCGAAGCCGACGCTCGCGACGCTGCGCACGATCGAGATCGCAGCGAACCGATAGGGCCGCAGCTTGGCGCGCTCGAACTCCTGGCCGACGTCGACCGCATTGGCCATGATCGCGACGAACATGCTGGCGAGCAGAAGCTCGACGCTGACATCGCTCCGGAACAGAAACACCAGCGGCGTGGTGGCACAAAGCACTGCGACCGTCAGCCCAAAGGCGACCATCGCCGTGCCGCGAAAATCCACCTCCGCCGACATCGCCTGATAGCGCGACACCGACAGCTTGATCCAGGCGAAGAAGATCGCGCCGAGAATGCCGGCAAGGCTGATGCCGACGACATAGACGCCGTATTCCGCGGGCGAGAGTAGCCGCGTGTAGGCGGTGACCGCGAAGAAGCCCACCGCCGCCGGCAGGATGTAGGCCACAAGGTAAATGGAGAAATGGCGATTCAGCATGCGAGCACGGGACCGGCGGCACCTTGAAGATTAACGGGGCGTTAAAACAGTTGGCCTTTGCTGCGGCCATCGCACTGCGCCGCCAGCGCCGATCAAGATAGTCGCATAAGCCTGCAAATCGGATCGCGAATGAAACGTCTCAGCGGTTATCGCGCGTTAGCGTTAAATTTGCCCTGTCCTTGTAGGAACCGGCGGGATCACAGAAAAGAAGCAATGATATCAAAAGGTCGCCTGACCCTTCCGATGCGTGGACGTGACTGACATGGACGTTGCCGAACGAACGCGGGCGCACCCGACCTCCCGGCCGCATGGCGGTACCGACGCTCCGCTGGTTCCGGCGGATTTCGGCACGCAAGGGCGTGACCGGATGGTGCTCAATCTTTTCTTCGAAGAGCGGGACGACCGCTGGTTTCCCGGAGACCGCCACATCCGGCCGCTGCTGCGGCGCCTGGTCAAGGGCGAATCCTTCATCAGCGGACAGCGGCGCGTCCTCCTCAACCTGTGCGCGGGCCTCGACCGGCTCGGCATCCGCTACCGCGTCAACGACTATCGCTACATCCGGAAGCACCCCGAGGAACTCGCCTGCATCATCGGGCGGCCGTTCGTGCTCGACTGGTTCAAATGGAAGAACCCGCTCCTGCTCGGCGTCGCCATGTACGATCACCCGATCGATGCACCGGAGCGCCTGAAGGACCTGCAGGTGAAGCGCGTCCTGGTGCCGTGCAAATGGTACGCCGACATGTTCCGTCCGCACTGGCCCCATGTCGACGCCTGGCCGGTCGGCATCGACACCGACCTGTGGACGCCGACGCCGGCCGACCGCAAGAGCGTGGACGTGCTGCTCTATGACAAGGTTCGCTGGGATTACGAGCGATATGAGCCCGAACTGATCGAGCCGATCCGCAGGCATCTCGAGGCCAGCGGTCGCACGGTCGAGGTGATCCGCTACGGCCACTACAAGGAAGACGACTACAAGGCGGCGCTGGCGCGTTGCCGCAGCATGATCTTCCTGTGCGAGCATGAGAGCCAAGGCATCGCGTGCCAGCAGGCGCTGTCGAGCGGCGTTCCCGTCTTGGCGTGGGATCGCGGCGGGCCGTGGCAGGATCCGAAGTATTTTCCGCACAAGGTGCAGTACGAAGGCGGCGTATCCTCTGTGCCCTATTTCGACGAACGCTGCGGCATGACCTTCACCGATGCGGCCGGTTTTGTCTCCGGCTGGAGCGAGTTCTGGTCGCATGTAAGCGCCGGCGACTTCGCGCCACGCGACTACGTAACCGAGAATCTCACGCTCGAGAAGGGCGCGCTTCACTATTACGAGATCGCCGAAGCCGTGATGCAGAACCACGCGTGACCAGGCTCGACAGACGCCGATTTCTCCTCGGCAGCGCCGCGACGCTCGCGGCGGGCGTCTCCGCGTCAGCATTACCGGCCTCGAAGCTCGCCCAGCGCCATCAGGGCTTTGGTGCGGCGGCCACGCTCTGGGACCTGCAGGCCGATCCCAGGCTCGGCGAAGCCATCAGCACCTATTGTACACAGGTGGTGCCGGTGCTCGAGCTGAAATGGCCGATGCTGCGGCCGGACGCCCACACCTTTGCCTTCGAGCGCGCCGATGCGATCCTGGACTTCGCGCAGGCGAACGATCTGACGATGCGCGGACACACGCTCGCCTGGTATCACGACATTCCGGACTGGACCAAGCAGATCAAGAACGCCAAAGGCGTCGAGCGCGCGTATCTCGACCACATCGGCACCGTCGTGTCCTACTACAAGGACAAGCTGACGTCGTGGGACGTCGTCAACGAGCCGATCCCGGACAATCCAAAAGGGATCACCGACCGGCGCGATACGTTCTGGACGCAGCATCTCGGCAAAAGCTGGATTCCGCTGGCGTTCCGCACGGCCGCCGCGGCCGATCCTTTCGTGAAGCTCGCGATCAACGAATACGATATCGAATCGGCGAAGGACTCCTTCATCGCCAAGCGCGCGGCCTACCGCAACCTCATCATGGATCTGCTCAACCAGGGCGTTCCGCTGCATGCCGTCGGACTGCAATCGCATCTGCATGCCGAGCTCGAGATCGACACGCATGGCCTCGCCGAATTCGTCACCGAGCTGCGCTCCTGGGGCCTCGAGGTGCTCGTCACCGAGCTCGACGTCGACGACCAGAAGCTGACGGGTAGTCCGGCGGAACGCGACGCCATCGTCGCCAAGCGGGTCGACGATCTGCTGACGGCCGTCTCGGCCAGCGGCCCGGTGCGCTCGATCCTGACCTGGGGCCTCTCGGATCGCTACAGCTGGATCAACGGCACCTTCGCCCGCAAGGACAAGCAGCCGAACCGCCCCTTGCCGCTCGACGGCGAGTTCAAGCCGAAGCCGTTTATGGACGTCATCAGCAAGTTCACGAAGAACGTTTGAAGCCTAGCTTGTTTTCGGCGTCTCGAACGCGGGCGTGTCTCCGATCTGATCGGGAGCCAGGCTCGGACTGCGCCTGTCAGCCGAGTTCAGCCTGAAGACGTCGCGGATGTCCTCGATCGAAGTCGAGGAATAGGACTGGATGCAGAGCGCGACCTGCTCGGGGGAAGCTGCGCGCATCATCGCTTCGATCGCCGGGCGGTCGAGGCGCGTGTCGTCCCAGTGCGACACCGCGATGCTGTCTTCCGTCACCCGATGTGCCGCAAGATGCTCCGGCGAACTGGCGACGAAGTTGCCGTAAAGCAGATACTCCGAAAACTTTTTCTTCCGGCACAGCGCCAGAGCCCAGCTCAAGCCCGTCGCCGACTTGATGGCGTCGGTCATCGCGCGCGCGGCATCCTTGTCCCAGACCAGCGCGTTGCCGACATAATCGTCGGCCGGGAACGAGCGCTGCTTGACACCGAGAAGCTGATCGACGGTGCGCAGCCACAGCACATGCAAAGGATGATCGGCGTCGATCCCCTGGCGCGTGACGAAGAGCGGCGTCTTCTCGCCGCCGGCATACTGGCCGACGTCGAATTCGCGGAAAAACAGATTGTCCGAATCCAGGATGCAGACGCGCTGCTCGGGCGCGTTGAGGACGCCGGCGATCTTCAGGATCTGCTGGATGTGCCAGCCGTGCACGGGCGACGACAGCAGCGACAGCCAGACGCGTCGTTTGCTGATGAACTGCAGCGCCGGCGGCAGCGCGAATAGCCATTTCGGCAGGTAGCGCGAGGCCGGAACGATGACGCGCTTGTCGGATGCGAATCGCTCGAACAGCGGCACATCCTCATCGTTAACGAGAACATAATGCCGCGTGTATCCCGTCAGCCAGGTGTCGATGCTCTCGCTGAGCAGCGAAAAGCGTTCGATATCCTTGGCATAGCTCGCAGTCAGCAGGGCAACGGAATGCATGGGCGCGCTCGGATGGCGGTCAGGCCGCACTCATAGCCGCACTGCGAGATGCTGGAAACTCACAAACGGAATCAAGGTAAAATGAAACGAAGAATTAGCCATCCGACGGCAGCCCCTGCTCGAGCCCGCGAAAGCGCAGCGGCGCCAGAGCGGCGGCGCGCTGCCACCAGTCGGCGACGCGGTCGTCGAGCGCGGTCACGCCGCGGCCCTGGCCGGGGAAAATCCTGATCTGCTGCACCGCCTCGGCCTCGAAGCCCCTCGCCCGCCGCGTGATCTTGATCACCGCACCTTCGCGGTCCCGCTGGGTCAGCGGCACCAGAAGCCGGCCGCGCGGACGCAGCGACTGGAGCCAGTGCGGATGCGGGTGCGAAAAGCCGGCATGCACGATGATCACGTCGGCGACTTCACCGATCAGATCACGTCCATCACCATGGACCACCTCGACATTGGCATAGGCGTGAAGGAAACTTGCCGCGCGGGATGCCAGACGCTCGTCGCATTCGATCGCATGCACGCTGCCCTTCGGGCCGACCATCTTCGACAGGATCGCGGAGAAATAGCCTAGCCCGCAGCCGACCTGGACAACGCGGTCCTTCTCCCTGATGTCGAGCACGTCGATGAAATGCGCCCAGAGGCTCGGCAGGCCGGTGTCGAGCTTGCGGCGCGCGTCGATCGCGACCAGCACATTGTCATAGAGATGAATGGGATCGGCGTCCGGCGTCAGCCGATAGCTGCGCGCCGCCTCGCTCTTGATGCGCCAAGGGCCTCTGGCCAGAAAATCCTCACGCGGAACGGAGGCGAGCGCGCCGAGCAGACGCTTCGAGGAAATCCGCTCGCGCCTGGCAATCAGCTCCACATAGCGCGCACGCGCGGCGGCAAGATCGCTCATCTCGCCGCATCGGCCTGTTCACGGACCGGCGCATCCGCATCGAGCTCGTTGACCAGCTGCATCGCCTGCTTCAGGTCCGGCGTGTAAAAACCCTCGCTGAACCTGTTGACGATCGGCACGAGCAGGAGACGTGCGTGCTCACGCTTGCCGGCCTGGTGCGAGAGGCGCGCCAGGCTGACGGCGGTGCGAAGCTCCCAGGACAGCGCGCCCTGCTTGCGCGCGGTCTCCAGCGACAGAGCGAACAGGTCCTCGGCCTCCTGCACCGAGGCCGGGTCGCCATCCGACAGCGTGATCTCGCCTTGCAGCCGATAGACCTCGGCGAGATAGGAATGATCGCCGGTCCGCCGCGCGGTCGCGAGCGCGCCGTCGAGCGCGCGCAGGGCAGCTTCGCGCATCCCGACCTTGGCATAGGCTTCAGCCAGCAGGCAACGGAACCAGCAGCCGGCGAGCCAGGAATCCATCGCCTCGTATTCGTCGAGGCCGAAGCGCATCTGGCTGAGACCTTCGTCGGCGTCGCCGAGCTGCGTCAGTGCCCATCCGCGCAGGATCGCGGCCTGCTGCTTCCAGTGCAGGAAACCGTGTTCGGTGGCGATGATCATGGCGCGGTTGGCGTGGTCGCGCGTGCCCTCGACGTCGCGCAAATGCTGGCAGAGATACGCGCCGAACACCAGCGCGAAGGCGAGCGTGAAGGGATGGCGGATCTTCTCGGCATTGGCGATCGCCTGCTCGCTGTGCTGGCGCGCCGCGTCGGGCCGGCCGAGGAACCAGAGCAGGTAGCCGAGATAGGACAGCGAGACGACGCCGGGATCGGTGCCGTGCCGCTCCATCAGATCGGAATGCAGATCGGGGCTGTAGAGGTTGATGCAGCGATGCAGATGATGCTGCGCGGCCGCAAAGCGGCCGCGATAGAGCATGGTCATCGCGATCGAACGGTGCGCCTCGATCAGGTAGCCGGTCTGCTGCGCCGGCAGCGACCGTTCGTTCAGCCGCTGGCGCTTGGCGAATTTCAACAGCTCGACGCTGAGATCGTGCGCGCGGGTGAGGTCGGCGCGAATGAAATGGCACACCCAGAGGCCGCGGGTGGCGGCGAAGGCCTTCTCGTCGTCGTCGAGCTGCTGGCCGAGCTCGAGCGCGCGGATGTAGTTCTCCTCGACCTCCTGCACCGCATAGCCCTTGGCGGCGATCAGCGCGTTGCCGAGCGCGATGCGCAGCTCGAGCTCCATCTCGTCGGCGCCCTGCATGCGCGCATTGGCCTGCACGACGCTCAAGCCGCGGCGCAGATGGCCGATCGCCTCCAGATTGGCGCCGCTCCTGGCCGCCTGCTTGCCGGCCTTGAGCCAGAAGCTGGCGGCGCCCTCGCTCTGGCCTGACTCGGTGAGGTGATGGGCCAGCAGCTCCGGCTCGCGATCGGTCTTCTCCGGATACATCTCGCCAAGCACCTGCGCGATGCGCGCATGCAGCTTGCGGCGCTCGCTGTGCAAGAGGCTCGCATGCGCGGCGTTCTGGATCATCACGTGCTTGAACGAGTAGAGCGCATCCGGCGGATGGCCGCGCCGCATGACCAGCCCGGCCTCCTCCAGATGGTTGAGCGCGGCCTCGATCTGCTCCGCCGGCGTGTTGGCGACGGCCTGGAGCGTCTCGTAGGAGAACTCGCGACCGATGGTCGCGCCGATCTGCGCGATCCGCTTGAACGGGCCCATCCGGTCGAGCCGCGCCATCAGCGAGTCCGTCAGCGTCGCCGGGATCGCCAGTTGCCGCCACGGGCCCGACAGCACGTAGCGCCCGTGCCGCTCGGTCAGGAGGTTGGATTCCAGAACGGTCTTGGTGAGCTCTTCCAGGAACAGCGGCACGCCGTCGGTCTTGACGATGATCTCCTCGACGACCTCCTTGGGCAGCTCCCGTCCGGCGACACGCTCAACCAGCGTCGTGCGCAGCTGCCGGCTCAGGCGGTTGAGCACCAGGGTGGTGATATGCGAATGCGCGTTCCAGCTCGGCTGGAATTCGGAGCGCGCGGTGATGATGACCAGGATCGGCCGGTTCTGCACCTGGTCGACGAGCAGGTCGATCACCTCACGGGAGGTCGGGTCGATCCAATGCAGATCCTCGAACGCGATCACCAGCGGCATCTCGCGCGCGAGGCCGAGGAAGTGATTGACCAGCGCCGCGACGGTCGCATCCTTCTGCTGCTGCGGCGACAGATCGAGCCGCGGGTAGCGGTCTCCCGTCGGTATCGACAGCAGCGCGGCAAACAGCGGCGTGACCTGCTCGATGTCGCCATGCGCGGCGGCGATCGCGGTCTCCAGGCTCGCCAGCGTCAGCGCGGAGGTATCCTCGCGGTCGAGGCCGAGGGAGAATTTGAGCTGCTCGGCGAACGGATAGAATGCGGTCGAGGTGTAGTAGGGCGAGCACTGGAACGAGACCTGCCCGTGCCGGTCGCCCGATATCCGCTCGAAGATTTCCTGGATGATGCGCGACTTGCCGATGCCGGGCTCGCCGAACTTGACCACCACCTGGCCGTCGCCGTCCTTGGCCTGCTGCCAGCGGCCCATCAACAGTGCAATCTCCTCCTCGCGGTTGACGAGCGGCGTCAGCCGCGCGCCCATCGCCGCGGCGAAGCGGGTCTCCACCCGCGTGGCGCGCACCACGTGCCAGGCCTGCGCCTTCTCCGAGATGCCCTTCAGCGCATGGACACCGAGATTGCGGTAGTCGAACTTGCCCTTCAGCAGCGACTGCGTCGAGGCGGAGATCACGACGCCGTTGGGCGGCGCCAGGGCCTGCAGACGCGCGGCGAGATTGACGGTTTCACCGACCGCGGAGTCGCGCTCTTCGGTGCCCTGCCCGACGAGGTCGCCGACCACGACGAGGCCGGTCGCAATGCCGATGCGGACAGCGGGCGAATGGCTGAGCGCGCCGCGCGGCTCGATCGCGCGCGCGGTCGACAGCACCCGCACGATCTCGAGCCCCGCACGCACCGCACGCTCGGCGTCGTCCTCATGCGCGGTCGGATAGCCGAAATAGACGAGGATGCCGTCACCGACGAAACGAGCGGCAAAGCCCTCGTAATGCTTGACCACGCGGACGCAGGTTTCGCGGAAGCTCGCGATCATGTCGCGCACGTCTTCCGGATCGAACTGCACCGAAAGCGAGGTGGAATCGACCATGTCGCAGAACATGGTGGTGAGCTGGCGCCGTTCGGCCCCGACCTCCGCCCGGGCCTGCGGGCGTGCCGGCGCGGCCGGCGGCTCCGCCGTTTCAGCCCGGAACAGCGCCGCCATCGCCCGCTGGAGCCGCTTGCGATCGCCAAGCGGCAATCCGAGCTCGACCAGATCGGATTCGGTGAGATCCCCCAGGACGTCGAGATCGAGGCGGTGCTGTGCAAAAAGATCGGAGTAGTGGCCGAGCCCGACGCCCTCGAGCCAGCGCTTCAGCCCGCCTTCCGTTGCCGTGCCCGGCTCATTCTCCAGCATGGTGATTCTGCCCGACCTTCACTCCGTCGAAGGGCTTTGGGACCCCTCAACCACAGATTTCGGGCCCCGAACTTCACCTCAGACTGGACGCGTTCCCTAACTCTTGGGAAGAATAGCCCAATCAGATCAAAAGGGAATGGCATTGTCGGACATTGCATCCGGAGCGGGATCGGTCGGCGCGAGCCTGGAAACGAAGACATTTTCCCATATCGGCGGCCTTCTCGACTTCTACGCCTGCAGGAGTCCTGCGGCGCCCGCGATCCTCGCCCCTGGCCGGCCGGCCCTCACCTACGGCGCGCTAGGCGAGCGGACGCAGGATCTCGTGCGCACGCTGCGCGGGCTCGGCATCGCGCCTGCGGACAGGATTGCCGTTGCGCTGCCGCGCGGCGCCGACAGCGCGCTGGCGCTGATCGCGGTCGCCTCAAGCTGCGCCTGCATCCCCGTCAATCCCGACCTGACCGCGGACGAGCTGCAACGCTATTTCAGCGAATTGAAGCTGACGGCACTCGTCACCCGCGCCGACATGAACTCACCGAGCCGTGATGTCGCCAAGGCGCTCGGTGTCGCGGTGATCGATTTCGTGCCGGGGCCGAAAGACGATCTCGGCGGTTGCACCTTCATCGGCCCGACCGTCGGGCCGGCGAGCGCGAGCGGCGCCTCGCGTGGCGACGACGATGCCTTCATCCTGCTGACGTCGGGCACGGCAGCGCGGCCGAAGATGGTGCCGCTGACGCATCGCAACGTGTGCCTCTCTGCCTATAATGCCGGCCGCGTGCTGTCGCTCACGTCCCATGATCGCCTGCTCAACGTCCTGCCGCTGTTTCACGCCCATGGCTTGATCTCCGGCCTTCTGACCGCGCTCGCCGCCGGCTCCAGCGTGGTCTGCACCGACGGCTTCGACGCCTTGTCCTTCTTCAGCTGGATGCGGGAGCTGCAACCGACCTGGTACACGGCGGTGCCGACCATCCATCGCGCGCTGCTGACGGCGGCGGAATCCGACCCTAGCCGCGTCCGGGCCTCGTCGCTGCGCGTGATCCGCTCGGCCTCGGCCTCGCTCGCGCCCGCGATCCTTTCCGGACTGGAGGCGACGTTCGGCGTTCCCGTGCTCGAGACCTACGGCATGACGGAGGCGGCCTCGCAAATCGCGGCCAATCCGTTCGAGCTGCGCAAGATCGGATCGGTCGGCCGCGCCGCGGGGCCCGAGATCGCGATCATGGACGAGACGGGTCGTACGCTCGCGAGCGGCGAGCACGGCGAGATCGTGCTGCGCGGAGCGAACATGACGCGCGGCTACTATAATGACGAGGCGGCGACGCAGGCCGCCTTCCGCGATGGCTGGTTCCGGACCGGCGATCTCGGCTATCTCGATGCCGACGGCTATCTCTTCATCGTCGGCCGCATCAAGGACGTGATCAACCGCGGCGGACAGAAGGTCTCGCCGCTCGAGGTGGAGGACGTGTTGCTCGGCCATCCGGCGGTGCTGGAGGCCGGCGTGTTCGCCGTTCCGCACCCGAAGCTCGGCGAGAACGTCGCTGCCGTCGTGGTGTTGCGGCCGAATTCCGAGGCGAATTCGGACCAGCTGCGCCAGTTCGCGCGAAAGCGTCTTGCGGCGTACAAGGTGCCGAGCCTGATCCGCAGCGTGGCCGCGCTGCCGAAGGGCGCCAGCGGCAAGGTCAAGCGTAACGCGCTCGCCGGGTTGATCGCGGAGCCGGCGGATGCCGGCGAGACGCGCCTGCCGCGCAATGCGCTGGAGACGCAGCTCGCGGAGATTTGGGCCAGCTTGCTGGAGCTGCCGCAGGTCGGCATCGACCAGGACGTCTTCGCGCTCGGCGCGGACTCGCTCGCGGTGACGCAGATGCGCTCGCGCCTGCGCGAACGCTTCAACGTCGACTTCTCCTTCGAGGACATTTTTGATTGCGCCACGGTCTCGGCGCTTGCGGCCCGGCTGGAGACCGCAGCAAGCCATCGCGACGCGGCGTTGCCGGCGTGGCGCCAGGCGGCGGCAGCGGACGCGCCGCTGTCGTTCCAGCAGCAGCGGATGTATCTGCTCTCGCGGCTCGACCCCACCCGCTACAATTACAATGTCGTCGAAGTCGCACTGCTCAAGGGCCCGGTCGACGTCGCCGCACTCTCCGCGAGCCTCGCCGCGATCTGCGCGCGTCACGAAGCGCTGCGCTCGGTCTTCATCGAACGGCAGGGCGAGCCGGCGCAGCGCGTGCTGCAATCCCCGCCGCGGTTCGAGCTGATCAAGCTCAAGCCCTGCGCCGCGGACAAGCGGGTGGCAAACATCCGGAGCGAGGCGCTCGAGCTTGCGCAATACAAGTTCGATCTGGCGCACGAGCCGCCGCTGAAGGTGACGCTGCTATCGTTCGACAAATCCAGCCACGCGCTGGTCGTCAACGTGCATCACCTCGTCACCGACGGCTGGTCGCAGCGGTTGTTCTGGGAGGAGCTCGCCGCCCACTATGCCGCGGCACACAAGAAGGACGTGGCGGCGCTGCCCTCACCCACCTTCCAGTATCGCGACTTCGCACTCTGGCAGCAGGGCTGGGCGCAGACGCCGGCGGCGAAGGAGCAGCTCGATTACTGGCGGGCGCAGCTCGACGGCGTCACCACGCTGCCGCTGCGGACCGACCGACCGCGGCCGGAGGTCTGGAGCGGTCATGGCGCCCGTCACTATTTCGAGTTCGCAAGGACGCTCTCGGGCGACATCCGTGCGCTGAGCCAGGCCCAGGGCGTCACGCCCTTCATGACCCTGCTCGCGGCCTTCCAGTGCCTCTTGTTCCGCCACACCTCGCACGAGGACGTCGCGACGGGATCGCTGATCGCCAATCGCAACCAGATCGAGAGCGAGCGGCTGATCGGGCTGTTCGCCAACACCCTGATCCTGCGCAACGATTTTGGCGGCGATCCGAGCTTCGGCGAGATGTTGCGCCGCGTGCGGCAGGTCACGCTCGATGCCTACCGCAACCAGGATCTTGCGATCGAGGAGGTGCTGCGCGCGCTGCAGGTCGCGCGAAGGACGGACGGCAATCCGCTGTTTCGGATCATGTTCATCCTGCAGAACGCCTCGATCGAGGCGGCGCGCTTCCCCGGCCTGTCGACGCGGCGGCTGGAGGTGGACCCGAAGGTGGCGCGCTTCGACATCACGCTCGAGCTCGTCGAGGCCGACGGCCGATTTACCGGCTTCTTCGAATACGCCACCGATCTGTTCGACGCGGCAACGATCGAAGGCATAGCCGCGCAGTTCAAGACCCTGCTCAAGGCCGTCATCACAGATCCGGAACAGCGCATCTCGCGCCTGCCGCTGCTGACCGAGGCCGAACGCCGGCAGCTGCTGGCGAAAGGGCATGGCGTGCCGGCCAACTTCACCACGCGCGGCAATCTCTGCGAACGTTTCGAGCGGCAAGCGAAGAAGACGCCGAACGCGATCGCGGTGTCGGACGGAAACGCATCCCTGAACTATCGCGAGCTGGCGCGCCGCAGCCAGGCGATCGCACGCTGGCTCCTGCGCGAGGGCGTCGGGCCCGAGACGGTGGTCGCCTTGCTCGCCGAGCGCAGCCCCGACCTGCTCGCCGCGATGATCGCGGTACAGCGCGCGGGCGCGGCCTTCCTGAACCTCGATCCGGACCAGCCGACCGCACGACTGGCGACCATCCTCGGATCGAGCTGCGCCCGCGTGCTGCTGACCGGGCGTGCCCAATCGACCATGGTCGAGGCGCTGCTCGAGCCGCTGGTCGAGCGCATCCAGGTGGCCGAGCTCGACGACATCATCGCGCCAGGGGCGACCAAGCCGGCCCGCGCCGCGCGGCGCGCAGCCTCAAGCCTTGCCTATCTCATCTATACGTCCGGCTCCTCCGGCGCGCCGAAGGGCGTCATGATCGAGCAGCGCGGCCTGTCGAACCATCTGGCGTCGCTGATTGCCGAGCTGAAGCTGTCGCCCAAGGACGTGATCGCGCAGACCGCGCCGCAGAGTTTTGTCATTTCGGTCTGGCAGTTCCTCGCAGGCCCCATGGTCGGCGCACGCGTCCACATCTGTGGTCAAGCGATCGTGCAGGACCCGATCCTGCTCGCGCGGGAGATCGAGCGCGAGCATATCACCGTGCTCGAGATCGTCCCGTCGCTGCTCCGCGTGATCCTCGATCGCATGGACGAAGCCCCCATCCAGCGTGCCTTCGCGAAGTTGCGGCTCCTGATCTCGACCGGCGAGCCGCTGCCGGTCGATCTCTGCCGCGACTGGTTCGCCCGCTGCCCGAAAGTGCCGCTGATCAACGCCTATGGGGCGTCGGAATGTTCCGACGACGTGTCGCTGCATCGTCTGACCAAGGCGCCGGCGATCGCGACAGGCAACGTTCCGATCGGCGCGCCGCTGCCGAACACCCAGCTCTACGTGCTCGACGCCGACCTCCAGCCGCAGCCGGTCGGCGTGACCGGCGAGCTCTGCATCGGCGGCGCCGGAATCGGCCGCTTCTATGTCAACGATCCCGCGCAGAGCCGGCAGCGTTTCCTGCCCGATCCGTTTTCACGCCAGGCCGGCGGCCGCCTCTACCGCACCGGCGACCTCGCCCGCCGCCGCACCGACGGCACGATCGAATGCCTCGGCCGCGCCGACCATCAGGTCAAGGTCCGCGGCTACCGCATCGAGCTCAAGGAGATCGAGAACGCGCTTGCCGACCATCCGAGCGTGCGCGCCGGCATCGTCGAGCCGCGCCGCGAAGCCGGCGGCGATGTCAGGCTGATCGCCCATATCGTCGCCAAGCCCGGCAGCCGGGTCAGCGCCAGCGAACTGCGCGACTTCCTGAAGGGCCGGCTACCCGGCCATGCCATTCCGTCCGCCTTTTTGTTCCTGGACCGGGTGCCGCTCAATGCCCATGGCAAGATCGATCGCGCCGCGCTGCTGGCGCCCGCACAACAGGAAGCCGCTATGCCGGACGCGGCCGTGCCGGCGCGGCGTTTCACCGAAAAGGTGCTCTCCGACATCTGGATCGACCTGCTGAAGGTCGAGAGCCTCGGAGTGACAGACAATTTCTTCGATCTCGGCGGCCATTCGCTGCTGGCCGGCCAGGCGATGGCACGCGTCGCCCGTGCGCTCGGCGTGTCGCTGCCGATCAAGACCATCTTCGAGGCGCCGACGGTCGAAGAGCTTGCCCGTCGGGTCGACGAGGCCGTGGCAGCGAAACCGCACAAGCCTGCTGCAAGCGTGTCGCGGCTGATCGAGAGCGGACCGCCGACACTCTCGGTCGCGCAGGACCAGATGATTCGCATCGAGCGGAACCTGCCGGGCCTGCCGCTGTTCAACCTGCCCTTTGCCTTCCGTCTCCAGGGCCCGCTCGATCCGGCCATCCTCGCGCAAGCCTTCGGCGACATCGTGCGCCGCCACGAATCGCTGCGGACCGGTTTCGGCTGGAACGGCGAAGAGCCCGTCAGCCGCATCGCCACCCCCAGCGAGCTCGGCCCCGTGCTCACCGTCGAGGTCATTGGCGACGGGCAGCCGCACAACAACAAGCGGCGCAAGGCGCTCGAACTCAGGAAGATCGATCTGCTGGTCGAGCAGGAAGCCTATACCCCGTTCGACACCGCGCGGCCGCCGCTGCTGCGGGCGCGGCTGTTACGGCTCCATGCCGACGATCACGTGCTGCTGCTGACGCTGCATCATGCCATTGCCGACGGCTGGTCGATCGGCGTGCTGTTCGAGGAATTGTCCGGCCGCTATGCGGCGCTGGCCGGGCGCCCCGCGGCGCCGCTGCCCAAACCGCCGCCGGCCTTTTCGGACGTCGCGCGCTGGCAGCGCTGGTGGTGCGGCACGGATGCCGCCCGTCGCCAGGCCGCCGACTGGACGGAGAATTTGCGCGGCGCGGCTGCGGTCTTCGAGGGCGAGGCAAGCCCCGGCGCGTCCACCGGACACCATCCGCTCGGGCTCGAGCCCGATCTGATCGCGCGACTCACGACGTTCGCCAGTCAGCACAACGGCACGCTGTTCATGTGCCTGCTGACCGGCCTGAAGGCCCTGCTGCTGGCGCGGACCGGCCGCACCGACATCTCGGTCGCCACCGCCATGGCCAATCGCGCCCAGCCGGACACCGACCGCATCGTCGGCCCGTTCGAGAACACGGTGATCGTCCGCACGACAATCACCGCGGATCTGTCGTTCGCGCAGGCCCTGGGCCGGGTGCGCCAGAGCGTGCTCGATGCGCATGCACGGCAGGAGCTGCCGTTCAACATGCTGGCCGACCATCTGGAGCGGGAGGGAATCGACCCGGCCGCACTGCTCCAGGTCTATTTCACGCTGCAGAATCCGCTGCGCCAGCCACTCGACCTGCCGGAGATTGCGGTGCAATCAATTGGAAACGTCGCGCGCGAGGGCCAGCCGGTGCTGCCGATCGATCAGACCTGGCTGTCGCTGATGCTGAAGGAGCGCCCGACCGGAATCACGGGTTCATGCAATTACAAGCACGAGCTGCTCGACGGCGGCACGGTCCGCGCATGGATGACGGATCTCGTCGCGCTGCTGGAGGCGGCCGTCGCCCAACCCGGCACACCACTCGGCCGATTGCTCGCGCGCAAGGCGGCATGACCGGCCGTACACGAGGGCGAATACAGGTTCACTCGTCAAAGCTGTGCATGATCAAGTTGCATCTTGATTATTTGGCGCCACCGCGCAAGATTATTCCCGCCTTTTTGATTTGGACGATTATTTTCAACCGGGGGAGTTTGTTATGGGTTTCATCAAATTTACCAAGGGCACCTCGTTGAGCGACAAGGACCGCAAGGCCCTGCAAAAGCTGTTGGCCGGCGAGAAGAAGAAGCTCCAGTCCGCACTGAAGGACGTCGACGCCAGCCTTTCGATGCTGGGCGGATCGAAGAAGGCCAAGAAGAAAAAGTAAGACTAGTCGGCAGGGACGCCGCACCAATCTTCAGGCTTCATTTTTCGGCCTCCGGTTTTCAAATTATGCCGCTCGCTCGTCGAGTTGGGGTCTCGCACAAGCTTGCGCCTGTAAACCGGCCTGCAAATCGACAAGAATTTGCCTGGGTGGACCGCTAAGACCGGTCCACTGGTTGATTCTTGCTCAGTTGATTCTTCCGTCAGAGCCGGGGATTTGGCCCCTGCCTGACGCCAAAGGCCCAATTGATGGCAGACGACAGAATTGAACTGTTTGTCGGACTGATCGCGACCATTGACGCGCCGGGCGCAGCCGATGCGTGCCGACGGCTGCTCTCGGTCGACGAACGGATCCGCGCCGACCGCTTCAAGTTCGAGCGGCATCGGCGGCAATATATATTCGCGCACGCCATGCTGCGCCTGGCGCTGTCCCAGGCCGCGCCGAATGTTGCTCCCACCGACTGGTCCTTTGGGGCCGGCCGCCATGGGCGACCGTTTGTCGCATCGCCCAAAACCTCGACCGCGCTGCATTTCAGCCTGTCGCACGCCGACGGCTGCGTTGCCTGCGTCGTATCCGGGCACGAGGCGGTCGGCGTCGACGTCGAAACCGTGTCACGGCGTGTCGCCCCGCTTTCCACCGCGAATCGCTTCTTTGCGCCGGAGGAGGTCGAAACGCTGCGCAAGCTACCGGAGCCGGCGGCGATCGAGCGCTTTTTCGACTATTGGACGCTCAAGGAGGCCTATCTGAAGGCCAGAGGCTTCGGGCTCAACCTGCCGCTCGACGCCTTCGCGATGCAGGTGTCGCGCGAGGCCATCGAGATCAGCTTCAAGCCTGATATCGCCGACGATCCTTCGGGATGGCGCTTCTCGCTGTGCTCGCCCTCGCCCTCGCATCGCCTCGCGATCGCCGACGGTTCCCGTGCGGACGGCGGCCTTCCCATCAGCCGCAATGCCTGGCCGCTCCAGGAAGCGGCTGAATGACGACCTCGCGGCTGCGCGTCTTTCCCGCGATCTCGCGCAACCGCGATCCCAAGCAATATGTCGGCGAGTTGATGCGGGTGGCGGAGTTCGCCGACCGCAACGGCTTCGAAGGCATTCTGCTGTTCGAAGGCAACGACGTGTTCGTCGAGCCATGGGCCATGGCCCAGCACGTCATGGCGAAGACGACGCGGAGCTCGCCGCTGATCGCCGTCAACCCGGTCTACATGCACCCGTTCACGGCGGCGAAATTCGTCTCGTCTTTTGCGCAGCTCTACGGTCGCAAGGTCTATCTCAACATGATCACGGGGACCGCGGTCAGCGACTTGCAGGGCCTCGGCGACGAACAGACCCATGCCGACCGCTATGTCAGGCTCGGCGAGTTCGTCGCGCTGATGCGCCAGCTGCTCTCGAGCCCGCGGCCGGTGACTATCGAGGGCCGGTTCTACCGCGCGAGCAACCTGCAGCTTCGCCCGCGCCTGCCGGCGGAGCTGATGCCGGAATTTTTGATCGCCGGCCAATCGGAAGCAGCGCAGCGCGTGGCGAAAGAGACGGGCTGCATCAAGATGCAGATGCTGCCGCCCGATCTCGATCATGGCCTCGCGGCACCCGGCATGAACTTCGGCATCTTCGCACGCGAGAACCGCGACGACGCGCACCGGGCGGCCAAGGCGCGCTTCCGCGACAACCCCGACGATCGCGAGCTGCTCGCGCTCACCGTGGAGAACAGCGACTCCGTGTGGAAGCGGCGGCTGTATGAGGGGCAAAGCGGCGAGCTTCAGGACAATGGCTACTGGCTGCTGCCGTTCCTGACCTTTCAGGCCGACTGCCCCTATCTCGTCGGCAGTTATGAGGAGATTGGCGCCAAGCTGAGGGCGTTTGCGGCGAAGGGCCTGACCACGGTCATGCTCGACATGGTCGCGGACGAGACCGAGATGCAGCACGTCTGCAAGGCGCTGGCGGCGAGCGGGATGTTTTGAGCTTTTCTCCCGCTCCCCGCCTTCGCCAAGGCTTCGGCGAGACAAGCGCGGGCCAAACTCACCGCGCCTCTTCGAATCCGGCCAGCACCGAAGTCAAATTCGCGCCGAGGATATCCGAGAGATAACCGCCCTCCTGCACGAACACGGTCGGCAGGCCCATCTTGGCGATGGCCTGGCCAATGCGGCGGAAGCCGGGCGTGGTAACGGCAAGGCCCTTCAGCGGATCGTGTTCGGAGGCATCTAAGCCGAGCGCGATGACGAGGGCTCCGGGCGCAAAGGATTCGATCGCCTTGTGCGCGACGTCCATCGCCTGGATGTAACCGTCGTCGCCGGTGCCGATGGGAAGCGGAATGTTGAGGTTGGTGCCGAGGCCGGGCCCTTCACCACGCTCATGCGCATAGCCCCACACGAAGGGATAGTACGCGACGGGATCGGCATGGATCGAGATCGTGTAAACGTCAGGCCGCGCGTAGAAGATGCCTTGGGTGCCGTTGCCGTGATGGACGTCGACGTCGAGGATCACGACGCGCTCGTGCTTGAGCCGCAGATGCGCCGCCGCGATCGCGCTGTTGTTGAGGAAGCAGAAGCCGCCGGCCATGTCGCGATAGGCGTGATGGCCGGGCGGACGGCAGAGCGCGTAGACAGCATCCTCACCATCCATCACCATTTGCGCGGCGGTGACCGCAACGTCCGTTGCGGCACAGGCCGCGGCCCAGGTGCCCGGACCGATCGGCGCCGCGGTGTCGGCGGTGTGCCAGCCGAGCTTGCCGACGATGTGGGTGGGATAGGTCGCGGCGTGGCGCACGGGATGGATGTTGCCGATCATCTCCGGACCGGAATCGCCGAGCGCGGTCCAGGCGTCCCAGGCTTCGCTCAGGAACGTCAGGTATTCCGGGCTGTGGATGCGTGCGCGCGGCCCCTGCCCGAACTTGGTCGGCTCGACCAGTTGATGCTTGCCGTCCTTCAGGCCCTTGAGCAGGCGGTCGGCGCGCTCGGGCTGCTCGGTGGTGCGCTTGACGACACCGCGAACCAGGAAGAATTGCGGATCGTGGCTGCGGTGCAGTTCAGTATGGACGGCTTTCACTCAAACACTCCGTGGTCGCGTGCTGGATTCTTGTTCTGACGCGTTTTCTTTACGCGAACCGGTATCCACTTCGCTCGAAAACGCTTTGACGGTGCCACAGATGTCTTGATGCCTGCGGCGGCCAGATGCAAGCAAGAAGAATGCCGCCCTCACGCCACTGTTCTGCACGGGAAGCGGACCGCCTTTAAACGGCTCGGGCTCAGCAGCGGCCGCGCTGGAGGCAGTGCTCGCGGCCCTGCTGGTCGGTGCGGAAGGCTTCGATAAAGCCGCCCTGGCGCTGGGTGACGAAGACGGTCTTGCCGTCGCTGCCGCCGAAGGCAAGGTTGGTCGGCTCCTTGGCCCTCAGCGGGATCTCGCGCTCGACCGCGCCGGTCGGCTTCATCAGCGCGATCGTCCCCTTGAGAATGCGCGCAACGTAGAGGCGGCCGGCAACGTCCGTGCGCAGGCCGTCGATGGTGTCGGGCTGAAACGCCTTGACCAGTTTTGCCGCGGTGAGCTCGTTGCCGTTGATCGCATAGGACCAGATCTGACCGCTGCTGGATTCGCCGACATAAAGCGTCTTGCCGTCAGGACTGAGATCGATGCCGTTGGTGGTGCCCATCGCGCGCGGCGCCGACATCACCTGCCCCTGCGCCGATCCGTCGGCGGCTTTCGCGATGCGCCAGATGTGGCCTTCGCGTCCCTTCCAGTTCGGATCGCTCGCATAGATGGTGCCGTCGCGCGCGATGGTGATGTCGTTGGGCTGGTTCATCTCGTCGGAGTGAAACCAGACGACGGGCTCGGTCGCGCCCTTCGCCATCGCGAAGATGTTGTGCTTCTTGTAGTCGGCGATGAACATGGTGCCGCTGCGATCGAAACGGATCGCGTTGCCGACGCTGCCTTCGGGCAGTGTCGCGAACAGCTCCGAGGCGGCGCCGCCCGCGGGCAATTTGCCGATGGTGCCGGGCTTGCCGAGATTGACGACGAACAGATTGCCGTCGAGATCGGCGGCGGGTCCTTCGATGCCGAAGGTGTATTCGCTGGCGGGCGTCACCTGCACGCTGTCGAACAGTTTTGTTTCGGCAGCGGCCAGCGGCGTCGCGACAAGCAGGATACTACTGCACAGGCACCAGAAATTCCTGCCGGATGTAATAGCCATCGTCGTCGGTGCACTCGCCATTCAGATAGTGATCGGCCGGCCGGAAGAATCGGCTGAAGCCGGGTCTGTCTACAGCGCTCCTTTGTGTCACGACGACGACCTTTCCGGCCGGTATTTCGCCGCATTCCTTGTTGGTTTTGCTGAAAAACTTCCGTTGCGGCGGGCCGGGCTTGATCCGCATCCGCGTGCCCGGAACCATTTTGCCGACGAGCAGGTCCGCGGTGTCGAGCAGGCGCGTGTAACCGGGTTCGCTCTTCGGCAGGCTCTCGCCGCCCGGCGGCATCAGCTTCTCGGCCCCGAGGCCGCGCAGGCGCGTGCGCAGCTTGCCGGCATCGGGATCTCCAGGATAAATCCAGCCGTCCTGCGACAGCATGAAGCGCAGCGCTGTCCTGTCCTTCTCCGCATCCGATTGCCCCGCGTTCAGGCCGAAATCCGAATGGCAACCGACGCAATGCTTCTCGACGAGGCCCTTGCGCAACGTGGTGAGGCGAACGCTGTTCTGTGCATCCCTGGCGACGAAAGCCGCGAGCTGATCGATCATCGCCTGGCTGCGCGTGTCGCACGGTAGCGGCTGAGGCGGATCGCCCGCAGCACGATCGATGCGGATCACGGTCTGGTTCTTGTCCTCGACCAGCCAGATCGCACCGTCCTCCGCAACCGTCATGCCGACGGGAGCGCCTTGCGGCCGCGCGCCGTTGACGCGGTGCCAGCCGGCGATCAGTTCGTCGAACGGCGCAGCGGCGACCTCACCGGCGTCGGTCTGGAAGCTGTGCGTCGGATCGGCTGCGCAACTGACGTGATAGCGCACCGGCGGAGGGCTGGGCTTCGGAAAGCCGTGATCGTCGACGTCGTAGATGAGAACGCGGCTGCCGGTCGGACGATAGCCGTGCAGGCCGACCAGCAGCTTGCCCTCCAGCTCCGGGAATTTCGCGCCGTGGTAATAGAGCATCGCGAGCGGCGCGCCATGCGGCGGCATCAGCGAGAGCGGCGGCTTGTAGAGCGCATTGGCCGTGCAGAGCGCTTTGTAGATCCCCGACTGCAGCACGAGCCTGAATTCGGGGCTCGGCGTCGACAGGTCGTAGCAATAGGGCCAGCCATAGTGCTTGCCCTGCTCGATCGCGTTGATCTCCTCGTTCGGCTTGAAGATATCCGGCAGGTCGCGGGCGTTCTCGCCTTGCAGGAAGGCGTAGCCCGCATCCGGAAAATTCGGGTGCAGCGCCAGCGCCAGCGAGTTGCGCAAGCCGCGCGCATAGACCGTGTGCGGCGGATCTGAATCGCCAGGCTTCAATGCCGGGAAGACGCCGCCTGCGGGCGGCGTGAACAGCCAGATCGCGGCCATCGCGGAGCCGCCTTCGGCCGCGGCACAGGGCTTTGTGATCGGCGCCGGCGTGATGCAGTCGTCGCTGTGCGAGCCGATATTGACGAACAGGCGCCCGGACTTGTCGAACACAAACTGCTTGAGCGGGTGCGCGCTCTCGTCGAGCTTCGTGCCGTCAGGCAGCGTGATTCGGCGCCCCGGCATGTGGCGGATGATGGTCTCGACGGTGCTCCGTGGATTGTCCGCGAGCGGATCGAACCGGAAGATCGCCTCCGCGGTCGAGGCATAGAGCTTTTTGTCCGGCCCGATCACGAGGCCGAAGGGGTATTCGAGCCCCGTCAGCAGCTCTTTGAACCGCTGGCCTTGGGCCGCGCGCGGATCGAGCAGCAGCAGCTTCCCGTCAGTATGCCCCCAGCCGCCCATGTCAGCGACCACGAACAGCTCACGGCCGGGCACCTGGACGATCGAACGCGGGAATTTGAGGCGATCCTCTTCGCTGGCAACGAGGCCGGCGCAAAATCCCGCCTTCATGTCGATCCGGATCCGGGGAAAAGCGAGATCGCCGCTGCCGCAGCTATCCGTCCCGATCGCGTAACCGCTTTTCCTGACCGGCTCGGACGAAGCCGGGCCGAAGCCGAACAGCGCGGCAGCCAAGACCGCTGCAAGCAGGCGCAGATTTCGCCGATCGCTCCCGAATGTGAACTGGTTCACGGTGCCCCCCGACTTCCCGGGGACCTTGTTCCATGGCGCCTTGGCGCCGTCCAGTGATCACTCGCCTGTGATTAAACCTGTAACGAGCTTGGTGCCGACCAATCTCCGTAAATTCCCTTACCGGGCTCGACCCGAATGTTTCGCGAATGCTTGGGGTGGTATCGATTTGCCGTCCCAATCGCTTTCTACAGGAGGCGCTTATGGTCCAGGTCTATTTTCACTGCTCCAACACCGAGGGCACGCTGATCGACCGCTACGGCGCCGCCGTCGCCAGTCTGACCGAGGCGCGCGACCGCGCGACCCAGATCATGCACACGATGATCCAGACGCCCGGTGCCGAAGACTGGCGCGACTGGGTGATCCACGTCAGCGATGACGACGGCGAGGAGATCTTCGATCTTCCCTTCACCGCCATGCTCGGCAAGCCGCACTGAGGTCGATGCCATGTTGCTCACGTCACTGAGCCTGTTCCGCCAGCCCCTGACCTTCGTCGCCAGCAAATGGCAGACGCTGGTGAGGGTCGCCGGCAACCCCTACCGCCCGGAGCTGCACTACATGCGCGGGCCTGGCCCGAAATGGCGCGCCAAGTATCAGGCCAGCCGGCTCGACCGCTCGCTCTGAGCGCCGCGCCTTCCAGGCTGATTTCCGTCTCCTCCGCATCATGGCCGGGCTTGTCCCGGCCATGATGCGTTTGGGGGACGGCAGCCCCTTCACTGTCCCGTAAACCTCGCCTTGCGTTTCTCGACGAAGGCATTGCGGCCTTCGACGGCATCCGCGCTCTTGCGGCCTGAAGCTCGATCTCACGGCGGAACTGCGCTTCATAAGTCGCGTGCTCGCTCTCCTCGACCAGCGCGCGGGTTGCGACCAAAGCGCGCGTCGGGCCCTCCGCCAGGCGGCGCGCCAGCACCAGCGCCTCGTCCATCAGCTTCGCGTCGTCGACGACCTGCCGCACCAGACCGATCTCCTGGGCGTGCTCGGCCGTCAGCGGCTCGTTGAGCAGCATCAGCTCGAGCGCCCGCTGTCGGCCGACCAGGCGCGGCAGCAGCCAGGTCGAGCCGAGATCGGGCACCAGCGCGATGCGGCTGAACACCTGGATGAAGCTCGCCGAGCGCGCCGCAACGATGATGTCGCCAGCCATCGCGAGGCTGAAGCCGCCGCCGGCCGCCACCCCGTTGACGGCGACGACGACAGGCACGCTGCATTCTCGCAGCGCCTTGAAGGCCGGCCAGTAGAAGCGCATCACGCCCGCCGCGAGGTCCTCGCCGAGCGCCCCGGCCGCCTTCAGGTTCTGGCCCGAGCAGAAGCCGCGCCCGGCGCCGGTCAGGATCAGGGCACGCACGCCCTCGTCCTGTGTCATCCCGGTGATGGCGGTGGCGAGCGCGCCGAGCAGGTCTGGCGTCATCGCGTTCAGGCTCGCGGGCTCGTCGAGGGTCAGAATCCCGACCGCGCCATCCCGCGCTTGTTTCACACCTGCCATGTCGCGTCTCCCCTTGGATGTTCTCGTTGGCGGCAATGTGCCATTGTCCGCGCGCTCCGCCAATTGCTGAGCGGGTCAACGCAACGAAGCCAAGATAGATAACAAGACAACAAAGCGACACCATGTCTCATCAGTTCAGCCTCGCCCAAACCGTCCGCAAACCCGCCGTCAAGTCCAAGGGCGGTATCGTCGCCGCGCAGTCGCGGCGGGCGGCCGAGGTGGGAGCGGAGGTGTTGGCGGCGGGCGGCGACTGCGTGGATGCGATCGTGGCAACCACGATGGCACTGAACGTGCTGGAGCCCTGGAACAGCGGCATCGGCGGCGGCGGCGCGATGGTGCTCTACCGCGCCAAGGAAAATCGCTACGAGGTGATCGACTACGGCATGTGTGCGCCGCAGAGCGTGCGCGCCGCCGATTATCCCATCACCGGAGACCGCGTCGCTTCGGACCTGTTTCCCTGGCCGCGGGTGAAGGACGATCGCAACGTTCACGGTCCCGCCGCGATCGCTGTGCCAGGTGTCGTCGCCGGCATGGAGGAGGCGCACCGTCGCCACGCCAGGATGTCGTGGAAAGACCTGGTTGCGCCCGCCGTCACCCTCGCCGGCGAGGGCCTGCTGGCCGACTGGTGGACCACACTGACGATCGCGGGTTCGGCCACAGATCTCAGGCGCTATCCCGCGAGCGCGGCAATGTTTTTGAAGGACGGCCTGCCCCCGAGCCCGCCCTGGAGCATCGAGGCTGAGACACGGCTGCCGCAGGACAATTTGAAGGCGACGCTGTTGCACCTCGCCGAGGCCGGACCGCGCGATTTCTACCAGGGCGACCTCGCCAAAAGCATCGCCTCCGACATCAAGGCCGATGGCGGCTCGCTGTCGGTGGAGGATCTCGCAGCATTCCGCAGCCATCTGCGCGAGCCTCTGGCGATCCCCTATCGCGGCGGCAAGGTGTTTGCGACGCCGGAACTCACGGCCGGGCCGACCATGGCGCATGCGCTGCGCCTGCTGCAGGAAAACCTAAAGCCGTCAGGCACGCCCGACGCTGCCGCCTACGCCGAATATGCGGTGGCTCTGCAAGCGGCCTATCGCGAGCGGCTCAAGGATATGGGCGATGCCGATGGCAAGCGCTCGCTCGGCGCCGAATATCTCGCGCCCGCCTGCACCACGCATTTCTCCGTGGTCGACCGCGACGGCAACATCGCGGCGGTGACGCAGACGCTGCTCTCGTCCTTCGGCTCGAAATACGTGACGCCGCACACCGGCATTCCCATGAACAACGGCATCATGTGGTTCGATCCGACACCGGGCACCACCAACTCGCTGGCTCCGGGTAAGCGCTGCCTCACCAACTACACACCCGTCATCGCCGAGACCAAGGACGGCAAGCGCCTCGCGGTCGGTGCCTCCGGCGGCCGCCGCATCCTGCCTTCGGTCATGCAGCTCGTGTCCTTTGCGATGGATTTCGGCATGGACCTCGATGCCGCCATCCACCAGCCGCGCATCGATTGCAGCGAAGGCGCGATCGTGCTCGGCGATACCCGCCTGCCGGCGGACGCGCGCAAGGCGCTCGCCGCGCGCTTCGATTACAAGGAGGCACCGGTGCAGACCCTGCCGATGAAGTTCGCCTGCCCGAGCGTGGTGATGCGCGACGGCGATATCAACTCCGGTGCAGTCGAGATCTTCCAGCCTTGGGCCGATGCGGTGGCGGAGACCTAGAGTCTATTGACGAGAGAGCGTGCCGGCGGTGAACCGCGGACACGTCGCAAGCGCGAATGTGCCAGCACGCGTTGAGCCGATGTGCGATTGCACATCTAAGCGAGCGTCACGACTCCTCCACATTTGCAAGGAACTTAGCTGCACATCGTTCGTTCATCGAACGGACAAGTGCGCTCGCCCCACTGGAGGACACATGAAGAAACTTGCGCTCGCCGCGTCGCTGATCGTTGCAGCCGGCCTCACACTCACGAGCCCCGTGATGGCCAAGGGCGGCCATGGCGGCGGACACGGTCATGGTCATGGCTATAGCCATTCGATGGGCCATCATCACCATGGCACGCCGCCCGGATGGTACCATGGGCGCAAGGTCGGCTGGCGCGGTCACGGCTGCCCGCCCGGACTGTGGAAGCAGGGCCGCTGCTGACGCAACCTGCAATTCCTGCAAGGCACCGCCCGTAACGAGGCGGCGCCTTTTTAAATGCCCAGCCGGTCCCGCACGCGACCCGCGATCACCGCGGTGGTCACGCCGACCGGCCAGAACGCATGCATCGGGATCGGCTTGATGCCGGTCACGGGCATGTCGATCTCGGCCTTGACGCCACCGATCAGCCGTCGAGCAAGCTGCGCGCCCATCGCGGTCGAGAGCGCAACGCCGCGGCCGTTGCAGCCGAGCGAGATCAGGATGCTCTCCGCGGGCTCGTGCACGTGTGGATAGTGATCCTTGGTAATGGCGAGCCGGCTATTCCAGCCATGGGTCCAGGCGACGCCCTTGAGCTGGGGCCACAGCCTCTCCGCATAACGCATGAGATAGGCGACGTCGTTCGGCGAGTCGATCCAGCGCATCGGGCCGCGGCCGCCCATCAGAAGGCGGTTCTGCTGGTCGATGCGATAATAGACGGTGATGTGGCCACTCTCGTAGAGGACGGGGCGCGTCGGCATGATCGAGCGGGCGACCGCGTCGGAGAGCGGCGCGGTGGCGGCGATCGAGGAAAACACCGGCACGATGGTGCGGCGGAGCGCCGGCCAGAGATCGTCGGTAAAGCCGTTGGTCGCAAGTAGCACTTTGTCGGCATGCAAAACCGTGCGCGGCGTCTCGATGCGCCAGCGCGTGCCCTCGCGGCGCAGTGATAACGCCGGCGTTTCGCCATGGACTTTCGCGCCCGCCGAGATCGCGGCGCGCGCGAGACCGCGGGCGTAGCTCAGGGGATGCAGATCGCCGCCGCGCGTGTCAAGCATGGCACCGATGTAGCGGTCGGTGCCCGTCATCTCGCGCAGCTGTTCGCGGTTCAGGTACGACACCGGCATGCCGCGTCGGATGCATTGCTGCGCGGTCTTCTCGATCGCGACCGCGCTGGCCTCATTGTAGGCCGCGCGCAGCGTGCCGTTCTGCCGCGCCTCGCACGGAATCTGGTAGCGGCGGATCAGGTCGTGCGTGAAATTCGGCGTGCCGTAGGAGAACGCGATCATCCGGCGGCCGAGGTCGGCGCCGAAGTCGGCTTCGATCTGATCGGGATCGTGCTTCAGGCCGGGATTGGTGTGGCCGCCATTGTTGCCGGATGCCCCCCATCCCGGCTCCTGCGCCTCCAGCACCAGCGCCTCGACGCCCTGCTCCGCCAGATGCAGCGCCGTGGAAAGCCCGGTGTAACCACCGCCGACGATCGCGACGGAAACGGTCTTGTCCGTATCGAGCGGCGGGGTCGCGACCGGCGCAACGGCGGTGTCGGCATAGAGCGAGGGCGGCAGAGGCAGGCGCGTCATGGCGAAGTCCGGTCAGAGCGGATGCAGCACGCGGCGCAGGAAGTCCTGCGTCCGCGCGTGCTGCGGTTGATTGAGCACCGATTTCGCGGGTCCCTGCTCGACAATGACACCGCCGTCGATGAACAGCACGCGGTCGGCGACGTCGCGGGCAAAGCCCATCTCGTGGGTGACCACCACCATGGTCATGCCGTCGTCGGCGAGCTTGCGCATCACGCCGAGGACGTCGCCGACCAGTTCGGGATCGAGCGCCGAGGTCGGCTCGTCGAACAGGATCGCCTTGGGCTGCATCGCCAGCGCCCGCGCGATCGCGACGCGCTGCTGCTGGCCGCCGGAGAGCTGCGGCGGATGCGCGTCGGCCTTCTCGGCAAGCCCGACCTGGGCAAGCAGCGCGCGGCCACGCTCGAGCACCTGGGCACGCGGCTCCTTCTTCACGAAGAGCGGACCTTCGACCACGTTCTCCAGCGCGGTGCGATGCGGGAACAGGTTGAAGCGCTGGAACACCATCGACACCTGGGTGCGGATGTTCACGATCGACGGCGCGTCACGGTCGACCTTCAATCCCTCGACGCTGATCTCGCCGCGGTCATAGCTTTCGAGACCGTTGATGCAGCGCAGGATGGTGGACTTGCCGGATCCTGATGGCCCGATGATGCAGACCACCTCGCCCTTCTCGACGGAGGCCGTGATGCCCTTGAGCACCTCGACCTTGCCAAAGCTCTTGTGGACGTCGCTCAGCTCGATCATCGCTTGCCGGCCCGCTTCTCGAAGTGACGGACCAGCAGGATCAGCGGAATGCTCATGGTGAGATACATCAGCGCAACCAGCGTGAACACGTTGGTGTTCTTGAAGGTCGAGGACGCGATCAGCTTGCCCTGCAGCGCAAGCTCGGCGACCGTGATGGTCGAGGCCTGCGAAGAGTCCTTCAGCATCATGATCATGACGTTGCCATAGGGCGGCAGCACGATGCGCACCGCCTGCGGCAGCACCACGCGGCGCATGGTCAGCCACCAGCCCATGCCGATCGACTGCGCCGCCTCGATCTGCCCCTTGTCGATCGCCTCGATGCCGGCGCGGAAGTTTTCCGCCTGATAGGCCGAGTACGCAATGCCGAGCCCGAGGATGGCGGCCTGCAAGGCCGACAGCGTGACGCCGAGATCCGGCATCACGAAGTAGAGGTAGAACAAGAGCACGATGATCGGGATGCCGCGGATCACGTTGATCAGACTGGCGCTGAGCATCGACAGCGCCTTGATGCCGGAGACCCGCATCATCGCCCAGACGAGCCCGAGCACCGTCGAGAGCAGCAGCGAGCCGATGGTGACGACGATCGTCAACGCGACGCCGTTCATCAGGATCGGGAAGAACTCGGCGGCGTCGTGCCAGAAGCCTTTCATCGGGCAGCCTTCGATCAGTCTCTATCGATCAGCCTTGCGCCTTCTGGCCCCATTTCTCGAGGATCTTGTCGATGGTGCCGTTGGCCTTCAGCTTCGCCAGCGAGGCATTGATCTTGCCGAGCAGTGCGGTCTCGCCCTTGCGCACGCCGATGCCGACCGAGCCGACGGTGACGGGCTTGTAGCTGTCGACGAGACGCACGTCGGGGAAACCGCCCTGCTTCAGGTTATAGGCGAGGATGGGATAGTCGGCGAAGCCAGCCTTGAGACGGCCGGTGTTCACGTCGCGCAGGATGTCGGGGATGGTGTCGTAGGCCTTCACGTCCGCGAACAGGCCGGACTTCTTCAGCGCATCGACGAAGGCGGTGCCGACCTGGGCGCCGACGGTCTCGCCCTTCAGGTCCTCCTGTGCAGCGTAGGCCTTGGCATCGCCCTTAGGCACCACGAGGCCTTCACCATAGGTGTAGATCGGGTCGGAGAAGTCGACGACTTCTTTCCGCGGCGCGGTGATGAACATCGCAGCAGCAATGATGTCGATCTTGCTCGAGGTCAGCGACGGGATCAGCGCGGAGAACGCCATCGGCTCGATCTGCACGTTGAGACCGGCGTCCTTGCCGACCTCGGTGATGATATCGACCATGATGCCCTGAATGGTGTTGGTCTTGGTGTCGAGGAAGGTGAAGGGAATGCCTGTCGGCGTCGAGCCGACCTTCAGCACCTGCTGCGCCGAGCCAGGCGCGGCGGCAAACAGCGCGAGCGCCGCGACTGCGGCCTGAACAAAACGCTTCATCGCATCCCCCTTTGGGCCCGACCGAAGCGGCACCCGCAGATGTCTTGATCGCAGACGTTGCGGGCCAAGCCGTTTCGGCCTATTTTCACCAATATGAAAATTTGGTCACACTTTCGCTAGCGATGCAAGCGGTTTTCATGCACATGAAGGAAGCGGTTTGACGTGAGCGGTGGCAAAAGAATGCGCAAACCGGCTGCCGCAAAGCCGGCCAGGAAGGTGAAAGCCAAGGCCGTCACCAAGCCTGTCACCAGGCCGGCCGAGCCCGCGATGGATGTCGCCGTCGGCCGCCGCATCCGCGACCTCAGGCGCATCAGGCAGTTCTCGCTGGAGACGGTCGCCGCGCGCACGGACCTGTCGATCGGCTTCCTCAGCCAGATCGAGCGCGGCCTGTCGTCACCATCGCTGCGGGTGCTGGCGACGCTCGCCGACGTGCTCGGTGTCGGCATCGCCGCACTGTTCGGCGCGAGCCCGAGCGCCGACGGCGCCTCCGATCAGGTGGTGACACGCGGCCTGCAGCGGCCCGAGCTGAAACTCTGGCGCACGGGCGTGTCGAAGCAATTGTTGAGTCCGGCCAGCGCCGACAACCGGCTCAACCTGTTCCTGGTGCATCTGGAGCCCGGCGGTTCCACCGGCGACGAGCTTTACACCCATGACGGCGAAGAGGCCGGCCTCGTGCTCGAAGGCGAGATGATGCTGACGGTGGACAGCGAGACCTGGTCGCTGAAGACGGGCGACAGCTTTCGGTTCGCGAGCCGAAGACCGCACCGGTTTTCGAATCCGGCAAATGCTGCGAAAGCGGTAGTGCTGTGGGTGAATTGCGTGACGGCGGCGAGCTGACGGCTCTCCCTCTCCCCGTTCTTACGGGGAGAGGGTTGGGGTGAGGGGCCTCTCTCCGCACAACCAGTCAGAGTGAGACTCGCGGAGACTCCCCCTCACCCGGAATTTGCTACGCAAATTCCGGCCTCTCCCCGCACGCGGGGAGAGGCGAAGAAATCACCCAAACCGGTACTTGTACCGCTCCACCGACAGCGCACTCACATCGATGTCCGGCTTCTTGCCGGACACCATATCGGCGAGCACGCGCCCCGAACCGCAGGACATGGTCCAGCCGAGCGTGCCGTGGCCGGTGTTGAGGTGGAGGTTGGCGTACTGCGTCGGGCCGATCACGGGCGGGCCGTCCGGCGTCATCGGACGCAGGCCGCTCCAGAAGGTCGCCTTGGAGAGATCGCCGCCGCGCGGGAACAGGTCGGTCAGCGAATGATCGAGCGTGGCGCGGCGGGCGTCGTACAACTTGCTCGAATAGCCCGAGATTTCGGCGGTGCCGCCGACGCGGATGCGATTGCCGAGGCGAGTGATCGCGACCTTGTAGCTCTCGTCCATCACGGTCGATTCCGGCGCGCCGGAGGCGTCCTTGATCGGCACCGTGATCGAATAGCCCTTCACCGGATAGACCGGCAGCGAGATGCCGAGCGGTGCGGCCATCTGCGACGAATAGCTTCCGAGCGCGAGCACATAAGCGTCCGCCTGCAACAGGCCGGCACTGGTCGCAACGCCGCTGACGCGCGCACCGTCGGTGACGATGCGGTCGATGCCGGTGTTGAACATGAAGCGCACGCCGAGCGCCTGGGCATGCTTGGCCAGCGCCTGCGTGAACATGTGGCAGTCGCCGGTCTCGTCCTGCGGCAGCCGAAGCCCGCCGGCGAACTTCTCCTTCACGCCGCCGAGCGCCGGCTCGACCGCGATGCAGCCCTCGCGGCTCAGCACCTCGAAGGGCACGCCATATTGCTTGAGCACGGCGATGTCTTCGCCCGTGCCGTCGAGCTGGGACTGGTGGCGGAACAGCTGCAGTGTGCCTTGCGACCGCTCATCATACTGGATGCCGATGTCGCGACGCAGATCGCGCAGACAGTCGCGGCTGTATTCCGCGATCGGGATCATCCGGCTCTTGTTGACCGCATAGCGCGCGCTGGTGCAGTTGCGCAGCATCTTGAGCAGCCAGACCCACATGACGGGATCGAGCTTCGGCCGGATCACCAGCGGGCCGTGCTTCATCAGCAGCCACTTGACCGCCTTCACCGGCACGCCTGGGCCGGCCCAGGGCGAGGAATAACCGGGCGACACCTCGCCGGCATTGGCGAAAGAGGTCTCCAGCGCCGGCTCCGGCTGACGGTCAACGACCGTCACGTCGTGGCCAGCACGTGCGAGGTAGTAGGCAGAGGTGACACCGATGACACCGCTGCCGAGGATCAGAACTTTCACGCTTCGTCAAACTCCCGCGGCATCACGCTCGCCGCTGCAAGGAAACAACTCGCAACGGCGAGAGCAATTATCAGGCCACCTTCTTGATGGCGTCGCCGAGGATCGAGACCATCTGGTCGATATGGCTCTTCTCGACGATGAGCGGGGGCGACATCGCGAAGCTGTCGCCGCTCATGCGCAGATAGAGGCCGGTGTTGAAGCAGTCGACCATGACGTCATAGCCGCGCGCGCCAACGGCGCCGTCGCGCGGCGCCAGCTCGACCGCGCCCATCAGGCCGCAATTGCGGATGTCGACGACGTTCGGCAGACCCTTCAGCGAATGCAGCGCATCGCGCCAGTATTCGGCGATCGATGCACCGCGCGTGAGCAGGCCTTCGTCCTTGTAGATGTCGAGCGTCGCGATGCCCGCGGCGCAGGCCGTCGGATGCGCGGAATAGGTGTAGCCGTGGAACAGCTCCATCTGGTTCTCCGGGCCGACCATCATGCCGTCATGCACCTTGCGGCTCGCGAACACCGCGCCGCAGGGAATGGAGCCGTTGGTGATGCCCTTGGCCGTCGTCATCAGGTCCGGCGTGACGCCGAAGAAGTTGGCGGCGAACGGCGTGCCGAGGCGGCCGAAGCCGGTGATGACCTCGTCGAAGATCAGCAGGATACCGTGCTTGTCGCAGATCTCGCGCAGGCGCTGCAGATAGCCCTTCGGCGGCGGCAGCACCGCGGTCGAACCCGGCACCGGCTCGACGATGACGGCGGCGATGGTCTCGGCGCCGTGCAGGGCCACCAGACGCTCGAGATCGTCGGCGAGCTCGACGCCATGCTCGGGCTGGTCCTTGGCGAAGGCGTTACGGGTGAGATCGTGGGTGTGGCGGATGTGGTCGACGCCCGGCAGCAGGGTCGCAAACGCACGACGGTTGGCAACCATGCCGCCGACCGACGTGCCGCCGAAGCCGACGCCGTGATAGCCGCGCTCGCGGCCGATCAGGCGGGTGCGGCTCGACTGGCCGGTGGCGCGATGATAGGCGAGCGCGATCTTCAGCGCGGTGTCGACCGACTCGGAGCCGGAGTTGGTGAAGAAGATGCGATCGAGGCCCTTCGGCGCAATCTCGGCAAGGCGCTCGGCGAAGTCGAATGCCAGCGGATGGCCCATCTGGAACGTCGGCGCGAAGTCCAGCGTCATCAGTTGGCGCTCGACTGCGGCGGCGATCTGCTTGCGGCCGTGGCCGGCATTGACGCACCAGAGGCCGGCGGAGCCGTCGATCACCTTGCGGCCGTCGACGGTGGTGTAGTGCATGCCCTCGGCCGAGGAGAACAGGCGCGGCGCCTTCTTGAACTGCCGGTTGGCCGTGAACGGCATCCAGAACGAGTCGGTCTTGATAGTGTTCGGAATCTGATGAAGGGTCACGGCCGCGCTCCTTTGCTGACCCGCTAGCAGAGCCACGGCTTGGAAACCGCAACAAGTCCTTTTCTGACGGCCTGCAAGCCATTGATTTCGCTGGGGCAGCCGGTCCATATTTGCGCGATCCGCAACACCTGCAACACGGGACCTGGGCTATGAGCGTCGACATCGGTGGACGGCTGCGATTCATCCGGGCGCGCCACAAGCTGTCGCAGCGTGAACTCGCCAAACGCGCCGGCGTCACCAACTCGACGATCTCGCTGATCGAATCCAACCAGATGAACCCGTCGGTCGGCGCACTCAAGCGCATCCTCGACGGCATCCCGATGGGGCTCGCCGAGTTCTTCGCGCTGGAGCCGGAGTCCAGGCGCAAGATCTTCTACCGCGCGGAGGAACTGACGGAGGTCGGCAAGAAGCCGATCTCGTATCGTCAGGTCGGCGACAATCTGTTCGGCCGCAGCCTGCAGATCCTGAAGGAGCGCTATGAGCCCGGCAGCGACACCGGACGCGTCCATCTCGTCCATGACGGCGAGGAAGGCGGCATCGTGATATCGGGGAAGCTCGAAGTCACCGTCGAGGACGAGCGCCGCATCCTCAATCCCGGCGATGCCTATTATTTCGAGAGCCGCCGCCCACATCGCTTCCGCTGCGTCGGCGGCAAGCCGTGCGAAGTGATCTCGGCGTGCACGCCGCCGACGTTCTGACGCGCCATCAGCCCCTCCGCAATCATACGGAGCCACCGGTATCTTACGGTACTTGAGCCAGCTCAATTTCTGCTGGCCAAAGCTCTATATATTGGGAGCCGTAGCCGAGCAGCCTGGCGTAGAGGTGCTGAGGTTATGGCCCCGGACTCCTAGGCACTCCGGGGCCGCTTCGTAACTGGGCCGCAGATGAAGATCACGCTCGCCAATGCCGAAGCCGCACTCGACGAGGTGCAGCGCGATACCGACAAGCTCCGCTCGCAGGAGCTGCGCAAGGCCATTGAAAAATACATCGAGATGCAGAGAGCGCAGATCAAGGCTCTGCGCCGGATGATGAATTGACCGACCGGCGAGGCGGTCGCCCACCCGAATTTTCCTGAACCCGGGCGGCGGAGCGGACGACCAAGCACAAGGCACGATCCGCCTTACCAAGAGCCGCCGATGTTCGTCCCCTTCCGCCTCGTGCTCCTCAGCACGGCCGTTCTGCTTGCCCCAATCACCTGCCACGCCATGGACGACGATCTCCGTGCTGCCAGCAGCGCGCCGACAGCGATCACGCTGTGCGGCACGGCAAATGGCGACGACAGCCGGACCAAGGCCGCCGCTTGCAAGGAGAAGGGCTACGACCAGCTCGTCGCGACGATCGACAAATCATTCGACGCGGCGCTCGCCAAAACGCCCGCCAACATCCGGCCGCTCCTCAAGCGCGACCAGGCCTGGTTCAATGAGATGATCCTGCAGGCCGCCGACACCGTGCAGGAGGTCGACGAAGCCGAGCTGCGCGACAATTTTGTCGCGACGCTACGCAAGCGCGCCACCGTGCTCGGCGAAATCGCAGCCGGTTTTGGTCGCGTCGGGCTCGCCGGCAAATGGGCCAATGCCTTCGGCAGCGTCACCATCTCGCCGCCTGCGAACGGCGCCCGGCAGCTCACCGTCGACATGAGCGCCTATTACGGCAGTGACAAGCACCGGCGATGCAGGCTGAGCGCGACGGTGACATCGGCGGGCGACTGGCTGAGCGGGTCGATCCCGCCAGCGAATCCCAGTGCGGCGAACGCGGGTTCATCGACGAGCGGGCCGGACGCGAAGCCGGCAAAGCCGCCGGCAATCAAGCTCCGCCGCCAGGGCGAAACCCTGCGCGTCGTCACCTTCGGCGGCGACGATACGACCGGGGATCGCGACGATTGCGACTATCTGTGGCAGATCACCGGCACCTATTTCGCAAGCGGCAGGTCCGAGGTGGCCGACAAGGCCGAAGCGTCGTTCATTGCGCCGAGCTTCGACTGCGTGCGTCCGATGACGGCGACGGACGAAGAGATCTGCTCCGACCCTGACCTCGCCGACAACGACCAGCGACTGAACCGCGCCTGGAAGGCACTGCTGCCGCGCCTGGACGATGCGACGCGGCGTGCGCTGATCGAAGACCAGCGCAACTGGGTGCAGACGCAGGCCGTGGAATTCCCCGAATTTCTTCACCCGGCCTGGGAAAAGCGGACCTCGGAGATGCACTTCACGGCCGACGCACGCGACCATGTCGATGCTCTCCAGCGTGAGCGGATCGCGCTGCTCGAGGGTTTTGACGACAGGCGCGCGGGCCTCGCCGGCGTCTGGCTCGCCTACAACGCCATCATCAAGATCACCGTCGACAAGGACGGCCGGCTGAACGCACGGGGCTGGAAATGGGACCAGGGCGACTGGAAGGCCGGCTGCGACTACGACATGAAGGGCAAGATCGGCGGCGGCGGCTTCCGCTCCAACGAACAGCGCAAGAATCCGGACACGCTCGAGCGCGATCACGCCATGCTGATTGTCAACCGTCTCGACGACGCGTTCGCGACGAAACGCAGCGGCAAGGAGAACGACGACGAGGCGAAGTGCAAGCGAAGGCTCGACAACTCCTCGACCGCGCGGCTGTTTCCGGCGCGCTCCTCACCCGATATCGATAATTTTGCCGGCTCGATCCGCTAGCCGGCGGCTCGCGGCGGGAGCTCACGAGGCCCCTTTTTTCGCTGCACTGAGCGCGAGGGGTCAGTGCAGCAAAACTTCTCAAGACTGCGTCAGCAACTCCTCGATCCGGATCGGGAAGCGGCGAACGCGCACGCCGGTCGCGTGCCAGACGGCGTTGGCGACCGCACCGGCACTGCCGGTGATGCCGATCTCGCCGACGCCCTTGATGCCGAGCGCATTCACATGCGGGTCGTGCTCCTCGACCGTGATCACGTCGAGCGGCGGCACGTCGGCATTCACGGGAATGTGGTACTCGCCGAGATTGGCGTTCATGATCCGCCCGCTGCGCCGATCGGTGATTGCCTCCTCGTGCAGCGCGAAGGACAGGCCCCAGATCATGCCGCCGAACAGCTGGCTCTTCACCAGGTGCGGATTGACGATCCGCCCGGCCGCGAAGGCGCCGACCATGCGGGTGACGCGGACCTGGCCGAGCTCGGGATCGACCTTCACCTCGGCGAACACCGCGCCATGGGCGTGCATCGCATATTCTTCCATCGCCGCAGGATTCGGCGCGCCGGTGCCGCGGGCCTCGACCTCGGCAACGCCGGCACGCGCGAGGATCTCGGCATAGCTTTCGCTGCGGCTCTCGTCGTCGCGTCGGATCAACCTGCCGTCCCGCGCGGTCACGCCGGCATTGCCGGCGCCGAACAGCGGCGAGCGCTCGTCGTTCGTGGCGAGATCGGCGAGCTTTGCGATGACCGCCGCGCCGGCGCTGTGAATCGCAGCACCCGCAGTTGCCGTGTGCGCCGAGCCGCCGGCGATGCCGGCATCCGGCAGGTCGGACGTGCCGGCCCTGAATTCGACGCGGTCAACATCGAGGCCGACGGCATCGGCCGCGATCTGCGCCAGCGCCGTCCAGGCGCCCTGCCCCATGTCATGCGCGCCGATCTCCATCACCCCGGAGCCGTCGCGGCGGATCGCTGCGCGCGCTTCGGCCTGGAACATCAGGGCGGGGAAGGTCGCGGTGCCCATGCCCCAGCCGACCAGCTGGCCGGCATCGTCGCGCATCTGCCGCGGCGGAAGCGAACGCTTCGCCCAGCCGAACCGCGCCGCGCCCTGCTCGTAGCAGGCCCGCAGTGCCTTGGACGAGAACGGTTTGCCGCTGATCGGCTCGACCTCCGCATAGTTCTTCAGGCGGAAGGCGAGCGGGTCGATGCCGCAGGCCCAAGCCATCTCGTCGATCGCGCTCTCCAGCGCGATTGAGCCGGTCGCCTCGCCGGGCGCGCGCATGAACAGCGGCGTGCCGGTGTTGACGCGCACGGCATCGTGCGAGGTGCGGATCGCAGGCGCCGCATAGAGCGTGTGCGAAGCATCGGCGGCGGGCTCGTAGAAATCGTCGAACGTGCTCGACACCGTCCTTGCGTGGTGATCGAGCGCGGTCAGGCGTCCCTCCCCGTCGGCACCGATGCGCAAGCGCTGCCGCGTCGGCGCGCGATGACCGACCGGGCCGTACATCTGCTCGCGACGCAGCACCAGCTTCACCGGCCGGCCGACGAGCTTTGCCGCCATGATGCCGAGCGTTGGCGGCCCGGCCATCAATCCCTTGGAGCCGAAGCCGCCGCCGAGGAACGGGCTGCGGATGTGGATCTTGTCGTGCGCGATGCCGAACAATTCGGCGATGCGCGCCAGCGACAGCATCAGGCCCTGGGTCGGCATGTCGATCTGCAGGCGGTCGCCGTCCCAGGAGGCAACGATCGCATGCGGCTCCATCGCATTGTGATATTGCGGCGGCGTCTCGTAAGTTGCGTCAATCTGCTTCTCGGCCGAGGCGAGGCCCGCCTCGACATCGCCGCGGTGGACCTCCGTGGGATTGCCGACGCCGACGACCGGCGGCACGAAGCTTTCGCCGGCATCGAGCCCCACGAGCGCCGGCAACGTCTCGTAACGCGGCGCCAGCAGCGCAGCGCCTTCCGTGGCCGCCTCCAGCGTCTCGGCGATCACGACGGCGATCGGCTGGTTGGCGTAGCGGACCTCATTGCTCTGCAACACCTCCATCCGGAACACGAACGGATTGGTCTTGATCTCGGGATCGACCGCGAGAGGCGGCTTGTGGTCCGGTGTCATGACATCGACGACGCCGGGATGGCGCTTGGCTGCCGCAACGTCGAGCGAGCTCACCCGGCCGCGCGAAATGCCGGAGACGGCCATCACCGCAAACAGCATGCCGGGCGGATGATTGTCGGCGGCGTAGGTCGCCTGTCCCTTGACCTTGAGGACGCCGTCGCGGCGGGTCAGCGGCTGGCCGATATTCGAGCCGTGCCGCAGATGTGCGGGCGCGCTGGTGAGGTTGAGCTCAGGCATGAATGGCTCCAGAGGTCGAAGCAAAGGGAGAGGCCGGCAGCGCGGGAATGCGCGCGGGCGTGCCGGCAGCGGCAAGGGTCAGCGCGCGCACGACGATGCGGCGCGCGAGCTCGATCTTGAAGGCGTTGTCGCCGGACGGCTTTGCGTCGGTGAGCGCGCGCCAGGCAGCTTCCTGGAAGGCATCCGCCGTCGGCGCGACGCCTTTGAGCACGTCTTCCGCAGCACGGGCGCGCCAGGGTTTTGCGGCAACGCCCCCCAGCGCCAGCCGCGCCTCCGCGATCTTGCCGTTCTCGATCCGCAATGCCGCGGCGGCCGAGACGACGGCGAAGGCATAGGACGTCCGTTCGCGGACCTTGAGATAGCGGGCATGCGTGGCAAAGCCGCGCGCTGCGGGCGGCAAGCGCACGGCGACGATGAGATCGCCAGGCTCGAGCGCGGAGTCGCGCTCCGGCGTGTTGCCCGGCAGGCAATGCAGCGCATCGAGCGCGATCTCGCGGCGGCCGTTCCTGCCTTCGATCTCGACGACGGCATCGAGCGCGACGAGCGGCACGCAAAAGTCGGACGGATGGGTGGCGATGCAGCTCTCACTCCAGCCGAGCACGGCATGGCTGCGGTTCTCGCCGTCTCTGGCGTCGCAGCCGGAGCCGGCCTCGCGCTTGTTGCAGCGGCTGGCGGTGTCGTAGAAATAGCCGCACCGTGTCCGTTGCAGCAGATTGCCGCCGACGGTGGCGGCATTGCGCAGTTGCGCTGACGCACCGGAAAGAAGCGCTTCGGCCACCGCGGGATACGCGCGGGCGAACTCCGCGTCATGCGCGAGATCGGCGTTGCTGACGAGCGCGCCGATGCGCAACGATCCGTCGGCGAGAGTCTCGATTGCGTCGAGCCCGTCGAGATGGGCGACATCGACGAGGCGATCGGGACGGCTGACGCCGCCCTTCATCAGATCGAGCAGATTGGTGCCGGCGGCGAGGTAGACCGCGCCCGGCTGGGCGGCGGCGGCAACGGCCTCCGTGACCGTGGCGGGCCTTACATAATCGAACGGTTTCATGCGGAGCGCCTCTGGTTGGTTTCGTCCATCCCGGCCTGCGCCTCCAGCACGGCATCGACGATGCCGGCATAGGCCCCGCAGCGGCAGAGATTGCCGCTCATGCATTCGCGGATGCGTTCGGGATCGTTGCCGGCCTGGGCCTCCTGCATCATGCCGATCGCGCTCATGATCTGGCCGGGCGTGCAGAAGCCGCACTGGAATCCGTCATGGGCGATGAAGGCGGCTTGCACCGGATGAAGCTGGTCGCCGCGCGCGACGCCTTCGATGGTGAGGATGTCGGCGCCGTCATGGCTGATGGCGAGCGCGAGACAGGAGTTGATGCGCTTGCCGTCGACGAGAATGGTGCAGGCGCCGCACTGGCCGCGGTCGCATCCCTTCTTGGTTCCGGTGAGATGGAGGCGCTCACGCAGGAGATCGAGCAGCGTGACGCGCGGATCGTCGAGGACGAAATCGCGCCGCGCACCGTTCACGGTGAGGCTGATGGAGTGGTTCATACAAGGCTCCGATCAGATATGGACATGAGTCATCGGCCAGCGCCCACCGCCCACCGCCGTGGCCGCTGTCGATATGCGCCAGCCAGGCGGAACCCGGCCGACATCTCCACGAAGATACGGAGGCACCCTCCGCTTAACAAGGGCCGCCGGAAAATATTTGGAATTCATCAAAGGGCGTGCGCATACAACGCGATGCAGCCCTGTGAGGGTTCAATCTAACCAATTCGTGATCTACATTGGCTGATATGGACGACCACACCGACCAGATCCGGAAGCCCCGCGCCGATGCCGTGCGCAATCGCGAGCGCGTGCTCGAAGCGGCGAAGGCCGTGTTCAGCGCCGGCGGGCCCGAGGCAAGCCTGGAGGCCGTGGCAAAGCGCGCCGGGGTCGGCATCGGCACCCTCTACCGGCATTTTCCGACGCGCGAGGATCTGTTCGAGGCGGTGTACCGGCGCGAGGTCGAGCAACTCAGCGAGCTCGCCGAACAATTGAAGACTGCGAAGGACCCGGTCGACGCACTGCGCCGCTGGCTGAATTCTGCTGTCGAATTCGTTGCCACGAAAAAGGGCATGTCGGCCGCACTGGCGTTGACGTTCCAGAGTTCGTCGGAACTCGCCGCCTTCTCGATGGACCGGCTGACCAAGGCGATCGGCTCGCTGCTCGACCGCGCGGTCGCAGCCGGCCAGATGCGCGCCGATGTCAGCCCGGAGGATTTGCTCAGGGCCTTGATCGGCATGTGCTACATGCACGACCAGCCCGGCTGGCAATCCTCGGTGCTGCGCATGCTGGACGTGTTCGTCGACGGCCTGCGGATGCAGACGGCCGCCAAGGCCAAGGCCCGCGTTGCCAAGCCCGCAAAACCGGCGGTGAAACGGAAGCGATAGCACGCCCGTATTTCCCATGGGGCGTGCTAGGATCAGCACCGCCGGGATTTCAACGCGGAGCCTGTCATGCGCATTGCCGCCTTGCTCGTCGCTCTCAGTGCGATCTTCAGCTCTGTCTCAGCGTTCGCCGACGACGTCACCGCGGCGCAGGGCGTCATCCGCGCCCAGGAGCAGGCCTTCGTCCGCGACGACGCGAGCGCCGCCTATTCTTACGCCGCGCCCGCGATCAAGGAGATTTTTCCGGCCCCCGACATCTTCATGTCCATGGTGCAGAACGGCTACGCACCGGTCTATCGTCACAAGAGTTTCGAGTTTGGCGAGAGCAAGAGCGAAGGCAGCTGGATCTCCCAGCGCGTCCACATCGTCGATGCCAATGGCGAAGCCTGGGAGGCTCTGTACACGCTCGAGCAGCAGCCGGACGGCAGCTACAAGATCACCGGCTGCACTCTGCTGAAGGCAGGACAGGCCGTTTAAGTCGCAAAGCCCGGACCGGTCTTCACCGAACCCATCCGCGAGCGGATCAGCAGCAGCACGACGATGCCGATATTGAGCGCGTTCCAGGCGACGCCGTTGGCGAAGGCCGCGCCGTAGGAGCCGGTGGCATCGAAGATCACGCCGGACACCCAGCCGCCGAAGGACATGCCGAACACTGAGGCGAAGATCACGATGCCGACGCGGGTCGCGGCTTCGCGTGCGGGCATCGCCTCGCGCACGATGATGGCGTAGCTCGGCACGATGCCGCCCTGGAACAGGCCGAACATCGCGGAGATCAGATACAGCGAGGTGAGGCTGTCGAAGAACAGATAGAAGACCAGCGCAAAGCCTTGCGCCAGTGATCCGACCAGCAGCGTGCGGATGCCGCCGATCTTGTCGGCGAGATAGCCGGAGCCGATGCGGCTGACGATGCCGCAGGCCATCATCAGCGACAGCATCTCGGCGCCGCGCGCCACGCCGTAGCCGAGATCGCCGCAATAGGCGACGATGTGGACCTGCGGCATTGCCATGGCGACGCAGCAGGAGATGCTGGCGATCGAGAGCAGCACCGTCAGCGTATTGGTCGAGAGCTTGAGATCGACCCGCGGCGGAGGTGCCTTGGCGTGGTCATGGACCGTGTCGTTACCCATCTGCGCGCGCAGGACCAGAACCAGGATCGTCATCAGGCCCACACAGACAAGACCGATACCGATATGGGTGGTGCGCCAGCCGATCGACTGCATGCCCCAGTTGACGATCGGGGGCCACATCGTTCCGGCGAAATAATTACCGCTGGCGACGATGGTCACGGCAAGTCCGCGATAACGCTCGAACCAGTGCGAGGCCTCCGCCATCAGCGGCGCGAAGGTCGCCGATGTCCCGAGCCCGATCAGGAAATAGGCCGCGATGAACTGCCAGAGCTGCGTCGAAAGTCCCGCCAGCGTATTGGCGACGCCGAGGAAGGCGATGCTGATCGCCATCGCGGGCACGATGCCGAACCGGTCCGTGATCTTGCCGGCGATCACGCCGCCCAGCCCGAAGCCGAACATCATGAGGGTGAAGGCCAGCGACACCGCGCCGCGCGTGGCGGCGAATTCGGCCTGCACTGCGGGAATCATGACCACGATCGCCCACATGCCGACGCCGCCGATCGAACCGATCACCAGCGCAATAACGAGCCGTATCCAGGCCTGACGGGAATCAGGGCTGAATGAGTCTGGTCTTTGTTCTGGATGATTTGGCGCGTGCACGGGCCGGACCATGGCCCGCGGATCAGCAGAGGGTCAAGCAACGTGGCGATATATTGGGCATGCGCGGTGCACTGCGGTAAGAAGGTGCTTGGCGAACGCGCGTTTTGCCATTAGTTTGCAATCAGCGTGTGCAACCTTGCCGCGCGAGGAGCCTATCGGCGGAATGTTGTTGCGATTGACGCGATCGATGCGGATCAGGGTGGGGCGGATCATCGCCCTCGCCTATCTGTTCTGCGTGCTCGCACCGGCGGCAAGCCTCGCCTTGGGCACTGGTCCCGCGCCGCGCCTTGACGACGCACTCCTCGCCGACCTCGTGCCGGTGCATCACCAGATGGCGGGCCATCAGCATGGTGATGCCTCGCACGAACATGCGGGAACCCACGCGCATCACCAGACCGCCGCGAAGGATGCCCCCGCTCCGCATCAACATGGCGGCAAGGGAACCGTGGGCCCGTGCTGCGCGATGATGTGCGTCAGCGCGCTGCCGGCCGATCTGCCCAGCGTCGCGACACCGGTCCAGCCGAAATCGACCTGCGCGCCCGAGATCGTGGCCAGCCTGCACAGCACGGCGCCGCCCCAGCACTACCGCCCCCCCATCGCCTGATCTGACGCAACGACGTCGGTCCGAGCGCGCATTTGCGCGCGCGAACCTGTGGTTCCAGATCAGGAATAAGACATGCTTGCGCTTTCCGGGGCGAAGTCCGCCGCCGCATCTGCGGTGGGTGGACGACACATTCGATTCAATTGGCTGCTGCCGGCCTTTGCCGCGCTGGCGCTGTCCGGCTGCATGCCGGCAACGACACAAGTCGCCAGTGCCGACCCCGCCGATCCCGCGGCGAAGGTGGCACGCGTCGGCTATCGCTCGACCATCGCGCCCTATACCAGCCTGCGGCCGGCGACGCCGGCGCCATGGCGCGACCGCAATGACGCCGTCACGCCGCAACCGAAGCAAGACCGGTAGGAGCGCGCCATGGCACATCATCTTGCGCGCGGCCTGCTCGTGCTCACCGCGTTCGGCCTTTCATCAATAAGTCTTGCCGGCTGCATGGCGTTCTCGCCGGACGGCGGCATGACGACGGTCTCGGACCTCACCAGCCAGACCATCAAAAAGGACGTCGCCTTCGTCCGATCAGCCGAAGGCGCCGAGGCCGTCGACGCGACCGTCCGCCGGTTGCTGGCGCGCACGCTGACCATCGAGACCGCCGTGCAGATCGCGCTGCTCAACAACAAGGGGCTGCAAGCCGCTTACAACGAACTGGCGCTGGCCGAAACCGAACAGGTCGAGCAGAGCCTGCCGCCTAACCCCGTGTTCTCGATCTCGCGGATCTCGGGCAACGGCGCGAACGAGATCGAGCGCCAGGTGGTCGGCGACATCCTCGCCCTCGCAACACTGCCGTTCCGCTCCGAGATCGCGCGCGACCGCTTCCGCCAGGCGCAGTTGCGCGCGGCGCTGGCGACGTTGCGGCTCGCTGCCGACGTGCGCCGCGCCTATGTCCGCGCAGTCACCTGCAACGAGCTCGTGGTGCTGCTGACGGACGCGAAGGCCACGGCGGAATCGACGGCCCAGCTCGCCGTCAAGCTCGGCGAGACCGGCTCGATCAACAAGCTCGACCAGGCCCGCGAACAGGTGTTCTACGCCGAGACGACCGCCGACCTCGCGACCGCGCGGCAGGCCGCGACCAGCACGCGCGAAAGACTCGCGCGCCTGATGGGGCTGTGGGACGACGGCCTCGACTTCCGTCTGCCCAACCAGTTGCCGCCATTGCCGCGCCGGCCGCAGGCCCTGCCCTCGATCGAGGTCGACGCGGTCGCGCATCGCATCGATCTGCAGATCGCGCGGCTGGAACTGACGGCGCTGGCGAAAGCGTTGAACCTCACTGAGGCGACGCGTTTCGTGACGCTGCTTGATCTCGCCGGCATCTCCCGCCGCACCCAGGATCCGGAAGGGCCGCCGTTCCGCGAACGCGGCTTCGACGTGCAGTTCCAGATCCCGATCTTCGACGGCGGCGAGGTCCGCGTGCGGCAGGCGGCGGAGACCTACAATCTCGCCTTCAACCGCCTGACCGAGCGTGCCGTGAACGTTCGCTCGGAGGCACGAGACGCCTATCGCGTCTACCGGTCCACCTACGACATCGCCAGCCACTTCCAGCGCGAGATCGTTCCCTTGCGCAAGATCATCACTGAGGAGATGCAGCTGCGTTTCTCCAGCATGCAGGTCGGCATCTTTGCACTGCTGACGGAGGCGCGGCAGCGCCTGGCGTCGCTGCGCGGTGCCATCGATGCCAGGCAAAGATTCTTCCTCGCCCAGGCCGACCTGCAGACCGCCGTCAATGGCGGCGGCTCGCCCGCCTCTGGCGGCGACAATGCAACCACTATCGCCGCGGCAGTGTCTGCCGATGGCGACCACTGAGATGGAGGCCAGCATGTTTTCCCGCCGAGGATTTCTGGGCAGCGCCGCCCTTGCCGGCGCGTCGGCCATCAGCGGCCGCGTCCAGGCCGCATCGATTCCGGAAGCGCCGACCATGGACAAGGTGGTGATGCAGCCGCCGCTGCACCCCATCAGCGGCCCCGACTATCGCCCCGTGGTCACGCTGAACGGCTGGTCGCTGCCGTTCCGCATGAACGGCGACTGGAAGGAATTCCACCTCGTCGCCGAACCCGTGGTGCGCGAATTCGCCGAAGGCATGAAGGTGAATTTGTGGGGCTACAACGGCCAGTCTCCCGGCCCGACCATCGAGGCGGTCGAGGGCGACAAGGTCCGCATCTTCGTCACCAACCGCCTGCCCGAATACACCACCGTGCACTGGCACGGCATGATCGTGCCGAGCGGCATGGACGGCGTCGGAGGATTGAACCAGCCGCACATCGATCCGGGCAAGACCTTCGTCTACGAGTTCGAGATGAAGAAGAGCGGGACCTTCATGTACCACCCGCATTCCGACGAGATGGTGCAGATGGCGATGGGCATGATGGGCATGTTCGTCGTGCATCCGCGCGACCCGAATTTCCGCCCCGTCGACCGCGACTATGTCTTCGTGATGAGCACCTATCGCGTCGATCCCGGCAGCTATCTGCCGCAGGTCAACGAGATGACCGACTTCAACATGTGGACCTGGAATTCGCGGGTGTTTCCGGGGATCGATCCGCTGCCGGTGCGGCTCGGCGACAAGGTGCGCGTGCGCATCGGCAATCTCAGCATGACCAACCATCCGATCCATCTGCACGGCCACAGCTTTGCGGTGACCTGCACCGACGGCGGTTGGATTCCCGAGAGCGCGCAGATTCCCGAAACCACCACCGACGTCCCCGTCGGCGCTATCAGGGTGTTCGACGTGCTCGCCGATAATCCCGGCGACTGGGCGTTCCACTGCCACAAGTCGCATCACACCATGAACGCAATGGGACACGAGGTCCGCAACCTCATCGGCGTGTCGCGCAAGGATCTCGCCAAGGCCGTCGGCAAGCTCGCGCCTGACGGCATGGCCATGGGCTCGACCGGGATGGCGATGGGCAACATGGAGATGCCCGCGCCCGACAACACGCTGCCGATGATGACCGGCACCGGCCAGTTCGGGCCGATCGAGATGGGCGGCATGTTCACGGTGATGAAGATCCGCGAGAACCTCGCGCGCGACGATTACCGCGATCCCGGTCCGTACAAATTCCCGCAAGGCACCGTCGCCTACGAAGTCACGGCGCCGGCCACAGAGCCGGCCCGGCAGAAACCCGGCAGCCCGCCGATGAAGAACATGAAGATGTGAGCGTTTCGATGAACCACCAACTGGAGACTACAATGAAGAAGACCGTCACTTTCGTCCTCGCGCTGGCAGCGCTCTCGATCTCGTCCGCCGGCGCGCACGAAGATCACGGCCATGCGTCCTTTTCGGCGGGCGAGCCCGGCGATCCCAAGAAGCCGGCGCGCACCATCGAGATCTCGCTGAGCGAGATGTCGTACGAGCCGTCGAAGATCGCAGTCAAGCAGGGCGAGCAGATCCGCTTCGTGCTGCGCAATGTCGGCAAGGAGGACCACGAATTCCTGCTCGCGACCACCAAGGAGAATCTCGCGCATGCCGAGGTGATGAAGAAGCATCCGCACATGGAGCACGACGAGCCCAACGGCGTGCGGCTGGCGCCGAACAAGACGGCCGAGATCGTCTGGAAATTCACCAAGGCCGGCACCTTTGAATTCTCCTGCCTGATCCCCGACCATCGCGAGTACGGCATGGTCGGCCAAGTCACCGTCAAGTAAACAGTGGAGATTTCTATGAACCGCATCATCCGCATCGCTGCAGCGCTGGCGCTGAGCGCAGGCCTGACCTTCGGCGCGGTCGCGGCGCAGAGCGCTTCGATCAGCGGCGAGGTCAAGAAGATCGACGAGGGCGCTGGCAAGATCACGCTCAAGCACGGCCCGGCCAAGAGCCTCGGCATGGAGGAGCCCATGACCATGGTCTACCGCGTCAAGGACCCCGCCATGCTCAAGCAGGTGAAGGTCGGCGACAAGGTGACCTTCGAGGCCGAGGAGGCGACGTCGGGCTACACGGTGACGAAGATGGACAAGGCGAAGTAGGGGCGCTCTGCCAACTGCCCCGTCATTCCGGGATGGTCCGCAGGACCAGACCCTGGTGCGCAATTGCGCACCTGAGAATCTCGAGATTCCGGGTTCGCCCTTCGGGCGCCCCGGAATGACACCCCGAGGGGCCCGAAACACCCCGGTCTGCCCCCCTGCCACCCCCTCCGTTAACCCTTTGCTAACCATACACCCGGCAAGAATTGCCGAGTGAAGTCGAGTGTCGTCAGCCGCGTAGAACGGGAGCTCCCGTGGACGCCAGTGCGGTGCCTCACTTTCGGAACGGCGGCCCATCGGCCGCCGCGCAGACGTTTGGGGCGCGCGGGCGGCAGTCGCGCGGGGAGGCAGCTACCATGGTCGACGTCACCGCGGGACAGGGCGTAGGCGGCGCGAAGCCCGGCGTCCCCTCCCTCAACGAGATCGTCAACATTCTCAAGCGCGGCGACATCGCGCTGGCGCTCGGCATCCTCACCATCCTGGTGGTGCTGATCCTCCCCCTGCCCGCGATCGTGCTGGACCTGTTCCTGGCGATCTCGATCACGCTCTCGATCCTGATCCTGATGACGTCGCTGTTCATCCAGGCGCCGTTGGAATTCTCGGCCTTCCCGACCATCCTGCTGATCTCGACCATGCTGCGCCTGTCGCTCAACATGGCCTCGACCCGCCTGATCCTGTCGCATGGGCACGAGGGCACGGATGCCGCCGGTCACGTCATCGAGGCGTTCGGCAGCTTCGTGATGGGCGGCAATTTCGTCATCGGCATCATCGTCTTCGCCATCCTGATCATCGTCAACTTCGTCGTCATCACCAAGGGTTCGGGCCGTATCGCCGAAGTCGCAGCGCGCTTCCACCTCGACGCCATGCCCGGCAAGCAGATGGCGATCGACGCCGACCTCTCCGCCGGACTGATCGACGAGAAGGTCGCCAAGCAGCGGCGCAAGGAGCTCGAGGACGAGAGCGGCTTCTTCGGCGCCATGGACGGTGCCTCCAAATTCGTCCGCGGCGACGCCATCGCCGGCCTTCTGATCGTCTTCATCAACGTCGTCGGCGGCATGATCATCGGCGTGGCGCAGCAGGGCATGTCTTTCGCCGATGCCGGCCGCAGCTACACGCTGCTGACGGTGGGTGACGGCCTCGTCACCCAGGTGCCGGCGCTGATCGTCTCGACCGCGGCTGGCCTGCTCGTCTCCAAGGCCGGCGTGTCCGGCGCCGCCGACAAGGCGCTGATGAAGCAGTTCTCCGGCTATCCGCAGGCGCTGGCGATGTCCTCGGCGGTGATGCTGGTGCTGGCGGCGCTGCCGGGCATTCCGACCATCCCCTTCCTGGCGCTCGGTGCCGGCGCCGGCGCGCTGGCTTGGCACGCGCGCAACCACAAGCGCACCGCGGTGAAGGCCGAGGAAGCCGCCAACGCCGCGCCTGCCGCCGGTGCACCGGGTGCAGCCGGCGCCGCCGCGGCGGAAGAGCCGATCTCGGCCGCGCTCAAGATCGACGACCTCAAGATCGAGCTCGGCTATGCCCTGCTGCCGCTCGTCAACGGGCCCGACGGCACCGACCGCCTCACCGAGCAGATCAAGGCGCTGCGCCGCTCGCTCGCGATCGAGATGGGTTTTGTGATGCCGGCGGTACGCATCCTCGACAACGTCCAGCTCGAGGCCAACACCTACATCATCAAGATCAAGGAGGTCGACGCCGGCACCGGCAAGATCTGGCCGAACCAGTTCATGGTCATGGATCCCGGCGGCAGCCAGGTTCAGGTGCCCGGCATCCACACCACCGAGCCGACCTTCGGCCTGCCCGCGACCTGGGTCGATGCCAGCCTCAAGGAAGAAGCTTCGCTCAAGGGCTACACCGTCGTCGACGCCGCGACCGTGCTCTCGACCCATCTCACCGAGCTGCTCAAGGCCAACATGTCGGACCTGCTCTCCTACGGCGAGGTGCAGAAGCTGCTCAAGGAGCTGCCGAAGGAGCAGAGCGAGCTGGTCAAGGACATCGTCCCCGGACAGGTCACGGTCTCCGGCATCCAGCGCGTGCTGCAGCTGCTGCTCGCCGAGCGCATCTCGATCCGCGACCTCTCGACCATCCTCGAAGGCATCGCGGACTCACTCGCCTTCTCGCGCAATCCCTCCACCATGGTCGAGCACGTCCGCGCCCGCCTCGCCCGGCAGATCTGCGCCCAAAACACCTCCTACAACGGCTATCTGCCGCTGATCGCGCTGTCGGCGCGGTGGGAGCAGGCCTTCGCCGAATCCATCATCGGCCAGGGCGAGGAGCGCAGCCTCGCCATGCAGCCCTCGAAGCTGTCGGAATTCATGACCGCCGTGCGCGAGGCCTTCGAGCGCGCCGCCCGCGAAGGCGAGGCGCCGGTGCTGGTCACCTCTGCGGCAATTCGTCCCTTTGTGCGCTCACTCGTCGAGCGGTTCCGCGCCCAGACCACCGTGCTGTCGCAGGCTGAAATCCACCCCAGGGCGAGGTTGAAAACGGTCGGAAGCATCTGATTTGCCTTAAGAAGCCGTGTGTTTTTCGGCCACAGGCAAATGGTTTTTGAGTTCCTGGCGCCTTGTCGACCAAAGGCCGAAAAGGCGCCCGGCAGGCACATTATGGCGTTGAAATAATTATAAAAAAGAACGATCAAGGGCCGCCTTTGATCGCGATCTTTCACGTCGTATCACGCTCTTGTGATCGCCTCTTGGGAACGAATCCCGCCAATACTAGGTTGTTGGGCACCGGAAGTATGAACCTGCCTCAAACGGCCGGCGACTACTTCGGGTAGGTGGCGGCAGGAGGCTTCCATGAACCACTCGATCTACAGCGCCGATCGCGCGACCCATTTGAAGATTGTGGTCGTCGCCCTCGTCGCAGGGATCGCGGTGGCGGGCTTCGGCATCACGGCACGCTCGGGTTCGGACGAAGGTCTGACTCAGACGGCCCGCGTCATCAAGGCCGGCAAGCCGGTCGTTATCACCAGCTCGAACGCGTCCCTCGTTCGATAAGGAGATTTGACGAGTTTTGTGAATTCACGCGGCTCTTTACCAGCCCCCCAAAGTTGCCACGTGGATATGTAGACGACCCCAACCCCAAGTCGACTACAGAAAGCGCCCGCCCCCCACGGGCGCTTTCTCACGTCTGGGGTGTGTTGCGCCGCTCTCTCCTCTCGTGTCCCGGACGCGCTGTGAGCCCACAACTGCATCATCCTCGTCATTGCGAGCGCAGCGAAGCAATCCAGGAGCTTCCGCGGCTGCGGTGTCCATTCCGTCATCCCCGCGCAACCGCGAAGCGGTTGTCGCTGGAGGTGCGAGTGGCGCAGTGCACCTGCACTGCGTCGCGAGCCTCGAAGGATGAACGGCCGAGACGCAGCTGGGCCGTCGCCCTTCGAGGGCCGCTGAAGGAGCGGCCACCTCCAGCGACAACGGCTTCGCCGTTGCGCGGGGGTGACGGTGATCGGTAAGCGCTCGCCGCAACATTGGACTTCTGAAACGTTAAAGACACCTTCGCGCTCTCGCGGCATCTTTCGCCCGAGCTATGCTTCGTCGCTTCACCCTCGAATGAAAGAGGGCGCAGGGAAGACCGGGTGCCGGCCGGGCACCCACGGTCCACTGTGCGAAAGGTGGCAACAAGAATCTGCACAGCGGCATACAGGTGTAGCCAGACATCCGGCCTTCCCTGCGCAGTGGGCTTACGGCTTATGTCGTGCTCTCCCCAGGGAGCGTTGCACTATTGCCCCCGTCGCCTTGCGGATGACTGACGCGAGGGCCCGGTTGGGCCGCACACATCACCACAAGACTTGGCGCACAGACCCCGGGCGCCAGGACCATACGATTTTGCCGTACGCAGATCGCACCGGTCGTGTGCGCTACGTTTTTGCTCACGGTCGCCCGCCCTGCAAAAACCTTCGCGCCGATGTGACCCACGTCCACCGCCGCCCGCCCCGCGTTCGTGACGATCGCGATACGCCCCTCTTCCTTGGGCCGGGTTGCGCGACACATACGCCGTTTCCGAATTTCGGTAAATATGAATATTTTTGCCGGCGCGGGTTGACCGATAAGCTGGGTGTTTTGCCCGTCAGGCAACGCAAGGGCTTGTGGCTGGGCCACCCGCCGAACAGCGCTCGATCAGCCGCCTCTGGTCAAATTTCTGCAACTGGAATCAAAGCTGATGGTCAGCGAACTGCACCGCAAGGTCAGCCATGGGCCTTGGTCGTGTAAAAACGTCTTGGAGGAGATCGTCTCTGAGAGCCAAATGCGTGGGGCTCAGGCCGCGATCGCAGCG
>NZ_JAFCJZ010000019.1 GCF_018130765.1 Bradyrhizobium iriomotense
CACACAGACTTCCGATTCTGGAATCCCCTGTGGCCAACCCGAGTCAATCCGCCGCACTAGATACGTGCATGCCCTAGGGCGTTCGCCGGGACGACGGCGCTGATTGGAGTCACGCCTCAAATCGACCGCAGCACGTAACGCCGGTTATCCTTCTGCACCGGGCGCGCGTTCATCGGGTAGAGCTTTGCGAACGCGGCGACGTCGGCCGACAACACCTGGATCGGCGTGGTCAGCAGCAGCCATTCGACCACTTCCGAGCAGGGCGGTGTCGTCAGCGAGCCGGGATAGCGGTAGTAGCTGAGCTTCGTCGGCAGCAGGGCGAGCGGATCGATGCTCGCATCCGCCTTCACCGCGGGGCCTTCCGCCGTCGGCATGGTCTTGATGATTTTGCCAAAGGCCGGGTTCGGCTTGCCCTCGGTCATCAGCACGCCGACCACGGCGAGCCCGCCGGCATCGTTGCGATGGACGAAATGCGCCTCCATCGGAAAATTCTTGCCGCCGATCATGTGCTCGCTCGGTCGGTGGAAGTGCACCTGGAGCAGCTTGTATTTGACGTCGCCGAGCGTGAGCGTGCTGCCCTCGGCGAAGTTGAGCTGGATCGTGTGCCCGTTGTTGACGATGGTGTCGGCGCTCTTGCCCCAGTTCAGCTTCAGCGCGGGCAATTGCGATTTCACCGTCGTCTCGATGTCGATCGGCGACTGTTGCAGGCCGACCGCGCAGGCCTTGTTGGCTGCATCGAGCTCGCCCCATTTGCCCGGACCGCCGGCGCCTTCATAGCTCCAATGCGCGCCTTCGGCGGCGAAGGCCGGCTTGCACAACGGACAAAGCGCAAGACCCGCGAGTGCTTTCAATGCGTGACGGCGATTCATCATAGTCCCCCTCCGATGAATTTGATCGGCAATTTCGCGCGCAACCTAGGCGAGAGGGGCGGTGAGTCGCAATGGCGATCGCGCGCTCAATCTATTGGCTTGCCCACACGATCCTTGAGATCCACGCGACCTCACCCGTCGCCATCGTGTGCTCGGCCTGCGAGGCATCGAGCGGCTGCAATTCCAGCGCCTTTGCCGTGCGGCGCGTCAGGGTTGCGATCGTCACTTCCCCCGCTCTGGACTTCACCACGACGCGATCGCCCTTGCGGATCGGTGCGCCGGGCGAGACCAGGATGACGTCGCCGTCGCGATAAGCGGGCGCAAGCGCATCGCCGGCGATTTCCAGCGCAAACGTCTGGCTGTCCTCGGCGGCGGGAAGCGCGACTTCGCTCCAGTCCTTGCCCGATGGAAGGCCGGACTCGTCGAAGGCGCCGCTCGCGCCGGCCAGCGCCAGGCCGAGCAGCGGCACCGAACGGCCGTCGCCCGGCTCGTCGTCGATCAGCCTTGCAAAGGTGTCGATGGAGTCGCCGGTCGCCGCCAGCGCTTTCGCGATCGATTCGGTCGAGGGCCAGCGCTCGCGGCCGTCCGGGGTGACGCGCTTGGACCTGTTGAAGGTGGTGGGATCGAGCCCGGCGCGCTTGGCAAGGCCGGACGGCGACAGGCCGGCACGCGCCGCCAGCCGATCCAGCGCGACCCAGATCTGGTCGTGAGTCAGCATCCTCTGCGCTTTGGCCTGTCTGACCATGGAAGGTCCAGCCCGTCGCAACCCAGGAAAACTGTCCTCAAATCAACCGGTTTTCCGTTTTTTGCGCAAGGGGTGGCGCGAAAGCGGTTGTCGGGCGGAGGGAATACCCGTTCGTGGCAAGGAAAACGCGTCAAAACAGGAATCTGAAGTCCCGTTCCGATTTCATCGGGACGGAATAGGCTCTAAGTCTTGAGTTCGGAAGGAGCGGCCTTTACGGTCGCGCCCGGGGTTTCAGGGACCCCAAGAGACGAAAAAACCCAAGAGACTCAAAGAGCTGTCTCAAAGGGCAAACAGGGCTGCGTAAGCGGTGGTCAAGATCTACAAAATCTGTCCGGCCTCGGCCTGGCGCGAGGCGGAACGGCACGGCGTGTACCAGGGCAGCGCGGACGATTCGCGCGACGGCTTCATCCATTTCTCGACGGCCGCCCAGGTTCCCGAGACCTTGCGCAAGCACTTCGCCGGGCAGCGGGCGCTGTTCCTGGTCGAGGTCGACGGCGATGCGCTCGGCCGCGACCTGCGCTGGGAGCGCTCGCGCAATGACGAGCTGTTTCCGCACCTCTACGGGGAACTCGATCTCGGTGCGGTGATTTCGGTGATAAACCTCAACATGCGCTCCGACGGCGGCCACGATGTTCCGGAGCTTGCCCCGTGATCCGCGCTTTCGATGCTCTCTCGCTGCCCGTGCTGCGCTGGCTCGATCCGGAGGATGCGCATCGCCTCGCGATCCAGGGCCTGCGTTTCCTGCCGCCGGTCAAGCCGCGCCCTGACGATGCCAAGCTCGCGGTGCGCGCCTTCGGGCTCAACTTTCCCAATCCGATCGGCATGGCCGCCGGCTTCGACAAGAGCGCCGAGGTGCCGGATGCGCTGCTGCGGCTCGGTTTCGGCTTCGTCGAGATCGGCTCGGTGACGCCGAAGCCGCAAGGAGGCAATCCGCGCCCGCGGCTGTTCCGGCTCGAGCGCGACGAAGCCGTCATCAACCGCATGGGCTTCAACAATGACGGCGCGGAGGTCGTGCTGCGCCGTCTCGCCGCCCGCGCGCAGCATGGCGGCATCGTCGGCGTCAATGTCGGCGCCAACAAGGATTCGCCGGACCGTGTCGACGACTACGTCAAGCTGATCGAGACCTTTGCGCCGGTCGCGAGCTATTTTACGGTCAACGTCTCCTCGCCGAACACGCCGGGCCTGCGTAACTTGCAGGAAGGCGCGCTGCTCGACGATCTCCTCGCGCGGGTGATCGATGCGCGCGAGCGGGTGCGGCAGAAGGCTGGCGATACGCCGGTGCTGCTCAAGATCGCGCCTGACTTGAGCCTCGCCCAGCTCGACGACGTCGTGCAGGTCGCGCGTTCGCGCAAGGTCGACGGCATGATCGTGTCGAACACGACGATCGCGCGGCCGAGCACGCTGCGCGAGGAGATGCGCGCCAAGGAGCAGGGCGGCCTGTCCGGCCGGCCGCTGTTCCGCCTCTCGACGCGGATGGTCGCGGAGACCTATGTGCGCGTCGAGGGCGCGTTCCCCCTGGTCGGCGTCGGCGGCGTCGATTCCGGAGGGGCCGCACTGACGAAGATCCGCGCCGGTGCCAGCCTGATCCAGCTCTATTCGTCGCTGATCTACAAGGGGCTCGGCCTCGTCGACGAGATCAAACGCGACCTCACCTCGACATTGCTGCGCACGGGCCGGGATTCGTTGTCCGAAATCGTGGGCTCCGATGCGGCGACGCTGACCGCGGAAGACTGGCCGGGGATGTAGCTCAGGCTCGTGCCCCGGACGCAGCGCAGCGCTCCCGGCGATGCGAAGCATCGTCCGGTGCGGTGCGGTGCGCTGCAGAGCCGGGGCCCATCTAACCGTTTGTGCAAGCTCCTGGGCCCCGGCTCTGCGCAGCAGCGTTTCACGCTGCTGCGCGTCCGGGACACGAGAGCTATGGTTTCGAGAACGTCGCCCCGTACAGCGCCGGATACTTTGCGCCCTGCAATCCGCCGCGAGCCACATAGAACGCGATCAGCGCGCACCACAGCCCGGTGTTGCCGTACGACTGCAGCGCCAGCCAGACGCCGAAGAAGATCGCGAGCGAGACCAGCATCAGATTGCGCATCTCGCGCGCCCAGGTCGCGCCGACATAGATGCCGTCGAAGCCGAAGGCGAACACACCGGGGATGGGCGCGAGCACGATGAACGGCAGGAAGTCGCGCGCGGCGCGGCGGACGTCTTCGCTCGCCGTCATGAAATTGATGATGTCAGGTCCGAACAGCGCGAACAGCACCGCGACGACCAGCGCGAAGCCGAGCCCCCACAGCAGAACCAGCCGGGTCGAATCCGAAAAACCCCTGGCGTCGCGCGCGCCAAAGGTGCGGCCGCAGAGCTGTTGCGCCGCATTGGCGAGGCCGTCGAGGAAGAAGGCGCTGACCAGCAGGAAATTGTTGAGCACCGAGTTCGCGGCAAGCGTGACGTCGCCGGCCCGCGCGCCCTTGGCGGTGAAGAACAGGAACACGGCGATCAGCGCCGCGGTGCGGATCAGGATGTCGGTGTTGACCGCCAGCAGCCGCATCAGTTTGGCGCGATCGAACAGCGTTGCGCGGGGCACCTTGAAACCGCCGTCGGCGTGGCGTCGGCAGACGATCACGCCGAGCACGAAGCCTGCCGTCTCCGACACCAGCGCGGCAATCGCCGCGCCCGCGATGCCGGTGTCGTAGACCAGCACCAGAAAAATCGTCGCCGCCATGTTGATGAGGTTGATGACGACCTGCAGCAGCAGCGCCGGATTGGCGCGGGCCTGTCCCACCAGCCAGCCGAGGATGACGTAGTTGGCGAAGGCGAAGGGTGAGGACCAGATCCGGATCATGAAATAGGTCTTTGCCGCCCGCGTCACGCCTTCGCTGCCGCCCATCAGGTCGAACAACACGGCGGCGAGCGGCAATTGCAGCGCGATCAGCGCCGCGCCGATCAGGCCGGCGACGATGAAGCCGCGCACCAGGATCACGGTCTGCTCGCGCGTCTCGCCCGCGCCGAGCGCCTGCGCGGTGAAGGCGAGCGTGCTCATGCGCAGGAAGCCGAACAGCCAGAACAGGCAGTCGAAGATCACGGAGGCCATCGCGACGCCGCCGAGTAGCGCCGCATCGTCGAGCCGGCCGATCGCGGTGGTCGAGACCACGCCGATCAGGGGCGTCGTGAGGTTCGCGACCATTGCGGGACCGGCGATGGCGAACACCTGCCGGCTGCCGACACGGGGATGAACGGGGGCGTGCATCTTTCAGAACACCAGCACCATGCCGTCTTCGGCGGCAAGATGCGGCACGTCGTCCAGGCGCGACAGCATGTCGTCGCTCATATGGGTGAGGACGAGTCGCTTGGCACCGATGTCGGGCAGATGCTGTTCCAAGGTCTTCAGGCTGAGATGGTTCTTGACCACCTTCTCGTACATATAGGCTTCGGCGATGAAAAGGTCCGCGCCATGCGCCAGCGGAATGAGCGTCTCCGTCCATTCGGTATCGGCGCTGTAGGCGAGCGTGCGGCCCTCGGCCTCGACGCGGTAGGCGAGGAAGGGACCGCCGGAGTCGCCGTGCACGACCGGGTAGGGTGTCACGGTCACGGCGCCAAAGGATTGGCGTTGCTCGGGCGCGAGCTCGACAACGTTGAGCTCGAAGCGCTGTTTTGTCTTCGAGGAATGTTCGAACAGCGTCTCCATTGCCTGCGTCAGCCGCGTCTCGATGCCTCGCGGACCCGCGATCGTCAGCGGCCGCGTCCGCCGCGAGAATTGCGCGTCGAGCAGAACAAACGGCAGGCCGGCAAAATGGTCGCCGTGGAAGTGTGTGATGAGAATGAGGTCGATGTCGCTGCGATCGATCTCCAGTCGCTTCAGCGCCGGCAGGGCCGACGCACCGCAATCGATCAGGAAGTTGGTCTCGCGCCCCGAGACATGGAAGCAGGTGTTGAGCCTGCCGCCGGAGCCGAAGGCGTCACCGCAGCCGACGAAACGCAGTTGCATCGGCTGCGCAACTCCTTGAGGTCACCGGCCGCGCGGCGCGCCGAACACGCGCGAGAGCAGCCAGATCGGGATCACGATGACCGCGCCGAGCAGGAAGTACCGCCACAGCCAGTTGATGGTATCGAAGCCGAGATCCCACAGACGCTGGAACAACAGGCGGATGCTGTAGATGATGTTCCAGGGGTCGAATCCGATCGCGGCAAGCACGACGCCGACCAGGATCGAGAGCAGGACCAGGCGAAATGCGACCGCCAGCGGCGAGCCGCCGAGAAAGCGGTTCAGGCCGTCGCTGCGGCCGGCCGGCAAATCTCTGACGTCTTGGACCATCGCAAAACTCCTCGGGCGGATTCGACCCCATTATAGGGCACGGCGAGGCACATGGGGAACCCGCAACGGGGCGTCAATCGGGTTACGGGAGTTTAATTCGGGCGGGGCGCCGCGGGCTCCCTAACCTCTCCCGCTTGCGGGAGAGGTCGGCGCGTAGCGCCGGGTGAGGGTTCTCTCCTCTGGGGGAATCCCACTGCGGAGACACCCTCTCCCCACCCCTCTCCCGCAAGCGGGAGAGGGAGCGCACCGCCATCGCGGCTAGATCCACACCTCACACCTCACACCTCACATCTCAATCTCCGCCGGCTCCGCCTTCAACATCCTCTCCAGCGTCTCCAGCCGGTCCGCCTCCCGCGGCGGCTTGTCCCAGCGCAGGCGGCTGATGCGGGGAAAGCGCATGGCGACGCCGGACTTGTGCCGCGGCGAGCGCTGCAGGCCCTCGAAGGCGACCTCCAGCACCAGCCCCTTGTCGCCCTCGTGCACGACATGGCGGACGGGCCCGAATTTTTCCGTGGTATTGCGGCGAACGAAGCGGTCGATCTGCAGCAGTTCCTCGTCGGTGAAGCCGAAATAGGCTTTTCCAACCGGCACCAGCTCATCGCCATCAGCGCCTGCCGTCCAGACACCAAAGGTGTAGTCGGAATAATAAGACGAGCGCTTGCCGTGGCCGCGCTGCGCATACATCAGCACGGCGTCGATGATGTGCGGATCGCGCTTCCACTTCCACCATTGCCCCTTCGGCCGCCCCGGCAGATAGGGCGCATCGCGCCGCTTCAGCATCACGCCCTCGACAGCGTCCGCGTCTTCCCCGGCGCCGACACTCGCGGGATCGGCGCGCGCGGCGGTGAGCGCGTCCCAGCTTGCGAAGGGGACGGTGGGCGACAGATCGATGCGGGGATCGCTAAGCTTCCTGACGAATGTCTCCAGCCGTTCGCGCCGCTCCGCGAAGGGCAACTCGCGCAGATCATTCTCGTCATCACCGAGCAGATCGTACGCGCGCAAATGGATCGGAAACTCCTTGATCAGCTTTGGCGACACGACCTTGCGGTTGAGGCGCTGCTGCAGGACGTTGAAACTCTGCACGCGGCCGTCGCGCAGGATCAAGAGCTCGCCGTCGATCGCGCCCGGCAGGCGCAGCGATGGCACGAGATCGGGAAAGCTTCCTGTGATGTCCTCGCCGGTGCGCGAATAGAGCCGCGCGGTGATGTGCCCGCGGTCATCGCGGCCGGCGACTGCCTGCACGCGGATGCCGTCCCATTTCCATTCGGCGATATAGTCGGCGGGATCGAGCGCGGCGAAATCGCCGTCCTCGATCGCATGCGCCAGCATTACCGGCCGGAACGGCGCGGGATCGCGATTGACCGGCTTTTCGCCGCGGCCTTCCAGCCAGGCGAACAGGTCGAGATAGGGCGGAGCGATGCCCGGCCAAATCAGCTCGATCTCATGCGGGTCCTTGTCGCCGAGCGCAGCGGCCGCGGTTTTCGCCAGCCGCGCGGAAATGCCGATCCGCAGAGCGCCGGTGACGAGCTTCAGTAGCGCCCAGCGGCCGGTCTCGTCGAGCTCATCGAGCCAGCGTTCGAGCTGCTTGGGCAGCTCGGTCTTGCCGAGCATACGCAGCGTGGTGACGACCTCGGTGAGGGTGGGGGGCGGTGGGTTGTTATGGTTGCTTGGGTGGAGCGCATCGTTGGCATCTCGCCCGGAGTCCCCCCCTCCCTGACCCTCCCCCGCAAGGGGGGAGGGAACGGTGAGAGTGGTGCGTCCATCACGCGCTGAATCACCATCAGTCGTCGAGCCCGTGTGCAGCCCCGCGCGCAACTGCGCTCCCTCCCCCCTTGCGGGGGAGGGCGGGGGAGAGGGGTGGCCCAGGAAAGATTGGTTGTCGTCGACAACGCTCTTCGGCCACATCAGCGCGACCGTTTCCGAGAGATCGCCGACATAATCGTAGCTCAATCCGAACAGCACCTCATCGGTCCGCGACGCGATGAGATCGCGGATCAGCGCCGGCTTGGCGTGCTTGAAGCTGAGCGCGCCGGTGAGCGCGGCCAGCGCATAGCCGCGGTCGGGATCGCCGACCTCGCGGAAGTAGCCGGTGATCAGCCGCAGCTTGTTGTTGCGGCCGGGCTCGTAGGCGAGGCGGTCGAGCAGTTCGGCGAAGCGGTTCATGCCTCAGTCCCGTCGGCAATCGGCGTCTCGCTCTCCTCCTCGTCGCCATAGCCGACGAGGTCGAGCGGCTGCGCTTTCAGGCCTTTGCTCCGGCACCAATGCACCAGCGCTTCTTCCTGGCCGTGGGTGACCCAGATCTCGCCGGCGCCGGTCGCCGCGATGGTCGCGGTGAGGCCGTCCCAATCGGCATGATCGGAGATCACCAGCGGCAGCTCGACGCCGCGCTGCCGCGCCCGGGCGCGCACGCGCATCCAGCCCGAGGCAAATGCGGTGACGGGATCGGGAAAACGGCGAGTCCAGAGATCTGAGGTCGCCGACGGCGGCGCCAGCGTGATGGTGCCGGCAAGTGCCGCCTTCTTCACGCCCTTCACCGGCCGGAGCTCGCCGAGGTCAATGCCGCGGCTCTGATAGTATTCGGTGATCGTCTCCATGGCGCCATGGAGATAGATCGGCGCGCCGTAGCCGGTCTGCCGCAGCAGCGCGATCACGCGCTGCGCCTTGCCGAGCGAATAGGCGCCGACGAGATGCGCGCGTTCCGGAAACAGGGCGACCGAGGCCAGCAGCTTCTTTACCTCGTCGGCCGCATCGCCATGCCGGAACACCGGCAGGCCGAACGTCGCCTCGGTGATGAAGACGTCGCATGGCACCAGCTCGAACGGCGTGCAGGTCGGATCTAGCGCGTCCTTGTAGTCGCCGGAGGCGACGATGCAGGTGTCCTTGCAGGTCACCGCGATCTGCGCCGAGCCCAGCACATGACCGGCGGGGTGGAATTTGACACTGACGTCGCCGAGCCTGATCTCCTCGCCATAGCGGATGGCTTGCGTCGAGCCGGCAAAATTCTCACCATAGCGCAGCCGCATCATATCAAGCGTTTCCTGCGTCGCCAGCACCGCGCCATGGCCGGCGCGGGCATGGTCGGAATGGCCGTGGGTGATCACGGCGCGCTCCACCGGGCGGACAGGGTCGATATGGAAGCCGCCGGGCTTGCAGCACAGGCCGGCAGCAGCTGGCAGCAGGATGTCTTGCGGACGCATCGGGGTCATATAGGCAGCGGTGCCCCGATATTCACCTGTCATGCGCGGGCTTGACCCGCGCATCCATCGCCCTAAACAGTTCCTTTTTTGATGGATTGCCGGGTGCCCGGCAATGACGAGTGTTGGTTCCTCTATGCCGCTCCGCCTGTTCCTGACCTCCGGCGATCTCATGGCCGACCGCCGTTTCGAGTTCGCACGCGACCTCCAGCTCAAGGGCGACCTGCCCGCCGCTGCCGACCTGATCGAACAGGCGATCGAGCTCGCGCCCAACTTCACCTCGGCCTGGTTCACGCTCGGCGAGATCCGCCAGCAGCTCGGCGAGCGCGACAAGGCGATCGCGGCCTTCCGTGAAGCGCGGCGATCCGATCCGGAGGATCAGCACGGCGCCGGCCTGCACCTGATGCGGCTCGGCGACACTGAGATGACGGAGATGCCAAAAGCCTATGTGCAGGCGCTGTTCGACCAGTACGCGCCGCGCTTCGAGCATGCGCTGATCAACGATCTCGGCTATCGCGCCCCTAGCCTGATCTTCAAGGCGGTGCTGGCCGCGCGCGTCGCCGCCAAGAAGCCGGCCTTCTTCAAGCGCACCATCGATCTCGGTTGCGGCACCGGGCTCGCGGCCGCCGCCTTCGCAAAGCAGGTCGATCATTTCATCGGCATCGATCTGTCGCCCGGCATGATCAAGGAAGCGCGCGCGACGAACCTCTATGCCGAGCTCGAAGTCGCCGACATGATCGAGGGCCTGCGCACGAAGAGTGACGGATGCGCAAACCTCGTCGTCGCGGCGGATGCGTTCGTCTATCTCTCCGATCTCGCGCCGGTGCTGACCGAAGCCAGGCGCGTGCTCGTATCAGGCGGCGTGCTCGCTTTCACGCTGGAGACGCATGCGGGCGATGGCATCGTGCTCGGCGAAGGCCTGCGCTATGCCCACTCCGCGGAATATGTGCGCGGTGCCATCGCGAAAGCCGGGCTCAAGCTTCTCACGCTCGAGCCGGCCTCGCCGCGCAACGAGAACAACGAGCCGGTGCGCGGCCTCGTCGTCGTCGCCGAGAAAACTTGAGTCTAGGCGCTAGCTCACTGCAATCTGGGCGTCATTGCGTCGCAAAGCGACAAACTTCCTACTTGCGGCGCGTGCTGCGAAGCCAGCACAATGCGCGCACTAGGGAGAAACAAATAATGACGAAGAATCCATCGCGGCGCGATTTCAGCGCCGCCGCGCTTGCCACCATCGCCGCATCGACATTGCCCGCGCCTTACGTCTGGGCCGCCGAGAAGAAATACGATGCCGGCGCCAGCGATACCGAGATCAAGATCGGCCAGACCGTGCCGCATTCCGGTCCCGGCTCGCTCTACGGCGTGCTCGGGCGCGTCGGCGAAGCCTATTTCCAGATGCTGAACGAGAAGGGCGGCATCAACGGACGCAAGGTCAAGTTCCTGACCATGGACGACGCCTACAGCGCACCGAAATGCGTCGAGGCGACGCGGCGCCTCGTCGAGCAGGAGGAGGTGCTCGCGCTGTACGGCTCGCTCGGCACCGCGCCGCAGACCGCCGTGCACAAATACCTGAATTCCAAGGGCGTGCCGCAGCTGCTGCTCAACACCGGCGCGTCGAAGTGGAACAACCCGAAAGAGTTCAAATGGACGATGGCGGGCCTGCCGCTCTATCCGACCGAGGCGCGCATCCTGGCGCGGCACGTCGTTGCCGTGAAGCCGAACGCGAAGATCGGCATCCTCTACCAGAACGACGATTTCGGCCGCGACTTCCTCGGTCCCTTCAAGAAGGTGCTGGCGGATGCCGGCGGCACCGCGCAGGTGATCATGGAGCAGACCTATGATCTCACCGAGCCGACCGTCGATTCCCAGCTCATCAATCTCTCCAAGTCCGGCGCCGACGTCTTCTACAACATCTCGACCGGCAAGGCGTCGTCGCAGTCGATCCGCAAAGTCGCCGAGCTCGGCTGGAAGCCGCTGCAACTTCTGTCCGCGGGCTCGACCGGCCGCTCGATCCTCAACGCCGCCGGCCTCGAGAACGCCGCCGGCATCGTCGCCATCCGCTACAACAAGGAGGTCGGCCTGCCCAAATGGGAGAAGGATCCGGACGTGATGGCGTTCGAGGAGCTGCGCAAGAAGTACACGCCGGCGATCGACCCCGACAACACCATCGCCTTCGCCGGCTACGGCCAGGCGGTGACCATGGGCGAGATCCTGCGCCGCTGCGGCGACGACCTCACCCGCGCCAACGTCTTGAAGCAGGCCTCGACGCTCGCCGGATTCCACTCGCCCTACTTCCTCGACGGCGTCACCTACAGCTACACGCCCGAGGACTACACGCCGATGAAGACGCTGTTCATCTCCACCTTCACCGGCAAGGACTGGGACATCTCCGACAAGCCGATGTCGGAGTAGGGTGGACTTTCTTCCTTCTCCCCTTGTGGGAGAAGGTGGCGCGAAGCGCCGGATGAGGGGTTGGTTCAGCGAGTTCAAATGCAAGAGGCTCGCCCGTGGAGAGAGACCCCTCACCCGTCTCGCCGCTACGCGGCGATCCACCCTCTCCCACAAGGGGAGAGGGAAGAGCGGCGTCCCGCCAATCGCGTAAGCACCCCCCTCGACGAACCCACCGGCACGGCTTACCTGTGATGCCGTGCCGCCCCGCATCCTCAAAATCCCGGCCGAGCCGGCCACGCTGCTGCCCGACCGCTTCAACGCGTGGTTCGCGGCCCGCGGCTGGTCGCCGCGTGAGCATCAGCTGGCTCTGCTCGAGAAGGCGCGCGAGGACGTTAGCGCGCTCTTGATCGCGCCGACCGGCGCCGGCAAGACGCTGGCGGGGTTTTTGCCGACGCTGGTGGAGTTGAGTTCTGCGTCCACGGCTTCGACGAAATCGGTGGTCTCCACCGGCCGTTCCGTGCAGCGCAGCGCCGGCCTCCACACCCTCTACATCTCGCCGCTGAAGGCGCTCGCCGTCGACATCGCCCGCAACCTCGAGCGTCCCATTGCCGAGATGGGTCTCCCGATCAAGGTCGAGACCCGCACCGGCGACACGCCGGTGTCGCGGCGGCAGCGCCAGCGGCGCTATCCGCCCGACATCCTGCTGACGACGCCGGAGCAGCTCGCGCTGCTGCTGTCCTCCGACGATGCGCCGTTCCTGTTTTCCTCGCTCAAGCGCATCGTGCTCGACGAGCTGCACGCGCTGGTGACGTCCAAGCGCGGCGATCTGCTCTCGCTCGGCCTTGCACGGTTGTGGCGGCTGGCGCCCGAGGTGCGCGCGATCGGTCTGTCGGCGACCGTGGCCGAGCCGGATCAACTGGCGCGCGTCCTGGTGCCGCAGCCCGGCGGCAAGGAGGCGGCCGCCGACATCGTCATCGCCGGCGGCGCCGCACCGCCGCTGGTCGAGATGCTCGACACGCGTGAGCGCCTGCCCTGGGCCGGCCACAGCGCACGTCACGCGCTCGCCGAAGTCTACGACCTGATCAAGCAGAACAAGACCACGCTGGTCTTCGTCAACACCCGCAGCCAGGCCGAGATGCTGTTCCAGGATCTCTGGCGCATGAACGACGACGGCCTTGCCATCGCTCTGCATCACGGCTCGCTCGACGTCGCGCAGCGCCGCAAGGTCGAGGACGCGATGTCGGCGGGAAGACTGCGCGGCGTGGTCTGCACCTCCTCGCTCGATCTCGGCGTCGACTGGGGCGACGTCGATCTGGTCGTCAATATCGGCGCGCCCAAGGGCTCCTCGCGCCTGATGCAGCGCATCGGCCGCGCCAACCACCGTCTCGATGAAGCCTCGCGCGCGGTGCTGGTGCCGGCCAACCGCTTCGAGGTGCTGGAATGCCGGGCCGCGATCGATGCCATCGCTGAGAATGCGCAGGATACGCCGCCGCTGCGCACCGGCGCGCTCGATGTGCTGGCCCAGCACGTGCTCGGCCGCGCCTGCGGCGAGCCGTTCTTCAGTGACGACCTCTACGCGGAAGTGCGCACCGCCGCGCCTTACGCGGGTCTCGCGCGGCAGGACTTCGATGACGTCGTCGATTTCGTCGCCACCGGTGGCTACGCGCTGAAGACCTATGAGCGCTTTGCCCGCATCAAGCAGGACAAGCAGGGGCGCTGGCGCGTCGCCAATCCAAAAGTGCGGCAGAGCTATCGCCTCAATGTCGGCACCATCGTCGAGGAGCCGATGCTGAAGGTGCGGCTGGTGCGCGGCCGTTCCACCGGAAGCGGATCGACCGGCGCCATCGCGCGTGGCGGCCGCGTGCTCGGGGAGATCGAGGAATATTTCATCGAGGGCCTGACCGCCGGCGACACGTTTGTCTTCGGCGGCGAGGTCGTGCGCTACGAAGCTTTGGCAGAAGACCAGGTCTATGTCTCGCGCGCCAACGACAAGGATCCGAAGGTGCCGTCCTACATGGGCGGAAAATTTCCGCTCTCGACTTATCTGGCCGAGCGCGTGCGCCGCCTGCTCGATAACAGCCGCGCCTGGAACGGTTTGCCCGAACAGGTGCGCGACTGGCTCTCGCTGCAGAAGGACGTCAGCAGCGTGCCCGGCGTGCGCGAGCTCTTGGTCGAGACTTTTCCACGCGGCAGCAAGCATTACCTCATCTGCTATCCCTTCGAGGGACGTCTCGCGCACCAGACGCTCGGCATGCTCTTGACGCGTCGTCTGGAGCGGATGCGCGCCCGGCCGCTCGGCTTCGTCGCCAATGAATATGCGGTGGCGATCTGGGGCCTCGGCGATGCCTCCTTCATGATCCGCAACGGCGAGCTCGATCTCGACGCGCTGTTCAATCCTGACATGCTCGGCGACGATCTGGAGGCGTGGCTCGCCGAATCCGCGCTGATGAAACGCACCTTCCGCAATTGCGCGCTGATCTCCGGCCTGATCGAGCGCCGCTTCACCAGCGAGGACAAGAGCCGCCGCCAGGTGCTGTTCTCGACCGATCTCGTCTACGATGTCCTGCACAAGCATCAGGGCGATCACGTCCTGCTGCGCGCCGCGCGCGCCGATGCCGCCACCGGCCTACTCGATCTGCGCCGCCTCGGCGGCATGCTCGCCCGCATCCAGGGCCGCATCACGCACCGGGAACTCGACCACGTCTCCCCGCTCGCGGTGCCCGTGATGCTGGAAATCGGCCGCGAGTCAGTCTATGGCGAAGCTGCAGACGAGCTGTTGGCGGAAGCTGCCGACGAGCTGGTCAAAGAGGCGATGGGATAGCAGCAGGTTTCGACGTGACGGCAGGCGCGCTGGTTTCAGGGGATGGCGAGGACATGCGCGTTTCCAGGGTCACCATCAGCGATGTGACCTTCGCGGCCGATCTCTCCGGCGCGCTGTTCTGGGAAGAGCAGCGCCTGCTCGTCGTCTCCGACCTGCATCTGGAAAAAGGCTCGAGCTTCGCCACGCGCGGCGTGCTGCTGCCGCCCTACGATACCGTCGCGACACTTGGCCGGCTCGCTGCTGTCATCTCCCGCCATGACCCGCGAACCGTCATCGCGCTCGGCGACAGCTTTCACGACCGCACCGCGCATGAGCGCCTGTCGCCCGAGGACCGCGACGCCGTCGCTGCGCTGCAGACCGGCCGCGACTGGATCTGGATCTCGGGCAATCACGATCCGATGCTGCCGCGCGATCTCGGCGGCGCCATTGCCGACGAAATCGCGATCGGCCCGATCACCTTCCGCCACGAGCCGACCGGGGCGCATGGCGAGATCGCCGGCCATCTGCATCCGAAGGCCCGCATCTCCGCGCGCGGCCGCTCGATGGAGCGCCGCTGCTTCGCCAGTGACGGCATGCGCGCCGTGATGCCCGCCTTCGGCGCCTATGCCGGCGGCCTCAGCATCCGCGACGCCGCGTTCGCAAGGATCTTCCCGCAGAACGGCTTTGTCGCCCATCTGCTCGGCGACCGCCGCGTGCACGCCATTGCAGCGTCGCGGTGTTATTGAAGCGGGCGCGCTGCGCGCCACGCGCACAACTGCGCTCCCTTCCCCCTTGCGGGGGAGGGCGGGGGAGAGGGGTAGCCGAGGAAACGGTCCATCCATCTGCGTTCGTGCAGCACGCGCGAACCGAGAGAGTCCCCGTGTGGTACCCCTCTCCCTAGCCCTCCCCCGCAAGGGGGAGGGAACGCACCGATATCGCGGCGGCAGATCGCGATCGCATCCCGTCACGCCGCCTTCGCCTGCACGTTCTCGCAGAACTCCGCCAGCCGGTCCGCGAGCCGCAGCGTTGCGGGGCTCGCGTGGGGCGAGGCCATCAGCGCCACCTCGGTCTTGTTGATCGGGGCGAAGCCGTCCTTCGCGGTCAGCACGCGGTGGTCGGACTGGATCGACATCTCGGACAGGATGCTCAAGCCCATGCCGGCGGCGACCGCGGCCTGGATGCCGGCGAGGCTCGACGACGAATAGGCCATGTGCCAGGCGCGTCCGGCGCTTTCCAGCGCGTGGATGGCGCCGGCGCGATAGAGGCAGCCGGTCGGAAAGCCGATCAGCGGCACCGATGGCGCGTCGACGTCGATCGGGTGGCTCTTGCTGGTGACCCAGTGCACCCGCTCCGGCCACACCGCGATGGCGCCCTTCTCGCCGGCCGCGCGCTTGTAGAGCGCGAGATCGAGCTCGCCGCGTTCGAGATCGCGGGCGAGGTTCTTGCTCTGGTCGGCGCGCACGTCGAGGCGCAGGCCCGGGTGCGAACGCGAGAACGTCCCCAGCAGTTTCGCCAGCCGGTAGGCCGCGAAATCCTCGGGAATGCCGAGCCGGATCGCGCCTTCGCTATCGGGCTGGCGCAGCACGTCGCGCGCTTCTTCCGCAAGCGACAGCAGCCGCCGCGCATAGGACAGCAGCCGCTCGCCGGCCTCGGTGGGACGCACGTCCTTGCCGTCGCGATGCAGCAGCACCTGGCCGACATCCTCCTCCAGCCGCTTGATCTGCTGGCTCACGGTCGATTGCGTGCGGTGGACGCGCTCGCCGGCGCGGGTGAAGCCGCCGGCCTCGACCACCGAGACGAAGCTGCGCAGAAGCTCGAGATCGAGCATCGCTGCCTCCATTCGAAAACCAACTGATCGGAAGTTAATCATTTAATTTCCAAATGACAAGCGGCGTCCCTAGATCGAGGGCCAGAAGAAAAAACATCCGAGAATGCCATGTCCCTCGCCACCTCGCTTCCCGCACCCCGCAGCCGCTTCAACACGCTGCCGCTCGCCATCGGCCTGTTCTGCCTGCTCTGGAGCTATGCCTTCGTCGCCGGCAAGATCGGCGTCACCCATTGTCCGCCGCTGATCCTGCTCGCCGCGCGCTTCTCGTTCGCCGGCATTTTGATCCTGGGTGCGACGTTGATCCGCGGCGAGGCCTGGTCGCTGTCCTGGCGCGATGTCGCGATCTTCGCCGTGCTCGGCATCGCCAACAACGCGCTCTATCTCGGGCTCGGCTACACCGGCCTGCAATCGGTCTCCGCCGGCCTTGGCGGCTTGATCGTCTCGGCCAATCCGGTGTTCACGGCGGCGCTCGCCACGCTGCTGCTGGGCGAAGGCATGACCTGGCGAAAGGCGGCCGGCCTTCTGCTCGGCATCATCGGGGTGACGGCGATCGTCTGGCATCGCCTCTCGGTCGGCACCGACTCTGCTCACGGCATCGTCTTCACGCTGGCTTCGCTGGCCTCGATCGTCGCCGGCACCATTTTGTTCAAGCTGCTGGCGCCGAAGGGATCCCTGTGGATCGGCAATGGCGTGCAGAACCTGGCTGCCGGCTTCGTGCTGACGCCGGTCGCGCTGACCTTCGCCGATGTCCACGCGATCGACTATACGCCCAGCCTGATCGGGGCTTTCGCCTTCCTCGTGCTCGGCGGCTCGATCCTCGCCTACTGGCTCTGGTTTCATCTCTTGAAAGTCTGCGGCGCCACCGCCGCCAGCGCCTATCACTTCTTGATGCCGCCGCTCGGCATGCTGTTCGCGTATATCGTGCTCGGCGAGCATGTCGAGGCGCGCGATTTGCTCGGCATCATCCCGGTCGCGCTCGGCATTTATCTGGTGACGCGACCGGCGAAGGCGGGGTCGTGAGACTGTCATTCCGGGGCGACGCGAAGCGTCGAGCCCGGAATCCATCACGCCACCAACTCCGCTGATCGATGGATTCCGGGTTCGCGCGCCGCGCGCCCCGGAATGACAACCTCCTCAATCCTTCCGGAACACGATCGATGCCATCCACCCCGTCATCAGCGCCATCGCCACCGTGGCGAGCCCGTAGACGAGCCCGTTCTGCCGCGCGGTGGTGGCGACGAACTGCTCGAAGCCGACCTTGACGATCTCGAAGGCGGTCTCGGTCTTGGTGACCAGCGCGCCGTTGGCGAACAGCTTGATCTCGACCTCATAGGTGCCGATCGGCACCTCCGCCGGCAGCGGAATGCCGGTGCGGAACAGTGTCGGCGTCAGGAATGTCACCGCGCTCGGGTCTTCGCGATAGAGCCCGCGCTGGGTGCGCAGGCGGATGAAGGCCGAGCGGAACGCATCGTTCGGCACCACGTCGGCAAAGTCGCCGCTGACCCGCTGGGTCAGCAGCACGTTGTTGAGGCCGATCTGCTGGCGCCGCGCGATCTCGGGCGAGGTGATGGCGTCGAAGGGACGGTTGGCGAACAGCGCCAGATAGCTCGGCACCTGCAGGAACTGCCGGTAGTCGGTGTTGATCCAGATGCCGAAGGTGCGTTCTTTCCGCCGCGTCACCATGTCGGCGCGCGGGCCCATCACGGTGACCACGAGATCGTAGGCGGTGCGGTCGGCGGGCGTCGTCGCGTCCTTCTCCACCGAGCCGAACAGCACCAGCTCCTCGCCGGAATAATTCGGCGTCACCGTGACGCGATGGTTGGAGACCGACACGATCAGCCGCTCGGCGCGCGCGACTGATCCGAGCAGCAGGACGACAAGGAGGGCGAGGAGGACGCGCATCAGCTGCTCACCCCTAACTCACGGATGGTGAAGAGATCATCGGGCCGGATCACCAGCTCGACCGCGAAGCGGACGCCGACCGAGAGGATGAGCAGGCCCAGCAGCAGCCGCAGCTGCTCGCCGCGGATCTTCTGGCCGGCACGTGCCCCGAACTGCGCCCCGGTGACGCCGCCGACCATCAGGATCAGCGCCAGCACGGCATCGACCAGGTGATTTGTCGCCGCGTGCAGCATGGTCGCGACCAGCATGGTGACGAGGGTGAGGACCATCGACGTCCCGATCACGGTCGAGGTTGGCACCCTGAGCAGATAGATCATGATCGGCACCAGGATGAAGCCGCCGCCGATGCCCATGATGGCGCCGATGAAGCCGATCAAGGTGCCGACGATGAGCACAGGGATGACCGAGAGATAAATCTTCGAGCGCTTGAACCGCATCTTCAGCGGCAGACCGTGGATCCAGTTGTGCTGGCGCCGCGGCGGCACCGCGCCGCGCCGGGTCCGCATCAGGGCGCGCAGGCCTTCCAGAAACATCAGGCTGCCGACGGTGGTGAGCAGCACCACGTAAGAGAGCGCGATCATCAGATCGAGCTGCCCAAGCGCGCGAAGCTGCGTGAAGGTCCAAACGCCGAGCGCCGTCCCGGTCACGCCGCCGGATAAAAGGACGCTCGCCAGGGCCGGGTCGATCGCACGCCGCCGCCAATAAGTCAGGGCGCCGGAAAAGGAGGAGGCCGCGATGTGGCTCGCCACGGAAGCGACCGCGACCGCCGGGGTGATGCCGATGAAGATCAGGAGTGGCGTCATCAGGAATCCGCCGCCGATCCCGAACATGCCGGAGACGAAGCCGACCGCCGCGCCCATCGCCAGCACCAGGAAGACGTTGACCGGAAGATCGGCGATCGGGAGGTAGAGCTGCATTGAGCCTGGTCCGGCGGACGATCGAAGACTGCGGAATGCTCGCGCAGGACGAGCGATTGCCGCGTTCCTCACATAGCCGAAAACGCCGCGCCGCGGGACAACGAATTGAACACGGCGCGGCGTTTTTCGCAACAAACCTGTGCCCTGAGCCGAATTCAAGGCACTGCATCTGCGGCTTCTTTTGCCTGGAAATAGCCCAGCCCGGTTGCGGCTCGAGCGAACGGCGTGCCTCCATACACACCTGAACAGCGATGCGGGCGGCGAAGGTCGCGCTAATCGCAGCCAGTGATGCGCTGGACCGCCTTTGTGTACTTCAGATGAAGCGAGCTGTTTGCCGTGTCCGAAGCGGCATTACGACCCAGCATGCGATCCGAGTCCAGGCATGTTTGGAGGTCTTGCTGGATGCGCGAGCACGACCCCAAGGCGTTCTTCTCGGCCTCTTCCTTCGACATTCCAAATCCAACAAACGTCTGTACACGACCGGCCTCGGTGTCGACCGCCGATACAAGAGTGATTTCCGAAATGTAGTAAGACGAGCACGAGGCGGCGAGAGCCTCGGTGGACGTACCCGGCATTCCCAGCGAGAGGACGACCAGCGCGGCCGCCTGCATGTTGGTTCTCTGGTTTGGACAACGATCGTCTTGCCTGCGCGACCAGTTGAGAATGCCCATCTTTGTGCTCCTTTGTGGCACCCGAACTGGCGATTGCCGCCATCGAAAGGGTCCGAAGCGTTGATGCAGATCAATAGCCGAGCATCGTCAGCCCGCGACGATAACCGAGGTAAAGGGACGTGAACGCAGCCTGATCCACATCGTCCTGACGAAAAGGCCGGGTGACAAGATGAACGGGAATGTCGTCGCTCTTCTCAACCCCATCAAAACGATCAGGGCGCACAAGATCCTGAGTGTCGCGTTTTTGGCTCTCGCGCTGACGTTGATAGCGGTCGTCAACTCATTTCGATTTTCACCAGATCCGAGCGGAGATGCAAGTTTCATCAACCGCGCCCAGCAGAAGTCCGTACCGGGAATCAAGGTGAGTGCGAGCGCACTCGGAGCGGATGAGAGCGAAAGGAGTTTTGGCGAAAATCTGGCCGGCTACAACATTCAACCCGTCTGGCTGTCGATCGAGAACGAGACCGATGAGGCATTGGCGCTTCTCCCGGTCGCCATGGATCCCGATTATTATTCTGCCTATGAGGTCTCCTACAGATTCCACGGCGCTCTGTCATGGTTCGCCAACCGCGCCCGTGAAGAATTCTTTCTCAAGCGCCAGATGCCGAGCGACCTTGCGCCGCACAGCAAGACGACGGGCTTCGTCTACGGGGTTCTGGATGCCGGCATCAAATATGCGCACATCATGATCGTCGGGAAGAACCGCGTGGAGAGTTTCGACCTTGCGCTGTTGGTTCCAGGGCCGCCGTTTGTCGGCACCAATATTCGGGCCGAGAAAGTCTATCCCGGCACGAAGATCGAGGAACTCGATCTTTCGTCATTACGGGAGAGATTTGCAAACTTCGCCTGCTGTACTAAAGGGCCTGAGGGGAAACGTGATGGTGATCCGCTCAATCTCGTCATCATCGAAAGCAAGCAAGACCCCATCGTCCCTCTTATTGCCCGCGGATGGCACCTTGCCAGACAGCTCGATTTTGCAAGCGCGATCGAGACCGCGCGCGCATTCTTGCTTCGAGATCCGTATCAGACGTCGCCTGTGAGCCCGCTTTACGTGTTCGGCCGCAGGGAAGACGTCGTCGTTCAGAAAGCCCGGTCCACCATCAATGAGCGCATTCACGCCCGATTTTGGCTGACGCCGTACACCTTCGATAATCGAAGGGTATGGGTCGGCCATGTGAGCCGGGATATTGGTGTCCGCCTGACCGATCAGACATGGAATTTGACCACGCACAAGATTGCGCCCGACGTCGATTTCGATCGGGCCTATTTTCTTCAGGATCTCATCATGTCCGGATTCACCGAGCGATTCGGTTACGTCAATGGCGTCGGAGCCGCACCACCATCCGCGCCGCGTGCAAATCTGACAGGCGACCCCTATTACACCGATGGATTGCGCGCGGTCATATTCCTGTCGAATCAAATAGCGCCGCTCGGCAAGATCGACAGGCTTGCCTGGGACACGCCGCCGTAGTGCGAGGGACCCTGTTCGCGGAGCGCTATCGCATCGCGCTTCAGTGCGCCGCTGACGCCGAGCGCTTGGCCGCAACCGGCTTCGGCATGGGCTTCGCGGTCGCCTGCGGCGCGCTGTCCCAGCCGCCGTTCGGGGCCGCGACGTTGACGGCGTCGTCGGGCTGCGGCTCGGCGCTGAACGTCTGGATCGCGAGCTTGGCGGCGGCGAGCGATTGCGGGTCGAGCCGCTTGGCGACGTCGTCACGCTTGCCGGCGGCATCCGCATCGCCCTGCGCGGCCGCGAGGCTGAACCATTTGTAGGACTCGGCGAGGTTCTGCTCGACGCCGATGCCGCGGGCATAGAGGATGCCGAGGTTGAACTGGCTGTCGGCGACACCGCGATCGGCAGCTTTCCGGAACCACTGCGCCGCGCTCTTGTAGTTGGCGCCGCGTCCGCCGCCGTCGGCATCGAGCACGGCGAGGTTGTGCATCGCCTTGGCGTTGCCGCGCTCGGCGGCCTGGGTGTAGTAGCGGCGCGCGATGTCGGCGTCCTTCTTCACCCCGAGGCCCTTTTCATAGAGCGTGCCGAGGCGGAAGGTCGCGGGCACCACGCCGGCCTGCGCCGCGCGGTCGTACCACTTAGCCGCTTCGTCGTAATTGGTGGCGACGCCCTTGCCTTCGGCAAAGCGCACGCCGATCTCGTAGGCCGCGGTCGCATCGCCCTTCATCGCGGCGGTGCGCAGGGCTGGACCACCGATGCCGTCAGGCAGCTTCTCGCTCGGCGGCACCTGGACAAGGCCGAGCCGCGCACGGCTGGTGCCTGACAGCGCGCCGGTGATGTCGCTGCTCGCAGCAGGCGGCGGCACCGCCGTGGCAGGCGCCTGCGGGATCTCGACCGAGGCCGAGCTGCCGGAATTGGGAGTGGGCACCGGCGCAGCATTGTTCTGCGATTGCCGCCCGATCGGCGTCGGCGAGGTCATCGACGGCGTGATCTGCTCCGGCGCGGCCGGCTTGGTCTCGACCGGCGGTGGCGGCGCCTGCGGGGCCGGCTGGCTCGGAGTATCCTGCATCGCCTGCGGCGCCGGCGGCGCGCTGCTGCCTTCGAGCAGGTTCATCGCCATCTTGAACGTGCCGAGCACGATCACGACCACGCTCGCGCCGACCAGCAGCGAGCGGATTTTTGAGGTGATAGTCGAGCCGCCTTCCTGGCCCTTCTCCTTGGCGCGGGCGATCGCGGCCTTGGCGCCACGGGCCGGCTTCTCGGGCGGCTGCGCAGCGGCAGCTTGCGCCGCGCGGCGCGCGGCCGCGATGAAGCTCGACGACGACACCGGCTCTTTCGGTGCGGCGGGGATCTCGCTGATCGCGCTCTCGGAGGCGGCAATCCGCTCCGATGGCGTGGCAACGCGGCCGCCCGGCCGCGTGCCCGGTTCGAGCGGATGATCCGGCGGCAATTCCGGCGCGATCGCAGCGCGTGCGGGCGCCGTATGCGGCTCCAGGATTTCGCTGATGGCGCGCGATGGCACCGGCGGCGGTGGCGGCACCGGCGGCGGCGCAGCCGGTGCGGCGGCATGGAATTCACGCGGCGCAGCGACGAAGGCGGAGTGCGGCGGCTGCTGCATGGCGGCCGGGTTCGGCAGCTCCGGCTTCGGATCGTATTTCGGCGGCTGTGCTTGCGGCCGTGGCTCACGCGCCACCGGCGCGGGCTCCATCGGCGCGGCCATCGGCATCGCCATCGTCTGCGGCGCAGGGGCCGGCGGTGCGGTGCGCACCGCGCGCAGATCGCCCTCGATCATGGAGAGGCGATCAACGACGTGGCCGAGCGCGCTGTGCACGGCGTCGAGCGAGTCCTGCGTGCTGCGGTTGGTCTCGGCCTGGCTGAAGCGGATGTCGGAGAGCTCGCGCTTGACGAGATCGACCACGCCTGAATCGACAGGCGGTGCGGAGTTGCGGCTCTCGGCAAGCGCTGAATAGGTCGCCTGCTGCCGTTCCAGGTGCCTGAGGATGTCGTGCAGGCCGTCCTCGACGCGACTCAAATTTCCGTTGCGCGGATCGGCGGCGGCCTCGATCCGCTCCAGCAGATACGAGACGCGCTGTTCGAGATGCGCGAAGGTCGAGGCGGAATCGTTGCCGACCTGCATGCGGTCGAAACGGTCCGACAGCGCGCGGATCGCGGCTTCCAGATGCTCGGTGCTCTCTGACGGCTGCGGCCGTTCGCGGGTTTCGAGCGCGGCAGTGAGCGCGGCGATGCGCTGCTCCAGCACCGCGAAACTGTCGCTGTGGCCGGACGAACGGGTGATCTGGTCGACCTTGGACGACAGCAGCTGCACGTCCTCGGACAGCCGTGCCAGTGCCTCGTTGGAAGCGACGTTGGAGACGATGCCGCGTAGCGCCGCGATCGCGCCTTCGAGCTGCTGCACCGTCGAGGGATCGTTATTGGCGCGCAGGATCAGATCGAGCTTGGCGCCAAGATTGCGGATCGCCTCGTCATAGCCGGTGAGCTGCTCGGCCGGCGTCAGCGTGCGCAGCACCTGCTTGATGTCGGACAGCGCGCGCTCGATGCCTGACAGCACCTGGCCGTCGGTGCCGTTGGAGCGGGTCTCGTCGATGCGCCGATGCAGCGAGCGGATCTCGTTCTCGATCGATTCGATCGCGCGCCGCGGCATCGCCTCGGTGATGGCGGTGCGGATCTCCGCAAGCTCGCTGCGGAAGGCATTGATCGCCTGCTCGGTATTATCAGGGCGCTGCAGCGCTTCGATCTGGCTCGTGATCTTGAGCAGATGGCGCTCGAGCGCCGAGAAATCCGGCCCTGCTTGCGGTGGCGGCGGGGCATAGGCAGGCGCGGGCGGCGCCATGGGAGGTGCGTAAGGTGCTGCGGGTGCAATCGAGGGCGCTGAGCGCGGCGGCATCTGCCTGGGGGCAAAACCGTCGAGCTCGCTCTGGCGCGCGGTGATCTCGGCAACCGCGACGTCGAACGAGGCAGGGCTCAAGGGCGGTGAGTTGCGATAGACCTGAGCTGCCGCGCGCTCGACCGCATCGGCCTGGCGCTGGCGCGCCTCAATCGGTGACGGCGCGGGGGCTGGCCGCGGCGCTTGAGGTTGTTGCGGACGGGAGATTTGCGACAGGCGTGCGTCGAGCCGCGAGATCGCGTCGTTGAGCTGGCGCGCGACGCCCTGCTCGCGCGAGACTTCTCTTTCACGAGAAGAGTCTTGGCGCGGGGCGGGCTTTGAAATCCGTTCGATCTGCTGGGTGATCGCGTCGAGCCGCTGGTGGATGTCCGCGACTTCGCGGCTCTCCTGACTCGGCATGTGTTGCGGGCGTTGATCCTGACGCTGGTCGTAAGGTCCGCGAAAGTTTGGCGGCGCAGTCTCGCCGAGCGTGGAGTTCAGCCAATCGTTGAGTGACATGCCCGCGCGACGCGCAGCAGCTTCGGCCCGCTCCCTCACGGATGGATCGATGCCGTCAACACTCCACGATACGCGCGAATTCATGACTCTGTCCGGTTCCGACTCCGGCGCCCCACCCGGCGCCTCCAGCCTCCCCACGCGTGCCGGTTGCAAAGACAATCGAATTTGGCGCGGGTCGTCTGCCTCGAAAACCGACTTTTTCCTGTTACGGTAAATAACGGGTTAAGGAACGTGGCGCGGGTGTCTTAAAGTTGGGCGGCGGGAGCTTGGGGACATGCACCATGGTCGGTGCGCTCCCTCCCCCGCTTGCGGGGGAGGGCGGGGGAGAGGGTGCTTCCGCAATCGAGAACCCCCAAGAGGAGAGAGCCCTCACCCGGCGCTTCGCGCCGACCTCTCCCGCAAGCGGGAGAGGTGACCGGCACCGCCTGCGCGCTCAGCCCTTCCCCTCGCGCTTGCCATCCTCGATCGGCACCACCGCGGCCTTGCCGCTCATCGTCGACAGCGCCGCGAGGGCCTCCTCGCAAAAATCGGCCACCATCTGCTCGTGGCGGGCCCCTAAGCGGAGCAGGAGCAGGTTGCCGAGATCGAGCCGGCCTTCCGCCGTGCCGTCCGGAAAACGCTTCTTCAGGATGCGCTCGTAATTGGCGTGACGGTCGCGGTGGTGCTCCAGGCGGGCCATCAGGTCGGTGCGCAGCGGCTCGATGTCGATGCTGTCGAGCGCATGGAGGCGAACCAGGAGGTCGTCCTTGGTCGAGGCTGGCGTGCTTGGCCGCGCGGCCCAGTGCCGCAGCGCTGTTCTACCCTCGGGCGTGAGCGTATAAACCAGCTTGTTGGGCTTGCCTGTCTGCACGACCTCGCGACCCTGGATGTAGCCGCGGTCGCGCAGCTTGGAGAGCTCGCGGTAGATCTGCTGGTGGTCGGCCTTCCAGAAGAAGCCGATCGAGGAATCGAACGTCTTGGCGAGCTCGTAGCCCGTCATCGGCCGTTCCGTCAGGCATGCGAGGATTGCGTCGCCCAGTGCCATGACTGGCCTCCTTCTTCGACCTTGACCAACTCGCTTGACTTTATGCGCATCGGCGCATATGCGTCAATGTGCATATGAGGCAGATCAGGGATGGGGCCAAAGACCCCGCCCGAAAACCCAGCAAAATCGAGCTGGGCGCTACTGTGCATGGGGTTGTTTTCGCGTTTTTTTGCCAAGGCTCCTGGAAAGCCCTTTAGGGAGGCACCCGAGAATGACCGGCCTCGATTCCTGGTACGCCTACATGAAGTCTCATGACCGTACCGCGCTCTGGGACCTCCTGCATCCCGACGCCGTGTTCGAAAGCCCCGTCGTGCATTCGCCGCAGCGCGGCCGCGACATCACCTTCAAATACCTCTCCAGCGCCGAGAAGGTGCTCGGCGGTCCCGGCTTCACCTATGTCGGCGAGTGGAAGAGCGCCGATGGCGCCGTGCTCGAATTCAAGAATGTCATCGACGGCATCGAGATCAACGGCGTCGACATCATCACCTTCGATACCGAGGGGCGCATCACGCATTTCAAGGTGATGGTGCGTCCGCTCAAGGCGATCAACATGCTGCACCGCCTGATGGCGGAGCAGCTTGCCGCCGCTCAATCATAAGCCCAACATCCTCACTTCAAGCCCCATGCCGGGAGAACGCTATGCCGATCTATAAAGCCCCTGTCGAAGACGTGAACTTCCTGCTCAACGACGTCTTCCAGATCGACCGCTACGACAACCTCGCCGGCTTCTCCGATGCGTCGAGCGACGTGCGCGATGCGATCCTGGGCGAAGCTGCAAAGCTCGCCGAAGAGGTGCTGCAGCCGCTGAACCGCGTGGGCGATCTCGAAGGCTGCAAGCGCGCCGATGACGGCAGCGTCACCACGCCGAAGGGATTCAAGGACGCCTTCAAGCAGGTCGCCGAAGGCGGCTGGCTCGGCCTGTCGGCTCCGACCGAGTTCGGCGGCCAGGGCCTGCCGGTGACGCTTTCGCAGGCGGTCAACGAATTCCAGATCTCCGCTAACATGGCGTTCTCGATGTATGGCGGCCTCACCATGGGTGCGACCGCGGCGCTGCTGGTGCACGGCACGCCCGACCAGAAGAAGACCTACGTGCCGAAGATGATCGCGGGTGAGTGGACCGGCACCATGAACCTGACCGAGCCGCATTGCGGCACTGACCTCGGCATGCTCCGCACCAAGGCGGTGCGCCAGGCCGACGGCAGCTTCAAGATCACGGGCACCAAGATCTTCATCTCGGCCGGCGAGCACGATCTCGCCCCCAACATCATCCACCTCGTGCTCGCGCGTATCGAAGGCGCACCCGCCGGCATCAAGGGCGTGTCGCTGTTCGTGGTGCCGAAATTCCTCGTGAATGCCGACGGTTCGGTCGGCGCCCGCAACGGTGTCGTCTGCGGCTCGATCGAGCACAAGATGGGCATCCACGGCAATTCCACCTGCGTGATGAACTACGACAACGCCACCGGCTGGCTGATCGGCGAAGAGAACAAGGGCATGCAGGGCATGTTCGTGATGATGAACGAGGCAAGGCTCGGCGTCGCCGTGCAGGGCCTCGCGCAGTCCGAGGTCGCCTATCAGAACGCGGTCGCCTATGCCCGTGAGCGCATCCAGGGCCGCGCGCTCACCGGCGCCAAGGCACCGGACAAGGCGGCCGACCCGATCATCGTGCATCCCGACGTGCGCCGCACGCTGCTCTCGATCCGCGCCTTCAACGAGGCCGCGCGCGCCTTCGTGATGTGGACCGCGCTGAAGAGCGACGTCGCCCATCGCTCCGAAGACCCGAAGGATCGCCAGGCCGCCGACGACCACATGGGCCTGATGACGCCGGTGCTGAAGGGCTTCCTCACCGAGTACGGTTTTGCCAACGCGGTGCAGGCGCAGCAGATGTATGGCGGCCACGGCTACATCGCCGAGCAGGGCATGGAGCAGTTCGTGCGCGATGCCCGCATTGCCATGATCTATGAAGGCGCCAACGGCATCCAGGCGCTCGACCTCGTCGGCCGCAAGCTGCCGCGCGACGGCGGCCGCGCCATCATGGCCTTCTTCGGCGAGGTCATGGCCTTCGCCAAGGAGAACGGCGGCGACGAGGCGATGAAGCCTTTCATCACCCCGCTCTCGGCCTCGCTCGGCCATCTCCAGCAGGCCACGACGTGGCTGATGCAGAACGCGATGATGAAGCCGGACAATGCCGGCGCGGCCGCGACCGACTACATGCATCTCTTCGGCTTCGTCGCGCTCGGCTACATGTGGGCGAAGATGGCGAAAGTGACGAATGCCAAGATTGCCGAGTCGGGTGCCACGCCCTATCTCTCCACGAAACTCGTCACCGGCCGCTTCTTCATGGAGCGGATGCTGCCGGAGACCGCGGCCAATCTCGCGCGCATCCAGTCCGGCTGCGCCACCATCATGGAATTGCCGGCGGAAGCGTTCTGAGGCTTCTCGCTTCACCAATGATCCGATCGCACCGCGGTCGTAACCAATAACTGCAATCAGGAGGCTCCCATGGCTGATGCCTATATCTACGACCACGTCCGCACCCCCCGCGGCCGCGGCAAGCCGGACGGCGCGCTGCACGAGGTGACCGCGCTCGCGCTCGCCGCCGTGCCGCTGAAGGCGCTGAAGGACCGCAACAATTTGCCGGAGGATTCCGTCGACGACGTCATCCTCGGCGTGGTCGATCCGGTCGGCGAAGCCGGCAGCGACATCGCGCGCTTCGCCGCGCTGAAGGCTGGTCTCGGCGAGGCCGTGCCTGGCGTGCAGATCAGCCGCTTCTGCGCCTCCGGCCTCGATGCCGTGAACTTTGCCGCAGCCCAGGTGATGAGCGGCCAGCATGAGCTGGTGATCGGCGGCGGCGCCGAATCGATGAGCCGCGTCGGCATCGGTGCCTCCGGCGGCGCCTGGCCGATGGACCCCTCGATGGCGGTGCCGGCCTATTTCATGCCGCAGGGCGTTTCGGCCGATCTGATCGCCACCAAATACGGCTTCTCGCGCGACGACGTCGACGGCTACGCGGTGCAGAGCCAGCAGCGCGCGGCTAAGGCCTGGGACGAGGGCCGCTTCAACAAATCGGTCGTGCCGGTGAAGGACATCAACGGCCTCACCATTCTGGCCAAGGACGAGCACATGCGTCCCTCGACCACGATGCAGTCACTGGCGCAGTTGCAGCCGTCGTTCACGATGATGGCGCAGATGGGCGGCTTCGACGGCGTCGCGACCCAGTCGCACCCGGAGATCGAGCGCGTCAACTACGTGCATCACGCCGGCAACTCCTCGGGCATCGTCGACGGCGCCGGTGCCGTGCTGCTCGGCAGCAAGGAAGCGGGCAGCAAGTACGGCCTCAAGCCGCGCGCAAAAATCCGCGCCTTCGCCAACATCGGCTCGGAGCCTGCGATGATGCTGACCGGCCCGGTCGACGTCACCGAAAAGCTGTTCGCGCGCTCCGGCATGAAGAAGTCGGACATCGACCTGTTCGAGCTGAACGAGGCCTTTGCCTCGGTCGTGCTGCGCTACATCCAGGCCTTCGACATCGACAACGCCAAGATCAACGTCAATGGCGGCGCGATCGCGCTCGGCCATCCGTTAGGGGCGACCGGCGCGATGATCCTCGGCACCGTGCTCGACGAGCTCGAGCGCACCAACAAGTCCACCGCCCTCGTCACGCTGTGCATCGGCGGCGGCATGGGCACCGCGACCATCATCGAGCGCGTCTAAGGGTAGGGAGCAACCAACATGTCTTACAAGAACTTCAAGGTTGAGACCGACACCGACGGTATCGCGCTCGTCACCTGGGACATCCCGGGCCGTTCGATGAACGTGCTCGACGAGACCTCGACCAATGAGCTGGACGCGATCGTCAAGGCGACCACCGCCGACGCCGCCGTGAAGGGCGTCGTCATCACCTCCGCCAAGGAAGCGTTCTGCGCCGGCGCCGATCTGTCCATGCTCGAGGGCATGAACCAGGCCTACGCAAAGGTGTTCAAGGAGCAGGGCGAGACCGCGGCGAACCAGATGCTGTTCGACCAGAGCCGGCGCTTCTCGCTGGTGCTGCGCTCGATCGAGACGTCAGGCAAGCCGTGGGCCGCCGCGATCAACGGCCTCGCGCTCGGCGGCGGCTTCGAGATCACGCTGTGCTGCCATTACCGCGTGGCGGCTGAGAACCCCAAGACCCGTCTCGGCCTGCCCGAGGTCAAGGTCGGCCTGTTCCCCGGCGCCGGTGGCACGCAGCGCGTGCCGCGCCTGGTGCCGCCGCAGGACGCCATGACCATTCTGCTCAAGGGCGATCCGGTCACGGTCGATAAGGCGAAGGCGCTGAACCTGATCCACGCCATCGTTCCCGCCGCCGACCTCATCAAGGCCGCGAAGGACTGGATCAAGGGCGGCGGCAAGGCGGTCGCGCCCTGGGACGAGAAGGGCTTCAGGCTGCCCGGGGGCCCGGTGTTCTCCAAGGCCGGCATGATGATGTTCCCGGCCGGCAATGCGATCTATCGCCGCGAGACCTACGACAACTATCCGGCCGCGCGCGCGATCATGAGCTGCGTCTATGAGGGCCTGCAGTTGCCGATCGACGCTGCGCTCCGCGTCGAGTCGCGCTACTTCACCTCGGTGCTGCGCTCCAAGGAAGCGGCCGCGATGATCCGCAGCCTGTTCCTGTCGATGCAGGAGCTCAATAAGGGCGCGCGCCGTCCGAAGGACGTAGCCCCAACCAAGGTGAAGAAGATCGCCGTGATCGGCGCCGGCTTCATGGGCGCGAGCGTCGGCTACGTCTCGGCCCGCGCCGGCCTCGACGTCGTCCTGATCGACCGCGACCAGGCGAGCGCCGACAAGGGCAAGGCGCATGCGCAGAAGGTGATCGAGGACCAGATCAAGAAGGGCCGCGCCAAGCCTGCAGACGCCGAAGCGCTGCTCGCGCGCATCACGCCGACCGCCGACTATGCTGCGCTGAAGGACGTCGATCTCGTCATCGAGGCCGTGTTCGAGGACCGCAAGGTCAAGGCCGAGACCTTCGCCAAGGCGCAGGAATATCTGAAGCCGGACGTGATTTTCGCGTCGAACACCTCGACGCTGCCGATTACCTCTCTTGCTGAATCCTTCAAGGACCAGGGCAAGTTCGTCGGCATCCACTTCTTCTCGCCGGTCGAGAAGATGATGCTGGTCGAGATCATCCTCGGCAAGAACACCGGCGACGTCGCGCTGGCGACCGCGCTCGACTACGTCCGTCAGATCGGCAAGACGCCGATCGTGGTCAACGACTCTCGCGGCTTCTTCGCCAACCGCTGCGTCGGCCGCTACGTCGCCGAGGGCAACGAGATGTTCCTCGAAGGCGTGCCGCCGGCGATGATCGAGAACTGCGCCAAGATGGCCGGCATGCCGGTCGGCCCGCTCTCGCTGTCGGACGAAGTCGCGCTCGACCTCGGCCTCAAGATCATGAAGGCGACCGAAGCCGATCTCGGCCCCAACGCCATCAATCCCGATCAGAAGAAGCTGATGGTGGAGATGGTCGAGAAGCAGGGCCGTCTCGGCCGAAAGAACAGCAAGGGCTTCTACGACTATCCCGAGAAAGGCAAGGGCCAGAAGAGCCTGTGGCCGGGTCTCTCCGCGCTGCAGCCGAAGCAGCTCGACCCCGATACGCTCGACATCGAGGAGCTGAAGCAGCGCTTCCTGGTGGTTCAGGCCGTGGAAGCCGCGCGCACGGTGGAGGACAACGTCATCACCGATCCGCGCGAGGCCGATGTCGGCTCGATCCTCGGCTTCGGCTTCGCGCCGTTCACCGGCGGCACGCTGTCCTATATCGACTTCATGGGCACGAAGAAGTTCGTCGAGCTCTGCCACAAGCTGGAAGCGAAGTATGGCTCGCGCTTCACGCCGCCGAAGCTGCTCGAGGAGATGGCCGCGAAGGGCGAAACCTTCTACGGGCGGTTCGCGCCGAAGAAGGCGGCAGCTGCCTGATTGTTTGACGGGCTGCAGATTCGAAACGGAAAGGCCGGATCACCGATCCGGCCTTTTTCTTTTGCGCATCCTCACGGTTGCATCAGATTTGTTCCAGGTTGTGGAACCGCTCACAGAATCGGGATAGGAACCGTGCCAGAGTCCCCGCTGCCGCAGCGTCGCGCAATTGTCATAGGCGCGTCAAAGCGGCGCCGTTCTTTTGCTCGGCCCTGGCACTAGTCTTGCTGCGGGTCAGGGTCACGAATCGCGTTGGGACACTTGCCGATCCCATCGGCAAGCCGAAGACGAAAAGAAAGTTGTCCTTGATGAACTCCTTGGTGCTGCGCAAGACCGCGCTCGGTCGCGATCTTGCCACGAAATATGCTGTTGCGTCCGCAACCGGCCGATCCTCATCGCAGCAGAAGCCGGCGCGCCTGCGCCGCAAGGGCCCGGCGCTCTGGGCCGCGTTGGCGCTACTTGTGCTGGCGGCGGATTTTTTGCTGGCCTATCTCGCCTGGCTCGCCGTCGACCTCGTCATGGGGTGAGACCGCGCGAGCGTGCAGCAGATACGATGTCGCGAAATAGGCGAGTTGGGAGACGGCGAGACAGATGGCAATGACGGTCACGCCCCCCATCATTCCGAAATCGTACACGCGAAGAATGATCGCCGAGACAACCGCGATCAATGGCGAGATCACGACCAGCGCCCAGATCCGGAACACGTGACCGGTCGCTATTCCCACCAACGCACTTGCAACGATCAGGACGATGGCAATCGTCAACGTCAACTCCGGTGAAAGTGCAAACTATCTTCAATAAATTGCGCCAAGCTCGCGCGCTTTGCCCGTGCTGACAAGACAGCACCACTTACATTTGGCGAACAGTAGTTCATAAGTCTAATCAAGGTGCAATGATCCGCGGAGGAGATGGATCCGTGCGGTGCTTTGATGTGGGAACAAAAAGGGCCGGATCATCGACCCGGCCCCTCAAGCATGATCCGGAAAAGTGCGAAGCGGTTTTCCGGAAAGATCATGCGTAAACAACAACTTGAAGCGCGATGACGATTCATCCAAACCTCATCGCGCCTAGGGAGATTGATCGCTGCCGCGTCTCAGGCGGCCTGGATCAGGCCTTCCTTTTTTAGCGCCTCCTGCACCTGGGGGCGCGCCGCGACGCGGGCCTTGTAGGCGGCAAGGTTCGGCATCGCGGCGAAGTCGAACTTCATCCGGTCGGCCCAGGTCAGCATCGTGAAGAGATAGCCGTCGGCCACCGTGAACTGCTTGCCCATGAGGTAGTCGCGGCCGGCGAGCTGGCTGTCGATGTATTTCAGCTTGCCCATGACGCGATCCCTAAAGAAGGCCTTGGCCTCGTCGTTCAGGGCGGGGGCGAACAGCGGGCCAAAACTCTTGTGCACCTCGGAGGTGAGGAAATTCAGCCATTCGAGCAGCTTGTAGCGTTCGGCGCTGCCATGGGCCGGCGCCAGCGCCTTGGTGGAGGCCTGATCGGCGATTATCTGGACAATCACCGGACCTTCGGTCACGATCTCGCCGCTGTCGAGGCCCAGCGCAGGGACCTGGCCCTTGGGGTTCAGCTTCAGATAATCCTCACCATTTTCGAGCTTCTTGGCCCGGATATCGACCTTGACCAGTTCGTAGGGCAGGCCGGCTTCCAGGAGCGCGATGTGGGGGGACAGGGAGCAGGCCCCGGGCGAATAATAGAGCTTCATGGAATTTCCTCCTCTTGACGCTTGGCTGCGGCGAAGGAACGCCTACATGCATCTGCATGCAATAGTCAAGATTGATGCAGGTGCATCGAGTGAGGTAAGAGACGGGCGACGACCTTGAGCGGGACCATGAAACGCAAACCATCGACCGAGGCAACCTCCGCCTGGATCCGCCTGATGCGGGTGCAGAGCCGCGTGCTCGACTGCGTCGAGCAGGACCTGAAGAAGGCGGGATTCCCGCCGCTGGCCTGGTATGACGCGCTGCTCGAATTGTCGCGCGCGCCTTCCGGCGAGCTGCGGCCGGTGGAACTCGAACGTCAGATGCTGATCCCGCAATACTCCACCTCGCGCCTGATCGACCGGCTGGTCGACGAGGGGCTCGCCTCCCGGCGCGAATGCAAGATCGACAAGCGCGGCCAGTTCGTGGAGATCACCGAAGCCGGCCGCGAATTGCAGAAGCGGATGTGGGGCGCCTATTCGGCCGCAATCGAGAAATATGTCGGCTCGAAACTGTCCGATGCCGACGCCGTCAAGCTCAGCGGTCTGCTCGACCGGCTGGGCTGCTCGTGCGGTGAGATGAAGTTGCCGCCCGTCGCCAACGTCAACGAAAGCACGCCGTCGCGATGATCGCGCGGCAAACCAGCACGTCCGCGCACCCGGTGGTTCGCGGACGATCCCCTTCACCCCGCGCGCGTTCGGTCGAAGCGCTTTTGATTAGAGTTTGATATGGCGCGAGACCAGATCGATATGACGCCGCTGCAGTCACGTGACGAACTCGTCGCGTGGTTCGAGGCCGGCTGCAAGGACCCGTCCGAATTCCGCATGGGCACCGAGCACGAGAAGACCCCGTTCACGCTCGAAGGCCATCGTCCGGTGCCTTATGAGGGCGCGCGCGGCATCGGCGCGCTGCTCGAAGGCATGAAGCTCCTGCTCGGCTGGGAGCCGATCATGGAGAAGGGCAACATCATCGGCCTCTACGACGTCACCGGCGGCGGCGCGATCTCGCTCGAGCCGGGCGGACAGTTCGAGCTCTCCGGCGCGCCGGTCGAGAACGTGCACCAGACCCAGAGCGAACTGATGGCGCACCTTGCCCAGGTGCGCGAGATCGCAACGCCGCTCGGCATCGGCTTCCTCGGTCTCGGCATGACGCCGTCCTGGTCGCGCTCCGACATCCCGGTGATGCCCAAGGGCCGCTACAAGATCATGACCAATTACATGCCGAAGGTCGGCCAGTACGGCCTCGACATGATGTACCGGACCTGCACGGTGCAGACCAATCTCGACTTCTCCTCCGAAGCCGACATGGTCAAGAAGCTGCGCGTGTCGCTCGCGCTGCAGCCGGTCGCGACCGCCCTGTTCGCCAACTCGCCGTTCACCGAGGGCAAGCCGAACGGCTTCCTCTCCTTCCGCTCGGAGATCTGGCGCGACACCGACAATGCGCGCGCCGGCATGATGCCATGGGCGTTCGAGGACGGCATGGGCTTCGAGCGCTATGTCGATTACGCGCTCGACGTGCCCATGTATTTCGTCAAGCGCGACGAGGAGTACATCGACGTCTCGGGCTCCTCGTTCCGCGCCTTCTTCGACGGCCGCAACAACAACCTTCCCGGCGAGCGCCCGACGCTGTCTGACTGGGCCAACCATCTCTCGACGATCTTCCCGGAAGTGCGGCTCAAGCGCTATCTCGAGATGCGCGGCTCCGACGGCGGACCGTGGGGGCGCCTGCCGGCGCTGCCGGCCTTCTGGGTCGGGCTGCTCTATGACGATGTGTCGCTCGATGCCGCCTGGGACATGGTGAAGCACTGGAGCGCGCATGAGCGTCAGGCCCTCCGCGACGACGTGCCGCGCTTCGGCTTCAAGTCGCGGATCAAGGACCGTTATCTGTTCGAGATCGCCAAGGAATGCCTCGTTCTGGCACATGCCGGCCTGCGCCGCCGCGGCCGGATCGACCAGCTCGGACGCGACGAGACCCGGCATCTGGAGCCGCTCGACCGCATCATCGATTCCGGCCGGACGCCGGCCGAGGAAATGCTCGAGAAGTTCAACGGCCCATGGAAGGGCTCGGTGGAACCGGCTTACGCGGAATACGCGTTCTAATTCGATACGCGACGACCAGGATTTAGGCCGTTCATCGCCCATACAGGTTTGCGGCGATCAAATGATCGGCTGAAAAAACCTGAGCGTCGTCAATAACTCGAAAGCTGTTCCGATGGGGAAGGGCCGCCTGTCCGGGGCCGTCATGGCAAGGGGCTTGGCAAGCGTCGTGGCATGCGTCACGCTGCTTTTGCTCGTGTTTGCGAGCGTGCCGGCGCGCGCCCAGACGGCATTCGACCGGCCCGGCGGCGACTATTTCAGCACGCCGGTCACGTCGGGCGACCCCGAGGATTGTGCGCTGCTGTGCGAGCGCGACCGCAAGTGCCGCTCCTGGAGCTTCAGCTATCCCGACATCGATGGCGCCGCGGCGGTGTGCTGGCTCAAGAACACTGTGCCGCCGCGCGTGCCCGGCAGTTGCTGCATCTCCGGCGTCCGCGGCGCCGGCGTGATCGAGCCGCGCGTCGAAGGCGTGGAGACGTCGATCGACCGCCCCGGTGGCGATTTGCGCAATTTCGAGCTCAAGGACGGCGAAAGCGTAGAGGCCTGCAAGGCCGCCTGTACCGCCGACAACAAGTGCCGCGCCTTCACCTACGCCCGTCCCGGCTACACCGGGCGCGAAGCGCGCTGCTTCCTGAAAAAGGAAATCAAGCCGCCGCGCAGGAAGGCGGGATTCACCTCGGGCGTGGTGAGATAGGCAGGGTGCCGTAGGGTGGGTTAGCTGTGCGGCTGCGCGAAGCGCAGTCCGCGCCGCGTAACCCACCTCTTCTGTCTCCGCGGAGATAAACAGTGGTGGATTACGCTTCGCTAATCCACCCTACGAGATCTCACTCCGCCGCGATCACCGTGAGCTCCGGCCATAGTGCCTTCCATCGCGCGGCCTTCATCGCGTAATTGGCCGCGGAAAAATTCAGTGCACGATTGGGCCGCACGATCAATCTTGCGACGTCGTCGAACCCGTGCGGCGCATAGACGTCGAAATCCCCGCCCGTGGGTTGGATACCGAACTGCGTGTTCTCCGTGAGGAAGCGGTCGATGCCGTCGGTTGAGCGCGTTAACGGCGGATAGGGCAGGCCGTGCTTGCCGGGGTACCACAGATGTACGCGCGCCTGGTTGCGGATCTCGACCTTGGTGCCGAGATGCGCCAGGCGCGCCTGCAGCTTGCGGATCACGGCGTCCTCCGCCTCCCATGACGTGTCGGAGTCGAAATAGAAGACATCGTAATCGGCGATGCCGTGATCGATGGCGCGGCCCGTGAGCGCGTTCCACACCGTCTGCACCAGGCAACCTGCGACCAGCCAGGCGTCGGGAAGGGCGAGATGCGCGAGCTCGTCGATGATCGCTGCGTTGACCGGATTGCGCAGGGCGAGAGCGAGAAATTCGTCGTGGGTCATCGGAAATCGTACGGTGAGCAACGCGGTCGCCGGAGCTCGACGAGCGAAGGCGGACGCGCCTTTGCGCACCCTACGATCTACGATTCCGTCAATGCACCGCGGTGAAGAACCGCGCGAGCCGGAAACCGGACAGCCAGGTCCATACCGGCTGACTGCGCATGCCAAGATCCCAGGAGCCGACCACGGCGTCGGCGCGCCCGATCAGATTGTCGACCGGCAGGAGCCCGACGCCGCCGGAGCGCAGCGGCACGCGGCTGTCGGCGGAGTTGTCCCTGTTGTCGCCGAGCACAAAGAGATGGCCAGGCGGCACCGTCACCTCGGGAGTGTTGTCGAGCGGGCCGTTGTCGCGCATCTTGAAGATCAGGTGCGAGACGCCATTCGGCAGCGTCTCGACGTAGCGATAGGCGGGCTCGCTGCCGCCATTGTCGTCCTCGGCAGAGCCGACGCCGTCAGGCTTCAACTCGGCGGGGCGGTCATTGATGAAGAGCTGGCCCTGTCGCATCTGGATGCGGTCGCCGGGCAGGCCGACGACGCGCTTGACCCAGGCCTGCGAGCGATCGCCGGGCCAACGGAACACCACGACGTCACCCTGCTTCGGCGTCTCCGCGAAGACGCGGCCGCTCTCGGGCAGGTTGATCTGGATCGGCAGCGACGAGGTGCCGTAGCCATAGGGGAATTTCGAGGCGAGCAGCGCGTCGCCGATCAGCAGCGTCGGCTCCATCGAGCCCGACGGCACGTAGAACGGCTCGGCGAGCGCGCCCTTGGCGATGAACACCGCGGCAACGATGCCGGCGAGCTGAACGATCTGCCCACCCCAGCCGCTGCTCTTGCGCTTGGCGGGGACGGTTACCTTCTCGACACTCATGCGCCTGTTCCACCCACGGTGATGCGTTCCATCAGAAGCGACGGCTGGCCGACGCCAACAGGCACGCCCTGACCGTTCTTGCCGCAGGTGCCGATGCCGGTATCGAGCGCGAGGTCGTTACCGATCATGCGGATGCGATGCAAATCGGTCGGCCCGTTGCCGATCAGCATCGCGCCCTTCAGCGGCGCGCCGATCTTGCCGTTCTCGATCTTGTAAGCCTCGGTGCACTGGAACACGTATTTGCCCGAGGTGATGTCGACCTGGCCGCCGCCGAAATTCGCGGCGAAGACGCCGTTCTTGACGGAGGCGAGGATTTCGGCCGGATCGCGGTCGCCCGCGAGCATGTAGGTGTTGGTCATGCGCGGCATCGGCACGTGGGCGTAGCCCTGGCGGCGGCCGTTGCCGGTCGGCTTCATGTTCATCAGGCGAGCGTTCTGGCGGTCCTGCATGTAGCCGACCAGGATGCCGTCCTCGATCAGCACGGTGCGGTTGGTCGGCGTGCCCTCGTCGTCGATCGACAGCGAGCCGCGGCGCGAGGCAATGGTGCCGTCGTCGACCACGGTGACGCCCTTGGCCGCGACCTGCTGGCCCATCAGGCCGGCGAACGCAGAGGTCTTCTTGCGGTTGAAGTCGCCTTCGAGGCCATGGCCGACCGCTTCATGCAGCATCACGCCGGGCCAGCCGGCGCCAAGCACCACGTCCATCTCGCCGGCGGGGGCCGGAATCGATTCCAGATTGACCAGGGCCTCACGCAGCGCGCCGTCGGCGGCGTCGCGCCAGTTCTTGCTCTCGATGAATTCGGCATAGCCGGCGCGGCCGCCATAGCCCTTGCTGCCGCTCTCCTGGCGGTCGCCCTGGCCGGCGACGACGGAGACGTTGACGCGCACCAGCGGACGGATGTCGCGATAGCTCTCGCCGTCGGGCCGCAGGATCTCGACGACCTGCCAGGTCGCGCCGAGGCTCACGCTGACCTGCCGCACCCGCGGATCCTTGTCGCGCAAGTATGCGTCGATCTCGGCGAGCAGCTTGACCTTGGTCTCGAAGCCCGGCGCATCCAGCGGATTGTCGTCACTATAAAGCCGCACGTTGGTATGCGCCGGCGGAGCCGCGAAGCTGCCGGAATAGCCGCCGCGCACGGCCGCGACCGCGTCGGCGGCGCGAATCAGCGCCGGCAGCGAGACGTCGGAGGAGTGCGCGTAACCGACCGCGTCGTCCTTGACGGCGCGAAGCCCAAAACCCTGCGAGGTGTCGTAGGTCGCCTGCTTCAGCCGCCCATTGTCGAACATCAGCGCTTCGGTCTGGCTGTATTCCAGGAACAGTTCGCCGTCGTCGGCGCCGGCGAGCCCGCGCGCAACCTCGTTGCGAACCTGGTCGCGGTCGAGATTGGCACGGTCGAGCAGGGAGGTTGTGGCGGGGTTGGTCATCGATCACCCATTGTCGGAGAGATGTCGGGCAAGATAATGGCTTCGGGACCGTTCGGCGAGAGGGCGGTGCGTCACATTACCGAAACGACATGATTGAAATCATTGCCATATCCGAAGCGCAGATCGAAAGCTTCCATCGCGCGCTCGACACCGTTGCGCGGGAGCGGCGCTATCTGGCCTTTCTCGAGGCGCCTCCGCTGGAGGCGACGCGCAGCTTCGTCCTCGACATGATCGCGCAGGGGAATCCGCAATTTGTTGCGCTTTCCGGCGGCGACGTCGTCGGCTGGTGCGATATCAGGCGCCATCCGCGGCCGATCTACGCCCATGCCGGCATCCTCGGGATGGGCCTCTTGCAGCCGTTTCGAGGCCAGGGGCTCGGAACGCGGCTGATCACGACGACGCTCGCCGCCGCGCGGGCCGCCGGCCTGTCGCGGGTCGAACTGTCCGTTCGCGAGGACAATCGGAGCGCGATCGCGCTCTACATGAGGGTCGGCTTTGCCGTCGAGGGATTGTCACGCAACGCGGTCAGGATCGACGGCGTGTATGAGAGCGTGATCCAGATGGCGGTGCTGTTCTAGGGCGCGACGGCGTCGCTGTTCGACCCCGACTACCTACGGCAGCTTGTCGTAGCCTTCGCCGAGCCCGTTCAGGCTGAGCGGGAAGCCGATGCCTTCTTCCGGCGTCTCGAAGATGATGAAGGTCGCGGTCTTGGCGCTGCGGAGCTGGCCGAGCAGCTTGTCGTCCATGACGACCTCGGCGACGCAGCCATTGGGCAGGCAGCGCACGAAGCCGGCGCGGCCGACGTCCTGATTGTCGAGCTTGAGGCCGAGGCCGGAGGGCAGGAGGACGCCGAGCGGGGCGACCACCCGCATCAGGCGACTTTTCTGGTCGGCGGTCTTGAGCACGATCACGGTCAGGCCGGCATTGGAGCGGTCCTCCGCCACCACGCTCTGGATCAGGGCGCATTGCTCGGTCTGCGCGCCCGGCGGGGTGTCGCAGCGGATCTGCCAGTCGCCATGGACGGAGCGCACCGCGCCCTGCGCATGGGCAAGGCCCGGAAGTGCCAGGAGAACGACCGCAGCCAGCAGGGCCGCCAGCGCCGTGAGGCCGTCAGCCTGCCTTGCCATGCATCTCGAAAGCCCCATCGGGGTCGGTCCCTCTGCTCGCTTGGGTCGCTTGCGCGGGTGGACTGATACGGAAATGACGGCGTCTTGAAGGCAATTCCCAAGCAAATTCCGCGCCGCCGAGGCCGCCACCGCCGGCACGAATCAGGTTCCTGTGCGGCCGTTCGCAAGTGCCTACAGCGGGCAATTCCGCTGTCAAGCCGCGGCATCCCGGGAAACGGTATTTTTGTCTGATGTTACTAGGAAATATCTTGCGGGTGATCGCTGGCAGAGGGGGCGCAAGACTGCATTGCGATAGATCAAGAATTATGGTTTGAGAAGCTTGATTTCGGCGTTCTAGCGATCTGGCCCCAATTCCTCTTAGAGGTATTCTTGAGCGGCGGTTTGTCAGACGGACGGATCGAATAAGCGTTTCCCGGAAACAGGGGAATGCACTTGGGGTGATTTCGTAAGGGGAGCGCGAACGGCATGAGGATGTCGATGGGCCGGGTAGGCCGGCATTTGCTGGGATTGGCCGTTGCTGGCCTGACGCTGGCGACGGGCGGCGCGGCTTTTGCCGAGCTAGGGCAGCCAGCGCCGTGGGAGTGGACGCTCCAGCAGTCCGGCTCGCCGGTGATGGACAATATCGTCTGGTTCCACAACTTCCTGTTTGTGCTGATCGCCCTGATCACGCTGTTCGTCCTGGCGCTGCTGATCGTCGTGGTCATCAAGTTCAACGCGAAGGCCAATCCGGTGCCGTCGCGGACCACCCACAACACGCTGATCGAGGTGGTGTGGACCCTGGTTCCCGTGCTGATCCTGGTCGGCATCGCGGTGCCGTCGTTCCGCCTCCTGTTCCTGGAGCTCGACATTCCGAAGGCGGATCTGACGGTGAAGGCGACGGGCAAGCAGTGGTACTGGTCGTATGCCTACCCTGATAACGGCAAGTTCGAGTTCGACTCGCTGATGGCCCAGGACAAGCAGCCCCGCCTGCTCGGCGTCGACAACGAGATGGTGGTGCCGGTCAACAAGGTGATTCGTGTCCAGGTCACCGGCGCAGACGTCATCCACGCCTATGCGCTGCCGGCTTTCGGCGTCAAGATCGACGCCATCCCGGGCCGGCTGAACGAGACCTGGTTCAAGGCCACCAAGACCGGCATGTATTACGGTCAGTGCTCTGAACTTTGCGGCAAGGATCACGCCTTCATGCCGATCGCGATCCGCGTGGTCAGCGACCAGGAGTTCGCCTCCTGGGTCGAGACGGCGAAGAAGAAGTTCGCCAGCGGCGGCACCAGCACCTACGCCTCCGCGGCCGGCCCGACGCAGTAAGCGCCGGGCAAGGCTCGAGGGGACTGAAAGCGAGATAAAAGGGCGGGACCTCCAAAGGTCCGATTGGGACGCAAGGCAGGATTTGAAAATGGCAACGAGCGCAGCGGCACACGGCGATCACGCGCAAGACCACGGACATGACCACGAGCACGCCCATCCGACCGGATGGCGGCGCTACGTCTATTCGACCAACCACAAGGACATCGGCACGATGTACCTGATCTTCGCGGTCATCGCCGGCGTCATCGGTGCCGCGATGTCGATCGCGATCCGGGCCGAGCTGATGTATCCGGGCGTGCAGATCTTCCACGAAACGCACACCTACAACGTTTTCGTGACCTCGCACGGCCTGATCATGATCTTCTTCATGGTCATGCCCGCGATGATCGGCGGCTTCGGCAACTGGTTCGTGCCGCTGATGATTGGCGCGCCCGACATGGCGTTCCCGCGCATGAACAACATCTCGTTCTGGCTGCTGCCGGCCTCCTTCGGCCTGCTGCTGATGTCGACCTTCGTCGAGGGCGAGCCGGGTGCCAACGGCGTCGGCGCCGGCTGGACCATGTACGTTCCGCTGTCGAGCTCCGGCCATCCGGGCCCGGCCGTCGACTTCGCGATCCTGTCGCTGCATCTGGCGGGCGCCTCGTCGATCCTCGGTGCCATCAACTTCATCACCACGATCTTCAACATGCGCGCGCCGGGCATGACCCTGCACAAGATGCCGCTGTTCGTGTGGTCGATCCTGGTGACGGTGTTCCTGCTGCTGCTGTCGCTGCCGGTGCTCGCCGGTGCGATCACCATGCTGCTCACCGACCGCAATTTCGGCACGACGTTCTTCGCGCCCGACGGCGGCGGCGATCCCGTGCTGTTCCAGCACCTGTTCTGGTTCTTCGGCCACCCCGAAGTGTACATCCTGATCCTGCCCGGCTTCGGCATGATCAGCCAGATCGTCTCCACCTTCTCGCGCAAGCCCGTGTTCGGCTATCTCGGCATGGCCTACGCCATGGTCGCGATCGGCGGCATCGGCTTCGTGGTGTGGGCGCACCACATGTACACGGTCGGCATGTCCTCGGCGACGCAGGCCTATTTCGTCGCCGCCACGATGGTGATCGCGGTTCCGACCGGCGTCAAAATCTTCTCGTGGATCGCCACGATGTGGGGCGGCTCGATCGAATTCCGCGCTCCCATGATCTGGGCGGTCGGCTTCATCTTCCTGTTCACGGTCGGTGGCGTCACCGGCGTCGTGCTGGCGAACGCCGGCGTCGACCGCGTGCTGCAGGAGACCTACTACGTCGTCGCGCACTTCCACTACGTGCTGTCGCTCGGCGCGGTGTTCGCGATCTTCGCCGGCTGGTACTACTGGTTCCCGAAGATGACGGGCTACATGTACAACGAGAGCCTCGCGAAGGCGCACTTCTGGGTCACCTTCATCGGCGTCAACCTGGTGTTCTTCCCGCAGCATTTCCTCGGCCTGTCGGGCATGCCGCGCCGCTACGTCGACTATCCCGACGCGTTCGCAGGCTGGAACCTGGTCTCCTCGGTCGGCTCCTACATCTCCGGCTTCGGCGTGCTGATCTTCCTCTACTGCGTGATCGACGCCTTCATGAAGAAGGTGCCGGCGGGCGCCAATCCCTGGGGGGCGGGCGCGACCACGCTGGAGTGGACGCTGCCCTCGCCGCCGCCCTTCCACCAGTTCGAAGTGCTGCCCCGCGTGCAGTGATCGATCTCCCGCGGCGCCCGTGACGGGCGCCGCGGCTCTATAACGAAGCGAGTTGAATTAAGTGTCCGTCCTCGACCACAACGCCGCCGACATCAATCCCCGCATCTCCGAAGCGGAGGTTGCCGACTACATCGCGCTGCTCAAGCCGCGGGTGATGTCGCTGGTGATCTTCACCGCGCTGGTCGGGATGGCGATGGCGCCCGGGCATTTCCATCCCGTGCTCGCGATCACCTCGCTGCTCTGCATCGCAGTCGGTGCCGGCGCCTCCGGCGCGCTCAACATGGCGCTCGAAGGCGACATCGACGCCAAGATGTCGCGCACGGCTAACCGGCCAATCCCGCGCGGCCGCATCACCCGCCCCGAGGCGATGGCGTTCGGCACGACGCTCGCCTTCTTCTCGGTGATGACGCTCGGCATCCTCGTCAACTGGATCGCGGGCGCGCTGCTCGCCTTCACCATCTTCTTCTATGTCGTAATCTACACGATGTGGCTGAAGCGCTGGACCGCGCAGAACATCGTGATCGGCGGCGCCGCCGGCGCGCTGCCGCCGGTCGTGGCCTGGGCCGCGGTGACCGGCACGGTCGACGTCGAGCCGCTGCTGCTGTTCGCCATCATCTTCTTTTGGACCCCGCCGCACTTCTGGGCGCTGGCGCTGTTCCGCTCCGACGATTATGCGCGCGCCGGCATTCCGATGCTGCCCAACGTCGCCGGCCCCGACGCGACGCGTCTGCAGATCCTGCTCTACACCATCGTGCTGATCGCGGTGGCCGCTGCGCCCTGGGCGCTCGGCTATTTCGATGCCGTCTATGGCGTGGTCTCGCTGATCCTCGGCGCCGGCATGCTGGTGCTCGCCATCAACGTCTATCTGCGCCGCGAGCGCAGCCAGTCGCTGCGTGCGACGCGAAAACTGTTTGCTTTCTCGATCCTGTATCTGTTCGCGCTGTTCGCGACCCTGCTGGCCGAGGTCGTCTACCGGGCGCTTGCTCCGATGGTTGGGGGCGCATGAGGCAGGAATGGCTGACAAACCCGAGCCAGATGGAATCGTCCTCACCGAGGCGCAGCAGAAGAGCCGTCGTCAGCGCTCCATTGCCATTGCTTTGGCGCTCGGCGTGCTCGTGGTGCTGTTCTTTGCCGTCACCCTGGTCAAGGGACCGGCAGTGCTAGTCCGGCCGATGTAGGAAACATGGATCACGAGCCGACCATATCGCGGGACGTCAGCGCCAAGCCGGCCAAAGGCCGCGGGCTGGGCCGTGATGTGGTGGTTGCGTCCATCTGCGGCGGCGTGGTTGCGCTGATGGTCGGCGCCTCCTATGCGGCGGTGCCGTTCTACAACTGGTTCTGCCGCGCCACCGGCTTCAACGGCACGACGCAGGTCGCGACCTCCGCACCGGCCACCGGGCCGATCGCACGGAAGATCGCGGTGCGTTTCGATTCCAACGTCGCGCCCGGCCTGCCCTGGAAGTTCGAGCCGGAGCAGAACGAGATCGAGGTCAATATCGGCCAGGTCGTAACCGTCTTCTACACCGTGACCAACCAGGCCGCGCGCACCACCGCAGGGCAAGCGGCCTACAACGTCGCGCCGCTGACGGTCGGCTCCTACTTCCAGAAGATCAACTGCTTCTGCTTCACCGAGCAGACCATGGCGCCGGGCGAGAAGCGCGAGATGCCGGTCGTGTTCTACGTCGATCCCTCGATCGCCGACGATCACGAGAACGACGGGCTGGGCACGATCACGCTGTCCTACACGTTCTATCCGGTGAAGGATCCGGTGGTGAAGCCGCTCGCATCGGGCGAAGCCGACAGACGCAAGGGAAATCTCTGACCGCCGGGCTTACGCCCGAAAGGTTGGAAACAAGGGGATAAGTGCCTGATAGGCACGGGATTGAGGAGAGAGACGGAAATGGCTACGGCGCAAGGCAAGCATCACGACTATCACCTCGTCGATCCCTCTCCGTGGCCGGCGGTCGGCTCGCTCTCGGCCTTCATCATGGCGGTCGGCGCGATTGCCTGGATGCATCACATGTTCGCGGCCGCCCCGATCGTGTTCGGCGTCGGCACCGTCGGCGTGCTCTACACCATGGCAAGCTGGTGGGGCGATGTGATCAAGGAAGCCCAGTACAAGGGCGACCACACCCGCGTCGTGCAGCTGCATCACCGCTACGGCATGATCCTGTTCATCGCCTCCGAGGTGATGTTCTTCGTGGCCTGGTTCTGGGCCTATTTCAACGCGGCGCTGTTTCCGGCCGACGCCGTCCACGCCACCCGCGATGCCGTGTTCGGCTGCGGCCTCGGCACCCAGGCCGGCGCCTGCGCGGTCCCCGGCACCTGGCCGCCGAAGGGCATCGAGACCTTCGATCCCTGGCACCTGCCGCTCCTGAACACGCTGATCCTGCTGACGTCGGGCACCACCGTGACCTGGGCCCACCACGCGCTGCTCGAGAACGATCGCCAGGGCCTGAAATACGGCCTGATCCTCACCGTCGTGCTCGGCGCGCTCTTCACCTGCGTGCAGGCCTATGAGTACAGCCACGCGGCCTTCTCCTTCGCCGGCAACGTCTATGGCGCGACCTTCTTCATGGCGACCGGCTTCCACGGCTTCCACGTGCTGGTCGGCACCATCTTCCTGATCGTGTGCCTTGCGCGCGCCTATGCCGGCCACTTCACGCCGAAGCAGCACCTCGGTTTCGAGTTTGCCGCCTGGTACTGGCACTTCGTCGACGTGGTCTGGCTGTTCCTGTTCCTCTGCATCTATGTGTGGGGACACGGTGCCGAGACCATGGCTCACGGCGCGCACTGAGCTGTGATGGATTGATTGGAAAGGGCGGCCGCAGGGCCGCCCTTTCGCTTTCCGGTCGCCGAAAGATTCTGCGGAAAATGTGATAAAGTAGGCCGTCATGAACGATACCGCCGGTCCATCCGAGCCCCAAACCACCGTCCTGCAAAGCGCGCTACGCGGGCTTGCCTGCAAATGTCCGCGCTGCGGCCAGGGCAAGCTCTATGCGGGCTTCCTCAACCTCGCCCCCGCTTGCGATCGCTGCGGCCTCGACTATGCCTTCATCGACTCCGGCGACGGCCCCGCGATCTTCATCATCATGCTGGCCGGCGCCATCGTGGTCGGCTGCGCGCTCGTCGTCGAGGTCAAGTACCAGCCGCCGTTCTGGCTGCATGCGGTGCTCTGGCTGCCGCTGATCCTCGCCACCACGCTGCTGCCGCTGCGCTCGATGAAGTCGCTGCTGATCGCGCTGCAATTCCACCACAAGGCGGCGCCGGGCCGGCTGATCGACCGCGCGAAATGAGAGAGACTGCGCGCAAGCCCCGCGTGGCCGGCTTCGCGCTGTTCACGCTGGCCCTGACCGCTTCCTTCGTCGCGCTCGGCGTCTGGCAATTGCAGCGCCGGACCGCCAAGCACGAGCTGATCGCGGCGCTCACCGAGCGTCTGGCAGCGGCTCCCATTGCGCTGCCGCCGGCTGGACAATGGGCTGCGCTGAATCCCGCCCGCGATGAATTCCGCCGCGTCAGCTTCACCGCGACCTATGCCCCGCTGCCAGACGCGATGGTCTATTCGTCCGGCTCGGCCGTACGCAAGGACGCTTCAGGTCCCGGCACCTGGGCCTTCCTGCCGGCGCGGCTTGCGGCCGGCGAGATGGTCGTGATCGATGCGGGCTTCATCGAGAACACGATGCAGGATCGCAGCGTCGAGGATCGTGCGGTGAAGAAGCTCGTCACCGGACAGCCGATCGCGCTCACCGGCTATCTCCGCTTCCCCGAGGCACCTGGCTGGATGACGCCGGCGGAGAATCGCGACAAGCGGCTCTGGTTCGTGCGCGATCATCTCGCGATCGCAAGCGCGCTTGGCTGGGGCGCGGTGGCGCCGTTCTATGTCGACCTGGAGCAGCCGGCGCCGCAAAACGGAATTCCGCGCCCCGGTGCGCTGGACGTGCATCTGAAGGATGACCACCTGCAATACGCCATCACCTGGTTCACGCTCGCAGGAGCGGTGCTGATCGCGTTCGGCGTTTGGGTGAGAGCCCGGCGCGAAGGTTAACGACGCCCGTAGGTTCCCGGACGGAACCCGGAATCGTCCGGGGTTTATTATTCAGTTTGGATTCACGAGTGTAATCCCAAGCCGCGTTCGAGTTTGTCCGCGGCAGACAGGGAATGCGGCGTGAGCGATTTCGATCAGATGGGAATTGTCGTCGACTGGGTGGATGCCTGCAGGAACGGCGACCTTGTGATGTTGCTCGACCTCTATGCGGACGACGCGGAGGTCGAGTGCACGTGCAACGGCACGCAGCATTATCATCGCGGCCGGCGCGAGCTCGAACGCTACTGGGGATCGCGGCTCAACGCCTACCTGGCGGCGGGTTTCGGTCTGGAGGAGATCGAGCCGGCGCCGCACGGCGTCGATCTCGAATATTCCGTCGCGGGCGCACTGCGTATTCACGCCTCGTTTCGCTTCAGCCCCGAAGGCAAGATCTACAGCACGCTGTGCACGCCCTCGCGACAGAACGCGCACGACGGCTGCGCGTGCTAGCGCATCACGCGGGCGCGTCTCGCGCCCTCTCCATGGGCAGGCGGCAGCGCACATAGGTTCGGTCGTCCGCGCGCAGCAATGACAGCGACCCGCTGAGCGCGCGCACGCGCTCATGCATGCCGGTCAGGCCGCGGCCGAACACATTGCCCTCGGGAAATCCGCCGCCGTCGTCGGAGACCTCGATGACGAGCGCCTCGCCGACGATAGCCGCCTGCACATCGGCATTGCTCGCTCCGGCATGGCGCAGCACGTTGGTCAGCGCCTCCTGGATCACGCGATAGACAGTCTGGGCCAGCGGTCCGTCGATCGCGTTGAGGCCCGGATCAATCGTGGCGGTCAGGCCGACATGCGGTGCCTGCTTGCGAAAGTTCTGAAGCAGCGTCTGCACGCTCGTCTCCAGCCCCAATTCCTCGATGTAGAGCGGGCGCAGCCGGTCGAGGATGCGGCGGTTGGTCTGCTGCAGCGCCTCCACCGACTGCAGCACCTCCTCCGCCGAATTGCCGAGATTTCCTGCCGGTGGGGAGGCCTCGATCAGCGAGATCGTGCCGGCGCGGATGCTGAACAGCAGCGGGCCGAGCTCGTCGTGGAGCTCGCGGGCGAGATCGCGCCGCTCGTCGTCCTGGAGCGATACCAGGCGGTGCAACAGGTCGCGATTGTCCTGGCTCAATTGCGCGAGCGTTGCGGACAGGGCGTTCGCCGCCTCGCAGCTGCGCCGGATCTCCGGCGGTCCTCCGACCGGGATCGGCGTCGCGTAGTCGCCGCGCCGTATTCGCGTCAGTCCTTCGCCGAGATATTGCAGCGGGCCCACCACCGATCCCGCGAAGAGATAGGCGATGGTGCCGGTGAGCACCATCAGCACGACGACAAGGCTGGTCAGCGCGAGGAAGCCGATCCACTTCTCGAACAGGTCCGCCGACAGGTCCGGCACGAACACGATGTCGCCGACATGCCTGCCGTCAATGACCACCGGCGACGCAGCGTCAATGTCCGGCAGGGTCAAGAGGTTGAGAAACCACCGCGGAACCGTCTGGAGGTTGTGCAGGCCGTCCTTCGCGGAGGGCACGGGACCCGCCTCCACCGTGCGGAATTGGATATCGGAGGAGGTGTCCAGGGATTGGACAAACGCCTCAAGGGTCTTTTGCGGATCGTCCGAGGCGCGCAGCGTGTTATTGAGCGCGGCGGCGATCGTCTTGGTCGAGCGTCGGGCCGGCTCATTCTCGTCGGCCAGTTGACCGGTTGCAAATATCTGCAGCAATATGCCGCCCAGGACCAGCGCCGCGAGAAAACTTGCGCCGAGCGGAAGAAACAGTTGCGTCCTGAATGAAAGTCGTTGCCACATTAGGTCAATTCTAACGCGCATCGGCGTGATTTACTCTTTCCATTTGTTCCCGCCGGTCTATGAGTCGCAAAACAAGAGAGCGCGCGATGCAAGATATTGCCAAGCCGGCGACCCGGATTCTCATTGTCGATGACCACCCGGTGGTGCTGTCCGGCTGCCGCACCCTGTTTGCCTCCGACAATTCGATCCGGATCGAAGAGGCAAGCGACGCCAAATCCGGTCACCGCGCCTATGTCAGCAAGCGGCCCGACGTCACCGTGATCGACATCAGCCTGCCCGACGTCTCCGGCTTCGAGCTTATGCGACGCATACGCAAGGACGATCCCGAGGCCAAGATCATCATGTTCAGCATGAATGACGATCCGGCCTTCGTGGTGCGGGCGGTCGAGCTTGGAGCCCAGGGCTATGTTTCCAAGGGCGACGATCCCCGGATCCTGCTGAAAGCGGTGCGCAAGGTGGTCGCGGGCGACAATTTCATCTCGCCGCAGCTCGCGGAGGCCGTGACCTTCTCCGGTGCCGCGATCAAGGCCAATCCGGCCTCGCAGATGACGCCGCGGGAGCTGGAGATCCTCCGCCTGCTCGGCCGTGGCGACAAGATCGTCGAGGTCGCCGAGGCGCTCGGCATCTCCTACAAGACCGTCGCCAACACCACGTCGCTGCTCAAGCAGAAGCTTGGCGCCAAGAACCATTCCGACCTGATCCGGATCGCAGTGGAAATCGGGATGGGCTGACCTGCCGCCAGCGACCGAACCGGCTGCTCCAGGATGCAGCGGTTCGGCCGACGGATCGGCGCCTCCGCCGGCGGGCAATGCATGGCCGGCAGCGGACGCCCATCCGCCGACACAATGGGCCGAGGCGGCATTCGTTCCTGTCTTGATCGGAAATTCGGGAAAAACCGGCAAACCATCTTCTGGTCTGCGCGCGTCTGCAGCAGCGGTATTCGCGCGCACCGGGAGAAATAGGAACATTTGCCAATATGCGCGGTTTTGACCCTTGACGATTTCGTGACAGGCGACGAAAGCTTGCGCCAACAGTTTTAGCGGGGAGGCGCCCCGGACGAGTCAAACCGGTCTGCACATATCAACGACAGACCTTCCAAGAGAGGGCTGCGGCATCGCCGCAGCCCTTTTCGCGTGAAGAGCCCAGGCGGGAAGCGGTTTCCCGATGCCGCAAAACACTTTATGGTGGCCCGAGGCCTCTGGCTGTTGACAAGTAATTTCGTAAAATCAAAGGCTTACGGATCTGGCTCAGGCTCGGCCGGCCTTTGGAGGGCAGTTTGACTCGTTATATCTCGACCCGGGGCGAGGCCCCTGAACTCGGCTTCTGCGACGTGATGCTGACCGGGCTCGCCCGTGACGGCGGCCTGTATGTACCGGCGACGTGGCCCCAGCTCCCGGCCGAGACCATCGCCGGTTTCTTCGGCCGCCCCTATTGGGAGGTCGCGGTCGACGTGATCCGTCCCTTCGCCGCAGGCGAGATCTCCGATGCCGAGCTCGGCCGCATGGCGAACGAAGCCTATGCCACCTTCCGTCATCCGGCCGTGGTGCCGCTGCGCCAGATGTCGCCGCACCAGTTCGTGCTGGAGTTGTTCCACGGTCCGACGCTGGCCTTCAAGGACGTGGCGATGCAGCTGATCTCGCGGCTGATGGATCACGTGCTCGCCAAGCGCGGCCAGCGCACCACCATCGTGGTCGCCACCTCCGGCGACACCGGCGGCGCCGCGGTCGAAGCCTTCGCGGGGCTCGAGAACGTCGACCTCATCGTGCTGTTCCCGCATGGCCGCATCTCCGAGGTGCAGCGGCGGATGATGACGACGACGGGCGCGGCCAACGTCCATGCGCTCGCCATCGAAGGCACTTTCGACGACTGCCAGGCACTCGTGAAGGGCATGTTCAACAACCATCGCTTCCGCGATGCGACCTCGCTCTCTGGCGTCAACTCCATCAACTGGGCGCGCATCGTCGCCCAGGTGGTTTACTACTTCACCTCCGCCGTCGCCGTCGGTGCGCCGGCGCGCGCGGTGGATTTCGTGGTGCCGACCGGCAATTTCGGCGACATCTTCGCCGGCTACGTCGCCAAGCGCATGGGCCTGCCGGTGCGCACCCTGCGCATCGCCGCCAACGTCAACGACATCCTGGCGCGCACGCTGAAGACCGGCATCTACGAGGTGCGCGAGGTGCACGCGACGGCGTCGCCGTCGATGGACATCCAGATCTCCTCGAATTTCGAGCGGCTGCTGTTCGAGGCCGGCCGGCGCGATGCCGCCGGCGTGCGCCGTCTGATGGAGTCGCTGAAGCAGTCCGGACGCTTCGTGCTGCCTGACGCAACGCTGGCCGGGATCCGCGAGGAGTTCGACGCCGGGCGCGCCGACGAGACCGAGACTGCCGCCGCGATCCGCGCCGCCTGGCGCGAGGCAGGCGAACTGGTCGACCCCCATACCGCGGTGGCGCTCGCCGTCGCCGACCGCGACACCACCGACACCACGGTGCCCAGCATCGTGCTCTCCACCGCCCATCCGGCCAAATTCCCCGATGCGGTCGAAGCGGCCTGCGGCCAGCGGCCGCAACTGCCGGCCTGGCTCGACGGTCTCATGACCAAATCCGAACACATCAAGGTGATGAAGAACGATCAGGCCGAGGTCGAGCGGTTCGTGCTGTCGGTCAGCCGCGCCGCAAAGCAGGGAGTTGCCGGATGAGCGTCGAGATTTCCAAGCTTGCGTCCGGCCTCACCGTCGTCACCGACAAGATGCCTCATCTCGAGACCGCCGCGCTCGGCGTCTGGGCCGGCGTCGGCGGACGCGACGAGAAGCCCAACGAGCACGGCATCTCGCATCTCCTGGAGCACATGGCGTTCAAGGGCACGACGAAACGCTCCTCGCGCGAGATCGTCGAGGAGATCGAGGCGGTCGGCGGCGACCTCAATGCCGGCACCTCGACCGAGACCACGTCCTATTATGCGCGGGTGCTGAAGGCCGACGTGCCGCTCGCGCTCGACGTGCTCGCCGACATCCTGGCCAATCCCGCCTTCGAGCCGGATGAGCTGGAGCGCGAGAAGAACGTCATCGTGCAGGAGATCGGCGCCGCGCAGGACACGCCCGACGACGTCGTGTTCGAGCATCTCAACGAGCTCTGCTATCCCGACCAGCCGATGGGGCGTTCGCTGCTCGGCACCGCCAAGACGCTGCGCAGCTTCAACCGCGACATGCTGCGCGGCTATCTCTCGACGCATTATCGCGGCCCCGACATGGTGGTGGCGGCCGCCGGCGCGGTCGATCACGGCCAGGTTGTCGCCGAGGTCGAGAAGCGCTTTGCGAGCTTCGAGGCGACGCCGGGCCCGAAGCCGCAATCCGCCCAGTTCGGTAAGGGCGGCGCCAAGGTGGTGCATCGCGAGCTCGAGCAGGCGCATCTGACGCTGGCGCTGGAAGGCGTGCCGCAGAACGACCTGTCGCTTTTTTCGCTTCAGGTTTTCACCAACGTCCTCGGCGGCGGAATGTCGTCGCGGCTGTTCCAGGAGGTGCGCGAGAAGCGTGGCCTCTGCTACTCGATCTACTCGTTCCACGCGCCCTATACGGATACCGGCTTCTTCGGCCTTTACACTGGTACCGATCCGGCCGACGCGCCGGAGATGATGGAGGTCGTGGTCGACATCATGAACGATTCGGTGGAGACGCTGACCGAGGCCGAGATCGCGCGCGCCAAGGCGCAGATGAAGGCAGGGCTCCTGATGGCGCTGGAGAGCTGCTCGTCCCGCGCCGAGCAGCTCGCCCGGCACGTGCTCGCCTATGGCCGGCCGCAGACGGTGCAGGAACTGGTGGCCCGGATCGACGCCGTCAGCGTCGAATCGACCCGGGACGCCGCGCGTGCACTGCTTTCGCGCAGCCGCCCTGCAGTTGTCGCATTAGGCAGCGGCAGGGGTCTGGACACGGCGGTGTCTTTTGCGGAAGGATTGACTCGGGCGCGTGCCAAGGCGCGGCTGCATTAGGAGCCGCGTTAGGGAGCCCCCGCCCCGGGAAGCATCACCATGGCCCTCTTTCGCCTGCCGTCCAGTGGACCCGCTGCCCTCGCCCCCCGCGGCAACGGTCTGTTGCTGCGCGCGCCGCAGATGTCGGATTTCCTGCAATGGGCTCACCTGCGCGAGACCAGCCGCGACTATCTCACGCCCTGGGAGCCGATCTGGCCGTCGGACGATCTGACGCGCTCCGGCTTCCGCCGCCGCCTGCGCCGCTATTCCGAGGACATCGCCGCGGACCGCTCCTACCCCTTCCTGATCTTCCGTGAGCTCGACGGCGCCATGGTCGGCGGCATCACGCTCGCCAATGTCCGGCGCGGCATCGTGCAGGCCGGCACCATCGGCTATTGGATCGGCCAGCCCCATGCCCATCGCGGCTACATGACGGCCGCGCTGCGGGTGTTGCTGCCGACGCTGTTCGGCGAGCTCAATTTGCACCGGGTCGAGGCCGCCTGCATCCCCACCAATGCGCCGTCGATCCGGGTGCTGGAGAAGTGCGGCTTCTCCCGCGAGGGCCTTGCACGCCGCTATCTCTGCATCAACGGGGTCTGGCAGGACCACCTGCTGTTCGGCCTGCTGCACGAGGATTTCCGCGGCTGAGCCGCCCGATTCGTGTAGCCAAATCCCTTTTTGCTGCCTTGGGTTCGCCGATTTTGGCGATATAACCCGGCCGGAACATTGTCATGGAGTATGGGCGTTGATGGTGAAGGAGCTTCGGTCGTCGCGGACGACGTTGCGGCGGGGGACGGCGGTCGCGCTGGCGTTGTCGGTTGCGCTCGCCTCGGTCTCGCCGGTGGCGGCCCAATCGTTGAGCGACCGCTTCAAGAGCCTGTTCGGCGGCAAGTCCGACGAGCAGCCCGCCCAGCCCAAGCCGGCGCCCGCGCCCGGCCAGCCCGCGGCCGATGACGACGTCGATTGCCCGCAGGTCACGGTGCGTGCCGGAGCCTCCACCTACGCGGTCGGCGCCGGCGGCAAGCCGGCCGCCGGCAATGACGTGCGCTACCAGGCCACGATCACCAAGATGGCACGCGAATGCATCCGGAGCGGCGGTGATATCACGGCTCGGATCGGCATCCAGGGCCGCGTCATCGCCGGTCCCGCCGGGGCGCCTGCCACGGTCGAGGTTCCCCTGCGCGTCGCCGTGGTGCAGGGCGGCGTCGGCGAGAAGGTGATCGCCTCGAAGGCCTACCGGACCACGGTCGAGATGTCGGAGGGCGGCAGCGTGCCCTTCACCATGGTCGTCGAGGATCTGGTCTATCCGGTGCCGTCAGCTGCGACCGCCGATTCCTACATCTTCTACGTCGGCTTCGACCCGCAGGCGCTCTCGCCCGAGCCGAAGGGGCGCAAGAAGAAGTAGGCGGCGAATTCAGCTCTGTAGGGCGCGTGCGCCTTACGCGAAATAGCGCGTCAGGATCCCGCGATACACCTTCGTCAGCTTTTCCAGATCCGTCACCGGCACGCGCTCGTCGACCTGGTGCATGGTCTGGCCGACCAGGCCGAATTCGATCACCGGGCAATAGCTCGAGATGAAGCGCGCGTCCGACGTGCCGCCCGAGGTCGACAGCTCGGGCTTGCGTCCCGTCACCTCCTCGATCGCGGACACCGCCAGATCGGTGAACGGGCCGGGCTTGGTCACGAACACGTTGGAGTTCGACGGCTCCCACACGATGCGGGCCTTGATGCGGTTGCCACAGGCTTTGGCGAGGCGCGTCTCGACCAGCTCGCGCAGGCTCGCCTGGGTGTGGTTGTCGTTGTAGCGGATGTTGAATTTCGCGCGGGCCTCACCGGGGATGACGTTGGAGGCCTTGTTGCCAACGTCCACGGACGTGAATTCGAGATTGGAGGCCTGGAACTGGGCGCTGCCATGGTCGAGCGGCTCGTCGGAGATCGCAACGATCAGCCGCGAGATGTCAGGCACCGGATTGGCCGCGCGATGCGGATAGGCGACATGGCCCTGCACGCCGTCGACATACAGCGTGCCGGATTGCGAGCCGCGGCGGCCGACCTTGATGGTGTCGCCGAGCGTCTCGACATTGGAGGGCTCGCCCAGCACGCAATGGTCGAACTTCTCGCCTCGCTCCGCGGCCCATTTCAAGAGCTTGATGGTGCCGTTGATGGAGACGTCTTCCTCGTCGCCGGTGATCAGGAACGAGATCGAACCTTTTCCATCGGCGCGAGGCTTGCCGCCGTTGGCCGCGAGATGCTCGAGCACCGCGGCGGCGGAGCAGGCGATGCCGCCCTTCATGTCGACCGCGCCGCGGCCGTGCAGCACGCCGTCCTTCACCTCGCCGGAGAACGCGCCGACGCTCCAGGCGCTCTCGTCGCCCGGCGGCACCACGTCGGTGTGCCCGGCGAAGGTGATGTGCGGGCCTTCGGTGCCGATCCGCGCATAGAGATTGTCGACGTCGGCGGTGCCTTCCTCGCTGAAGGTCACGCGGTGACAGGTGAAGCCGGCGGCGCCGAGGGCTTTTTCAAGCACTCCCAGCGCACCGGCGTCGGCCGGGGTTACCGAGGGGCAGCGGATGAGATCGCGGGCAATCGAGAGAGCATCGGTCATGCGCCCCGCTTAACATGCATGCCGCCGGGTGGGCTAGCACTGGGCGGGACAATTTCGATCTCGTGGCTCTGGTCCCACCTTTTCGCGGATGGCGCGGCCGATGCCGAACTGTCCTCGATCTCGAGAAGCGGATCGGGGCCGAAGCGGTTGTGGCCCGAGGTGCCGGGCCGGCAGAACATTTCGACGAAGCCCCACAGCCACAGGATGGAGAAGGGCAGGCTGAGCGAAAGAATCCAGCTCAACTTGGGCAGCAGGTCCGCGAACTGGCTGAACAGGCCGGGCAGGAAGAAGAACAGAACGATCCACCAGCCACTCCTGTCGCGATCGTGCAGCCGCTTGATCGCCGTCGCCAGGAAGATCCATGAGAATAGCGCGAGGCCAGATGCCTTCAGGATCAGGTCCGTGCGGTCGAGGGACGCCAGCGAACGATAGGCCCGGGGATCGACCAGCTTGAAGAGATCGTCGAGGCCGAAGTCGAAATCGAGTTTCAGGGATAGCTTCAACGCCCCCTCGGCGCTGATGAGGTGAATCACCTGACCGATCACCCCAAGCAGGGCCGCCAGCAGCGCGACGATCAGCAGCGCCTGCCACAGCAAAGCGCGGTTGATGCGGCCGTCGAAGCGGAAGAGATACCAGGTCCAGTCCATGCGAAGGGGCTCCGGGCGGGAGGAGCCGCCCGGATATTGGTCGCGATGGAAGGAGGGAGGGTTCGATAGGGCTCTCTTCACCTCGCCCCGCCTGCGGGGAGAGGTCGGATTGCGAAGCAATCCGGGTGAGGGGGTACAGGTCTCGCGGCCATCTCATCCGTGGAGAGAGGCCCCTCACCCCAACCCTCTCCCCGCAAGAACGGGGAGAGGGGGAGGAGAGAGTCTTAATCCCGCAGCAGCTCGTTGATGCTGGTCTTCGAGCGCGTGCGCTCGTCGACGCGCTTGACGATGACGGCGCAGGCGGTGCTCGGGCCGATCTGGCCGTTCTTCATCGGCTTGCCGGGCAGCGCGCCGGGCACCACCACCGAATATTCCGGCACTTCGCCCATGAAGACCTCGCCGGTCTCGCGGTCGACGATCTTGGTTGAGGCACCCAAAAACACGCCCATCGCCAGCACCGCGCCCTTGCGCACGATCACGCCCTCGGCGACCTCGCTGCGCGCGCCGATGAAGCAGTCGTCCTCGATGATCACGGGCTCGGCCTGCAGCGGTTCGAGCACGCCGCCGATGCCGGCGCCGCCGGAGATGTGCACGCGCTTGCCGATCTGCGCGCAGGAGCCGACGGTGGCCCAGGTGTCGACCATGGTGCTCTCATCGACATAGGCGCCGAGATTGACGAAGGACGGCATCAGCACGACGTTCTTGGCGATGAAGGCCGAGCGGCGGACGACCGCGCCGGGCACTGCGCGAAAACCGGCATCGCGAAAGCGGTTCGGGCCCCAGCCCTCGAACTTCGAGGGCACCTTGTCCCACCAGCTCGCCTTGCCGGGACCGCCGGGAATGACGTCCATGTCGTTGAGGCGGAACGACAGCAGCACGGCCTTCTTCAGCCACTGGTTGACCTTCCACTTGCCGTCAGCGCCGCGCTCGGCAACGCGCGCCTCGCCCTTGTCCAGGGTCTCCAGCACCTGGTCCACGGCCTCGCGCACCTCGCCCTTGGTCGAGGTCGAGATGCCGTCACGCGCGTCGAAGGCGCTGTTGATGGTGGATTCGAGGGCGGACAGGGACATCGGGATTTCCTCTTCGGAGCGGGAATTTTGATGGGATTGGGGCGCTTTTTCGGGATTTGGAGGGGCGGAGTCAAGGCATACTCCGTTGTCGTCCCGGGGCGCGCGAAGCGCGAGCCCGGGACCCATAGCCACAGGCAGGTGTTTGGCGAAGACTCGGAGTTACCAATCCGGCGCTACAACTACGTCCTGTGGTTATGGGTCCCGGACTCGCTTCGCGCCCCGGGACGACAGCGGTTATTTCGGTGACAGCCCGGCCAAAAACCCCGCCAGATCGTCCGTGACATGGTCGACATGGGCGGCGTCCCGGCCCTCCAGTTCCCAGTCCTCGCGCACCACCTCTTTCGTTCCGTCCGGCACCACCAGCACGGTGGTCATGCCGAGCTCGTGCGGGACGGTGAGGTTGCGGGCGAGGTCCTCGAACATGGCGGCGCGGGTCGGATCGACCGAATGGTCCACGAGGAATTTCCGGTAGGTCTGCGGCGCCGGCTTCGGCTCGAATTCGGCGGCGATGATGTCGAACACGCCGTCGAAATGGCCGGTGAAGCCGAGCCTTGCCAGCACCGCATCGACATGGTCGACCGAGCCGTTGGTCAGGATCAGTTTTCGTCCCGGCAGTTTTGCGATGGCGGCGCCGAGCGCAGGGTTCGGCTCGAGCGGCGAATGGTCGATCTTGTGGACGTAAGCGAGGTAGTCGTCGGCGCGGACGCCATGCAGGGTCATCATGCCGCGCATGGTGGTGCCGAAGCGGCGATAATAGTCCTTCTGGATGCTGCGCGCTTCTGCGGGTGTCACGTTCAGCCAGTTGCACACGAACTCGCCGATTCTAGCGTCGACCTGCTGCCACAGATTGACGTGATGCGGATACAGCGTGTTGTCGAGGTCGAACACCCAGGTGTCGACGTAGGTGAAGCTGCGGCGGGAGGTCATCTCAACTCTCTATCTGTTGGGCGCACGCGCTGTCCCACTCTCCGCTGTCGTCCCGGACAAGCGAAGCGCAGATCCGGGACCCATAACCACAGGGAGGAGTTTGGCGAAGATTGACAACCAGCATCTCGCGCCAGAACTGCGGCCTGTGGTTATGGGTCCCCGCGTTCGCGGGGACGACACCGGTATATGTCGTGACACCAGTATCACAGCGATCCCTCACGGCACCGCAAACCGCAGCGTCTTGCCGCCGCTCGACATGTCCACCGCGCCAAAGCCCGCCGCCGCAAATCCGCGCGCGGCGCAATCGGTGTGCTCATTGGTCTCGAACTTGGTCTCGCGCGTGCAGAGCTGCTTGTCACCACCCCAGTTCAGCGGCTTGTCCTTCAGCTTGATCGCGCGGTTGTCGGCATCGACCGCTTCAGCGAAGCTGAAGATCTGCTTTGGCTGGCCGGTCACATCAGGATGCAGGCACTTGCCGGAATCGATGCGGTACCAGCCGCGGCTGGTCACGGCCTTGCCGTCGTCGGTAGCGATTGCCGCCATCACCTTGTGCGGCGTGTCGTTGCACCAGGTGAGGCCGCTTGCCGACGGCGTCTGCGTCGCATCCACCATGGTCTTGAAGAAATTTTGCGACGACGCCGCGTCGGAGGACAGCCCGCGGCTCTTCAGGAACGCAGCCAGCGCGCCTTGCGTCTTCGGTCCGTCGACGCCGTCGATGGCGCCGACGTCGTAGCCGATGATCACCAGCAGCCGCTGGATGCCGGCGAGCCGCGCCTGCTCGTCGTCATATTCGGAATCTTCCGCGAGATAGGTGACCAGATTGCCGTCGTCGCCCTGCGTCGGCGTCACCTGCGTGAAGGGGACCTGCGTCTGGCCGCTGCGGCATTGCCGCGCCGCCGCGATGACGAAATTGTCCTGTGCCACGCACAGCATGTCGTTGCCGTTCTGCGGGATCGGGGAGGCGCCATAGATGCCGAGCGCGCGGGCGTTGAGCAGGATGCGGTCGGCCGTCAGCGTGCCCTGCACCACCACGCGGCAGGTGGCGGGATCGATCCTGAACCAGCCCCGCGTTGCGGTCGCCGCCTTGTCGTCGATGCCGATCGCGGCCTCGACGACATAGGACATGCGGTTGCAGATCTTGAGGTCGGCGAAGGCGGGTGCGGAGGAGAAGAAGAAGGAGATGGCTGCGGCTGGCAGCGTCATCAGGAAGCGGGTGAGAGTGGAGCGACGGTGTTTCATCCCCGTCATTCCGGGGCGATGCGAAGCATCGAACCCGGAAAAGCGAGAGCCGTGGATACCCGGGACAAGCCCGGGCATGATGCCCTCTTTTCTTCGCCGTTCGTCTCTCACTTGTGGATCAGCGTTCCCGTGCCCTGGTTGGTGAAGAGCTCCAGCAGCACCGCGTGCTGCATCTTGCCGTCGATGATGACGACGCCCTCGACGCCCTGCTCGAGCGCGTAGATGCAGGTCTCGACCTTCGGGATCATGCCGCCGGAGATGGTGCCGTCGGCGATCAGCTTTCGCGCATCTTTTACTGACAATTGCGGGATCAGCTTCTTCGACTTGTCGAGCACGCCGGGCACGTCGGTGAGCAGCAACAGGCGCTTGGCCTTCAGCGCGCCGGCCACCGCACCCGCAAAAGTGTCGGCGTTGATGTTCAGCGTCTGACCTTCCTTGGACGTCGCGAGCGGCGCCAGCACCGGGATCAGCTCATAGCCGATCAGCTGGTTGAGCAGCGTGAGGTCGACCTTCTCGGGGTCGCCGACGAAGCCGAGATCGACCGCCTTCTCGATATGCGAGTCCGGGTCGACGATGGTGCGCGTCGTCTTCGACGCCTTCACCATGTTGCCGTCCTTGCCCGACAGGCCCACGGCCTTGCCGCCGGCCTCGTTGATGTAGCCGACGATCTGCTTGTTGACGGAGCCGGCCAGCACCATCTCGACGATCTCGATGGTCGCGGCATCGGTGATGCGCAGGCCCGCGGCGAATTCCGAGACGATGCCGAGGCGCTTGAGCATGGTCGCGATCTGCGGCCCGCCGCCATGCACCACGACCGGGTTGATCGCGGTCTGCTCGAGCAGGACGATGTCGCGGGCAAAGTTCTTCGCAGTCTCCTCGTCGCCCATGGCATGGCCGCCATATTTGATGACGATGGTTTCCTCGTCATACTGCTGCATGTGCGGCAGCGCTTCGGACAGGATGCGGGCCTGGTCGAGCGGGGAGATGTCGGTCATGTCACGGATCTCGCTGGCGGGACTGTCGGTGCGCGTTCTATCTGATTGGCGCGCGGGGCGCAAAGTGATGTTCTTTCCCTCTCCCCTTGTGGGAGAGGGGGGCTCGCCGCGACAGCGGCGAGACGGGTGAGGGGTCTCTATCCACGCTCACGCCCGCGGAGAGAAACCCCTCATCCGGCGCCATAGCCGAAGCTTCGCTTCGGCGTTCTCTTAAGAACGGCGGCCGAAGGCCGCCTACGCCACCTTCTCCCACAAGGGGAGAAGGAAGAAGAGCAGCTATTTCCTCGCCACCACCGCGGCCAGCGTCACCGCCAGCCAGCTCGCAATCATCACCGTCCCGCCGGTCGGTGCCGCCATGGGAAACAGCGATTGCCCGGCATATTGCCGCAAGGTGAGGTCGCCCGCGAACAGTGCGGCGCCGATCACGAAGCCGCATGCTGCCACAAGCCCAATTCCGCCGTGCAGAAGGCCGCGCGCGAGCAAGCCCATCACCGCGAGTACGGCAGTTGCATGAAACAGCAGCATGGCACTGGCGGAGGCAAGGCGGCCAGCGTCCGCACCGTGGGCGGAGGCGGCGGCCAGCGCGACACCGGCGGCGCCCATCAAACCGGCAAGCCCAATCAGCAGGCGAACCATTACTTGCTCCGCTCTTCCAGCAGCTTCGCCATCGCGGCACGCAATTCGGCCATGCCGGTCGAGCTCCGCGACGAGGTCGCGAGCACGTTCGGGAACGCGGCCGGATGTTTTGCCAATGCCGCCTCGGTCTCGGCAATGCGCGACTGGAGTTCGGAGGCCTTCACCTGGTCGGCCTTGGTCAGCACGATCTGGTAGCTGACGGCGGAGCGGTCGAGCGTCTTCAGGATTTCGAGATCGACGTCCTTGAGGCCATGCCGGGCGTCGATCAGCACGTAGACGCGCGCGAGTGAGGCGCGGCCCAGCAGGAATGTGTGGATCAGCTCGGTCCAGGACGCCACCTGGCTCTTCGGCGCCTTGGCATAGCCATAGCCGGGCATGTCGACGAGCCGCAGGTCCTTTTTCCCGGGGACCTCGAAGAAGATCAGCTCCTGGGTGCGGCCCGGCGTATGCGAGGTGCGCGCCAGCGCGTTGCGCCCGGTGAGCGCGTTGATCAGGCTGGACTTGCCGACATTGGAGCGGCCGGCAAAGGCGATCTCGAGCCCCTCCATCGGCGGCAGTGTCTGGATCGAGGGCGAGGCCCAGATGAACTGCCAGTCGCGCGCGAACAGCTTTCGCCCGGCCTCGATCAGCTTCGCATCTTTGTCGTCGGTCATGCGAAGCTCTTTGCTTGCACCGTCATTCCGGGATGGTCCGAAGGACCAGACCGCAGGTGCGCAATTGCGCACCGGGGAATCTTGAGATTCCGGGTTCGATGCTTCGCATCGCCCCGGAATGACGGAGTGAGACTTACGTCGCCTTCTTCGCGAACGTCGCCTTGAGATTGTCGAACAGCTCCACCTTCACGCCGTTGCGGCGCATGATGTAGCTCTGCTGAACCACCGAGAGCAGGTTGTTCCAGGCCCAGTAGATCACGAGACCTGCCGGGAAGCCCGCCAGCATGAAGGTGAAGATCAGCGGCATCCAGTTGAAGATGATCTGCTGCGTCGGATCCGGCGGCGTCGGGTTCAGCTTCATCTGGAACCACATCGTGATGCCCATGATGATCGGCCAGATGCCTAGTGCGAGATAGTGGCCGAAGACGGGGATCGTGGTCGGATCGAACGGGATCAGCCCGAACAGGTTGAACAGGTTGGTCGGATCCGGCGCCGAGAGGTCCTTGATCCAGCCGTAGAACTTCGCGTGCCGCATCTCGATGGTAACGAACAGCACCTTGTAGAGCGAGAAGAACACCGGGATCTGGATCACCACAGGAAGACAGCCGGCGACCGGATTGATCTTCTCCTTGCGGTAGATCTCCATCATCTCCTGCTGCTGCTTCACCTTGTCGTCGGGATAGCGCTCTTTCAGCGCCTGAAGCTGCGGCTGGATCGACTTCATCTTCGCCATCGAGGCGTAGGACTTGTTCGCCAGCGGGAAGAACAAGAGCTTCACGATCACCGTCACGAGCAGGATCGAGATGCCGAAATTGCCGAAGAAGCGATAGAAGAAGTCGAGGCCGAGGAACATCGGCTTGGTGATGAAGTAGAACCAGCCCCAGTCGATCAACAGATCGAAATGGTTGAGGCCAAGCTCCTTGTTGTAGCCGCCGAGGCCGGCGAACGGGAACACGCCGACCACGCCGGCTTCCTTGGCGCCGGCGAACAGGCGCGCATTCGCGGTCGCGGTGCCGCCGATCGCGACGGTGACGGGATCGAGCAGATAGTCGGTCTGGTAGCCCCGGATGTTGTTGGCGAGGGTCGATGAAAAGCTCGCCTGGAGCTGGGCATTGGTGTCGGGCAGCAGTGCCGAGGCCCAGTACTTGTCGGTGATGCCGAGCCAGCCATTGGTGGCCTTGAAGTCGACCTTCTTGGCCTCGTCGATCTTCTTGTAGGCATATTCCTGCAGGCCATCGAGATAGCCGATCAGGCCTTCATGCAGGATGTAATAGCCGGAGACCTGCGGCGTGCCGTGGCGCGAGATCAGCGCGAACGGATAGAGCGTGACCGGCGCGTTGCCGACATTGCTCACCTCGTCCTTGATGGTGAAGAGATAGTGGTCGTCGACCGAGACGGTGCGGCGGAAGGTGAGGCCGTCGCCATTGTCCCATTTCAGCACCACCGGCGTCGTCGGCGTCAGGCTGCCGCTGCCGTCCTGCTGCCACACCGTCTGGGCGTTCGGCATCTTCGCCGTCACGCCGGTCGCGGCCACCCAGCCGAACTCGGCGTAATAGGGCTCGGCGGTGCCCGAGGGCGAATAAAGGATGATCGGCGGCGACTTCGGGTCGACCGTTTCGCGGAATTGCACCAGCGCGATGTCGTCGATGCGGCCGCCCTTCAGCGAGATGCTGCCGGCGATCCGCGGCGTGTCGATCTTGACGCGCGGGCTGGCCGCGATCGCGACGTCGCGGGCAACGACCGGCTGGGCCTGCTGGCTCGTGCCCGGCGTCGTGGGCTGCACGCCGCCGGCCTGCGGCGTGGCGCCCGGCGTTGCGGACGCGGTCGGCTGCGGCGTGGTCTTCTGGAGCTCGACCTGCGCCTGCTGCTGGGCGCGCTGCTTCTCCATCTGCGGCACGTTGTAGAAATATTGCCAGGCGATCAGGACGAGGCCCGACAGAATGACGGCGAGGATGGTATTGCGATTGTCGGTCATCTCTAATGTCTCGTCATCAATCCGGTTTGCGGCTGGCAGGGGCAGCGCCCGGCTTCTCGCCGCGCCCCTTCGCAGATCCCTTGTGAGACCCATTGGCCGTATGCCGCGCGGGCTTCGAGAAGGCTATGCGCAGATCGTCGAGCATGGTGGCGAAGTCGCGCGAGAGCGCGTCCCTTCGGCCGACCAGTACATAGTCATGATGGGGCTGCATCGACACCGGATCGAGCCGCTTCACCAGTTCGCGAAGCCGGCGCCGGATGCGATTGCGCTCGGGGGCGTTGCCGTTCTTTTTGGTGACGGTGAAACCGATCCGGATCGGGCCGAGATCGTCGCGGCGGCGGCTTTGCAGGACAAACGCGGGACTATTCACCCGCGCGCCATTGGCAACGGCGAGGAAATCCGCCCGCTGCCTCAGCCGATCCATGATGAAATCCCAAAAAGGGGGTCCGGCTCAGGCGCTCAGACGCTTGCGGCCGCGGGCGCGGCGGGCGGCGAGAACCTTGCGGCCGCCGGCAGTGGCGAGACGGGCACGGAAGCCGTGACGGCGCTTGCGCACCAGTTTGCTGGGTTGATAAGTCCGCTTCACGGGTTTTTCTCCGCTGACCGGGCAATTTGCCTGTAGAATTGATGGTAAAGTCCGGAAGATGCGGCCCAAAACGGGCCCTTTTCGGCCCCAAGAGAGCCGCTCCCGGCGTCACACCGGGTCATCGCGGACAATTCGCGCGGCTTATATGCGAGCGCCCCCTTTTCGTCAACGCCGCACAAGCGCACGATTCCGGTGAATATCGCTGTTTGTGCGGGGTTTTTAACCCGTGAGGTAGCGACTCGCCCTATCAGCACCTACATCCCACCTCGGCATATTAGCGATCCGTAATTTGACCGGGCCGGGGGCGGGCCGCATCCTTCATCCGCCAGATCGTTCACCGGGCAAATCAGCGAGGACGAATTTCGTGGCAGAGACAGACCTCCGGCCGATCCAGGATACGGATCAGCAGGACCCGCCCGCGGCGCGGCCGCGCGGGCCTGCGGGGCTTGGGCTGTCGGGCAAGCTGCTGCTGCTGACCGTCCCCCTGGTGATGATCGCCGCGATCCTGCTCTACGTGCCCGCCATCGCCAACTTCTGGGTCAACCGGCTCAACGACCGCGTTGCGGCCGCCAATACGGCGGCGCTGGTGCTGGATGCAGCCCCGCTCGGCATGGTCCCCGATTCGCTCTCGCGCGAGATCCTCAAGAGCATCAATGCCCGCGCCGTCGCCATCAAGATGGGCCAGCAGCGCCGGCTGCTCGCCAGCGACAATCTGCCTGCTACGATTGGGCACGACGTCGATTTGCGCGACATGACCGTGTGGGAGGCGATCACCGGCTCGTTCCAGATGATGCTGGAGACCGGCAACCAGGCCATTCGCATCGTCGGCCCCGGCGTCGGCAACGCCCAGTTCGTCGAGATCGTGACCGACGAATTGCCGCTGCGGCAGGCGATGTACCGTTTCTCCCGCAATGTCGTCGTGGTCGCCCTGATCATCGGCGTCCTGACCGCGGGCCTCGTCTATCTCGCGCTCCATTATCTCTTCGTGCGGCCGATGCGGCGGCTGACCGCGAGCCTGGTCGGCTTCCACGAGAACCCGGAAAGCTCGGCGGGAATCATCGTGCCGAGCCAGCGCAGCGACGAGATCGGCGTCGCCGAGCGCGAATTGTCGGACATGCAGCGCGACCTGATGTCGATGCTGAACCAGAAGAGCCGGCTCGCCGCCCTCGGCCTCGCGGTGTCCAAGATCAACCACGATCTGCGCAATCTGCTGGCCTCGGCCCAACTCCTGTCGGACCAGCTCGCCAGCGTGCCCGACCCGCGGGTGCAGCGCTTTGCGCCAAAGCTGGTGCGCTCGCTCGAGCGTGCCATCGCCTTCTGCCAGTCGACGCTGTCCTATGGACGCGCCCAGGAGGCCGCGCCCGATCGTCGCATGATCCTGATCGAGCCGGTGGTGCTGGAGGTGCGCGAGACCGCCGGCCTTGCCAGCGACGCCTCGATCGCCTGGGTCGCCGCGATCGAGCGCGGGCTCGCGATCGATGCCGATCCGGACCAGCTGTTCCGGGTGCTGCTCAACCTCGTCCGCAACGCCGCCCAGGCGCTGGAAAGCCACGCCTCCGGCGATGGCGGGGCGCAGCAGATCCGAATCACGGGAAAACGCGAGGGCGCCGTCGCCATCCTGGAGGTCTCCGACACCGGCCCCGGCGTGCCCCAGAAGACCCGGGAGCACCTGTTCGAGGCGTTCCAGACCTCCGGTCGCCCCGGCGGCAGCGGGCTGGGCCTCGCCATCGCCGCCGAGCTCGTCCGCGCCCATGGCGGCGACATCCACCTCGTCGAAGGCACCATCGGCGCCACCTTCCGGATCGTCATCCCCGACCGCCCCGTGGAACTCCTCTCCATTCGCAACGAGCGGCAGAGGGCGTAAGGCTAGGCCAGGGGCCGATAGTCTCTCGTCATTCCGGGACGGCCCAAAGGGCCGGGCCCGGAATCCATAACCCCCGCTGGTGTTTATGGATTCCGGGCTCGCGACTTCGTCGCGCCCCGGAATGACGGCCAGGAAGGTGGAAATACGCGAAAATCTCCCCATCCCGGACCTTGCCAACCGGGACAAGAGCGGTTAGTCAGAGCGCTCTTTCGCACCCCTCCGGCGCTGTCCGGAGGCTGCGTGTGGGCTAAAGCCCGCACTATCAGCGAAAAACGCGCCCGTAGCTCAGCTGGATAGAGCATCAGACTACGAATCTGAGGGTCGGACGTTCGAATCGTTCCGGGCGCGCCAGTTTCTTCCGATGCAGGCAAAAGCAATGCAGCGTCCGGTCGCTCGCCCGAGATCGCCGATGGGGCGCGCCCTTGGAAATCCGATGAAGATATCGCAGGCATTCAAATTCGAGGCGGCACATCGCTTGCCGAACGTGCCGGAAACGCACCGGTGCAGCCGGCTGCACGGTCATTCCTATCGGGTCGAGGTTCAGTTGGAGGGACCCGTGGACCCGCACACGGGTTTCGTCGCGGACTTCTTCGATATTGAAGAATGCTTTGCCGGCGTCCTGGAGGCCCTGGACCACAGATGCCTGAACGACGTCGAAGGACTCGAGAACCCAACCGCTGAGAATATCGCGATCTGGATATGGGACCGGTTGGGCTCGCGTCTCCACCAGCTTTCCGCAATTCGAGTTTACGAAACGGCGGACTGTTGGGCCGAATATCAAGGGCGGTGACGACAACCGCAAGGTGACCCGTTCAGCACGACCAGATCAAAAAGCGACCGCTGCCGGGGCGGCCCAATGGCTCCTCACGAAGTCCCGGATGTGCTCCGGCACGGGCATGGTGTCGATGTCGCAACGCGTCTGGATTTCTTCCGCAAGCTCTCTCGACATATCCTTCGACCAACGCCCCCTTGAATCGAAGGCGACGATGCGGACGGGGTCGTTGAAACGGCCGGCGATCAGGTTCGAGATGACGGTTTCGATGTCAGTCCGCTCGACCTCGGTTTTCCGGCCGGCTCTGCCGGGCCGTCCGGCAATGTTGTCGACGATCAGATAGACGATTCGATCTGCCGCATCCTGATGAGCCGCACCTTTATGAGCCGCGCATGGGGCGGCCATCGACGTCAATCCATTTCCAGCCATACGCGTCTCCAATGCAATAGAGCCGGTAATTTGTCCGGACGGGACCCGCCTGAATGGATCAGGCGCAATGCTATGTACCCGGGTCACTACGGTCCCGCATCAGGACCAAAGTACGATCAGGACCAAAGTATGATGACGCGCGGGTCGTGCTTTGTAAGATCGGACACTGCCATTCGAGGGCAAGGAAGCCGCAATCGCGCACGCTCCGGCCGGGCGAAACCGAGTCCGCAACTCACTCGCAATCAAGTGGAACTGATGCAGCTCGACACCATCTCGTCGCCGCAACTGCCTGGGTTTGCTGAACTTGAAATTTTGCCGCGCTCGATCAAGCTTGTCCTTCGGGAGATGCTATCAAGCCCCGCCTGAAAAGGACTCCGGAATTGGGGAGCATCGCGACGTTCGGCAACGAGCGGGTTTTCGAACTCGCTTCACCTCGTGCCGTGTATGTAATGCACAAGCTGCTCGATGACGAATGTTTGATCGCTGATCTTGTCCTTCACCAAATCTCCGATTGAGATCATTCCTACCACGTTTCCCTGCTCAATAACGGGAAGATGGCGCACGGCCTTTTCGGTCATGATGGCCATGGCTTCTTCGACAGATTGATCGGGCCGCACAAAGACGACTTTCGATTCCATGATATCGCGGACGGGAGTGGTGGGCGATGTGCGGCCTTTCAAGAACACATTCCGCGCATAGTGGCGTTCCGTCATGATGCCTATGAGCTTGTCGCCCTCCATCACAACCACAGAACCCACGTTCTTGTCCGCCATCTTCTTGATGGCATCAGACACAGTCTCGTCGGGACCAACGGACAAGACCTCACGGCCTTTCTTGTCCAGCAACTGCCCAATGGTTGCCATGGGACGCAACCCTCACTGTAAACTGTATTTCAATGACTACTTCGGTTGACGCGCATTGATCCAGATCATGCGTCAAGACGATGTGATGAGGATTGGTGGCATCGAGCCTGCGGCAAATGCGCGGCAACTCGTTGGTGCGGCTGTGGGAGGTTTCCGAAAAACGAAATGACGTCCGGCATGTCTGATGGCGCGTGTGGGCGGTGGTTGTCGAATCCGGGTTCTTTGAAATTATACAGCAATATCAAATATATAAGAGTTCGTACTTTTGTCCTGAATGGCGCACCAATTGCACGATATTCCGCGATATTTTTGAGATGGGAGTCCCAATCGGGAGTGCCAGCCTCTTGATCGACTGATCTTGCAAGCGGCGGCGGGCAGGGGACTTGCCCTGGCTCGGAGACTGTTTGCCAGGGGGCAGACGCCTGTCGACTGCAAACGCGATTTGTCGTTGCCGCACACGATCCACTCATTCCCGCTCCATCATGTTGGCGATCGCCTTGATGCGGCTTCTGGCATATTTCGGCAGGCCGGCGCTCAGCGAATCGCCGCTGTTGAAGGAGCTCTTGCCCATGAGCAGTTGCGCGGGCACGAGGTTTCGCAGAACGGGTGTATTGCTGTATTCCCTTTGTTTGTTCAGCACGTCGTTCCTGACCGCAATCAGGATGTAGACCGTTGCGATGGCGGCTTCCCGCTCGGTCGGATGCTGTTGCAGAACCGCAAGCAGCTTGCCGAACTGGATGACCTGGTTCACCCAAAAGATGTTCTGCTCGAGCGCGCTGGTGACTGTGGAGTCGAGCCCTGTCAGCGTCGGCAGCTCGGCAAGGCGCGGCTGCGTGACCAACATGATCTCACTCTGGAACTCGATGAAATCCGGAATCGGTTTTTTGCTCTCCTCGCGCAGCTTGTTGGCAAGCTGAATGCCCGCCGGAATTTTCCCTTCGAACATGTAACGGGACCGCACGCAGATCGCGTTCGCGTCCTTGCACCAGCGGCGATCCGGCGGACGGTTGTGCGCGGCGCTCGCGTCTTTGTTGGGAACATCGTCGCCCGCACTGATCGGCCAGTGCTTGACTGCCGGATCGATCTGCTCAAGGAACGCGACATTCGCATACCGTGACAGATCCAATGCCGCTGCCGGTCTTGGAAGTCGAAACCGCGCCTCCGCCTGGTAGACCGAGAGCTTCAGCTTCGTTTGCTGGTTGAGCGTGGGCTCAACGAAGCTCGGAAAGAGCGAGAGGAAGCGCCGCTGAACCGGACGTGAGCGGGCCCAATCGTCGAAAGGAATGAGCTCAGTCGAGGAATCGGCGAGCTTGTCGTTGCGTTGGTCGGCGAAGATGACGGTGCGCGGTTTGATCTGTGCGATCGGGACGCTGGTGGCTGCGGGCACCTCCTCCAGCTGGAATTCCTGCGCGGCCGCACCCGCACAAGCGGCCACGCAGGCGACGATGAGGACAGCGGTACGGTGAAGCCTCATGGGTCAATGCTCAATTCAGCCGCCGCCAGAAATAATCGGGATCGACTCGGAGCGGCGGTCGCGGGAGGCGGTCCTCGTCATCGGGAGGTCCGCGCCAGGAGGGATATTCGTGCGGACCAAGACGCCAGGTCGGGAAAGGAAAGGGCGGCCGGTTATCGCCGTAATGGCGGTTGTCGTAGGACCACTGCTCGAATGGCCCGTCGTCTTCGTTACGACCGCCACGATAGGCGTAGCTTTCTGCGCGCGAGACGATCCGAAATTGCGTATCATCGATTCTGCCCGACGGATCCCTCTTGAGATACTCGGTGAAAGCGCGGCCGGAGCCGGCCGGTGAGGGATCGCCGGTATGGGGATCGATCGACAGGGTAACGAGCTGACGCATTGCTTCGCGCGAAGGGCCGTTCAATGCCATCTTGGGCGCGTGCAGCTCCCAGGCTGCCTGCACGATCGGCTCGAACATCGGCAGCGCCACTTTTGATCCGGTCTGGCCGCGGCCAAGTGAGCGGCGCCCGCCATCGCTGTTGTCGTAGCCGACCCAGATGGCGATGGTAACGTCATTTGTGAAACCGACGAACCAGGCGTCGACCGCATTATCGGTGGTACCAGTCTTGCCGCCGACAAAGGGAGAAAGATGCTTCACCACGCGCGCGGTTCCGCGCGCGAGCACGCCCTGCAGCATTGATTTCAATTGGTAAAACGATGCGCGGTCGGCGGAGCCGATCCAGTCCACCGCACGCGGATCGTGCTGGTAGATTGGTCGGCCGTCCTGTTCGATCGTTTCGATCGCATGGGGCCGGGGCCGGGCGCCCTCGTTGGCGATCGCTGCATAGAACGCCGCAAGGTCGATGAGCCGCACGGTTTGGGCACCGAGCACGAACGGGTAATAGCGCATACAGTTCTTGTAGAGCTGCGCTTCCATCGCGAGCTCGCAGACCCGGTCGAGGCCTCGCTCGGCACTGTCGTCGAGACCGGACGCGAGCAGCTGCACGGTGGCGAGATTGCGGGAGTTTTCCAGCGCACGCCGCAGTGTAATGGCGCCCAAGGCGCCGCCGTCATAGTTCTTCGGCGACCAGAAATCGCCCCGGTGCGCGCCGATCGGTGTCAGCGTAATGGGTTCGTCCATCACCAGCGTGTTGGGCTGCAATCCCTTGCGAAGGGCGGCGAGATAGGTCAGCGGCTTCAAGGTGGAGCCGGGTTGGCGCAAACTCTGGACGGCGCGGTTGAGCTGGCTCGCCGGATACGAAAAGCCTCCCGCCATCGCGAGAATGCGGCCGGTTTCGTTCCCGAGTACGAGCGCCGCTCCCTGCACGGTTGGTCGAATACGCAGATCGGCACCCGCCGCTTCCTTGCCCTTGGCTTCGCGCAGTTGCACGTAGACCACATCGTACGGCTTGAGGCCGCGCTGGATCGCAGCGCTCCAGGTGTTCAGCGGCAGGATTCTTCCGTCGGTCAGTCCGACGTTGATCGCGTGGCCACGCTTGCCACGCGCATTCTCCAGGACGACCGCCGATTCCCAGTGAACGTCGTAGAGAGGTAGCCGCGTCGCCTTCAACGCCGCGAGCCAGGCCGGTTCCGTGGCCTTCAGCTCGGCCGCTATACGACGGACGGCATCGGAAATGTTCGCCTCGGGTCCCTCAAATTTGTAGCGGCTGGTGTTCAGCTCGTACCGTGCGAGGCCCTCCTGCAATGTCGCTTCGACTACGCGCTGCAAGGCAGAGTTGATGGTCGAGCGTACCGTGTAGGAGGAGTTGGTGAGAGTATCGAGGCCCGCGGCCAACTTTGCCTCGCGGGCGATGTGATCGACGAAGTGAAAGCCGAAGTCCCGTCGCGTCGGCCGGTACTCGACCAGCTGCGGCAATATTGCTTTCGCCGTGGCGGCGTCGATCATGGCGTCGTCCCGCATGCGGCCGAGCACGTAGGCAAGGCGCTCGCGCGCGCGCTCGGGGTGGTGGTCGGGGTTGAAGTAGTTCGGTCCCTTGGCGAGCCCGGCGAGGAGGGCGCCCTCGACGGCGGAGAGCGCCTTGGCCGGCTTGTCGAAATAGCTCCGCGCCGCCATCTCGATGCCCCAGGCTCCGCGACCGAGATAAATCGAGTTGAGATAAAGCTCGAGGATTTCCGCCTTGGTCAGGGCCCGCTCCATCCGCGAGGCAACGATCATTTCGCGCAGTTTTCTTTCGTAAGTGATGTCGTTGCCTACCAGCAGGTTCTTGGCGACCTGCTGCGTAATGGTCGAGCCGCCCTGTGGCCGGCCCGGGTGCGTGAAGTTGCCGATGAAGGCGCGGACCAGTCCGCGCTCGTCAATGCCGGCGTGTTGGAAGAAGCGCTTGTCCTCGGCGGCGACAAATGCGTTGCGCACCGCTTCCGGGATATCCGCAAGCTTGACCGAGATGCGGCGGTTGTTCGGCGCGTAGATCTCAGCAAGGCGCTCGCTCTTGTTGTCGAGGACTAAGCTGGTGCCGGAAAGCCTGAGGTGCTTCAGCTGCGCCGCGTCGGGCAGATCCTTGACCGCGCTGTTGTAGAAGGCGATGACCTGACCAAGATCGACTGGAGACTCTTCCACATTTTCGACCTTGCAGAACTGCCTATAGACCACCTGGAGATCGGCCAGCTTGAGTCCTTTGAGCGCCTTGATCTCGCTGTTCAACGCCTCCTTGTCATCCATGGCAGTGGCAATCAGATCGTCCAGGTTGATGTCCTCGATGTCGAAAGCCCTGCGCATGTGGACGCAGCCGGCACTCAAAAGTTGCGCCACCTCGAAGCGGTCGCGCACCGCATCGAACTCCGTCTTGACCCCATCCGGCCGGGTAGTGACCTGGCTGAAGGCAAGCGCCGTGGCGAAGATCTTGATGAGTATCGAGTCCATGACCGGCCGACGGTCGAAAAAGCCGCCTCCGTAAGGTCGTAGAACAATAACAAACAAGACTGTGTTGAGGAAAAAGTTCCTGGGGTGCCGCCGCCCCGCGCCTTCATGATTGCTCCGTCCCGGCCGCGGAACCAACGCCGAGGCCCGCGCGTTTTAGAAAGACCGAATTGGCAGCGCACTCATGAATGCCCCTCTTCCAGTCGTGCTTGCCGTGGCGCTTCTCAGCGCAGCCGTCGCCACGATGCCTGCGGATGCTGCTCCTCGAAAAAAGAACACCCGGACACTTGCCGCAGTCTCCCCTGCAGCCAACGTTGCTCAGCCGCCCACGGACAGATTTTTGGCCTGCGATGTCCGGGTGCGAGATTATCTTCGCGAAGGCGGAGCGGTGGCACGGGTGACGAAGATCGAAGTGGACGATGCCCGACTGCAGTTGAACATCCATCATGAGTACGGGGAGGCGGGAAAGTCGTCTCGAAAATACCTCCGCGGGGACACTGAAGAAGAAATGCGCAAAAATCTGCGCGGGATATTGGATGAATTCGCTGCGGCTGCGAAGGCGGCAACGGCTGGCCGCGCTTGGTATGTGGTCGCTGCTCGCAAGGTCATGCCGGACCCCCGCGACGGTTCGAGCGAGACCACGAATCCGTGGACGGCCGTCGTTCTCGCGGATTTCGAAGGAAAATGCAGACCTATCACGTTCTATCAGTCTGTCGACCGGACCAAGCTCGATCCTGAACTGAGCAAGAAATTGGATGAGTGAAGCTATGCGCTTGAATTGATTTGCAGTCGTAGCGACCAATCTCGCCAATCAAGCGCCGCCGTTGCAGCGCCTTTCGTGGCTTACGGGATCCTTGCCACGACGTTGGGCCGGTTCTGCTTGAGCCAGGCGACGGCTTCAGGTCCATCGACGACGCACTCGAAGGTTTCCCAGGTTGGATCCTCCAGGGATTCCGATTGCAGTCGCTTCGCCGCATATTCGATGAGGTCGTGCAAGCCTTCGTATCCTCGTCGGTGCTCGAGGGACTCTGCAATCGCCGTGCTGGTCCATCCTCGTTGGGCCAAATCGATGATGCTCGGAGCATCGGCCTCGCTGAACCACGGCGTGGCATCGAACTCGATGCAGCGGACATTGTCGGCGGTATGGCAAGTGGCGTGAATCATTGGATTCCTCCGTCCTGCGCTAGCATTGCACGTCTCTCGCTCGCCCTCAGGCTTTGACCAGGTCCCCCAGCAGGTTCGCCGCCACCATCAGCTTTGCGAGCGTCAGGCCGCCGGCGGCAATCTCCTCGACCGTACGGCGGATGCGCGTCGCCTCGGGATGAGCTGCAAGCCAGGTCTCCGCAGCCTGCTGGCCGGATTGGCCGATTGTCAGCATATCTGCGGCCAGGCGTCTTTCGGCAGCCGCGATCAGGTCGACGGCGCGGTCGATGGCGAGACGCTCGTAATGATCGCGTGCCGGCACGTTGCGCGCAGCGGCGGTGATGCGGTCGAGACGGAAACTGGCCTCGGCGGCAAAGAACGTCGCGGCGGCATCACCGATGCTGCGGCTGGTGCGCTCGGCGACCGTCACGATATCAGGCGCCGAGACCAGGGCGTCGAGGTCGGCCAGGTCGCCGGCGAGCCCGGCCGGGACGCCGGCATCGATCAGGTCCTGCCGGCGCTTGCTGTGCGCGGCCTGCATGTCCGGTGGCAGGGCGTTGTCGAGCGAGGCTGCGACCTCACGGACGGCAGGGCCAAACCGGGCGATGACCGCGCCCAGACCGTCCTTGAAATCGACATTGCGCACATACCAGACCATGCGGGAGAGCAGGAGATCCTGAATCGCCGCGTAGAGACCGAGCTGCAACTGTCCGTCGATCAGGGTGTCGAGCGCGTCAATCGCGTCATTGAGCCGCCTGAGCTCATAGATCGCGTCCACCGCCACCTGCGCCATGACGATGGTCGAGATATCGGCGTCGGTCTCGTCGGTCAGGCGCACGATGCAGGCCGGGCCCCCGCGGTTGATCACGGCATTGACGAGACTGGTCGCGATGATCTCGCGTCGGAGTCGATGGAGCTCGACCGCGGCCGGGAATTTGTCGAGAATCTCGCGCGGAAAATACAGGGACAGTCTGCGGGCGAGATAAGGATCATCAGGCACGCCGGTTTCGAGCAGGTCACTGAAGAGCGTCAGCTTGGCATAGGCGAGCAACACGGCAAGTTCAGGCCGTGTCAGGGCTTGGCCGCGTCGTGTGCGCTCGGCGATCGCGGCGTCGTCAGGCAGGAACTCGACGGCGCGGCTGAGCAGGCTGCGTTGCTCGAGCGACTGCATCAGGCGGGTGAGGAAGCCGGTCTCGGCCATGCCCTTGCGTTCGGCGAGCGAGAGCGCCAGCGTCTGCAGATAGTTGTTGCGCAGGACCAGCGCACCGACTTCGCCGGTCATCGCGGCAAGCAGGGTGTTGCGGTCAGCCGGGCTGAGGCGTCCCTCGCGCTCGGGGCGCGCCAATGCGATCTTGATGTTGACCTCGACGTCGGACGTGTTCACGCCGGCCGAATTGTCGATCGCGTCGGTGTTGAGCTTGACGCCCTTCTGCGCCGCTTCGATGCGCCCGCGCTGGGTGACGCCGAGATTGGCGCCTTCGCCGATCACCCTGGCGCGAACGTCGGCCCCGCTGATGCGGATCGGATCGTTGGCGCGGTCGCCGGCCTGATCGTCGCTCTCCGCCGACGCCCGGACATAGGTGCCGATGCCGCCGAACCACAACAGGTCCGCGCGCGCCTTCAGGATCGCCGTCATCACCTCGAAGGGCGTTGCCTGCTCCTTGTCGAGATCGAGCAGGGTGCGCACTTCCGGCGCGAGCGGGATCGCCTTGAGCGAGCGCGAGAACACGCCGCCTCCTTCCGAGATCAGCGATTTGTTGTAGTCCTGCCAGCTCGATCGCGGCAGGTCGAACAGGCGCTTGCGCTCAGTGAAGCTGATCGCCGGGTCGGGGGAGGGATCGATGAAGATGTCGCGGTGATCGAACGCCGCAACGAGCTTCGTCGCCGGCGAGAGCAACATGCCGTTGCCGAAGACGTCGCCGGACATGTCGCCGACGCCGACCACGGTGAAAGGCATGGTCTGAATGTCGGTGCCGAGCTCGCGGAAGTGGCGCTTGACCGCCTCCCAGGCGCCGCGCGCCGTGATCCCCATCTTCTTGTGGTCGTAGCCCTGGCTGCCGCCGGAGGCGAAGGCATCGCCGAGCCAATGGTTCTTCTCGGCCGAGATCGCGTTGGCGACGTCGGAGAAGGTGGCGGTGCCCTTGTCGGCGGCGACGACCAGATAGGGATCGTCGCCGTCATGCCGCACGGTCAGGTCGGGCGGCACCACGATATCGCCGTCGAGATTGTCGGTGAGTTCGAGCAGCGAGCGCACGAAGATGCGATAGGCTTCGGTGCCCTCCGCGAGCCACGCCTCGCGATCGGAGGGCGGCGGCAGGCGCTTGGGCACGAAGCCGCCCTTGGCGCCGACCGGCACGATCACTGCGTTCTTGACTTGCTGCGCTTTCACGAGGCCGAGGATCTCGGTGCGGAAATCCTGCGGCCGATCGGACCAGCGCAAGCCACCGCGCGCAACCTTGCCGAAGCGCAGGTGAATGCCTTCGACACGCGGTGAATAGACGAAGATCTCGTAGAGCGGTCGGGGAGGGGGCAGATCCTCGATCTTGCGCGCGTCGAACTTGAAGGAGATCACCGGGCGCGGATGTCCGTCCGGGCCGACCTGCCACAAATTGGTGCGGATGGTCGACTGCACCAGATTGGTGAAACGGCGCAGGATGCGGTCTTCATCGAGCGAGGCGACGGATTTGAGCTGCTCCTCGATCTCGGCAAGGAGAGTTATCTCGCGCGCCGAACGCTCGCGATCGGTCAGGACGAGGCGTGGATCGCGGCGGGCCTGGAACAGCGCGACGAGGTTGGCTGTGATCGCGGCGTTCTTGCGCAAGGTCTCCCACATATAGTCCTGGGTGAACGGAGCGCGGATCTGGTGCAAATAGCGCGACAGCGCCCGGATGGTCGAGACTTCCCGCCAGCCCAGGGCCGAGCGCAGGATCAAGGCATTGTACCCGTCGGATTCGGCGCGATCGGTGACCACTGCCATGATCGAGGCTTCCAGCCGCTGGCTGAAGTCCGGGCTGATCTCGATCGGATGGCCGTCGCTGGTCTCGATCGTCATGTCGTGCAGCCAGACCGGCTCAGGCCTGTTGCCGGGCACGATCTGATAGGTGCGTTCGTTGACCACGCGCAGGCCGTGATTTTCGATCACCGGCACGCGGTAGGACAGCGACAGCGGCGCGGCGTCCGAAAACACCTTCAGGCCGAAGCGCCTGGGATCGTCATCCTCGAAGCGGTGAACCGAAATCGTCACCGGGCGGGCCGGCGTGAGCTTCTCGATGGTGGCGATATCGGCGATCGCCTGTTCTGCCGTGGAAGCCTCGGTATAGCCGCCGCTGAAGGCCTGGGCGTAGCGATTTGCGAGCATGCGCGCCCGCATGCCGTCGGTCGACGCAGCCAGCGCGGCCTTCAGCTTGTCGGCCCAGGTCGCGGCAATGGCGCTGATCCCGGCTTCCAGCGTGGCGCGCTCGACGGCGGGAGTCTTACCTTCATAGCGTCCGATGATGTAGTGGACGCGCGCCAATGCGCCTTCGGGGAAGGACACGTAGGAGGCCGACAGTGCCCCCTTGTAGCTCTGCGCCAGGAAGGCGCCGACGCGCATGCGCACGTCGGTGTCGTATTTGTCGCGCGGAATGAAAACGAGGATGGAAACGAAGCGATCGAACTTGTCGACCCGCGCCAGCGCCCGGACGCGGGGGCGCTCATAGAGGATCAGGATCTCCATGACGAAATCGAACAGGGTATCGACGTCGATCTGGAACAGTTCGTCGCGCGGATATTCCTCGAGAATATGCTGGAGAGCCTTGCCGGAATGGCTGTTCGGGTCGAAGCCGGCGCGCTGGAGCACCCGCGATACCTTGAGGCGAACATAGGGGATCTGTCGTGCCGAGCGCGTATAGGCACCCGAGGTGAACAGGCCGACGACTCGCAATTCGCCCTCGAGCCGGCCGTCGGGCGTGTAGAGCTTGATGCCGACATAATCCATCCGGATGCGACGATGAACGCGGCTGCTCACATTGGCCTTGATGACGATGAGCAGGGTCGGCTCGCGCATGAACTCGCGAATCTCCGACGTCATCACCACCATTTCGCTGCCGCGGCGCAGGACCTTCACATCGGGATCGCGGAGGATACCGAGGCCCTCGGCGGTCGTGATGTCGTCCGACGCATCGCGGCCGGGCAAGAAGCGATATTCGCGCACGCCGAGAAAGGTGAAATTGTCCGCGCACAGCCATTGCAGGAACTGGTTGGCCTCGGCGACCTCGTCGATCGGCAGCGGCGGCGGATTGGATGAGAACGTCTTGACCGCGTCCTCGACGCGGTCGCGCATGGTGCGCCAGTCCGCGACGCAGGCGCGCACGTCGCTCAACGTCCTGGTGAGGCCGTCAATCAGCCTCTCGCGGTCCGCGTCGACGTCCAGGCGGGTGATGTGGAGGTGAATCAGGCTCTCTCGCGCGCCCTTTGCCCCTTCCGGCAGTGTCTCGCCGTAGAAGCGCAGGAGCTTGCCCAGGTCATCGCGCTCCACCGCGATGATGGGGTGAGCGACGAGGCTGACTTCGATGCCCTGCTCGGTGAGCTCCGCCATGGTGGAATCGAACAGGAAGGGCATGTTGTCGTTGAGGATTTCGAGCACGGAGATCTCGCGCCCGTCCGGCATCAGCGGATTGACGACGCGGATATCGGCGCGCCCCGCCGTGCGCCGCTGCACATGCTCCCAGGCTTGCTCCGCCAGGAAGGCAAGCGAGGAGGCATCGTGACTGGCGAGATCCTCGACATTGGTGAAGGCGAACAGAAGCTCGGCAAAGCTGCCGGGGGCCTTGCCTGGCTGCACGCTTCCTGCTGCCTCGCGGATCAGAGTTGCCCGGGCCTTGTCGTCACGCCATGCCATAGCGTCCTCCATGTCCCAGCCGACGAACCGCAATGACGGTCGGGCATTGTTCTTGGAGTGCGCCTCTTCGAGCGCATCTTCTTGACCGCGTTTCAATCGCCTCGGCGAAATCTTCGGTCTTGCGGCTTCACGATACTAGCATCCCGAAGCCGCCATGGCGCGCAGAGTTATGAGGCGTGCTTAAGGCCGAAGTCGGCGGCGAGCATCGCTGCGCCGTGAGCACTTGCAAAATCACAAGGGGTTTCAATTGTGTAGGAACTCGTGGCTTTCTGGATGGCGCGCCATTTTCCGATTTTGCATAAGATACGGCTTCTGCGCCGCCGCTCGCGAGACCGCCGTCGGCTCTTCAGGCAGGGCGTCATAGTCGCCCTTGCGCAAAGAGAGGCTGCATCCAAACTTTGTTTTCCGCAAGTACGGGTTGCCTTGGAGGTTGATGCAACTACCATCCTGCTCCCCGCCAGAAAGCCCAAATGTCCGATCGCCGCACCTGGTCCGGAGTCAGCAACATGATCTGATCATGCCGCTGCCGGCGCGTGTGTTGGCGCGCGATTCATCATCAGGCAATCATGCGCTCTTCGGCCGAAACGCGACGACGGATCCGGCCGGCTCTTCCTCGTCCATCGCCGCCTCGATGGCCTTGGCAAGTGCGGCCTGGTCGAACGGCTTTGCCAGGCGCGGCAGGCTGGATCGCGTGTCACTCGGGAGGTCCGCGTATCCTGTGCTGAGGAGGATGATCGTCTCCGGGCGCTCCGCAGCGATGGCGCTGGCAAGCTGCAGGCCGGTCATGCCGGGCATGGCATAGTCGGTCACGACCAGGTCGATGGTGTGCGTGCGGCGGAGCAAAGCCAGTGCCTCGTCGCCGGAACGCGCCTCGACCACGATGTGCCCGAGATCCTCCAGCATCGCTGTCGTGTTCTCGAGCACCAGGAGGTCGTCGTCGACGACGAGCACGGAAAGCTGCCGGCTGGGCCGGGCTACGGCTGCCGGAGCCGCCGTGCGCAGGTCCGGCACCGCGGTCTCCTCGGCGGCGATCGGCAGCCAGATGTCGGCCGTCGTGCCCTCTCCGGGACGGCTCTTCAAGACGAGCCTGCCGCCGGACTGCTCGGCAAGTCCGTGGACCATCGACAGGCCGAGCCCGGTGCCTTTGCCGACGCCCTTGGTCGTGAAGAACGGCTCCTGGGCGTGCTTGAGGATCTCGTCGCTCATGCCGCAGCCCGTGTCGCTCACCGAGAGCGCGACATAGCCTCCGCACGCAAGGCCGCCTTCGCCCTGCTCCTCGCGCGCGGCGATGGTGATCTGGCCGCCGTCTGGCATCGCATCGCGCGCGTTGACCGCCAGGTTGAGGATCGCCAGTTCGAGCTGGTTCGCGTCGACCTTCACCTTCGGCAGGTGCATCGGGAACCGCGTCTCGACATTAATTCCGGCCTCGAATTTCAGCAATGACGCCATGCCGCGCACCAATTCGCTGATGTCGACGACCGCCGGCCTGAGATCCTGCTTGCGCGCGAAAGCAAGCATGCGCTGGGTCAGGGAGGTGCCGCGCACCGCGCCCTGCATCGCGTTCTCCACCAGGCGCAGGATCTTCGGATCGTCCGACGGCAGCCGCTTCTTCAGGAGCTCGAGGCTGCCGAGAACGGCCGCGAGCAGGTTGTTGAAGTCGTGGGCCACGCCGCCGGTGAGCTGGCCGATGGTCTCCATCTTCTGCGACATCATGAGGGCTTCGCGCGCGCGATCCAGCGCTTCCTGCGCCCGTCTCCGTTCGCTGACGTCGCGCACGATCTTCGCAAAGCCGGCGATCGCGCCGCTCTCGTTCCGGACCGCGACGATCGTTGCCTCCGCCCAGAAGCGGCTGCTGTCCTTGCGCACCCGCCAGCCTTCGATGGCGGACTTCCCCTCCCGCTCGGCTTCAACGAGCGCGCGCGCGGGCGCCCCGGCCACGCAATCTTCCTCGGTGTGAAAAATGGTGTAGCTCGTCCCGACGATATCGTCGCCATAGCCCATCAGCCGGCGCGCGCCGAGATTCCAGTTGCCCACGCGCCCGTCCGGATCGAGCATGAAGATCGCGTGGTCCGCGATACCTTCGACAAGCAGCCGGTAGCGTTCCTCGCTGCGCCTCAGTGCGGCGGCCTCGCGTTGGGCGCGCTCCGCCGATGCCCTGTCATAGACGGCAGCCGCGATGCCGATGCTCAGGATCAGGATGGTGATGCCGGCGAGCAGGAACGCGAGCGGCGCCTGACCGACGCCGAGATGTCCTGCCGGCCGTGCCATGGCGCTCGTCGGCAGGAACATGGCGCCTTCCATCGCGGCGTAGTGCATGCCGGAGATCGCAAGGCCCATCACCAGGCCGGCGAACAGCCGCTGGACCGCGTTGGTGTTGCGAAAGGCGAGCCGGAGCGCCACGATCGACGCGCTGATCGCGATCAGGATCGAGAGCACAACCCATCGGGGATCGTATTGGATGAGGGCCGCCATCCGCATCGCGGCCATGCCGGTATAGTGCATGCCGGAGATACCAAGTCCCATCGCGAAGCCGGATGCGAGCAGCGCCTGCGGGCGCCGTCCGACAACGGCAAAGGCGGCCGCGGCGACGACGATCGGAATGACAAGCGAGAGCAGCGTCAGGAATGGATCGTACGAGATCTCGATTCCAGGCAGGCTGAAGGCCAGCATGCCGACGAAATGCATCGACCAGATGCCGCCGCCCATGGCGATCGCAGCGGCGACCAGCCAGGATCGGCGGGCCCTTCCCGAAGCAGCTCGCATTCGGGTCGCCAGGTCCAGCGCCGTATAGGAGGCAAGGGCCGCGATCAGAATCGACAGCGCGACCAGAACGGGATCGTGAGAAGCCGCATGATGATGCATTTCGGCCAACGCTAGCCGAAGTTGCGTTCGGGCTTACGCATGAGGTCCTCCCCCGACACCGAAATCGTCCGCGGCACCAAGATGGGCGCCGCAGGCGTCCATGACGTTCGAATCGGCGGCCATGGTGCACGCAATCCTGCGGTGCCGCCACTCTCATGGTGTCATCGCCCCGGCTCGCGGGAACCATCCGTTATGCCGGCAGCAGACCGGCCGCGCGGTAGCTGTCGATCAAGGGGGCGTAGAGCGAGAGACCCGGGCAGCTCCGCGCAAGGAGCTGGGCGCCGGCGATGGCGGCGAAGAATGATGAGGAATTTCAATTGTGTATGAGTTCGTGTTTTTAATTCTGAATGGCGCGCCATTTGCGGCAGCAACCATTTGCGGTAGTAAGTTGTCCCATGCGCACGATCGACCGTCTGTTCTCCTGCCTCGTCCTGCTCCTTGCAATCGCAGCCGTTCCGGTGCCTCCCGTGCGCGCGGCGGAAACCTGCCCGTTCATCAGCGGCAAGGAACTCGCCGGCGCAATGCCGGCGCTCAAATGGTCGCTGATTTCAAATCAGGACGGTCGCGGCTGCATCTACCAGGCCGGGCGCGGCGACACGATGATGCTGTCCGTTTTCCGCAATCCCGACAAGGACCGCGCCAGGGAATTGTACGCGACCTTCGTCAAGACGCTCGGCGAGCGTATGCCGCTGAACGCCGTTGCGGGGATCGGCGACGAAGGCCAGGGCGGAACGACCGCCGCCGGCGCCGAGCGCCAGGAGGCTTCGGTCGTCGCCTTGTCCGGCGATTACATTCTGCAAGTTAGCGTCTATCCGATCGGCCGGCGTGCCGACGATGCGCTGCTCGGACCGATCAGCGACGCCGCGCGCGTCGCCATCGGCAACGTGAGCAAGAGCAGCGAGCGGTTCGGCGATTGCGAGTGGCTCACGGCCGCGGATGCCGACGGCTTTCTCGACAAGAGCACGCTGACGGTGCAGCGGACCGGCGCGGGCAGTTGCATGATGTTCGATCGCGAGGCCAACACCATGACCGTCGGGGTGATCGAGATGTCGCGCAACACCGTCATCGGCATGATGAAACGCGCAGGCCCCTGCAAGCACGTGGCGATACCCGAGCTCGGCAGTGAAGCGTTTGGTGAGCATTCCTGCACCAAGGGCAACGGGAACGCCGTCAACATCTTTGTCTGGAAGAACGGCAGGCAGGCTTCGATCCTGTTCGCGCCGGTCAAGCCGCATCCCGAGTCCGGCTCCGTCGAGCGCCTGAAGGCAGTCGCCGGGCGAGTCTATGGAAAGCTGTAACGGCGCCGCGTGACATTGCCGGCGCCTGCGCTTGTAGCTCGGCTGGATAGCGCGTCAGACCACGGATCCGAGGGGCGGACGTTCGCACGTTCCGGGCGCGCCATTTGCCGGTCAACTTCTCCGGCTGTTTGGCGGTCTCCTCGAGGCGAAGCCGAGGCGGGACGCTCGATCATCGGATTGTCATCGACCCGACAAGGCGCGCCGCGGCGTCGACCTGGCCAAGTTCGATGTGCCGGAGCCGGTCTCTGCCCACGCCTTCCCGGCGAATCCGAAGACGAATTTTCTCCTCCTCACCCATGTCAGCCGTCGCACGGTTCGGCGGATTACGGGGTGGCAACGCCGGCTGCTTCGCGAATTTCACCCGGAGTTGCTCCGAAGCGGCGACGGAAGGCGCGATGAAAATAGGACAGGTCGTTGAAGCCCGCGTTGAAGGCGATCGTGCTGATGACCAGCCGTGCCGATTGCGTGTCGGTGAGGGCCGCATACGCCCGATCCAGTCTCTCGTTCAGCAGCACTTGCGAGAAGGTGAGCCCTTGGTCTGCGAACAACATCTGAACATAGCGGGGGGAAACGCCGTGGCGCGCGGCGACGAGTGCGATCGACATATCCGGCTGAGCTGCGTTCTGCCGCATGTCGGTGAGGATCGTCGCCAGCCGCGCGGCGGGGACGCCGCGACTCATGGCTTCCTCGGCGGCATCTCCGGTCGCTCCCGCGATGAGGGCGACGAGATCCTGTATATGCCGGGCAACGGTCGAAACGCCGGTCTCGGGTGTAAGCGCGCCGCCCATATCGAAGATCAGGTCACAATAGCTCGTTAAGAGGCGCAGCGTTGGCAGCGTCCACGAAATCGGCCGCATGCACCTGTCTTCGATTGTGCCGCCGAGGGCCGCGATCGTCGTTCGCGGAATGCGTAGCGACTGACTGTAGCCGGCGCCGCCGACGATGCCGTGGCCGATATCGGTTTGGGTGGTGATGACGGCCTGTCCCCTTTCGAGCAAGACCTCGTGTCCGAGTTGATGAACTTGCAAGGTCCCCTTGCGCACGAAATGGAGAAATACATCGTCGTTGTTGATCAGGTTTCTTGTCCGGCGAAAAACGATCCGTTCGGACTTTTGTGCCTGACGCAAAAGCGTAGCACCTGGCAGTACGCGCCCGCGCGCGTTGAAGAGGAAGTCTTCGCCAGGCTTGACGTCGATCTGCACGCGCATGATTTGACTGCCGATGACATCATGAAAATGATCCGCCCACTTCTCGCCGCCATCCGCAGCGGAAAGCCGAAATACATCTGCTTCGATCACGATTCCCCCGATTGCCGGCCCTGCCTGACGCACCACATGCACGGCCTTGGTAGGCGGCATGTGGTTCGAGGTTCAAGGCCCGTGTCGTCGCCTGCGACCATGCGCCATGGCAATCGTGCGCGAGCGTCTTGGTCGACGACGCGAACCGCCGTGCTCCCCACTTCATCGAACGCGTTATCCCATCTTTGCCGCGCCGCGCGCCGTTGCCAAAATGCATCGAGATGACAAGACATTTTTGCTTTTCAATTTTCGAGTTCGCTTGGGTCCAAAGGTTGCGTTTCAGTCCACGACAAGGTTGGCGTGACTACCTAGACCTTTCGGCAGCTTAGCTGCTCAAGGATTCTGGATTTCATGCGGTGCAAGTTGTCTGTCGCTCAAGTCTCACTGTTGTCGTCCACTGCACTGACGCCTGTTGCCGTCAGTTGGGGCACAGCGTTGGTGGCCCTGAGCCTGCTGTCGGCGCCGGTTTTCGCGGGGGATGCGGTCTGGAATGGCGCCGATTCGAACTGGAACGCGGCGGCCAACTGGAGCACGAACCCATCGGTGCCGTCGGCCGCGGATAACGCAACGATCGATGCCAACTCTACGTATCCCGTGATCTCGTCCGGCGAAGCCTATACGGTCAACAATCTCTACCTGGGTGTCGGCGAAGGCACCGTTGGACAGCTCATCATACATGGCGGCGGCACTCTGACGGTGGCGACAGAGGTTGGTATCGGGCTCAACAAGAGCGCGACGGGTTTTTCCAAGATATTGGTGACGGGCTCGGGCTCTCGGCTTGACGCAGCGTCGGTGATCGTGGGCGACGGCGGGTTCGGCAGCCTTCAGGTGTTAAGCGGCGCCACGCTAACCGCGACCACCGTCATGCTCGGGCATGAGACCAGCGCGCTCGGCACCAGCGAAGCGGCGTATGGTTTCATGGCCGTCAGCGGAGCGACTGCAACCATCAGCGGCAATATGTATGTCGGCAGCGAGGGGCAGGGCGAGCTGAGCGTCGCAAGCGGCGCGGTCGTGACAGTCGGCGGCGGTCTCTTGGTCGGCGTCAATGCCGGCAGTGAAGGCTCGGTGACGATCGGGTCAGGTTCGTCCCTGACCGCGAACTTCATGACTGTCGGCGTGGACGGAGAGGGCGAATTGCTGGTCACCGAGGCCGGCTCGAATGTAACGGTTGGAGGTGCTTCCATCGGTCAGATGACCGGGAGCGGCGCGGTCACCATTACGAATGGTGCCACACTGACTGTCACCACAGGTGGGACGATCGGCGTCGGCGTCTTCGGCAGCGGCCTGCTCACCGTATCCGATGGAGGAAAGGTGATAGCCGATGTCGTTTCGGTCGGCTCGTTCGCGGGTAGCGAAGGAGCCGTGAATGTCACCGGTTCGGGATCGTCATTGAACTCTGCCAGCACTTTCTTTGTCGGTGACTCCGGAACCGGCCAGTTGGCTGTCTCGCAAGGAGCAGCCGTTGGCGCTGTATCCGTCCGGATCGGTGCCAATACTGGCGGTGCTGGTGCGGTCACGGTCGATGGCGCGGGCACAAGCGTTGTCGCCTCCAACAGCATTGTTGTGGGGGAGTCGGGCACCGGCACGCTCAGCATTTCCAATGGCGGCACGGTGACGAGCCCCGTCACCTATGTCGGCGCTGCATCGGGTGGTGTCGGTACGCTGACCGTTGACGGCGCGGGGTCGACTTTGCTTGCCCCTGGTGCCGGCGGTGTCGCCGTCGGCTACTCCGGCAACGGCACGCTCGTCGTTTCCAATGGCGGTGCCGTCACGACAGGGGTTGGCGTAATCGGTTGGTTCTCCGGTAGCGTTGGCACCGTAACGATCGATGGATCGGGCTCGTCCTTGGCCGTGACCAGCTCCCTTGAAATTGGTTCGGGCGGAAATGGTACGCTGACGGTTTCCAACGGCGGTGCGGTCAGCGCGACGACCATCTTTATCGGCAGCGCTTCCGGAAGCGTCGGCACCCTGAACATTGGTGCCGCCCCTGGCTCCGCCGCGGCTGCGCCCGGAACGGTCGATACGACGTCCGTCGTGATGGGTTCCGGTGCCGCAACCATCAATTTCAACCACACGAGCACGGCCTACAGCTTCGATGCGGCGATTTCCGGTACCGGCAGCCTGCATGTCCTGTCGGGAACGACGATCCTGTCGGCAGTCAGCACCTTCTCCGGAACGACGACGATTTCCGACGGCAAGCTCGTCGTGAACGGGTCGATCGCCAATTCCGACGTGGTCATGACCGGCGGCATTCTCGGCGGTAACGGTACCGTCGGCACGCTGCTGGCGGGCGCGGGCGCCACCGTTGCGCCCGGCAACTCCATCGGCACGCTCAACGTCGCCGGCAATGTCACCTTCGCAGCCGGATCGATCTACCAGGTCGAGGTCAATACGGCCGGCCAGTCCGACAGGATCGTTGCCGGCGGCACCGCGACCATCAATGGCGGCACGGTGCAGGTGCTGGCAGGCGCTGGCAACTATTCGCCCGCCACGACCTACACCATCCTGACGGCCAATGGCGGGCGCAGCGGAGCATTCGATGCAGTCACCTCGAATCTCGCATTCCTCGACCCGACCCTGTCCTACGATCCCAACAACATTTATCTGACGCTGACCCGCAACAACACCAACTTCGCCTCGATTGGCCTGACACGGAACCAGATCGCCACCGGCGGTGGTGTCGAGAGCCTGGGTTACGGCAACACCATCTACAATGCTGTGCTCAACCTCTCCGCTACGCAAGCGCGGTCTGCGTTCGACCAGCTCTCGGGCGAGGTGCATGCCTCGGCCAAGGCCGCTCTGATAGAGGACAGCCGCTTCGTGCGCGAGGCTGCGGCGGACCGGCTGCGCGCTGCATTCGATACGGTCGGTGCGGTGCATTCGCCGGTGATGGCCTACGCCGCCGACGACAGGCTGGTGCTCGCACCGGCCACCACCGACCGCGTCGCTCTCTGGACGCGCGGCTTCGGCTCGTTCGGCCGCTGGAGCGGTGACGGCAACGCCGCCGCGCTCAGGCGCGATACCGGTGGCGTCTTGATCGGCGCAGATGGAATAGTGGGCGATACTTGGCGGCTCGGTCTGCTTGGTGGCTACAGCCGCACCGGTTTCAACGTGAAGGACCGCAGTTCTTCCGGCACGAGCGACAACTACCATGCAGGCCTCTATGGCGGCACCCGATGGGGTGATCTCGCATTTCGAAGTGGCGCCGCCTACACATGGCACGACCTGTCCACTAGCCGATCCGTGTCCTTCCCCGGCTTCGCCGATCGCCTGACCGGCAACTACAACGCCGGCACCGCGCAAGTCTTTGGCGAGTTCGGCTACCGCCTCAAGGCGGGCCGGTTCGCATTCGAGCCCTTCGCCAACTTGGCCCATGTAAATCTCCGGACGGGCGGCTTCACCGAAAAGGGTGGCGCGGCGGCGCTGCCGGGCTTCGGCTCGGATACCAATACGACCTTCTCTACGCTGGGGCTGCGGGGCTCGACCGACGTTAAGCTCGGTGGCGTCACCGGCACCGCGAAGGCCACGTTCGGCTGGCGGCATGCCTTCGCCGACGTCTCGCCGCTGTCGACATTTGTGTTCGCCGGCGGCAGCCCATTCACCATCGCGGGCGTGCCGATCGCGCGCGATGCCGCCGTCGTCGATGCCGGCCTCGATGTCAACCTTGCTGCGGCTGCGGTCCTCGGCGTTTCCTATGGCGGCCAATTCGCCTCCAGTGTTCTTGATCAGACCGTCCGCGCCAACCTCAACGTCAAGTTCTGACGGCGAAGGCGTCGGGATGCGATCAGATCTGAAATTGCTGGGATCCGCAGGTGTCATCGCGGCTTCGATCGCGATAGGGGTGGGTCTCTACGTGGCGCTTGGAGGTGCCGTATCGGCAGGCGGCGATGCTCCCCAATCTGCGCAGCGACCGGATCCCGGGCTGTTGGGGGTCGCGCTTGCGCAGGCGTCGCAAGCTGCGGCCACGCTGCCGGGCGGCGCCAGCTCCCTGAACGAAATGTATCGGGACTGGCAGGTCGCCTGCGAGCAGCAGGGCACGGGAAAGCGCTGCGTGATGTCTCAGCAGCAGATCAATCCCCAGACGCGACAGCGCGTGCTGGCCGTTGAAATCAACAGCGTTGCCCCCAACAAGGTGGAGGGCGTGCTGATGCTTCCCTTCGGCCTCGCACTCGACTCTGGCGCAACGCTCCAGATCGATGACGGCGTGGCCGCGCCGCCGCTCCGGTATCGTACTTGTCTGCCGGGTGGCTGCCTTGTTCCGCTCTCCTTCGACGCTGGAACCTTGTCGGCACTTCGCAGAGGCACGGCGCTCAAGATCGCGACTATCGCCGACGGCGGCAAGGCAACGCCATTCTCCATCTCGCTCCAGGGCTTCGCTGCTGCGCTCGATAGGGTCGCGGCGCTCGCACGTTGACGTTTCCACCTGGGCGCGGCCCGAGACGGAGATCGCCGCAGGCCAGCCCGTTCGTCACAGCTTCGCCGTGAGATTCTGAGGAGAACCATGGATCAGAATATCGCCACTCAGCTCCGAGAAAGCTTCAAAACGCTTCTGCCCATCGCAAATGAACTCGGCACCGTGTACGGGCGATTGTTTGAGGCGCATCCGCAACTGCGACCGTTGTTTGCGGAGGACATTCAGTCGCACGCCAGAAGCCTCATGCACAAGCTGGCCCTCATGGTTGACAACCTTCAGAAGATCGATGCGATCCTTTCCGCCGTATCTGACCTTGCACGCCGTCACCAGGACAACGTGGTGCTCGATGAGCATTATCTCGTGGCCGGTGATAGTCTCGTCTGGGTCCTGGAGCAGGGACTTGAGCACGTCCTGACCTCCGATGAGTGGGAAGCCTGGACCACGACTCTCGATACGCTGTCCCATGCGATTACCGCTGCGAAAGAGCCGGTCGGCGCGCCTCAACGACAGTAGAGGCCGCCATTTTCAGTCATTTGACGGCGGTTATCGCCCACCATTCCATGGCGCGAATGTCTGCCGGCAGTCTCGGCATCGCTGCGACCGGGAGGCCCGCAATGCGCCGCCAGGCAAGGACGAAACCATTTGCCGGCCGGGCGAAGCCGGCCGGAAACAAACCTGGCCTAGCCTCACCAAGAGCTGCCCTGTCCAACCCGATCTAAGGGAGAGGATCTCATGAAAGCAGCATTTTTGGCGCTGTCGCTTCTTGGCCAGCCCGCGATACCGATTTCAGACCGTGTGCCCATCTTCAATGTGGAAGCTCTTTGCAGGGACGTTTCCGCTGACGACAAAGCGTCAGGGCTCGCCCTTGCGCAGGACGCCAGCGAATGCGTGCGCGACGAAACAATTGCGCAGCAACAGCTAAGTTCGACTTGGCTGACCGTTCCGAATCCCGCGCGCGATAGTTGCGAAGGCGAGGCTGCGGCAGCAGGAATACAAAGCTACGTCGATCTGCTCACCTGTCTGCAGATGGCAGGCTGGGTGAATCCGGCTGCCACGCCGGCGACCCCGCTCAGGGGAGCGAGCAAGAGGCGGAACGCCAAAAATTAGTCGCGCATGTGCGCCAGCCGGAGCTCGATCTCACTGCGACGGTCGAAGAGCTGCGCCGAATCGCCCAGCGCCGCTCGGCCAGGCGCCCTTTTTACGAGCCCGGCAGCGGCCTTCGGCGAGCATTCCTGCACCAAGGGCAACGGCAACGCCGTCAACATCTATGTCTGGAAGAAGGGCAGGCAGGCCTCGATCCTGTTCGCGCCGGTCAAGCCGCATCCCGAGTCCGGCTCGGTCGAGCGCCTGAAGGCGGTCGCCGGGCGGGTCTATGGAAAATTGTAGCGGCGCTGCGTTGCATTACGGGCGCATGCGCCCGTGGCTCGGCCAGGGAAACCGGTGTGCCAAGCCAGACCGTCGCAGCCCGGAGGTTGCGATAGGGCGCAGCCGAAGGCGGTTGGATCCGGTCGCTCACTGTCTTCGACCATTGATGATCTTGGTTCAGTATTGAGTGCACGATAGCCCACCTAGTCGGATCGACTGATCGGGGCCAGATGGAGCGATCATCTGCCGACGAGCGCGGTCAGGAAAACCCGACATGGCAATATCGGACGACTTACCTGACGCTCCAAAAGCTCCTCGATCGGCGGGTGCCGCACCCTTGCAACGTCGCGTTTGGAACGCTGCATCATCCCGAGAAAGAGAACCTGAATGAGCATCAAAGCGATCGCAAAGCCCGCGAGAACACTTCTGAGCCCGAATGATCACGCGTTGATCCTGATCGACCATCAGTCGCAAATGGCGTTCAATACCAAGTCGATCGATATCACCGCTTTGCGTGCGAATGTCGCCATTCTCGCTCATGCGGCGAAGGGCTTCAAAGTCCCGACGATTGTCACGACGATTTCGAAGGATACCTTCGCCGGTCCACTATTCAGTGAAATCACCGATGCCTTTCCGAATGTGGAAGTCGCTGACCGCACGACCTCGAACGGCTGGGAAGACGAGAATCTCATCTGCCGCGTCAACGCCATCGGCAAGGACCGCCTCGTTATGTGCGGTCTCTGGACCTCTGTATGTTGCAATGGCCCCGTGCTGTCGGCGCTCGAGCAGGGCTACGAAGTCTATGTCGTCACGGATGCGTGCGGTGACTGCACGATCGAGGCGCACGAACGGGCGGTCGAGCGTATGATCCAGGCCGGCGCACGCCCGATGACGTCACTGGGCTATCTGTTGGAACTGCAGCGGGACTGGGCGCGTCTGGACACCTACGACCTCACCGTCGACATCGCGAAGCAGTACGGTGGCCCTTTCGGCGTCGGCCTCCAGTATGCCAAAACGATGTTCCAAAGCCGCGACGGCAAGGCTTGAAGTCGTACAACCCCGATCACGCGGACAAGGTTGATCCATTCCCTTCGGCGTCGAATGAACGGAGCGCGCCTCGCTTGAAGCACGTGCCGATGCCGTCGATGTCGAATTGAATGGGGTGGTCAGGTTCCGGCTCGATCCAAACGAGCTCTAGGGACTGCGCGTCAGCTCCACACCATCGACGGCCATCTTCCATGTCCCCGCCTCCTGGTGAGGCGGGGTCGACACCAAGAATGTCGTCGACAGAAACGGAATTCCGACGACGAAATTATCGCCCTCGAACCGCCGCAGCGGCGCATTGATCGTTGTCGTGACCTCGCCGATCTTGGTGCCGTCCGTGACGCGCTTGTAGTGGACGATCCCGTCCTTGGTCAGCTCGACGTCCATCGCCGGCGCGTGCCATTCGCCGACATAGGCGGCCTTGTCCTCGGGCACCGGCTGTCCGCATGCCGCCAGCAGCGGCAGGGCCGCAACGAGAACCACCAGGGAAGTTCGCTTTGTCATGTTTCGCTCGACGGCAGCAGGCACCACGCAGGTGCGTCCCCCTTGGTCGGCCATCGCGTCATTCGGGTTCACGGCCCGCCAGCACCTCCTGGCATTTGGCTGCGAAGGCGTTGAGGTACGAGCCGATCTCGCTCGCCAGCGCATCGGACCTTTCGACATTTTGCAGGCTCATGTTGAGTGCGTAGACCGGAAGGCCCTCCAGCACGATGGGCGTTGCGACGGCAAGAACGGCGGGTTGCCACGACACCGCACAATAACCGTCGCGTTCGACGGCGCTGATCGATCTCCTGACGTCGGCAAGCAGCGCCTTCGTGGCAGCAGCGCTGCGCCGTTTGAACAGTCTTAGCAACCGCTCGCGCTCGACCTCTGCAATGCCGGCGAGGTACGCGCGACCGAGCGATGTCAGCTCCATCGGCACCTGCTGGCCGGCGACTACGTTGCGCAGCGCCGCGCGCGGGCTGTAGCGGATCGACTCCAGATAAACCATCATGGTTCGATCCGCGGTAGCTAACCCGACGTTCAGCCGGCGCTTCGCCGATTCCGCGCGCATCATCGGGCCGATCGCGTTGAGCACGGGTGATCCCGTCCGCATGGCGTGGCCGATGCTGATGACGGACGCGGCAAGGCGGTAAGCCCGCTCGCTGCGGACTTCGTCGAGCATCCCGGAATTGACCAGCGTTCGCGTCAGCCGGCTGACCGTCGATCGCGGCAAGCCGCATCGCTCCGCAATCTCGCCATTGCCCAGCGTGTCGACGCCGGGCCGGAACGCCCTGAGGATCTCGATGCCTCTTTCGAGCGACCGGTTGCCATCAACCCCGCCCGCATATCTGCGCGCCTGCGCCAAGCCAGCCTCCTCAAGCATTTCCACTAAGTGGAATTAAGGGGATGCTCGGGCGGGTGCAAGCCGCTATAGGCACGGGAAAGAAGAATGCCCGGCTGCGCACGGCTTAACGAGGAAACGGCACGGCCTGAATCGGCATTCGGGAGCCCACGCGGAGCTTGCCATGTCCTATCAGCCCATCGAATTTTCCGTCGAGGCAGGTGTCGCGACCATCGCATTCAGCCGACCGGAACGGCGCAACGCCATGAGCGACGAGATGCGCTCCGAATTCGCAGGCGCCCTCGAAGTCGTGTCCCGCGACAAGGCGATCAAGGCCCTGGTGCTGACGGGGCGCGGTAACGCCTTCTGCGCCGGCGGCGACATCAGCGGAATGAAGCGCCGGCTCGAGGCGCCGCAGGGCGAAGTCGCATTCAACGGATGGAGCCGGCAGCAGGGCGTGCATCACGTGCAGTCGCTGCTGCTGGGCCTGCCGAAACCGACGATCGCCGCCGTCAACGGTGCTGCGGCGGGCCTCGGTGCCGACACCGCGCTGGCCTGCGACTTCGTCATGGGCACGGAACGATCGAAGTTCACCTGGTCCTACATCAAGCGCGGCTTGATCCCCGATGGCGGCGGCCTGTATTTCCTGCCGCGCCGGGTCGGGCTTCCCAGGGCAAAGGAGCTGATCTTCACCGGGCGCGTCGTCGAGGCCGACGAAGCGCTCGCACTCGGCATCGTCGATCGCAAGGTCGCTTCGAGCGAACTGCTGTCGGCCGCGCAGGCCTGGGCGGCCGAACTGGCTCAGGGATCTCCGACCGCGCTCGCCCTGAGCAAGAAGATCCTGAACGAGACGTTCGAGCATTCCGCGCACGATATCTTCAATCTCGGCAGCCAGGCGCAGGCCATCTGCTACACCAGCGCGGAGCACCGCGACGCCGTGATGGCGTTCCTCGCGCAATCCTCGTCGAAGGATTGAGCGATGAATGCGATCGAACGCTTGATCCGGCCGCGCAGCATCGCCGTCATCGGCGCGTCAGCGGACCCGAGCAAGACGTCGGGGCGGCCGGTCTCCTATCTCCAGAAGCACGGCTTTACGGGCGCGATCTATCCCGTCAATCCCAGGGGCGGCGAGATCGGCGGTCTGAAATACTACGCCGACATCGCGTCGCTGCCTGATGTGCCTGACGTCGGCATTGTCCTGCTCGGCGCCGAACGTGCCCACATCGCGGTGCGCGAATTGTCAGAGCGCGGCGCGGCCGCAGCGATCGTTCTCGCCAGCGGCTTCACCGAAACGGGAGCGGAAGGCGCCGCGCGCCAGCAGCAGCTCATGCAAGCCGCCGGATCCATGCGCCTGCTCGGGCCGAACACGATTGGCCTCGTCAATCTCACCGACAATATGGTGCTGTCGGCATCCGGCGCGCTGGCGATGGATCATTTCCCGGCAGGCCCGATCGGGCTGGTCTCGCAAAGCGGAGGCATTCTCGGCGCTGTGCTGTCGCGCGCTGCGGCGCGCGGGGTCGGGCTGTCCAAGTTGGTGTCGACCAGCAACGAAGCCGATCTCGAGCTCGCCGACTTCATCGATTTTCTCGCCGAAGACAGCGCGACCAACGTCATTGCGCTCTATATCGAGGCGATCCGCAATCCATCCCGCTTCCGTGAAGCGGTGCTCAAGGCGCGGCGCGCCGACAAGCCAATTGTCGCCTTCAAGATCGGGCGATCGGAAGCGGGTGCAAAGGCGGCCGTCTCGCATACGGGGGCGCTTGCGGGCTCCGACCGCATGTATGACGCCTTGTTCAGGCAGCTCGGCGTGATCCGCGCGAAGACGTTCGAAGACCTGCTCGACATTCCCGCAGCCCTCAGCGTGGGACGGAAGCTCTCCGGCAAGCGCGTGGCGATCCTCACCTCGACCGGCGGCGCCGGCACGATCGTGTCCGACAGTCTGGGTGTCGCAGGCTTTGCAACGCCCGCTCCCGATGCGGAGACGGCCGCGCAATTGCGCGCATTGCAATCGGGATCGCATGCCATGCTTGATCGCAATCCGATCGACGTGACCCTGGCCGGCCTGCAGCCGGATCTGCTGCGCGCCGCAATCCGCATCCTGCTCGCAAGTCCCTCCTACGACGCGCTGGCCGTCATTGCCGGCTCCTCAGCCGTGGGATCGCCGGCGCTGATGGCCGATGCTATTCACGACTGCCTGCCGCTCAGCGACAAGCCCGTCATTGCCTATGTCAGTCCCTACGCGCCCGACGTGGTCTCCGTCCTCACCCGGCGAGGCGTCCCGGCCTACACGTCTGCTGAAAGCTGCGCCGCCGCGCTCGACGGGCTCTTGCAGGCTGGAATGCCGGAACAAGTCCAGGCATCCGGCTCGAACGGGACGGCAGTCGATATCAGCGATTTCCCGGCGGGATCGCTGGATGAAGCCCAGGCCAAGGCGCTGTTCGCCCGTTTTGGCGTTCCGGTCGCAGCTGAGAAGGTGGTCGCAACGCCTGAAGAAGCGGAGCAGGCGGCACGAGACCTCAGTGGCCGCGTCGTCCTCAAGATTCTCTCGCGCGAGATCGCGCACAAGAGCGACGTCGGCGGCGTCGCCGTCAACCTGACAGAAGAGACGATCGGCGGCCGCCTGACGGCGATGGCTGACGAGGTCGCGCTCAGGACCGGGAGGCGGCCCGACCAATTCCTGGTTCAGGAGATGATTTCAGGCGGCGTCGAAATCATTCTCGGCATGCATCGCGATGCCCTGGGCACCGCGATCCTTCTCGGAATGGGCGGCGTCGCCGCCGAGCTGTTCAAGGACACCACGATGCGTCTGCTTCCGCCGCAAGGCGGCCTCAGCCTGGCCGAGGCTCGCGCGATGGCGCGCGATCTCGTCACGTGGCCGTTGCTGGATGGATTCCGTGGCCGGCCGAAATGCGATGTCGAAGCCCTTGCAGCCGCGGTCGTCGCCTTCTCACGCATGGTTGCGCAGCTCGGCGATCGCCTCGCTGAAGCCGAGATCAATCCGGTCTTCGTGCTGCCGGCCGGGCAGGGCGTGAAGGCGGCCGACGGATTGGTTGTCCTCAATGTCTGAACAAAATCGGATGGAGCTCCAGATGGCCATTGGCGAAATCAACAATCACGACGGCGCTCGCCGGAAGCGGTTCGCTGTGCGGCGCTGGCTGAACCTCGCCATCCTCGCCTGCGTCGTCTTGCCGGTCGTCACGGGGCTTGGGCTGGCGCCGGCGTGGGCCGAATATCCAGAAAAGATCATCAGGATCGTGGTGCCCTTCGCGGCCGGCGGTGGGACCGACATCATCGCGCGAACGACAGCGCAGGACATCCAGACGGACCTCGGCAAATCCGTCATCATCGAGAACAAGCCGGGCGCCGGGACCATCATCGGAACCCAGACGGTGGCGACCAGCGAGCCCGACGGCTATTCGCTGCTGATGGCGACCTTCGCGCATGCGGTCAATCCGAGCCTGTACAACAAGCTGCCGTTCGATCCGCACAAGGATTTTGCGGCGGTCTCGCTGATCGCGCGATCATTCAACATCGTCGTCGTCAACCCGGCCTCCAAAATCAACTCGATCGCCGATCTGATCACCGAGGCCAAAGCCAATCCGGGCAAGCTGAATTTCGGGACGTTCGGCACCGGCACCTCGGCCCATCTCGCCGGCGAGCTGTTCATTTCGATGGCGAAGGTCAAGATGACGGCGGTGCCCTATAAGGGCGCGGCGCCTGCGATCAGCGATCTCCTGGGCGGGCAGATCGACGTGATGTTCACCACCGTGGCGAGCGCCGCCTCGCTGGTGGCTGCAGGTCAGCTCCGGGCGCTGGCTGTCACCTCCGCCGAGCGTTCGGCCGCGTTCCCGCAATTGCCTGCTGTCGCCGAGGCCGGGGTGCCAGGTTACGCCGCCGAGTCGTGGTACGGATTGTACGCGCCGGCCAGGACGCCTGCTGCGGTGATTGCGCGCCTGAATCAGGCGGTCGCAAAGGCCGTTCAGTCCGGTGCCTTCAAGCAGCTGGAGGCCAACGAAGGCCTCATCATGGTCGGCAGCGCGCCGGAAGAGCTCGATCGCTATGTCCGGCAGGAGGAGGACCGCTGGCGCAAGCTGGTCAAGGACGCGAACATCGAGGTGCAATAGCGACGGGCGCGCCGCCCTATGCAGTCATTGATCTGAAACAACGATGGCCTTCAGCGAAAGTGCTAGGGTTGAGTCGCGGTTCACGACGCAGGGCCCCAAGGGGCCTGAGACAGTCTCAGCGCCGTGATGGAATCCGAGGGCTCAATGGGACGACTGCTGAATATCGTTACGCCACTGCATACTGCGACCAAGCGCGACTACATGGCGCGCATGAACGACGACAAGATCGGCTGCTCGCTGAAGGCGCGGGAATACGAGGCCGATTACTGGGATGGCGACCGCCGTTTCGGCTATGGCGGCTACCGCTTCATCGAGGGGCGCTGGGCGCCGGTCGCCAAGGCGCTGATCGAGACCTACGGCCTGAAGGACGGGTCCAGCGTGCTCGACGTCGGCTGCGGCAAGGGCTTTCTGCTGTACGAGATGCTGAAGATCCTGCCGGGCCTGAAGGTCACCGGCTTCGACATCTCAAAACACGGTCTTGCCAATTCGCACGAGCAGGTGAGGCCGTATCTGTTCAACTATCGCGCCCAGGATATCTATCCCTATGGCGACGACAGTTTCGACCTCGTCATCTCGCTCGGCACCCTGCACAACTTGAGGCTTTACGAGCTCGATGCGGCGCTGAAGGAGATCGAGCGCGTCGGCAAGAACAAATATGTCATGGTCGAGGGCTACCGGAACGTCGCCGAGCTGCACAATCTCGAATGCTGGGCGCTGACGGCGGAATCCATCCTGCACACCTCGGAATGGATCTGGCTGTACGGAAAGCTCGGCTACACCGGCGATTACGAATTCATCTATTTCGAGTGACCGGGCGCTCCCCATGGATATCAAGACCGCAAAGGCTGCGATTCTCGTCGAATCGGGCAAGCCGCTGATCGTCGACGAGTTCACCCTGCCGGATAGGCTCGAGCACGGCCAGGTGCTTGTACATGTGCACACCTCGAGCATCTGCGGCGCGCAGATCAATGAGATCGACGCCGTCAAGGGCGTCGACAAGTTCCTGCCGCACCTGCTCGGGCACGAGGCGCTGGCGACCGTTGTCGAAACCGGCCCCGGCGTCGTCTCCTGCAAGCAGGGCGACACCGTCGTCATGCATTGGCGGCCGGGCAAGGGCGTCCAGTCCAACACGCCGGTCTATTCCTGGCGCGGCAAGCGGCTCAACGCGGGCTGGGTCACCACCTTCAACGAATATGCCGTGGTGTCGGAAAACCGCGTCACGCCCGTGCCGTCCTCGATCGATCGCACCAGCGCGCCGCTGCTCGGCTGCGCGGTGACGACCGCGCTCGGCGTCGTCAACAACGACGCGCAGATCGCCATCGGCGAAGCCGTGGTCGTGTTCGGCGTCGGCGGTGTCGGCCTGAACATCGTGCAATTCGCCGCGATGGTTGGCGCTCATCCGGTCATTGCGATCGACCGGCTCGACAACAAGCTGGAGATGGCGAAACAGTTCGGCGCCACCCACGCCATCAACTCCGACGCGGTGAAGGATGTCGCCGCCGCGGTCCGGGCCATCACGGGAGCTGACGGACCCGACAAGGTCGTCGAGACCACCGGCGTCAGGAACCTGATCGAGCTCGCCTACGAGGTCACCGCCAAGAAAGGCCGCTGCATCCTCGTCGGCGTTCCCCGCGAGAAGGTCGAGATCTACACGCTGCCCCTGCACTTCGAGAAGGTGTTGAAGGGCTCGGAAGGCGGGCAATGCCAGCCGGCGCGCGATATCCCGCGTCTGGTTCGCCTCGACGAGGCCGGCAAGGTCAGTTACCGCGGCATCGTCACCCACGAGTTCGCGCTCGACGACATCAACGACGCGCTGGATCTGATGCGTAGCGGCGAATCGGGGCGGATACTTCTGAACATCAGTTGAGGGATGCGGCGATTGCGTTTGTCATGGCGACGTGTGCATCCTCATCGGCGGTGATGCACTGTTTTCACTGATTGGCATGTCGCGGAGAGCAGGCCGAACATGCACGTCAGTGGCCCTCACCGCCACCCCAGCGCCGGCGCCACATGCGTGAGGATCGCTTCGATCGCATGCGCGCAATAGGCAACGCCCAGCTGGTTCGGAATCGTCAGCAGCAACGTGTCCGCCTCGGCAATGGCCTCGTCCTGCCGCAGCTGCTCGATCAGCACATCCGGCTCGGCGGCATAGGAGCGGCCGAAGATCGCGCGCGTGTGCGGGTCGATGAAGCCGATCTGGTCCTCGCCACCGCGCTCGCCGCCGAAATAGGCGCGGTCGCGATCGTCCATCAGCGCGAAGATGCTGCGGCTCACGGACACGCGCGGCTCGCGGCTGTGGCCGGCCTCCTTCCAGGCGGCACGAAAGCTACGAATCTGCGCGGCCTGCTGCACATGAAAGGCTTCGCCGGTCTCGTCGCTCTTCAATGTCGAACTCTGCAGGTTCATGCCGAGCTTCGCCGCCCAGACCGCCGTCGCGTTGGAGCCGGCGCCCCACCAGATGCGGTCGCGCAGGCCCTGCGCATGAGGCTCGATGCGCAACAGACCCGGCGGATTGGGAAACATCGGCTGCGGATTGGGCTCGGCAAAACCTTCGCCGCGCAGGAGGTCGAGGAAGACCTCGGCATGGCGCCGGCCCATGTCGGCGTCGCTCTGGCCCTCGGCCGGCCGGTAGCCGAAATAGCGCCAGCCGTCGATCACCTGCTCCGGCGAGCCGCGGCTGATGCCGAGCTGCAGCCGCCCGCCGGCGATGAGATCGGCGCTGCCGGCATCCTCCACCATGTAAAGCGGGTTCTCATAGCGCATGTCGATCACGGCGGTGCCGATCTCGATCTTGCTGGTTCTGGCGCCGACGGCCGCCAGCAGTGGAAAGGGCGAGGCGAGCTGGCGCGCGAAATGATGCACGCGGAAATAGGCGCCGTCGGCGCCAAGCTGTTCCGCAGCCACCGCAAGCTCGATCGACTGCAGCAGCGTGTCGCTCGCAGAGCGGGTCTGCGACTGCGGCGAGGGCGTCCAGTGCCCGAAGGAGAGGAATCCGATCTTTTTCATGGGGGCAACATATGGATGATCGGAACAGTTTGCGAGACGTCGACCCGAGGAAAGATGGTGACACGGGGCATGCACCCGTAAGCGTCCCCCGGGGAAACAGATGAGGCACGGGTTTGGACTGCTGGTGCTTCTGCCTTACAGCGGACCACGAACTCAGATCATTCGACCTCGATCGGCCACGCCGAGAAGCCTCCTCAGATGTCGCAACCGGTCAAATTCAATGCCTTGCGCAAGCCTCCAAACGCCTTGAGCCGACAGGGCTCGGCATCGCTTGCGGCCTTCGAGCGCTGGAGGTCCGCGGTTCGCTTGACAGCAATTGCCTTCGGCTTCGGCTTGGGACGTTCAGCGGTCGCGATCTTTTTCGGATTGTGCCGATGACGGACGACCGGCTCCGGCTCGGACGAGCCGATATGGGTGTCTTCCGGCGGAGCAGCGCGGTCTTCGACCGAGGCAGTCTGTGTCGGCATCGCGCTGCTCACAGCGGCAACGTCGAGGCGATCAGCCTTCGCCAACGCGTCGCGTGAAGCAGAAATGCCTGTGTCTTGCTCGGCAAGCGGCTGCACGATTGCGGCTGCGCGACGCGGTGGCGCGCTCAGCTCCATTGCTGACAGGATTCCTGCACTCAGCAGGATGAGGAGGCCCAGCAACGCCATTCTCAGCATAATGCGCCTCTGACCCAGGTTCGTGTCGCTGAAAATTCTCCGTGCCAATGAGGCAACTTGTCGACGGCTGCCGACCCCACGAGGAATCATTTGCCGACAGGGTTAACGTCGGTGATGCTTCGGCACGTGCCGAGAATGCCGCCGCTCACGTCGGTTTCCGTGAGCCCCGAGCCGAGCGCCACGAGAGCGATCGTCATGTCTGCTGTTTGAGGGAAGCCGGACACCGCCTGACCGATTGGACGATGGCTGCTTTTCGACCAATAGCGGACGTTGGCGGTCAGTCTTTCATGCCATCCAGACCTGGATGATCTTTGTAAATTTTGTCGTGAAGCATGGCGTCTATCCGAGCGATGATATCGCCGACCGATGTCCTCAATCTCAGAAACTCATCTGCTGGAGAGGCTTCTTTGGCGAGCGTGAGCGCCAGGGATAACTCTTCAATGGCCCGCTCTGCGTGCTGTTTAAATCGTGTGGTTGATTTCGCGTCCATGGAACCATCTCGAGTGCTATCGCGCCAATTCCAACAGCCGGCGACAGTCCGCCGGCAATCGCCTTTCGTTGAGATTGGTCACACAGAGCAACAGTCCCTGCTGCCGTGGAGCTTGCATGCACCACACCGACATCGGACGCGGCGCGAGGCCAAACTCTCGTGCACGCGAAGCGATATCTACGTCCGATGCGGATTTGGGAAGGGAGATAACCACCGCAAGACCGGCGGTCGCCCGCACTTTTATCGAGTCTGGTGCCATTTCTCCCAGGCAACGAAGCAAGCTCTGTCGTCGGGCGGCATAAAGCCGCTTCATGCGGCGCAGATGGCGAAGATAGTGACCGTCCCTTAGGAATTCCGCCACAGCGCGCTGCATGCCCGCAGCCGGCGCCGGCGCCAGGGAAGCAGCCAGCTCAGCGAACCGACGAGTCAGTCCCGACGGTACGACCATGAAACCCAGGCGCAGCGAAGGGCTAATCGTTTTACTGAAACTGCCTATGTGGAGCACCCGTCCTCCATGGTCGAGAGATGCAAGGGCGGGAGCCGCCCGTCCTTCCAGCTGCAGTTCGCTAAGGTAATCGTCCTCGATGATCCAGGCGTCGCTTTGCCGAGCCCAGTCGAGCAGTGCAAGACGCCGTGACAGCGACATCGTCATCCCGAGCGGCGCCTGTTGACCCGGTGTCACAACGGCCAATTTCGCTCCAGCGGCGGTCTGGACACCAGCGGCAACATTTAGTCCCTCCGCATCGACCGGGACAGCCGTCACAGCCATGCCGGCCAGGCCGAGTGCGGTGCGAGTGAGTGGAAAGCCCGGATCCTCGATCCAGGCTCCCATGCTTCCAAGTTGAAGCCCTCGGATTGCCAGACCGAGGGCACCGGAGAATCCACCCGTTATCAGCACCTGAGAGGGATTGCAGCTGATGCCGCGGGCCAGCCCCAAGTAAGCCGCGACCTCCTTTCGCAGCTCCGGATCACCACGCGGATCTGGATACGTCACCGGCGCCGCCGCGGCCCGCCGGGTCTCACGCGTGAGGATGCGCGACCACAGCTTGAACGGGAAGGCATCTTGAGCCGGCACGCCCATCTGAAATACCAGCGGCGTGTTTCCGAATTCGTAGAAGAGTTCCGGGAGAGGCTCCGCGTCAGGCGGCCAGTCGGGCACCGGAGATCGGGACGGCCGCTCGGCCACGCGCGTTCCTGCCGGCCCGAGACCGATCGCGAATTGCTCCGCGATGAGACGCTCGTAAGCCACACGGACGGTGCCGCGGGAGACGCCGAGTTGAGCGGCCAGATCCTGCCAAGAGGGTAACCGTGCGCCAGAGGCGAGCCGTCCGTTCTCGATGCCCTCGCGGATCGCCGAGTAAATCTGTGCAGCCAGCGGAGTCCTTCTTGCACGATCGAGTCGGATGGGGAGCACAGCCATCGCGCGATGGTACAGCCAAGATCATCAATCTTGGTACTGTTTTATGACCGGGCACAACGCATCTATTCGGCGACACCAGCGACCAGCGCGATCTCGATCCCTCAGCTTGAGTGGGAACCGGGTCGACCGAGGAGAAAATTATCATGAAGGCAATCGTTGTGACTGACCAGGCGGCAGGAACCGCCGGGATGAAGCTGGTGGAGCGGCCAGAGCCGCAGGCAGCGATAAACGACGTCATCGTTCAGGTTCATGCATCGGGATTCGTCCCGACCGAGCTGTCATGGCCCTCGACCTGGACCGATCGCCTCGACCGCGACCGGACACCGTCGATCCCCGGCCATGAGCTGGCCGGAGTGGTCACCGCTCTCGGCTACGGCACGACAGGGCTGTCGGTGGGACAGCGAGTGATCGGACTCGCCGACTGGTATCGTGACGGCACCCTGGCGGAGTATGTAGCCATCGAGGCCCGCAACCTTGCGCCGCTCCCGGGCGACGTCGACTTCACGGTGGGCGCGAGTCTGCCGATCTCGGGCCTCACCGCGTGGCAGGGACTGTTCCAGCACGGTCGCCTTCAGGCGAGGCAGCGCGTACTCGTGCACGGCGCGGCCGGCGCAGTCGGTTCGATGGTGACGCAACTCGCGCGAGAGTTCGGCGCCCACGTCATCGGCACCGGACGCGCCGCTGACCGTCAGACGGCGCTCGACTTCGGCGCGAAAGAGTTCGTCGACCTCGACAACGACACCATGGAGGACGTCGGCGGAGTCGATCTGGTTTTCGATGTCATCGGCGGCGACGTCGGGAAGCGGTCCGCGCGCCTGGTTCGAGCCGGAGGAACGTTGGTGTCCATCGTCGGGCCGGTCGAGGCGCGGCCCGACGGCGGCCTTGCGGTCGACTTCGTCGTCGAGCCCGATCGTGCCCAACTGAGTGAGATCGTGCAGCGGGTGCGGGACGGACGACTGCGGATAAACATCGATAACGTCTCGACCCTCGACGATGCCGTCGCCGCCTTAAACCCGACCAAGCGACGCAAGGGAAAGACGATCATCCGCGTTCGTGACTGAGCGACGCAAGCCCGTTGACGCACGCGACCGGCCGGCGCTGTCCGGGGCGGCTACCCCGCGCGCGCCGCATTCGGCGAAAACATGCCTCTACTTCAACCTATCCCTTCCCACAGGAATCCCCATGACCGACGGAATCACCTCGACTGACGGAATCACGATGACTAACGCCGTCATCGAATGCATCCTGAGCCGTAGCGCTGCCAAGTACTACGACCCTGCTGCGACCCTGAGCGACGACCAAATTCGCGAGCTGGTGCGAATCGGCACCACGGCGCCGACATCCTTCCACTTGCAGAACTGGCGCTTCATCGCCGTACGCACGCCTGAAGCCAAGGCTCGGCTGCATCCGATTGCCTGGCATCAGCCCGCGATCACTGATGCAGCCGTTACCTTCATCGTCTGTGGCCAGTTGGCCGATTCCAGCGTAATACCGGCGCGCTTGGCACCGCTGGTGGAAGCGGGCATCATGCCGGCAAAGATGGTGCCGGATTGGGAAATCCCCGCGCGCGATCTGTATATGGCGTATCCGCAGCGCCAGCGCGATGAGGCAGTCCGCTCCGGCACCTTCGGTGCGGCGGCGATGATCTATGCGGCCGGCTCGCTGGGCCTAGGTTCGACTCCGATGATCGGTTTCGATGCCGAAGCAGTGGTCCGCGAGTTCGTACTGGCCGCGGACGAAGTGCCGGTCATGCTGTTATCCGTGGGGGCGGTGCGTTCGGGAAACTGGCCGCAGAAGCCGCGTCGTCCGGTGGCTGATGTGTTGGAATTCGCATAGTTGCGGAGTCCGTTCTTAACGGGGCGGAAGCTCGAGAATATCTGTAGGGGGAAGAGGCCGGGCTCGTTCTATCCCACGTGCCCGATCATGCCATCATGCTCCTGTTTTGCCCGACGGAGCAACGACCAGTTGCCCGACGCGCCACGTCTCTGCAGAGCGCCTAAGTGATTGATCCCACTAGGGCCGGCTACTGTGCATGGGGTTGTTTTCGAACATTTTTGTTTTGGAGGCACGAAGGCATCCGGCTCTCGCCCGCTACTTCATCACCCGCAGGCCCTTGGTCGTGAACCGCTGCGTCTTGCCGCCGGGGCGAACGGGGCGCTTCGTGCCGGCGGCCTTGCCGGTGCCGGGCGGCTGGTGCGCGGGGACCAACTGGTGGGGCTGCGAACCGATCAGATCGCGGCGCCCCATCTCGATCAAGGCCTCGCGCAGCACCGGCCAGTTGTCGGGGTCGTGATAGCGCAAGAACGCCTTGTGCAGGCGGCGCTGGCGCAGGCCCTTGATCGCATCGACCTTGTCGCTGCCGCCGTGGCGGACGCCGCGCAAGGGATTGACGCCGGTGTGGTACATCGCGGTCGCGGTCGCCATCGGCGAGGGCAGGAAGGTCTGCACCTGATCGGCGCGGTAGCGGTTCTTCTTGAGCCACAGCGCGAGGTTCATCATGTCCTCGTCGGTCGTGCCCGGATGCGCCGCGATGAAATAGGGGATCAGGTAATATTTCTTGCCGGCCCGCTCGGCCGCTTCATCGAACATCCGCTTGAACTTGTTGTAAGCGCCGATGCCCGGCTTCATCATCTTGTCGAGCGGGCCGCGCTCGGTATGCTCGGGCGCGATCTTGAGGTAGCCGCCGACGTGATGGGTGACGAGCTCCTTGATGTATTCGGGGCTCTCGACCGCGAGGTCGTAGCGGACGCCAGAGGCGACCATCACCTTCTTGATGCCCTTGGTCTCGCGCACCTTGCGATAGAGCCGGATCAAATCATCATGCGAGGTGTTGAGGTTCGGGCAGATCTCGGGGAAGACGCAGGACGGTCGCCGGCATGCGGCCTCGACCTTCGGATCCTTGCAAGCCATCCGGTACATGTTGGCGGTGGGGCCGCCGATGTCGGAGATCACGCCGGTGAAGCCCGGCGTCCTGTCGCGGATCTGCTCGATCTCGCGCAGGATCGAGCCTTCCGAGCGGTTCTGGATGATGCGGCCCTCGTGCTCGGTGATCGAACAGAAGGTGCAGCCGCCAAAGCAGCCGCGCATGATTGTCACCGAGAATTTGATCATGTCCCAGGCAGGGATCTTGGCATCGCCGTAGGACGGATGCGGCGCGCGCGCATACGGCAGGTCGTAGACCGCGTCCATCTCGTCGCTGGTCAGCGGGATCGGCGGCGGGTTGAGCCAGAGATCGCGGTCGCCGTGACGCTGCACCAGCGGCCGCGCATTGCCGGGATTGCTCTCACGATGCAGCACGCGTGACGCGCGTGCATAGGCCTCGCGGTCCTGCTCGACCTGCTCCAGCGCCGGCAGCCGGATCACGGTTGCGCCCTTCTGACGTGTTGCGCCCTCGTCGGCGGAACCGAGATCGTCGGCGTGCAGCTCGGCGTAGTCCTCGGGCACGCGGCGGAACAGCGCGACGCCCCTGATGTCGTCGAGCTCGCGCGGCGCTTCGCCGGCCGCGAGCCGCTGCGCCACCTCGACGACGGCGCGCTCGGCATTGCCATAGAGCAGGAGATCCGCCTTGGCGTCGACCAGCACCGAGCGGCGCACCTTGTCCGACCAATAATCGTAATGCGCGATCCGGCGCAGCGAGGCCTCGATGCCGCCGAGCACGATCGGCACATCCTTGAACGCCTCACGGCAGCGCTGGGCGTAGACGATGGTGCAGCGGTCCGGCCGCTTGCCGCCCTCGCCGCCGGCCGTGTAGGCGTCGTCGCTGCGGATGCGGCGGTCCGCGGTGTAGCGGTTCACCATGGAGTCCATGTTGCCGCCGGTGACGCCGAAGAACACCTTTGGCTTGCCGAGTGCCTTGAACGGCTCGGCCGAATGCCAGTCCGGCTGCGCGATGATGCCGACCCTGAATCCCTGCGCCTCCAGCAGCCGCCCGATGATCGCCATGCCGAAGCTGGGATGGTCGACATAGGCGTCCCCGGTCACCAGCACGATGTCGCAGGCATCCCAGCCGAGCGCATCCATCTCGGCACGGCTCATGGGGAGGAACGGCGCGGGCGTGCGCGGCCGGGCCTGGGCCATCAGGGGCTTTTCGGCGGTGATGATCTGGGTGTCCATGGCGCCTACGCATAGGACCCCGGGGCCGCGAATACAACCGGCCGCTATGCCGCGTTTGCTGATTAAGGTTCCCCGGTGGCGCACAATTCAGCAGCACGAGCCGCGCGGACGGCCCGGCCCGGCTCTGTGACGCCGTCCACATACCGGTCGGCCGCGCCGTGTCATCCTGCTCCAGGTTTCAAGGGAGAGGTCCATGCTTCTGATCGACGCGTTGCTGATCCTGGCGATGTTGTTCTTCCTGCTTCTGCCGGTCACCGATCGAAGGACGGTGCACATGAGGCTCTGCATGTTCTTCGTGTTGCTGGCTGCGTTCTCGGTCTCGATCACCCGCACCCCCATCGTGCCGCTGCAACTTGCAGGTATCGTCTCGACACATTGAGTGTCGCAATCATCACATCTGCCAGCATTGTGGTTCACTCGCAGGAACCAACCGCCTTCGCGAACATTCTGACCCTGGCACCCGCGCGAGCCCCGCTCGCGCGCGCCTCGACAATCCCGGCGCCAGCGCCGCTGGCCGGATTTTTGCCCCGATGCTCGCTTCGGGGCGATGGGGGACTTGTGAGCACGGTCATAGAGAACTTGCTGGCGCGGAAGCAGAAGCTCGTGGAGGAACTCGAGAAGGTGCAGGTCGTCGAGGACCGCGACAGGATCGAGCACCAGCTCGAGCAGATCAACACCGCGCTGGACTTCCTGGACCGGCCGGGATCGAGGGACGGGCGATAGCCGCGCTCAATCCGCCTTCAGCGCGTCTACTTTCAAGGCCTCCACTTTCAAGGCCTTGGCATAGACCACGCCCGAATTGGTGATGTGCGTCGTCATCAGCTGTTCGAAAGCGGCAAGCTCGCCGCGTGCGAACAGATCCAGCAGCTTGCGATGCTCGTCGAACGACGTGCGGGTGCGCACGTCGATCGGTGAGGTCAAATTGGTGCGGAGCGCGGCGACGCGGCCGGAGACGAGCTGGTAGGATTCGAGGAGATAGCGATTGCCGCAATGGGCGAACAACGCCTCGTGGAATGCGGCGTCGGCGCGGCCATAGGCGATGTTGTCCCTGGTCGCGACGGCAGGCTCCATCGCCGCGATCGCATCGCTCATCGCGGCGATCGCTCCCTCGCGATCATGGTGATAAGCGAGCTCGGCCGCCTTGGGCTCGAGCGCAATGCGGAAGGTGCAGAGCGCGGTGATGTCGTCGGCGCTCGGGGTGAAGACGAAACTGCCGACCTGCGGCCGGATCACCACGAGGCCCTGCGTCTGCAGCTGGCCCATGGCCTCGCGCACCGGCGTGCGGCTGACGCCGAAGGAATTTGCCACCATCTCTTCCGAGATCGCAGCTCCAAGCGCGAACTCGCCGTCGATGATGGCCTGCCGCAGCCGCTGCATCACGCGCTGCGACAGCGATTTCGGCGTATTGAGCTTGAGCGATCGCATGCGCGCTCCCGCTCAGATCACCTTGCCGGGGTTGAGCAGGTGATCGGGATCGAGCGCCGCCTTCAGCGTCCGCATCAGCGCGATCTCGGCCTCGCTCCTGGCATGGCCCAGCCACTTCTTCTTCAGCGTGCCGATGCCGTGCTCGGCGGAGACGCTGCCGCCCATCTCGCGGACGAGACCATAGATGATCGCGTCCATCTCCTCCTTGGGCTGCTGCTCGACCGTGAGCCCGGTGACCCAGGAGACCAGATGCAGATTGCCGTCGCCGATATGGCCGTAATAGACGCTCTCGCAGCCCTTGATGCCGGAGGCGAGCGCCGCTTTGCAGCGCGTGACGAACTCGTCCATCCGCGCCACCGCAAGGCCGATGTCGTAGGAGATGTGCGGGCCCAGCACCTGGCCGAACTCGGCGCAAATGTCGCGCACCCGCCAGAACGCCTGCGTCTGCGCCAGCGACTGCGCCACGGCGGCATCGGCCAGCAGCCCGCGCTCCATCAGCTCTTCGAGCCAGGTCTGGAAGCGCGGCGCATCGATGCTCTCGTCGGTGCCCTGCGCCTCCACCAGCACGTAGAGACCGTGGCCGGCCGCGACCGGCGGCTTCACGCCGGCGCGCGTCGTGATGACGTCCCAATAGTCCGGCCACATCACCTCGAAGGCCGACAGCAGCGGCCCGAGTCCGCTGCGAGCCGCGCCGAGCAAGTCGATCACGGCGGCATAGTCCTTCAAGGCGCAGAGCGCCGCCATGGTCGAACGCGGTTTCGGGAACAGCTTCAGCACGACGCGGGTGATGATGCCGAGCGTGCCTTCCGAGCCGATGAACAGATGCTTCAGATCGTAGCCGGCATTGTTCTTCATCAGCTTGTTGAGATTGGTGATGATGGTGCCGTCGGGCAGCACCACTTCGAGGCCGAGCACGAGCTCGCGCGTCATGCCGTAGCGGATCACGCGGTTGCCGCCGGCATTGGTCGAGAGATTGCCGCCGATGGCGCAGGAGCCGCGCGAGCCGAGATCGAGCGGAAAGAAGAAGCCGGCTTCATCGGCGGCCTTCTGGATCGTCTCCAGCGGCGTGCCCGCCTTCACGGTCATCGTCATCGACGCGCGATCGATCTCCTCGATGCCGGTCATGCGCTCCAGCGAGATCGCGACCCAGCCTGCTTCGGGCGAAGCGCCGCGGCACAGCCCGGTCAATCCGCCCTGCGGCACGAACGGCACGCACGCCTGCCGGCAGGTGGCAATCGCATCGGCAACGCCTTGCGCATCGGTCGGACGGATCACCGCGCGCGGCGTCTGCGGCAGGCTCGCGCTCCAGTCATTGCAATTGCGCGCCGGCACATCCGCGCCAACAAGCACGGCGGCCGCGCCGAGCCTGTCGCGCAACGCGCCGAGCAATTGGTCGGGACGTTCAATGGGGGTCACCATGTTCATGCGAGACCTCCTTAAGGATTCGCCGGGGCGTCATGCGCGCCGTGACGGTGGAAAGGGTTTGCGCCCTTCTTGTATGTAAGGTACAAGATGAAAAGTAAAGCAAAAACATGGTTCTGTTTGGCTGAGAAGATCGTTAGGGATCAGAGGCTTAGCCGGCGGCCGCAGCAAAGGGTGGTGTGATGACGGAGGCGATTCGCGGGTTCTGGGTGGCGTCGGCGACGCCGCTGGCAACGGACGGCGGCGTGGACTCCGCCAAGCTCGCCGCTCACGCCAAGCACCTGTTCAGCAAAGGTGTCGACGGCGTCGTGCTGTTCGGCACCACCGGCGAGGGCACCTCGTTCAATGCCGGCGAACGTATCGCGACCATCGAGGCTCTGCTCAAGAACGGCGTCGCTGCGGAGCGCATCGGCATCGGCGGCGGTTTTCCCGCCATCACCGACAGCATCGCGCTGACGCGCGCCGTGCTCGGCCTCGGCCTGCGCCACGTGCTGATGTTGCCGCCCTATTTCGATCGCAACGTCACGCCCGAGGGTATCGAGGATGCGTTCGCCGCGATCATCGATGGCGTCGCCGACGATCGCCTGCGCGCCTATCTCTATCACATCCCGCAAATCTCGGGTGTTGCGATCCCGACGACGGTCGCCGCAAGCCTGCGCAAGCGCTACGGCAAAGTGGTCGCCGGTCTGAAAGACTCCAGCGGCGACTTCAAGCAGTTCCAGGCGTTCCGCGCCGCCGCGCCGGAGCTTGCCATCACCGTCGGCAACGAAGCCGATATCACCCGCGCGATCGCCGCCGGCGGCGCCGGCACCATCTGCGGCATGGCCAACATTGCGCCGGAGCTGGTCAAGGCGATGGTCGACGGCAAAGACGTCGAAGCGCGCATGCAGGCGGCGATCGACATCGTGGTGAAATCGCCATCTTTCCTCACGACGCTGAAGGCGATCCTTGCGGCGCAGACCGGCGATGCAAGCTGGCTGCGCGTGCGACCGCCGCTCCGCGCCTTGTCCGACGGTACCGCGCTCAAGCGGAAGCTCGACGAACTGGTGGCTCCCGCCTTCGCGTGATCGTGAAATATCGGGACACGCTGCCGCAAATTCTCGCGCAGCGTGTCGCGATTTCCGCGAGATCAATCGTTGATTGACGTTTGGCGTTCCTCTGCGCCTAGAACGATTCAAGACTAGAGCGATTCAAGCTCGGCTGCGGTTCTCCTCGATCGCAGTGGCTGTTACACGCGCACACTTCAACGTTCTTGACTTGAAGTGGAATGAAAGTGCGTGCCTTCGTGGATGGCCAGCGCGACAGCGGCCATCGAACCCGTGCCGGCAAGAGCCGTGCAGGTCTTCTCATCGGTGCAGCGGTGCTGCTCATCGAATCTCCCACCAACACGACGAGCGCGCGGGCGCAATCGGCATTGCCGCCGGTGACGGTGGAAGCACCGGCGCCGCGGCCGAAGCCGGCCCGCGCATCGGAGGGGACTCCACGCCGCACGCAAGCCGCGGCGCGCCAGCGCAGTCGCAATGCCACGGCTGCGCCTGCGGTGCCGACGCTCTCGGAGCGCGCTGCCGCAGAAGCCGCCGCGCAACAGGCCGCCAAGCTCGGCTACCGCGCGATGCCGAGCGCGACGACGCTGCGCAGCGGCGCCTCGCCGCTCGACACGTCGCAGTCCGTCAACATCGTGCCGGAGCAGGTGTTGAAGGATCAGCTGCCGCGCAACATCGACGATGCGCTGATCAACATCTCCGGCATCACTCAAACCAACACGCTCGCCGGCACCCAGGACGCCGTCATCCGGCGCGGCTTCGGCGACAACCGCGACGGCTCGATCATGCGCAACGGCATGCCGCTGGTGCAGGGCCGCAGCCTCAATGCCGCGGTCGAAAGCGTCGAGGTGCTGAAAGGGCCGGCCTCGCTGCTCTACGGCATCATGGACCCCGGCGGCATCGTCAACACCATCAGCAAGCGTCCCGAACTCTATCAGCACGGCTCGGTCACGCTGCTCGGTTCGGCCTTCAGTGTCTCCAAGACCGGCGCTGATGGCCTGCTCGACGTCACCGGCCCGATCGGCGACCAGGGTCTTGCCTATCGCTTCATCGGTTACGGTGTCAGCGAGGATTACTGGCGCAATTTCGGGCGCCATCGCGAGATGCTGGTCGCACCGTCGCTGGCCTGGTACGGCCAGGACACCACCGTCCAGCTCAACTACGAGCACCGTGAGTTCATCTATCCGTTCGACCGCGGCACCGCGTTTAATCCGGTGACGAAGGCGCCGCTGGCAGTTCCCGCCGACCGCCGGCTCGACGAGCCCTTCAACAACACCTGGGGCACATCCGACCTGATGCAGGCCTCGGTTGAGCATCGCTTCAACCAGGATTGGAAGCTTTACGCCGGCTACAGCTACAACACCGAAACCTTCAGCGCCAATCAGCTCCGCATCACCAGCATCGACTTCACCACCGGCGCCGAGAAGCGCAGCAATGACGGCACGGGAAGCTCGCTCAGCAACGTCAGCTACGGAACGTCCTACGTTTCAGGCAGCTTCTGGCTCGGCAACATGCGCAATGACGTGGTGTTCGGCGGCGACGGTCAGTATCGCACGATCTACCGCGACGTTTTGATCCGGCAGGCAACTCCCGCCTTCAATGTCTACAATCCCGTCTACGGGCTGATCGGGCCCGGCACGACAGCGTCGAACATGGACAGCGCCCAGACCGACAAGCTCGGTCAATGGTCGTTGTTCGTCCAGGACACGCTGCATCTCACCGAGCGGTTCGCGCTGGTCGGCGGCGTGCGCTACATGGACTACGACCAGATCGCTGGGCGCGGAAAGCCGTTCAACACCAATACCAACGTATCCCAGGACAAGGTGCTTCCCCTCGGCGGCGCCATCTTCAAGCTGACCGACGAGATCTCGCTCTATGCGAGCTACACTGAATCGCTGAAGCCGAATTCGACCATTGCACCGATCGGCGTCGTGATCGACTCCAATGTCGCACCGGAAGAGGGCGTGTCCTACGAGACCGGCGTGAAGTTCGATCTGAACAAACGCATCTCCGGTACGTTGGCGCTCTACGATCTCGACAAGAAGAACGTGCAGACGACCAAGACGAACAGCGCAGGCGTGGTGGAGCTCCACACTGTCGGCCGCGCCCACTCACGGGGCGTCGAGCTGGACGTCACCGGCAGGCTCACCGACAGCTGGGCCTTGATCGGTAGCTACGGCTATACCGACGCGCGGGTGACGGCCTCCGAGGATCCGACGCTCTATGGCAGGAAGCTGCAGAACGTCGCGCTGAACACGGCCTCGCTCTATCTGGTCTACGACTTCGGCACAGCATTGCCGGGCCAGCTCCGCCTCGGCGGCGGCGCGCGCTATGTCGGCGACCGCCCCGGCGATTCGACGAATACCTTCTTCTTGCCGTCCTATGTCGTCGCGGACATCTTCGCGACCTACGAGACCAAGTACGAGCAGCTTCCGGTCATCTATCAGTTCAACGTCAAGAACCTGTTCGACACTGTCTACTATCCTTCCGCCGTCAATAATCTGAACGTCGCCATCGGCGATGCCCGACGCTTCTCGCTGTCGGCGACGGTGAAGTTCTAGCCATGGCAGCGCGGCTGGGCCATACCATCAAGGCTGCCCTGCTGCAGGTCCATTCCATTGCGGGCCTGGCGCTCGCGCTGCTGCTTGCTCTGATCGCGCTGACCGGCGCGGTCATGAGCTTTGAGGACGAGATCGTCGATCATCTCAATGCCGGCATCATGCATGTCGCGCTGCGCGAGATGCCGGCGCTGATGCCGGACGAGCTGGTCGCCCGGCTGAAGGCGAGGCAGGATTTCGGTCAGGTCTCGGCCGTGACGCTGTCGATCGATCCTGCCGCCGCCGTGCGGGTCCGCTTCGCGCGCGACGAGCAGGGCACGCGACCGGCGTCGCTCTATGTCGATCCCTATGACGCGCGCGTGCTGGGGGCGCCGCGCGGCGAAGAATTTTTCGCGACGGTGCGCAGGCTGCATCGCTGGCTGCTGATCCCCGGCGATGCCAAGGGCTGGGGCCGCCAGATCACCGGCATCGCCGCGCTCGGCCTGATCGTCATGCTGGTCTCGGGCCTCGTGCTGCGCTGGCCGCGCCGCGCGCGTAGCGTGAAGATGTGGCTGAAGCCGAATCTCGGGCTCAGCGGACGCGGGCTGCATCGCTCGCTGCATGCGGTCATCGGCACCTGGGTCCTGCCGGTCTATCTGGTGATGACGCTGACCGGACTGTGGTACTCGTTCGACTGGTACAAGGACGGAGTCGTCTGGCTGCTGGCACGCCCGGAGGTCAGTGCTGCGAAGATGCAGCCCAAAATGTCCGCAAAGACTCCGCGCGCGTCCGCCCGCTCCGAGCCGGCCCAGCCGATCGGATTCGACCAGGCATGGACGACGTTCCGGCGTGAGGAGGGCGGCCGCTTTGCCAGGGCCTTGCTGACGTTGCCGCCTAGCCCCGGCACGGCGATACGGATCCGGTCGTGGGCGAAGGATTCGACGCTCGACACCACGCGTGATGAATTCCGCATCGATGCCGTGACCGGCCAGCTGACCTCCGCGGAACGCTATGCCGACAAGACGTTCGGCGAGAAGATCATCGCCAACGTGCTCGACATCCATTGTGGCGCGGTGCTGGGCTGGCCCGGCAAGCTCGCGTTCATGATTGCCGCGGCCCTGATGCCGCTGTTCTCGATCACCGGCATTTTGCTCTATCTGTCGCGCCGCAAGCTGCGGCGCCCCGCGCAGGCGCCGCTCGGGCGCCTCGTTCCGGGCGAGTGAGGGGTCGGGCACCTCGATCGTCCGGTGTCATCCCGTCACGTCACTTCGGCTGCATGCGCCGTTCACCAATGACGACATCGTTGTTGACGGCGTAGACAAAGCAGCCGCCATCCCTGCCATTCCGCGCCGGATCGCTGTTGCACTTTGCAAGTGCGGAGGTCTGTGCGTCCTGCAGACTTGGATCCCCGGCCGAGATGAACAACTTGCCCCAGGGGTGGATCGCCATGGCCTTGGGCTCCATAGCCTTGTCGTAGTTCTGCACGTCGGCGCGCTGTCGCGTCACCCGCCGGATGATCGGAATCTGCGACAGATCATACTTGCCCGCATAATGCAGTCGCGGCATGTCCCGCGCGGTCAGTTCGCCCTCCACAACGATCTCTTCATTCACCGCAAGCAGGGCGCACGGCTTGCCGTAGCGCAACTGGCACGATTCCAGCGAGCGTTCGCCGGTGACCGACGCGTCCTCGTGTTCACAGGACCGAAAATAGCTCGCGCCGACGAGCTCCACGGCCTGCCCCTTGTTGGGTTTGCAGGCGACGTAGTCCTTGATCAGCGTGTCGCGGACAAAGCCGAACACGGTCGGCGTCGTCGCGGCTACGATCGACGCCATCGCTCGCTCGAATTGGGATTTGCGCTCCGCATTGGTCAGCGCGGCCATGGCCGCAGCCGGAAGCACCAGAAACACCACCAGGAATTTTACGATTCGCATGCTGCCCCCCACGCACGAATCGGAACTTTACCCGCCTCGCGCCCGCGGACAACATGCTTCTTCTCCCCGGTCTGGGGGATGTACGCCGCGGAGTGGGGAGGGCATGCTCTCGTCGGGCTGGTCAAGCGGTCTGCAATCGGCCAAAAGCGCCCTGTTAAAACTTCGAAGGCTGCCTGTCCGATGACGATCCCGACCGTCACCCCCGCCGATATTCGCCGCGCCTTGCTTCTGCGCGAGGAAATTGCGCTGCTCGATCTCAGGCACGAGGCCGGCTTTGCCACCGGCCATCCGCTGTTCGCCGCCAACATGGCTTTGGGCCGGATCGCTGTCGAGGCCGAGGTGCGGCTGCCGCGCAAGGATGTGGCAATCGTGCTCTATGATGACGGCGAGGGGCTGGTCGCGACCGGCGCGGAACGCCTTGCCGCGCTCGGCTACAGCAATATCAGCGCACTCGGCGGCGGGCTGAAGGCTTGGCGCGATGCTGGCTATCAGGTGTTCGAGGACGTCAACTCCTATTCGAAAGCGTTCGGCGAGCTGGTCGAGGCGCGCCGCCATACGCCCTCGTTCAGCGCCGACGAGGTGGCAAAGCTGATCGCGGACAAGGCCAACATCGCCATCCTCGACGTCCGCCGCTTCGATGAATATGCGACCATGAACATCCCGGGCTCGGTCAGCGTGCCCGGCGCGGAGCTGGTGCTGCGGGCAGGGCAGGCCGCGCCCGACCCTGAGACCACCATCATCGTCAATTGCGCCGGGCGTACGCGCTCGATCATCGGCACGCAGTCGCTGATCAATGCCGGCGTGCCCAACAAGGTGCGGGCGCTGCGCAACGGCACGATCGGCTGGACCCTGGCGCGGCACGCGCTCAACCACGGTGCCGACCGGCGCGGCGCAATCGGGTCGTTTGAAGGCGGCCCGGCCAATGCCCGCGACGTCGCCTATCGCGCCGGCGTCCGCCACATCGGCGCTAGCGAGATGGCGGCGCTGCTCGCAGAGCCCGATCGCACGCTCTATCGCTTCGACGTGCGCGATGCCGAGGAATATGCGGCCGGCCATCTGGCGGGCTTCCGTCATTATCCCGGCGGCCAGCTGGTCCAGGAGACCGACATGGCCGCGCCGGCGCGCGGCGCGCGCATCGTCCTGACCGACGACAAGGGCGTACGCGCCGACATGACGGCGTCCTGGCTCGCGCAGATGGGCTGGGAGCTCTATGTGCTTGAGGGCGGCTATGACGGCGCGCTGGACGTCGGCCCGCCGCTCGTGCTGCCGAAGCCCGATCCGGCCCACCGCTACCGCCGTCCCTATGAGGGCACTGGCGTCGCCGAGCGGGCGATGCAGGCTTATCTTGATTGGGAGTACGGCCTCGTCGAGCAGCTCCGGCGCGACGGGACACACGGGTTCTATGTGATTTGAATTTTGTTATCCGTCACCCTGAGGTGGCCGCCTCTTGGCGGCCCTCGAAGGGCGACGGCCCGGCTGCATCGGGGCCGTTCATCCTTCGAGGCTCCCCATGGGACGCGTTGCGCCCCATGCCTCGCACCTCAGGATGACGGGACGGCTGCTCTGGTCGCGGGGATTACCGGGCTGGTGGGATGCCAAGCACACCCATCGCCCCGCCATCTTCTCCCCGTATCCAAACCCTATTGTGCTGTGCACCGTCCGCGGTCTATGAGCTGCGGCAAAGCCGCCATTTCAGGAGATACTATGCCAGCCCCAGGCCAAAGCCCTGAGCGGAGCGCGAAGGCGCTTCTGCTCGAAGGCGTCAATGACAGCGCTGTGGACCTGTTCAGGAGCGCGGGTTTCACCAATGTCGAGCGGCTGACCAAGGCGCTGGACGGCGAGGATCTGCGCCGGGCGCTCAAAGGCGTGTCGCTGCTCGGCATCCGCTCGCGCACCCAGATCACCGACGACGTGCTCGCGGCCGCCGATCAGCTGCTCGCGGTCGGCTGCTTCAGCGTCGGCACCAACCAGGTCGACCTGCTGGCGGCGCGCAAGCGCGGTATTCCCGTATTCAACGCGCCGTTCTCAAACACGCGCAGCGTCGCCGAGCTCGTAATCGGCGAGATCGTGATGCTGCTGCGGCAGATCTTTCCGCGTTCGGTGTCCGCACATGAGGGCGGCTGGGACAAGTCGGCGGCCGGCAGCCGCGAGGTGCGCGGCCGCACCCTCGGCATCGTCGGCTACGGCAATATCGGCTCGCAGCTCTCGACGCTGGCCGAGGCCATGGGCATGCGCGTGATCTTCTACGATCGCACCGACAAGCTCCGCCACGGCAACACCGAGCCGGTCGAGAAGCTCGAGGAGCTCTTGGCGCAGAGCGACGTCGTCAGCCTGCACGTGCCGGAGACGCCGGAGACATCAGGCATGATCGGCGAGAAGGAGCTGCGGGCGATGAAGCCGGGCTCGTTCTTCATCAACAACAGCCGCGGCACCGTGGTCGATCTCGATGCGCTCGCCGGCGCCTTGCGTGATGGGCACATCGCCGGCGCTGCCGTCGACGTGTTTCCGGTCGAGCCGTCCTCGAATTCGGAGCGATTCAAGAGCCCGATCCAAGGCCTCGGCAACGTCATCCTCACCCCGCATATCGGCGGCTCGACCGAGGAGGCGCAGGAGCGCATCGGCGGCGAGGTCGCGCGCAAGCTGGTCGACTATTTCATCACGGGCTCGACCATGGGCGCGGTGAATTTCCCGGAAGTGCAGCTGCACCTGCGCCCCTCCGGCGCGCGCTTCAGCCATGTCCATCGCAATGTGCCCGGCATGCTGCGGCGGCTGAACGAGGTCTTCCTCCAGCGCGACATCAACATCGCCGCGCAATATCTGGAGACCGCCGGCGATCTCGGCTACGTCGTGCTCGACGCCGATCTCGGCGGCCAGGATTCGGGCGAGCTGCTCCAGCAGATCCGCGCGCTCGACGGCACGGTCGGCGCAAGGCTGGTATTCGAGCACTAAACGCCCCCACGTTCCGGTTGCATCTTGCGGCAACTGCTCTCACACTGTCGTCAAATTCGACGTGGCCAGAAATCACGTCGAATTTGAGCTTCAGTTGCGTGAGTGTCCGCCATGGAACGGGACGCCGTACTGATTGATCTCGCGCTGCAGGGCGGCGGTTCGCACGGCGCCTTCTCCTGGGGTGTGCTCGACCGCCTCCTGGAAGAGAAATGGCTGGAGATCGCCGCAATCTCCGGAACCTCCGCAGGCGCGATGAATGCGGCGGTTCTGGCGGATGGCTGGACGGCCGGCGGCGCCGAGGGCGCGCGCGAGGCGCTCGAGCAATACTGGCGCCGCGTCTCCAGGGCCGCGGCCTTCAGCCCGCTGCAACGCTCGCCGCTCGACCGCCTGATGGGGCGCTGGACCCTCGATACGTCGCCCTTCTACATTCTCACCGATTTGATGTCGCGCGTGCTGTCGCCCTACGACCTCAATCCCACGGGCTACAATCCACTGCGCGCGGTGCTGGCCGAGAGCATCGATTTCGAACGCCTCGTGCGCTCGCCGATCCAGCTGTTCATCACCGCGACGCGGGTGCGCACCGGGCGCGGCCGTATCTTCCGCAACGCGGAGATCACGGCGGATGTGCTGCTGGCATCGGCCTGCCTGCCGACCATGTTCCGCGCGATCGAGATCGACGGTGAGCCCTATTGGGACGGCGGCTTCGCCGGCAACCCGACGATCACGCCGCTGGTTCGCGAGAGCGACGCGCACGACACCATCCTCGTCCAGATCAATCCGACCGAGCGGCCGGAGGAGCCACGGACGGCTGCGGAGATCCTCAACCGGCTCAACGAAATCTCCTTCAACTCGCCGCTGATGAAGGAGCTGCGCATGATCGCGCTGCTGCGCCAGGCGGCCGACCCCGGCAGCGGCGAGGGCGCGCGCTGGGCGAAGATGCGGACCCACCGGATCAAGAGCGACATGCTGGCGAAGTTCGGCGCGTCCTCGAAGCTCAACGCCGAGTGGGAGTTCGTCTCGATGCTGCGCGCCGAGGGACGTATGGCGGCAGACGCCTTCCTCGCCGAGCACGGCGCGGATATCGGCCGTCGTTCGACCGCCGATCTCGACGTCCTCCTGTCGGAGTGCTGAGGCATGGGTCTCCTCGGCCTCCTCGTCGGGCTCGGCCTGCTCGTCCTGTTCGCCTTCCGCGGCTGGAGCGTCCTGCTGCTCGCACCGTTCGCCGCACTCGTGGCCGCGCTGTTCGGCGGCGAGCCGCTGCTCGCGAACCTGACCCAGGTGTTCATGGTGAACGCAGCGGGATTTCTGGCGCAGTTCTTCCCGATCTTTCTGCTTGGCGCCGTCTTCGGCAAGTTGATGGATGACAGCGGCGCGGTGACGTCGGTCGCAGGCTTCATGGCGGAGCGTCTTGGCGAGCGGCGCGTGATCCTGGCGGTCGTTCTCGCCGGTGCGCTGGTCACCTATGGCGGCGTGAGCCTGTTCGTTGCGTTCTTCGTCATCGTTCCCATGGCCCGTTCGCTGTTTCGCGCGGCTTCGATCCCGCGTCGTCTGATCCCGGCCGCGATCGTGCTGGGGACATCGACCTTCACGATGTCGGCCCTGCCGGGCACGCCGTCGATCCAGAACGCGATCCCGATGCCGTTCTTCGGCACGACGCCGTTTGCCGCGCCGGGCCTCGGCATCGTCGCCTCGCTCATCATGCTCGGCACCGGATTGTGGTGGCTGCACCGTGCCGAAGCGGCAGCGCGCCGCGCCGGAGAGGGCTACGGCGACGATGCGGAGGGCGCGACCGAGCGCGCCGCCGCCGACGAGTTCGTGCGCGAGCGCGCGACGACAGCCCGCGAGTTCGATCCGGCGGAGCTGCAGCACGGTCATCGCAGCGACCGGTCATCGCCGGTGCTGAATGCCATCGCGCCGCTGGTCGTCGTCGTCACCGTGAATCTGGTGATGTCGCTCGTGGTGCTGCCGCGGCTCGATGTCAGCTATCTCGCCGAGCCGCGCTTTGGTGACACGACGCTTGCAGCCGTCGCGGGCGTGTGGTCGGTCGCGGTTGCGCTGGCTGCTGCCATCGTCACCACCATCGCGCTGAACTGGACGCGCCTGCCGGCGCTGCGCCGGACCATGGATGCCGGGGCCAATGCGTCGGTCCTGCCGGCTTTCAGCGTCGCCAGCCTCGTCGGATTCGGCGCCGTCGTCGCCTCGCTGCCGGCGTTCACGATCGTGCGCGACTGGGTGCTGGCGATCGAAGGGGGACCACTGGTCTCGCTTGCGGTTGCGACCAACATCCTGGCCGCGCTGACCGGCTCGGCATCGGGCGGGCTCACCATCGCCCTCGACGCCCTCGGCCCGACCTATGTCGAACTTGCCGCGCGGACCGGGATCGACCTCGCGTTGATGCATCGCGTGGCGGTGATCGGCGCGGGGACCCTCGACATCCTGCCGCACAACGGCGCCGTGGTCAGTCTGCTCGCGATCTGCGGCCTGACCCATCGCGACAGCTATTTCGACATCGTCATGGTCGGCATCGTGACGTCGCTCCTGGCGCTGGTGGCCGTGATCGCCCTGGGCACTGCGCTGGGCTCGTGAGCCGAATGCGCACGTGAGCGATTGACGGACGGGCGAAGGTTGCATTGAATGCAGCCAACTTTCGAACGCAACAGAACAAGCCGGGTGGAAACGATGATGCGAAACAGAGCGAAGCTGTGTGCATGGCTGGTGGGCACGGCGGCCGCAATGAGCGCGAGCGGCGCGTCGGCGCTGACGCTGGCGGAGGATGCCGAGACGGTCTGCAAGGGGTTGGTCGGCGGCACTGATGCCGTGAAGATCGATGCCGCGACGTTTCAGTCTCCATCGACTCTCGCTGTCGCCGAGCGCGGCCCGACGCCATCGGGGCGCGTTACGCCCGCCAATCCTGCGTTCTGTAAGGTGCTCGGCCATATCGACCCTGTCGATCCCAAGGCGCCGCCGATCAAATTCCAGGTCAATCTTCCGATCGAATGGAACGGGCGCTCGGTGCAATATGGCGGCGGCGGCTTCAACGGCGTGCTGATCACCGGCCTTGCGCTGCCGCCGGCCTATCCGTTCGACAAGCCGTCGCCGCTCGCGCGCGGTTTTGTCACCTACGGCACCGATTCAGGTCACGAGACCAAGCCGGGCGAGCTGCCGCAGCTGTTCGCGTTGAATGACGAAGCCTTCGAGAATTTTGCCCACCGCGCCTACAAGAAGGTACGCGACGCGGCCGTGACGCTGATGGAGCGCGCCTACGGCAAGAAGCCGGAGAAGATGTATTTCATGGGCTCGTCCGAGGGCGGCCGCGAAGGCCTCACCATGGCGCAGCGTTACCCCGACGATTTCGACGGCATTTTTTCGCGCGTGCCCGTCATCAACTGGGTCGGCCTGCAGCATGCCGGCATGCGTTCGGGACTTGCGACCATGGGCGAGGGCTGGATCAATCCGGCGCAGGTCAAGCTCGTCGGCGAGGCCGTGCGCGCGGCGTGCGACAAGGCCGATGGCTCCGACGACGCACTGGTGCAGGATCCCGTCACCTGCAAGGCAGTGTTCAAGGTCGAGACGCTGCGCTGCGGGGCCGGCAAGAGCGGCGATCAGTGCCTCACCGATCCGCAGATCAAGGCGATTAACACGCTGCACGCGACCTACAAATTCCCGTTCGTGCTCGCCAACGGCCTCGACGATTATCCGGGCTGGGGTGTGTCGGGCGAGGACACGCCGGCGGCCGGCCCGACCGGCGGCTGGACCGCGTGGTGGCTCGGCACTGCGCCGCCCGCGCAGCCGCCTGCGCCGAACAACGGCATCGCCTGGATCTACGGCGCCGGCGGCATCCAGTATGTGTTCGCACGCGATCCCAAGCTCGACGTCACCACCTACAAGCCCGAGGACCACAATGCGCGGCTGCTCGAGGTTTCCAGCCTGATGGATTCGACCAATCCTGATCTCAGCCGCTTTCGCGAGCGCAAGGGCAAGCTGATCATCCTCGAGCACATGGCTGACTATGCGCAGAGTCCCTATGCCGGCATCCGCTATTTCGAGAATGTCGAGCGCTTGATGGGTACGGCGACGGCGGCGCAGTTCGCGCGGCTCTACACCGCGCCCGGCGTCGATCATGTCGGCTCGGGCGCGCCCGCCAATGTCGACATGCTCAGTGTGCTGGTCGATTGGGTCGAGAAGGACAAGGCGCCCGGTGACCTCGAAGTGACCGAGCAGAAGGTCGAAGCGCCTGCGTTCCCTGTCGTCCGCGCGCTGCCACTGTGCCGCTGGCCGGCCTGGCCGCACTACAAGGCGGGGTCGGTGACGGAAGCGTCGAGCTATTTCTGCGCGCAGTGAGGGAGCGCGACAATTGAGGGGGAAATGCGCGGGGCTGCCGGTCCCGGCAGCCCCGCTTGAACTCATCGTCAGGCTGCCTTGACCTCGATCTTCTTGGCCGGCTTCTGCGCTTCGGCGGTCTTGGGCAGCGTCACCTTGAGCACGCCGTTCTTGAACGACGCCTCGATCTTGTCGGCTTCGACGTCCTCGGGCAGTCTGAAATATCGCTCGAAGGAGCCATAGCGGCGTTCGGAGACGTAGTAGTCCTTCTGCTGCTCCTCTTTTTCCACCCTCTTCTCGCCCTTGATGGTCAGCCCATCATTGGCGACATTCACCTCGATGTCCTTCTCGTCCATCCCGGGCAATTCGGCTGTGATCTCATAGGCCTTGTCGCTCTCGGCGACATCGACGGCCGGAGTGCTGGCGAGCTTCTGCGCGAGATTGCGTTCGAAGCCGGCGAGCGAACGGAAGGGCCGGCGCCAGAAATCGTCGCCACCGAAATCCTCAAAGAGCCGGTCGACTTCCTTGCGGAGCGTCTCGAATGGTCGCCACGCTTCGCTTGCGAATGCGGGTTCGTTGGCCTTCTTGGTGACAGGGAGCTTGGTTTCGCTTGCCATGATCTTCTCCTCAGAAAATGGAGCTTGGTCTATGCAAGAAATTCTCTCCCCGTGCCCACGACCCGTCGTTGATTTCTCTCAAATTTGAAAAGCGCGATATCGGATGCCTCGAGGTTCCCGTGCTCCGACATTGGTAAGGACTGCGTACCGTTTTGAGCGGGAAGCTCGCGCTGATTTGAATCAACAAGGTCTACGAAGAAAGGTTTGAATGCTGGGTGCCAACGTCGGAGCGTCGAACATGGGCGGTCTGATCATTCCTCACAACGCGTTCGTGTTCGTCGGCGATGGCCGCAAGGCCCTGTTCCTGCGCAACGAGGGAAATCCCTCGCATCCGGATCTGAAGACTGAAAACGTCTTCGAGGACGACAATCCGCCCACGCGAGAGCAGGGCACCGATCGTCCCGGCCGCGTGAACAAGCCTACCGGGGAAAGAGTAGCCGTAGAGAATGCCGACTGGCACAATATCGAGGAGCATCGATTCGCGCATCGTGTCGCCGGCGCAATGGAGCGGCTCGCGCGCGAGCGCGACGTCAAGGCGATCGTGGTCGTCGCGCCGCCGAGAGTGCTCGCGGACTTGCGCAATGCCTTTCATGCCGATGTCAAGGCGCGCGTCGTCGGCGAGCTATCCAAGAACCTGACGGGACTTCCGGTCGGCGAAATCGCCCGGCATCTGGCGGCCGAGTATTAGAGTGCCCCAGGGACTCGTTTAATGCGCCGGCCCGCCCGCTGCCTTCACCCGCCGCGTCAGCAGCACGGCGACCGCGGCGAGCACCAGCACCACGCCGATCACCGCAAAGGTGTCGGAATAGCCCATCACCAGCGCCTGGCGCTTCACCGTCTTGCCGAGCGCGATGATGGCCTGCTCGCGTGCGGCATTGGGGTCGGGCACGCCGTGGGCCATGAAATAGTCCGTCATCTGGGCGATGCGGCTGCGGACCTCCTCGCGGCCGAGCGTGACCGAATGGCCGATGATGTTGGAGTGGAACTGCTCGCGCTTGGTGATGATGGTCGCCAGCGTTGCCGTTCCGATCGCGCCGCCGAGATTGCGGAACATGTTGCTGATGCCGGAGGCCGCAGCCGCGTCCTGCGGCGCGATGCCGCCTGTCAGCACCGAGGTCAGCGGCGTCAGCACCATGGCCTGGCCGACCGCGCGCACGATGTTCGGAATCCAGAGCTGATCGCCGGCATAGTCCGGCGACATCGCCGTGTTCATGAAGCAGCTATAGGCGAAGATCAGAAGACCGGTGATGGCGATGTAGCGCGTGTCGAAGCGCTGCATCAGTTTCGGGATCAGCGGGATCAGCACGAGCTGCGGCAGGCCGGTCCAGGCCAGCACATTGCCGATCTGCTCCGCATTGTAGCCCTGCGCCTGGCCGAGATAGGCGGGCAGGATGTAGACCGAGCCGAACAGCGCAAAGCCCACCATCGTCATCGCGATGGTGCCGAAGCCGAAATTGCGCTGCCTCAAGAGGCGCAGCCGGATCAGCGGCTTTTCGATCGTGAGCTCGATCGTGACGAACAGCGTGAGGCTGACAGCGGCGATGATCGCGAGCTTGACGATGAAGGGTGAGGAGAACCAGTCGTCCTTGTTGCCTTCCTCGAGCACGGCCTGCAGCGCCGACAGGCCGATCGCCATGGTGACGATGCCGGCCCAGTCGCCTTCCTTCAGGAGACCAAGCTGCATCTTCTGCCGCTCCAGCGTCAGATAGAGCGCGGCGACCATCACGGCGGTTGGGATCACGTTGACGAAGAAGATGGTGCGCCAGCCATAGGTCTCCGTGAGATAGCCGCCGATGGTCGGGCCGATCGCCGGTGCAAAGGTGACTGACAGCGCGAAGATCGCGAGCCCGACCGGTTGCTGCGGCTTCGGCAGCTTGGTGAGCACCAGCGTGAAGGCCATCGGAATCAGCACGCCGCCGGCAAAGCCTTGCAGGCCGCGCATCGCGATCATCGACGGCAGATCATGGGTGAAGGCGCAGGCGACCGAGAACGCCGCGAACAGCGTCGCGCTCGCCAGCATGTAGCGGCGGAACGAGAACACGCGGCTGAGGTAATCGGTCAGCGGGATCACGATGATCTCGCCGATCAGATACGACGTCGAGATCCAGGAGCCGTTGTCGGCGCCGGTGCCGATGCCGCCCTCGATGTTGGCCAGCGAGGCGTTGGTGATCTGGATGTTCAGGATCGCCATGAACGAGCCGATCATGGCCGCGAGCACGGCGATCCAGGTTGCGAGGCTCGCGCGGTTGGGATCGCTGACGGCGCGATCAGGCGTCGCGGCCGGTGTTGCTTGCGTCGAAAGTGAGAGGCTGTTTGACATGGCACGACCCTCCGGAAACGAGCTTTGCCTTAGACGTTGTCTTGGGCGCCGCGGCCGCATTCGCGGTCGGCGCGCTTGAACGTGTCGCAATGGTGGGGATCACGGACATGCCGGGCCGGAGCGCAATGGCGGGTCCATGCTCGGCATCGAGCACGATCTTGACCGGGATGCGCTGCACCACCTTGGTGAAATTGCCGGTGGCGTTGTCGGGCGGCAGCAGCGCGAATTCCTGGCCACTGGCCGGCGCGAGGGAATCGACGTGACCATGCACGATTTGGCCCGGGAACATGTCGACCTCGATATCGACGGCCTGTCCCGGTGCGACGTGCGTGAGCTGCGTTTCCTTGAAATTGGCGACGACGTAAGCGCCAGCGGCCGGCACGATCGACATCAGCTGCGTACCGGCCTGCACGAACTGGCCGACGCGCAAGGAGCGATTGCCGACGACGCCGTCGATCGGCGAGACGATCGTGGTGTAGCCGAGATTGAGCTCCGCCTGCTGCTGGACCGCGGCTGCGCGCGCGGTGGCGGCCTTGGCCTGCACGATCTCGGCCTTGAGGAGATCGACCTGCTTCTGTGCGGAGATGAGGTTGGCGTTGTCGCGCGCGATCGCGGCGTCGGCGCCGGCATCGCGCGCCTGCGCCTGCTGTGCGTTCTGGATGCTGCCATAGCCGGTCCTGGCGAGATCCGTGTAGCGCTTGTTCTCCTGCTGCGCGAAGGTCTTCGCGGCCGTGGCGACGTCGATGGTCGCCTTCGCGGCTGCGATCACCGCTTCCTGAACTTCGAGCTGCGCCTCCTTGCTGACGACCGTCGCGTTCGCCGCCTGCACGTCGGCGCGGGCCTGGTCGAGTGCGACCCGGAAGTCGCGGTCGTCGATCCCGGCCAGCACCTGGCCAGCTTTCACATGCTCGTTATCGGCGACCAGAACCCGGTTGAGATAGCCACTGACCTTCGGCGCGATGGTCGTGTTGTCGGCCTTCACATAGGCGTCATCGGTGGAGATGAGGTACTGGCCGACGGTCCAGTAATCGTAGCCGTACAAGCTGGCACCGGCCAGCGCGACGGCCGCGGCCCCCAGCAGCAACAGCTTGCGAAAATTGAGCTTTTTCCGGCTTGCGTAGACCGGCGCGGCCGGCAGGACGCCCTCCAGGGCGGTTGCCGCGACGGCGGTCTGGGCGGCAGCGGATGGGGTGGTGTGGACGGTCATGGCCGGCTCCCCTGAATTAGGAAACTTGATAATTTCCAAAATGAGACTAGCTTTGGAATTGTCAATGGAATGACAGGCGTCATTTAAAAGCATGGCTCAGAAAAACTTGGCTCAGGCAAAATCGGACAGTGAAGTTCGTCCGCGCGGGCGGCCACCGGTCCGTAGCGAGGACGAGACCAGGCGGATCGTCTTCGACACCGCGCGGCACGCCTTTGCCGGCGACGGCTACGCCGCGACCAGTACCGAAGAGCTGGCGCGTCGCGCCGGCATCTCGACCAAGACTCTTTATCGTCTGTTCCCCGGCAAGGCCGCTTTGTTCGAGGCGATGTGCGCCGACCGGCTCGAGCAGTTGCTCTCCGCCGTGGATCTGCAAGGAAGCGATGATGTCGACATCGAAACCGGCTTGCGCGCCGCGCTGCTCGCCTGCGCCGATCTCGCGCTCGATCCGGAGGTCGTGGCGTTGCAGCGCATGGTGCTGCAGGAATCCGCCGCATTCCCTGAGCTTGCCGCGAACTTCTACAAGAACGGCATCTCCCGCACCGTGACGGCACTCGCCGGCTGGCTGCGCGTCCAGGTCAGGCGCAAGCGCATCGTGATCGACGACGCGGAGGAAGCCGCGGGCATGCTGATCGGTATGGTCGCATCGGCGCCGCAGCGCGCGGCGATCTATGGCGGCGTGCCTCTGCCGTCACGCAAGCAGATCGAGCGCCGGGTGCAGACCTGCGCGGCCCTGTTCCTCGACGGCTGCCGCGCCAAATCGCCCTGACGGCCCCGTTTGACAATCTTCAGCGCCTCGATTAAATACTTCGCATGCGAAATAAAGACGCCGCGGCGAGGCATCACCGGCTGATCTACCTTCTGAGCGTCGCGCAACGGCGCTTGCAGCGCTGGATGGCAGCGCAGCCACAGAATGAAGTGACGCCGGCGCAGGCGGGGCTGTTGTTCATCCTCGGCAAGCAGGACGGCGTCCTGATGGGCGAGGCGGGTGCGGCGCTCGACATGGGGCCGGCCGGCATTTCCGGCCTCGTCGACCGCAGTGCTGCTGCAAAACTGGTCGAGCGGCGGGCCGATCGCGATGATGGGCGGGCTTGGCGCGTGTGGCTGACGCCGAAAGGGCGCACCGTGCTGGCGCAGGTGAAAACGGAAGCCGCCGAGATCAACGCCGCGCTGACGGAAGGATTTACAGCTACGGAGATCGACATCGTCGCACGCTGGCTGACGAGCATTCAGGACAAGTTTCCAAGAGATACTTCAAGAGATCCAGAGGACTAGAGGAGAGACCCATGACCGAGCATGTGCGAGTTGAGAACAACAACGGCGTTCTCACCCTCACGCTGGCGCGCCCCGACAAGAAGAACGCGCTGACCGATGCGATGTACGGCAAGCTTGCCGACACCATCGAATCCGCCGAATTCGATCCATCCGCCCGCGTGATCCTGATCCGCGGCGAGGGCGACATGTTCACGGCCGGCAACGATGTCGGCGAATTCGCAGCCGTCGCATCCGGCAAGTCGGAAGGCAGTCGCAACGTCATCCGCTTCATCCAGTCGCTGGCGCGCTGCACCCGGCCGCTGGTCGCCGCCGTGCAGGGCCGCGCCGTCGGCGTCGGCACCACGATGCTGCTGCATTGCGACCTCGTCGTGCTCGCTGACAACGCGCAATTGTCGACGCCGTTCGTCAGCCTTGCGCTGGTGCCGGAGGCGGCGTCCAGCCTGCTGATGCCCGCGCGCATCGGCTATGCGCGCGCCTACGAGATGTTCGCGCTCGGCGAGACCGTGCCGGCCAAATCCGCGCTGGACTGGGGCCTCGCCAACCGCGTCGTCCCGCTCGACAGGCTCGACGCCGATGCACTTGCGCTCGCACAGCGGCTCGCCCGCCAGCCGGCCGGCGCGCTCACTGCCACAAAGAAGCTGATGCGCAACGGCGAGGCGCTGGTCGCGCAGATGCAGGCGGAAGGCGAGCAGTTCGCGCAGCGTCTGCGCACCGCCGAGGCGCGCGAGGCGTTCACGGCGTTTGCCGAGCGCCGTCCGCCGGATTTCACGAAACTCGCGTAACGAGCTCTGGCCCGGCCTGGCGCAGATGCGGCAGGCCGGAAAGCCGGCATTTGACTACAACCTTAACGAAACATTGGCATGTCGCGATGCAAGGTGGCCGCTATTGACGAATAGGCCCCTGGCTCATGGCAATTCTTAAGAAATCGGTAAGCACGCTGCTCCTCGTGCTGATGGCGCTCTTGGCTGCCGGTGCGCTCACCAGCACCGCGATCCAGATGGTCGGCGCCTTCGGCCGCTACAGCGACAGCCTGGAAACGGCCCGCCTTGCCGCTGCCGACAAGGCGATCTTCCATGGCGTGCTCGCGCTACGCAACAATCGCGGCGACGCCCAGAGCGCCATCCTTGGCGAGGACGATCCCAAGGCAAAGCTCGCCGAAGCCGAGAAAGCCGAGCAGGCCGGCTATGACGGCATCAACGCCGCGCTCGCGACCGTCGATTTCGCGCGCCGCGATGAGCTCGCCAGCACGCTGAAGCAGCGCTGGAACGACGCCGCGCCGCAGTTCCAGCTGTTCCACGACGAAGCCAAGCGTCCACGCGCCGAGCGCAAGATCGAGCGGACCAATTCCTGGTACGATGCCGTCACCAAGGTCATCGACACCGCGAACCTCGCCTCCACCGCGGTGTCGAACCGCGCCTGGATGAACGATCCCTATATCGCCCGCATGATCCAGGTCCGCCGCTTCGCCTGGCAGGTGCGCGACCGCTATGGCATCCATTGCTCGTCGCTTCGCTCCAACGTCAACAGCAGCAAGCCGCTCGACGACGCCCAGAAGCGGTCACTGGCGCAATGGGATGGCACGATCACCTCCGGCTGGGCGGGCATGGCGGAGTTGCTGGCTGCGCCCGACGTGACGGCGGAGCTGGTGACGGCAGCGTCGGACGCGAAGGCCAAGACCGACGGCGCCCTGAAGCAGATCGGCGATCTCACCAGGAATTTCGACGGCAGCGGCAAGCCCGCGATGCCCGCTGCTGAGTGGAATGCGTTTTGCCAGTCGCCGTTCCCGCTCATTGTCGGGATTGCGAACAAGGCCCTCGACCAGTCGATCGCGCGCGCGGAGACGATCCAGGCCAAGGCGCTCACCAATCTCGTGGTGCAATCGCTCGCGTTCCTGCTGGCGCTCGCGGTGACCCTGGCCGGCGTCTATGTGGTGCGCAGCCGCCTGATGCGCCCGGTGCGCGCCATCCTCGATGCCATCGCGCGGATCGGAGCGCGCGACTACGCGACGCCGGTTCCGCAATCGAAGTATCCCGACGAGTTCGGCACCATGGCCGCAGCGCTCGAAAGCCTGCGGGAGAGCGCGGCGACCGCGGAGCGTCTCGGCCAGGAACGCGAATCGCAGCAGGCGCTGCAGCTCGCCCGCTCCGGCACGGTGGATGCGGCGTGCCGCAGCTTCGACGACACCGTGCAGGCTGTCATTCACAGCGTTGCGGCGTCGACAAAGGAGCTCGATGCGACGGCAACCGGCGTGCGCTCGCTGGTTGCGGAGTCGAGCAGCCAGACCGCGGCGGTGTCCTCCGCCGCCGAGCAGGCCACCAACAATCTCGAGACCATCGCGGCCGCGACCGAGGAGCTCTCGGCGTCCGTCGGCGAGATTTCCGCGCAGGTGCAGTCGAGCGCGCGCGAGGCCCGCGAGGCGGTGGCGCAGGCCGAGCAGACCAATGCGACGGTCGAGATCCTCGACCAGACCGCGAGCCGCATCAGCGAAGTCGTGAAGATGATCCACGCCATCGCCGGCCAGACCAATTTGCTGGCGCTGAACGCCACCATCGAGGCCGCGCGCGCGGGCGAGGCTGGCCGCGGCTTCGCCGTGGTCGCCGGCGAGGTCAAGAGCCTCGCCGCGCAGACGGCGACGGCCACCGAGGAGATCTCCCGCCAGGTCGAGGAGATCCAGGGCGCGACCGGTCAGGCTGTGACCGCCATCCGCTCGATCGGCGGCGCCATCAGCGGCATTGACGAGAAGATGACGGCGATTGCCGCCGCGGTCGAGCAGCAGCGCGCGGCCACCACCGAGATCTCGCGCAACTTCCAGCAGGCCGCGCAAGGCACCCGCGAGGTCACCGACACCATCGGCAGCGTCGCGAGACTCAACCAGGAGACCGGCAATGCCGGCACGGTGCTGTCGGAATCCGTGAAGAAGATGTCGGCTGATGCCGATCGTCTGCGCGTCGCAGTTGAAGGCTTCCTGGGAGCCGTGAAGACCGCATAACTTCGCTCATCCTCCATCCTGACGTCGCGCAGGCATTGCCGCCGGTCCGCGTGGCGGGTACATGTGTGCCGCCGCGCCCCGTATGCGGCCATAGACTTAAGACACATCAGGGATGGAGAGTTCGATGCCGGTCACCCCACACAAGGCCCAGCGCCCCTATCGCGGCGTCTTCCCGGTCGCGCCCACCATCTTCGACGAGCGCGGCGAGCTCGACCTCGAGGGCCAGCGCCGCTGCATCGACTTCATGATCGATGCCGGCTCACACGGAATCTGCATTCTCGCCAACTTCTCCGAGCAGTTCGTGCTCACGGACGCCGAGCGCGAAACCGTGATGCATACGGTGCTGGAACATGTCGCGGGCCGGGTTCCCGTCATCGTCACCACCACCCATTTCAGCTCCGCCGTCTGCGCCGCGCGCAGCAAGCAGGCCGAAGCCGCCGGCGCCGCCATGGTGATGGTGATGCCGCCCTACCACGGCGCGACCTTCCGGGTCCCGGAGAAGGGCATCGTCGAATTCTTCAAGGTGCTCTCGGGCGCGATCAACATTCCTATCATGATCCAGGATGCGCCGGTCGCCGGCACGCCGCTGTCGGTCGAGCTGCTGGCGCGGCTGTCGCGCGAATTCTCCAACATCCGCTATTTCAAGATCGAGGTTCCCGGCGCCGCCTCAAAGCTCCGCAGCCTGATCGAGGCCGGTGGCAAGGACATCGAGGGCCCCTGGGACGGCGAGGAGGCGATCACGCTGCTCGCCGATCTCGACGCCGGCGCCACCGGCGCCATGACCGGTGGCGGCTATCCCGACGGCATCCGCCAGATCATCGATCCCTATTTCGCCGGCGACCGCGAAAAGGCCAAGGCGGCCTATGAACGCTGGCTGCCGCTGATCAACTACGAGAACCGCCAATGCGGCCTGATCGCCTGCAAGGTGATGATGCAGGCCGGCGGCGTGATCAAGTCGGAGGCGGTGCGCCATCCGCTGCAGCCGCTGCACCCGGCGACGCGCGCCGGGCTCTTGGAGCTCGCCAAGGAGCGCGATGCGCTGGCGCTGCGGTGGGCGAAGTAGCGGCGCCAAACATTCAGTGTCGTCCCGGACAAGCGCGCCTCAAGCGCGCGCAGATCCGGGACCCATAACCACAGGATCGGGTTTGGCGAAGATTTGGAGTTATCAGCCTGCTCCATAACCACTCCCTGGGGTTATGGGTCCCGGCCCCCGTGCGCAATTGCGCACTAGGCCGGGACGACGCTGAGTGTGAGGTGCGCGCCCCGCCTGATCCATCGGATTCCATTTCGCCTGAAGGCGTCGAATTAGCGCGGCCCGGGCTGTTTCCCGCAGCTCCGCGATGGCATATTGTACGCTCGCCAACCGGCCCTGCGGAGCATTTCAAGACATCGCGTAACATTTCTTCATTACGCCGCTATCCCGAGCCAGGTTGGAGCGAACCGACAGAACAGGGAGGCAGTGCCATGACGATGAGGCCGGATCCCACCTTTCACGCATCGCCCAAGCTTGCGATGGAAGCTCCTGCGGAGAACTTTGCCTACACCTTGCTGCTCAGTCCGGATTTCTCAAAGCCGGATGCTCTCGCGGTCATCGACGTCAAGCCGGGATCGCCGAGCTATAGCCAGATCGTTCACACCGTGACGATGCCCAACAAGGGCGATGAGTTTCATCACTTCGGCTGGAATGCCTGCTCCTCCGCCCTGTCGCCGCTCGCCGGGCACGCCTTCATCGAGCGGCGCTACCTCATCATCCCCGGGCTGCGCTCGTCGCGGATCTACATCATCGATACCAAGCCGGATCCGACCAAGGCCAAGATCCACAAGATCATCGAACCGGAGGAGGTCTTCAAGAAGACCGGTTACTCGCGGCCGCATACCATCCATTGCGGGCCGGACGGCATCTATGTGAGCACGCTGGGCGGCGGCGGCAAAGACGGCACCAATGGGCCTCCGGGCGTCTTCATCATGGATTGCGAGACGTTCGAGGTGCTTGGACGATGGGAGATCGACCGCGGCCCGCAGACGTTGCACTATGATTTCTGGTGGAATCTGCCGCGCGACTATATGGTGACCAGCGAATGGGCGTTGCCGCCGCAGTTCGAGAACGGGATCGTCCCGGAGGATTTGCTGTCGAACAAATATGGTCATCGTCTCCACTTCTGGGATCTCCGTGCCCGGCGCAACGTGCAAACGATCGATCTCGGCGCCAATCATCAGATGGCGCTGGAGGTGCGGCCGGCGCACGATCCGGTTCGCGAGTACGGCTTCGTCGGCGTCGTGGTTGACACCACCAACCTCGAAGCATCGATCTGGACCTGGTGGCGGGAGGGCGGAAAATTCCATGCCGAGAAGACGGCGACGATCCCTCCCGAACCCGCGCCCAAGGAGAAGCTGCCGCCGCTGCTGCAGGGATTTGGCGCCGTGCCGCCGCTGGTGACGGACATCGACCTGTCGATGGACGACCGGTTTCTCTATGTCTCGTGCTGGGGCACGGGTGAAATGCGCCAGTACGACGTCAGCGATCCGCGCAAACCGAAGCTTGCGGGCTCCGTCCATATCGGCGGCATCGCGCGCCGCACGCCCCATCCGAACGGCAAGGCATTTGCGGCAGGTCCGCAGATGGTCGAGATCAGCCGCGACGGCCGGCGCGTGTACTGGACCAATTCGCTGTATTCGACCTGGGACGATCAGTTCTATCCCGACGGTGTTCCGGGCGTGGAGGTCATGGCCAATGTCGGTCGCAACGGCGGCCTGGAGCTCGATAAGAACTATTTTGTGAGCTTCCCCGACGGATATCGTGCGCACCAGATCAGGCTCGAGGGCGGCGACTGTTCGACGGACTCCTTTTGTTACCCGTCGGTCTAGACGGGACGCATGCGAGCCCGGCGCTTGGCTGGCTCTGGCTCGCGCTTGTTGCGAGCGGTCTCTACCACGGCGTCAATCCGGGAATGGGATGGCCGCTCGCCGTTTCCGCCGGGCTCCTGGACAAGAACCCACGCGCGCTCTTTCGCGCGTTGTGGGCCCTGGCGGCCGGGCATCTCCTGGCAACATTTCTCGTGCTGCTGCCATTCGCCTTCCTGCTCGTGCTGGCCGAGTGGCAGCGTCCGATCCAGCTCAGCGCGAGCCTTCTCGTCATCGGCTTTGGCGTCTATCGGCTGATCGACCGGCGTCATCCGCGCACGCTGGCACGAATTCCGCCGACGCAATTGGCGCTTTGGTCATTTGCCGTCGCCATTGCTCACGGCGCCGCCCTGATGCTCGTGCCGATCTATCTCGGGCTCTGCCAGGCCTTCGAGCTCGATGCCGGCCATGAGGCGGCGGGCGCGCTGATGAAGGCAAGTCTCGGGATGGCGGTGCTGGTGTCCCTGGTGCACGTGACCGCCATGGTCGGCGCCGGCGGATGTCTGGCGTGGCTGGTTTACCGCCATCTCGGATTGAGGTTCGTCTCGCGAAGCTGGTTCAATCTCGATGCAGTCTGGGCGGCCAGCCTCATTCTGGTTGGCGCGGTGGCGCTCGCCTTCAATCTCGCGAGCTGGCGCTGAAGTCTACCGCTTCAAAGCCCACTCGCCGATGATGCGAAAGCGCGCCCTGGCATCATCCTGCTTGAACAGCGCGATGCGGTCGACGGTCAGCGCATCGAGCTTCAGCGCCGCAAACCGCCCCCGCAGCATCTCGATAATCGGCCCGCGCCGCTCCGCATCGAGCCGCCCCGTCAGCGTCATGTGGAAGCGGAATTCTTCCATCACGTAAGGGTAGCCCCAGCGGTCGAGATAGTCGCGCTGCCGCTCGCTGAGCTTTTCAGGCTTGCGCCGCGCGCGGTCTTCCGCCGTCAGCGGCGCGCGGAAGGCGTCGAAATCGCGGACACTATCGGCGGCCAGTTGTTGGAGCGCTTCGACCGGCTCGGCCGGAATGACGGCGATGAAGCCGCTGATGGCATCAACGATGGGGCGGATCACCGGAACGGACTGTGCCTTGTCGGCGAAGGCCGCGCAGGCGGCCATCAGCTCGGCTTCGGTCTTGTCGGACGCCAGCGTCATGGGCGCCTTCAGCGTGGCGTGAAAGCCGTATTTGCGGGGATCGGCGCTGACGTCGCGCCAGTCCGGTGCAATTTGCAGCGCCTCGCGCGGAAACGGCAGCTCGTCGCCGGTGTGGGCGTCGTAGCCGAGCAGTTCGGCGCCGAAGCGGGAGAGAGCGCTGTCGGCGCCTGCGGCAAAATAGATCGCGTAGCGGGGAAAACCTGTCATTGCCCGAGCATAACCAATTTATGCCGCCGCGACAGCCTCGCGCGGCGCAGCCAACGCTGCGAGCAGCCGCGTCGCATCGGTGAGATGCACGAGCTTTCCGCCTGAGATCACCGCGACGAGCCGTGGCCGCAATGGCGCGCTGTCGTCGACGAGCAGGATATCAGCGCGGAGTCCTTGTGCGAGCTGACCGCGATCGGAGAGGCCCGTCGCGCGTGCGGGGCCGGCCGAGACCAGATCCCAGGCCTTCGTCAGCGGCAGCATGCCGTCGGCGGCGAGGCGGAACGCGGCGAGCAGCTGTGCGGGATAGTAGTAATCTGACGCCAGCACCGAGCAGAGCCCTTTTGCGATCATGTCGGACGCTCTGGTCCAGCCGGTGTGGCTGCCGCCGCGCACGACGTTCGGCGCGCCGTAGACGATGGCATCGCCGTGGCTTGCCGCTGCGCGCGCCGTCTCCTCGTTGATCGGGAATTCCGCGATCATCGCGCCCAGCTCGCGAAACTCCTGGCGCATCGCCGGCGTCGCATCGTCATGCGAGAGCATGCGCACTTCGGCTCCGCGGGCTGCGGCGGCGAGCCTCGAAACCGAGGCCGGCACCTCGGCGGCCCGTGCGACCACGCGCTCGACCAGCCGGTCGAACGCCTCGCTCGACAGCCCGGTGCGCTCCACCATGCGGTTGCGCTTGCGCGGATTGGAGATGTCCGCCACGACGCCGTCCATGTGGTCGTTGAAGGCGAACAGATCGACGCGGCCCTCGCTGAGCCACTGACTGATCTCTGCCTCCGCGTCGAGATTGTAGGTCTCGTGCCGCAGATGGAAGCGGGTGTCGGCGGCGAATTGCGGGCGCTGCCGTTCGATCGCCTCCATCAGGCCGCGCGCGTTGTCGGCGCTGCGCAGGCCCGGCTCCCACGAGCAGGTCGTGGCGTGAAACACGGTGGTGATGCCGTTGCTGATGGCCTGACGGTCGCTGTCGGCGAGCGCGACGTCGATCGGGAAGTCGACCCCGGCGCGCGGCATCATCTGCCGCTCGAACGCATCGCCGTGCAGATCGACGATGCCGGGCAGCACCAGCAAGTTGCGCGCATCGATCGCGAGCCGCGCCCGGCCGCGAGACGCCTCTACGTCCGCGATATCAGGTCCGGACACTGCCAGCGACGTTTCAGCGAGTTCGGTGCCGATCAGGGCCCGGCCGCCTTCAAGGAAAATGTCTGTCACGCGATTGCGCTTTTCTTGCTGCTGCGATGGGAGCCTGCCCGTGCTTCATACGTGGCGAGGAAATCTTCAATCCCGAGCTTGCGGAAATGGGGCAGGGCTTCACGCAATTTGTCGTGATCCCAGTCCCACCAGGCGAGCCTTGCAAGTCGTCCGGCGATCTCCTCCGAGAACCGCCGCCGCACGATCCGCGCCGGATTGCCGGCGACGATGGTGTAGGCCGGCACGTCCTTGGTGACGATGGCGCCGGCCGCGATCACCGCACCGGTGCCGATGTTGCGGCCCGGCAGCACGATGGCGCCATGACCGATCCAGACGTCGTGGCCGATATGAACATGATGCTGGCGCCGCCAGTCGAAGAACTCGGTGTCGTCGCTTTCGCCCGGGAAGTAGGCGCTGGAGCGATAGGTGAAATGCGCCTGCGTCGCGCGGTGCATCGGATGATTGCCGGGATTGATCCGCGTCATCGCCGCAATCGAGCAGAACTTTCCGATCGTGGTGTAGGTGATCTGGGCGTCGTTCACGACATAGGAGTAATCGCCCATCGTGACCTCGTGCAGAATCGTCCGCGCGCCGACCTCGGTGTAGGCGCCGAGCCTGGTCTCATGGAGCTTCGCGGAAGCGTCGATGGTCGGTTGGACCGAGAGCACCTTGCCGGCCATGTTGCGTCCGAACGTTCGAGGGCGGGCGTTCCTCTTCGAGTGGCTTGGTGACAATGTCATGACATGACGATGACAGGGGACGAGGTGTGTAGGATCGCCGCACCGCAATGCGCGTGTCACACAAGTGTTAAGCGCCGGCGTTAGCGGTGGGTCCCAGCTACTCTGGAGCCCTGCATGCTGGTGGTTGAAGGTCTGACGTGCCGCTTTGGCGCAAAAGCCGCGGTGGACGACGCTTCGTTTCAAATCTCCCCCGGCGGCTTCGTCGGTGTGATCGGACGATCCGGCGCCGGCAAGTCGACGCTGCTCCGGACCATCAATCGCCTGGTGACGCCGACTGAGGGGCGCATCCTGTTCGACGGCATCGACGTCACCGCGCTGCGCGGCAAGGAGCTGCGGCAGTGGCGCGCCCGCTCGGCGATGATCTTCCAGCAGTTCAACCTGGTCGGCCGGCTCGACGTTCTCACCAACGTCCTGATGGGGCGCCTCGCGACGATGCCAGCCTGGCGCTCGCTGTCGCAGATCTGGCCCGAGCAGGACAAGGCGCTGGCGATGTCCGCGCTCGAGCAGTTCGACATTGCTTCGCTCGCGGCCCAGCGCGCCGACCAGCTCTCCGGCGGTCAGCAGCAGCGCGTCGCGATCGCCCGCGCGCTGGTGCAACAGCCCGACATCATCCTCGCCGACGAGCCGATCGCCTCGCTCGATCCGCGCAACACCAAGATCGTGATGGATGCGCTGCTGCGCATCAACAAGCACTTCGGCATCACCGTGCTCTGCAATCTGCATTCGCTCGATCTCGCCCGCAGCTATTGCGACCGCCTGATCGGCATGGCCGCCGGCCGCGTGGTGTTCGACGGCGCGCCGTCCGCGCTGACCGATCACGTCGCGCGCGAGCTCTACGATCTCGAGGCTGCCGACGTCATGGGTGGCGTGCCTGTCCCCGCGCCCGAGGGCGTGCCGGCGCTCGGAACCGCCGCGGCCGCCTGAGCCGCGCCACATCTTTTGTTGCCAGTTTTGCGTCAACCGACCCCAACCGATGAAGAGGGTATCATGATCACTCGCAGACTCATTCTTGCCGGCGCCGCCGCACTCGCGTTTACGGCTTCCGCTTCGGCTGACGACTGGAAAGCAAAATATCCCGAGCTGACCTTCGCGGTCGTCCCGGCCGAGAACGCCTCCGGCGTCACCGAGCGCTGGGCGCCGTTCGTGAGCTATCTCTCCAAGGAACTCGGCGTGAAGGTGACGCTGCGCATCGCCAACGACTATGCCGCCGTTATCGAAGGCCAGCGGGCCGGCAACATCCACATCGCCAGCTACGGCTCGGCCTCGTTCGCCCGCGCCCGCCTGACCGGCGTCAAGACCGACGCCTTCGCCAACGACATCAACGCCGACGGCTCGACCGGCTATTATTCTGTGTTCTTCGTCAAGGCGAGCAGCGCCTATAAGAAGGTCGATGATCTCAAGGGCAAGAACCTCGGCCTGGTCGATCCGAACTCGACCTCGGGCAACAACGTGCCGCGCTTCGAGCTCGACAAGATGGGCATCCCGGATGCCGATACCTATTTCAGCAAGGTCGTCTTCACCGGCAGCCACGAGAACGCGATGCTGGCGCTGGCGCAGGGCACGGTCGACGTTGCCGCCAACCAGTGGACCAGCGATGACGATTCCACGCTGGCTCAGATGCTGACCAAGGGCATGCTGAAGAACGCCGACGGCTCGGCGATGAAGAAGGACGATTTCCGCATCATCCACAAGTCGGCGCCGATCATCAACGGTCCCTATGCCTACAACTCGGACCTGCCGGAAAACGCCAAGGCCGCCATCGCCAAGGCGTTCTTCGACGCGCCGGCCAAGGACAAGGCCGCGTTCGACCGTCTCTCCGACGGCCAGAAGAAGGGTTTTCATCCCGCCACCACCAAGGACTGGGATGGCACGATCGAGCTGATCAAGTTCGTCGATGCGCTGCGTAAGAAGAAGGCGTCCTGAGTTTTCGGGACGAGCTACTTGAGCCGGGTCGATGGACCCGGCTCTTTCTCTTTTCTGAGCCACCACTCGCCCTGACCAGATGACCGTCGCGGTTTCGATCCTCCCCGAGCAGCAGCTTGCCGCGCTCAACGCCGCTTATAGTCAAGCGGTTGCGCGCCGGCGGCTACGTCTGCTGTTGGGAGCCGCGGGCTTTGCCGCAGCGCTGGTTCTCGCTGCGATCGGCGCCGAAGTGAATTTGCGCACGCTGTTCACCTATTTCGGCAACTTCATCAGCTATTTCGACCGCATCCTCACGCTCGACAGCGGCCAGCGGGTCTGGACCGATGTCGGCGAGTGGCTCTGGGGCTGGCGCAAATGGCTGAAGATGCTGGGTGAGACCCTGCTCATCAGCTATGTCGGCACGTTGATCGGCGCGACCCTCGCCTTCGCCCTCAACTTCTTCGCGGCCGAGAACACTTCGCCCGCGCCCTGGCTACGCTTCGTTGTGCGGCGGCTGCTCGAATTCGCCCGCACCGTCCCCGGCATCGTCTTCGCGCTGGTCTTCGTGATTGCCTTCGGCCTGGGGCCAATGGCGGGCGTGCTGGCGATTGCGATCCACTCCACCGGCGCCCTGGGAAAACTGTTCTCGGAGATCGTCGAGAATGCCGACATGAAGCCGGTCGAGGGCATCCGCTCGACCGGAGCGAGCTGGCTGTCTTGCATGCGCTTCGCCATCGTGCCGCAGGTCACGGCCGGCTATGCCAGCTATGCTCTGCTGCGCTTCGAGATCAATGTCCGCGAAGCCTCCGTGATGGGTTTTGTCGGCGCCGGCGGCATCGGCCAGGAGCTCGTCGTCGCCATCCGCAAGTTCTACTACTCCGACGTCAGCGCCATCCTGCTCACTATCATCGTCACGGTCTTCATCATCGACATCACCACCGGCTGGCTGCGCGGCCGCCTGTTCGGCAAGGAGGCGCGGACGTGACGAAGCCGCAGCAGGTCGACACGCAAGAGCTTCGCGCGCGCTACCCCGACGTGTTCGACCAGCCGGCCTCGGCACGGCTCGCGATGCCGGCGATGATCGTCGTGGCGTTCGCGATCCTCATTTACGGCCTCGTCGATCTCGATTTCTCGCCGTCGCGCTTCTTCGCCGGCCTCAGCCAGCTCGGCTGGATCGGCCTGATGATGATCCCGCCGGATCCCGGCTCGTCCTTGCCGATCTATCTAAAGGCGCTCGGCGAGACGCTCTCGATCGCGCTGCTCGGCACCACGCTGGCGGCGGTGTTTGCACTGCCGGTGAGCCTGCTGGCGGCGCGCAACATCGTGCCGTCCAACATTCTGCGCTTCCCGATCCGTCGCTTCCTCGATTCGATCCGCGGCGTGGACACGCTGATCTGGGCGCTGGTCTGGATCAACGTCGTAGGCCTCGGCCCGTTCGCCGGCGTGCTCGCCATTGCCGTGTCGGATTTCGGTGCGTTCGGAAAGCTGTTCTCGGAGGCGATCGAGGGGGCCGACCAGAAGCAGGTCGAAGGCATCCGCGCCTCCGGCGGCAGCGCGCTGCACGAGATCCGCTTCGGCCTGTTGCCCCAGGTCCTGCCCGTGATCGCCGGCCAGGTGCTGTATTTCATCGAATCCAACACGCGGTCGGCCACCATCATCGGCATCGTCGGCGCCGGCGGCATCGGCCTCCAGCTCGCCGAGCAGATCCGCGTGCTGGAATGGCAGAAGGTGTCGTTCCTGATTTTGATGATTCTGGTCGCGGTCGCCGCGATCGATTTCATCTCGGGCAAGCTGCGGTTTGCGATCATCGGGCGAAGGGCTGTGGCGTAGTCGCAGGCGTCAACGCGAACGCCACTTCCCTTCTCCCCTTGTGGGAGAAGGTGGCGCGAAGCGCCGGATGAGGGGTATGTCTCCCCAGACTCAGATCAGCGTTTGCGGAAACATACCCCTCACCCGTCTCGCCGCTGCGCGGCGAGCCACCCTCTTCCACAAGGGGAGAGGGGAAGACAGCGCGCCGCGTGGCGAAGCGTTCACCCGTTCTCCACCAGAAACTCCACCCGCTCCGCGGCGAAGCGCGAATGCTTCGTCACCAGCGGCTTGCCGGCGAGATCGTGGTCGGTGGCGTCGACCACTAGGATCGGCCGCCCCAGCGGCAGATCGAGACGTGCGGCGTCGGTGGCATCGACGATGCCGGCGGTGATCCGGGTCGCGCCGCGGCGATAGTCGCGGACGCCGTAATGTTCGAGCAGCTTCGTCATCGAGCGCGTTGCGGCGAACACTTCGCCAGCGCCCGGAAACAGGTCCGCCGACAGCCAGGTGGTGGAAACGCAGATCGGCGTGCGGTCGGCGAGGCGGATCGCCTCGATCCGCACCAAGGGCGCGCCGGTTTTCAGTCCCAGCTCCCGCGCGAGTTCACGCGTCGCTGAATCTTCGGATGCCTCGATCAGCCGGCCATGCGGCTCGCGGCCCTCAGCGCCGACGATCTCGGAGAAGCGCGTGCGCGAGCGCAAGGGATAGGCGAGCTTCTGCGCCTCGACATAGGTTCCGCTGCCGCGCTCGGCGCGCACGAGGCCGCGCTCGGCGAGGGCGGCCAGCGCACGGCGCACGGTGTGGCGGTTCACGCGGTAGGTTTCGGCGATCTCCATCTCGCCCGGCAGCTTGTCGCCCGCGGCGAAGCGGCCGTCGGCAATGCCGCGCTCGATGCCGTCGGCAACGAGGCGCCACAGAGCGACGCCCGAAGAGGCTGTGTCCTGCATGCTCATGTCGTCGGTCAGCCTAGCCCGGAAATCACATCTTTGTCACGAAACAGTCATGGCGCGTCCGTATGAAGTTGTCTAGTATCATAGACAACTTGGATTCGGCAAGTTCTGTAGAAAAGTTCGGTGGACAGGGTGACGCAGCAAAACAATCAGCAAGCCCAGCGCAAGGCCGCGATGGCCGTGCTGGCGCACGCGGAGGCGGGCGAGATCGCCGCTCGCCTCCGCGATCTCGCTCTGCCGGCTCATCAGGATCTGCGTGCGCCGGAGAGCGGCCTCGTGATGCTGCGCAGCCGGGTCGGCGGCGACGGTGCGCCGTTCAACCTCGGCGAAGCCACGGTGTCGCGCGCGGCGGTGAGACTCGCCAGCGGCGAGGTCGGCTTCGGCTACACGCTCGGGCGCGATGGCGAGAAGGCCCGGCTGATCGCACTGTGCGACGCGCTGGTGCAGTCGCGTGATTTCGGGGCGGCCCTCGAGCGCGATGTAATCGCACCGTTGCGCGAGCAGCTTATGGTCAGGCGGAAGCGGGCGGCGGAAGAGACCGCCGCGACGAAGGTTGATTTCTACACCATGGTGCGCGGTGAGGGGTGAGATCATGACCACGATTGCGGAACTGCCGCCGGGTTTCGCCGACAAGGTCTTGTCGGCGCAATCGACCTTTCGCTCGGTCATGGACGCGATGGCGCGGCCGGGCTCGGTCCAGCGCATCGTGCCGATGGCGGGGGCGCCCGGCATGATGATGCGCGGCACTGCGGCGATCGCGCTGACGCTGTTTGATCACGACACGCCGCTCTGGCTCGACGCGCGGATGGCGGAAAGCTTGGATGTGACGAAGTGGCTCAAGTTCCACACCGGCGCGCCGGTGGTGCAGGATTCCTCGATCGCAAGCTTCGCGCTGATTCGGGACGGCGCCTTGCTTCCGCCGCTGGACCACTTTGCGCTCGGCACGAGCGAGTATCCGGACCGCTCGACCACGGTGATCATTCAGGTCGACAGCCTCAACTCGGGGCGCAGCTTCGAACTGCGCGGCCCCGGCATCGATGGCGTCGCGACGCTGCAGGCGTCGATCAAGCCTTTCGACCTGTTCGAGCGGCTGCGTTTCAACGAGGCGCTGTTTCCGCGCGGCATCGACGTGGTGCTGGTCGCCGATGATGCCGTGGTTGCGATCCCGCGCACCACGCGCGTCGTGAGCAAGGGAAGCTAGAAGCATGTATGTCGCAGTCAAAGGCGGCGAACGCGCCATCGAGAACGCCCATCGCCTGCTCGCACATAAGCGGCGCGGCGATCAAGGCATTACGGAAATCTCCCTCGACCAGATCTCGGAGCAGCTTGGGCTGGCCGTCGATCGCGTCATGAGCGAAGGCTCGCTCTATGACCGCGAGCTCGCGGCGCTCGCGATCAAGCAGGCGCGCGGCGACCTGATCGAGGCGATCTTCCTGGTCCGCGCCTTCCGCGCCACCCTGCCGCGTTTCGGCACCAGCGAGCCGGTCGACACCGGCGCGATGCGGGTGCAGCGGCGGGTGTCCGCGACGTTCAAGGACATTCCCGGCGGCCAGATCCTCGGGCCGACCTTCGACTACACCCATCGCCTGCTCGATCCCTCGCTCGCTGAAGGCTTTGTGCCGGAGGCACCGGCGACGACCGAAGCTTCGACGGCGCCCACACCGCGCGTCACCGACATTCTGGGCCGCGACGGGCTGATCGAATCCTCGCCTGAGGCCGAAGAGGGCGCCAGCGTCGGCGATCTCACCCGCGAGCCGCTGAATTTTCCGGCCGACCGCGACCTGCGCCTGCAAAACCTCGCGCGCGGCGATGAAGGCTTTCTGCTCGCGATGGGCTACTCCACCCAGCGCGGCTATGGCCGCAACCATCCCTTCGTCGGCGAGATCCGTTTCGGCGAGGTCGAGGTCGAATTCGCAGCCGAGGACGTCGGCTTCGCCGTGCCGCTCGGCGCGATCGAGCTCACCGAGTGCCAGATGGTGAACCAGTTCAAGGGCTCTGCGACGGAAGCGCCGTGCTTCACCCGCGGCTATGGCCTCGCCTTCGGCCAGAGCGAGCGCAAGACCATGTCGATGGCGCTGGTCGATCGCGCGCTGCGCGCCCGCGAGCTCGGCGAGGAGGCGCTCGCCCCGGCGCAAGACGAGGAATTCGTGATGTCGCATTCGGACAACGTCCAGGCGACCGGCTTCGTCGAGCACCTGAAGCTGCCGCACTATGTCGACTTCCAGTCCGAGCTCGGCCTGCTGCGCAAGCTGCGCAAGGAGTTTGCCGAGGCCAACACGCCCGACGCCATGAAGGAGGCCGCGGAATGAACGCGCCCGCCTACAACTTTGCCTATCTCGACGAACAGACCAAGCGGATGATCCGCCGCGCGATCCTGAAAGCGATCGCGATCCCCGGCTATCAGGTCCCGTTCGCCAGCCGTGAAATGCCGATGCCCTATGGCTGGGGCACCGGCGGCGTGCAGGTCACCGCCGCGATCCTCGGGCCCCAGGACGTGCTGAAGGTGATCGACCAGGGTTCTGACGACACCACCAATGCGATCTCGATCCGCAAGTTCTTCGCCAAGACCGCCGGCGTTGCCACGACGACGGCGACGGACGAGGCAACGGTGATCCAGACCCGCCATCGCATCCCGGAGACATCGCTGCACGCGAACCAGGTGCTGGTCTACCAGGTGCCGATCCCGGAGCCCCTGCGTTTCCTCGAGCCGCGCGAGACCGAGACGCGGCGCATGCATGCGCTCGCCGAATACGGCCTGATGCATGTGAAGCTCTATGAGGACATCGCCCGCTTCGGCCACATCGCCACCGCCTACGCCTATCCGGTGAAGGTCAACGCGCGCTACGTGATGGACCCGTCGCCGACGCCGAAATTCGACAATCCCAAGATGGACAATTGCCCGGCGCTGCAATTGTTCGGCGCCGGCCGTGAGAAGCGCATCTACGCGATCCCGCCTTACACCCAGGTGGTCTCGCTCGATTTCGAGGATCATCCGTTCGAGCCCTACCGCTTCAACGCGCCTTGCGCGCTCTGTGCGGCGGAGAATTCCTACCTCGACGAGATCGTGACCGACGACAAGGGCGGCCGCATGTTCGTCTGCTCGGACACCGATTATTGCGAAGGCCGTCAGGCCGCCGGCCATCACGGCAGCCTCAGTGCCGCGCCGTACAAGGAGAAGGCGCAGGAGGCCTCGAATGGCTGATCAGAATCTGGTCGAGAACGACGAGCCGCTGCTGGTCGCAAAATCTCTCAGCAAGTCGTTCGGGCGCATCGCCGCCTGCCGCGACGCGTCGTTCTCGCTCTATCCGGGCGAAGTGCTGGCGATCGTCGGCGAATCCGGCTCGGGCAAGTCGACGCTGCTGCAGATGCTGTCGGGCCAGCTCGCAGCCAGCTCAGGCCACGTCTCCTACCGGATGCGCGACGGCATCACCCGCGATCTCGCGACACTGGGCGAAGCCGAGCGTCGCTTCCTGTTCCGCACCGATTGGGGTTTTGTGCACCAGGATCCCGCGCAGGGGCTGCGCATGGCGGTGTCGGCCGGCGCCAATGTCGGCGAGCGGCTGATGGCGGTGGGCTGGAATCACTACGGCCGCATCCGCGACACCGCGTCCGACTGGCTCACCCGCGTCGAGATCGACACAGCGCGCATCGACGATACGCCGCGCACCTATTCCGGCGGCATGCGCCAGCGTCTTCAGATCGCCCGCAACCTCGTCACCGAGCCGCGGCTGGTGTTCATGGACGAGCCGACCGGTGGCCTCGACGTCTCCGTGCAGGCGCGCCTGCTCGACCTCTTGCGCAGCCTCGTCGCCGAGCTGCACCTCGCCGTCGTCATCGTCACCCACGATCTCGCGGTCGCACGCCTGCTGTCGCACCGCGTGATGGTGATGAAGGGCGGCCGCGTCATCGAGACCGGTCTCACCGACCAGGTGCTCGATGATCCCCGCGAGCCCTATACGCAACTCCTCGTCTCCTCGATTCTGCCACCATGAGTTTTCCAATGACCGCCATGATCGATATCGCCGATGCGCAAAAGACGTTCACGATGCACCTGCAGGGCGGCATCGAATTGCCGGTCGTCAGCGGCGTGACCTTCCACGTCAATCCCGGCGAATGCGTCGTGCTGTCGGGGCCGTCGGGCGCAGGCAAATCGTCGATCCTGAAGATGATTTTTGGCAATTACCGCTGCGACAGCGGCCGCATCGGCATCCGCCATCGTGGTACGCTGATCGATCTCGCCACCGCCGAGCCGCGGCAGGTTCTCAATATCCGCCGCGCCACCATCGGCTATGTCAGCCAGTTCCTGCGGGCCGTGCCGCGGGTTGCGACCATCGACGTCGTCGCCGAGCCGCTGATCGTGAACGGCATGAGCCGCGCCGATGCGCAGGCCCGCGCCGGCGAGCTGCTGCATCGTCTCAACATCCCCGAAAGACTCTGGCAGCTCCCGCCTGCGACCTTTTCCGGTGGCGAACAGCAGCGCGTCAACATCGCGCGCGGCTTCATCTCGGATCTGCCGATCCTGCTGCTTGATGAGCCGACCGCCTCGCTCGATGCCGCCAACCGGGCCGTCGTGGTCGAGCTGGTCGCGGAGAAAAAGCGCCAGGGCGTTGCCATGGTCGCCATTGTCCATGACGACGAAATCCGTCATCTGATTGCCGACCGTATCGTTGACGTCACCAGCTTTGCCGCCGCGGCCTGAAGGACATGGAAATGAAGCCGAAGGACACAGTGATCGCCAACGCCAGGATCGTGCTGGCTGACCGGGTGATCGAGCAGGGCTGGCTCGCCCTTGCCGACGGACGCATTGCCGAGATCGGCGATGGGACTGCGCCTGCGGGCGCCGAGGATGCCGGCGGCGATTTGATTATGCCCGGCCTGATCGAGCTCCACACCGATCATCTCGAAGCGCACTACGTTCCCCGGCCAAAGGTGTTCTGGAATCCGGTCGCGGCCGTCATCTCCTATGACGGCCAGCTCGCCACATCAGGCATCACCACCGTGTTCGACTCGCTCCGGGTCTGGCGCGAGGACGGCGCCGAGGAGGTCGATGGCCGCGCCGGCGTGCTCGCCGCCGCGATCACCACCGCGCGCGAGGCCAGCCTGCTGCGTGCCGACCACTTCCTGCATCTGCGCTGCGAAATCCCGATGCCGAGCGTGGTCGAGGAGGCCAGGGAGCTGATCGACCGTCCCGACGTCAAGCTGATGTCGTTGATGGACCACACGCCGGGCCAGCGCCAGTTCCGCGACGAAGGCAAGCTCCGCGATTACTACCGTGGCAAGAACGGCGGCAAGACCGATGCCGAGCTCGACGAGCTGTTCGCAAAGCGCTTCGAGTATCAGCAGAAATATGCCGCGGCCAACATGCGCGAGATCGTGGCGCTGGCGCATCAGTACAAGATTCCGCTCGCCAGCCACGACGACACCACCGAGGAGAACGTCGCGGATGCCGTGCGCGATCGGGTGTCGGTGGCGGAATTCCCGACCACGCTGGAGGCAGCGCGCGGCCTGCACCAGGCCGGCATTGACATCCTCATGGGCGCGCCGAACGTCGTGCGCGGCGGCTCGCATTCCGGCAACATCGCCGCGGTCGATCTCGCCCGCGAAGGCCTGCTCGACATCCTGTCGTCGGACTACATTCCGTCGAGCCTCCTGATGGCCGCGCTGCAACTGCCGGAGCATGTGCCGGCGATCAGCCTTCCGGCGGCGGTTCGCACCGTGACCAAGGCGCCCGCAGAGGCCGTCGGCCTCATCGATCGCGGCGAGGTCGCGACCGGCAAGCGCGCCGACCTGATCCGCGTGCATGTTGCCGGCAGCGTTCCGGTGGTCCGCAGCGTCTGGCGCGAGGGAAGCCGGGTCGCATGAGCGAGATGGCGACCACGGCGCAGGGCGAGGCGGGGGCGATTGGCCCCGGCCGGCTCGTGCTCGTGGTCGGCCCCAGCGGCGCCGGCAAGGATACTCTGCTGCGGCTGGCGCAGGCGGCCTGCAGCGACGATCTCGATATCGTCTTCCCGCGCCGTGTCGTGACGCGTGCGTCATCGGCCGATGAAGACAATATCGCGGTGAGCCCCGACGAATTCCGCCGGGCGCGCGAGCATGGCGATTTCGCCGTACACTGGGAGGCGCATGGGCATTCCTATGCGCTGCCGCTCGAGATCAACGACGACATCCGCGCTGGCCGCGCCGTCGTCGCCAATGTCTCGCGCACCGTGATCGCCGCGCTGCGCCAAGCCTACACCAACGTCGTGGTGGTCGCGATCACCGCGCCGCCGGATGTGCTGGCACAGCGGCTCGCGGCTCGCGCCCGGCACAGCGATGGTAACATCGCCGAGCGGCTGTCGCGCAGCGTCGATAGCGCGTCGGCCAACGCCGACGTCACCATCCTCAACGCCGGCAGCGCCGAGTATCACAGCCGCCAGCTCGTTCGCGTGATCAGGAATGAAGGCTGGCACGAATAGCTGGCGCAACATGGAGAGAGTGGAATGACGGTGATCGAAACGGTCGAGCAGCTTGAAGCCATCTACGGCGCCGTTGGGGACGCCTCGACCGTGAAAGTCGCCGACCATGTCACGCCGCTCTACCGCATCTTCATCGAGAAGGCGCCGTTCGCCGCGCTCGCCACCATCGGGCCCGAGGGCATCGACTGCTCGCCGCGCGGCGATCTGCCCGGCTTCGTCCGCATCCATGATCCCAAGACGCTGATGCTGCCGGACCGGCGCGGCAACAACCGGGTCGATTCGCTGCGCAACATCGTGCGTGACCCCCGGGTGTCGCTGATGTTCCTGATCCCCGGCTCCGGTAACGCCGTCCGCGCCAATGGGCGCGCGCATCTGTCCATCGATCCAGAGCTGCTGGCTTCGTTCAAGGTCGAGGGCAAGGCGCCGCGCAGCGTGATGGTGATGAAGGTGGAAGAAATCTACTTCCAATGCGCCCGCGCCATCGTCCGCTCCGATCTCTGGAATCCCGACAAGCGCGTCGATCCGAAGACGCTGCCGACGCCGGGGCAGATCCTCGCCGAGATGAGCCAGAACAAGGTCGGCGGCGCGGAGTACGACCGCATCTGGCCGGAACGGGCTGCGGCCACGATGTGGTGATCTTTCTTACCCTCTCCCCGTGTGAGAGAGGGTATCTCTCCCCGAGTCCAGAATCGTAGGGTGGGCAAAGGCGCACTTGCGCCGTGCCCACCACCTATCCAACACCACGATAGAAATGGTGGGCACGCTTCCGCTTTGCCCACCCTACGGCTCCGCCGTTCGCGTGTTGAACTCATCGCGAGATGAATCCGTCTGCCGGTGCTTGCGGCGGGAGAAGCGCGCCAGCGCGCGCGCCGCAAATATGGATAGCCATTTCATTGACCGATCGCGCCGTTCGCTCGATATTCGGAGCGTAGAGACTGCTCCCCGAGCCGAAGCCGCACCATGAGAACCGATCGCCAGCGCAATCAGAACGACATGCAAGCATGCATGACGCGGCGCTGTTTCTCGGCGGCCACGGGCGCCTGTTGTTGTTGCTGACCGCCTCTTAGCAACACCTCACAGCACAATCTCAAGACAGGAACGCCGACACTTCGGCGAACGAGCAGTCATGTCCCAGACCCAGTCCAACGCCTACATCATCGAGATCCACGACCGCGCCGCCGGCATCATCACGAGAGATGAGCGCGGCTTCCGCTTCTTCTCCTCCGAGCGCCTGTTCGACAGCCTCGAAGGCCGCCAGTTCCGTTCGGCCCGCGAGGCCGAGCGCGCCGCCCGCGCCGTGTTCTCCGAGCGGAGCCGTCGCGCAAGCTCGCAACTCTTCGCCAACTGATCCCACCGAAAGGACCGCGTTATGATCACCCGACGACACATTCTCGCAACGGCCCTGTTGCTTGCGACGGCTCTTGCGCCCCCCGCGCGCGCCGAGGACAAGCCGGCGGAAATCCGCATCGGCACGCAGAAGGGCGGTTTCTTCCCGGCGGTGCGCCAGCGTCAGACGCTCGAAAATGCCTTCAAGCCGCTCGGCATCGAGATCAAGTGGGTCGATTTCCAGTTCGGTCCGCCGCTGCTGGAGGCGATCAATGTCGGTAGCGTCGATTTCGGCTATGTCGGCGACTCCCCGCCGATCTTCGCGCAGGCCGGCGGCGCCAAGATCCGCTACGTCGCTGCGGTGAAGTCGGAAGGCAACACGCAGGCGATCATCGTGCCGAAGGACTCAGCCATCAAGACGCTCGCCGATCTCAAGGGCAAGCGCGTCGCCTTCGGCAAGGGATCGAGCGCGCATAATCTCCTCGTCGCGGCGCTCGAAAAGGCTGGCCTGTCCTGGTCCGACATCACGCCGGCGCCGCTCGCGCCCGCGGATGCGACGGCCGCCTTCGTCAAGGGCTCGGTCGACGCCTGGTCGATCTGGGACCCGTATCTCGCGCTCGCCGAATTGAAGGAGAGCGCGCGCGTCATCGCCTTCGACAAGGACGTGCACAAGCCGAACGCGTTCTACATCGCCAACACCGACTTCGTGGATAAGTATCCGTCGCTCGTCGCGAAGCTCAACACGACCTTCGCGTCCGAAGGCATCTGGGCCAACCAGCACCACGAGGACGTCGCCAAGGCGCAGGCAGACGCGACCGGCGTCGACATCGAGGCCGTCAGGCGTTTCGTGGATCGCTCCAACTTCCGCGTCGTGCCGCTGGATGCCGAAATTGTCGCAAGCCAGCAGGCGGTCGCCGACCGTTTTGCAAAGCTTGGCCTGATCCCGAAGCCGGTCAACGTCTCCGACATCGTCTGGAAATGGACGCCAGGCTCCTGAGCGGCGCCTAGCCCTTCAGTGCCGCCAGCAACTCGTCCGGGCGTTCGGCCATGATCATGTGGCCGGCGCCCGGCACCACGACGGTCTTGGCGTGTGGGATCGCGGCTGCAAGCGCCTTGCCCGCCTTCGCCGGCGTCATCATGTCTCGCTCGCCGAGAATGAGCGTCGTCGGCACCTTGACGCTTGCCGCGGCGGCAAGCGCATTCGCGTAGGCATTGCAGGCTGACAAATCCCTAAACAGCACGCCCGGCTCGCATGCCTTCAGCACCGCCTGCGCGCCGCCATGCATCCACAGGCCCGGCGCGAGGCTGCCGCCGAGTTCCGCGTTGAAGCCGAGACCCCAGATCGACACCATGTCGTTGGCATCCTGCGAGTTGGCTTCGGCGGCCTTGAGCAGATCGGGGCCGACCGTCATGGTCGCGGCAGTGCCGATCAGGCTCAGCGCCGACACCTTGTCGGGATGACGCGCCGCCGTCTCCAGCGAGATCAGCGATCCCATGGAGTGGCCGATCAGATGCGCCTCCGCGGCGCCGGCGGCATCGAGCAGCGCCGCCGTCCAGTCGGCCATGTCAGCGATGGTCGAGAGCGAGGGTCCCGCCGAGCGGCCGTGGCCGGGCAGGTCGGGCGCCAGCACGCCAAAACCGTGATGGGCGAACCAGCGCGTGTGCAGCGCCCAGGTCGAATGATCGAAGCCGGCGCCATGGATGAAGACCACGGTAGGCAGGGACTTGTCGAAATCGCGGCCGCCGGTTGCGGCAAATACCTCGGCGCCGTTGACGGAAAGCTTCATGGTGTCAGGCCTTTTGCGAGATGCGCAGCGCTTGGTTGAGGTCGTCGATGATGTCGGAGGCGGTCTCGATGCCGACCGAGAGCCGCACCAGCTCCTCGCCGACGCCGGCGGCCTTGAGCTGCTCGGCGTCCATCTGCTGATGCGTGGTCGAGGCGGGGTGGATCACCAGCGTCTTGGCATCGCCGACATTGGCGAGATGGCTGATCATGCGCAGTGATTCGATGAACTTGCGGCCCGCGGGCCGGCCGCCCTTGATACCGAAGGACACGATCGAGCCAGCGCCGCGCGGCAGCAACTGCTTTGCAAGCTGGTAGTCCGTGTGGTCCTCGAGCGAGGGATGCAGCACCCAGTCGACGGCCTTGTTGGACTTCAGCGCCTCCAGCACCAGATGCGTGTTCTGCATGTGGCGGTCCATGCGCACGCCCAGCGTCTCCACGCCTTGCAGGAGCTGGAACGCGTTGGTTGGCGACAGACAGGCGCCGAAATCGCGCAGGCCCTCGGTGCGCGCGCGCATGATGAAAGCGGCGGTGCCGAACTGCTCGTCGAAGACGATACCGTGATAGCCGCCATAGGGCTCGGTCAGCACGCCGAACTTGCCCGATGCGCGCCAGTCGAACCGGCCGCCATCGACGATGGCGCCGCCGATCGCGATGCCGTGGCCGCCGATCCATTTGGTCGCCGAATGCATGACGATGTCAGCGCCAAGCTCGATCGGGCGGCTGAGGTAGGGCGTGGCAAAGGTGTTGTCGATCAGCAGGGGAATCTTTGCCTCATGCGCGATCGCAGCGACCTTGGGGATGTCGAGCACCTCAAGGCCGGGGTTGCCGATGGTCTCGCCGATCACGAGCCTCGTGTTCGGCTTGATCGCCGCGCGGAACGCATCGAGATCGCGCGGCTTCACGAACGTCGTGGTGATGCCGAAGCGCGGCAGCGTATGGGCCAGCAGATTGATGGTGCCGCCATAGAGCGAGCTCGACGCCACGATGTGGTCGCCGGCGCTCAGCAGCGTGGCGATGGCCAGGTGCATCGCCGCCTGGCCGCTCGCCGTGCAGATCGCGCCGACACCGCCTTCCAGCGCCGCAAGCCGCTCCTCCAGCACGCCGGTGGTCGGATTGGAGATGCGCGTATAGATGTGGCCGGCGCGCTCCAGGTTGAACAGCGCGGCGGCGTGATCGGAATCCTGGAACACGTAGGACGTGGTCTGGTAAATCGGCACCGCACGGGCACCGGTCGTGGGATCCGGATGCTGGCCCGCATGCAGGCTCAGGGTCTCGAAGGCAGGCGGCTTTGGCGCGGGCATGCGTGGCCTCGTTGGTCGGTCGGTAAGGGTGGCCCTTGTGCCATAAAACGGAGGACCAAGTCAGCCATTGACAGCGCCGCAACGGCAGTGCGCTCCCTCGCCCCGCTCTTGTCCGCCGAAGCCTTGGCGAAGGCGGATGCGGGGCCGCGACGAGCTTCGCTCGCGCTGAGAGGGTTGGGGTGAGGGGGAGTCTCCCCGGGGACGGTGATAGACGGACTCGCGGAGAGTCCCCCTCACCCGGATTGCATCTGACGATGCAATCCGGCCTCTCCCCGCAGGCGGGGAGAGGCGAAGGAACGCCATCTGCGTGCCGGCTGTGCTTACCCCCCGATCGCCTGCTCGATGATCCGCGCCTCTCGCAACAAAATCTCCGCCACCTCCTGCTCGCGCCTTGGCCCCAGCCTCGTGCGAACGGCGGAGACGGTCATCGCCGCGGCGGGCTGCCCGTCCGGGGTCTTGATCCAGGTCGAGATCGATTTCGTGCCCTGCACCAGGCCGATCTCCCTCATGCCGTATCCCAGCCGTCGCGCGGCGGTGACTTCGCCGAGCACCGTCGCGACATCGGTCCGGTAGGCCTCGAACCGCTTCTCGTTGGCCGCGACGATTTTTCGCGCCTCCTGCGCCGGCATCGCAGCGAGGATGGCGACGCCTGCGCTGGAGACGCCGAGCGGCCGGCGCGCGCCGACTTCGATCGACAGCACCTGGATCGGATAGACGCCGATCCTGCGGTCGACGCACAGCGTGTCGTTGCCGGTGCGCACCGTCAGGAACAGCGTATCGCCGATCGCGGCGGAGGCACGTTGCAGCGAGGGATTGGCGGCGATCAGCAGCCGCGATGGCCGGGGACGCGCCAGCGCGAGCTCCGGCACCTGGTTGCCGATCGCGTAGCGGCCGGTGCGCTCGTGCCGCTCGACGATGCCTTCCTCGATCAGCACATGGACGATGCGATGCACGGTCGGACGGGTGAGGCCGGTGGTCCGCACCACCTCGGCCAATGGCACACCGTCCTCGCGGCCTGCGGCAAGAATACGCAGCACCGCGAGCGCGCGCCGGATCGCCTGCGCGCCCTGCCGCGGTTCCATGGCGTTGCGGGTCAATCTGGTTCTGTCCATAATATGGACAAGAACGCCACAATTCACTCGACAGGTAAAGTGCGCATCTGGAGATTGCGCCGCGATCGGGATGCCGTGCGCGACGTCAGCGGCACTCGATACTGGAATTGGAAGCGCTGCTGGGAGGTTAACATGAGATTAATCTGGATTGCCATCGCTGCTGCGGCCGCGATGCTGGCAGGGCCCGCATCGGGCCAGCAATGGCCCGCCCGCAGCGTCAAGCTGATCGTGCCTTATCCTGCCGGCGGCAATGTCGACAGCGCCGCGCGCATCATCGCCGACAAGCTCCAGGAAAAGCTCGGCCAGCCCTTCATCATCGAGAACAAGGCCGGCGCCGGCGGCATGATCGCGGGCGAGGCCTTCGCGAAGTCGGCGCCCGACGGCTACACGCTGTTCGTCGGCGCCAACGGCCCGGTGCTGTTCGCGACCGAGATCAACAAGCGCGAGGCCTATAACTGGAAGAAGGATTTCCTTCCCATCTCGACCATCTCGATGACGCCGCTGGTGCTCGAGGTGCATCCGTCGGTGCAGGCCAACAACTTCAAGGAATTCATCGACCTCGCCAAGCGCGAGCCCGGCAAGCTGACCATGGCCTCGCCCGGCCCCGGCACCACCAACCATCTGCTCAGCGAGCTGATGCAGTCGAACCTCGAGCTGCAATGGGTGACCGCGCACTATCGCGGCAATGCGCCGGCGGTCAACGATCTGCTCGGCGGCCAGGTGCAGTTCGCATTCGACCAGCTCACGGTCAGCCTCCAGCACATCAAGGCCGGCCTGTTCCGCGCGCTGGCCGTCACCAGCCCGCATCGCCTGAAGTCGCTGCCTGATGTGCCGACCTTCGCCGAGCTCGGCTACAAGGATTTTGACGGCCAGACCTTTACGGGCCTGTTCGCGCCTACGGGCACGCCCGGGCCGGTCGTGGACAAGCTGCATGAAACGCTGGTCGCGATCCTCAAAGACCCCGGCGTGGTCGACAAGTTCGAAAAACTCGGTGGCGAAGCAACGGCGATGACGCCGGACGAGTTCAGGGCTTATCTGGAGCGCGAGGACGCCAAGTGGATTCCGGTCGTGCGCAAGGCCAACATCAGGGCTGAATGATCGATGCGGATCGACCCCACCGAGCTCGGCGCCGAGCACATCTACCGCCTGATGACCGGCATCGTGGTGCCGCGTCCGATCGCGTGGGTCACGAGCCTGTCAAGCAAGGGCGTGCTCAACCTCGCGCCGTTCAGCGCCTTCACCTTCGTCTCGCAGAAGCCGCCGATGCTCGCCATCAGCGTCGGCCGCAAGGGCGCCGACTACAAGGACACCGCGCACAACATCCTCGACACCGAGGAGTATGTGATCCATATCGCCGATACGCCTCTGATGAAGGCGGTGCACGACAGCTCGGTCGAGCATCCGCCTGAAGTCAGTGAGGTCGAGCATCTCGGGCTGGAAACGCTGCCCTGCGAGCGCATCAAGGTGCCGCGGCTCAGCGCTGCGCCGGTCGCGATGGAGTGCCGCTTCCGCCAGTGCCTCGAGTTCGGCGATGCGAAGAGTCGGCTCATCGTCGGCGAGGTCGTGATGTTCCATCTACGCGATGGCCTCGTGAACGACGGCAAGGTCGAGACCAAGGCGCTCGACCCGATCGCGCGCATCGGCGGGCCGCGCTACGCCCGCCTCGGCGAGATCGTGACGCTGAACACCGTTTTCCAGACGCCCAAATCGAAAGACTGAGTGCGCGGGCCGGCCGTCGCGCCCAGCCGCCTCAAGATCATCGGAGGAAATGACAATGCGACTCCTGAGCTATCTCCTGGACGGCGAGGCGCGCTACGGCGCGGCCGTTGCTGGCGGCGTGGTCGACCTGACCAAACGGATCGGACGCGACTATTCGGATGTGAAGGCGCTGATCGCCGCCAATGCGCTCGCCGATGCGCAGGAAGCAATTGCCGGACAAGAGCCGGACTATGCGCTGGACAAGCTCGTCCTGCTGCCGCCGGTGCTGGCGCCGGAAAAGCTCTGGTGCATCGGCGTCAACTACGCCGAGCGCAATGCGGAATATAAGGACAATTCGGACCTGCCAAAATATCCCAGCCTGTTCGTGCGCAGCATGTCCTCGATGACCGGCTCCGGCCAGCCGCTGGAGAAGCCCAAGGTTTCGGACCAGCTCGACTATGAGGGCGAGCTCGTCATCGTGATCGGGCAGGGCGGCCGTCACATCCCGCGCGAACAGGCGTGGTCGCACATCTTCGGCATGACCTTGTGCAACGAAGGCACAATCCGCGACTGGCTGCGCCACGGCAAGTTCAACGTCACGCAGGGCAAGAATTTCGACCGCTCCGGCAGCATCGGCCCGTGGATCGTCACGGCGGACGAGCTCGATCCGCGCGGACCGCATGACATCATCACGCGCGTCAACGGCGAGGTACGGCAGCAGGACACCACCGAGCGGCTGATGTTCCCGTTCGATTTCATCATCTCTTATCTCTCGACCTTCGCCACGCTGAAGCCCGGCGACATGATCGTCACGGGCACGCCCACAGGCGCGGGCGCGCGCTTCGATCCGCCGCGCTGGCTGAAAGTCGGCGACGTCGTCGAGGTCGAGTCGAGCCGCATCGGCGTGCTGCGCAACACCGTCGCCGCGGAGCAATAGACCATGCTGGATACCGCCACGATCGAACGCCTTGCCGCGCGCCTCGATGAAGCCGAGCGCACCAAGGCGCTGATCCCGATGTTCACGAAGGAGTATCCGGACTTCAGCATCGAGGATGCCTATGCCATCCAGCGCAGCTGGACGAAACTCCAGCTCGGCCGCGGTCGCGTCATCAAGGGCCACAAGATCGGCCTCACCTCGAAAGCGATGCAGAACGCGGTCGGCATCAATGAGCCCGATTACGGCGTGCTGTTCGCCGACATGTTCTATGCCGACGCCGCGCCGATCCCGTTCGATCGTTTCCACGCGCCGCGCATCGAGGTCGAGCTCGCCTTCGTGCTGAAGGCACCGCTGCGCGGGCCCGATTGCACCATCTTCGACGTGCTCAACGCCACCGACTACGTCACGCCCGCGCTGGAGATCCTTGAGACGCGCATGCATCGCGTCGATCCTGAGACAGGCAAGACGCGAAAAGTCATGGACACGATCTCGGACAACGCCGCCAACGCCGCGCTGGTGCTCGGCGGCCGGCCGATCCGCCCGATGGATGCCGATCTGCGCTGGATCGGCGCGCTGCTGTTCCGCAACGGCGAGGTCGAGGAGACCGGCCTTGCCGCCGGCGTGCTCAATCATCCCGCCAACGGCATCGCCTGGCTCGCCAACCGCCTCGCGCCGCATGACGAATATCTCGCCGCCGGCGAGGTGGTGCTGGCGGGATCGTTCACGCGTCCGGTCGACATCCGCCGCGGCGACACCTTCCACGCGGACTATGGCGCCTTCGGCTCGGTGTCGTGCCAGTTCGTCTGAAGCAACAACAAGCAGGGAGCGCACCATGTCACGGCGCAAGAGCATCCATATCGGCGGCTTCAAGCACGTCAATCCGATCCCGAACGCCTGCCGCATCGGTAATCTCGTGATGTCGGGCGTCATCCTCGGCCGCGATCCCGCGACCAATGCGATGCCCGAGAGCCTCGACGCCCAATGCGCCAACATGTTCGCGCATATGAAGGCGACGGTGGAGGCCGCCGGCGGCACCACCGACGACATCATCAAGATGACGGTCTGGCTGAAGGACCGCTCGCAGCGCGGCCCGGTGAATGTCGAGTGGCTGAAAATGTTTCCGGACGAGCATTCGCGCCCGGCCCGCCACGCGCTGCCGATGGACAACATGGATGGCGGCGCGCTGGTGCAGTGCGACTTCACCGCCGTGATCGACTGAAGGAGCGTTTGCATGCCGACCTATCTGCCGTTCGACCCGAATCCGCGCCGTCCGGTCAAGGCGCCGCCGCCCAAGACCGTCGACAGCCAGTTCCACGTGCTGGGTCCCATCGACAAATATCCGGAGCGCCCTGGAGCTGCCTATCGGATGCCGACCGCGACCTGGGAAGCGGCGCTGCGCGTGCACAAGACGCTCGGCATCGAGCGCGGCATCATCGTGCAGACAACCACTTATGGCGCCGATCATGCCGTCGTGCTCGACGGCCTCGCCGCGATGGGCCCGAACTATCGCGGCTGTGCCAATGCGCTGGTATTCGCGGAGGCGAGCGACTCCTATCTTTCCAAGCTGCATGATGCCGGCGTGCGTGGCGCACGCTTCAGCTTCCGCCAGGAGCTTGGCGCCGTGCTCTCGGATGCCGATTTCGCCCGTGCCATCGCCCGCATCCGCGAGCTCGGCTGGTACGTCAAGATCCAGCCGGAGAAGGACGGCATCATGTCGAGTGTCGCCAAGTACGAGAACCTCGACGTGCCCGTGCTGATCGACCACATGGCGCGGCCCGTGCCCTCGAATGGCAGGGATGATCCCAACCTGCGCAAGATGCTGGAGCTGCTCAAGAAGGGCAATTTCTGGGTCATGCTCTCGCTCGGCGAGAAGACCTCGCAGACCGGCGCTCCCTACGACGACGTGATCCCGATCGCGCGCGCCTATATCGAGGCGGCCCCCGACCGCTGCGTCTGGGCCAGCGACTGGCCGCATCCGGTGTCGGTCAAGCAGCCGCCGAACGATGCCGATCTGCTCGAGCTGATGTACCGCTACGCGCCCGACCAGGCCGAGCTGGAGAAGATCCTGGTGCACAATCCCGCAAAACTGTTCGGCTTTCCGGACTAAGCCATAGCGCGACGGATCAGGGCGAGATGATCCGGTCGCGCATGGCGATCATCACGGCCTGCGTGCGGGTGGTCGCGCCGAGCTTCTTGCAGCAGCTCTTGACGTGCGCCTTCACGGTGCGCGCCGAGATCGTCAAGGCATCGGCGATCTCCTCGGTGGATCGCCCGATTGCCGCCAGTGTCAGCACCTCGCGCTCGCGCAGAGACAGCGCGAGTGTTCGTGCCTCGGGCTGGCCGCGCAGTGTCAGCGCCCGGTCGAAGGCATAAAGCGCCATGAGATGCAGGGCCGGCAAATCACGCTCCGGCAGATCGATTTCGCGGCCGCCGAAGAACATCTGACCGATGCGGTTGGCGGGTGAAGCGATCGGGACCATCACGCCGTCGCGCAGCCCGAAGTCGCGGGCGCGGCGTACCAGTTCGACCGCGCGCGGCTCCCGGGTCGGATCGAACGGCGCTTCCCTGAGCCATCGGAACGGGCGCAGCGTCGTCTTGCAGTAGCGCAGCGCCGGATCGTCCCAGACGAACTGCTCGGCGGAATACATGTCCAGAAAGCCGGGCGGCAGCCGATGGGCGAGAACGGCCTCGCGCGGGGCCTCGGTCGAGAGCGGGGCGACATAGGCGCAACAGAACTGATCGGGGCCGTACTGGCCGAGCATGCGTCCCATTGCATCCAGGACACTCGCGGTGTCGGAAAGCTGCTGGACCGTCTCGATGAACTCGAATGCGCGGCTGCGGATCACATCCATCGTTGATCTTCCGATCAGGCCTTGAGGGATCGGCGCTACGCTACCTTTCCATATCCCGATTTTAGGACAGCATTGCGGGGCCCGCAATCTCACGCATGGTTTCAGCCGAGGCGGCGCGCCGGTGCCTGGTTCAGCGATTGGGCGACGCCAGCCGGTCGCGCACCTCGGCCGCGATCTCGAACGAGTGCAGCCGCGCGGCGTGATCGTAGATCTGCCCCGTGGTCATCAATTCGTCCGCGCCGGTCTCGGCGATCAGTGCCTTCAGCTTCTCTTCGACGACGGCGGGCGAGCCGACCGCGGAGCAGGACAGCGACTGGCCGACGCCGGCCTTCTCCGCCGGCGACCACAGCGCGTCCATGTCGTCGACCGGCGGCGGCAGCGGGCCCGGCGTGCCGCGGCGTAAGTTGATGAACTGCTGCTGCAATGAGGAGAACATGCGCTGCGCCTCCGCATCGCTGTCGGCTGCGAACACGTTGACGCCGACCATCGCATAGGGCTTGTCGAGCTGCACTGAGGGCTCGAAGCGCGCGCGGTATTCGCGCAGCGCCGGCATCATCATCTGCGGCGCGAAATGCGAGGCGAACGCGAAGGGCAGGCCGAGCATGGCCGCAAGCTGCGCACCAAACGTGCTCGATCCCAGGATCCAGAGCGGCACCTTCGTGCCCATGCCGGGCACGGCGCGGATCGCCTGGTTCGGCTGCACGTTGCCGAGCAGCGCCTGCAATTCCAGCACGTCATGCGGAAAATTCTCGGACGTGGTGGCGAGATCGCGCCGCAGCGCCCGCGCCGTGAACTGGTCCGTGCCAGGTGCCCGCCCGAGCCCGAGATCGATCCGCCCGGGATAGAGTGACTCCAGCGTGCCGAACTGCTCGGCGATGACCAGTGGCGAGTGGTTCGGCAGCATGACCCCGCCGGACCCGACACGGATCGTCTTGGTGCCTCCTGCGACATGTCCGATCACCACCGACGTCGCCGCGCTCGCGATGCCCGTCATGTTGTGATGCTCGGCCAGCCAGAAGCGTTTGAAGCCCCATTTCTCCGCATGCTGGGCAAGATCGAGCGAGTTGCGGAACGCCTGTGCGGCATCGCCGCCCTGGCGGATGGGAGCGAGGTCGAGCACGGAGAAGGGAATCATGCGTGGGGGTCCGGGTGGAGCGCGGGCTCCATATGTAATACCGTCCAGCCCAAATGTTAGCGTTGCAGTGTCGATTGGACACGGACGCAACGATGCCATTCGGAATTGTCGTGGGTGACCGGCGAACTGCCCAGGTAACGTGTTTGACCCTGCGGACTTCCAGCGCAGGTTTGACTTACGTCAACATTCAAAACTTGGCTTCATTTTCACTTCCGGCATTGGTTGCTTTGATTTCCTTTCTGGAGAGGTATGATGGCTGATCCGACCAAGCTCTCGGTTGAGAAAGCGCTCGAAAAGATACGTCAGCGCGACGAGCCGAAATCAGAGACTTCACGCCTTGATGAAAAAACCGACGCTCTCAATGACGAGATAAAGCGTATGAGAGCACAAAGGCTCCGCCTTGAACGACAACAGGGCAAGCGCGGCTGAATAGCGGTGGGACGGGCAGAGCAGTTGCGAATCGCTTCGCTCTCCCCATGCTACGGACCTGTCTGAGCGGCCCGCGCCTCCGTTCACAACACTGTTATTGCGACCTGTGGCGCCCAAGGTCTCAACTGGGCGTTTTGCGCCTGTTGTTGTACGCTTGTCGGCGGCATTGCACGGACGCCGGGAGGAATTGACATGACCATTGTCGTACTCAACCGCCGCAATCTCCTGGTCGCCGGCGGCTCCGTCCTCGCAACCGGAATGTTGGCGGCCGGCGTACCCGGGCTGCTGCTGCCCGCCCGTGCGGACGGCCTCGCGCCGACCGAGTCGATGTCGGGCGGAGCGAACAATTACCGCAAGGGCGCGGCGATCGTGGACCGGATCGGCAAGGGCGGCTTCTGGATGAGCGGCACCGTGCGCCGTGCCGGCGACGGGGCTCCGCTGGCCGGGCAGCGCATCCAGATCTGGGCGCACACGGTCGAAGGCCAGGAGCACGAGCCGCAGAGTCACGGCGCCACGCTCACCGACAAGGACGGCAAGTTCCGGCTCGAGATGCCGCAGATCATTCCGATCTTCGGCCAGCCGCATGGTCACCTCGCCTATGACAGCGGGGAGTTCAAGACCGTCTTCCTGCGCCCGGTGATGCGCAGCGCAAAGGAGACCAGCCTCGAGGCGCACTTCGTCCTGCAGCCGGCCTGACCGGGCGAGCGAATGACGCGGTGGAAATCGGCCCGGGTGATCCTGATCTGGGCCGCTCTTGCTCTAGCCATTGGCGTGCCGATCGCCGCTGCCGCGGCAAGCGAGCAGCTCGCATGGCGCGGTCCGGTCTACATCTTCGCGGGATTCGCCGGCATCGTCGCGCTCGCTCTCGTGCTCGTTCAGCCCCTGCTGATCGGCGGCTACTTGCCGGGATTATCGGCCTATCGCGGGCGGCGCGCCCATCACTGGATCGGCGGCGCGCTTGCTCTGGCGATCGTGATCCATGTCGCCGGCCTCTGGATCACCAGCCCGCCTGACATGATCGACGCCCTGACCTTCTCATCGCCGACGCCGTTCTCCCCCTTCGGCGTCATTGCCATGTGGGCCATCTTCATCGTCGCGCTTCTGGCAGCATTGCGCCGGCGCTTGGGATTGCGACCGCGAACCTGGCGCTTCGTTCATGTGCCGCTCGCGATCGTCATCGTCGCAGGCAGCGTGGTTCATTGCCTGCTGATCGAAGGGACGATGGAGACGATCTCGAAGGCGGCGCTGTGCGCGCTCGTCCTCGCGGCAACTGTGAAAGTCATGATTGACCTGCAGGTGTGGCGAAAGCGACGGACGTTGCGCGGCGAGAGCATTGCGCGGCAGTGAGCCGCGCGGACCGGGTCACATCCGAGACTTTCCCGATGCCGTCCTTGTGTGCAGAATGGCGCGCGAAGGATCGTCATCGGGCCGGGAGGATCTCGAAATGGCAGAGCAGACAATTCACTTCGACGACGGTGCCGCCTACGAGCAGATGATGGGAATCTGGAGCCGGTCCGCCGGCGAGATATTCCTTGATTGGCTGGCACCTCCTGCGGGCTTGCGGTGGATCGACATCGGTTGCGGCAACGGGGCCTTCACTGAACTCCTGGTCGAGCGATGCAGCCCCGTCGAGGTCCAGGGCATCGATCCCTCCGCAGAGCAACTCGCTTTTGCACGCACGCGACCTGCGGCGCGCGTGGCAAAGTTTCGTCAGGGTGATGCCATGGCACTCCCTTTCGCCGATAGCAGCTTCGATGCGGCTGTGATGGCGTTGGTTCTCGTGTTCGTTCCGGATCCCGCCAAGGGCGTCAGCGAAATGGTGCGGGTCGTCGTCCCCGGCGGTGCGGTCGTGACCTACATGTGGGACATGTTGGGTGGCGGCTTTCCGCTCGATCCGATCTACGACGAGATGAAGGTAATGGGAGTTACAGCGACCCGCCCGCCGCGGTTGGACGCCTCTCGCATGGACGCGTTGCGCGACCTGTGGCGAGGAGCAGGTCTCGAGGACGTGCAAATGCGAGAGATTACGGTGCAACGGACGTTTTCAGGTTTCGACGACTTCTGGGCCATCAATCTGAAGTCGCCTGCGATCCGGCCTGCCGTTGCAGCGATGAAACCCGCAGACGTCGAGACGCTCATCGCGCGGGTCCGCGCGCGCCTGCCGGCAGATGCGGACGGTCGCATCACCTACAATGCGCGCGCACACGCGATCAGGGGACACCGGCCCAAATAGCTTTCAGCGCTGAGGATGGGGGAGCACTTGCGAGACCCATCATCTTCGCCACCGCACGAGTCTGATGGGTTTCGCTTCGCTCGACCCATCCTGCGCGCTAAGGTATTCCCGTTGATCTTTTTCGAAGGCAATTCATCCCATGGCTTTCTGGACTGCGGGCGCGTTCGCATTGGTGATCGCCTATCTCCTGGGTTCGATCCCCGCGGGCTATCTGGCGGGGAAACTCCTTCGAGGCATTGATATTCGTCAGCATGGCTCCAGATCCACCGGCGCGACGAATGTCTTGCGGACTCTTGGAAAATGGCCCGCGCTGCTGGTGCTGGTCGCCGACGTGCTGAAAGGCGTGGCGGCCATCATCGTTGCCCGCGCGTTCTGTCCCTGGCTCTATGCCGCGCTGTCCCCGATCCCGCCCACAGCGTCTGACCTGCAAGTCTGGGTGCCATGGGTTGTTTGCCTGGCCGGAATTGCCGTGCTGCTCGGGCATAGCCGCTCGATCTGGTTGCGCTTCACAGGCGGCAAATCCGCGGCGACCGGGCTCGGCGTGTTACTGGCGATGTCGTGGCCGGTGGGACTGGGAGCTGCCGCGGTCTTCGGCATCGTGCTGGCGATTGCGAGGATCGTTTCTCTCAGCTCGATGCTCGCGGCGTTGACCGCAATCGTTCTGGTCTGCGCCTTTGCGCAGCCGCTGCCCTATCGGTTGCTCGTGATCGCAGGCGGCATCTATGTGATCGTTCGCCATCGCGCCAACATTCAGCGGCTGCTGACGCGAACGGAACCACGCCTCGGTCGAAATGGCCCGGACACGAAGGCAGAAGCGCAAGCCTAGCGCATCCGGGATGGGGTGAGACGACTGGCGGAACCGATGTCCATCACCTCGAGCCGCTCCGCCTTTTGGGTTCCATGAGGTCCAAAAAGAAGCCGGGCTTGTGGCGCAAGGGCCACAGCGAAAACCGCCAAACTCCGCTACGCTCACAACGATTGCCCGACCTTTGATATTGAGCTGGAGAGCGGTTATGAAGCGCATCCTCAGTGGTATCGTGTGTTTGGTGTCATTGATCGCGACTGGCGCGCATGCGGCTCCGCCCGCCGTCTACAACTGGAACGGCTTCTACGCCGGCCTCAATGTCGGTTACAGCTGGGGCAACTCCTCCACGACCCAATCGTTTTATGACTCGGCAAGCGGTGCATTGCTGAGCTCGGCCGCCAGCGGTTTCGATATGACCGGTGCGATTGGTGGCGGCCAGGCCGGCTACAATTGGCAGCGGATGAACTGGGTGTTCGGCATCGAAACTGATGTTCAGGGTTCGGCGCAAAAGGGCACCACTGCTGCGGTTTGCGCCGGCGGAACGCTCGCTGCGGCTCCGTTCAACGGCGCCTGCACTCCAGGTCATATCGGCGACACGGCGCCGTTCAATACGCCGGGCATGCCGGTCAATTTCAATCTCAACCAGAAGCTGGAATGGTTCGGCACCGTACGGGGCCGCATCGGCACGACTTTCATGCCCGCGATTCTGGGCTATGTGACCGGCGGCCTCGCCTATGGCGAGGTCAGCACGACCGGCGGCGTCAGCGGCACCAACATCACGGGGCCGCAGGGCACGAACACCGTCATTCTGACCTCGGCCGCGACATCTTTCGGCGACCGCAGCACGCGGGTGGGATGGACGATCGGCGCCGGCGTTGAAGGGCTCATCGGCGCGAATTGGTCCGCCAGGGCCGAATATCTCTATGTCGATCTCGGCACCGTTTCGGGGACGGCGATCACGCCGGTGACCTCGCCCAGCGGCGCACCGGTGACTGTCCGGTATTCGTCCCACGTCACCGACAACATTCTCCGCGTCGGCTTCAATTATCGGTTCGGCGGCCCGTGACTGCAGTCTGCGGCATGAGCGCGTAGAATAGGCGAAATTCAGCGCCTCGGCGGCTTCGCTTCGCTCTGCCCGTCCGACGCGCTGTGCGCTTTTGCAGGCCGCTTTCTTCAAACAGGTTGGGCGTCGTCGGCGCCGATATGTGCTTTGCTTGCCGCAAGTAGCGGTGAGGCGTATCCTTGCGCGATGACTGTCACGGCCCCCGATCTGAAAGCGTTCCTGTTGGCGACGCCGTTCTTCGGCGGTCTTCCGGATCCAAGCCTCGACCTCCTGATCTCGATGCTGGTCGAGTGCCGCTTCGATGCCGGAGCAACCGTCGTGGCCGAAGGCGAGCCCGGACGCTCGATGTTCATCGTCAAGTCCGGCCGGCTGGCGGTGAGCAAACGCACGAATTCGGGGAGCATCGTGCCGATTTCCCGTCTGGAGCCTGGTGATTTCTTCGGCGAGATGACGCTGATCGAAATGCAAAATCGCTCGGCCACGGTGGTCACGGAAAGTCCGACCGTGCTGTACGAGCTGACGGCCCGAAAGCTCTACGCCTGCTACAAGACCGATATCCACGCCTATGTGATCGTCCTGCAGAACATCAATCGCGAGCTTTGCCGGCGGCTGCGCCGCTCCGACGATCGGTTTGCCGGGCAACGGGCGGGTGATGGCAGTTGATCACGCGTCGTGCGTGGGACGGGTAGAGCACTTGCGAAACCTATCATGTTTCGTCACCGAGCGACATGCCGATGGGTTTCGCTTCGCTCTACCCATCCTACGGGCTTCACTCCGCCCTTCCTGCGAAAGTCACGACTTATCGTGCGCGTACTTCTCCAGGAGCAGCCGATGATATTCGTCTCTTACGGCTCTCCTCGAAACATGCCCTTTTCGGTCTTTGGCAATCTTCAGAAGATCAGGATCAGTCGGTGCCCGTGATTTCCGCCTGAATCTCGCAAAGAGTGGTGGGGTCGTAGGCGCCGACGTCCTTCCAAACAGCCCGTCAAACCATCCCATTGTGTCCTCCCGGACAGACCGCGAGATATGAGTCTATCACCATGAATTTGGAGGGCCAACGGACAGTGCGACGCAGTTCGGATGTCGCGGGGTTCGACCACGGTTCTGGCTCGTCGATGGGCCGCAACTCCTTGCTTCGCCGGTTCGCGCAATACTTCCTAGGTTGCGGTGCAGGAAGAGGCATCGGAGACACGTTGATGCGTGCCCGCATAGGATGGGTAGAGCACTTGCGAAACCCATCATGCTTCACATTGGCGCAGGCCTTCGACGGGTTTCGCTTCGCTCTGCCCGTCCTGCGGGCTGATCCAAGGCAGACAACCGACCGAGCCGACAATGGCTTACGTTGATGCTTTCGCATCCGGTCGCCTCGCAACGAGACCGTTGCCGACGCACTGGAGCACCGTATCGCCTTTTTGGTTGCGCAAGCGGAACTGGCCGCGAACGACTCCACTATCGGGTCTCGACTTCGACTCGCGCTTTTCCAACGTGGTCGCTTCGAGATAGAGTTCGTCGCCGGGACGCACTGCGTTGGGTAGCCGCAGCTCATCATAGCCCAACCCGGCAACGGCACGGACCGGCGGCTGTAATTCGTTAGTGAGCGAGATGAAGATCGCGAACGTGTGGGCAGCAGAAGCCGACAGTCCGCCAAAAACGGAACGAGCAGCGGCGGCCTCATCGATATGGAAGGGCCTCGGGTCATACCGCTTGGCGAACTGAATGATTTCTTCCTTGGAGACAGAATATGGCCCAGCCTTCTGGCTGTCACCGATCTCGATGTCTTCAAAATATCCGCGGGTCATTAGTCAATCCTCTACGCACGGGCTGACGAAAGGACGGCATAAGCTGACTTTGGGAACTATAGCCCCAGCGCCGGTCAAAATCACCACGTCCCCCTCTGGCCTTAAGCCGTCACAATATTTGGACGGGCCGACGAAGTGATGGATAGCGCGTAGGATGGGTAGAGCACTTGCGAAACCCATCATGTCTCGTCACCGATCAAGGCTCTGATGGGTTTCGCTTCGCTCTACCCATCCTACGCGTTGGCCTTTGGCGCACTCTTAACAAAAGCTCTGCAAGTCCGCTGAAGCGCCCGATCTCTCGTAATCCTGCCGCGGATGCTCAGGTCTTGGCCAGAGAGATCCGGACGTTCAGGGAAGGCCGGTGCGGCTAGAGCAACGCCATTGAGTGCAGCGAGTTTCGATGAAAGCCGAAGGCAACCAAGCCGGACAGAAGCAGCACAGTCCCAGTCACGATCAGGCAAAACGCAAACACTATCGGAGCCTCTGGTTCGTTATGAATGAGAAGACGATAATAGATAAAATTTTACCGACAATCGAAAGGAAGAATTAACCTTACTTGCGCGGCTGAGCAGGCAGGAACCTCGGCATCAGGTCTTTGGGATGTGCCGTCGGGCTTGTGTTCTCCATGCACGCCAATCTGACCCGTCGGGCAAAACACCCCCTTCGCGCCAAACCCCCGTCAATCCCCTCCCGCAAAAATATTCTACTTTACCGAAATTCGGAATTACGGCAGTATCCCGCCATCCCGGTCCCCGGAGAGGGGCGATCGTACGTCGTAACGAACGTGGATCGGGGTGCGGTGGACGCGGCTGCGTCGGGCACGGGAAGGCGGGACCAGGGCGAGATGAACCTCGTGAGGTCTTGGCTAGCGTGCGGACGGACGGCGCAGCTGCGTACGGCAAAACCGTGTGGTCCTGACCGTCGTTGCTACGGTCAAGCCTTGCGGAGATGGTTCTAGGCTCAACCGGGCCTGGAGACATCGCCAATTCGCGAGGTGACGGAGGCCAGAAGGAACTCGGCTCCGGGGAGAGCAGGCATAAGCCGTCAATCCATCGCGCAGGGAAGGCCGGGTGTTTTCCGGCCCACCTGTTGTCCCGCCTGCGCATTTGCGTGTGCAAATCTTCGCGCAGCGGATCATGGGTGCCAGCCGGCACCCGGCCTTCCCTGCGCCCTCTTCACAGAGGAGGGCGAAAGAGAAGAGCAAAACTCGGGCGTCAGATGCCGCGAGAACGCTGATTCATGTCGGATTGAACGAAGAGAATGGTGCTGCCAGACAGGATTGAACTGTCGACCTCTCCATTACCAATGGAGTGCTCTACCACTGAGCTACGGCAGCATGTGCTGGGATCAGAATCGGCCGCCACAGGGGCCTACCAAGCGGGCCGATATCTGCCACAAGCCCCCCTCCTGTGCAAGCTTGCAAGCTCCGTCAAAACGAGAAAATCGGGTCGATATCGGGGCCAAAATGCCCGTTTTCGCTTGAAACGACCGACTTTCGGGCGATTCGGCGTCCGATATCCCCGCCCAACTGGCCAGTTGGCCCAGGGCCCGGATTCGATCCATTTCGAGTTTCGCACGATCGGGTCGCGCTCGCCTCTTGAGCTGCCATGTTCGTTGGGCATGTTATGGCCGATCGCTGCGGTGGACCTTTGATGATTGACCCAAACGACAAGAGCGCGAGCCAGAATTCGAAACAGGGCCGGGCGTCCCGGGATGACCGGCTGAAATCGGCGCTGCGCGAAAACCTGAAGCGGCGGAAGCTGCAGGCGCGCGAGCGCGCCGCAATCACCGAGCCCTCGCAGAACGACGATGGCACCCTAGATGAGGGGACCGCCGGCAAGGCGGACGATTGAAGGCCGTAGATTTTGGAATGAGCGGGAATGACGATGGCGCAGGACGAGGTGCAACGAACCGACAGGGAGGCGCAGATGGCGCAGTTCACGCGTCCCGAGCAGACCTTTCCGACGCTGACACAAGTCGAGATCGAGCGCCTGCGCCATTTCGGCGAGCTCAGGCACTATAAGGACGGCGAACTCCTGTTCGAGACCGGCAAGCCCGGGCCGGGCATGTTCGTGGTGCTGGCGGGCCACGTCGCCATCACCCAGCGCGACGGTCTCGGTCACGTCACCCCGGTGATCGATCAGGGGCCGGGGCAATTTCTGGCCGAGCTCGGCCAGCTCTCGGGCAGGCCGGCGCTGGTCGACGGCCGCGCCGAGGGCGATGTCGAGGTGCTGCTGGTCCGGCCGGACCGGCTGCGCGCGCTGCTGGTGGCCGAAGCCGAGCTCGGCGAGCGCATCATGCGCGCGCTGATCCTGCGCCGGGTCAATCTGATCCAGGGCGGCATCGGTGGTCCCGTGCTGATCGGGCCGTCGAACTCCGCCGGCGTGGTGCGCCTGCAGGGCTTTCTCACCCGCAACGGCCAGCCGCATCATCTGCTCGATCCCGACAGCGAGCATGACGCCGCCGAGCTGATCGCGCGCTATTCGCCGAAGCCGGAGGATTGGCCGCTCGTCGTCACGGCGGGCGGCACGGTGCTGCGCAATCCCAGCGAGACCGAGCTCGGCCGCGCCATCGGCATGATCGGCGGGGCCAAGGACAACCGCATCTACGACGTCGCCATCGTCGGCTGCGGACCGGCAGGGCTTGCGACCGCGGTCTACGCGGCCTCCGAAGGTCTCTCGGTCGCGGTCGTCGATACCCGCGCCTTTGGCGGCCAGGCCGGCGCCAGCGCGCGCATCGAGAATTATCTGGGCTTCCCGACCGGCATCTCCGGCCAGGCGCTGGCGGGACGCGCCTTCACCCAGGCGCAGAAGTTCGGCGCCGACATCATGATTCCGATGTCGGTGAGCTCGCTGGATTGCTCGCGCGCCAACGGCACTTTTGCGCTGGCGCTGGATTGCGGCGACACCTTGCGCTCGCGCGCGGTGGTGGTCGCGAGCGGCGCGCGCTATCGCCGGCCTGACATCGCCAATCTCGACAAGTTCGAGGGCCGCGGCGTCTGGTACTGGGCTTCGCCGGTGGAGGCACGGCTCTGCGCCGGCGAGGAGGTGGCGCTGGTCGGTGCAGGCAATTCGGCAGGTCAGGCCGCGGTGTTTCTGTCGGGCCATGCGAAGAAGGTGCTGATGATCATCCGCGGCGGCGGCCTGGGCGCCAGCATGTCGCGATATCTCATCGAGCGCATCGAAGCGACGCCGAACATCGAATTGATGTTCAACACCGAGATATCAGCGCTCGAAGGCGACGAGACCTCGCTGCTGAGGCGCATCCGCTGGAAGAGCCGGCTGTCCGATGACGAGGATTCCGCCGACATCCGCAATCTCTTTTTGTTCGTCGGCGCCGATCCCGCCACCTCCTGGCTCCACGGCTGCGGCGTGACGCTCGATCGCGGCGGCTTCGTCGTGACAGGCGCGCAGTCCGAGTTGAATCAGGGCAAGCTGGTGGCGCCGCTCGAAACCTCGGTGCCTGGCGTCTACGCCGTCGGCGACGTCCGCTCCGGCTCCGTCAAGCGCGTCGGCGGCGCCATCGGCGAAGGCGCACAGGTCGTGGCCTCCTTGCACGGCTATCTCGGCGACGCCGCAAAACCGGCGCTTTAAAGCACGATCCGGAAAAGTGTGGAGCGGTTTTCCGACGAGATCGTGCCCAAACTATAAGTCAAGGAGAAGGCAAGGGAATGGCAAGCCGAATCCCGCTTGCCATCTTGCTGCGTCCCACAGACTATCGCCTCGCCGCGAGACCAATCGCGCGTGGAAAAACAGGGATTCCCTAGGGAGGACTTAATGGCTGAAATCGTCGTGCTGTACAAAACGCCCAAGGACGCTGCTGCCTTCGACAAGTACTATGCCGAGACCCACATCCCGCTCGCGAAGAAACTTCCCGGCCTGAAGAAATACGCCGTCAGCAAGGGAGCGGTCGCATCTCCCGCAGGTCCTTCCGGAATCCATCTCGTCGCCATTCTCACCTTCGACAGCGTGGCCGACATTCAGGCGGCCTTCGCCAGTCCGGAAGGCAAGGCGACCGGCGCCGACGTGCCGAAATTCGCCAGCGGTGGCGCCGACCTCCTGATCTTCGACACCAAGGAAGTGTGAGGCATCGATTCAACTTTCGTCGAAAGCCTGCTGTCGTTTGTGACAGCGCTGCAAGAAATTCAGCCATGCGTTTGTCGATTCGCACGATGACGCATGGCTGTGCTCATGCATGTGACGACAACGCATGTGGCAATCCCATGAGGACCGTAATACTACTCTCGTTGTCTCAATGCAGAGAGTAGGAGAGATGTCATGGTTCTCGGGTTGAGCCTGTCTGCCATTACGCTGATCCATGTCATCATCAGCCTGATCGCCATTGCTGCCGGCTTCGTCGTGATGTTCGGGCTGCTCGGCTCGAAGTCGATGCCGGGACTCACCGCGATCTTCCTGCTGTTCACCATCCTCACCAGCGCCACCGGCTTCCTGTTCCCGTTCAAGGAGCTGCTGCCCTCGCACATCATTGGCATCATCTCGCTGGTGCTGCTCGCGATCGCCTGCTTCGCGCTCTACGGCATGAAGCTCTCTGGCGTCTGGCGTCCGGTCTACATCGTGACCGCGATGATCTCGCTCTATTTCAACGTGTTCGTGCTGGTGATCCAGTCGTTCCTGAAGGTGCCGGCGCTCGCCGCGCTCGCGCCCGCCGTGCCGCCGAATCCACCGGGAGGCCCCGTGTTCGCCGTGGTGCAGGGCATCGTGCTGGTGTTTTTCGTGGTGCTGACCATCGGCGCCTGGCGCCGCTACAAGCCGATGACGTTTGCCTGAACGTTACCCCCTCGTCATTCCGGGGCGATGCGAAGCATCGAACTCCGGTGCGCAATCGCGCACCTGAGAATCTCGTTCAAACAATCTCCAGATTCCGGGTTCGCGCTGACGCGCGCCCCGGGATGACTCAAGGCCATAAGGAGCCATTTATGCCCACCATCACCACCAAGGACGGTGTCGAAATCTTCTACAAGGACTGGGGCTCGGGCCAGCCCATCGTGTTCAGCCATGGCTGGCCGCTGTCGTCCGACGACTGGGACGCGCAGATGATGTACTTCGTCACGCGCGGCTATCGCGTCGTCGCCCATGATCGCCGCGGCCACGGCCGCTCGGCACAGGTCGCCGACGGTCACGACATGGATCATTATGCCGACGATCTCGCCGCGCTCACCACGCATCTCGACCTCAAGAACGCCATCCATGTCGGCCACTCCACCGGCGGCGGCGAGGTCGTGCACTACATCGCCCGTCACGGCGAGAGCCGCGTCGCAAAGGCTGCGATCCTCTCGGCGGTGCCGCCGCTGATGGTGCAGACCGCGGCCAATCCCGGCGGCCTGCCGAAGAGCGTGTTCGACGATTTCCAGGCCCAGCTCGCCGCCGGCCGCTCGGCGTTCTACCGCGACATCGCGGCGGGCCCGTTCTACGGCTACAACCGCCCCGGCGCAAAACCTCTGGAAGCGGTGATCGAGAACTGGTGGCGCCAGGGCATGATGGGCGGCGCAAAAGCGCATTACGACGGCATCGTCGCGTTCTCGCAAACCGACTTCACCGAGGATCTGAAGAAGATCAACGTGCCGGTTCTGGTGATGCACGGCGACGACGACCAGATCGTGCCCTATGCCGACTCCGCGCCGCTGTCGGCCAAGCTGCTCAAGAAGGGCATCCTGAAAACCTACAAGGGTTTTCCGCACGGCATGCCGACCACGCACGCCGAGACGATCAACGCCGACCTGCTGGCATTTTTCAGGGAGTGAGCAGGATTCTTACCCTCTCCCCTTGTGGGAGAGGGTGGCTCGCCGCGCAGCGGCGAGACGGGTGAGGGGTCTGTCTCCACGAGCGACCCTTCACATTTGTGTTCGCGGATAGAACCCCTCATCCGGCGCTTCGCGCCACCTTCTCCCACAAGGGGCCTGTTGCGTTATCGGCTTTTGAGGCTGAGGACGTTCGGAGAGAGGGGCGCGGTCACGGCCATTGCCGGCCAAGTGTGTAGTTGTCGCCCTCGGCGGGCGGCTCAGGCCGCGATCGTGGCCCACCGCCTCATGTTGAAGGCGATCGAGGCAAGCAGGACCTGGCCGCTTGCCTTCATCAGACCAACGTAGCGGATGCAGGTCAGTCGCATGCGGCGTTTGAGAGTGGCGAAGGTGGTCTCGACCTGGGCTCGTCGGCGCGCGATGAGGAGGTTGTAGCGTTTGAGCCGGGGTGGCAGCTTTGGATGATGCCTGTTGGGACGGAACGCGATGCGCGGCTTTTTGCC
>NZ_JAFCJZ010000002.1 GCF_018130765.1 Bradyrhizobium iriomotense
TCTGTTACAACTTTACCCGTGCGCTCAACATCCTTGGATTCGACGGGTTTCTGGCCGCGCTCGCAAAGACGCTTGCTCTTTGCCGATGCATCCTCGCAGCCCTCCGGCGCCGCATCCAGCTTGCTCAAGGGGCACTCTGGACAAATATCCGGCCTCTGCCCGCAATCGGCCCGTTCGCTCCGGCCTGACGCCGCCAGCGACCAATTCTTGCCCAGCCTCGTCGGGCAAAACACTGGCATAATAGCAGGATCGGCCGAGTGCCCGTCGTGATGCCGGATTCCGATCCTTGGCGGACGGGGGGCGCCGCCTGCTTTAGCCGCCTCGGACAGTCCCGCGATTTGGTCAGCGGTGTTCGCCGGTTGCCGATGTGTCTTGCAGTCATTGATCTATCGCAATGGTCCCCTCGCGCCGGGGACGGACGGTCGGGCTCAGGTAGCTTGCGATGAACACGGATTACATGGCGGAAGCCGCCCGGCATCGGCACGTAGCCGAGGAGTACCGAACGATGGCGTCATGCATATCGGATGAGGGGCTGCGTACGGTCTACCTTAGGCTTGCAGACGATTACGATTCGCTCGCCACAAACGAAGACAGGGTTGCCTGCAATCGCAAGCTCGCAAACTAGAGGCCGACGGGTTGGCGACCTTCAGTCGCATCGATGTCGGCTTGTGGCCCATCGCCGACGACGAAACAGTCCTGAAACAATCCCGAAACCCGATTGTCCTGAACGCCTTGCTCGCTGGCCTCGACCAACCAAGCGAAAAGGAGATCATCATGATCCAGGTCGGTTCGAAGGAAGAAGTCGCGTTTCTCTTGATGCTGTTCGGCACCCACACCCAGCCGGTAAAGCGGCCGAAGCCGAAGTCGCAGCAAGGCTGAGGCAAAAACCCATGCCCGGCTTGGCCGAATGCCAGAGCCTCTTGCGTCTTCTGATCGCAAGGGGCGATCCGAAGGCGATCCCGCAAGCCAAGGGCGCCATCGACCAATATCTGAACACGGCGCCGGTCAGCGCCCGTGGCCGCGGCCTGCGCGTGCTGCAGCGCGATGCGCTCGACCTGCATGTTGCCGCGGTCGGCGTGCAGCGCTCCTCTGCCGAAACGGTGGATGCCTATATCGAGCGGAAGCTTGCGGAGGAGTGACCGGGCTGCTCGCCAGGGCCTGCGTCTTTGGGCGAGGCTGCGGCGGACAATGTCGCCTGTTTCAGCAGGCCGATCCTGCGGCCGAGCTGCCAGACCTCGACATCGCCCCGGCGCGCGAACAGGAGCGCGGACGCGTCGGACCGCGCCTCGAAAGCCTCGGCGGACTGAAACACCCCGTTCTCCCCCACGAGATAGGCGCGATACTGCTGCATCATGTCGGCGCCCGCAGGCCGGGCGAACGAAGCCAGGCTTCGATCTGCACCGCCGTCTCGTCCTGCCGCGCCTTGCGCAGCAGTATCTCGCGCTCGCGCCCGGGCGGCAGCGCGCGCGCCTCGTCGCGAAGGCGTGCCGCTTCCTCGGCAAGCCGCTGGTCGAGAGTCCTGGTCTGCTTGTAACGCCGCCGCGTCAGCATGGCGCTGCTCCCTTGCTGGAGTAGGGCGGGAGCGCAATTGGCGTTCTCATCACCGATAGATGCCAAGGGCCTTGCGGTGATAGGGGAACACTAGGCTTCTTTCGACGAGGCGTCTCCATCATTTAATAAGTGGTGCGAAGGCGAATTCGAGCGTCTCACGAGGCGCGGTTTGCGTTGTTTGAGCTGGTTACTCATTCTTCGCCTCGGCGCTGCCGGCGAGAGAGCGGGAAGTGGCGGGTCCGTTGGCGGACGTGGCTTTCGCATATGATGGTTCGGGGGCTTGGCGGAGCGCGGGACTTTCGCGGATCAGCAAGACACCGATTGCGTGGAGCGCCGGCACAAGTTGACAATGTTCTTGTTTTGTTCTATTGAACGGAAACGCAACCTGCAAGCGAGCCGTGATAGGACCACGTCACGCCGCAAAGCGTCCATGAGGCGGCCGATGAGTAAGTCTTTTCTTGCCCTGGTCTTGCTGGAAACACCTGCAATGCCGGACATGGTTGCGCTTGCCGAAGCCGTCCGTGCGCGACATCCAGAACTGCCGATGGAGGTGGACGGAGGCGGCGAGGGCGGCATGCGCCGGGGCTCACCGCTGCTACGCTGTGGCAACGAACTCGTTGCCGTGATGTCGATGCCGGGCCCCATTCCAGATGATGCAGGACTGTGGTCGCGCGCTGCCACGACATGGCCGCAGGGCAAGGTAGTTGCGGCACGGCACCGAGGCCATCTGATCGTTTCGGTACTTGGCCAGAACCAGCAACCGTTACCCGCTACTCGTCTGACAACTGCCGTCATCGGCGCGTTGATTGCGACCATGCCGCAATGCTGCGGCGTGGTCTGGAATGGCAAGGTCGCACGATCTGCCGATCTATGGCTGGACATGTCCATCCGATCGTTCGCACCTTTCCCCGACTATCCGTCCTCGCTGTGGATCGACATACTGCCGTTCCGATCAGAGGCTGGCATCGGCGCAGTGACAATGGGTCTGTCGGCTTTTGCCGAGCGTGAGATTCAGTTTGAGACCCACAAGCTGGCCCTCTCAACCTTGATGGACAAGGTGGACGGTCTGGTCGTCTATCTGGTTGAGCACGGACCTGTGGTCAAAGACGGCGATACGTTTGGCCGCGATGAGCGCGAGCGCTTCACGGTTAGATACAAGGACTCCGATCAATTCGGGGGCCTGCCCGTGTTTTTCTGCAGCGACGGTTCGGTGCAATAGGCGGTATGACAGAGCGCGATGGTGCGCGGAAGGAGTTGCGCGCGTCGCGTTCAGAAAGGTCGTCTGACGCGTCGGGTAGAACGCCGGCAGTGGGCATCGTCATCACAATGCTCTAGAGTGCATTAGACCTGTTGTGTAAACGAGAGAAGACGGATGGTTCGTTCCCTTCCAGAGAGGCGCCAGAGCAAAGCAAAGGTCCGAAGGTTCTATGTCGTAGGTCTGGACTTCAGGTTTCAAACGGCGCCGGGATGGGAGATGGAGAATCTCGTAGCTCTCGCCGGCGAGCGCAAGGTACTCATTCCACCACCGGGGCGAGGCTTCGTGGCCTTCCCTGAACCACCGCGACTTGTCATCGACAAATCTCTCGGCCGGGCTCCCACGGACTGGGAGCTCTTTCACGACTACCGGCTTGTGTCCGACCGGATGAAGAGCCTTCTTGAGGCGTTGGATTTGGAGGGAGTTCGTTTTGTCAGATGCGAGACATGGTATCGAGACGGTCGCCCGGCGCCAACGTATTGGCTTTGCGACGTCGTCAGAGTTCTCGATGCCGTCGACGAAGCGAACTCCGTTCTTGAGATCGAGTATCCCACGCCCGGTCGTAAGGTTTACAACCTGAATAGAAGAAGTTGCCTTCTCTTCAAAGAGGACGCTGTCGGAGCGGCTCATATCTTCAGGCTGTCCTTCTATCCCATGACCGTCTGCGATCAGGTCTTCAAGGATGCGTGCAAAGAGGCGGGTATGAGGGGCATCGGATTCACTGATGCGACCAAGTATTGAGCTGATGCGCAACTGCTGCCGATCCTGAAATCCTGTCGCAGAGAGAGCCGCCGATTTTGGTGTGAAAGCCTTGCTCTCCAGGCTCATCGGACGGAACGAATGTAAGGTGGTTTGCAGCGTATGCTGTCCAGCCTGCTCGTTGACACGTCGGGCAAAACACTGGCAGAGTGGTATGATCTAGAAAATGGTGAGCTCGCGACGATGTCGCGGGCTTTTTTGTTGTCTGTTCTTCGCAGCCGGCGGGCGTCTCTTTGCGGCTCATGCGAGAACCTCGCTTCGGGCAATTGCGTGGCGCGAGCCGTCAAGAATCTCGAAGGCCCTACTGGTCGCTAGCTGCTGCTTCGCCCGACAGCAAAGACAAGCAATCAAAACTCACAGTTCATTTTCCTTCACTCGCATGCGGGCACCCAATGTCTTGGGGCCGCGCTGACCGATGCCTTGGCGCAACGCAAGAGGCCAGCATGATCCAGATTCATCACATATTGCCACAGAGCCTTGCTGGCCACTTTGCACTCAAGGTCTTGGCTAATCGTTTCAACCTCAATGGCATCAAGAATTTGATGGCTTTGCCATCAGATCAGCAAGCAGCTCGAGAGCTAGGATCAAGCCCTCACACGGGAGGTCATCTAGCGAGCTATAATAAGATATTTTGCAAGTTTCTCGGTGTACTCCAGTCGCATCCATCCTTCGCCGCTGCTCAGGAAGGCGATACCGCTGCTGTTGATCAACTGGATGCCGAGATGAGCAGCTTTCTGGCCGCGGCCAAGCACGCGCTGGCGAGGGGCCATTTGCTTACCAATACACCTTTGGGAATGACGAGCGAGGACGCGAACAAGCGCATCGAGGATTGGTACGCAAACTGGAAAACGTATTCTGAAGAGAATCGAGGCAGCATTCGGCAGATGCAGGACACCGTCGATCAACTCCGTGCCGGTAGCTAATGGGAAGACGCTTTGCGCGCCCCCATCCTCCTTCCGGACGGCACTCGCAGTCTCGCGGACAAGATAGCGATACTAGCGCGATATCCCAAAGGCTCGCCTATTTCGCAGCACTTCACAGCCGTCGAACCTGTTCCCGATCAGCCTGGCCTCGTGCCGCCCGTCATCGATACGCGGATTCCCCCCTTTATTCCGCCTTCGCCTGGAGATTTGAATCGACCGGAAGGATTCACGCCGAACCCGCTACCGAACTATGGATCACCTGGCTTCCCAGCGGCCAATCCGCAAGGCTTTGGACAATTGCCGCCCACCACGGCCGCCCCGACGGACCCGCTAGTCCTCCGATCCGATCCGCACGCCGGAACGCCGCTTCCATTCTACGAGAATTCGTTGGCCGGTGGGACATCTCTGGTGGATAGTGCTCTTCTTCCTTGGTTGGCAGGGGCGGCTGCGGTCGGTGCAGCGGCTCCCTTCATTCCCGCTTGGCTGCTTAGCATTGGAGGTATCTTAGCGCTTACGCGCGCTGCCAACGCGCAGATTAGCCCAGACGGTGCGACGCTGGGTCCTTCCACTTCCAGCGGAGGAGTGTTCTCGACAGGAGCGCCTGTGCACAACACCAACGGCGATGGGCTTAACGTAGACAACACGGGCAATCGCAGCGGCTCTTCGGCTTCATCGGCCTTCTGGCCGCAGCTAGACGGAGCTTCCTCACTTGACTCGGACGCGACCGCTAGCACCTTTGCAGGTCGCTTCGGCGAGTGGGCTACCACGCCAGCCGGCACCATGCCTACGAAAGATCTGCCAGAAGCCACGCCCATGCTTGCCGCAGGATCAGTCGCGCCCACAGATGTCCGGCGTCTCACCCGTGTGAATGAGGGGAACGCGGCCAGCGTGTTCTCGTCCGGGAGCGCACCGGTCCCCTATCTCCTGTCGACGGAAATCAACGATCGGTTTGGAAGCTGGATCTCGCCGACCGCTGACGGTCCGCCAGCGCAGCCGAGCAGGCCGATAGGCGTATTCGCGGATGAGCCGAGCTATCTTATTCCGCCACCGATCTTTGGAGTGGAGAGTCCAGGCAATCCGCACAACGACGCTGAGGAGTGGTTCTCCCGCTGGATACGGCCGATGCTTAGGCCGGAGTGAAGGTGGGGGCTGAGTCCTTCCTATGCCGCTCCAGGTTCGATCGTTTGACACGTCGGGCAAAACACTGGCAGAATGGCATCATCGAAGGAATTCGGAACGAGCCTGCGGGATGCCGCGGGCTTGTTTGTTTCGACGACGAGAGAAGGCGTTCGTCCGCTACGCCGCCGCCGGCCCGAACCACCTCGTCATCGCCTCCGCAAGTCCGCTTTGGCTCTCGTCTCCGATCCATGCCACGTGCCCGTCGGGGCGCACCAGCACGGTTTTTGGCGCGACGACTTGCCCGATCGCCGGGAGCTCCCACGCGCCGTCGTAACCGGCGCGGATGAGGCGGACGCGATCCGCCCATGGCGTGATGTCGATAATATCCGGCTTGCCGAGATTGAGCAGCAGGCCGCGCCCACTGTGCAGCAGTGTGAACAATCTCTGTGGCCGGCCCTCGATCGTCAGGTCGAGATCGGGCATGCGATGTCCGCGTAGCGCGTGGCCTTCGCCGAGATCGTAGCGGATATCGAGCCCGCTCATCATGGCGCCAAAGCGCTTGCGCGGCTCGTCCATGGCGAGCAGCTCGGAGACGATTTCGCGCGCGGCGTCGAGGCCGTCATCAGCGCGGCGGAGCAGGGCGATCTGCGCCCTGGTGTTGCGCAGCACGCGCGCGGCGACGGGATGACGCTCAGTGTGGTAGGTGTCGAGCAGGTCTTGGGGCGAGATGCCCTTGACCACCTGCGCCAGCTTCCAGCCGAGATTGACCGCGTCCTCCAGGCCGGTGTTGAGGCCCTGTCCGCCGACGGAGTGATGGATGTGCGCGGCATCGCCAGCGAGCAGCACGCGTCCCCTGCGATAGGTGGTAGCCTGCCGCGCCGCATCGGTGAAGCGAGAGATCCAGGCGGGACTGTGCACGCCGAAATCGGTGCCGTAAACGGCGACGAGGGCATCGCTGAGATCGCGCAAGGTGGGCTCGCCGCTGCGCTCACGCGTCGCTTCGGTCACGACGACCAGCACGCGTCCGCTCTCCGCCTTGCTGAGGCCGTGGAAGCCGAGCCCGTCGTGACGCAGGCCCCATGCGGGCTCTTGCGCCATCTCGACCTCGGCCATGAGATTGCTCAGCGTCGGCTCGGAGCCGGCGAAGTCGATGCCGGCCGTCTTGCGCACCAGGCTGCGGCCGCCGTCGCAGCCGACCAGATAGTTTGCGCGCAACGTGCCGCCGCCCGACAGCGCGATGTCGATGCCGGTCTCGTCCTGTGCGAAGCCCGTCACCTCGAGGTTCCGATAGACCGGCACCGCGAGCTCCGCGACCCAGTCGGCCAACATGCGCTCGATGTGGCTCTGCCGCAGCGCGAGCCCGTAAGCGTGACGGGTGGGGAGATCGCCGATGTCGAGCCTGGTCCAGGCGAAGCCGGCGAGCTGGACGATCTGTCCTTCGCGCAGGAAGCGGTCCGCGACGCCGCGCTGGTCGAGGATCTCGATGCTGCGCGCATGCAGTCCGCCGGCGCGCGTGCCTGATAGTTCCTGGCTCGCACGTCGCTCGACGATTGCGACGTCGATATGCGCCAGCGCGAGTTCCGCGGCGAGCATCAGCCCGGTCGGGCCGCCGCCGGCGATGATGACCGCATGGCTGGTCGCTGTCGCGCGTTCTGCGCGCGTTCGTGAGCGGGATGTCGGAAGCAGGATTGGCATGTCGTGACCCCTCGAGCCGTTGTTCGGGTCGAGGCTTCTACGCGGTCTCCGGGGGCTTGAAGCAAGCCCCTTGCGGACCACATATAGAGCTGGGAGGAGGGACTTCCGTTTCAGCTCTCGCCGCGTTGACACGTCGGGCAAAACACCGGCAGAATGGCATCATCGAAACGAGTTTGGTTCGGCCCGCGCGGAGCAATCTGCAGCGGGTTTTTTCTTGTCCGCCTGGTGTGACGACAATCGCGCGCAACACAGGGTTTGACACGTCGGGCAAAACACTGGCAGAATGGCATCATCGAAACGAGTATGGTTCAGCCCGCACGGAACAATCCGCAGCGGGCTTTTCCTTGTCCGCCTGGTGTGACGACAATCGCGCGCACCACAGGGTTTGACACGTCGGGCAAAACACCGGCAGAATGACATCATCGAGACGAGTTTGGTTCACCCGCGCGGACAGCATCCGCCGCGGGTTTTTTCGCCTCGATTCCAGAATCGGACGGTGGCCCACGCATCGCGGCCACGCACTCACCTGATACGCGTCTAGGGAGCGCCGATCGGCGTGCCGCCGTCCGAACCAATCTTGCTGGCCGTGCACGCGCGAACGTGCCGGCCCGCGGCGCCGGGCTTGTTGCCCGCGCCGCTGCGGTCTCCGGGGACTCGGAGATAGGGTTCGCGCCCGAAACGATCGCGCCTCATCGCGCGATCTGCCGCGCATTTCTTTTCGTGGAGAGATGATGACCGTTTATTTGATATCGCTGGCCCTCGCGGGCCTCGTTGCAATCGTGCTGTGGGAGATGTTGTCGTGAGCGAGGAGATCGAAGGTGAGCTCGAGCCTGCAGCGGCGCGTTTGCCCGCGCGAGCGAAGACGTCCAGGGCGCGCACCCTGACCGAGATCGATTCGAGCCCGCACTCCCTGCGCAGGCGCGTCCAGCTCGTCGATCTGCGTCGGCGGATGGGCAGTATCCATGAGGCGTTGCGCAGAGCGAAGCGATGACCCATCCGTTGCTCACGGCGCTTGCGCAGGCGCGATTGCGCGATGCGCCGATGTTCGCCAAATGGTGTGAGCTGAATGGCGCGAGCGCCTGTCCAGCGACGCCTGCGTCGGTGGCGCGTTTTGTGACCGACTGTGCCTCGCTCGGCATGGACCGGCTCTGGCCGGCCGTGCAGGACATATCGCGGATGCATGTGGCGCTCGGTCTTGCCGACCCGACCCTCGGTGGTGCGGCGGCAAGTGCGATGAGCACGATCGCGGCCATTCCTCCGCCACGGTCCTGGCCGGAGCCGTTCAAGCGTCGGTTCGCGACGCTACCGTATGACATCCAGATTCATCTCGCCTCGCGCGAAGCTCAGCGGGACCGTGCGCTCCGGCGTGCGCAGAACGATGCAGCATCCGCCCGCCAGAAACTGGCGACACTCGAGGCACAAACGAAGGACGAAAAAGCCGATGGCAACGAAGCAGCAACGCTTGACAACGATTGAGGAGCGCATCGAGGAATTGCGCAGAGAAATCGACGGCATCATCGACGCGCGTGTGGCCACGATTGCAAACGACAGTCCCGGCGTTCCCGCAGGCGTGATCCGCAACCTCCTGACCGCCCGGGTGCCGTCCTGTCGCTGCGCGCAGTATATCGAGTTGTGCGCCAAAGAGGCCAAGGCGCAGGACTGACGACCCGGTAACGACGACTTCTTCGACAGTGCAGCGACGACCTATGGCGCTGTCTCTTTCACATCCAGGATACAGAAATGACTCTCTACAAATGGTCTCAAACGGCATCCGTCGACGCTACGGCGGATTCGACGATCAACTGGACGGAGGGCCAGTCGCCCTCCAGTGTCAACGATTCAGCACGTGCGATGATGGCGGCGATCGCGAAGTATCGCGATGATGTCACTGGCGCGATCGTGACGACCGGTACCAGCACGGCCTATTCCGTTAATACATATCAGGCGTTTCAGACGCTCGCGCAGTTGAACGGGCAAGTGATCGCGTTCACGCCACATACAACGAACGGGGCCGGCTCACCGAACGTCACCCTCAATGTGGATGGACTTGGAGCAAAGTCGATCCAGTCTAGTCCTGGCGTTGAAATTCCGGCTGGCACGCTGATCCAAGGTTCGCCTTATGTCGCTCTCTACAACGCCTCGAACGGAGTCTTTTGCCTGCAAAACTTCTTTGGCAATCCGTACAATATTCCCATTGGGGCGAGCATTGACTTCTGGGGCTCGATCGCGCCCAACAGTTCGTTCGCTCTGATGTACGGCCAAGCGATCTCGCGTACGACCTATGCGGCGTTGTTTTCGTTGTTGGGAACGACGTATGGGGCCGGCGACGGATCGACCACGTTCAACATTCCAGATTTGCGTGGGCGCGTCGTGGCCGGCCGGGACGATATGGGCGGCCCGGCCGCATCTCGTCTAACATCGAGCTACTTCGGTGGGATCCCGAGTAGCCTTGGTGCGGTGGGCGGCCTTGAAAACCATACGCTCACATCTGCGCAGATGCCAACCCACAGTCACGGCGTCACTGATCCTGGGCATACGCACACCTACACACAGTCCGCGGCGTTCGGCGCAAGTGGTAGCGGTGCTGGCATCAATGGAGCCACTACGGGAGGCGCTACCGGAAGCTCGACAACCGGCATTACCATTCAAAATGCCGGTAGCGGCGGCGCGCACAATAACGTTCAGCCGACCATCATCGGCAATAAGTTGTTGCGTCTTATTTAGCGATCACGAAGAGATTCCAGCCATACAGAGGCTCAAGGAACTTTGATCTTCTGTCTAGGAAATCCATTGCAGGCGCGATCTGGTCTATGGCGCGCTCCGCGATAGCAAGTCCGTCGAGCTTAAAGCCCATCTTTCGGGAAACCCGGCCAGCTAGGGCAAGTGGCACCTGAATCATTGCAGCAGCATTGTTGGCAAAGAAGCCAATGTGCATCTCGTGGGCTTTGATCGTCAGGCCCGACGATTGAATGATCTCTCGCCATTTGGCCGGCGAGTTTCGCTGCAAGTGTGGTTCGCCCGGCCGGATGTAGCGCCCTGTCGCCTTTGCAATTTTGAGGTCAAGACGCCAAAATAGTTCAAAAAGTGTTCGACCGTTCGGTACGCTGATGAAGACCAGACCATTGTCGGTCAAATGCCGTGAAAGGGCCGTGAGTGTCTCGGACGGGTCTTCTAGGTGCTCAAGCACATCAAAGCATGTGATGAGTGCAAACTGATCGCCTGTTAGTTTCGCGAGTGCAGAAGTAAAACTATCTGCAGCCAAGATCCGATGCGATCTGTCGATAGGCCATTCATATCGGCGCTGGTATGCGCCGAGAGTTTCAGAGTCTAAGTCTACCGACGTTACGTCAAAGCCTATCGTCGCAAGATCGTAGCTTTCACGTAAGGAGCCGGCGCCAAAATCCAAGGCTTGCCCCTTCGTGGGTAGATGGCGCCTGAAGATGTCCCAGCGGTATTCAATGCCGCGGGTATTGCAGCCGTCGAGCTTCGAAACGTCCGAAGTTCTATCGAATGTAAGCGCTAGGTCCATCCCGGCGATTTACCACCCAAACCCTAACCGGGCAACCCATGGTAGACCTTAACGCCCTCACTCAGGCGAACGCTTCTCGCTGGTCAAAAGCCAAGCTGACCCGCAAGGCTGAGGCGGGATCGATCGCCGCCCGCCTGTACAAGGCCAAAGCGCGCTATCAGGCCGTAGAAGCCCAAACTGGCGTCCCTTGGCCTGCGATTGCCGTCATTCACGAGCGGGAATCCTCACAGGACTGGCGCGCTTCCCTGGCGCAGGGAGATCCCTGGAACCGCGTCTCGGTCCACGTTCCGGCTGGGCGCGGTCCGTTCGCCTCGTGGGAGACGGCCGCGATCGACGCTCTGGTGAAGTGCCCGCCCTTCCTTGCGCGCCACAAGGATTGGTCAATCGCATCGGCGCTGACGGCGCTCGAGACCTACAACGGCATCGGCTACGCGGCACGCGGCGTGTCGTCGCCCTATCTCTGGGCCGGTACCAACCAATACCGCGCCGGGAAATATGTTCGGGACGGTGTCTACGATCCAAGCAAGGTCGACCCGCAATTGGGATGCGCCGCGTTGATGATCGCCCTGATGGAGCTCGATCCCGAAATCGGCTTTGCGGCGGCGAGAATCGCAAAGAGCCCGGTGGCCGGCGATCCGGCGGGGCCCTCATTGGCGAACCCGTCGAAAGGCTCGATCGGCGCGTTCGTGGTCAACCTCGCCAGAGCGCTTTTTGGAAGGAAGTGAACATGTGGACGATCTTCGACATTATCCTTTTCGCTGCCGGCTTTGCCATGTGCTGGTTTTGCAAGGACACAATTCTGCGGTCCGTGACCGGCACCGACACCTTGATCAAGTCACTCGAGCTCAAGCTCGCGGCGCTGCGGACCAAACTGTGATGCTGACAAAGATCAAGGCGGTCTGTCTGCATTCCATGACCATTGCCTGGAGCTATTGCATCGCGCTCGCCGGTGCGCTGGCTTCGATCATCGATGACCTCGCCGACACGTTGGGCGATCCCGGTGTCAAGGATCAGATCAGCGCGGCTGTGGGCGACGTCAAGACAACCGGACGCATCCTGCTCGTGATCTCCGTCGTCACGATCATCGCGCGGCTACGTACGCTTCGGAGAAAAGACCAATGTGGATGACCATCATTTCATTTCTCGGCGGCCCCGTCGTCAAGGCACTGATCAATGCCTACAGCGCGAAACTGAAGGCCGAAAATGTCGACGCCAAGATCGCTGCCGATCTCGCGGCCGGCGAGATCGCGTCGCAGACGGCCGAAACCAACGCTGTCATGCAGTACCGCATCGCGGAGATCGGGCACTGGTACGAGCCCGACAAGCTGATGGGCTATTGCGTGGCGATCTATTTCGCAAAGCTTCTGGTCTGGGACAAGGTCCTAGGTTTCGGCTCGACTGACGCCCTGGCGGGATTTGCGGCGATCACCGCCAATCTCGTAGTCTCCTTCTACTTCGCCAAGCGCGGGTTCGAGAATGTCGCAAGGATCATCAAGCGGTGAAGATGCCAGAGGACGAGATCAGGGCAATTGTCGCGGAAACGCTGGCTGAGCAGCACAGGCTCCAGCAGGACAGCATCGACGCGATCGTATTGAAGGCGGTGGCATCGGTCATGGCCTCGTTTGGAATCGAAGATGATGACCGGAAAGAGGTCAGGGCAGACTTCCAGCATTTGCGACGCTGGCGGAAGAGCGTGGAGCAGGCGCAGAGCTATACATTCAAAGCGGTCGTCACCGTCGTTGCGACCGGTCTGATGGGCGCGGTCTGGCTAGGCGTCAAAGTCATGTTGGGCAAATGAACTGTGGCCCCGCGACCCAGTTGCGGTCGCTCGGCCCTGAATTATTCAGTCGATGGGCCATCCATGTACAGAATTGGTATCGTCGATGCGGACGACGAGGACATTGCCGAGACCCTCGGCGACCTGCACAGGCTCACATTCTTCGATGGTGCGGCCATGCCGCGATTCGAGTCGGGTACGTGGTGGCTCGCCTATCACAATGATGATCCGGTGGCCTTTGCCGGCGTTGTGCCATCGACCCATGCAAGAAACAGTGGGTACTTCTGCCGAGTTGGAGTCATGCAGCGGCATTGGGGACGCGGCCTTCAACTCAGGTTGATGCGGGCAATCGAGGCGAGGGGGCGGCGCATCGGATGGGATAGTGTTGTCTCGGACACAACGGATAATCCGGCATCCGCCAATAATTTCATCCGGGCTGGCTATTTGCTCTACGAGCCCGAGGTCCCTTGGGCCTGGTCGCACACGCTTTATTGGCGAAAGCGGCTGCGCTGAGCAAGAGGCGGGTATCCCGTGGCGCGGAAGGCGACCGTCGCGACGTAGAACGGCTTCCCCGAGACGCGGTGCAGCCCGCGCGTCCAATATGTCGATAGGCCCGGCAGCCTGATGGCTGCCGGGCTTTTTTTGCGTTTTGGTAGGTGCCGCTGAAGCACTTGCGAAGTCGGCTGCGCCGGGCTTTAAGTTTGGTCTTGCAGGAAATCGGCGACCACAAGCCGATGTAAGGGAGCGTCATCGATGTCCACCAAGCCTCAATTGCCGGAACGTCCCTCGCGAGCAACGGAAGGACCTGCGGCGCTCGATGGTCTGCTGGTCGTCGATTTCACGCGCGTGGTAGCTGGCCCGGCCTGCACGCAGACGCTGGCTGACTTCGGCGCGCGTGTCATCAAGATCGAGAACCCGGACGGGGGCGACGATACACGCGCGTATGAACACGCCGAGCTTGGCGGTGAGAGCGCTGCTTATCTCAGCTTGAACCGCAACAAGCGCGGCATTGCACTCGACCTCACCGTGCCTGAAGCCCGCGAGATCGCGCTGGATCTGATTCGCAAGGCTGACATGGTCGTCGAGAATTTTTCGAGCGGGGTCATGAAGAAATTCGGCCTCGACTACGATGCTGTCGCGCCGCTCAATCCGCGGCTGGTCTATTGTTCGATCTCGGCCTATGGGCGCTCTGGGCCATTCGCGTCGCGCCCCGGCTTCGATCCCATCACCCAGGCGGAAAGCGGCTTCATGTCGCTCAACGGATTTGCCGACGGTCCCCCGGTTCGCACCGGCCCACCCATCGTGGACATTGCGACGGGAATGACGGCCTGTAACGCCATTCTTCTCGCTCTGCTGGCGCGGGATCGGCTCGGCCGCGGCCAGCACGTCGAGGTCGCCTTGTTCGACATTGCAATGGCGATGACGGGCTTCTACGGCATGGCCTATCTGATGAATGGCCAAAATCCCGGCCGGTTTGGAAATTCACCGAGCGGGTCTCCCACCGTCGGCGTCTATGAAGCTTCCGATGGGCCACTCTATATGGCCTGCGCCAACGACCGACTCTACCGCCGGTTGGTCGTCGAGGTGTTGAACCGGCCAGATCTCATCACCGACCCACAATTCGCGACGCGCAAAGCGCGTTCCGAGAACAAGGAACTGTTGCGGGCAGCCATCGCGGAAGTCTTTGCAAGCGATACCCTCGAGAACTGGATGGCGAAGATGAAGCTGGCCAATATCCCGGTCGGCTATCTCCGCACCGTCGAAGAGGGCTTTAACGCACCTGAAGCCCGCGACCGCCATCGCTTGAGCCGGATTCCACATCCTACCGCAGACTGGGTCCCCAACATCGAGACGCCGATTACCATGAGTCTAACCGGCGCGATTAATCCCGTCGCCGCACCTCTGTTGGGCGAGCATAACCTGGACGTCTTGCGTGACACGCTTGGTTATGACCAGCGCCGGATCGCGGAATTCGTCCAAAGGGGGGTCTTCGGATCAGGTAAGTCCCCGGTTTGAGCCCCGAGCCGTCGACCTGGTAGGCTGGCATCGCGCGGCTTTCAGATCGCTGCTCCATGATGCCGGTTCGCGATGTCGCCTCCTTTCCGAACAGCCGGGTTCAGAGCGATCGGCTTGATTTGGCGATCTTCCCGCCGCATAAGTATAAGAAAGCGAGGGATGCGGAATGGCGCCTGGTCAAGAGCCGCGCGTGGGCCAGCCTGAGGGGCCGGGATCCGGCGAGCGCGCTTACGCAGCAATGATCGCGAATGCTCGGGCGCTCCTGCCACGACTGCGAGAGCGAGCTGCCCGAACCGAAGAGCTGCGATACCTTCCGGCCGAGACCGAACGGGATCTGCACGACGCCGGCCTGTTCCGGATGCTCCAGCCCACGCGCTTTGGTGGTGCTGAGCTCGATTATGTCGCCCTGATTGACTGCGCCGATCTGCTGGGACAGGCTGACGCGTCAGTGGCCTGGAATCTTGCCAATCTGGCGAGCCATCACTGGATGCTCGGCATGTTCGAGCAACGGGCGCAGGACCTGGTCTGGGGCCGTGATCCGGATACGCTGATTGCCTCCTCGTTCATCTTTCCTGCGGGCCGAGCCACGAGGGTCAAGGGCGGATACCAGCTGCACGGAAGTTGGCCGTTTTCTTCCGGCGTCGCGTCGTGCGAATGGAACATGCTTGCAAGCGTGGTCTCCTCTGAAGACGAGGCAGATGGCATCGAGTACCGGATATTTCTGCTTCCGAAGGGCGACTATAGAGTCCTCGACACCTGGAATGTCGCCGGGCTGCGCGGCACCGGTTCTTGCGACGTGGAAGTCCGGGACGCCTTTGTGGCCGACGATATGACGGTGGCTGTTGGCGAGCTCACCGGCGGCCGGCCGCCAGGAAGCAAAGTCAATCCCAATCCATTGTATACGTTACCTGTGTTCTCGCTATTTCCTTACGTCTTGTCCGGTGTCGCGCTGGGGAATGCCCAGGCGTGCCTGAACGATTATATCGAGGTGGTGCGTCACCGTATTTCCACCTACAACCGTGCCAAGCTGAGCGACTTTCAGAGCACGCAGATCAAGATCGCGGAGGCTTCCGCCAAGATCGATGCTGCGCGCCTGATCATGCGTTCGGCTTGTATCGATGCCATGGACGCTGCGAGGCGCGGTCATATTCCCGATATGTCAGCCAAGACCAGGTATCGACGGGATGGGGCCTTTTCAGTGAACTTGTGTACGGATGCGGTCTCGATGCTATTTGCGGCGAGCGGGGCGCGTGGTCTGTTCACAACGGGAGTGCTGCAGCGGCAGTTCCGCGATGCACACGCGATCAACTCACATCTCGCGTTCAACTTCGACGCAGCCGGAACCAACTATGGACGCGTGGCGCTGGGCCTGCCGTCCGAGAATCTCACGCTGTGAGGCCGGCCGATGAATGATCTGCCGAAGCATCCGTCCGTTCCCGATCCAGCCAACGAACTCGCGAGCGACAGTTCGCCGATCGATCCTCGCGATTTTCGAAATGCCCTCGGTACATACGGAACGGGCGTAACGATCATCACCGCCACGGCGGCCGACGGAAAGCCATATGGCATCACCTGCAATTCATTTGCATCGGTCTCCTTGAATCCTCCTCTGGTTCTCTGGAGCCTTGGGGTCTATTCCTCAAGCTTGCCTGTGTTCCAGAACGCCAGCCACTTCACCGTCCATGTCCTCGGCACGTCGCAGCAGGCGCTTGCCAACAAGTTCGCGAAATCGTCCGAGGACAAGTTCGCTGGTGTTGACTGGGCGCCAGGTCTCGGCAACGCTCCGGTGCTTACCGAGAGCGTGGCCAGTTTTCAATGCCGCTCCGTCAACCGCTACTATGGCGGCGATCACGTGATCTTTCTCGGAGCCGTCGAGGCCTATGCCTACAATGGCAAGGAACCTCTGCTGTTTGCGCGGGGAACATATGGCCGGTTCCTGGCTGACGATGAGCGCAAGAAGTCGCCGTAAGGCGCTTCTGGTCGCATTCGGCAGCTCAATGCTCTGGTGCTGAAAGCTTGTAGATCTCCAGCGCGTCCGCATCTGCGCCGCGCGCGGCCTTGGCCAGCCTGAAAAGTTGTCCGGCAAGCGATGCCATCGGCACCGGCGTTGACGTCGTCTGCGCGACATCGGCGACCGTATCGAGATCCTTGAGCATCGTGGCGATGTGACCGAGCGGCGGTGAGTAAATGCCCTGGACCATCCGCGGCACGAAGAGCTGAAGCGGAATGGAGTCCGCAAAGCCACCGGCGAGCGCTTCGGGCAATCGATTGGCATCAATTCCTGCGTTCACGGCAAGTCGGGTTGCTTCAGCGAGGACGGCCATCGCGCATCCGACGATCACCTGATTGCACAGCTTTGTCGTCTGACCTGCGCCGATAGGCCCCATATGGGTGAACCTACGTGCCATGGCGAGGACGTAGGTGCGCACCCTCTCGACGTCGGCAATGTCTCCGCCAGCCATGATCGCCAGCGTGCCTTCCTCGGCGCCCTTGGTACCGCCGGACACTGGTGCATCGATCCAGCCTGCGCCGTTGGTGTGCTTCAATCGGCTCGCGAGGTCGCGCGCAGCGTCGGGATGGATCGACGAGAAGTCGACGACGAGCTTGCCCGCGCCGGTCGCGGCCGAAAGACCTTCAGCTCCGAATATCACCTCCTCAACTGCTGCGGCGTCCGTCACGCACATGAAGACGATATCCGCGTCCGTCATAACGTCGTGCGGGGTCATTGCGCGCCGTGCACCAGCTTCCACGAGGGGAGCGACCTTGCTCTCCGAACGGTTCCAGACGGTGACCTGATAGCCAGCCTTGAGCAGGCGATGGGTCATGGGCGTTCCCATCAGCCCGAGGCCGACATAGCCAAGCCGCTCGGCGCCTTGCGGGTTTGCCTTGCTCGTATCAGCCATAGGTTGCCTCCTCCTGTCGCAGCGCAATGGCGCCTGACCGCCGACCTACCATACATGGCGTGTCCTGCGGCGAAACCGGGCCGGCTTGCATGGCTTGCCTGATTGTTTGAACCATGAAACATTTGGGCTGATCGGGTTGGGTGGCGCCGGTCGGCGCCGGAGCAACGGAGTGGGCGCGATGCGAACGGTTTCGAGGTTGATGCTGGCAATGGGGGCGGCGGCGGCCGTGATTGCGGTCGCAGGTCCCTTACAGGCGCAACAGACGATCCGCGTCGGTTGGACGATCCCGGCCGAGGAGTCCAAGTACTGGATGATGCGTCGCCCGGCTGAATTCCCCAATATCGGCAAGTCCTACAACATCGAATGGACCCAGTTTCAGGGCACCGCGCCGATGACGCAGGCATTGGCGGCGGGCGCTCTGGATTGCGCGACCCAGGCGCCGCTGTCGCTCTCCAACGGCGTCGTTGGCGGCAATCTCAAGGCCTATATCGTCGCACAGCATGTCTTCGAGAAGCCGGGCGGCTTTTCAGTCTATTGGGCGGTGATGGATGACTCGCCGATCAAGACCATCGCCGACCTCAAGGGCAAGACTGTCGGCATTTCCGTGATCGGCGGCGGCACGCAGGGGCCGTTCAACCTGCTCCTGAAGCAGAACGGCGTCGACCCCGCCAAGGATATCAAGCTGGTCGAAGTCGGCTTCGCTGTCTCGGAAGACGCGCTGCGCCAGGGCCGCGTCGACGCGGTCAACATGAACCAGCCGTTTGCCGCGCGAGCGGAGGCGAAAGGCGGTACCCGCAAATTGTTCCCGCTGTCGCAGGCCATGCCGAACATCGTGCACATTCTGGAAGCCTGCCGCGCCGATTTCGTCGACAAGAACCCGGAACTGGTCAAAGCCTATGTCCGCGACATCACGTCGGGCATGAAGAAGGCTCTGGCGAACCGCGAAGAGACCTTGAAGGTCGTGTCCGAGGTGCTGAAAGCTCCCGTTCCGGTGCTCGAGACGTACCTACTCAAGGAGAACGACTTTGGCCGTGACCCGGGAGCTGCGCCGAACTTCCCCGCCATTCAGAAGATGCTCGACATCTACGCAGAGACGGGAATGCTGCCCAAGCTCGACGTTGCGCAGTTCAAGCATCCCACGATCGTCGCTCCGCTGCAGTAGGCGGTAGAAACAACGGTCCGAACAATGAGACCGCAACGTCCCGGTCATCTGGGACGTTGCCTGAAGAAAATGCACGTATGAAAAAGTTGCGATCACGGGTGACGACAGACGGGCTCGACCGGGCTCCGCACCGCGCTTTCATGCGCGCGATGGGCCTCGACGACACCGCGATTGCGAGGCCAATGGTCGGCATCGTCAGCATGAAGGGCGAGCAGACGCCCTGCAACATGACCCACGATTTCCAGGTGGCCGCGGCCAAGACGGGCATCGAGGAGGCCGGCGGGACGCCGCGCGAATTCTCGACCGTGTCGGTCTCCGACGGCATCAGCATGAATCATGAGGGAATGAAGTTTTCCCTCTTCTCGCGCGAGCTGATTGCCGACTCGATCGAAGCGGTCGTCCATGGCCTCGCCTATGATGCGCTGATCGGATACGGCGGATGCGACAAGACGCTGCCGGGCGTGATGATGGGGATGGTTCGTTGCAATGTGCCGTCCATTTTCATCTATGGCGGCAGCTCGCTGCCGGGGCGCGTCGACGGGCGGACACTCACAGTGCTCGACTCCTATGAGGCCGTCGGTAGTTTCATGACGGGCGAGATCGACGGAGAGACGCTCGAGCGGATCGAACGTGCTTGCCTGCCCACTATCGGCGCGTGCGCCGGCCAGTTCACGGCGAACACCATGGGGATGGTGTCGGAGGCAATGGGTCTGACCATTCCAAACGTTTCGATGGTGCCCGGCGTCTATGCCGAACGCGCGCAGATCTCGCGCCGCGCCGGGCGACTGATCATGGAGATGCTGGAACGCGGCGGGCCACTCCCGCGCGACATCGTGACGCGGAAATCCCTTGAGAATGGCGCGGCCATCGTGGCTGCCACGGGCGGCTCGACCAACGCTGCGCTGCATCTGCCTGCCATCGCCAACGAGGCCGGCATCGCATTCACGATCGATGACGTCGGTGAAGTCTTTGCCAGGACGCCTCTGATCGGAAACTTGCGGCCCGGGGGCAAATACACGGCGAAGGACGTCTACGATATCGGCGGCGCTGGCGTTGTGATCCGGGAGCTGATCCAAGGCGGGCATATCGATGGCAGCTGCCTGACGATTACGGGGCGTCCGCTCGCAGAGGAATACGGCGCGGCCAATGCGCCCGATGGAGAAGTCGTTTACACCTCGCGCGACCCGATCATGCCGGATGGCGGTGTGGCGGTGCTGAAGGGTAATCTTTGTCCGGATGGCGCGGTCATCAAGGTTGCAGGTCTCAAGAGCCTGGTCTTTGAGGGTATCGCGCGTGTTTTCGAAGACGAGGAAGGCTGTGTCAAAGCGGTTCGTGACCGTAGCTACAAGGCGGGAGAGGTTCTCGTTATCCGCAACGAAGGGCCGGTCGGTGGCCCCGGCATGCGCGAGATGCTCGGCGTCACGGCGCTGATCTATGGGCAGGGCATGGGTGAAAAAGTGGCCCTGATCACTGACGGGCGGTTCTCCGGCGCCACCCGCGGGATGTGCGTCGGCTATGTTTCCCCCGAAGCATTTGTTGGCGGCCCGCTGGCGCTCGTTCGCGACGGAGACAAGATCCGGATTGACGCGGCTGGCCGCCGCATGGATGTGCTGATCGACGAGCAGGAACTTGCTGCGCGCCGGCGTGACTGGAAGCCGCGACCGCCGCGGCATCGGGCCGGCGCGCTGGCGAAATATGCACGACTAGTTGGTCAAGCGCCGGGTGGAGCGGTTACGCACGAAGGCCCGGCGGAATGGCCCTGGTTCGAATGACGTGCTGCGGCGTCGCCGAAGGCAACCGTCCATCTGGCAGGCTTCTTGCTAAGCTCGTGCTGTTGGTGGACGACATTCAGCAGGTCGATTGCGTGACGTTCGCGTGTGCGTGAAGTGAGAGCGGGATGAAGGTAGTGCCTTCGAGATCGAGCGAATGGGTGAGACCGGTGACGTCACAAAAGCCGGCTTCTGCGATCATCGAGATCGATCGCGTCTCGCAGGTTTTTCAGACCTCGGCGCGGAAGGACCATTTGGCGCTGTCGAACATCTCGCTGACGGTCGACGAAGGAGCTTTCGTCTCCATTCTCGGGCCGTCAGGCTGTGGCAAGTCGACACTGCTTTACATCGTCGGAGGCTTTGTTAGCCCGACCAGTGGCGTGGCGAAGATCAAGGGACAGGCGATCACAGGACCCGGTCCGGATCGCGGGCCGGTCTTCCAGGAGTTTGCATTGTTTCCCTGGAAGACAGTGCTGGGCAATGTGATGTACGGGCCGCGCCAGCAGGGTGTGCGGGCTAGCGAGGCCGAAGCGCAGAGCCGCTCGCTGATCGAGATGGTCGGCCTCAAGGGCTACGAGAACTTCTATCCCAAGGAGCTGTCTGGCGGCATGAAGCAGCGCGTCGCGCTCGCCCGGACACTCGCCTACCATCCCGAAGTCCTGTTGATGGACGAGCCGTTCGGCGCGCTCGACGCTCATACCCGGACGCGTCTGCAAAACGATCTCCTGAACATCTGGGAGCGCGATCGCAAGACGGTGTTGTTTGTCACCCATTCGGTCGACGAAGCTGTCTTCCTGTCGGACAAGGTGGTGATGATGTCGAAATCGCCCGGTCGCATCCGGCAGGTCATCGACATCGATCTGCCGCGGCCGCGTCGCCGCAACGAACTGCTGCTCGATCCGCGTTACCAGAAATATGTGGTGGACATCGAACGCATGTTCGACGAGAGCGACGAAGTCGGGGCATCCTCATGATGTCGCCGGCCGCCGTGCTCAAGCGTGCCGCCCCGGTGCTTGCCTGCATCGGGCTATTGGCAATATGGCAGGCCGCTGCGCTGCTGCTGAAGAACGACAGCTTTCCAACGGCGATCGAGGCGATCCGCGCGATCCCGGATATCCTCGGCGACAAGGAAGCGCTCATCAACATCCTGGCCTCGCTTCGTCGCATGGCGATGGGGTTCGGTATAGCGGTGCTCTTTTCGATTCCGCTTGGCCTGTTGATGGGGCGCAGCCGGGCCGTCGCAGCCTTCTTCAATCCGCTTCTGATGGTGATCTATCCGGTCCCGAAGGCCGCTTTGATGCCCATCATCATGCTGTGGCTGGGCGTCGGCGACATCACAAAGACGCTGGTGATCTTCCTTGGCGTCAGTCTGCCCGTGATCTATCACAGCTTCGAGGGCGCCAAGGCCGTCGAAGAGAAGATGCTGTGGTCAGGCGCCGCGATGGGACTCTCTTCCCTGCAGCGCCTAGTCCGGATCGTGCTGCCCGCTGCGCTGCCCGAGATCCTGACCGGATGCCGCACGGGATTGGTGCTGGCGCTGATCACGATGATCACCAGCGAGATGATCGCGCGCCAGTCGGGCGCAGGCAACATCCTGTTCAACGCGCTGGATATGGGGCAATACGACACTGTCTTCGCGATGATCATCATCGTGGGCGCGATGGGAATCTGCCTCGATGCGATCTTCGAGCGGATCCGCGCCAGGCTTGTGCGCTGGTCCGAGCCTCAGTTCGACATGCCGCTGAGCTTCTCATGATGTCGCGCCTTCTCTCCATCAACGTCATCTTCGGGCTTGCGCCTATCGCGCTGGTGATCGTGTTGTGGCAGGGCCTCGTATCATTTGGCTTTGCGCCTGCAGTCTTGCTGCCGCCTCCGGGCTTCGTCTTCGGTCGCCTGCTTCAGCAGCTCTTGACCTTGACGTTTCAGCAGGAGATCGCGGCGACCCTGGTCCGGCTGTTCGCTGGCTTTGCGATCGCGGTGGTGCTCGGCGTGGGCATCGGTATCGCTGCTGCTGCCAGTCCGGCAATCAACGCCGCGGTCCGGCCGATCGTACGCGTATTGGCGCCGTTGCCCAAGGTCGCGCTCTATCCTGCACTGCTCCTGCTGCTCGGTTTCGGTCACGGATCGAAGATCACGTTGGTGACTGCGGACGCACTTTTCCCTATTCTTTTGTCCACCTATTACGGCGCATCGACTGTCGAGCAGAAGCTGATCTGGTCGGCGATGGCGGCGGGGACGCCACGCTACGAAATCCTGTTCAAGGTGGTGTTGCCCGCGGCGATGCCCTCGATCCTGACCGGCTGCCGGATCGGCCTTGTCATTTCCTGCATCGTGGTGTTTCTGGCCGAGATGATCACGTCGACGGACGGGCTGGGCCACGCCCTGGTCACGGCGGCCCGAACTTTTCAGGCCGTCGACATGTTCGTACCGTTGATCACGATCTCGCTGCTGGGGTTGATTTTGAACGCCCTGTTGGGCGCCGTGCGATCGTATCTCTTGCGGGGCTTCCCCGAAGCGTGATCTGACTTAACAAGAAACCACGATACCGGGAGTGAACCATGCTGGCCGATCGCATCGAGGCAAAATGGATCGACGCATTTTGCGAGATTTTTGAGCGGTGCGCCGTCAAGGCCGGTGATACCGCGGCGATCCTCTCGGAGACCCAATCGCGCGCGTTGAACGTTCATCTGGCGGAGCTCGCTCTGTTGCGCATGGGGGCGCGGCCGTTTCATGTGGTGATGCCGACGCCGCGCAATCGGAATATCGTTCCGGTTCGCTCGACCGGGGCGAGCGAGGCGATCCAAAAGCTTGGTCCGGTCATCACCGCACTTCAACAGGCCGGCTTTGTGGTGGATTGCACCATCGAGGGCTTGATGCACGCGGTGGAGACGCCTGAAATCCTCAAAGCCGGCGCGCGAATCCTGGTGATCTCGAACGAGCATCCAGAGGCGCTGGAACGCATGGTGCCGGATCCGGCGCTGGAGAAGCGCGTCCGCGCCGCGGCGAAGATGCTGCGCGGAACCAAGCGGATGAGGGTGACCTCGAAGGCCGGCACGGCGCTCGACGTCGATATGGTCGGTGCTTCAACGGTCGGTGTGTGGGGCTGGACTGACAAGCCCGGCACGCTGGCGCATTGGCCCGGCGGCATCGTGGTCAGCTTTCCCAAGAGCGGGACGATCAACGGCACGCTGGTGATGGCGCCCGGTGACATCAATCTGACATTCAAGCGTTATCTGACCTCGCCGGTGAAGATGACGTTGAAGGACGACTATGTTGTCGAACTGGAAGGCGAGGGCACGGATGCCGCCATGATGCGCGCCTATCTCGCCGCCTGGGGCGACCGCGAGGCCTACGCTGTGTCGCATGTCGGCTTCGGCATGAATCCGGGCGCGCGCTACGAGGCGCTGTCGATGTATGACCAGCGCGACACCAACGGCACGGAGATCCGTGCTGTCTCCGGCAATTTCCTGTTCTCCACTGGCGCGAACGAATTCGCCGGTCGCTACACGGCAGGGCATTTCGATCTGCCCATGATGGGAACGACCATTGAGCTCGATGGCGTCGCGGTGGTTCGGGAGGGCGTCCTGCAGGACGTCTTTGGCTAGCCGCGGTCGATCACGGGCGGACGGGCCAGGTCGAAATGCCGGAGAAGGTCCACCATGGCCTGAAGCCGCTTGACGCGATAGGCATCGACGTCCATGCCTGAATAATCGAGGAAGCCGGCGCCCGTGCGGAGACCGATCCGGCCCTCGTGCATGTTCTTCGAAATCACCTCGGGCGCGCGATAGCGGTCACTGCCGAGTGCGCCCTCGAGATAGCGGCTCGCGTAGTAGAGGATGTCGCCGCCGCCCCAGTCGATGAATTCGAGCAGCCCGAGCACGGCATAACGGAAGCCAAAGCCGTAGCGAATCGCCTTGTCGATCTCCTCAGCGCTGGCGACGCCTTCCTCGACCATGCGTGCAGCCTCGTTCATCGCCAGCGCCTGAATGCGCGGGACGATGAAGCCGGGCGACGCCGCGCAGACCACAGGTACCTTCCCAATGCCTTCAAGCAGCGCCTTGACCTCCTCGACGACGGCGGGATCGGTGGCTTTACCGGGCGAAACCTCGACCAGCGGGATCAGATAGGCCGGGTTGAGCCAGTGCACATTGAGAAAGCGACGAGGGTTCACAATTGCGCCGGAGAGATCGTCGACGAGAATCGTCGACGTGGTCGATGCGATGATCGTGTCCGGACCGACCTGCCTCGAGGCCGGCCCCAGCACCTCGCGCTTGAGCTCGACGACTTCAGGGACGCCCTCAAAGACCATTCCGGCATCGGCGAGCGCTGCGCCGCTCTGGCTGGCCGGCACCACCGAGACACGAGCGATGAGGGGATCGACATCTGCCCCGGTCAGCAGCCCCAGCTTTGATAAGCTGGCAAAGGTCTTGCTGACTTCGCCGAGTGCGTCCGCTTCCAGTTTGGCAAAATCCTCTACGGAGCGAGGTTTGACGTCGATCATCGTGACCGTATGCCCCGCATAGGCGAACGCGACGGCGATGCCGCGCCCCATGCGGCCAGCCCCGAGACAGGCGATGTTGGCGCGGCGGGTCATCGATCAGAATCCATTGCGAAGCAGTGTCTGCAATTCGGCCTTGCTGAGGTTGCCAAGGCCAAGCGTATCGAGCGTTCGGCCGCCTTGTGCGAAATCCTCGCCGCAGACCGCGCCGCCGATCGCCAGGAAAGCCTTGGCCAGCGGCGTGGCCACGCCCGCCAGGCCGGCGACGGAGACCAGCAGCGATAGCCCAAGCCGCAAATCCTCACGCATGTAGCGGTGGTCGGTCAGCACGATGCGTTCGCGCCAGTCGCCGGAATCGGTCAGCTGGTCATGCGAGCCGCGGCCGTACATCCAGATCTCGCCTTCCCTCGCGTAGTGATGGGCGAGCGGGAAATGCGGCGCGCCATAGCCGAGTGCCTCGCGTACCGCGATCCGCTCCGCGTCGAGTGCGTCGGTGACCCGGCGGATCGCGGCTTGCGTTCCTTCCTTGTGGATGTCCCATTTTTCGAAGTGCTCGATCGGGCCGGCGTTCATCACGATCAACGGCGGATGGATGATCGGGCCCGCATTCATCAGCGCGCCGGACAGCGCGTCGCCGCACGGCTCGATTGCACCTGGGAAGGCGCGTCCGATCACTTCGAGCGCATATGGCGCCTGGTCCAGCGGGAACACCCCGACCGGAAGCCGCTTGGCGCGGATGGTGATTGCGACCTCGAATGGTCCATGCTTGCGCGTCAGCCAGGGCAGGGTGCCGGTTTCGGCAAAGCTCACCTTGGCGCGGTTGCCGGCATCCCGTGTGGCCTGCGCGAAGATCATCGAGCCGAATGTCGCCGGCGGCAGAAACACGACTTGTCCGTCCTGCAGATGCGGCCCGAGGAGCCGGGCAATGTCCGGCTGAGCGAAAGCCGGGGCAGGGCACAGGATCAGTTCGGCACCGCTTGCCGCCTCGGCAATATCGGTCGTGACCAGCGCCAACTTTACGTCGTGGCGGCCGTTATGATCCTTGACCAGGACGCGCGAACCGGCGGCGCGATGTGCCGCCACTTGACCGGCGTCACGGCGCCAGAGCCGGACCTCGTGCCCAGACAGCGCAAAATCGCCGGCGGCCGCGAAAGAGCCGTTTCCCCCACCCAGAACCGCAATCTTCAAGATGCTTCTCCTTGCGCGCGTGAGCGCGCATCAAGCTGCTTCAGCAGGAAATGCTGGACCTTGCCCAGCGCCGTGCGCGGCAGGTCCGTGACGAAGACGATGTCGCGCGGAATCTTGTAACGCGCGAGCTGCGCCTGAAGATGTACTCTCAGTTCGTCCGCTTCGAGCCGGCAGCCTGACCGCCGGATGACATAGGCGATCGGCACCTCGTCCCAGCGCGGGTCGGGTCGGCCGATCACGGCGCATTCGCTAACATCGGGATGTTCGAGCAGAACGCGTTCGACCTCGGCCGGATAGACGTTCTCGCCGCCGGAAATGATCATGTTCTTCTTGCGGTCGCGAACCCAGAAATAGCCGTCGGCGTCGCACAGGCCGATATCGCCGGTGCGATACCAGCCGTCGTGCAGCGCATCGCGTGTGGCGTCTGCATTGCCCCAATACTCGAAAAACACATTGGGGCCGCGTACCGCGATCTCGCCCGGCGTGCCCGCCGGCACTTCAGCGCCGGCTTGGTCGATTACCTTCGCTTCGCAGCACAGGCCGGCGAGCCCAGTCGATCCCGCGCGCGAAAGGTCGCCGCCAAGCCGCGTGTAGACCGCGATGGGGCAGGTTTCCGTCGAGCCGTAGACCTGAAGGACCGGGACACCGCGCGCGACGAAGCGCTCGATCAGGTGCGGTGGCACGATGGTCGACCCGGTGGCGACGGCTCTTAGTGACGAGAGGTCGGCTGTGGCCCAAGCGGGATGCTCGCTGACAGCCTGGATGATCGCCGGCACCATGACCGTCAGGGTTGGTCGTTCCTGTTCAATGGCAGTGAGCGCCGTATCCGGCGTAAACCGCGCGTGGATCGTGACGGTTGCGCCAAGCTGGAGCGCCGGCGTGGTCTGGATGTTGAGACCGCCGACGTGGAAGAACGGCAGCACCGTCAGCACATGATCGTCGGACGTCATGTTGTGCATGTGCTGGCTCATGACGCCATTCCAGAACAGCGCTTCCTGGCGCAGCACGGCGCCTTTCGGCCGTCCGGTCGTTCCCGACGTGTAGACGATCAGGAGCGGGCAGGAGAGATCGGTGTGCGGGTTGCGACCGTTGCCTTCGCCACGGGCCAGCAGGCTTTCGAATGTCGTGCCGCGAGGCGGCGTGAAATCGAAGCCGATGACGGCGGTGCCCGGCGCAGTCTGCGCAAGCTCCGGGAGAACTCCCTCCAATGCCTGCTCGAGCACCAACACCTTGGCACCTGCGTCGGTGAGAATGAAAAGCTGCTCGGCGACTGCCAGCCGCCAGTTCAAGGGCACCAGCATCGCCCCGAGCCGCGCGCAGGCATAAAGCAGAACCAGGTAGTCCGGCCGGTTCAGGCTGAGGATCGCAACGCGGTCGCCGCGGCCGACGCCGAGCTCCTGCTTCAAGGCCGTGGCCGTCCGCTCGATGCGCGCGGCGAATGCCGCGTAGCTCAGCCGTTCACCTTCGAAGGCAACGGCTGTCTTCTCTGGCGCGAACGCCGCGTTGCGGTCGATCAGACTACAGAGGTCCACGGTCAGTCGTCCGTTTCGCCGGCCTCGTACAGCGCCTCGCGCCCGATCCGATCGAGGCAAAGCTCGGCCGTCCAGGGCAGCATCAGCGAGCCGCAGCGGCTGTCGCGATAAATGCGCTCCAGCGGCAATGAGCGAAGCATGGCCTGGCCGCCGCAGGTGCGGATCGCGAGTGCCGCAAGCTCATTGGCGCCTTCCATCACCGAATATTGCGCGGCATAAGCCCGCAACACCTGCTCCTTGCTCGGATTGGCACAGGCTTCGGTGACCGCCTGGAACCAGATCGACTTGATCTGCTCCAGCTTGATCTGCATCTGCGCGACCGCGATCTGCTTGGTCGGATACATCCGCCGCTTGACCGGCGGCATGCCCGGCACCTCGCCACGCAGATAGCGCACCGTGAAGTCATAGGCTGCTTGCGCGAGGCCCATATAGGTCGGCGAGAGCGTCAGGAACATGTGCGGCCAGCGCATCGCAGCCTGGAAATAGACGCCGCGCGGCATCAGCGCCGCGTCCTCCGGGACGAACACGTCCTTGAACAGCAGTGTGCGCGAAACGGTGCCGCGCATGCCGAGTGGATCCCAATCGCCGACGACCGAGACGCCCTGCGATGTTGCGGGGATTGCGAGGTAAAGCGTATTGCGACGTGAAGCCTTCTCGCCTTCCTCGATCTCGGTGCAAAGCACGCCGTAATAGTCGGCGTGGCCGGAGAGCGATGCAAAGATCTTCTTGCCGTTGACGATCCAGCCACCCTCGACCGGCCTCGCTTCCGTGCCGAAGGCAACGCCGCCCGCGGCCGCCGCGCCGCCTTCGGAGAAGGGCTGGGAGTAGATCGCGCCGTCCTCGACGATGCGCTTGTAGTGGATTGCGCGCCGCCGTTCGTGCTCGGCGCGGGTTTCCGTATCCATGTCGAGATCGTCCGCGAGGGGCCCTGACCACAGGGTCGAGCAGACATGCATGTTCCAGGTCAGCGCCGTCGCGCCGCAATAACGCCCGATCTCGGCTGCTGCGAGCGCATAGGTCTGGTAGTTCGCGCCAAGTCCGCCATGCTTCTTGGGGACGGCGATGCCGAGCAGACCGGCCCGGTGCAGATCGCGATAATTCTCCGTTGGGAAGATCGCCTCGCGATCGTAGGTCGCGGCGCGGCCGGCGAACACGCTCTGACCGATCTCCCGCGCGCGTGTGATGATGCCAGCCTGTTCGTCGCTGAGGCGGAAGGCGACGGGGTCGAAGATCGGCGCATCCAGCGCGACCTTGCCGGTTGCGCCGATAGTCTTGCTGACTTGCATGGTCATTGCGCAGTCACCTTACGCGTTGGTCGCGACGGAGTTCAGGAATTGGCCGAGAGCCTCGTCATACGCATCAGGACGTTCGAGGTTAGCGAGATGGCCGACGCCGGCGAGTTCGGTATATTCGGCTGACGGGATGTATGTCGCCGTCTTCGCCATCATCGGCGCCGGCGCATTGTTGTCCTTGGAGCCGGACAGCAGCAGCGTCGGCACGGAAATATCCTTGAGCGTGCTGCGCTGATCGAAGCCGATCAGGGCCAGCATCATGGCGCGGTAGCTTGCCTCCGGCACGCTTCCCATGCACTCGCGCGCAAGCTCCATTCCGCCGGGATCCGGATCATCGCCGACAAGCTCCTTCACCAGAGAGGGCGCTAGCGATTTCATCGTCTCCCCGCGATCGAGCGGCCCAAGGCGCGCTGCAATGAACGATTTCTGCCAGTCGCCGTCGGCCTTCCCGAATGCCGGGCTGGTCTGCGCAAGAACGACCGCGCGCGCCAGTTTTGGCGATTGCACCAGCCATTTCTGAACGATCATGCCGCCGATGGAATGGCCGACCAGAATAGGCTTGGTCGCGCCAAGCTGCTCGATGAATTGCTGGAGCGCATCCGCCAGTGCAGCGATACTGACGCTGGCAAGCGGCGCCGATCCGCCATACCCGGGCATGTCCCAGGCGATCGCGCGGAAGCGGTTGCCGAATGTAGCTAGCTGGTGTCGCCAGGCGCGTGCCGCGCCGCCGATGCCATGTAGAAAGATCAAGGGTATCGCATCGGAAGCGCCCGCAGCTTCATAGGCGAAGCGTCCGTCCTTTGTTATCATTGGCGCAGGCTGCGACACGCGACATCCTTTTGCTTGGCCCCGTGATGCTAACAGGCCTGTGGGGGATGGAAAGAGATAATTTTATACTTAAAGCAATTTCCGGGCCGGTCTCTGGCACGCAACCGTTCACGGCGGCAATCGGCGCTTTCGTTGCAAAAATTTGAAGTTTAAAATATATCCGAATGAGCGATCAGCAGATCCCGAGGAGCCAGCGCATGTCCGCATTGCCGCAATCGCCGCACGCGCTGGTGACCGGTGGCGGCCGCGGCATCGGCCGCGCGATCGCGGCCGCTCTCGTCGGGGCCGGCGCAACCGTGACGGTGCTCGGCCGGAACGTCGCAACTCTTGAAGAGGCGATCAAGGCGGGAGCCGCGCATTTTGCAGCCGTCGCCGACGTCTCGGATGAGATGTCGCTGAACGCCGCCATCGCGGAGGCGAGTGCGCGGCAGCCGATCGATATCCTGGTCGCCAACGCGGGCAGTGCCGAATCCGCGCCGTTCGTGAAATCGGACAGTGCCCTTTTCGCGCGCATGATGGACGTCAATTTCATGGGCGTGGTCCACGCCATCCGCGCTGTCTTGCCCGGGATGAAGGATCGCCCCTATGGACGCATCGTGGCGGTCGCGTCGACAGCCGGGCTCAAAGGCTATGCCTATGTCAGCGCGTACACTGCGGCCAAGCACGCGGTGGTCGGCCTCGTGCGTTCGCTCGCCCTCGAAATGGCCGGCAGCAATGTGACCGTAAATGCGGTGTGCCCCGGTTTTACGGACACCGATCTCGTCGCCGGCAGCATCGAAAATATCATGAAGAAGACAGGCCGGAGTCGCGAGCAGGCGATCGCGGACCTAGCCAAGCACAATCCGCAGGGGCGGCTCATCACGCCGCAGGAGGTGGCGGATGCCGTACTTTGGCTGTGCGGCGAGGGCGCCGGTGCGATTACCGGTCAGGCAATCGCCGTTGCCGGTGGTGAAATTTAGCGTGACGTGGGTTCAGAACAGGACGGCCAAGGAGATCATATGAGCAGACCAGCCAATCCCGTGACCGTGCCGCTCGCGGATTATTCGCCGCAGCACTTCCTGCTCGCCGTGGTCGACGGTGTTGCCACGGTGACGCTCAATCGTCCCGAACGGAAGAATCCTCTGACGTTCGAGAGCTATCGGGAACTGACCGATTTCTTCCGCGCCTGTGCGTTCGATGACGCGGTCAAGACGATTGTTGTCACCGGCGCCGGCGGCAATTTCTCGTCCGGCGGCGATGTGTTCGAGATCATCGGTCCGCTGGTGAAGATGGACACCAAGGGGTTGACCGCCTTCACGCGGATGACCGGCGACCTCGTCAAGGCGATGCGGGCCTGTCCGCAGCCGATCGTAGCCGCGGTCGAAGGCATCTGCGCCGGCGCTGGCGCGATCATGGCCATGGCATCCGACATGAGGCTCGCTGCCAGCGGTGCCAAGGTCGCGTTCCTGTTCAACAAGGTGGGCCTTGCCGGCTGCGACATGGGCGCCTGTGCCATCCTGCCGCGCATCATCGGCCAGTCCCGCGCCTCCGAGTTGCTCTACACCGGCCGGTTCATGACCGCGGAGGAGGGCGAGCGCTGGGGCTTCTTCAGCCGGATTGTCACACCCGAGCAGGTGCTGCCCCAGGCGCAGATTCTGGCCAGGCAGGTCGCGGAAGGGCCGACCTTCGCCAACACCATGACCAAGCGGATGTTGGCGATGGAATGGGCGATGTCGGTGGAGGAGGCGATCGAGGCGGAAGCCGTTGCCCAAGCGCTGTGCATGACGACGGCGGATTTTGAGCGCGCATTCGAGGCCTTCGCCAACAAGGTCAAGCCGGTCTTCAGGGGCGACTGAGCCGGCTGCTATTATCCGCAGCCAGGCCAGCGAGGGGGACTTGCGTGAAATTATTTTAGGCTTAAAATAGTTTTCATGGCCGGGTGAATTGGCGAGGCTCCCATGAAAGTCGCGATCATCGGTGGCGGACCTGCGGGTCTCTACGCTGCGATCCTGCTCAAGAAGCAGCGTCCGGGCGCCGACATCACCGTGTATGAGCGCAATCGGCCCGACGACACCTTCGGCTTCGGCGTGGTGTTCTCGGATGCGACGCTCGACAATTTCGAGAAGCATGACCTTCCGAGCTACCGCCGCATCACCCAGGAGTTCGCCTACTGGGACGATATCGCGGTGCATTTCCGCGGCACGGTGCACCGGGTTGGCGGCAACGGCTTTTGCGGCTGCTCACGGCAGAAGCTGCTCCTGATCCTCCAGGAGCGTGCACGAGAGCTTGGCGTCTCGCTGCAGTTCGAAGTGGATATCGACGATGAAGCCCGCTTCGCTGATGCCGATCTCATCCTGCTCGCGGATGGCATCAACAGCCGCTTCCGCGAAAAATACGGCGATCATTTCCAGCCGGAGGTGGATGTCCGCGCCAACAAGTTCGCCTGGATGGGCTCGACCAGGCCGCTTGATGCCTTCACCTTCATCTTCCAGGAGACCGAGTGGGGACCGTTCATCGCCCACGCTTATCAGTACGAGGCCGGGCACTCGACCTGGATCTTTGAGACCGATCCGCAGACCTTCGAGCGGGCAGGGTTAACCGGGCTGAACGAGCAAGAGTCCGCCGCGCGGATGGCCGACATCTTCGGCTGGTTCCTCGACGGCCATAAGCTGCTCACGAACCGCTCGATGTGGCGCAATTTTCCGATGATCCGCAGCAAGCGCTGGGTCAAGGAAAACATGGTGCTGCTCGGCGACGCCAAGGCCAGCGCGCATTTCTCGATCGGCTCCGGCACCAAGCTCGCGATGGAAGATGCGATCGCGCTCGCCGAAGCGATGCAGAACGCGACGAGCATCAGGGCGGCGCTGGAAGTTTACGAGCACGGCCGCCGTGAGGAGGTCGAGAAGACGCAGCACGCCGCCGACGTGTCTCTGGTCTGGTTCGAACACGTCGATCGCTTCTGGGATTTCGACCCCGTGCAGTTCGCCTTCGGCGTGATGACGCGCTCGAAGGCGATCACCTACGATAATCTGAAACTTCGTGCGCCTGATTTCGTCGCCGATGTCGAGAAGTCGTTTGCAAAGCAGGTTCGTGGCAACGGTTTTGTCGTCGACACCAACAAGCCGATGGTGCCGCTGTTCCAGCCATTCCGTTTACGCGAAATGGAGATCGCCAACCGCGCCGTGATGTCGCCGATGTGCATGTATTCGGCGAAGGAGGGCGTTCCGGGCGATTTTCATCTGGTCCATTACGGCTCGCGCGCGATCGGCGGCGCCGGCCTGATCTTCACCGAGATGGCCTGTGTTAGCCGCGACGCCCGGATCACGCCCGGTTGCGCCGGCCTGTGGAATGACGAGCAGGAGACGGCGTGGCGCCGCATCGTGGATTTCGTCCACGGCAACTCGGCCGCCAAGATATGCCTGCAACTCGGCCATGCCGGCCGCAAGGGCGCGACCAAGTTGATGTGGGATGGGATGGACCGACCGCTGGATGAGGGCGGCTGGGACGTGATTTCGGCATCACCGCTACCCTATTTCCCGGATAGCCAGGTGCCGCGCGAACTCGATCGCGCCGGCATGAACGCGGTGAGGGACGCCTTCGTCGCTGCGGCGGAGCGCGGCGAACGCTGTGGCTTCGACATGCTGGAACTGCACTGCGCCCACGGCTATCTGCTCGCAAGCTTCATCTCGCCGCTGACGAACACCAGGACGGACGAATATGGCGGCTCGCTCGCCAACCGACTGCGTTTCCCGCTCGAAATCTTCGAGGCTCTGCGTGCGGTCTGGCCATCGCACAAGCCGATGTCGGTGCGTATTTCGGCAACTGATTGGGCAGACGGCGGCGTCACCGGCGACGATGCGGTTGCGATTGCGCGCGCCTTCGCCGAGGCCGGCGTCGATCTCGTCGACGTCTCGACCGGCCAGACCGTGCGCGACGCGCAGCCGGTGTACGGGCGTATGTTCCAGACGCCGTTCTCCGATCAAGTCCGCAACGAGGCGCGGGTCGCCACCATGTGCGTCGGCAACATTACGACGGCAGATCAGGCCAACACCATTCTGGCGGCCGGCCGGGCGGATCTCGTCGCGCTCGGGCGCCCTCATTTGGTCGATCCTTTCTTCACCATGAAGGCCGCTGCCTGGTACGGGGCAAACGACGCCTTCTGCCCCCCGCAATATCTGCCCGGAAAAGATCAGATCTTCCGCAACAGCGAGCGTGACCGGCAAGATCTCGAGGAGCTGAGAATTAAGGCTAAGCCCAAGACCCGGGCCGAGCTGAAGGCGGAGGCGACAAAGCCGCTTGCGGCGGAGTAACCGCCCGTGCGACGTTAACCCCATTGCCTCAAGTATTTCGAGTGGAGTAAGGGCGATGAAGGCGATTATCGTCGGTGGCGGTATCGGTGGCCTCACCACGGCATTGATGTTCCGCTCGCGGGGCCTCGATTGCGAGATCTTCGAACAAGCCGAGACCATCCGCGAGCTCGGTGTCGGCATCAACACATTGCCGCATGCGATGCGTGAATTGGCAGGCCTCGGCCTGCTGCAGAAGCTCGACGATGTCGCTATCCGCACTGACCAGCTCTATTACCTCAATCGCCACGGCCAGGAAGTGTGGCGCGAAGCCCGCGGCATCGACGCCGGCCACGACGTGCCGCAATTCTCGATCCATCGCGGCCGCCTTCAGGGCGTCATTCATCGTGCCGTCGAGGAACGGCTCGGAGCAAGCGCGATCCACACCGGTTGCCGTCTCGGAGCGTTCACGCAGGACGAGGGCGGCGTCACCGCCTATTTCTTTGATCGTGCCGGCGCGCATATCCACACTGCGCGTGGCGATATCCTGATCGGTGCCGACGGAATCCATTCACGCGTCCGCGAGACATTGTTCCCGAACGAGGGGCCGCCGTGCTGGAACGGCTTGATGCTGTGGCGCGGTGCGCGCGACTGGCCGCTGTTCCTCACCGGCAAGTCGATGATCGTGGCCGGCGGCCTCAACGCCAAGGTGGTGATCTATCCGATTGCGGAGGGATCGAGCCCCGCAAGCCGTCTGACCAATTGGGCGGTTCTGGTGAAGGTCGGCGAGGGCAATGCCCCGCCACCGCGGAAAGAGGACTGGTCGCGGCCGGGCCGCCGCGAGGAACTGATGCCTCACGTGGCGCGCTTCTCGGTGCCCTATATCGACGTGAAGAGCCTGATCTCGGCAACGCCCGAATTCTACGAGTACCCGACCTGCGACCGCGATCCCTTGCCCTATTGGTCGTCGGGGCGCGTCACGCTGCTCGGCGATGCCGCGCATCCCATGTACCCGGTCGGTTCCAACGGCGCCTCGCAGGCGATCCTCGACGCACGCTGCCTCGCTGACGCGCTGGTGCGCGCCGAGCATCCGCGCCAGGCGCTGCTCGAATATGAGAAGAAGCGCCTGCCGATGACTGCGGACATCGTGCGCTCCAACCGCCGCGGCGGCCCCGAGGGCGTCATCGATGCCGTCGAGCAGCTCGCGCCCGACGGCTTCGACAATGTCGACAATGTGCTGAGCTATTCCCAGCGCGAGGCGATCGTGCGCGGCTATGCCACAAAGGCAGGCTTCGCCGCTGTCCCGGGACTGGCGGCGGTGCGTGCTTGATGCACTTCTGATTGAGCATGCCCCTTCCGGAAAACCGCTTCACCCTTTTCCGGGGGCATGCTGTTAGCCGGCGCCAGGAGGCGGCGGCAGGAAGTGGATGTTGAACTCGGCGGCCATCGCCACCACGTCCTCGGGCTTCTGCTCCTTCATGTTGTGAAGGCCCCAGAACAGATCGAACAGCTTGCGGCTCGGCGAGACCCAGAACAGCACCTTTGCGGTCTGCTCTGATTTGTTGAAAATGCCGTGCGGCACGCCCATGCCGAGACGGATCAGGTCGCCCGCAGTTGCCTGCGCCTCCGAATTGCCGAGCACGAAGTCGAGCTTGCCCTCCAGCATGTAGAGATACTCATCCTGGTCGGGATGAATGTGCGGCGGCACGAACGTGCCCGGCGGCAGCGTTGCGTGCCAAGAGAAGCTGTTCTCGGCGTAGCTTTTCGGCACGTAGGTCTGGCCGAGGATGTTCCAGGAAATGCCCTGGATCCCCTCATTGGCCCGTGTGATGCCGGTGATTTCGCTCTTCATTGCAGTCCTCCCTTAACGCGACGCGCGGTTTCAGTTTGCCGCCTTGCAGTCCTTGGCATAGCGGTCGCCGTAATTCTCAAAGACCTTCTGAACGATCTCGGTCTGGAACTTGCCGTCCGGACGCTTGGCGACCTTGGTGAGGTAGAAATTCTGGATCGGATAGCCGTTGGCGTTGAACTTGAAAGCGCCACGCAGCGAGGTGAAATCCGCTTTCTTCAGCGCGGCTCCGACTGCCTCCTTGTTCGAGAGGTCGCCTTTCACGCCCCTGATGGCGCTGTCGATCAGCATCGCCGCGTCATAGGCCTGGAAGGCGTAGGTGCCGGGCACGACGTTGTAGGCCGCTTCATAGGCCGCGACGAATTTCTTGTTCTGTGGGTTGTCGAGATTGGGCGCCCAGTTCGCGCCGCCGAACATGCCGACGGCCGCGTCCTGCTGCGCCGGCAGCGTCGATTCGTCCACTGTGAACGCCGAGAGCACCGGAATGGTGTCGGCAAGGCCCGCCTGGCGGTACTGCTTGACGAGATTGACGCCGAGACCGCCCGGCATGAACGTGAAGAGCGCATCGGGCTTCTGCGAGGAGATCTTGGACAGCTCCGGCTGGAAGTCCAGCGTGTTCAGCGGCATGTAGGATTCCTCGGCGATCTCGCCCTTGTAGTCGAGCTTGAAGCCGGCGACCGAGTCCTTGCCGGCCTGATAATTCGGCACCATCAGGTACATGCGCTTGTAGCCGCGATCCTGGGCGACCTTGCCGAGGATCTCGTGGACCTGGTCGTTCTGGTACGACGTCACGTAGAAAAACGGGTTGCAGTCCTTGCCGGCAAAGGTCGACGGCCCAGCATTGGGGCTGATCAGGAACACCTTCGATTCGGTCACGGGCCGGTGGATCGCCTGGAGGATGTTGGAGAAGATCGGGCCGACCACGAAATCGACCTTCTCGCGCTCGAGCAGGCCCTTGACCTTGGTCACCGCAGCGTCCGGCTTGAGCTCGTCGTCGACCACCACGACCTCGACATCGCGGCCGCCCATCTTGCTGCCGAGGTCCTTGACCGCGAGCGCGAAGCCGTCGCGAACCTGCTGGCCGAGCGCGGCGGCGGGCCCCGACAGGGTCACGATCACGCCGAGCTTGATCTTCTCCTGGGCGAGGGCGGGGCTCATTGCGGTGCCGAGCAGCAAGGTGGCTGCGGCCAAGGTCGACTGCATTTTCATCTTTTTTCCTCGTGACATCAGGGCCTGCGCAGCAAGCCGCGTACTCCAATCCAAGCTTATGCCGATGATGGCTGCCGCGGCAAGCAAGGCTCAAGACGTCGCCATCCCGCGCGGCGGTGCGCATGCAAGCGGCGCGCCAATTATTTGAAGCCTAAAGAAATCGGCGTGCGGTCGATTGCTGCAGCTTTGGACTTGCGGCCGGCTTCAATTTATTTGAAGCTCAAAACGTTGGGGAATCCGTGCCGGCGCCAATGCCTGCCGTCAATGACTGCATCAGATGCTTGATTCCGAGACCAAGGCCGTCGAGACGCCGGAGGACCACGCCGAAGAGCTTCGGCTGTGGCTGCGCTTGTTGACCTGCACCACCCTGATCGAGGGTGAGGTGCGCGGCCGGTTGCGGCAGCGCTTCGACGTCACGCTGCCCCGGTTCGACCTGATGGCGCAACTCGACAAGGCGCCCGACGGCATGACGCTGTCCGACGTCTCCAAGCGCATGATGGTCTCCAACGGCAACGTCACCGGTCTCGTCGAGCGTCTCGTGGAATCAGGCCATCTCGACCGGCGCACCTCGGAAACCGACCGCCGCGTCCAGGTGATCCGGCTGACAAAGCTCGGCCGCGCCGAATTTCGCAAGATGGCTGCGGAACATGAGACCTGGATCGCCGATCTCTTCGCCGACCTGACACCGAAGGACGTGCGCGAGCTGATGCGCCTCCTCGCGAAAACCAAGGCGTCGGCGCAGAAATCGGCCGTGCGCCGTCGGCCCTAGGGCCATAGTCGGCCGGTCTGCCAATCCACTTTGCCGCAGCAAAATGCACGGAATGCCCAAAATCCGCTATTGCGCCAAATTGTTTTAAGCCTAAAATGTTTCCCAGATAGTGCTGCCGGGTGCTTTCCATGCGCAAAGGAGCGTGCGATGGCCAACGCCGCCAAGGTTCAAGCGTCGGGCTCGTATGACGGCAACGCCGCGACGGCCCATGTCGATACATTCGCGCGGCAGCATCTGCCGCCGCGCGAGGTCTGGCCCGAATTCATCTTCACGCGGCCGGAGCTGCACTATCCGCCGCGATTGAACTGCGTCGGTTATTTTCTCGATCGCTGGGTGGAGCAGGGCCACGGCGATGCGCCTTGCGTCATCAGTCCCGCCGTGAGCTACACCTATCGCGAGCTGCAGGCACTCGTGAACCGCATCGCCAATGTGCTGGTCGGCAAGCTCGGTCTCGTCACCGGCGGGCGCGTGCTGCTGCGCTCGGCCAACAATCCGATGATGGTCGCAACCTATCTCGCTGTGATCAAGGCCGGCGGAATTTGCGTGGCGACCATGCCGCTGCTGCGCGCCAAGGAGCTGTTCTATCCGATCCAGAAGGCGGAGATCACGCTGGCGCTCTGCGACGGAAAACTCGCCGACGAGATGGAGAAGGCGAAGCTAGCTGCGCCCGGTCTCAAGCGGGTCGTCTATTGGGGGAACGGCGCGCCCGACTCGCTCGAGGCGCTGATCGCCGATGCCAACCCCGAGTTCACGGCCGTCGATACCGCGTCCGACGACATCTGCCTGATCGCCTTCACGTCGGGCACAACAGGCGATCCCAAGGGCACCATGCATTTCCACCGCGACATGCTGGCCGTCTGCGATGGCTACGCGCGCAACATCCTGCGCGCCGATCAGAAGGATCGCTTCGTCGGCTCGGCGCCGCTCGCCTTCACCTTCGGCTTCGGCGGCGTGTTGTTTCCGATGCACATCGGCGCCTCTTTCGTGGTGCTGGAGAAGACGACGCCGGACGACATCCTGACGGCGATCGAGCAGTACAAGACCACAGTCTGTTTCACCGCGCCGACCGCTTATCGCGCCATGATCGGCAAGCTTCCGGGACGCGACATCTCCTCGCTTCGGAAGTGCGTCTCGGCCGGTGAGACACTGCCAAAGCCCACATTCGACGCCTGGCTCAAGGCCACCGGCATCAAGCTGATGGACGGTATCGGCTCGACCGAGATGCTGCACATCTTCATCAGCGCGACCGAGGACGAGATCCGCCCGGGCGCGACGGGCAAGCCGGTGCCGGGCTATGAGGCCAAGATCGTCGATGACGCCGGCAATGACGTGCCGCCGGGCACAATGGGGAAGCTCGCCGTGCGCGGGCCGACCGGCTGCCGTTATCTTGCCGACGAGCGGCAACGGAAATACGTCCAGAACGGCTGGAACATCACCGGCGACACCTATCTGATGGATAGCGACGGCTATTTCTGGTACCAGTCGCGCTCCGACGACATGATCGTGTCGGCGGGCTATAATATCGCAGGCACCGACGTCGAGGCGGCGCTGCTGACGCACCCTTCTGTTGTCGAGTGCGGTGTGGTTGGTGCGCCGGACGAGGCGCGCGGGATGATCGTGAAGGCTTATGTCATCGCCGCACCCGGGGTGACGGCGGACGCTCAGCTCGCAGCCGAGTTGCAGGAGCATGTCAAACGCGAGATCGCGCCGTACAAATATCCGCGCGCCATCGAGTTCGTGACGCAACTTCCGAAGACCGAGACCGGCAAGTTGAAGCGTTTTGCCCTGCGGCAGCTCGCGCAGGCGGCAGCGACGTCCCCGGGCGTCGCGGCAGAATGAGAGAAGGATAGAGAATTGTCCGTGACGACGCCGAAAGGCCCGCAGCTTGCGGTGCTGCCGACCGCCGACGAGAATGATACAGGTTCGGTGGCGCAGATCCTCCAGCCGTCTGGTTGGCCGGTGCCGAAAGGCTATGCCAACGGCATGGCTGCCGAAGGACGGATCGTCGTCACCGGTGGCGTGATCGGCTGGGATGCCGACGAGCGGCTCGCCGACGGATTCGTAGCGCAGGTCCACCAGACCCTGGGCAACATCGCCGCGATCCTGAATGAGGCCGGCGCGCGCCCCGAACACCTCGTGCGCCTGACCTGGTACGTCGTCGACATGGACGAATACCTGGCGAACCTGAAGGAACTCGGCAGGGTCTACCGCGCCGTCTTCGGTGCGCATTATCCGGCGATGGCACTGGTCCAGGTCGTGCGGCTGGTCGAGGAGGCGGCCCGGGTCGAGATCGAGGCCACCGCCGTCATCCCGCGCTGAGCCGCGCTTACTCCTTCAGCTCTTCTTGTCAGCTCGCCTTGGCGAGTTCGTCATCTTCAGGCGAGTTCAGGTAGACGCCGGACATGGTATCGACCCAGCACAGATGGTCGTGCACCTTCTTCACGCCTTCGACGTTCTCTGCCGCGACGACCGCGGCCTGCCGCGCGCGTTCTTCGGTGATAACGCCGCTGAGGTGAACGATGCCGTCGCGGACGATGACGTTGAGGCCGAACGGGCACCAGTCGTTCTTCTCCATGGTGTCGATGATGCGGCTGCGAATGTGATCGTCGTCGGCCGTCGGGTCAGGCACTTCGCGGGCCAGCCCTGCGACCGCCTGCAGCAGATTGGCGCGGGATACGATGCCGACGACCATGTCGCCGCGCACCACCGGCAGGCGCTTGACGTTGTTCCGCTCCATGAGATCGACGATCTCCGCAAGCGCCGTATCTTCAGTGATGGTCACGGGCGAGGCGGTCATCACCTCCGAGACCTTACGGCCGTGTTCGTGGACGAAGTCGCTGGCCGATGTTCCCGGACCCAGGATGAACCGCAACCAGCGCCCCCTCTTGCGTCCCGTGCCGATTTCGCTGCGACGGATGAAATCTCCTTCCGAGACGACGCCGACCAGCCTGCCAGCGTCGTCCACCACCGTGAGGCCGCTGACGTGCCGCTTCAGCATGATGTTTGCCGCCTCCACGATGCTGGTGTCGGGGGTGACCGAGATGACCGACCGGGTCATGATCTGATGGGCGCGCATGGAAAACTCCGCTGGCATGTCGAATTTCAATGCGCAAAACCTAGTCCGCTCGTCGGGGGGCGGTTTGACCCAGGTCAAGCGGACAAGGCCGTTTTGTCCTGCTTGAGCAATCGTGATCCGTGCCGGGATTTGATGCAGCTCAACGCGGAGCGGAAGCGTCGCCATATCCTGCTGCAGGCGTAGAATAGAAGCCCGCAGGAACAATCAGCCATGAGCGTCGTGAAGATATTTCCCCGGGCCGAAGCGCCGCTGCAGGCTCCCTCCGCCAAGCCGGTCGCCGAGGTCTCCGCCGTGATTCCCGAAAGGGCCGCAGGGACGCCGGTTGCCTGCAATTGCCCGCCCGCATCAGATTCGTATCCTCTCGACCGCGCGTTTCATGCCATGCTGGCGCGGTTCACGGGCGGGATTTCGCCGGTGGCCTTGTCGCTCGCCTGGCTCGATTGGGGCACGCATCTTGCGGCGGCGCCGCAGCACCAGATGGAGATTTCCCGCAATGCTCTTCGCGATACCGGCCGGCTCCTGGGAGCTGCAGCGCACGCGATGTCGCAAAAGCCGTGGTCTGTGATCGAGCCGCAGGGACGGGATCGCCGCTTCAAGGACCGTCAATGGGAAACGGCGCCGTTCAATCTGTTTGCGCAGGCGTTTCTGCTCACCGAGCGCTGGTGGCACGATGCCACGACCGGCATACGCGGCGTGTCCCAGGCAAATGAAGCCATCGTCGAGTTCTCGATGCGCCAGATGCTCGACATGCTGTCGCCCTCCAACTTTGCAGCCACCAATCCGCAGGTTCTGGAAAAGGCGTTCCAGAGCGGCGGAGAGAACTTCGTGTTCGGCTGGCAAAACTGGTGCAGTGACCTGATGCGCCTGCTCTCCACGAAGCCGGCGGGCGACGATCAGTTTGTCGTCGGCAAGACAGTGGCGGCCTCGCCCGGCAAGGTCGTGTACCGCAACAATCTGATCGAGCTGATCCAGTACCATCCGACGACCGCGCAGGTGCGGCCGGAGCCTATCCTGATCGTGCCGGCCTGGATCATGAAGTACTACATCCTCGATCTGTCGCCGCAGAATTCCCTGGTCAAATACCTGACCGGTCAGGGCTTCACCGTCTTCGCGATTTCCTGGCGCAATCCGGATGCGAACGATCGGGATGTGGCCTTCGACGACTATCGCAAGCTGGGCGTGATGGCCGCATTGGACATGATCGGTCGGATCGTGCCGGGCCGGAAGGTCCACGCGCTCGGCTACTGTCTGGGAGGCACTTTGCTGTCGATCGCCGCTGCGGCCATGGGACGCGACGGCGACAGCCGTCTCGGCACCATCACGCTCCTCGCCGCGCAGACCGATTTCACCGAGGCCGGCGAATTGACGCTCTTTATCAATGAGAGCCAGGTCGCCTTCCTCGAGGACATGATGTGGCAGCGCGGCTATCTCGACACCACACAGATGGCCGGCGCATTCCAGCTGTTGCGCTCCAATGAGCTGATCTGGTCGCGGCTGTCGCATGATTATCTGATGGGCGAGGGCTCGCCGTCGAGCGACCTGATGGCCTGGAACGCCGACGCCACGCGGTTGCCCTATCGCATGCACTCGGAGTATCTGCGCAAGCTGTTCCTGCACAACGATCTGGCCGAAGGTCGCTATCGCGTCGAATGCAGGAGCGTCTCGCTGTCCGACATTCACACGCCGATGTTCGTGGTCGGCACGCTCGCCGATCATGTCGCGCCGTGGCGATCCGTCTACAAGATCCACTATCAGGTCGACGCCGACGTGACGTTCGTGTTGACAAGCGGCGGTCATAACGCCGGTGTCGTCGCGCCTCCTGGCGAGTCCTGGCACAACTACCAGGTCAAGACCAAGGCTGCGGACGCGCCTTTTGTCGGTCCGGAGGAGTGGCTGAAGCTGGCGCCGCATGTTGAGGGTTCGTGGTGGCCTGAATGGACCCAATGGTTGGCGGCGCGCTCAGGCGCGACCTGCGATCCACCGTCGATCGGGTTCGGAGACATTGACGGCCTGCCCGACGCGCCGGGCGACTACGTCCACACCTAGAGCCCCGTTTCCGAATGAATCGGAACGAGGCTCTGGATTGCTATTTTGACGCGTTTTCTTGACGCGAACCGGTATGCACTTCGTTTGAAAACGCTCTAGTCCTCAGGCTGCGCATTGGGCGCAAGGTCTGACGAGCGGAACGGCTTGGCCTTGTCCAGTTTCCGGTAGGCTTTCGAGGCAGTTTGCAGCAGCTTCTTTTCCCGCTTGCGGTCGAGGAAGCGAATGCCTGCCTCGGGGACGGCCTCGTTCAGTGACGCCGCCAGCGTTTGCCCACGCGCATCGTCGTTCAATTGTCCAAGGGATTTCTGCGCCTTCCTCAATTGCTTGAGGATCGACTTCTGCTTCGTCAAGGATTCGTCGGCGAACAAATCCGCGAGCGATTCGACCGAATAGGTCATCCGCTTGTTGAGAAGCCGCAGCTTGTGACGCCTCTCGACGTCGAGCTTGCGCAGCTTCCGGGCTTTCTTGAGTAGCGTCTCTTCCCACTCGGTCAGGCGGGCCGTCGCGTGGTCGGCCAGCGGGCACCGACGCAACCTGACCGCTTCCTTGCTGCGCCGGGTCGACCAGGGGCCGCTCTCGATCCAGGCTGAGGTCTGCTCGACCAGGCGCCGAAAGCGCGCGGACTGCAGCGCGCGCGCGAGCAGGCGGTGGCTTTCGGCGCGTTTCTCGTCCCAGTGCTGGAGCTCGGCGACAACGGCGAGCTCGCCGTCGCTCTCGGCGATGACCCGGTCGATCGCGACGTCGAGGTCGCGCACCATGCCCAGCTGGCTATTCAGCCATTTGAGCTCGGCCCAGACGTTTGGCCGCAGCCCGTCGTCGACCATGGGCGAAAAGAAGCGAATGGCGGTGCGCAGATGCGTCAGCGCGATCCGGATCTGATGCAGTGCCTCCGGGTCGCCACGGCATGTACCGTCATGCTGGGCGAGGACGGCATCGAGATGGCGGCGGGCGATGATCCGGAATGCCGTGTCGCAGGCCATGCCGGGGCTGAGCCGGCCGGGCAGGACATTGCGCCGCGTCGCCGGCTTGGCGGGCGCGGTCGAACTCGTGGTGGGTCGCGACATCCTTGCCCGCGTCAATCAGATTGCCTTATTGCCTCGCGATCGCGTCCCGACAGCTCTGGAGCGTCTGCTCCCGTGTTCCGGATGCATCGATGGTCGCCCAACCGACGTGACCGATATTATAGTGCTCTTGCTGCGCAGCAACCTCTTGCGTGGCGTCGGAGGCATCGCCGTGGCGGCCCCCGATGCGCGCCTGACGGATCGCGAGGTCGGCGACGAGGAAGAGCCCACTCAACGGCACGTTGCATTCGCGCCCCAGAGCGGCCAGTTGGTCCCGTTCGGATTCGCGTGCAAAGACGGCATCGACGATGACGGAATGGCCTTGCGCCAGCGCCTGTCGGGCACGCTGCGCCAGCACATCGTAGACGCGTGCCGTGACGTCGGGCCGGTACGTGGACGGTGGCAGTCGGTCGGTGTGTCCCACCTGAAACAGCTGCTTGCGAACGACGTCGCTGCGCAGCACGACGGCTCCCGGCTGCGGTGCGATGTGGGGCGCCAGGGCGCGGGCGAGGACAGATTTGCCGGTGCCCGATAATCCGCCGACCGCAACCAGGCGCGGGGCGGGGGGCGCGATCAGAGCCCGGGCGAGATCGAAATAGCGCCGCGCCTCGGCGAGAATTCCGCTCCGGTCGGCATCGGGCCGCGTCAGCCGCGCCAATGCCACCTGCGCACGGATCGCCGCGCGAATCGACATGAACAGCGGCAGGGCCGCCAGCGCGTCGAGCGTTTCGACCGCCGACGTGGTCAGATACTGGTTCAGCACGATGTTGGCTGCCGCGGACTGGCCATGGCTGAGCAGGTCCATCAGGGTGAATGCGAGATCGTAGAGCACGTCGACGGTCGCCATCTGCGCATCGAACTCGATGGCATCGAACAGGACGGGCTGTTCGCCGATCGAGACGATGTTCGCAAGATGCAGGTCCCCGTGGCAGCGGCGCACGAAGCCCTGCCGGCCGCGCTCCTCGAGCAGCGGCCGCAGGCGCAGGAACATCGCGTGCGAGGCCTTGCCGAGCTGCTCGATCGCTTCGGCTTCGAGATGGTTGCCCTTCCGCAGGCCGTTGCTGTTTCCATCAATGAGGCCCGGGATGGAGGCGACCCATGCCTTGCCGTCGGCGCGGGACGCCGCCGCATGCGAAGCCGAGATGGCGTCGGCGGTTGCCGAGGCGAGGTTCGCATCCAGCGGGCTGGCCTTCGCCAGATGATCCAGCGTCCGGCTTTCGTCGAAGCGGGACATGTCGACCGCATACTCGACCGGCCGGCCGCTGCCGTCGACCTTCAGCGATCCGTCGGTCTCCTCGGTGATCGCCACGACGCGATGATAGATCTGCGGCGCCAGCGGCCGGTTGATCCTGATCTCTTCCTCGCAGGCCGTCTTGCGTTTATCGAGCGTCGAATAGTCGAGGAACGGAAACCGGACGGCTCGCTTGATCTTCAGCGCTCGCGGCCCGTCGAGAAAGACCGACGCGGCATGCGTATCGATCCGCGTCACGCCGGAATGCGTGCAGAGCGCCGCGAAGATTCGTTCCTGGGCAGCCGTTTCGTCTGTCATCGAAGCTGGTGTCCCAAGATGCGGTCAGGGCTTCAGCACGGCGGCGCCGAGAATTTGCCCGTTCCGCAGCATGTCCAGGACTTCATTGGCCTGATCGAGCGGGAACGCGGTCGTTTCGGTGCGCACGCCGGCTCGCGGGGCGATGCTTAGAAAATCGAGACCGTCCTGTCGGGTGAGATTGGCAACGGAGATCAACTGCCGTTCCTGCCAGAGCAGATCATACGGGAAGCTCGGAATGTCGCTCATATGGATGCCGGCGCACACCACGCGCCCGCCCTTGCGAACGGCGCGCAATGCGGCCGGCACGAGCTCGCCGGCGGGGGCGTAGATGATGGCCGCGTCGAGCGGCGTGTCCGGCGTCTCGTCCGAAGCGCCGGCCCAGACGGCGCCGAGCCGGCGCGCAAGGTCCTGTGCGGCCAGATCGCCGCGCCGCGTAAACGCATGCACCGATCGCCCCTGCCAGACCGCGACTTGCGCGACGATGTGGCCGGCGGCGCCGAAGCCGTAGATGCCGAGCCGCTCGGCCTTGCCGGCCAGGACCAGGGAACGCCAGCCAATCAGGCCCGCACACAGCAGCGGGGCGAGGGCTACGTCGTCGCCGGTCTCGCCGAGCGGAAAGGCGTAGCGCGCGTCGGCGACCACGTGCGTTGCATAGCCACCGTCCCTTGTATAGCCGGTGAAGAGCGGGCGGTCGCAGAGGTTCTCCATGCCCTCCCGGCAAAACCGGCAGTTTCCGCACGTGAATCCGAGCCAGGGAATGCCGACCCGGTCGCCCAGCGCATGCATCGCGACATTGGGACCGATGAGATCGACGCGGCCGACGATTTCATGGCCGGGCACGATGGGATAGCGGATGTCGGGCAGTTCGGCATCGACGACATGAAGATCGGTCCGGCAGACGCCGCAGGCGCTGACCCTGACCCGGATCTGGCCTTCGCCGGGGATTGGATCGGGGCGCTCCTCCATCCGGAGCCGCGCTCGCGGGGCCGCCAACACCATCGCACGCATCAGTCTCTCCGGGGCGGACCGCTCCGATCGAACTATCCATAGAATGGCAGTGCGCGGCCAGTCCTTGACTTCCGTCAATGCCCGTCCTTGCCCGGTCGGGCAGTTCCCGAGGCTTGACGAGGATCAAGCATCCTGACGAAAGCCGGCCTATTCTGGCAGCTAAGGAGAATTCCGATGCCCATCAAGGACGTCTTTCTGCCGCTTGTCGGCCAGCCGCGCGGACCGGCCCTCGCAGCAATCGAGAAATGCGTTTCTGTCGCCGCCGACCTCGGTGCCAGAATCACCGCACTTGCGCTCGAGGAAGATCTCTTCGTGCGACCAAAGGTGCTGCTCCCTGACGACCCCGACGCCGTCGAGGCAAAGGGGGCTCCTGGAGCGGTCGAGATGCAACGTCTGCTGGATGCCTTCACCGGTGCGGCGTCTCGCGCCAGCATTCGGGCCCAAAGCCGGTCGGGCAAGGTGCCGGCGGACCAGATCGCGCCGATCCTGGCTGAGCATGCGCGTTTCAGCGATCTCACCCTGGTCCCCGTGAAGCCGCATGACAGCCGAACGGAGCACATCATCGAGACGCTCCTGTTCGAATCCGGGCGACCGCTGTTGCTGTGCCCGGAACAACATGTGGAGGTGCTGCGACCGGAATTCGAGAACGTCATGATCGCCTGGGATCACTCCGCGCGCGCAGCGCGAGCCGTCGGTGACGCGCTGCCGGTCCTTCAGGCTGCGGCCTCGGTCCGCGTGGTGACCGTAGCGGACGACAAGACTGACGAGATCGTGCAATCAGGAACCTCGCTCGTCGAGCATTTGAGGGAACACGGTGTCCACGCCTCGTTCGAAACGGCGAAGGGGGGCGGGAGCTCGATCGGCAAGGTGCTCGGAAGTTGGGCAAATTCCAATGCCATCGATGCGATCGTGATGGGGGCCTACCATCATTCACGCCTGAACGAGATCGTTTGGGGCGGTGTGACAAAGACCGTCATTGGCCAGCCACCGTGCTGGGTTATGATCTCGCACTAACGCATGATCCGGAAGAGTGCGCAGCGGTTTTCCGAAAAGATCATGCTTAAACAACAATCTAAAGCGCGATGACGGTTCACCTCGATCTCATCGCGCTTTAGGCTCGCCGCCAGCTTTCCGGCCTCATCATTCGACCATCGGAACCGCCCGCAACCGGGCGCATTTGCTTTCATGTCAACCTATCGCCTGAAGAATCTGCTGTCGCCGCGTTCGGTCGCACTTGTCGGGGCGAGCGCCCGCCCGGTTTCTGTGGGACGCGCCGTTCTGGAAAACATTCACAAGGCCGACTTCAAGGGACAGTTCGGCCTGGTGAATCCGCGCCATGCGGAGATCGCTGGCGTTGCATCGGTGAAGAGCCTGGACAGGCTGGACTTCGTGCCCGAACTGGTGGTCATCACCGCGCCGGCGGGGGAGGTTCCCGGCATCATCGACCAGGCTGGGCGGCGCGGCTCGGCAGGCGCGCTGATCGTCTCGGCCGGATTAGGCCATGGGCCGGGATCGTTGCAGGAGGCCGCAATCGCCGCAGCCCGCAAATACGGCATGCGGCTGATCGGGCCGAACTGCCTTGGCATCATGATGCCCGGCGTGAGCCTCAACGCCAGTTTTGCCGCGCACATGCCGGGAGCGGGAAATCTCGCGCTGATTTCGCAATCCGGCGCGATCGCTGCCGGCATGGTTGATTGGGCCGCCCAGCGCGGCGTCGGCTTCTCCGGCATCGTCTCGATCGGTGACCAGATCGACGTCGACCTTGCCGACCTGCTCGACTATTTCGCGATGGATCACAAGACCCGCGCGATCCTGCTCTATATCGAGTCCATCAAGGACGCGCGCAAGTTCATGTCGGCGGCCCGCACCGCGGCGCGTGTCAAGCCGGTCGTCGTGGTGAAGTCCGGCCGCATGGCGCAAGGAGCGAAGGCGGCCGCGACCCATACCGGCGCGCTCGCGGGCGCTGACGCTGTCTATGACGCGGCGTTCCGCCGTGCGGGTGTCCTGCGGGTCTCCGATCTGCGCGAGCTGTTCGACTGTGCCGAGACGCTCGGCCGCGTCGAATCGCCGACCGGAAAGCGACTGGCCATCCTCACCAATGGCGGCGGCATCGGCGTCCTCGCCGTCGATCGATTGGTCGAGCTTGGCGGGATTCCGGCGTCGATCTCGGCGGATGCCCGCAAGAAGCTCGACGGCGTGCTGCCGTCGACCTGGTCGGGCGGAAATCCCGTCGACATCGTGGGCGATGCCGATGCATCGCGCTATGCGGCTGCGCTAGAGGCGCTGCTGGCCGATTCCGACAATGACGCAGTTCTCGTCCTCAATGTGCAGACAGCAATCGCCTCGGCTGCCGACATCGCGACGACCGTAACGGATCTCGTCGCCAAATATCGCGAGCGGCACCGCAGTTGGGCAAAGCCCGTGCTTGCCGCATGGGTCGGGGCCGATCAGCCGATCATTCAGACACTCTCCGGCGCGGGCATTCCGAACTACCCGACCGAGGACGATGCGGTGCGCGGATTCATGCATCTGGTCCGGCATCGCGAAGTGGTCGAGGAGCTGAGCCAGGTTCCTCCCGCGATGCCCGACACGTTTGTACCCGACGCACAGGGTGCCAGACAGATCGTCGCCGCGGCCATCGCCGACGGCCGCCAATGGCTCGAGCCTGTCGAGATCAAGCACCTGCTCGAAGCCTACGATATCGCGATGGTGCCGACCTATGCCGCTGGTGATGTCGAGCAGGCGGTGGTCTGCGCGAACGAGATATTTGCACAAGGCGGGACCGTCGTGCTGAAGATCATGTCGCGCGACATCGTGCACAAATCCGATGTCGGTGGCGTCGTGCTCAATCTGACGACGCCTGAGGCGGTGCGCGCGGCCGCGACCGATATTCTCGCCCGGGCCAGGAAACTGCGGCCCGAGGCCCGCATCGGCGGCGTCATCGTCCAGGCGATGGTCGTCAAGGCGAAGGCGCGCGAACTGATCCTCGGCCTCGCCGACGATCCCACCTTCGGCACCGTCGTCGTCTTCGGCCGGGGCGGGACGGCGGTGGAAATCATCAACGACAAGGCTCTTGCACTGCCGCCGCTCGATCTGCAACTCGCCCGTGACTTGATCGATCGCACGCGGGTCTCGCGGCTGCTGCGCGCCTATCGGGACGTGCCTGCCGTCAAGCAGGACGCCGTCGCCATGGTGCTGGTCAAGCTTGCGCAGATGGCGGCCTATATTCCGGAGATTCGCGAGTTCGACATCAACCCGCTGCTTGCGGATGAGACCGGCGTGACCGCGGTCGACGCCCGTGTCGCGGTGGGGCCGCCGCAACGGAAATTCGCAGGCTCTGGCCCCGCCAATTTCGCGGTTCGCGCCTATCCGTCGCAGTGGGAACGCCGGCTCAAGCTCAAGGACGATTGGCGGATCTTCGTGCGGCCGTTGCGTCCCGAGGACGAGCCGACCATCCATGAGTTCCTGCGTCACGTGACGCCTCATGACCTTCGCCTGCGCTTCTTCGCGCCGATGAAGGAGTTCACCCACGAATTCATCGCGCGGCTGACCCAGCTCGACTATGCGCGCGCCATGGCCTTCATCGCGTTCGACGAGGCGACCGGCGAGATGGTCGGCGTCGTCCGGCTCCATTCGGACTCGATCTACGAGAGCGGAGAATATGCGATCCTGCTGCGGTCCGATCTCAAGGGCAGGGGGCTCGGATGGGCCCTGATGCAGCTGATCATCAACTACGCGAGGTCGGAAGGGCTGAAGGCGATCTCGGGCGATGTGCTTCAGGAGAACACCGTGATGCTCGAGATGTGCCGGCAGCTCGGTTTCGAGGTCAAGCCGGATCCGAACGAGCCTGATATCTGCGACGTCAGGCTGAAGCTCTGAGCGCTCGCTAGGAGGGCGATTCGGCCGAACTTGCGGTGGCGGATGTCTTGGCAGATGTCTTCGCGGTGGTTCGCAAAGACTTGACGATAATCGCGATCAGGGGCACCAGCTCCGGCACGATCGTGCTCAGCGGATGATGCACCGCGCCCGACACCTGAGCCTGGAGCGCGCGCGCCTCGAGCTGAAGGGCCTCGATGGACGCGCCGTGGATTTCATTGGCGAGCTCGATGTCGCGGCCGGACGGAGCACGGCCGGCGATGACGAAGAGAACCGCCGCGATGGCAAAATTGACGGTGCCGAGAATGGCGGCCGCGGCAATGGCGCTCCAGATCTGGACCAGCGCGAAATAGGCCGACAGCTCCAGCATCAGCAGCCCGAACGCCGCGATCAGCGCCGCAAAGGCGCGCAGGCCGAGGCCCATCAGGAGATGGCGCAGCCTGATATCCGCGATGATCCTGTCGGTGCGCCACAGCAGGCGCAGATGTTTGACGACATTGTCGCTATTCACCTAGTGTCTCCTCAGCATGAAACCGACGACCACGCCGAGCGCGAAGGCCGAGGCGAGCGACGTGATTGGGCGCTCCGCAATGAGGCCCTGTAGCTGCTCCTGCTCGTCGCTGACGGTTTCGCCGAGTTCGGCAAGCGCGGCCTTGATCTGATCAGCCAGAGCCTCGGCACGTTCCTTCGAACTGTCGAACATCTCCTCGCCGGCGGTGCTCAAGAGGCGCGTGACGTCCACCTTCAACGTCCGCAATTCTTCACTCATCCTGTCGCTGTCGAACATGGATTTGATGTCTCCATTGAATGACGCGAACCCTAGGGCCCGCTGGCATGACCGCGCTTGACTTGCGTCAAGACGCGGGCCGGCCCTGCGCTTGAGACAGGTCAAATCGGCCGCCACACGCTGGCCTAGAAGTGGCGGCTGAATGGGGGCCAATCGTCCCGATGAGGTGGAAGCGTGAACTCCGAACCGCTGTTGCTGGCAACGCCCTCTGGCGATGCGCTGAAATTGCGCCCGGAAGGGCCCTGGACCGCAGCGAATGTGACGACGCTCGAAACGCTGTCCCGGTCCGTGGGAGCCGAGGTCGATCGGTCGAGGGGTGTGACCCTGGACATGTCGGGCGTCAGTGCGCTGGACACGCTCGGCGCCTGGGTCCTGGAGAAACTGTCGCGCCGGGCTGCATCGTCGGGCAGATCGGCCGAGTTCGTCGGTGTCGCCGATCATTTCAGCGGCCTGATGGAGGAGGTGCGCCAGGTCAACCGCCATACGCCGGCGCCGGCAGCGGCGCCAAATCCGGTTCTGCTCAGGCTCGGCGATCTCGGAAAGTCCACGGTCGGCGCGCGGGAGGACATCACGATCTTCCTGCAAATGCTTGGCGCCTTGTTCATGGCCGTCGTCGGCGTGCTGCGCCGGCCGCGAACGCTGCGGCTGACGTCGCTGGTCTACCAGCTCTACCGTATCGGGTGGCAGGCGATCCCCATCGTCGTTCTGATCACGTTCCTGATCGGCGCCATCATCGCCCAGCAGGGATTCTTCCATTTCCGCAGGTTCGGCGCGGAGTCCTACACCGTCGACATGGTCGGCATCCTGGTGCTGCGCGAGCTCGGCGTTCTGATCGTCGCCATCATGGTCGCAGGACGTTCGGGAAGCGCCTACACCGCCGAGCTTGGCTCGATGAAGATGCGCGAGGAGATCGACGCGCTTTCGACCATGGGGCTCGATCCCGTCGACGTCCTGATCCTGCCCCGCGTTGCGGCTCTGGTCATCGCGCTGCCGATCCTGGCCTTCATCGGATCGATTGCCGCGCTCTATGGCGGCGGCCTGGTCGCGCAGTTCTATGGCGACATGGGACCGGCGATCTACATCGCACGGCTGCATGAGGCCATATCCGTCACCCATTTCGAGGTGGGCATCCTGAAGGCACCGTTCATGGCGCTGGTGATCGGGATCGTCGCCTGCAGCGAGGGCCTGCGCGTCAAGGGCAGCGCCGAGTCGCTCGGGCGGCAGACGACGACCTCCGTGGTGAAGTCGATCTTCCTGGTGATCGTGCTCGACGGCTTGTTCGCGATCTTCTTTGCCTCGATCGGAATGTGACCATGGGCGAACAGCAGGAAGAGTTCGCGATCCGGGTTCGCGACCTCGTGGTCGGTTTCGGCCGCCAGACCGTGCTCGACCATCTGTCGCTCGATGTGCGCCGGGGCGAGATCCTCGGGCTGGTGGGCGCGTCCGGCGGCGGCAAGTCGGTGCTGATGCGGACCATCATCGGCCTGATCCCGCGCCGGAGTGGCACCATCGAGGTCATGGGACAGCCGATCGGCGGCCGCACGCAAGGTGCGGCCACGGCCTGGGGCATCCTGTTCCAGCAGGGCGCGCTGTTCTCTTCGCTGACGGTCCGCCAGAACGTCCAGTTTCCGCTGCGCGAAAATCTCGTCCTGTCGCAGGAGCTGATGGACGAGATCGCGATCGCCAAGCTCGAGATGGTCGGATTGCGGGCGCAGGATGCCGACAAATATCCGGCGGAGCTCTCGGGTGGAATGACCAAGCGCGTGGCGCTGGCGCGCGCGCTTGCGCTCGATCCGCCGATCCTGTTCCTGGACGAGCCGACCTCCGGCCTCGATCCGATCGCCGCCGGCGATTTCGATGCGCTGATCGGGACCCTGCAAAAGACCCTGGGGCTGACCGTGTTCATGGTCACCCATGATCTCGCCAGCCTCACCACGGTCTGCGACCGCGTCGCCGCGCTCGCCGACGGCAAGATCGTCGCAATCGGGCCGATGCGCGAACTGCTGCAATCCGAGCATCCCTGGGTGCGCGCCTATTTCCACGGCAAGCGCTCGCAGATGCTGCAACACGAGATGAGATGAGACATGGAAACCCGCGCTCCCTACGTGCTGATCGGCAGCTTCGTACTGGCCGCGATTATCGCGGTGTTCGGCTTCGTCTATTGGCTGAACAACACCGGCGGCATCGGGCCGCGCACGAACTATCGCGTGCAATTCCAGGGACCTGTGCCGGGTCTCTTGGTCGGCGCCGGCGTGCTGTTCAACGGCATCCGCGTCGGCGAGGTGACCCAGCTCGGGCTAGCGCCGGACAATCCGCGCTTCGTCAACGCGACGATCTCGGTTGCTTCGGCAACGCCCGTGCGCGCCGACACCAGGGTCGGGCTCGATTTCCAGGGCTTGACCGGCGTTCCCGTGGTGACGCTGGAGGGCGGCATGATCGTCGCCAAATCCGGCGAGCCCCTGACCTTGATCGCCGAGGCCGGCGCAGGCCAGAGCATGACGCAGGCCGCGCGCGATGCGCTGCGGCGGGTCGACACCGTGCTGGAGGACAATTCCGGTCCGCTGAAGGACACCATCGCCAATCTCAAGACATTCTCCGACGGGCTTGCGCGCAACACCGGCAAGATCGACGGCATCCTGGCGGGTCTCGAGAAGATGACCGGTGGCGGGACGCCTGCGCAGAAGATCACCTACGACCTGCGCGCGCCGCAGAACCTTGGCCCGGCCGGCAAGACGTTCTCCGCGTCGCTGGCCATTCCCGAGCCGACCGCGGTCGCGATGCTCCAGACCCAGCGCATGCTGTTCTCTCCCGTCGGTGACAACCCGGGCTTTGCCGATTTCCTGTGGGCCGACAGCATCCCGAAGCTGGTGCAGGCGCGGCTGATCGACAGTTTCGAGAACTACGACATCGCTCATGCGCCGTTGCGCACCAGCGATCTCGGGCAGGCGGACTACCAGCTTCTGATCGACATCAGACGCTTCCGGATCGCCACGGAAGGCGAGACAAGGGTCGAGATCGCCCTGTCGGCGCGCATCGTCGACAAGAACGGCAAGGTGATCGCGTCCCGCCTCGTCGAGACCAGCGAGAAGCTGGACAAGGTCGAGCCAGCGGCTGCCGTTGCGGCGTTCGATGCGGCTTTCGCCCGCATCGCCAAGGAGCTGATCGGCTGGACGGTGCAGGCGGTCTAAATTGCGCTTTAGGGCCGGCTATTCGAGCGTCTTCAGGTAGGACAGCAGATCGTGGATCTGGTCCGGATTGAGCTCGAAGGCCGGCATGTCGGCGTGGCCGGTGTAGATGCCTTCCGCCAGCGCCTCGCCAAGGGTCTCGATCGGATAGCGCCGGTGCAGGGTGCGTAGCGGGGGCGCGATCTTGAGCGGGCTCTCGGAGACGCGGTCGATCGCGTGGCATCGCGCGCAATTGGTCCGCGCGAAGGCCTTGCCGCGTTGTTCGGCGGTGGGGGCCGCCAGCGCAGGCGTGATCAGAAAGAGGCCAATCAGGCCCTGGCGGAGCGCGTGCTGAAACATGGAAGGCGGAATCCCGTCGAACTCTCGGCGCAGAATAGAGGGGGGAGGGAGGCCAAAATTGATCTGGGTCAATCGCATTTGTGGCGGCGCAGTAAAATGCAGCCGCGTGGCGGACTCGGCCGGGGGGCGGAGCTGGACCCACGCTAGGAGCGGTGGATGAAGCCTTCCGTGGTCACGATTGAGCCGAACGGGCATTTCTGCAGCGATTGTGGCGTGCGTGGATCGGCGGTTTGTTCGTCGCTGGATGCGGCCGAACTCAGGGAGTTCGAGCATCTCGGACGCCGTGTCCATTTTTCTTCCGGCGAGACCGTGTTCTCCGAGGAGGACATCACGACCTCGTTCTACAACGTCCTTGATGGTGTCATGCGGCTGTACAAGCTGCTGCCCGACGGCCGCCGGCAGATCGTGGGTTTCGCATTGCCCGGCGATTTCCTTGGGATGAATCTTTCCGGCCGCCACAATTTTTCGGCCGATGCAATCGGCGCGGTGACCGTCTGCCAGTTCGCAAAGGCGCCCTTCGGCCGTTTCATCGAGGATCGTCCGCAGCTACTCAGGCGGATCAACGAGCTCGCCATTCGCGAGTTGAGCCAGGCGCGCGACCATATGGTCCTGCTCGGCCGCCGCTCGGCGGACGAGAAGGTCGCCGCTTTCCTGCTCGGCTGGCGCGAACGGCTGTTGGCGCTCAAGGGGCCGTCCGACACGGTTCCGCTTCCGATGAGCCGCCAGGACATCGCCGACTATCTCGGCCTGACCATCGAAACCGTCAGCCGCACCTTCACCAAGCTCGAACGCCACGGTGCGATCGAGATCATTCACGGCGGAATCAGCCTGCTCGACCCGGCGCGCGTCGAGGCCTTGGCCGCAGCCTGACAGGGCTTTCCACAACGCTCTCGGTTTTTTGATCCCGATCAATGACGCCCGGCATCCGCCGCAAATAATGCGCTCAAACGATCCGGGAGGAGCATGATGCCCACTGACGCGTTGCTGATGACTATTGTCGTCGTGGCGATCTTCGTCACGTTCGCCGCAGCTCTGGCGTGGGCGGACCGGCAAACCAGCGCAGGCAGGATCCATCCCGATTCCAAGCGTTGATGCTGCGGATCATGGTTTCCGCCTGGTGAGCTAGCTGTCCGCTTTCGCCCAGCCGGCGTTGGGCCGTTCGGTAGCGCCTTGACGCAATCGCGACTTGCGGTGCCTGCAACTCTGCATCGACCGGAGCGCATCGGCGCATCCTTTGGATGCCGACCCCGAGCCGGGGCCGAGGTAATCTCGCCGCATTTGCCTAAAACCGCGGGCATGCTTTCCGGTTGAAAAGCCGGGCAACACTGACTACGCAGGAACTCCAGTGCCTCGCAGTCTTAGGAGCCCAGCGGCGTGCCTCAGGACAAGACCGGCGACCCCCGGCAATCGGCGGGCAACAAATTATCGGTCCTGCGCAAGCACCCGATCTTCGCGGATCTGGAGCCGGAGGCGCTCGATCAGCTTTGCCGCTACGCCAAGCACACCACGGTGAAGCGCGGCGCGACGATCGCCGCCAAGGGCGATCCCGGCAACAATTTGTTCGCGGTGATCACCGGAACAGTGAAGATATCCTCCTCGTCGCCTGACGGGCGGAATGCCATTCTCAATCTCATCGGTCCTGGAGAAATCTTTGGCGAGATCGCGGTTCTCGATGGTGCGCCGCGTTCGGCGGATGCGACAGCCAACACCAATTGCGAGCTCTACATCATCGACCGCCGCGACTTCCTGCCGTTCGTGAAGAGTCAGCCGGCGCTGGCGATGAAGTTCATCGAACTGCTCTGCGCGCGCCTTCGCTGGACCAGCCAGCAGGTCGAGCAGGTGATCCTGCAAAATCTGCCGGGGCGGCTGGCAAGCGCGCTGCTCGGCCTCACCGAGGAGCGCAAGCTCGACTCCGGCAGCGGCACGCTCGCCATCACCCAGCAGGAGATCAGCGAGATGGTGGGGATGACGCGCGAGAGCATCAACAAGCAATTGCGCGCCTGGGCCGGTCGCGGTTGGGTTCGTCTCGAGCATGGTGCCATCGTGGTGCTCGACACCGATGCATTGCGCGAACTCGCCGAGAGCGGCCTCGACGGCGAGTAATACGTCTCAGCTAATTGTCGATGATGGCGACCGCGCGGGTCCAGCCCGCCGAGGCGCGTTCGATCTTCACGGGGAAGCATGAGACCGTGAATCCGGTCGAAGGCAATTGATCGAGATTGTGCAGCTTCTCGAGATGGCAATAGCCGATGTGGCGTCCCGCCTTGTGGCCTTCCCAGATCAGGCCGGCGTCCTTGGTCTCGGCATATTTCTTCGCGGTGAAGACGAACGGCGCGTCCCAGCTCCAGCCATCGGTGCCGGTCAGCCGCACGCCGCGTTCGAGCAGATACATGGTGGCCTCATAGCCCATGCCGCAACCGGAGTTGACGTAACTGGCCTCGCCGAATTTGGCGCCGGCGCTGGTGTTGACGACCACGATCTCGAGCGGCGATAGCGTGTGCCCAATGCGCTTGAGCTCGGTCTCGACGTCGCCGGCAGTCACGACGTAGCCGTCAGGCAGATGCCGGAAGTCGAGCTTCACGCCGGGCTGAAGGCACCACTCCAGCGGCACCTCATCGATGGTCCATGACCGCTCGCCGCGGTTCATGGTCGGATGGAAGTGCCAGGGCGCGTCGAGATGCGTGCCGTTGTGGGTCGACAACGAGACCTGTTCGACGGCCCAGCCCTGGCCGTCCGGCAGGTCTTCCGCCTTGAGGCCGTCGAAGAACTGCAGCATGCGCGGCAGGCCCTGCTGGTGGTCGATGTACTGGATCGTCGGATGGTTGCCTGGCGGATCGGACGTCACGTCGTTTCGGAGCGGCACCGAAATATCGATCAGCTTCCGCGGCATGGGCATTCCCTCGAGACAGTCCAGTGTTCGGGATATCTTGAGGGGCCTCCATTGGAGGCGTCAAGTCACGCTCCGGCGACGTCGAGCCGGCCGCCATACCCACCATAGTGCGAATTGCGCAAGAAACTGATCGATGCAACTCTTGCATTGATCGATGCTGGATTTGGCTTGGACAGAGAATGCCGCCCGCCCTAGGGACGACATTGGCGCTTGACTTCACGCCTGAAGTGGAGCGACCCAAGACGGCCTGCAGCCTGCCCGACAACGACATAATCACCTCAGGAGGAAGCCCAGATGAAGACACTCACCGGTATCATCGCAGCCGCCGTGCTGGCGGTCTCAGCGCCGCTGGCGACTGCGCGCGATTTCCGCTCCGCCGACGTCCATCCCGCCGACTATCCGACCGTCGAGGCCGTCAAGTTCATGGGCAAGCAGCTCGCGACGGCGAGCGGCGGCAAGCTCGGCGTGAAGGTGTTTCCGAACGGTGCCCTGGGCTCCGAGAAGGACACCATCGAGCAGCTCAAGATCGGCGCGCTCGACATGATGCGGATCAACGCGTCGCCGCTGAACAACTTCGTGCCCGAGACCGTTGCCCTGTGCCTGCCCTTCGTCTTCCGGGACACGCAGCACATGCGCACCGTCCTTGACGGGCCGATCGGCGACGAGATCCTGGCGGCCATGGAGCCCGCGGGCCTGGTCGGCCTTGCCTATTACGACAGCGGCGCCCGGTCCATCTACACGGTGAAGGCACCGGTCAAGTCGCTCGCGGACCTCAAGGGCCTGAAGATCCGCGTTCAGCAATCCGACCTCTGGGTCGGCATGATTCAGAGCCTCGGTGCCAACCCGACCCCGATGCCCTATGGCGAGGTCTACACCGCGCTCAAGACCGGCCTCGTGGACGCCGCCGAGAACAACTGGCCCTCCTACGAGTCCTCGCGCCATTTCGAGGCGGCCAAGTTCTACAACGTCACCGAGCACTCGCTGGCGCCGGAAGTTCTCGTGATGTCGAAAAAGGTCTGGGACACGCTGAGCAAGGAGGATCAGGCGATGGTCCGCAGGGCGGCCAAGGAATCGGTGCCGGTCATGCGCAAGCTCTGGGACGAGCGCGAGCAGGCCTCCCGCAAGACTGTCGAGGCGGCCGGCGTTCAGGTCGTGACGATCGCCAACAAGCAGGAGTTCGTCGACGCGATGAAGCCGGTGTACCAGAAGTTCGCCGGCGACGAGAAGCTGCAGGGCCTCGTCAAGCGTATCCAGGACACGAAGTAAGAGCACGGCGGATCGGGTCCGGCGTCGCCGCAAGGTGACACCGGGCCCTCGCGAGGGAGGCGCGCGATGACAGACCCACACGTCGCAGATCACGAGCAGGAGGCGGTCACCGGGCGGCCGTCCACCGGCCTGCTCTCGCGGATCAATGCACCCATCGCGCGCCTCGGCATGTATCTGTCGGTGACGGGATTGCTCGTCATCGTCACCATCGTGTTCTACCAGGTGTTCGGACGCTACGTGCTCAATTCCAGCCCGACCTGGACCGAGAATCTTGCGCTGGTCCTCATTCTGTATGTCACACTGATTGGTGCCGCCGTCGGCGTGCGCGATGCTGGCCACATCGGCATGGACAGTCTGCTGGTCATGCTTCCGGATCACGTCCGGGAAAAAGTCGAGATCGTGATCCACGTTCTGGTGGCCGTGTTCGGCATTGCGATGGCCTATAACGGCTGGATCCTCGGGGCGTCGGTCGGCACCGTGAAGATCCCCAATCTCGGCCTGCCCGAGGTCATCCGCTACGTCCCGCTGATTGCCTCCGGCATCCTGATCGTTTCCTTCTCCATCGAGCACATCATTGCTCTCCTGCGCGGCGAAGAGGTCGTCCCCTCATGGAACTGATCATCCTCGGCGCCACGTTCTTCGGCTTCCTGATCCTCGGCGTACCGGTCGCCTTCGCGATCGGCCTCTCGGCGATCTGCACCATCCTCTACGAAGGTCTGCCGGTGGCCGTCATCTTCCAGCAGATGATGTCGGGGATGAATATCTTCTCCTTCCTGGCCATCCCGTTCTTCGTCTTCAGCGGTGAGCTGATGCTGCATGGCGGCGTCGCCGACAAGATCGTGAAGCTCGCCAAGAATCTCGTCGGCCACATCCGCGGCGGCCTCGGCATGTCGAACGTGGTCGCCTGCACCCTGTTCGGCGGCGTCTCCGGCTCGCCCGTGGCCGACGTGTCGGCGATGGGCGCGGTGATGATCCCGATGATGAAAAAGGAAGGGTTCGACACCGACTACGCCGTCAACGTCACCACCCACGCCTCGCTGGTGGGCGCTCTGATGCCGACCAGCCACAACATGATCATCTATGCGCTGGCCGCCGGCGGCAAGGTCTCGATCGGCGCGCTGATCGCCGCCGGCCTCCTGCCGGCGCTGGTGCTGATGGTGTGCATGCTGGTCGCTGCTTACGCAGTCGCGGTGAAGCGCGGTTATCCCGCCGGCAGGTTCCCGGGCTGGGCCGAGGTGTTCCGGTCGCTCGCGGCCGCGCTGCCCGGTCTGCTGATCGTCGGCATCATCCTCGCGGGCATCCTCTCGGGCGTCTTCACGGCCACCGAATCCGCGGCTGTCGCGGTCACCTACACGATCCTGCTGACCTTCTTCATCTACCGCACCATGACCTTGCAGAATTTCCTGCGGGCTGCGGCCAAGGCGGTGAAGACGACGGGCGTGGTGCTGCTGCTGATCGGCGTTTCCACCATGTTCCAGTACCTGATGGGCCTCTACGAAGTGGCCGACTTCGCCGGTGACCTCATGAGCAAGGTCTCGACGCAGCCCTGGATGATCTTCCTGCTGATCAACGTCATCCTGTTCGTGCTCGGCACGTTCATGGACATGGCGGCGACCATCCTGATCTGCACCCCGATCTTCCTGCCGATTGCGATGAAGGCGGGCATGGATCCCGTGCAGTTCGGCATGCTGATGCTGATCAACTGCGCGCTGGGGCTGAACACCCCGCCGGTCGGAACGACGCAGTTCGTCGGCTGCGCCATCGGCGGCATTTCGGTCGGCGCAGTGATGCGCACCATCCTGCCGTTCTACGCCGCGCTGATCGCAGCACTGATGTTCGTCACCTACGTTCCCGCTTTCTCGCTGTGGCTGCCGCGTCTGTTGATGGGATACAAGGGATAGCTGCCGTGCGTGCGCCGCCACTTGGCCGGCGCACCCGCCTTGCGTAGTTTGCGTCACGACAACAGGGAGAATCTGTCCGTGACCGACTATCGCAAGCTCTTCGATCTCACCGGCAAGACGGCCGTGGTGCTCGGTGCCGCCTCGGGGATCGGCAAATCGTCGGCCGAGGCGCTGGCCGGGTTAGGGGCCCGCGTCGTCTGCGCGGATCGTGCGCTTGACGCGGCGGAGGCGACCGCCGCCGGCCTTCGCGAGAAGGGCGGCTGGGCCGAAGCAGCCAGCTGTGACGCTGCAAGTGCCGCGGACGTCAATGCGCTCGCCAAGACCGTGATGCAGAAATTTCCGCGGCTCGACATCGCCGTGACCACGCCCGGGCTCAACATCCGCAAAACCATCCTCGACTACACCGAGGAGGATCTCGACCGCGTCCTCAACCTCAACGTCAAGGGCACGGTCTGGTTCTTCCAGGCCTTCGGCCGCATCATGGTCGAACAAAAGGGCGGCAGCATCGTCGCCTGCTCCTCGGTGCGCGCGGTGACCATCGAGCCGGGCCTCGGCGTCTACGGCTCCACCAAGGCGGCGATCGGCCTCCTGGTGAAGGGCTTTGCCTCCGAGGTCGGCCATGCCGGCGTGCGCGTCAACGCGATTGCGCCGAGCATCGCCGAGACTGCGCTGACCGGCCCGTTCAAGCAGCGGCCCGACATCTACAATCTCTATGCCGGCCACACCGTGTTCAACCGCTGGAGCAGCGCCGACGAGGTCGCCACCGCCGTGGCCTATCTGGCCTCGGACGCCGCGAGCTATGTCAGCGGCAGCACGTTGTTCGTCGATGGCGGTTGGACCGCGGTCGACGGGCCGCCGACCGGTCTCACTCAGCTGCACAAATAGGGCGGCTGCCTAGCTGGCAAAGCCCACGCGCTGGCACAGTTCCTTGTGATCCGCGCCAGTCAGCAACGCAATTAGCGCGGCGGCCTCTTTCGGATGAGCGGCCCCCGCGGTCACGCCCGCGGTGTACATCGTCACGAGCTCGCAGCCCGGCGGCAACGCCCCCGACAGCGCAATGCCTTCGGTCGCGATGATCTCGGTCGCCTGCGTGCAGCCGATCGGCCGCGCTGCGGTGGAGGCTGCAAGCTCGCGCATCGCGGTCGCGCCGTTTGGAAATATCTTGAGGCGCGAGGCGACCTCGTAGGCGATGCCGAGCCGATCCAGCACTTTTGCGACGTGCTGTCCCGCCGTGGACGCCTTGATATCAGGGACGTAGATAGCGTCCGCGGAACGCAGCACCTCGCGCAAATCGGCTTCGGTCTTCGCCGTCACCCTGGGATCACGGCTGCGAACTGCCAGTGCGGTCTCGACCCGACCGACATCCGCGATCGAGGATGGAGCGACGAGCTTCTCCTCGGCAAGCTTTGCAAGCAGGGCCTGCGTCAGAATCATGAGATCTGTCGGCGTACCCGCGCGCAGCTTGTCGGCCATGACGCCGACCGCGCCGAATTCACCGTCGATGCCGCAGCCGGTCTGTGTCTTGAAGTCCTCGCTGAGGCCGCGCACCAGGCCTTGCGCCGCGCCGCCGCTCAAGATGGTCACTGTCGTCACGATGCAAGCTCCATGGCTGCGATGATCCTGTCGCGCGTGATCGGCAGGTCACGGACGCGCACGCCGAGGCAATCGAACACGGCGTTCGCGATCGCCGCCGTCACCGGACCGTGCGCGGCTTCGCCGGCGCCGACCGGCTCGGTTTCCGGCCGCTGGATGATCTCGACATCTACCGCCGGCACTTCGCTGAAAGTCAGGATCGGATAATCCGTCCACGAAGTCGAGGTGATGCGCGACCGGTCAAAGCGGACGCGCTCCTTCAAGACCCAGCTCGTCGCCTGGATGGCGCCGCCCTCGATCTGGTTGATGACGCCGTCCGGATTGATGGCCTCGCCGACATCGACCGCAAGCGTCAGCCGCTTCACGCGGATGTCGTCGGCCCCTTCGATCTCTGCAATCGCGGCGCAATAGGCCCCCGTGTTCTTGTAGCGTGCAAAGCCGACGCCGTGACCGATGCCGGCCTGCTTCTGCGGTTTCCATTGCGCGCGTCGCGCCGCGGCGCGAATGACGTCGCGCGCCCGCTCGTCACGGAGGTGGCGCAGGTGGAATGCGATCGGATCCTCGCCGCGCAATGCGGCGATCTCGTCGAGCAGGGACTCGATAGCGAACACATTGCCTTGCCCGCCCAGCGTCCGCAGTGCCGAGGTACGCACCGGCATCGTCAGCAGCCGGTGGCTCGTGATCGTCCAGGCCGGGAAATCATAGAGCGGAACGGAGTTGCGATCGCCGCCACCGCCATTGGCGGCGGGCGGATTCGTCGAAATCATGCGCGGGTAGGGGTTCGCGATTTCGGTTGCCGCGAGCAGCGCGGGCTGCGCCGCGCGTCCCGGCCGCGCCGCGTGGCCGTTGCTCCAGATCGCGTGGCGCCAGCCGATAATCTCGTTGTCCGCATCGAGATCGGCCTCGATCTCGATGGCCATCGCCGCACCAAACGGCGCATGGGACATCTCGTCGTGGCGCGACCACTGCACCCGGACCGGTCGGCCGCCGGCCGCTTTCGCCAGCAGAACGGCGTCGAGCGCGACGTCATCGGCCGCGTTGTGTCCGTAGCAGCCGGCGCCCTCCATGTGCTCGACGACGATGTTTTCGGCGGGCAGCTTGAGCACGATGGCGAGATCGGCGCGCAGCAGATAGACACCCTGGCTGTGCGTCCAGACGTGGACACGATCGCCGTCCCATCGCGCCATGGCGCAGGAGGGCGCGATCGAAGCATGGGCAATGTAGGGTCGGGTGTATTGCCGGCGTAGGGTACGAGCGTGCTCGCGCGGCGATAACGCCGGCTTGGTGTCGATGACGGTGGTCTCGACCGGCTGGCTTTTCAGGAAGCCTGCCAGATCATCTTCATCGGGCAGCGGTTCTCCGGCCGACCATGTCGCGCCTTTGCGCAAGGCTTTCAGTGCAGCTTCCGCCGCGGCCTCGGCGTCAGCGATCACGCCGGCAAAGCCGCCGTCGCGGGCGATCGCGACGCGGCCGGGGACGGCGCGTGCGGCTGTTTCGTTGAGCGCAATCAGCTTGGCGCCCGAGATGTCCGGCCGCAGCACGCGTCCGTGCAGCAAGCCAGGCAACGCCTGGTCGTGAATGAAGCGAGGCTGGGCGAACACCTTGTCGGGAATGTCCACGCGCTGGATGGAATGTCCGGCGACGGCGCGCCTGGCGGCGCTCTTCGCCGCCGCGCCCGCAGTGGCGTCGTGGTCGAGCGAGACGTCGCCCGAGAGCTCCCAATAGCTGGTGCTGACATTGCCGGGACCCGAGATCGTGCCGTCATCGACATCGAGCAACGCTGCGTCGACACCGAGACGCTCGGACGCCGCAAACAGGAAGCGCTGGCGCACCTCGGCACAGACCTGTCGGAGCGCGCGGCCGGATTGCTGGATCGAAAGGCTGCCTGACGTGACGCCTTCGTTCGGGCTGGCTGCCGTCGAGGCGCGGATCATCTCGACCTTGGAGATATCGACGTCGAGCTCATCCGCTGCGATTTGCGCCAGCGCCGTCACGATGCCCTGGCCGATCTCGACCTTGCCCGGCGAGATCGCGACACGGCCGTCGCCCGTGAACCTTACCCAGGACGACAGCCTTGGATTGGCCACCAGACTGACCGGCAGTTTCGGGGCAGGGGACGTCATGGCAAAGCCATCTCCGAGGCCGCGCGAAGTACCGCGCGCACCATGCGGTTATGCGATCCGCAGCGGCAGAGGTTGCGATCGAGCGCCTCTCTCACCTCAGCCTCCGTCGGCAACGGATTGCGTTTCAGCAGCGCCGCTGCGCCGATCAGGATTCCCGAGACGCAATAGCCGCATTGCATCGCCTGCTCGGAGATGAAGGCGCGTTGCAGCGGGTGCGGTTGCTCCACTGTTCCCAGGCCTTCCGCCGTGACGACATCCTTGTTCTCGACCGACCACATCGGCATGTCGCAGGAGCTCATTGCGCGGCCGTCGACCATGACATGACAGGCGCCGCACTCACCGGCTCCGCAGCCGAAATGCGCACCGGCGATGCCGAGCCGGTTGCGCAGCACGTCGAGCAGCATCTGGTCCGGATCGGCGTCCACGACGATCGCCGCGCCGTTGAGTCGGAATTGAACCGTGGGCATGAGCAGTACGGCCTCAGGACTTGTCGAACTTCTTGACGACATCGGCCCATTTCTCGATGTCGCCACGCAGGAATTTTTCGAATTCCTGCGGTGTCATCGACATGGGTACGGCGCCCTGCTCGGTCCAGAGCTTGACGATGTCCGGACGCTTCACCATTGCGTTTACGGCGGCGTTGAGCTTGTCGATGATGGGCTTCGGCGTGCCGGCCGGCGCCATCAGGCCGAGCCAGATCGTGGCCTCATAGCCGAGAACGCCGGCTTCGATCGCGGTCGGCACGTTCGGCAGCACCGCGGAGCGCTGCTTGCCTGTGGTGGCGAGCGGGCGAACCTGGCTTTCGGCAATGTTCGGCGCCATCGCCGGCACCGCGTCGATCATCATCTGCACCTGTCCGCCGATCACGCCGCCGCGGGCTTCGCCGCTGTTGCGGTAGGGGACATGGACGACGTCGATGCCGGCCATCGCTTTGAACAGCTCACCAGCCATGTGATACGGCGTGCCCTGGCCGGAGGAGGCGTAGTTCAGCTTGCCTGGTTGCGCTTTGGCGAGTGCGATGAACTCGGCAAGCGTCTTCGCCGGCACTTGCGGGTTCACCACGACGACGAGATCGGAATAGTTCACCGGTGCGATCGGCGCGAGGTCGCGCATCAGCTCGTATTTGCGCTTGTCCGGCGTCAGCAGCGATTCATTCGCGGTCTGGGTGTTGGACATCATCAGCAGCGTGTAGCCGTCGGCCGGCGACTTCGCAGCTTCCACGGTGCCGATGACGCCGCCGGCGCCGGTGCGGTTCTCGATCACGAAGGGCTGGCCAAAGCTTTCCTGGAAGACGTTGCCGATCAGCCGGGCCGCCACATCGGCCGGCCCGCCAGCCCCGAACGGGACGATGATCCGCACCGCGTGCGTGGGATAGTCCTGCGCCAATGAGGGGGCTGCGGCGCATGCGCCGAGCAGGCCGGCGGCCAGCGCCAGCATGAAGCTTCGGGCCGTCATGCCCACCTCCCTGATGTCGTTCTTGTTGGCCGGTACTGTAACGGCAGGGAATGCGGACTGTCGACGCCTTACAAAGCCGATCCGACCGGGAATATCCGGGGGATTCGGTGTGATTGGGCCGCATTTCGCGGTCGCGGCAGGAACCACCGCCGCGCGCGGTTTGAGCAAATCGCATGGGCATTGCCGGATAAATGCCCTCGGCTGGCAGGTATTTTGGTGTTACGAACTGGGACATGAACCAGCACGCGAAGATCGAAATCCGCCATTCGACATGTCCACATGATTGCCCCTCGGCCTGTGCCCTCGATGTCGAGGTGGTCGAGGGCCGCAGCATCGGCCGCGTCCGCGGTTCGAAAAAGCAGACCTACACGGCCGGCGTCGTCTGCGCCAAGGTCGCCCGCTATGCCGAGCGCATCCATCACCCTGACAGGGTGACATTCCCGATGCGCCGCATTGGGCCGAAGGGCTCGGGCCAGTTCGCGCGCATCTCGTGGGACGAGGCGCTCGACGAGATCGCGGAGCGCTTCAACCAGGCCGAGCGCGAATTCGGCGCGGAATCGGTCTGGCCGTACTACTACGCCGGAACGATGGGCCTCGTGATGCGCGACGGGCTCAACCGTCTGACGCATGTGAAAAAGTATTCGCGCTTCTATCAGACCATCTGCGCCAATGTCGGGCGCATCGGCTTTGCGATCGGCACCGGCAAGATCGCCGGCGTCGATCCGCGCGAGATGGCTCTGTCCGACCTCGTGGTGATCTGGGGTACCAACCCCGTCAACACCCAGGTCAACGTGATGACGCACGCCTCGCGTGCCCGCAAGGAGCGCGGCGCGAAGATCGCTGCGGTCGATATCTACGACAACGAGACGATGAAGCAGGCTGATATCAAGATCATCCTGCGTCCGGGCACCGATGGCGCCTTCGCCTGCGGCGTCATGCATGTCCTGTTCCGCGACGGCTATGCCGACCGCGCCTACATGGACAAATACACCGACTGCCCGGCCGAGCTCGAGGCGCATCTGAAGACGCGCACACCGGAATGGGCGTCCGCGATTTGCGGCGTGCCGGTGGCGGAGATCGAGGCTTTTGCGAAAGCGGTCGGCGAGACCAAGCGGACGTTCTTCCGCTATGGCTACGGCTTTACGCGCAGCCGCAACGGCGCCGTGCAGATGCATGCGGCGAATTGCATTCCGGCGGTGACCGGCGCCTGGCAGTACGAGGGCGGTGGCGCCTTCTTCAACAATTACGCGCTGTGGCATTTCAACGAATCCATCATTGAAGCCCACGATGCGGTCGACCACAGCGTCCGCGCACTCGACCAGTCCAAGATCGGCCGCATCCTCACGGGCGACGCCGAGGCGCTGCGCGGTAAGGGGCCCGTCAAGGCGATGCTGATCCAGAACACCAACCCGATGACGGTGGCGCCGGAGCAGGCGCTGGTCCGGCAGGGCTTTGCGCGCGAGGATCTGTTCGTCGCCGTGCACGAGCAGTTCATGACCGAGACGGCGCTGATGGCCGACATCGTGCTGCCGGCGACCATGTTCATGGAGCACGACGACCTCTATTACGGCGGCGGCCACCAGCACATCTCGGTCGGGCCGAAGCTGATCGACCCGCCCGGCGAATGCCGCTCCAATCATGAGGTCTTGCAGGCGCTGGCGCCGCGGCTTGGCGCAAAACATCGGGGCTTCGAGATGGCGCCGCGCGAATTGATCGACGCGACGCTGAAGCTCAGCAACCACGGCGACATCGGCGGCCTCGAAGCCGACATCTGGCGCGACCTGCAGCCGGATTTCCGCACCTCGCATTTCCTCGACGGCTTTGCCCATGCCGACAAGAAATTCCACTTCCGGGCGGATTGGGCGCACCCGCCGTTCGGCGTGACGATGGGCGATTTCGACAAGATGCCTGATCTGCCGGACCATTGGGCGGTGATCGAGCACGCCGACCAGGCCCATCCGTTCCGGCTCGCCACCAGCCCCTCGCGCAGCTTCCTCAACACCACCTTCAACGAGACACCGTCCTCGCAGGCGCGCGAGGGCAAAGCGAGCGTGATGATCCATCCGATCGATGCGGCCGCGCTCGACATTGCTGACGGCGATGCGGTGACACTCGGCAACAGCCGCGGCGAGACCACGCTGGTCGCAACGCTGTTCGATGGCGTGCGGCGCGGCGTGCTGATCGCGGAGTCCGTTCACCCCAACAAGAATCATATCGGTGGGCGCGGCATCAACATGCTGACGGGGGCCGACACGATCGCGCCGATCGGCGGAGCCGCATTCCACGACAACAAGGTCTGGATCAGGAAAGCGGTCGGCTGAGCGCACGGCGATTGCCGCGCAATTTGTGTCGAGGCGCTAAAGCGGCGCCGCGCCGCAGTTTGCGCTTGCACCTTTCGCCCGAGCTGCCGCAAATGGCGGCAAACGGGAGCAAGGAAGTGAGCGTGCCATGACCGACACCACAGCCGTCATCACCGAAAAGCGCGGGCAGGCGTTCTGGATCACCATCAACCGGCCGGAGAAGCGCAACGCGCTGAACGGCGATGTGATCGCCGGCATCAGCAAGGGCTATCGCGATGCGCATGAGGACAAGGACGTCCGCGTCATCGTGCTGACCGGTGCGGGTGACAAGGCGTTCTGCGCGGGCGCGGACCTGCAGAATTCCGGCGCGGCGTTCGCGATGGATCATTCCAAACCCAACGTCGACTATGCGGATCTGCTGCGTCTGTCGCAGAACGCGACCAAGCCGGCGATCGCGCGCCTCAGTGGCGTCTGCATGGCCGGCGGCATGGGCCTGCTCTGCATGACCGACATGGCAGTTGCGGCCGATCACGTCATCTTCGGCCTGCCCGAGGTGAAGGTAGGCGTGTTCCCGATGCAGGTCCTCAGCCTGCTCCAGAGGATCGCGCCGCCGCGCCTCGTCAACGAATGGGCGCTCACGGGCGAGCCATTCGATGCGAAGGCTGCGCAAGCTGCGGGGCTCCTCAACTACGTCGTGCCCGCGGCCGAGCTCGATGCCAAGGTCGACTGGCTGATCGGCCGCATCGTCGACAAATCACCGACCGCGATCCGTCGCGGCAAATACGCCATGCGCGCCATCGCCGCGATGTCGTTCGACGAGAGCATCGCCTACACCGAGAGCCAGATCGCGCTGCTTGCGATGACCGAGGACGCCAAGGAAGGGCTGAAGGCGTTCAGCGAGAAGCGGAAGCCGGTCTGGACGGGGAGGTGAGAGGAAGTTCGTAGGGTGGGTTAGCCCTGGGCTGCGCGAAGCGCAGTCCCTTGGCGTAACCCACCACCGTTTGTTTCCGTCGAGGCAGAAGAGGTGGGTTACGCCCTGCTGGCCGCGCTTTGCGCGCCCACAGTGCTAACCCACCCTACGGCACTTACCCCGCGTTGGCCTTCAGCCCCGCCGTCTGGATACCCGCCACTGCGCAAGCCTCGTCATTGTCGGAGGTGTCGCCGGAGACGCCGACGGCGCCGAGCAGGGTCGTGCCGTCCATGATCAGCACGCCGCCGGGGACCGGCACCAACGCTCCCTTCGCAATGGTGTTCACGGCGTCGATGAAATAGGCCTGCTCCTGCGCGCGCTGGAACAGGGCGCGTGAGCCCATGCCCATCGCGAGGGCGCCGTAAGCTTTGCCATGGGCGATCTCGGCGCGCATCAGGCTGGTGCCGTCCTGCGCCGCGGCGAGCTTGAGCACGCCGCGGGGGTCCAGGATGGTGACGACGAGGGGCTTGAGCTTCAGCTCGCCGGCCTTTGCGAAGGCGGCGTCGAGGATCTTGCGGGCGACGTCGAGGGTGAGTTCAGCCATGGCTTGGTTCCTTTGTAGCGGGAGTGGCGATTGAAGGGGTGGCGCGATCGAGGCTCATCGCCAGCACGCGCGCGACGTGAAGCGCCTCGCGCTGCGTGCCGTCGTGGATCTGGTGGCGGCAGGAGGTGCCGTCGGCGACGACCAGCGTAGTCTGATCCGCGCGCCGCACGGCGGGCAGCAGCGACAGCTCGGCCATCTCGATCGAGGCATCGTACGTGTCCGCGCCATAGCCGAAGGCGCCGGCCATGCCGCAGCAGCTCGACTCGATCGTTTCGACCTTGAGGCCGGGGACGAGGCGCAGCACCTGCTCGACCGGCTTGAAGGCGCCGAAGGATTTTTGATGGCAATGGCCATGGACCATGGCCTTGTCCGCGATGGTGCCGAGCGGCAGTTGCAATCGTCCGGCCTCGGCCTCGCGCACCAAAAATTCCTCGAACGTCAGCGCATGGGCGCCGACCGCTTTGGCGTCGTTGTCCTTGCGCAGCGAGGTGAGCTCATCGCGCAGCGTCAAGAGGCAGCTCGGCTCGAGGCCGACGATCGGCACGCCGCGCGCGGCGAACGGCGCGAAGGCGGAGACCAGTCGGTCGAGCTCGGCTTTGGCTTCGTCGACGAGACCAGCCGAGAGGAACGTGCGGCCGCAGCACAGCGGCCGGCTGCCGCTCGCAGGCTTCGGCATGTGCACGCGATAGCCGCCCGCCGCGAGCACGCGGAGCGCTGCGTCGAGATTCTCGCGCTCATAGATGCGGTTGAAGGTATCAGTGAACAGCACGACCTCGCGGCCGGTTTCCGGCCCGACCGCTTCGGCTGGCGGCACGAACACATCGCTGCGGAAGGCGGGGAGCGCCCGGCGCGCGCTGATGCCGGCAAAGCGCTCGAACAGTTTTCGCAACAGCGGACTGCGGTTGCGCAAATTCGCGAGCGGCGCGAAGCGCGACGCAAGGCCGGCATAGCACGGCAGGTACCCGACCAGGCGGTCGCGCAGCGTCAGGCCGTGGCCGGCGGCGCGCGCGGCGAGCACCTCGATCTTCATCTTGGCCATGTCGACGCCGGTGGGGCATTCGTGGCGGCAGGCCTTGCAGGAGACGCAGAGTTTCAGCGTCTCCATCATCTCGTCGGAGGACAGCGCATCGGGGCCGAGCTGGCCGGAGATCGCGAGACGCAGTGTGTTGGCACGGCCTCGCGTGACATCCTTCTCGTTGCGCGTCGCGCGATAGGACGGGCACATCACGCCGCCCTCGAGCTTGCGGCAGGCGCCGTTGTTGTTGCACATCTCGACCGCGCCCTGGAAACCGCCGCCGGCGCCGGGATAGGCCGACCAGTCGAGCTTCGTCTTCAGCTCGCCAACGCGATAGTCCGGTTTGAAGCGGAACAGCGAGCGGTCGTCCATTTTGGGCGCATCGACGATCTTGCCGGGATTGAGGACGCCGGCGGGATCGAAGCGCTGCTTCACCTCCCTGAAGTCGGCGACGAGGCGTTCGCCGAACATGGTCTCGTGGAATTCGGACCGCACCAGGCCGTCGCCATGCTCGCCGGAATGCGAGCCCTTGTACTCGCGCACCAGCGCGAAAGCCTCCTCGGCGATGGCGCGCATCGCCTTGACGTCCTTCTCCAGCTTCAGGTTCAGCACCGGGCGCACATGCAGGCAGCCCTCCGAGGCGTGGGCGTACATCGTGCCGCTGGTGCCGTGTTTGGCAAACACCTCGTTCAGCCGTGCGGTGTAATCGGCCAGATGCGGCAGCGGCACCGCGCAGTCCTCGACGAAGGAGACCGGCTTGCCCTCCTGCTTCATCGACATCATGACGTTGAGGCCGGCGGCACGGAAATCGGCGATGCCACTCTGCCGCGCCGGCTCGGTGATCTCGACCACACCGCCCCATTTGCGCGTCTCGTTATTCCAGCCGAAGCCGAGATCGCCCATCAGCTCGGAGAGCTGCTTGAGGCGCAGCAGATTGTCGGCCTGATCTTCTTCAGCGAATTCCACCACCAGCACGGCGTCCGGATCGCCCTTGATGGCCGCGGAGATGATCGGGCGGAACATCGCGATATCGCGGCCGAGCGCGATCATGGTGCGGTCGACCAGTTCGACCGCGATCGGCTTGAGCTTGACCAGATGCTGGGCCGCATCCATCGCCTCGTAGAAGCTGCCGAAATGGCAGACGCCGAGGGCCTTGTTGCGGATCACGGGCCAGAGCTTCAACTCGACCTTGGTGGTGAAGGCGAGGGTGCCTTCGGAGCCGACCAAGAGATGCGCCATGTTGTTCGGCGCATTGCGCGGCACCAGCGCATCGAGATTGTAGCCGCCGACGCGGCGCTGCACTTTCGGGAAGCGCGCCGCGATCTCGTCGGCCTCGCGCGTGCCGAGATCGAGCATGTCGCGGAACAGGGCGCGGGTGCTGTCGCTGGCCTCGACGTCGGAGAGATCGCGCGATACCTCGCCGAAACGGCTCAGCGTGCCGTCGGCGAGCGATGCCTCCATCGACAGCGTGTTGTCGCGCATGGTGCCGTACCGAAGCGAGCGGCCGCCGCAGGAATTGTTGCCGGCCATGCCGCCGATGGTGGCGCGGGACGCCGTGGAGACGTCGACCGGAAACCACAGGCCGTGCTTCCTAAGCTGCCGGTTGAGGTCGTCGAGCACGATGCCGGGCTCGACCACGCAGGTGCGGCCCTCGACGTCCAGCGACAGGATGCGGTTGAGGTGCTTGGAGAGATCGACCACGAGGCCGTCATTGACGGTCTGGCCGCATTGCGAGGTGCCGCCGCCGCGCGGGGTGACCTTCACCCCCTCGTCGCGGGCAATCGCCAGCGCCCTCAAGGCCTCGTCCATCGTCTTCGGCGCCACCACGCCTGATGGCATGATCTGGTAGAACGAGGCGTCGGTGGCGTAGCGGCCGCGGCTGAAGGGGTCGAACAGGACGTCGCCGGTCAATTCCGACCGCAGGCGCCGTTCGAGCGAGGAGGCGTTTGTCATCCCTGATCCCGGACTGCCTCAGCGAGGCTCAGCCTTGCTGAGTTATTCATTATGGTTCCAGACCGATTATATTATGAATGCAAAATGAGCAAGCCGGGCACCTTCAAGGCGAGGCCGGCGCGTCCTCTTGAGGCTCGGTCAGGTGCTCGATCGCGGCCGTCCGCTTGTTGCGCAGGTGCTGGAACAGGATGTCGCTGAGCTCGCTGCCGGCGCGGCGACGCAGCGCATCGAGGATGGCCTCGTGCTCGCGCATCGCTTCCGCCCAGCGCTGCCGCTTGCGGGCGAAATTGGCGGAGTAACGGACGCGACGAATGCGGCCGGCGAAATTGGCGTAGGCGGTCTTCAGCGTCTCGTTGCGCGCGGCTGCGACGATGCTCTCGTGGATGCGCTGGTTGGTCTGGAAATAGCCGTGCATGTCGCGGTGCAGATAGTGGCCGTACATCTCGTAATGCAATTGCTCGATTGCGGTGATTTCCGCATCCGTAATGGCTTCGCAGGCCAGGCGCCCAGCCAGGCTTTCCAGCCCCGCCATCACGTCGAACAGTTCTTCGAGGTCGCGCTGGCTGAGCTGGCGCACGCGTGCGCCGCGGTTGGGCAATAGCTCGATCAGGCCCTCGGCGGCGAGCACTTTCAGCGCCTCGCGCAAGGGCGTGCGGGAGATGCCGAGCATCTCGCAGAGCTGCCGCTCGGGAACGCGTGCGCCCTCCGCGATGTTGCCTTCGACCACGTAGTCGCGCAGCCGCAGCAGGATCTCGCCGTGAAGCGAGGCCTCCTGGCGGTCGCCGCCATTGCCGGCGGGCGGGGTGATCGGAACCCCGGTGTCGGGAATCGTGGATTTCATTTGCAGCACAATAGTTTGCCCGTTTGGTCACGTCGACGTCCACAATCGAATACCAAATTTCGATTGAAAGGACAAAAAATGAATGCAAAATAGCCGGTAGAGCCGGCCTTAACCCGCCGACAGGGAGGTTTTCATGCATCAGGGACGCCATTTCCTTCAGATTCCGGGCCCGAGCCCGGTCCCCGAGCGTGTCTTGCGCGCCATGGATATGCCTGTGATCGACCACCGCAGCGCGGAGTTCGGCGAGCTAGGCCGCACCGTGCTCGAAGGCAGCCAGAAGATTTTTCAGACCAAGGGTCCGGTCATCATCTTCCCCTCGTCGGGGACCGGCGCCTGGGAAGCTGCGATCGTCAATACGCTGTCGCCGGGCGACAAGGTGCTGATGGTCGAGACTGGCCATTTCGCGACGCTCTGGCGGCAGATGGCCGGACGCTTCGGCATCGAGGTCGATTTCGTTCCGGGCGACTGGCGCCACGGCGCCGATCCGGCCGTGATCGAAGCAAAGCTCACCGAGGACAAGGCACGCACGATCAAGGCCGTCATGGTCGTGCACAACGAGACCTCGACCGGCGCGACCAGCCGCATTGCCGAGATCCGCGCCGCGATCGACCGCACGGGCCATCCCGCGCTGCTGATGGTCGACACCATCTCCTCGCTCGGCTCGGTCGACTATCGCCACGACGAGTGGAAGGTCGATGTCAGCGTCAGCTGCTCGCAGAAGGGCTTCATGCTGCCGCCCGGCCTCGGCTTCAACGCGATCTCGGAGAAGGCGCTGGCGGCGTCCAAGACCAACAAGATGCCGCGCTCCTATTTCGACTGGGAGGAGATGCTCAAACCCAACGCGAAAGGCTTCTTCCCCTACACGCCGGCGACCAACCTGCTCTACGGCCTGCGCGAGGCGATCGCGATGCTGCTCGAGGAGGGGCTCGCCAACGTGTTCGCAAGGCATCAGCGGCTTGCCGCCGCAACCCGCGCCGCCGTCAATCATTGGGGCCTCGAAGTGCTCTGCCAGGAGCCTTCAGAGTTCTCGCCGGTGCTGACGGCCGTGCTGATGCCCCCGGGGCATGATGCCGATCAGTTCCGGAAAGTCGTGCTCGACAATTACAACATGTCGCTTGGCTCGGGCCTCTCGAAGGTCGCCGGAAAAGTTTTCCGCATCGGCCATCTCGGCGAATGCAACGCGCTCACCTTGCTCGGCGCGCTCACCGGCGTCGAGATGGGCCTGTCGGTGGCCGGCGTGCCGCATCGCTCCGGCGGTGTCGATGTCGCGATGAAGCTCTTGGAGCAGCGTCCACAAGGCAACGCATCGCCGCACCTGAAAGTGGTCGGCACTTAGGTCGCGCGGGACAGGCGGGCAGCAATCATAACAACAGTGATACGGGAGGGGTGAGATGGGGGTTCGGTTCAAGGCCACGCATGTAGTGCTGGCGATGCTCTGCGCGATGTATTTCATCACCTATGTCGACCGAGTCAACATCGGCACGGCCGCGAGCGAGATCCAGAAGGAGCTGGGCCTGTCGAACACCCAGCTCGGCCTCGTGTTCTCCGCCTTCGCCTATCCTTACCTGCTGTTCCAGGTCATCGGCGGCTGGGTCGGCGATCATTTCGGGCCGCGCAAGACGCTGTTCTGGTGCGGCATGATCTGGGCGGTCGCCACCATCATGACCGGCTTCGTCACCGGTCTCGCGGCGCTGTTCGTCGCGCGCTTCGCGCTCGGCTTCGGCGAGGGCGCGACGTTTCCCACCGCCACGCGCGCGATGCAATATTGGACGCCGGCCAACCGCCGCGGTTTTGCGCAGGGCCTGACCCATTCCTTCGCCCGGCTCGGCAATGCCGTGACGCCGCCGGTGGTGGCGCTGCTGATCCTGTGGCTGACTTGGCGCGGCGCCTTCGTCGTGCTCGGCTTCGTCAGCCTCATCTGGGGCGTGATCTGGGTCTGGTACTTCCGCAACGAGCCGAAGGAGCATGCTTCCATCACCGAGGCCGAACTCGCCGCGTTGCCGCCACGCCCGACCGGCGAGCGGCCGCGCGTGCCATGGGGCCCGCTGCTCGGGCGGATGTGGCCGGTGACGCTGACCTATTTCTGCTACGGCTGGTGCCTGTGGCTCTACCTGAACTGGCTGCCGCTGTTCTTCAAGAACAACTACAATCTCGACATCAAGAACTCGGCGCTGTTCGCCTCCGGGGTCTTCTTCGCCGGCGTGGTCGGCGACAGCGTCGGCGGCGTGCTCTCGGACAGGATCCTCGACCGCACCGGCAATGTCCGCCTGGCGCGCCTCAGCGTCACCGTAACAGGGTTTACGGGGGCGCTGCTCTCGCTGCTTCCGATCCTGTTCGTCCACGACATCACCGTGGTGGCGCTGTGCCTGTCGGCCGGCTTCTTCTGCGCCGAACTGGTGATCGGCCCGATGTGGTCGATCCCGATGGACATCGCCCCGAAATATTCCGGCACCGCCTCGGGAATCATGAACACCGGCTCGGCCTTTGCCGCGATCGTCTCCCCGCTGGTCGCGGGCTTCGTGATCGATGCGACCGGCAACTGGTACCTGCCGTTCCTGATGTCGATGGGCCTGCTCCTGCTCGGCGGCTTTTCGGCCTTCCTGATGCACCCGGAGCGGCCGTTTGCGGAGGTCGAGGGCAGGGGGCCGGCCGGAAAGATGGTGGCGGCGGAATAGGGGCGGCGGAGGCCCGACGCTTATGCATGGGAGTCGCCCTTTGGAGAGGGGACAAGCCGGTCAAATGGTGCTATTCGGCGGCCTTCAAAATAAGGCTAGACCGGGAAGGACGCCTATGACCGTGCATACTGGAAGGCATTTCTTACAGATTCCAGGACCGACCAACGTGCCCGACCGCGTGCTGCGGGCGATGGACATGCCGACGCTCGACCATCGCGGTCCGGAGTTCGCCGAACTCGGCTTCGCCGTGCTTGCCGCGATGCAGCGTGTGTTCCGCACCAAGCAGCCCGTGATCATTTTCCCCTCGTCCGGCACCGGCGCCTGGGAAGCGGCGATGGTCAATGTGTTCTCGCCCGGCGACAAGGTCTTGATGTGCGAGACCGGCCAGTTCGCCGTGCTGTGGCGTGGCATCGCCGACAAGTTCAAGCTCGACGTCGACTTCATCCCGAGCGACTGGCGCCATGGCGCCGATCTCGCCGAGATCGAGACGCGCCTTGCCGCCGACAAGCAGCACACCATCAAGGCGGTCTGCGTCGTCCACAACGAGACCTCGACCGGCTGCGTGACGCCGCCGCTGGAGGTGCGCAAGCTGCTCGACCGCGTCAAGCATCCGGCGCTGCTGATGGTTGACACCATCTCAGGCCTCGGCTCGATGGAATACGAACACGATGCCTGGGGCATCGACGTCTCGGTCGCGGGCTCGCAGAAGGGCCTGATGCTGCCGCCCGGCCTCGGCTTCAACGCCGTCTCGGAGAAGGCGCTCGCCGTTGCCAAGGCCAATCCGGGCATGCGCTCCTATTGGGACTGGCAGGAGGTCATCAGCTTCAACAAGCTCGGCACCTTCCCCTATACGCCCGCGACCAATCTGCTCTATGGCCTGCGTGAAGCCGTGAAGATGCTGGAAGAGGAAGGGCTGGAGAACGTCTGGTCCCGCCACAAGCGCCACAGCGCGGCGACGCGCGCTGCTGCGAAGGTCTGGGGCCTGGAGACGCAGTGCATCGACCCCGCAGCGCATTCGCCGGCGCTGACCGGCGTGCGCGTGCCCGAGGGCCACGACGCCGACGCCTTCCGCAAGGTGGTGCTGGAGAACTTCGACATGTCGCTGGGCACCGGCCTGAACAAGGTCAAGGGCAAGGTGTTCCGCATCGGCCATATCGGCCATTTCAACGATCTGATGCTGATGGGGACGCTCGCCGGCGTCGAGATGGGCCTGGATCTTGCAAAGATCCCGCACCGGAGCGGTGGCGTGCTGGCGGCCATGGATGTCCTCAAGGGGCGCGACGTGGTGCCGATGGCCAAAGCCCAGGTTGCCTGAACTAACTTAGAAAGTGAGCGCGCGATGAACGCACCGACGACTACTAGCGAAGACCTGCTCTACTCCGTCACGGACGGCATCGCGCGGATCACCTTCAACCGTCCCCAGGCACGCAACGCCATGACCTTCGCCATGTATGACCGCATGGCGGAGATCTGCCAGGAGATCAACGCCGACCGCTCCATCAAGGCGCTGATCCTCACGGGCGCCGGCGACAAGGCGTTCGCCTCCGGCACGGACATCTCGCAATTCCGTGCGTTCAAGACCGCGCAGGACGCACTCGACTACGAGGCCCGTATCGACCGCGTGCTCGGCACGCTGGAGCAGTGCCGCGTGCCCGTGATTGCGGCCATCGCTGGCGCCTGCACCGGTGGCGGCGCCGGCATTGCCGCCTGCTGTGACCTTCGCATCGGCACCGAGACGACGCGGATGGGCTTTCCGATCGCGCGCACGCTCGGCAACTGCCTGTCGATGTCCAACATCAGCCGCGTCGTCGCGCTGGTGGGACCTGCCCGCACCAAGGATCTGATCTTCAAGGCGCGCCTGGTCGAGGCGCAGGAAGCGCTGTCGCTCGGCCTTCTCAACGAGATCGTGCCCGACGTCGAGACGCTGCAACGCCGCGCGGATGAGACTGCCAAGCTCGTTGCGAGCCACGCACCGCTCACGCTCGAGGCGACCAAGGAAGCGGTGCGCCGCATCCGCCGCACGCTGTCGCGCGAGGAGGGCGAGGACCTGATCCTCAAGGCCTATATGAGCGAAGATTTCCGCGAGGGCATGGACGCCTTCCTCAACAAGCGTGCGCCGGTCTGGAAGGGCAAGTAGCGCGCTTCGTCAGCCGAAAGTCATATGCGGCGGAATGTCCGCCGGCTTGAACTCACAACCTTTAGTCCGCACAATGCATCGATAAGATTTCCCGGCATCATAAGCCAATAATAACCAGGGGACGAAACTCGTGCGAATTCCAGTGAAAGCCGTCGGGGCTGCGACGGCCTTGTTGTTGAGCACGCCCGCCTTTGCCGGCTGGGAGCCGACCAAACCCGTCGAGATCGTGGTGGCGGCGGGTGCAGGCGGCGCCTCCGATCAGATGGCCCGGATGATGCAGGCCGCGATCCAGAAGAACAATCTGATGAAGCAGCCCATGGTGGTCTCGCTCAAGGGCGGCGCCTCCGGTGCGGAAGCGCTGATGTACATGAAGTCCAGCGAGGGCGACCCGAACAAGGTGCTGATCGCTTATTCGCTGATCTACATGCTGCCGCTGTCGGCGAAGATCCCGTTCAACTGGCGCGAACTGACCCCGGTCTCGGTGATTGCGCTCGACCAGTTCGTGCTGTGGGACAACAGCGCCGGTCCCAAGACGGTGAAGGAATTCATCGAGGCTGCCAAGGCGGCGAACTCGCCGTTCAAGATGGGCGGCACCGGCTCCAAGCGCGAGGATCACGTGCTCACCGTGTTCCTGGAGCAGAAGACCGGCGCGAAATTCTCCTATCTGCCCTACAAGTCCGGCGGCGAGGCAGCGACCCAGCTCGTCGGCAACCACACCGAAGCCAACGTCAACAATCCCAGTGAAAACCTCGAGGTCTGGCGCGCCGGCCAGGTGCGTCCGCTCTGCGTGTTCGACAAGGAGCGTATCTCCTACACCAGCAAGGTGACGGACACCCAATCCTGGGCCGACATCCCGACCTGCAAGGAGCAGGGCGTCGACGTCCAGTATCTGATGCTGCGGGCGATGTTCCTGCCCGGCAAGGTCACGGCTGAGCAGCAGGCGTTCTACGTCGAGCTGTTCCACAAGGTGACGCAGACCGCCGAGTACAAGGACTATATGGAGAAGCAGGCGCTGAAGCCGATCTTCCTCACCGGCAAGGACATGGTGCAGTTCCTCGAGGAGGACGATGCCGTCAACAAGGCGCTGATGACGGAAGCCGGATTCGTCGCGAAGTAAATCATATCCGCCACGTCATGCCCCGCGAAGGCGGGGCATCCAGTATTGCACAGAGCTCGACGAAGGACGGCTTCTGCACAGCGTACTGGATCATCCGCTTTCGCGGATGATGACAGCGCAACCTGACTTGGCAGAGCATGTCCCAAACCGATCTTGAAATCGTCGTCGACGATCCGACCGCGCCTGAAGACGACTCCCCCTCTGTTGTCAGCTCGGGCACGATCGAGATCGTCGTCTGTGTCCTCCTGCTCGCGCTCGCCGTCACCCTCGGCTACGACAATTGGCGTACCGGCGCGTCCTGGGACGCGACCGGGCCCGAACCGGGCTATTTCCCGTTCTATCTCTCCATCATTCTCGGCGGCGGCAGCCTCTATGGCCTGATTGCGGCGCTGCTGGCGCGGCGCGCGGCATTCGAAAGCTTCGTCACCCGCGCCCAGGCCCGCCGCGTGATGGCGGTGTTCGTGCCGACGCTGCTGTTCTGCCTCGTTATGCAGTTCCTCGGCCTCTATGTCGCGAGCTTCCTTTTGATCGCGGGCTTCATGCGCCTCGTCGGCAAGATCGCGCTGTGGAAGTCGCTGCTCACCGCTTTCGTGTTCACGGCGATCATGTTCGTCACCTTCGACATCGCCTTCGATGTCATCATGCCGAAGGGGCCGCTCGAAGCGGCCTTCGGCCGTTAGGGCGGGCGAACGATGGAAGCTCTCGGTCTCCTGCTTCACGGCTTCGCCGTCCTGCTCACCTGGAAAACGCTCGTCCTGATGATGGTCGGGCTGGTGCTCGGCATCTTCGTCGGCGTGCTGCCGGGGCTCGGCGGCCCCAATGGCGTCGCCATCCTGCTGCCGCTCACCTTCACGATGGACCCGACCTCGGCCATCGTGATGCTATCCTGCATCTATTGGGGCGCGCTGTTCGGCGGCGCCATCACCTCGATCCTGTTCAATATCCCGGGCGAAGCCTGGTCGGTCGCAACCACCTTCGACGGCTATCCGATGGCGCAGCAGGGGAGGGCGGCGGAGGCGCTGACGGCGGCGTTCACCTCCTCCTTCGTCGGCTCGCTGGTCGCGGTGCTGCTGATCACCTTCCTCGCGCCGATGATCTCGTCCTTTGCGCTGAAATTCGGCCCGCCCGAGTTCTTCGCAGTCTATCTGCTGACCTTCTGCTCCTTCGTCGGCCTTGGGCGCGAAGCCAAGCACAAGACTGTCATCTCGATGTCGCTGGGGCTGCTGCTCGCCGGCGTCGGCATGGACACGGTGTCGGGCAATCTGCGCATGACCTTCGGCTCGGCCGAGCTGCTCCGCGGCATCAACTTCCTGGTCGCCGTCATCGGCCTGTTCGGCATCAGCGAGATCCTGCTGACGATGGAGGAGCGCCTCGCGCTGCGCGGACATGCAGCCAGCATCTCGCTGCGCGTCGTGCTCGGCGTCTGGAAGGACCTGCCGAAATACTGGGTGACGCTGCTGCGCTCCTCCTTCATCGGCTGCTGGCTCGGCATCACCCCAGGCGGCGCGATCGCGGCGTCCTTCATGGGCTACAACCTGGCCAAGCGCTTCGCCAAGGATTCCGAAAGCTTCGGCAAGGGCCGCATCGAGGGCGTGTTCGCACCCGAGACGGCCGCGCATGCCTCCGGCACCTCGGCGCTGCTGCCGATGCTCGCGCTCGGCATTCCCGGCTCGGGCACCGCGGCGATCCTGCTCGGCGGCCTCATGGTGTGGGGGCTCAATCCGGGTCCGTTGCTGTTCGTCGAGCACAAGGACTTCGTCTGGGGCCTGATCGCCTCGATGTATCTCGGCAATGTCGTCGGCCTCGTGCTGGTGCTGACGACCGTGCCGGTCTTCGCCTCGATCCTGCGCGTGCCGTTCGCCGCGGTGGCGCCGATGATCGTGGTGTCCTGCGCGATCGGTGCCTATGCGATCCAGAACGCGATGTTCGACATCTGGCTGATGCTCGGCTTCGGCGTCGTCGGCTACGTCTTCAAGAAGATCGGCATTCCGCTTGCGCCCTTCACCCTGGCGCTCGTGCTTGGCAACCGCGCCGAGGATGCCTTCCGCCTGTCGATGATCGGCTCCGGCGGAAACCTTGGAGTGTTCTGGTCGAACGGGCTGGTCGGCTCGATCACGACGCTGGCGATCGTGCTGCTGTTCTGGCCGGTGATCGACGGCTTGCTGGGCCGTGTCGGATGGACACGGCGAATATAAAACCCTTAGAACGTCAATGCCTTAACGGATTATGTCGCTCCAGGCCGGGTCTGTGGTCCGGGCTAGTGTTTCATGATGTTGCTGACTCGCAACAGCTTTTCGGCCCTCCGAGGCGTATTTGAGTCAGTATCTTAGACGGAGGGGAATTTCTATGAAGCGGATAGTGCTGGGAATAGCCGCGGCAATCTCGTTGCTCGCCACGAACGCGATGGGCGCTGATCTTGCGGCGCGCCCCTACGTCAAGGCTCCGCCGATGGTCGCCGCCGTCTACAATTGGACGGGCTTCTATGTCGGTGGCAACATCGGCTACAGCTGGGGACGCTCGCGAGACGACTCCACCTTGACGACGCCGGCGGGTGTGGCGCTGTTTGCCAGCAGCGATCGCGCCAACATGGACGGCGTCATCGGCGGCGGTCAGATTGGCTACAATTGGCAGACGCAGAATTGGGTCTGGGGTCTCGAGGCGGACATCCAGGGCAGTGATCAGAAGGGCAGCCGCGCCTTCACCTGTCCGACCGGTGTTTGTACGCCTCCGTTCGGTGTGCTCTTCGTGGCCCCCGGTCCCGCCGTGCCGGTCACGCTTGACCAGAAGCTGAGCTGGTTCGGGACGGTGCGCGGTCGCGTCGGCATCCTGGCGACTCCGACCGTGCTGTTCTATGGAACGGGCGGTCTGGCCTATGGTGAGGTGAAGACCACGGAGACCATCGGTGCGGCTGCGGCCGTGTTCTCCAACTCCGACGTCCGGGTGGGCTACACGGTCGGCGCCGGCGTCGAGGGCGTGATCAGCGGCAACTGGACTGCCAAGCTCGAATATCTTTGGATGGATCTTGGCCGCACCCGCGGTTCGTTCACGACCGCGATCGGAGCTCTCGGTGGCGGCGTGCTAACGAGCAACTACAGCTCGCGCATCACCGACAATATCCTTCGGGTCGGTGTGAACTACAAATTCGGCGGCCCGGTGGTCGCGAAGTACTGAGATCGACAAGGACGTCGACAAGCTGCAAAGCCCGGCCCCGAGCCGGGCTTTGTCATTTCCTGCCCGATTTGGCACGGGGCGATTCTGCTGCTGTTTTGCCCCGCGATCGCCGGTTTGCTAGGCCGCGTCGGATGGACGCAGCGTCCCAGGGCGACATCGCCGGACGACATCGCCCGCGCTTCGCCGAATAATATCGTTTGAAATCAATTTCTTATATCCAGGGTGGTGTACCAGTCGGGACACTACCCAGGGCTCGATTGTTTCTGAATGTTGCAGCCGCGGCACAGCCCTTGGGGGGACGCTGGCGTATATCTTGATCACAAATTTGTGCGGAGGGGATTGCCATGAAGCGGATTGTGATTGGAATGGCGGCGGCGATGTCGCTGTTCGCGACGGGTGCAATGGCTGCCGATCTCGCGGCAAAGCCCTATGTCAAGGCGCCGGTGATGGTCGATCCGGTCTGGAGCTGGACCGGTTTCTACGTCGGCGCTAATGGCGGCTACAGCTGGGGCCGTTCGCGCACCGACGTCACCTACAACAACACGGCTACCGGTGCGGTGATCGCGCCTCCGGCCGGCTCCATCACCAGCGCTTCGTTCGACATGAACGGCGGCGTCGCCGGCGGTCAGGCTGGTTACAACTGGCAGAGCGCCAATTGGGTGTTCGGCATCGAGGGTGACCTGCAGTGGTCCGGTGAAAAGGGCCGCGCGGTCTTCAACTGCGGCGGCGTCGCGCCTGCCGGCGGTGCCTGTCTTCCCGGGTTGACCTTCCTTCCGCCTGGCGCTCTGGTTGGCACCACGCTGACGATCGACCAGAAGCTCGAGTGGTTCGGCACGGTCCGCGGCCGCGTCGGCATCCTGGCGACCCCGAAGGTGCTGTTCTACGGCACCGGCGGTCTGGCCTTCGGCGAAATCAAGACCACGGGCACCATGACCGGCTTTACGCCTGCCGGTGTCGCTATCGCCTCGACCGGCTCGAGCTCGGATACGCGCGTCGGCTGGACCGTCGGCGCGGGTGTCGAAGGCAAGATCACCCAGAACTGGAGTGCGAAGCTCGAATATCTCTACATGGATCTCGGCCGCTTCTCCGCCGGTCCGTTCTCGCTCGCGCCGGCTTCTGCGATCGCGGCCAATACCTCGTCGCGCTTCACGGACAACATCCTGCGCGCCGGCATCAACTATCAGTTCGGCGGCCCGGTGGTCGCTAAGTACTGAAATCAACCAAGGCGTCAACAAGAAGCAAAGCCCGGCCTCGCGCCGGGCTTTGTCGTTTCTGCGCGCTCGAAATCGCCGAGATCGCTCGCACGCCCTCGGCTGACTTGCGTCCTTCGAACGAGTGACCTTCGAACGCAGGACGCGGAGCGATACGCTCTTCCCTAGTGTCGCGGCACTGAATCGCCCGCGCATCTTCGAGCAGGCGAACAGGCAACGCCATGTCTCGAGGGAAGAGTGATGACAACTTTGCTGGCTGCGGCGGCGACCGCCATGCTGCTCGCGCCGCCTGCCTTCGCCGCTGATCTGGCGGTGCCGCAGATTTACGCCAAGGCGCCGCCGGTGGCGGTCGATCCCGGCTACAATTGGAGCGGCTTCTATGCCGGCATCAATGTCGGCTACGGATGGGGCCGTTCAGCCACGACAGCGGACTTCATCGACAGCCGAGCCGGCGCGCTGCTCAGCTCCAGCGCCGGCACGTTCGATCGCAACGGCCTCACCGGCGGCGGACAGATCGGCTACAACTGGCAGCGCGAGATGGTTGTCGTCGGCTTTGAGGCCGATTTCCAGGGCAGCGGCCAGAGGGGCAGTTTCGCCGCGCTGTGCGCCGGCGCGCCTGCAGGCTTGCAGGATGGCGTCTGCACGCCGGGCCATCGTGGCGACAACACGTTCGATCCGGCACTGCCGGTTGCCTTCGATCTCACCCAGAAGCTCGACTGGTTCGGCACCGTCCGCGGCCGGCTCGGCGTTGCCGTGACGCCGCGCGTGCTGCTCTACGGCACCGGCGGTCTCGCTTATGGCCGCATCTCCACATCGGGCAGCGTGAGCGCGATCAATGTCGGCGGCTTCCCCGGCGCCGACGGCGGCACGTTCACGCCGGTCGCCGCGAGCTTTGGCAGCAGCACGACCAAGGTCGGCTGGACCGCGGGTGCCGGCGTCGAAGGCGCCTTCGCCGACAATTGGAGCGCCAGGCTTGAGTATCTCTATGTCGATCTCGGTACGGTGTCGGGTTCGCTCGTGACCCCTGTCATCGCACTCAGCGGCGCACCGCTGGTCGTCGGCTATCGCGCGCATGTCAGCGACAACATCCTGCGCTTCGGGTTGAACTATTGCTTCAGCGGCACCTGAGCGAGATCTTTGCAGGCCTCCTGCAAGTCGAAAGCCCGGCGGTCGCGCCGGGCTTTCGCGCTTTTGTGATGAGAACAGTCAGACCCCATGACGCTTTCTCTCACTTGTCAGTGACGCTAATCGGGATCACAATACAAGCCTAGATAGAAATTTGTTGATCTTATTTTTTTGGAGAATGTCATGGCTATTGAACGCTATCGCGCTCGCAGAGGCGCCGAGATTTCACACGCGGTCGCGGCCGCACCCGCCGGAGGCTACACGATCGAGGTTCATTTCCTGGGCGGACTGACGGACAAGCAAAAGGCCGCTTTCAAGCTCGCCGCAAACAGGTGGACACACGCGATCATCGGGGATTTGCCTGACGTCACGGTCGGCGGCGAAAGGATCAACAACCTCCGTATCACGGCGCAGGGCACCGACATCGACGGGCCCGGCAATGTTCTCGGCCAGGCGGGGCCGGACCGCCTGCGCCCGAAGAATGCCGGGGCCGCCGCGTTCCTGCCGGCGACAGGCGACATGCAATTCGACACGGCCGATCTTGCCGCCATGGAAGCCGACGGTACCCTGAACGACGTCATCACGCACGAGATGGGGCACGTGATCGGCATCGGAACGATCTGGACGAACAAGAAATTGCTGAAAGGCGCACATACCCACAATCCGACGTTCAATGGCGCCAACGCCATGCACGAATACGCCAAGCTCCGCGGCTCCGCGACGCCACTGCCCGTCCCCGTCGAAAACACGGGCGGTGAAGGGACCGTGGACTCGCATTGGCGCGACACTGTGTTCGGCGCGGAGATGATGACCGGCTTCGTCAATGAAGGCGGCAATCCGATGAGCCGGATGACGATCGCGAGTCTGCAGGATCTCGGCTATCAGGTGAACATGGACGCTGCCCAGTCTTATCACCTGCCCAATCACCTCCATATGGCCGAAGCAGGAATCGTTGCGGCGCATGCCGACAACACGAGAGGCATCGTGCTCCGGCGGATTCCGATCACGTTGCCCGAGGACAGCCTCGGCTCTTGAGCCAAGACCCTTGAGCCAAGGCTCACAAGGCAAGGCACTGCCAGGCCTTGCGCAATTCAGGGATACCGGATCATGGAGGGCATGAAGCGACCGGAAGCGATCGTGCTGCCGGATTCGTCATTGATCCCGTCGGACTGCCTGATCTCGCCGCCACCCAACCAGTTCACCCACGAGGTGGCGAGATCGCAGCCGTTCTACACCTCGCGCGGTCTGCCGAGCGGGCCACCGGCCGGACAATTCGAAGCGGGCGCCAAGGTCGTTCTGCTCTACCATGACGGCGGAGAGCTGTGCCGGGTCGTCGATGCGGGCGGTCACTATGTCGACACGCGGTTCGACGGTTTGCGCAAGATCTAAAGCATGATCCGGAAAAGTGCGAAGCGGTTTTCCGAAAAGATCATGCGTAAACAACGACCTAAAGCGCGATGACGATTCATCCAAATCTCATCGCGCTTTAGAGCATGATCCGGAAAGGTGCGAGAGCGCTGCCGCTCTGTCACACCACCTTGTGCTGACGAAGCTCAGCGATCTCGTCCGCACTGAGGCCGAATTCCTTCAGCACCTCGTCGGTCTGCTCGCCGAATTCCGGCGGTCGCGCCACCATCTTGCTCGGCGTGCGCGACAGCGTCACGGGCTGGCCGACCAGGCGGATAGGCCGGTCCTCATCGTTCGGCACGTCCTGCGCGATGCCGAGATGCTTGACCTGGGCGTCCTCGAACATCTGGTCGATGGCGTAGATCGGCCCGCAGGGCACGCCGGCCTCGTTGAGCTCACGGACCCAGGTCTCGGTCGACTTCGTCGCCGTGCGCTTCTCGATCTCGGCGTTGAGCGCGTCGCGGTTCTTGGAGCGGGCAGGGGCGGTCGCGTAGTCGGGATGGCTGTAGAGCTCCGGCGCGCCGATTGCCTGCGCACAGCGCTCCCAGATCCGCCCGCCGGTCGTCGCGATGTTGATGTACCCGTCCGAGGTCTTGAACACGCCGGTCGGAATGCTGGTCGGGTGATTGTTGCCGGCTTGCTTTGCGACTTCTTTTTCCATCAGCCAGCGTGCGGCCTGGAAGTCGAGCATGAAGATCTGGGCCTGCAGCAGCGAGGTTTGCACCCACTGGCCCTTGCCCGAGACCTCGCGCTCGAGCAGCGCGGTGAGGATGCCCATGGCGCAGAACAGGCCGGCAGTGAGGTCGGCGACGGGAATGCCGACCCGCATCGGACCTTCGCCCGGCGCGCCGGTGATCGACATCAGCCCGCCCATGCCTTGCGCGATCTGATCGAAGCCCGGCCGCTTGTGATAGGGGCCGTCCTGGCCGAAGCCGGAGATGCTGCCATAGACGATGCGCGGATTGATCGCGGCGAGGCTCTCATAGTCGATGCCGAGCTTCTTCTTCACGTCGGGACGGAAATTCTCGACCACGACGTCGGCCCTGGCGGCGAGGCGCTTGAACACGGCGAGCCCGCGCTCGTCCTTCAGGTTCAGCGTCATGGCCCGCTTGTTGCGGTGCAAATTCTGGAAGTCGGAACCACGGCGCGGCCCGCCCGGCTGCTCGCCGCCGGCATCCTCGGTCAGCGCGTCGATCTTGATGACGTTGGCGCCCCAGTCCGCAAGCTGACGCACACAGGTGGGCCCGGACCGGACACGCGTCAGATCGAGCACGGTGAAGCGCGACAGGGCTTCCGAGGCATGCGGAAAAGGCATCTTGAAAGGCTCCGGGACAGATTGCGGAGCCACCATAGTGCCGAAACGTCAGGCGGCAAGACGGCCGCGACGCGGATGTCGCCTGTCGAAATGCAGGCCTGACGCAGCTTGCCGCGCGGCGCGAGGGATCAGCGCGACAGGCGCTTCAGCTCGGCGCGCGCCTGCTCGGCCAGCGGGTCATCGCCGTGGCGCGCTATGAAGAGCTCGAACGCCTCCCGCGTTCCCGTCCGACGGGCGGCTTCGAATTCCTCCGCCACCGCGGCGGAAGGATCGCGGGCCATTGGCATGGAGGGGGCGCGTCCCCCCTTGGTGATCCCCTTGCTGCTTTCGTCCGCATTGGCTTTCGAGGCCATGACAGGCTGTTCTCCGATGGGCAGACGGTCCGGCCCGGCGAGCACCGCCAGGGTGCCGATCAGACCGGCCAAAAATGGGCGCAGTTTCATAGTTTCCTTTACGGAACACGCTAGGCGCGGTACTGAATGCCGTTGCTGCTCCGTATCATTACGGGAGTTGATGGCTAACACGGCGTTACGGCCCGACTGATGGCCCGACGCCCAAATTAAACCAAACGTATAACTCTCTAGCTAGAATCATGCTCCTGCGCCGCGAATCGCGCGCGATGCATTGCTTCGGAGAGTTCATTGGCTACCTCGGTTTCAGTCAGTGCCACCTACAACGCGGAGATCGACGGTCTGCTGTCGGGCTCCAAATGGACCGGCACGATCAGCTACAGCTTTCCGGATTCGCCCAGCGACTACGCCAATCCTTACACCGGCGGCAACAGCGAACCGACCTCGACGGGCTTCGCTTCGGCGCCCACGCAGATGCAGGCGGCGATCAACTACGCGATCGGGCTGATCCTCGGCTACACCAACGCGACGATCCAGTACAACGGGACCGGCAGCGCCGACATCATGGTCGCGCAGTCCCCGTCGGCCAATCCGACCTCCTACGCCTACTATCCCGGCAACTATGCGTCCGGCGGCGACATCTGGTTCGGCACCCAGTACAACTACTCGCTGGCCAAGCTCGGCAACTACTATTTCACGACGGCGCTGCACGAGCTCGGCCACGCCCTCGGCCTCAAGCACAGCCAGGAGACGGGTGGCCCCGCCAACGTCGCGGTGCCGAGCGCGCATGACGACAGCGAATACACCGTCATGAGCTATCGCAGCTATGTCGGTGCGTCGACGACCAGCGGCTACACCAACGAGTCGTATGGATACCCGCAGACCTATATGGCCAACGATATCCTCGCGCTGCAGACGATGTACGGCGCGAACTACACGACCCAGAGCGGCAGCACGGTCTACACCTGGAATCCGACGACGGGACAGGAGTTCATCAACGGCGTCGGGCAGCTCGCGCCGGGCGGCGGCACCGGCGGCTCGGCCAACCGCATCTACGAAACGGTGTGGGACGGCGGCGGCGTCGATACCTACGACCTGTCGAACTACACGACCAACCTGAGCATCAACCTCAATCCCGGCGCTTCATCGCTGTTCTCTTCGACGCAGCTCGCCAATCTCGGCAATGGCCATTACGCCTCGGGCAACGTCTACAACGCCTACCTCTACAACAACGACGCGCGCTCCTACATCGACAACGCCATCGGCGGGTCCGGCAACGACACCATCCTCGGCAACGCCATCGCCAACACGCTGAACGGCGGCTCCGGCAACGACACGATCACCGGCGGCGGCGGCAACGACACCATCGTCGGCGGAGCCGGCACGGACACGGCGGTGTATTCGGGCAACCAGGCCAACTATCTCGTCTCGTACAATTCGGCGACGCAGACCTTTACCATTGTCGACCAACGCAGCGGTTCGCCTGACGGCACCGATACCGCCACCGGCGTCGAATATTTTCAGTTTGCTGATGGCACAGTCGCAAGCTCCAGCATGGCGTCGATCGAGGCGTTCGGATCGACCAGCGTGGTCCTGTCTGGTGGCAACTACTACTTGGACAACATCTCGACCGGCACTGGACCTACGCTGAAATATGCCGGCTCCGCGGTGGTCGCGGCGAACTACAGCACGTGGTCGGTGATTGCTGCCGAGCAGGTGTCGGGTGGCGGTTACGACGTGGTCTGGAAGAATTCGGCGAACGGGCATTATTCCGTCTGGAGTACGGACAGCACCGGCAACTTCCTGACCACCCTTGCTGCGGCCCCGGAAGTGCTGGGCACCGATGCGTCCCTGAAAGCGCTGGAGCCGACGCTGCATCAGGATCTCAACGGCGACGGCACGATCGGCTTCCCCGTCGTCAGCGGCGTCACAATCGAAGCGCTCGGATCGACCAGCGTGATCTTGTCTGGAGGCAACTATTACCTCGAAAACATCTCGACCGGTACCCAACCGACCCTGAAATACGCGGGCTCTGTCGTGAACGCCGCCAATTACAGCACGTGGTCGGTGATTGGCGCCGAGCAAGTATCTGGCGGTGGTTACGACGTGGTCTGGAAGAATTCGGCGAACGCCCATTATTCCGTCTGGAGCACGGACGCTAACGGCAACTTCCAGACCACCCTTGCAGCGGCCCCGGAAGTGCTCGGATCCGATCCGTCGCTGAAAGCGCTGGAGCCGACGCTCCACCAGGATCTCAACGGCGACGGCGTCGTAGGCGCAGCGCCGCTCGCGACAACGACCTCCAATGACAGCTTCGCATTCAACTTCGCCCAGGGCGGGACCTCGTCGACCATCCCGTCCGAGCTCCCCGATCCTATGCCGGCGCCAGCCGATCCGCACACCACGTCAGAGCCGTGGACTCAATTGGCGGGGAGTCACGACGCGGCTGCGATCGACGTTCTGATGGACGTGCTTCACAACCTGCACGGCTCCGGCTTCCTGCTGGGCTGACGGCGTGGTCTCGTCGTGTCCAATCGCGACATCCTGTGCGGCTTTTTCTGTCATAGCTCGCGCTGGATGGATCCGGCCCTGCGGGGAAAAGAGAAGCGGTGATGCCCGTTGACGCAGGCCATCGGAGCGACCGCGGCTTCACGGTTGGCAGCCGATTGCACACAATAAAAATTGCATGGCTGACTTGAACCCTGCTCTGTTTTGCGCGACAACCATAAGATCAATGCTCCGTCGTAATTCAACTCTTACTCGCGAAATGACTTTTTGGACCCGTAGGCGGTAAACTTACCTCTCGTCCAGCGATGTCTTTTAATGAGTGTTCGCAATGGATAACGAAAGATCTGCCAGTGGATGAGAGATCACTGACTAATCGCCAATGGGTCTTGATTGCTCTCGTCCTCGCTTTCATCGTTCCTCTTGCTTTTTTGATGGTATCTCCCGAGATCTCCATTGGCTTCGGTAGTGAGCGCATTCCCACGTTGTTCTCTCGTTGAGTAACTCGCGGCAGTCCCGCGGGCTCTTCTGAATTGCATGCCGTCTTGCAAAACACTGCAGAAGCCATCCAGAGCCTTAGTCCCCCTTGCGTACCCAGATAGTTAGAGACCTGAATTTAGTCCCGGTTACGCCGGCGGCGACGGGAAATTCAGTGCGCGTGACGTCGGTCCGTGCAGTCGCGCGCGGTACGGTTGCGGTCGCAGGAAAGTCGTACAGTGCAACAAGCTGAGTATCAGCTAATTTGGAGGATGAAATGCGACGAATAGCACTCTTGGTCTTCGCGGCCGGATTGTTTGCGCCGTTGCTCGCGTCGCAGCCGGCTCACGCCCAAGCGACGAGGACCTGGGTTTCGGGCGTAGGAGACGATGTCAATCCGTGCAGTCGCACTGCGCCGTGCAAGACCTTCCCTGGCGCGATCTCGAAGACGGCGGCCGGCGGCGAGATCAACTGTCTCGATTCGGGCGGCTTCGGCACCGTGACCATCACCAAGGCGATTACGATCTATTGCGAAGGTGTCGTGGGCGGCATTCTGGCATCCGGTGTCAACGGCGTCATCATCAACGCGGCGGCAACCGACCACATCGTGCTGCGCGGCCTGGACATCGACGGGGCCGGGACCGGGATCAAGGGCGTCAACGTCCTGCAGGCGGCCTCAGTGGTCATCGAGCATTCCTTCATAAGAAACTTCAATGCTGCCGGCGGGGTGGGCGTCTCCTTCACTCCTTCGAATGCGAACGCGTTGCTGATGATGCGCGACAGCATCATCACGCACAATGGTTCGAACGCTGATGGAAATGGGGTTCTGATCAACCCAAATGGCGGAACCGCCAAGGTCCTCATCAACAATGTCTCCATCAACAAGAATTTTGTCGGTCTGAATGTCCAGGGCTCAGTCAATGTTCAGGTCAACAACAGCAACATCTCTGAGAGTCTCAGTACAGGCGTAGCTCAAGGTGGTGTCTCAAACGTCCGCATCGGCCGGTCCATGATCGTCAACAATAGCGGAACGGCCACCGCTGGCACTGTTCTGTCCTATCTCGACAATCAGATCGCCGGCAACGGGACGGATACCACGCCTCCGTCAGCAGGCGGCTACAAGTAGACCCAATTCAATCATCAGCATGTGCAGGCTCCAGACGATCCGTCTGGAGCCTTTTCCGTGGTTCCATGCAGGGCGACGGCCTCGACAATGCAGATGCTCCATTCTCAGGCAGCAGTCTAGCAAACCGAAGCGTCTTTGATTGCGTTCATCCCGATCTTATCGATGTTTCGCATTGGCAGCTTGCGCAACGCTGTGGCAATTGTCCAGACGAGCGGTGTCCTCTCTGCGGGTCCCGGGATTGAACAGTGATCAAAACCCGAGTGGAAGGTAAGGAACATCCCTTTTATGCTTAGATTGGACCCGGCTAAGAATGACACTTCGGTCACGCTGGATTTTCTGAGGGCAGCTGCAGCACAAGCTGTTTGCATTGGTCATGCTTGCAACTTCGGAGGATTTGGAGTCACGTTCATCCCCGTCGACGGAGTGTTGGTGTTCTTTGTTCTGTCCGGCTTTCTCATTGCCTATACTTTAGATGGCAAATCTAGAGCGCTATCCTACACGGTGATCGATTTTGGCGTAGAGCGGTTTGCGAGAATTTATACGGCATATCTACCGGCGATGTTGTTCATCGGGATCGCAACGCTGGTGTTGCGATGGTATGGCGTCGAGATGAGTGGTGATCCGGTCAATGTGAAGACTTTTATTGGCAATTTGCTCATGCAGCAGAACGTCCCGTGCTGTATGGGGGTAGCCACGTTCGGAACGGCTGGACAGCTCACTTCCGTAGCGCTCGAATTTCATATCTACTTCTTCGTGGGGGCGATGTACTTCGTTCTTCGTGGTAGGAACTTCGTGCTTTGCTGCTGTATTGCCGCGCCATTCTCTTTCATGCCACTTACCTATTTTTCCAGCGGGCCGGCTGGCAGTGATCGTGCGCTGTTCGCGCTCTGGCTTATGGCGTTCGCCTCTTATTATGTCGCGAAAGCTGTTATCGAATTGAAGCCGAATGTAGCATTCTGGTGCTTGGCTCTCGTGGTAACGACAGCATCTTGGCTGATTCAGCGGACGCCGGGGGACGATGCCAGCCTGCAGCAATATCCATTGCTAGTATTGTCGTTCTTCAGTTTGGTTTTGGTGTCGCAACATTTTCGTGTAGTGCCGCATTCGCTAAGCAAGCTGATCACTTTTCTTGCTGACTATTCGTACTCGCTTTTTCTGGTCCACCTCACAATTATGCGTGCCATTTTCAGCTTGTGGCTGGAGCCGAGCGTCTTGAGATTGCTGTTCGCGATCCTCGTCTCGAACGTTGTCGCATTCATTTTTGCGGTTCTTTTTGAGCGTCACTATCATCGGGTGGCGGACATCATAAAAGCTGCTATCGGCAGGCCGTCGCGGGGACGACTAGAGGCGGCGCACAATGCCTTTCTCAGAGCACGATGAAATCTCCCTGGCTTGGACCTAGTCAAAGCTGTCGTGTACTCCGGGCGCAATGCGCCCGGATTTGTCTTGTGCCTGGCAGCGCTATGGATTTTGGGATGCCCGCGGACTAGTCTGGCTGCATATGCAGGGAGAGCCGGTCGCATGCAGACCCTCGACAGCCAGAATATTGGGTTTTGCCGCGAGGTGCCGCGAGCACGGTTGCGCGACTTTCCGCGACGGACAGGATGGGGGAGCACCGCCATCTTCGCGATGCTCATGACGCTCGTGCTCGCAGCGCCGGCCGGGGCCCAGTCGCTTCGCCAGGGTGTCTCCGCATTCCAGCACCAGAACTATGCGGCGGCCTCCCGCATCTTCATTCCGCTGGCCGAGCGCGGCAACGCGGCGGCGCAGACCTATCTCGGCTTCCTGTTCGAGACCGGGCGCGGCGTGCCGCAGAATTATACGGAAGCTGCGATGTGGTACCGCCGCGCGGCGGAGCAGGGCGACAGCCGTGCCCAATACTCGCTGGGCCTGCTTTATGACCGCGGCTTTGGCGTGCCGCAGGACATCGTCGAGGCCTCCAAATGGCTCAACCTGTCGACGGCCGCCGCCCCCCCGCCGGCGCGCGAGGCGCGGGCCCGGATCCGCGATGCCGTCACCACCAAGATGACGCGCGGAGAGATCGCCCAGGCCCGTCTGCGGGCGCTGGAATGGGCGCCGAGCCGCGAGCACTGACGGCCTTCCGTCGAGCTTGCCCGGCCGTCCGCGCCCCTAAAGAGGCCCCCAACAAAAAAGTGCGAAAACAACCCCATGCACAGTAGGCGGCGACCGCCGGCGCGGCGCCTCCCGCGTGCGGTGGAATGACGATTCCGCCCGGTATCACCGCGCCTTAGCCGGGCCAGCCGCCAAGCCAGTTCGCGTACCAGGTCTCGCCCAGCCAACCGAGCCAGATCGCCGGTGCCAGGAACAATCCGAACGGCAGAAAGGCGGTCGCGCGCAGCGGCTTCTTTCGCCGCGCAGCATTGGCGGCATAGACGGCGATCGCAAGCAGCGCCGCAAGCTCGATCACCGCGGCCACGGTCACAAGATCGAGCCAGGCGCCGCACACCGCGGCGAGCTTGACGTCGCCGAGCCCGAGCCCGTCACGGCCGCGCCAGCGCCGGTAGAGCGCCATTAGCAAGAGCAACGGCAGCGCCACGGCTGCGGCACGGGCGAGCGGCCAAAGCAGTGCCTCCAGGCCGATATCGGGCACGAACGCCGCGGCGCGGAGCAAGGCGAGCGCGAAAGCGGTGCCCGTCAGCTCGTTCGGAATGAGGTAGTGACGGGCATCGTGCGCGGCGATCGCCAGCATCAGGGCAGCCAGGAACGCGCCGTACAGGCCTTCCGCCCCCGGCGCGGCGACGAGGCTCGCGAACACCCCCAGCAGCAGGGCGATGCCGAGCGCGAACGAAGCGCCCGTGCCGTCGTTCACCACCTGGTCCGACACGCCGTCAGCGCGCAGCCCTTGGCGGGCTCACGGTGACCACGGGATTGCTGGTCCCGACGATGCGGCCGTTCATCTTGCTGCGCATCTCCTCGGCGATGACGTGAGCATCGACGCCGTCCTTGATGACGGTCGGACGGATGAACAGGATCAGCTCGGTGCGGCTGCGCGCGTTGGTCTGATGCGAGAAGGCATCGCCCATGCCGGGAATGGAATCCAGAATCGGCAGGCCCTGGCGCTGCCTGTTCTCGGTCTCACTGATCAGACCGGCGAGCAGCACGGTCTGCCCGCTCGTCACTGCGATCGAGCTCTTGACCCGGCGCTGCGAGATCGTCGGCGTCAACGAGTTGGCACTGCCGGCCGCCACGCTCGAGATCTCCTGCTCGATGTCGAGCACGACGTTGCCGTTGGCATTGGCGCGCGGCAGCACGCGCAGGATGATGCCGGTGTTCTTGTAGTCGATGGTGTTGACCACGGTGTTGTTGGCGGTCAACACGGTCGCGGTGCCCGTCGAGAACGGCACCTGGTCGCCGACCTGCAAGGTCGCGGCCTGGTTGTCCAGCACCACCAGCGACGGGTTCGACAACACCTTGACGTTGGTGATGCCGTGCAATGCGTCGAGCACGACGCGCGGCGAGTTCTCGGCGCCGATCAGGAAGTTGAAGCCCGGCAGCGCGCGGCCGAGCAGGGCGCCGGCCGCGGCATTGACCGGGTTGCTGGCCGGCTCGGTGTTGCTGCCGATCGTGGCGCTGTTGCTGATGCCCGAAATGGTGTTGGAGATCGAGCCCTGCTTGCTGGCGAGGAAGAACTGTACGCCGTAATTCAGCTGGTCGTTCAGCGTCACCTCGGCGATCGTCGCTTCGATGGCGATCTGGCGCTGCGGCCGGTCGATCTGACGGATGGTCTGCTCGACGATGCGCTGCGCCTCCTGATTGGCGTAGACGAGCACGGCGTTGTTGGTGACGTCGGCGGTGATCCGCACGTTCTGGAGGATGCCGTTGAGGCCGGGCTTGGCTCCGCCGCCCGAGAGTCCGCCAAGGCCAGTGTCCTGCGCCGGCGTCGCGGCGGCGGCCGGTGCGGGACGGGCGCTGAGCGATGATCCCGGAGGCGTGGTGACCGGCGTTGCCGCACCTGCGGCAGCAGTCGGCAGTGCGCTCAGCGACGCCACCGGATTGCTGGAAGACGTCGTCGACATCCCGGCGCCGGGCGCAATCTGGCTCGACGCGTTGTCGAGCGTCGAGCTCGCCGAGCCCTGGCTGAGCAGCATCTCGTTCAGCAGCGACACGATCAGCTTGGAATTGCCGTAGCGCAGCGGATAGGACTTCAGGTTCACCCCGTCGGTGTCGGAGCGATCGAGCCGCGCGATCCACGTCTGCGCGCGCTTGAGATATTCCGGCTTCTGGCTCACCACGAGAATCGAGTTGAGCCGCGAGATCGGCTGGAACTTGATCACGTTCTGGCTCATGCCGCCTTCACCGGAATCCATGATCTTCTCGATCTCGGTGATGACAGGCTCCGGCGAGGAATTGCGCACCGGGAAGATGCCGACGGATTGTCCGCGCATCCAGTCCGCATCGAAGGAGAGGATGGTGTCGACCGCGGCCGCCCGATCGCTGCCGCTGCCGCTGACGATCAGCGTGTTGCGGGCGTTGTCGGGACGCATGGTCGAGGCCTTCACACCGAAGGCATCGAGCAGCTTGAAGATGTTCTGCGACGAGACATAGCGCAGCGGCACCACCGTGATGCCCTGACCGGCCGCGGCATTCACCGAACGATCGACGCCGCCGGGGCCGGCTTCCGGTGCCGGGAGCAGGCGATAGCCGGTGCGGTCGCGGACCAGCGCGACACCGGACATGCGTAGCGCGTTCTCCAGCACGTAGAGCGCGTCCGCCTTGGGCACGGGGCGCACCGAGGCCAACGTCACGGTGCCCTGCACGCGCGGGTCGATCGTGTAGCCGACGTTCAATACGTCACCAAGAATGACCTTTGCCACGGTGGCGACCGGCGCATTCTCGAAATTGAGGTCATAGCCGCTGCCGCCGCCATCGTCGCGCTCGGCCAGCGCGCCACCTTGCGGCGTTGCACTATCGCTGAGGTAGATCGCGGGCTTGGACGATTTCGCCTGGGCAATGCCGCTCGCGCCTGCATCCGCAGGTTGCCGCGGCTGCAGGTCGAGGGAGCGGATCTTGTCGGCGATGTCCTGGGCGCGCGGATCCTTTGGATCGGCCTCGATCGACTGATCGGCGGTGACGATGCAAGCGCCGAGCAGGAAGGCTGACGACAACAGGATGAGCGTTCCAGGCAACGCTGAGCGAAGGCGCAAAAGCGGCTGGAGCACCCTAAACAAAATACGCCTGCCAACGCTAGGAGTGATTGGAAATTGCATCCGATCCCCCTCGGTTCGGACGCGCAATTGTTTGCGCCACGATTATGTTTTTGCTAAGAAATAAGTCAAGGGCGTAACCCGCCGAAGTTGTTGCATTCAGGTAACAAGGTCAACGCTGTGAATGCGATGCGCGACCGCTCCGCAGATAGCTTCCGGCAACACCTCCTGGAAAAATATTCACTGCCGCAGCGGGCGCACGCCCATATCGACAAGTCGGCCAATCCCGCGTTGACGCGCCCCTTGCGCGAATTGTGGGAGGCCACCGATCTTTCCGCTGCCGAATTCGCGGATGAAGTCTCCGATTATTTTGCCCTGCCGCGGCTGAGCCTACCGCAGTTGCTCGCGGCCACGCCCCGTCTCGACGGCTTTTCGCGCCGTTTCCTGCGTGAATCCACCATTTTTCCCTTTAGTGCGACCGATGACGTGTTTCGGCTGGCCGTCGCCGACCCCTCCGACACCGCTGCCATTCGCGCCGCCGAAATCGTGTTCGGCACACCGGTCGATGTCGTCGTAGCGTCATATGAGGACATTACGACGGTGCTCGATCAACGGGCCGAGGCCGACGACGCACATGCCGATCGAAGCGGCAGGAGCGTCGCGCAGCAGTCCGACGACGACATCGAAAGCCTGCGCGATCTCGCCAGCGGTGCGCCGGTGGTGCGCGCGCTCAACGATCTCCTGGAGCGCGCGGTGGACTTGCGCGCGAGCGACATCCATGTCGAGCCGTTCCGCGCCGGACTTGCCGTGCGCATGCGTGTCGACGGCCTCTTGCGCGCACTGCCGTCGCCGCACGGCATCCCGCCACAGGCGTTGATCTCGCGCATCAAGATTCTCGCCAGCCTCAACATCGCGGAGCGGCGGCTGCCGCAGGACGGCGCCGCGCGCGTGCGCGTCGGGCGCAGCGAGATCGACGTCCGCGTCGCGACCATGCCGACGCAGCACGGCGAGAGCGCCGTCATCCGCCTGTTGCCGCGCGACCGCGGCCTGCTGGAGATGAGCAAGCTCGGCCTCGCCGCACGCGACGAGAGCGTGATGACGCGGCTCCTGGCGATGCCGCACGGCATGATCGTCGTGACCGGCCCGACCGGCAGCGGCAAGACGACGACGCTTGCCACCATGCTGTCGATCCTGAACGAGCCCACGCGAAAAATCCTCACCATCGAGGATCCCGTCGAATACGAGATCCCAGGCATCAACCAGTCCCAGGTCAAGCCGTCGATCGGGCTGACCTTCGCCTCGGCCATGCGCGCCTTCGTGCGCCAGGACCCCGACGTCATCATGGTCGGCGAGGTCCGCGACGCCGAGACCGCCCACATCGCGATTCATGCGGCGCTGACCGGCCATCTCGTGCTGACGACGCTGCACACCGAGACGGCGGCGGCCGCCGTGCCGCGCCTGATCGATCTCGGCATCGAGGGCTTCCTGCTGAAGTCGACGCTGCGCGCGGTGGTGGCGCAGCGCCTGGTGCGCGTGCTGTGCGACCGCTGCAAGGTGCCGCATGCATTGACCGAGGCCGATCTTGCCAAGGACCCGCGCCTTGCGGTGATCGGCTTTCGGTGCGGCGAGGTCGTGTACGAGGCCGGCGGCTGCGAGCGCTGCGGCGGCACCGGCTATCGCGGCCGCAACGGCGTGTTCGAGATCCTCGAAATGTCCGACGAGGTGCGCGCGCTGGTCGGACCGCAGACCGACTCCCATTCGATCGACGCCGCCGCGATGCGGGGCGGCATGACGACGATGCTGGAGGACGCGGTGGCCAAATGCCGGGCCGGGCTCACCACCGTGCCCGAGCTCTTCCGCGTCACGACGGTGCGCTAGGATATGATGAGATCTGGTGCAAATCCCACCGCGAGGGAAGTTTGCTCCCTCCCCCGCTTGCGGGGGAGGGTTGGGGAGAGGGTGTCTCCGCAATCGAGAACCCCCAAGAGGAGAGAGCCCTCACCCGCGCCTTCGGCAAAGCCGAGGCTTCGCCTCGGCGTTCTTGGAGAACGGCCGCCGAAGGCGGCCTATGCTCTCCCGCAAGCGGGAGAGGTGCACCGAGCCCGCGGCCAATCCATTCGACCCAAGCTCATTCGGCTCTAGAACCCATGCCGAACTATCGTTACCGCGCACTCAACGCCAACGGCGAACTGGTCTCCGGCGCCATCGCCGCGCCCGCGGCGAGCGACGTCGCGCAGCGGATCGAGCGGCTCGGCCTCGTCCTCGTCGACAACGTCACGCCGGAAGAGGGCGGCGCGGCCGGTCGCGTGACCAGCCTCTTCAACAGGCCGAAGCCGGAAGACGTCACCATCTTCACCCGCGACCTCGCGCTGCTGTTGCGGGCCGGCGCCCGCATCAATGACGGCTTGGAACTGCTCGCAGCCGATCCCGATTTCGGCCGGCTGCGGCCGGTCGTTGCCGACATCCGTTCCCGCGTCGTCTCGGGCGAGAGCTTTGCCGAGGCACTGGCGCGGCACGAGGGGCTGTTTCCGCCGATGTACATCGCGCTGGTGCGGGTTGGCGAGGCCTCGGGATCCCTCGATCAGGTCCTGGAGGTGCTGGCCGGCGAGCGCGCGCGCAGCGAGGCCTTGAGGCGCCGGCTGTCGGATGCGATCCGTTACCCCATCTTCGTGCTCGGCGCGGCCGGCTGCGTGCTGCTGTTCTTCCTCACCTTCGTGCTGCCGCAGTTCGCATCGGTGTTGCAGGATTTCGGTGCCAAGGTCGATCCGGTCGTCGGTGTCTTCCTCAACATCTCGACCTTCCTGCGCAGCAATTCCGACGTGGTGCTGGGCGGCCTCGCGACCGTCATCGCCGCGACTTGGCTCCTGCTGCGGCAGGAGCGTATTCGCCGCGGCATCACCCATGCGATCACGCGGCTGCCGGCGATCCGCAACATCATGAGCGCGTACCGCACGGCGCTGTTCTGCCGCAATCTCGGCCTGCTGCTCGGCAGCGGCGTCAATCTCACCACTACGCTGCGCATCCTCATCGACATGATGGCCACCACCGGCCCGTCCACGGTCTGGAGCGAGGCCGCCGACCGCGTCCGCCATGGCTCGAAACTTTCCGATGCGCTGGCCGAGACCGCGGCGTTGCCGGCGATGGCGGTGCGCATGCTCCGGCTCGGCGACGAGACCGGGCAATTGCCGATGCTGTCCGGGCGGGTCGCCGAATTCTACGAGGCCAAGTTGCAGCGTACGCTGGACCGCGCCGTCGGCATTGCCGGACCGGCGGCGATCATCGCGATCTCGCTGGTGGTCGGTGGCCTGATCACCTCGGTGATGACGGCGCTGATGTCGGTGAGCCAGATTGTCGGATAGGCAGGGAACGGGAGAAGCTTGAAGTGACCAAACATCCATCCGCAAGGCGCAGCCGGCGGCGAAGAGGCCGAGGGGAAGAGGGCTTCACCCTCGTCGAGATGCTGGTCGTCATCACCATCATCGGGATGATCATGGCGCTGGTCGGCCCGCGCGTGCTGAACTATCTCAGCGAATCCAAGGCGAAGGCGGCGAAGATCCAGATCGAGAGCTTTTCCAGCGCGCTCGATCTCTATTATCTCGATCTCGGCCGCTATCCGACGTCCAATGAAGGCCTCGCGGCGCTGACCCGCAACAATAACCAGGCCGGCTGGAACGGACCCTATTTGCGCGGCGGCGCGGTGCCGAGCGATCCGTGGGGTCACATCTACGTCTATCGTTCGCCGGGCGCGAGCGCGCCCTACGAGATCATCTCGCTCGGGTCGGATGGCCAGGAAGGCGGCAGTGGAACGGCAGCCGACATTGTCAGCGGCACGCGCTGAGGACATCCGCGATGCGCACGGCTTCGCGCTGATCGAGATCCTGTGCGTGCTCGCGATCATCGGCCTGCTTGCAGCGATCATCCTGCCGGCGATCCCGCGCTCGACGACCCGGGCGAGGCTGGAAAGCTACGCGGTCGAGACCGCGGCGCTGCTGAAGGCCGACCGCAGCGCGGCGCTGCGCCGGCAGGTCAGGGTGACGACGCAGGTGGACGCGGAGGCGCGCGCGATCCGTTCCGGCGTCACCGGGCGGACCATCCGCCTGCCGGGCGACGTGGTGATGCAGGCGATGCTGGCCTCGCGCTGTGCCGATCGCGCAACGGGGCGGTCGATCGACTTCTTTCCGTCGGGCATGTCGTGCGGGGGAACGATTGCGCTGGCGCGGCCCGGCATGGGCTACGAGGTGCGCGTCAACTGGCTGACCGGAGGCGTCGAGATTGTCCCGCAGAAGCTGCTCTGACGCCGCCGGATTCACGCTGATCGAGGCGCTGGTCGCGCTCGCGATCATCGCCGTCGTGCTCGGGACGATCGGCTCGGTCATCGCCACCACGACCAAGGGCACGCGTGCGATCGACCAGCGTCTCGTGCTCGCCGGCACGGCCGAGACCCTGCTTGCGAACCTGCCGGCGCGGTCCTTGCTGAAACCGGGGCGGCAGAGCGGCGAACTCGCCGGCAGCCGGTGGCGCGTCGATGTTGCCCCGATGAGCGTGACGGGTGGCAATCCCGAGACCGATCGCTTCGTGCCGATGGCCGTCAATCTGCGGCTGCAGCGCGCCGACGGCGCTGCGATCCAGGTCACGACGGTGAAGCTGGTGCCGAGGGCTCCGCAGTGAAGGGCTTTTCTAAGAAAGGCTCTATTGAAGGCTTGGCCATGAAGCGCCTGCGCCGCGCACTCGCCGATGAGGCGGGCTTCACCCTGCTCGAAGTGTTGCTCGCGACGCTGCTGATGACGGTCATCCTGGCGGCCCTCGCGACGGTGACGGCGCAATGGCTGCCGAACTGGAGTCGCGGCATCGCCCGCGTGCAGCGGGCCGAGCGCCTCGCGACTGGCCTCGACCGCATCATCGCCGACCTCTCGGTCGCCGAGCAGATGACGGTCAACGGCGATGCCAAAGCGCCGCTGTTCGACGGCGCCGAATTGTCGGTGACGTTTCTGCGCACCTCACTCGGCCCGAGCGCGCGTCCCGGACTCGAATTCATCCGCCTGATCGAGAAAGCCGACTCGCAGGGGCTCGCGCTGGTGCGCGAGCGCGCGCCGTTCCAGCCGATGCCGACGGACGGGCAGATCCGCTTCGTCGACCAGGTCGTGCTGATCCGGGCGCCGTTCCGCGTCAGCTTCGCCTATGCCGGGCAGGACGGTCAGTGGCAGCCGACCTGGCGCGGCCAGCCGCAACTGCCGGCTCGCATCCGCATCACCGTGCGTGACGGCGCCAGCGGGCAGGTGCTGGCGGTGTCGGGCGCAGTGATCCCGCACATCACGGCACCGGCCGAATGCGCGCGGGCCAAGAATCCGGTGACCTGCGTGGCGGCGGGCGGCCGGCCGCAACAGCCGGCGAAAGAGGAGCAGCAGCTGTGAGCGGCGCGAGGCCCGACCATGCGACGCCTGGTGATCGCCGCGGCTTCATCGTCGTCGCGGTGCTCTGGATGCTGGCGGCGCTGGCCGCGCTGGCGCTGATCTATCTGACCTATGTCACCAACACCGCGGTCACGGTCGCCGTCAGCGCCGACCGGCTGCAGGCTGACGCGCTGGTGAATGCCGGGCTCGAGCTCGCCGCCTACCGGCTGACGGCGCAGAACGAAGCGGCGCGTCCGACCAGCGGCACTTTCAATGCCCGCGTCGGCGCCGGGCGGGTGAGCGTGACGTTCCGCTCGGAGGCCGCGCGCGTCGACCTCAACATGGCGCCGAAGCCGGTGCTCGCCGGGCTGATGATGGCGCTCGGCGTCTCCGCGAGCGATGCGCCCGTCTATGCCGACCGGATCCTGGCTTGGCGCTCGTCGACGGAGGCCGGACAGGACAATCCGGAGGATTCCTACTATCGCACGCTCGGCGCACCGTACTTGCCGCGTCACGCACCGTTTCCGCACAGCGACGAGCTCTGGCTCGTGCGCGGCATTCCGTCAGCTGTGGTGGAACGCGTGATGCCCTTCGTCACCGTGTTCAGCAATATGCGCACTGTGAACGTGCTCGACGCCGCGCCGCAGGTGGTGGCGGCGCTGCCAGGCATGACGCCGGAGACGCTGCAGCAGGTGCTGCGCGACCGCGCCGATCCCAAGGTCGACCCGCGCTCCCTGGTCGGGCTCGCCGGCAGCGCCAATGCGACGATCGAGGGCTCGAAGGCCTACCGGATGACGGTCGCCGTCGAGGCCCCGTCGCATCGCCGCAGCTCGGCCGAGATCGTCATCCTGCTTCTCGAAAGCGGCGATGAGCCCTATCGTGTATTGTCATGGCACAACGCCTTCGACGGTTCTGCCGGAAAGCCTCTGTGAGATGAGCTCGCTCAATTCCCTTCGCGGCATTCTCGATGCCTGGACCGGCACCGTGGCCGGCACGATCGTTGCCGGCCTGGAACGGGTGGTGGCGCCGCGCGTGGTGCGGCTGGTCGAGACCGGGACCGGCGCATTCGCGCTGGAGGCCTCGAAGTCGGAGAACGTGCCGAACGAGATCAGCTTCGAGGACGGCAAGTTCGTGGGCGCCAATCTCGCACCGATCGTCCGCGGCAGCCGCGTCGAGATCGTGCTGCGGTCGACGCGCTTCCTGTTTCGCCCCCTGGAGCTGCCGGCCCGTGCGGCCGATTTCCTCGACGGCATCGTGCGGGCCCAGATCGACCGGCTGACGCCGTGGAGCGCCGCCGAGGCGGTGTTCGGCTGCAGTCCGCCGGTCGCGCATGGCAGCGAGAGCATCACCACGGAGATCGCCGCGGCGCCGCGCCGGATGGCGATGGGCTATGTCGAGGCGCTCATGGGCTTCCACCCCTCGGCGATCGCGATCGTGACCGAGGCGGCGGATGGCCCGCGCATCAAGGTGTTCGAGCAGAAATCGCGCGGCGCCGTCGACCCGGTGCGGCTGAGCCGCGCGCTGCAAGCCGTTCTGGCGCTCGCCGCGGTCGCCGCGGTGACCGGGTCGGTCGCGGCAGGCTATCTGGCCGACAGCCTCAGCACGCAGCAGAGCGAGCTCGAACGGCAGATCAGCCAGCGCCGCGCCGCGCTGCGCGGCAATGACGGCGGCGAGCGCTCGCCGCTCGCGCTGCTCGAGCGGCGCAAATACGAGACGCCGGCGAGCGTGATCGTGCTGGAGTCGTTGAGCCGGTTGCTGCCGGACCACACCTACGTCACCGAGCTGCATCTTTCCGGCAACAAGATCCAGATCGGCGGCATCACCCACGATGCGCCCTCGCTGATCCCGCTGATCGAGCAGTCCCAGCACTTCACCCGCGCGACCTTCTACGCGCCGACGACCCGCAGCCCGTCGGATCCCGGCGAGCGCTTCCACATCGAGGCGCAGGTCGAGCCGAGGAACGCGCCATGAGCAGCGCCAAGGCCGCTGGTGGAAACGTCGTGACGCGGGCGCTGACCGGCTCGCCGCTGATTGCGGTCTCGCTCTACGTCGCGATCGCCGGCGGGCTGCTGCTGATGGCCGGCCTCTCGATCGCCGACGTCATTGCTCACCGCCAGGCGCTGGCAGAGACGTCGGACCTGCTCGATCAGCTGCGCGGCCGCAAGGGCGGCGCCAAGAACGCCGCGACGTCGCCGGCCGAGCATCCCGGCACGCCGTTCCTGGAAGGGCCGACCGTGACGGTCGCGGGCGCCAATCTGTTGCAGCGGGTTGCAGCCGCCGTCGGCAATGTCGGCGGCTCGGTGCAGTCCTCGCAGGTGGACGTATCAGGTGCGCAAACCAAGGACGGCTTCGTCGGCCTCGTCGTGAGCTGCGAGCTGGAGCAGCCCGCGCTCCAGAAGCTGCTCTACGATCTCGAGGCGGGCATGCCGTTCCTGTTCGTCGACCAGCTCGACGTCCAGGTACCGCAGACCACCGCGCTCGGCGATGCGCCCACCGGCCGTGTCAGGGTGATCCTGGGCGTCTCCGGCCAGTGGCAGGCGGGGAAGTAGTGCCAGCTCACCAGCTGTACTTGAACACGCCCTTGCCGGCATAGCTGGTGACGTTGCCGGAGAATTCGCCGTCGAAGGTGCCGGCGATCGAGAAGCCGCTCAGCCATTTCATCTCGGCGCTGGCGCTGACGAGCGCGGAATCGGCATCGACCCTGGCGCCGTTCACGACGAAGCTGGTGCCCGGCAGGGTCTGGAACAAGGCTGTGACGGCGCGGCTCGGATTGTAGTCGTGCGCCCAGGCGGCGCGGCCGCGCAAGGTCAGCACGCCGTTCTGCATGGCGTAGGACTTGTCGGTGCGCAGGCCGAGCTCGGAGCGGGTGTCGGTGAGGGATTGCGCGGCGTAGTTCAGCGCGAACAGGCCGCCGCCATTGAGGCTCGTTTCGGAATAGTTCGGCAGGTTGAAATTCGTCACCTGCGCCGCCGCGTAGGGCGTGATGCCGATCATCGGCGTTGCGAAGCGGTAGCCGCCCTCGAAACGGGCCGAGAAGCTGTCGGCCTTGTAGCGGGCCTGGAGCTGGTCGGCGCCGGCGAGCGCGACGGTGCGGTTGGTGGTGACATCGTGCCAGCCATAGGCGAGGGCGGCCGAGATATAGGCCGGGCCGAAATTGTGCCGGCCGTAGACGCCGGCCTGGAACAGGTCGGACGAGCCCGAGCCCATTGCATTCGCAACCGAGTAGTTCAGCCCGCCGCCGCCGAGCGCGAAGCCGACGAGGGTGTCCAGCGAAATCCTGTAATCGGCGCCGGCCGCGCCGCCCCAGACCCGTGCGGTGAGGTCCTGCGAGCCGACCGCGGCATTGCCGCCGACCTCGGCCGAGCCGCCATAGCCCGCCGACCAGACGCTCCAGCGGCTGCTCGGCTGCGAGGAGAGCAGCGGCGCCTTGGTCGCCATCGCATAGGCTTCGCGCTCGCGCGCGTTGGCCGGACGCATCCTGGCGTAGGCGGTGGCGTCGTCGCTCTCGGCGAATTGCGCGACGCTGCCCGCCTTGGCGAAGCCGCCGGAGCGGCCGATGATGGTCGGATCGAGCATCAGGCTCATGAACTGGCCGTCGGCGTTGATCGCGGCCTGGAGGATGCCGGTGCCGAGCTCGCCCGAGGCGGTGGTCAGTCCCGCCGGGCTCAGCGCGGCGAAGGCCGCGGGAATGCCGCCGGTCGTGTTGAAGAAATTGGTCAGCGTGTTCGCGACGCTCTGCTGGTTGGCGTTGAGGCCGCCGGCGGGTGTGAAGTTCACGTTGACGTTGAGGTACGCGGTCAGGGCGTCGTAGCTCAGCGTTGCATTGACCGTCGGCATGTTGGAGACGACGGTCGGATTGAAGGTGGTGCCGACGAGGCCGCCCGCTGCATAGAAGATCGCGTACTGCTTCTTGAGCGTGCCCGTGCTGAAATTCGCGCGCACCGTTGCGCCGCCGAGGTCACCCGTGCCGTTGGCCTGGGTGAGGCTGGCACTCGTCGAGGAGACCTGAACCAGATAGGTCGAGCCGGCGGTGAAGGTGACGTTTCCGGTGACGCTGAGCGTGCCGTACGGGTTTGCCGCATTGCCCGGGGCGAGCGTGCCGCCGTTTACGTCGATGCCAGAGAGCGTGCCGGTACCGGCGAGTGTGCCGCCGGTGTTGACGGTGGCCGGGCTGTTCAGGAGCGAGCCGTTCACCACCAGCGTGCCGCCGTTGATGGTGGTGGCGCCAGTATAGGTGTTGGCGCCGGACAGCGTCTGCGTGCCGCCGGTCAGCGTCAAGCCGCCGCCGAGGCCGGCATCGTCGATGACGCCGGCAAAATTGCCGTTGCCGTTGGTAATGGTCAGCGTGTTGAAGCCGAGATTGACTGTGCCCGAGCCTGACAGCGCCTTGATCGAGGTGCCGCCGTTGAGCAGGCCCGAGATGCCGAAGACGCCGTTGGCGATGACGCCGCTGGAGGTCGCAATGCTGCCATCGAGGGCGCCGAAATCGATGAGATCGAGCTCGCCGCCGCTCGCGATGGTCGTGGTGCCGGTATAGGTGCTGGTGCCGAACAGCTGCTGCGTCGCGCCGTTCGCGATCACGAGGTTGCCGCCGGTACCGCCGCCGATGCCGCCGTCCTGGATCACGCCGCCATAGAAGCTGCCGTTCGTGATCGTCAGCGTCCTCGATCCCAGCGAGACGAAGCCGGCGGTGCTGGCGGACAAAAGGCCGCCGACCGAAGCGCCTGAATTGGTCTGGGAAATATCGAGCGTGGCGCCGGCGCCGGCGAGGGCGACATAGAGCGAGCTTGCGATCGAGCCGGCGCCCTTCAGAGCGAGCGTCGCGCCCCCGTCGATCTGGGTGACGTTGGTGTAGGTGTTCACGCCCGAGAGCGTCTGAGTGCCGCCGCCGACTTCGAAGCCGCCGGTGCCTTGAATGACGCCTGCGAATTCCGTCGAGGCGTTGCTGATGAACAGCCCGTGGGCGCCCATGTTGACGACGCCGCTCGAACTGCCGGCGAGCGTCGTGATGGCGATGATCGGGAACGAGGCCGCAGAGATGTCGAATGTCCCATTCACCGTCACGACACTGGAACTCGCGATGCTGCCGGCGCCGGATAATGCCAGCGTTCCGGCCGAGATCGTCGTCGGGCCGGTGTAGGTGTTGACGTTGGTCAGGGTCAGCGTGCCGGTGCCGACCTTGGTCAGGCCGCCGCCGGTGCCGGAGATCACGCCGTCAACCTGCGTCGAGGTGTTGAGGCTGCCGGTGGTGAGCGTGTTGGCGCCGAGCACGTAATTGCCCGCACCCTCGATCGAGCCGCTGGTCATCCCGCCGCTGGTGAGGCCCGAAATGTCGACGGTGCCGCCGGCATTGGTGATGAAGCGCGCGCTGCCGCCGGTCGCCGCACCCGAAAAGTTCGTCGTGGCGCCGTTGTTGGTGGTGATGGTGGCGCTGCCGGCGGTGGCCGAGCCGTCGAAATTCACCGTCCCGTCGTTGATGATGGACGAGGTGGCTGCGGTCGTGGTGTTGTGGAAGTTCAGCGTGGCGCTCGCCGCGTTGCTGATCGTGGCGCTGCCGGCCGAGGCGCTGGTGAAGAAATCGATCTGGCCGCCGGCATTGTTGGTGATCTGGGCATTGGCGGCGGTGCTGGAATCCTCGAAGGTGAGGAAGCTGCCGTTGATGATGCTTGCCGTTCCCGCGGTGCTGTTCTGGAGGAAGGAGACGGTGCCGCCGGAACTGTTGGTGATGGTCACGGCACCCGTGCCGCCGCTCGCGCTGCTGCTGTTCTGGAACACCATATTGATGCCGCCGGAGGCGGACACGAAGTTCTGCGTGTTGCCCGAATCGTTGATGATGCCGGTACCGTTGACGATGAATGCGTCGCCGACCGTGACCGTGTAGGCCTGCGCGGTGTTCGTGAACAGCACCGTGCCGATGACCACGACGCCGTTGTTGTTGTCGACGCTCGCGCTGCCGGTGTTGGTGAAGGTCGCGGTTCCGTCCGGCACGCTTGGGTTCGATGACCAGTTGGTCGGATCGGTCCAGTCGGTGCTGCCACCGGTCCAGGTGCCGTCCACGGCGTGCGCGGCGACGACACCGAGCGCGGTCGTTGCGAGCAGGGTCGCCAGCGCGTGGCGCGTTACGGACCGCAGTCCGTATCCGATCCTCTCGGGCGCCATTTTCAGTCTGGCCATCGGGGCTCTCAAATCAAAAAAATATCGCAGGTATGCAACTTATGCGTGCGGTGCGGCTCTGTGCCTGTGCCATGATCTCATGGCCTCACCGTGCATCGCAATGAACGGAGGTATGATTGCGCGGGGTTCGGACCTGTTCCCGCGTGCAATTTCCGCAATCGTGGCCGTTGGGCAACATTTTCACGTGTCGCAACAGAGGCAGCGAAATGCGGCCCGATGCCGGATTGAGCAGACACGAGCCGGTTGATGGCCGGGCGCATCGGGCCTAGTTTGCTGCGGAAGGGACCTTGCAGGGGAATTCGATGTCCGGGTGGCTTCGAGCGATCGGATTGGCCGCGCTTTGGACGGTGCTGGGCAGTGCCGCGACCTGGGCTGCCACCTCTTCGCGCATCGACATCCTGCCCGACGATGCCGCGGGCAGTCCTGCCGAGAGCGTCGATGTCGGCGCGGTGAGGCCGATTGCGCGGCCGGCGCAGGCTGTGAGCAAGCCGATCCCTCGTGGCAATCCACTGTGGTCGGTGCCGCTCTCGGCGCTGACGGCAACCCAGGAGCGCCCGATCTTCTCGGCCTCGCGCCGGCCACCGCCGCGCGCGGTCGCCGGGTCTCCGGTCGAAGAGGTGCAGGCAGCCCCGCCGCCCAAGGCGGTCGAGGCGCCGCCGCCGTTGCTGCTGGTGGGCGCCGTGGTGGGCGAGGGCGACGCCATCGCGATTCTGGTCAACCGCATCGACCAGAAGGTCGTGCGCCTGCGGCAGGGCGAATCGCTCGGCGGTTGGTCGCTGACGGAGGTTCAGCCGCGCGAGGTGACATTCAAGCAGGGTGATCGCAGCGAGGTGCTGGCGCTCCAGCGCCCGGTGGATCCGGCAGCGGCCCCCGCGGCTCCCCCTGTGGATGTCGGCGGGAGGCCGACGGTGCCCGGGACGAACGATCCGTCGTTTGCGCCCTTTGTGCCACGTTCGACGCCGAAGAACGGCGAGTCGGATGGGCTCTGAGCGCTCGATCCCGGAATCTGGAAGCCCACGTTCGTGATGCGTCCCGGCAAGCTGGCCGTGCCGGGACGGGCCCGGCCCAGGCGGACGGCAGTGGCCTCCGCAGGCTATCGACAATCCGTGCACTGACTGCTAGCCCGAATTCGCGCTGCTTGGGGGAACCCTGATTGACGAGGTGGCAAAGGCTTGGTGAGGGTACGGCCGGGTGGCTGGCATGACTTCGAGAAAAAGACCGCCCGATCTGCTGGGGAACTCCGCGTGGAATGCGACGGCCTTCGTGGTGGCCGTGGTGCTGAACCTGGCCATCCTGCCTTTCGTGATCGTTCACCTCGGCCTCGCTGCCTTCGGCGTGGCCGGTCTCGTCACCGCCTGCATTGCGCCGGCGCTGGTGTTCAGCAACGCGCTGGGACTTTCGACGGCGCGCGAGCTTGCGCAGCGACTTGAGCCATCCGATCGTGACGATGCCCGACGCCTGTTCGCGACCTCGGTGATGCTCGCGATCGGCGCGGGCGGCCCGATCAGTGTTTTCTTTCTGGTTGCCGGGGCCCCCCTTGCGCGTCTCGGATTTCATCTGGCCGGTCCGGCCGCTGACGACCTCGGGCGGGCGTTCGCACTGGCTGGCATTGGCTGGCTATGCCAGTGCGTATCGGCGGTCTTCGTTGCCCTGTTTACCGCGCGCCAGGACTATCGCCGGATTGCCCTGGTCGGCATGGCCAGCACCGTGGTCTCGACGTTCTCGATGCTCCTGCTGATCCCCGGTTCGCCATATGCGTCGACGTTTCTCGGTTGCCAGGCGCTGGGATTTGCGACCGGCCTGCTGATGGCTGTGGCCTGGTCCCGTGGCGCAATCGGTCAATGGCTCGCACCGCCGGCATTGCATCGCGATGCGTTCGCAAGGCTCGCTCGCTTCGGCATCTGGCAGGTGGCCGCGCAGGGTGGTGCACTGCTTGCGGGGCAGGCCGATCGATATCTGCTTGGCGCGCTGCTGCAACCGCAATTCGTCGGTTTCTATGGCGTGGCGCAGCGTCTGCAGGAGGCGACCTATATCGGCATCCTCAAAGTCGGTGAGATCCTGTTTCCGTTCTTCAGCACGCTGCAAAAGGAGAGCGAGGATCGCAAGGTCGATCTGCTGTTCCGATCGTCGTGGATATTGAACGTTCTCGCTGCAAGTGCCTTGGGCGCATTGATCCCCGTGGCCGGCCCGCTGCTGCATGTCTGGACCGGAGCGGAGGTTGCAGCCGAGGCCGCGCGGGTGCTCGTCGTGCTGTCGATTGCCGGTATCCTCGGATCGAGTGCGAACGTGTTCGGCTTTTATCTGCTGGCGCAGGGGCGCTCGCGCTCCAACGCGCTCATCGCATTGATCACGGGTATCGTCATCCTCGGTACCAGTGTGGTCGTATTGCCGCGCTTCGGATGGCAGGCCGCAGGCTGGAGCGCCTGCGCCGGCATGACCGCGCAGATGGCGACCATCGTCGTGCTGCTGCGCCGTAGCTTTGACATTTCCGGCATTTGGCCGCGCGTCATCCATTGCGTGCTGATGCCGCTCGGCATCGGGATCGCGACGGCGCTGGCGCTGCGCACCGGCCTCGACCGCGCACCATTCCACCTTGCGCCGTCCTGGTGGTCGGTGGGCCTCGTCGCGTCGGTGACGGCTGCGATCATTTTTGTCGTCGAAGTTGCCGCCTCGCAGCTGGGGCCGTATCGAAGGGCCTGCTTGCAGGACTTGCGCGCCATTCTCAGTCGCTTCGTGCCCCTGAAGGCCATCTAGGACATGTGTGGAATCGCAGGAATCGTCGATTTGCGCGGCAATGCGGTCGAGCCGGCCGACATCTCGCGGCTGACCAGCCTGATCGCGCATCGTGGTCCGTTTGGCGAAGGAACGTGGTTCAGCCCGGACCGGACTCTCGCATTCGGCCATCGTCGCCTTGCGATCATCGATCCCGGCGAGGGCGGCTATCAGCCGATGCTGTCTGCGGACGGCCGTCACGTCATTGTCTTCAACGGCGAGATCTACAATTTCCTCGAGCTGCGCCGCGAGCTCGAGGCGCGGGGCGCGGTGTTCCGCAGCCAATCCGATACCGAAGTGATCCTCGCCGCCTGGGAGGCCTGGCGGGAAGACATGCTGCCGCGCTTCAACGGCATGTGGGCGCTGGCGATCTTCGACACGGCTACGAGCGAATTGTTTCTCGCGCGCGATCGCTTCGGCATCAAGCCGCTGCTCTATGCCATGTCGCCGGAGCGATTTGTCTTCGCCTCCGAGCAGCGGGCGCTGGTGCGGAGCGGACTGATCGATGCTTCCGTCGACCTGGAGGTGGCACGGCGGCTGTTGCTCGACGCCTTCGGTATCGAAGGAAGCGACCGCACCCTGTTTCGGCAGGTTCGCCGTCTGCAGGCCGGCCATTGCATGTGGCTGCGCCAGGGCAAGGTCGGCGTCAGGCGCTGGTGGCGGACGATCGATCATCTGCCTGCGGTACCGGCCACGGAATCCGAGCGTGTGGCCGGCTTCCGCGAGCTGTTCCAGGACGCCGTGGCGCTGCGGATGCGCAGCGACGTGCCGATCGGGACGTGCCTGTCCGGAGGCTTCGACTCATCGGCGGTGATCTGCACCATGGCGGCGCATGAGCAGGCCGGGATGGGGCCGCGCGACAGCGCTGCATGGCGTCATGCCTTCGTCGCGACGTTCCCGGGCGCATTGAATGACGAGCGGCCGATGGCCGAGGAGGCTGCCGCCTGGGCCAAGGTCGAACCCACTTTCCTCGAGATCGGACAGGGCGATGCGTTGACGGATCTCGATCGGATTCTCGACGATCTCGACGACGTCTATGTCGGGTTGCCCAGCGCGGCATGGCTGATCTATCGGCAATTGCGGCAGAGCGACGTGACGGTGTCGCTCGACGGCCACGGGGCGGACGAGTTGATGGGGGCCTATTTGCAGGAAGGCCAGGCGGCTGCATTTCGAATCCGGAACGCCGCGGAAGATCTGGCCTCGCGATCGCCGCTGGCGCGTCGCTGCGTGGACCTCCTGCGCGTGCTCGCCTTGAAACGTCAGGGCGTCTATTTTCTGCGGGGCGGCCTGCGAGAGATCCCGAGCCCGCTTCCGCTGGTTGCCGAGGACGATGTGCTGCCGCGTGAATGGGGCGGCCTGAACCGGCGGCTCTACCGCATGTTTCACAGCACGGTGCTGCCCACGATCCTGCGCAACTTCGATCGTCTCTCGATGGCCCACGGCGTCGAGGTCCGTATGCCCTTCATGGACTGGCGCCTGGTGACCTACACGATGGCGCTTCCGGAAAGCAGCAAGTCGGCAGACGGCTATACCAAGGCTGTCGCCCGGCGGGCGATGGCCAACCTGATGCCGGAGTCGATCCGGACCGCGCGCCGCAAGGTCGGCTTCAACTCGCCGATGCCCGAATGGCTGAATGGACCTTTGGCCGGCTGGACGGCCGACCTGCTCGACCGCGAGGTGCCGGCCTTTGCCGAATTGGTGGATGAAGCGGCCTTGCGCCGAGCAGTCAGCCGGCTGACGGCGTCAAAGACGTGGGATTGGGAGACGGTCGGGCGGATCTGGCCGTATCTGAACATGAAATGGATGTTGGCAAGGTACGCCTGAGCGATGCGCCTGTTCCAGAATAGCTGCTTCTATCCGTCCTACCTGCCGCGGTTCAACCAACTCGCGGCAAAGGCGCTCAGTTTCGACGCGCGGCGCCAGGTGTTTCTCAACGACCGTTTCGGCGCGGCGCATTTCCTCAAGCCGGTGCTCGATGGATCGCCGGAGGCCTTCTTCACCAATGGGGACGACGAGGTCCTGCAGCGCCGCTGGGCGCGCGAGCAGGGCATGCCGGGCGAGCCGTCGCTCGAGGCCATCCTGCTCGCGCAGATCGAGCATCACGCCACCGAGGTATTCTACAATCTCGATCCGGTACGCTACCCAAGCACATTCGTTGCCAAGCTGCCGGGCTGCGTGAAGACGACGCTGTGCTGGCGCGCGGCGCCGTCGGGACATGCCGATTTCACGGCCTATGGCGCTGTGCTCGGCAATTTTCCTTCGATCCTCGACATCTGGCGCAGCAGAGGATGCCGGGGCGAATTGTTCCGCCCCGCGCATGATCCGGTGATGGACGAATACGGTCACGGCGAACGTCCGATCGACGTCGTCTTCGTCGGCGGCTATTCGCGACATCATCGCGCACGGGCCAGAACACTGGAGCGGGTCGCGCACCTCGCAGACAGCCACAACATCGTGCTGTGTCTCGACGCATCGCGCCTGACCAGGCTCGCCGAGAGCGCGATCGGACGATTGCTGCCGCTAGGACGTCACAGGCGTCCCGATGCCATCGCGGCCATCGCAAGACCCCCGGTGTTCGGGAGAGATCTCTATGAGCTGATCGGCTCGTCCAAGATCGTGCTCAATGGCGCGATCGATATGGCCGGCGAGGATCGTGGCAACATGCGCTGCTTCGAGGCCATGGGGTGCGGTGCGCTGCTCGTGTCCGACGCCGGAAGATATCCGGAGGGCATGCAGGACGGCGTCACGATCGAGACCTATGGTACCCCGGAACAAGCCGCTGAAGTCATCTCGCGCAGTCTTCGGGATTGGCCCAGGTCGGCCGGGATCGCCGCGCTGGGGCGGGAGCGCATTCGCGGCATTTATGGCAAGGACGTGCAGTGGAAAGCGTTCGTCGATCTCGTAGGGCGGCTGTAGCCATGCTACAGCATTCGTCGCGCGACCTCCCGATTGATAGCATGAATTTCAACTTACTGATCCAATGGAGGACGGAGGTTGGCTCCGTTGGAGGTGTCATGAGAATCCAAACACGTTCGATCTTGCGACGTGAGAGGGTGCGCTGATGTCCAGCCTTTCCACGCTTGTCCGCCATTGCGCGCATGCCATCGATGGCATCAATTGGCACTATATCGTCCAGCGCCTGATCGGGCGGGCGACCTGTCGCTTGCACCCTGGAGCGTTCCTGGCTCATACCGCGCGGATCAGGAACGCGCGGGGCGATAGCGACAGGATCGTCATCGGCAGCCGCTCTCACATCAGGGGCGAGTTGATGATCCTCGGTCACGGCGGCCGCATCACGATTGGAGAGTGGTGCTACGTCGGAGTCGGCACACGTATCTGGTCGGGAGCTTCGATCGAGATTGGAAACCGCGTCCTGATCTCGCATTCAGTGAACATATTCGATAATCTTTCGCATCCGATCCGTGCCGCCGAGCGGCACGAGCAGGCGAAGCAGATTTTCACCTTGGGTCACCCTCGCAAGCTCTCGCTCGACGATCGTCCGATCAAGATTTGCGATGATGCATGGATTGGCGCTTGTGCGATGGTGATGCGAGGCGTGACGATCGGTGAGGGCGGTATCGTTGCCGCGGGCGCAGTGGTCACCAAGGACGTTCCGGCATATTCCATCGTGGCGGGTAATCCCGCGACCATTGTTAGGGAGTTGTCGCCGGACGAGCGATAAGGGACATCCATGACAACGAGGATTGTAATGCGCTCACAAGCCAACCGTCTGCACGCCAGGTAGCGCAATGTCCATATGGGTTACCGGTGCGAACGGGTTCATCGGCCGCCATCTCGTTCGCGAGTTGGCGGGCGGCGGACATACTGTCCATGGCGTCGGCCATGGAGCCCTCGATCCGGCCGATGCGCGCGCGCTCGGCCTGCAGGCCTGGATCAACGGCGAAGTCGACGCCGCCAATCTGAATGCGCTCGCCGCCACGCACGGACTGCCCTCGCACGTCTTCCACCTGGCCGGCGGGTCGTCCGTCGGACTGTCGATCGAGCGTCCGTTCGAGGACTTTTCGCGGACCGTGGCCAGCACGGCGCGCTTGCTGGAATGGCTTCGAAGCTTTGCGCCCGAGAGCAGGCTGATCGTTGTATCGAGCGCTGCCGTCTACGGGGCCGATCACGCCGGGCCGATCCCCGAGAGCGCGGTGCTGACGCCGATGTCGCCCTACGGCCACCACAAGCTGATGATGGAGCAGCTGTGTCAAAGCTACGTCCGGAGCTTCGGCATACGCTGCGCCGTCGTGCGATTGTTCTCGGTCTACGGTCCCAACCTTCGCAAGCAGCTTCTCTGGGATATCTGCTCGCGGCTGCGCAGTGAGCAGCGGACGCTGAATCTCGGAGGATCAGGAGCCGAGATCAGGGACTGGACCGATGTTCGCGACGTCGTTCGGCTGCTGGCGCGCGTCGCGGAGGTGGCGTGGCAGGACGATTTTGACGTGATCAATGGCGGTTCCGGGCGCGGCGTGAGCGTCGCCGGCATTGCCGAAGGCCTGATCGGGCATTGGGGCAGCAAAACGGCCGTGCAGTTTTCCGGCGTCGCGCGGCTGGGCGATCCGATCAGCCTGCTGGCCGACAACGCGCGCGTGCTCGAGATGAATTTCGACTGGCGCATTCCGCTGGAGCGGGGTCTTGCCGACTATGTCGCATGGTTCAAGGGCCAGGCTCGTGCCTGAGCGTGCGCCGCTGCGGATCGCATTCACCAACATTCCGCGCCGCCTGTGGGCGGGAGGCTACAACTATCAACGCAATCTGTTCGAGGTGCTCAACAGATACGCGCCGGGAGCGGTGACGCCCGTGCTGTTTGCCGGAACGGCTGACGAGCCTGAGGAGATTGCAGCGCTGGCCGGCATTCCCGCCGTCGAGGTCGTGCGCTCGCCGGTGTTCGATCACGCCGCGACCGGTCTTGCCCGTGCGACAGGTCTTGCCCGCGCGATCGCCTTCGGTTTGGACGGTCCCGCCGTCGCCGAATTCGAGCTGCGCAAGATCGACATGGTATTCGAATCTGCACGCTTCTTTGGCTGGCGCCTGCCGTTCCCGGCGATCGCCTGGTTCCCGGATTTCCAGCACCGCCTGCTCCCGCACCTTTTTTCCAGGAGCGCCTATTGGCGGCGCGATCTCGGCTTTCGGGTCCAGATCGCGTCCGGCCGGCACATCATGGTGAGCAGCGCCAGCGCGCTCGGCGATCTCAAGCGGTTTTATCCGGGCTTGTCGAACGGCGTCTCCGTGGTCCGTTTTGCGACCGAGCCGCCGGCCAGCCTGCTGTCCACGAATCCGTCCGACGTGATCGCAAGCTACGGCCTGCCGCCAGGCTATTTCTATCTGCCGAACCAGTTCTGGCGGCACAAGAACCACCGGATCGTCGTCGATGCGCTCGATCTCTTGAAACGCCGCGGGCTGGACGTCGTCGTCGCTGCGTCCGGAAATACGCAGGACTCCCGTGACCCCGATCTCTTCGAAACGACCATGAGGCAAGTCAGGTCGCGCGGTCTCGATGCGAATTTCAGGCATCTCGGAATGATTCCGCTGGATCACGTCTATGCCCTCCTGCGCGCGTCGATCGCTCTCATCAATCCTTCGGAGTGCGAGGGGTGGAGCACGACGGTCGAGGAAGCCAAGTCGTTCGGCGTCCCGATGATCCTGTCCGATATCGACGTTCATCGCGAACAGACCGAGGGACGCGCGCGCTATTTCGGCATCCACGACGCCGAGACCCTGGCCGAACAGATGGCGCAGCTTGCGCAGGCGGCCGGGCCTGCGACCACCCGCAACCTGTTGCCCAATCTCGAGCAGCGCGTTGAGGCGTTCGTGGCGGATTTCATCCGGCTGACCCAGGATGTGATGGCGTCAGCGGCCCGCTAGCCAGCCGTGCCGGATCGGGAGCGCTCCCCGTCCGACGAGCGCTCCTGTGCAAAGACACTCCGAGGCACCACATACCAGAGCACGAAGAGAAGAGCGGCGCCGTGAGTGAGCATGGCGACCGAGAGCGGCACGTTGAGCAGGGTCTGCGGCAGCAGGCCGGCGGAAATCAGGATGAAGCGGGGCGGCAGGCCCGCGGATGCACGATTGCCGAGCGCCAGCACGAAGCCCGAGGCGAGCGCGGTCAAAGGTGCGAGATAGATACCGACGGACGCGATCCCTTCGGTCGCAAACAGCGACGCATTCAATTTGCCGAGCTCGTAAGCGTCCTGCATGAGGATGGACAGCTGCACATCGTAGGGACAATGCATCAGCGGCTTGAGGACGGAGATCTGGCAGAACCAGGTCAGTGGGTGGCTCGAGAAGAAATTGTTATAGATGTCGAGAGCGCTGGATGCGGTCGCGATCATCCGGATGTTGACGATGTCGAAGTATCTGCCCGGAATGCTGTTGAGGGCGGCGCCGGTCACGACGATCACGACGAGGCCAACGAGCATCGGGACGAAGATCGATGCGATGGCTGCCGTTCTCGCCTCCAGAAGGCGCGAGAGCACCGCCAGGGCGATCAACCAGGCGGGCGTGAAGAAGGCGAACTTCGTCAGCGTGATGGGGTAGAACAACAGGAGCAGGATGAGGACCAGCGCGGCACGCCAGCGATGGCCGAGCAGCCAGTAGCAGGCGAAGGCGAACGGCAGCAGCGTGCTGGAGACCCAGCCCATCAGATATCGCACCGCGGCCGGAAATTCGAGCGAGTCGCGATAGTCGTAGATGTTGGCGACCGAGACCAAGCGGAAATTGTAGGTCGCCGCCACGGCGATGGTGATCATCGAGACGGCCAGGATCAGCGTCAGCAGATGCTCGAAATGTGCGTTCGACAACGTAAATCGCTGTCGCAGCGGCGCCTTGACGAATAGCACCGGCAACAGGAAGAGCACCAGCGCCAGCGCCGCCGAGATGCCTGCGGGCAATTGCTCGTAGCTGTAATAGGAGAACACCTCGATCCATAGGAAGCCCAGGATCATCGTGTAGAAATAGAACCCGACGAAATAGCCGAAGCTGAAGCGGGCGACGACGAACAGCAACGAGACGACGGAGAAGCCGACCGCAACGATGACCGCGATCCAGAGGCGCTCCACGTTGAAGCTGATATAGTACTGGAAGGTCGCGACCTTGATCAGCGACAGGCAGGTGAGAGCGCTGTGCAGCAGCACCAGAACCGTCAGCGCAGCCTTCGAGTCCAGCCATGACCGGAGGTCGCTGATCATCCTGGACGGTGCGCTCATGGCGGACGGGCTCGCTGCGGACGAGGAGAGTTGCAAGCGTATCAGGCGATTTCCAGCGAGTGCTTGAAATAGGCGATGGTCTCTTTCAGGCCGTCCTCGAGCGCCACCTTCGGCTCCCAGTTCAGAGCCGCCTTCGCCTTGGTGAGATCGGGCTGGCGCTGGCGCGGATCGTCCTGCGGCAACGGCTTGAACTCCAGCCTGGAGCGCGATCCCGTGAGCTCGATGACCTTCTCGGCGAGTTCGCGGATGGTGAACTCGGAATTGTTGCCGATGTTGATCGGGCCGGTAATGTCTTCGTTCGTCAGCATCAGCCGCATGATCGCCTCGACGAGATCGTCGACATAGCAGAACGAGCGGGTCTGTCCGCCGTCGCCGAACACGCTGATCGGCTCGCCCTTCAGCGCCTGGACGATGAAAGACGACACCACGCGGCCGTCATTGGGCTGCATGCGCGGGCCGTAGGTGTTGAAGATGCGCGCGACCTTGATCGGCAGGCCGTGCTGGCGCCAATAGTCGAAGAACAGCGTCTCGGCGCAGCGCTTGCCCTCGTCGTAGCAGGAGCGGATGCCGATCGGATTGACGTTGCCCCAATAGTCCTCGGTCTGGGGATGGATCAGCGGATCGCCATAGACCTCGCTGGTCGAGGCCTGGAAGATGCGCGCCTTCAGCCGCTTGGCAAGGCCCAGCATGTTGATGGCGCCGTGCACCGAGGTCTTGGTGGTCTGCACGGGGTCGCGCTGGTAGTGGATCGGCGAGGCCGGGCAGGCCAGGTTGAAGATCGCGTCGACCTCGATGTAGAGCGGGAAGGTGACGTCGTGCCTGACCGCCTCGAACAGCGGATTTGCGATCAGATGGGCGATGTTTCGCCGGCTGCCGGTGAAATAATTGTCCGCCGACACCACCTCGGCACCGGCATCGAGCAGCCGTTCGCAGATGTGCGATCCGATGAAGCCGGCGCCTCCGGTGACGAGGATGCGGCTGTTCTTGTAGCTTTCAAACGGCATGATCAGTTCCAGGTTGTCCGCGGCGGGGCGGGCTGAGTGGTATCGGCAACGGCTGGACTCGCCAATAGCCAAGTGGGCTTGGATGCAGGTATTTAAATACCTCTACTGTGCATGGGGTTGTTTTCGCATTTTTGCAGGCGGGGCGGGCGGCGATGCGTCTAGAACTCCCGCCGCTTCAGCCACGCCCGCGCACCCCAATGGGCGAAGCACCAGGCCGATCGGACCAAGGAGAGATGCTCGACATTGCGGTAGATCTGCCAGACCCATTTGGCCGAGCGCATCGGGCGGCTGGAGACCGAGGAGCCCCTGACGCGGTAACGGGCCAGGTCCTCGTTGAGACCGTATGCGGTGTGGCCGCGCTTCAGGATCGAGAGCCACAGGCAGAAATCGTCATAGCCCTCGTTCTTCATCGCGACGGGACCTGCGATCTCGCGGTCGACCATCGCGGTCAGCGTCGCGATCGCGGTGTTCTTCAGGAGCTGCCCATAGCTAAGCGAGGCCGGCACCTCGATCAGGCGCCCGGTGACCGTGTTGGTCTCGTTGATGCGGCGGAACGCGGTGTAGCTGAGCGCGGCCTTCTTCTCCTTCGCGAAGGCGAGCTGCCGTTCGAGCTTCTCGGGCAGCCACAGATCGTCGCTGTCGAGGAAGGCGAGATAGCGGCCCTGCGCGCGGTCGATCGCAGCCTGACGCGCCAGCGCCGGCCCGCCGTTCTTCGGCATCTGGATCAGCTTGACGCGCGGATCGCGCTCGCCGATGTCGGCGATGATCTGCGGTGTCCTGTCGGTCGAGCAGTCGTCGGCGATCAGGAGCTCCCAATCGGCAAAGCTCTGGCTCTGCACCGAGCGGATGGTCTCCTCGATCAGGCCTTCGACGTTCCAGGATGGGGTGATGATCGAGACGAGCGGCATGACGGATCCGTTCAATTCGCGCGGGCGGGCTCAGCGATCGCGGCACGCAAGGAGGCCGCAAACGTGTCGAGCAGCTTGGGATCGCTGATATACAACTCGCCCGGATAAGACCTGCGCCAGGCCGCTTCGAAATAGGGCGCGCCCCTGGCGGGATCAAACGGCCCGGCGGAGAGCGCCTCGCGCAGCCGCGCGGGCACGTCCGCCAGACGGTCGACCGCATGGACCAGCGGGCAGGAGCGATAGAACGCATCGCCCATCACCACCACCGGCTTGCCGAGCAGCAAGGCTTCGGCGCCCGACTTGCTGTTGACGGAGATGACCGCATCGGCGCGGTTGAGTACGGTGTAATTGTTGGTCTGCGGCGGCAGCAGCACGAGATTGTCGAACCGGCGCGCCAGCTCGAACAGGCGGTCGGCCGAGATCGCGCCGATCTGGGCGGGGTGTTCCTTCACCACCAGCACGTGCGAGTCCGGGATCGTCCGCAGCAGGAAGTCGACGGTTGCGACCTGGTCGAGATAGTCGGGCGAGCGCAGCGTCAGCGCCATGTCGGCCGGGACGTGGAACGGATAATAGACGAAGGGCGCCTCGGGGATCGGCTTGTAGAGCTTGCGCAGCCGCGTCGCATTGAGCGCCATCGCGGCGTGCACGCGGGCGTGGCGCAGATTGTGCCCGAACTCCTGGTGTTTGCCGAGCGCGAACTGGTCCCACAGTTTTTCGGTGAGGCGGCGGGCGTTGCGCAGGTTCACGACCTTCTTGAAGGCCGCCGAATAATGATGCTGGTCTTTCTTGGGGATGACGATCGCCCGCTGCGTCAGCGTGTCGTCGAGATAGGCGCGCACCTCCGGTGACACCGCGTCCGCCGCGGTCGGCATCACGTCGGGCGCGCGAAGCGTGTCGGGCGTGAAGTACATGCGGCCGCGAAAGAACGACGGCTCGATGAACCAGTTGCGGATGCTGCGGCGCCTTGCGGCGTAAAAGCTCGCGATCACCGAGAGAAAGCCGCCGAGCTCCTGCACCAGTTCGACGCGCTTGCCTTGCCGCTCCAGTCGGTCGAGCACCGTCTCCATCGCATTGGCGTAGATCATGAAGCGCTGGCGCAGCGCGGCCGTGTCGCGGATGCCGAAGGTAAAGCGCTCATGGCTGAAAAGGAAATTGGTGCCGTCGAGGCCGTAGGCGGCGACGCGCGCGTCGAACGCGCTGCGATCATCGGGCGAGGGGCCGGTCTTGAGGCCTTCGCGGTACATGTTCGTAACAGGCACGCCTTCGGCCGCCGACATCTCGGCGCTGCGATCGTCGAAGGCGAGCAACTCGACATCGTTGCCCGCCGCTCGCAGCCGCTGCGCGACCGGAATCCAGAACCGGGTCTGGTATTCGGCAAGCGTGGTGATGAGAATGGTCTTTGCGGATATGGACATGAGTCTATCGGGCGGGTTCGATGGCAATGCTCGCGAGCGGCAAGCCTGTCGTCGCGCAGTGCGCGCGTCGCGCGGTGAATTGCGACGGGCTCGCGCCGTCATGAGCTGCGATACGCTGCAGCAGCGTCCTGACGAAGACCGGCTCGATCCGCTTGTCGCGCCGGGCGGGATTGAACCGGCTGCGCAGCCGTTCGGTGACGGCCGATCCGAGCACGGCGCTCGCGGCGCCCTTGACGATCTGGCCGAGGCTCGGCTTGTCGCGCGTGCCCTTTACGGTCGCAAGCAACGACAGGTAAGGCCGGCGCGAGCTGCCTGCAGCAGTCAGGACATCGGCGACCCGCTCGGAGGCTTGTCCGTCGTTGAGATGGAAGAAGGCCTCGATATCGGCGGCGTGAACGCGCGCGAAATCGAAGGTCTCGGTCTCGCGCTCGATGTGGTCGATCGCGCCAAGCAGCTCGTCGAACGAAGCGACCGGGCGGCTCACGCGCGCGGGCAGCGCGGCATGGCCGGCGGTGACCTGTGTGTTCAGATATTCGAGCTGCAGCGGCAGCTTTCCGAGCAGGACGGATTCGACGGCCGTGCCGCAGTTGAGATGCACGACCGCGGCCGCATTGCGGATGCGGTCGAGCACGCTGCCGGTGCCGTCGATCAGGACGTTGGCATGGCGCGCGAGCGCGTTGCGATAGACGTCCTCGCTCTCGAAGGGATGCGGGCGCACGAGAATGGTGCGGTCGGACCGCGCGGCGGCGAGCCGGTCGATCTCGGCGAGGTAGTTCGTGAAGACCTGCTTCAGGTCCGCGATGAAGCGGTCGACATAGGCGCCGTCCCAGCCGGCCCGCACCATCGCCTCGCGCTCGCCGCCCGGCTTGCCGGTGAAGCGTGAGTTGACCAGCGGGAAGTTGGCGTTGACGAGCAGATAGCCGCGCGGCTCGCCGTCAAGCAGCGCGCGCCAGCGTGGCGCCGCAAAATCGAAACGCGGGCATCCGGTGAGGTGAAGCTGTTCCGGCTTCATGGTTCCCGCCGCCAGGAAGGCGTCGTGGAGCCGGCTGCCCCAGAAGAAATAGCCTGAGAGGATGTCGGCGTAGCCGCTGCTCTTGATATGCACGGCCATCGCCGGCGGCGAGTTGCCGCCCTTCTCGGCGAGCACGCCGCCTTCGGTGTCGAGGACGTAAAGCGCAAGGCCCGCCTTGGCGAAGCTGCGCATCAGGTCGAGATTGACGGGCCGCGCATAGTTGACGACCAGCGCGTCGAGCTCGAGCCGCGGGACGTCGACAGCCTGCTCATACATCGGCACCAGCACGACCGAGACGCCGCGCCGCGCGAGTTGATAGCCGAGCATGACTGCACCCGGCAGGTCACGCTTGGGGTGATCGACCACCAGGCCTATGCGCAAGATGTAAGCTCCCGGCAGGTCCGTCAGAGCCGCATCACGGTGCGCTCGAGGTCGGTCAGGGCGCCGACCGCGCGGAAGCGCGGGCGCGGTTCGGGGTAGATGCGCGGCTGCTGGATGTAAGTCGCGGTGTAGAGCAGACGGCTGTGGTCGGATTGAATCCGGCTTCCCATGTGCAGGCAGCGGGCGGTGTTGACGATGAAGCAGGACAGGCGGGGCGCGATCATCTCCTTGACCGCATCGGGGCCGGTCTTGGCGAACACCTGGGCGTCGCTCATGTGGCTCTTCAGCGTGTTGCGGAAAGCCTTCGACGGCCCCGCCGGAATGAAGGTGAACGGACCGTCGGCAGTGTCTCGCACGTCGGTCAGGTAGATGAAGAGCTTGCAGACGCGCTTGTCGTCATGATCGAGATGCCAGAGCTGGGAATAGCTCAGCGCCCGGTTCGGCGTCGGCTGGGACAACGTCAGCACCACATCCGACAATTGCGGCAAGTCGTGCATGAAGTCGCCGATGATGCGCAATGCGGCCGGCTGCAATGCGTTGCGGACGAAGGGATGGTCGGTGGCAAAGGCACCGTTGACGAGATCCTCGTCCAGCAGGCTGACCCAGAACGATTTGTGCCGTTCCTTCTGCTGGCCGACGAGCTCGTTGAGGCGGCTCACCTTGCCGTCGGCGAACGATGCAACGGCCTCCGCAAGGCTGCGGTCGACGAGTGCAGTCACGTCGACATAACCGTCCTCGCCGAGCTTGCGGCTCGCCTCAGCCCATTCGGGCTTTGTCGGCAGCTGCTTCAAAAGCGCAACACGTTTGGCGCGCGCCGGCAATTGCAGGCTGGTCAGGGCCGCCTTAAGAACCCACCCGAGATCGGTGCGGTTGACGTGCCACAGCAGGCGGCGAAATTGGCTGATCTTCTGCTTTTTGGGGGCTGGCCGATCGGCCGTCGCGTTGATGGTCGTCATGTGGGCTCCCAGCAATACAAAAAACCATCATTGTGGATCGTCGGCGCGAACGGCATTCGGTCACGCGCCAGGATGCGAACGCGGCCCTGCCGCTCGTAGTCGTCGAGGGTCGAGAACAGCTGCGTCTGGTAGTCGACCGAGCGGATGTAGAGAAAGCTGACGATATCTCGTGGACTTGTGAAGTTCAGAAGCTCGGTCGTCGGCTCGATGTTGATCACGCGCTTCGGCCTTGCCGCGATGATGTTGTCCACGACCTTTCGCACGTCATATGGAATCTGCTCGATGCAGAAATAGGTGAAGACGACCTTGTCCCTGATCGCGGAATAGCTCGGGTCGGTGCCGTCGGTCAGGTCGATCCTGTCGAGCGAAATCCGGTCCGACAGGCCATAATACGCGGCGATTTCGCGGCCGGCTGCGATGCCGTTCGGTGCGATGTCGAATCCGCGCAGCCGCCAATCGGGATGATTGAGGTGAAGCGACAGCAGATTGACGCCACAGCCCGCGCCGAGCTCGATGATGTCCGTGGCGTCCCCCGTGTACCGGGCGAGCAATTCGCCGAGGGCTCTCGCGCGATAGCGATAGTAGTCGTCGGCGGCGACCCTGCAGATCTGATTGTCGACCTTGCGAAGATCACTCGCGGAATTCCTCGGGGCGATGAAGTCGACGATGCTTGCGGACCTCGTCCAGCTTTTTTCCGACAGCGTTCGCTGCCAATGCAACAGATTGTACTCGGAATCCACGACATCAGCGGTGCGCTTCACACGTCGCATGGCGAGGCGGCCGATGCTCTTTGCCGCGTCGAGCGCATAAGTCGCCGCCTTATCCGACAACGATGCCGGAGCGAAACCTGTAGGGACGGCTTTCGTGTCTGTCGCGCGGATGTTCATTCAGCTGCTTTTGGATGTCAGTCCCATCAATTGCCCGACCGCCGGAAATACTGTCCGGTGCCGTTTGTCGAGTACCAGGAAGTATTGGAGCACCCAGGTAATCAGACAGAAAACCATGGAACCGAGCGCGAGCTTTAGCACGCTGTGAAAGCGAATGTAACCTGCAATTGCTGCTAGAAAAATGCTTGCCAACACAAGTATTGCGAACTGGGTTCCAAGCACCTTGGTGAAGCGATTGCGGTCGAGCGCGAGTGCGCTGCGCAATTCTCCAAGTTGCCAGGGCAGGACCGCGATGCTGCCGACGACCTGGCCGAGAATCAGCGCGCGCTCCGCGAACAGATGCAGGGTCGCGGCGGAGACGGCCGCCCAGATCAGGAGCTGAGCAGCCATCAGCTTGTTGAGCCGGGCCTGCACCTCGGGTCGGGTCAGGAAGATCAGGCTCCCGATCGCCACGTATTGCGCGCAGATCGGAACCAGGAAGCTCAGGCCCATCCAGAACGCATAGGGTGCCAGGAGGGAACCAATCCAGATGTTCATGATCTCGGGCGAAAGGATCGCGGTTGCGGCAAGCGGCGGCACCACGAACATCGGCATCATGACGAGGCCGAGGTCGCCGAGGCGCTGGAACGATCCCACGCTGCCGCGCTCATCGAGGCGGCTGGCAACGGGAAGCAGTGCGGAGGTCAGAAGGCTGACAACGACCTTGGAGACCCGGGACAATCGGACCAGTGCATCGTAGGTGCCGACAGCCTTGGGCCCGAACAGCAAGCCGATCAGGAACGGCTGGAGTGGACCGGAAATGCTGCCCAGCAGCTTGCCCTGGAGGAGCAGCGCGCACCGATGCAGAATGTCCTGGCGGATGTCGCGCGTCCAAGGCAGTAACCGCACGTGCTTGTACCGCAGGGCGACGAACGCGGCGATTCCGATGACGACGGCGCGGGCCACCAGCGTGGCGAGATAGATGTAAGCGACCACTTCAAAGCCTGTCGCCATCGAGGCGGCCGCAAATGTCAGTCCGACATACCCCGCCGTCGATGTGACCTCCGCGACGCGGAGCAGGTTGTAGCGCTCGAAGCCCTTGATAATGCCTTCCCATACCAGCGCCGGAACAAAGATCAGGTTCGCGAGGGCCGTGTAATGCATGATCCGGCTGAACGCCTCCAGATGCGCGGCATCGACCTTCATGACGATGACGAGCAAGGGCGTCGCCAGCCAGATCGCCGCGCTCAGGGCCAAAGCGAGCGCGATCGAGACCACTCCCAGGAAAGCGATCTGGCGACCCGCCTGCGTCCAATTGCGGTGCTCGCGCGCGCGCGCCACCACCTGGGTGGCAACCTCGGACAGGCCGAGGTCCAGAACCGCCATCATGCCACTCGGCAGCAGCAATCGCGAGATGACGATCAGTCCGAACTCGGTCACCCCCCAGGTCTGGATGATCAGCGGGATGACCAGAAGGCCAAGCAACGCGGCCACGCCGAAGGCAAGCGCCGAAATCACCGTATTCTGGATCAGGCGCTTGATCATTGGCGTTTCGCTACCATGCGCTCAGCCCGCCATCGACGGCGATGTTCTGGCCGGTCACGTAGGACGCCGCATCGGACACCAGGAACAGCATCGCGCCCACCATCTCGTCGGCACGGGCCATGCGGCCGAGCGGAATGCGGGCACCGTAACGCTGCTTGAAGGTTTCGTTCTGTCCGCTCTCGACGCCGCCCGGGGTCAGCGTATTGACGCGAACGCCCTTCGCCGCCCAGTAGGTCGCAAGGTGCTTGGTCAGGCCGATGACCCCGGCCTTGGACGCCGTGTAGACCGCAGGCGTGTTGATGGCGCGGCCGAGATATTCGGAGCCTTCGTAGATGCGCTGGTCCGGGGCCATCAGTCCGTAGATCGAGGCGGTTTGCACGATGGCGCCATAGCCGCGCTCGGCCATCCGGCCGCCGAACACCTGCGCGACGTTGAACATGCCGTCGAGATTGACCGCCATGATCTCCCGCCAGGTGTCCTGCGAGAATGTCTCGACGGGTGCAAAGAAAGCGTCGAGGTCGCGGGCCTTGCTCGCGGCGTTGTTGAGCAGGATCGAGACCGGTCCGAGGTCGGCTTCGAGCGCATCGGCCGTGGCGCGCACGGAGCCGGGTTGGGTGATGTCGCAGCCATAGCCTTTGGTGCGGATAGAGTGGCGCGAGGCGAGGTCGGCGGCCGCAGCATCGGTCGCGGCTTGATCGAGATCGACGATCGCGACATTGGCGCCGAACTCGGCGAGGCCCTCGGCGAAGCGATGCCCGAGAATGCCGCATCCGCCGGTCACCACCGCGGTGCGGCCGGTCAGATCGAACAGAGCCTTGAAGCTCGTGGTCATCGCTTAAGCTCCCTCAGGCTAGTCGCTGGCGCAGCAACAGTTCCACCAGCGCGAAATCGAGATCGGAATCGATGTCGATCGAACGCTCCTCGGGCATCTCGAACAGGCGCGTGTCCGGATAGAAGACCGCGGGCTGCTCCAGGAACGGCGCAACGCGCCAGACATAGATCGAGGCGTTCATGTCGAAGCAGCGCGGCGCATCCTGCCGTCGCGTGATCGGAGGATCGGCGGATTTGGACAGGCCGACGCTGCCGTCGGTGCGCTGCTCGACCAGGTTGAAATAGGGCGAGCGCCGCGCCGGCGCCCCGGTGATGACGTTGCGGGCGCCGCTCTCGCGCAGCAGCGCCACCGCACCGGTGATGTCGGAGGCGAGCCGGAGCGGCGAGGTGACGTCGAGATCGACGAAGATCTCCGGCGTCGTGCCGGTTTGTGCGATGGCCTGCTCGAGACAATGGCGGATCGCCGGCAGCTTCGGCGCGGTATCGGTCGCCATCTCGTCCGGACGCTTGACCGCGATGTCGGCGCCGGCCTTCATCGCCGCCTCGAGCAGAGCGTCCGAATCGCTGCTGAAGGCGATCGCATCGAACAGTCCGGTCTCGCGCGCCTGCGCGATGCTCCACGCAAGTACGGGCTTGCCGAGGAGATCGCGCGCATTCTTGCCGACAACCCCCTTCGAGCCGCCTCGCGCACAGATGGTGCAGAGAAGGCTCATGGCGATACCCAGGTCTTGCTGCGCAGCGCGCGCTCGCTGGCGTCGATCAAATGCACGACGCCGAGCGCCTCGGGCAGGGAGCAGGCCGGTCTCGCGCCCCGCATCGCCGCGACATGCATGTCGCGATAGCTCTGGTCGCGTTCGCTGGCGATCTCCGTTGCCTTGCCGTTGACGGTCAGGCGGCTGCCGACGAGATCGGCCTCGATGGTGTCGTCGTCGACATTGACGCGGATGCGGCGGACGCCCTGGCGGTCGAGATAATCCATGTGGACGTGGACCGACGGTGCGCGCTGCATGTCGAGCAGCAGGTCGAGATGGTCGTCGACGTCGATATCGCGCGCGCCGGACGCGCCGCCGAGCGCTGCGACGCGGTGCCACGGCCCGAACAGCCACAGCAGATAGTCCAGCTCGTGGCTGAGATCCCTGAGGACGCCGCCGCCGGCGTCCGTCGTCGCGGATGCGGTGGTGCGATGATCGCGGCCGGGCCGCCAGTCCCTGATGTCCTGCCCGACATAGGCGGTGACCGTGATCGCCTCGCGGCCGCGCAGTTGCTCGACCAGAGCCGTCATGACCGGATGGAAGCGCAGATTGTATCCGACGCTGACATGGGCGAACGGATATTTCGGCGGTGCCGCCGCCGTCGCGAACAGCGGCTTCTCGACCAGGACCGCGCCGCGGAAGCCGGCCTGCGCGAGCGCCTGCAGGTCGTCGGCATGACGTGCGGTTTCGGTGGCAATCACCGCGTAGTCCGGATGCGCACCCGCGACGGCCTCTCCGATCGACCCATAGTCGCCGCCCTCTCGGCGGCTCACCGACGCGACCTCAAGGCCAAGCTCGCGCAGGATCCGCGCATGCCTTGTGCCGATCGAGCCGAGACCGATCACGACGGCTTTTGTCGAGGTCACGGGAAGACCTCGTGAAACTCCGCATGGGCCTGCTCGAAATCCTCCAGACGGCCGATGTCGAGCCAGTATTCGCGGATCGGATAGACCGCGACGCGCCCCTCGCCGGCGATCACACGCTCCAGCACGATCGGCATATCGATACTGACGCCGGGGGCGACATGGCGGAAGACGGAGCTTCCAATCACATAGATGCCGGCGCTGACAAACCAGCTTTCGGTCGGCTTCTCGCGAATGGTCTGGAGAAAGCCTTCCGACGTGGAAACCACGCCATAGGGGACGTGCACCTTGTGCTCGCGGACGGCCATCGTCGCTTCCGCCGGTGTTCCGTTGTGGAAGTCGAGAAGCGCGCCGTAGTTGATCGTGGTGAGGATGTCGCCGTTGGTGACGATCATCGGCAGATCCGGCGGCGTCGGAAACAGCCCGAGCGCACCGGCGGTGCCCAGGCGTTCGGTCTCGTGCACGTACTGGATGTTGGCACCGAAGGCGGCGCCGTCGCCGAAGTGACCCTTGATCGTCTCGGCCTTGTAGTTGACCGAGATGTAGATGTTGCAAAAACCCTGCTGCACCACGTTGCGGACGATCGTCTCGAGCAGGGGCCTGCCGCCGACATTGAGCATGGGTTTCGGGACGTCGCGCGTCAGCGCGCCCAGGCGCTCGCCGAGCCCGCCCGCCATGATCAGGACCGGATTGGCATAGTGGCGCGGCTCGAGCAGCTCATCGAGTGTCTCGACCACGACCAGATGGCCGCCCTCGTCGACAAGCGGTAGCTGCTTGATCGACTTGTGCCGCATCAGATGCAGGCGGTCGTCGCGGGACAGCGTCGCCGGAGCCGACACCGGCGTGCGGTTCATGATGTCGGTGGCAAGCCCGCTCAGCGGGATGCCGCGCAGCAGCCCGCGCCTGACGTCGCCGTCGGTGACCACGCCGAGCAGGCGGTTCTGGCCGTCGAGCACCAGCGCAATCTGGATGCTCCCGCTCTCGATCGCGGCAATGGCCTCGCCCACGGTCGCCTGCGTTCCAACGACGGCCTTACGCCAGGATTTCATGGCAATCTGCCTCGTATACGCCGGATATCGGGGGCGGCCCACGGCTGAGCCTGCTATATCGCGGCTGCGAGAGGCGGCGTCAACCCCGCCAGGGGATCCTGCGTTGCCCTTGTTAATTCACGCGTTTTCAGGCCCGGTCCGGCGGTTTGAAGTGCCGTGGCCCGGTCGCTAAGATCGCTGCGGCTTAAGGGAATCGCGATGGACGATCTGATCATCATTGGCGGCGGCGAACATGCCTTCATGGTCTATGAGGCGGCGCTCCTGTCGGGCCAGTTCAACGTCATCGGTTTCCTCGATCGCCAGCCGGGAACACTGGGCGATGCGCGTTATCTCGGAACCGATGATGTTGCGCCGAACTATCCGGATGCCGCCTTCGTGGTCGGGATCGGAGCGATGCAGGCGGGGCCCGCGCGCCGCCAGATGATCGGCCGGATGCAGCTCAAGCGCTGGGCGTCGGTGATCCATCCGCGCGCGTTTGTCTCGCCGTCGGCAACGATCGGCGTGGGCAGCGTCATCATGCCCGGCGCGATCGTCAATGCGCGAAGCATGATCGGCCATCACTGCATCATCAATTCGGGCGTCGTCGTCGAGCACGACGTGCGCGTCGGGCACTACACGCATCTTTCTCCGGGAACGGTGGTCGGCGGCGGCGCGGAGATCGGCGACAACTGCTTTGTCGGGCTCGGCAGCCGTGTCCGCGATCACATCTCCATCGGCAACGATACGCTGGTGGCGATGGGCTCTGTCGTCACGGGTTCATGGCCGCCCGGGTCCGTGCTGCGCGGGGTTCCCGCAAAGCCTCGTCGCTAGAGCATATCCGGAAAAGTGCGCAGCGGTTTTCCGAAAAGATCATGCTCAAACGAACAGCCTAAAGCGCGGTGCACCCCATCGCGCTTTAGACCGGATCGTCGGGTTCGAGCGCCCGCGGCGCCGCCGTTCCGATCAAGGACCAATACTCGATCGGCGGCCGCCCCGCGCCCGGCCGCTTGGCGGTGATGTCGGCCGGGCCGATGATCTCGCCGGCCTCCAGCGCGCGTGCCGCCACGATGCTCTTGCGCGCCACCGGCACATTCCTGACCTCGGACTCCTTCGGCGTCTTTATGCCATCGCCGAGCGCGGCTTCGACGTTGCGGATGGCGCTGACCATCTTCTTGAAATCATCAGGCTCGAGTGAGGCCGCATGGTCGGGACCGGGCGCATTGCGATCCAGCGTCAGGTGCTTCTCGATGATGGTTGCGCCGAGCGCAACCGCAGCGACCGAAATTTCGAAACCGTCGGTGTGATCGGAATAGCCGACCGGAAGCTGGAATGCCGATCGCATCGTCGCCATCGCGGCGAGGTTCACATCGGCGATGGGGCAGGGATATTCGGTCGTGCAATGCAGCAGGCTGACGTGTCGCGCCAGCGCGGCGCGCGCCGCCGGATCGCGCCATGCCGCGCGGAACGAGGCGATGCCGGCGGGATCGTTACGCTGCGCGTAGCCGTGCGCCAACACGCTCAGCGCTTCCTCGACCTCGCTGAGCGTCGCCATGCCCGTCGACAGGATCAGCGTCGCGCCGGCCCGCGCTGCCGCGTGCAGCAGCGGTGCGTTGGTGAGGTCGCCCGATCCGATCTTGATGCGCGGCAGCTTCAGCGACAGCAGAAAGCCGAGGGAGGCGTCGTCGAACGGCGTCGACAGGAATTCGATGCCGCGTTCGGCGGCGCGCGCGATCAGCGTGTGGTGCGCGGCCTGCGGCAGTTCCAGCCGCTCCAGCATGGCGAGCTGGCTCTCGGCGGCGTCGGTCGTGCGCTGCTGATAGTCGGCCTTCTTCGCCGCTCCGCCCGCCAGCGCCTTCGCATTGAAGGTCTGGAACTTGACGATGTCGGCCCCGGCATCGGCCGCCGCATCGACGAGGGCCAGTGCCTTGTCCAGGCTGCCGTCGTGATTGACGCCGGCTTCCGCAATGATCAGCGTGTGCGTCGTCATGGCCGCGCTCCGCTTGCCGGAAGGTCGTAGAAGCTTTTCTTCAGGAGCTGCCCGAAATCAGGGATGCCGGCAATGATGTCGGCAAATCGCCGGCTGGAGGCGCCGTCACCATAGGGATTGACGGTGTCCTTGCGGCCGCGCTGAAGCGCTTGCGAGATCGCCGCACCGATCGCGCCGCGTTCGGGCGCGGCGTGAAACACCGAAGCCGCGCGCTCGCGTCCCTTCTGGCGGTCGCCGACATCGACCGTGGGGACGCCGAATGACGGCGCTTCGAGGATGCCGCTCGACGAGTTGCCGATCACGACGTCGACCTGGCTCATCAGGCTGAGATAACGAAGCTGCCCGAGCGAGGCGACCGCGATCGTGTTCGGCCGGCTTGCCGCGAAGGCCTTGGTGCGGTCGTTCAGCGCGCGTCCCTCGGCATCGGCATTGGCGAGCGTGAAGATGAAACGGAATTCGGGATCGAGCGCCGACAGCGCCGCGAACAGTTCGTCCAGCTCGGCCATCGAGCGGCCGGCCTCGATCGTGACCGGGTGGAACGTCACGAGCGCATTGTGCTCGCCGAGCGGCATGCCGACCGCGCGGCCGATGCTGTCGCGGTCCATCAGGTCGAGATGCCTGATGGCGTCGATGCCGACCGAGCCGATGGTGTGAATGCGGGACGGATCCTCGCCGAGTTGGACCAGCCGCCGCGCCGATCCCGCATTGCTGGCAAAATGCAGGTGCGACATCTTGGTGATGGCGTGGCGGATGGATTCGTCGACCGCGCCTTCGGTGACGTCGCCGCCGAACAGATGCGCCATCGGCAGCCGCATGAACATCGCGGCCTGTGCGGCCGCGAACATCTCGAAGCGGTCGCCGAGCAGGACCACGAGATCGGGTTGCAGGCGCGCGAATGCGTCGGCAAATCCGATCACGCCGAGCCCGACCGATTTCGCAACGCCCGCGCCGGTGTCGCTGGCAAGAAGCGTCTCGACGCGCTCGTCGACCTCGAAGCCCTCGTCGCGGATGGCGTTGAAGGTGTAGCCGAACTCGGGCGCGAGATGCATGCCGGTGGCGATGAGCTGGAGCGTCAGGCCTGATGTCTCTCGGATCGCGCGCATCGGCCAGGTCAGCAGTCCGAAATCGGCCCGGCTGCCGGTGACGAAGCAGATCTTTCGCGCGCCGCTATTCATCGCGGGCCCTGATGCTGGCGCTGCTCGGCAGGTTGATCAGGCGGCGCTCGATCGATTCGGCGGTGGCGAGATCGCCGCGCGGGCTCTGCGCGAACATCGGCAGGCGGTGCATCAGGGTCCAGGCCGGGCGCGCGCCGAAGCCGGCTTCGTTCAGCGCCGTGAGCACGTCGTCGCGCCGCCCGGCATAGGCCTCGTCGAGCAGGATCGCGTTCAGCCAGTAATTGCTCGTGGTGCCCGCAGGCTCGCGCGAGAAGCGGACGCCGGGCACATCCGCAAAGACGCGGTCGTAGGCCGCCGCCAGCCGGCGCTTGCTCGCCAGGAAGCCGTCGAGCTGCTCGAGCTGCGCGCAGCCGAGCGCGGCGTTCAGGTTGGGCAGGCGGTAGTTGAAGCCGATCTCGTCGTGCACGAAGGCCCATTTGTGCGGCAGCTTCGCGGTGGTGGTGAGATGCTTGGCGCGGCGTCCCAGTTCCTCGTCATTGGTGAGGATGGCGCCGCCGCCGCCGGTGGTGACGATCTTGTTGCCGTTGAAGCTCAGCGCCGCGAGCCGCGCCTGCGATCCGACGGCGTGGCCCTTGTAGGTCGAGCCCAGCGATTCCGCGGCATCCTCCACCAGCGCAATGCCCCAGTCGCGCGCGATTGCGGCGATCTCGTCGAGCTCGACGGGATGCCCGAACGTGTGCATCGGCGAGATCGCCGCGATGCGGCGTCCGGTCTCGCGATTGATCGTGCCCTTTGGCGTTCGCTCCGCAATCGCCTCGAGCCGCGTTGCGAGCGCGCGCGGGTCCATGCCGAGCGTCGTGAGCGAGCTGTCGATGAAATGCGGCGCCGCCCCGCAATAGGCGATCGCATTGGTGGTCGCGATGAAGGTCAGCGCCGGCGAGATCACCTCGTCGCCGGGCTCGACGCCGGCGAGCCTGAAGCAGGCGTGCAGCGCCGCCGTGCCGTTGACGACGGCGACCGCGCGCCTTGCGCCCGTCACCTCTTCCAGCATGCGCTCGAAGCGGTCGACGAACGGACCGACCGAGGAGACGAAGGTGCTCTTGATGCACTCTTCGAGATAGGAAACCTCGTTGCCGGCGAACACCGGCTCGTGCAGGCCGAGGATGCCGTTGGGCGTTCCCGCGGCGCGCCGGACGGCATCGACCACGGCCTTCGGATCGAATGTGAGCGCTTTTGTCGCGGCCGTTCCTACTGTTGCCTCAGACATTGTAGACGTCCGCCTTGTAGCGGCTGAGATTGGCGGGGTTCGTGAACCAGCTCACCGTCTTCTCGATGCCGCGGCGCATGCCGTCGATCCCGCCGAATTCCGGGCTCCAGCCGAGCTGCTGGCGCGCCTTGGAATTGTCGGCCCAGAGCCGCTCGACCTCGCTGTTGGCCGGACGCAGGCGCGCCTCGTCGGTCTCGATCTCGATCTTCACGCCCATCACGTCGGCGATCATCTCGACGGTCGCCCCGACAGAGATCTCGAAGCCGCTGCCGAGATTGATGGTCTGGCCGACACATTGTTCGGCCGGCGCGGTGAGGCCCGCGATCAGGCCGCGCGCGGTGTCGGTGACGAAGGAGAAGTCGCGCGTTGGACTGACCGCGCCGAGACGGATCCTGCGCTTGCCGGTCGCGATCTGGCTGACGATGGTCGGAATCACCGCGCGCGCCGATTGCCTGGGACCATAGGTGTTGAACGGCCTGATGACGACGACCGGCATGTCGAACGAGGCCTGGAAGGACAGCGCCATCTGGTCGGAGGCGATCTTCGAGGCCGAGTAGGGCGATTGGCCGACCAGCGGATGGTTCTCCTTGATCGGCACGATCTGCGCCGTGCCGTAGACCTCGCTGGTCGAGGTCTGCACGAAGCGGCGCACGCCGGCCATGCGCGCCGCCTGGAGCACGTTGACGGTACCGCGCACATTGGTCTCGACGTAGGAATCCGGCGCGACATAGGAGAAGGGGATCGCGATCAGCGCCGCCAAATGCAGCACGTCCGTGCAGCCGCTGGCGGCCGCGATCATGAAATGCGGATCGCGGATGTCGCCGGCGACCACTTCCACGGACTTCATGATGTCGGCGGGAACCGTGTCCAGCCAGCCCCAGGAATTGAAGGAGTTGTAGTAGACCACCGCCTTGACGCGGGCCCCGGCTTTCACCAGCTCCTCGACGACATGCGAACCGATGAAGCCGTCGCTGCCGGTAACGAGGACGCGGGCGTCCCTCAGATCTGCCATGCCGGACCCCAGAAGGCGATTAAGCCAGTATTCGCAACAAGATGGCGCTATAGCACACTGGCCGTTGTGCGCAACAGAGCAGCGCCCGAAAGCTGCCAAATGCCCGGGGATGCAGCAGTTTTTGTAAGGCCCGTCTAAGCCTTGCCGGCCGGGTTCAGGCGCTGCCTCAGGAACGCCTCGAGATTGCCGCCCTCGAACAAATGGCCGGGGAGGCCGGCAGCCCGGGCGGCCTCGATGTCGCTCGGCTTGTCGCCGATCACCATGCTGCGCGTCATGTCGACCGGAAAGCGCTGCGCGAGGTCGGTGATCATGCCCGGCGCCGGCTTGCGCCGGTCGCTCGTGCGGCAATAGCGCGCGATGGTTCCGTCGGGATGATCCGGGCAATATTCGAAGGCGTCGATATGCGCGCCGACCTCTGCCATCTGGTCCGCCATCCAGCGGTGCAGGGTGAGGACGTGATGCTCCTCGTAATAGCCGCGCGCCACGCCGGATTGATTGGTGATGACGAAGGCGAAATAGCCGGCGTCGTTGACCGCCTTCACGGCCTCGCGCGCGCCCTCGATCCATTCGAGCTTGTGCGTCTCGAACGTGTAGCCGGAATCGTGGTTGAGCACGCCGTCGCGATCGAAGAACACGGCCGGACGCCGCAGCTTCTCGCGCAGCTCGCGATCGGCGCGCGCGAAATCATCGGGAATGCCGATGTCGATGAAATAGCCGCGATAGGCGGTGCCGCGCAGCTCGCCGCGCGAGGCAAGGCCGGGAAAGACGTCCTGCTCGAGCGAAGCGGGCAGCTTCGCGATATCAGCGAGAACGGACTTGTCGACCACGTAGATGCCGGCATTGACCGGTCCCGTGGCGCCCGCACCCGGAGCGATGAAATCGCGCACCACGTCGCCGTCGAGCACGACGCGCCCGTAGCGGTCTCCGACGACGCCGTCGCGCAGTGCCATGTGAACGCGCCCGCCCTGCGCGCGCGCGATCAGATCGAGCAGGTTGAAGTCGAACAGCGAGTCGCCGTTGAGCAGCAGGAAACGGTCGTGCAAGAGGTCGCGCGCATGCACGAGCGCACCGCCGGTGCCGAGCGGCTCGGTCTCGCGCGACACCACGATGCGCGTCGGTCCCCTGGCGGCCGCGACGTAGTGCGTCTCGACGATCTCCGCCTTGTGGCCGGCAAGCAGGACGATTTCATCGAACATGCCATAGCGGACGAGCTCGTCGATCAGCGTGTCGAGGAACGGCCGCCCGCCGATCTCGAGCATCGGCTTCGGAACCAGCCTGGTGCGCTCACCAAGCCGGGTGCCAAGCCCGCCGACGAGGATAACGGCCTGTCTCAGCATGGAGCGGGGAGTTTGCGACATCGATCGAGCTGTCGGTGAAAGGCGAGTGTCATTTCCAATGTCCATAGCGCGCCACTGATCTCTGCGCCAGATGCGCTTTCGTCGTGACGGAGAATGCCTGAGGTCAGCGTAGGCACGGAATGCGAACGACGGCGGTCTGGTTGTTTGCAAACAGCGCCTGGAACGGCCCGGCGCGAAGCGACTTGATGAATTCAGAATCCAGAGGCTGCGTCGGCGGAAAATAGGAGAGCCGTTGACCGGCGCCGAGATCAATCCACGCGATCGTACGGGGATTGATCACAGCGACGAGCTGCCAAGTATCCTGGCCGGTCCCGAGCATCCCCTGGATCGCCTCTCGATCCGTCTCTTCTGTCCTATCGGGCATTTTCGGAGTTGCTGCCTCCGGCTCGTCCGTCGCCGGCGCTTTTGGGGGACGGACAGGTCGCAAAATTCCAGCCAGAGCGTCGGCCCTGTGCATCCGAAAATACGTCTCCTGGTTGATATCCTGCAGGACCGGCCGAACGGAGGCGCAGGCTTCGGCCAGCCGCCGCGCTCCGTCGTCCCGTTCGACGATCGCGGAAAGGACGGCGCGCACTGGCTTGGCGGTCGCCTCGTTGACGGTATCCAGATTCGAGAACGTGTAGGCCGCCGGGGCACCGGTCAGGGCCTGGATCATGCCCAGCGTGTAGGGATCGGACAGCAGGATGCCCCTCTTCAGGTTGCCATGCAGCCAGAGTGCGGTGTCGAGGTCGTTGGCATTGTAATGCGTGATGGCTGTGGCACCGCCCGGAAGGGGTCCGTAGCTGTAACTCTTGGATATGCCGGCGACGCCGGCGCGATCGAGGCCGATGCCCAGACCCATAATGGTCGCGAGCGCGCTGACATGAATCCATCTCGACCGGACGAGCGCCACCGGCACGAGCGCCACGAGGAGAACCGTTCCCGCGATCTCGGTCGGCCGGAGGAAATCCTGGTACCGCGCGGAGGGGAGGTCGGGCCGCCAAGTGAAGGCATAGACCGCCAGCGCGAGGCCGGCGGCGAGCAGGGTAACCGTGATTGCCGCAGTCGCCCGCCGGCGGAAGGGGGCGGGAGAGGGGTCGAGCAGCAACTGGCAGAAGGCTTCGGTCGCCGTGACCGTGAGCAGGGATAGCACGATCATGGTGGTCCGGTACAGGAACGGAAAGCCTGACAGCACGGCGACGACAAGGCTGCAGCCGATCGTCCACGACCACAGCAGTTTCGACGCGCGTTCGGTTTGGGCAGGGGTGGAAGCTGTGCCCAGGGGAGTGACCGAGCGATCGATCCACCACCAGGCCATCGCCATTGCGATGCAGACGGCAAACAGTGGGCCTATGGCCCGGCCCAGTTCAATGACTGCGACCTGTGGGCCGCTGCCGAGGAATAGTTCCTCGCCACTCTCGATCGTCTTGCCCAGCACCGCTCCTGTGATGTGAGAAAATACGACGTTGGCGTTCGCTGACGGCAGGTAGTCGAGCCGCATCGCCACGATCGTGGCGACGATCCCGCATATGATCAGCGGCAGCACGACGAATAGGGCGCGGAGAATCCGGAGGCTCTGCGCCGGCCGGCGTGACATCTCGCGCAGGATGACCAAGTAGCTCAACCAGGCGGCAAGGACAGCCGGGATGAACAGGTACGATCCGCGGTGCGCCAGGAGCAACATCGCGGGCCATCCGCACCCCACGAAGAGGATGCTTTCGCGCGGATGGCCCTTGCCCAGCATCCTGAGCAGGAACAGCCCGACCGTCAGGAGCACGAGCACCAGCGCGTTGTTGTTGAGCATGAAGGCAGTGAGAAGCGAGGTAGCCGCGCTCAGGGTCAGCAACACGACTGAGCCCGCCGGAATTTCCTCCTTCGCATCCCGCCCGGCATTGGCGAATAGGACACCCAGGAAGACCACGCTTCCGGCGAGCGCCAGGCTGCCATTCGTCAGCAGCCCGACGCCGTTGCCTGCTGCTGCGAAGAAGAAGGTGATCCATCTCCGCACCGGTTCTGCATAGAGGCCTTCCGCGAAGGCGTAGAAGGCCAGAAGAAAGAACAGGATCGAGACGTAGCGGTAGATCCAGCCAAAGTGCAGGAGATCGAGGCCGAGGGTGCCTGACAACACACCGGCCAATGCCGAGCGAAGATCGACGTACGATTGCGACGCGTAGGGGTTGATGACGCCGCTATCGGCGTATTCCTGCGCCGTCTTCATCCAGTGAACGTCGGCGCCGATATCCGAGTAGGGGAATTGCGAGAATGCGCCGAACGTCCACCACCACGTCGCGAGCGCGATCGGGAACGATAACAGGCACCAAAGCAGGATGTTTCCGGCGTCGCCGGTGCGCGGGCGCCAAGCCGGCCATGTCCATGCCAGTCCAAAAGCGGACAGCGCAACCATGATCGCCAGATGAAGCCGGATGTCGTCAATGAGAACGGAGCAGAGCCCGAGAAGAATGCCGACGGCGGAGGCGCCGATCGCATATCCCAGCACGATGAACTGCGGCTTCGTCAGTCGGCTCGTCTTGATCAATTCCAGCGGCGCAATCGCGAGGATGGAAAGGCCGATGCCGAGCTGAGTCAGGAAGAATACGAAAGTCAAGAGCAACGTATTTATCCACATCGCAACATCTCTATCGTTCTTCTAACTGAGCCAGGCAGATGCCTGTGACGGGCCGGCCCTGGTGCGACGAATGGCTGCCCTTCATTTCGAGCGTGCCGCGCCGTGCCGGGTTTTTCCGAAGGCGGTGCAGCTCCATTCATAGTTGATTCCAAATACGGCTGAGCGTAAACATCCGTGGAATTGTGCAGGATTTTTAGCATGCGGGCGAGAATATCTGGGCGCAATCTTCGCTATCCATCGGCCAATCGGGCCTGATCGTCGCTTCCCGCCGAGTTTCGTCGCATGCCCGGTGAATTGCAGATTGGCGAGGCCGTCGCAAGGGGCTATCCGCCCGCGGTGCTCTACCTGTGCAACGACGAGACTGTCACCACGGAAGTCTGCGCATTCAACTACTTCTCGGTCTTCATGAAGGATCATCCGGACGTGGATGCCCACGTCTGGTTGTTCGACGGGGCGGGCAAGCAGGTTGGATATTTCCACAGGGAACTCGGAGTTAACGGGCAATTACAGCTGCGTACGTCGGAGCTCTGTCCGCGCGTTTCAGGAACGGTGGCGATGGCGCTGGTGCCGAAACATGAGACCAAGCTGCGTCCCGGACGAAAGGTGACGACCGGCTACTACGCACAATATTTCTCGCAGCACGGCGCAATAACATTGTCGCACGAGCGCGAACCCGTTGCCGCATCGCCGTTTCCGACCACCGCCTGGATGCAGTCCTATCTCACGCGGTTCCTGAAGGAGTCCGGCGTGGTGCTCGTGAACTCCTGCATGGCGTCCGAAGGCGTTTCGGTGGGGACGGCTCGGCTCATGGCTCTGGATGGCGCCGCCTTGGGCGAGAGGGTGCTTCCGGAAATCGCGCCGATGGGCGCGGCACGCATCAGCACGCTGGACCTGTTCCCCGAGGCCGCAAAGCTGGTGGGGGCGAACGATGGGTTTGCCCTGGAGTTCAAGGGCACCAACATCGCCAGCCCGTTCAGCTATTATGAATTTGCCAACGGCAAGTTCAGCCTGCATCATTTCTAGAGGCCGCGCCCGTGACACGTTTCTCCTCCAGTCCCTGGAAGCCTCACGAGCCCAGGTTCATGTTCCCGACCTTTGCGGGTATCGAGTCGCGCATGGGCTTCTCGATTCCCGCCTGGTATCGTCCGGTCGACATCCGATACCTCCGCAGCCTCGTCGCCGGCAGCCTGCGCAAGAATTTTCGCGAGACGGTCAAGGACCTCGTTCCCGAGCTCGCCAGCCTTGTCGCCTCGGGCTTCAGCAAGAAGCTCAGATTCAAGCTGCACATCCTGTCGCGGCAGGGCGACTACCGGGCGACCTACGAGTTCCCGGAAAGCTATGCGCCGGGCGCCACCGTCGAGATCGAGCTGTCGCGCCTCTTCGCCTCGCTCAAGCTGCCTCAGGACGACTATCTGGTCATCGCCGTGATGTCGCGCGGTCGGATGGACGGATTTCGTTCCTCGCCTGCAAGCTATTCCATGACCTATGTGGATCAGGACAACGTCGCGATCTATCGCACCGGCGCGTTTGCCCGTCCGCTGAACGAGGGCAGGCTCAAGGCGCATGTCGGATTCACCGGGATCAATCCGAAGATCATTGCGACCAAAGATATCGTCAGCAGCCTGATGCTGATCAACCATTCTTCCGATCCCGAATATGCTCATGCCGCGCGGCCGACGTCGAGGCTGATCCGCGAGGACGGCGAGGAGCTCGAAGCGGACTTCGGCGAGATCCCGCCGCTCGGGGCACGCGAGATGTCGGTCGTGGATATGTTCGGCAGTCGTGTGTTCGACTTCCTCAAGCCGTTCGGCGGTCGCGGCAGCACAGTCACCACCTGCACCGGGGTCACGCTCGCGAGCCTGCATTTGCAGCGCACGAACGATAACCGGCGGACGCTCCTGGGCATCGAGCACTCGCGCCCCGCTCACATGAATCTCGCCGGGATTTTGCAACACTGATTTGGAATTCGATTGGACGGAGCGTGGATCAATGCCGTCGTCGCTCGGCGGTCCTGGCCGATTGCTGAATTTCGACGAGGGCATGAAGACTCCATTCCTCGGCTTGGTGCTGGGATTCTGGGGCGTCTCGAACGTTCTGGTTATCGCCTGGTGGTGGGCCGACATATCCGACAGGTTTCGGCCTGGCGTGCTTAGCCTGCTCGTCGGCATTTCGATAGCCGTGCCGAAGATTCTGATCTGGATGCACCCCGGACCGGATTTCAGATCATTCCTGATCGCGCACGGGGACTATTTCTCTATAAACTGGTTGGTCAACCTGCTTACCATGAAGCTCGCGGTGGCGGTCGCCAGTCTCTTCCTCGCGATCGTGATTGTGAGGACGTTTGCGTTGACTCGGACGATGGCCATCGTCCTTCCGGCATCACTACCGCGCCAATCTGACGAACTGGAAGCGGTTCGACGCCAGTGGCGGCGGTGCTCTCCGCTTCTACGGCATCCATCTGATCGCGCTTCTTGCAGAGCTCGGTTACGACGACGTGGCGATGTCGATGCTCGCGGGGCCGTCGGACGCCGAGACATCGTCATGGGATGCCGTGTTCACTGCCAAAGGCCTGCCGTCATTCGCGCTACGCATCGACAGTCGCGCGCCGCATGCATGCTTTAGCATCGCGGCAGGACGGCGCGGGAAAAGCGATCTCACGATCGTCGACCAGCTTGACCCGTTTTCGTCGGTCCAGCGGAGCTCGATGAACCTCCGCGATCCCAGGGTCGACGTGCTGGCGCAATTGTGCCGCTCGCTCGGCGAGGCCGATGCGGACCACGCGCGGCGTCAGTGCAAGATCATCGCGCTATGGGCGCGGATCGAGGCGGTCTCCCGCCGAGTATCCGCGTCCTGAGCTGTGCGCAACTACCACACGCTCCGCCCGCCATCCATGACCAGGTTCTGCCCGGTCATGTAGCTCGACGCATCCGAGCAGAGGAACTGGACCGCGGCGCGATATTCGTCGACCTCGGCCATGCGCCCCATCGGAATCAGGCGAGTGAGCCGGTCTACGAAGGCCGGGTCCTGGTTGTTGAAGACGCCGCCCGGCGAGATCGCGTTGACGCGCACGCCGTGGTCGGCCCAGTAGGTCGCCAGATATTTCGTCAGGCCGATCAGCCCGTGCTTGATCACCGAGTAGGTCACGGGCTTCACCGGCTGTTCCTCCTCGCGCGTCACCTGCGGCTGGCGGTAGAGCCGCTGATCCGGCGCGATCACGCCGAGATCGGAGGCGATGTTGAGGATCACGCCGCGGCCGCGCCGGGCCATCTGGCCGCCGAACTCCTGCGCGCACAGCATCGCCCCGGTCAGGCCCACGGCGATCTCGGTCTGCCATTGCGGCACCGGGAAAGCCTCGAAGCGCGAGGAGTGCATGACGCCCGGGCTAGATGTCACCTTCGGATCGATCGCAGCATTGTTGACGAGGATATCGACGGTAACGCCGCGGCCTGCGAGCTGCTCGCTCGCGGCGCGCACCGAATCCTGCTTGGTGACATCGAGTGCGAGCGCGATCAGATCGGCGGAGGGCGTGGCCTGTTTCAATGTGGCGATCGCCGCCTCGGCCTGCGCGAGGTTGATTTCGGTGACGACGACACGCGCGCCCGCCTCGGAGAGTGCGGCGACATGCTGCCGCCCGAGCAGGCCGCCGGCGCCGGTCACGAGCGCCGTGCGTCCGGCGAGATCATAGCGGGAGGAGGGGCTTGCCATGGAAAAGCTCCTGTTCAGCTGCGCAACTGGCCGCCATCGGCGACCATGACACTGCCGGTGATGAAGGCGGCGCGGGGCGAGGCAAGGAACGCAACGAGGTCGGCGATCTCTTCGGGCTTGCCGAGCCGGCGCAGCGCCACCTCGCGCGCGAGCATGTCCTCGACCGCGGCCTTGTTCTCGGCGAGCTTGCGCGCCCAGGTCCCCTCGGCGGCGAGGATATTGCCCGGCGCGACGGCATTGATGCGGATGCCCTCGAGCGCCAGCGGTCGCGCCAATCCGCGCACTGTCGCGTTCAGCGCCGCCTTGGCGGCATAGTAGGTCACGGGAGCGCCCAGCGCGGCCATGCCCGCGATCGAGGAGATGCAGACGATGGACCGGTCGCCGCTGCCGCGCGCCAGCAGCGGCCGCGCCGCCTCGATCGTGTTTGTGGTGGCGAAGAGGTTGAGGTCCATCACCCGAGACCATTCCGCCGCGGTTTCCTGACCCGGCGGGACGGATGCGCCGCTGCCGACGTTGCAGACGAGGACGTCGAGGCGGCCCCATTGTTGTTCGACGTCCCGCACCAGTGTCGCGGCGGCGGCGGGATCGGTGACGTCGGCGATGTGGACCGAGTTCTGTCCGCCGACGGTCGCGCGCGCCGCATTTAGCGCATCCGAGCCGCGTGCAGCCAGCGCGACCTTCGCTCCCTCTGCGGCAAGTGCGGCGGCAATGGCAAGGCCGATGCCGCGGCTGGCGCCGGTGACGAGAGCGACGCGGCCTTCCAGCTCGAGCTTCATCGCGCCGCGTCCTCGATCCAGCCGACCGTCATGTCGCGATATTTTGCGAGCGCGCCGGCATGGTCGCCGTCGGCGGCGCGTGCGGTCTGCAGGATGTACTGCCCCCTGTAGCCGGAGCGCTCGATCAGCCGGATCGTCTTGGCGAGGTCGGCGTTGCCGGTGCCGAGGGGCACGGTGGTGCCGCCGCGAACGCGGTCCTTCACGTGCACATTGAGGATTCGCGGCGCGTAGGCTTCGATCTCCTCGCTGCTGTCATAGCCGAGCGAGGCGCTGTTGCCGCTGTCGTAGTTGACGCCGAAGACGTCTGCCGGAAAAGCCTCCATGAAGCGGGCGAGATCACTCGGCGGCAGATCGGATTCGAAGACGATCTTGACGTTCTGTCTGACAAGCTGTTCGCGGCGGGCGATCAGCACCCGCTTGAGCGTGTCGCTCTCGCTCTCGCGTTCGATCTTGCCGTTGTCGACCAGCGGGATCACGACGAACTCGATGCCGATCCGGCTGCAGGCGGCAATCAGCAGATCGAGATCGCCGACGAGAGCGTCGCGCACGACGGCGTCGACCTTCCAGAACGGCGCCTGCATGAAGCAGTCGCCGGTCAGGCTCGGAATGCGCAGGCCGTTCTCGCGCGCCAGGGCGATGATCTCCGCCTGGCCGGCTTCGGTCGTGAGCGGATTTTCCCGCAGCCGTTCCTGATCGATGGTCCATTCCATCCGTGTCAGGCCAAGCGCCTTGGCGCGGGGAAATTCCTCGCGCCATTCATCCCACGGAAACGCCTGGATCTTGCCGTCGACCAGTGCCGACAGGCGCCCCTGCATGAAGCCGATGCGTTGCAATGTTGCGGTCACGACTTGCTATCCGAACTGATGGCGAGGCCCTTGGCGGTCCAGCCGCCGTCGACGAAGATCTCCTGGCCGGTCACATAGGCCGAGGCGTCCGATGCCAGGAAGATGGCGGCGCCGACCATGTCGGCGGGTTGCCCCCAGCGGCCGAGCATGGTGTGGCGGCGCCGGTCTTCGTGCATGACGGGATCGGCAAAACTCTTCGCAGTCATCTCGGTCGCGACGTAACCGGGCGCCAGCGCGTTGACGCGGATGCCGTCGCTCGCGTAGTCGGCGGCAAGCGCGCGGGTCAGGCCGGAGAGGCCCGCCTTCGCCGCGACGTAACCGGGATTGCCGGGGAAGCCGCGGGTCGAATTGATGCTGGTGACGTTGATGATCGCGGCCGAGCCCGTGGTCTTGAGCAGCGGATAGGCGGCAAGGATCGTGGCGTAGACGCCGGTGAGGTCGGTCGCGACCGTGCTGCGGAAGCGAGCCAGCTCGCTTTCGGCACCCTGCGGGGGAAGGCTGATGCCGGCTGCGTTGACCAATGCGTCGATACGACCGCCTTGCGCCGCGATGGCATCGAACGCGCGCCCGATCGCGGCATCGTCGGAGAGATCGCAAGCCATTGCAGTGACGCCGTGCGGCGCGGTCCCGGAACGGCTGAGACCGAACACCGTGGCGCCGGCCTCCTTGAGGCCGGCCGCAATCGCAGCGCCGATACCGCGCGAGGCGCCGGTGACGACCGCGATCTTGCCGGCAAGAGAGAAGGCGCTGAGATCAGGCATAGCCGTAACTGCGCATGATGGCGCCGCAGAGCTTGACATCTTCCGGGCGGTCGATCTGGAACATCTTGTGGCGCTCCATCACGTGAAAGCCGATCTTGCCGCCGAGACGGTTGTTCTGCTCGCGCAGGAGTGAAGGAATCAACACGTAGAACGAGCCGTTCTCCAAATAGCGCGTCTCGATCTGTTGCCGCATGCGGCGGTTGCGATAGTCGTAGTTGATCGGCTCCGGCCCGTTTTGGCCGATGCGCCAGTTGAAATAATCCTCGACCTCGCAAACCGAGAGCAGGCTGTCGAGCTGCTCGCGATCGAAGGTCGCGAGCGCCGCCTCGATGTCGCCGGGCTCGCGGATCGGCGAGGTCGCCTGCAGCGCGACGATGCGCTCGAAGCGGCCCATCCGCTCGTCGACGGCCTCGAGCGCGTGCAGCCAGGCGGATTCAGAGGAGGCGAGATCGCCCGAAATGTCGTCGGGACGCCGCACGCCCACCGCACCGGCAGCTTCCGCCACTTCCAGAATCCGGTCGCTGTCGGACGAGACCGCCACCACATCGACGCCCTGCGCGGCGCGCGCCTGCTCGACCGTCCAGGCGATCAGCGGCTTGCCGCAGAGATCGAGCAGGTTCTTGTGTGGGATGCCCTTGGAGCCGCCGCGTGCGGCGATCACGGCCAGCGTCTTGCGCGCCATCAGATGTGTCCCTCGAGGCGCTCGAGCGCGGTCCAGAAGCCTTCGCCCATGTTCTTGTGGCCCTGCCAGATCTCGGGAATGAAGGATGCGTCGGGCGCATGCTTGCGCAGCACCCGTCCGATCTCGTCGAAGTCGATCTCGCCTTCGCCGATCTGCAGGCCTTCGCCGTCGAGCCCCTTGGCGTCGCCGAAATGCAGATGCGCGGTATGAGGGCCGAGCTGGGCGAGGCCTTGCGCGAAGTCGAAACCGAAATGATTGGCGGCGAGCTTGGTGTGCGAGATGTCCACGCACATGCGCAGGTCGTGCTTGGCGCAGAACGCGGCCGACTCGTCCGGGAAGATGAAGATGTTCTGGTGGCGCTGGCCGCCGAAATGCCAGGGGAAGGGCGCCATGGTCTGCGGCGTCAGCTCGACGCCGTCCATATCGAGCTCCTTCAGGCTCTGCGCGAAGATGCGGTAGCGCTCGGCCTTCTCTTCCGGGGGCAACGGCTCGTCCATGGTGAAGCCGCCGATATTGGCGACGATCGGCGGTCGCTTCGTCTTGGGAAAGAACTTCTTCAGGCCGCGGGTGATGTCGATCACCGCCTGCGTCTGCTCGAGCGAGTAGCGGCGCAGCGCCTCGTCGGGCGTTGCGAGGTCCATCAGCTTGGAGCCGGCGAACAGTTCCGGCGCATGCACGACGAAGCCGATATCGTAGGTGCCGGAGAGATAGGCCGCCGGATCGCGCTCCATGTCGCTATAGCTGAGATGGAATTCGAGGATGTCGGGCTCGCAGATCTCGAGGAAGCGCTCGGTATCGTGATAGCGCACTGGCACGCCCCAGGGCCGGTCGAAGCGGTAGCGCCGCGCCTTCGCGATACCCGCTTCGAGGTCGCTTTGGAAGAAATAGTCGTCGGCTGCCATCCTGCGCTTGAGAGTCTTGCCGATCAGGGCCGGCATCTTCAGCGGCGACAGGCCCTGGCCCGGGCTCTTCACGGCGATGTCGTTCTCGGAGATGACCGTGCCGGGTTCGATGTCGCGCGCAGCGACGAGGCTCTTTGCGAGATTCTCGCGGTTGATCAGCTCGCCCTGGCTGAGCGCGCGCTCGGCGAGCTTTTCGCCGCACGCCGCTTCCACCTCGCGGATGCCGGTGACGAGTGCCTTGAATTCCTCCGGCTCCAGGCTCGCGGCATGGTCCGGGCCTTCCATCTCGCGGTCGAGCGTGATGTGACGCTCGATCACGACGGCACCGAGAGCGACCGCCGCGGTCGACACCGCGGTGCCGCGCTCATGGCCGGAATAGCCGACGAGCGGGTGGATTTCCCGCAGCGTCTCCATGAAGCGCAGATGGATGTTGTGCAGCGCTGCGGGATAGGTGCTCTGGCAATGCAGCAGCACGTAGCCGGCGTTGCGCTCGTCGAGGAATTTGGCCACAGTCCTGATCTCGTCCGTGGTACTCATGCCGGTCGAGACGATCAGCGTCTTGCCGGTCGCGGCAAGCCGGACGAGCAGGGGAAGGTTGGTCAGATCGGCGGACGCAACCTTGTAGGCCTGCACGCCGAAGCCTTCGAGCACCGCGACGCTCTTCGCATCCCAGGGTGTGCAGAGATATTGAATGCCTTTCGAGGCGCAGTAGTCGGCGATCTTCTTCTGCTGCTCCGTGGTCAGCTCGAAGCGGCGGAGCAGGTCGAGCGTGTACTCGACGGCGAGGTCGTCGTCCTTTCCGGAGAGCGAGGAAGCGCGATAGACCTCGTCGAGCTTGCGCATCTGGAATTTGGCGCAGTCGGCGCCGGCCGCGACCGCGGCATCGACCAGTGCGATGGCGCGGTCGAAATCGCCGTTATGGTTGTTGCCGATCTCGGCGATCACGTAGCAGGGCTCGCCCTCGCCCAGGAGGCGGTTGCCGATACGGACTGGAGCTGGCTGTTTGGGCGGTATCATTAACATTCTCGTCCCACGCGTCAGGCGGATCGCGCTGGAAGGCGCGATTTCCACGTCCGCAGTCCATTTTCTTCGAACATGATGCGCGAGCAGCTATGCCCCTGCTGCTCCAGCGCCGCGATCAGCTGGTAGCGTTCGAACGGACGCACGAAGAACAAGAAGTAGCCGCCGCCGCCGGCGCCCAGCAGCTTGCCGCCGACCGCGCCGTGCGATTTGGCGAAATCATAGAGGGCGTCGAGCTCGCCGGAGGAGATCTTCGAGCTGAGCTTGCGCTTGGCGTGCCAGGCTTCGTCGATCAGGCGTCCGCAATCCTGCAGCCGGCCGCGCAGGAGATGCTTGCGGATCTCGCGCGTCACCTCCTTCTGCTTGGCGGCAGCGCTCACTGCGTCAGTCGTCTCGTGCTGTGCCTTCTGGTCGCGATGGATCGCCCCGGAGTCGCGGCCCGCGCCGGTGTAGCAGAGCACGAGGCTCTCCTCGAGCTCGGCGATGATGTTGGCGTCGAGGCGCAGCGGTACGATGGTGTTCTGATCGGAAGAGAACTCCATGTGGTTGAAGCCGCCGAACACGGTGGCGTATTGATCCTGCCATCCGCCGGGAATGTTGAGCATCAATCGCTCGGCCTGGAACGCCATTTCCGCGATCTCGTGCCGATCCCATTGGTCGCTGCGGAATTCGTTGAAGCAGCCGATGATGGCGGAAGAGACCACCGCCGATCCGCCGAGGCCTGAGCCGACCGGGAAGTCGGCGGAGACCTCGAGCTCGAACCCGTAGGTCGGCTTGATCAGGCGCACCACTGATTTGATCAGGGCGAGATCGCCGCCCGTGCCGAGCTCGGCGAAACTGTTGGCCTCGACCGTGCGGCGAAAATCGTGCGAATAGATCCGGATGCGGGGATCGCTCCGGCGCCGCAACGTTGCGTGCGCGTACATCTTGATCGTGGCGCTGATCACCGCGCCGCCGTCATTCGCGACGAAGTAGTGCGTCAGATCGGTGCCGCCGCCGGAGAAGGAGATGCGGACCGGCGAGCGCGCGCGCGCGAACACCTCGCTCTCCTCCGACAGGTTGAACAGCTCGCGGCTGAACACGTCGACCAGCCGGCCCTCGATATCGAGGATGGGCACGACATGCACGCGCTGGTCGAGCAGCTTGAGGATCTGCTCCCGCGGTCCCCCCGCCTGCGCCCAGACGAAGTTGCGGTTGATGCAGGCTGCCACCTGGTCGTGGATCGTGACGCCCGCCAGCATCCGCCGGCGGATGTCGCCATCGGTCACCGCGCCGACGATTCGTCCGGCCGCGTCCTGCGCGAAGAGGATACCGAGCATGTTGGCGTTGAGGCGCCGAAAGGCTTCCTCAATGGTCTCGGTTTCGGCGATCGTGAGATGGCTCGTTTCTGCCAATGGTATGGATCCAAAAAGGGGAAGGAATTTCAGGCCCTTAACCCCCGCGGCGAGCCGCCGAAAGCGTCGCATTTTTCGAGTCGTTAGATACGGCAGGGGGGCGGATCATGCAAGTTTCCCGGAATCGGGCCTCTAGGTGCCGCAAATGGGCTCATCAGCGCCGGAACCGGCTTCGTCAAGAGCCGGCTTTGGACATTGCGGGTCGCTCGCGGTGTCCCGCCCGGGATGGCTGCGCCACAGGCGATGCGGGGTCGGCCTGGGCTTGCCTGGTCTAGGGCTCGCCTTGCCTTGCCGTCTGCTTTGCCTGTATTTGACGAACCCGGCACTTGCCGACGGCCGGCCTTGCCTGGGCCGGCCCGCGTCCGCGATCACCGGCGTTCACCGGTATGATGAAGGCTCTGCATGATTAGATTTGGGCTGCTTGGCTGCGGGCGAATTGCCAAACGCCACTCCGACCTCTTGGGCGGCAATCACGTGGAAGGTGCGAGCCTCGTTGCGGTCTGCGATCCCGTCCGCGCACGCGCCGATGCCATCGCCGGAAAATTCGGCGTGCCGGCGGTCTACGACATGGATGATTTTCTCACCCGCAAGGACATCGACGCGGTCGCGGTGCTGACACCAAGCGGGCTGCATCCGGCGCATGTCATCGCTTGCGCCAGGGCCGGCAAGCATGTCGTCGTCGAGAAGCCGATGGCGCTCCGGCTGCAGGATGCCGACGACATGATCCGCGCCTGCGATGCTGCAGGCGTGAAGATGTTCGTCGTCAAGCAGAACCGTTTCAACGTGCCCGTCGTCAAGGCGCGCGAGGCGCTCGATGCCGGGCGCTTCGGCAAGCTGATTCTCGGCACCGTGCGGGTGCGCTGGTGCCGCGATCAGGCCTATTACGACCAGGACGCCTGGCGCGGCACCTGGGCCTATGACGGCGGCGTGCTGACTAACCAGGCGAGCCACCACATCGACATGTTGGAATGGTTCTTCGGCGACGTCGTCAGCGTGCATGCGCGCGGGATGACGGCACTCGCGAAGATCGAGACCGAGGACACTGCGGTTGCAACGTTGAAGTTTCGTAACGGCGCTCTCGGAATCGTCGAGGCCACCACGGCGGCGCGGCCGACCGATCTGGAGGGATCGCTCTCGATCCTCGGAGAAAAGGGCACGGTGGAAATCTCCGGCTTCGCGGTCAATCAGATCCGGCATTGGCGCTTCGTCGACGAGCTGCCGTCCGACAAGGACGTGGTCGAGAAGTTCTCGGTCAATCCGCCTAACGTCTATGGCTTCGGCCATCAGGCCTATTATCACCACGTGGTCGACTGCCTGGTGAACCAGCGCGCCGCGCTGGTTGATGGGCTCGAGGGCCGCAAGAGCCTGGAACTGATCTCCGCATTGTATGAATCGATCGAGACCGGCGCGGAAGTGCCGCTGCGATTTACGCCCCGGCTGAGCCGTCTGGGTGTCGTCACGTGAACAAGCCGGACATCCATCAGGCCGCTATTCGCGATGTCGCGTTCGGTGCCGGCGTCAAGGTCGTCGAGCCCTGCAATCTCTATAGCTGCAAGATCGGCGACGATTGCTTTGTCGGTCCATTCACCGAGATTCAGAAGGGCGTCGTGATTGGCGCGCGGACGCGCGTGCAGTCGCATGCCTTTGTCTGCGAGCTGGTGACGATCGGCGAGGACTGCTTCGTCGGCCATGGCGTGATGTTCATCAACGATACGTTCTCGACCGGCGGCCCGGCGCGGGGCCGCAAGGAACTGTGGCGCGAGACGGTGATCGGCAACCGGGTGTCGATCGGCTCGAACGCCACCATCCTGCCGGTGAAGATCACGGACGACGTCGTGATCGGCGCAGGCTCCGTGGTGACCAAGGATATTACGACGCCGGGCACCTATGCCGGTAATCCGGCGCGCCGGCTGTAGACCGGTAACTTAAGGGAATACGATCGATGGCCGTGCCTTTCGCCGATCTGCATCTGCAGCATCAGACCATCAAGAGCGAGATCGATGCTGCAATCGCGGGCGTGATCGGTGACAGCGCGTTCATTCGTGGCACCTATGTCGATGCCTTCGAACGGGAGTTCGCCGAGGCAGCACAGGTGAAGCATTGCGTGTCCTGTGCCAACGGCACCGATGCGCTCTATCTCGCCATGAAGGCGCTGAAGGTGAAGCCCGGTGACGAGGTGATCACAACGGCGCATTCGTGGATTTCGACGGCGGCGATGATTACGCACGCCGGCGCCGATGTCGTGTTCTGCGATACCGACGGCGCGACCTTCACGATCGATCCGGCGGCGATCGAGGCTGCGATCACCCCGCGCACCGTTGGCATCATCCCCGTCCATCTCTACGGTCAGCCCGCCGATATGGACGCGATCATGGCGATCGCAGCCAGGCACAAATTGTGGGTGATCGAGGATTGCGCGCAGGCGCATCTGGCACGTTACAAGGGGCAAATGGTCGGCACCTTCGGCGCGGCCGCAACCTATTCGTTCTATCCCGGCAAAAATCTTGGTGCGATGGGGGACGCCGGCGCGGTGGTCACCAATGACGGCGGCCTCGCCGAGCACATGACGATGTTGGCGCGTCATGGCGGGTTGGTGAAGCATCAGCACCAGATCGAGGGCATCAATAGTCGGCTCGATGGTCTGCAGGCGGCCATCCTGTCGGCGAAGCTGCCCCATCTGGCGGCCTGGACCGAGGCACGACAGGCTGCCGCGAAAGTCTATGACGCAGGACTCGGCCAAATCGAGGAACTCGTGGTGCCCGCGATCGCGCCCAGGCGCAGTCACGTCTACCACCTCTATACGATCCGCCATCCGCGCCGTGACGCATTGGCCGCCCATCTCAAGGTCAATGGTGTGCAGACGGCAATCAACTATCCCAGCGCATTGCCATTTCTGCCCGCCTATCAGCGGCTCGGCCACCGCACGGAGCAGTTTCCGAACGCATCTCGCGACCAGGCGCAGATCTTGTCGCTGCCGATGTTCGCCGAAATCACCCGTCCGCAGCAGGACGAGGTGATCGACCTCGTCCGGAAATTCTAAAGCGCGATGAGATTTGGATGAAGCGTCATCGCGCTTTAGGTTGTTGTTTGCGCATGATCTTTCCGGAAAACCGCTTCGCACTTTTCCGGATCATGCTTTAGCGCTCGTCCGCGATCACCTTGCCGTCGTTCGGCAGCGCGCCGGGGCCGACCAGCTCGATCGCGCCGCCGAGCTTTGTCACCGCGCGCAAGGTGCCCGCGATCTCCTCGCGCAGCGTCTCGCTTGCCGCCGCCGTTTCCGCTTTCAGCGTCATCGCGTCGGTTTCGCCCTGGCGCGTGACGACGAGACGCAGGCGGCCAAGCGCGGGATGGCGCTTGCCGATCTCGGCGACCTGCTCTGGACGGACGAACATGCCCTTGACCTTCGTGGTCTGGTCGGCGCGGCCCATCCAGCCCTTGATGCGCATGTTGGTGCGACCGCAGGGGCTGGTGCCCGGCAGTGCGGCGGTGAGGTCGCCGAGCGCAAGCCGGATCCAGGGATGGTGCGGGTCGAGCGAGGTGACGACGATCTCGCCGACGTCGCCCGGCGCGACGGGATCGCCGGTGCCGGGCCTGACGATCTCCATGATCAGGTCCTCGTTCACGACCATGCCTTCGCGGGCTTCGGTCTCGAACGCAATGAGGCCGAGATCGGCCGTGCCGAAGGCCTGGTAGGCGTCGATGCCGCGCGCCTTGATCTCGGCCTGGAGCGAGGGCGGGAAGGCCGCGCCCGAGACCAGCGCACGCTTGATCGAGGAGACGTCGCGGCCCACGGTTGCGGCAGCATCGAGCAGGATCTTCAAAAAGTCCGGCGTGCCGCTGTAGCCGACCGGCCGGTAGGCTTCGATCAACTCGAATTGCTGCTCGGCATTGCCGGGACCCGCGGGGATCACCGCGCAGCCGAGCGCACGCGCCGACGAGTCGAAGATGAAGCCGCCGGGCGTGAGGTGGTAGCTGAATGTGTTGAGCACGATGTCACCGTCCCGGAACCCGGCCGCGAACAGCGCCCGTGCGCCGCGCCACGGATCGGCCTGCCGTCCTTCCGGCTCGAAGATCGGCCCCGGGGAGGTGAAAAGCCGTGCGAACGAGCCAGGGGCCGCCGCCACGAAGCCGCCGAAGGGCGCGGAGGCCTTGTGCAGGGCCGGCAGTTCCGACTTGCGCAGCACCGGCAGGCGCGCAAGCGCCGCGCGCGTGGTCACGGCGTCCGGATCCACGCCTTTCAGCCGCTCGGCATAGGCGGGCGCCGTCATCGCGCTGCGCAGCACGTTCGGCAGGCGCGAAAACAGCTCGGCCTCGCGCGCCGCTTGCTCGCGCGTCTCGAGGGCGTCGTAATGGGCGGTCATGGCTGATCTTTCCGGGTTGGCATCCGTTGCACGCCGCCGCTGGCATGGGTATCAGACGGCCATTGTCGGGACGTGGAGAGAGCGAGATGGCGGAGGAACCGATCGTGGCGGCGGAGGAGACGGCCGGCGTCGTCGCGCGCCTGAAACGCCGCATGATCGATGATGCGATGCCGCTGTGGTCGACCGTCGGCTGGGATCATGCCACGGGCGGCTTCATCGACCGGCTGCACCGCGACGGCACGGCGGATGCCGCCGCGCCGCGGCGCGTGTTCGTGCAGGCCCGCCAGATCTACTGCTACGCCAAGGCGGCGCAGATGGGCTGGTATCCGGAAGGGCGCGCCATCGCGCTGAAAGGGCTGGAGCACTTGCTGGCGAAGGCCAAGGCGCCCGACGGCAAGCCCGGCTATGTGCACCGGCTGACGCCGGAGGGCGCGGTGCTGGACGGCCGGCGCGATGCCTACGATCACGCCTTCATCCTGTTCGCGCTCGCGACCGTCTACGCGCTCGACAGGGATGCGCAGGTTCGCGCCGAGATCGACGCGCTGCTCGCCTTCCTCGACGGCCATCTGCGCTCGCCGCATGGCGGCGTTCATGAAGGGCTTCCGGTCTCGCTGCCGCGCCGGCAGAACCCGCACATGCACCTGTTCGAGGCGATGATCGCGTGCTTCGACGCGACCCACGACCTGTCGTTCCAGAACCGCGCCGGCGAGTTCTTCGCGCTGTTCCTCGCCAACCTCTACGACAAGCAGAAGCACGTGTTGTCGGAGTATTTCGAGGAGGACTGGTCGAAGATCGAGCCGGTCAGTGTCGAGCCGGGCCATCAGGCGGAATGGGTCTGGCTGCTGAAGGGATTTGAGCGCATCACGGGTTGTCCAACCGGGCAGCGGCGCGCGGAACTGCTGGCGACCGCGCTGCGCTATCGCGACGAGGCGACGGGCTGCCTGATCGACGAGGGCGATGCGGGCGGCAATATCCGCCGCAGCACGCGCCGGCTTTGGCCGCAGACCGAGATCGCAAAAGCGTGGATCGCGCAGGCCGAGTCCGGCGAGGCGGGCGCGGCGGATGAGGCGCGCGCGGCGCTGGTGCGGCTCGAACGGCATTATCTCAGCCATCCCGTCAGGGGCGGCTGGTACGACCAGTTCGATCGCGACGGCAAATCGCTGGTCGACACCATTCCTGCGTCGTCGTTCTATCATGTTCTCTGCGCAGTCACGGAAGCGGAGCAGGTAATCGAGGGTTAAAGCCAGCGCTTGCGCCGCTTGAAGCTCTTGAGATTTTTAAAACTCTTGCGCTGGTCGCCGGCGCCGCCGAGGTAGAACTCCTTGACGTCCTCGTTGTCGCGCAGCTCGTCGGCGGTGCCGTCGAGCACGACCTTGCCCTGCTCCATGATGTAGCCGTGGCTCGCCACCGACAGCGCGGCGCGCGCGTTCTGCTCGACCAGGAGGATGGTGACGCCGAGATCGCGGTTGATCTTCTGGATGATGGAAAACACCTCCTTCACCAGCAGCGGCGACAGGCCCATCGACGGCTCGTCCATCAGGATCATCTTCGGGCGCGCCATCAGCGCGCGGCCGATCGCGAGCATCTGCTGCTCGCCGCCGGAGAGATAGCCGGCAAGGCCGGTGCGCTCCTTCAGGCGCGGGAAATAGTTGAAGACCATGTCGAGGTCGGCATCGACCTCGCGGTCCCTGCGGGTGAAGGCGCCGAGCTTGAGGTTCTCAAGCGACGTCATGTCGGCGACGATGCGCCGGCCCTCCATTACCTGGAAGATGCCGCGGCGGACGATCTTGTCGGGGTCGATGCCGTTGATGCGCTCGCCCTCGAACAGGATCTCGCCGCGCGTCACCTCGCCGTCCTCGGTCTTGAGCAGCCCCGAGATCGCCTTCAGCGTCGTCGACTTGCCGGCGCCGTTGGCCCCCAGCAGCGCCACGATCGCGCCCTTGGGCACGTCGAGGCTGAGGCCGCGCAGCACCAGGATGACGTCGTCATAGACGACCTCGATGTTGCGCACGGCGAGGAGGGGTGGTGCGGGCACGATGCTGGGGGAGGGGCGAACGGTTTCGGCGGTCTCAGTCATGCTTTGTTACTCCGCTGTCGTCGCCCGGCCTTATGCGCAATTGCGCATCGGGACCGGGCGACCCAGTATTCCAGAGACGCCTGACGTTCCCCGAGAGGCCGCGGCGTACTGGATCCCCCGCCTTCGCGGGGGATGACAGTGTGCGTGTGGTCCGAGCCGGGCTCACCACCCCAGCCATTCCGGCTTGCGCGGCAGCTCGACCGTCTTGACCTTCTCGAGCTTGATCGTGCCCTTGGCCATGAGGTCGTTGAGGTCGCCGTCGGTCGCGCCCGACACCTTGGTGCGATAGAGATCGACCTTCAGCGTGCCGCGATGGTCCTTGTCGGTCCAGGTTGAGGGATTGCAGACACCGTCCATGCCGGCCGGCACCCAGTCCTTCTTCTGGTAGAAGCCCTTGGCGACGTTCTCGCCGGTGGCGCCGCCGTTCTTGGCGGCCCAGTCGAGCGCTTCCCTGGTGTAGAGCGCGCTACAGACGCCGGCGATGTAGTGCACCGGGCGATAGGCCTTGCCGCTCGCATCCGACATTTTCGAGATTTCCATCACCGTCTTCATGCCCGGCGCGTTGCCGCCCCAGGTCACCGCTGTGCGCAGGGGGAACACGACTCCGTCGGCCGCGTCGGCCGCTGTCTTGGCGGCATTCTCGTCCATGCCCCAGACATTGCCGAGGAACTGCACGTCCACGCCGGCGGCCTTGCAGGCCTTCAGCACGGAGATGTTGGAGGCGGCGGTGTTGCCGAGATAGGCGTAGTTGGCGCCGGAGCTCTTCAGGCTGAGGCACTGCGCGGAGTAGTCCCCGGGCGTCAGCGCGAACACGATCGGCGGCAGCACTTCGAAGCCGAGCTCGTTGGCGATCGCCTCGCCGGCCGCCTTCGGCGCATTCGGATAGGGATGATTGCCGCCCATATGGACGAATTTGGGCTTGCCGCTCTTGCCCTTGGCCTTCCAATCCTCGGCGGCCCAGGTCACCAATGCGCGCATCGCATCCGAGTAGCTGGGGCCGTAGAAGAAGTTGTAGGGGGCGGGCTTGGCCTTTCCGCTCACGCCTTCCGGATCGGTCAGCGCCGCCGCGTAGGAGGCGGAGACGTAGGGAATCTTGTCCTGTGCGACGAAGCCGGTCAGCGCTTCGGTGTCCGCGGTGCCCCAGCCCATGATCGCGGCAACCTTCTCGCCACCAGACCATTTCTTGTAGAGCGCGATCGCGCGCGGCACCTGGTAGCCGTAGTCGTTGCTGTCGAGATTGACCTGCTTGCCGCCGACACCGCCGTTCTTGTTGATCCAGGCAAAGGTATCGGCCACGGCCTGGCCATAGGGCGTGCCGACGTCCGAGGTCGCACCGGAATAGTCGGCGAGATGGCCAACCGCGATCTGCGCCTGCGCGCTGGCCGCAAAGCCTGCGATCGCAAACGCGAGGGAAGCGGTGCTCAAAAGGGATTTTGTCTTCATGGGTTGGTTCCTCCTGTTATCGTTAAAGTGAAGTCGCCCGCGCTCAATGCGAGAACGGGTAGAGTTTCCAGTAGGCCTTGATCTGCCGCCAGCGATGCGCGAGCCCGTCCGGCTCGAACATCAGAAACGCGATGATGATGAGCCCGATCGAGATCTCGCGCAGGAAGGTGATGTTGGTGTTGAGCGACAGCGCCTTGTCGATCGCGCCGCCCTTCAAATGCAGGCTGATCCATTCCATCGACTCCGGCAGCAGCACGACGAAGGCGGTGCCCATCAGCGTGCCCATGATCGAGCCGGTGCCGCCGATGATGATCATGGCCAGGAACAGGATCGAGCGCTCGATGCCGAAGCCTTCCTGCGACACCACGAGCTGGTAGTGCGCGTAGAGCGCACCCGCGATGCCGGCGAAGAAGGCGGCAAGGCCGAACGACAGCGTGCGGTACTTGGTGAGGTTGATGCCCATGATCTCGGCGGAGAGATAATGGTCGCGGATCGCCACCAGCGCGCGGCCGTCGCGCGTGCGCATCAGGTTGGTGACGAGGATGTAGCTCAAGAGCACATAGGCCAGCACGACGTAGAAATATTGCCTGTCGCCGCGCAGCGTGTAGCCGAAGATCGAGAACGGCTCGGCGCTCGCCGGCACCGAGCCGCCGGAGAACCATTCGGCGCGCGAGAAGAAGTCGAGCAGGATGTATTGCGCGGCCAGCGTCGCGATGACGAGGTAAAGACCTTTCAGCCGCGCGGCCGGGATACCGAAGATCAGCCCGACCAGCGCAGTCACGACGCCCGCGAGCGGGATCGCAAAGAACACCGGGATCGGCGCGTTGTTGGAGATGTAGGCCGAGGTAAAGGCGCCGAGCAGGAAGAACGCAGCGTGCCCGATCGAGATCTGGCCGGTGAAGCCGACCAGGATGTTGAGGCCGAGCGCCGCGATCGAGAAGATGCCGATCTGGATCAGGATGCTGAGCCAGTAGCCGCTGAAGAATTGCGGCGCGAGGCAAAGGAGCGCAACGCCGAGAATCGCGAAGTTGCGGCTGGTCGTGGTCGGGAAGATCGTGGTGTCCGCGGCGTAGGAGGTGCGGAAATCACCAGCGGGGATGAGGGCAGGGCCGGCCATGGGTCAGATCCGCTCGATGTCGTGGGTGCCGAACAGGCCGTAGGGCTTGATCATCAGCACGATGATGAGGACGTAGAACGGCGCGATCTCGTAGAGATTGCCCCAGTGCAGATACTCGCTGTCGACATATTGCGCGACGTTCTCGAGCAGCCCGATGATGATGCCGCCGAGCACCGCGCCGCCGACGGAATCGAGCCCGCCGAGGATCGCCGCCGGAAATACCTTGATGCCGTAGGCGGCAAGGCCCGAGGAGACGCCGTTCACGACGGCGACGACGACGCCGGCGACCGCCGAGACGGTCGCCGAGATCGCCCAGGCCATCGCGAACACGCTCTTGACGGAGATGCCGAGCGACTGCGCGACCTGCTGGTTGAACGCGGTGGCGCGCATGGCGAGGCCGTATTTCGAGGCGCGGAAGAACCAGGCCATGCCGATCATCATCGCGACCGAGACGACGAGGCTCATCACATAGACGGTCTGGATCTGGAGGCCGAACAGGCTGACCGACTGGCTCTCGAATACGCGCGGGAACGGCTGTGGGTTGACGCCGAACATCCACTTCAACGTGGCCTGGAGCACGGTGGAGAGGCCGATCGTCACCATGATCACCGATATGATCGGCTCGCCGATCATCGGCCGCAGGATCAGGACCTGGACCGCGATGCCGAACACGAACATGAACACCAGTGTGATCGGCATGCCGACCCAGAACGGGACCTGGTATTTCGCCAGCAGCGCCCAGCACACCCAGGCGCCGACCAGCAGCAATTCACCTTGCGCGAAATTGACGACCTGCGTCGCCTTGTAGATCAGCACGAACGACATCGCGACCACGCCATAGAGCGTGCCGACCACGAGGCCATTGACCAGGAGCTGGATGAGGAAGGCGGTGTTCATGCGGTGGTGCTCGCTGACAAATCCGGCGCGCTCTTTCCCTCTCCCCTTGTGGGAGACGGTGGCTTCGCGAAGCGAAGACGGGTGAGGGGTTGTCTCCGCAGTGACGATGCGGAGAGAAGACCCCTCACCCGAGTGGGGGTGTAGCTGATGGCGGAGATGCCCTCTCCCACAAGGGGAGAGGGCGCATCAACCGGCAGCGCGCTTTGAAACGACATCACTCCGCGGCCTCCGCCATGTGGCCATGTCCGCCGAGGTCCACCACGCGCAGCGTTGTCCGTACGCGCTGCGTTGTGCCGTCCTGGAAGCGGATCACGGTGTCGACGGGGATGTTGGCATCGCCGCGGTAGATCGCGTCGATGATGCCTTCGTACTTCTCGTTGATGACGCCGCGGCGCACCTTTCGCGTGCGGGTGAGCTCGCCGTCGTCGGCGTCCAGCTCCTTGTAGAGCAAGAGGAAGCGCGAGATGCGCTGGCCCGGCGGCAGCGTGGCGTTGACGGTTTCGACCTCCTTCTGCAGCAGCGCATAGACCTCGGGGCGCGAGGCGAGGTCGCTGTAGGTCGTGAAGGAGAGGCGATTCTTCTCCGCCCATTTCGAGATGATGGAGTAGCGGATGCAGATCATCGCTGCGAGCGCGTCGCGGCCGGCGCCCAGCACCACGGCCTCCGCGATATAAGGCGAGAACTTCAGCTTGTTCTCGATGAACTGGGGCGAGAAGCGCTCGCCGCGCGAGGTCTCGGCGAGATCCTTGATGCGGTCGATGACGACGAGCTGCTGGTTGGCATTGAAATAGCCGGCATCGCCCGACAGCATCCAGCCGTCCTTGATGTCGGCAACGCTCGCCTCGGGGTTCTTGTAATAGCCGAGGAACATGTTCGGGTGCCGCACCACGATCTCGCCGACACCGTGGACGTCGGCATTGTCGATGCGGATCTCGACGCTGTCGGCCATCGGCACGCCCGTGGTGTCAGGATCGACCTTGCCCTCGGGATGCAGCGTGTAGGCACCCAGCAGTTCGGTCTGGCCGTAGAGCGTGCGCAGCGGCACGCCCATGGCCTGGAAGAACTTGAAGGTGTCGGGTCCGAGCGCCGCGCCGCCGGTGGCGGCCGAGCGCAGGCGGGTGAAGCCGAGCCGGTCGCGCAGCGCGCGGAACAGGATGGTGTCGGCAAAGCCGGAGCGCTTGCCTTGCTCCAGCGCAGCGAGGCCCGACTTCATGCCGATGTCGAACAGGCGCTGCTTGAAGGGCGTCGCATCCATCACCTTGGCGCGGACGTCGGCGGCGATCGATTCCCAGACACGGGGGGCAAAGAGCACGAATGTCGGCGCGATCTCGCGCAGATCGTTCATCATCGTGTCGGGCTCTTCGACGAAGTTGATCTTCATCCGGCAGAGCAGGCCTTTGCCGAGCACGTAGACCTGCTCCATGATCCACGGCAGCGGCAGCACCGAGACATATTCGTCATCGGGACCCTTCGGGTCGAAGGCGAGATAGGTCGCGCAATGGCCGAGCACACGGCCGGCGGCGAGCATCGCGAGTTTTGGATGCGAGGTGGTGCCGGACGTGGTGCAGAGGATCGCGACATCCTCGCCCCTGGTTGCATCGACCAGCTTGTCGTAGAGCTCCGGCTCGCGCGTAGCGCGGGCGCGGCCGAGCTCGGCAAACTTCTCCGCCGACATCAGGCGCGGGTCGTCATATTTCCGCATGCCGCGCGGATCGGAATAGATGATGTGCTTCAGCTTCGGCACGCGCTCGGCGAGCGTGAGCAGCTTGTCGACCTGCTCCTCGTCCTCGGCGAAGACCAACTGGGCCTCACCATAATTGAGGAGATAGGAGGCCTCTTCATCCAACACGTCGCGATAGAGCCCGAGGCTGAGGCCGCCAATGGCATGGGTTGCGACTTCCGCCGCCACCCAGTCCGGCCGGTTGTCACCGATGATGCCGATGACGTCGCCGCGACCGAGGCCGAGCTCAACGAGGCCAAGCGCGAAATCGCGCACCCGCCTCTGGTAGTCGTTCCAGGTGAAGATACGCCAGAGCCCGAGATCCTTCTCGCGCAGCGCGATCTCGTTGCCATGCTCCTTCGCGTTGAGTCGGAGCATCTTCGGATAGGTATCGGCCTGCGCGACGCGGCCTGCATAATCCATCATGCCGCGCTCTCCTGCGCCGGAGGAGCATCGTCGGGATCGACCAGCACCTCGTCTTCTTCGCCCAGGTAGGCGCGCTTGACGTGGGGATCGGCGAGCACCGCGCCCGGATCGCCCTCGGCGATCTTGCGGCCGAAATCCAGCACCATGACGCGGTGGGAGATGTCCATCACCACGCCCATGTCGTGCTCGATCATCACCACCGTCATGCCGAACTCCTCGTTGAGATCGACGATGTAGCGGGCCATGTCCTCCTTCTCCTCGAAGTTCATGCCGGCCATGGGCTCGTCGAGGAGGATGAGGCGCGGCTCCAGTGCCATGGCGCGGGCGAGCTCGACACGCTTGCGCAGGCCGTAGGAGAGGGTGCCGGCGGTCGCCTTGCGCACCGACTGCAGATCGAGGAAGTCGATGATCTCCTCGACCTTGTGGCGGTGCGCGAGCTCTTCCTTGCGTGCGCCGGTGAGCCAGTACAGCGAGCCCGTGAGGAAGTTGTTCTTCAGGAGGTGGTGGCGGCCGACCATGATGTTGTCGAGCACGCTCATGTGGTGGAACAGCGCCAGGTTCTGGAAGGTGCGGCCGATGCCGAGCGAGGCGCGGGCGTTCGGCGTCAGGCCGGTGATGTCGCGGCCCTGGTAGAACAGCTGGCCTTCGGTCGGCTTGTAGCGACCGGAAATACAGTTCACGATCGAGGTCTTGCCGGCCCCGTTGGGGCCGATGATCGAGAACAGCTCGCCCTCCTTGATGGCGAAGCCGACGTCGGTCAGCGCACGGACGCCGCCGAATCGCAGGGACACGCCGCGCACTTCGAGACTGGTAGCCACCAAACGAATCCCTCCCGGTGATGGCGCTTGATTGGCGCTCTTCGTCCGTTCCTGTCGGGCGATCCTAGTACGGCCGTGCCGGCCAGACCATGCAGCTATTGGTCTCGACCGGACCGGCGCGGCATTCGTTCCCGTTCGGGATCAAAAGCCGCACCACCCGAGGTGGCTCTCAATAGGGGAAAGCGCTATTTTGAAATGTCTCGCGGCTGACAATTCTGCGACAAAGTTTTTCGGGCGGCAGCGACGTCCATCTTTCGTAGGACGGGCGGTCGGGCGATCGTGCTGCAGTGCAGCAGAAGGGCGGAGTGACGAAACGGTGGCCTCTCGATCATGATTTCAGAGGATCATCTGAAGCGCGTCGCCGCCTGGTCGCGCGAGCTCACGCAAGCGGAGATCGAGGTCGCTCGTGCCGGAATCACGGAGCGGTCCTACGGCACCGGCGAGACCGTGTTCATGCGCGGCGACAATTTCGACTATTGGGCCGGCATGGTCTCCGGTCTTGCCCGGATGGGCGGGGTCTCGCGCGACGGCAAGGAGACGAGCCTGGCCGGGTTGACGGCCGGGGCCTGGTTCGGCGAGGGCAGCGTGCTCAAGAACGAGCCGCGCCGCTACGACGTGGTGGCGCTGCGCAACAGCCGCGTCGCGCTGATGGAGCGCAGCGCGTTCATGTGGCTGTTCGAGAACAGCGTCGGCTTCAACCGCTTCCTGGTGCGCCAGCTCAACGAGCGGCTCGGCCAGTTCATCGGGATGCTCGAGGTTAACCGCACCCTCGATGCCACCTCGCGGCTTGCGCGGAGCATCGCCTCGCTGTTCAACCCGATCCTTTATCCGGAATCGACGGCGCATCTGGAGATCACGCAGGAGGAGATTGGCGCGCTCTCCGGCATGTCCCGCCAGAACGCCAACCGCGCGCTCAACCGGCTGGAGAAGGAGGGGCTGCTGCGGCTGGAATACGGCGGCGTCACCATCCTTAATGTCGAACGGCTGCGCGGCTACGGGGACTAGAAGCAGTCACCGCGCGTTGGCGGGTGCGTGCACCGGCCAGAGGTCGGCCCGCCAGCGGATCGCGATCGCCAGCATCGCGATGAAGCCGGCGGCGGCGTAGAGCGACCCTGTCGCGGAGTAGCCGACGATATCGATCAGGCTGCCGGCCGCGAGCAATCCGAGCGGCAGGCCGTAGATCACCATCATGCGCACGCCCATCACGCGGCCGCGCAGATGCGCGCTCGCCGTGCGCATCAGGATCACGGCCGCCGAGATCATCGACATGCTCTGGGCGATGCCGGCAAGCACAAGGCAGGCCATGGCGACGGGCATCGTCCTGATTTCGACGAACACCAGCAGCATGGCGTACCAGGCCAGCGTCGCGCCGATCAGCAGCCGGGCAATGCGCAGTCCGCCGACCAGGCTGAGCGTGATCGAGCCGATCAGCGAGCCGACGGCAAAACTCGCCGAGAGATAACCGAGGCCGGTCTGGTCGGTGTGAAAGATTTCGCGCGCGATGTAGGGCAGCAATCCGCCGGTGAAGGGAAATGCGGTGAGATTGGCAAGGAAGGCGACGCACAGCGCAGCACCCATTCCAGGGCCATTCCAGGCGTAGACAATCCCCTCTTTCAACTCGTCGAGCAGTTTTGAAACGGCGCGGCTGTTCGTCGGCAGGTCCGTCGTGGCAACGGTCCTTTTCGGTCGGGTCAGGCAGGACATGAGAATCGCGGCCACGAAATAGAGGCTGGCGACGGCCGCATAAACCAATCCAATGCCGAGCACGGCGAAGAGACCGGCGCCCGTCAACGCTCCGGCAATGCGGGCGCTATCCTGGGTCGTGCGTGACAGGCTGATGGCGCCGACCAGCCGCTCGGCCGGCATGATGTCGGCGAGCAATGCGCTGCGAAGGCCGAGATCGGAGGAGCGGATCAGGCCCATGATCGTCACGATGATCATGACGTTGAGCGGCGCCAGATGCCCGGTCAGCGCCAGCACCATGATAGTCGAAGCCAGCGCCGTATAGGTGAGGCGCAGCACGACGAGGAGATCGCGATGACCCATGCGGTCGCCAACCATCCCGAGCGCCGGCGCAATCAGCGTTCCCAGATATTGCAGCGAGGCGAGAAGGGTCAGCAGCAGCACCGATCCGGTCTCGACCAGGATGTACCAGCCGAGCACCAGCGTTTCGATCTCGAACGCCCAGGAGGTGAGCAGGTCGGATGGCCACTGGAAGCGATAGTTGCGGATGCGGAACGGTGCGAGCGCTGAAGGTCGCGCGGATGTGCTCAAGATGCGACAACGGGTTTCACGGCGATTCCCTGCCCTTATTTTTGTTCTTCTGTTCGGCAGGGTAGCCCCGGCGATGCCCCTGTCAATTGGCGGCACCGCATGCCGCCATGCTTGCCGACGACGTGCGGTCCGCCAGTGCGCCCGCAGCATCGCTTCGCTGCCAGCCGATACGGAGAGGTAGATTGGCCCCCGCTTGCTCTTCCGGCGCGCAAAGCCCATTCTGGTCTGCATCCCGGGCCTATTCGGCAGGTCCGGTAGATCGCGCCGTCGCGGCTTCCGCGAGGTCTTGACCCATGAACTGCTCTCGCTGTGGTTTCGAGGTCCAGAGCGGCTTTGCCTTCTGCCCGAAGTGCGGCACGAAGCAGCCGAACGCGTGCCCTGGCTGCGGCTTTCCGTGCGCACCGGATTTCGCCTATTGCCCGAAATGCGGCGCCTCCGTCTCTGAGGCCCGCGGCGGGCAGGCGCTGACGAGCCCGACGACGCTTCCGATCCGGCCCTCCTCTCCGCCTCTCGTGCCGACGGATGCGGCTCAAGCCGCATTTGGACTTCAGTTGGATAAGATCGACAGCGAGGCGAACCGCCGTACCATCACCGTGCTGTTTGCCGACCTCAGCGGCTTCACCGCGATGAGCGAGCGGCTCGACCCCGAGGTCATGCAGACGCTTCAAAACGAACTGTTCGAAGAGTTGACGGCCGCGGTGCAAAGCTTTGGCGGTTTCGTGGACAAATTCATCGGCGATGCGCTGCTTGCTCTGTTTGGTGCGCCGGCTGCGCACGAGGACGACCCGGAGCGGGCGGTCCGCGCTGCCCTCGACATGATCGGCCGGACGGCGCGTCTCAGCGAACGCGCGAAGGTGTATGCAGGTTCACCGCTGCTGCTCCATGTCGGCATCAACACCGGACACGTCGTCGCGGGCGGGCTCGGTGTGGGCGTTGCCAAGTCCTATTCGGTGACCGGCGACACGGTGAATACCGCCCAGCGACTCCAGTCGATGGCGGCTCCGGGCGAGGTGCTGGTCGGGCCATTGACCCACCGTCTGACGCGGCATGCGTTCTCCTATGACTCGCTTGGCGAGGTCTCGCTCAAGGGCAAGATGGGCAGCGTACTGGTGCACCGTCTGAGGGAGGCGCTCGACACGCCCCGTGAGGCACGCGGCCTCGACGCGCTGGGCCTCAATGCGCCGTTCATCGGGCGCGACGCCGAGCTTGCGCGCATCGTCGGCAGCCTTGATCTCGCATGCGGCGGCGCGGCTCAACTGGTGCGGCTGGTCGGCGAAGCCGGCATCGGGAAAACGCGCCTGGTCAGCGAATTCGCCGCCCGTATCCGCGACGAGGATCGATTTGCACACGTGGCGATTCGGCGGGCGGCGTGCTCGCCGCTAGGCGAACAATCCTACGGCACACTCGCCGCCGTGCTGCGCAGCGCCTATGGCATCGCGCAGAAGGCCGGCGCCGCAGAGGCGGAGGCGAAGGTCGCCGAAGCGCTGTCGCAGCTTGGCCTCGCGACTGACGAGGCCGACCGACTGATGCCCCTCTATCTGCACGTACTCGGCCTCGGCGACCCCGCCGTGCTCAGGCATGTCGAGCCCGAACAGCTCCGCCGGCAGATATTCTTCGCGATTCGCACCGTCTTCGAACGCCGCCTGGCACTGTCGCCGCTGCTGATCATCGTCGAGGATCTGCATTGGGCGGACGCGGTATCTCTTGAAGCGTTGCGGTTCCTGATGGACAGAATGGAGCGGACGCGGCTGATGCTGCTGTTTACGCATCGGCCGATGCTGGAACTGGACCAGTTCGGTTCGAGCAAAATCAGTCACACGACCCTTCGGCTGCCCCCGCTTGGCGACGCCGAGGGACAAAGGCTGATCGCGGCCTACTTCAGTCGCGTTTGGCGTGACCCACCGGGACGCCTGTTCAGCCGAATCCTCGATCGCGCCGGCGGCAATCCGCTTTTTCTCGAGGAGATCATACGGGGCCTCATCGAAGCCGGCACGCTGGAGCGCGACGGCGCGCAGTGGCGGATGACGTCGGATGAAGCCGCCGCCGATATTCCGGCAAGCATCCAGGCGTTGTTGCTGGCGCGCCTCGACCGGTTGCCGCATCCAGTACGCCGCCTAGCACAGGAGGCTGCGGTTATCGGCCCGCGTTTTGATGTGGCGGCTCTCGGTGCGGCGGCAACCGAGCCGGCGAGGGTTGAAGCAGGGCTCGAACGTCTGTGCGACGCGGAGATCATCGAGGAGGTCGCGGGCTCGAACTCGATTTCGCTGCGGACCTACCGCTTCACGCAAACCATGCTTCAGGACGTGATCTATCAAAACCTGCTTCTGCAGCGCCGGATCGAGCTTCATGGACGGATTGGTGGAGCGCTCGAGAGGCTCTATGGCGATGAGCCCGAGCGCCTCGAAGATCTCATACTGCTCGGACATCACTTCAGCCTGAGCGCGAGCAAGCCGAAAGGCGCGCGCTATCTGCGCGCGGCCGGCGATCGCGCACGCGCCAGCTATGCCAATGACGATGCCATCCGTCTCTACCAACAGGCCCTCGCCGTGCTGTCGACCGGCGGCGAACTGGAGCCGGAACGTCTGGTCCTGTACGAGCGGATTGCGGACCTCTGCGGCGCGGCTGGCCGCCGGACCACGGCCGAGGAGCACTATCAGAGCGCGTTGGAGGGGCATCGCGCCATACAGGACCGGATCGGCGAAGCGCGAATTGTTCGCAAGCTTGGCCGATTGCTCTGGGACGCCGGCAAGCGGATCAAGGCAGAGACGCATTACGCCGAGGCGGCCAAACTGCTTGGAGGGACCGACGCGCCCATCGAGTGGGCGCATCTCTTGCAGGAGCGCGGCCGTCTCGCGTTTCGGACGGGCGATCACGTGGCCGCCGCAAGATGGGCAGACGAGGCGCTCGGCTATGCACGGTCAGTACCGGCGGACGGGGACGAGCAGGCCGGGCTCGAGGCGGCACGTGCCATTGCCGAGGCCCTCAACACCAAGGGGGTTGCGCTGGCGCGGCTTGGACGACACGAGGAGGCGGTCCGTGAGGTGGAGCAAAGTGTCGCGGCCGCCGAAGCGGCCGGGCTCCTTAACGTAGCGTGCCGCGGCTACACCAATCTCGGTGTGCTCTACACGATCGTTGACCCGGCGAAAGCCGTGGAGGTCTGCCGGCGTGGACTCGACGTCGCGCGTCGGATCGGGGATCTTGGCTTCCAGGCGCGTCTGCTTGCCAATTTTGCCGTTGCCTGTTGCACCTTCACGGACAGATGTACCGAGGAAGGGGTGCCGGCAGCCGAAAGGGCGATCGAAATCGACCGTGCGCTCGATCAGCGCGAGCATCTCTCCGTGCCCCTGATCGTGCTTGGGCAAATCCATCAATGCCATTTCCGCCCCGATCTGGCCGCCCTCTGCTACAACGAAGCAATCGAGGTGGCGAACGAAACCGGCGAACCGCAGCAGCTCTTTCCATGCTATGATGGTCTCGCGACGCTGAGCCTTGATCGAGGCGACATGCCCGAGGCCGACCGATATTTCGCGCTGGCCCATGATGTCTGCGCTCGCCACGGGCTTGATCCCGCCGGGCTGATCGTACTGCCATTTCTTGACTAGGTCATATGAAGGAGTTCAACCATGTCAGAACTTCATGTCGATGGACCGCTTCAACCGGGTGATCGCGCGCCGAACATCGTGCTGGACGCCATCACACGCGATGGAACGATCGCTCTCCAGGATTTTCGCGGACATAGTCCGATATTGATCGGCTTGTATCGAGGGCTGCACTGCCCGTTCTGTCGGCGCCATATCGCGGCACAGGCGCAACTCGACGCAGCCCTGCGCGACAAGGGCGTCGAAAGTCTCACGGTCGTGAATACGCCCATCGAGCGCGCGCGGCTCTACTTCCGCTATCATCCATTGCCCAATCTGCTCGCCGCGTCCGACCCCGAGCGGGTCTCGCACCGTGCGTTCGGCCTGCCCAATCTCGAGTTCACGGAGAACGAGACCGAGTGGCCGCGCAAGGTGGGCATGGATGTGATCCTGAGCATGCCAGTCGACATGCCCGGCGAATTGCCCGAGCCGATGATTCGGCCCGCGGCTGCCGAGTACCTCAACAACAAGGACGGCTACGAGATGATGGAGGCCGATCAGCGGATGGCGGCGACCGGTCAGGGCCAGCTGTTCGGCCAGTTCCTGCTCGATCGTGAGGGAATCGTGCGTTGGACCTTTACCGAAGTTCCTGAAGGCGGCCAGCGCATGTTCGGGGCTCCGAGCCCTCAGGAGTTGATGTCGGCCGCCTCGCAGGTGGCAAGCTAGGCATCGCCGCCTGGTGATTAACCCGCTACCTTCGGCCGTTTCTCGGCGAGCGCGGCCGCCATCGCCGAGATCAGCGGGCGCATGAAATAGGCCTCATCGGCCGGCGACACGTCGGTGCGCAGGCCATGCGCGGCGAGCTCCCCCGACACCGCAGGGCCCACCGATGCAATCAGCGTCCGCTCCAACCCGGCGCGCAGCTTCGCCTCGCTGCCATGTGCCTTGGCGGCTTCGATCAGGCGGCGGACCTGGCCGAGATTGGTGAGCGCGATGGAGTCGATCCGTCCCTCCGCCATCTCGTCGATGGCGGCGACGATGTTGGCATCAGCGGCCTTGGAATCGTAGACATAGGGCAGCACGGTGTCGACCTCGGCGCCCTGCGCCGCGAGCGCGCTGGTCAGGGCGCCGTGGTCCTTGTCGGGATAGAGCTGCAGGCCGAGGCGCCGTCCCTTCAGGTCGAGCTTGCCCAGCATCTCGATCACGCCCTCGGTGGTCGGCTTCTCCGTGGTCTGCTGCGCCTCGAGCGAGATTTCACGCAGCGCCTTGCCGGGCTTCGGTCCGCGGGTGAATTTTCGCGATCCGGCGAGGGAGGCGACCAGGGCTTGATCGAGCCCGCGGGCCCGCGCGAGCTTCATGATCCGCCGCAGGCCTTCGCCGGTCATCAGCACGAGATCGTCAAAGGGCCTCTCGATGGCGCGGTGGATCCAGGCTTCGACGGGAGCGGGGTCCGGCGCATCGTGGATCGTGAACATCGGGCACTGGACGACATCGGCGCCTTGCTCGGCCAGGAGCTTCGAAAACTGCGCCTCCTCGCGTGTTTCCAGGATCAGGATGCGGGTGCCGTTCAAGCGGTCGGCCATGGGCGAGCTCCGGTATCAATCGCAATGGTACGTTCATCCTGACTCTGCGCCCGGGATTGGCGCAAGGCCAGCGTCGGTGCTAGAGCAGGGCGCAAATCGCGGGGTGTTCCGCAGCCGTTGCACAAACCTTCATCAAGACCCATGCCCGATCATCAATATGTCCTGACCCTGTCCTGTCCAGATCGTCCCGGTATCGTCTCGGCGGTGTCGACCTTCCTGGCCCATAATGGACAGAACATTCTCGACGCCCAGCAGTTCGACGACGTCGAGACCAAGAACTTCTTCATGCGCGTGGTGTTCACCGCGGCCGATCTTGCCGTGGAGCTCGCGGCGCTCCAGACCGGCTTTGCCGCGATCGCCGAGCGTTTCGGCATGGAGTGGCAGATGCGCGACCGCGCCGCGCATCGCAAGGTGATGCTGCTGGTGTCGAAGTCCGACCATTGCCTGGTCGACATCCTCTACCGCTGGCGCACCGGCGAGTTGCCGATGACGCTTGCGGCGATCGTCTCCAACCATCCGCGCGAGGTCTATGCCGGGCTCGACTTCGGCGGCATCCCGTTCCACCATTTGCCGGTGACCAAGGAGACCAAGCGGGAGCAGGAGGCGCAGATCATGGACCTCGTCGGCAAGACGAAGACCGATCTGGTGGTGCTCGCCCGCTACATGCAGATCCTGTCCGACGATCTCTCGGCAAAGCTTTCGGGACGCTGCATCAACATCCACCACTCGTTCCTGCCCGGTTTCAAGGGCGCAAAACCCTATCACCAGGCGCATGAGCGCGGGGTGAAGCTGATCGGTGCCACCGCGCATTACGTCACGCGCGACCTCGACGAGGGCCCGATCATCGACCAGGACGTCGAGCGCATCAGCCACCGCGACACACCGGAGGATCTCGTCCGCAAGGGCCGCGACATCGAGCGTCGCGTGCTCGCCCGCGCCATCCGCTACCATCTCGACGACCGCGTCATCCTCAACGGCCGCAAGACCGTGGTGTTCGTGGATTAGGGCACCGTCATTCCGGGGCGCGCGAAGCGCGAACCCGGAATCTCGAGATTCCGGGTCTGGTCCTTCGGACCATCCCGGAATGACGATTGTCTCTCAGCGCACCGCGCCAGCTGACGTCGTCCCCGTCGCGCCCTTCTGCGCCTGCTCTTCCTTCTCGCGATCGGCCGCCGGCATCAGCCGCTTGCGCTCGCGCTCCTTCATGTAGGCGTCGTATTGCGGCGTGCCCGGTCGCGGCGGGGCATCGGCCGGCAGGCCGCCGGCCCATTGCGGGACGTAGTCGCCCATGCCGGCCGAGAGTTTCTCGTTGACCGTGCCGCAGCCTGCAAGGCTGGAAGCGAGCAGGGCGACTGCAGCAGCGATCGAAAGCGAACGGGAACGCATGGACATCTTCTAGGTCGTGCCCGATCGGGCGCGGGATGAGGGGGCGCCGGATAGGCGCCAGCGGCGAACTATAGCCCTCAACATGTAAAATTGGCCTATTCGAGGGTGGGCAAGGCTGTATACAAAGAAGGTATTATAATAAGCAAATTTTGCCCTTGAAGGGGTAGGTTTAGCTGGTACGGTATACATCACGTATTTCCCCTTGGGTGAGCGTCACCCAAGTGGCCTCACCGCGAAGCAGGTGAGATGTCCAGATTCTGCAAATGAGAGGCGGAATCCTCCATCTACGGCGTCGCGCAGTCTTCATAAAATGGCGCCTCAACAACCACCGCCCAATCGGCCAGCGCCACGAGGGGCTTTTTCGTTGACAGGACCATTATATTTGTACAATCGTACAAATCTCTCCCTGTCGCCGTTGAGGCAGATCACGCGGCTTGCGCCGAATGGTCGCCCAACGTTCGATTGACAACGGGGTTGCAGAGGACGCCATGTGGCCGCGCGGCATGGCTTGTCCGTAAGTAAAGCGCGGCAAGGACCGGGCACTCGGTCCGGCTCACAAGAGGTCAGGAATGAAGGGGAGGGACATCTGATGTTCGAACGCAAGATTTTTTCACGCACCGCAGCGGTCGCTGCCATCGCGGGCCTCGCGGCCGTCGCGCCCGCCAAGGCGGAAGACACGGTGAAGGTCGGCCTGATCCTGCCGATGACCGGCGGCCAGGCCTCGACCGGCAAGCAGATCGAGAACGCGATCAAGCTCTACATGCAGCAGAAGGGCGACACCGTCGCGGGCAAGAAGGTCGAGATCATCGTCAAGGACGACGCTGCGATCCCCGACAAGACCAAGACCGCCGCGCAGGAGCTGATCGTCAACGACAAGGTCAACTTCATCGCCGGCTTCGGCGTGACGCCGGCAGCGCTTGCCGCCGCGCCGCTGGCGACGCAGGCCAAGATTCCGGAAGTCGTGATGGCGGCCGGCACCTCGATCATCACCGAGCGCTCCCCCTATATCGTGCGCACCAGCTTCACGCTGGCGCAGTCCTCGACCATCATCGCCGACTGGGCGGTGAGGAACGGCATCAAGAAGGTGGCGACGCTGACCTCGGACTACGCGCCGGGCAATGACGCGCTCAACTTCTTCAAGCAGAACTTCACCGCGGGCGGCGGTGAAGTGGTCGAAGAGGTGAAGACCCCGCTCGCCAACCCGGACTTCGCGCCGTTCCTGCAGCGCATGAAGGACGCCAAGCCCGACGCGATCTTCGTGTTCGTGCCGGCCGGCCAGGGCGGCAACTTCATGAAGCAATATGCCGAGCGTGGTCTCGACAAGGCCGGCATCAAGGTGATCGGGCCGGGCGACGTCACGGACGACGACCTGCTCAACAACATGGGCGACGCAGTGCTCGGCACGGTCACCGCGCATCTCTACTCCGCAGCGCATCCGTCCGCGATGAACAAGGACTTCGTCGCTGCCTACAAGAAGGCCTTCGGCAACCGTCCCGGCTTCATGGCCGTGAGCGGCTATGACGGCATCCACCTGATCTACGAGGCGCTGAAGAAGACCGGTGGCGACACCAACGGCGACAAGCTGATCGAGGCGATGAAGGGCCAGAAGTGGGAGAGCCCGCGCGGTCCGATCTCGATCGACCCCGAGACCCGCGACATCGTGCAGAACATCTACATCCGCAAGGTCGAGAAGGTCGACGGCGAGCTCTACAATGTCGAGTTCGCGACCTTCGAGGCCGTCAAGGATCTCGGCAAGACCAAGAAGTGACGCGCGAAAGCGCGTCATCCCCGAGTGCGCTTAGCGCGCATCGGGGATCTCGAAGTTGTTGAAGCGAGATTCCGGGTTCAGCGCCCCGCGCTGCCCCGGAATGACGAGCGTCCACCAGGAACGATCTACCCTCGATGACCTCTATCCTCACCAACCTGTTCGATGGCGTTGCCTACGGCATGCTGCTGTTCGTGCTCGCCTGCGGGCTTGCGGTCACGCTCGGCCTGATGAACTTCGTCAACCTCGCCCATGGCGCCTTCGCGATGACAGGCGGCTATGTCTGCATGGTGCTGGTCAACCGGATGGGCTGGCCGTTCTTCGCCGCGCTGCCGCTCGCCTTCGTCTCATCAGCTGCAATCGGCATCGCACTGGAGCGCACGCTCTACCGCCACCTCTACACGCGGAGCCATCTCGACCAGGTGCTGTTCACCATCGGCCTGACCTTCATGTCGGTCGCGGCCGTCGACTACATCCAGGGCTCGTCGCGCGTGTTCATCAATTTGCCGGCCGCGCTCCAAGGCCAGTTCGACGTGTTCGGCGTTGGCATCGGCCGCTACCGGTTGATGATCATCGTGATCTGCGGCCTGCTCACCATCGGGCTTCAGATGGTGCTGGCCAAAACCCGTTTCGGCAGCCGCCTGCGCGCTGCGGTCGATGACCCGCGCGCCGCCAGCGGCCTCGGCATCAACGTGCCGCAGGTGTTCGCCTTCACCTTTGCCTTCGGTTGCGGGCTCGCCGGTCTCGGCGGTGCGCTCAGCGCCGAGATCCTCGGTCTCGATCCGTATTTCCCGCTGAAGTTCATGATCTACTTCCTGATCGTGGTCACTGTCGGCGGCTCCTCCTCGATAACTGGTCCGTTCCTGGCCTCGCTCCTGCTCGGCATCGGCGATGTCGCCGGCAAATATTACGTGCCGAAGATGGGACCCTTCGTGATCTACACCATGATGATCGTGATCCTGATCTGGCGCCCGAACGGCCTGTTCGGCCGCACGGCTGCGCGTTGAGTTCGCCGATGACCGCTGCTTCCGACGTCGGGTATCACGCCCAGCGCCAGGCGCGCTGGCACTATGGCGAAGTCGCTTTCTGGCTCATCGTGCTGGCCTGCGGCTTTCTGTTTCCCACGCGCTATCTGATCATGACCGACATCCTGCGGCTGGCGCTGTTCACGATGTCGCTCGATCTGATCCTCGGCTATGCCGGCATCGTCTCGCTCGGCCACGCCGCCTTCTTCGGTGTCGGCGCCTATGCCGCGGGGTTGCTGGCGCTGCACGGCATCGTCAACGAGCCGGTGCTCGCGCTCATCGTCGCAGGCCTTGCCGCGATGGTGCTCGGTTTCGCCACCAGTTTCCTGGTGATCCGCGGCGTTGACCTGACCCGCCTGATGGTGACGCTCGGCATCGCGCTGCTGCTCGAAGCGCTCGCCGAGCGCTTCTCCAACATCACCGGCGGCACCGATGGCCTGCAGGGCATCGAGATCCAGCCGATCTTCGGAGCGTTTGCCTTCGACATGTTTGGCAAGACCGGCTTCTTCTATTCGCTCGCCGTCCTGTTCCTCCTGTTCCTGCTCGCCCGCCGCGTCGTGCATTCGCCGTTCGGACTGTCGCTGCGCGCGATCAAGAACAATGCGCTGCGGGCTGCCGCCATCGGCATCCCCGTCAACCGCCGCCTGATCGCGATCTACACGCTGGCAGCATTCTATGCCGGCATTGCTGGGGCGCTGTTCACCCAGACCACCGCGATCGCCTCCCTCGACGTGTTCGCCTTCGAGCGCTCCGCCGACCTGATGCTGGTCCTCGTGATCGGCGGCACCGGTTATCTCTATGGCGGGCTGATCGGCGCGGTGGTGTTCCGCATGCTCCAGGAATTGTTCTCCACCATCACGCCGCAATACTGGCAGTTCTGGATCGGCCTCGTGCTGGTCGTGATCGTGCTGGTCGGCCGCCAGCGGCTGCACCGTTGGGTGCTGTATGTGCCCAACCTCGTGATCAAGCAGGTCGCCGGGCGCAAGGCCGTCGTGGCCGTGCCGGAGAACGACGCATGACCATCGCGCTCGAAACCCGGAATCTCGAAAAGCAGTTCGGTGGCCTGCGCGTCACCCGCGACCTGTCCTTGAAAATCGAGCAGGGCGCCCGCCATGCGCTGATTGGCCCCAACGGCGCCGGCAAGACCACGGTGATCAACCAGCTCACCGGTGTGCTGAAGCCGAACTCGGGCCGCATCCTGCTCGAAGGCCAGGACATCACCGACCTGCCCGTGCACAAGCGCGTGCTGCGCGGCCTGTCGCGCACCTTCCAGATCAACCAGCTCTATCCCGACCTGACCCCGCTCGAGACCATCGGTCTCGCGGTCTCAGAGCGCCTCGGCCACGGCGGCGACTGGTGGCGGCGGATGGGGACGCGCAGCGACGTCAACGGCGAGATCGCCGAGCTGCTGACACGCTTCCATCTGCTTGACGTCATGAACGAAGAGACCGTGACGTTGCCCTACGGCAAGCAGCGCCTGCTCGAGATCGCGGTCGCCATTGCTGCCAAGCCGCGCGTGCTGCTGCTCGACGAGCCCGCCGCCGGCGTGCCCGAAAGCGAGCGCCACGATATTCTCGCCGTCGTCGGCGCGCTACCGCGCGACGTCACGGTGCTGCTGATCGAGCACGACATGGATCTCGTCTTCTCCTTTGCCGACCGCATCTCGGTGCTGGTCTCCGGCGCGCTGCTCACCGAGGGCCCGCCCGAGCAGGTCGCGCGCGATCCGCAGGTGAAGGCGGTCTATCTCGGCGAGGAGGCGGTCAATGTCTGACCTACTCGCAATCGATGCACTTCGCGCCGGCTACGGCGAGGCCGTGGTTTTGCCGAAGATGTCCCTGCGCCTTGCGGAGGGGCAGGTGCTCGCGCTGCTCGGCCGTAACGGCACCGGTAAGACCACGCTGATCAATTCCATCGTCGGCGTCACCCGCCGCTTCTCCGGCACCGTCGCGCTGGCCGGCACCGACGTCACCACCTTGCGGCCCGATCAGCGGGCGCGCGCCGGCATCGGCTGGGTGCCACAGGAGCGCAACATCTTCCGCTCGCTCACCGTCGAGGAGAACATGACGGCGGTGGCCCAGCCCGGTCCCTGGACGGTGGAGAAGGTCTACGAGATGTTCCCGCGGCTGAAGGAGCGGCGGACCAATTTCGGCAACCAGCTCTCCGGCGGCGAACAGCAGATGCTGGCGATCGGCCGCGCGCTGACCCTCAATCCGAAGGTCCTGCTGCTGGACGAGCCGACCGAGGGCCTCGCCCCCATCATCGTCGAGGAGCTGCTCAAGGCGATCGGGACCATCACCCGGGCAGGGGGCATCTGCTCGATCATCGTCGAGCAGAATGCCCAAAAGATTCTGGGGCTCGCCGACCGCGTTGTGATATTGGAGCGCGGAACGATCGTCCACGACGCCCCGAGCGCCGCGCTGAAGGCCGACCCCTCGGTCCTGGAGCGCCACCTCGGCGTCGCAGGGGCGGCGGCCCACTGATCTCCGCCTCTCCTCGCAAGCGGGGCGAGGCAGTAAAAATTGTGCCGACTGAAATTCGGGAGAAACAAGAATGCAGCGAACCAAAGCCCCCTTCCGCGCCGACGAGGTCGGCAGCCTCCTGCGTCCCGCCAAGATCAAGGAAGCCCGCGCAAAGCTTGAGAAGGGCGAGATCTCGGCCGATGATCTGCGCAAGATCGAGGACATGGAGATCGAGAAGGTCGTGCACAAGCAGGCCTCGCTCGGGCTCAAGCTCGCCACCGACGGCGAATTCCGCCGCTCCTGGTGGCATTTCGACTTCCTGGCCAAGCTGACCGGCTGCGAGCTGTTCCACCCCGACACCGGCATCCAGTTCACGGGCGTGCAGACCCGTCACGATGCGGTGCGTGTGATCGGCAAGCTCGACTTCCCCGATGACCATCCGATGCTGGACCACTTCCGCTTCCTGAAGAAGGTCGCGGACCAGGCCCACGTCACCGCCAAGATGACGATCCCGTCGCCGGCCGTGCTGCACTTCCGCGGCGGCCGCAAGGCGATCTCCAAGGACGTCTACCCCGATCTCGAGGCCTTCTACGAGGACCTCGGCAAGACCTACCGCAAGGCGGTGAAGGCGTTCTACGACGCCGGCTGTCGCTATCTCCAATTCGACGACACCGTCTGGGCCTATCTCTGCTCGCAGGACGAATTGCAGAAGGCGCGCGAGCGCGGCGACAATCCGGACGGCCTGCAGCAGATCTATGCTCGCATCATCAATTACGCGCTGGCGGAGAAGCCCGCCGACATGGTGGTGACGACGCATGTCTGCCGCGGCAATTTCCGCTCGACCTGGATTTCCTCGGGCGGCTACGAACCGGTGGCCGAGACCCTGCTCGCCGGCACCAATTACGACGGCTACTTCCTCGAATACGACAGCGATCGCGCCGGCGGCTTCGAGCCGCTGCGCTTCCTGCCCAAGGGCAACAAGGTCGTCGTGGTCGGCGTCATCACCTCGAAGTTCGGTGAGCTCGAGAAGAGGGACGACATCAAGCGTCGTCTGGAGGAAGCCGCCAAGTTCGCGCCGCTGGAGCAGCTCGCGCTGTCGCCCCAGTGCGGCTTTGCTTCGACCGAGGAAGGCAACATCCTCTCCGAGGAAGAGCAGTGGGCCAAGCTCAGCCTCGCGGTCGAGATCGCGAAGGAAGTTTGGGGGCAGTGATCCGGCGCAGCCGCGGCATCGCGTGAGCGACGCATCGGAGCTGCTTAATCGTCGACATCAGAGCGGGGCCGGACTTGTCCGCCCCGCTTTTCTTTTGCGCAGCAGAGTCTTGCGGATCAGCCGCTGCGCCGGCGCCTCGAACCAGCGATAGGTGAGGTGCGAGGCGACGAGTGTCGGCAGCACGAAGGCCGCCCAGAACAGATGATCGCCATAGGGAATCGGTCGCTGCAGGGCGGCGCAGACGAGCGCGATGACGAGCTGGATGGGGAAGTGCAGGAGATAGCAGGAATAGGTCATGTTGCCGGCCGTCTCCAGCAATGTCTCGACCCGCCGCGGCAAGGTGAGCTGGTCCGAGCAGCAGAACAACAGGATCGGCGCATAGGTCAGCAGCAGCGGTCCTGCGACCGGGACGAGCTCGATGTCCGCCAGCCAGAGCGCCGCGGGCACCGCGATGGCGGCGCACCCGGCCATCGCCTCCAACATCCGTCGATGCCGTGAAAAGACGACGGCCTGCCGGGCCATGGCGGCAAGCCCGCCTGCATAGAAGAAAGCCAGGCTGGTTCCGACCTGGCTGCCAAACGTGATCGAGGCGAGGATCACGACAAGATTGAGCAGCGGGGATGCGGTCACAAAGCGCAGCGTCAGGAAGAAGGTTGCATAATCCACGATCTCGACCGAGACCGACCAGATCGGTCCGTTGAAGCTTTCGCTGCGTGGCGGCAGCCAGTCGCTTGCCATGAACAGCTGCGCGACGAAGTGCGGGACATCGTTGTTCTGATAGACGAAGTAGACGCCATGCTGCGCGAAATAGATCGGCTGCAGCACGGCGACCAGCAGCAACGTCGCGATATGGAGCGGGTAGAGTCGCGACAGCCGGAACACGAAGAAGGTTCGGGCGTCGATCGTGCGATCGGCGACGACGGCGCGATATTTCCAGAAGAAAATGAAACCCGAGATGCACCAGAAGAACCAGACGCCGTATTCGCCGGCCTCGTAGAATGGGAACAGAGCGCCGTAGAACGGCAGCTCGCTTCTGTTGAGATTGACGCGGGGCCCGGCAGCGAAGGCGAAGTGCTGGTAGTGCCACATCAAGACGGCGATGGTTGCAAGGAAACGCAACCCCTCCAGTCCCAGCAGCTTCTGGGCCTGCGGCAATGTCGACGTTTCCGGCATGACGATACTGTCTCGGCTAACCGGGCCGCGTCAGCCTTCCTTGATGTGGTTGATCACCACCAGCCACGGGTCGTTCTGCCGGTCGGGATTTTCAGCGTCGCCTGATCGATCAGCGGAATGTCGGCGGGAGCAGTGCCGGCTGCCTGCCACGCGGCAGCGAACTCCGCTTTGCGCGCCGCCTCGCTCGATGCTGCACCTTGCGAGAAACCAGGTTGTGATCCGGATACGACAGACAGGACGATGCCGACAGCGGCAACGAATTTTCCCACGGGTTCCCCCAGCGATCAGTCCACCGACGGTCGGTGTTACCGGTACTGTAGGATAACGATAGGCGACGGGATAGAGCATCCTCAGGTTGCGTTCGACTATCTCGCTGGCTGTTGCAATTTTAGCGCGCTTGCGCCTGGAGTCGTCACCCTCGCTAGAACCGCAAATCGCAACGGTTGGGGGCTGCTTGTTCCTCGGGGCGCTCGTCTGGCTGTGGCACTCTGGAGGCACGATGCAAGCTTGCCCTCACTTCTCCGCCAGATAGACCTCGCCCAGCAGCGACGAATTCGACCACGGCACCTGCTTGTTCTTCGTGCTCGAGACCACCTCCGCCCGCACGCGCGTGAGCATCTGCTGCACCTCCAGTCCGGGCGTGCCGATATGGCGGGACAGTGCAGCGGAGAACGGTGAATTCGCGCCTTCGCCGTCGAGCGCGACCTGGCCCGGTGCGGTAGCGAAAGCGATCAGAGTGCCGGCACCCAGCGTTGCGCCGGCGCCCAGGCTCGTGGGCGCAGCGAGACCCGAGGCGCCCTCGATGCCGCGATTGGTGCCGGCGCTCGCCACCTGCTGCGCCATCGGATTGTTGCGGCAGGCATCGAAAATCAAAATATTGGTGCGGACCTGGTCGTCGAGGCCGGCCATGATCGTGTCCATGTCGATCATCGCCTCTGTCATGCCCGCGCCCGGCTTGAGCTCGACGTCGACGGGAATGAGGTAGTTGCGGCCGTCTACCTGCACGCCGTGGCCGGCATAGTAGACCAATGCCACTTGCGCCCGCGCAGCCTCGCGCAGAAAGTCACGCGTCATCTTCTGCATCGTCGCGCGGTCGAGGTCGACGCCCTCCGACACGGTGAAGCCGATGTCGCGCAGGCTTTTCGCGACCGCGCGCGCATCGTTGGGCGGATTGGGCAGCGCCTTCACATGCGCATAGGCGCCGTTGCCGATGATCAGCGCCATGCGTGCGCCGCGGACGGCAGGAGCGGGCGAGGGAAGAGGTACCGCGCCGGTCTGCTGCGGGGCAGGGGTTGTCGTCGGTGGCGTTGTGGGTGAGGGCGCATCGCGCGGGATCGGCGCGGCTGCATCCGTCACCAGCGACAGCCGCACCTTTGCCGTTGCCTGGTTGGCCCTGCTGCCGGCATCGGACGCCACGATCGCCAGCGTCGCCGTGTAGTCGTCGCGTGCGCGTGCGTAGTCGCCCTTGGCTTCATAGGCCAGCGCGCGGTGGGTGTAGCCCGAGATCAGCACGCTGTTGGGCGGCGTCATGATGTTGACCGGGGGCTTGTCCTTGGCGAGCCGGATCGCTTCGCTGCCGTCGGCGATGGCGCGATCGAAATCGCCCTTGGCGCGCCAGATCGAGGTGCGGTTGATCAGCGGCTGCGGCAGCGTCGGGTCGAGCCGGATCGCCTGGTTGATGTCGGCGAGCGCACCGTCGAGATCGCCGAGCGCTTCCTTCGAGATGCCACGGTTCTGGAACGAGAACGCCGATTTCGGATCTGATTTGATCGACATGTCGTAGTCGGCGATCGCCTGGGCATAGTCGCGCTTGCCGCGCCAGGCATTGCCGCGATTGTGGAAGATGATGCCGCTGGGCGGGCCGAGCTTCAGCGCATCGTCGAAATCGGCGATCGCGATGTCGTAGTCGCCCTTGTCGTAATAGGCCGAGCCCCTGAGGTTATAGACCGCCTGTCTCGGCTGCAGCCGGATCGCCTCCGTCGTGTCGGTGATGACCTTGGCGTAGTCGCCCTTCTTGTTCCAGCCCACGGCCCGCCAGAAATAGACGGTCGCGAGCTGCTCGCCCTTGAACACCTTCAGCGCGATGATCTTGGTGCAGGCGTCGACCATCTTGTCTGCCGGGGTGGTCTCGGTCGTGCAGAGCGGCCCGAGCTGGTTGCGCGCCTGCGCCAGGGCGGATGCCGGCCACAGTGCGGCGGTGAGCAGGCAGAGCGCGACAAACAGGCGGCGCATGGTGGTCGTCCCATAGGAGGAGAGGCGCTTGTTTGTTGCCCGGCCGCGCCAAGGGGTTCACCCGTCCTGCCAGTGAGAAGGCGGGGGGAAGGGATTTGGCCCCTATTTCCCCGGTGGGCAGAATTTGCTAAGAGGCAGTCCCCAATTGCTCTGCCCACTCTCGTCCCACTCATGAAAAACGACGAAATCCTGAGCCAAATCACCGAGTTCTGCCGCAAGGCGGGCATGGCCGAATCGACCTTCGGCCGGCGTGCGGTGAACGATGGGAAGCTCGTGCAGCGCCTGCGCGAGGGCAAGCGCATCACCATCGACACGCTTGAGCGGATCCAGGCCTATATCGCCGCATCGACGACCGGCGGCCTGCCGCCGCCGCGGGGGCTTCAGGTGCCCCCGGAGAAGCGCGATCCCCGCGGCAATTTCCGCTTCTTCGAGAACCGGCAGAAATATCTGCTGTTCGTCCACACCTGCAGCGAAAAGCGGGTGATCGCGGACCGGGTCGCGCTGGAGCTTTCGGCGATCCACCCGCGCCCGCCGGCGCTGCGCATGTTCGACGCCGGCGTCGGCGACGGCACGGTGCTGGCGCGGGTGCTGCGGGCGACGCACCAACGCTACCCGCACATGCCGTTCTACGTAGCCGGCAAGGAGCTCAGCCTCGAGGACCTACGCCTGACGCTGGAAAAGGTGCCGGACCGCATTTTCGAGCATCCGGCGTCGGTTTTTGTCTTCACCAACATGTTCTATTCGGAGGCGCCCTGGCTCACGCCGGCATCGCCCGCGGCGGCAGCGGCCACTGTCTGGCACGAAGTCCCGCTCCGGGGCTCTTCATCGGGCGAGTTCGAGCAGCAGATTGCTGAGCTGCGGCCGTTCCTGGAGCAGAACTGGCGCGCCGCGATCAGCCCGCGCACGGCGATGCCGCTCTACGAGCGGCCGGTCGTCCTCGTGCTCTATCGCGAGGACCACAGGTTCCTGCTGGATTCGACGATCCCGCGGCCGGGCCAGACCGAGGCCAATTTCGACCTCGTTATTGCATCCCAGCCATACCGTGCCCTGTCCTCGGTCAATTTCCGGGCAAAACGGATCATTGCGCCGCTGGCGCGGGCCCTTCGGCCCGGGGGACGGCTGATCGGAATCCACTCCCATGGTCACGATCCCGGCATGGAAATGATCCAGGCGATCTGGCCTGGAGAAAATCCTTTCGCAGTCAGCCGGCATGAGATATTGCGCGCCGTGAAGTACGAGCTTGGATCGTTGGGCCGTGACTTAAATTTTAACGCATATGCGGACAACCGTTCGATCTTCAGGTATGATATGGAAGCGCTGCCCAACGAGGTTACGGGCAATATCGGAACCTCGACGGCCTTTGCAGCGTGGAATGCGGCGGTGTATGTCGCTCAGATCGAGGACGACCGGTTGACAGAAATGACTCAAAACGGCCGCACTCTGGATGCCGCCAGGGACGTGCTGAGAAAGTACAACGGCCTCTGGTTTCTTGACGAATCATACGTCATCTCGCGCCGGCGTGATTGACACAATCCAACCGTAAACATCGCAAACGAACCGCCGTCGAGTGGCGGAACAAGGGGTTACAGATGCGCGCGTCCTATCTTTTCACCAGCGAGTCCGTGTCCGAGGGGCATCCCGACAAGGTCTGCGACCGGATCTCCGATGAAATCGTCGATCTGTTCTACCGCGAGGGGCCGAAAGCCGGCATCGATCCCTGGGCCATTCGCGCCGCCTGCGAGACGCTGGCGACCACCAACAAGGTCGTGATTGCGGGCGAGACCCGCGGTCCGAAGTCCGTCACCAACGAGCAGATCGAGAGCGTCGTTCGCGGCGCGATCAAGGACATCGGCTACGAGCAGGAAGGCTTCCACTGGAAGACTGCTGACATCGAGATCCTGCTGCATCCGCAGTCGGCCGACATCGCCCAGGGCGTCGATGCGCTTCAGCCGGGCGAGGTCAAGGAAGAGGGCGCGGGCGACCAGGGCATCATGTTCGGCTACGCCACCAACGAGACCCCGGATCTGATGCCGGCGCCGATCTTCTACGCCCACAAGATCCTCCGCCTCATCTCCGAAGCCCGTCACTCCGGCAACGAGAAGGTGCTCGGTCCGGACTCCAAGAGCCAGGTCACCGTGCAGTACGAGAACGGCAAGCCGGTCGGCGTGCGCGAGATCGTGGTCTCGCACCAGCACCTGGTTCCGGACCTCACCTCGAACCAGGTCCGCGAGATCGTCGAGCCCTATGTGCGCGAGGCGCTGCCGAAGGAGTGGATCACGCCGAAGACCATCTGGCACATCAACCCGACCGGCAAGTTCTACATCGGCGGTCCCGACGGCGATTCCGGCCTGACCGGCCGAAAGATCATCGTCGACACCTATGGCGGCGCGGCCCCGCACGGCGGCGGCGCGTTCTCGGGCAAGGATCCGACCAAGGTCGACCGTTCGGCGGCCTATGCCGCGCGTTACGTCGCCAAGAACATCGTCGCGGCCGGTCTTGCCGACCGCTGCACGCTGCAGCTCGCCTACGCCATCGGCGTGGCGCGCCCGCTGTCGATCTACATCGACACCCACGGCACCGGTAAGGTGTCGGAGGACCAGCTCGAGCAGGCCGCCGCCAAGGCGATGGACCTCACCCCGCGCGGCATCCGCAGCCATCTCGACCTCAACCGCCCGATCTACGCGCGCACGTCGGCCTACGGCCATTTTGGCCGCACGCCGGACAACGAGGGCGGCTTCTCCTGGGAGAAGACCGATCTCGTCGAGCAGCTGAAGCGCGCGCTCTAGCTCTCTTGCGTCATTCCGGGGCGCCGCGACAGCGGCGAACCCGGAGTCTCGAACCTTACGGATTCCGGGTTCGCTCGTTTTGCGAGCGTCCCGGAATGACGATCCCAACAAACAGGAACCCCCTATGAACGCGAAGCCCGGCTTCACCGATTACATCGTCAAGGACATCTCGCTCGCCGATTTCGGCCGCAAGGAACTCTCGCTGGCCGAAACCGAAATGCCCGGCCTGATGGCCACCCGCGAGGAGTTCGGCCCGAAGCAGCCGCTGAAGGGCGCGCGTATCGCCGGCTCGCTGCACATGACGATCCAGACCGGCGTGCTGATCGAGACGCTGGCTGCACTCGGCGCCGACATCCGCTGGGTCTCCTGCAACATCTATTCGACGCAGGATCACGCCGCCGCCGCGATCGCGGCCGCCGGCATTCCCGTCTTCGCCGTCAAGGGCGAGACTCTGAAAGAGTACTGGGACTACACCGCAAAGCTGTTCGACTGGCACGGCGGCGGTCACCCGAACATGATCCTCGATGACGGCGGCGACGCCACCATGTACGTCCATCTCGGTCTGCGCGCCGAGAACGGCGACACCGCCTTCCTCGACAAGCCCGGCTCCGAGGAAGAGGAAGTCTTCTTTGCGCTTCTGAAGAAGCAGCTCAAGGAAAAGCCCAAGGGCTACTTCGCCGAGATCGCCAAGAGCATCAAGGGCGTGTCTGAAGAGACCACCACGGGCGTGCATCGTCTCTATGACATGCAGAAGGCGGGCACGCTGCTGTGGCCGGCCATCAACGTCAACGACAGCGTCACCAAGTCGAAGTTCGACAACCTCTATGGCTGCCGTGAATCGCTGGTCGACGGCATCCGCCGCGGCACCGACGTGATGCTGTCGGGCAAGGTCGCGATGGTCGCGGGCTTCGGCGACGTCGGCAAGGGCTCGGCCGCCTCGCTGCGCCAGGCCGGCTGCCGCGTGATGGTGTCGGAGGTCGATCCGATCTGCGCGCTGCAGGCCGCGATGGAAGGCTACGAGGTCGTGACCATGGAAGACGCCGCGCCCCGCGCCGACATCTTCGTCACCGCCACCGGCAACAAGGACATCATCACCATCGAGCACATGCGCGCGATGAAGGATCGCGCCATCGTCTGCAACATCGGTCACTTCGACAACGAGATCCAGATCGCGTCTCTGCGCAATCTGAAGTGGACCAACATCAAGCCGCAGGTCGACGAGATCGAATTCCCCGACAAGCACCGCATCATCATGCTGTCGGAGGGCCGCCTCGTGAACCTCGGCAACGCGATGGGCCATCCGTCCTTCGTGATGTCGGCGTCCTTCACCAACCAGACGCTGGCGCAGATCGAGCTGTTCGCCAACAACAAGGACGGCAAGTACAAGAAGGAAGTCTACGTGCTGCCGAAGACCCTCGACGAGAAGGTCGCCCGCCTGCACCTCGCCAAGATCGGCGTCAAGCTCACCGAACTGCGCAAGGACCAGGCCGACTACATCGGCGTCAAGCAGGAAGGTCCGTACAAGTCGGACCACTACCGCTACTGAGTCCACACCGGTTCGACCGACCATCGACGCAAAGCCCCGGAGCGATCCGGGGCTTTGTTGTTTCGGCGCATGGAATTCAACTCGCTTTGCGGTTGCGGCACGGCTGATTGCCAATTGACGGCCAGCAGTGGCGGGCGGACAATCCTCCCTGGCGGAGGAAACCATGCAACAAGAACATGTCGACGTGCTGATCGTCGGTGCCGGGCTATCCGGCATCGGCGCAGGCTATCATTTGCAGACCAAGTGTCCGGGCAAGAGCTACGTCATCCTGGAGGGGCGCGACTGCATCGGCGGCACCTGGGACCTGTTTCGCTATCCCGGCATCCGCTCGGACAGCGACATGTTCACGCTCGGCTATTCCTTCAAGCCGTGGACGGATCCGAAGGCGATTGCCGATGGCCCGCAGATCCTCAATTATGTGCGCGAGACCGCAGCCGAGAACGGCATCGACAAGCACATCCGCTTCCACCATCGCGTCAAGCGCGCGGCGTGGTCGACGCCGGATGCGCGCTGGACCGTCGAGGCCGAGCGCATCATGGGTGAGGGCGCGACCGAGCTCGTGCGCTTCACCTGCAATTTCCTGTTCATGTGCTCGGGCTATTACAAGTACGAAGCTGGCTATACGCCGGAGTTCAAGGGTACGGCGGATTTCGCCGGCCGCATCGTGCATCCGCAGAAATGGACCGAGGACATCGACTACGCGGGCAAGCGCGTCGTCGTGATCGGCTCCGGCGCAACCGCGGTGACGCTGGTGCCGGAGCTTGCCAAGAAGGCGGCGCAGGTCACCATGCTGCAGCGCTCGCCGACCTACGTGGTGTCGCGCCCGGCGCAGGATCCCGTCGCCAACAAGCTGCGCCGCAATCTGCCGGCGCGGCTTGCCTATCATCTGATCCGCTGGCGCAACGTGATGTGGGGGATGTTCTTCTTCCAGCTCAGCCGGCGCCGGCCTGCGAAGGTGAAGGACCTCATTCTTAAGGGCGTGCAGATGGCGCTCGGCCCGAACTACGACGTCGCGACCCATTTCACGCCGCGCTACAATCCCTGGGACCAGCGGCTGTGCCTCGTTCCCGACGGCGATCTCTTCAAGGCGATCCGCGAGCAGCGCGCCTCCGTCGTCACCAGCGAGATCGACACTTTTACGCGCGACGGCATCCGCTTGAAGGACGGTCGGGAACTTGCGTCCGACATCATCGTGACCGCGACGGGCCTGGTGCTCCAGGTCGTCGGGGGGCTCGAAGTCAGCGTCGATGGCCGCGCCGTCGATTTCGCGAGTACGCTGACCTACAAGGGCATGATGTATGCCGACGTGCCGAACATGGCCTCGGCCTTCGGCTACACCAACGCGTCCTGGACGCTGAAATGCGATCTCACCTGCGAATATGTCTGCCGTCTCATCAACTACATGGACCGGCACAATTTCCGTCAATGCATGCCGCACAATGACGACCCTGAAATCACCGCGCAGCCCTCGCTCGATTTCACCTCGGGCTACGTGCAGCGCTCGGTCGCAAAGATGCCGAAGCAGGGCTCGAAGCGGCCGTGGCGGCTGTACCAGAACTACGCGCTCGACATCGTCTCGCTGCGTTTCGGCCGGATCGACGACGGCGTGATGCAGTATTCCTGATCTTGCTACGTGGGATACCGGGTTAGCCTCGCGTTCGCTTGAGACGAATCGCGACTTGCGGTAGTGTTTTTGCGCTGCAAGAAGTTTAGTTCCGACAACGTCTGAGTTCCGCGTCGTTGCCGTCTTAAGGGGAGCGCAGGACATGCACGTCCTTGCCCTGGTCACGCAAAAAGGCGGAAGCGGCAAGAGTACGCTGTCCGTTGGACTGGCGGTGGCAGCAATGCAGCGTGCGGAGCGTGTCGCTCTCATTGAAGCGGACGCGCAAGGTACGATCTCGAAATGGAAAGAGCGCCGCGAGCATCCCTATCCTCGCGTCGAGCGCGTTACCGATTCTGCCGAGATCGAACCGTTGATTGCGCGCCTGAGGGCCGAAGGCGTCTGGCTTGCCATCATCGACACAGCTGCCACGACCAACAGCCTGGCGATGCGCGTCATCGCCTGCGCCGATCTCTGTCTCATCCCGGCGCGGCCGAGCCCGGCCGATATCGAAGCCGCAATCCCTACACTGATCGCCATTCGCAGGCTCAACCGCCGATTTGCCTTCATCCTCAATCAGACGCCGACGCGAGGAGGCCGGCTGAGCGAAGCTGCCACATCGCTAAGCTCGCTCGGCGTGCTTGCGCTCCCGCTTATTGCGCAGCGTAACGATCACCAGGATGCGCTCGGAGCAGGGTTGGGCGTGACGGAGTTCGCGCCGGCGGGCAAAGCTTCGGACGAAATTGTCAGTTTGTGGGGTTGGATCGCGGCGCACGTGGCCGAGGAGTCGGATGATTATGGGAAAGGCGCGCTCAAAGCTGCCTGCTGACGTTGCACGCGCCGGGCGTCGATCGCTGCTGGAACTGGCGGCGGAAGTGAGCCGGGCGGTCGACGAGGGCTTGGCCATGCCGCCGGGCTCCGCCGTCTTCCCCCAGGATGCGCCGCCGATCGCGCAGGAAGAAGCGCCTGCTCCGATGACTGTTCCGGTACAAGAAGCGGCCAGCGTCATCGTTGCAAGACCTGAACCTCCGAGCAGTACCACCACTGATCTCATCGTGGACATGGCCAAGGAGTATCAAGCCCGCGCTTTGGACGGCATGAGCGCTACGCTCAACTACGCCAATGACCTCGCAAAGTCACGGCTGGCCGGTGTGACATCGGAGGTCAATGGAACCGCCGTCGCGGCAAGTGACCTCATCGACGCGATTGGAACGGCAGCCGAGTGTCGCACCGTTGTGCTCGAACTGATGAAGGTCAATGCGGGCGCGACCTTGGAGTATGCGCGGGAGCTAGGCCGTGCAAACACGTTGGCGGAGCTGGTTGAGCTGTCGGGCACGCATGCGCGAAAGCAATGTGAGTTAGTCCTGAAGCAAACCGAGTTGCTGAGGTCGCTTGCCCAAAGCATGACAAAGCCCAGTGCCAGGTGATGCCGCTCGCCTGCCGTCATCGCGCTCAGGATCTACGCGGGACGATCAGGGCGAGGCCGAGATCGATCGCCAGCGCAAGGACGACCGCGCCGCCACCGAGGCCGAACAGGACCAGATAGTCCCCACCGGTCTGCGCGTAGATCCAGGAGAAGCCGTACGCGGCCGCCGCTTGGAACAGCGCAAAGCTGGTGGTGGCGTGGCTCCAGGTCGCGCGCTGCTGTTCGCTCGAATGAGGCACGAGCTCGTGGATGCGTCCGAGCACCAGCGGCACGATGCCCGGCGTGAAGCCGCCGACCACGACGCTGGACACGATCAGTGAGAGAGGCGCGGTGCTGACGGTCGGCAGCAGCACGGCCGCCGCCTCGATCAGAAACGCCGCGCGCAGGGCGGGACCAAAACCGGAGCGGTCGCCGAGATGGCCGGTGACGAGCGGACCGGCGATCGCGCCGAGGCCGTACAGCACCCAGTAGCGCGATCCCGCGGCAATGCCCTGGCCGAGCCCCCGCGCCACGAAATCGACGATGAAGACCATGTGCGGCACCAGCGCCACGGCATTGAGGCCGTACTGGACCAGCAGCGCACGAGTGGCCGTCGATGCATGGTGGTGCTTCGCGTGATGGTGTGAAGGCGTAGCATCGGCCTTGGCCTCAGCAGGCCAGTTCCACCAGCTCGCGAGTGTGAGCACGGCCGAGAGTACGCCGAGGCCGTACCAGCTCTGCTGCAAACCCTGTTGCAGCAGCAGCGGCACCAGCGTGCCCGATGCCGCGACGCCGAGCCCGACGCCGGCAAAAATCACGCCGCCGACGATGCCGCGCCTTGCGGGCGAGGTGTGCGGCAGAATGACGGACGCTGCCAACACCATGATGATGCCGCCGGTGAGGCCCGACAGAAAGCGCCAGGCGAAGAACCAGATGAACGACACCGGGGCCGAGCTCGCAAAGAAGGAAAGCGTGGCAAGCAGCATCATCGCCCGCAGCGCGCGGACCGCGCCGATGCGGTTTGCGACGGCGCGAGCCGCGAGCGCGCCGGCGAGATAGCCGGCAAGGTTCGCAGCACCGAGATAGACGACATCAGATGCGCTGAACCACTTTGCTGCGATCAGCGCCGGGATCAGCGGCGTATAGGAGAAGCGGGCGAGGCCGAGTCCGACCAGCGATGCCGACAGGCCCGCAACTGCATATCGCCAAGTTCTTTGTGAAGTTGATTGTGAGTCTGGGCCCGGCCGCGGGTGCGGCCGGGTCTCGACGTGTCGCTTCGTATCTGCGCTGGTCATGTCATTCTCCTGCGCGCGATGGCGCGCGGATCATCCTGTCTGGGCGGCGCGGCGGCGGCGGAATTCCTGCACGGGCAGGCCGCCCCAGCCCCAATTGTCGGTGTCGACCTCCTCGATCACGACGAAGGTGGACTCGAGCGGCTTGCCGAGCACGTCGAGCAGGAGCTGGCTCGAACCCTTGATCAGCGCGGCCTTCTCCTCCGCCGTGAGCGACGCCGCACCCGGCGTCGTTCCTTCGCGGGTCACTTGAATGGTGACGATGGGCATTGTCTTTCTCCTCGGCTCAGTGGCCGGCGCTCTGGCCGCCGTCGACATGCAGGATCTCGCCGGTGACGAAGGAGGCACGTTCGAGATAGAGGACGGCATCGACGATGTCGGACATCTCGCCCATGTGGCCCACGGGATGCATCGCGCCGTACTGCGCATGCGTCTCGACGGAGTGCATCGGAGACTTGATGATGCCGGGTGACACCGCGTTCACGCGGATGCCGCGCCTGGCGTATTCGATCGCAAGCGATTTGGTCGCGGCGTTCAGCCCGCCCTTGCTCAGCGAGGCCAGCACCGAGGGCACGTTGGAATTGGCGTGGTCGACCAGCGTGGTCGTGATCTGGACCACGTGACCGGACCCCTGCTTCTCCATCTCGGCGATGGCGAGCTGCGTGATGTTGAAGAAGCCCGCAACGTTGGTGCCCATCACTGCCGCGTAATCTTCGGCCGTGTATTGCGTGAACGGCTTGGCGACGAAGATGCCGGCATTGTTGACCAGCGTGTCGACGCGGCCGAAGCGGGCGACAGCCTGCGAGACCACGCGCTCTGCGGTGGACCGGTCGGCGATGTCGCCGGGGACGGCGAGGACGTCATCGTCACCAGACGGCTTGATGGAGCGCGCCGTTGCGACGACGCGATAGTTGCGATCGCGAAAACCCTGGACCAGGGCGGCGCCGATACCCTGCGATGCACCGGTGATGATGGCGACCTTCTGCTCGATACCCATGACGGGCTCCTGTTGTTGGCTTGAGGACCTGCGCCAGCAGCGGCTGGCTTGCCCGGTGAGGTACGCTGCGGCGGCTTGCTTGCGAATATCCGTTGCCCGGCAGACACTCTTCCGCGGCGCGAACGAATGCCGGATCGGCTGCCCGGCAGCAGTTGTCGTGGCCGCAGCGAACGCCTAGTTTGCAGCCGAAAACTCGGGGCGGGACGCGCATGGATCGTCTGGATGCGATGAAAGTGTTCGTCCTTGCGGTGGACGAGGGCAGCCTGGCTGCCGCAGGGCGCAAGCTCGGCCGCTCGCCGGCGGCGGTGAGCCGTGCCATCGCTTTTCTGGAAGAGCGGGTCGGTGCCGAGCTGCTGCACCGGACGACGCGCTCGATCAAGCTGAGCGAGGAGGGCGAGCGCTATGTCGCTATCTGCCGCCGCGTGCTCACCGAGCTGGAGGAGGCCGAGGACATCGCGGCCGGACCGCGCACGGCGCCGCGCGGTCTGCTCACGATCACCGCTCCGGTGGTCTCGGGCGAGATGGTGCTGCGGCCGATCCTCGACGCATTCCTCGACGCCTATCCGACCGTGTCAGCCAAGCTGCTGCTGTTCGACCGTGCGGTCAACCTGATCGAGGACGGCGTCGACGTTGCGCTTCGCATCGGTCCGCTGGCGGATTCGGCGATGGTGGCCATGCGGGTCGGCGGGATCAGCCGTGTCGTGGTGGCAGCTCCCCGCTACCTGAAACAGCATCCGCGCATCACCGAGCCGGGCGATCTCGCAAAACACCAGATCGTCGCGATGGCGCATCTGCCCAATTCCTGGACCTTTGCGCCGCAAGCCGGCTCATCGGCGCCGCGCACCGTGCAGTTCACCCCGCGGCTCGTCGTCAACAGCACCTATGCGGCGGTGGCCTCCGCTGTGGCCGGGCGCGGCGTGGCGCGGATGTATTCGTACCAGGTGGCGGAGCAGGTCGCGCGCGGCGAGCTCGAGATCGTGCTGGCGGACGATGAGGATCCGGAGATGCCCGCACATCTCATCTGCCCGCAGGGCCGGCTTTCGGTGCCCAAGGTGCGGGCTTTCACCGATTTCGCCGTGCCCCGGCTGAAGAAGCAGTTTGCGCTGCTGAAGAAGAGCATCAAGGCGCGCTGAAGTGCTTCGCGCCGTCCGCAATGCGTTGTTTTGCGTATACGGCGGGTCGGCTGAATCGGCGATGGTTCCCAAACGGTTAACGCCGATTTAACGGATGAGTCCTAGCCTGTCTCGGCCGGGGTTACTCGCAAGGCCGAGGTGAGCCCAATGGAAGCCCAGAAGATCGCGGTCGACGCCGTCGTCGCGCTGACCGATTGCGATCGCGACGCCGTGATTGCGTTCATCCGCCGGCTCTATCTCGCCGGCGTCACCGACCCCAAGCGCCTGACCTTCAAGGGCCTGCAGGCACTGTCGCGGGCCTGATTCGGCTCGTTTCGGCCGGTTCGGCCCCCAAGCTCCAACCCCTTGCTCTCTCCGACGTGATTGCAACCCACCGGTGAATATCTTGCTGCTGGGTCCGGGGCGGAGTAGATGACGTCCCCGGCTGGGTCACTGGGGAACTTGGGGAAATGTTGAAACAGCTTTTTGCGCCGCAACTCGTCATTTTGTATGTGCTTGCGGCCTCGACGATCTACGTTCACTTCCGCGGCAAGCAGCGGCTGCGCTTCGCGCGCCAGCTTGGCGACCACTCGACCTATCTCGCGCCCTACAACGTGCTGATGTACGCCGGCTCGGCGGTGCCGAACAGGCCGGTGATCTCGGTCGAGCAGTTTCCGGAGCTCAAGCCGCTCAGCGAGAACTGGGAGACCATCCGCGACGAGGCAGTGCGCCTGTTCGACGAGGGCTTCATCCGCGCCGCTGCCAAGAACAACGACTGGGGCTTCTACTCATTCTTCAAGAGCGGCTGGAAGCGCTTTTACCTGAAATGGTACGACGACTTCCTGCCGTCGGCGAACACGCTGTGCCCGAAGACGGTGGAACTGCTCAAGTCGATCCCGAGCGTGCATGGTGCGATGTTCGCGATGCTGCCGCCGGGTGGCAAGTTAGGGGCGCACCGCGATCCCTTTGCCGGCTCGCTGCGCTATCACCTCGGCCTCGTCACGCCGAACTCGAACAAGTGCCGGATCCTCGTCGACGGTGTCGAATGCGTCTGGCGCGACGGTGAAGCCTTCATGTTCGACGAGACCTTCATCCACAGCGCCGAGAACGCGACCGACGTCAACCGTATCATCCTGTTCTGCGACGTCGAGCGTCCGATGAAGTATGGCTTCATGACCGCGATCAACCGCTGGGTCAGCCATCACATCGTCAAGGCGTCGGCGACCCAGAACGTCGACGGCGAGAATGTCGGCGTGCTCAACAAGGTGTTCGGCAAGCTCTACGAGATCCATCTCGGCAGCCGCAAGGTCAAGGAGTGGAACCGCAACGTCTATTACACGCTGAAGTACTCGCTGACGGCGCTGATCCTCGGCCTGATCGTGCTGTCGGCGTTGCGGTAAGCCGAGGTGCGTAGGGCGGACTGGCGACTTGTCCGCCCTACCGCGATCGCCTGATCGCCGATGACGGTGAAACACGCGGTCGGCATGGTCTAGTGATGATGCTTGTGCCCTGAGGCGCGGTCAGGATTCTGGTAGCCCCGTAGCTCTGCATATCGCTGCATCTGGCTCTGATCGAGAAAGGCAGCGGTCGACAGATGATATTTGAGGTGGCTCTCGCGGAGCCGGCCCTGAGTTTCGGAAATCGCTGCAATGCTCGCCTTGAGCGACTCCGATGTCACGACGCGGGAAGAGAATAGGTCTTCCAGGGCTCTCTCTTGTTCGACGAGCTTGTTACCCAGCGGAACAGTCTCTTGCTTCATGGCATCGAACAGACGCTGAACCTGGACGCGTTGATCTGGGGTCAAGTCGAGGCGATCACCCAGTTCGAGAACGTGACTTGGGCCGGGATATCCATTGAGTTCGGCGGCAAGAGCCAAGCCCATACCGCGCCCGGCGCGAAGATCGTCCACCTGCTGTTGTGACAGCGCCTTGATGGGGCGCTGTTCGAGGCCGGCATAGGGTTGGCTGGACTGCGCACTGGCTGCACTGCAGGTGAGGACGAGTGAGGCCGCAAGCAGAAGGCGTCTCATGAATCTGGCTCCATCAAATCGAGCGGGCCGATGTCGAAGCATCAGGCCCGGCTGTGACCTTGCCTAATCGCGATCGGGTGGTCTCGGGGTCCAAGTCTTGCTGGATGGTTCGGCTCATGGCAACAAAGTTTGCCGTGATTGAGCAGACGAACATGGAGCAGGCAATGGCGCCCTTGCCGACCGCGAACACCGAAACCGTGCAGTTCTTCCGCCAGTGGCTGGACACCTTCGCGGGCTATGTCCGCGAGGTCGACTACGCCTCGGCGCGGCCGCTGTTCCATCCCGACGTGCTTGCCTTCGGCACGCACAACGATGTCATTCCCGGCCTCGATCAATGGGTCACAACGCAATGGGACAACGTCTGGCCGAAGACGGCCGACTTCCGTTTCGTCCTCGATCAGACCTCCGTTCTGGCGTCTGCCGACGGCACGATGGCGACCGTGATCGCGCCGTGGACGAGCACGGGCTATCATCCCGACGGCAGCGCATTTCCGCGGCCGGGCCGAGCGACGATGGTGTTCTGCAAAAACGCTGACGGCTGGCTGTGCGTGCATTCGCACATGTCGCTCAATCGCGGTGTGCCGCAAGCAAGCCACGCCAACCGGCCGGTGAAGGCCTGGTAGATGCGGTCCGAATAGAAAAGGCCCCGGATACGTCCGGGGCCTTTTGAATTCGAGATGTGCCGCCACCTATTCCGGCTGGCCGATGCTCACCTTCAGCGTGCCGACGCCGTCGACGCCGCATTCGAGCTTGTCGCCGGGCTGGAGCTGCGACACGCCGGCCGGCGTGCCCGTCATGATGATGTCCCCGGCGGCGAGCTTCACCTGCTGGGAGAGCTGCCAGATCGTCTCCGGCACGTTCCAGATCATCTGCTCGAGATCGCCGGTCTGGGCTTCCTTGCCGTTCACCGTCAGCCAGATCTTGCCCTTGGTGGGATGACCGATCTTGGAGGCCGGCTGCACCGCGGAGGCGGGCGCGGAGCCGTCGAACGACTTGCCGATCTCCCACGGACGCTCCTTCTTGCGCGAGGCGATCTGGAGGTCGCGGCGGGTGAGGTCGATGCCGACGGCGTAGCCGTAGACGTGGTCGAGCGCCTTCTCCGCGGGGATGTTGAGGCCGCCGCTCTTGAGCGCGACGATCAGCTCGACCTCGTGATGAAGATCCTTGGTCAGCGGCGGATAGGGAATGGTGGCGCCATCGGGCACCAGCATGTCGGCGTGCTTGGCGAAGAAGAACGGCGGGGCGCGCTCGTCATTGCCCATCTCGCGGATGTGCTCGAGATAGTTGCGGCCGACGCACCAGATGCGGCGCACCGGATAACGGCCGCTCTCCCCGACGACGGGAAGCGAAGCCTGGGGCGGAAGCGGGATGACGTAGGAGGCGGCGTTCATGGAGCGGTCTCGCTGCTCTTGGTGGGGGTGGTAAGGAACTCTATGCGGTTGCGCTGATCGGCGCCAGAGCGCCGGCGTCGCGATGCTGCAGGCGGAAGAACGAGGCGTAGCGCCCGCCGCGGCGCAGCAGCTCGTCGTGGCGGCCCTGCTCGACGATCTCGCCGCCTTCGACCACCAGGATCGCGTCTGCGTGCATGATGGTGTGCAGGCGATGCGCGATCACGATGGTGGTGCGGCTCTGGCAGAGATGCTCGATCGCCTCCTGCACCTGCCGCTCGGATTCGGAATCGAGCGCGGCGGTGGCTTCGTCGAGCAGGATGATCGGCGCGTTCTTGAGCAGCGCGCGCGCCACCGCAATGCGCTGGCGCTGGCCGCCGGAGAGCTGCGTGCCGTGCTCGCCGACCGGCGTGTCGTAGCCGAGCGGGAAGCCCATGATGAAATCATGCGCGCAGGCCGCCTTCGCGGCCTCGACGATCTCGTCCTGGCTCGCGCCCGGCTTGCCGAAGGCGATGTTGTTGCGGATGGTGTCGCGGAACAGATAGACGTCCTGGCCGACATAGGCGGTCTGGGCGCGCAGTGATTTGCGCGAGACCGAAGAGATCGGCTGGCCGTCGATCACGATGTCGCCCTGCGTCACCTCGTAGAAGCGCAACAGCAGCGCCAGCACGGTCGACTTGCCGCCGCCGGAGGGGCCGACCAGCGCGGTGACCTTGCCGGGCTCGGCCGTGAAGCTCATGCGATTGAGGATGGTCTCATTGGCGCGATAGGAGAAGCTGACGTCGCGCAGCTCGATCCGCGCGTCGGAGAGCTTCAGCGCCGGCTTGTCGTCGTCGGACTGCTCGCTGGCGGGGCTGTCGATGATCTCGAGCAGCATGCGCGCGCCGACGAGCTGGCTGTTGAGGTCGATGTTGAGCCGTGCCAGCCGCTTGGCCGGCTCGGTCGCCATCAGGAACGCGGTCATGAAGGAGAAGAACGCGCCGGGCGTGGCGTTGAGCGCGACCACGGCATAGCCGCCGTACATCAGGCAGCCGGCAACGGCGAAGCCGCCGAGCATCTCCATCAGCGGGTTGGAACGGTTGGCGACGCGGGCCATCTTGTTGGCGTTGCGCTCGACGATCGCGATGTTCTCGTCGATGCGCTTCTGCATGGTGTCTTCGAGCGTGAACGCCTTGACGGTGCGGATGCCCTGCAGCGATTCCTGCATCGTCTCCATGATGTCGGCGGTGCCGGTGAACTGGTTGAAGGCGAGGCCCTTGATGCGCTTGACCAGCTTACGCAGCACCAGCATCGCCGGCGGCACCGCGACGAGGCCGATGAACGACATCAGCGGGTCCTGCCACACCATCACGCCGATCATGGCGAGCAGCATGAGCAAGTCGCGGCCGATTGCGTTGACCAGCATGTTGAGCACGTCGGTGATCGACTTGGCGCCGGCCGTCAGCCGCGCCAGGAACTCGGACGAATGCCGCTCGGAGAAGAAGCCGACGCTTTCGCGCATCAGCTTTGCGAACAGCTGGCGCTGGTTGGTGGCAAGGATCGCGTTGCTGATCTTGGTCAGGATCACCATGTGGCCGTAGGTCGCCACGCCCTTGATGAAGAGCAGGATCACCGTGATCCCCGAGAACATCGCGATGCCCGGGATGTTCTTGTCGACATAGGCCTGGTTGATGACCTGGCCGAGCACATAGGTCGCGCCCGCGGTCGATCCCGCGGCAAGCGCCATCAGCGCGAAGGCGACGAGGTAGCGCCGCCAGTAGACGACGCCCTGTTCCGTGACCAGGCGGCGAATCAGGACCGCTGCCGCATAGGGATCGTCGGTGATTTTCTTTGGAAACTGGGCCATCCGTAGTCCATTGACGGCGCAGGACAAAGCCTGCCCGCGCGTCAGGGATCGAATGGCCTCTGTGCCCGCTCAAGCGGGGTTTTTCAAGCCCAATTAAGGGCTTGCGTCCGGACGGAATCTAGGCCGAGACGGCCTGGCGGAGTTCGCCATGGCGCTCGCGGAACAGCTTGTCCTCCCAGGCCAGCGCATGGGCTGCGATGGTCTCGAGGTCGTCATATTGCGGCTTCCAGTCAAGCAGGCCGCGGATGCGGCTGGTGTCGGCGACCATGGTCATGATGTCGCCGGGCCGGCGCGGGGCGTACTGGACGGCGAAGCTGCGGCCCGAAACCCGGCGCACGGCGTCGATGGTCTCCAGCACCGAATAGCCGCGGCCATAGCCGCAATTCAGCGTGGTCGAGGCGCCGCCATCGCGCAGGTAAGCGAGCGCCGAGCGATGGGCCTGCGACAGGTCCGTGACGTGGATGAAGTCGCGGATGCAGCTGCCGTCCTGGGTCGGATAGTCGGTGCCGAACACGTCGATCTTGGCGCGCTGGCCGGTTGCGGCCTCCACCGCGATCTTGAGCAGATGCGTGGCGCCGACGGTGGCGAGCCCAATGCGCGCCTGCGGATCGGCGCCGGCCACGTTGAAATAGCGTAGGGTCACGTACTGCATGCCGTAGGCGGCGGCGACGTCGTGCAGCATGATCTCGGTCATCAGCTTCGACGAGCCGTAAGGCGACAGCGGCCGCGTCGGCGCGTGCTCGGGCACCGGCACCTGGTCGGGATTGCCGTAGACCGCCGCGGTCGAGGAGAAGATGAAGCGATTGATGCCGCGCTTGACGGCGACGCTGAGCAGGTTGCGCGCGGTGACGAAATTGTTGCGGTAATAGCCGAGCGGATCGCGCATCGAATCCGGCACGACCACCGAGCCCGCGAAATGGATAATGCTCTCGATGTTGTGCTGGGCGATCACGCCCTCGAGCAGGTTCTCGTCGCCGGCGTCCCCAATGAACAGCGGCACGCCTTCCGGCAAGTACGCCGAGAAGCCGGTGGAGAGATCGTCGATCACGACGACGTCCTCGCCGGCTTCCGCCAGCGCCAGGACCGTATGACTTCCGATATAACCGGCGCCGCCGGTGACTAGCACAGTCATGATCTCACCCGTCTTCGATCAACGCGGGATGCTAGCGTCTGCGTGGTGAAGAGGGGGTATCGGCAGAGCTGAACTGGTCACTATGCTTAATGTTGCGTATAGGGGGCCTGTCAAACGGAGCATGACGTGGCGAATTCCCAGGGCGATCTCGAGGTGATCGTGCCAAATCTGCACAGGCGCTATTCCGGGGTCACTGCGACCAACCGGATGGTGGCGCCGCGGCTGGCGAAGCTGTATCGCGCCGCCTGGTTCGGCTCGGACGCGCCGGCGGGGATCGCGCGGCTGAGCGGCGCTGATTTCCTGCGGTTTTGGCGCCGCAAGGCGCCGCTGATCTGGCACGCGCGCCGCAACAACGAGATGATCGCGGGCGTGCTGCTGCGCGCGCTCGGCTGGCCGCTCAAGCTGGTGTTCACCTCGGCGGCGCAGCGGCACCACAGCTGGATCACGCGCTGGCTGATCCGGCGCATGGACGCGATCATCGCGACGAGCGACATCTCGGCCTCGTTCCTGAAGGTGGAGGCGACCGTGATCCCGCATGGCGTCGACACCGACGTCTACGCGCCGCCGATCGATCGCGCTGCGGCCTTCGCGGAAGCCGCGCTGCCGGGCCGCTACGCCATCGGCTGCTTCGGCCGCGTGCGGGCGCAGAAGGGGACTGACGTGTTCGTGGATGCGATGTGCCGCCTGCTGCCGCGCTATCCGGATTTCATCGCCGTCATCGTCGGTCAGGTCACGGCCGAGCAGACGCCTTTCGCCAACGACCTGAAGAAACGCATCGAGGCCGCCGGCCTGCAATCGCGCATCGTCATCACCGGCGAGCTGCCGATCGAAGCGGTGCAGCGCTGGTATCAGCGGCTGACGATTTACGCCTTCACCTCACGCAATGAAGGTTTTGGTTTGACGCTGATCGAGGCGATGGCGGCCGGCAGCGCCCTCGTTGCCGCGCGCGCTGGAGCTGCCGAGCTCGTGGTCGAGGATGGTGTGAGCGGCGTGCTGGTTCCGACCGGCGATGCCGACGCGCTCGCCGCGGCGGTCGAGCCGCTGATGCGCGACGTGGCCGCTGCGACAGTGATGGGCGAGCGCGGACGGGCGCGGGTGCTCGAAAGATTCAGCCTCGATGCCGAAGCTGCGCGGATCGGCGAGGTCTATCGGCCGCTGCTCTGAACTTCCGTTTTGGCCACCGAGACAAAAAACTCGCAAAACAACCCCATGCACAGTAGCCGAGGATAACAGAATCAATGGCTTGGCGGCAGGTGTTGTCTCTTGCGGATTTTACGAAGTCGATTTGACCTGTCGGGCAAAACAGTGCTAGACAGGTATCGTCCCAAAATGCCCGATTACCCGTAGTTGCGGGCCCGCAGTCCGCGCGCTGTGGCGAATGGACCGCTCACCATTTAATCAAGCCGGCGTCTCGCCGCGCTGGTTCTTTTGGCGTTCTGACGCAGGAAAGTGACTTCGAGCTCGTCGCCGTTGACACGGTCGAGCCGGCACCCGCGATATGGTCAACGTTACAATTCAGCTACGCGCATGCGAACAATTGCGCAGTTTCACGCAAAATTGGGCATCGGGCGCATTGGAAGTTGACGACATCGGTGGATGCTACCTAATTGCGCGCAGCGGCCGCGAAGACGGAGGCCGTTGCGTGAGCGAAGCCAAATGCCAGACCGCATGTCTCCTTCCGATCGCTTCAATGCGCTGCCCTTGGTGCCACCCTTCGTCGTCATCTACTTCCTTGCCCTGATTGGACAGACACTGATCGCGCTCATCCCAGGGGCGATCACGCTCGGCCTGTTGCTGTTCATCCTCCCGGGGCAGATACTGATCGCGGCTCCGACGTTGCTTTATTACTCTCTCGCTGCACTCCCCGGATATCTGCTGGCGCGGTTCCTTGGAAGCAATTTGCTTGGCGCCACGGTTGCGGCGGTCGCGCTCGCGGCGGCTGCGCTGCTGCCGCATTACCGCAGCCAAAACCAGCTCGAGAAGCTGCTCGCGACAGATGTCACGGGTCCAGTGCCATCGTCATTCCAGCCGCGATCCTTTGAGCTTCCGTATCCCGAGCGTGACAATTACTGGACGAATTGGCGGCAACCCGAAAGCCACGATCCGACCCCTCCGCCGCCCTGCGCGGATCTTTGCCAGCAGTTGCTGTTCAAGGGGCATATCGACCACGTCATCATCCGAGACCATAACGCGCGTGGCGCCCGGATGGTCAGCACCGAGACCCAAAAGAGAGGGCTTGACGGCTCGATGCAGCGAATGGTCGAAGTCACATGGCTGCCGCGCTGGAGGAGATTTCACCTCGAACATCGCGAGAGCTGTCCCGAGACGCTGAGCCTCATCGCGGCTGAATTCGTTCATGAGGTTGTCGGCGGCCGCTGCTTGATCGAAGACACCGTCGATCAGCGCGAAGCCGATGTCGTCGTGTCATTGTCCAAACCCCTCGATGTACAGGGCGATGATGGCCAGTTTCGTCCGGATCTGAATATCGCGTTCGCCAACATTGAATCCGACCCGATCACCGTCACGATTGCCGAGCAGCATGACAGCAACCTCGTCCCGGCCGAGATCAGGACGGCGCTGCACGCGAGCAATGCGCGCGTTCCGTTCTATTTCACGACGAGACGATGTGGCGGAGGTGAAATTCCCAATCTGTGCCTCGCCGCGGCGACCGAACCTTTTGCAAACAGCCGCGCGGATCCGTTCGAGATGATCAATCGCCGTTATGGCTTCCCGGTGGTGCCGGGATCCAAGCCGGCCCGCCTATCTTCCGCGCCCACATCGGAGAATGACCGGGCGACAGTGAATGCTATCCTGAGACAGGACTACGGAGCTGGATTGATTCCAACGACGCAGTCGAAACTCGTCGCAAGTTTCCTCAGTGCAAGGCTCAAGAACGGACAACTCAATCAGGACGATATCGAGTTGATCCGGTTGGCGCTGAAGCAGCATGCCTTTGCCGCATCGATCGAGACCGACAAGCTGTCGTCAGACACCTATCAGGCCCTGAAGCCGCTGCTGCCCGATATGTTCGAGCGGATCGCCTATAGCGCCGAGGGGCAGCAGGAGATGGTGCAGTCGCTGAACGTGATGCTCGGGCACTATCCAGCCGAGGATACAAACCCGTACTCGTCCACGCTCTGCCAGGATCCCAAAAACGCCCGTTTACGTGTCTGCTATCAGCGGGAATTTCGCACGCGCACGAAGTGATTGCTCTTTATCGGGACGCTCGAGGCTCTCTCCTGCCTGGCCGATGCTGCCACTATTGAAGCGGAAGGTTGTACGCTGATGGCCGGCCCTTGCATTGCGAGTCGTGTGATTGCGTTTGTTCTGATCGGCGGATCGGCAGCGTTTTCTCAATCAGTTCCGGCCACAGCCGAGAGGCTCACTTTTGATCCGAAACTGTGCAAGGAGGGCGAGCGCGACAAAATCTACGTCTCTCTTGGTCGATACGTATTCCCGATGGAATATGCCGAGCAGCAGGCCGTCGTCTACGATCCACTTTTACCGCATGAGTCTCGTCGGGTGCTGAGGCCGCCTAACCCCGAAGAGCCGAAAGGGTGTTTTGGCAACCCGCTACAATCGGGCAGCTATGCGCTCTTTACGCCGGCAATTCTTGCAAAGGGTGGACAGCTTGTCTCGTTCGCCTCAGCGCTTCAATTGTTGACGCTGCATAGCATCGATAGAAGCGGGCAAAAGGCAGACACGATTTGGATGGGCGAGGCATCACAGTTGGGAATTGCCGGATCGACTTGCCGACAGTCGGCTATTCGGGAAGAGCTGCCAAACGGCATGTCAGTCTGCCGTGTCAGGCCGAATGATTCAACTATTCCTCAAGAGGAATGGGGCGCAACGTACACAGCCAGACCCGGAGTCTACGAGACCCCAACCAACCGGGCGTTCGTGGTGAACTGCTCCGGCACACGCTTTCCATGCGACATCGCCTATGAAGTGACGCACGATGTCTGCGTGAGCTATAGACTCTTTCCTCACTACAAGGGCAGTTCAGCACCGATCGATCGCATCATTGAAATCGACCAATCCATCCGCACGACAATTTCCGCGTCAATCGTAAGAGACTATCCTTGGCCTGATCCGGTGATGGATAGCCGCTAGCCAGAATTTGGAGGAATGTCGCCTTCTGGCTCATCGCGTCATTGGTCGACGTTTTAGAATTTGGTCGCAATCGGTGCATAGCGGACTTTGGCGAGCCGCCCGCCCGGCGAATTTAAGGGTTTAACTTTGGCGCTTGTGCGCCCCCGCTTCACCCAGCACCCGCTCCGCAATCCCCACCACCTCCGCCGCCGCAATGTCCCGCATGCAGCGGTGGTCGTTCATCTTGCAGATCGTGCTCTGGCAGGGCTGGCAGGAGAGCACGCTCTTGTCCTGGACCACGGTGGCCGCAAGGCCGTTGAGGGGGGCCCAGAGATAGGGGCTGGTCGGGCCGAAGATGCCCATGGTGGGCGTGCTGAGCGCGGCTGCGATGTGCATCAGGCCGGAATCGTTGGAGATGGCGACGCCGGCGGCGGCCATGGCCAGCACGCCGTTGCGCAAATCGTTGCCGGTAAGGTCCCGCACCCCAGGGCCGCCTGCGGTCCCAGGGCCGCCGGCCGCCACGATCTCCTGGGCGAGGCTCTTTTCGGCGGGGCCGCCGACCACCCAGACCTCGAGGCCACGCTCGACCAGCAGGCGGGCGGCCTCCGGATAATAGGTCCAGCGCTTGGAGACGCCGACCGAGCCGGGGGCCAGCGCGACTGCGGCGCCGGCGCTGAGGCCGTTGGCCTGCCGCCAGCGCACGATCTCCTCGGCGGGAACGCGCAGTTGCGGTGCCGGCCATTCCGGGGGCAGGGGGCCGCCGTCGGGCTGGGCCAGCGCTGCGTTCTTGTCGATGAAGCGGGGCAGCTTCTTCTCGCCCCAGCGCCAGCGGTTGAGCAGTCCGAACCGGAACTCGCCGACAAAGCCGACCCGTTCGGGGATACCGGCCAGCGCCGGCGCGATGGCCGCTTTCCAGGTCCGAGGCAGCACCAGGGCTGTGCCATAGTTCCGCTCGCGCAGGAGCTTGGCCAGGCCGAACTGGCGGCCTACGGCGAGGCGGCTGCGGGGCAGGTCCCAGATAATGCCCTGGCGGACGCCGGGCATGTAATCCACAAGCGGGGCGCACAGGGACGTGGTCAGCAGATCGACCGGCCGGTTCGGCCAGCGCTCCTTCAGGACCCGCACCACGGTGTGATTCCGGACGAAATCGCCGATCCACATGTAGGGAATGATCAGGATCGGGCGCGTGTCGTCCCGATCTGCATATCCACTAAGTTGCGAATCTTGGTTCATTTGTTAATAGGGCCGAAGGCAGGCTGATGTGGCGGTTCGGTTAGCCGCTCCAGGCGGGAACGTAAAGCAGGGAGAGCACGAGTCCAAAAGCGCCTGCCCAAAATGCTTACACTTTGGCGGATGATGCGCTACGGCAGGATCGGGTCTTAAGAAAATCGGGCAGGTAGGTGGAATGTTGCTGGTGACCGGCGGGGCCGGTTTTATCGGATCGAATGTCGTGGCCGCGCTGAATGACGCCGGCCGCAGCGACGTCGTGGTGTGCGACCTGCTCGGCAACGACGGCAAGTGGCGCAACCTCGCCAAGCGCCAGCTTGTGGATATCGTCCCGCCGGGCGAGCTACCCGACTGGCTGAAGGGCCGTAAGCTCGACGCCGTGATCCATCTCGGGGCGATCTCCGCCACCACCGCGACCGACGGCGACCACGTGTTCGAGACCAATTTCCGGATGTCGATGCGCCTGCTGGACTGGTGCACGGCGGGCGCCGTGCCGTTCATCTATGCCTCCTCGGCAGCGACCTATGGCGACGGCGAGGCCGGCTTTGGCGACGACGCCTCGCTGCCGGCACTGAAAAAGCTGCGGCCGATGAATCTCTACGGCTGGAGCAAGCACATGTTCGATCTCGCGGTCGCCGGGCGCGTAGCGAACGGCGATCCGCTGCCGCCGCAATGCGTGGGCTTGAAATTCTTCAACGTGTTCGGCCCGAACGAATACCACAAGGGCTCGATGATGAGCGTGCTGGCGCGCCGCTTCGACGACGTCAAAGCGGGCCGCGTCGTGCAGCTGTTCAAGTCGCATCGCGAGGGCATCGCCGACGGCGACCAGCGCCGCGACTTCATCTATGTCGACGACGTCGTGCGCGTCATCATGTGGCTGCTGGCGACGCCCGCCGTCTCCGGGCTCTTCAACGTCGGCACCGGCAAGGCGCGCAGCTTCAAGGACCTGATGCTGGCGGCTTATGCCGCGCTCGGCACCGGGCCCAACATCGAATACATCGACATGCCCGAGAACATCCGTGGCGCTTACCAGTACTTCACCCAGAGCGAGGTCGATCGCCTCGGCCGCGCCGGCTATAACGGCGGCTTCACGACGCTCGAGGACGCGGTGAAAGCCTATGTCGGGGACTATCTCGACCGGCCCGACCGATTCCGCTGAGGCTTTTTGATCATGGCGACGCCCATTCTCGATTTCGACGCCCTCGCGCAAACGATCGCAAGCCGCACGGTGCTCTGCATCGGCGACATCATGCTGGACGAGTTCGTCTATGGCGAGGTGTCGCGGATCTCGCCGGAAGCACCGACGCCGGTCATCGCCGCCCAGCGCAGCGAGATCCATATCGGCGGCGCCGGCAATGTCGCACGCAATATCGCTTCGCTCGGCGCGCGCTGCATCTTCGTCGGCCTCGTCGGCGAGGACGATGCGGGCAAGCGGCTCGCATCGGCGCTGGCCGAACATGCCGGCATCGAGAGCGTGCTGGTGTGCGATCCGTCGCGACCGACCACGCGAAAAGTCCGCTTCGTCTCCGAGCATTTTTCCACGCACATGCTGCGCGCGGACTGGGAGCAGGCGATCGCGGCCTCCGACGCCGTCGAGACCGAGCTGATCGAGGCGATCCTGCCGCAGATCGCGCGCGCCGACATCGTGCTGCTGTCCGACTACGCCAAGGGCGTGCTGACCGCGCGCGTGATCCGCCACACCATCGATGCCGCGCGAAAGCTCGGCAAGTCCGTCATCGTCGATCCCAAGAGCCTGAACTGGGCGATCTATCGCGGCGCGACGCTGCTCACGCCCAATCGCAAGGAATTCGCGGAAGCCACCCGCAGCCGCGCCGACACCCCGCAGAGCATCGTCGATGCCAGCGAGGACGTGATGCGGCTTGCCGATTGCGAGGCGATCCTGGTCACGCAGGGCGAGCACGGCATGACGCTGGTGCCGCGCACCGGCGAGGCGGTTCACGTTCCGGCCGTCCCGGTGAAGGTGCGCGACGTCTCCGGCGCCGGTGACACCGTCGCCGCTGCGCTGGCGGTCTCGCTCGCGGCGGGCGCGGACTGGGACACGGCGCTGCGCGTGGCCAATGCCGCCGCTGCCGTCGCGGTCGGCAAGCAGGGCACCGCCAGCGTCAGCGCGGCCGAGTTGCGGCGCAAGATCCTGCCGCACGCTTATCTGGCGGCCGAGGAGAAGATTGTGCTCGAACCTGAAACGCTCGATGCGCAGCTCGCCGAATGGAAGCGCCAGGACCTCCGCGTCGGCTTCACCAACGGCTGCTTCGACATCCTGCATCCCGGCCACGTCAAGGTGCTGACCGCGGCGCGCGCCGCCTGCGATCGCCTGATCGTGGGCCTCAACAGCGACGCCTCGGTGCGGCGGCTGAAGGGCGCCGATCGCCCCGTCCAGGACGAGCGTGCGCGCGCCGAAGTGCTCGCCGCGCTCGAAGCCGTCGATCTCGTCGTCATCTTCGAGGAGGACACGCCGATCGAGCTGATCACCCGGATCAAGCCTAGCGCACTAGTGAAGGGCGGCGATTACACCCGCGAGCAGGTGGTCGGCCACGAGGTGGTCGAGGCCGCGGGCGGGGTGGTCGTGCTGGTCGACATCCTCCAGGGGTTCAGCACGACGGCCCTGGTGCATCGCGCGCGGGGAGGGGCCAAGTGACTGCTCAAGTGACAGGTCAGGCGACGACGCTGGCCCGGGAGACGGCCGGCCAGATGCTGTCGCGCCGCTTGCGCAGCCCGGCAGCCTGGAACGAGACGGTCGACTGGTTCGCCATCCTGACCGCGGCCTCGCTGCCCTGGTCGACGTCGCTGGCGGGGATCTTCAACGCCCTGACGCTCCTCTGCATGGTGCCATTCCTCGACGTCCGCGCGTTCCTGCAATCGCTGAAGCGTCCGATCTGCGCTGCGCCGATCGCGCTGGTCCTGCTCGCGCTGGTCGGCACGCTGTGGTCGGACGCGGCCTGGGGCGCGCGCTTCTATGCCGTCAATCCGACCGTCAAGCTGCTGGTGCTGCCGGTCCTGCTCTACCATTTCGAGCGTTCGCCGCGCGGACGCTGGATCTTCGTCGCCTTCCTGGTGTCCTGCGCGCTGCTGTCGGTGATGTCCTGGCTGGTCGCCGTGTACCCGAACCTCGCGCTCAAGAACGATCCGCCGGAGCGCGGCATCTTCGTCAAGAACTACATCGACCAGAGCCAGGAATTCGCGCTGTGCGCGGTCGCGCTCGCCTATCCCGTCGTGATGCTGCTGCGCGAGAAGCGCTATTGGCTCGCCGGGCTGCTCACCGCGTTGGCGCTCAGCTTCTTCGTCAACATGGCGTTCGTGGTGGTGTCGCGCACCGCGCTCGTCACGGTTCCGATCATGCTCGGCGTGTTCGCGCTGCTTCATCTGAGCTGGCGCAACATCGCGATCATCTTCGCCGCTCTGATCGCCGGCGCAGCCATCGCCTGGCAGGCCTCGCCGCAATTGCGCAAGACCGCCGACACCTTTGCCAGCGACTACACGCGCTATGTCGAGAAGGGCGAGCCGACCTCGGCGGGCCTGCGGCTCGAATTCTGGCGGAAGTCGCTCGGCTTCTTCGCGGAGGCACCGATCAAGGGGCATGGGACGGGCTCGACGCGCGGATTGTTCGAGCGCGTCGCCACACCCGCTGGTCAGTACCAGGCCTCCGCCGAGGTGATCGGCAACCCGCATAACCAGACGCTGAACGTCGCCGTGCAATGGGGCGTCATCGGCATCGCCGTTCTCTACACGATCTGGATCCTGCATCTGCGCTTGTTTCGAGGCGACAGCCTCGCCAACTGGGTCGGCCTGCTGGTCGTGGTGCAGAACGTCTTCACCTCGCTGTTCAACTCCCATCTGTTCGATTTCCACGAGGGCTGGATGTACGTCATCGGCGTCGGCGTCGCCGGCGGCATGGTGATCCGGGCACAACAGGCCGAGGCGAAGATGGGGGAAGCCGGTTCCTGAACGGCCGCGCGGCTGGCAAGTCCTGTAAAGATGGGCTATCAGCGCGGTCAGGTTGCACCCCCAATGGGATATTCATCGGTCGGCGGATGACGCGTCTTTCGCATCTCACCTTGCGCAATTTCCTGATCGCGCTCCACGACCTGCTGGCGACCACGGCGGCGCTGTTCGTCGCCTTCTATCTGCGTTTCGAGGGCGGCGAAGGCTTCTACGACCGCCTGCCGCTGCTGTTCCAGATCCTGCCCTACTTCCTCGCCTTCAGCGTGGTCGTGTTCTTCGTCTTCAACCTGACGACGACGAAATGGCGCTTCATCTCGCTGCCGGACGCGATGAACATCATCCGCGTCGCGAGCGTCCTGACGGTTGCCCTGCTGGTGCTGGACTACATCTTCGTCGCACCCAACGTCCGCGGCGCCTTTTTCCTCGGCAAGGTGACGATCGTCCTCTACTGGTTCCTCGAGATCTCGTTCCTCAGCGCGCTGCGCATGGCCTACCGCTACTTCCGCTATACGCGGGTGCGGCGTCATGCCCGCACCGACGATGCGGCGCCGACGCTGCTGATCGGCCGCGCCGCCGATGCCGAGGTGCTGCTGCGCGGGATCGAGAGCGGAGCGATCAAGCGGATCTGGCCGGTCGGCGTGCTGTCGCCGTCGAGCTCGGATCGCGGCCAGCTGATCCGCAACGTGCCGGTGCTCGGCGGCATCGACGACGTCGAGGACGTCATCGCCGACTTCGCCAAGCGCAACAAGCCGATCGCGCGCCTCGTGATGACGCCCTCGGCGTTCGAGCCGGAGGCGCATCCGGAATCGATCCTGATGCGGGCGCGCAAGCTGGGCGTGATCGTCAACCGCATGCCCTCGCTGGAGAGCGGCGATACGCCGCGTCTGACGGCGGTCGCGGTCGAGGACCTGCTGCTGCGGCCGAGCGAGAAGATCGACTATGCGCGCCTCGAAGCCCTGATCAGGGGCAAGGCGGTGATCGTCACCGGCGGCGGCGGCTCGATCGGTTCCGAGATCTGCGAGCGCGTCGTCGCCTTCGGCGCCGCGCGTCTGTTGATCGTGGAAAATTCCGAGCCGGCGCTCTACGCGGTCACGGAGGCGCTCGCCGCGCACGGCACGGCCGCCGCGATCGAAGGACGGATCGCCGACATCCGCGACCGCGAGCGCATCATGCGCCTGATGGCCGAATTCAAGCCTGACATCGTGTTCCACGCCGCAGCCCTCAAGCACGTGCCGATCCTCGAGCGCGACTGGAGCGAGGGCGTCAAGACCAACATCTTCGGCTCGATCAACGTTGCCGATGCCGCGCACAATGCCGGCGCCGAGGCCATGGTGATGATCTCGACCGACAAGGCGATCGAGCCGGTGTCGATGCTCGGCCTCACCAAGCGCTTCGCCGAGATGTACTGCCAGGCGCTCGACCATGATCTCGCCGCAGGCAGCAGCAGTGCCAAGCCGCCGATGCGGCTGATCTCGGTCCGGTTCGGCAACGTGCTGGCCTCGAACGGCTCGGTGGTGCCGAAATTCAAGGCCCAGATCGAGGCCGGCGGTCCGGTGACGGTGACGCATCCCGACATGGTCCGCTACTTCATGACCATCCGCGAGGCCTGCGACCTCGTCGTCACGGCGGCGACGCATGCGCTCGGAACGGCGCGCCCGGACGTGTCGGTCTATGTCCTCAACATGGGCCAGCCGGTGAAGATTGTCGATCTCGCCGAGCGCATGATCCGCCTCTCCGGCCTGCAGCCCGGCTACGACATCGAGATCGTGTTCACCGGCATGCGGCCAGGTGAGCGGCTGAACGAGATCCTGTTCGCCTCGGAGGAGCCGACCCGCGAGATCGGCGTGGCCGGCATCATGGCGGCGCAGCCGAACGAGCCGCCGATGCAGACGCTGCGCAAATGGATCGCAGCGCTGGAGCAGGCGATCGCCCGCGACGATCGCGCCACGATCAGGACCATCCTGAAGGATGCGGTCCCGGAATTCGGGTCGACCGCGGCCTGACCATGCAGCCCCAAGACAAGATCGCTGGCAAGATCGTCGTCGCGAGCCAGCATTATCCGCCGGATCCGAGCACAACCGCGGCGATCATGGCGGAGATCGCCTGCCGCATCGCTGGGGATCACGAGGTCGTTGTGCTGTCGGGCTCGCCAGGCGCGCTGCCGGTCGCGCAGACCGGCCCCGGCAAGCCGCGCGTTGTTGCGGTCAAGAACCGGATGGCGGGCAAGGCGGCGCTGGTGCGGCGCGGCCTGTCCGAACTGCTGTTCGCATCGCGCACGTTCCTCGCACTGATGCGGGAGCTGCGGCGCGGTGATGTCGTGCTCACGGTCACCGCGCCGTTCATGCTGCCTTATGCCGTTGTCGCCGCCGCAAGGCTCAAGGGCGCGCGCTCCGCGCTGATCATGCACGACCTCTTTCCCGACGTGCTGGTGATGGCAGGCCTGCTGAAGCCGGGCTCGCTCGTGACGCGGACGATGCGCGCCGTCAACAGCCTGATGTTCCGTGCGCTCAACGCCGTCATCACCATCGGCCGCGATGCCGAGCGGCCGCTGCTGAGCTATTCCGGCATGCGACGGAACAAGATCCGCTTCATCCCGAACTGGGCGACGCTGGTGCCCGGGCCGCGTCCGCTGTCGCCGGACAATCCGTTCCGCAAAAAGCTCTCCGCCCGTTTCGTCGTCGGCCTGTCCGGCAATCTCGGCTTCACCCACGATCCCGAGATCGTGTTCGAGGCGGCGCGCCTGCTCAAGGGTGAGCCTGACATCCATTTCCTGCTGTCCGGCTGGGGCATCGGCTTCGCGCGGCTGACGCAGTTGCAGGCGGAAGCAAACCTGCCCAATGTGTCCTTCGTGGCCCGGGTCGAAGACGCCGAGCTCGAGGCGTTCCTGGCGTCGGCCAATCTCTGGATCATTCCATACCGCAAGGACGTTGCAGGGGTGTCGGTGCCGAGCCGGTTCTACAATCTGCTGGCGGTCGGCCGTCCCGTGGCGCTGGTCTCGGAGCCGGAGGCCGAGGCAGCGTTGACGGTGGTGGAGAACGGGCTCGGCTGGGTGGTGACGCCGGGCCGCGCCGATCAGCTCGCGGACGCAATCCGTGCGGCGTCCCGTTCCGACGACGGTGTCATGGCGGAGCGCGCGGTGAAGGCGGCGGCGAGGTTCGATCGTGCCACCGCGATGAACGCCTATGCCGCGCTGGTCGACGAATTGTTGCGCAACCCGGACCTTTCGGAGCCGCGATGAGCGAGAGCAAACCGGTCGTGCTGGTGACGGGAGCGAGCGGCTTCGTCGGCCGTCATGTCGTGCCCGCGCTCGCACGCGCGGGCTGGTCGGTGCGCCGCGCGGTGCGCAGCCCTGAAGGCGTCGAGGACGAGGTCGTGATCGAGACGATCGGTCCCGAGACCAACTGGCAGGCGGCGCTCGACGGCGTCGACGCCGTCGTCCATCTCGCCGCGCGCGTGCATCACAAGCACGAGGAGCACGCCGTCCAGCTCTACCGCAACGTCAACATCGCCGGCACGCTGCATTTGGCGCGCGCGGCGGCCACGGCCGGCGTGCGCCAGTTCATCTTCGTCAGCACCGTGCTCGTGCACGGCCGCAGCAACGAGGGACGCGCGCCCTTCAGCGAGAACGACATCCTGACGCCGCGCGGGCTCTACGGCATGTCCAAGGCCGCCGCCGAGGCGGGCCTCCGGACGCTCGCGCGCGAAGGCGCCATGAAGATCTCGGTGATCAGGCCGCCGCTGGTCTACGGAGCCGGCGCCAAGGGCAATTTCGCGCTGCTGACGCGTGCGGTCACCCTGGGCCTGCCGCTACCCTTTGCCGCGATCTGCAATCACCGCGCCTTCCTTGCCGTGCAGAACCTGTCGTCGTTCATCCTGCGCCGGCTCGCCCATCCCGACCCCGCCAGCAATTTCGAGATCTTCCTGGTGGCCGACAGGGAACAGGTCTCGACGCCCGAATTCATCGAGCGCCTGGGGCAGGCCGCCGGCAAGGCCCCGCGGCTGTTCCGCGTGCCGCCGGACCTGCTCGGTATGCTCCTCAACGTGATGGGACGCCAGGATACGCATGACAGCCTGATCGGCTCGCTCGAGCTCAACATCTCCAAGGCGATCGCAACCGGCTGGCAGCCGGAGGTCTCGCTCGACGAGGGCTTGCTGCTTGCGCTGTCGGCTCAGGAGACTTGAGGGCGGGAGAAGCGCCGCAGCACGAAGCCGACCGCGATCGCGCCGGCGAGCAGCGCGGGCAGCGTGACCGTCATCGAGCCGACGCGAACGGTGACGATGGCAAGCACTGCGAGCATGAGGTTGAGCGCGAACACCTCGCCGATCACCCGCCGAACGGTGAACCCGTTGTCGGTCGCACGCTGATAGAAATGCGAGCGGTGCGCCGACCAGAACTGCTCCCGGCGCGCGATGCGGCGAAACAGCGTGATGGTGGAATCGGCGAGGTAATAGGCCGGCAGCAGCAGTGCTGCCGCCGCTTGCCCTTGCCAGGCGAGTTCGAGCAGGCACCAGCCGAGCAGGAGGCCGATCGGCAGGCTGCCGACATCCCCTAGGAACACTTTTGCGACCGGCTTGTTGAAGGGCACAAAGCCGAGTATGGCGCCGCACAGCGTGGTGGCGACGAGCGCGGCCGGCCAGGACAGGTCGCCCAGCCATCCGAGCAGCAGCAGCGCCGCGGTGACCGGCACGACTTCGGCCACCGTCATCAGGTCGAGCCCGTCCATGAAGTTGACGAGGTTCACGAACCACACGCCGGCGAGCAGGATGAGTCCGCGCTCCAGTGCAAGCGGCAGCGCCGGCACGATCCGCGCCGTCTCGGGTGCGGTGAACACGATGGCGCCGACGCAGGCTGCCTGCAGCACGAGCCGCACGGTCACCGGCAGCGACACGATGTCATCGGCGAATCCGACCAGTGCGATCACGATCGTTGCGACGACCAGCGCCGGCGGGATCGCGACGTTCGCCCGGGCAGCCCACACTGAGGCGACGAGAAGCGTCGCGCCGATCACCGCGATGCCCGCGCCCTGCGGGGTCGGGATGCGATGCGAGGAGCGCGCATTTGGCCGCGCCAGCGCGTAACGCTGGAGCAGGGGGCGGCTGGTCCAGGTGACGAGAGCCGATATCAGCGCGGCGATCGCAACAGCCAGCAGCGAGGCGAGCGCGTCAGCAGGCGGGCTCACTCCGGCGCTCCAAGCGGCGCCGACCCCTGCGCGGCTTTCTCCGCGCTCAGGATCCAGACGAGGCCGCCGACTGCGCCGACGATGAAGGAGACCGCGCCGAACAGCAGCGAGACGTTGACGCCCTCATTGGTCGCAAGCCCCGCAAAGCCGAAGGCCAGCCCCATCGTGGCCTCGCGCACGCCCCAGCCGGCGATCGAGATCGGCATCATCGTGATCAGCATCACGGGCGGTATGAGAAGGAAGACGTTGCCGAAGCTGACCGGCGCGGCGATCGATTGCACGACGCACCAGGCGCTGACGACGGTGAGCACATGCACGGTGAGCGACAGGATCACGACGGCCGGTCCGCGCGCGCGGCTGAAGATCACCCGGTTCGCGATCACGGCGCAGGCGTGGAGGTGATGGGTGGCCCACCACGTCTTCAGCCAGCGCCATTTCAGCGCGCCGAACACCAGGAAGCCGAGGCCGCCTGCGAGCGCGGCGAGATCGACCAGCAGCAGCGCCGAGCGCCCGTGCGGATCGGCGATGAGGGCGTAGCTCCAGGGCAGGCTCGCGACGATGACGATCGCAAGTGCGATCAGGCCGATCGCACGGTCGACGAAGATCGAGTATGTCGCCGCGCGCCAGCCGGCGCCGGCGCGCGCGACCAGCCACAGCCGGACTGCATCGCCGCCGATCGCGGAGGGCAGGGTCTGGTTGAAGAAGGTGCCGATCACGTTGTAGCGCATGGCACGGGCGAGTTCGAGCGGCGCGCCGCATTCGGCGCTGACCTGCCGCCAGCGCAGCACGCCGACGAAGATTTGCAGGAACGTGACGGCGATCGCGAGGCCGATCCAGAACAGGCTGGTCACGGTGAAACGCGAAAACAGTTCGGACAGATCGACCTTGCGCAGCGCCAGGTAGAGCAGCGCCGCGGAAATCAGGATCTTGGCCGCAGAAAGCAGGATTCGGCGCATCTCGCCCGCATGAACTGGGTTTGCGAAGATTGTGGCAACCCGACGCGAGGCGCCGAATTCGGCCGCTTTGGTATGGTCTTGGCGCCGATCTTGCAATAGCGGTGATCGGAGCGGTGATAGCAGCAGTTATAAGCGGCGGTCATGAACGGCCGTTATGACGGGCCGGACGGTACTTGCGACCCCCTCGATGCGGCGGCTAAAGAAGCGCAGAAAGGCCGGGGACCGGGTCCCCCGGGAACAGGATGACGGATCAGGCGATTTTGGTCACGGGTGCCGCCGGATTCATCGGCTTTCACCTCGCCCGGCAGCTTCTGGCCGAAGGCCGGCCGGTCGTCGGGCTCGACAATCTCAACAGCTATTATGATCCGGCGCTGAAACAGGCGCGCCTGGACCTGCTTTGCCGCGATTCCCGTTTCGCCTTCGTCAAGGCCGATCTCGCCGACCGCGAGGCCATCGCGGCGCTGTTTGCGCGCCATAGATTCACACATGTTGTGCACATGGCCGCCCAGGCCGGCGTGCGCTACTCGATCGAGCAGCCGCAGGCTTACGCCGATTCCAATCTGCAGGGCTTTCTCAACGTGCTGGAGGGCTGCCGCCACAACGGCTGCCGCCATCTCGTCTATGCCTCGTCATCCTCCGTTTACGGCGCCAACACGAAACTGCCATTTGCGGTTAAGGACCGCACCGACCATCCGGTGAGTTTCTACGCCGCGACCAAGAAGGCCAACGAGGTGATGGCGCAGGCCTACAGCCATCTCTACCGGCTGCCGGTCACCGCCTTGCGCTTCTTCACCATCTACGGCCCGTGGGGACGGCCCGATATGGCCATGTTTCTGTTCGTGAACGCCATCATGGAGGGACGGCCGATCCGGCTCTTTAACCATGGCAGGATGCGCCGCGATTTCACCTATATTGACGACGTCACCCGTGTCGTGTCCAAGCTGATCGATCGGGTGCCTGCGGATGATCCGGCTGCCGCAAATGCGCCGTCTAAGGTCTACAATGTCGGCAACCACCACCCCGAGGAGCTGATGCATGTCGTCGGACTCCTGGAGCAGGAGCTGGGTCGGACGGCGATCAAAGAATTGCTGCCGATGCAGCCGGGAGACGTTTTGGAAACGTTCGCGGATGTCGAGGACCTGATGCGCGACACCGGCTTTGCGCCGTCAACGCCGATCGCGGAGGGGGTCCGTAATTTTGTCACCTGGTATCGGGACTACTTCAAGGTTTGAGATGACGATGGACAAACGCATTATCCCCCTGATCATGTGCGGCGGTGCCGGCACCCGGCTGTGGCCCGCCTCGCGCGAGGTGCGCCCAAAGCAGTTCCTGCCGCTGTTCGGCACGCGCTCGACCTTCCAGGACACGCTGCTGCGCGTCTCGGATGCATCGCTGTTCGATCGCCCGATCGTCATCACCAATGCGGCCTATCGCTTCATGGTGCTGGAGCAGCTCGCCGAGATCGGCATCGAGGCCGACGTGATCCTCGAGCCGATGCGGCGCGACTCCGGTCCCGCGATCGCCGCTGGTGCCGTGTTCGCGCAGAACCGCGCCAGTGAAGCGATCGTGCTCGCGCTCGCCGCCGATCACGTCGTGCAGGACAATGCCGCCTTCGTCGCGGCCTGCCGCGAAGGCCTCACCGCCGCGAGCGCCGGGCGCATCGTCACCTTCGGCGTCAAGCCGGAGCGGCCGGCGACCGAATACGGCTATATCAGCCCGGGCGACGTGATCTCCGGCCAGGTGAGCGCGGTCGCACGCTTCGTCGAGAAGCCGGATGCCGTGAAGGCGGCCGACTACGTCAATTCAGGCTATCTCTGGAACAGCGGCAACTTCATGTTCCCGGCCAGCGTCCTGCTCGACGAATACCGCAAGGTCGATGCGGCAAGCGTCGAGGCGATCTCCAACGCGGTCAACAATGCCGGCCGCGATCTCGGCTTCGTGACGCTGGAGCCGGAGGCGTTCGGCGCGGCCAAGGCGATCTCGATCGACTATGCCGTGATGGAGAAGACCTCGCGCGCAGCCGTCGTGCCGGTGTCCTGCGGCTGGTCCGACGTCGGCTCCTGGCACGCGGTGTGGGAGCTGTCGGAGAAGGATGCGCAGGGCAACGCGGCGCATGGCACCGCGGTGTTCGAGGATTCCCGCAACTGCAACGTCACCACCGATTCCGCGCTGGTCGCGCTCGAAGGCGTCGACGATCTCGTCGTGGTCGCCACGGCGGACGCGGTGCTGGTCTCGCGGCAGAAGGATGCCAACGGCCTGAAGCGCCTCGTCACCAAGCTCAAGGCGGTCGCACCGAAGGTCACCGAGGAGCATCTGAAGGTGCATCGGCCCTGGGGCAGCTACCAGTCCGTCGACAATGGCGAGCGCCACCAGGTCAAGCGCATCGTGGTGAAGCCGGGCGGACGTCTGTCGCTGCAGAAGCACCATCATCGCGCGGAGCACTGGATCGTCGTCCGCGGCGCGGCCCGCGTCACCGTCAACGAGACCGTGAAGACGGTGCACGAGAACGAGTCGATCTACATCCCGATGGGCGCGGTGCACCGGATGGAGAACCCCGGTAAAATCATGCTGGAGCTGATCGAGGTCCAGACAGGCTCCTATCTCGGGGAAGACGACATCATCCGGATTGAAGACGACTATCAAAGGTCGTAACCAGCAGGCTCCGAATCACGCGACCCGGGCCGAAAGAGCAGTATCTTTCAGCGGCTTAAGGCCCGGGGACCGTGTAACTTTTTGAATCAAATCGTGTCCGGACCGTCAGGCCGGCATTCGCCACAAATGTGGCGACCGTGCTAGAAGCGGCGCGGGGTTTGCGTTGAATCGGGGTTTGCTCAGATGAGTTCCAAAGGGTCACAACCGGCAAAGGCCGGCTTGCGCGTCGGCGTGATTGGCGCGGGCGTCATGGGCAGCAACCATGCGCGCGTGCTTAGCGGCCTGCCTGGCGTCAGCCTCGTCGGTGTCGTCGATCCGTCGCCCGCGCATCGCACGCGCGCGACGGAACTCGCCAATTGCGCGAGCTTCGAGACGCTCGACCAGCTCTTCGCCGCCGGCGTCGATGCCGTCACCATCGCGGCGCCCACCCATCTGCATCACGAGGTCGCGCTCGCCTGCATCGCCAAGAACATCCATGTCCTGGTCGAGAAGCCGATTGCGTCGACAGTGGAAGAGGGCCGTGAGATCGTCGCCGCCGCGCGAGAGGCCGGCGTGACGCTGATGGTCGGTCATGTCGAGCGCTTCAATCCGGCGGTCGCCGCCGTCAAGCAGGCGATCGCGGGTGAGGACATTCTCTCCATCGCGATCACGCGCGTCGGCCCGTTCCCGCCGCGCATGTCCAATGTCGGCGTCGTCATCGACCTCGCCGTGCACGACATCGACCTGATCCGCTGGTTCACCGAATCCGACATCGTCGAGGTGCAGCCGCAATTGTCGAGCGCGGTCGCCGAGCGCGAGGACATCGCGCTACTGCAGTTCCGCACCGCCAACGGCGTGCTCGCCCACATCAACACCAATTGGCTGACGCCGTTCAAGGCGCGCAGCGTCACGGTCGCGACCCGCGACAAATACGTGATGGGCGATCTGCTCACGCGCCAGGTCACCGAATGCTTCGGCTTCAAGCCGGATGGCAGCTATTCGATGCGGCATCTGCCCGTCGGTCATGACGAGCCGCTGCGCGCCGAGCTGATTGCGTTCCTTAAAGCGGTGCGCCATGGCGAGACGCCGGCGGTCACGGGCGATGAGGGCGTCGCCAGCCTCGAGATCGCGACGCAGTGCCTTGAGACGCCCTCGCGCCCTGCCGCGACGGCGCCCGCCCGCAAAGGTCCACGCCGCGTCGCCGGCTGATCCCTTTCCATGTCGACTACTCAAGAAGGCGTCATGAACCAGCATCTGCGTTCCGAACCCATTCCCTTCATCGATGTCGCCTCGCAGCGCCGCCGGCTCGGCGCCTCGCTCGATGCGGCCGTCAAGCGCGTGATGGACCATTGCCAGTTCGTCAACGGTCCCGAGGTCTTCGAGCTCGAGAAGCAGCTTGCGGCCTATTGCGGCGCCAAGCACGTGATCGGCTGCGCCAGCGGCACCGACGCGATCCTGATGGTTATGATGGCGAAGAATGTCGGGCCCGGCGATGCCGTGCTGTGTCCGTCCTTCACCTTCATCGCGACCGCCTCGCCGGTGGCGCGGACCGGTGCGACGCCTGTTTATGTCGACGTCGACGAGACGACCTTCAACATGAGCCCGGAGTCGCTGAAGCGTGGCATCGCGACCGCCCGCAAGGCCGGCCTGAAGCCGGTCGCGGTCATTCCGGTCGACCTGTTCGGCCAGCCCGCCGATCACGACGCCATTGCCGAGATCGCCAGGGACGAAGGCCTGTTCGTGCTCGACGATGCCGCTCAAGGGTTTGGCGCGAGCTACAGGGGCCGCAAGCTTGGCACGCTGGCGCTGGCCACTGCGACCAGCTTCTTCCCGGCCAAGCCGCTCGGCTGCTTCGGCGACGGCGGCGCGATCTTCACCGATGACGACGAACTCGCGGCCACGCTGCGCAGCATCCGCGTGCACGGGCAGGGCGTCGACAAATACGACAACGTCCGCCTTGGCCTCACCGGCCGGCTCGACACCATGCAGGCCGCGGTCCTGATCGAGAAGCTGAAGATCTTTGACGACGAGATCGCTACCCGCAACCGGGTTGCCGAACGCTATGCGCGTGGGCTCAGCAACGTCGTCACCGTGCCGCGTCTGGCGCCCGGCAACACCTCGGTCTGGGCGCAGTACACGATCCGTCTTCCGAAAGGGACCGATCGCGACGGCTTTGCCGCTGCGCTGAAGGCCCAGGGCGTGCCGACCGCGATCTATTACGGCAAGTCGATGCACCAGCAGACCGCCTACAAGCAGTACCCGGTCGCCGAAGGCGGCCTGCCGGGCTGCGAAAGCCTGTCACAGGACGTCATCAGCCTGCCGATGCACGCTTATTTGACCGAAGCCGACCAGGAGCGAATCATCGCTGCCGTCCGCGGCGCGCTCGCGGGCTGATTTTGCGACTCTTCCGCTCTCCCCCTGTGGGAGAGGGTGGCTCGCCGCGGAACGGCGAGACGGGTGAGGGGTATCTCTCCGCATCGAAAACTGCGGAGAGATACCCCTCACCCGATTGAGTTTGTATCTACCCGCGGCGCTGCCCTCTCCCGCAAGGGGAGAGGGCGCAGCCATGCGCATCGCTAGCCGAGCGCCCGTCTTTTTTGATCACATCAGACTTCAAAGCCTTATCGGCTGCCCGATAAGCCTCTAGAAGAGTCCGCATGCTCGGACGCATCTTCACGGTCGGCGGTTACACGCTGCTCTCGCGGCTGACGGGGTTTGCCCGCGACATCATGCTCGCGGCGATCCTCGGCGCAGGCCCCGTGGCCGACGCCTTTTTCGTGGCGCTGCGGCTGCCCAATCACTTCCGCGCGATCTTCGCCGAGGGCGCTTTCAACGCCGCCTGGGTGCCGGCCTATGCGCATGTCCATGGCGAGAAGGGCGAGGCGGCAGCACACCTGTTCGCCGACCGCATCTTCACGCTGCTGCTGGCCTCGCAGGTGGTGCTGCTGGTCGTCGCCTGGCTGTTCATGCCGCAGGCCATGAGCATTTTGGCGCCGGGCTTTTCCGAGGATGCCGAGCAACGCAAGCTCGCCATCGAGCTCACCCGGATCACTTTTCCCTACCTGCTGCTGATCACGCTGGTGACGCTCTATGGCGGCATGCTCAACGTAATGCAGCGTTTTGCCAGCGCCGCGGCCGCGTCGATCTTTCTCAACGTCGCGATGATGATGACGCTGGCGATTGCCGTCTGGTTTCCGACCGCGGGCCATGCCGCGGCCTGGGGCGTCCTCATCTCCGGCTTCCTGCAATATTTCCTGCTGGCCGGCGATCTCGCCCGCCATGGCGGCCTGCCGCGCTTTGCGCCCTTGAGGCTCGACGAAGACATCCGCGGCTTCTTCAAGGCATTGGGGCCGGCGACGCTAGGCTCGATGGGCACGCAGGTTGCGCTGTTCGCCGACACCATCATCGCGACCTTCCTGCCCGCCGGCGCGCTGTCGGCGCTCTATTATGCCGACCGGCTCAACCAGTTGCCGATCGGCGTGATCGGCATCGCCATCGGCACGGTACTGCTGCCCGAGATGTCGCGGCGGATCACCGCCAACGACCATGACGGCGCGATGAAGGCGCAGCGCCGCGCCTTCGATTTCACGCTGCTGTTCTCGGTGCCGTTCGTCGCGGCGTTTCTCACCGTGCCCGACGCGATCATGCGCGCGCTGTTCGCTCGCGGCGCGTTCTCGAAGGCCGACGCGGCAGCCGCCGGCGCCACGCTTGCAGCCTATGCCATCGGCCTGATCCCGTTCGTGCTGATCCGCAGTGCGGTCGCAACCTTCTATGCCCGCAAGGACACGGCGACGCCGGTGCGGGCGTCGCTGACCGGTATCGCCGTCAACGTCGCGCTGAAGGTCGCCTTGATGGGATCGCTGGCCCAGATCGGCCTCGCGCTGGCAACCGCCGTCGGCGTCTGGACCAATCTCTTGCTGGTGCTGTTCTTTGCCGTGCGGCGAGGCTTTCTCGTTCCGGACCGCGCCTGGCTGATGTCGCTCGGAAAATTCCTGCTGACCGGATTAATTCTGGCCGCGGCGTTCTGGCTGATTGCACGTTTCAGCCCAGCCGCTCTTGCCGCCGTGCACGCCTTCCGGGACGAAGCGACGTTGGTCCTGCTCGCCATCGGGGGCACCATCGTCTACGCGCTCGCGATCCTCGTGCTGTTCGGCCGCAAGTGGCTGGTCTCGCTGGTGCGCGGCTAGGCGTCTCCGAATAGGTTCGTCTTTACATTTGGTCTGGATCTCGGCGAGGCGTGATCAGTGCCCTTCGAGGGTGACGCGTACCCGGTCGAATCTCCCAGCGCGAAGATCGCTCACAGAAATCCAGTACTGCAGCACGCCGACATCGCCCATCATCCACGGCACGGACCAATCGCTGTCGAGCTGCAGCAGCAACACGTCGCCCACTGCGAGCGCCTCGCGTGGTGCGCCCTGCACGTCGCGGCCGGCACCGCGCATCTGGTGGCGCCCGGCCCGGCGAGGCCATCTGCCTGCCACCAGCACGCTGTGCTCCATCTGCAACTCCCCCATCATTTCGGCCGGCACCAAGGACGACGCGGCCTCGCCGGCCGATAGCAGAATGTGAGCGCTGGCGCGCACGGCTTCCCACAGCAACTCGTTCAGCCGTTGACCGGCCCTGATGTCGTATATTTCGTCGACGGTTGCACCGTTCATCTCCTCGAGCCAACTCCAGAAGGCCGTCCAGTCTGCTTCCGGCACAGCGTTCATGAGACCGGCACTGCGCGCCTGCCCGACCCAGGCGTGGGACCTCGTCGCCGCATCGTCATATGCTGCCCGGACGGAAGCTGGGTCTGAAGGCCACGGGGAGCCACCAACATGCTTGCCGCGTTCGAGTTGTCTCGCGCCTGTTTCGATCAGCCACTTGATCAGGAGGCCGCAAAAAATCTCGATATCGATCCAGGCGGCGGGAAACGTCGCGGTCGGCCGCTGAATGGCAGTTCGCGGAAATCCACTTGTCGGTTGCGGAAGCTCCGCTGCGACGACGGGGTCGCCATAGAAGCGAGCGAGCTCCGCGGTCTGCTCGTGCTCCCAGAGCTCCTGGTATCGCGAGGCCCATGCGTCGTCCACTTCGGGCGGACATTCCTCGGCGAGGTTGCGAAGCAGGCCCATTGTCACGGCCTTCTTGGCGAATGTCCTCGGGTAGGTGCCCAAGGAATATCTGAGCCAGGGAAAACGGTATCCCGCGCTCGCGGCGCCATAGCATGGCGGCAGATCGGCGGGCGGAGCAGCCTCGCCCCAGGGCTCGGCGGCGCGGCTGAGAACGACCTGGTTCGGCCAGCACTGGGCTTCGAGCAAACCATCGAAGAGGTCCCAATTCACGAAGAAATGCAGCACGCCGCTGTCGGGCAGGGATTTGCGCAGTGTGAAGTCGGGAAGCTCAGAACAATCGACCTGCGCCATGAACGTGAAGGGCGTGCCGCCGGGTGCGCGGGGCCAGCGAAAATCCGGCGGGACCGTCGGCAGCCCGCCGAAATAGGTGCGGCCGCCGATTGGGAAACGCGGCGGAAACTGATGCTTGAAGGCAACCGACTCCTCGGCCGTCCCGTGCAGCAGGGCGCGTATATCGTCGTCGCTCGCCACTTTCCGATAGCGCGAAGGATTGCTGAACGAGTCCTTGAAAAAGCTCATCGCAATCGTCCTGTTCAACCAGAAGTGAAGCACGTCTTTACGCCACAGTCGATTAACAAAACACCCTCAGATTGCAGAGCACCTTATCCGTCCTGCGTCGTGACGGGCTTGTGGTGGATCGCGCCCGGCTTGTGTTGCTTGCCAAATTCCGAGTGACGGCTTCATTGTCCCAACCACTTCTGGCTGATTGCGCGCTTCAGCGGTCCTGTGCTGGGTTCGATGAGCTTCCGGGATGAAGTGATGCTGCTCCCGCTCGCCGTCGGCGGCGCGATCGTCTACGCGCTCGCGATCCTGGTGTTGTTCGGCCGCAAGTGGCTGGTCTCGCTGGTGCGCAATTGAGGCGGACTGACAATTGACCTCCTTCAACTCGCCAGTTTTCTCTCCTTGGCGAAAGGGCTGAGACCGAGCCAGGTTTGCATCGAGGATGCGATTTGCCGCTCGCCGGTCAGCATCATCCGACGGCTGCCTACGGCCGCGCTGACAGTGTCGAGCCCCATCCAGATTGCGGTCATGCTGCGCAGGTCGACAGAAACATAGAGGTCGACGTCGAATCCGGGATCGACCGAACAGAGATCGACGCCTTCCTCGGGGTCAACGATCAGCCACCAGTTTCGTTGGGGCGCCGAGAGCTCGGGGTAGACGAACTGGATGACGTTTCGCCGCCGGGGCATCGGCGTTGGGTTCAGGTTTCGCCGCATATCCCACATCAGTAGTTGAACGTCGAGGTGCTGAAGCGACAGGTCGGCTTTGATCCGGCGTTGGCCCCATATCCCGAATCCGTCGACGATGGGAGCGAGTTCACGTCCCGCCGGGGTCAGCCGATATTCATAAACGCTGGGCTCCGAAGCCGAGGCTTCGCGCGCGACAATTCCAGCTGACTCAAGATCCTTCAGCCGCTGTGACAGCAGTGCCGGCGACATTCGGGGAACACCACGCCGGAGATCGTTGAACCGCGTCGAGCCGGCGATCAGCTCTCGCAGCAGCACCACGGTCCAGCGTGTACATAGAACCTCGGCGGCCATCGCGACCGGACAAAACTGCTTGTAGCTGCCAGCGGCCATGTTCTTTCTCTCCCTGTGGACCATTTGCGAACCGTACTTCCGAACTTGCTGGGGGTTCCAGTTCAAAATCTGTACCGGCATTGATTCAGTTCCTGAACTAGCAGCGCGCAAAGGTCCTTTGCTACCTCGCGGCAATGCGGACTTGAACCGCTCCACCCGGCTCGAAGGATCGTCGCGAGGCGTCGGCCGAGAGCCTTCTGGCATCAACTTAGAATGACAAGGCAATTGCGATGACAAAGACTTCGTGCAAGCTCAGGCCGTCCGTGGCGAGCGCCGCCATTTTGGGAATGGTGTTGCTCCACTCGGGCACGGCATCCGCCGTTGCGGCTACGATCTCCCGTAGCGTCGAGGTGAAGGCGACTGCCCAAGACGTTTGGTCGTTGATCGGGCCGTTCTGCGCGATCAGGGATTGGTTGCCGCCGGTGGGCCAGTGCATCGAGGACGGCAAGGCGCCGTCGACGCGCATTCTCGTCACGAAGGACGGGAAGGCCGCCTTTGTCGAGACGCAAGTGGCGAGGAGCGAAGCCGAGCACAGCTACTCATACAAATTCTTGGCGAGCCCGCTTCCCGTATCGAACTACGTCGCGACCATCAAGGTGACTGCGAAGGGCAATGGATGGTCCACCATCACCTGGAGCGGCTCCTACACTCCCGACGAAGGACAAGAGAAGGCGGCCTACGAAGCATTGATCGGCGTCTATGGGGCGGGACTCTCCGAAGTTCAGGCCAGGTTCACGAATTAGGCAGCCGCCGCCCGAAGCTTCAGACCTTCAACAGATCAGATCACGGAGATCGACATCATGACGACTTATAGCGGCAAATGCTTTTGCGGCGCGGTCGAAATCGAAGCGCAGGGTACACCGGAGGCAATGGGGTATTGCCATTGCTCGTCGTGCCGGTCCTGGTCGGCCGCCCCGGTGAACGCATTCACATTGTGGAAGCCGCAGAACGTGCGGGTAACCAAAGGCGGCGAATTCATCGCCACCTACGCACAATCGGAGCTAAGTCATCGACAATACTGCAAGCGCTGCGGGGGGCATCTCATGTGCGACCATCCTCCGCTCGGGCTCGTCGACGTGTATGCCGCCACACTCCCGGCACTGAAGTTCGTGCCCGGCGTGCATGTCAACTATTTTGAGACGGTCTTGCCGATCAAGGACGGCCTGCCGAAGCTGAAGGATTTTCCCGCCGAGTTCGGAGGCTCAGGTGTCGCCATTGCTGAATAGCCCGCTGGTCTGGACATTGATTGCGATGATCTTGTCCATGGCCGGAATCTTTCATGACCTGAGCTGAGTGCCTTGGAGGAACCCGGCTCGTCTCGGCCAAGCTCTCTTTTCGGCGGCCCCAGCTATGGAAAAGGGGGCTGGCCTCGATTCGTCGCGATCCTGCGCTGTAGGCCAATCCCAGCCTCGCCGCGCCAACGCCGTGCGGCGGGGCTTTCTCGTGCTGGACCGCGCCTGGTTGACGTCGCTCGTCAAATTCCTGCTGACTGGAATCATCTTCGCTGCAGCGTTCTGGCTGATCGCGCGCTTCAGCGGTTCTTTGTTGGGCTCGATGCACTTCCGGGACGAAGCGACGCTGGTCCTGCTCGCCGTCGGCGGCACGATCGTCTATGCGCTCGCGATCTCGCGTTGTTCGGACGCAAGTGGCTGGTCTCGCTGGTGCGCGGCTAGGCGTACAAGGCGCTCGCCTCCAGGCTGCAACCAATATCCGCACATCTCTTGATTTTGCGCGATTGCCGTGGTATTCGCAGCTCATGACTAAATCGTCGCGCACCGTCAACCGCAACCACATGACCCGCTTCGGCTGGGCCGTGGAGGGAGTCGTGCGCTAGGATTTCGACGACGACATCTTTTCCACCAGGCCCCGCCGGCATCGGACGGGGCCTTTTCATTGGCCACGCTCCCTGCCGGCACAACAGCAGGAGCATCCGATGCCACCACAATTGACGAACAGCACAAGCGAGCCGGAGGTCGACGCCGCGCGGCTTCGCCTCGACGTCTCCATCGTCTTGAGCCTGCTCGGGCGATACTGGCGCGCGTTTCAGGGCTGGCGACCGCGCTCACGAGTCACCTTGCACGACCTGAGCGACAGGGAGCTGATGGATATCGGCTTGACGCGTGGCGAGATCGACTACTTCACGTCTGCACGGGCGCTCGACAGGCTGAGAGATCGCGCGGCGTATCCATGGGGGCACGGTGGGATGTAACTTGATAAGAGGCTTGGTGGACTGCGTCTTCGTGGCCGATCCTTCGAGACGCCCGCTTTTGGCGGGCTCCTCAGGATGAGGTCTCATTTCGCGGCGCAATCTGGACGCCATGGTGACGGGTGCGCGGCGCGTTCGCTGCCTGCGACCCATGTGCCCGTCTAAACCCATTTGCCTTGCCACTTTTTCCACGGCAATATGCCGGCAAAACAACCATGAGAACGGGATAGAAAATGGCGGCTCCCATCAAGTTCGGCGTTGGCCAAAGCGTGCTGCGCAAGGAGGATGACGCGCTCATCCGCGGCAAGGGCCGCTATACCGACGACTATGCGCCACAGGCCGCGCTCCGCTGCTTGATGCTGCGCTCGCCGCATGCGCATGCCAAATACACCATCGATGCGAGCCGCGCCCGGACCTTGCCTGGCGTCGCGCTGATCCTGACCGCCGACGACGTCAAGGATCTCGGCAATCTGCCTTGCCTGTTCAATCTCGAGACCGATCCGTTCACCGGCCCGCCTTACCCGATCCTCGCCAAGGACGAGGTCCGCCATGTCGGCGATGCCATCGCCTTCGTGGTCGCCGAGACCATCGACCAGGCCCGCGACGCGATCGAGGCGATCGAGGTCAAATGGTCGCCGCTGCCGGCGGTGACCGGCGTCGTCAATGCCGTCAAGAAGGGCGCGCCGCAGGTCTGGCCGGACAAGGCCGGCAACGTGCTGTTCGACGTCTCGATCGGCGACAAGGCGGCGACGGAAGCTGCCTTCGCCAAGGCGCATGCGGTCGCCGAAATCTCCATCGTCAACCCCCGCGTGGTCGCAAGCTTCATGGAGACGCGTGCGGCGGTGTGCGAATACGACGCCAAGCGCGACCATCTGACGCTGACGGTCGGCAGCCAGGGCAGCCACCGCCTGCGCGATATCCTCTGCCAGAACGTGCTCAACATCCCCACCGACAAGATGCGGGTGATCTGCCCCGACGTCGGCGGCGGCTTTGGCACAAAGCTGTTTCCGTATCGCGAATACGCCCTGATGGCGGTCGCGGCGCGCAAGCTGAAGAAGGCGGTGAAATGGGCGGCCGACCGCTCCGAACATTTCATGGGCGATGCGCAGGGCCGCGACAACGTCACCACCGCGAAGATGGCGCTGGCCGAAGACGGCAAGTTCCTCGCCATGGACTGCGACCTGATGGGCGACATGGGCGCGTATCTGTCGACCTTCGGGCCCTACATCCCGCATGGCGGCGCCGGCATGCTGCCGGGCCTCTACGACATCCAGGCCTTCCACTGCCGGGTGCGCACCATCTTCACCCACAGCGTGCCGGTCGATGCCTATCGCGGCGCGGGCCGGCCTGAGGCAGCCTATGTCATCGAGCGTCTGGTCGATGCCTGCGCGCGAAAACTCGACATGACGCCGGATGCCATCCGCCGCAAGAATTTCATTCCGCCGAAGGCGCTGCCCTACAAGACCGCGACCGGCAAGGTCTACGATTCCGGCGACTTCGCCGCGCATCTCAAGCGCGCGATGGAGATCGCGGAATGGAAGGAGTTTCCCAAGCGCGCCAAGGCAGCCAAGAAGGGCGGCCTGATCCGCGGCATCGGCCTTGCGAGCTATGTCGAGATTTGCGGTGTGATGGGTGAGGAGACGGCCAATGTCCGCCTCGATCCCAATGGCGACGTCACCGTCCTGATCGGCACGCAGTCGAGCGGGCAGGGCCACCAGACCGCCTATGCACAGATCGTCGCCGAGCAGTTCGGCGTCGCGCCCGAGCGCGTCCACGTCCGCCAGGGCGACACCGACGAGATCGCAACGGGCCTCGGCACCGGCGGTTCGGCCTCGATTCCCTCGGGCGGTGTCAGCGTCGAGCGTGCCACGCGCGAGCTCGGCTCGAGGCTCAAGGAGATCGCAGCGCAGGCGCTGGAAGCCAGCGTCGGCGACCTCGAGATCACCGATGGTATCGTGCGCATCGCCGGCACCGACCGTTCGATCTCGTTCGCCGATCTCGCCAAGCGGCCCGGTGTCGATCCGTCGAAGCTCAACGGCAGCGCGACGTTTGCCAGCGCCGACGGCACCTATCCGAACGGCACGCATCTGGCGGAGGTCGAGATCGACCCGGCCACCGGCATCATCAAGATCGTCAACTACGTGATCGTCGACGATTTCGGCAAGACGCTCAACCCGCTGCTGCTGGCCGGCCAGGTCCATGGCGGCGCCATGCAAGGCATCGGTCAGGCGCTGATGGAGCAGGTGGTCTATGGGCCGACCGACGGCCAGCTCATCACCGCCACCTATATGGACTATGCGCTGCCGCGCGCGGCTGATGGCCCGTCCTTCGTGTTCGAGACCCACAACATCCCCTGCAAGACCAATCCGCTGGGGGTGAAGGGGGCGGGCGAGGCCGGCGCGATCGGCTCCTGTCCGGCCATCGTCAACGCCATCGTCGACGCCCTCTGGCGCGAATACAAGATCGACCACATCGACATGCCGGCCACGCCGGAGCGGGTGTGGATCGCCATCAGCGAGCACCATCGCCGCCACAGCCTCTGAAGCGCGATGAGATTTGGACGAATCGTCATCGCGCTTTAGGTTGTTGTTTACGCATGATCTTTCCGGAAAACCGCTTCGCACTTTGCGCTAACGCGGCCCTCCGGGTCCGGATCATGCTTTAGACCCGATCTCCGCGCGCACGGGAATAAACGCGCCGCGCGGGGTTCTACCCATGATGGGTCCCGGCTTCCCGTGAAGCCGGCGAAATCTCATTCCCCGAACGTCTCGAGAGCCGGAGAAACGGACCAATGAAACGGACGATGATTGTCGCGGGCGCCCTCGTGCTGGGCGCGGGCGCCGTAATGGCGCAACAGGAGATTGCCGTCCAGCAGGACAATCTGATGCGCTCGCAGGCAAAGAGCCTGTACTCGGTCATTCAGAAGATGACCAAGGGCGACATTCCCTACAACCAGAAGGCCGTCGACGAGGCGATTGCTAATCTGGAGGCGGACGTCGCCAAGATCGCCAAGACCTTCGAGGTCAATCCCAAGCAGGACGTCGTGAATGCATCCTACGGCGCCTCGCCGAAGGTCTGGCAGAACAAGGCCGATTTCGACTCCAAGATCCCGCCGGTGCAGAAGGCGATCGCCGACGTCAAAGGCAAGATCACCAATGTCGCGAGCCTGAAGGCGGCCTACACCGCGATCAACGACCGCTGCACCGATTGTCACGAAACCTATCGCTTGAAGTTGAAATAACCGGGCGGCGAGGAATCAGTAAGGAGGCGGTTGCGAAAGCAGCCGCCTTTTTTGTGTGACCGCGAGTCGCAGTCTCGTAGCCCGGATGAGCGGAGCGATATCCGGGGAGCCTAGCCGAAAGCCTGTCCCGGATGTCGCTTCGCTCATCCGGGCTACAGGACTCATGACCAGCCAATGAGTCGGCCCGCAGAAATTCTGTCCGCAAGGCCTGACGGATCGCCGTGAGAGCGGCTATCTTTGCGTGAGCGGCCGTGCGCTGACACGAGTCGACGCATCTTCCTCCGACAGCCTCACGACGTCGGGAGTTCCAACGCGCGGCGGGCAGCTGAACCAACAGCGAGACAGGCCATGGTAAAACCGTTCCCGTCGAAAACCCATATCGGCAACCATATGCTGCATCCGGAAACCCTGATGCTGACCTATGGCTACGATCCGCAACTGTCGGAAGGCGCCATCAAGCCTCCGGTGTTCCTGACCTCGACCTTCGTGTTCAGGACCGCCGAAGACGGGCAGGACTTCTTCGATTACGTCGCCGGCCGGCGCGAGCCGCCGGAAGGCATGGGCGCGGGCCTCGTCTATTCGCGCTTCAACCATCCCAACAGCGAGATCGTCGAGGACAGGCTCGCGGTCTATGAGCGCACCGAGAGCTGCGCGCTGTTCTCGTCGGGCATGGCGGCCATCGCGACCACGATCCTCGCCTTTGTCCGCCCCGGCGACGTCATCCTGCACTCCCAGCCGCTCTATGGCGGCACGGAGACGCTGCTGACGAACACGCTTGCGCGCCTGTCGATCGGCGCGGTCGGCTTTGCCGACGGCATCGATGAAGCATCCGTCAGGCAGTCCGCGGAGGAGGCGATGCGCAAGGGCCGGGTTTCGATGATCCTGATCGAGACCCCGGCCAACCCGACCAACGGCCTCGTCGACATCGCGATGATTCGCCGCATCGCCGATTCCGTCGGCAAGGCCCAGGGACACACGCCGATCATCGCCTGCGACAACACGCTGCTCGGGCCGGTGTTTCAGCGGCCGATCGAGCACGGCGCGGACCTGTCGCTGTATTCGCTGACGAAGTATGTCGGCGGCCACTCCGACCTGATTGCGGGCGCCGCGCTCGGATCGAAGGCGATCATGAAGGGCATCAAGGCGCTGCGCGGCGCCATCGGCACCCAGCTCGATCCGCATTCCTGCTGGATGATCAACCGCTCGCTCGAGACGCTGAGCCTGCGCATGGAAAAGGCCGATGCGAATGCGCGCCTGGTGGCGAGCTACCTGCGCGACCACCCCAAGGTCGCCAGGGTGCACTATCTCGGTCATCACGAGCAGGACTCAGCCCAGGGCCGTGTGTTCGCGCAGCAATGCCTGGGCGCGGGATCGACCTTCTCGTTCGACATCGTCGGCGGCAAGGAGGCGGCGGTGAAATTCCTCAACGCGCTGCAGATCCTCAAGCTGGCGGTGAGCCTCGGCGGCACCGAGTCGCTCGCGAGCCTGCCCGCGACGATGACCCATTCCGGCGTTCCCGCCGCCATCCGCCAGAAGATCGGCGTGCTCGATTCCACGATCCGGCTGTCGATCGGCATCGAGAACCCGTCGGATCTGATCGCGGATCTCGCGCAGGCGCTGAACGCGGCTTGAGAGCGTGGGGGCTCAAAGCGGATTGGACGCGCGGCACGCCGACATGATCGCCGCTGCAGCCTCGTTGCTCTGCGCGCCCGAGAGCTGTCGCACGAGGCAGACATAATAGCCCTTGTTGGATGCGTTCAGCAGGGAGTCGCCGTTGACGACGAGCCAGTTGCAGGCGGAACGGATGTACTGCACGGCAAGGGGCGATCGCGTATCCCGGATGGCGGACAGCTCGCATTGCGCCTGCCTTTCCATGTCGCTCTGCGCGAGGACCGGTCCGGAGAAGCAAAGAAAGGCTCCGGCCGCGACGAGGCCTGCCACAACGTGCCACGACGCGCGCACAGATTTTCTGTTGCTGGCGTCGTCGGGCCGATCGAGAACGCTGGAGACGAACCGCACAGTGCCACTCTGGAAATTGGTGAGGCCGAAGTTTACGGCGGAACGCGCGAAGCTGGCAAGGCGCGAGGTTCGGACAGTTCCGCGCCGCAAGATCCTCCGCCGCGAATCGAAAAGGCCGGACGCTCCCTCCTTGCGTCCGGCCTTTCCGCGACGAAGCCGCGTTTTCGCTTTACTTCGTCACCTGTTACTTCGTCACTTGGCCGCGGATCTCGCCGCCCGGGTTCGCCGCCGTGTGGATGTTGATGTAGAGCTTGCCGCCGAGCAGGTCGGCGGCCTGCGCGTCGGTGAGCGTCGCTTCGCCCTTGACCGGGCTCGAAGCCGCATTTGCGATCGGGACCGCAACGCCGGCATTCTTGCCGGCCTCGGCGGGGCCGTGGAAATGAGCTGCGGTGGCAGGGCCGGAGAGCCCGGAATAGCTGACGGTCCACGACAGCTTCTTGCTGGCGGCGTCATAGTCGAGCTCGGCCGTTCCGGTGGCGCTACTGGTGTTGGCGGGCACTTCGGATTTGCCGTCCAGCGTCGCCTTCAGTTTCTCCGCGCTGGCCGGGGCGGCGAACGCAACGGCAGCTCCGAGTGCCAGTGTGGCAAAAACGGCTTTGGTCATGGGTCTCTCCCTGTTGACGCCTGATTGCTGTGAACTTCCAAACAGTACGTCCTGCAGTTTATTCCCGCATTACAGCCGAACCATCTAAAATATTCGTGGCTGGATCGGGCCCGGCATGACCCTTAAGTTCGCGCGCTCACGATGGAATGATTGAATGCTGCGACGAACTATACTTGCCGCCCTGATCGCCGCCGTCGCGGCGTTCGGCCTCTATTGGTGGTTGACCGCCCCGGTCGCTCCGGCCGCGCTGGCCTTGCCGGCGCCGACACGCAGCCCCGATCTCGCCAACGGGCAGGAGATGTTCAATGCCGGCGGCTGCTCGTCCTGTCATGCAGTGCCCAACCAGCCCGATCGCCTGCGGCTCGGCGGCGGCCTGGCCCTCGGCTCGCCGTTCGGGACATTCTACGCCCCCAATATTTCCCCCGATCCGGTCGACGGCATCGGCCGGTGGAGCGAGGCTGACTTCGTCGACGCCGTGATGCGAGGCATCTCGCCCACGGGCACGCACTACTTCCCGGCGTTTCCCTACACGTCCTATCATCTGGCAAGGATCGATGACGTCCGCGATCTCTTTGCCTATCTGAAGACGCTGCCGCCGGTGTCAGGCAGAGTGCGCGACCACGCGCTGCCGTTTCCGTTCAACATCCGCCGCAATGTCGGCATCTGGAAACTGCTGTTCATGGACACCGGGCCGTTCGTCGCGGACGCTGCACGCTCGCCGCAATGGAATCGCGGCGCCTATCTCGTGAACGGTTTCGGCCATTGCGCCGAGTGCCACAGCCCGCGCAATCTGCTCGGCGGCATCATCACGGCGCAGCGCTTCGCCGGCGGCCCAAATCCGGAAGGGAAGGGCTGGGTGCCGAACATCACGCAGCAGGGCATCGGCAGCTGGAGCGAGAAGGATATCGCCGATTTCCTCGAGACCGGCGACATGCCCGAGGGCGACAGCGCCTCGGGCGCGATGCGGCCGGTGATCAAGAACCTGGCGCAACTGACCGCAGAAGATCGCGCCGCGATGGCCGCCTATCTGAAATCGCTGCCCCCGGTGCAGGGACCGACACCGCCCAAGCGCAAGGAGGGCAGCTAGCGCCGCTAGCTCTAGCCCGTGCCGAACGCCTTGAAGGTGATGATGGTGAGAGTGTCCTGGATGCCCGGCAGCACCTGTACCTTCTCGTTGACGAAGTGGCCGATGTCGGTGTCCTTGTCGACGTAGAACTTCACCAGCAGATCATATTGGCCGGCGGTGGAGTAGATCTCGGAGGCGATCTCGGCTTCGGCGAGCGCATTGGCGACCGTATAGGACTGGCCGAGCTTGCATTTGATCTGGACGAAAAAGGGAACCATTGCAGTCACTCCGAAAGCGCATCTGGAGGCTAATAGGCCAAAACCGGGGTGGCTTGGCAAGCGAACTTGCCGCCTTGCGGTCGCCTGGGGTCGTCTCTAGGAGGGCAGGGGTGCGGCGGTGAACGCTTCCCTGAGCCGATGGGCGAGTTCGGCATTGCGATAGGGCTTGGTCAGTACGATCGACTGCGCGTGGGCACGACCCTGCTCGACCAGGGTCTCGAGGGCGTAGCCGGACGAGAACACGACCGGCAGGCCGGGGCGGATGCGCCGGGCCTGGTCGGCGAGCTCCCAACCGCTCATTCCGCCGGGCATCACGATGTCGGTGAACAGGAGGTCGATGGCCGGGTTGGTGCGAAGCAGCTGCAAGGCCTCCTTGCCGTTGACGGCCGAGATCACGCGATATCCCAGCGCCTCCACGCGCAGGGTGACGGAGGAGCGGACGAACGGATCGTCCTCGGCGATCAGAATCGTTTCGCGGCCGCGGGGCGCGGCTTCCTCGCGCGCCTCGATGTCGGCGAGCGATTGCTCGCCGCCGGCATGTGGCAGGTAAATGCGGACCGTCGTGCCGAGGCCCGGCTCGCTGTAGATCGAGACATGTCCGCCTGATTGCTTGGCGAAGCCATAGACCATGCTGAGGCCGAGGCCGGACCCCTTGCCGACCTCCTTGGTGGTGAAGAACGGCTCGAAGGCGCGCTCGATGACGTCGGGTGCCATGCCTTCGCCGTCATCGGTGACCGAGATCAAGGCGTAGCTGCCGGACGCCACCTCCGGATGCTGCATGCGATAGTGATCGTCGATCGCCGCGAGCTCGGTGCTGAGGGTGAGATGCCCGCCTGATGGCATGGCATCCTGCGCATTCAGCGCCAGATTGAGCACGGCGGATTCCAGCTGGGCGCGGTCGGCGAAGGCCAGGATGGAGCCGGAACCGAACGCCGTCCTGATCTCGATGTTCTCGCGCAGGGTGCGCTTGAGCAGCTTGTGCATGGAGGTCAGGAGCTCGCGGCAATCGATCGCGCGGGGTTGCAGCAATTGGCGCCGGCTGAACGCCAGCAGCCGCTGCGTCAGCTCCGCGCCGCGTTCGCCCGATTGGCAAATGTCGTCGGCGAAGCGGCGGAGGTCGGGCCGCTCGCGGAGCTGCTCGCTCAAAAATTCCGCGTTGCCGATGATGACCGTGAGCAGATTGTTGAAGTCGTGGGCGATGCCGCCGGAGAGCTGGCCGACCGTCTCCATCTTCTGCGCCTGCTGCAGCTGCTGCTCGGTCAGCTTGCGCGTGGTCAGGTCGTGAACGATGCCGACATGGATCAGTTCGCCGTCCTGCCACGCCTGGCCCACCGACAGATTCATCGGAAAGCTCGATCCGTCCTTGCGCAGGCCGACGGCTTCCCCTGTTGCGAAACGCTGCGCGCGACCGGCGGATGAGGGCTTCTCCTTGGACATCAGCATGCCGATGTCGCGATTCATGACCTCGTCGGCGCGATAGCCGAACAGCCGTTCGCAGGCGGGATTGAACAGGAGAATGCGGGCTTGCGCGTCGAACAGGATGACGCCGTCGACCGCGGTGTCGACGACGGCGGTGAGACGCGTCATGCTCTCGCGCAGCGCGCGCTGGGCTTCACTGACCTGGCCGAGCAGTTGCGCCGCATCCCGGTTCTTGGTCTCCTCCTCCTCGAGCGCGGCCTGGACCTGCCGGAGCTCGAACGGCGAGGGGATGCTCAGGATCTTTGGCAGAAGCGGCCAGAGCGCGCCCGCGGTGAAGACCGACGCCACGGCGGTGAGCGCCTTGACGATGCCCTCGATACCGTAGATCGGCACCCAGAGCGTGTAGATCGACAGCACATGCGTCAGGCCACAGGCCATGATGAAGACGGCGAACGCCCAAAACACCCATCCGAACTTGAGGTCGCGCCGTTTGGTGACCAGGATCGCAAGCGCGAACGGGATCGAGAAATATGCGAGCGCAATGCTGGCGTCCGAGACGACATGCAGCCATATCAGCTCGGGTTCCCAGAGCAGGCAGATGCCGTGCGGGGAGAACATCGAGGAGTCGAGGAGACGTTCGAAATAGGCCCACATGATCGGGTTCCCGAGAGGATTGCGAGCCGAGGTCGGCCCGCAACATGGCGCTGTGGACGAATCCACGGGCCAACCTCTCATTCATCGGAATCGATGCCAAGGCCGGGCGATGCCGATGTCATATTTTGGCGGAATGTGCACGATTGCGGGAGGACAGGCGGCCCGAGGCCGCTCTCCGCCTGATTCGCAGGCCATCGCCGGCCCGGCTTGCGGGCACGTCGGGGGCGCGCTAGGACAGACTATGGCGGTGTCCTTCTCAAACGAGCGTATCCGGCGATGACGACGCCCACAGCCCTCACCATTGCAGGCTCGGATTCCAGCGGCGGCGCCGGCATCCAGGCGGATCTGAAGACCTTTGCCGCGCTCGGCGTCTATGGCGCCTCCGTGATCGCGGCGCTGACGGCGCAGAATACGCGCGGCGTTACCGGCATTCATGCCGTTCCGGCCGAGTTCGTCGCCGCGCAGATCGATGCGGTGTTCTCCGATCTCGACATCGGCGCGGTGAAGATCGGCATGGTCGCCCAAGCCGCCAGCATCGATGAGATCGCAGCAGCGCTGTCGCGCTGGCAGCCGCGCCACATCGTGCTCGATCCCGTGATGGTGGCGACCTCCGGCGATCGCCTGCTGGCGTCCGAAGCCGTCGATGCCTTGCGCACGAGACTGATGCCGCTGGCCTCGGTGATCACGCCGAACCTGCCGGAGGCTGCGGCTCTTCTCGGCGAGCACATTGCGGCGAACGAGGCAGAGATCGAAGCCCAGGGACATCGGCTGCTGGCGTTCGGCTGCCGCGCGGTCCTGATCAAGGGCGGGCACGGGGAGGGCGCCGAGAGCATCGACTATCTCGTCACGTCCGGACACACGACCGCGCTCGCCGCGCCCCGCGTCGCTACCCGCAACACCCATGGCACTGGATGCTCACTGTCCTCGGCAATCGCGGCGGGGCTCGCCAAGGGCGAGGATCTCGAGCTTGCCGTGCGTAACGCCAAGACCTGGATCAGCGCGGCGATTGCGGCCGCCGACCGCTTCAGCGTCGGCCATGGCCACGGGCCGATCCATCATTTCCACAAATTTTACTGACGCCGCGAGCGTGCATCAGCGGTGAGCAGAACCGCTGCCGTTGATCCGTTCAGCATAGCCTCTGCGGCGGCCCGTTTCACCCTCCGCTGGGGGGCAGGGCGATCGCATATCGATTTCACGAGGACTGTCTGCGGGCTTGGTCCGCCTCTCCCGCTTGCGGGAGAGGCCGACGCGCGCAGAGCGCGGCGGGTGAGGGCTCTCGCCACGCAGGGACATCCTCCGCAATCCCCAATAATCCCGACGCGGAGACACCCCCACCCCAGCCCTCCCCCGCAAGCGGGAGAGGGAGCCCAGTGCCGATGCCGCCGCATCGTGCACACCATATGCGATAGCCCCCTCCAGGGGAGGGGTCACCAGGCCTCCGTGGTCTTGCGGGCACCGCTGGCGGCGCCATGTCGCCTGATTGTCGCATGCGACTGATATTCGCGGAGGAGGGCGAGGCAAGGCGTGATTCGTATTTGAAGGTGCCTCAAGGGTTCAATCAGTCATCCCCCTGTCACGGGACATTGTTACAGGCTGGCGCATGGGAAGTTACGATGTGAGTGACGAGAGCCCGGAGCGGCGCTTTCGCACGTTGTTCATCTCCGACGTTCATCTCGGAGCCCGCGGTTCTCAAGCCGACCTTCTGCTCGACTTCCTGCGCTACCATGATGCCGACACGATCTATCTCGTCGGCGACATCGTCGATGGCTGGGCGCTGAAATCGAGCTGGCACTGGCCACAGTCGCATAACGACCTCGTCCAGAAGCTTTTGCGCAAGGCGCGCAAGGGCGCCAAGATCGTCTACATCCCCGGCAATCACGACGAGTTCCTGCGCAACTATTACGGCACGCATTTCGGCGGCATCGACGTGGTCGAGAACACCGTCCACACCGGCGTGGACGGCAAGCGCTACCTCGTCATCCACGGCGACATCTTCGACCTCGTGGTGCAGAACGCGCGCTGGCTCGCCCATCTCGGCGACAAGGCCTACGACTTCGCGATCCAGATGAATCGCTTCGTCAACTTCTTCCGGCGCATGTTCAAGGTCCCGTATTGGTCGCTGTCGCAATGGGCCAAGCAGAAGGTCAAGAACGCCGTCAACTATATCGGCGCGTTCGAGCAGGCGCTGGCCGCCGAAGCGCGGCGCCATGAGGCCGACGGCGTCATCTGCGGCCACATCCACTATGCCGTGATCCGCGACGAGGCCGGCATCCGCTACATGAATTGCGGCGACTGGGTGGAGAGCTGCACCGCCCTGGTCGAGCACGACGACGGCCATTTCGAGATCATCACCTGGGCGGACCAATTGCAGAAGCCGGCGCAGGTCCCGCAAGTGGCAGCAAGGGCTGCCTGATGCGCATCCTGGTCGCGACCGACGCCTGGCACCCTCAAGTCAACGGTGTGGTTCGGACGCTGACCAAGCTCGCTGACGCAGCCAAAGGGCTCGGTGTAGAGTTCGCGTTCCTGACGCCGCAATCGTTCCGCACCTTCGCGATGCCGAGCTATCGCGACGTGCGCCTCGCGATGCCGCGTCCGGCGCGAATCGCGAAGCTGATCGAGGAGGCCCGTCCCGACAGCATCCACATCGCGACCGAAGGGCCGATCGGCCTGATGGTCCGCCGCTATTGCCGCCAGCGCAAGCTGCCGTTCACGACCAGCTTCCACACCCGCTTTCCCGAATATGTCCGCGCCCGCGTGCCGGTTCCGGGCTCGCTGATCTGGCGGGCGCTGCGCCGCTTCCATGCGCCCAGCCGCGCCGTGATGGCGGCAACGCCCGCGCTCGCCCGTGAGCTGAGCGAGCGCGGCTTCGACAATGTCGTGCTGTGGCCGCGCGGCGTCGACACCGGCCTGTTCCACCCCCGCGCCGTCGATCTCTGCCTGCCGGCGCCGGTGTTCCTGTCGGTCGGCCGCGTCGCGGTGGAGAAGAATCTCGAGGCGTTCCTCGACCTCGATCTACCCGGCACCAAGGTGGTTGTCGGCGACGGCCCGGCGCGCGCTGCGCTCGAAGAGGCCTATCCCGACGCGATCTTCCTCGGTGAGAAGCACGGCGAGGCGCTGGCGGAAATCTATGCTGCGGCCGACGTGTTCGTGTTCCCGAGCAAGACCGACACGTTCGGCCTGGTGCTGCTGGAGGCGCTGGCGAGCGGCCTGCCGGTCGCGGCCTTCCCGGTGAAGGGTCCCCGCGACGTCATCGGCGATGCGCCGGTCGGCGCCCTCGATCACGATCTGCGCAGCGCCTGCTTTGCCGCGCTCGGCGTCTCCCGGCAGGACTGCGTCGAATTCGCCGCCAACTACACCTGGGAGGCCTCGGCCCGGGTCTTCATCGACAGCATCCAGGCGGTCGGGGCGGTGCTATCAGGCAGGAATGGAGCGGAGCCGGTTAGTTTCGTGGCCTGAAAACTGGAGCCATTTCCGTTCCGATGGCTCGGAACGGGCCTCCAGATCCTTGTTTCGACGCGTTTTCTTGACGCGAACCGGTACCCACTTCGCTCGAAAACGCTTTGGGTCCATCGCGCGGAGGTGTCTTGCCCGCGCTCAGGCTGCCGCGATAACATTCCGCCATGACCGAACAGCTCCTCCCGGTCGGCCCCGCCGACATCGATGCCGCAGCGCGCGTGATTGCGCCCTACGCCATCCGCACCCCGCTGTTGTCCTTTCCCGTGCTCAACGAGCGTGTCGGTGCCAAGGTGTTTCTGAAGCCGGAGATGCTCCAGCGCACCGGCTCGTTCAAGTTCCGCGGCGCGTTCAACAAGGTGTTCTCGATCCCGCAGGACAAGCGCGCCGGCGGCGTCGTCGCGTTCTCCTCCGGCAACCACGCCCAAGGCGTGGCGGCCGCGGCAAAGATCCTCGACATGCAGGCGACCATCGTGATGCCGGCGGATGCGCCGCTCTCGAAACGTGAGCGCACCAAGTCCTATGGTGCCGAGGTCGTGCTCTACGATCGGGACAAGGACGATCGCGAAGCGATCTCGCGCGGCATCGCCGAGAAGCGCGGCGCGACGCTGGTCAAGCCCTATGACGATCCCTTCGTGATCGCAGGGCAGGGCACCGCCGGCCGCGAGATCGCCGAGGACATGGCAACGCTCGGCCTTAGCCCCGACATCGTGGTGGCCCCGGCCTCCGGCGGCGGCCTGATCGCGGGCGTGGCGACGGCCGTGAAGGCGCGCTATCCGCAGGCCGAGATCGTGGTGGCCGAGCCCGAGGCGTTCGACGATCACGGCATCTCTCTGACCGCCGGCCATCGCGAACCGCATCCGCCGGCAGGCCGCACCATCTGCGATGCGCTGATGGCGCTGATGCCGGGCGAGATGACCTTTGCGATCAACAGCAAACTCCTGGCGCGCGGCGTCACGGCGTCGGACAAGGAAGTCGGCGCGGCCGTGGCGTTCGCCTATCGTGAGCTGAAGCTGGTGGTCGAGCCCGGCGGCGCCGTCGGCCTCGCCGCGCTGCTCGCGGGCCGCCTCGATGTGGCCGGCAAGAACGTCGTTATCGTGCTGTCAGGCGGCAATGTGGATGCGGATTTGTTCGCCGAGCTGGTGGCCTGATTATCTGAGATTTTGACATGAAGAAGGGGCAGAGCGTTTCCGCTCTGCCCCTTTGTCGTTTCGCCGATTTGACGGGATCGAGCTATCGGCTCGCTCGGTGCAACCTCTCCCGCTTGCGGGGGAGGTCGGCGCGAAGCGCCGGGTGGGGGCTCTCTCCTCTAGGGGAATCTCTCTGCGGAAGCACCCTCTCCCCAACCCTCCCCCGCAAGCGGGGGAGGGAGCGCACCGTCTTCTCCGCGCGATCAGTGCATGAAGCCGCGGTGGTTGTTGTTGCCGCCGCCCATGCTCGGCGCCTGGTTCATCGACTGGCGGAAGTTGTTGTTGTTGTTGACCATGCGGTTCGGCGTTGTGTTGAGCTGCGGACGGTTGGTCTGCACGTTGTTCTGGACCTGCACCTTGTTCACCGGGTTGTTGTTGAGCTTCACGATTCCGGTGTTGCCATTGTTGACGCGGATCGGATTGTTCTGCGTCTGGACAGGCTTCACGTCGACAGTCGTGCCGCCCTTGCCGGCATTGACCGGCATGCTGACGATCTTGCCGGGATTGCCGTTGGCGTTGCCGCCGTTCGGCGTGTTGTTGGTCACGGGCAGCGTCACGATCTTGCCGGTGCCGCCAGTATTGTTGGTCGTGTTAGTCGGCGCAGGCAGGGTGACGATCTTGCCCGGGGTCTGCGACGGCGTGCCGTTCGGCTGGTTGTTGCCCGCCGGCAGGTTGCCGATCGGACCGCCATTGCCGAGCTTGCCGACCACGTTGCCGTCGATCGGCTTCTGCACGACCGGCAGGTTGCCGTTGACTTGCGCGCCACCATTGCCCTGCATCAGCGGCATGTATTTGGGCTGGCCGAGATTGCCCATCTTGAAGACCGGGGCGATGTTCTGCGGCGCCAGGAACTTGGTCGGCTGCATCAAGGGGATCAGCTTGGGCTGGGCTGCGAGCTTCAGCGCGGACACAGCATAGGGGCTGGTGCCGTAGCTGTCGTAGAAGGTCTGGTAGCCGAGCGGCGAATTCGCGAGCACCGCCTTGTGCCAGGCCTGCGAGATCAGGAGGTTGCTAAGCAGCCAGCGGATGTGCTCGCACAGCGGGTCGTGCGGATACATCTGGATGAACTCCTGATAGTACTCGGGCCGGCCCTCGGACACGACGTAGTCGTAGGCCTGACGGGTCGAGCGGCTCGGCAGGTTGGAAGCCATCTGCACCACGGGCGCATTCACCGGCGCGCGGTTGGCGGCAATTGCGGTGTCGCCGAAGAAGGTGAAGTCGCTCGTGAGCGAGGAGCTCTCCCACGGGATCTGCGCGCCGCTGGTGCTCTGGTTCACCTGAAGGCGCACGCGCTTGAACAACTGCTCGATCGGCACGTTGGGCTCGCGCGCGACGTTGAGGAAGGCCTGCGTATAGGGGCTGTGGCCGCCGGTGCCGTCGAGCGCCTCGGCGCCCGGCGCGGTCGAGTAGCCGACGATCGAACCGTTCGGCGCATCGACGATGGCGAGGCCGCGGCCCGCGTCGTTGACGGACGGGAAGGGGTTGTTGCGGCAGGCATCGAGGATGACGATGCGCATGCGGCTCGGGATCGTCTCCAGCGTCGACATCACGTCGACGAGGCGCACCGAATTGCTGACGAGCTCGGTCGGGCTGGACACCTTCGCATCGACCGGAACGAGATAGTTCTCGCCGGCGAGCTGCACGCCGTGACCGGCGTAGTAGACCATCGCCACGGTGTTCGGGCCGCGCGCCGAAACTTTTGCGGAGAAGTCCTGCACCACGCGGAGCATGTCGTTCTGGCCGAGGTCGGTCGCCGAGACCACCTCAAAGCCGGCGGAGTTCAGGAACTGCGCCATCGACTGGGCGTCATTGTCGGGATTGGCGAGCTGCGGCGCGTTCTGGTAGTTCGAATTGCCGATCACCAGCGCGACGCGCTGCTCCGGCCCTTGCAGGGCGGTGGGAGCAGGCTGGACCGGGGCGACTTGCGCGGAAACGGGGCCGCAGGCGAAGCCGAACAGGCTTCCCACGAGGCTAGCCGTCATCAGGAAAGGTCTTAGGCGGAACATGGCGTGCTCCTCTGGCACTGATCTCGATGCGAGATTGGTTGCGAGGCAGACTGGCCGCGTTCGAGTTCGGGGTCCGTGATCCCTGTCACCATGGTAGGCTGCGTGATCTGAATCACGCTTTGGAACCTGCTATAGTGAATGGCCGGTTCCGCCGGCGAAGAACATGCTCTGGGGGAAGTGCCGTCACATGCTGAAATCGATCGATCCGATCCTCACGCCCGATCTGCTCTGGCTGCTCGCCGCGATGGGGCACGGCGACGACCTGGTTTTCGTCGACGCCAATCATCCCGCGACCCGCATCGCGCAGAGCACGACGTCGCAGCGCCTGATCCAGCTGCCGGGCATGAGCATGGAGACCGCAATGCGGGCTATCATGTCGGTCTATCCGCTCGACGATTTCGATCCGGATCCGGTGCGCGTGATGATGCCGGTCGACGATCCCGATCGCGTGCCCGACGTGCAGCGCGCCGTGCTTGCGGAGATCGAGCGCGCTGTCGGCCGCACTGTCACTCCCGGCAAGCTCTCGCGTCCGGATTTTTATCGCGCGGCGGCTACGGGCTTCGGCGTCGTGCAGGTCGGCGACAGCAGGGGCTATGGCTGCTTCCTGATCCGCAAGGGCGTGATCACCTAGCGGGCTGCGTTCGATCGACGCACGCGCGATGCAAAGCGCATGCGGACATCGTGTGCGACGATCCTGCGCATGGCGAGGATCAACCAGCACTCGAATTTGAATGGTCTTCCCGCAGGCGAGCGTCTATTGTCGATCCATGTCTCGCCTTCTGTGTCTATTCGTTGCTGTCATCCTGTCGCTGCTGCCCGCTGTCGCGCCCGCTGAGCCCGCGCAAAAACGTCCCAAGCCGGTCTGGAAGGGCTACGGCTTCCTGCCGGGCTATCGTCAGCCGCTGAGCAACAGCATTCCGCTCTACAAGCAGAAGGATGCGATGCGGCGCCTCGCGCGGAGTGAGCGTCGCCACTGGTACATCGACCCGGTGCCTCAGTATTATCGCTGGGACGGCGAGTGGCACTATTTCGGCCGACCCGGCTTCGGCGGCGGCCGCTACAACGGCGGCAGCTTTGGCCCGTGCTGGACGCGGACGCCGATCGGGGCGGTGTGGAATTGCGGGTGATCGCGCGCATCATAGCGAGCGCTCGTATATCACCGTCACCCTGAGGAGCGCGCTCAGTGGCGCAACCGCGCCGCTGAGCAAGCCTCGAAGGGCGACGGCCCGGCTGCATCGGGGCCGTTCATCCTTCGAGGCTCCCCGCACGATGCTGCGCATCGCGCGCCTCGCACCTCAGGATGACGGGACTAGTGATGTCGTCATTGAGAGCGGAGCGAAGCAATCCAGAGTCTTTCCACGGCGACAGTCTGGATTGCTTCGCTGCGCTCGCAATGACGACTGTGAGTGTGCGCCTCACTTTCCTCCTGTGCCCCGGACGCAGCGCAGCGCTTCTTCAGCGGTGCGCTGCAGAGCCGGGGCCCATGTTGCGAATGAGGTTGTGGCTCCTGGGTCCCGGATTAGCGCTTCGCTTGTCCGGGACACGAGAGAAAGCGTGCCCTCTTACGAGAAGAACGCGATCTTCTCGGCCTGCGTCATGCGGCGGATCGGCGCGAGCGGGTCGTTGGCCGGTGCGCGGGGTTTTTGCAGGATGCCGCTGGCGAGGATGGTGGCGCCGAGTGAGGGCTCGGGCGAGGGCAAGGGAGAGGGCATCGGCAGCGCTGCGGCCGGTGCTGCGGCGAGTGATGCCGTGGCTGCCATCGCCGGGGCCTGCTGCTCCATCACTTCGGCGGCGGCTTCCGCGATGGCGTCGGTGAGGCGCGCGAGCGAGTCCATCGCGATCGGCGCGTCGGCTGCGGGCTCTTCCGCGACCGCGGCGGCGACGGGCTCGGGTGCGACCGGCTCCGGAAGCTCGGCCGCAATGGGCGCCACGGCCTCCGCAACCATCGGCTCCGCGACGGCCATCTCGACCGGCTCGATGATCTCGTCGAACTCTGGATCGGGCGCGGCCATCTCCAGCGCGATGGCATCGAGGATGGCTTCGTCCTCGGCTACCGCGGCGGCGTCGAGCGAGAACGCGTCGGTGACCTCAGCGGCCGCGCTGGCCTCCGCGACCGGCTCTTCAAGAGCAACGTCTTCCACCGCGGCGTTGTCGGGTGATGCCTTGTCAGGCGCGATCTCGCTGTCGGCTGCGATCTCCGGGGCGACGGTCGCATCCATGGCCTGCTCGGCCATCGCGAATGCTTCAGCGCTGCCGGCTTCCTCAACCGCTGCTTCGGGCTCGCCAGCCACCGCGATGTCCTGCGGGCTCTCCGTAAAAGCCACGGGCGCTTCGCTCGCCGTCACGGCAGGCGAGGCCTCCACAAGCGGAGCTTCCGCCACCGCGGAGGGTGTCTCCTGCACCGGAGCCGGCGAGGGACGCTCGGCCTGCGGCGATGCGCCGCCCTCGGTCTGCTCGATCCGTTCCCTGAGCAGATCGAATGCGGCCTTGAGCTCGACGCGGGGGTCAATGGTCGACATCTGTCCGCAGGCGGCCTCGATCGAGGCGAGCTGCGAATCAATGAGGTCGCAGATTCGCCCGTCGGCGCCGATCTCGCGCCAGCGCCAGGAGATCTCCTTGATGATGCGCACGCCGCGCGGGATCGGCGCGAGACTTGCCTCGATCGCGGCGGGATCGAACGCCGCGATCGCGATCGTCTCGGCCTCGCGGATGGCGCGGCGGATCTCGACCAGCGCCTCGGGCAGGCGGTCCTCGACGACGGGTTGTCGCTGTGCCGCAAGGGTTTCTTCGATTTTCGCGACCGCATCCAGCACCATGCGGGTATCCGCATTGCGGTTGCGCTTGGCATATTCGCCGAGGAACCAGCGGCCGCGCGCGGTCTCCATGAAGGCTTCGCGGATCGCGTCGTAATCCTGCTCGTTCGGCTCGGCCGCGCGGGCAGACATGGGCGAAAGGGCGAATGCTTCGTTGGCCATGACAATCTCGTCGCGCAAATCAGTGCGCGTTACAGTAACGATCACCACGATATCGACCGAATCGCAATTGGTTTGATGCAGACCGAATCACAAATCCCCACGCCAGCGGCCGTGAAGCGGCGATTCGCCGTGAGCCTCGCCCTGTTCTATTCGGCGCTGTTCGCGGTGGCGGGCACGCAGTTGCCGTTCTTCCCGGTCTGGCTGAAGGCGATCGGCATCGACGCAGCCTGGATCGGCCTCATCAACGCGCTGCCGGCGATCACGCGCTTCACCACGCTGCCGCAAATCACCGCCTTTGCTGAAAAGCGGCATGCCATTCGCGCCGGCATGATGCTGTCGGTGCTGGCAACCGCGATCGGCTTTGCGGCCGTGGGCCTGCAACAGCAGCCGCTGGCGCTGTTCCTGATCTACGCGCTCACCTGCATGATGTGGACGCCGTCGACACCGCTGACCGATGCCTACGCGCTGCGCGGCGTTGCGCGCTACGGGCTCGATTATGGGCCCTTGCGGCTGTGGGGCTCGGCGGCGTTCGCCGCCAGCTCGCTCGCCTGCGGCTATCTCGTCGACGTCATCGCAGGCCGCGACCTGATCTGGGTGATCGTCGCCTGGGCGGTGGTTGCAGTGCTCGCCAGCCTGCTGCTGCAGCCGCTCGACGACGTCAGGCGCAAGAGCGCCGAACCGCGTGCCGACACGGCGCTGCTGCGCGATGCCGGATTCTGGGCGCTCATCGTCTCCGCGGCGCTGATCCAGGGCAGCCACGTCGCCTATTACACCTTCTCGGCCATCAACTGGCAGCTCCACGGAATCAGTGGGCTGATGATCGCGGGCCTCTGGACGCTGGGCGTGATCGCCGAGATCGTCGTGTTCGCGCTGTCGCCGCGCTTCGTGCTGCATCCATCCACGATGATGGCGATCGGTGGCTTGAGCGCCGTGGTGCGCTGGATCGTCACCGCCAGCGAGCCGCCGCTGGCGCTGCTCGCGATCGTGCAGCTCGGCCATGGCCTGACCTTCGGCATGACCATCGTCGGCACGATGAACCTCTTGGTGCAACGTGTGCCCTCGCATCAGCTCGCGCGGGGGCAGGGCTATTACGCCGCATGCAGCGGGCTCTTGGGCGCGACCACCTCGATCGCGTCAGGCGCGATCTACGCCCGCATCGGCGACGGCCTGTATTACGTCATGGCGGCGATGGCTGCGGCCGGTGCGCTGGTGATCTGGTCGGCGCGGCACCGGCTCAAGGCTCAGCCCCAGAGCGAGGTATCAGGCGGATAGACCAGGCTGCCGTCATAGCGCAGGCCGTGATCGCGGTCGCGCGCCAGCAGCAAGGGGCCGTCGAGATCGACGAAGCGCGCCTGCGGCGTCACCAGCATGGCGGGGGCCATCGACAGCGAGGTCGCGACCATGCAGCCGATCATGATCTCGAAGCCGAGCGCCTGCGCGGCGTCAGCCATGGCGAGCGCCTCGGTGAGGCCGCCGGTCTTGTCGAGCTTGATGTTCACGGCGTCGTAGCGCTCACGGAGCGGCGCCAGTGACTTGCGGTCATGCACGCTCTCGTCGGCGCAGACCACGAGCGGCCGCCGGATCCGCGCTAGCGCCTCGTCCTTGCCCGCCGGCAGCGGCTGCTCGACCAGGGTGACGCCGACGGCGGCGCAGGCGGCGAGATTGTGCGCCAGATTGGCTTCGGTCCAGGACTCGTTGGCATCGACGATCAGTTCGGACTCCGGGGCCGCCTTGCGCACGGCCGCGATCCGCTCCGGGTCGCCGTCGCCGCCGAGCTTGATCTTGAGCAGTGGCCGGTGCGCCGCTTTGGCGGTGGCCGCGGCCATGGCCTCGGGCGTGCCCAGCGAGATCGTGTAGGCCGTGGTGCGCATCCCCGGCACCGGGCGGTCGAGCAGGTTCCAGGCCCGTAAGCCCGCCGCCTTGGCTTCCAGGTCGATCAGGGCGCAATCCAGCGCGTTGCGGGCCGCGCCTGGGGGCATGGCGGCCTGCAGGGCCTGGCGGGTCAGACCGCCGGCCACGGCCGCCTGCATGGCCTCAATGGCGGCTAGGGTCGCCTCGGGGGTCTCGCCATAGCGGGGATAGGGCACGCATTCGCCGCGGCCGGTGAGGCCGTTCCGGCTCACTTCGGCCAAAACGGTGACGGCCTCTGTCTTGGCCCCCCGGCTGATCGTGAAACTGCCGGCAATGGGAAAGCGCTCGATTCGCGCCCGAAGTGCCGGAACTTTGCTGGAAGTCATTTTGAACTCTGGCGAAATCTGAACCTGCTGGTTACCTGTAGCAACTAACATTAACCACTTGGGGATACCTTCTCTGGGTAAGGGCGCGTGCGCAACTATCTGAATTCATCTGTTTCTTGCGCCCCGGCGCGGGAGCGGACATCTTGAACAGCGATCCGAAGCTGGAGCGGATTGCGAAGGGCAACGCGCTGGCACTCTGCGCCACCGGAACCTGGACCGCGAGCTTCGCGCCGGTCCTGGAGCGGATGGTCGCGGATGCCGAGAAGCTCGCCGGCAGTCCGCAAAGCATCTTCATCGACGTCTCCGAGGTCGCCAAGCTCGACACGTTCGGCGCCTGGCTGATCGAGCGGCTGCGCCGCAGCCTGACCCAAGGCGCGGTCGAGGCGCAGATCGCCGGGCTGTCGGCCAATTATTCGAGCCTCGTGGACGAGGTGCGGCGGGTCCGGGCGACGCCCGTGGTCGAGACCTCGACGATCACCATCACCGGCATGCTGGAGCAGATCGGCCGCACTGTCGCCGGCGTCGGCGGCACGGTGGCAGGCCTGATCGACATGCTCGGCGCGGTGCTGGCGGCGGGCCTTCGCGTGCTGATCCACCCGCGCTCGTTCCGCCTGACCTCGACCGTGCACCACATGGAGCAGGTCTGCTGGCGCGCGGTGCCGATCATCGTGCTGATCACCTTCCTGATCGGCTGCATCATCGCGCAGCAGGGCATCTTCCACTTCCGCCGCTTCGGCGCCGACATCTTCGTCGTCGACATGCTCGGCGTTCTGGTCTTGCGCGAGATCGGCGTGCTCCTGGTCGCGATCATGGTCGCGGGCCGCTCGGGCAGCGCCTACACCGCCGAGCTCGGCTCGATGAAGATGCGGGAGGAAATCGACGCGCTGCGCACCATGGGGTTCGACCCGATCGAGGTGCTGGTGCTGCCGCGCATGCTGGCCCTCGTGCTGGCGCTGCCGATCCTCGCTTTCCTCGGCGCCATGGCCGCGCTCTATGGCGGCGGTCTCGTCGCCTGGCTCTACGGCGGCGTCGATCCCGAAGCGTTCCTGCTGCGTCTGCGCGACGCCATCTCGATCGACCATTTCATCGTCGGCATCGTGAAGGCACCGGTGATGGCCGCGGTGATCGGCATCGTCGCCTGCGTCGAGGGACTTGCGGTGCAGGGCAGCGCGGAATCGCTGGGGCAGCACACCACGGCGTCGGTGGTGAAGGGCATCTTCTTCGTCATCGTCATGGACGGCGTGTTCGCCATCTTCTTCGCCTCGATCGGGATGTGACGATGACAGGCGAAATTCAAAATCCCATCATCCGCGTCCGCGACATCACCGTGCAGTTCGGCGCAACGCGCGTGCTCGACGGGCTCAACCTCGACGTCAAGCGCGGCGAGATTTTGGGCTTTGTCGGTCCTTCCGGCGCGGGCAAGTCGGTGCTGACGCGCACCATCATCGGCCTCGTGCCGAAGGTCGCGGGCTCCATCGAAGTGTTCGGCGTTGATCTGGATTCCTCCAGCACGTCGCAGCGGCGCAATGTCGAGCGGCGCTGGGGCGTGCTGTTCCAGCAGGGCGCGCTGTTCTCCTCGCTGACCGTGCGGCAGAACATCCAGTTTCCGATGCGCGAATATCTTCGCGTGTCGCAGCGGCTGATGGACGAGATCACCATGGCCAAGCTCGCCATGGTCGGGCTCAAGCCCGAGGTCGCCGAGCGTTTCCCGTCGGAACTCTCGGGCGGCATGATCAAGCGCGTCGCGCTCGCACGCGCGCTGTCGCTCGATCCGGACCTCGTGTTCCTGGACGAGCCGACCTCGGGGCTCGATCCGATCGGTGCCGGCGATTTCGACGAGCTGGTGCGGACGCTCCAGCGCACTTTGGGTCTGACCGTTTTCATGGTAACCCACGACCTCGACAGCCTTTACACCGCTTGCGACCGCATCGCCGTTTTAGGGAACGGTAAGATCATTGCGGCAGGGTCGATCGCCGACATGCAGGCCTCGCAGCATCCCTGGTTGAGGCAGTATTTCCATGGCAAGCGCGCCCGCGCGGTCATGAGTTGAGTAGCCGGAGCACCTGATGGAAACGCGGGCGAATTACGTCCTGATCGGATCGTTCACGCTGGCGGTAATCGCCGCGGCGATCGGCTTCGTGCTCTGGTTCCAGTCGCTGCACACCACCAAGCAGCGCAGCCCCTTGCGCGTCGTGTTCGAGGGCCCGGCGGCGGGCCTGCGCAATGGCGGCAGCGTCAATTTTAACGGTATCAGGGTAGGTGAAGTCGTCTCGGTGAAGCTCGATAACCCGCGGCGGGTTGTCGCACTCGCCATGGTCGAGAACAACGCCCCGATTCGCAAGGACACGCTGGTCGGCCTCGAATTCCAGGGCCTCACCGGTGTCGCGGCGATCTCCCTCAAGGGCGGCGAGGAGGCGGCACCGGCGCCGCCGCTCGACGAGGACGGCATCCCGACGCTGACCGCCGACCCCAACAAGCTCCAGGACGTCACCGAGGCGATCCGCGGCACGCTGCAGAACATCAACAAGATCGTCGCCGACAATCAGGAATCGGTGAAGAACTCGCTGAAGAATCTGGAGACCTTCACCAACTCGCTGGCGCGCAACTCCGAGAAGATCGACGGCGTGATGGCCAAGGTCGACGGCGTCATGCTCAAGGCTGACAACCTCATGCTCGGCCTCAACACGCTGGCCGGCGGCAAGGACGGCGGCGAATTGTTCCAGGCGGTGAAGTCGATCCGCGAACTCGCCGACGATTTCGACAAGCGCTCCGGCGCCTTGATCAGCGACGGCCGCCGCACCCTCGGCGACATCAGCCGCGCCGTGAACAATTTCGACCGCAACCCGACCCGCGTGCTGTTCGGCGCCAGCAACTCATCGCAAGCCGCCCCGCCGCCCGAGCCGCCGAAGCCGGCGCCGTCGAACGAACGCCGCAGGCAGTAGCGGTCCCTCCGTACTTCATTCCTATCACGCGCGACGCGCATCGGCGTCGCGGGATGACCGCGGCGTGCGCGCTGCTGAGGACTGCGGGAGTCCGCTGACGATACGAAAGTATGGGGGGCTGGCCGAGCCAAGGTAGGGGGATGGGCTGACCGTCATTGTCCGCTATATCGCGCTCAAGTCGCGCCCACGAAAAGGCGCGTCGACTTCACTCACAGGGGAGGAGAGCGCGTGGTACGCCTGTTGCTGTTGTTGCCGTTCATCGGCCTGATGATCGTGCCGTTCTACAATATAAGGGAGCCGCATCTGTTCGGCTTCCCGTTCTTCTACTGGTACCAGCTCGCCTGGGTGCCGCTGACCTCGCTGCTTACCTACATCGTCTACAGGAGCGTGCGTCGTGCTGACTGATGTCGATAGCGCGGCGTTCGCCGTATTTCTCGCACTGTTCATCCTCGTCACCGGCATGGGCTTCGTCGCATCGCGCTGGCGCAAGCCGGAAACGCTCGCCCATCTCGACGAGTGGGGCCTCGGCGGCCGCAAGTTCGGGACCTGGATCACCTGGTTTCTGGTCGGCGGCGACTTCTACACCGCCTACACCGTGATCGCCGTTCCGGCGCTGGTCTATGCGGTCGGCGCCTACGGCTTCTTCGCGCTGCCCTACACCATCATCGTCTATCCCTTCGTGTTCGCGGTGATGCCGGTGTTGTGGAAGGTCGCCAAGGAGCGCGGCTACGTCACCGCGGGCGATGTGGTACGCGGTGCCTACGGCTCGCGCGGGCTCGAGCTCGCCGTTGCGGCGACGGGCGTGCTGGCGACGATGCCCTACATCGCGCTCCAGCTCATCGGCATGGAAGTGGCGATCAAAGCGCTCGGCCTTCACGGCGAGGTGCCGCTCGTCCTCGCCTTCCTGGTGCTGGCGCTCTACACCTATTCGTCGGGCCTGCGCGCACCGGCGCTGATCGCCTTCGTCAAGGACATCATGATCTACATCGTGGTGATCGCCGCGATCGCGATCGTGCCGTCCAAGCTCGGCGGCTACGGAGCGATCTTCACTGCGGCGGATGCGGCATTCGCCGCGAAGGGCTCGGGCGGCATCCTGCTGTCGCCAGCGCAGATCGTGCCCTACGCCTCGCTGGCGCTCGGCTCGGCGCTCGCCGCCTTCATGTACCCGCACACGCTGACCGGCATCTTCGCCTCGTCCGGCGGCAACACCATTCGCAAGAACGCGATGCTGCTGCCGGCCTATACGCTGCTGCTCGGCTTGCTTGCGCTGCTGGGTTACATGGGCCATGCGGCCGGGCTTAAGCTCGCAAGCAACAACGACGTCGTGCCCGAGCTGTTCAAGACGCTGTTCCCGAGCTGGTTCGCGGGCTTCGCCTTCGCGGCGATCGCCATCGGCGCGCTGGTGCCGGCGGCGGTGATGAGCATCGGCGCGGCCAACCTGTTCACCCGCAACTTCTGGAAGGTGTGGGTCGATCCGAAGGTGACGCCGGCCGGTGAAGCGAAGGTCGCCAAGATCACCTCCATGCTGGTGAAGGTCGGCGCGCTGCTCGCCATCCTCTTGATGCCGACGCAGTTCGCGCTCGACCTGCAGCTGCTCGGAGGCCTCTGGATCCTGCAGACGCTGCCGGCGCTTGTCTTCGGTCTCTATCTGAACTGGTTCTCGAGCACCGCGCTGCTGGCCGGCTGGGCCGTCGGCCTCGCAGGCGGGTCGTGGCTGGCCTGGTCGGACGGGTTGAAGCCGCTGCACGGTATTGATTTCGGCGCCGGCAAGGTCGCGATCTACACCGGCCTGCTCGCGCTCGCGCTCAACATCGTGGTGGCCGTGGTGGTCAACCTGGTGGTCAAGCGCGTACCGCAGCAACGTCTGTCCGGCGAGGCGGCCGAGTGATTGCGAGCGGCGGCCGGGGATTGTCCGGCCGCCGCTCTCTTTCGGAATGAACACCCTTCCATGCGATTGAAAACGCTCTAGTATCCGCCCGCGCCCCGGCCGCTCGTCGCGGGCGGATCAGACGGTCTCGGGTGAGGATCTCTTGCAGGCGTGGTTCGTTCTCACAGTCGCTGCCGGCTATGTGACCACGCTGTTCCTGGTGGCCTGGTGGGGCGACCGGCGGAGCGCCGGCGGGCCGCTGGTTTCGCCGAACTCCTGGGCGGCGGCGATCAGCTATTGCCTGACGCTTGCGGTCTACAACACCTCGTGGAGCTTCTACGGGTCGGTCGGGCGCGCCGCCACCAGCGGTCTGGACTTCGCCACGATCTATATCGGCCCGACCCTGGTGCTGCTGTTCGGGCAGCGGCTGCTGTCCAAGGTCATCGCGATCGCGAAGGCGCAGAACGTCACCTCGATCGCCGACTTCATCGCGGCGCGTTACGGCAAGAGCCAGGTGCTGGCGGCCTTCCTGACGCTGGCCTCGCTGCTCGGCGTGCTTCCCTACATCGCGCTCCAGCTCAAGGCGGTCGGCAAGAGCTTTGACTATCTGATCCTGCAGCCCGAGCGGGCCGGCGGCGAGGCGCTGCGGTTCTGGCAGGACTCCGCATTCGGCGTGGCGGCATCGATGGCGCTGTTCGCGATCGTGTTCGGCGTCCGCCATGTTCACGCCAGCGAGCATCATCGCGGGCTGATGCTCGCGATCGCCTTCGAGAGCGTCGTCAAGCTGGTCGCCTTCCTGATCGTGGCGTTGTTCGTGCTGTTCGGGCTATCAGGCGGGCCGGCCGCACTGCTGTCGCAGTTCAAATCGGATCCGCAACTGGCGGGAATCCTCAGCTTCGACCCGACGCAGCCGGTCTGGCCTTCGACGATCATCATCTCTGCCATCGCCTTCCTGTGCCTGCCTCAGGCATTTCATGTCGCCGTCGTCGAGAATGAAAGCCCGAACCACACGCGCACCGCGGCCTGGCTCTATCCGGGTTACCTCGCGCTGTTCAGCCTGCTGATCCTGCCGATCGCCGCGGCGGGGCTTACGAGGTTCGGCGCCATGATGGATCCCGACACCTACGTCATTTCGCTGCCGATCGCGGCGGACGCCGGCGCCGTCAGCCTGATGGCCTTCCTGGGCGGACTGTCGGCCGCCACCGGCATGGTGATCATGACGTCCGTCGCGCTGAGCACGATGCTCTGCAACGACGTCATCATGCCCCTGCTGCTGCGCTCGCGGTTCTTCGGCCTGCGTGCACAGAGCCGACCGATGACCTCGGTGCTGGTGGCGGTGCGCCGGTTCTCGATCCTGGGCATCCTGTTGCTCGCCTACCTGATGCACCGCCTCGTCAACCAGTCCTATCCGCTCACCGTGATCGGCCTGCTGTCGTTCGTGGCGGTCGCGCAGTTCGGGCCGGCCTTCGTCGGAGGCTTGTACTGGCCGCGTGCCAACAAGGTCGGCGCGTCGGTCGGGATCGCGGCCGGATTCTGCATCTGGGCCTATACGCTACTGCTTCCCTCGGCCGCGCCGCTCTGGCCCGGCGTCGAGGAGATCGTGCGCCATGGTCCCTGGCAGCTGGCCTGGCTCAAGCCGAACGCGCTGTTCGGACTGGAAGGGCTCGATCCGATTTCGCATGCCACGCTGTGGAGCCTTGCCGCCAACCTCGTCTGCTTCCTGGCATTCTCCGCGCTCGGACGGCAATCGACCGTTGAGCGCAACCAGGCCGCCGCGTTTGCCGACGGCGTCGTCCGCGAGATGGTGCCAAAACTGTCGTCGCGCGTGGTGGTCCGTCTCGACGATCTCCGCGCGCTGACGCTGCGCTTTGTCGGCGTGGAGCGGGGCTCGGCGGCCTTCGACGGTTATCTGGCTGCCCGCGCGACCGGTGCCGGACCGCGGCTCGATCCGTCGGGCCTTGTCGACCTCGACTCGATCCGCTTCACGGAGAACCTTCTCGCCGGTGCGATCGGCGCGGCGTCGGCGCGCGTGGTGATCGCGGCGTCGCTGGAAGGGCACTCGCTGTCGCGGCGGGAGGCGATGGCGATGCTGGACGAGGCCTCCGAGGCGTTGCGCTTCAACCGCACGCTGCTGCAGAGCACGCTCGAAAGCGTGCCGCAGGGCATCTGCGCGTTCGATGCCGATTTCAACATCACCGCCTGGAATGGCCGCTTCATCGCGCTTTTGGACCTGCCGCCGGACTTCGTGCGCGTCGGCCTTCCGCTGGCGGAGCTGATCGCCTTCAACGTCGAGCGCGGCGAATATGCCGCCTCCGAATTCGCCGCGCTCCTGGTCAATCGCGATGTCGCGACGCAGAGCTGGCCCTATCGCTACGAGCGTAAGCGGCCCGACGGCACCGTGCTCGAGATCGTTTATGATCGCGTCGCGGAGGGCGGCTACGTCTCGACCTATACCGATGTCACCGAGCGTCATCGCGCGGCGGAAGCCCTGCGGCGGGCCAATGAGGGTCTCGAGTTGCGTGTCCGCGAGCGGACCGAGGCGCTCGAGCAGGCCAAGGCGGAGGCCGAGCAGGCCAATCTCGGCAAGACCCGCTTCCTGGCGGCGGCCAGCCACGATCTGCTGCAACCGCTGAACGCGGCGCGGCTGTTCCTGTCCGCGCTCGACGAGAGCCTGCACGCCGCGACACCATCCGGCGGAGCGGAGAAGGAGCGCAATCTGGCGAGCAGCGCGATCACGGCGCTGCGCTCGACCGAGCATGTGCTCGACCGGCTGCTCGACATCTCCTCCTATGATGCCGGCGCCGTTCGCGCCGAGCCGTTCGACTTCCCGATCGCCGACCTGCTCGTGCAGTTGAAGGTGGAGTTCTCGGCGATGGCGCGCGAGCGCGGGCTCGTTCTGCGCGTCGTCGATTGCGGGCTGGCGGTGCGCAGCGATCCGCACTTCCTGCGTCGGGTCCTGCAGAACCTGCTGTCGAACGCGCTGCGCTACACGCCTAGGGGCCGTATCCTGCTCGGCTGCCGGCGGCGCGGCGGCGGTCTGCGCATCGAGGTCTGGGATACCGGCGTCGGGATCGCGGCGGAGGATCAGAAGCGGATCTTCGAGGAGTTCCAACGTCTCGCACCCGGATCGGAGAAGGGCCTGGGGCTCGGGCTTGCGATCGTGGATCGCGTCTCGCGGCTGCTGGGCCATCCCGTCGACGTCCGGTCGCGCCCGGGACAGGGCTCGTGCTTTGCCGTCACCGTGCCGCTGGCTCGCGGAGCGGGAACGCCGCTTCAGCGCAAGCCGGCAAATACGCCGCCCGCGGTCGCGGAACGCGCGCTGACGATCCTGTGCCTCGACAACGAGGCGGCCATTCTCGACGGCCTGACGGCACTGCTCGGCGGATGGGGGCACCATGTGCTGGTCGCTGCGGACGCCGACACAGCAATGGCAGAAGCCGCGTCCCACCCGCCGGACCTCGTGCTGCTCGATTATCACCTCGACGGCGGTCGCAGCGGCTTGGACTTTCTCGACGATCTCAGGCAGAAGTCGGGACGCGACGTCCGCGCACTGATCGTCACGGCCGATCGCAGCGAGGCGGTGCGCAAGGAGGCAAGGGCGCGCGGCTGTGAGATCCTGTCGAAGCCGGTCAAGCCGGCGGCGCTGCGGCGCTTTCTCGGCAGCGAAGCCTTGAGCCGGCAACTCGCGACGAAACAGGAGACTCCCTGACGATGCGCATCCTGATCGGCGACGATCATCCGCTGGTGCAGGCTGCGTTGCGCAGCGCGCTTTCGACCGTGCTGCCCGATCTCGACATCATCGCCTGCCAGTCGCTCGACGAGGCGCTGGGCGTGCTGTCGGCCCAGTCCGACGAGATCGACCTGATCCTGTGGGACCTGACGATGCCGGGCATCCAGGGATTTGCAGCGCTGTTCATCCTGTCGGCGCAATTCCCGACGGTGCCGGTGGCGATCATCTCGGCACGGCAGGACGCCGCCACGATTCGCCGCGCCATTGCCTATGGCGCGTCCGGTTACATCCCGAAATCGCTCAGCCTGCCCGAGATGGCGGATGCGATCACGAAAATCCTCGCCGGTGAAATCTGGATGCCGCCGAATGTCGGTGGCCGCGGCTCGATCCAGAGCGCCGATGTCGAGCTGGCTGCACGAATGGCGACGCTGTCGGCGCAGCAATTGCGCATTCTCGCGATGATCGTCGAGGGCAAGCTCAATAAGCAGATCGCGGGCGAGCTCGACATCGCCGAGCAGACCGTGAAGGGGCACGTCTCGACCATCCTGCGCAAGCTCGGCGTCGGATCGCGCACCCAGGCCGCCGTCCTCGCCGAGCGGCTGTCGTTCGCCCAGCCCGGCGGCAACTGAACCTTCCACGTTTCAAACGAAAACGGAGGCCGCGAGGCCTCCGTTTCCCTGTTCGTCAATCGCTGTTGCCGTCTTACCCCAGCCGGCCCGCCGCATGTGCGAGCAACGTGTACACCAGGCCCGTCTCCGAGGTCAGGTGGCCGCGCAGCTCCTGCGGGCCGCGGCCGTCGCGGGCGACTTCGTCGAGCAGGCGCTCGAACTCGGCGACGTAGCGGTCGACCGTGCCCTTGAAATTGCGATCGGCGCGGTACTTGCGGGCGACCTCGTCAAAGGCCTTCTGGCCGGCGGGCGTGTAGAGGCGCTTGGTGAAGGCCTTGTTCTCGCCGCGCTGGTAGCGGTCCCACATCTCGGCGGCGAGGTTGCGGTCCATCAGCCGGCCGATGTCGAGCGACAGCGATTCCAGCGGATTGCTGCTCGCCTGCGGGGCCTGCGGCTGCGGTGCAGGTGCCTGGCGGGCACGGGGAGCCTCGCGTCCGGCCGGAGCGCCCTGGTTGGCGTCCGTGCGGTTGAGGAGGTCCGACAGCCAGCCGTCACGGCCCTGATCGTTGCTGGAAGGCGCGACCGGCGGCGCTTCGGTGCGGCGCGAGGGCGCGGGCATGCCGAGGTCCGGCGGCGGCAGCGTCGAGGCGCTGCCGGTGTCGCGCATGCGGGTCTCGGTGGCTCGGCCGCCGACAGCGGCCATCATCGGCTCTTCCTGACGCTGGACGGCGACAGAAGCACGGCCCGTCGTGGTGACGTCGAGGCCGCGGCCATGCTGGGCCACGATGCGGTTGAGTTCGGCGAGAGCCTCGATCTGGTCGACGATCACCTTGCGCATCTGCGCAGTGCTCTCGGCGGCCTCCTGCGGCATCTCGAGCACGCCGCGGCGCAGCTCGTTGCGGGTGGCCTCGAGCTCGTTGTGCATCTCGAACGCCATCTGCTTCATGCTGGAGACGAGGTTGGTGAACTTCTCGGTCGACTGCTTGAACATCGCATCCGCCTCGTCGGTGGTCTGGCGGTAGATGTCGTGCATCGCCTCGATGGTCTGGCGGTGCTCCTCCTCGGACGCCGACCGCACCGCCGCGAACTGGCGGGTGATCGCGGCCGAGCCTGCGCCGGCGGTCTCGGCGACGACGCGGGCGATGTCGCGGGCACGCTCTTCGGCCGCGGCCAGCGATTCATCGAGCAGGCCGGTGAAGCGCGACAGCCGCTGGTCGAGATCGGCCGTGCGCAGGTCGATCGTGGTGACGAGCGATTCCAGCGCCTGCTTGCGCTCGGCGAGCGAGGCGGTGGTGTTCTTGTTGCTCTGCTCCACGACCTGCGCGGCATCGACCAGCGCCTTGCCGTGCTTGTCGAACTGGGTCGACAGCTCGCCGAGATCCTGCAGCGCCTTCGTGGTCTTGCTGTTGAAGACGTTGAGCTGGTCTTCCAGGTTCTGCGTCGCCGCGCCGTTGCGCGAGGTGACGTCGTTCATCGCCGAGACGAAGTCGGCGACACGCGTCACCAGCGCCCGCTCCAGCGAATTGAGGTTGTCGTGCGCACCGGTCAGCACCTCCTGGAGGAGGATGTTGCCTTCGCGCAGACGCTCGAACAGAGCGACCGTGTCGGTGCGCAGGATCTTGCTGGTCTCCTGCATCTCGGTGACGGCCGCGATCGAGACCTGGCGCGACTGGTCGATCGCCGAGCGCGACGCCTGCTCGAGGTCCTTGAGCGACTTGCCGACCGCGCCGGTCGCCATCTCGCTCGCCGCATTGATGGTGCGGGCGACTTCCGAGCCGTTGCCCATCATGGTCTGCGAGAACGCATGGCCGCGCGTCTCGATCGACTTCAGCGCGTCGGAGGTGACGCGGTCGATGTCGAGCGTGAGCTGGCTGGTCTTGGAGCCGATCGCATCGACCAGCGCGCCGCGCTTGGCGTCGATCATGTTCGACAGACGGTCGGCCTGCTGCTGCACATAGGTGACGATCTCGTCGGTCTTGCCGGTCATGGCCTGGCCGAAGCTGGAGCTGGCGGCGAGCACCGAGCGCTCGACGTCGGCCGAGCTCGACTTGACCCGCGAGCTCGCCTCGTTGGAGGCGGAGATCAGCGCGTTCTGGGCGTTGAGCGCGCTGGTCTGGATCTCGCTGGTCGCGTTCGTCGTGGCCGTGCTCAGGGCGCGCTCGATCTCGGTCGAGATCGTGCGGATCTGGCTCGCGGCATCCGCCGAGGTCGAGGTCAGCGAGGTCTGGGCCTCACGCGCGCTGTTGAGGATGGTCGAGGCGGTGTCGGCGCCGACCGCGGTCAGCGTGCGCTCGATATCCGTGGTCAGCGACTTGATCTGGCTGGCCGCATCGGTCGAGGCGGAGATCAGCGTGCCCTGGGCCTCGCGCACGCCGCTGGTGAGCGCCTCGATGGTGGCGCCGCCGGCGGTCGCCAGCGCGCGCTGCATCTCGGCCGCGAGCGAACGGACCTGGCCGGTTTGTTCTGCGGAGACAGCAAGAAGGGTGCTCTGGGCGTCGCGGGCGCTCGTCGTGATGGTCTCGGCGGTCGACTGTCCGGCCTGCGAGAGCGAACGATGCACCTCGGCGGCGAGCGACTTGACCTGGCTGGCCGCATCCGAAGACGCCGTGACCAGCGTGCTCTGGGCTTCGCGGGCGCCGGTCATGATGGTCTCGGCCGTCGCGGTGCCCGCCATCGAGAGCGAGCGCTGCACGTCCGAGGACAGCGCCTTGATCTGGTTGGCGGTCTCGGTCGAGGTCGCGATCAGCGAGCTCTGCGCATCGCGGGCGCCGGCGGTGATCGATTCCGCCGTGGTGGCGCCGGCCATCGACAGCGAGCGCTGCACGTCGGCGGTGAGCGTCTTGACGTGGTTGGCCGCATCCGAGGACGCCGTGACGAGCGTGGTCTGCACCTCGCGGGCGCCGGCCAGGATCGAGGCTGCGGTGGCAGAACCCGCCGCCGACAGCGTACGCTCGACGTCGGCCGCGAGGCCCTTGATCTGGGTGGAGGCATCGCCCGAGGCCGCGACCAGGGTCGACTGCGCCTCGCGGGCGCTGGACAGGATCGAGTTGGCGGCGCCGGTGCCGACCGCGGTCAGCGCGCGCTCGACCTCGGTCGAGGTCATCTTGAGCTGGGCGTTGACGTCGGAGGAGACCGTCATCAGCGACTGCTGGGCGGTGCGCGCACCGGTCTGGATCGTCTCGCTGGTGTTGACGACGAGGTTGGTGAGCGAGCGCTCGGCGTCCTCGACATGCGAACGGATCGCGGTCGAGATCATCTCGGCGCGGGACATCATGTCCTCGCTGGCCTGGCGGCCGCTGCTCTCGATGCGGCCGGCGACGGCTTCGACGCGCGAGCCGAGCAGGTCCTCGAACTGCGCCACGCGCACGTCGATGTCGTTGGCAACCGAGCCGACCTTGGTCTCGATGGCCTGGTGGATGTCCTGGAAGCGCGCCGTGACCGTGTCGGTCAGGTGCGTGCTGCGGCCGTCGATGATCTCGGTGACGCCGGTGATGCGGCGGTCGACCGCTTCGATCGCCTGCGCGGTGCCGTCGGTGAGCGTCGAGGTCAGGAGCGTGAGGCGGGTGTCGATCGACTGCACCGCCTGCGAAGCGCCGTTGGTCACGGCGGTGGCGAGGTAGGTGAGGCGGGAGTCGATGGATTCGAGCGCCTGCGTCGCGCCGCCCGTCAGCGTCGTCGTGAGATGCGTGAGGCGGGTATCAATCGACTGGATGGTCTGCGAGGCGCCATCGGTCAGCGAGCTCGTGAGATGGTTGAGGCGCGCATCGATCGTCTCGATGGCCTGCGAAGCGCCGTCGGTGAGCGACGTCGTGAGGTGGGTGAGGCGGGTGTCGATCGACTGGATCGCCTGCGCGGCACCGTCGGTGAGCGACGAGGCGAGCGTGTTGAGACGGCCGTCGATGGTCTCGGTCACGGATTTGGCGCGGGTGTCGAACGACTGTTCGAGCGCGGCGACGCGGCCGACGAGCTGGTTGTCGAAGGTCTTGATGTGGCCCTCGATCGTGCCGTCGAGGCCGGCGATCTTGCCGTTCAGCGAGGCATCGAGATGGTTGACGCGTTCGCCGATCGTGGTCTCGAACTGCACCAGGCGCTGGTCGAGCACGGCCGTGATCTCGCCGCCGTTGGAGGTGAAGCGGGTGTCGAAATTGTCGACATAGGTCTTCAGCGACTCATGGATGTCCTGCGTGCGCTGGCCCATGCGCTCGACGATCTCGCCGCCGAACGTCTTCACGGTGCGGTCGAACTCGGAGATGTGGCGGGTGATCAGCGCGCCCAGCGTGCCGGAATCGCGGGCGAACTTCTCGACCAGCTCGGTGCCCTGGTTCTTTACCAGCTCGTCGAAGGCGCTCATCTGCAGCGACAGCGAGTCGTGCGCGGTCTCGGTCTGGCTCACGACCTTGGCGACGAGGGTGTTGACCGTGGCGTCGAGCGCCTCGCTCGCCTTGTCGCCGCTCGTCATGATCTGGTTGGCGAGGCGGCTGCCGGCGTCGTCGATCTTGGCGGAGATGTCGTTGGAGCGCAGCTCGAGCTCGAGCAGCAGCGAGTCCGACGAGTTCTTCAAGCTGTCGTGCACCTGCTCGGTGCGGTCGGAGATGCCGTCGACGATCGCCGAGGAGCGCTGCTCGAACTCGCCGGTGATGCGGTCGATGCGCTCGTTCAGCATTTCGTGGACACGGTCGGCGAGGTCGACGAATTCGTCGTGGACGTGGCCGGTCTTGAAGTTGAGGCTGGTGGTCAGCCGCTCGCTGGCGTCGAGCACGGCGCGCGTGGTCTCGTTGCTGGCTTCCTCGAGGCGGTCGAGCAGGTCGCCGCCGCGCTCGCCGAGCGCCAGGATCATGTTGTCGCCGGCGTTGCTCAAGGCGCTGGTGATGTGGGCGCCGCGCTCTTCGAGAGCGCCGGTGATGGACTTGGCGACCTCGTCGACGCGCGAGGCGATCGCGTCCGAGATCAGCGCGATGTCGTGGCGCAGATCGATCTGCACGCCGGAGATGGCGCTGCGGACCTGCTCGGCCTGGCCGACCAGATTGTCGCGCTGATGCGCGATGTCCTGGAGCAGGGCGCGGATGCGCACTTCGTTGTCGCTATAGGCGCGCTCCAGCGCGGCGACCTCGTTGGCGACCAGCGTCTCGAGTTCGCCGGCGCGCGCGATCGCGCGCTCGATGCCGTCGCCCATCGCCGCGACCTCGCGGCGGATGGCCTGGCCGACGGTGACCATGGAATCGGAGGCCGAGCCTTCGGGCTCGGAGAAGCGCATCGCAACCTGCGCCATCGCCTGCGCGATCATGCGCATTTCCTGGCCGCGCCAGACGAGGCTCGCCAGGAAGTAGAACAACATGATCGGCGCGAAGAACATCGCGATCAGGCCGGCGATGACGAGCACGCCGCCGCTCTGGCCCATGGCGGCCTGGATCGAGGGCAGGAAGCCGACCGTCAGCGCGGCGCAGGCGGCGAGCCAGACGCCGGCGAAGATGGTGGCGAAGGTATAGACGCTGCGGGCGGGGCGGCCCCTCTGAAGCGCCTGGAGCAGCTGACCGATGGTCTCGCGGTCGTCATTGGCGGCCCGGCGTGTGGTGCGCGGCTCCTCGACCGGGTCGAACACGTTCGACCGTTCGTTGGCGGCGGGGCGCGGCTCGAAGTTCGGATCGTCGAAGACCGGGGGCGGCGGAGGCTCCACCTGAGGCGCCGTTTCGCTCCGCATCGAGGCGTTGCGGCTGGTGTCCGCAGCGGTATCGCTGATGTTCAGGGCTTCCTGGATCGCAGAAAGCGCAACTTCTGTGGGGTCTTTGACCTTTTTGGGAGTGTTCGCCATGTTCAGTCCGAGCCCTCGTTACTTGTACACGCCCCCCGCGAGCCCTGCGCGCTACGCAAGCCCACAGACCGGATCATGCCGCTTATGCGGATCTCCGAGCCGTCCCCACCCGGACGGCTTGTCCGCCAATTTCCGCAACATCCTATTGGCAGAGCGTCGCGAATGAAATGCCCGCGATTAAGACAATCTTAATCATCGTTAACAGGATCGGGCCGTAACGCCTTAGCAATAAATGAAATTCTCCACGGAACCCGGCCAATTGCGGCGACTTTTCGTCAATAAACGGGCAGAATTACGTAAATCAGCCCAAACATTTCGTTAACCATTTCCATGCTTGGCTGGGGCGAACCGCACCGCCGGACCGGCGGAACCATCGCGCGATGCCGGGGCCTGCGCCATGACGCCTGAACTGCAACGGATGGACTGGATGCCCTCGCCCCCGCTTGCGCCGATCGACAGCCCGCTCGATCTTGACCACCTCTCCCGGATGACGCTCGGCGACACCGAGCTGGAACAGGAAGTGCTCGCGATGTTCGCCGAGCAGGCCGTCCGTCTGCTCGCCGCGATGGCGGCGCTGCCGGCCGAGACCGGCGCGCTCGCGCACACGCTCAAGGGGTCGGCCCGCGGGATCGGCGCCTTTGCGGTGGCCGATGCTGCCGCCAGCCTTGAGACGGCGGTCCGGACCGGCCACAACCGGCTCCCTGCGCTTGCCGCGCTGAAAGAGGCGGTGGCCGAGGTCCGTGCCGCGATCGCGTCGATCCTGAAGCATTAGGCCGGCGCCCCCCACGAATATGGGGCCTGCGCACTAGTCGTTTGATTTGACGTGTTTTCTGCGCGCGAACCGGGATCCACGCCGCTCGAAAACGCTATGGCGCCGGGCTACCCGACCCGTTATAGGACAGCCCGGACCCTCCTTCATTCCCAACATCGCGGCAGCACGAGCACACATGGCCAAGATTCACTTTGTCGACCACAAGGGCGAAACCCGCACGGTGGAAATCGAGAACGGCGCGACCGTGATGGAAGCCGCCATCCGCAACAGCATTCCCGGCATCGAAGCCGAATGCGGCGGCGCCTGTGCCTGCGCGACCTGCCATGTCTATGTCGATGAAGCCTGGCGCGAGAAGGTCGGCAGCCCGACGCCGATGGAAGAGGACATGCTGGACTTCGGCTTCGACGTGCGCCCGAACTCGCGCCTGTCCTGCCAGATCAAGGTCTCCGACGAGCTCGACGGGCTGGTCGTGGCGACGCCGGAACGTCAGGCCTGATCGTCCCTCCATAGTCTACATGCCGGGCGGCGCGACCTCGATGCCGCGCTTGTGCCAGGGTCTGAACTTCTCGATCACCTCTGCGGTCAGCGGTGCCGGCCGGCGCGTCGCCTCGTCGAGCAGGACGCCGACGGAGGTCGCTGACGCAACGCACTTCCCGTTCGAAAACACGACCTGCTCGAAGGTCACGGACGTTCGTCCGAGCTTCACGACGCCGAGGCCGAGCTCGATCGTGTTCGGCCAGTGCAGCTCGGCGCGAAAATGCATGTCGAGCCGCACCATGATCCAGGCGAGGCCGGGCGGGGTCAGCCCGTACTGGGGAAGCTTCATCAGCGTGACACGGCCGGTCTCGAAATAGGTGGCGTAGACCGCGTTGTTGACATGCTGGTTCGGGTCGAGGTCGCCGAAGCGGACATTGTCACTGAGGCGGAACGGAAAGTCCTCAAGGCGCGGCGTCGTGTCGAGGCGGGCTGGTGCGTTCACCGATTGATCTCCGTCATATCCATCCTCGTTACAGCCGAGTTATTTTGGCCCGGCAAGTGGGCGCGGCGGCGGGGCGATCCCGCTTTTATGCCTTCCCTGTTTCATCCCCGTTGGCTAGACAGGCAGGGTCACCTCTGCCCAACGGGCGCCGTCCAACCGATAACGACCGATAAAGAGACGACATGAGCGACGTGATCAAAACCGATGTGCTGATTATTGGCGCCGGCCCCTGCGGTCTGTTCGCCGCCTTCGAGCTCGGCCTTCTCGACATGAAGGCGCATTTCGTCGACATCCTCGACAAGGTCGGCGGCCAGTGCGCCGAGCTCTATCCGGAAAAGCCGATCTACGACATTCCTGGCATTCCGCACGTCTCGGGGCAGGGGCTCACCGACGCGCTGATGGAACAGATCAAGCCGTTCCACCCGACCTTCCATCTCGGCGAGATGATCGAGACCGTGGAGAAGATCGGCGATCCCGCATTCCGCTGCACCACCGACGCCGGCAAGGTATTCGAATGCAAGGTGGTGGTGATCGCTGCCGGCGGCGGCTCGTTCCAGCCCAAGCGTCCGCCGGTGCCGGGGATCGAGGCCTATGAGGGCACGTCCGTCCACTACGCCGTGCGCAAGATGGAGACGTTCCGCGACAAGAACGTTCTGATTGTCGGCGGCGGCGATTCCGCGCTCGACTGGACGCTCAATCTGCATCCGCTGGCCAAGCGCATCACGCTTCTGCACCGGCGCGACGAGTTTCGCGCAGCCCCGCACAGCGTCGAGCAGATGCGCGCGCTGGTCGCGAGCGGCAAGATGGATCTGCGGCTCGGCCAGGTCACCTCGCTCTCAGGCGCCGACGGCAAGCTCACCGGCGCGACCGTCAAGGGCAACGACAACAGCATCACGGAAGTCGCCTGCGACACCATGCTGCCGTTCTTCGGGCTGACCATGAAGCTCGGTCCGGTCGCGAACTGGGGCATTGCGCTCGAGAACAACCTCGTGCCGGTCGAGACCAGCGCATTCGAGACCAACGTGCCAGGCATCTTCGCCATCGGCGACATCAACACCTATCCCGGCAAGATCAAGCTGATCCTGTGCGGCTTCCACGAGGGCGCGCTGATGTCGCAAAAAGCCCATCGTTATGTCTATCCGGAGAAGCGGCTCGTGTTCCAGTACACGACCTCGTCCTCCAGCCTGCAAAAGAAGCTGGGAGTCAACTGAGGGCGAGGGGGCAGCAAGGCAATGCCCCATGTTTCTGGTGCTGGAACCGTTCGCGAAATCGCCGTAGTGTGCGGCCATTCCGGTCTTGGCTTAGGATAGTCTTGGCTTGCCAAGGTCTTGGCTTGACAAAGTGTTGGCTCAGCAAGGCGATTGGCTCAGCAAGGTGATGATAATGCGGACTCTCTTTTCCAGCTTTCGGCTGCTGCCCTTCCTCGCGCTTGCGCTGCTCGGCGTGGTGAGCCCGGCCGCGGCGCAAGTTCCGGCTGCGACGTCGGCCCAGCCAACCGCCGCTGGGCTGTGGCAGAAGGTCGAAGACGGCAAGACGGTGGGATGGTTCCTCTTCATCGACCACAACGGCATCTTCGAAGGCGTGATCGCAAAAACCTTTCCGCGCCCCGGCGACGACCCGAACGAGGCGTGCACGAAGTGCACGGACGATCGCAAGAACCAGCCGGTGCTCGGGCTCTCCTTCATCCGCGACATGAAGCGCGACGGCCTGAAGTATGACGGCGGCAACGTGGTCAATCCGCGCGACGGCAACATCTGGAAAGCCAAGATGACGGTGAGCCCCGATGGTCAGACCCTGACCATGCGCGGCTTCCTCGGCATTTCCCTGTTCGGCAAGGACGAAACCTGGACGCGCCTGCCCGATGCCAACATCGCCCAGGTCGATCCCGCCATCGTCGCCAAATATCTGCCCGCGCAGGCCGCCGCGACCAAGCCGGCACCCGCGCCCGCGAAGAAGGGTGGCGCGATGATGGCGCCGGCGCCGAAGCAGTAGGACTGCTTTCGCGTTTTCTTGTAGCCCGCATGAGCGAAGCGATATGCGGGAGTCCCTGATATCGCTGCGCTCACCGGGCTACGAGGCCGTCAATACGTCCGCGCCTTCCTGCACGGCGCATAGAAGGTGCCGCTGCCGGCGACGACCCGCTCGAGGCACTGCCGGGGATCGGTGATCTCGCCGTCGACCTGGAAATAATAGGCCTGAGCTCCCAGGCTCAGGACGTAATGTCCCGGCGGAAGCTCGAGCTCCGAAGCTCCGGCGTGAAGTTCATGCATCTCGGCCTTCCCCGGAATCGGCGAGACCCGAAGCGGATAGGAGAAGTTGCGGATCACTCCGACATCGTCTCCGCTGCTGAGCGCCTTGCCGGCGGCGTCGCTGGAAAATTCCCTGGCGACCTTCGCCACGACCCGAACCTCGACGTATTCGGGAATAGCGTTCGCGACATCGCGGCGGAAGACGATGAACTTGACGCGGCCGTTCGGCAGATGCGGCCGATCGGGCCTCCTGAACTCCGGTGAAATCGCAATCCGCATGTCGGGCGCCATCACGCCGGTCGCGGTCAACTCCGCCAGCGACTTGTCGTCGATCAGGGCGTAGACGCCGTAGTCGGTGGGAAGCACGCGCGTCGGGGCAGGTGCGGCGGGCGTCACCATCTCCGGCTTGGCGACCGCAATCGTCGTCTCCGGCTTGGGCGCGACCTGCGCGATCTCCGGGGGCTGGGACGCGTTCTTCCGCCGCAGCGCGGCGATATTGTCCCGCTGCGAGACGATCAGGATCACTGCGCTGGCGGCAAGCAGGATGGCCGCCGTGCGCTTGATCACCGGCAGCAGCGGGCCCGAGATCGCAGGCAGCTTGCTGCGCGGCCTGCCGACTCCTGATGGCAAGACGGTGCCATCGCCGGACAACAGAACGCCGCCGGTCTCCTTGGACGAGGCGAGTTGCTGCGACGGCAGGCGCTCCAGCGGCGCCTCTTCACGCGAGAATTTTTCGACCTCCTCGATGGCGATCTCGAGCGCCCGCTTCATCTGGTCGATGTTTCTGGCGTCGGCGTAGGTGAACTGCTCCTGGAGCTTGTAGCGGGCAAGGTCGTAGACCATCTGCCGCCTGGCGTCCGCGTCGTCCTTCACCGTCTCGAGCATGCGCGAGATCACCAGCGCAAACTGCACCTGGTTTGCGGGCAGATCGGTCGCGTCCTGCTGGCCAGGGAGCAACTCTCTCGAACTCATAGCGCTGCCGGTCCAATGCCAGTCACGCCGTCACCTGATTCTCTAATCGAAACAGCCGGTTAAACAAATGCGATAAGTTTCGCGGCCACGTTCGTACACGTTGAGGTGCGACAAGGAAAGCCTCGAAAATGCGCGGGCATAATCGCCGGCACGTCATGCATGCAGGCCTACGCAAGCGTGGGCAACTGTGTGCGGCAGTAGTTCTCCGGAATGCGCGCTGGCGCCGGATTTGCATAGCTGTCGCAAAGCTGCTGGGGAGCGAGTCGCCGTCTCACCGCCTGCCGCCAATGCGCGGAGGGCGGACGATGGCGCCTGTCCCTCGCGGCGCTGACTTCGACCCGCGGGAAGACGACATGACACTTGCAAGACCGTGTGCGGCGATGCTGCTCGGCCTGACCGTGCTGCTGGCGACATCGGCGCTGGCGCGCGACGACGGGCGCTACGCAAACTCGCCGCTCAAACCCTGGTTCGAGAGCCTGCACAGCGAATTTGGGCAATGCTGCTCGGACGCCGACGGCTATGTGGTCGCCGATGTCGACTGGGAATCCGACAAGGGGCGCTACCGCGTCCATCTCGACGGCGAATGGGTGCTCGTGCCGGAGGGAGCGGTGATCACCGAGCCGAACAAGATCGGCCGCACCATGGTGTGGAAGCACTATATCGACGGCCACCCGCGCGTGCGCTGCTTCATGCCGGGCAGCATGACGTAGAGGCTACTGCTAGAATCTGTAGGTCACGCTGCCGAGCACGGTGCGGCCGATGCCGAGGAAGCAATCGCCGCGCGCCAGGCAGGTGGTGAGGTGGCGCTTGTCGAAGAGGTTGCTGGCATTGACCTGCAGCCGCCAGGGACCGGTCTCGTAACGGGCCATGGCATCGAACAGGGTGTAGTCGGGCGTGCGGATGGTGTCGGTGCCGTCCCAGGAGGCGCCGATATAGCGCACGCCGCCGCCGAGGGTGACGCCGGGCAGGCCAAACTGGGAAAGGCGGTGCTTCGCCCAGAGCGAGGCCTGGTGATCCGGCGCCGATTGATGTCGGCGCGCGGATGCGTGAATGAGAGAATGGCGCGGTGTGCGTGGACGCGACCGGTCAGCGCGCTTCGCTCTGCGAATTCGCGCTCGCAAGCCGCTTCACGCGCGGCGACAGCACCGAGACCTGCGCGGGCGAGGCGGGCATGCCGGCGACGATCATCGTGGGCGCGGTGGACTGCTCCTCGACTCCGGCACCGCCGAGCACCTGCACCTGCGTCGACGAGATCGGAAACGACTTCACTTCGTAAGAGGGAAGCTCGCCGGCGAACGCGGCAGCGGAGCTGGCAATCATTGCACCGGCAATGGCAATCATCGAGAGAACGCGCATTGGAAAATCTCCGTGAAAGATGTCAATCGGAGGTTTGGTCGCGGTGATGCCGCGGCAGGTTCGCTTGGGCGCGAACATTCCTGTTGCCGTCGGCGCACATATTGGTTGCTTGGTGCGAAAGGATGAAACGAGGAAGAAGTTTTCAGCGCCAATGTTTCCGGACGGTTTCGCGGAAGGAAGGCGACGCCTTAGTGCGCCTCCAAAGCCAAGTGCCGCGAGCTGGCCGCCGCGGTGGCCTCGGGAAAGCGCAGGCGCATCGTCGTGCCGCGGCCGGGCTCGGAGGCGATGACGAGCTCGCCGCCATGGGCGGCCATGATCTCGCGGACGATCGACAGGCCGAGGCCGGCGCCGTCGCCTGCGCTGTTGCCGGTCTGAAACGGCTCCAGCAGCTTGTGCTCCGTGCCGTCGGGCAGGCCTGCGCCGTCATCGTCGATCGAGATGCTGCCGCGGCCGAGTGTGGCGACAATGCGCCGCGCGCCACGGGCGTGGATGAGTGCGTTGCCGACGAGATTGGCGAGCGCGCTGCGGATGGCGGCGTCCACGCCCTGCACCAGGAATGGCCCTTCGTCAGCCCGCTCCAGCGCAAGCTCGATGCCGGCATCCAGCGCCGAGGGACCGAAATCGGCCAGCACGTCCAGCGTGATTTCGGCAAGATCGATCGGACGCTTTTCGATCGCGTGATTTTGCAGGCGCGCCAGGTCGAGCATGGCTGAGACCAGCGACGTCAGGCGGCGGACATCCCGCACCAGCTCGGTCTTCAGGGCCGGATCGGGCACGTCATCGATCTTCGCGCGCAGCAGCGTCAGCGGCGTGCGGAGCTGATGGGCTGCATTGCCGAGAAAGCGGCGCTGCATCCTGATATAGGCGTCGATCTCGCCGAAGGCGCGGTTCAGCGCCTCCACCAGCGGCTTCAGCTCGCGTGGGACCTCGGACAGCGATATCAGGCCTTGCGGTGCTGCAGGGTCGATCGCGAGTGCGCGAAGCGCCACCCGTTCGATGCCGCGCGTGACGAAACGTGCGGCCAGCGCCGCACCGACGGCAACGGTCGCGGCAAAGGCCAGCGCCAGCAGCATGATCGAGAAAACACTGCGGACGAGAAAGTTTCTTGCGATCCGGCCGAACCGCACTTGAGGCTCGCCGACCATCATTGTGAGCTGCAACGAACCTCGTTGCACGACGGCGAGGCAGAAGGTGCTCTTCTGGTCGAGCGTGTTGAAGACGGACGATCCGACGGGCCCGTGATAGGGAAACGCGAAGGGGAGGGCCGGCCGGCGTTCGCTGCCGTACTCGCTGACCATGTCGCCTGCGGACACGACGTACCAGAGGTTCGGGCTGTCCGCCTTCAGCTCTTCGAGGGCGCGCGTCGGGCGCACCGTCAGGCTCTGCCCTTCGATATCGGTGGCGCGGTCGAGAACGGCAACCACGACCCGGCAAGCCCTGAACTCGCGCTCCTCCATCGGATAGCGCCAGATGAAGATGCCGAGCATGATCAGGAAGATCGTCGTCGCGGCGATGCCGAGCGACAGCGCAAAGGTCCGGGCGATCGAGGTCATCGCGGCGTCGCCAGCCGCAGGATGTAGCCGATGCCGCGCATGCTGCGGATCTCGACGTCGCCGCCGAATGCGGCCAGCTTCTTCCTCAGGCGCGAGACCTGCGCTTCGAGCGTGTTGGATTCGATCTCGTCGTCGAAACCGTAGATTTCCTCGATCAGGGCGGCGCGGGTGATGACGCGGTCGCGGCGCATCAGCAGCGCTCCGAGGATCAGCGCCTCGCGCCGCCGCAGCAGGATCTTCCTGTCGGCGACCACGACTTCGTTGCTGCCGAGATGCAGCTCGACATTGCCGAGCGACAGCACCGAAGGTGCGAGCAGTCGCGGCCGCCGCAGCACGGCGCGCACCCGCGCAATCAGCTCCTGCGGCTCGAACGGCTTGCCGAGATAGTCGTCTGCGCCGCCGTTGAGACCGTCGATAACGTCCTCCTTGGCATCCTTGGACGTCAGCATGATGATCGCTGGGCGATCCGGCGACTGGCTCAGCGCCGTGACCACCTCGAGCGCATCGCCGTCGGGCAGCATCCGGTCGACGATCGCGAGATCATATTTGAAATTGTCCAGCGCCTGGCGCGCGTCGGCGATCGAGCCGACGAGGTCGACGACGCCGTGCAATTGTCCGAGCAGGCGGCTGACATAGGCGCCGATCTGCGGTTCGTCTTCGATCACGAGCGAGCGCACGCGGGTCGTCCCTGACTCTCCTGGGGCCACAGGACCCCGACGTTGACGCTCTCTGGCCGAAGTCCGGCGGTTCGGTTCGTGCGCGAGTTCCGTTTAAGGCAGCGAGCTTGGCGAATAAAAGGCAGGAACGGAGGGGGAGAACGGCTCGCGCGGTCAAAACTTGTGCCCGCGAACGCGTCTCGGGCAATGTTCGGGCAATGTTGATCCGGCTGCGCACTCCGCGCGCGGAATGTCGCGGGCACGGTTGCCCCGTTGCAATCTTGGGGCAATTTTGCCGGACCACATGCTGGGCTCCAACCACATCAGTCGACTCGGCCAGCAAGGCCGGTCCGGGGCCCCGCAATGAAGCATTTTGACGAAGCCGCTCTCCGCCTCACGGTGAATGCGCGGTGGACGACCGCCTGTCTCGCCGCACTCGGTGCGATCATGGCGGCAGCGCAATCCGCATCGGCGCAGACCGCGTTCACGCTGCCGGCCCCGCCCTTCGAGCTGCCGATGCTGCCGTCGCCGTCCGGCAACTGGACCGTCATGGTCGGCATCGGCGACGAATACACGCCTGACTTTGTGGGATCGAAGAACGGCAAGTTTCTTCCGATCCCGATCTTCACCATTCGCCGTGCCGGATCGATCGACCAGTTTCGCGGTCCGCGCGACAGCGCCAGCATCGCACTGCTCGACGTCGGCAATTTTCGCGCGGGCCCTGCGTTCAAATATGTCTCCTCGCGCAAGAGCGACAAATATGCCGAGCTGACCGGCCTCGGCGACGTCAAGGCGGCCTACGAGCTCGGCGGCTTCGTCGAATATTATCCGGTCGACTGGCTGCGCCTGCGCAGCGAGTTGCGCCAGGGCATGGGCGGCCATACCGGAACGGTCGCCGATATCTCCGCCGACGTTATCGTGCCGCTGATCCAGAGGCTGACGATTTCGGCCGGCCCGCGCTTCACCTGGAAGAGCACCAACGCGACCGCGCCCTATTTCGGCGTCGATGCCGTGCAGGCGCTGGCATCGGGGTTGCCGATGTACAATGCCAGGGGCGGCGCGCACTCGGTCGGCTTCGGCAGCCAGGTCTCCTACCGCATCAATCCGCAATGGGAGGTCCATGCCTATGTCGAATACGAGAAACTGCTCGGCGATGCCGCGGACAGCCCGCTGGTGAAGTTGCGGGGATCGTCGAACCAGACCACGGTTGGCCTCGGTGCGTCCTATTCGTTCGATTTCAGGATTCGATAGTCGTTATGCGCCGCCGTATTATTCTATCTCTTGCCATCGCGGTCGCGTCCGCTGTCCTCGGTGCCGCCGCAGCGTTCGAGACGCGCGCGACGAAGCTCCAGGCGATCAAGACCATCGGCATCATCTCGGCCATCGGTGAGGAGATGAGCCTGACGCGCGCCGGCCTGACCGGGCTTGGCAACACCGCGCAAAGCACCTCGATCAGCGCATGGGGGCTGGACGAGTTGATCGTCCAGCAGGCGACGAAGCTCTTGAGTGGACGCTTTCGCGTGCAGCCGGTGACTTACAGGCGTGCAGCGTTCGCTGCTGTCAGGGATTCAGTGGTTACGCCCTTCAATCTGCTGCGCAGCGATCCGTTCAAGGAGCTGGTTCGCAGCGATGTCGCGCCCCAGGGGCTGGATGCGTATATCATCATTACCCGCGCGAGATCGAAGCTTGGCAACGGCCGCAACGTCGAGGGCGTCGGGCTCGCCGAATACCGCACGCTGCTTGCGGATTACGGCCTGATTCACGCGCTGTACGAAGTTCGCGTCATCGACGGCAAGTCGTTCGACGTGATCGAGAAGCGGGCGGCTACGCCGCTCGACAACACCGGGACCCTGCGGCTCGCCGGCCCGAGCGGACCGGTCGACGCGACGTTTGACGGTCCGGCTTCAAGCGAGCGATTGCGCGCGGCGATTGCGGACCTGATCACGCGCAGCCTACCCGTCACGCTGGGCGACATGCACCTGATCGACGGCCAGTGACGCTCAGGTCACCGGCGCCGGATTGAACAGCGTGAGGTCGTTGTGGATGCCCCAGCGGTCCGACCACGGTTTTGTCCGGCCAGAGGCGACGTCGAGGATGAGGCGGAACAGGTCCCAGCCGCATTCCTCGATGGTCTTCTCGCCGGTGGCGATGCTGCCTGAATCGAAATCGATCAGGTCCTTCCAGCGCCGCGCCAGCTCGCTGCGGGTGGCGACCTTGATCACGGGCGCAGCCGCGAGACCATAGGGCGTGCCGCGGCCGGTGGTGAACACCTGCAGCGTCATGCCGGAGGCGAGCTGGAGCGTACCGCAGATGAAATCGCTTGCCGGCGTTGCCGCGAACAGCATGCCCTTCTGCGTCGCCTTCTCGCCGGGCGAGAGCACGCCGGTGATCGCGGAGGAGCCGGACTTGACGATCGAGCCGAGCGACTTCTCGACGATGTTGGCAAGGCCCCCCTTCTTGTTGCCGGGCGTGGTGTTGGCGCTGCGGTCGGCGCCGCCGCGGGCGAGATAGGAATCGTACCAGGCCATCTCGCGCACCAGCGCGCGGCCGACGTCCTCGTTGATGGCGCGTCGCGTGAGCAGCTGGATGGCGTCGCGCACTTCGGTGACTTCGGAGAACATCACGGTGGCGCCGGCGCGCACCAGGAGGTCTGCGGCAAAGCCGACGGCGGGGTTTGCGGTGACGCCGGAGAAGGCGTCGCTGCCGCCGCATTGCAGGCCGATCACGAGATCGGACGCCGGGCAGGTCTCGCGCTTGCGGGTGTTGAGCACCTTCAGCCGCGCCTCGGCCTGGGTCATGATCGCATCGACGATCGCACCGAAGCCGTCGAAGGCCTCGTCCTGCATGCGCACGATGGCGTTATCCACGCCTTCGGGCACCAACCGTTCGGGCGCCAGCTTCTCGCAGCCAAGGCCTACGACCAGGATCTCGCCGCCGAAGTTCGGGTTGAGCGCGAGGTTCTGCAGCGTACGGATCGGCACCACCGCGTCGGGCGCGGTGATGGCGACGCCGCAACCATAGGCATGCGTCAGCGGCACGACGTCGTCGACGTTGGGGTATTTCGGCAGCAGCTCGGCGCGGATGCGCTTGACCGCATATTCCATCGTGCCCTTGACGCATTGCACGGAGGAGGAGATGCCGAGGATGTTCTTGGTGCCGACCGAACCATCAGGATTGCGGAAGCCCTCGAAGGTGAAGCCTTCGAGCGGCGGCAGCGGCGCGGGGACGGCGGTGGAGATCTCCAGCTTGTCGAGGGCAGGGGCCTCCGGCATGCGGATGCGGGCCTCGTCCACCCATTCGCCGGCGAGGATTGGCGAGAGCGCGTAGCCGATGATCTCGCCATAGCGGATGATCGGCTGATCTTGCGCGATGTCGACCAAAGCCGTCTTGTGTCCCTGCGGCACGAAGGCGCGCAGCGTCAGTCCGCTCGCAAAGCGGGAGCCGGCAGGGAGCCCAAAATCATTGACCACGATGGCGACATTGTCGCGCTCGTTGAGCTTGATGTAGCGGGGCTGCTCTTTCGCTGCGACGTCCTGGTCCATCGCGGACTCCGGGATTTGTAGGGTGGGTTAGCGCAGCGTAACCCACCAATGTCTTCATCCTTGGAGGCAGAAGAGGTGGGTTACGCTGCGCTAACCCACCCTACGATATCAGCCTATCAGCCCGGGAACGTATAAGCCGTCTTCACCGTCGTGTAGAACTCGCGGGCATAGGAGCCCTGCTCGCGGGCGCCGTAGCTCGAGCCCTTCCGGCCGCCGAACGGCACGTGATAGTCGACGCCGGCGGTCGGCAAATTGACCATCACCATGCCGGACTCGCTGTTGCGCTTGTAGTGCGAGGCGTATTTCAGGCTGGTGGTGCAGATGCCGGAGGCGAGGCCGAACTCGGTGTCGTTGGAGATCGCGAGCGCTTCCTCGTAGTTCTTGGCGCGAATGACCGCAGCGACCGGGCCGAAGATTTCCTCACGCGCGATGCGCATGTTGTTGTTGGCCTCGGTGAACAGTGCCGGCTGGAGGTAGTGGCCGGGATTCTCGCGCTTGAGCAGCTCGCCGCCGAAGGCGAGCTTGGCGCCCTCGTCCTGGCCGATCTTGATGTAGCGCAGGTCCTGGTCGAGCTGGCTCTGGTCGACCACCGGGCCGATATGGACGCCGGCCTTGAGCGCGTCGTCGACCGACAGGCCGCTCAGGCGCTCGGCCATCGCCGCGACGAAGCGGTCGTGGATGCCTTCGGTGACGATCAGGCGGGAGGACGCGGTGCAGCGCTGGCCGGTCGAGAAATAGGAGCCGTTGACAGCGACCTCGACGGCGGTCTTGAGATCGGCGTCGTCGAGCACGACCAGCGGATTCTTGCCGCCCATTTCGAGCTGGAACTTCTTCATCGGGGTCGACAGCACGCAGGCCTGCGCGATCTTGCGCCCGGTCTGCACCGAGCCGGTGAAGGTGATCGCCGCGACATCCGGATGGTCGAGCAGGGTCTGGCCGACCACCGAGCCGGAGCCGACGACGAGATTGAACACGCCGGCGGGAATGCCGGAGCGGGTGATGATCTCGGACAGCGCATGCGCGGAGCCCGGCACCAACTCGGCCGGCTTGAACACCACCGTGTTGCCGTAGCAGAGCGCGGGCGCAATTTTCCAGGCCGGGATCGCGATCGGGAAATTCCAGGGCGTGATCATGCCGATGACGCCGACCGGCTCACGGGTGAGCTCGACGTCGAGGCCGGGACGCACCGAGGCGCCCTTTTCGCCGATCAGGCGCAGCGCTTCGCCGGCGAAGAATGCAAAGATCTGGCCGGCGCGGGCGACCTCGCCGATACCTTCCGGCAGGGTCTTGCCTTCCTCGCGGGCGAGCAGGCGGCCGAGCTCTTCCTTGCGAGCGAGGATTTCAGTCGAGATCTTGTTGAGCGCGTCGTAGCGCACCTGCGGGGTCGACTGCGCCCAGGCGGGGAAGGCGGCCTTGGCGGCGGCGATCGCCTTCTCGGTCTGCGCCTTGTCGGCCTTGGCGTATTCGCCGACGAGATCGTTGGTGTTGGAGGGGTTGATGTTCTTGGTGACGCCGGAGCCGTCGACCCATTCGCCGCCGATGAAGTTTTTAAGGATCGCAGTCATCTTTTTCCTCCAGGGGAACGCTTTTTAACGGACGAGGCAGGGACGCTTGTCGTCAAACGTCCAGCCGGGGATCAGGTCCTGCATGGCCATAGCGTCATCCCGGGCGCCGAGTCCATGCTTCTTGTAGAGCTCATGCGCGGCCTCGATGGCGGTACGGTCGATCTCGATGCCGAGCCCCGGGCGGTCCGGGACGGAGATCTTGCCGCCCTTGATCTGGAGCGGCTCTTTGGTCAGCGCCTGGCCGTCCTGCCAGATCCAGTGGGTGTCGATCGCGGTCACCTTGCCGGGGGCGGCGGCGCCGACATGGGTGAACATGGCCAGCGAGATATCAAAGTGGTTGTTGGAGTGCGAGCCCCAGGTCAGGCCGTTGTCACGGCAGGTCTGGGCCACGCGCACCGAGCCTTGCATGGTCCAGAAATGGGGATCGGCCAGCGGAATGTCCACCGCGCCGAGGCGCAGCGCATGGGAGAGCTGTCGCCAGTCGGTCGCGATCATGTTGGTCGCGGTCGGCAGGCCCGTGGCGCGGCGGAACTCGGCCATGATCTCGCGGCCGGAGAAGCCGGCCTCGGCGCCGCAGGGATCCTCGGCATAGGCGAGGATGCCGTGCATGTCCTTGCAGAGGCTGATCGCCTCGTCCAGCGACCAGGCGCCGTTCGGGTCGAGCGTGACGCGCGCGTTGGGGAAGCGCTTTGCGATCGCGGTGACGGCCTCGATCTCCTGCTCGCCGCGGAGCACGCCGCCCTTCAGCTTGAAATCGGCGAAGCCGTAATGGTCGTGGGTGACTTCCGCGAGCCGCACCACGGTCTCGGGCGTCATCGCCTCCTGGTGACGGAGGTTGAACCATTCCGGCTTGCCGGTCTCGCCCGGGACGTAGTCGAGCTTGGACTTGCGGCGGTCGCCGACGAAGAAGAGATAGCCGAGCGTCTCGACGCTCTTGCGCTGCTGGCCTTCGCCGAGCAGGGCGGCGACCGGCAAATTGAGATGCTGGCCGAGCAGGTCGAGGAGGGCGGATTCCACGGCGGTGACCGCGTGGATCATCACCCGCAGGTCAAAGGTCTGCTTGCCGCGGCCCCCGGCGTCGCGGTCGGCAAAGGCGGTCCTGATATCGGCGAGGATGTTGTTCATCGCGCCGACGGTCTTGCCGATCACGAGGTCGCGGGCGTCCTGCAGAGTCTGCCAGATCTTCTGCCCGCCCGGCACCTCGCCGACGCCGGTGTGGCCGGCATTGTCGGTGAGGATGACGATGTTGCGGGTGAAGAACGGTGCATGCGCGCCGCTGAGGTTGAGGAGCATGCTGTCGCGGCCCGCGACCGGGATCACCTGCATCGCCGTGACGACCGGTGCGCCAGAGATATTGGTCTCGGCCATCGCACGCTCCTCCCTGTTGTCTATCGTTATTCTGCAGCCTGTTGTGACGATCGTGCGGCGGGCAGCTTCTTCACCAGTGCGGCCAATTCCGCGATCTCCTGCTCGGTGAGATCGGTCAGCGGCGGACGGACCGGGCCGGAATCGCGGCCGATCACCTTCATGCCGGCCTTGATGATCGAGACCGCATAACCCTTCTTGCGGTTGCGGATCGCGATCAGCGGCAGGATGAAATCCTTGAGGCCCGCGTGGATCGCCGCATGGTCGCGCTTGCGCACGGCGGCGTAGAAGTTGGTGGCGAATTCCGGCACGAAGTTGAACACGGCCGAGGAATAGGTCGTCACGCCCATGTCGAGATAGGGCAGCGCGAAGGTCTCCGCGGTCGGCAGGCCGCCGACATAGGTCAGGCGATCGCCGAGCTTGGTGTAGACGCGGGTCATCAGCTCGATGTCGCCGATGCCGTCCTTGTAGCCGACGAGGTTCGGGCAGCGCTCGGCAAGACGCGCGAGCGTGTCGGGCTGGAGGATGGCGTTGTCGCGGTTGTAGACGATGACGCCGATCTTCACGGCGGCGCAGACCGCCTCGACATGGGCGGCAAGGCCTTCCTGCTCGGAATGGGTGAGGTAGGGCGGCAGCAGCAACAGGCCGTCAGCGCCGGCCTTTTCCGCTCCGATCGCGATCTCGCGGGCGATCGCGGTGCCGTAGCCGGTGCCGGCGAGCACGGGCACGCGGCCCTTGGTCTCGTCGACGGCGACCTTGACGACTTGCGGAACCTCGGTCGGGGTCAGCGAGAAGAACTCGCCGGTGCCGCCGGCGGCGAACAGGCCTGCGACATCATAGCCGCACAGCCAGTCCATGTTGGCGCGGTAGGTCGCCTCGTCGAAGGAGTAGTCCGCCTTGAAGGGCGTGACGGGGAAGGACAGGAGGCCCGATCCGATCTTCTGGGCCATTTCCTGCGGGGTCATCTTGCTCATGGGCGCGGCTCCCTTATTGCGTGTTGTGGAGGACGCAAGCAGAAGGCTGCGCGTCCATGCGCCGTGGTTTAGGCAACCGTTCGATGCGCGTCCAAGCCAAAGCCTATATCGACCAATGCGGATTCAGCATCAATCTTCCATCGTCTCCGCGGAGGACAATTCACCGGCGATTTTGACCAGCGCCGACAGCAACGGATTCTCGTCCGCGCGGCGCCAGACCATGAACAGCTCGACGGGGACGCGGGTGCGCAGCTTCAGGGGGCGCAGCCGCACGTCGGAGATCTTCAGGCTCGCGGCCGCGGCCGGCACGATGGCAAGGCCGAGGCCGGCGCGGACCATGGCGAGGATGGAGTGGATCTGGCTGAGATGCTGGACGTAGCGCGGCAGCACGTCGGCGCGGGTGAAGAGGGCTACCAGCAGATCGTGGAAGTAGCGGCTCTCATAGGGCGAATACATCACGAAGGGCTGGTCGTCGAAATCCTTGATGGTGATGCTTTCGGCATTGGCGAGCGGATGCTTTTTCGGGATCGCGGCGAGCAGCGGCTCGGCGACGACGCGGCGGCTGGTCAGCTCGGGCCGCGCGATCGGCGGCCGGAGCAGGCCGGCGTCGATCTGGCCGGAGGTCAGCGCCTCGAACTGGTCGCCCGACACCATCTCCTTCAGCGAGAAGTCCACCTCGGGCAGCTTGGCGCGGCAGGCAGCGACGAGCTCTGGCAGGAAACCGTAGGCGGCGGCCGCGGTGAAGCCAATCTTCAGCGAGCCGGTCTTGCCGAGCGCGATGCGGCGGGCGATCTGCGAGGCGCTCTCGGCAAGCTTGAGGATGCGCCGTGCCTCCGGCAGGAAGCTGCGTCCCGCAGGCGTCAGGCGCACCGAGCGGCTGGTACGCTCCAGCAGCGGCGCGTCGATGATGTGCTCGAGCACCTGGATCTGCCGGGACAGCGGCGGCTGGGTCATGTTGAGCCGCGCGGCGGCGCGGCCGAAATGCAATTCTTCCGCCACCGTGACGAAACAGCGGAGCTGGTTGAGGTCGAACATCGATACATGCCTTAGATGAATAAGGCGTTTCCCCGGCACTTCTAGCATCGATCATCCCCAAAACAAAGACGGCGGCTGTGAAGCCGCCGTTGAGTTGCCTGGTCAAGCTCCCATGGGAGCCCTCAGGAGGAACGCTTGAGCGTCACCCGCTCGATCTTTCCGACGATGACGAGATAGGCGAAGGCGGCCACCAGCGCGTTGAGGCCGACGAACACCAGCGCGCCGTTGAAGGAGCCGGTCGCGGCCAGGATGTAGCCGATCACGATCGGGGTGGTGATCGAGGAGAGGTTGCCGAAGGTGTTGAACAGGCCGCCGGAGACGCCGCCGGCTTCCTTCGGCGAGGTGTCGGAGACGACGGCCCAGCCGAGCGCGCCGATGCCCTTGCCGAAGAAGGCGAGCGCCATGAAGCCGACCACCAGTGCCTGTCCGTCGACATAGTTGCAGGCGATGATCGACATCGACAGCAGCATGCCGCCGACGATCGGGATCTTGCGCGCCATGGTCAGCGAGCCGGTCCTGCGCAGGATGGCATCCGAGATGATGCCGCCGAGCACGCCGCCGATGAAGCCGCACAGCGCGGGCAGCGTCGCCACGAAGCCGGCCTGCAGGATCGACAGGCCACGCTCCTTGACGAGGTAGACCGGAAACCAGGTCAGGAAGAAATAGGTCAGCGTGTTGATGCAGTACTGGCCGAGATAGACGCCGAGCATCATGCGGTTGGAGAGCAGCTGGCGGATGTGATCCCAGCCGGAGCCGGCCTCGGGCGCGCGCTCGCGCAGTTGGTCGTCCTTGGGCGCGTCGAGATCGACCAGCGCGCCGCCTTCCTTGATGTAGTCGAACTCCGCCTCGTTGATCGAGGGATGCTCCTTCGGGCCATAGATGGTCTTGAGCCAGACGAGGCCCATGACGACACCGAGCGCGCCCATCACGAAGAACACGAAGCGCCAGCCGTAGCTGTGCGCGATCCAGCCCATCAGCGGCGCGAAGATCACGGTCGCGAAATACTGTCCCGAATTGAAGAAGGCCGAGGCGGTGCCGCGCTCATTGCCCGGAAACCAGGCCGCGACGATGCGGGCGTTGGCCGGGAAGGAGGGCGCCTCCGCGACGCCGACAAGGAGGCGAAGCGCGAACAGCACGACAATGGCAGAGCCGGCGCTGAGGAAGCCGACCCAGCCCTGCATCAGCGTGAACAGCGACCAGATGATGATGCTGAACGCGTAGACGATGCGCGAGCCGTAGCGGTCGAGCAGCCAGCCGCCCGGCACCTGCGCGACGACATAGGACCAGCCGAACGCCGAGAAGATCCAGCCCATGGCGACGGGATCGAGGTGCAGCTCCTTGGAGAGTGCGGGACCGGCGATCGACAGCGTGGCGCGGTCGGCATAATTCACGGTGGTGACCAGGAACAACATGGTCACGATGAACAGCCTGACGCGAGACCTCCTCACGTCCGCTGCGGACACCACTGCGCTCATCACGCGCCTCCTTAGAACTCGAATGTTTCCTCAAGGCGAGTCCTAGAGGCGCGTGCGGCAAGGTGTCCAAGTTCAAGGCAGTATCGATTGATGCCGTTTTTGGATTGATGGAACGGCAGGTGAGGGGAACGATCGTGAAATCGTGAGAATGCGTAAGCGAGCTGGCGCTAAGCCCTCAACTGTCATTCCCCGCAAAAGCGGGGAATCCAGTACGCCGCGGCGTCTCGATTCAATCACAGTTGTCTCGGAGTACTGAATCGCCCGCCCCTGTGCGCAATTGCGCACTAGGCGGGCGATGACACCGAGCGTGTGGCGGGCAGTGCGTAGCCCGCATGAGCGAAGCGATATGCGGGGAGAGTGGTCCCGGATGTCGCTGCGCTCGTCCGGGCTACGATGTCCGTGCGCTACTGCTGCGCGCTCGGCAGCAACTGCGGCAGAAACCCGCGCGTCACGTTGGGCGGCACGGCATCGAGACCAAGCACGGCGCTTGCGGCCGGCAGTGCCGCATCCGCCATTGCGGCGTGGCCTTCGGCGCTCGGATGCACGGCGCCGCCATAGACGGCGGAGAGCACGCCCCAGGTCGCGTCGTGAATGTCGGTCGGCTGGCTCGCGGCGGGCAAGCCTTGCGGATAGGTCATCGCGGCGAAATAGCTGTCATTGGCGTCGCGGATCCAGCGCGCCCGCGGCAGGTAGGCGCGGTACTCCGAGGCACCGCGGCCGCACAGCATCGGCTGGCTCGCCGAGCTGACGATGTCGGGGTTGAAGCTCTGGCCGTTCTCGGCAAAGCAGCTGCGGTCGAATTCGGGATCGTTGCCGGAATGGGCGCAGAAGCCGTGATCGGCGAATGTGGCCTGATGCGCATCGACGAAGGTCATGCGGTCGGCTTCGGGATCGCGGCACAGCGCGCCGCGCGTGCAGGTGGCGAGGCCCTTCAGCTGCGGCAGGAACTCGGTGTCGACGAAGGTCGAGACACGGGCGAGACGCTGCGGATCGGCGTTGAAGGACGGATGGATGTCGAAGCCGGCGCGGCCGCCGCGGCAGGGCACGCCGCCGTTGGCGAGCGCAGGATTGGCGTACGACACGTAGACCACATGCGAGAGGTCGCCGCCGACCAGCGGCTTCAGCGCCTCGCGCAGCTTGACGAAATTCTGCGGCAGCTCGCGCGCCAGCGCGTCGCGGGAATCGTCGACGCTCGCCATCACGCCGGAGCGGCGGAACAGCGCCCGCTCGGTCGCGGTGTCGACGATGACGTCGGCGACGAGACCGGAGAAATAGACGTCGTTGGCGCCGACCGACAGCAGCACGAGATCGAGCGTGCGGTCCGGCTGGCGTTTCTTCGCCGCGGTGAGCGCTTCGCGCAGCTCGGCGACCTGCGCGTTCACGCTGGTGTTGCAGACGCCGGTCTTGCCGGGCGGGCATTCGCGGGCACGCTGCGAGCCCAGGAGCCCGTCGCCGATGCTGGCGCCGGTGCAGGCGAGCGGCAGAAAGGTCACTGCGATGTGGGTATAGCGCACAGCCAGCGCCAGTGCGGTGCGGGCCTGGTAGCTGTAGAGCGAGCGATGGCAGGGCGCATTGAACCACAGCGCGCTGTAGTGCTGCCAGTTGGCGAGCGTATCCGGCGCCTCACAGGCGCGCCCGCCCTTGTAGCCGGCGCGGCTCGGCCGGTAGTACTGCGCACCAGCGGTGCCGAGATAGGAGCGGAAGCAGAATCCCTCGTCCGACAGCGCCAGCGGCCGGTCCGGATTGCCTTCGCCCGAGGCGATGCTGTCGCCGAGCCCGGCGACGAAGACGTCGCGAACCTGGATCTCGGTCTGGACGCGTTGGGTCGGGTCGGAGCCGGCGGAGACATCGACGGTCGCAACCGTCTGCTTGCCGTACCGGACCCGCAAATTGACCGGCTCGGCGCAGTCGAAGGTCGATTGTTGCGGCCCGTCGCCGTCGTCGAACGACCAGGCACAGGTGGCCCCGACCGGCACCGCGCCGGCCAGGCGCACCGTGATGGGGTGGTCGATCGGCGTGAGGTAGTTTTCCTTGGTGTTGTCGCGCGTGCAGGGCTGGTTGACCCGGCCCTGCAGGTCGATGCAAAGCCGGTTGACCATGTTGCGGGCCCAGCCGCGGCCTTCGCTCTGGAGCTCCAGCGACTGCTCGGCGGCCAGAATGCTGCGGTTACGCGCGTTCTCGACATGCAGCAGGAAGTCGCGCTCCTCGCGGAACAGGCGGAAGCGGTTGCGCACCTCCCAGGAAATCTGCATGGCGCCGGTATCCTGCGCCGCCGCGCGCGGAAGCGGCAAAGCGGTCAGAATTCCGGCAAGCAGCAGGACGCTTGCGGAGAGGGTGCGAAGGGATACAGGGATCATGGCCCGCGTTTTCAACGGCAAAGTTGAGGCGGAAATAAGAGAGGATTGCCTTCCCGCCGGCAACCCCTCCGGCTCCAGATCGTGGCCTTACCGTTTATTGGCCTGCCGGAGCAGCCGTTCCCGCTCCATCGGCGTCACCTGCTTGGGCAGATTGGCCTGGGCGCAGGCCTCCGCCAGCCGCCGCCGCTCCTGCCAGGGCTCGACCACGTTCATCCACAGCTCGCGCGCGCCCATGATGGAGATGGCGAGGCCGAACGGGATCACGAAATAGAGGATGCGGAACACCAGCAGCGTGGCCAGGAGCTGCTCGCGGCCGAATTCGGGTAGCGCCAGCAGCATGGCGGCGTCGAACACGCCGATCGAGCCGGGCGCGTGGCTGGCGAAGCCGAGCAGCGTCGCCAGGATGAACACCACGGCGAGCGAGAGGAAGTCGATCGGCGGATTGGCCGGCATCAGCAGGTACATCGCCGTGGCGCAGAAGCCGAGATCGACCACGCCGATCAGGATCTGCACCAGCGTCAGCGGCGCCGAGGGCAGCACCACCTTCCAGCCCTTCTGGCCGAGCTCGCGCCGCTTCTCGCCCATGCAGAGCCAGACCAGATAAGCGCCGATCGAGGCAAGGCCCCCGAGTGCGATCAGCCGGTTGAGCGACGAGGGCAGCTGATCCATCGAGGATGCCGCATCCGGGTGGATGGCCATGCCGATCGAGAGCACGAAGATGTTACCGAGCCAGAAGGTCAGGCCCGACAGGAAGCAGATTTTTGCGACGTCGATCGCGTTCAGCCCGTAGTCCGAATAGATCCGGAAGCGGATTGCGCCGCCGGTGAACACCGTGGCGCCGATGTTGTGGCCGATCGAATAGGACGTGAAGCTGGAGAGTGCTGCAATGCGATAAGGAACGTGCTTCTTGCCGATCGTTCGCAGTGCAAAAAAGTCGTAGAAGGTCAGCGTACAGAAGGCGAAGAAGACACAGATCGCCGCCAGCCCGATGCTGCCGCGGGGAATCTCGGTTAATGCGGTCAGGATGACACCGGTATCGATGCCCTTGAGGGTCCGTACCAGCGTTGTGATCGCGAAGGCGATGATGAAGACGCTCGCGGCAATTCCGAGCCGTCGCCAGCCAATCCATCTCTTGAAGCCGCGTTTCAGCGCGGGCAGCAGTCCGTGCATTCATCCTCCCGGCGGGGGGCAAGACCGACCCGGCCGGGCATTGGCCAGTCGGGCGCGATCGTTGCCGAAGGCAAGTGTCGATCGCTAGATATGATCCAGCTCATTTAAGGCAAAAACGGTGACTTGTGCAGCCCTTGACAAGGATAGGTTCTGCGCCAGACCACCTACTTTTGTCATATGCGGTTCACATCGGACCGCGCGTTAAGCATATGAGTCGGCAGTTCGGCCCGGAACGTATGTTCACATGCCGGCATGATTTCACATCGCGCTGCCCCCGGCATTGTTCCAGCTCAAGCGATTGAGGCTTTTTTGGAACGTCGATGCCGGGTGCTCGTTAGCGCCCCATCAGCAACCGAACATGGCGGAATTCAGCGGCTATTCGTGCAAGCCGGCGCCTCCGTGTTCCCGAAACCCAATGAGGATTGGAACGATGGGACTGTTCACAAAGGACATCAAGACCATGAACGACCTGTTCGTGCACCAGCTTCAGGACATCTATTACGCCGAGCAGCAGCTCACCAAGGCGCTGCCGAAAATGGCCAGCAAGGCCACCGATCCGCAGCTGAAGCAGGGCTTTTTGACGCACCTCGAAGAGACCAAGCAACACGTCACGCGGCTCGAGGAAGTGTTCAAGATGCACGGCGTCGCCGTGAAGGCAGTCGACTGCCCGGCGATCGACGGCATCATCGAGGAAGCCGATGAGACCGCCGGCGAAGTCGCCGACAAGGCCGTGCTCGACGCCGCGCTGATCAACGCAGCGCAGGCCGCGGAGCATTACGAGATCGTGCGCTATGGCAGCCTGATCGCCTGGGCCAAGCAGCTCGGCCGCAACGACTGTGCCAGCGTGCTCGCCAAGACGCTGGAGGAAGAGAAGGCGACCGACAAGAAGCTGACGATGCTTGCCGAGAGCAAGGTGAATCTGCGCGCGGCGAGCTGATGTAAGTCTGCTCTTCCTTCTCCCCTTGTGGGAGAAGGTGGCGCGGAGCGCCGGATGAGGGGTCTCTCTCGGCGCGATCAGTGAAGATGAGTTCGCGGAGAGAACCCCTCACCCGTCTCGCCACTACGCGGCGAGCCACCCTCTCCCACAAGGGGAGAGGGTGAAGAACAAGCGCGTGACGACAACAATTCCGCGGCGACATCGATCTATCCACAACCATCCTTCGGTCATTGCCGAAGCATGATGGCGCGCCGATAGCCTATATCCCGCATGGGGCTGCAACCGAGGTGGCGGCATGCGAGCGAGCACCATCAAATATGAAGCCTTCGACGATGGAGCCGGCGCACGCCGTGCCGGCTCGCGTCTTGCGACCTCGCTGACGCTGGCCGCGATGAGCCTTGGCTATGGCGTGGTGCAGCTCGACGTCACCATCGTCAACACCGCGCTCGATGCGATGGGCAAGACGCTCGGCGGTGGGGTGGCCGAGCTGCAATGGGTGGTCAGCGCCTACACCATCGCCTTTGCCGCCTTCATCCTGACGGCTGGCGCCCTCGGCGACCGGATCGGCGCCAAGCGCGTCTTCATGGCGGGATTTGCCATCTTCACCGCGGCCTCGCTCGCCTGCGCGCTGTCGCCCAATGCTATCGCGCTGATCGCGGCACGATTGGTCCAGGGGCTGGCGGCGGCGATTCTGGTGCCGAATTCCCTAGCGCTGCTCAATCATGCCTATGGGGACGATCGGGCGCGCGGCCGGGCTGTTGCGATCTGGGCTGCCGGCGCCAGCCTGGCGCTCACTGCGGGTCCCTTTGTCGGCGGCGCGCTGATCACGCTGGTCGGCTGGCGCGCCATCTTCCTTGTCAACCTCCCGATCGGCCTCGTGGGTCTTTGGCTGAGCTGGCGCTACGCGACCGAGACCACGCGCGCGCTCTCGCGCGAGATCGATCTGCCCGGCCAGCTCGCAGCGATCGGCGCGCTGGGGGCGCTCGCCGGCGCGATCATCGAGGGCGGCGCGCTTGGCTGGGATCATCCGGCCGTGCTCGCGGCCTTCGCTGCGGCCCTGGTCGTGGGCGTGCTGTTTGTCTGGCGGGAAAGCCGCGCGGCGCAGCCGATGCTACCACTGTCGCTGTTCAGTCAGCGGCTATTTACGCTGACCGCGCTGGTCGGGCTGCTCGTCAACATCGCGATCTACGGACTGATCTTCGTGCTCAGCCTGTACTTCCAGAGGATCAACGGGCTGTCGGCGTGGTGGACCGGGCTCGCCTTCGTGCCGATGATGGCGGCGGTGCTGCCGGTCAATCTGCTGGCGCCGGTTCTCGCCGAGCGCATCGGCGCGTGCCCGACCATCGTCGTCGGCGCCTGCATCTCGGCGCTGGGCTGTCTCGGCCTGCTCGGGATCGAGGCGAACACGGGCTATTGGATGATCTGCGCGCAGATGATCGCGATCAGCGGCGGACTTGGCCTCTTGGTGCCGCCGCTGACCTCGACCCTGCTGGGCAGCGTCGAGAAGGCGCGCTCCGGCATCGCGGCCGGCGTCCTGAACGCGACGCGGCAGACCGGCAGCGTGCTCGGCGTTGCGCTATTCGGTTCGCTGGTGGCCTCGGAGGGGGCGTTCATGGCCGGTTTGCACGCATCGCTGGCGGCATCGGCCTGCGTCCTGCTGCTCGCCGCCGCCGTGATCGGGATCGGCGCGCCTTCGCAGGGGATGAACAATCCGAGCGATTGAACACATCTCCCGTTCACCATTCGGGGAAGCAGCACATAGCCGGTTACCGATCGTCCACCTCTGTCGGTTGAAGTGCGGCTCCATAGGGGCCGGCAATGTATCAAGTTCTTTACTGTCTCACCGACGAGCATGATTGGCGGTTGGTCGCGCTTGGCGGAGCGGTGTGCCTGCTGGCGAGTGCCGCAGCCATCAGCCTGTTTCACCGCGCGCGCGCGACGCGGGGCCCGGGACGCCTCGCCTGGATCACCCTGGACGCGGCCGTGAGCGGATGCGGTGTCTGGGCGACGCATTTCATCGCGATGCTCGCCTACGGGCCGGGCGGCGCCGGCGCCTACAACATCCCCGTCACCATTCTTTCGCTGATCCTTGCGATCTCCGTGACCTTCGTCGGGCTGAGCATCGCAGTGTCGTCCTCGCGCGCGGCTTGGATCGTCCTCGGCGGCGCCATCGTCGGCGGCGGTGTCGCGGCGATGCATTACACCGGCATGGCGGCGCTGGAGATGCCGGCCCGCGTGGACTGGATCGGTAGCACGGTTGCTGCCTCCGTGCTGTTCGGAGTTGTCTTTGCCGCACTCGCGCTGTTCGTCGCCGCCCGGCGCGACGACCTGTTCCATGCGCTGACGGCGACTGTCCTGCTGACGGTTGCCATCGTCGCGCATCATTTCACCGCGATGGGCGCCGTGCTGCTGACGCCGGACCCGACGCTCGCGATCAGCGGGCTCGCGGTTCTGCCTGCGTCGATGTCCTTCCTCACCGCGAGCGCCGCGGTTGCGATCATCGCAATTGCGCTCGTTGCCGCGCTGCTCGACCGCCGCGCCAAGGGCGAACTGGGACGCCAGCAACTGGTGCTGGATTCCGCGCTCGAGAACATGTCGCAGGGGCTGTGCATGTTCGATGCGGACGGCAAGATCATCCTGTTCAACGAGCGCTACGCGGCGATGCTTCGCCGCACCGACATCGCGCTCACCGGCCGTCTGCTGGTCGACGTTCTCAGGGAAGAGCAGGCCAAGGGCCAGTGGCAGGGCGACGCAGATGAATTCTTCGCGCGCCTCGTCGCCGACGCGCGCGAGGGCCGCACGACCAGCCAGGTCGTCAACCGGTTCGGCCGCTCGATCCGGGTCGTCAACCAGCCGATGCAGGGCGGCGGCTGGGTCGCGACCTTCGAGGACATCACTGAATGGCTGGAGGCCCAGGCCAAGATCACGCACATGGCACGCCATGACGCGCTGACTGGTCTGCCCAACCGCGTGCTGTTCCACGAGCAACTTGAGCACGGACTGAACCGGGCGAAGTCGGACGACCAGCTCGCGGTGCTCTGCCTCGATCTCGATCACTTCAAGGACATCAACGACTCGCTCGGCCATCCCATCGGCGATGCACTGCTCAAGGAGGTCGGCCGCAGGCTGAAGGCCACGGTCGGCGAGAGCGACACCGTGGCGCGGCTTGGCGGCGACGAATTCGCCGTGGTCCAGATCGGACGGTCGGAGGAAACCGCGGCCAGATCGCTTGCCGGCCGCCTTGTCGAAGTGATCTCGGCGCCTTACGAGATCGACGACCATCAGATCGTTATCGGCGTCTCGATCGGCATCTCGTTGTCGCCGCAGGACGGCAGCAATCCGGACGAGCTGTTGAAGAACGCCGACCTCGCGCTGTACCGTGCCAAGGCGGACGGCCGCGGCACCTACCGTTTCTTCGAAACCGGGATGGATGCGCGCGCGCAGGCGCGGCGCCTGCTGGAAATGGATCTGCGCGCGGCGCTGCAACGCGACGAGTTCCAGCCCTACTACCAGCCGATCCGCGACGTCGCCAGCGGCCGCGTCGTCGCCTTCGAAGCTCTGCTGCGCTGGAACCATCCGCAGCGTGGCCTGATCGCGCCCATCAACTTCATCCCGGTGGCCGAGGAGACCGGCCTCATCGTGCAGCTCGGCGAATTCGTGCTGCGCTCCGCCTGCACCGACGCGGCCAGCTGGCCCGACGATATCGACGTCGCCGTCAACCTGTCGCCGGTGCAGTTCAAGAGCCCGAACCTGATCGCATCCGTGACCGCGGCGCTGGCCGCCTCGGGACTTGAGGCGCACCGCCTCGAGCTCGAGATCACCGAATCCGTGCTGCTCCAGAACAGCGAGGCGACACTGACGACGCTGCACGAGCTGCGCGCCATGGGCGTGCGGATTTCGCTGGACGATTTCGGCACCGGCTACTCGTCGCTGAGCTATCTGCGCAGCTTCCCGTTCGACAAGATCAAGATCGACCGCTCCTTCGTGTCGGAGCTGGCGACGCGCGAGGATTCCATGGCGATCATCCGCGCCGTGACCGGCCTTGGCCGCAGCCTCGGCATCGTCACCACGGCGGAAGGCGTCGAGAACGACGCGCAGCTCGAGCTGCTCCGGCGCGAGGGCTGCACCCAGGCGCAGGGCTATCTGTTCAGCAAGCCGCGGCCGGCTTCGGAAGTGGCGTTGATGCTGGAACGGCCGCGGCTGCGCGCCTCGGCGTAAGGATTAGCCGCGGCGCAACGCGAAATGCGCGCCGCAGAACGCCATCACGGCGCCGAGGCACAGCGCGGCAAGCCCGGCCAGCACGCCTGATACGGTCGGGATCGGACTCGGCGCCGAGGCCACCTGGCCGGCACCCGCGAGCAGGAGCACGCCGACCGCGATCAGGAATTGCCGCATCCGCTGCGGGATCTGGCCGGAGACGGCGCTCTGCATCAGGCTCGCCGTGAAATAGCCGCCGGAGAAGCCGACGGTCGCGATCAGCCACCAGGCGATCGCCGCACCGGCCGGAATGAACTCCTGCGTGTCGGAGCGCCAGAGGCCGCCGAGGTCGAGGCCGTAGCGCGCGCCCAGCATGTGCACCGCGAGCGCGAGCAGCACGCCGGAGATCATCGCGGCGCCGAGAATCAGGCGGCGCGGAAAAAATATCGTCTCAGCCATGCCCCGCTTGTAGGATGGGCGAGGGCGATCGTGCAAGCGGATCGCGGACGGGATTGAATTCGAGATGCAGGTTTCGGGAGCCGAGACGGCCACGAGCTACGCCTACAAGGCCTCGCTGATCGGCTCGGCGCATCGCTTCGAGCTGACGGAGGAGGGGCTGTCCTGGCACATCGCCGGCCGCTCGGGCCTGTGGCGCTATGACGAGATCTCGGCGATCCGGCTGTCGTTCCGTCCGGTGTCGATGCAGCAGCATCGCTTTCGCGCCGATGTCAGCCACGCCAAGGGCGGCCGCATCGCCATCCTGTCGACGAGCTGGCAGACCGCGGCCCTGATGGCGCCGCAGGACAACGGTTTTCGCGATTTTCTCATCGAGCTGCATGCGCGGATGGCAAAGGCCGGTAGCCGCGCGGAATTGACGGCAGGTCTAGGTCGCAAGACCTATGCGGCGGTGCTGGCGTTCCTGGCGGTGCTCGCCGTGGCGATGGCGGGCCTTCTGATCCGCGCGCTCATGATCGGCGAATTCGCCGGTGTGCTGTTCATCCTCGGCTTCGCCGCGCTGTTCGTCTGGCAGGTCGGCGGCTTCGTGCGCCGCAACCAGCCGCAGAGCTACAGTTTCGATCGCGTGCCGAAAGCCTTGCTGCCCTAAAGCGTTTTCGAGCGAAGTGGGTACCGGTTCGCGTGAAGAAAACGCGTCAAATGAGATCGCTACTCCGTCGAGTCGAAATCCTCTTCCTTGGTGCCGAGCAGCGAGACGATGGTGCGCAGGCCGGAATCGAGTTGCTCAGGGGTGGGCGGGGCGAGCGCGAGCCGCACCGCATTCGGTGCATGTCCATGCGCGATCGCGAAGGTCGAGGACGGCGTCAGCGCAATGCCGCGCCTTGCTGCTGCGGCGACAAAGGTCTGCGAGCGCCAGTGCGGCGGCAACGTCAACCACAAATGATATGCGCGGGTGTCGGCCGCGATCTGGTAGCCGGCGAGCAGCCTTGCCGCGGTCTGCTGGCGGCGTGCGGCGTCGATGCGTTTCAGCCGCGTCAGCTCGGCGACGGTGCCGTCGGCCATCAGCCGCTGGCCAGACGCGAGCGCGTGGCCCGAGGCGATCCAGCCGCCGGTGCGGACCGCGCTCATCACGCTCTCGCGTAAGTGAGGCGGCGTGACGAGGATGCCGAGCGCAAGGCCCGGCGCGACCTTCTTGGACAGGCTGTCGATCACGATGCAGCGGTCCGGCCCGAGGGTGGCCAGCGGCGTGTCGTCGGCGAGGAAGCCGTAGACGGCGTCCTCGATGATGGTGAGATCGAGCTTCTCGGCAACGCGCATGATGTCGGCACGCCGCGTCGCGTTCATGGTGACGCCGAGCGGATTCTGGATGATGGGCTGCAGATACAGCGCCGACAGATGTGCCTCGCGATGCGCCTTCTGGATCGCGTCGGGTCGCGCGCCGAATTCGTCCATCGGTATTGGCACCAGCGTGATGCCGAGCCGCGCGGCGATGCTTTTGACGTAAGGGTAGGTCAGCGCCTCGACGCCGCAGCGGCCGCCGGTGGGGACGAGCGCGGCGAGCGCGGCCGCGAGCGATTGCTTGCCGTTGGCGGTGAAGACGATCTGCTCGGCCTGCGGCGCAAAATCCTTGCGCGCGAGATAGGCGGCGGCCGCATTGCGTGCGCTCTTGGTACCGGTGCTGGTGGAGACGCGCAGCGCGGATTCGAGCGCGTCGACGCGCTCGAGCCCCGCAAGGCTCTTGGCGATCATCGCCCATTGCTGTGGCAATAACGGATAATTGACCTCGAAATCGATCCGCGCATCGCGCGGCTCGCTCAGCGCCTCGACCTCGCGCCTGATGTCGCCGGAGATGAAGGTGCCGCGGCCGACCTCGCCGACCACGAGGCCGCGGCGGAGCAACTCCGTATAAACCCGGCTCGCGGTGGAGACCGCAATGCCGCGATCATAGGCAAAATTGCGCTGCGGCGGCAGCCGGTCGCCGGGCCTTAACGTGCCGTTAGAGATATCCGCGGCAATGGCATCGGCAAGCTTCACGTACTCGAACTTGGACATTATTGCACCGAGAGCAATGTTTTACTTGATCCGAGAAGTGTACTGGAGCATTTAAGTTCCATCAAGTTCCGCGATTGAGCCGAGGAGAGCGAGAGCAATCCGACGGCAAATGAGGTGCAGACGCTGACAGCGTCCGCGCCAACGGCACCTGCTTCGCCGCGCGGGACAATACGCCGGAGAAGAAGAATGACCACGATCTCGCAAACTGCCGGGCGGAGTTTACGCCCATCCTCGTCGAGCGGATTTTTTGGCACGCTCGTCACCGCCGCCTACGCGCTGTTCGACCGCCTGGAGCGCCGCTCCGCCGTCAAGACCCTGAACGAGCTCGACGACCGCGCCCTGCGCGACATCGGCATCAATCGCAGCCAGATCGAGGACGCCGTCTACGGGCAGTTCAAGACCGAGCTGTCGCGGTATCTGTGAGCCTCTCGTGTCCCCGACGCAGCGCGCGAGCGTTGCGGCGCTGAGCCGGGACCCAGAGAGCCACGGCGCTCGCTGCAGCATGGGCCCCGGCTCAGCAGCGCACCGCTGAAGTAGCGCTGCGCTGCGTCCGGGGCACGAAACCCAGTTTTCGCGCACACTTGCCTCGACATCGTCATTGCGAGCCAACGGGTCCGCGCGAAGCGCGGCCCGATGACAGGCTCCGCGAAGCAATCCAGAATCCCACCGCGGAAAGACTCTGGATTGCTTCGCTGCGCTCGCAATGGCGGAGTGTGTGGTTGGTACCATCGTTCCTTTCGCTCGCGTCTCAATCGCAGACACACCTTCGCATCCTCGCGGCTCATGTCGCCCGAGCTTTGCGTCGTCGCCTTGCCCCCAATGAAAGAGGGCGCAGGGAAGGCCGGGAGCCGGCTGGCACCCGCGGTCCACTGTGCGAAGTTTGCAGTCAGAAAATCTGCACAGCGGCATACAGGTGAAGCCAGGACATCCCGGCCTTCCCTGCGCAGTGGTTTTACGGTTTATGTCGCGCTCTCCCCGGGGAGCGATGCACTATTGCCCCCGTCGCCGTGCGGATGACTGATGCGCGTGCCCGGTCGGGCCGCCGCATCACCGCAAGACTTGGCGCACAGACCCCGGGCGCCAGGACCACACGATTTGGCCGTACGCTAGAATCACATCGGTCGTGTGCGCGAGGTCTTTGCTCACAGTTGCCTGCCCTGCAAAACCCTTCGCGCCGATGTGGCCAGCGTCCACCGCCGTCCGGCCCGCGTTCGTGACGATCGCGATACGCCCCTCTTCCTTGGGCCGGAGTGTGCGCACTATCCGCTAATTCCGAATTTCGGTAAAGTGGAATATTTTAGCGACGCCGCATGGACCCACAGCTGGCGTGTTTTGCCCGCCGGGCAACGCAAGGTCTTGTAGCAACGTGCTGCCGGGATCAGGCGATCGCGACATGGTCCCAAATGCCGCCATAAGGTCGATCGTCCTCGGACCGGCCGGGCTCGCGGCGAGGCCTTGTTGACGCACCACGTTCGCGCCGATGTCGCAGGTCCAGCCGCTGCGCATGGGCGGCGACGCTGCCCGCGAACGTGACGATACGTGCCGCCGCCTGTTTGACGACGAACAGGATCGTCGCGACGCGGCTCAGCACGCCGAGCAGGATGAGCACCGAGAAGATGTCGATATAGGCGAGGAAGTCGCCGACCAGGATCAGTTCCGGCGGAATCGGGATCCTGTGGTAGTAGGCGAGTACGATGATCGCTACGGGGATGAAGGCGATCACCTTCCGCACCGTCAGCCTGTCCAGCAGTGCGGCCAGTTGTACGACCAGCACCTCCCATAGCGCATCGCCGATCGCGAGCGGGACCTCGTAAGTCCATCTCCGCCACCATTGCTTCACGACATTGCTCCGAGTTCAGTGCCTGACCACCAGCACCGAGCACTTGGCGTAGCGCACGACGTGCCCGGCGTTGGAGCCGAGGAAATACGTGCGCATCGCCGGCCGGTGCGAGGTCATCACGATCAGGTCGGCCTTCATGTGCACGGCCTCTTCCAGGATCTCGTGGTAGATGCCGCCCTGGCGTACCACGCTGGAGATGCGGGAAGCGTCGATGCCGGATTCGCGCGCGACGATGGCGAGGGCTTCCTCCGAGGTCTGGCGCTGCTGCTCGTCGAAATCGGCCGGCACGTATTCGGCCAGCATCACCGGCGTCATCGGCAGCACGTTGAGCAGGCGCACCGTGCCGCTCCAGGTCTGCGACAGCGTTGCCGCGGTCGCGATCGCCGGCTTGGCGAGGTCGGTGTCGGCGAGGTCGATGGGCACGAGGATGGACTTGAACATCTGCGCCTCCCTATTGATCAAGCTGATCAACCGGTCGAGACGGCGCCCGCGCGTCTCTAGCCCGATCGAAGCAGCTTGGGGCTGACGAACAGCACCAGCTTGCCGCGGCGGTAGGCCACGTCCCCCCAATCCTTGACGTCAAAGTCGAAGATCGCAAGCCCCGCCGTGGGCAGGTTGTGGGCGAGCGCCTTGGCGCCGGCCGGATCGCCGCCGCCGATCAGCATCAGGGCGATCTCGTGCATGCCGGGATTGTGGCCGACCAGCAGCAATCGCTTCGGATCGGCGGGAATCGTTGCAGTGCGAATGGCCTCCAGGATCTGCGCGGGATGGGCGCCATAGAGCTCCGGCAGGACCTCGACCTGCGGCGCCGGGACGCGGTCCTTCATCGTATGCCAGGCGATGTCCCAGGTCTGCCGTGCCCGGACGGCATGCGACACCAGCACGGCATTGGGGAAGGGCGGATGGGAGGCGATCCAGTCGCCCATCTGCGCGGCATCCTTGTGGCCGCGGTCGTCGAGGCGGCGATCCTGGTCACGGCCGCTTGGCGCGTCAGTCTCTGTCTTGGCGTGACGCAGCAGCATCAAACGGCGCATGGCATTCTCGAATCGTTCCACGTTCGGGATAATCTATAGGCGCCGGTCGAGGACAAGGTGACAGGCGCCCGCACAGTCCTTTAAAGCGCGATGCGAATAGGACAATCCTCGTCGTGCTCTAAATTTTTGGTTTTGAGCATGAACTTTTCGGAAAACCGCTGCACACTTTTCCGGATCATGCTCTAAGAAAACGACATGAGCGAGACTTTCACAAGCGTGTCCCAGGAAGAAGCCGGCTTTCGCGAGCGCGCGCGGCTGTCATTCGATCTCGATGCCGACATCTGCGTGATCGGGGCCGGGCTTGCGGGGCTCTCCATCGCGCTGGAGGCGGCCCGGCTCGGGGCCAGCGTCGCAGTGCTCGAGGGCCGCCATGTCGGCTGGAATGCCTCCGGCAACCAGCTCGGCACCGTGATGCCGGGCTTTGCGCTGCCGCTCACTGAGCTGATCGAGCGCATCGGCTTCGAGGACGCCCGCGAATTGTGGGCGCTGTCGAAGGAGGGCGCCGAATTCGTCCGCGCCAACGCCACCGAGGCGAACATGCCGGGGATCGCCCCCAGCGACGGCGTGCTGGAGGTCTCCAACGTCGATGCCGGCGACCGGCTGATCAGCCGGCTGCAGATGCTGAACGAGGATTTCGACACCGAGGTCGAGGGCTGGCAGGTCGATCGCGTCCGCGAGGTGCTGAAGACCGATCATTACTTCCACGGCGTGTATTACCCGAGGGCGTTGCAGGTCGACGGCCGCAAATATGTGCACGGCCTTGCGGCGCTGGCGCGGCGCGCGGGCGCCCGCATCTTCGAGGACACGCCGGTCGTCAGCATCGATCATTCCGGCATCCGCAAGCGCATCGTCACGCCCTCGGCGCGGCTGCGCGCAACCCACATCGTGCTCGCCGGCAACATCCATCTCGGTGCGCCCTTGCGGCGCCTGTCGGAGACGCTGCTGCCGGTCTGGCGTTACGCCGGCATCACCGCGCCGCTCGGCGAGCGCGTGCACGAGATCATCGCCTTCAAGGGTTCGGTGATGGATTCCGACGGCGTCGACCATTTTCGCATCGTCGATGGCGACCGCCTGATGTGGGAGAGCCCGGAGACCACCTGGGCCGCGCGACCGCAGCGTTTTGCAGGCAGCGTCAAGCGGCGCATCCGCACGATCTTCCCCCAGCTCGGCAACGTCGAGATCACCGAGACGTTCGGCGGCGCCACCGGCCAGACCGTGCACGGCATGCCGCAGATCGGCCAGTTGCGCAAAGGCCTGTGGGTGGCGAGCGGGTTCGGCCGCCAGGGCATGAACACCTCGGCCATGGCCGGACAGATGATCGCGCGCAGCATCCTGTGGGGCGATGACCGCTGGAAGCTGTTCTCGCCGTTCGAACTGGTCTGGGCTGGCGGGGCGACCGGCCGCGTTGCCGGCCAGTTGGTCGGCATCTGGGGCAGGGCGAGCTCCGCCGCAGCGGGCTCGCTGGCCCGCTACCGCGAACGTGCCAGGGTCAAGGACAGGGAGCGCGAGGCCCGTCTGGCCGAAGCCAACCGCGCCGCCGGCACCGGTCCGCGCCGTCCGCCGCCCGGCGTGCGGCCGCAGCCGGCGCCTGCACCGGAACATGCGGCCCAAGGCGTGAAACAGGCTGCGGAACCGGCTGTGCAGGACCAGAGCGTCTCGCAATAAGTTGAGAAAATCCTCCGCCTGGAAGTGTAACGTCGGCCGTTAGAGCCCGTATCTCAGGGCGTGGACTTCCCGCGCACGGAGAATGAGATGTTTGACCGCCGCATCCTGCTGACGACTGTCGCCGGCCTGTTCGGCCTTTCGGCCTTCCGCTGGCTGAGAGGCTCACCTGCCGAGGCCGGCGAGAAGGCCGCGGAAACGTTCGAGATCACGAAGACGGAGGCCGAATGGCGTGCCCAGCTCACGCCGCAGCAATATGAGATCCTGCGCAATCACGGCACCGAGCGGCCTGGCTCCAGCCCGCTGCTGAAGGAACACCGCAAGGGCATCTTCGCCTGCGCCGGCTGCGACCTGCCGCTGTTTGCGTCCGAGACCAAGTTCGAGAGCGGCACGGGCTGGCCGAGCTTCTACCAGCCGATCGAGGGCAATGTCGGCAAGACCGAGGACCGCACCTACGGCATGGTGCGTACCGAAGTGCACTGCCGGCGCTGCGGCGGCCATCTCGGCCACGTCTTCGACGACGGCCCGAAGCCGACCGGACTGCGCTACTGCATTGACGGTTTCGGGCTGGTTTTCCACCCGGCGGCAGCGTCGGCGACGTAGTGAGTTGAGGTGTCATGCCCCGGCAATTGTTGCCGGCCCGGCAATTGTGCCCCGGTCATCCGACCGGGGCGCTTCTATTTAAGTTATTGATTTCGTGAGAATACCCGCATTGGCATAGCCCTTGCGACTGTCTCCTCCGACTGCGGCCATGGTCGACCGGCCGCCGAGATCGGATTTGGAGACAAAGTTATGGGTATCTTCGATGCAATGAACACCTCGGTGGGTGGTCTGCAGGCGCAGTCCTACGCGCTGCAGAACATTTCCGGCAACATCGCGAACTCCTCCACCACCGGTTACAAGGGCATCGGCACCAGCTTCGTCGATCTCATTCCCGACGCCTCGGTGCCCAGCAAGCAGGTCGCGGGCGGCGTCACGGCCAACGCGAAAGCGACCATCACCACCCAGGGCACGATCTCGTCCTCCACCGTCGCCACCAACATGGCGATCACCGGCGACGGCTTCTTCTCGATCCAGAAGGCGACCGGCGTCGTCGACAACGTGCCGGTGTTCAGCGGCGTCACCTACTACACCCGCCGCGGCGACTTCCAGCTCAATGCCAACGGCAATCTGGTCAACGGTGCCGGCTATTACCTGATGGGCGTCACGGTCGACCCCAAGACCGGTAACCCGACCGGCAACGTGGCGACGGTCCTGAAATTCCAGAACAACTTCATCCCGGCCCAGGCGACCACCTCGATCCAGTACGCTGCCAACCTGCCGAGCGTGCCGAACACGGCGGCGAGTTCGACCGCGGCGAGCGGCACGCTGCTGGCGGCCGGCGGCCTGAACCCGTCCGATTTCGCGGCCAACCCGCTGATCATCGGCACGCCGCCGCCGCCCTATACGAATGCGACGGTCTCCGGCGCAGCGGCGACGGGCAATCTGCGCTCGGCCTATACGGCGACGACCGCGACCGGCACGGTGGCGCTGCTGGACAGCGCTTCGGCGGCGGCAACTGGCGCTACGTCGCTCGATTCCGCCGTGTCCCCGCATCTCAACACCAGTCTTCTCACCAGCCTGGCCGGCAAGACATTGAAGGTCAACGGCCAGACTATCAACTTCGATGCCACCGTTTCCGGCGCCTCGACGAGCGGCAGCACCACCACGATTGGTCTGCTCTCGCCCACCGGCTCACTGATGTCCGACGTCCTGAATGCGATCACCCTGGGCGCCGGTGGCGCCCCAGCCACCGCGACAATGAATTCCAGCGGTAATATCCAGATCACAACCAGCACGACGGCCGATGTGACGATCAGCGGCACTGCAGCAAGCTTGCTCGGCGTCAGCAGCGTGACGCGCGGCGGTAACGTGCTGTCCACCCCCGCAATTACGGGTGCGACAGTGCTCGGCGGCTCCGCGACGCCCGGCGGGGCGGAAGTCCTCTCGACGCCCTTCGTGGCCGGCAACACGATCCAGGTCAACGGCACGGCAGGCCCCAATACGATCACCTTCGTGAACTCCGGCGCTACCAGTGCGACCCCGAACCTGATCAACGTCACTGACGACATCGCGACATTGCTCCAGAAGATCGATAACCTCAGCGGTGCGAGCGGTTCGTCGATCAGCAACGGCGTGATCACCCTGAATACCGGTATCGCCAATCCCACCTTGACGGTGACCAGCAACAACAGCAGCGCCTTCGCCGCGCTCGGCTTCACCTCGACCGTCACCAAGAACCGCGGCGGCGGCGGCACCGCCGGCACCGGCACCGTGATCGGCAACGACATCGCGACCTTCACCAAGGAATCGATCAGCGGCGGTGCGGTGACCGCCTACAACGCCGCGGGCACGCCGGTGAACCTGCAGCTGCGCTGGGCCAAGACCGACAGCGCCTCGTTGGGCACAGGCCATTCCGACACCTGGAACCTGTTCTACCAGACCGATCCGAATGCGACTGGCACGACGGTCGGCTGGGTCAACACCGGACAGGCGTTCACCTTTGCCGCCGACGGCTCGCTGACCTCACCGAGCGGCTCGGGCGTCACCATCAACAATGTCAGCGTCGGCGGCCAGTCGCTCGGCTCGCTCGCCTTCAACATCTCCTCGGGCGGGTTGACGCAATACGCCAGCACCAGCGGCGCGGTGACCATCAACACCATCACCCAGAACGGCTACGCCGCCGGTCAGCTCCGCTCGGTCGCCGTCAACAACAACGGGCTTGTGGTCGGCACCTTCTCCAACGGCCAGAACCTGGACCTCGCACAGGTCTCGCTGTCGCACTTCAACGGCACCAACTACCTGAAGGCGCTCGACGGCGGCGCTTATGCCGCGACCGAACAATCGGGACCTGCGATCGACGGCGCTTCGGGCACCATCAGCGGCTCGTCGCTGGAAGGCTCGAACACCGACATCGCCGACGAGTTCACCAAGCTGATCGTGACCCAGCAGGCCTATTCGGCCAACACCAAGGTGATCACGACGGCGAACTCGATGGTGCAGGACCTGTTGAACGTGTTGCGCTGATCGGCGCGTAACGTAACCAAAGGCGGCAAGTAACATGGGTTTGAGTTCAGCCCTCGCCAGTGCGATGAGCGGTCTGCGTGCCAACCAGGCCGCGCTCTCGATCGTCTCCTCGAACGTCGCCAACTCGCAGACGCTGGGTTACGTCGTCCAGACGCCGAACCAGATCGAGGTCACCACCGGCGATTTCGGCTCGACGGCGATGACGACCGGCGTCAGCCGGGAGCTCGACACCTTTGTGCTGAACCAGCTGCGTACCGAGACCGGCGGCAGCGGTTACGCCGACCAGATGGCCAACTTTCTGAAGCAGCTTCAGAGTGTCTATGGCACGCCCGGCAACAACGGCACGCTCGAAACCGCGCTGAACAATTTCACCACCGCGCTGCAGGCGCTGTCGACCAGCTCGGGCGCGTCGTCGGCGCAAACCGTTGCGCTCGGCGCGGCGCAGGCGCTGGCGCAGCAACTCAACGTCACCACCAAGGGTATCCAGTCGCTACGCTCCAACGTCGAGCAGGATCTCGGTACCTCGGCGCAAGCCGCCAACGCGGCGATGCAGACGGTCGCCGACATCAACACCAAGCTTCAGGGCCTGTCGGCCAACGATCCTTCGGCTGCGACGCTGATGGACCAGCGCGACCAGGCTATCAACACGCTGTCGAAATATGTCGACGTCCGCGTCACCACCGACGGTTCGAACCAGGCCAACATCTACACCACGACCGGCGTCCAACTGGTCGGCGCCGGGCTCGCCTCGCAATTCACCTTTGCCTCCGCCGGCGCACTGTCGGCGACCTCGCTCTACAACACCGACCCGGCTAAGTCCGGCGTCGGCGCGCTCAATATCAAACTGCCGAACGGCTCGCAGCTCGACGTCGTCGCCAACAACGTGGTCTCGTCCGGCCAGATCGCGGCCGATTTGAAGCTGCGCGACCAGACGCTGGTGCAGGCGCAGACCCAGATCGACCAGCTCGCCGCGACGATGTCGAGCGCGCTGTCGGACAAGACCACGGCCGGCAGCACGGTCTCGGGCCCGCCGGCCGGATTCGACCTGGACCTCGCCGGCGCGCAGCCGGGCAATACCGTCAACATCACCTACACGGACACGGCGACCAACACCCAGCGCCAGATCACGCTGGTCAACGTGACCGATCCGGCGGCGCTGCCCCTCCAGAACGCCACCAACGCCAATCCGATGCGGGTGGGCGTCAACTTCTCCGGCGGAATGGGTGCGATCGCCGCTGCGCTCAACACCGCGCTATCGGGTTCGCATCTTTCGTTCTCCGCCGCGCCGTCGCCGGCCACCGCCACGACGCTGCGGGTCACCGACGACAACACCGGCCTTGCCAAGGTCAATTCGGCCTCGACCACCAAGACGATCTCGTCGCTGACCTCGGGCAGCCCGCAGCTGGCGGTGTTCACCGACGGCGGGCAGGCGCTCTACACCGGTGCGATCACCGCCTCGGGCTCGCAGATGACCGGCCTTGCCGGGCGCATCGCCGTGAACACGCAGCTGGTCAGCGATCCGACGCGGCTGTCGGTCTACAACACCTCGCCGGTGACGCCCGCTGGCGACACCACGCGTTCGGACTATCTGTATTCGCAGCTCACCAATGCGGTGTTCTCCTATTCGCCGACGACCGGCCTCGGCTCGGCGAACCAGCCCTTTACCGGGAGCGTCTCGAACTACCTCCAGCAGTTCCTGAGCATCCAGGCCAATGCCTCGACCCAGGCCACGCAGCTCCAGCAGGGCCAGAGCGTCGTGGTCTCGACGCTGCAGGCCAAGTTCGACTCGACCTCCAAAGTCAATCTGGACTCGGAGATGTCGAACCTGATCCAGCTCCAGAATGCCTATGCCGCCAACGCCCACGTGATGTCGGTGGTGCAGAGCATGATGAACACATTGCTCCAGGCTCAAGCGTAACAAGTAACAGGGCTCTGAAACATGTCGATCAGCAGCATCAACTACTCCTCGTCGATCCTCGGCGCGCAGATCCGCAACATCAATCAGCAGCTCACCGACCTGTCGACGCAGCTCTCGACCGGCAAGCTGTCGCAGAACTATTCCGGCATGGGCACCAACGAGGGCTTTGCGATCGCCTCGCGCGCGCAGCTCTCCAACATCGCCGCCTATACCGACACGATCACCAACGTCAACGTCAACATCAACCTCGCCAATACCGCGCTGCAGTCGCTGACGACCATCCGCAACACGGTGCAGACCGGCTCGGCCAGCACCGCGCAGGATCTCAACGTCAACGGACAGACGGTCGCGCAGAACACCGCCGCCGCGCAGTTCGGCTCGATGGTCGGCGTGCTCAACACGCAATCGGGCAACCGCTATCTGTTCTCGGGAACGGCGGTCAACACGCAGTCGGTCACCGATGCCGGCGACATCATCAACGGCACCACGACGCAGGCGGGCTTCAAGACCGTGATGGCGGAGCGCCAGGCCGCGGACCTCGGGGCCAACGGTATGGGGCGGTTGGTGCAGACGCAGCCGACGCCGAGCTCAGTGCAGGTGTCGGAGGACGTCGCCGGATCGCCGTTCGGGCTCAAGATCAAGGCGGTGTCCTCGACGTTGACGGGCGCGACCGTCACCGGCCCGAGCGGCTCGCCGGTGTCGTTCTCCGTCGACCTCAACGGCACCAATCCGAACAACGGCGACAAGCTGAGCGTCCAGTTCACGCTGCCAGATGGTACGACCGAGCAGATCGATCTGACCGCCTCGACCGCCACGCCGACGCCGGCCGGCAGCTTTGCGATCGATACGACCACTCCGGGCAACACCGCGACCAATCTCAACACGGCGCTGAACACCGCCATCAAGAAGCTCGCCAACACCTCGCTGGTCGCAGCGTCCGCCGTGACCGCCGGCGACAATTTCTTCAACACGGCGAGCTCTGCGATCGGCGCTCCCAAGACCAACCAGGCGGCTCCTGCCGCACCGATCAGTGGTGCGACGGCGTTGTCGGGCACGGCTCCCTCGGACTCGATCTCGCCGGGCTTCGCCGCCGGCGACACCATCACCGTCAACGGCACCACGCTCACCTTCGTCAGCTCGGGCGCGACCGGCAACCAGCTCAATGTCGGCGACAGCATCCAGACCCTGCTGAGCAAGATCGACGCGATCACGGGGACCTCGAAGCCGTCGACGGTCCATGGTGGCGCGATCACGATCAACACCGACGATGCGGCGAGCCTGAACATCACGAGCTCGAATACGGGCGCGCTGGGCTCGCTCGGCTTCAGCGCGACGCCGGTGACCGCCACGCAGCCGCCGCTGCGCGTCGGCTCCTCGCCGGCGAGCTCGGCGACGACGCTGGTGAACGGCTCGGCCAACACCGTGAAATGGTACCAAGGCAATGACGGGCCCGGCTCGCCGCGCTCCACCGCGATGGCGCGGGTCGACGATTCCGTCACGGTGCAGTATGGCGCGCAGGCGAACGAGGACGCGATCCGCCGCCAGTTGCAGGCGATCGCCGTGTTCGGGACCTTCTCGACCTCGCCGACCGGGCAGTATTCGGGCGGGCAGGTCTCGGCGCTGAGCCTGCGGGTGACGCAGGCGCTGACCCAGCAGCCCGGCCAGCAGCGCATCGAGGACATCCAGACCGACATCGCGATGGCCCAGAACACGATGAAGGACGCGACCACGCGCCAGACCCAGGCCAAGGCGCAGCTCCAGACCATCGTCGACCAAGCGGAATCGGCTTCGCCCGATCAGGTCGCGAGCGAAATCCTGTCGCTGCAGAACGCGCTCCAGGCGTCCTACCAGGTGACCTCGAACCTCGCGCAGCTCTCGCTCGTCAAGTTCCTGTAAGGATACGTTAAGACGCCGTTAACCATGCCTGTTTACCTCTTGGTGAGGATTGCAAGCGGGGGCGGAGCGGTCGATGTCTGACAGGATGCAACTGGTGGTGGCAACGCCTTGCTTCGGCGGGCAGGTGTCGAGCATCTATGCAAGCTCGATCTTCGCGCTCCAGCGCGCCGTGCACGGCATGGCCAATCTCGAGCTCAAGGTACACTTGCGGGACGGCGATGCGCTGATCACGCGGGCGCGGGCCAATCTGGTCGCGATGTTCCTGGACGATCCCAAGGCGACGCATTTCCTGTTCATCGATGCCGATATCGGCTTCAAGCCCGAGCAGGTGTTCCGGCTGATCGAATGCGGCGCGGACGTCGTTGCGGGCTGCTATCCGATCAAGCGGGTCAACTGGGACAAGGTGAAGCGGGCGATCCAGTCAGGTCGGGCCGACGTGCCGGCTGCCTCGCTCGACTACGTGCTGGAGATCGAGGATCCTGATCGCATCGTGGTGGTCAACGGCTTCACCCGCGTGCGTTATGCCGGTACGGGTTTCCTGATGATCCGGCGCCACGTGCTGGAGGCGATGTGCCGCCATCCGGACTATGCGAACCTGCAGTTCTTCCGCGAGCATTCGCACGACACGCTGGCGGCGAGCCAGAACCGGTTCGCGCTGTTCGAATGCATGATCGATCCTGCGACCGGCACCTATCTCTCCGAGGACTTCGCCTTCTGCAGGCGCTGGACCGATATCGGCGGCGAGATCTGGGCCGACATCCAGAGCTCGCTCGATCACGTCGGGCCGTCGGTCTTCCATGGCGACATCGCCTCGCAATTCGCACCGGCGCCCGCGGCGGCGGCCGACGCGGCGTGAGCGGTCCGGGATGAGCACCGGCGCATCCCCTCTGTCAGACATCGAGCGGGCGTCCGAGGGCGGCTCGCGCTATCGCCTGCGCGATCTCTTCACGCCGCTCGACACGCTGCTGGTCTCCGGCGGCGATCCGCGCCTGACGCTCGATCCGAACGATCGCGTCAACGCCTATGGCTGTGCGCCATCGCCGGAGCCGGAGATCTGGAATTTCGCATCCTCGACCGCATCCGTGATCTCGCAGGCGGCCTATGACCGCGCTGCGCTGGCGCGCGAAGAGCTGATGCACAAATGCCTGTTCGACGAGGTCGAGGTCGCCTTCGACGCGCGCTGCGAGGGCATGCGCGAGGAGCTGCGCGGGCATCTCCAGCTCCCGCGGCGCGTCGACATCGTGTTCTCGCCGTCAGGCACCGATTCCCAGCTCCACGCTTTGTTCCTGGCGCGCGCGGTGCTCGGCGCACCGCCGGTGACGATCGTGGTCGGCGCCGATCAGACCGGCAGCGGGATGGTCCATACTGCGGGCGGGCGCCATTTCAGCACGCTGACGGCGAGCGGCCTTGCGGTGCGCAAGGACGGCGCGGTGGCGGGGCTTGCCGGTGACAGCATCGCGGTGCCGCTGTTCGACGCCGCCGCGTCCGACATCGCGATGCGCGCCGATGCCGACGCTGCAGTAATGCGTGCAATCGAGGACAGCCTCGCGCAAGGCCGGTGCGTTCTCCTGCACATCATGGATTCGTCAAAACTCGGCTGGCGCGCGCCGAGTGCTGCCTGCCTCGATGAGATCGCGCGGCGCTGGCCGCGCAAGGTTCAGGTGGTCGTCGATGCCTGCCAGGCGCGACTCGGCGGCCGGCGGCTGCGTTCCTATCTCGATCGCGGTTACATGGTGCTGATGACGGGCTCGAAATTCTTCGGCGGCCCCGCCTTCAGCGGCGCGCTGCTGGTGCCGAAGGGCCTGTCGCGGTCGATCGACCGGATTGGCGCGATCGCGCCGGGCATCTTCGACTATGCCGGCCGCTGCGACTGGCCGATGGCCTGGACGGCGCTGCGCTCGCGCTTCGAGCGCCGGCCGAATTTCGGTCAATGGCTGCGCTGGGAGGCGGCGCTGGCGGAGATCGGCAGCTACTATGCCGTGCCCGGCGCGTTCCGTGCAAAGGCGCTGGCCGAGTTTGCTGCCGGCATCGACAGCATGATCAAGCTGTCGCCGGCGCTTCGCCCGGTTCCGAACGCATCCGAGAAGGGTGGCGTCGACGACGAGGAATTCGCGGCCGCCACGATCTTTCCGTTCACGCTGCTGCGCGACGGCAAGCCGGTCTCCATCGCCGACACCAGCGCCGTGCATCGCGCTCTGGCGCGCGACATGAGCAACGACATCGGCGGCAGTGCGGCGGACCGGCAGGTCGCCGCACAACGCTGCCTCGTCGGTCAGCCGGTACGGCTTGAGCGGGCGGACGGCAAGCAGGGATTGCTGCGGCTGTGTGTCGGCGCGCGGCTCGTCACCGAAGCCTGGTCGGCGGACGCCGCACAATCGCAACGCAATCTGCAACATATCCTCGATCGCATCGCCCACGTGCTGGTGAAGATCGAGCTGCTGCTCGACAGTGCCACGGCTGCGCCGGGGAAGTTTGTGCTCGAGGCCTAAGATGCTCCATCCTGTTTCCGCGCCGAACGGCGCCGCCGCGCCAGCCTATTCCGACCGTATCGGCTTTGCGCAGCTGACGCGCCGGGCCTTTGAGGGCGGCGACCTGCATCCGCTGCGCGAGCAGCTCCTTGCGCGGATCGCGGAGGGGACGGCAGAGGCGGGCGAAGGCCTTGATCTGTCGCTGGTTGCCCAACTGCTCGGCGAGAAGGAGGCCGGCCTCGTGATCCAGACCGAGGTGCTCGCCTTCCATCAATTGTTTCGCACGCGTTGCGCGGTTGCCAAACCACGCATGCGCGTGCTGGCGCTCGCGGCCGATATCGACATGGGCGGCAATACGCCGATCGAGTTCCTGCTCGAAGGCTCCGACATCGAGCTTTTGACGCTCTACGTGGTCAAGGGCGTCGGCCTGCCCGAGACGTTGCCCGAGCATGACGTGGCCATCGTGGTCGCCTCCGATTCCGCGGAATGCCGCGAGGCGCTCGCCGTCATCGAACAGGCCGCGCCGCGCTGGCCGCGTCCGCTGCTCAATCGCCCCGAGCTCATCGGCAATCTCGATCGCGACAAGCTCTATCGGTTGCTGGCTGATATCCCCGGTCTCGATATTCCCGTCACCGCCAACGCGACCCGTGCGCAATTGACGGCTCTCTCGGACGGACGGATCGCTTGCGCGGAGATTACGAGCGAATTGCACTTTCCAATGATCGTACGGCCGCGCGGCACGCACGCCGGCGTCGGGCTTGCGAAGGTCGACGATGCTGCGGCGCTGAAGGCTTATCTGGCCGAGCGACAGGAGCAGGACTTTTTCGTCGCGCGTTTCGTCAACTACGCGAGCCCCGACGGGCTCTTTCGCAAGATCCGGCTCACCATGGTCGACGGCAAGCCTTACGCCTGTCACATGGCGATCGCCGATCGTTGGGACATCTGGTATCTCAACGCCTACATGGCATTCAGCGACGAGAAGCGCGCTGAAGAGGCCGTCTTCATACAAGACTTCGACAGCGCTTTCGCTGCGCGCCACAAGAACGCGCTCGACGAGATGAGCCGCCGCGTCGGCCTCGACTATTTCATCGTCGACTGTGCCGAGAACCAGGACGGCGAACTGCTGGTGTTCGAGGCCGACAACACCGCCGTCGTGCACAACATGGATCCGCCCGCCGTGTTTCCGTACAAGCCGCCGCAGATGCGCAAGATCTTCGCCGCGTTCACGGCAATGCTGTCGCGGCATGCAAAGGCGGGCGAGGGGAGCGCAGCATGAACGAGATCATCCGCAACACGCAAGCCTCCGTCACGCACACTGCGCTCGATCCGCAGGACTGGAGCGAATTCCGCGCGCTCGCCCATCGCATGCTCGACGAGGCGATCGACGGCATCGCCAATGTTCGCGCGCGCCCCGTCTGGCAGCCGATCCCCGATGAGGTCCGCGCGGCCATCAAGTCCGACGTGCCGCGCGAGGCAAGCGATCTCGCCGATGTCTATCGCGAGTTCGCCGAACATGTCGCACCTTACGCGACCGGCAACGTTCATCCCGGCTTCATGGGCTGGGTACATGGCGGCGGCACCGCTGTCGGCATGGTCGCGGAGATGCTTGCCGCGGGTCTGAACGCCAATCTCGGCGGGCGCGATCATATGCCGATCGAGGTCGAGCGGCAGATCGTCGGCTGGATGCGCCGCCTGTTCACCTTCCCGGAAGAAGCGAGCGGCATCTTCGTCACGGGCACGTCGATGGCCAATCTGATGGCGGTGCTGGTGGCGCGCAGCGCTGCGCTCGGCACGCTGGCGCGGCAGCACGGTATCGGCAATGACGGCGCGCTGCTCACGGCCTACACGTCACGGGCCGCGCATGGCTGTGTCTCCAGGGCGATGGACATCGCCGGGCTCGGCACCGATGCGCTGCGCAAGATCGACGTCGACGCCGATCATCGCATCGACGTCGCCGCGCTGCGTGCGCAGATCGCGGCCGATCGCGAGGTCGGTTTCAAGCCGTTCCTCGTCGTCGCTTCCGCCGGCACGGTCGATGTCGGCGCGATTGACGATCTCAGGGCCGTCGCGGAGCTGTGCCGCGCGGAAGGCATCTGGTTTCACGTCGACGGCGCTTTTGGTGCGCTCGCAATTCTCTCTCCCGAACTCGCGCCATTGCTCGGCGGCATCGAGCTTGCCGATTCCATTGCGCTCGACTTCCACAAATGGGGACAGGTGCCCTATGACGCCGGCTTCCTGCTGGTGCGCGACGGTGAGCAGCATCGGCAGGCCTTTGCCCAGCCGGCGGCCTATCTGAGCCGCGAGGCGAGGGGGCTTGCGGCCGGTGCGGTCTGGCCCTGCGATCTCGGTCCCGATCTGTCGCGCGGCTTCCGGGCGCTGAAGACCTGGTTCACGCTGAAGACGTTCGGCACCGACCGGCTGGGTGCGGTGATCGCGCGAAGCTGCGCGCTCGCCAGATATCTGGAGGCGCGCGTGCTGGCCGAGCCGCGGCTGGAATTGCTGGCGCCGGTGAATCTCAACATCGTCTGCTTCCGCTACCGGTGCGGCGATGCGATCAATCGCGAGATCGTTGCCGACATCCAGGAGTCCGGCATCGCCGCGCCCTCGGGCACGACGCTGGACGGCAAGTTCGCGATCCGTGCGGCGATCGTCAATCACCGCACCGACGAGACTGATATCGATGCGCTGGTTGCGGCCGTGCTGGAGTTCGGCGAACGCCGGAGCGGCGGAGTGATCGAGGTCGAGGCGCCGCCGCTCGTGGCGCAGTAGCATCGCTGCATCGCTGAAACGACAATGGCTGAAACGACAACGACCCCGGAGGCGATCCGGGGCCGTTGTCATTCGTAAGGTGTGGTCGTTCGCGCGACCGCCTCTGTTCAGGCGGCGGTGCTGACGTCGCCCTTGTCCGCTGCCGTCTTGGGATGCGTCGCCTCGAACTGGCTCCGCAGCTTCTCCTCATAAGCGATCAGCTTGCGGGCATCCTTCAGCGCGCGATAGAGATCGCCACTCATGATGTTGTTGTTGATGTCTTCGATGATCGGCCAGGCGCTCGGCACCGCGGTAACGATGTCGCGCACCAGGCTGAAATAGGTGCCGTGCTGGGTCTGCGGGTCCGGCGAGATGTACATGAGCTGGACCGCCAGATAGACAAGCTTGGCCGGCGTGTCGGCGGTCTCGGGCGTGAGGATGTCGCGCTCGCGCAGGATCGGCACGTTCTCGCCATCGATCAGGAGGCGGGCACGCTGGTCCGTGTTAGTGATCACGGAGTTGCCGACGATGATGCGCTCGTGCGGTTTGAGCTCGACCTTGAGAGCCATGCCTGTTCTCCATCAATCCTTTTGCAGCAAGCGGTCGGTGCGCCCCTTCTATATGGCGACGATCGGCAGCGATTTGGGGCGATCGTCGCGCAACATGGTTAACGGTTAGTAAACGAATGCGCTCGCGGCCGAAAGTTTAGTGATTAGAGCGTTGTAGCGGCATTTGGTTGCCTCGATAGTTGCTGCCGGGAGGAGGCTCGCCTGCCAACGCAGAGAAAGCGGGGGTTTCATTTCACGGATTGTTAGAGGCTTGGACGCAGGTTCCGGCGGTCGTCTGACCAATCGTGGTCAGATGGGACGCGTAGCTACCAGAAAGGTATCAGTATGTCCGTTGTCCTCTCCGCATCGGTTCGTCAGAACCTGCTCTCTCTCCAGTCCACCGCCGACCTGCTCGCCACCACCCAGTCCCGTCTTTCGACTGGCCGCAAGGTGAACTCGGCTCTCGACAATCCCACCAACTTCTTCACCGCGCAGGGCCTCGACAACCGCGCCAGCGACATCGGCAATCTGCTCGATGGCATTGGCAACGGCGTTCAGGTGCTGCAGGCCGCCAACACTGGTATCACCTCGCTGCAGAAGCTGGTCGACAGCGCCAAGTCGATTGCAAACCAGGTGCTGCAGAGCCCGACGGGCTATTCCGCCAAGTCGAGCGTGACGTCAGCTGCGATCACCGGTGCGACTGCCGACAATCTGATCGGTACGGGCTACACGAACGCCACGGTCGTCGGCACCGCCGTTACCAACGACAACACCACAACTGCCGCCAACATCACGGCTAACACCAAGCTGGTCGGTACGGCCGGCACCGGCTCCGACAACCTCGGCACGGCCATTACCAACGGTTCGGTTCTGACCGTCAACGGCAAGACCATCACCTTCTCGACTGCGCAGACCACCTCGACCACCGACGCTTCCGGCAATGTCACGATCGGCATCGGCTCGGGCAGCACCTTGGCGGTGAGCGATGTCCTCTCGGCTATCGATGGCATCACGGGTGCCGGGACTGCGTCTTTGGTTGCCGCTGGTAAGCTCACGCTCAGCACCGGCACGGCCTCGGACCTGACGATCGCGGGAAGCGGTAACGTGCTCACCGCCCTCGGTTTGACGGCCGGCACCACCGCCCGTACCCCGCCCACCATCTCGGGCAAGGTCTTGTCGATCGCCGCGACCGGTGGCGGCACCGCCGTCAACGTCACCTTCGGCACCGGCGCCGGCCAGGTCAACACGCTGAACGGGCTCAACTCGGCGCTGGCGGCCAACAACCTGCAGGCCTCGATCGACTCGAATGGCAAGATCACCATCACGACGACGAACGATGCGGCTTCCGCGACGATCGGTGCGGTCACGGGCACTGCGACAGGCTCCGGCCTGGCATTCAATGGCCTGACCGCGGGGGCTCCGGTTGCGGACCCGACCTCGCAGGCCCAGCGTGCCAGCCTGGTCGCGCAGTACAACAACGTGCTCGCGCAGATCAACACGACCGCCCAGGATGCGTCGTTCAACGGTGTCAACCTGCTGAACGGCGACACGCTGAAGCTGACGTTCAACGAAACCGGCAAGTCGACGCTGAGCATCACCGGTGTGACGTTCAACACCGCTGGTCTGGGCATCTCGTCCCTGACTTCGGGCACCGACTTCCTGGACAACGCTTCGGCCAACAAGGTTCTGACCACGCTCAACGCCGCCAGCAGCACGCTGCGGTCGGAAGCGTCGACGCTGGGTTCGAACCTCTCGGTCGTGCAGATCCGCCAGGACTTCAACAAGAACCTGATCAACGTTCTGCAGACCGGTTCGTCCAACCTGACGCTGGCCGACACCAACGAGGAAGCGGCCAACAGCCAGGCGCTGTCGACCCGCCAGTCGATCGCGGTCTCGGCGCTGTCGCTGGCCAACCAGTCGCAGCAGAGCGTGTTGCAGCTTCTGCGCTGATACGCGACGAAAATCGCTACTCAAGGCATCGCGGCGGGGCTTTTGCCCCGCCGCTTTTTTTTGCGCGTTCGCACGAGGCCGGGGAACCGGGGCGGGTTAACGCATTGTTAACCCTGCTGCTTAAGCCGCCATTAACCTTAATTTAAAGGAGACCCCCTAAGACTGGACGAAAGTGCATTCCCCGATCGGCGAGCACCGATTCGTACAGCGTCGCGCAAGAGGAAGATCCGCCAATGTCCAACATCGTTCTCTCGGCATCAGTTCGCCAGAACCTGTTGTCGCTGCAGTCGACAGCCGACCTGCTCGCCACCACGCAGCAGCGCCTCGCGAGCGGCAAGAAGGTCAATACGGCGCTGGACAATCCGACCAACTTCTTTACCGCCCAGGGTCTCGACAACCGCGCCAACGACATCAGCAATCTCCTCGATGGCATCAGCAACGGCGTGCAGGTTCTGCAGGCCGCCAATACCGGCATCACCTCGTTGCAGAAGCTGGTCGACAGCGCAAAGTCGATCGCCAGCCAGGTGCTGCAAAGCCCGACGGGTTATTCGCCCAAGTCCAACGTGACGGCGGCCGCGATCACCGGTGCAACCGCCAACAACCTGCTGGGTACCGCCTACACCAACAACACGGTCAACGGCATAACCGTTACCAACGACAATACCACCACTGCCGCCAACATCACGGCTAACACCAAGCTGGTTGGCACGGCGGGCACGTCGTCCGACAACCTCGGCTCGGCCATCACCAACGGTTCGGTTCTGACCGTCAACGGCAAGACGATCACATTCTCGACCGCGCAAACCACCTCGACCACGGACTCATTCGGCAACGTTACGATCGGCATCGGCGCCGGCAGCGCTCTCTCGGTGCAGACCGTGTTGAGCGCGATCGACGGCATCACGGGCGCGGGTACGCCGTCGACCGTCAACGGTACCGGTCAGCTCGTGCTCAGCACCGGCACGGGCCAGGATCTTGCGATCTCCGGATCGGGCAACGTGCTCACGGCGCTCGGCCTCGCCGCCGGCACCACCGCCCGCGTCCCGCCTCCGCTCAGCGGCAAGACGTTGACGATCGGCGCGACCGGCAGCGGCAGCCCCGTCAGCATCACCTTCGGCACCGGCACCGGGCAGATTTCCACGCTCAATCAGCTCAACGCAGCCCTGGCGCCGAACAATCTGCAGGCAACGATCGACCCGACGGGGCATCTCAACATCGTAACCAGCAACGATGCCGCTTCGCTGACGATCGGCGCAATCGGCGGCACGGCCGCGGCGAGCGGTCAGCCCTTCTACGGCCTGATCGCGCAGCCGCCCGTCGCGGACGCGAATTCGCAGGCGACACGCGCCAACCTTGTCGCGCAGTACAACAACGTGCTCGCGCAGATCAACACCACCGCGCAGGACTCCTCCTTCAACGGCGTCAACCTGCTGAACGGCGATACGCTCAAGCTCGTGTTCAATGAGACGGGGCGATCGACGCTGACCATTCAGGGCGTGACTCTCAACGACGCCGGCCTCAGCCTTGCGCCCTTGAACCAGGGCGTCGATTTCCTCGACTCGAATTCGGCGAACGCCATTCTGACTTCGCTCAACGCGGCCAGCACCACGCTGCGCGCGGAAGCGTCGACGCTCGGTTCGAACCTGTCGATCGTGCAGATCCGGCAGGACTTCAGCAAGAACCTGATCAATGTGCTGCAGACTGGCTCCTCGAGCCTGACCCTTGCTGACACCAACGAGGAAGCGGCCAACAGCCAGGCGCTCTCGACGCGCCAGTCGATCGCGGTGTCCGCGCTGTCGCTCGCCAACCAGTCGCAGCAGAGCGTGCTTCAGCTCCTCCGCTAAAAGTAGCGCCGACGAAGATGACGGATGATGCAGCGGCGAAGCTGAAAGCTTCGCCGTTGTTTTGAGCGAGATCGCTAACGCTCGATTAGTCGAGATCGGCGCAGGCTGCGATGCATCGTTTACAGTGCGCGCTCTCGGATTTATCCTTGAAGCACGATGAGAACCGGGCCCGTAATTGTCCGGAGACTGTCCGTACTCTCACGTAAGCAAATCTTAAACGGTGCTGCCTAGTGTCGGAATGAATCCTTAAGCCTGCATAACGGGCAAGGAAACTTCCAGGGTGATAAATGTCGAGTTCTGCTGCTTCGGCTTATGCGCGCGTCGCAACGACCACTGCGTCCCCCCGCGACATTGAGGCGCAAACGCTGCTGAAGGCCGCCAACAAGCTGCAAGACGCGATCAACAGCGACGATCCCTACGGGGAGCAGACCATGCAGGCCCTGATGTTCAACCGCAAGCTCTGGACCATTTTCCTGAGCGAGGCGATGCGGGACACCAACCCGCAGCCGATCGACGTGCGGCAGAAGATCGCAAATATCAGCGTGTTCGTGCTGAGTCAGACCGCGGCGCTCCAGGCGAGCCCGCAGCTCGATCATTTCCGCCCGCTGATCGAGATCAACAGGAATATTGCCGCCGGTCTGTCCGGGCGGCCGTAGACGGAGACGAGTCGTGGCCGACGTGATGAGCATCCTGTCGAGCTCGTACAAGTCGGCCGGCATGTCGATTCCAAGCCATACCAAATACGTTCCGGTCGATGCCTCGCTCTATCAGGGCACGTGGACGGGCAAGTATCCCGACGGAAAGACGTTCTCGCTCAGCATCTCGCAGATCGACGGCTTCCGCGCGCAGGTCCACTATCAAAGTGGCAGCACGTCTCAGTATCAGCAGGTGCTGATCAAGGACTCGGCGTTTCGGTTCGGCAACACCAAGTTCATCCTGACGGGTAACGGCAAGGCCCAGATCAAGAACGTCGTCACCGACCCCGCGACCGGGTCGACCTACATCGACACCGCCCAAGCGACGCGGAGCACTTGATCAGGCGCTGAGGTCCGTGTTGAGCGGACGCGTGGGTTCGGACTTCAAGTCCAGTGCATGGAAGTAAGCACGCCGCCGCAGCATGGCCTCGTCGGGAAATTGATTGACCACCGCGTCCGTCCTGTCATTGACGACCTGAAAGACGAAGGATGCTGCCGCCTGGTCGAACACGACCTGGCGCGAGACGTTGTCGTTGGTGTGCAAATCATTGCGCACGATCGCGCTCGCATCGCTCGCGGCGACCGTCTGGCTCACCGGAAGATCAGTTTGCACGGCTTCATTCGCCGCCGCATTCGACGTCGTTGTGATCTGCACGGGGGCCGGGATCCCCACCGGCCTGATGCTGAAATCTGTACTCATGGCAGCCTCCTGGTTGCCTTACTTGAGTCAAATCCCAACCCCTCTAATAACGCAACCTTGGAACACCAGGACTGAAGACCCGGTAAGCAAACGTGACTAACCGCGCGACGACATCGTCGCGCGGTTTTTCGTAAAATTGTCGCTTGTCTTCGACTGCGCTCAGAGCGAGCGGCTGACCGCGAGCGGGGTGATGTGGCGCGGGCCGGGAGCAGCGCGACGCCCTGCGGCGGTATAGGTGTTCGGTACGTTGCGCTTCTGGATCTCGGCATTGACACCGCGCACGACGCTCTCGGAGACCGCATGCGCAGTCGCGAGCACGGTGAGGTTGACCTGGAGCATCGCGCGGAACGCATCGTGGTGCCGATGCAGCGTCGAGAGCAGCTCGGGCGCGGATTTCGCGAGCTGAGCCTGGTTCGCCTTGAGCTGGCTGACGGCGCCGACATAGTTGCGCGACAGCTCCTGCTTCCTGCTCTCGAGCGTCATCGCCTCGCGGACCTTTCCGGCACGCACCAGCTCGGTCTCGTGCTCGATCAGGCTGAGCAGGGCGCTCATCGCATCCATCAGCTGCTCGGCGACCTTGCGCGCTTCGGCATGGCTGGGCGCGGCGTTCGGGCGCTGCGCTTGCATCGGCTGACGTGAGGCGTTGAACTGGTTCATCTCGTTGGACCTTATGCCGTACGAAGAGTGGTTTTCGCCTGCTGGATGATGAGGGTGCGATAGACGTCGCGGGCGACACCGACGCCGCCGGCATTGGCGAAGTTCTTGGAATATTGCTCGGTCAGCATCGAGCGCCACACGCCGGTGCCGGGCGTGCTGCCGAACGGGCCATCGCCCTTCAGGCCCGAGGTCATCTGCGAGAACATGCTGTTGAGGAACATCGCTTCGAAGTCGGTGGCGGTCTTCTGCGCCTTGGCTTGTTGCTGTGGCGCGACCTTTTGCAGGGCCGCGGCGAGCTCGAAGTCGGGCCGGCCGTTGCGGCTCTCGACCGAGAAGGCCGGGGAGTACGTCGTGAGGTGCGGGGTATTGATCGTGCTCGTCTGCATCACATCACCTCGATGTCGGCTTCGATCGCGCCGGCGGCCTTGATCGCCTGGAGGATGCTGATCATGTCGCGGGGGCCGATGCCGAGGCCGTTGAGGCCGTCGACGAGCTGCTGGAGCGAGACGCCGTCCTTGACCAGCGCCAGCTTCCTGCCGTCCTCGGTGACGCTGACGCTGCTGCGCGGCGCGACCACGGTGCGGCCGCGCGACAACGGGTTGGGCTGGCTCACCTGCGGGCTCTCGGAGATCGTGACGGTGAGGTTGCCCTGTGCAACCGCGACGGTGGCGACGCGGACGTCGCGGCCCATCACGATGATGCCGCTGCGTTCGTCGATGATGATCTTGGCGGCCAGATCAGGGTCGACCTGGAGCTGCTCGATCTCGGTAAGAAAGGCGACGACGTTGCCTTTGAACTCCGGCGGGACCGACAGCTGCACCGTCGAAGGATCGATCGGCTCGGCCGTCTTGACGCCGAGATAGTCGTTGACCGCCGCCGCGATGCGCTTGGCGGTGGTGAAGTCGGCGTTGCGCAGCGCCAGGCGGACGTTCGGAAGCCGGTTGAGCGCAAACTCGATCTCGCGCTCGATGATCGCGCCGTTGGCGATGCGCCCCACGGTCGGAACGCCGCGCACGATCTTGGCCGCCTCGCCCTCGGCCTGGAAGCCGGAGATCGCGAGCGAGCCCTGTGCGACCGCATAGACGTTGCCGTCGGCACCTAACAGGGGAGTGACGAGCAGGGTGCCGCCCTGCAGGTTCTTGGCGTCGCCGAGCGCGGACACTGTGACGTCCATGCGCGTGCCCTGGGTGGCGAAGGCCGGCAGATTGCCTGTCACCATCACGGCAGCGACGTTGCCGGTACGAATGGTGGCGCCGCGGATGTTGACGCCCATGCGCTCGAGCATCGCTTGCAGCGACTGCTTGGTGAAGGGGATGTTGTTGAGCGTGTCGCCGGTGCCATTGAGGCCGACGACGAGGCCGTAGCCGATGAGCTGGTTCTGCCGCACGCCTTCGATATTGGCGAGGTCCTTGATGCGCGAGGTCGCAGCCGCCGACGCGACCGACAACGCCAGCGCTGACAGCGCGGCGCAGGCCACCCCAACAATCCTCACCCAACGAACGCCTGGCATCCTCTGCTCCCCAAGGCTTCCAAAGAGCCTCCTCAAATCGACAAGACCTGCACGACACTCCCATGACGAGCTGGTCCGGCGCTTTCCTTGCGAGCGCTGTGCCAACGCGGGGCAGAGGAGTTAGGCGGTTGAATAGGTTGAATAAATCTGTTTCGACCGGTGTCAGCGGGCGTTCGCCTTCAGGAGCGAAACTGCCGCCTGTCGGCAGATTTTGCCGGGCCGTTTACGGGCCGTTAACCATAAAACGGCGAATGTGGCGCATCGATCACCCGGATTGCTTCCGATGCGCATCTACGGACCGAACGGCACCACGCTTGGAACGTCGGCCAGCCAGGCCAGACGGACCGGCTCCGGCACCTTCGTGCTGCCCGACACCTCGTCGGCGCAGGAGACGCGGAGCGCTGCCGCACCGAAGGCCGCCGCCAACATCGATGCTCTGCTCGCGCTGCAAGGCGTCGAGGAGGATCCGGTCGAGCGCCGCAAGCGCTCGGTCGCCCGCGGCAGGACCGCGCTCGACGTGCTCGACGAGCTCAAGATGGGGCTGTTGTCCGGCAATCTCGATGCATCGACTGTGATGCGGCTGCGCGATGCCGCGGCGAACCTGAAATCGTCCTCGGGCGATCCCGGACTGGATTCCGTGCTCTCGGAAATCGAGCTGCGCGTCGAGGTGGAACTGGCGAAGGCGGGGCAGGCCTGATCAGGCGTCGCGCGCTGCCATCGCCCGCCTGGTGCGCAATTGCGCACAGGGGCGGGCGATCCAGTATTCCAGAGACAGTTATTGTTGAATCGATAGCCGCGGCGTACTGGATTCCCGGTCAAGCCGGGGCATGACAGCGGAGTTTGGGGCGAAACCGCACGTCGCCTCGCACACCTTACGCCGCTTCCTCCTTCTGTTGGGCGTCGTAGCGGCGCTGGGCGGCGAGAACGTCTTTCAGATTCTGTTCGGCCCAATCGCGCAGCGGATCGACCGCGGCGGCGAGCGTCAGCCCGAGCTGCGTGATCGAATACTCCACCGTCACAGGCACGGTTGCGATGGCGCGGCGTTTGATCAATCCGTCGCGTTCGAGCGACTTGAGAACCTGGCTCAGCATCTTCTGCGAAATGCCTTCAATCGTGCGGCGCAACTGATTGAAGCGCATCGGCTCTTCGCGCAGCAGCAAGAGGATCAGCACCGCCCATTTGTCGCCGACGCGGTCGAGGATCTGGCGAGTAGGGCAATTCGCTGCATAGACGTCGGGCTTCATCGTCGGGTCCTCAATCCATACCGGTCGCCTGCGCGCGCCGGTCCGTTGTGCCGGTTACTCGAGCGTAATCAGGTAAGCACAAAGTGCTCTCTTAACACCAGCATTCTTTGCGATATCTAGTCACTGTTAGTTACCACAGAAGCAAAGGAGCCTTCCAATGAAAATCGCAGTCGCCGGCGCCTCGGGCCGAGCCGGGTCGGAGCTCACCAAGGAGCTGTCGCGCCGCGGCCATAGCGTGACCGCGATCGCCCGGAACCCGGAGAAGATCGCGGCCCTGCCGAACGTCACGCCGACCAAGGGCGACGTGCTCGACCAGGCGGGCTTGACCAAGCAGTGGGCCGGGCACGACGTCGCCGTGAGTTCCGTCCACTTCCTGGCAAGCGACCCGCAGAAGCTGATCGGCGCGGCCAAGGCGTCCGGGGTGGGCCGTTACCTCGTCGTCGGCGGAGCCGGCAGCCTCGAAGTCGCCCCCGGCGTGAAGCTGGTCACAACTCCCGGTTTTCCGGCCCAATACAAGGCCGAGGCGGAGGCGGGCTCCGCCTTTCTCGACCTGCTGCGGCAGGAAAAGGACCTGAACTGGACCTTCATCTCGCCATCGGCGCTGTTCATCGAGGGGGAACGCACCGGCAAGTTCCGGCTCGGGACCGATCAGCTTCTCGCAGATGCGAACGGCAAGAGCTGGATCAGCTTCGCCGACTACGCCATTGCGCTGGCTGACGAGATCGAGAAGCCGGCCCATCTGAAGCAGCGTTTCACGGTCGGCTACTAGGCCTTCGGCCGCCCCTGGGCTCTCCAGGATAAACCTTCCTGTGCAAGGGTTTGGGGGCGGTAACCGAGTGATTAAGGAAATATTGTCTGTCACAGGAGGCCGCTATATAACGCCCCGCTCAACGGACCCCGTTCCGTTTGCGAGTCGTTGCTTAGACAGATAGGCCGCCCTTGGAAAAGTTGAAAAACTACCGACCGACCGAAAAAGAGCCTTTCATGAACGACCGGCAGAAGGAGTACTTCCGTTTGAAGCTCCTCGCCTGGAAGGATGAGATCCTCAAAGAGTCCAAGCTCACCCTGCAGGCTCTGCAGGAGGAGAACGTGAACCACCCCGATCTCGCCGATCGGGCATCGTCCGAAACCGACCGCGCCATCGAACTCCGCGCCCGCGACCGCCAGCGCAAGTTGATCGCCAAGATCGACGCCGCGCTCCAGCGTATCGAGGACAACACCTACGGCTATTGCGAGGACACCGGCGAGCCAATTTCGTTGAAGCGGCTCGAAGCCCGGCCCATCGCAACGCTCTCGGTGGAAGCGCAGGAGCGCCACGAGAAACGCGAGAAGGTTTATCGCGACGAATAAGGTCCGAGCCGCAGCGATGCGGCTCTTTGTTTTTGTATGCCGACACGCTTAGACCGCGTCGATGACGCTCTAAGAGTGGGGCGGTAGGTCTATTGCTATTTCTTCTACCGGGCGTTGCGGCCCGGTGAGAATTTGCTTTCTATCGGCGCCTGCCGACGGCGGCGGATTCGCTAGTTTTGTTTCAAATTTCGAACTCAGCGCCTGGGCTGACCACGCCCGCAGCCAAGCGGAACGCCCGCGCGATCTGATCGGCTGTCGGTTGCGTCAGGTAGGACATTTCGCTGCGATCGGCGGTCTTGACGAAGGCCTACACCGGCACGCCGGCGATCAGCTTGACCTTCCAAGCTTGGCGATCTCCTCAGCGGGGATCGTGATCCGGGCGTTACGATAGATCGCGCCTGTTTGCCGGTTGCCGCAGCGGCTTGAGAGCCCGCCAGGTGGCTTTTAGCGCGACCGAGCAATCATCAGCAAGATGCCGCCGATTTGCGGCAAGAGCGCCAGCAGTATTAGGCGCAGCATTGCGAAGGCATCAGCCCCCGGGTTCGCGACTCCGACACTGAGCCAGGCCACGATCTTAGCGGCCGCGTCGGTTTGGGGATCCGCGGCACGTTCGACCGCACTCAGCGCAGCATCGAGCGCGCGTTGGCGATCCGTCACGGCTTGCTCGCGCTCGCGACAGAAGCGACCCACTCCGCCGGCGCATTCTCGGTTACGTGCCGCAACGGCGTCACGCAACGCGTCCTGCGCTATCGTTACGGCTGGCGTCACGCGTGACGCGCGGGTGAGGGTGACGTCCGCGATGTTGACGGAAGCGAACCCGATGCCAGACGTGACGGCGAACACAAAGGTCGCCAACCATACCAGCCAAGCTATGATGGCTGTGGCCCGACGGCGTGCCTGCCAAAGCTGGACGGCGGTGGGGGGCACCGCCAGGGCCACAAGATCGCTGGCGATGCCGATGGCGAGAAAAAGCAATCCAGCAAGATCGGTCGAACCCAGCGTCTGGGCGAACCAACCGTTCATCGTGATGCCAACGGCAGCGAGTGCGAGGGCTGCCACCGTCAACCCGTGCGCGCTGATCGGCCGCCCGTTCGTCACCTGGCTGAGTGGCTCCGTGACGTGCGTGACGTCGGCGGAGACGGGTAACGTGACGGCGAGCGTGACGGGCGTGATGGACGTAACGGGCGTGACGGGCGTGACGGCCGTGACGGGTAACGCGGCAGGCGTGACGGTGACGTTGGACGCGACTGGCAACCCAACGACCGCAGCGACTGGCTGGGCATCAGGTAGCGCTTCGGGCGGAGCACTAGCCGGCGCTATTTGGCGCTGTTGCCGCTTGCGCTGCCGATAAGCGCGCTGTCGCTCGGCGGCCGTTTTGGGCCGGCGGGCTTCTTGGTCGGGGACAGTTGATGCAACGCTATCGTCAACCATTGGAAATCGGTTCCTATCGGCTCTGATGGTCAGGCAATCAGGTCAGTCGGCCGGCCCGCGACGGCGTGCCTTGGCCTCGGTCGCTTCTTGCTCATCGAACGCAGCTCTCCGCTCGCCGTCCCGACATGGATCGGCGTTCGCCGCTCGCGCGGCGTCGGTGGAATTGTCTGTCGTGTGGCCCGGGGGCGCCGCCGCCGTTCACCCGAACGGTCGCGAATCCTAGGCGAAGGTCCCTCGCGCAAGAGAAGGCGGCGCCGGCCTACGTCTTAGGCCTGCGGTCAACTGAGGCCATGCCCCGGTGAAGATCAACAAGAATCTTCGAAAAAGAGAAGTTAGATCAGTGACTTACGGCAGACGAATCCTTGAAAAATTGCACCCGGAAATTGGCTAAGTCAGCTAAATCGCGAGATTTTCCGGAATCCGGCATCCGGCGTTAACCATCGCGATTTTTCTGTAGATTTGCTGCCGAACCGGGCCGCTTCCGGGGCCCCTCGCGTGGCTACAGCTCGACGAAATCGGCCATCCTTGCCTCTGCGCACGCTCGCCAGACGGGGGCTGCACCGGTTGAAGCCACGCGTTGGCGGGAACCGATGACGCTCTAAGAGTGCGGAGGTCTATTACACTTTCTGCTACCGGGCGTTGCGACCCGGTGAGAATTGCTTTCTATTGACGCCCCCGCGGCAGCCGATTCGATGATTTTGTTCCGGATTTTGAACTGGGCGCTGGCGGACGAATTCTCGCCGGCGACCGCGCCCGTCGGCGCCAGCAGTAAAGTTTTGGAGTAAACCCCGTGGCCCTCGACTACAAGAAGATCAAATCCGGCCTCCCATCGACGAAGCCAACCGACCCCCGCAAGATCTTCACGACGCTCAAGCGCGACACGACCAAGTTCAAGCGACCGTCGGACGAGCAGGGCGACGTGTTCGACGCCTGGTACGGCAAGAGGACGCGGGGCGACAACACCCTGAAAATGAACACCGGCTCCGGCAAGACCGTGGTCGGCTTGCTGTGCCTGCAGAGCAGCCTGAACGAAGGCGTCGGGCCCGCGGTGTACGTCACGCCCGACAACTACCTCCTTCGCCAGGTCATCGCCGAAGCCGGGTCCTTGGGCGTGGCGGTGACCGAAGACGAGGGAGACGCGGCCTTCCTCTCCGGGAACGCGATCCTCGTCATCAACATCTGGAAGCTCGTCAACGGCAGATCCGTCTTCGGCGTCGGGCGCGGCGGCGCCAAGATCGAGATCGGAAGCCTCGTCATCGATGACGCGCACGCCTGCCTCGCGACCGTCGCCGACCAGTTCAAGATACGGCTACCCGCTTCGCATCCCGCTTACGACGCCTTACTGGAGCTGTTCAAGCCGGATCTCGAAAACCAGTCGGCGTCGGCCTATCTCGACGTCGCCGACCACGATCCGCAGATCGCCATGGCGGTGCCGTTCTGGGCCTGGAAGAACAAGCAGAGCGAAGTCCTTCGAATCCTGCATCCTCACCGCGGCGACGAGACGTTGAAGTGGCCGTGGCGCCTCGTCGAGGATGTCCTGGAGCTCTGCCAGTGCGCGTTCGGAGGCGGCAACGTCGAGATCGCGCCGCGCTTCATCCCGATCGACAACATCCCCGCGTTCACCGGCGCGAAGCGGCGCATCTACATGACCGCGACCCTGGCGGACGACGGCGTGTTGGTCAGCCACTTCCAGGCCGACGCCGCCGAGGTTGCCGATCCTATTCGGCCCAAGGGCGGCGGCGACATCGGCGACCGCATGATCCTCGCGCCGCAGGAGATCAACCCCGACATCACAATGGACGAGATCAAGGCGCTGGTCGCAGCCAAGGCCAAGACCATCAACGTCGCGGTCATCGTGCCGTCGAAGAAGAGGGCGGAATTCTGGTCCGACATCGCCAACCAGACGCTTACGGCCGAAAACATCGAGGAGGGGACCGACAAGCTCCGCAAGGGGCACGTCGGCCTGACGGTATTCGTCGGCAAGTACGACGGCGTCGATCTGCCTGCCAAGGCCTGCGAACTTCTGGTAATCGACGGTCTGCCCGAGCTCTATGGCCTGCTGGAGAGGATCGAGCAGGAAGCGCTGGACGGTACCCGCCGGCAATTGGTCCGCCAAGTACAACGGATCGAGCAGGGCATGGGGCGCGGCGTGCGTTCCAGCCAGGATCACTGCGTCGTTCTCCTCGTTGGCGCCAAGCTGACGCAGCGCCTGCATCGGCCGGATGCCCGGGCGCTGTTCTCGTCCGCGACGCGCGCGCAACTCGATCTCGGGCGTGAGGTCACCGCGCAATTGAAAGGCAAGCCACTGTCCGAGATCGAGACGGTGATGGACCTCTGCCTGACGGGCGACGATGAATGGCTCGACGCCAGCAGATCCGCCGTCGTCAACGCGGATGCCGGCGATGCGAGCCACGTCGACGAGACCGTGGTCGCGCTGCGCAAGGCCTTCGATTTCGCGCGCTCGAAGCGGTTCGACCTCGCTGAGCAAACGGTCCAGGAGGCCGTCAGGAAGGTGACCGAGAAGAAGGCGCTCGGCTACTTGAAGCAACAGCTTGCGGAGTACGTCCATCACACCGACCAGACGAAGGCGCAAGAAATCCAACTTGCGGCGGTTCAGGCCAACCCCGCGTTGGTGCGCCCGATCAGCGGCATCGTCTACAGCAAGCTCAGCGTCCCCAAGGACAGCCAGGCCGCCATGGCGGTAACATTCATGAAGCGCTTCCTCGAAGCGAACGATCTGATTATGTGGGTCAATGCGCTGATCGAAACGTTGGCGTGGGGCGAGGAAAACAGCAAGAAATTCGAGTCGACGATGTTCGATCTCGGCCTCTTCCTCGGCTTCGGATCCCAGCGACCCGAACAAGACACCGGTCGCGGGCCCGATAACCTCTGGGCTCTGGGCTCTCTGCAGTACCTTGTGATCGAGTGCAAGAGCGGCGCCGTCAAGGCGACTGCCATCAACAAGCACGACTGCAACCAGCTCACCGGCTCCATGACGTGGTTCGCCGACAAGTACGACAAGAGCTGCAGCGCGACGCCGGTCATGGTGCATCCGAAGATCACGCCCGAGCACGCCGCGACCCTGCATGCCGACGCGAGGATCATCACGGTGGAATGCCTGGCTCGCCTGGTCGAGGCGGTCAGGAAGTACGCGGTGGCGATCAGCCAGAAGAACGGCTACGCGGACGTCAAGGTAGTGGCTGCCCAGTTGAACCACTTCGGTCTGACACCGAACGATTTGGTCACGAAGTTTACCGTGCGCTTCAAGAAGTCCTGAGCGAGGCGGGAGAATCACGTGAACGCCAAGCCGGGCGGGAAGAAGCGCAAGCGCCTCGATCTGCCTGGCCGAGAATCGCTATGCATTCTGGGGCGCCTATCACGTGGCGCGAGCGGCGAAGATCAAGAGCGGAGGCTCGCTCTGCTTCGTTTCCGGCTCCCGGAGCGCGCGTCTCTCGGTAAACACCGTGCTGCAGGGAGCCGTGGCTGCGGCGATGGAGGCGTTGACGCGCGGGCTTGCTCTCGAACTCGCGCCGCTGCGGGTCTACACATCGGCGGACGGTGACCAGCGTTCAGATTGCCACCATTGAACCAAAGAGGGAATTCCTTTTGCTTGCGAGCCGGTTGTCCGCGAGGCAATATGCAAGCGAAATCAAGGGGGCATAGCTTGTTCTGAGGGGGCCGGCGTCGGCAATTTCACAAGGAACGAGACGGCATGCCTGGCGACTCAGTTCAGGTGGCAGTTCCAGTTTATGACGACGTTCGGGCAAACTAACGGCAACAACTCTTCTCGCTCGACCAGGTCCAGTGAGGGTATTTCCGGCATCGCCGAGTTGGTGCGAGAAGGCGTCCGCAAAGCTCGGGAAAAGCTGATCGATCTCAGCATGCGTAATACCATGCTGAACTTTCGTCATTCGGAGACGTCGGCAAAGCACGTCCGCATCGTCGACGAGGATTTGGCGCTGCTGATCGCAGCCTTGGCCTCGGGCAAATCCCTCGATGTCATTCCGATTCCACCTGTCGAGCAGGTTCCTCGGGACGAGGAGACCGACGATTTCCGAGCCGCCCTGAAGACGGCTAAGGAAACCGATTCGGACTGGCTGGCCGCTGAAGATGCGCGTCGCGCTGCAGGTAACCGCCGTCGCACGAAGGATAAGGTCGCTGAAAGGGCGCTACGCGATCGTGTGAGGGCGAAGCTCGGGATGCTAGAATGGCGGGTCGCGACCGATGCTAGAGCAAGAGCCCGGGAACTCGGAATAGACCCATCGTACGATCTGCCGCCGTCCAAACGCTCCGCGCAAAAGCACCATGCAGACAACACTCTGCAGACACTCTTTTTCCCGGATCGCCTGGAGCCGAAACTGGCCAGCATCCACAGTGCCGCGCGGGCGCTCCAGGAGGATGCCGGCCTCAGCGCGCTATACTTCGCGGTCGGCTTCCTCGAATGGTACGAACAGGACGATTCGACGGATCCATCGTACGCTCCCCTCGTCTTGTTGCCGATCAACATGGAGAAGCGCATCGCGAGCGGCGAGTACGTCTATTCCATCGCCGGACGGGACGACGACGAAGCGAGCAATGTCGCGCTTCGCGAAAAGCTGAAGCGCTTCGCGATAGATCTGCCCGAGTACGATCCAGAGGCCGGAATTGAAACTTATCTTTCCGGCGTAGCTGCCCGCCTCACCAACAAACCTCGATGGAAGGTTCGGCGCTTCGCGACCGTCGGGCTCTTTTCATTTGCCCGGCAGGCGATGTGGAGCGATCTCGACTCGGCTCGATGGCCGGCCGACTCCCGTCCAGAGGCTCACGAATTGCTGGGGCAAGTCTACGGCGATGTCGTCGGCGAGCACGGCGACAACGTCGCTGCGGTCTACGACGTCGACCATCCAGAGCTCGAGTCTCAAGCCCCCGCGTTGGTCATCGAGGCCGACGCCTCGCAGCTCAGCGCCGTGATCGACGCCACAAGCGGGAAGAACCTCGTCATCCAGGGGCCGCCAGGCACCGGCAAGTCGCAGGCGATCACCAACATCATCGCCAACGCTCTTTGGCACGGCAAATCGGTCTTGTTCGTCTCCGAAAAGATGGCCGCGTTGAAGGTGGTCAAGGATCGGCTCGATCATATGGGCCTCGGGCTTTATTGCCTTGAGGTGCACTCCGCTAAAGCTTCGAAGGCGTCGGTCCTCAAATCGATACGCGAGCGCATGGAAACCCCGCGTAGCGCCGCGAACGTCCAGGAGGTCGAGAGCGCCCGCGAAGCTCTTCGCCAGGCGCGTCAGCGTCTCACCGAGTATGCGAGTCTGATCAACAGCTCGGCCGGCGCTACCGGCCTCAGCGTTCATCAGGTCCTTTGGGGCGACTCCACCAGAGCCGGTCAAGAGCCTGCACCTCCAAGACCGACGACGGAGTTCCGTTTTCCGGAGCCGTTAGGCATCGACCGTTTCAAGCTCGCCGAACTGGTCGGACTCGGCAAAGCCTTGGACGATTGGGCGATGGCGATGGGGGCCGCCGCCGAACCGAAGCATCAGCCTTGGCGCGGCGTCGGGAACCTCAACCTGAACCGCTTCGATCGGACCAGGGCCGTTGAAGTCGTGGCGGGTTGGGGCGCCGCGCTGAGGCAGCTTCTGCAGCACGTCGAGGCACTCGCCGGCGCGACGTCGTGGGACGGTCTAAACTCGCCGGCCGACGCCTCCGCGGCAGCGACGATCGTTTCCGATCTACCCACACCGGCGGTGGACGTCGAGGAGAAGTTGCTCACCCTTGCGTCCGGCGAATCGGCTCGAAAGTCGCTCGACGATTGGGTCGATCGTTGCTTAAGAGCCCATGATCTCGAACTGCAGGTAGACGGTATCTGCTCAAAGCAGGCGCTCGAAACCAACAGTGAAGGCGTCGGGACGCTGTTCGAGAGGGCGAAGGCTCTCGAAGTAGCCACTCTGTCGGTCGATGCGATATCGACGAATCTCGAAGCGGCGAGACAATCCGCTGCGAGACTTGATTCCTTGGTCCGACTGATGGCGGACCTGCTCAGCGCGGCGAGCCGTGATCCGAATGCGCCATCCGACGTCAAGTCAGAGGCGATGGCCGCGGGCTACCTTCTCGTCGTTCCCAAGATCCGGCAGGACAATCTTCGCTATCGCTCGCAGGCACTCACGGCGGAAGCGGCGATCGACGATTTGGGTACCGCCCACGAGCTTGCTGGCGAGGTCAAATCCGCGGCGGCCGAAGCAAGCTTTTCGGAGCAGGCTACGACGAGGCTTGCTGACTCGATTCCGTCTGTGGCCGAACTGCGTCGAGCTGCAGGAACGTTTCGCTCTACTGGTTTCTTCGGCAAAATCTTCGGAGGAGAATGGCGGGCTGCGCGCGCCGTCTGCCGCCAAACCTTTCCGGACGAGCCCCAGCTTCCTCCGGTCGATGCTGCAAAACGGCTGATTGCGGCGGCTCTGTGGAAGGATCGGTTGCATCGGTTGGAGGAATGCGCCGAAGCAAAAGCTGCTGCCGGTCGACACTGGAAAGGGGCGGAAACTCCGTTCGAGCGCCTCATTGAAGTGTCGGAATGGATGCGATCGGTCCAGAAAGTGACTCCTCCCGGCGAGTCGGGCTCACGAGAATTGCGGCGGCTGGCGTTCGAAGGCGGCCCCGACGAATTCGCGATGCTCGTCCGCTTCGCGGAAGCTGCCGGCAGCTTGAATCTCGTCGATGCGTTCCAGACAGCGTTCGCTGCCCGATCCACGATCCACGCGGAGGCCGATCGCCACGAATCTCGCGCGTCAGCCCTCGATTTGATCGTCACGACCAGTCAGCAGTTTGGTATTCAGCCCAGCCAGCCGGTGGCCTCTCTTCCGAAAGCCCTGCAGATGCAGACAGAGGCCAAGGTCCTCCGGCAGGAAATGGCCGCAGATGTCATGGCAACGAACGCCTGCGCGTCGATTGCTGCGGGATCTGAATTGGAGCGGGCTCGGCGTGTTCGAGCGACGACTCGCTTCGTCGTAGGTGTGCAGTCGAAGAAGCTCCCGCCTTCCGTCGCACGCTATCTCCTACAAGAAGGCTACGGCGACCGATCGTCCAGTTTGAAGCGAACCGCAGAGGATCTGAAGGCCGCGATCGCCGAAGTCGATCGAGCTGCCGCGGAGGCGGATGAACTCCTCAAGCTTCGACCCGAGGAATGGTGCGGCGGCCCCTGGAGAGCTGTGCCGATCCGGACGCTATTGCAAAAGTGCGAGCGAGCGTCTCAGGCTCCCGATGCTCTCGAAAAGCAAATCGCGTTGCTGTCGACGGAGCTCGAAGCCGCAAGCCTTGGTTTGAGTGACCTTATCCGTTGCTGGCCGACGGAAGGGCTACGCTACTCGGGCGTCGCCCTCGCCATCGAAGCCGCATTCTATCGCTCGGCTGCGGAGAAGCTCATGAGGGAGCATCCCGTCTTGACGCGGCATGCCGGGAACACTCACGAGCAGGTGCGCAAGCGGTTTCAGGACTTGGATCGCGAGATACTTCAACTGAATCGCAAGATGGTCGCGGCCCAGCTTCGCGCTCGGTCGATTCCTCCCGGTCGGCGCGCGGGCTCGACGCGCGACTACACCGACAATGAGATGTTGACGCACCAAACCGGCCTGCAGCAGCCGCGGATCGCACTGCGCCGACTGTTCTCAAATGCAGGAAACGCCATCCGTGCGTACACGCCCTGCGTGATGATGAGCCCGATGTCTGTAGCGCAGTACCTCGAACCTGGCCGACATAGCTTCGATCTGCTCGTGATCGACGAGGCTTCACAGATGCGCCCCGAGGACGCGCTGGGCGCGATGCTGCGTTGCGGGCAGGCCGTCATCGTGGGGGATCCCGAACAATTGCCGCCCACGGACTTCTTCAGCGCGTCGGACGACCTGAGCGACGAAAAAGTCGAAGATGCTCCCGAAGAATCGATCCTAGAGCTCGGTCGTCGCTGCTGGCATCCGATGCGGATGCTGGAAGTTCACTATCGCTCGCGACACCAAAGCCTGATCGCATATTCGAACCGCGAGTTCTATGGTGAGCGACTTCTGGTCTACCCCAGTCCGGTGCTCGATGATCCGGACTACGGAGTGTCGTGCCGAAAGATCGTCGGCGACTACGAGGTTGGCCAGGGAAGAAATCCCAAGGAAGCCCAAGCGATCGTGGCAGAAGCGGCGGAGCTGATGCGAACACGGGCCGATCGTTCGATCGGCATCGTCGCGATGAACCAAGCGCAGCGAGATCTCATCGAGACCTTGATGGACGATCGGGCCACTTCGGATCCCGACGTCCAGGCGTACCGTGAAAAGTGGGCCGACAGCCTGGAAGACTTTTTCGTCAAGAACCTCGAGAACGTGCAAGGCGACGAACGCGACGTCATATTGATTTCGACGGTCTACGGGCCCACGGCCGAGGGTGTCTTCCGGCAGAACTTCGGCCCTTTGAACCGAGCGTATGGTCATCGGCGACTCAACGTGCTGTTCACTCGAGCGAAGCGCAAACTCACGGTCTTCACTTCGCTCGACCCCGGTCGCATCGTGGCCGACGGAAATCGCCGCGGAGTTCGAGTTTTGAAGGAGTTCCTCGAATATGCGGATCGCGGCACCTTTACACCAGGACGCGGTACCGGAGAGGAGCCCGGGAGCGATTTCGAGCGATGGTTCCTGTCGCGCCTGAAGGCGGCTAACTACGAAGCTCATCCCCAGGTCGGCGTGGCGGGGTACCGGATCGATATCGGTGTCGTGCACCCCAACAAGCCGGGCAGTTACATCCTGGGTGTGGAGTGCGACGGAGCGACCTACCACTCCTCGAAGTCAGCGCGGGATCGCGACCGTCTGCGACAGGACGTCCTCGAAGGACTCAACTGGACGATCTACAGGATATGGTCGACCGATTGGTACCGAGACCCTGAGAGAGAGTTCGATCGATTGATCGAGCGCATCGAGCGGCTTAGAGTTCCCGCATGAAAGTTCGGGCATCCTACGGGGCAATGGTAATCCAATCGAGGTGGCCTATCGTCATATAGACGACAGCACCTTTTCGAGCTCCGATCGCGCGAAGATATTGCGCGAGCTGCTGTCTGTAAGCCGAGCGATTGGCGTCGTCAGGCGCGATATCGCTTTTCCAGTCGAAGGCAACGATGTCGCCATCCTTAGTTTGCGCCATCGCATCAGCGCGACCCGCGATCAAGTCGTACGCGCTTGTTGTGGTCGTGGCATGAATCGGAACTTCCGCGACGAGTCGACTACGATACGGTTCAATCTCCGGGAGGCGCAGAGTGGCGAGCGCGGTGGTCGCCAGTTCGACCGCTTCGATCGCAGCGTCGGACGACGACAGTGAAAGCAATTGGTCGTACAATAACGCTGCTCTCGCGCTTGCTGCTTCAAGGTCTTCCGGGAGCTCGCCGGTGATCAGCTCCTCCATTAATTTGTGCAGAAGAATGCCGCGAACACGTCCTCCTTCGAGTTCGATCGTCAGGCGAAGCGGTTCATCGGCGTCGATCGCCGACGGAAGAATATCGGCGATCTCGTCGGGATCGCCGTCGCTCGGAGCGATCCAACGGGTCCGTGGCGTGCTCTCCAACCGCGATTGCTCCTCGGCGAAGATTTCTGCGCTCTGCAAATTGTCTGTCGTGACCGGCGGTACCGTCGCGGCGCGAGATAGGCGCGATGTGTTCAGCTCGGGAATCGTGTCCAGCCTGAAGTCCAGGAGCTTCGCCCAAGAAGCGTCGTTGCTCCAGGTGAAGTCCGGTATGATCAGGGATTCCATCGCGCGCGTACACGCGACGTAGAGCAGGCGGAGGTTCTCGTTGCGCTTCTCCGTCTCCTCGGCCAGCAAGGCGTCTCCGAGACTAGGCGGCACGACTTGCCCTAAAGACCAATGCAGACTCTCGTCGGACCGGCGGTAGACGAACGTTTCGGCGCGGCGGGGCATCGACGCACGATTGATCGGTATGACGACCGGCCACTCGAGCCCCTTGCTGCTGTGGACGGTGACGATCTCGATAGACTGTCCGTCCGCCTCGACCATTCCTTCCGGCGAAGCCTGCCCACGCGACCACTCGTCGTCGATGTCCCTGGCGAACTGAACGAAGCCCCGGACGCGATAGCGGCGCGCCCGTTCGACCAGCCCATCGATGTTCGCGAGCGATCGGGCGGCTTGGTCGGCGCTGCGGGCCGCAACGATGCCGCGAACCCGCAGCCGTTCGATAGCCTCGGCGAGGATCAGGGCGGGCGTCGTGCCATTGACCCGGATGCGGAGATCGCGGAGCACGGTCAGCACGTCCCGTGCGACCGGATGTTCGATCGTGCTCGGGTCGGTCCGCAGGGAAAGCCCGACGATTCCTTCTCGATTATCCGCTGCCGGCAGGCCCGCAGTTATGTCGAGCAGTTCTTGTTCGGTGAGACCGACCAGAGGCCCGCGCAGCAGTGCCCCGAGCGCTAAAGTATCGCGAGGGTCCGCTAAGGCCCGGATCAAGGCCACCAGATCCTGCGCTTCCTGCCGCTTGAACAGGTTCTTGCCCGCCTGCGACGCGAAAGGCAGGCCGGCTTCCTCCAATGCCCTTTCGTATCTCCAAAGATCGGTCGAGACGGGCGCGAGCAAGGCAATGTCGCCAGGACCGAGGCGCCTCGTCTCGCCGTCGTTGAGCTTCACTTCGACGTTGCCGATCAGTCGGCAACAGACCTCGGCGACGACGCGAGCTTCCTCGTCTCGCGCGCCGTCGACGCGCGTCTCGGGCGGAAGCTGCACCGACACCTTTGCAACGCACGGCAAGCCAGGCGTGGTATCGGTCCGCGTGCTACGAAGAGCGACGTAACCAGCTTCCTGGGAGGACAGCCGCTCTTCGAAACAACTGTTGATGTGGTCGAGAATCTGCCCCCGGGAGCGGAAGTTCGCCGTGATATGCAGGACGTTGTCCGGAAACTGCGCCTCGACGGCCCGTCGTACCGTTAGATAGGTCGCGAGATCCGCACCTCTGAAGCGATAGATAGCCTGTTTGGGGTCTCCGACGAGGAAGAGGCACCCCGGCCGCAACGATCTTTGGTGCCATGTCGGCGAGTGGCCCTCCAATCCGCACAGCAAGAACAAGGTCTCGGCTTGTGTCGGATCCGTATCCTGAAATTCGTCGACGAGGAGCCGGGAAAACCGCTCGGCGGCGCTACTTCGGACGAGCGGATGGTCGCGAAGCACGTCGCGACACGTGAACAGGAGGTCGTCGAAATCCAACACCGCGGCGCTTCGTTTGAACGCCGCGTACCCGTCGAGCACCTCGTCGACCTCCGCGGAGAACGTTCCGATGATCGCGGTCGCGACGCGGCCCATCAGCGCGCTATAGGCGTTCCGGCACCGCGCATAGTGTTCCTCTGCCTCGTCCGCCAGGCGATCGCCCGCTTCGCGTCCGGAAATCTTTCGCCAGATCGAGCGCCGCTTGTAGTCGCGCAAGTCGAAAGAGTTCTTGCGCATGATCGGCAGCCAGGTCGGGTGCGCCAACGTCCAGAGCTTTTCGAAGTCCGGCAGAGGGTCGAAGCCGCCCCGAAAGTGCGCGACCAACGTCTCAAGAGCGACAATGTCAGGGTCCGCCTCCGGCGTCACATCGACGTGGTCGCACCATCGGCGTAATTCCCGGACAGCTTCCGTGAATTCGAGGTCTGCGTTCGGATCCAGATCGGAGGGGAGGGGCCGCGCGGTGCGATAACGCCGACGGAATCGCGCGAAGTTCCGCAGGAGCTCCTCGGCGCCAATAGGGTCTCTCCGCGCGATGGCGGCGATCGGATCATCGGCCGCGGCAGTCGTGGCATCGAGGCGAGCGCGAAACCATCCGTCGAAGATCGCGTCGAAGGCAAAGTCGGCCTGGTCGCCGTCCAGAACCTCGGCGCCGGGGTCTATAGCCGCTTCCACGGAGTAGGTCCGCAGCAGGTCGTGACAAAAGGAGTGAATCGTGCCGCACGTCAACTCGTCGAGCCGTTCGGAAGCTGCCCGCAGCGCCGCCCTCTGTTCCGTCGAAGGTCCGTCCGGTAGGGCAAGCCGGAGTTCGTAGGGAACGCTTCCTGAAAGGACGCTGTCCAGATACCAGGCGATGCGTTGGCGCAGCTCGCCGGCCGCAAGCTCGGTAAAGGTGATGGCGGCGATCGATCGGGGAGCCGTGCCGGAGGCAAGTAGCATGACAACGCGGCCGGCCAGGAGGGACGTCTTGCCGGTACCGGCGGCTGACTCGACCAGTAGACACGAATCCAGCTCGGTGAGCGCCCGCTGGCGCGCGACTTCGTCGACCGCACCCGTCATGGCGCGCTCCAGAAACGCGCGAGACCCTCGCTCGCCCTGTTGTAGGCGATGAGTTTGCGCCGTCCGTAGCCTGGAGACGCCGGAAGTGCCAATCGCAGTTCGTTCGACGCGTCGAACGACGACCGCCCATGGAAGGCCGTGCCGCGCCTGAGCATCGCGACCGCCGCGTTCACGAAGTCCGCGATCTGTCCAATGGCCGCGTCGAGATCGTGAAGTCTGAGCACCAACGTCTCGCCGCCGAGATAGAGCAGTCTTGCGACAACCTGCGAATCCTCCGTCAGCAACTGACGGCAGGCGAGCGCGTACAAGGTTCGTTGCAATTCGGCGCCGCCTCCGATCACGATGCGACCGGGGTTTTTGGGAGGCGCGCTCGTCTTGTAGTCGGTGACGCGGACCGCCGAATGATCGCTTCGCAAGTCCACGCGGTCGATCGCTCCGCGCAAAGAGATCGGCGTTCCCGGCACGGCGACTGGAATTGTTGGATCCCAGGGGAGCTCCCGCTCGATGACGAGTTCTTCGGATTGGCCGAAGGGAACTTCGGTCCAACTGCGCGTACCGGCATCGGAGATTTCCTTGCGCAACAAGCCCACTGAGGCCATCGAAGCCGCGAAGTCGACCGTGTTGGCCCACAGGAGGAGCGGAGGCACTTGTTCCTGTAAAGGCCAGCTTTCCCGCACGGTGCGCACGGCGTCCTGCAGGGCGGCTTCGATCTCCTCGTCTGACGCGCGGGCGTAGCCAGGCCAAGGCTCGAGCGCGTCGACCGCTCGCCGCAGCAATTCGTGGACCAGCTTGCCGAACTCTTCGGGCGCTATCGTGAGCGGCTGCTCGCGATCGCGAGGCACTCTCCATCCGAGCCCATAGCGCCAGACGAAGCCGAGAGGATCCCGCAGCAACAGCCGCAACGACGTCGGGGACTGCACTCGGTCGATGGCCTTCAGAACGACCGGATGGTCGGCGCCGAACAGTCCGTCGTGTGGCGTCAGCCGCCCGAGATGCCAATTGCGCCAGCACAGATCCGCGGATGCCATTCCTCCGTCCTTCGCAGCGTCGTTCGGGCGAGCCATCAGGCGGTCCGACTGGCTCCAGGCATGTTCGGGCACGCGGGCCCGCGACAGCGATATCTCCGGGACATCCTGCAACAGTGGACTGCGTCCGACCCTGGCACCCTGCGCGCTTCGGCGGCTGCGCGACAGCACGACGCCGCCGGACGCACTTTCGAGAATGACTTGGAAATGCCTGCGATCCGCCCGAGCGATCGGATCGACGTCCAGCAAGGTCGAGGAGAGCACGTGATCGGGCACGATGGAATCGTCGCCGGCGCGCCGGGGCCAGCTCCGGTCCGTCAGTCCGAGCAGACGGACGTGCGCGCGCGGCGCAGCCGCGAGTTCACGCGCCGAGCACCAGACGATCGAATCGGTGGGATCGTTTTCGGATGCGAACCGGGCATTAGCCAGGGAAAGTTCGATTGCCTCGGCCGGCGCGCTTCGCAGGGCCGCTCCCCAAAGCTGCAGCGCGCGCCCGCGCAGAAAATGTTTCGCCGCCTCCTGCGCTGCGGAAACGCCCGTGGCCAGCATGCCGAGAAGTGGCAGGATCGCCTCGACGCCGGCCAAGGAGGTATCCTTCAGTGTCGCGGCGGATATCGCGCGCCGCCAATCGTCGACCCGGGCCAACGTCGCGCCACGTGGAAGGGATCCGAGCCATCGCTCGGGAAGGGCGTCGAGCGAACCTTGTCCTCGGCACAGCGAAACGAGGCGTCGCATGCGCTGCTGGTTTAAGCCGTGCAGCAGGATGTCCGCGAGCGCCGCGCATCGTTGGCCGTCGCGCGTCGAGAGGGCTGGAATCCCGTGAGCGAAATGCAGTCTCAACCCGGCGTCGGCAGCCAGCGCGCAAAAATGGTCGTCCCACGCGATGGTGCCGGCCGAAGCGATCGCGATTTCGTCCGGCCTCGCGGTCCCGGAGACGATCAGCCGGCGCGCCCAGCGAAGCGCCTCGACGACTTCATGATGCGGATCGGCGCAGGACACTGCCGCGATGGTGGATCGCCGATTGGAGGTCGGCGCTCGGACAACGGTCCCCGCGAACCACTCGGTTTCGGCATGTTCGGGGGCGCGCCATTCGACCGGAACCTCATTCGCGAGCGCGTCGATCAGAGGACGCCAGACAGGTGCGACGAACGAAAGACCTTCGATGGTCACCGGACCGATCGTGCGTGCCGCGTATCGGATTCGTGCGAGTGCTCCGTTACGCAGATCGCGCGGAATCAGCATTGCTGACGGTAAATCATTTCGAACACGCTGTTCGATCAATCCCAAGTCGTTAAGCCGAGCATTTTCCGCGTGGGCTTCCGCGCGCAGATCGACGTCGGCATCCCACAGCTCGCGCAAACTCCGCGACACCGCTCGGGCCATGCCCGGAAGGTGCCGAACGCGCTCTAACTCCGCGAAGCGACTCTCCGCGAGCGCATCTTGGACGGTGAGGTCGAGTCGTTCTGACGAGAGCGGAGTCGAGAAGCCGCCCGCGAGTCGTGCGGCAAGCTGCGGTAGCGTCCAGATCTGGACGCCGCATTCGTTCCTGCGAGCAGCGACAGCGCGCCGCATCCGAAGAGCGAGCCGGTTCCCGACAACAGAAGTGCGGAGTTCGAACATGATAACGAGTCGCATCCCATCTGAAACAATGCGCGCTGGCAACAGCTAGAACGTTGACGGTACCGAAAAGCGACCTTTTCGGCGAGAAGCCGACAGCGGCGATGAAGCTGAAGAATGTCCCGCTCATCCATCCGGACGTCATGCCTCGATCTTGACCGGCTAATTCAGGTCGCAGCCGCCGGCGAAGGATCTTCCTTTTCGCCCGTCGCGACAACCTGTAGTGCGCCGTCGGGGAGGGGACGCTGCAGCGCCTTGGCCTCGTCCCATGGAGCGCGCATCCACGTGTCGTACTCGTCGGCGGTGGTGAGGATCACCGGCATCGCCTTCGGATGGACACGCTTCACCTCCGCGTTTGGATCGCAGGTCAAGAAGCCGAAGACATCCGTGGTGATCTCGCCTTCCTTCGCCTTTCGCACACTGGTCCAGTTCGTCCAGATGCCGGCGAAAGCGGCCAGCGGGCGAGACTCATCGAGGGCGAACCAGACAGGCACCTTCTTGCCGTCGATCGCGTCATATTCCGAGAACGAGGTGAGAGGCACAAGGCAACGATTGTCCGGACCGAGCCACCGCTTCCAGTGACCGCTACTAGTATTGCGGATATTCGTTGTCCCGCTGTCCGGCTCCAGCCGCAACAGCTCCTTGAAATCAACCGTCTTTCCCTTCGCCTCCAGCTTCTCGGCCCGCTTCTTCGTTGCGTCCATCAGGGCTTTCGATGAGGACGGCATGCCCCATCGCGCCATGACGATCTCGCGAGCGCCGGCCGCATTCCAGACGATCGGTGCCGGGTAGTCCGGGAAGATGCCGGGCATACTTGGCAAGTTGCCGACGCTACTCTTGAGGGCTCCGAACAATCGCCGGATCGCGTCGACGTTCTTGGTCATGCTGTAGAGGTTGCACATCTCAGGTCTCCGGAGCGGCCTGGTGGGCTCGTGGCGTCAATTGCAGGAGGGTGGCGGCGGGACGGCGGCCGGCCTTAGCACATTTGCTGCATCGAAGTCTGCCCGCGAGGTCATGGACCGCCGTCGTGGGCGGATGGCGCAGCGCAGCCATGTCGACTTCCCGCTTCGCCTTGCATCTCGAGCATTCAATCTCGAGCCAGCCGTAGCCGCCGTTGATGGCCTGATCGATCGTCGGTGAGGGATCGATCGGGCCGCCGTTCGACCACATGCGCTCGTTCCAGCTTTCCGCAAGAAGCTTGTCGGCCTCGCGGATCAGCGCTTCCCCTTTGGATCGGGCTACGGCGGATTGCGCTGCCAGGATGGTCGTCATCGCGCGTGCGCGGCCGAGCTCCTTCGCGAGTGCCTTGCGATCGCCGCCGCTTAAAGGCGTTGGGTGATAGCGAGGGGCCATCCGGATATCCTAGGGTCAGGCATCGCCAGCGCGGTTACTCGAACGCAGGCCAACAACCATCCTCTTCGTGGCTGCCCGTGCGTTGCTGGCAGGTGTTGTCGAGTAGGCGCTGACCGACGTCTCTCCAGAGGGCTTGCGGACCGTAGAGCCTGGTGGCGTCGGCCTTCTGAATCTCGACGATCCTGCCGCAGCGTCGGCATGACACCCGCAGCACGTGGCGGCCGATCTCGCACAGCTTGCGCGTTTGGACCGGCTTCGCGGGAGCGACTGCATCGGCCCGCGCGTCCGTGAGCAGCGCCTCCCAATAGGAATCGGGCAGATCGTCGCCCGGACCCACGGATGGCGCCGGAGGAGTGTTTTTGCCGACGACAGGGGCATTGGCGAGTGTTTGGATCTGTTTCATGGTCGGGAAACGCCAACTGGCCGGACGATCTGACATAAACCCATAAGAACATAACAAGAACAAAAACGCGAGCCCGTAGAAGTGAAAAATTGCCGCCGCCGGGCTGCCTTGCTGTCGGAACCGGGCGCGTTCGTTCGTCTTGAGTCCGAGTCCCGTTAAGGAGTGTTGCGTTCGCTATGGCCCCTCGCGCGAATTGGAAAGGCTTCCTGCGTCTCTCGCTGGTGACCTGTCCGGTGGCCCTTTATCCAGCCACCTCGGAATCTGAAAAGATCTCGTTCAACCAGCTGAACCGGCAGACCGGCCATCGCATCAAGTACCTCAAGGTCGACGCCGATACGGGAGACGAGGTGGCGAACGAGGACATCGTTAAGGGCTACGAACTTGAGAAGGGCCAATACATCGAGGTCACTAAAGAGGAACTCGAGGAGCTCGCGCTAGAATCGACCCGCACGATCGAGATCGACGAGTTTGTCGACCGCAGCGACATCGATCCGAGGTATCTGATCCGGCCCTATTATCTGCGTCCCGACGGTAAGGTCGGTCACGACGCCTTCGCGGTGATCCGCGAGACCATCCGGGAAATGGACAAGGTCGCGATCGGGCGGGTGGTGCTGACCAACCGCGAGCATATCATCGCGCTCGAAGCACGCGACAAAGGCCTGATCGGCACGTTGCTGCGCTATCCCTATGAGGTTCGCGATCCAGCCGAGTATTTCGAAGACATCCAGGACGTCAAAGTCACAAAGGACATGCTCGACCTAGCCAAGCACATCGTGAATCAGAAGGCGGGCAACTTCGAGCCGGACAAATTCGAGGACCACTACGAAACGGCGCTGGTCGACCTGATCAACCAGAAGCGCGCAGGAAAGGTGATCCGCCCGAAAGAACGGCCCAAAGGCGAGAACGTGGTCGATCTGATGGAGGCGCTGCGTAAGAGCGTCGGCCGCGAGGCCGCGCCGGCGAAGGCGGCTAAGCCCGCCAAGAAGCCGAAGAAGGCGTCTGCCGGTCAAAAGGAAATGTTGATGCCGATCGCGGGCAAGAAGCCGGCTAAGGAGACGACGGCGAAGAAGCCCGCAGCAGGGGCGCGGCGGAAATCGGCCTGAACTGACCTCAATCGCCCGGACATTCAGGGCAGATGTCTCCAGTAGAAGCCAGGATCTCACGGACTTCCATGACAGCTTCGTCGGCGGTAATGCCGTTCGGTGGATCGTGGCGCGCGATATCGATAGCGCGCTCGCGCGCGTGGGGATCGGCGCGGTCTTGCGCCCATCCATGCTGCTCACACTCCTGGATCGCCCCCGCCTCCAGCAGCACGTTGATCGCCCAGCCGCGCAGCGTTTGTGGTCTCTTCCTCGCCATTGGCATCCGAATAACTCCTGCCTGACGAATCCCTTCGGTCGCTGCCGCGTTCCGAGCGGTTAGCACAGGGCTGGGATTCGAGATCGGAAGGACCGGGCTTGTCCACGTGTTCCGCGGAGTTCTGATCATGGCAATTGTCATCGTCGGCACCATCAACTCGCTGGTCGGCGGCACCTGCTGGCCCGCGATCGCAGGCGGTCGATGCGCAGTCTCCGAGTCGGCACCGGTATTCGTGATCGGCCACTGGGAAAAATACGGGTGGGTGCGACCGACTTTCCCGGTCGCTCGCGCCAAGTCGCTCAAATATATAGGGAAAGATCGGTCGGGAAGCGCGCCGCTCATTGACTTCGCATGTTCCCTTGAATCAATCTCTGGCGTTTCCGTCCGCGTCCCGCAACCCTGACATCCAAGGATCGGGTTTCCTTGGCGGCTTGGGCATGGAGCTCCGGTCTCATGGTCTATCGTCTCGGCAAGCGAGCCATTTCGCAGTTCATCCGCTCTGATTGTCAGCGGCGCCTGCGGCTCGACCTGTACAGGTCCGAAAGGGACAGGGAGGCAGTCGGTGCGCCGAAGCGGGATACCCATCGGCCCGGTTTGGCTCTGCTCACCCAGGCCGGTCGCAGTCATGAGCGGCGCAAATTCGGCGAATTAGCGGAAGTGCTGCCCGGCTTGGTGATGCACGGGGAGTCGAGAGCCTTCGCTGAGGGCGAGGAGCGTGCGTTCGGCACGCTGTCGCTGGCGGACCGCCTCGGTGGAGTCATTCCCAATCAGATTCTGATCGAGGCCGAGTATGAGGTCGAGGCGCCGTTCAGGGCGGCTCACGGGCTCGACGATCTATACGGCGGCGCCTTTTTCGGCGGGACAGACAGATTGGAATTCGCCAAGGTCAGGCCGGACATTATCCATGTCGTGCCGCCCGACGGTACCCCGCGCCGCGCGATGCTCGTCGACGGTCGGCTCGAGTCCGTCGACGATCAGCGGCGCCTTGGCCTCAAGATCGTGGACATCAAGATCTCGGGTGAAGCGTCGCCGGCGCACTTCGCCGAACTCGCCTACTACGGCATGACGCTCGCCGGCTGGCTGACAGAACACGGCTACGACGACCGCTTCTTCGTACTGGCCGAGGCAGCGGTCTGGCCCGGACGGCATGACGCCTCCAGCATCGAGCGCCAACTTCAGGCCGACGTCGCCGAGCACATCCTCGAGCGGCGGCCGGCCTTGTATCTGGCGGCCTTCGCGCAGGATCTCGAGCAGATGCCGCCGGAGGTCGTGCTCGGTCGTGTTTCGCGCTTCCTGCAGAACGAGCTGCGGGCGGTGCTCTCCGTTCCCGACTGGCGCGACCTGTCGTGGCACGTGGATCGTCGTTGTCTAGGCTGCGACTATCTCGGTTACCGCTGGTCCACGGACGAAGACGCCGCTGCGGGTATCGCCACTCCACCCGCGCGATCCGAGCGCGAGAACATGGCGTACTGCTGGACGATGGCCCGCGACGTCGGTCATCCTAGCCAGATCGCGGGGCTGACGGAGGGCGCAACCGGCAAACTGCTCGAACGCGGGATCGCCAGCGTCGCCGAGGTGGCCGGGGTTCAACCCGGCAACCCCGTGTTCGAGACGCACCAGACGCTGCGGGCCAAGCGCACAGTGCTGGTGGCTCGCGGCGTCTCGCTCACTGAACGGCGCCCCGCCGAGATTCCGGACAGAGCGGGTACCTCGGCGGTGCTTCCGCGCTTTTCCGACATCCGCGTTTTCCTTTCCGCCGATTTCGACGTGGCGACAGGCATCACCTTCGCGCTCGGCTCCTTCATCTCCTACGGGATACCGAACGCTCCGCGCGATCCGGCGGCGAACCGCGGCTATGGCCGCGATTTCAGAGAGCGCCGCCGTCCGATGCTGGTGCTCGATCGCTCGGTGGAGGAGGAGGGGCGCATTCTCCGTGAGTGGCTGGGATTCCTTGTCCAGGACATCATGCGCGCCCGTGCCGAGCTGCTCGCCGGCTATCGACAGTACGATCCCGACAAGGATGACGTGAGCATCCAGTTCTACGTCTGGGACCGACTGATCTTCGATCACCTGTGTCGCGTCATGGGGCGGCATCTCGATCTCATGTTGCAGCCGGTGGATGCGGGTGGCGCCAACGTGAGCCCGGTCTCATGGTTGTTCCCCGCCGACAGCGTCCTCGAAGACGCCCGCTTCACGGCTGTCTCCTCGCCGATCACCGTCGTCTCTGAGATTGTCAACAGCCTGATGGCAGCCGCCGTGCCCCATCACTACGGCTTGGTCTCCCTCGCCAATGCGATCGATCCCGAGCGCCGCGTGCGCGACGGCCGGCCATGGCACTTCAACGTGAACAAGTTCTATCTGGACCCGCTGTCGGACCAGATCCCTTCCGAGCGGGGCACCGAAATCTGGGAGCGCAAGTCGCCGTTCCGGACGCAGGACTTCCAGTGGCATCAGGAGCAGACCAGGCGTGTCGTGATCGATAAGCTCCGCGCGGTTGCGTGGACCGTGCAGGGACTGCAGCGGCGGCTGAGCGACACGTTGAGTGCGGATGCGCCGAACGTCGACGACGTCTTCCGGCCCGTGCAGGCGCTCACCGGTGTCGGCGTCGACGGCCAGATGATCTACCAGCACGCCCGTCTGATGCATGCAGCGGACAGGCTCGAGAACGACCTGCTCATGGCCATGCCCCCGCACGAACGCGAGGCTCGCTTCGAGAGCGCGCGCGTGCAGCGTACGTTGACTGGTGCCGAGCGCGCAGACTATCTCCGCCAGATCGGACTCCCCGGGGCAGTCGCCGACGCGGCGGTCTTTGTCTTCGATCTGCGTGAGGCTTCCAAGGAAGTGCGGGTGAAGGACGGCGATTTCCTCTTTTCTTTCCTGCCCGAGGACCTGCTCGCTCTGACGATGCACGACACGATAGCCGGTCTTAAGAGACGCTTCCCGGCTTTGGAGCGTCGCCGCCCGATCGAGAATTGGGACTACACCAGGCCTGCACGGGCCGACCTCAAGGTTTCAGTCAAAAAGCTCGACCGCGCAGCGCGGCGCCTTGTCATCGAGGCACCGACGCTGCTCGTCGATCTCGTCGAACTCGACATCGCCGATTTTGGCTTCGACGCTGCGCGTGCGCGCTTCGGCATTCTCGATCCAGTCGTGATCGATTTCTTCACGCGGCGGCTTCGCGAGGCACTTTCCGGAAGACCGGGCTCGCAGGGAATCCGCAATCCACCGCTCGCAGCGGCTCGTCCTCTCTTTCCGGCCGCAATTGCTAACGTCGCCGCGCTCAATCCGCGGCGCACCGCCGGCGTTCCAGCCGAGACCTTCATCTGGAACGCCGATATCGCCTCCCGTAGCGCCACCGGCCTTGACGCCGATGCCGTGCTACGTGTCGCGCGACAGCGCAATCTGGGCATCACGCCGCGCCAGGTCGACGCCATCGAACGCGCCGTGCAACGGCATCTGGCGATCTGGTGGGGACCGCCGGGCACGGGCAAGAGCGCAACGGCGCAGGGGTTTCTGGCGGGTTCGCTGGCGAGTGCGGCCGAGGAGGGAACCGGCTTGCGCATAGCGATCACCGCCGTAACGTGGGTGGCGATCGACCACGTTGCCCGCAAGGTACCGGAAATCCTGCACCAACTCGGCCTCGAGGACCGTGTGCTGTTGGCGCGACTGGTTTCGAGGGCGGAGGCGGCGGGGCAGATCGCGCCCGAGCTTGAGCCGTTCATGCTCGCGATGGACGATCGGGATGCCGCCGACCGTATCGAACTTGAGGCTGCGCTGGCCGCCAGAGACAGGCTCGTCGTCGTAGCCAGTACCGTCGATCAGATTGCCAAGCTCGGCCGCGGAGTAATGGAGCCGATGTTCGATCTGATGCTGATCGACGAGGCATCCCAGGTCGACGTCGCCCACGCCATCGTCGGCTTCACGAAGCTGGCTCCGGATGCGCGGGTGGTCGTAGTCGGAGACGATCTGCAGATGGCCCCGATCCATCCGATCGAGCCGCCCGAAGGTGCAGGACATCTCGTTGGCTCGATCTTCGACTTCTACCGCAACTACCGCGGCGAACAGTTGGAACGCACGATGCTTGACCGGAGCTTTCGCTCGAACCGGGAGATCATCGATTTCGTGAAACTCGCCGGCTACCCCGACCTGCATGCGAGCGATCTCACCGCCGGCTTGCGCTTCGCGACCGCGCGACCGATCCCGGCACGCCGGCCGGCGACCTGGCCTGGCGAACTCGAGTTCTCGCCGGCTCTACCGGACATACTGGATCCCGGGCAGCCGCTCGCGGCCGTGGTGCACAACGATCGCTACAGCAGCCAGCGTAACCAGGAAGAAGCGGACCTCGTCGCCGGAATGGTGCTCGCGCTGTTCGATGCTGGCCTGATGGACATCGATGACGACAATCGCACCGCTCTGTCGCCGGTCGACTTCTTCCGCAAGGGCGTCGGCATCGTCACACCCCATCGCGCGCAGCAAGCTGCCGTCTTCGAGCGCCTGTCGGCCGCGCTCGCCGGCCGCGTCGATGAGAACGAGATCTTCGCCGCCGTCGACACCGTGGAGCGCTTCCAGGGCCAAGAAAAGACCGTCATGATCGCAAGCTTCGGGCTCGGCGACAAGGATCAGATCGCGGCCGAGGAAACGTTCCTCTTCAACCTCAATCGCTTCAACGTGACCGCGTCGCGCGCGAAGGCTAAGTTCGTGGCGATCATGAGCCGCAAGCTCGTCGACCATCTTCCTTCCGACAAGGAGGCCTTGATCCAGTCGCGGCTGCTGAAGCACTTCGTGGATGGATTCTTGCGCAGATCCGAACAAATCTCGGTACCGGGCTTCACTGAGTGTCACCTTCACGGACGATGACGAAATTTCCCGACCGATCGTTGCTCGACGACGGCGACATCCCAGTCGTCGGCCTGGCGCGTCTCGCCGTCCGCGAGACGGTGCGGCCGCGCGACGCCTACGGGGCGCATAAGTGGTTCGCGCGGCGCCTGGCGGTGACGGCGCGGTCGCTGCTCGTCGCCGCCGGCACGCCGTCCGGCGGCTCGTTCTGGCAGGCCTACTACGACGCACCCTCGTACGAAGGCCGAACCGTGCTCGACCCGTTCCTCGGCGGCGGCGTCATGGTGTTGGAGGCATCGCGGCTCGGAGCCGACGTCAACGGCGTCGATGTCGAGCCGGTCGCGGCGGCGATCTCCTCGTTCCAGGGGCGGCTCCGCGACCTCCCCTCGCTTGAGCAGACCTTGGAGCAACTCTGCACGACCGTCGGCGCCAAGCTCGCTCCGTATTACCGCTCCCGCAGCGAAGGTCGCGAAGAGATCCTGCTGCATGCCTTCTGGGTGCAGGTCGTGCGCTGCGAGGAATGCCGGCACGAATACCATGCTCACCCGCAATTTCGCCTGGCTTCCGATCCGAACATCGACAAACAATGGGTCGTCTGCCGCGGCTGCGGCGACATAAACCAATCGAAGAAGGACGCCAAGACTGTGGGCTGTGCCTGCGGTGTCCGGACAAAGGTCTTCGCAGGCAACATGGACGGGGGCGCCGGCGTATGTCCGAGATGCTCGCACCGGCAGAAGCTGATCGAAGAGGCGGCCCGCAGGGGTTTGCCGCCTGTGTTCCGATTGTTTGCGGTCGAAACCATTCCGTCCGGTCCGGAGCGTCGGTTCACGGGCAACGACCGGCGCATCCGCGCAGCCACCTCGTTCGATCGCAAAATGTTCTCGGACGCCGCAACGGCTCTTGCTGCGATCGAGATGGAGACGCCGGACTCGATCCCGCCGTCGCCGATCCCACGCGAAGGCCGCAAGGACCAGCGGCTGCTGAAATACGGCTACCAGAACTACGCAGACCTATTTTCTGCGCGTCAGCGCCTGCATCTGGCGCTGCTCGCGAAGGAGATCGAAAAGCTCGATGGTCCGGTGCGGGAGGCGCTTTCGATAGCGTTCTCGGATCATCTGACGACGAATAACCTGCTGTGCAGCTACGCCACCGAATGGCGCCGGTTGAGCCCGCTGTTTTCGATCAGAGCTTTCCGCCACATCGCCCGACCGGTGGAGATCAATCCGTGGCTGCGCAAGAACGGCCGCGGCACGTTCCCGAACGCGGTGCGAGCGGTGCAGCGGGCCGCTTCAGCCCTCAAGGAGCCGCGCGAACCGACCAGAGCGGGCGCCGTCCGCGAGGTCGAGGACCGTCCGCAGGGCGCCTGGGACCTGCGCTGCGGCGACGTGAAAAACCTCTCTCATCTTGCGGATGGCTCGATCGATCTCGTCCTGACCGATCCGCCGTATTTCGACTACATCTCCTACTCGGAGCTCGGCCACTTCTTCGTGCCATGGCTGATCCGCTTCGGCTTGGTCGCTCCGGAGGCGCTGAACGGATTTCCGGCCGCGCAGATGGCGGCCGGATCGCGCGCGCCTGCCGCCATCGAGCGGTTCACGCGAGGGATGGCCGAGGCTTTCAAGGAGATCCGTCGAGTCTGCCGTCCTCAAGCCCGCGTGGTCTTCACGTACCAGAATCTCGACGGCCACGGATGGACCGCGCTTGCGAAAGCGATGGCGGAGGGCGGTGTGCGACCGATAAGGGCGCTTCCGCTTCTAGGCGACGCCGGCACCAGACTGCACAAGCGCGAAAGGTCGATCTCCTGGGATGCGGTCGTCGTCTGCCGCATCGATCAGCCTGGCTGCTGGACCGCTCCCGAGCAGCTCGATCCGGAAGCGGGCAGGCGCGAGGCGCGCGCCTGGGCGCGCAGGATCGCGGCGGCGGAGCTCGATTTCACGGACAGCGACGAGGCGAACATCGCTTTCGCGCAGGCCATCGTACGATGCGCCGAGGCGAAACCAAACTCGCTTGTGAAGGCAATGGGCGCCGGCGCGGTCAGAAGCGCTGCACGCAAAACCTGAACCACATTCCTAGAGGCTAGTACCCCCTCGGAAAAAATGATGCCTGAAGCCGTTCTCCGGCGGACACACGACGCTCGATCGCGTGCAGGCCGAAACGGTGTTGTAGGCCCTGTTTCCCCGGACGAGACGGGCTGTCCGGAGCGACGTCTCCATGTATCGCTGCCGCGTGGCCGCCGGACGATTGGTCTAACCCTAGGACGGCAGTGGCAAACGGCGAAGGGAACGCACAGTGGTGCGCTGAAGTGCCGTGCTTTGGCAGCAAGCGCCTCAGCGCAATCTGACATTTAATTTCTGCGTTTTGCTGTTCGCCGCTTTAGCCATTCCGTCGCGGCCTCCTCCATTACGTCCCAAGCGGCGCGCTCATCCTCAACGGCGGCAAGCTTAATCGCTTTGACGATCTCAGGAGACATCATCGCTAGAAACTGTATCCGATCGCCAATCGGGGTCCGCTTCTTCCGTTTCGTCACGACTACCCTAGCCATCCTGGCTTCCGTCCCCGATCTGGACCCCCAAAAAAGAGTCCCACGGGTGACAACGTACCACAACTCCATTTCCCCTCCCGTCCAGAGCAACATATTCGGAATTTGCTCATTCGATGGCTGCCTGCGAAGAGAAGCTGCGTCAAGGGATCAAAGGAGAGGATCAAGAGATACATTTATAGATTTATAATCTTATATAAGAACGCAGCCATCGGTTTCAAAACGGTAATGTCGATGGCGTACGGCGCACCAAATTGGAGAGTGGAGCTTGTTGAAGCCCATCTCGACCTTTTCCAGGCACCTCTAGGCAATCCGACTGCGGCTGAAGGTTTTCCTGAGTGCGAAGAAGGTTGGTGGCATATTCTTGACACGGTCTGCATCCGGATCCGTGCCGCCAAAAAAGCTGGGCACGGCTCATTCCGCTTCGCTCAGATCAAGCAGAAGAGGGGCACTCTCCGCATATATTGGACGGGGCGGTTGTCCAGCCGGGCTGACGACGGCGTGCGCGTCGCAATCGAGTTGGCAGAGGCGCGTAGTGCCTGCACCTGCGAGGTGTGCGGGAGCGAGGCGCGCCTCGTCCGCAACGGCGGGCTGCTGATGACTCGCTGCGAGGCACACACCAATGCCACCGCAGTCGTGGTCGCGCCCGGTCTTGAGAATATGCACATCGTGCAGTCGGTCGTCGAAGGTCGGTTGTCGTGCGAATGCCGCCGCTATGACCGCGGCTCCGACACGTTTGTCGACGTCGATCCAGCTCTCCTCGGCATTAGGAAGGGCTAAAAATGCGGCTCTGGCTGATGAGCGACGTCCACCTCGAATTGACCAAGGGCTGGGATCTCCCGCCGCCGGCGCAGCGGCCGGACTTCGATGTGCTGGTCATGGCAGGCGACCTGGTGCCGCGCATGGAGCGCGGCGTCCGCTGGCTGCTGGAGCGCGTGCCGGATAAGGCTGCAATCTACGTCGCGGGCAATCACGAATTTTACGGGACCGATGAGGCCCGGACGGTCGAGAAGGCGATGCAGGCCGCGGCGGGCACGAACGTGCACGTGCTCCAGAACCGCAGCGTCACGCTGGAGGACCGGGCGGGGAGCGTGACGTTCGCCGGCGCGACGCTGTGGACGGACTTCCATCTGCATGGCGACCAGCGCCGCGCCATGGCGGCGGCCGCGGATCGGATGAACGATTTCCGCAAGATCCGCACCGGCGGCTACAGGCGGCGCTTCCGCCCCTCGGACGCGCTGCTGTGCCACCAGCAGTCGCGCGCGTTCCTGGAGGCCGAGATGCGCAGGCCGAGGGGCGATGGCCACAGGCTGGTGGCGGTCACCCATCACGCGCCCGTGCGCGCGCGATGCTTTTCCGGCGAGGACGAGACCCTCGAACCGGCGTTCCGTAGCGATCTGACCTGGCTGATGCGGCCGCAGCCGGCCGAGGAGGGGAAGGGCGCGCTGCGGCCGGCCGATCTCTGGTGCTTCGGCCACACCCACGAATCCTACGACGCCCGCGTCGGCGAAAACACGCGCGTCATGGCGAACTGCAAGGGCTACGGCCCCTGGCCGCCCGCGGAGCCGACCTGGGACAACCCCGATTTCGACCCGCACCTCGTCATCGAAGTCTGAATCCGGAGAGCGACATGACCGACGTCGACATTCAGAAGCGCGCAGAAGCCGCCCTTTCCGTCAATCAGGTTTCGAGTGACAGCGCATGTTCGTCCGCAAGCCCCGCAAAGGCCACCCCGATCTCTTCGCTTCCGCCAAGACGCTCGCCCCGATCCCGGCGCGACATCCTGCTCTTCGAGCGGCGCTTGTCCAGGCCTCGCTCGACCCGGAGGTCCGGACGATCGGTTTCGTTGCGACCGCACATGTTGCGTCCGTACAGGTAGAGCTGAACGCCGTCGTCCTGGGTCACGACGCCGGGCGCTTCCATCTGGACGTCGTGCCCGCGCGTCGGCTGCGCAACCTGGAAGAGGATGGATTGGTCCAACTCGCGCTGCGGGACCTCGGTCTCGAGCCGTTCGAGGTCACCATCGAGCACCTGAAGGCCGAACCCAGGCGGAGCAACGTCGATTTGGTCTGGTCCTACAACGGGCGGAGCGTGTCGCTGGATCTCCGGATGCGCATTCTCGGCATCCTGATCGACGACGGGCCTCTATCTCTCGGACACCTGCTGAAGAGCATCCGCTCGGACCGCGATCCGACGGCGGCGGTGATGTCGCTCGCCTGTTCGAATCTAATCGAAATCGACTTGAAGTCGCAGCCGATCGGCCCAGCGACAATGGTGAAGTCACGCACATGAAGAAGACGAACAGCAGCAAGACCCCCAAGATCTCCTACACCATGCTCGAGAAGCGCTTGGTCGACAAATACGGCAAGGTGGCCGCGGCGCGTCGGGTGTCCGCGTTCAAGCGGATCCCGTGGAGCCCGGTGCTCGGACAGCCTGCCTTCGAGCTCGATCCGGACGAGGACGATGCGCCGCCGCGCCGCCGCCAAGCGCGCCCCGCCGCGGTCTCGGCGATCGTCGGCGCCGCCTTCGACGCGGCCGTCCCGAAGGAGATTCGCCGCAAGCTCGAGCACGGCCAGGCGCTGGCGGCAATCGTGTTGGTCCCGTCCCCGGAGTGGGTGGGGCCCGTGACGCACTACTTCACCAGCATCTTCGGCAATCGCTGGGTGGTGCAGCAGCGTGACGGCTCCAACCGGCGTCATGACGCCTCCTACGGATCGGCCGACGTCTCGCACGACCTGTCCCGCGGGAGATGCGTGGTCGGCATCGCAGCCGACGAAGACCTGCTGCCGAGCAGCCTCGTCGGCGCCGCCGACATCAAGATCCGGCTCTCGGCTCCCGACGCGCCGGTGATGGCCACGGCGATCAAGCGCTTCGCCAGGAAGGCGCCTCCGATCCTCCCCGAGGACATCGCCGGCCTGGACCTGCATCAGTTGGTCGCGGCCTTCCGGCCTGGCACCGGCGCGGCCAAGATCGTGCAGCGCCTTTCGGCGACGTCGGCGGCCTTGCGTGGCGAGGTCCAGAACGAACGCGTGCCCGACCTGGAGACGGCCGTCGAATATGGCGAAGCGCGGATCTGGGCGCTGAACTTGGCGCGCGACGTCGCCGACTATCGCCGGGGTGCGTGTGATTGGGCATCACTACCTAAAGGTGTATGCCTGGCGAGCGAGCCGGGCTGCGGGAAATCCGTGCTGGCGCGCTCGATCGCACGCTTCTGCGGCGATGCGCCGATCGTGATTTCTTCGGTGGCGGATTGGTTCACAAAGGAGCGCTCGTATATGGACGACGTGATCCGGGCGATGCGGTCTACGCTTGATCGCTCGGCGGCTCTCGCACGCGCCCATGGAATCTGTTTTCTGTTCCTGGATGAGGTCGATGCGATCCCTGACAGGGCCACCCTCGATAGTCGCAACAAAGACTATTGGCTACCTATAGTTGCAGACCTGTTGACCAGGCTGGACGATGGGACGTCCTCGGTAAGGCGGGGCGTGATCCTGATCGCTGCGACCAACAATCCCTCGGCCGTGGACCCCGCCCTGCTGCGGCCCGGCCGCTTCGAACGACTGATCACGATCGATCGCGCCGACGCCGCGGGCACGCTGAACATGCTCAAATTCCATGTTGCCGGCGCCGTGCCGGACGGCGATCTCGAGGACATCGCGATAGCAATGGAGCGCTCGACCGGTGCGGAGGTCATGGCGTTCGTGCGCGAAGCTCGACGGATCGCGCGTCATGCGGGGCGGGACTTGTCGGCAGCCGATCTGCGCGCGGCCCTTATGGGCGCCGATCGGCCAGCGCCCGAGGTGGATTGGCGGATCTGCGCCCACGAAGCCGGGCACGCCGTTCTGTCCCTCGCGCTCGACTGCGGTAGGCTGCGCCACTGCGTGGTCGGTGCGAAGACGGGCGCCGAAAATCGCACGCTCGTCGAGTACCCTTCTTCTCCGGACCTGGTCACGCGGCAGACGGTGGAGGACCGCGTGACCATGCTGCTCGGAGGTCGCGCTGCCGAGCGAATCCTGTTCGGATGCAATTCGGCGGGCGGTGCCGGGGACGAATCCGCCGACACTGGTTTGGCCTTCTCGAACATTGCCTCGCTGCATTTGAGCTGGGGCTTGGGGGAGATCGTCTCGTTCCATGGCTCGCGACGGGAGGTGCTGGAGGCGGCGCGCTGCGATCGGTCGCTGCGTGACATCGTGGAGGCCGATCTGCAACGGCTGCAGAAGCGCGCCGAAGATCTGGTGAGGCGGCATCGCGCCGCGCTCCTCGCCGTCGCCGAGGCGCTACGCGAACGGCGCTATCTCGGTGGGGATGAAGTCCGCGCCCTCTTCGAGGCGCGTCGCCCCAAGGCCCCCCGAAAGAAGGAGGGCCGCGCATGCTCGTCGTGACCGTCGATCTGGCGCCCGGCGGGGACGAGAGCCGCCGCAGAACCATCGCGACCATGTACGTCTCGAACAGGAGCAACCTGGCCGACTTGTCGGACTATCTGGTCACGGCGATGGAGGCGGCGAATCCGTTGACGGGGAATCCCGCCGGCATCGTCGAGGTCAAGGTACTGTCGCATGAACGCAAGCAGCGCGTATGGGCGTTGCTGCAGCGGGCTTCGGAGGAACTCATGAAAGCCGATTGGGTCGAATTGTAGATATCGGGTGAACGGTTTATCGAGGGCATTCGAGTAGAACGGCGCCCCCATGTGTAAACCGACCACCATCCTTTTCGCACGCCCGAGGGCGATGCGCTTCGTACGCCAGGCGTAGCACCGGCCGACGATCCTTAAAGGATGCCGCCGGCGCAGTCCGGCGGCCGAGGTCGATCTCCTCGACGCGATTCCGAGCACCAACGTCACCGGGCAGCTTCGCCCGTTCGAGGGGCCGACCATGATACCTCCCCTAAAAGTCTCCGGAGCGCCGTCTCCGTAGTCCCGTCCGATCCTCCCGCGTGATGCGGCAGGATCCGGGTTCACCGCATTCCCTCAACTCAACGAAGGTCTCGCCACGCAAGTGAAGCGAGGCGATCGAACTATCGGGAAGTACCCGGTAGTGCGGGTCGCGCGCTTGCCCTTTGCGAACGGGAGATCTTCGCGGGCGACCAGCGCTTTCGATCGCGCCGGCGTCGCCCGGGGAGGCGCGCCAAAAATGATCCCAGACTTCTGACAGCGGAGCCGCGCCTGGCGCGCGGTGACCGGAAGACCGCGCGCCATCGCTGCGAAGCGAGGCGCTCTTGCGCGCCGCTGCATCGGGTTGCCTTGCCCGACGCAGCTCGCGGGAGAGCGTCGATACTGCACCGGCCCTACCCGACGCAGGCTGCGGGGCCGCGCCCGAACGCGCGCTTCTTCATAGGCCGACGTGAATCCCAAGGCGAACCCGCAAACCGTCGTTTGCGGGAACGGCGGAGCTTTGTCCGCGGCATGGTGAAGGATTTCGGCTCCGGTCGATCTTCGCCGAAGGCCGCGCGTCCTCCGCCTCCGTAGGAAAGGACGTGCATCATGCTCACCGCTACCAAGCCGCTTTCGCTCATCGCTCCCCGACCCTCGCGCGTCGCATGGGACATCGTGGTTGCCGTCGATCGGGAAAGCCGCCTGGTCGCGCACTACCGCGTGACCTGCCGCGACCGCGAGACGGGCGTGCTCATCGCCGAGTCCGTGTCCTCGCCGGCGCCGAACGGCGGCCCGCCCCGCATCACCATCGGAGACGTCGTCGAGCTGCTCGGCGAGTGCCGAACGTCGTCGGTCGTCATCGAGATCGACGCCTGTCGGATGGCCGACCCATGCCCGGATTTTGCTTAAGGAGGTTTCAACCATGAGTAATGGACAGAATCTTCATACTCGCGCGGCCATGATCGCGACGTCTAAGGCGACGATCGTAGAAGCGCCGGACTGGCATCCGATCCGGACGTTCGTGGAGAAAGCCCAGAACAAGCCGGTCGGACGTCTGGTCTCGCGGAAATCGAAGCGCGCCATGCCGTGGGAAGGGTTTGGCGAGCGTCACCTGATGATGATTTCCGAAGCAGACAGCGCCGTCGAGCGCTTCCTCGCGCAGCCGCACCGACTCGAGATCCGGGTCGGGACGGGGCGTCGTCGGTTGGACTACTTCCCCGACCTGATGCGGCGCATGGCCGACGGGACCATCGAGATCGTCGAGGTCAAGAAGTCGAAGGACGAGATCGATGTCGATCCCGACTACGCTTTCAAGATCGCGATGGCCGAGAAGGTCTACGAAGCCATCGGATGGACGTTTCGGATCGTCGTCGCCGACGACGAGATCGACATCGATCCGCTTCTGCCGAACGCGTTGAGGATCTTCGCCGACAAGTTCGCCTTCATCGGCACGCGCGAGCGTCTCGCCATGGAGGAGACCTTCGAGACGAAGGGCGAGCTCGCGTACGCCGAAGCGGTCGAGACCATCGCCGGCGCCGGCGGCTACCAGGCCGACCGCGCCCGGAAGGTGCTGCACGCGTTCTTCTGCACGCGTTCGGCGGGCATCGACATCACCAAGAAGATCACGCGCGACAGCGCAGTGACGAAGCCCGAAAGGCGAGGGCGGCGCTGAGCGCCGCCCGGACAGGAGGTTTCATGACTACGCTCAATCTCAAGCCTGGCGACATCTACGATTTTCCGGACGGCCGCTTCCGCTTCCTCGAGGAATGGGAGGATGACGGTACGCTGTGGTTCCTCAAGAGCACCGGTGCCCGCCTGCCTATGACTGAAGTCGAGCTCGTCGACATGTTAGGCGCCGGCGAGGCCAGGAAGGTCGACATCTTCAAGCGGTCCGACGGCCGCCCCAAGTCGACCAACGATCTGGGCGATTTCGGACCCGGCGAGGAGTTCTCGCCGGAAGCCATCCGCGCGCGCACGCTGCAGTTCTTCGTGCGGCAGTGGGACGACGCCAAGGGGCCCACGCTCGGCCGCAAAGGTCTCGGGGATTTCATTGTCAGCTTCAAGAATGACGAACGTCTGAAGCTACTGAATCATCCGGTGAATCCGACCGCGCTCTACAACGCGATCGTCAACTGTGGCGAACCCGGCAATCGTCCGCTGCGCGTGTTTCGCTCGCTGCGGGGAAAGACCGAGCGGAAGCACTTCGGCAAGATCGTCGAGGACGGGCTCGACAAGGCCGTCGACTTCTACTGGAGCCTGCGACCCCGCACCTACACCGACGCGTATGCCTTCTTCCGCGACATGATGACGACGGCGGGCGTTCCGCCCGAGGAGTTTCCGCGGCGCATGGAGACGCTGCGCCGGCGGATCAATCGCACGATCAATCAGGAGAATTGGGCCCGCAAGTATTCCCGCCGCGAGGCCACGCTCAAGTTCGAGGGCGTCAAGGACAGCCTCTGGGCGCAGGAACCGCTCGAGCTGGTCATCATGGATCACACCGTGATCGACACCTTCGTCGTGTTCGACAACGAGTTCTTCCTGCCCCTCGGCCGGCCGACGCTGACGGTCGCGATCGACGTCGCGACCAGAATGATCCTCGGGTATCTGATCTCCTTCGAACCGGCCAGCCTCCACTCGGTTTTGACGACGCTCAAGCGGGTCAACCGCAACAAGAACTATATGGCGAAGCTGTTCTCGGACATCAACGGGATCTGGGACGGCTGGGGATTGCCGAAGACCCTGCTCGTCGACTCGGGCTGGGAATTCAAGAGCCCGAGTCTGCAGGATTCGCTGCGCGATCTCGGTACCGAGATCATCTGGTCTCCCGTCCGGACGCCGCAATATAAAGCGGTCGGAGAGCGGTTTTTCAAGAACCTCAACGACCGTCTCTTCCACAAGCTGCCGGGCGGCGTGCCGGCAGGGCCGACGGAAATGCGGCTGATCGACGTCAAGCCGCGCGAAGACGCCGTGATCAGCCTCGGTGCCCTCGACGAGATCATGCACGAAGCCATCGTCGGCTATCACGACGAGTTCCACACCGGGATCGACGACTTCCCGGCCGAGGTCTGGAAGCGGAGGCTGAAGAGCCGCGACGTCATCTCCGACATCAACGCGCTCGACCATCTGCTCGGCCGGATGGCGCGCGTGCGACTGAAGCGCAGCGGCATCCGCTTCAACCACATGGATTTCCACGATCAGCAGAAGACGTCCAAGCTCCTCGACGACATGTCGAAGAACGCCAAACGGCGCGATCAGTCGAAATCGCCGGTCGGCAGCGCCCGCTGCTGGGTGACCATCAAGTGGGATCCCATCGACGCGAACTGCATCCAGGTCTGGAACGACGGCGTCAAGCCGCCGCGTTTCGTCACGCTGCCGAACCGCGACCGCCAGTTCGTCATGATGCCGCCGGGCGCACACCGTCAGCGCGACGCCAAGAGCGAGTTTACGCGGCCGATCTCGTTCTGGCAGGCCGAGAAGGTCCGCATCTTCGCGAAGGAGAACGGCATGCCGTTCGAGACCGACGAGCAGAAGTGGAGGGCGCGCAACAAGCTGCGTCAGAAATGGGAGCGGATCGCGGGTATTCTGCCGATGCGCGACACGCGGGAAGCGATCCGCGGTCTTGCCCAGTCGCAGGGGATGTTCGATCGGCCGGCCGGCCCGATCGGCCCGGCCGCCGAGGACGCGCAGATCTCGGCGTCCGACGTGCTTTTCGCGACGGCGGAGCCGACGGTCAGCGGTTACGGCGAGGCAACACTCGTCCCGCAGCAGGTGGCCGCGTTCGAACGCGAGGAGGACGAGCGCCGCGCCAAGGGCAAGTCGCCGAGCGAAAAGCAGAATCGCAAGCGGGCCCGCACCATGCGGGACAAGAAGGAGGCCGAAGCGGAGGCCCGGGCCGCCGCCGCCACCGAGCAGGCCAAGGAACGCGCGCGGGAGGCGGTTTCGCAGGCGAGTGTTGGAAAGACCAAGGACAAGTCCGCAGCGAAGAAGACTGCGGATCCCGCCAAGCGCGATCCGGACCTCGATATCGACAAGTTTTTGGACGGTGGCGAATGATGAAGAGTAACGCGCAAACCAAGCCGGCAGAGCCGGAGAGTCTGGCCTCGATCCGCGCGCGGTTCAAGGAAATGAAGGTCGACAACAAGCGGCTCGAGATGATCGAGGCCGAGATCAACGACCTGCTGGAGGAGACCGAGGCGTCCGTCGCCATCGACCAGGAGCAGGAGGCCGAGGCCGAAGAGAACGAACAGACCATCAAGTACACCGAGATGGACGTGGTTTCTATCATCGGCCCGACCGGATCGACGAAGAGCACGTCGGTCGAGAAGATCGTCGAGAAGTGGAACAAGAAGCGCCCGGGTCAGATGCCCGTCGTCATGGTGACCATTCGCTCGTCGACGCGCAACGAAAAGCAGCTTCAGGTCCAGATCCTCGAGGCGTTCAAGGACCCGCAGGCCGATTTGGTGCGCAGGACCAACAACTACTCGCCCGACCAGGCGATCCGGGCCATACGGAAGATTGCGCGCGCGAAAGGCACCTACGTCGTCGTCCTGGACGAGGCGAACAACATGATTGGCCAGGACGCCATCGCGACCGCGCGCCCGATGGCCAAGGCGATCAAAAGCCTGGTGAACGAAGGCGTTTTCGCGGTCGTCGTCATGGGGACCGCGAAGGCGCATCGGCTGTTCGAGGTCGATCCTGAGCTCAACACCCGAAAGACGGCCGACATCAATCTCGATCCGGTCAATCTCTCCATCCCGAGCGAGCGTAGCTACTTCTTCAAGTTCATCGGACAGATCGATCGGCAGATGGAGCGTGACGGCATCGTCGAGACGAGGGTCCGCCTCATCGAAGACAACCGGAGCAGGGCGATGGTCTACGACATGTCGGGAGGCGTTGTCGGAAACGTCGTCCGCATCCTGCGCATCGCTCTTCGTCTCGCGCACCGAGAGAAGCGACGGAGCATCGAATGGAAGGATATCGAGGCCGGCTACTACGCCTGGAAGACGTTGCAGGTCGACGACAACGGCCAGCCGGTCGAAATCTACGACCCGTTCGCCGATGGGCCGAAGGCGCGGACCCTCGAAGCGGTTGAGAGGCTGGGTTAGGCACCATGGGAGGAAGTGTTGCCACCTACGAAATCCGCCCCTTCGTGGCGGACATGCCCGGGCCTATCGACGACGAAAGCCTGCTGGGGTTCGTCAGCCGCGCTTTGCGTCAGACCCTCATCGTCAAACTGAGACACGGACTGGCGCTCGCCGATGTGCGCCTGGCCGGTAGTCCCAGCGGCGTCAACATCGCCGAAGAGCAGGCGGCAGGGCTTGCCACCCTCTTCAAGGTGGACCGCGAGCAGATAGTGCGCAGGCTCCATCCCAAGACCGCTTTCGACCATATCGTCGGCAGAGGCGGCGAGGCCGTCGATTTCTTCGGCACGAAGATCCGGACGCAATATCTCGAGACCATGTTCAGGAGAGTGTCCCCGCGGGCTCTGGCCGTCGCGCCGTACCACCGGGCACTTTGGGATCTGCGGCCGTTCAATTTCGATCCGCAGACCCGGGAGATGCTTCTCAAGAGTTGCCCGGTTTGCGGAGAGAAACTGCGATGGGTCTTCGTTCGCGGTCCCACGCACTGTGATCACTGCGTCACCGAACGAGGTCTGCGGAAAACCGACCTGCGGGAGCATCCCCAGCCGGTGTTCGAGTTTGAGGACGAAGAGGCCATCGATTTCGTGGTCGGTCTGGTCCATCCGGAAGCGCAGAGACGCGAAGCGGTTAGGAAATCCCTTCCCCCCGGCTTGGCGGAGGCCTCGAACTCCGACGTCTTCGAGGCGGTCGTCACCATCGCGAGCTGTTTTCGACCGGAGAACGTGACGAAGATGTTCTCCGTTGGTCGCCCCCTGCGCGCCGGCGACTTCGACGGTCTCACTCCCGATCTGCTCGAGATCGCCGGGCGAATGGTCATCGGGGGAGCCAACGGCTTCGCGGCCGGGACGGCCCGGCTGAGGGCGCATATGGCCGACAGAAAGAAGACCCACGGCATGTTCGCTGAGATCGGACCGCTCGCGGGCACGATCAACGACAAGAGTCTCGCACCGGTCGTTCGGGAATTCCTGGTCGAAAGCCTACAGCAGGACCTGCTAGATACCAGCGAATTGGGCCTGATCCGGAGACGGCTGGGCGCCGTCATGACGAAATCGAGTGGCGCGTGGATCAACTTGCAGGAGGCATTCGAACTGTTTGGGGTTTCCAAGCATGCGTTGCAGCGCTTGGTCGCGACCGGCCTGGTCGAGGTCAGGCGCACTGACCTCGACAGCTCGCCCGTCCTGATGAATCGGGAAGAGATCGCGCCCTTGGCCGCCCTCTACAAGGACGCCATGGACGAGAACAGAGCCAAGGCGGCCCTGCGGGTTTCGACCGCCGAGCTCAACGAGCTCGCCGACCGCGGTTTGCTTCAGAGAATCGCGGACCCCGTCAAGTCCATGCTGGGCAGCAAAAGCAACACTGTGTATCGGGCTTCGTCCGTAAAAGGCGTCATGATCGCCATTAAGAAGCGTGCGGGTGCGCCCAACCCGTCGCGACGGACCAAGGATCATCTTTGGAACGAGGCCCGGAGGCTGCCTTCGCCGTTGCCTTGGCCCGCGATCATCGAGCTGCTTCTGTCCGGTGACATCAAGATCGAGCGCCATCGGGAGGATAAGGACTGGCGAAAGTGCGTGGCGCTCGCCGACTTCGATGCTTTCGAGACAATCGTGAGGGCCGAGCAGGCCAAGGGTCCGGCGGTGCAGTCGACCTGGTTGAGCCGGGGCCAGGCGGCGGAGGCGCTCAACATCGCCGAGAGTTCGGTCCGGAAGGTCGCTGAAGCGGGGTTTCTGTCGAGCAAGCGCGACGGAGCTCGCACGATGTACAAGCGCTCCGACGTGGCAGAAACTGCCCGAAAGTACGTCTTTCTTCCGGAGATGGTCGAACGCTCGCCCTTAAATGTTGCTCACGAGGTCAGTCGCTGGATGAAATCGGTCGGCATCGAGCCACTCTTAGAACGGGGCAAGAGCATTTTCCCGATCTACGACAGAGCGAGCTTCGAGCGCGCTCTCCCGTCGATGCCCGCCGCCCTGAATCAAATCGAGCTGCCGGAGAGGGCGAATGCCCGAGTGCCGGCCGCCGTGAAACGGGAGGCGGTCAAACAGGTCGAGAGCGGGCTAAGCGCGCATTTCGTCGCCAGACGCCTGGGTGTCAGCAACACGGCCGTCCAGGAGTGGGTGGCGTACTTTATCGAGAACGGGGACGTGCCACCGGCGAGCAAGCTCGAGGGCCGTGAAGACTATGTCCGGTCGGCCATCGAAGCCGATCCTTCGCGCAGCACGCATTCGCTTTGGCAGTCCTTCAAGAAAAGTGGGCTCGATGTAGGCTACACCATCACGGCCAAGTTCATCGCCGAACTCGGATATCAGCGGGATGCTGCGGGGCATTTGGCCCTGAAGGACTGACGGGCGCCGCCAGTCGACCGAGTCGAAGTCTTCGTTTTCGATCGAGTCTGGTCGGGACCATGGAACTACCTTAAAGATAGCTCGAATTCGTTCTCATCTAGAATTTGAGCCATCGAGAGTCAAATGTCCGCGCCGGAGTGGGAAGCTTACAAGATTTCGTCGAGCTACTCGGAATTGACCGAGGTCAGGCATATCGTCCATCTGCCGGTCGCGCGACGCATCATCGAGGACGGCAAGATCAAGTCCGGTCTGGTCTTCGATAAGAGCCGGCTGAACAAGTCCCGGATCAGCGTTGCCTGGCTGTCGGCGAACGATTGGTCGGCGGGCTCCCTATACGGGACGGTGGAATTCCGATTCTCTTGGGAACGGCTGGTGAAGCACAAGCGGATCTACTGGGTGGAGGCCATGCCGAACTACCACCCGGCGGCCTACCGGTATCTGCTCACGTATGACGAGATGACATCCCCGCTGGTGACGGCATATGATCCGGAGAAGGACGACGGACCGCTTAGGAAGATCGACGGGACCTGGCGCTGGAATCGCGAATTCACATCGGAGTTCATGATCGCCGACGATCTCACCATTCCCGAGACGACGGGGATTGCATTCGTCCATCACAACCAGAAATACTGTAGGACGAAAACGGTCTGCAACGAGCAGATCACGAACCCGACTCCGCAGCGGACTGCCGGAAAACTTCTAGCCTACATCCTCGCGCATGGCGTCCACGATCTGGATAAGCACTTGCAGCCGGATGCCGGCGGCAGGAATTCGTCCTTGGACATGGGCAGCGCGTGGCTGTACCTCGTTTTCGATCACCTCGAATATGTCGGATCGATCACCGCCGAGGACGCTTGCGATAATATCCTGAAAGGTGCGCTCGCGCTTTTCGGCGTTGATAAGGTCGAGGACGGCAAGAAGCTGTTGACCCTGATGGCCGATAAGGAGCGCGCGACGGCCGCGCTCGCGAGATCGATCCGAAACCACTTCGATTCACCTGGTTGGGACTTCGGGCCATAAAAGGCCTCTCGACGGTGAGTTCAGTCTACGTGCGAGACGGCGCGCTTGTCGTCGCGGTCGCCCAAACCAGCGGTGCGAGCACCGATCATGAGATCGAAAAAGCGTTCAGGCTGGAGAAGTCCGCAGCCGTGAACCGTGTCTTCGCGACGGGCCCGAGCTGAAGTGCCTTGTGCAGGTACTCGTCGAACCAATTCAAAACGTCGGCGACGACCGCATCGCATTCGGCTTTGCCGGGGCCGCGAAACCGGCTTCCGATCAGTTGGCCGCCGTGGACAATCTCGTTCCGCATGTTCTTGAAGTCGGTGGACAGAACCCGGAGGCCGATCCTGTTCGCGGCATCGGTCACTCCATCGTAGAAGGAGAGGCGATTCACGTTCTGTCGTGTCTCCTCGGTCGCGACGATGATCTGGAGAAGCGTGGTTGCGCTGAGATAGAGATCTTCGAGGGACCAGCACGCTAAGGCGTCCAGCCAGTGATGGATGAGCAAAAGTGCCTTTTCTGTTTGGCCAGCCGACGGGTAGGCCGCGACGAAATTCTCAACGAGAGTTTTGAATTCGTCGGGGTTCGTCACCACCGGCGAACTGCGGTCGACGGCCCTGGCTCTCGGCCATTGATGACTGGTCTGCATGAACTTCACCTCGCTGCTCAAGGTCGCCTTGGAGATGGTGGCGACGAGGCCGACCGCGTACGATGCCGCGAGCAGGATGGGCGTGAGTTGTTCGAGCGCCGCGTCCGCTCTCGCGGATGGGACAAGCGGGATGTTCATCTCGATGTAGTATGTGTCGGCGCACTGTCCGTTGTTGATGGCCGCTTTGCTCTTTTCGTATTCGGCATATTTTCCCAGCGTCCATACGCCCGCCGGGGTCGTGATTTCGAGATGGTCCGGCTCGCCCGGGATGATGAGGTTGCAGATGAAGAAACCGAGCATGTTGAACCTACCGACTACGGGATGGTCATTGAAAGGGCTCGTCTACGATCTACCGGCCCGTTGGTTCTTCGTCTAGTTCCTGGGTTTCACGAACCGCCGAAGACGTCGCTGAGGGCCCGTTCGGTTGCCACGTCGGTGCTGAGTACGTACAGTAGGTCGACGCCGTTTTGCTCGCACAGCCGCATTTTGAAGGCGTCCCGTTTCTGCGCCCACGCCAGTCGTCTTCCCCGCCGAGAACGGGCACTGGGGTGAAGTGCTGCGCGCCTTGAAATTCGATCGACAGGTTGACGGTACTGGCGAGAATAACGTCGCCGAATTGTGCGGTGCCGAAAGAAATATGAATCGCCTGAGTGAAGTATTGGCAGGCAGATTTCAGCCTGGTCAGCCTTCGGTTGTGCGAACAAAAAACGCGACCGACTATTGCATCGAGCGATCGATGTACCCTAGGATTGAGTTCCATCTTGGGGGATGGTCATGTTTAAAAGAACTTTTTTTTTGCTGCTTTGCCTTTTCGTCTCGTTCGGCTTCGATCCACTAAATGCTCAAGGCCCAGTTCCGGTAGCGATTGGTTCGATTCCGGGGACATTTTCGGTCGACCTTTCCGGTAACTCGACCTATTCAGTACCCATCAAAATTCCTCCTGGCGCGGCGGGAACAGCGCCAAAGATCTCGTTGGTCTACGACAGCGGATCGCTGGGCGGTGCATTGGGCGCCGGGTGGTCGATTTCGGGCCTGTCGGTCATTACGCGCGGCCCGAAAGACGTATTCACCGACGGTCTTAGCAGCGGAATAAAGCTGGATGATGGAGACGCATTTTACCTGGACGGGCAGCGGCTCATTCCGATCTCAGTCACAGGAGCGGGGGCCGGCCGAAAGATAGAGTATCGCAAGGCGTTCGACGATCAGACGCGCATCACTCAGGTGGGCGCCGATTTCGGCCATTGCTATTTCAAGGTTGAGACCAAAGGCGGCGTCATTCTGCTGTTCAATGGAGAGCGTGGCAGCAGAGTATTGCTAGGGAATGGGTCAACCCTGCTGCTCGCCGAAAGCGCGGTCATCGACACGGCTGCAAGCAGGATAGTGACCGATGCTACCGGCAACCAGACTGTAGAGGTTGGTGGAAACTATATCGAGTTCTATTATGCCGGAAACGGCAAGGGCAATTACGATATTGAGTCGATCAAGTACACCGGCCGCGGGAGGCTGGTTGGCGGCCAGATCAAGGCGGATGCCGGTTTCGAGCCGTTTGCGTCCATAGACTTCAAGTACGAAGCAGTCCGGGCGCTCTCCAACTATATCGCTGGGAGCGAGATCGTCCGCGACGTACGTCTGATCGAGGTATCGAACGGGATCATTGGCAGAGTCGGCCCTCCTGCCAATCGATATACCCTTGAGTACGAAAACCGGAATACGTCAAACCGGTTTGTTCTAAAAGCATTGCATCAATTTGGTTCTGATGGACAGGAGCTTCAGCCTACCAACTTCGAATACACAAAACCGCCGACCGGGTGGGTCGACGCGGCGTATCCGTTCCCGAATTCGGTCGTTCTGGCGGGACGCAACCGTCTGGGCGCGGGCTATCGTTTCAAGCACTTTGCACCTACCGGCAAGCTTCCGGATTTGCTGTTCGCGGCCCAGATCGAAGGCAAACTCGAAGCATTCGCCTTCCGCAACGATCTGGATGCCCTGCTTCCCGGAAATCGGGTTTGGACTCCGATGCCGGATTTCAAGCCGCCAGTTGCCTTCACCAATGCCGACGGTGCCGATCTCGGGGTCATCGTTGAGGACGTGAGAGGCAAAGGACAGGCAAGCCTGCTGCAAGGCTATCAGAAGACCGGCGAACCGGCGACCTTCGCGACTTATACCGCGGGTGCGAAGGCCTTCGACAAGGATGATCCCTATCAGTTGCCGTTCGTTGTCAGCCTCGACGGAAAGATCGTTGCGCAGTATCGATTTGCAAAGTTCTCGGGCGGTGCAGCGCCCGATCTGATCTACGAGTCGATGGGTACGTCCGGTTTTTTGACCAACACCGGAAGCGGATGGCAGCCCGATCCCGCGCACCTCCCGCCGGTGGACCTCGATAGTCGAACATTGGTGATCGACATTGATTGCAGCGGCCATCCTGCGCTTTTGAGCGCAGTCAAAAATGGCGGCACCTACGATTGGAAAATTTATCGTTACCGGGCGACCAAGTGGGAAGAGGAACCCGCACTCAAGTTCAAGCCACGGTTCTCGGCCGCGACCGATCCTGCTGCGATCAGACAGATCACCTTTGACACGGGGGCTGGTGCGTGTCCCGGGCTGATTGTCGCTTCCGCAACCGGAGCGGGGGCGCGTGGTGCCTACGTGACGAGTTCGAACGGCTGGGTTCCGTTGGACGGACAGGGGGGACGGGTCGATAAGTCGCCTCCGTTCAATTTGGTGGACGCCGTTGGTAACGACCTCGGCGCAGTTGTCGCGGACGTTGATGGCGATGGCTTGCAGGATGTGATCGCGCACGCCCAGTTGCCAGACGGATCAGAAGTCCAGTTTGCGTACCTGCAATCGACCGTAGGCTGGGTTGCTTCGCCGGGCTTTAATCCGCCGCTGCTATCGACACTCAAAGTAGATGCTCCGCGAGTCGTCGCATTCATTGGTAATATCGATGGCAGTTCAGGTGACGACGTCATCAGCGTTAACGACACCGCTTCCGTAACGCCAAATCAACAAAACATATTCGGGAACATTTTCGTCAGCGATGGTTCAAAGTTCAATACCGAGGCAGCTTACGCGCCTCCCGTGCAGTTCTCCAGAAAGGATAAGCAGGATCGCGGTGTTCGCATTCTGGATCTTCACGGGCGCAACCTGCCGGATATCATCTATCGTCGCGACGTGACCCAGGACGGGAAAACTGTCGCGGTCGCCGGAGCATCGCGCAACACCGGCGCCGGTTGGGTCGACGAACCCGGACTTGTCCCGCTCTCACCGCTCGCGTCGGACGACATAGCAAGCAATCCGGCCCAGTTCGCCGACGTTTCCGGAAGCGGCTTTGCCGACATGATCTACAGCTATCGGGACAAGAACAACAAGCTCGACTGTCATCTGTATCGCAATGTCGCCCTCAATGACGAGCAGCGAAAATGGAGCGAAGTTGCGCCGGGGGGAGCAGAGGCGCTGACGATCCCGCCGACTTGCAGAGCGACCGACGATGGACGGATCTGGCCGATCGCGACCAATCAGATTGGCGACATGGGAGTCCGTTTTGTCAAGCTGAACGATCAGCGGCTCGCAATGCTCGTCAGCTTTCTGGGGCCCAATCCCGCAAATGGTCTTGGAAAACGGGCGAATGTTAAAAAGTGCACGACTGACGCGGCTGGCGTCGAGCAATGTAACGGCTGGGATTGGTCTCGCCTGCAGGCGGCTGCGTACATCTTCGACGGCGTCCGCTGGACGCCGGCTCCTGCCTATGCGCCGCCGGTTCCGTTCGTGGCGCAGATTGATAGCAATACTGAAAAGAGCCAGGACCTATTTGTCCAGATCACGGATATCGACCAGGACGGACTGCCAGATATCGTCGCCCGCTTCAAACACCCGCACGACGATTCAGTTGAGGTCGAGGAAGTATGGATCAATACCGGGAGCGGATGGAAGCTCGATCCTTCGATCAAGGTCCCCTATGGACTCGACGCGCCGCGCCGGGAACAGAAGACGCTCGTTCAATGGGCGGATGTCAATGGCGACGGCATTCCGGACATTGTGCTGTCCAAGAGAAGCGGTGGCACCAACAGCTCGAGCACGTGGCTCGGCACCGGAAGAGGCTGGGAGGCTTCGCCGAGCGGTAGCTGGCAAATTCCCCTCGACGCGATTTCTGACAAGGACGGTGATCCCGGGTTTCGGCTTGTCGATACCAAGGGTGACGGATTTCTGGACATATTGTATGCGCGACAGAATGACGATCTGAGCTTGACCACTGGTATCTTCTTCAACAACGGCACCGACTGGAAGACGAAGCTCGCGGACGACGTCGTTCCCAAATTTTCATTCGTTGATAAGGATGGCCTCGATCTGGGCGTCCGGATCATGAGCGTTACAGGTCGCGGATTGAGCGACATTGTTCAGTCATTCGCGGGCGAGGCACCAAAGGTGCGACTAAACACGTCCCGGCGCGCGGAGATGCTCAAGGCGATCAGGGAAGGCGCCGGACTTCTGACCGCGATCTACTATCGGTCGCTTTCGGAGAACGACGATCCCGCGACATCGTACGTGGAGGATGCCGATACTTCGTACAGGATGCCCAAGAACTTGCTGGGACCACGCGTCTATATCCGAGGCGCTCCCGATCCATTTCCTCTGATCGCTCCCGTGCCAACGACCTATGTCGTGCGTCGCGCGACGGTCGATGAGGGCGCCGGACGCACAGCCAGCTTTTCGTACCGCTACGGCAACTATCGCGTCGACAATGCGTCGATGCGTTCGCTGGGCTTTGGGTGGCGTGAAAGCCTCAATGAAGTGAACGGTGTACTCTCGCGTTCTGAGCTTTTGCAGGATCCACGATTCCGAAACAGTGCCAGGCGTGAGGCGAGCTGCTGGTTACCTCTCGACAAATGGTCGGCTCATCCAGAGAAAACTCCGGACGACCTCTGTCCCATGGATGGTCCGGAATTGCAGGCGCGCGAATGGGAGCAAAAGCTCAGCGAGACCCGTAACTGCTGGCTCACCGTCGAAGGCGATACCAGCCATGGTGCTTCGAAATCGATTCGCAATTGCTGGGACCAGGCGCCGACGCCGCCCCAGCCGATGGTCGCTGGAAGTCCTTATCGGATTCGTCAACTCAACCTCGATTCGGTGAGAACGACCCAGTTCGAACTGGATCGAAAGCTCATCTCCGAGAGCCTCGACACATTCGTGTACGACTCTCCTTCGGACGTCCTGCTACGGCGGATGAACGTCCTGAAGACCCGGAGTGAGTTGACAGATGGCTCGTCAGTGGAGACGACGAACGAGTACCGTCAGGATACGGTGGATGACAATCGGTGGTACCTGGGTCGATTGACTGACAGTACGGTGAAGAAGGTTGGCGATCCCGTCGCGGCGGGCGCGCCAGCGAGAAAGACGGAGGAACGAGCTTCCGCCTTCGCGTACGTTGAAGCAACCGGATTGTTGTCGCAGCAGATCGCGAACGCCGGTACTTCGAAAAAGATCTCGACAGCCTACCGGAGGGATGCGTTTGGAAATGCGATCGAAACGACGATCGTAGCAGACGGCGAATTGCCGCGCACAACAAAGTCAATCTACGATGACCGAGGGCGTTTCGCGATTTCGGCGACCAACGCTCTTGGTCAGAGTGTCAGCAAGGTGATCGACGAGCGAAACGGGTTACCCAGGTCCGCAACCGACGCGAATGGATTGTCTACTCAATACGAATACGATGGATTCGGCAGGCTACGTCGTCAGACTAATCCGGACACAATAGCGGCCACGACGCGTCTGCTTTCGGTCGACGAGGCTCGGACCTCGATTCCCGGTGTTGATGTCACTGCTGGGCTGAACGCGGCTTTCGTTTCGGTCGCTCAGGTTGATTCCCTGCCGCCCACGATCACCGTCTTCGACAACAAGAGTCGTCCGCTCCGAATTGTTGCGGATGGCTTTACGAAGGACGGCGTCGGTCATCGCTATATTTTCAGAGACACTGAGTACGATTTGCTTGGGCGGTCCATAAAGACGTCGCTTCCTTACGAAAGTGGACAAACACCTCTTTGGTCGAGAAGCTTCCTGGATGTCATGGGACGGACATACAGGACGGTCTCGCCCGACAATCTTGTGACGCTTACGGAATACCGAAGCCTGCAGAACCGTGTCGCTAACGGCGTACCTCACGTCCCGCCACAGTCTTGCGTGGATCTGGCCGCCGGGCCGTTGCTTGGCGGCGGCGAGGTTGACGTGACCGTCGATCCGGGAGGACTCGCTCGAAAGTCATATTCCTGCGTCAATATGCGCAAGCAAGTTCTGCTGTCCGTGGACGGCAAGAAGGGCTCTGTCCGGTTTGAGTATGACGCCGGCGGCAGGTTGGAAAAGATGGTCGGTCCGACCGGTGCAACTACCGTCCACATGTATGACGATTTCGGAAACCGGATACAGTCGTCGGATCCGGACTTAGGTGTCTGGCGTTACGAATACAATTCATTTGGACAACTGGTCCGACAGATCGACGCCAAGAACCAGATTGCGATTATCGAATACGACGTTCTGGGTAGGGTCGTGCGCCGTCAGGAGAACGATTCATCCACGATCTGGCGTTTCGATCGGGCCGAGCATGGCATAGGAAAGACCGCCGAGGTTGAAAAATCGAATGGATACCGCGAAGTCTATTCCTATGATGGTTTCGGACGTTCGAAAAGCGTGGCGGTACAGATCGGCAAGGAACAGTTTGTCACGTCGATGGACTACGACCGGCTTGGTCGGCCGAGCACGCTGTATTATCCGACGGCGTTCTCCGTGCGGAACCGATACGACAAGAAGGGGTTTCTGGTCGGCCTCGAGGACACGCGCGGTCACAAGAATTTCTGGACAGCCAAAGAGATTGATAAATATGGTCGCGTAACGGAGGAAACCTACGGCAACGGCGTCGTCACGACGCGAGCGTTCAACGAGCGAAATGGTCGCATCGAGGAGATGGAAACCGTCACCGAAAACGATCGGCGGATTCTCAACCTGAATCTAAGATACGATCTGATCGGTAATCTTGAGCGGCGAACGGAATCGGTCGAAGGCAAGCGAGAGACTTTCAAATACGATGCGCTCGATCGTCTCGTCGAAATGGATTCGGGCGGCGAGCGCTCGCGCTATGCTTTCGATGCCGCTGGCAGACTGACCTACAAGCAAGGCGTCGGGACCTACCACTATGCGCAGAATCCCGGTGAAATCGACGGCAATACCGCCAAGCCATTTCATGCAGTGCTTCAGACGAGCAACTCCGAGGGGCATCACCGCTTCTTTTATGACTTGAACGGTAACATGACAGGCGGGCCGCAAGGCCATTTTGAGTACACGTCCGACAACCGCGCTGCACTGATCTATACGGAGCAGGATGATTGGACGAGGTTCGATTATGGTCCGGCCGGGGATCGCTTCCGGCAGTTTGTCCGCAAGGGAGCGCGATCGACAGAAACGCTCTATCTTGGAAAATTCGAGCGAGTGATCGAATATACGTCGGGCGTGACTGACGAAAAGTTTGGACGGCTCACCCGCAACCGCCATTATCTGTCGAACAGTTCCGGCGTGTTTGCCGTGGTCGAGAGGGACGCTCAATACGCAGACTCTGTTCTCGACAGACACGCATCTAGGCGCATCCCGCGCACTATTGGCGAATCGCTGCATGAACAGACGTGGTACCTGCATGCTGACCAGCTTGGGTCAGTTCTTCGCATTACGGATGAGAAGCAGCGCCTGAGAGACCGGATCTGGTACGATCCGTGGGGTGCAAGAACGTCACGTATTGCCGGGGACGGAGGGGAGGGCGTGCAACTCGGAAAGTCCTGGAAGCGCGGCTTCACGGGGCACGAGCATCTGGATGAGTTGTCGCTTATTCACATGAATGGGCGGATGTACAGCACGCTGCTGTCCACATTCACGTCTGTAGATCCCATTAACCAGGCCGCCGCAGATACCCAGGCCGGTAATGGTTACATGTATGCGCGCGGAAATCCGCTCAAATTCGTTGATCCTTCAGGCTACGGCTTCTTGGGCGATGTTTGGCACGCTGTGACTGCGCCGTTCCGCGCGGCAGGCAATGCAATCTCTGACGCGGCGCACGGCATCGGCCATTTCTTCAGCGAAGCCGGGAAATGGCTGTCTGAAAACTGGCGGGTGGTTGTTGTTGTTATCGTTGTTATCGTCATCGAGGTCGTCACGTTCGGTGCAGCTACCGCGGCAGTGGGACCACTTGCGGGTGCGATCCTCACTGGTATGGCCGCTGGTGCGGCAGGTGGAGCGCTCGGCGCTGCATTGTATGGAGGCACTCTGGATGATGTTCTTGCGGCGGCCGTAAAGGGAGCGGTAATCGGCGGCATATCGGCCGGTGTAACTTATGGCGTCGGTAGCTATTTCCAGGCCGTTCAGGGAGCAAATGAGGCCCTGACGACTTCCCAGGAAATCGAATCGATTGCAGCGCACGGGGTCGTCGGTGGTGCCAAGCAGGCTGCCGAAGGTGGAAATTTCTGGCAGGGTTTTGTGGCGACGGCTGCGACTAAGGCGTCGTCATTGTGGGGCCCGGATTTCCAATCCATGTCAGCCAATGTTGCCCGAGCAGCGGTGGTCGGAGGAACCGTTGCGGCAATCAATGGCGACAAATTCGCGAATGGAGCGATACTTGGTTCATTTTCTTATGTTTTCAACGATTACGCTCATACCTATGCTACGTACGGAGTTGCCGCAGGCGGTATGATGGCCGCGGGCGGATCGCTGGTTGTTGATGCCGCCACGGGCGGTGTAAATGTCCTGGCGACACCTGCGGAGATTGCGGCCGGTAGCTCACTTGGGGGTGCCGTCGGGTACGGGCTTGGCAGCATCGTAGATTGGGCGATGAGTTCAGGTTCAGGGCCCACCTTGCCTGAATTTGACTTTAATGATCCTACCAGACCGCCAGTTGGGCCAGGAGGGCAGCAGTGGGAGTGGAAAGGTAGTGGGAGTGTTGGTTCGCCCCAAGGCGCATGGGTGCCTCCGGGTGGAGGAGAGAGCCTCCATCCGGATTTGAATCATGCGCCGCCGATTGGCCCCCATTGGGATTATCGAAACAAGAACCTGCCACCCGGTTGTCAGGATTTTCGTTGCTATCCGGGGGGCAGAACGGAGCCGAAATGACATCTGTTTCGAGCATTAAAATTGATCGAGAAATCGGGCTCGCGCATTTTCGGCGAAATGCTGACCTTGATCAGGCGGGTGCTGTTGCCTTGAAGTCAGGCGTGTTCTTCGTTCTGGCGCCCAAATCCTCGGGTTCCAAAGTATTGGAAAGTCTCGACACAGGCGGCATCCTGCCAGCAGGAGATTTGATGCGGAGTGGTCCGCTAGATGTTCAGGCAGTGCGAAATACGGTTCTCAACCTGGCGCGATTGGTTCAATGCATGTCGCTTTCCGGTTGCTCGCTGGAATGGTTTTTTCGAGAACCCTACGCGGGAGCTGCGGCCAAAGATGCGATACTGCATCAGGTGGGAGGGGGCAGTTATGAGCGAATGGAATTGACGGCAAACTCCCATCTCTCGTTCATAGCGAGAGTTATCGAGGATCACCGGGAATCGTGGTCATTTTTCATGTTTTGTCGCGAGGCGAAACGCGACGAGCCGTTCAAAGCGGAAGACGTTAAGTTCATGGTTGTGAATGCGTACGACGGCGAAAGCTTTTGTTGTTGGCTCGACGACCGTTCGACATTTGCCAAAGATGTTCTGGGGTACGAAGAACAGCTCCTAACCGCTGTTTCTTAGAAGCTGCCGCCTGTGGCATAACACCCGGCGGCGCTAGTTCGCCGGCGATAGTGGCGACGAACGTGTCCTCCGAGAAGCTGATTTTGGAGACGTCCGGCATGGATTTTCCAGTGGGGATCGTCATTTCGACGGCGTTAAAAACAAGCCTTTTCAATGACTTATAGCCATCGCCCTGTTCATAAGTTGCGTACCCCCCGGATCGACCCGTTCTTATTGTGAAGATCGCCCCATTCTTGTGAGACGGTGTCGAGCAAAATCAAGCACATAGTCGACGCGGTCTTATTGTGTCAGCACATTTTGGACGCAAGGCGCCATTTCGCGCCGCGCTCGGCATTTTGCCTGTCGCTCGACACCGCGCGTCAACGTGCGAGCGCAATCTCTAAAAGTGAATCGCGATCAAGGGGCTAGACTCGATTCCTCCGAGCTCACGTGAGTTCGGATGAGAAACAGCCTTCACTTCAGGTGCGGGAAGTTTTTGCGAGTCGCATCAACGAGATCGGCTCGGATGCTGAGTGGCTGATCGAGCTGCATCACGCAGCGCTGCAATCAGGCCTCGCGCGACGCCACGAGGCGTGCATCCCCATAAAGCCTCGACCAGCTCAATATTTCCTTAAACGCCGGGAGCAGGCCGTAGGCCGCATCCGTCAGCTCGTACTCGACCCTTAGGGGTTTCTCCGCAAAGGCGGTTCGGGACACCAGCCCGTCCTGCTCGAGCTCGCGCAGTTGCATGGTCAGCATGTGCTGGGTGATGCCGCCGATCGATCGCCGCAAGGCGCCGAAGCGAACCGCGCCGTTCATCAGGGCGAACAGGATCTCCAGCTTCCACTTGCCGCCAAGGGCATGGATGGCGCGCTTGAAGTCGGCGAGCAGAGCGGGGTCGGGGCTGCAATCGCAGTTGCCGTCGCAAGGGTCGGTCAGGTTTTCCATACCGGTCTCGAAATCCATTCTACTTGTCCGCAAGCACATAGTGACCAGATGCGGCCTTGAGCAGGGCCTTGGTGGAACCAATTTGCCGGCCCATGTAGCGAGGGGAATTTGGCAATGAGCACTGTTCTGGTCACCGGCGGGTCGGGCTTCGTCGGCATCCACGTCGTCCTGCAGCTTCTGGCCGCCGGTCACAGAGTGCGGACGACGGTGCGCCGGCCGGAGCGTCAAGCCGATGTGCTGGCCATGCTGCGCGAGGGCGGGGCGGCTTCGCCAGAGAGCGTATCCTTCTTCACGGCCGACCTCGTCCGGGACGAGGGGTGGCAGGAGGCGGTCACGGGCTGCGACTACGTTCTCCATGTTGCCTCCCCGCTCTCGACCAGTGTTCCCAAGGACGAGAACGAGATGATTATCCCGGCCCGGGACGGAACGCTCCGCGTGCTCCGGGCCGCGCGCGAGGCCGGCGTCAAACGGGTGGTCATCACCTCGTCGCTGGGTGCGATCGGCTACGGCCATCCGCCGCGCGAACAACCGTTCGACGAGACCGACTGGACCAATCTCGGCGGCGCCGACGTGCAGCCCTACATCAAGTCCAAGACGCTGGCCGAGCGGGCGGCCTGGGATTTCGTCGCGCGCGAAGGCGGCGGGCTCGAACTGTCGGTGGTCAATCCCGCCGGGATTTTCGGCCCCGTGTTGGGGCCGGACTTCTCCGGCTCGATCGAGATCGTCAAATCGCTGCTCGACGGCGCCATGCCCGCGGTGCCGCGGGTCTATTTCGGTGTGGTCGACGTGCGCGACGTCGCCGATCTGCATCTGCGGGCGATGACGGCACCGCAAGCCAAAGGCGAGCGCTTCATCGCCGTCTCCGGGGAGACGATGTCGATCCTCGACATCGGCAAGGTGTTGCGGCGGGAACTGGGGCCGGCCGCGCGCCGGGTTCCGCGGCTCCAGGCCCCCGACTGGCTGGTGCGGCTGGCCGCGAACCGGATTCCGCTGCTGCGCGCGGTCGTGCCGATGCTCGGCCGTGTCAGGCATTCCACCAGTGCCAAGGCGCGGTCGCTGCTCGGCTGGCAGCCCCGCTCCAACGATGAGGCGATCCTCGCGACTGCCGAGAGCCTGATCCGGCTTGGCCTCGTCAAGCCGTGAGTCTGCCCCCGCTCGCGCTTGTCAGGCCGGACCGGGGATGCTGAAGTGCTGTCCTCGATTACGTAGCGTGGGAGGCGGCGCCGATGGACAAAATTCTCGAAGCCGCAAAGGCAATCGCGCTGGCGCGCCGCAACCATGCGCCGCTTGCAGCCCTCGAGGTTCCACCGGCTGACGAGGCCGAGGGCTATCAGGTCCAGCGTGCGCTGCACGATCTGCTGCTGCCGCATCTCGGGCCGCTCGTCGGCTACAAGATCGGCTGCACCAGCCAGGTGATGCAGGAGTACATCGGCATCCCGCATCCGTGCGGCGGCGGCGTGTTCCAGAAGGGCGTGTATGAGAGCGGTGCGAAGCTCTCGGCCTCCAAATATGTCCGCGTCGGCGTCGAATGCGAGATCGCGGTGCGGCTCAAGCGTGATCTTGCCGCCGGCGAGGCGCCGTTCACGGCCGAATGGGTCGAGGAGGCGGTCGAGTCCTATAATCCCGCGATCGAGATCGTCGACGACCGCTACGTGAAATGGGAGACGATGGGCGCGCCGACGCTGATCGCCGACGATTTCTTCGCAGCCGGCTGCGTGCTCGGGCCGTCCGTGCCGCGCTCGTCGGTGCCGGACCTGAAATCGGTCAAGGGCCGCGCCATCGTCAATGGCGAGGAGGTCAGCCACGGCACCGGTGCCGACGTGCTCGGCCATCCGCACAATGCCCTCGCCTGGCTCGCCAACCATCTCGCCGCGGAAGGCAAGGGACTGCATGCGGGGCAGCTCGTTTTGACGGGGAGCCTCGTGAAGACGCTGTGGCTGAAGGCCGGCGACAAGGTGCGGATGGAGCTGGACGGTCTTGGCGTGGTGGAGGCGGAGTTTAAGTGAGTTCTCGCCGCTCTCGTGCCCCGGACGCAGCGCAGCGCCTCTTTGGCGGTGCGCTGCAGAGCCGGGGCCCATGCGGCAGCGTGTTCGGCGACTTCCTGGGTCCCGGCTCTGCGCCGCAACGCTGACGCATTGCGCCGCGTCCGGGACACGAGAGTGTGTGGCCGCAACGTTGCCAAAATGTCGCGAGCCTCTTTCGCTATGTGCAGTTTCTGAATTTCAGACGCGGCGCATCTTGCGCCCGCCGGCGATCGGGTATATGAGCCCCGTCCCATTCAACCTGCGCGTTCAACAATGAGGAGACCAGCCGTGAACAGTCTGTGGCGATCGACACGCTCCGTGCCGACGCTCTCAGTGCGTCCGGCTGACAGTCATCCAATCATGTTGAACGACAATGGCACATTCATTGATTCAGCGCCGGCGGGAGGCCGAGCGCGCGCGGGTTGAAGCCTACGAGCTGTCGCTGCGGCATGTGTCGCAGCGGACGCGTCCTCCACCGGATTTCGAGACCGCGATCTACGAGGCCAGGCGTGGCTTCGAGGCGGACGTCGTGCGCGACGCCCAGGCCTGGAAGCCGCGGATGAAGACTCGCGATGCCGCGCGTCTTCGTCTTGCTGCGGCCCGCTATCTCTTCGCGCGTTATCCCGTCGCGGAACATCTGGAGCAGATCTGGATCGACGGCGCGGGACTGGGCGCAGACGAGATCCGTTTGCGCAAGCGCTGGTACGTCGTGGCGGCCGGTGGTGGTTCGCTCTACGGCGCCGGTGCGAGCGAATGGCTGTCTCGCAAGGAGGTCCATGCGTTCCTCAATCCCTTGGGGAAGGTCGGCTTCGAGGCTGCGATCTGGCAGGCGATTGCGCGATCCTATGCAAACGATCCCGGCGTTGCGATGCAGATCGCGCGCACCAGGATCACGCAGACGCCCCGTGCCGAGCATGGCTTCTGGCGCGAGGTGGTGCGCTTCTTCTGCGCGCATCCAACCACGGTCGAGGAGATGGACGATCTCCACGATTACCTCGCCGCGTGCTATCGGCGTGATCGCAAGTTCAGCCTCAAGGGGCGCTCGCTGGTCTCGCTCGGCCGGCAGATGCGCGAATGGCATCGCGATCTCGATGCGATCGCTCGCATCGAGGCTGCGCGCCGTCGCGCGGAGGCTGCGCGGAACCGTGCGCGTGGGCTGGCAGTGGAGCCCGTCGACGAGGCCTGGCGAGGTGCAGCGATCGCGGACTGGTCATGGACTACGTCGTCCAAGGACCGGGCCAAGCGTGAGGAGTATGTCGTGGTCCAGCTGCGGACCGCGGACGATCTCGTGGCCGAGACGCGCGGCATGCGTCACTGCGTCGCCAGCTACGCGACAAAGTGCATTGCCGGGCATGCGTCGATCTGGTCGCTCCGCCGCCGTGCTGGGGGCAGTGTGCAGCGGCTGCTGACCATCGAACTGGATCGCCGTTCCCGGGCGGTTCAGGTTCGCGGGTTTGCAAACCGTCCGCCGCTCGCCGAGGAGTGCAAGATCCTCGAGCGGTGGGCGCAAGCACGCGGGATCATGCTGCTCTAAAAAGCCTGCGCCGCTACGGCGGCGCAGGCAAAATACATGCGGCCCTCGCCAGGGGAGCTAGCGAGGGCCGCGTAGTACACCGTCGTTCGCGCCTAGGTTCGCGAACACGATGTGGGAGCTCTTAAAGAAGCTTAGAAGGGTAGCAGCACGTCCATGACCTGCTGGCCGTAGCGCGGCTGCTGCACGTCCATGATCTGGCCGCGGCCGCCATAGGCGATGCGGGCCTGGGCGATCTTGCTGGAGTCGATGGTGTTGTCGCTCTGGATGTCCTCGGGACGGACGATGCCGGCGACGACCAGCTCGCGGATCTCGTAGTTGACGCGGATTTCCTGCTTGCCTTCGACGACGAGGTTGCCGTTCGGCAGCACCTGAGTGACGACCGCCGCGACATTGGTCTGCAAGGCTTCCTGGCGCTGGACCGAGCCCTTGCCGTCGGCGGAGGACGTCGAGTCGGTGGTGAGAAGACGGCCGGGCAGGATCTTGAGCGGCTGTGTGATCGTCTGGCTGCCGATGAAATCGGTAATCCCCGAATCTTCCTTGGCGGTCCGGCTGCGCTGGGTCTCGTTGGCGATGTTGGCCTTGTCCGTGAAGTTGACAGTCACCGTCAGGAGGTCGCCGACCTGATGGGCGCGCTGGTCCTTGAAGAAGGCGCGGCTGCCGTTGCGCCATAGCGAGTTCGGATTGTAGGAGGCGACTTCAGGCTTCGGCATCGGCATCTGCACCGGCTTGTAGCCGGGCTGTGTCGTCGGATTGTCGATCGCGGACAATTTCGGCTGCTCGCCGATCTGCGACAGGCGGTCGATCGAGGAGCAGCCGCCCAGCGCGCAGGAGGCCAGCAGCAGGGCAGAGATCGCGATGCGACGGAGACGGGAAGCCGAACTGAACGAAGACATGACTTACTCTGACTTGGCTGGAGCTTGCGAGGTGCGGGCTTGCGGGATCTGGGCTTGCGGGATCTGGGCTTGGGCGACTTGAGCCGATGATGCCGGGGCCTGGACCAGGTTCCGGACGAGGGCTGCAGTGTCGACGGGTGCGGGCGCCTCATCGTGCTTGAGCGAGGAGGTCTGCTCGACCGCGGGCGTCGTCGGCGCGGATTGGCTGGCGCCCTGGACCGTCACCTGGCCGCGGCCGGTGACGACCCCGGTCAGCGTGCGCTTGGATTGCAGGTTGAGCACGGAGACGGTGTCGCCTTCGGCGCCGCTCTCGATCGCCTTGCCGCGCGTGGTGAGGTAGAGGCCGGGCACCTGGTAGATGATGGTGACGCTCTGGTCGCGCTGCACGAAGTCGGGCTTGACGATGTCGGCGACGCGGATCGGCGTGCCCGCCCGCATCGGCCGGCGCAGCTGCATGCCGATGGTGCGGTCGCGCGAGGCGGCCTCGCCGGTGACCTCGGCCTTCGGCCGGCGCTCCAGCGAGATGTCCGAGGCTTTCAGCATGTCGGAGCGGTCGATGTCGCGCGTCAGCACGGCGACTTCCACGGTCTCGATCGCGGTGCCGGTGAAGCGCAGTTTGGTCGGCGTCGGGGTGTTGTCGTTGTTGATCTCGAAGGCGATGTCGAAACGGCCGCTGCGCGCGTCGTAGCGGGTGGCGACCGGCAGGAGCGCACCGGTGTTGGAAGCGTCGAGCCGCATGTCGGAGACGCCGCGGTCGAAGGTGACGGTGATGTTGGCGGCATCGCCAAGGCCGAAGCGGCGCTCGAGCGCGGAGGAAACCGCGTTTTCGAGATCCCTGTTGGCGAGCGTGCGGGCGAGGCGGGTGACCTGGACCTCCTTGATGTCGCCGGTCATCACGCCGATCACCTGCTTGGCGCGCAGCACGCCCAGGACCTGCGCAACCGGCAGCGCGCCGGTGGTGCCGAGGTCGGGCGAGCGGTAGACTGGGATCAGCGCGGCCGAGCCGGCATTGTCGATGAGGTCGCCGACCCGCACCACGTCCGAGGTCACGGTGACGTTCGCGCGCAGCGTCGGCGCGGCGATGCCGTCGTCGGCGGCCTCTGCCGGCAGTGCCAGCAGCAGGAGCGCAGAGATCGTGGCGATTGTGGCGCGGATCATCGTCATCACCTCAGCGGAACAGCGCCGTGGTCGATTGCATCATCTGGTCGGCGGCGCTGATGACCTTGGCGTTCATCTCGTAGGCGCGCTGGGCGGCGATCAGGTCGCTCATCTCCGAGACGACGTCGACATTGGCCTGCTCCAGGCTCCCTTGCGTGACCTTGCCGTAGCCTTCGGTGTTGGCGGTGCCGTCCTGCGGCGGGCCTGAGGACGGCGTCTCGGTGAACTGGTTGCTGCCGACCGGCTGCAGGCCGGCCTTGTTGATGAAGCGGGTCACGTTGACCGTGCCGATGACCGAGGAGGTCGACGAGCCCGGCAACGTCACCGAGACCTGGCCCTGCTCGTTCACGGTGATGCCCGAGGCGTTGTTCGGGATGGTGATGGTCGGCTGCACCGGGTTGCCCTGCGCGGTGACGACGCGGCCCTGGTTATCCATCTGGAAGGTGCCGTCGCGGGTGTACTGGTAGGTGCCGTCGGGCATCAGGATCTTGAAGAAGCCTTCGCCCGAGATCGCGAGGTCGAGGTCGTTGCCGGTCTGCGACAGCGTACCTTGCGTCATGCTGCGCGGCGTGCCGACGGTCTTGACGCCGCCGCCGATGTCGACGCCGACCGGCAAGATGGTGCCCTGGTCCGAGGCCTGCGCGCCGACGCGGCGCACGTGCTCGTAGATCAGGTCCTGGAACGCCGCGGTCTGCTTCTTGAAGCCGGTGGTGCGGAGGTTCGCGATGTTGTTGGAGATCACCTGAACGTTGAGTTCCTGTGCCGCCATTCCGGTCGCTGCGGTGTGAAGCGCCTGCATGTCAGTTCTCCCTCAATCAGGCCGGAACGTCGGCGAGCTTCTCGATCGCCGATTTGTGGAGGTCGCTCTGCTGCTGCAGCAGGTTGGCGATGGCGGTGTAGCTGCGCATGACTTCGACCATGCGGGTCATCTCGCCGACCGAGTTCACGTTCGACTTCTCGATGTAGCCTTGCTGCACGGTCGACTTGGTGTCGGCCTGCTGGTTCGCGGAACCCGCGGCATAGAGGTTGGTGCCGAGCTTGGTCAGCTTGGCCGGATCGTCGAACGAGACCATGCGGATCTTGCCGCGGATCGAGTCGGTCCTGGCCGTGCCCTCGAGCACGGTGACGGTGCCGTCGGGCGCGACGTTGATGTCGTGGTCGGTCGGCTGGAAGGTGATCGGGCCGCCGGTGCCGAGCACGAGGTTGCCGTCGGAGGTGACGAGCTGGCCGGTGCTGCTCAGCGTGAACTTGCCGTCGCGGGTGTAGCGCTCGGCGCCGTTGGCCTGCACGGCGAAAAAGGCATTGCCGCTGATCGCCATGTCGAGCGGGTTGTTGGTCGGCTCCATCGGCCCCTGGCCGACGTCGCGGAAGGTGCCGCGGTCCTGCACATAGGAGACCCGGCGGTCGGAACCGATGAAATTGTCCTCACGCGCGTTCGAGTTGAGGTACTCCTCGAACAGCGAATGGTCGGCCTTGAAGCCGTTGGTGTTGGCATTGGCGACGTTGTTGGCGATGACATCCATCTGCCGTTCCAACGTCATCTGCCGTGACAAGCCGATCAGAAGCGCGTTCTGCATCGGAAGATCTCCCCTGAGTGAGATCTGCCACCTCGCTCTCCCAAGCGCCTTGGCCGACCCCGTGAACGAGACTGCCGGGTTCTCCCAAACCCTGCGGTCTCGGCCCTCTCTCAGCGAAAGCCGTGCCAACCTGAAAATCGTTTATGTTTCAATGCTTTGGTGATTTTTCGAGGGCGCGGGGAGGCGGCAGAAAGGTTCTGTTAGCCATGTTTGCCCGGCAGATTTTTCCTAGCTGAGGCCCAATCGAAAGAAACCGTTAACCATTATTACCGTAGCGTTTGCGGGCAAGAGGAGCGCATTGCGCTGGGACATTCGTATCGCGTCACTGTCTGCCAGGGGGCTTCGCTCTTTCGATTCCTTTAAGAGATGAGCGAGCCTAAGCGACCATGGCAGAGAATGAAGCGGAAGGCGGCGCAGCCGCTGAAGGCGCTGAAGCCGCTCCCCCGAAGAACAAGCTCAAGCTCATCATCATGGCCGTCGGGCTGCTCGCCGTCCTCGGCGGCGGTGCTGCGACCTGGTTCTTCTTCTTCCGTCACGGCGACGACGAGCATCATGCCGAGGTGGCGCCCCCGCCGAAGCCGCCGGCCTTCGTCGACGTGCCCGACATCATGGTCAATCTCGCCGGCGCGCCGGGTGAGCGCGTGCAATATCTGAAGCTGAAGATCGTGCTGGAGCTGAAGGAAGAGAAGCAGATCGAGGCGATCAAGCCGACCATGCCGCGCGTCACCGACATCTTCCAGACCTATGTGCGGGAACTGCGCTCCTCCGACCTCAACGGCTCCGCCGGCATTTTTCGCCTCAAGGAAGAGCTGACCAAGCGCGTCAACGCGGCGGTCGCGCCGATCCAGGTCAGTGCGGTGCTGTTCAAGGAAGTCGTGATCCAGTGATGATGCTGCGGAAGGCAACGGGCTAGCGTCATGGCCGGCAACGAGCAAATGGACCAGGATGCGATTGCCGCCCAATGGGAGGCGTCGCTCGATTCCGAGGATCCCGCAGAGGCGGCGAAGGCCGCTGCCGAAAATGAGCTATCGGAGACCATGGCCCTGCAATGGGCGGCCATGGTCGAGGACGGCAGCCGCGATCTCGGCACCGGCAAGAATTCCGGCGAGCGGGTGTTGTCGCAGGAGGAGATCGACAATCTCCTCGGCTTCACCGTCGGCGACGTCACGCTCGACGACCATTCCGGCATTCGCGCGATCATCGATTCGGCGATGGTCTCCTACGAGCGTCTGCCGATGCTCGAAATCGTCTTCGACCGTCTGGTGCGGTTGCTGACGACGTCCTTGCGCAATTTTACCTCCGACAACGTCGAAGTCTCGCTCGACCGCATCACCTCGGTGCGCTTCGGCGACTACATGAACTCGATCGCACTGCCTGCTGTCCTCTCGGTGTTCAAGGCCGAGGAATGGGACAATTTCGGAATGGCGACGGTCGATTCCAACCTGATCTATTCGATGATCGACGTGCTGCTCGGCGGCCGCCGCGGCACCAGCCAGCTCCGCATCGAAGGCCGGCCCTACACCACGATCGAGACCGAGCTGGTCAAGCGCCTGGTCGAGGTGGTGCTGGCCGACGCCGAGCACGCGTTCCGGCCGCTATCGCCGGTGACCTTCACGATCGACCGGCTCGAGACCAACCCGCGCTTCGCCGCGATCAGCCGTCCTGCCAACGCCGCGATCCTGGTGCGCCTGCGCATCGACATGGAAGACCGCGGCGGCAATATCGAGCTGCTGCTGCCCTACGCGACCATCGAACCCATCAGGGGCGTCCTGCTCCAGATGTTCATGGGCGAAAAATTCGGCCGCGACCCGATCTGGGAGGGCCATTTCGCCACCGAGATCGTGCAGGCCGAGATCGCCGTCGATGCCGTGCTCTACGAGGCCGACATTCCGCTCAAGCAGCTGATGCGGCTCAAGGTCGGCGACACGCTGCCGCTCGACATGCGCGCCGATGCCAACGTGACCGTGCGCTGCGGCGACGTCACGCTGACCGAAGGGCGGATGGGCCGGGTCGGCGACCGCGTCGCGATCCGCGTGACGAAACCCCTGCGCAAGCCAAGTACGACACTTGCGATGTTCGAGAAGGTTGACGAGCAGAACAAGATGATGGAGGCCCCATGAACCACTCCCTGGGAATGGCGATCGAGACGCTGGTGGCTATCCTGCTGATGCTCACGATCGGCTACTGTATCCTGCTGAACAAGCGGCTGACGCGGCTGAAGGCGGACGAGCATTCGCTGAAGGCGGTGATCGCCGAGCTGATCACCGCGACCGAGATCGCCGAGCGCGCGATCGGCGGGCTGAAGCTCGCCGTGCGCGACGTCAACGAGAACCTCGGCAGCCAGCTCGCGGCGGCGACCCAAATGTCGGACCAGCTCTACAAGCAGCTCGGCGAAGCCGACAACGTGGTGCGGCGCCTGTCCAAGATCGCGATCGCCGCGCGCCCCGTGACCAATCCGGAAACCACCGCCGTGCCCGTTGCAAAACCCTCGTCGGCGAAGGCGGTGGCGGCTGCGGCCGAAGCCTTCTCAGAGCGCAGGCGATCCAACGGCATTGCCGCATAAAGCCATGGTATGAAGTCCTTCCGTAACATCCGCGTCATTCCGGTCGTCCTGGTCGCCGTCGCAGGTCTCGCCACGCTCAAGGTCGCGGGCCTCGTGGTCAATGGCGGCTATGTGTTCGACTACCAGCCGAAACAGGTCAAAAAGTCCTGGGCGCAGGAGAATCTGAACTTCCCGACCGGCCGCGAGGACCCTGACATCACCGGCTCGACCCATGGCGCGCCGAAGGAGGCGCCGAAGCCCGCCGCACCCGAGACCAAGCCCGAAGGCACCGTGGTGAAGGTGGAGGAAGGCCAGCCGCAGGTCTCGGCCTCGGAGCGCGCGATCCTCGAGCGCCTGCAGGCGCGGCGCCAGGAGATCGAGGCCCGCCAGCGCGAGATCGATATCCGCGAAAGCCTGCTCAAGTCCGCCGAGAAGCGCATCGAGAACAAGGTCGAGGAGATGAAGGCGGTGGAAACCCGCATCTCCGCGACCCAGGCGGAGCAGAAGGCCGCCGAGGCCCAGCGCATGAAGGGCCTCGTTACCATGTATGAGGGCATGAAGCCGAAGGACGCAGCGCGGGTGTTCGACCGGCTGGAGATGGGCGTGCTGATCGAGATCGCCTCGGCGATTGCGCCGCGAAAGATGTCGGACATCCTCGGATTGATGTCGCCCGAGGCGGCCGAGCGGCTCACGGTCGAGATGGCCCGCCGTGCCAATGGCGGCGGCGATCAATCCGCCTCGGCCGGCGATCTGCCCAAGATTGACGGCAAGCCGACGCAAAAGCCGAATTGAGGGCTCATACTTAAGAAGTCCTTAATTGGCAAAATCTACATTCGAGGGCATGGGCCGGCGCCAGTTGCCGGCGTGAACCGCCGAACCGGAAGACATGCCGCAAATGGCGCGAGAGGCTGCCGCTGGATTTGTGTCGCGAGCCCGCGCCTTGGCGCGGCGGCTGTCGCGTCATGTCCGCAAAGCGCCGGTGCTGGCAGCCTGCCTCCTGATCGGCCTCACGGCGCCCGGCCGGGCCGCCGATGCTATCAGGGGCGAAGCGAGTTTTTCGGCCGGCGGCGGCTTTGCCCGTCTCGTCATCAAGCTCGGCGAGGATGTTCCGTCCGAGGTGACGACGGCCGGCTCCATCCTCATCATCCGCTTCGACCGTCCCGTCGACGTTCCCGTCGACCGCGTTCCGGAAGGCGCGCCCGACTACGTCAACTCGGCCCGCCGCGATCCTGACGGCGGCGCCATCCGCCTGTCGCTGGCACGGCGCGTCACCGTCAACACCATGAACGCCGGCGAGCGCACCTTCATCGACCTCCTGCCGGAGGGCTGGAAGGGGCCGCCGCCGAGCCTGCCCATGGACGTGGTCAAGGAGCTCGCCGAGCGCGCCCGTCTCGCCGAACGGGCGCTGCGTGCCCAGCGCGCCGCGGCCGAGACCAAGAAGCGTCCGCAGATCCGCGTGCGCGCCTCGGTGCAGCCGACCTTCGTGCGCTTCGTGTTCGAGATGCCGGACGGCGTCGGCGTGTCCTCCGTGCTCAACGAGCAGAAGCTCACGCTCATGTTCAACGCCAACCTCAATTTCGACCTCGCGGACGCGGTCGTCGCCGCGCCGCCGAACGTCGCCTCGATCAAGCAGAAGGCCGACATCGACCAGACCAGCGTCGAGATCGCGCTGATCGGCGATTCCGACGTGCACTCCTTCCGCGACGACAAGAACTACGTCGTCGACGTCTCCTTCCAGCCGGACAAGGGCAAGACGGCAGCGACGGCCGAGTCAGTGATCGCGCAGGCCAAGCCCACCGGCCACGCACCGGCGCCTGCGCCGGAAAAGCCGGCGGCCGAGAAGCCGAAGGATGCGCATCGCGAGATCGCGCCGCCGACGTCGGAGACGATTGCGCGCGAGGCCAAGATCGATGTGAAGCCGGAAGCGCCCGCCGCGATGCCGGCCGCCGAAGCGCCGAAGCCGGCTCCCGCGGTCGCCGCCGAAGCGCTGAAGGAACCGCTGAAGGAAGTTCCGAACCCGGCGCCTGTTGCCGAAGCTCCGGTTACGCCTGCCAAGCCCGCAATGGCTGAGGCGCCCAAGGAGGTCGTGACGGAAGCGGCGAAGGAGCCGGTCAAGGAAGCTGCCAAGGAAGCCACGAAGGTCGAGGCGGCGCCGCCGCAGCCCGCCGTGGCCAGCGTCGATGCGCGCCGCGACAGCGACGGCCTGCGCGTCACGTTCCCGCTTCAGGTCTCGACCCCTGCGGCGGCGTTCCGCCGCGGCGATACCATCTGGCTGCTGTTCGATACACCGAAGCCGATCGACGTCGAGGCGATCCGCGCCAAGGGCGGCGCGATGATCGGAGAGGTCGGCCGCATCCCGCTCGACAAGGGACAGGCGGTGCGCATCCGTCTCACCCGGCCGCTGGTCTACTCGCTGACGAGCGAGGAGGTCGGCAAGGAGACCAACTGGCTGCTGACCCTTGCCGACAAGATCCAGGCGACACCGCTGCCGCTGATGATGTCGCGCAACATCACCGATCCCGCGCTCGCCAACATCGCGATCCCCTTTGCCAATCCGGGCCAGCTGCACAAGCTGACCGATCCCGATGCCGGCGACACGCTCTACGTCGTCACCGGGCAGCGGCCGGTGCGCGGCTTCATCAAGCGGCAGGACCTCGTCGATCTCTCGCTGCTGGAATCCGCGCACGGCATCGCGATCCGTCCGAACTCCGACGAGGTCGGCATCGAGGTCGGGTCCGACAAGGTTATCCTCGGCAAGAAGGGCGGGCTGACGCTGTCTCCGGTCGACATCTCCGCCGAGCGGGCGCCGACCGCGGTGCGCCCGATCTTCAGCCCGGAAGCCTGGCGCAAGGGGCAGTCGGAGAATTTCTGGACCCGGCAGAGCGATCTGGTCATGGCGATTGCCGCCGTCGAACCGGCGATGCGCTCGCTGCCGCGGCTCGACCTCGCGCAGTTCTACATGTCGCGCGCGATGTATCACGAGGCCAAGGCCGTGACCGAGTTGATGCTGGCCGATCCGCTCAACAAGGAAGAGAGCGGCGCCCTGATCATGCACGCGATCGCAAGCATCCTGATCGGCCGGCCGGCCCAGGGCCTGAAGGACCTCGCCAATCCCGTGATCGGCAACAGCCATGACTCCCAGCTCTGGAAGGCGCTCGCTTACGCGCGGCAGGGCAAATGGGCGGACGCGCGCGAGAAGTTCAAGAACGTCGAATTCGCCATCGCCTCGCTGCCGCTCGACGTCCAGCGTATCGTGACCATGGACGCGATGCGGGCTTCGCTCGAAGTGAAAGACTATGCCGGCGCCTCCAAGCGCCGCAGCGAGCTCGAGGTGGTCGGCGTCTCGCCCGAGGCGGCGCCCGGCTTTGCCGTGTTGCGCGGCCGGCTCGGCGAGGCACTCGGCCACGACAAGGACGCGCTCGACGACTACCAGTTTGCGGTCGCCTCGAACGATCGCCTGGCTGCGGCAGAGGCCAAGCAGCTCGAGGTCGCGCTGCGCCAGAAGCGCGACGAGATCGGCAAGGAAGACGCGCTACGCGAGCTCGAGACACTGTCGATGACCTGGCGCGGCGATGCGATCGAGGTCAAGACGCTGCAGATGCTGTCGCAGCTGTATGCTGCGAACGGACGCTACCGTGATGCGCTCACGGCGGCGCGCACCGCAACGAGGCTGCAGCCGAACGCCGAAGCCTCGCGCCAGGCGCAGGACCTCGCCTCCGAGCTGTTCACCCAGATCTTCCTGGGGCCCAAGGGCGACGAGCTGCCGGTGGTCGAAGCGCTCGGCATGTTCTACGAGTTTCGCGAGCTGACGCCGATCGGCCGGCGCGGCGACGAGCTGATCCGGCGTCTGGCCGACCGTCTCGCCTCGATCGATCTGCTCGACCAGGCCGCCGAGCTCTTGCAATACCAGGTCGACCACCGCCTCGAAGGCGCCGCCCGCGCCCAGGTTGCCGCGCGCCTGTCCATGATCTATCTCGCCAACCGCAGGCCCGACAAGGCGATCTCGGCGCTGCGCGCAAGCCGCATCAGCGATCTCTCCGGTGAGCTCAGGCAGCAGCGCCTCCTGCTGGAAGCGCGCGCGCAGAGCGACGTCGGCCGTCACGATCTCGCGCTCGACATCGTCTCCAACGTCTCCGGGCGCGAGGTGCTCCGCCTGCGTTCCGACATCTTCTGGGCGGCGCGGCGCTGGCGCGAGTCCGCCGAGCAGATCGAGCTGTACTACGGCGAGCGCTTCCGCGATTTCAAGCCGCTCAACGCGGTGGAGAAGAGCGACATCATCCGCGCCGCCGTCGGCTACGCGCTCGCCGACGATTCGATCGGCCTGTCGCGCTTCCGCGAGAAATACGCGCCGCTGATGAGCGAGAGCGCCGATCGTCTCGCCTTCGACATCGCCAGCAAGCCGGCCGCGGCCTCCAGCGCCGAATTCGCCGAGATCGCCAAGCTCGCCGCCAGCGTCGATACGCTGGATGGCTTCCTGCGCGAAATGAAGCAGCGCTTCCCCGACGCCACCGCCCGCGCACCGGCCTCGCCGCAGGCCAGGGACGAGAGCGACCACACCGGCTCGCTGCCCACGATCCCCGCCGTGCGGCAGATCAAGATGACGCGGTAGGAACTCTGCTACCTCTGGACCTCTCGACAGCTGCCCCGTGAGGCGGCAACCTGCACGTCTTCATGCCGGGAGAGGGACGATATGAGCAAGCCTGCCAAGACCGAAGCCGAACTCATTGCCATGGCGCGGGCCGAATTGAAGGCCCATGTCGATGGCCCGGACGGCTTCGCCATCTCCATCGTTCGCGACGGCGATACCTGGGAGTTCCGCGTCGATGCCGATCAGGCCACGCGGGACCGGCCCGGCTTCCCCGAAAGCGTCGCCATGCTGGTCCAGATCGGCGACCATCTCAGCAAGCAGTATGATGTGAAGGGGTAGGGGGCGTAGCCTCGAACGTCGTGCCATTGAACGCGCGACATGCGCGGTGTCATCGCCCGCGAAGGCGGGCGATCCAGTATTCCAGAGACGGCGGTGATGGAATCGAGAAGCCGCGGCGTACTGGATGCCCCGCCCCCGTGCGCAATTGCGCACTAGGCGGGGCATGACGGAGGCGGCCGCTACCCCCCGTAACTCTGCACCAAACTCCCCGCCACCAGCGACCAGCCGTCGACCAGGACGAAGAAAATCAGCTTGAACGGCAGCGAGATCGTCGCGGGCGGCAGCATCATCATGCCCATCGACATCAGCACCGAGGCGACGACGAGGTCGATGATCAGGAAGGGGAGGAACAGCAGGAAGCCGATCTCGAAGGCGCGCTTCAGCTCGGAGATCATGAAGGCGGGGACGAGGATGCGGAGCGCGAGGTCGTCGGGCGTGGCGGGCGGCGGCTCGCCGGAGAGGTCGAGGAACAGCTTGAGATCCTTCTCGCGCACGTTCTTCTGCATGAAGCCGCGCAAGGGGACGGAGGCACGCTGGAGCGCGTCCTCGACACTGACCTGGTTGGCGACGAGCGGACGGATGCCGTCGTCATAGGATTTTTGCAGCACCGGCCCCATCACGAAGAAGGTGAGGAACATTGCGAGCGCAATGATCACCGAGTTCGGCGGCGCGGTCGCCGTGCCCATCGCGGTGCGCAGCAGCGACAGCACGACCACGATGCGCGTGAACGACGTCATCATGATCAGGATCGACGGCGCGATCGAGAGCACCGTGAGCAGCGCGATCAGCTGGATCGCGCGCTCGGTGACGCCGCCGCCCTGGCCGCCGAGATTGATGCTGATGTCCTGCGCATGCGCAAGGCTTGCGAGCGAAGCCGCACCGACCAGGACAGAAAGGAAAAGAACTCTACGCGGGAGGGCTGGCAGCCTCACGAAGACGGCTTCGGACGGCCGAGCAGCGAGGCCATCTCGTCTTCGAGATTCTCAAAGCTGGTCTTCTCCGCGGCGGGCTTCGGCGGCGGGGCCGCAGGTGCCGGCGGCTCGCTGCGCGCCACGCGCGGCGGAGCGGCGGGCGGCTCCGGCGCAACCGGAGGCGCGACCGTTTCGCCGGCCGGGCGGCGCAGGGCGGCCTCCAGCCGCTGCGCCATTTCGGCAAGATTCTGCTCGGCGCTCGAGGGCGCAGCAGCGGCGGGTGCCGGCGGCGGAACGGGCGGGGCCTGCGGCACCGGCGGAGGCGGCGGCGGCGCGGGGGCGCGCTCGGCGCGCACCGGCGGCATCTTTGCCGGCTCGCTCTGGCGCGGCGGACGCGGCATCAGCGGCGGCTCGCTGCGGGCAATACGCGGTGGCAGCGGTTCGGGCCGCGGCTCGCGCTCGGGGCGCGGCGCCATCGGCTCCGGCGGAAAGCCGGGCAGGGCCGGCTCACTGCGGCGTTCGGCCAAGGCGGGCGCGGGCCGGCGCACTTCGTCGGCGAAGGACGGCCGCGCGGGCCGCGGCGGCGGCTCGGGCATTTGCGGCTCGGGATGATCGAGCAGTTCGGGCCGTGGCGCTTCGTCGGCCCAGGCACCGGCATCGGGCATGGGGGCGAGGCGCGGCGGTTCGGCGGCATTGGAGCGCTGCGGGAGCTGGTCGCGGCCGGGCGCGGCGCGCACGATATTGGGCTCGACGACGATGTCGGTCGGGCCGCCGATCATCAGGAGATGCTCGACATTGTCGCGCCGGACCAGCACCAGGCGGCGCCGGCCATCGACCGCGGCGGCATCGATCACGGCGAGCCGGGGCATCCGGCCGCGCTGGGTGTTGGCGCCGATCCGGTTGCCGGCGAATCGGCGAACCAGCCATGCAGCGACGCCGATCAACGCCAGAACGACGATGAACGCGACGATGAAGGTGATAGGGCTGCCTTGCATACTTGTCCCCGACAAATGGCGCTTTTCTCGTGCCCATGGTCAGATGCGCCAACCATCGGCGTCGGATGCCCCAAACTGCGATTTCTTAACGTCCCACGGCAAGTTTTGCCGTCCCCAACTCTTAATAACCTATGAATCGCTCGATCCAAAACGACTTCTTGGCCCGTGCGTATGCCGCCAAGCGGTTGGGTTAATGCCGCTTTTTGATGCGTAGAATCACGGGATCGCAAGGTCGTGTCCCGCCTGGGGACATGTCCCGGCGGTATCCTTAACCACCTGTTAACCATACAGGCGGCAAATTCTGCCTAGCTTCGGACACAAGTCCGACGGCGGAAGGAGCCGCAACGATGTCCATCAACGACCTCCCGGTGCTGTCGGCGCTTCGCACCAAGATGCAGTGGCACCAGGAGCGCCAGCGCGTCCTGTCCGAGAACGTCTCCAACTCCGATACGCCCAAATTCCGGCCGCGCGACCTGGTCGAGCCGAAGCTCGACAAATCAGGCGCCGTCACCGGCTCGATGGGCCCGCTGAAGATGGCCGTCACCAGCGCTTCCCACATGACGCCCTCTGGCGCAGCTTCCGGATTCGACCAGAACAGGAATGCGGGTTTTGAAACACGCCCTGCGGGCAACGCCGTCAATCTCGAAGAGGAGATGATGAAGTCCGCCAGCAACCAGATGGATTACGCGGCGGCGACCTCGCTCTATTCGAAGAGCCTGCACCTGCTCAAGACCGCGATCGGCAAGGGCTAGAGCATGGTCCGGGAACAGCAGAGCTAGCGGAGGTGGATCATGGCGAATGACAGCAGCGACTTTGCCCGCTCGATGGCGATCGCGACCTCCGGCCTGCGCGCGCAGGCGGGACGCATGCGGGTGATCTCGGAAAACATCGCGAACGCGGATTCGACCTCGCAGTCGGCGGGCGGCGATCCCTACCGGCGCAAGGTTCCGACCTTTTCCTCGGCGCTCGACCGCACCCTCGACGCGCAGGTCGTCACCCTCGGCAAGATCAAGCCCGACCAGTCCGCCTTCCGCGTCAGATACGAGCCGAACAATCCGGCTGCGGACGCGACCGGCAACGTCAAATATCCCAACGTGAACTCGGTGGTCGAGATGACCGACATGCGCGATGCGCAGCGGTCCTACGAGGCCAATCTCAACATCATCAGTGCGACGCGCCGGATGATCCAGCGCACGCTCGACATCCTCAAGAGCTGAACAGGACATTTGAGCCATGGCATCACCGACAATCGCCGCCAACGCCTATGCCAACCTCGCCCGCGTGCTGGAAAACAGTGGCGCCGGTGCCGGCAAGGGCAGCGAAGCAAGCGGGCAGTCCTTCGCTTCGCTCCTGAAAGACGCCGTCGGCAGCGTCATGGAATCCGGCCGCAAGTCCGACGCACAGACGGTGGCGATGGCCGCCGGCAAGGCCAACGTGATGGACGTGGTGACGGCGGTCGCCGACACCGACGTCGCCGTCTCAACGCTGGTCTCGGTCCGCGACCGCGTGATCTCGGCGTATGAAGACATCATGAAGATGCCGATCTGACGAGGTTGTCATTCCGGGGCGGTGCGAAGCACCGAACCCGGAATCTCGAGATTCCGGGTTCTCGCTGCGCGAGCCCCGGAATGACGGAAATTACTGGAAGTGAGAAATCGAAAATGACCGGACCCGAAACCCTCGACGTCGCGCGTGATGCGATCTGGACCATCGTGATCGTGTCCTCGCCGCTGATGGTGGTCGGCCTCGTGGTCGGCGTGATCGTGTCGCTGTTCCAGGCGCTGACGCAGATCCAGGAGCAGACGCTGATCTACGTGCCGAAGATCCTGGCCATCTTCGCCACGATGCTGTTGGCACTGCCGTTCATGGCCGACTCGCTCCATGCCCACATGCTGCGGATCTCGTCGCGAATCATCGGTGGCTGAGGCACAATGCGAGCGTTATGCGCATCGACGTCTCGCTGCTGCCGGCGCTCGCCGCTTCCTTCATGCTCGCCTTCGCCCGGGTCGGCGCGATGGTGATGCTGTTGCCGGGCCTCGGCGAGACCAATATCCCGACGCGGATCAAGCTGTCGATTGCGCTGCTGCTCACGCTGATCATCCTGCCGCTGCATCGCAACGCCTACCACGTCGACATGGGGTCGCTGGCGCCGCTGCTGGTCTTGATGCTGCATGAGATCGTGATCGGCATCGTGCTGGGGGCAACCGCGCGCGTGACGCTGTCGGCGCTCCAGGTCGCGGGATCCGTGATCGCGCAGCAGATGGGGCTCGGCTTCGTCACCTCGGTCGATCCGACGCAGGGACAGCAAGGCGTCCTGGTCGGCAACTTCCTGACCATGCTCGGGGTGACGCTGCTGTTCGCGACCGACAGCCATCACCTGGTCATCGCTGCGCTGAACGACAGCTATTCGATCTTCTCGCCGGGCGAGACGGTGTCGAGCGGCGATGTCGCTTCTCTCGCGACGCGCGCCTTCGCCGCCGCGTTCCGTCTCGGCCTGCAGCTGTCGGGGCCGTTTTTGGTGTTCGGCCTCGTCTTCAACATCGGATTGGGCGTGCTGGCGCGGCTGATGCCGCAGATGCAGGTCTATTTCGTCGGCGTGCCGCTGTCGATCTTCGCGGGCTTCCTGGTGCTCGCCGTGGTGCTCACCGCGATGATGGGCACGTTTCTCGATTATTTCATCGGTGTGATGCACCAGATGATGCCGCTCAAATAGGTGATCGATGGCGGAAGACAACGATCCCGAAAGTCAAACAGAAGACCCGACGCAAAAACGTCTCGACGATGCGCTCGAACGCGGTGACGTCGCCAAGAGCCAGGAGATCAATACCTGGTTCATGATCGCCGGCGGCACGCTCGTGGTCTCGACCTTCTCGGGCTCGGTCGGCAGCGGGCTGGTGACGCCGATGCGCAACCTGCTCGCCAATTCCTGGATGATCAAGACCGACGGCGGGAACCTGCTCAAGTTGATGCAGCAGATCGAATTCGCCGTGCTCGCGGCGGTCGGTGTGCCTCTTCTGATGCTGGTGCTGGCGGCGATCGCCGGCAACATGCTCCAACACCGTCTGGTGTGGTCGGCCGAGTCCCTGAAACCCAAATTCAGCAAGATCTCCCCCGGCGCCGGCTTCAAGCGCATCTTCGGCAAGCAGGCGGCGGCGAACTTCCTCAAGGGCCTCGGCAAGCTGATCGCGCTTGGCGTGGTCATGACCATGATCCTGTGGCCGGAGCGGCACCGCATGGAGGCGATGGTCAGGCTCGATCCGGCCGCCATGCTCAGCGCCAGCACCAGCATGACCGTCCACCTGCTCGGCGCGGTGGTCGCGGCGCTCGCGATCGTCGCCATCGCCGACTATTTCTTCCAGTACCGCAGCTGGTTCCAGCGGCAGAAGATGTCGCTCCAGGAGATCAAGGAAGAGTTCAAGCAGTCCGAAGGCGATCCGCACATCAAGGGCAAGATCAGGCAACTCCGGCAGCAGCGCGCCAAGAAGCGCATGATGGCGGCGGTTCCCAAGGCCTCGGTGATCATCACCAACCCGACCCACTATTCGGTGGCGCTGTCCTACGAGCGCGGCATGTCGGCGCCGATCTGCGTCGCCAAGGGCGTCGACAACCTCGCCTTCAAGATCCGGGAGATCGCGCGCGAGCACGACATCCCGATCGTCGAGAACGTGCCGCTGGCCCGTGCGCTCTATGCCACCGTCGACATTGACCAGGAAATCCCGACCGAGCACTACCATGCGGTTGCCGAGGTGATCGGCTACGTCATGCGGCTGAAGCGCGGATTCGGCGCCGGACGGGGATAAAATGCCCGAAAAGTACCGGAAATGGCCGTAATCTGGGAATCAGCGTACCTTTCGCCCCTGCTGCCCTTGCGCCTGCGGGTCCGATTCAGGCAGGGAGGACCCCAGCGCGCGCCGCAGCGCGTTGATTCTCTGCCGACAGGCTGCGCCAGCTCGAGATGACTGCTGAGACCGACCACGACCTCACACGCGAGCCCGTTGCGGCGAACGAGCCGTCGCCGCGCTCGGGCAGCATTGCGCTGGTGCTGCTGGTGGCCGCCGGCCTGGTTGCCGTCGCCGTCGGGCTGATGACGCTCGGGCGCGCGCAGGCGCAGCCCTATATCCTCGGCATCCTCGCCGTGCTGGCGATGGTCGGCCTGTTCAACCTGTTCGCCTTTGCCGCCGGCATCATCCGCTTCGCCGACCGTAACCTCGATGATCCCATCATCGGCCGCATCTCCGATCACGCGTTCGACGGGCTCGCCGTCACCGATGCGCGCGGACACGTGGTCTATTCCAACGCGGCCTATCTGACGCTGACCGGCGCCAGCGGCCCGCAGGACGTGCGCCCCGTGGAGCGCGTCTTCATCGGCAACCCTGATGTTTCCGAAGCCGTGTTCCGCCTGCTCAAGGCCGCCCGTGAAGGCAAGCGCCAGCAGGAGGAGGTGCGCATCTCCGGCCATGACGGCAGCCAGGGTCGCTGGCTGCGCATGCGCGTGCGCCCGCTCGGCACCGGCAAGCGCGAAGCCAAATACGCGGTGTGGTCGATCGCCGACATCACCCGCGACCGCGAGCGCCAGGAGGACGTGTTCCAGGAGCTCCAGCACGCCATCGAATATCTCGACCACGCGCCGTGCGGCTTCTTCTCGGTCAACCCGGCCGGCGAGCTCGCTTATGTCAACGCGACGCTGGCGAACTGGCTCGACTATGATCTGGCCGAGATCGGCTCGGGCGGCCTGAAGCTGACCGACGTCGTCTCCGGCGACGGCGCCTCGCTTTTGACCGCGATCGTGGCGGTGCCGGGCGAGGTGAAGACCGAGGTCTTCGACATCGACCTGCGCATGCGCACCGGCAAGACCATGCCGGTGCGGCTTTATCACAAGCTCGCCTTCGGCGCCGACGGTGCGCCGGGGCCGTCGCGCACCCTCGTCATCAGCCGCGCCCGCGACGAGCGCAGCGATCCCGATCGCGCCGCCGAAGTGCGCTTCATGCGCTTCTTCGACCACACGCCGATGGCGATTGCGACCGTCGACCGCGCCGGCAACGTCGTGCGCGCCAATGCGCGCTATGCCAAGCTCGGGCAAGCGCTCGGGCTCGACAGTGCCTCCAAGTCGATCTTCCGCGCGGTCAGTTCGCGCGATCGTCATCTGCTGATCACGGCGATCAACCAGGCCGCCGAAGGCCAGGCCGACATCGCTCCGGTCGAGGTGGCGCTGGAAGGGACCAAGGAACGCTGGGGCCAGTTCTTCGTCACGCCGGTGGATGCGGCCGAGAACGAGGCGGAAGCCGCGATCGTGCACATGCTCGAGACCACCGAGCGGCGCGCGCTGGAGAACCAGATCAACCAGTCGCAGAAGATGGAGACGGTGGGCCAGCTCGCCGGCGGCATCGCCCACGACTTCAACAATGTGCTCTCCGCCATCATGATGGCGAACGACTTCCTGCTGAACGCGCACAAGCCGACCGATCCGTCGTTCCAGGACATCATGCAGATCAAGCAGAACGCGACCCGCGCCGCGACCCTGGTGCGGCAGCTGCTGGCGTTCTCGCGGCGCCAGACGCTGCGTCCGCAGGTGCTCGATCTCGGCGACGCGCTGTCCGATCTCACCATGCTGCTGCGGCGGCTGATCGGCGAGAAGGTCAAGCTCGACCTGATCCACGGCCGCGATCTGTGGCCGGTGAAGGTCGACGTCTCCCAGTTCGAGCAGGTGATCGTCAACCTCGCGGTGAACGCGCGCGACGCCATGCCCGACGGCGGCAAGCTGATCATCCGCACCGCCAACGTCACCACCGAAGACGCGGGCAAGCTCGCCTACAAGGGCATGCCGGCCGCGGACTATGTCCGGATCGAGGTCGCCGACACCGGCACCGGCATTCCCGCCGATATCCGCGACAAGATTTTCGAGCCGTTCTTCTCGACGAAGGAGGTGGGCAAAGGCACCGGCCTCGGGCTCTCCACCGTCTACGGCATCGTCAAGCAGACCGGCGGCTTCATCTATGTCGATTCCGAGCCGGGGCAGGGCACCTCGTTCCACATCTTCCTGCCGCGCCACCACGCCGAGCCGGAGGTGCAGGTCGAGCAGCCCGCAGCGGTGGTCAGCGCGACCAATGGCGCCGCGAAGGAAGCCGCGCCCGCGGCAACTGAAGCCAAGCCCCGCACCGATCTCACCGGGCAGGGCACCATCCTGCTGGTCGAGGACGAGGAGGGCCTGCGCGCCCTCAACGCCCGCGGTCTGCGCTCGCGCGGCTACACCGTGGTCGAGGCCGAGAACGGCGTCGAGGCGATGGAGGTGCTGGAGGAGCAGAGCGGCGCGATCGATCTCGTCGTCTCCGACGTCGTGATGCCGGAGATGGATGGCCCGACGCTGCTGAAGGCGATGCGCGAGAAGAACCCCGACATCAAGTTCATCTTCGTCTCCGGCTACGCCGAGGACGCCTTCGAGAAGAGCCTGCCCGAAGGCCAGCAGTTCGACTTCCTGCCAAAGCCGTTCACGCTCAGCCAGCTCGTGGCGGCGGTGAAGGAGACGATGACGAAGCAGGGGTGAGCGTTGTGCGCGAAAGATTGCACCGACGCGCCGCAATCTCCGCCGTCGTCCTGGCGAACGCCAGGACCCATACCGCGTGATCTCTCGTTCGCGCACGCCGCCAATCCCGAACGACCGCTCTTCGCCAAACCGCCTCTTGGGGTAATGGGTCCTGGCTTTCGCCAGGACGACATCGGGGAGGCATGTGCGCAACTTCTCCGCGGCGGCAGTCTGGATAGCTTCGTCGCAAGGGCTCCTCGCAATGACGTGGTGAGAGAGCCGCGCCTCCAATGACGAGGAAAAAGCGGAATTCCCGCCTTTAACCCGCCGGTAACCGGCGACCACGGTTCCTCCGCGCACCCCGGCCAAACCCCCGTCAAATATGGGCTTTTGCCACATCCCCGCGACTGAGGGCCGCAGCCATAGGTCCCGAAACCGGCTTCACTTTTCGGGAAGTCTGCCCATCTTAGGGCCACGTCCCCATGCCGGGGATATGGGAAACGCACATGACTTTCTCGCAACGATCCCGCTCTCTGTTCAAGACGATCGCCGTCGTGCTGGCGCTTGCGCTGCCGACAGCGCTCGCCATCTCGTCCGCCGACGCGCGCGTCGGTGGCGGCATGTCGTCGGGTTCGCGCGGCTCGCGCACCTATTCGGCTCCGCCGTCGACCACGACTGCGCCGGGCTCGACCTCGCAGTTTAACCGCACCTACACCCAGCCGGGTGCAGGCATGAACTCGGCTGCGACCGCGCCGGCGCGCGGCGGCCTGTTCGGCCGTGGCGGCGGCTTCCTCGGCGGCCTCGCGGCCGGCTTCCTCGGCGCAGGCCTGCTCGGCATGCTGTTTGGTGGCGGCCTGTTCGGCGGCCTCGGCGGCCTGTCGTCGATCCTCGGCCTGATCATCCAGATCGTGCTCGTCGTGTTCGTGGTGCGGCTGGCGATGTCCTGGTGGCAGCGCCGCCACGCGCCGCAGGCGGCCTATGCCAATGCTGATGCAGGCAGCGGCCAGGGACCGCAGACGAACTATCGCAGTGGTCTCGGCGGCGGACTTGGCGGCTTCGGTTTCGGCGCCAACAATGCGCCGCTCGAGATCAAGCCCGACGACTATGAGGCGTTCGAGCGTCTGCTCAGCGAGATCCAGACCGCCTGGTCGAACGAGGACGTGGCCAAGCTGCACACGCTCGCGACGCCGGAGATGGTCTCCTATTTCGAGCAGGATCTTGCCCAGAACCGCGCGCGCAACGTCGTCAACAAGACCAGCAACGTGAAGCTGCTGCAAGGCGACCTCGCGGAAGCCTGGCGCGAAGGCGAAACCGACTACGCCACGGTGGCGCTGCGCTTCGCGCTCACCGACAAGACGGTGGACCGCAACACCGGCGCGATCGTCGCCGGCAGCGAGCAGCCGGGCGAGGCCACCGAAGTCTGGACCTTCGCCCGTCGCCCGAACAGCGGCTGGGAATTGTCGGCGATCCAGCAGACCAATTGATCGCAATCGAGATGAGGAACCAGGGCGTCGTGCTTCGGCACGGCGCCCTTTTTCTTTGGGCGTCCCGCATTGCGGCATTGGAATAAGCGAGCGCGCCTCGGGTTGAAATCAGGCGGCCAACGAAAAACACAATCGGGAGGACAAGATGATCCGTATCGAGAGATCCGTGACGATTTCAGGGCTCGCGCTCACGCTGGCCTTGCTCTCGGCGCCATCCGCGCACGCGCAGTCGGCCGACATGACGTTCTTCGTGACCTCCAGCGGCCCGGGCAAGGGAGCCGATCTCGGCGGCCTGGAGGGGGCCGATGCGCAATGCCAGAAGCTTGCGCAGACCGGCGGCGCTGGCGCCAGAACCTGGCGCGCTTATCTGTCGACGCAGGCCGCCGACGGCAAGCCGGCCGTCAACGCCCGCGACCGCATCGGCAAGGGACCCTGGCAGAACGCCAAGGGTGCGGTGATCGCAAAGGACGTTGCCGACCTGCACAGCGCGGCCAACAATCTCACCAAGCAGACCGCGCTCAGCGAGAAGGGCGACGTCATCAACGGCGCTGGCGACACGCCGAACCGGCACGACATCCTCACGGGATCGCAGGCCGACGGCACCGCTTTTGCCGCGGGTGACGACAAGACCTGCAAGAACTGGACGTCGAGCACGCAAGGCGCGGCGGTCGTCGGCCATGCCGATCGTAAGGGCCTGCGCGACGACGAACCGTCAAAGTCCTGGAACAGCTCTCACCCCTCGCGCGGTCCCGACGGCGGTTGCTCGCAGGCCGATCTGAAGAGCACCGGCGGCGACGGGCTGCTGTACTGCTTCGCGTCGAATTGAGGCGCTGAGCTCTTTCCTTCGTCATTGCGAGGAACTCGTGCAAAATTGCGAAGCAATTTTTGCCCTTGCGACGAAGCAATCCAGACTGTCTCCGCGCAGGCATTTCTGGATTGCTTCCGCCTTCGCCAAGGCTTCGGCGGACAAGTCGCTACGCTCGCAATGACGGAGGATGTTGTACCGCCGTTCCGTCCAACCCTGACGGAACCTCCGGCTGCATGCTACATTGGTCCGATCGCCCCCACGCTCACGGACCCCTCCCATGAAATACGAACTCTATTACTGGCCCGAGATCCAGGGCCGCGGCGAATATGTGCGGCTGGCGCTGGAGGAGGCGGGGGCCGCTTACGTCGACGTCGCGCGGGGGCCGCGCGGGACGGCTGCGATGATGAAGATGATGGAGGCGCCCGGCACGCCACCCTTTGCGCCACCGTTCCTCAAAGCCGGCAAGCTCGTCATCGGCCAGACCGCCAACATCCTGCTCTATCTCGGCAGCCGCCACGGGCTCGCGCCGAAGACGGAAGCCGGCCGGCTCTGGGTGCACCAGCTCCAGCTCACGATCACCGATCTCGTGCTGGAAGTTCACGACACCCATCACCCGCTCGGGCCCTCGCTCTATTACGAGGACGCGCGACCCGCGGCGAAGAAGCGCACGGCCGAGTTCTGGAAGGAGCGTGTGCCGAAATATCTCAGCTATTTCGAGGAGCTGCTTGCCGGCAATGGCGGCACTTACGTCACCGGCCGCAGACTGACCTATGTCGACCTCTCACTATTTCAGATCGTCGCCGGGCTGCGCTATGCCTTTCCCAGGCGCATGAAGAGCTTCGAGGCAGATATCCCCGGCCTCGTCGGCCTGCACGATCGCATCGCCGCGCGGCCGAACATCAAGGCCTATCTCGCGAGCGAACGCCGCATCGCCTTCAACGAGCAGGGAATCTTCCGTCGCTACAAGGAGCTCGATATTTAGCCGGTCCGGACGGAGGCTGGCGGCAGCTCCCGTTCCGGACCGGCCGTTTCGGGCGCGATCAATCGCCCGAACGCGTCCTGGCTCCCGAGCGCCTGTGAATGCTGCGGACCAGATCGATGGTTTGAATCGGCGGAGACGGCAGCGAGATCATGCTCGTCGGGGCAGGGTGGCTTGCAGAACATCGTCGCGTCTCCCGCTTGCGTGGTGCGGGTTCGCTCTAGCGGGGTTCTGTTGCGGCGACGTCAGTCGATCGGAGGATGGCCGGCGCTTTTCTGGCGGATGTCCACGTGTCGCGCGGGCGAGTGACCTCACCACACGCCCGGCACCAGGCGATAGCGCACGCGCGCGGCATAATCGATATAGCCAGGCAGGCCCTCGCGCAGCGTGCGCTCCTCGATGCCGATGCGGACGACAAACAGTGCGAGGAACAGCGGCGCCATCGCAAGTCCCCACCACGAGCCCAGCGCCAGCGGCAGGCCGGCGAAGAACAGGATCATGCCGCTGTACATGGGATGGCGCACATGTGCGTAGGGGCCGGTCGAGATCACGCGCTGCGCGCGCTCGGCTTGCAGCTTTACCACGGGCGCTGCGAACGAGTTTTCGCGGAACACCCACATCGTGAACGGCATGCAGAGCAGGAACAGCACGAAGCCGAGAACCAGCAAGGCAACCGGCATGTCGGACCAAAGCCAACGCCGGTCGAGCCCCATCACGACCAGCCAGGCCAGCATCGTCGCGATGAGGGCGGCGATGAAGGCCTTGTCGGCCGGCGGCTGGTCCCTCTGGATGACCGGACGCAGACGCTCCGCCAGCAGTGCCGGATCAATCCGATAGAGCCACCAGCCGCAGAGCGGACCGAGCAGGGCGGAGGTGATGAGGAGCACCCAGGCCGAAGGCCAATGCAGCGTGCCGGCGCACGCGAACAGCAGCGCGCCCATCGCGACGGTGAAGATCGTGTTCTGCAACAGAAGGCGTGCGATCATGCGCAGCTCTCAGGCCCGAGCGCGCACGAGTGTGATCCCGCTATCCGGCAAAGATACGGCCAGACACGCGAAAAGCCCGATCAAGCGGATCAGCCGATCCATCTTAGAAAGGGCCGATCAGGCGAGCTGATCGATCCGCGTGCCCTGACCCGGCGGCAGCGGCGCGGGCGGCTGCGGCTTGTAGGTCGGATCAGTGTCCTCAGTCTTGGTCTGGTCGTCCTCCTGCTTGGTCGTGTCGTAGTTAGGTACCACGATCGCGATCGGCGGCGGCGCCACGGTGGAAACCTTCATCCACAAATCCTCACACATCGAAACAATTCAGCCTGCCCCGACAGGAGCGAAATTTCCTTCAAGGCAATTGTTAAAATGCGAGGGATTGGTGTGGTGGGAGAGACTGCCTTTGCGTCCCCGCTGCGCAATTTTCGCGAGACGACGAGACCTCTCCTCGTCATTGCGAGCGTAGCGAAGCAATCCAGTCTGCCTCCGCGGCGGGATTCTGGATTGCTTCGCTACGCTCGCAATGACGGAGTATATGGCGGGCGGCGCCGCGATGCCGGCGTCGCCACGCTTGTAGAAACGCCTACTCGTCCTTGCCGCGCGTGATCGCGATGGACGCGTCCGTCTTGGTGCGGGCGCACTCCATGTTGAGCCGCCGGTAGCGCATGCTGATCTTGTCGCCGCGCAACAGGCCCATCCGCTTCAGGCAGCGTGTTGCACCCGTCGTGGTGTCGTCCTTCGTCACGGTGAAGACGATCGCCGCCATCGATCCCACCAGCGCAAAGAACTCCGGCGTCGGCTTGCGGTCGCCCTTGGCATAGAGCTCGATCGAATATTTGTCGCCGCGGCAGCCCACCGACAGCTCCTTGGCCGCGGGGTGCGTCAGGTAGACGATGTTGGCGGCGCGGAAATTCACCTTGAGGCGATCGATCTGGTTCGCCAGCTCCTTGGCGCTGTCGTCACAGCGATCGGCGCGCGCAGGCGAGGTGAGGGTGACAAGTCCGGTGAGGGCGGCGGCGACCAGGATCGCGCCGCGGACGTTCAGTTTGAAAATCATGATGAAAAGCCCCTGAGGGCGCGCATTCAACCTTCGTCGCGCGCGGAGCGCAAGGGGTGCATCCAGACCTTCCCCGGAGACAATTGCGGCCGCGCATCTCTGCGGACATTGGCCCGGAAAAGGGCCGTCTTGTCGCCGAATTCAGATGCCCCGGCCGCGCCAGAACGCCTTCCCTTTGCGGCAAAAAAGCTTAGAACGCTTCTATGCTAGCGGCCCGCCAGGGCTCCAAAACCCCGAGATTTGCCCCATGAACGCCCCTACCGCCTTTCCCGACCCGTCCAAGCCTGTTCCGCCCTACAAGCACACTCCGCTGTTCCCGCTGGGCAAGGACGAGACGCCCTACAAGAAGATTTCGTCCGAGGGCGTCAGGTTCGAAAAGGTCCTCGGCAAGGACATGCTGGTGGTGTCGCGCGAGGCGCTGCGGGCGCTGTCGGAGGCGGCTTTTGGCGACATCAACCATTATCTGCGGCCCGGCCATCTGAAGCAGCTCCGCTCGATCCTGGAGGACAGTGAGGCCAGCCCGAACGACAAGTTCGTCGCGCTGGACTTCTTGAAGAACGCCAACATCGCGGCCGGCGGCGTGCTGCCGATGTGCCAGGACACCGGCACCGCGATCATCATGGGCAAGAAGGGCTGCAACGTCATCACCGACGGTGACGACGAGGCGGCGCTGTCGGAAGGCGCGCGTGATGCGTATCTCCGCCGCAATCTGCGCTACTCGCAGGTTGCGCCCTTGTCGATGTACGAGGAGAAGAACACCGCTAACAACATGCCGGCGCAGTGCGAGATCTACGCCGAGGGCGACGATGCCTACAAGTTCATGTTCATGGCGAAGGGCGGCGGCTCCGCCAACAAGAGCTTCCTGTTCCAGGCGACGCCCTCGGTGCTGACCAAGGACCGGCTGCTCGCTTTCCTGAAGGAGAAGATCCTCACCCTCGGCACCGCGGCGTGCCCGCCTTATCACCTCGCCATCGTCATCGGCGGCACTTCGGCCGAGCTCTGCATGAAGACGGTGAAGCTCGCCTCCGCGCGCTATCTCGATGCGCTGCCGACCCACGGCTCGCCCGACGGCAACGCTTTCCGCGACGTCGAGATGGAGAAGGAAATCCACAAGATGACGCAGTCGCTCGGCGTCGGCGCGCAGTTCGGCGGCAAGTATTTCTGCCACGACGTGCGTGTGATCCGCATGCCGCGCCATGGCGCCTCGCTGCCGATCGGGTTAGGGGTGTCCTGCTCGGCCGACCGCCAGGTGCTCGGCAAGATCACCAAGGACGGCGTCTATCTCGAGGAGCTCGAGCACAACCCGGCGCAGTATCTGCCTGAGGTCGAGGAGTCGCTTGGCGGCGAGGTCGTCAATATCGACCTCAACCAGCCGATGAAGGAGATCCTGGCGACGTTCTCGAAGTACCCGACCAAGACGCGGGTCTCGATGACCGGCACCATGATCGTCGCGCGCGATAGCGCGCATGCCAAGCTGCGCGAGCGGCTGGAGAAGGGCGAGCCGCTGCCGGACTACTTCAAGAACCATCCGGTCTATTACGCCGGCCCCGCCAAGACGCCCGAGGGCTACGCCTCCGGCGCGTTCGGTCCGACCACAGCGGGCCGTATGGATTCCTTCGTCGACCAATTCCAGGCTGCCGGCGGCTCGATGGTGATGGTGGCCAAGGGCAATCGCGCGCCGGCCGTGCGCGAGGCCTGCAAGAAGTATGGTGGCTTCTATCTCGGCTCGATCGGCGGCGCCGCGGCGAACCTCGCCGAGCACTGCATCAAGAAGGTCGAGGTGCTCGAATATCCCGAGCTCGGCATGGAAGCGATCTGGCGCATCGAAGTCGTGGACTTCCCGGCGTTCATCATCATCGACGACAAGGGGAACGACTTCTTCAAGGAGTTGAACCTCGGCTGAGATGTCATGGCCGGGCTTGACCCGGCCATCCATCACTCTTCAAGAACGATGAATACGCGGGTCTAGCCCGCGTATGACAAGGCGAGTTGTCGGCGAAGTCTCGATCTGCCCTAACTACAATTCGTGACCTGGTTGGAGCACAGCGAACGCCACCAGCCACGCACGCCGTCGTGGCTGTCGACCAGGCCCCAGAAGCCGCTGCAGGCCAATAGCCGCTTTGGTCCGCCGTCACCGTCGATCGGGCTGCCGTACTCGTGCTGCGCCGGCATCCATTTGGCGTCGGTGAATGGCGCCTGGAACAGTCCACCCGCGCGCGTGTAGCCATTGGCGTAATTCGCGCCGACTTTGTTCGACGCGACCCAGCCGCGCCCGGCATAGGGCTTTGGCGCATTGCGCGGATACCGCTTCTCGTCCTCGTAGTCCTTGCCCGGGGGCCTCGCGCCTTCGATCAGGAACCAGCCGTCCTTGAAGCCGATGATGCGGAATTCGGTGAGCCAGCCGCCGTCGGGCGTGTTCTCGGCGCCGCCGAGCTTGAGCTTGTAGGGCGGCGGCAGCGTGCCGAGCACGCGCGCTTTCACCGAGGGTTCAGCGCGCACGTTGAGACCGTTCGGGTCCTTGTCGATCGACCAGGCGCCGAGATCGCAGGGCTCGGTGCCTTCGGGCAGGCTTGCGCGTTTCGCGGCAAGTTCGGCGTGCAGCTTCGCGAAATCGTTGTCGTCGTTATCAGCATCCGGCGCTGTGCGTGGCTTCAACTCGGCCGAGACCGCGCGCGTCGCATCAGGCGTCAGCGTGACGACGAGAGCTTGACGCGCGGTGAACACGCTTGCCGGTGTCTTCGGATCGTTCGACGTCGCCGGATAGACGGCGAGATAGCCGGTTGCACCTTCGGTGCGATAGGCGAGGCCGGCGACATATCCTGCCGGCACCATGGCGAGCGCGCTTGCGCGCCACGCCGGTTCGGTGTCCTCGGCGCGCGCTGCCTGTGTCGCGACACACAGGATCGTCGCCGCGATGAGACGGAGCGCACGCATCGGTGCAGCGCGCTTACGCCCGTGCGCCCGTGAACGGGAAGCTGCCCATCGGGCCGATCCCCATCTCGCCGCTGATGTTGTCGCCGGAGACCGTACCGGTGAATTCGAGCGTGAGCGGCATCGGTTTGTCGATCGAGACCTTCCAGGAGACGTTGTCACCGCTGACGGTGCCGTCGAAGATCTCGGCGGAATTGCCTTCCGCAACCTGCGCGCCCGTGAGCGTGCCGCCCGCGGCCTTCAGGCTGAGCGTCGAGTTGCGCTCGCCCATCGGCGTCGTCATGGTCAGATTCCAGTTGCCGTCTACGGCCATTCCCGTCTCCCCAACAAATCCCGGCGGGCCGCGACGATCCGCGGCCAGTCCTGAGCGAGCCTATAGCCCAACTCGCAGCTCCTGCCTAACCCTGCATTGGAGGCATTTAGGCGCGGGCGGCCGCACGGCGGCGGCTCGTGACGATGAGCCTGAGAACCACGTACTGCACGGCGAAGGCCAGGATCTTGGCGCCGCCGGCGACCACCGTGATGTAGAACGCCCACAGCTTCAGATCGCCTGTGGCGGCGACCGCGATCATGCCGGCGCCGATCACGAACATCAGTGCGGCCCAGGCGTAGCCTGCAGCGGTCACATATTCCGGGACGGTCTCGGCCACGATCGGCGGCATGTAGCGCAGCATCCAGCCGCGCTTGAGCATGATGGCACCGATCGCGAAATGTGCGATCGAGGGTTTTGCCAGCATGAAGCGTGGGTCGTTGGTCAGCAGCGTGACCGTGCCCAGCACGACGACAAGCGCGAGGCTCGCATAGGTCATGTAGTTGAGCTGCTGCCCCTTGACGCGGGCATAGATCACCTGCGCGATCGCGCCGGCAATCGCCACCGATGTTGCCAGCACGACGTTGTCGGTGATGAGGTAGACGGCCAGGAAGACGATGGCGGAGAGGAAGTCGGAGGCGAGGCGGGCGAATACGTCCTTCATCGTCAATCCTGTTCAGCCGGCGTCGGGGAGAGCGCGGGCGGGCGTACCGTACTTGATCTGGCGATACTCGGGATACCATTTTGTGAAGTAGATCGCGCTGTTGCGGGCGGCGAAAGCGACCGCAAGGCTCGACCAGAGCGGCAGGCCGGGGAGGTAGAGCAGCACGAGATTGGCGGCCGCCATCAGCAGCGCGGCGGCTGTCCACGCGCCGGTGATGACGTAATTGGCCGTGAGAAAGCCGGGCATTGCCGCGGTCTCCGCCGGGACGGATTCGAGCGCATATTGCAGCGTGAAGGGGTGGCGGAGCAGCATCGAGCCGAGCGAGATGACGAAGATGCCGATGTCGACCGACAGCTTGACGCCGAGCGGGCCGAGGGCGGGGTCGATCAGCGCGAGGTAAAGGCCGATTGCGGCGAACACGATCGCGGAGCCTGCGGCCAGGACCTTCACCGAGCGGCCGCGTACGACATCGATCGCAACGGTTGCGAGGCAGATTGCCGATGCTGCAAACACGCTGATCATGGCCGACGTCACCACCATCAGGAAGGTGTAGGCGCCATAGGGCGCGAGGATCAGGAAAATCGCCATGGGCCGCCTCGGTCGAGCCGATCTTTACGATGTAAAGATTAGTAGTGCAGCGGCGATGCCGGGTCAAGCGAAATCTTTACAGTGTCAAAATGACGTAGGCGACCTCTAAAAGGTGAAGGGCCGCAACGGCTTGGTCGGAGGCCTCCTCGGCCAATTCCGCCCAGGGCAGGCGCGAGAGGAGCGGCAGCGCGGAGGCGATCAACAGACCGAGGCAGAGCAGGATGCCGCCGTTGAAGAGGGTATGGCGGCTCCGACGCAGCCGGATCATCTGCAATGCGAGTGCGGCGCCGGACAGGGCGAGAAGGGCAAGGCAACCCGCGGTGATCGAGGGCATGTGCATGGGAAACTCCTCTTTCGTCATTCCGGGGCGCGCGTCAGCGCGAGCCCGGAATCCATCGGGCAGCAACACGTGTAGCGAAATGGATTCCGGGCTCGCGCCGAATGGCGCGCCCCGGAATGACGAGAGCTACGCCGCGCCCACCCAATTGCCGTGAAAGCCATCCGGCACGCGGTGACCGAGCTGCGCCAATGCGGCGGGGCCGGCTTCGATGTCGGTGGCATTGAACACGGCGAGATCGCTGCGATTTTCCCGCGCACGCCAGACCACCGCGAGCAGCCAGCCGTCGCCTTCCGCTGCATCCTTCGACCGTTCGACGAACACAGGCTCGGAGATGGTGTCGCCGGCCGGCAGCAGATAATGCCCGAGCCGCCTGCCGTTGCCGTCGACATGGACGATGCCCGAGAGCGCGCCGAACATCGGCAGTTTCGGATTGGCGCAGGCGTACCAGCCGTGTCGACTCTTCAGCCCGGCGCGGCGATCGTCGATGCGCGGGAATTCGCCGGTGAGATCGTCCAGGTACGTCTGCTGGAAGCGGTCGGTATTCCCCGCAAGATCGAACGTCCAGCGGCAGTGGCGGGCGCGCGATTTTTCCGGATCGGTCGGCCGTCCATCGGGATGCGGAAACAGCGGCGCTTCCTCGAACTGCATGACGTCGGCGACGATGCGGTCGCCATCCTCCCACGCATTCATGACGTGGAAGACGTAGCAGGCCTCAGCTCGGAACCAGACGATGTCCTTCGCCGTGCCGCTCCGCTTCATCACGCCGACATAGGCGCTCTTGTCCGGCTCCCAGGCATAGGGCGGCCGTCCGCTCATCGCGCGCTCCATGCTGCCGGTGATGGGCAGGATCGGAAACAGCACATGGTTCGCGGTGACGATGAAGTCGTGCACCATGCTGGCATAGGGCGCCTCGAAGCGTTCGAAGCGCGTGGCCTTGCCGGAAGCGTCGATCGATCCGTAGGAGAGGGCAGGCGTCAGCGGTCCCGCGGCGTTGTAGCCGAAGAACACGAGCTCGCCCGTGACGGGATCGATCTTCGGATGCGCGGTGAAACTGCCGGCGACGCGGCCCTGGTAGTTGTGATAGCCGCGCGTCGCCAGCGTGCCCGGCTCGATCTCGGTCGGCAGATGCGCTTCTTCGAGCGCCAGCAGCTTGCCGGCATGGAAGATGATGCTGGTGTTGGCGACGCCGCCGTCGGTGAGGTCTTTCGGCGCATCCGGCAGCTTGCGGCCGAAGCCGCCGAACAGCGAGCGGCCGGCATCGTGCTCGGCGAGCCATTTCGGCGTGCGGACCCAGCGGTTGCGGTAGCTGGCGCGGCCGTTCTCCAGACGAAAGGCGTGCAGCATGCCATCGCCGACGAACCAGTGCGCGCCGGGAGAATCGAATTGCGGATTGGGGCCGTTGCGATAGAGCGTGCCGTTCAGCTCGCGTGGCAATTCGCCGATGATTTTCAGGAAGGGCGCGTCGGCCTCGAACGGGATCGGCGCGATATTGTTGCGACGCTCGGCGACGGCGGCCTGCTGCACGGCGTATCCCTCCCTATCTTTACATCGTAAAGATCGAATAGAGCCAATCGCAGCGTCCGTCAAGTGAAATCTTTACACTGTCAATATTGCGTCATATAGCTTGCAAATGGCCAAGACCGACACCAAGGGCGAAACGGCGCGTCACCAGCGTGCACCCAGACGAACAGCATCGACCGCGGCATCGCGTGCGGCGCGCCGAGCGCCAAGCGCGAAGACGGAGACGCCGTATCATCACGGCGCCCTGCGCGAAGCGCTGCTGCAGGCCGCCGAGCGCGTGCTCGAGCGCGAAGGGCTTGCGGGCCTGACATTGCGCGCGGTGGCGCGCGAGGCGGGCGTCTCGCATGCCGCGCCGACGCACCATTTCGGGGATCTCACCGGGCTTCTCAGCGAGCTTGCGGCCGTCGGTTTTCGCCAGTTCAATGCCGCGATGGCGTCGGCTTGTGACAGCGTGACCACGCCGCTCGAACGTGCACTGGCGCGGCCGAAGGCCTATGTCGCCTATGCGCAGGCGCACCCCGGCATGTACGGCATCATGTTCCGCACCGAGCGGCTGGACTATTCCAGACCGTCGCTGCACGAGGCGGCCGAAGCCTCCTTCGCCGGACTTGCCAACGCCATCGGCATGATGCGGCAGGAGCAGATCAGCGGCGACGCGCTGACGATGGAGCAGGGGGCCGCAATCGCGCGGGCCTGGTCGATGGTGCACGGCTTCACCACGCTGCTGCTGGATGGGCGGCTGAAGGACATCCTCGGGCGGCTGCCCGAGGGGACGACGGCCGAACGCCTGCTCGAGGCGATGCTGACCGCGCCCATCACCACGAAACTTCCAGTGTAGCGGCTGTTGAGCTCGAAAACGCGCTAGCGCATCGTCGCCAGCTCGACCGCGCGGCCGCGCGTGCCGACGATCGTTACCTCGTCCTTGCCGCAGGTGAAGCTGCGGGCGAAATCGTCCGCGGCCTTCCGCGCGAGCTCGTTGGCGTTCGGGTTGGCGATGGCATCGACATAGGCGACATGGCAGACCGGGCCCGGCGGCAGCCGGGTCACGACCAGCATGTCCTTGGTGTTCGGCCGTCCCTGCTTGTCGGGATCGCTGCTATCGGCGATGTGCCAGCGCTGGATGATGGCAAACGGCTTTGTGCCTGCGGCGCGCCATTCGACGGTGGTTTCCGATGAATTGAACGGGGCGAACCAGAGCTTTGCCGCAGGTTCCCCGGCCGCTTCCTTGCGATTGCGCCCGACCGAGACGATCTCGCGGAGATCGTCCTCGGCGATCAGCACCATGAGGCCGTCCTTGCCCGGACAGATGCGCGTCGTGCTGCCGTCGAGCTCGCTGGGCTTACCGACCTGCCGGCAGTTCTTCGGCGCCGTCGAGGTGTAGGTGCTGCCTACGGATTGGGCGTTCGCACCATCGAGGACGGTGCTCGTCAGCAATATGGCGAGGCACGCGGCGGTGATGCGGATCATCATGCGACCTTGATGCAGCGGGAACTCCGTACCATCAGACGTCTTGATTGTGGGCAAGGTTCAAACAGGCCCGCGAGAGACCTGACAGCGGCGCGGAATCGTTCTAGAAGGGCGACTTCGCTTTAAGCTCATGCGGCCTCGTTCGCGTCCTCGTTCTCCTGATCATGCCAGCCACATCGTCGAACAAACCCTATCGCGTCGGCCGCTCCAAGACCGGGCTCGGCCTCTTCGCCACCAAACCGATCAAGAAGGGAACCCGGATCATCCGTTATTTCGGACCGATCCTGGACTCGCGAATCCCTGAGCAGGACGAGATCGAGAACAAATATCTGTTCGAGCTCAACGGCCGCTGGACCATCGACGGCTCGGTGCGGAAAAATCTCGCGCGCTACATCAACCATTCCTGCCGGCCGAATGCGGAGTCGGACGTCCGCCCGCGTGAGCGCAAGGTCTTCATCCGCGCCATCAGGAACATCGAGCCGGGCGACGAGATCAACTACGATTACGGCACCGATTATTTCAAAGCCTATCTGAAGCCGATCGGCTGCAAGTGCGTCTCCTGCGAGGCCAAGCGCAAGAAGCTGCGCGCCGAGGAGCGGGCCGAGCGCGCCAAGGTGAAGGCGCGCACGGAAGCCAAGGCCAAGAAGGCGGGCCCCAAGGCTACCAAAAAGAAAAAGCTCAACGGTCATGCGTTCAGCAAGGCCAACGGGCGCGCGCGGGCGTAGCCCGCGCTTAAGCCTCCGGCTCAACTGTCATGCCCCGGCTTGACCGCGGCATCCAGTACGCCGCGGCTCCTCCGCATCACGTCGCCGTCTCTGGAATACTGGGTCGCCCGGTCCAGTGCGCAATTGCGCACAAGGCCGGGCGACGACGACGGCAAGTGGTGAGGCGGCCGAGCCTCACGCCGTCATCACACCCGCACTCTTCCGCAATCCCAGAAATTGCAACTCGGCGAACACGCCGGTGGCGATCGCCTGTGCCACGACCATCAGCTCGCCCACAAGGTTCGGCGACACCGCGCCCGAGAGCAGCAGTGCGATGCTGCCGACCGTCCAGGCCGCGTTGCCGATCACGACCAGCAGGACGAGCGGTTTCGCTACCGTGGCCCGCGAGGCGAGCCAGCCGACCAGGGCGGTGTAGGCGATCAGGAACAGGCCGGTCTCGCGCAGCAGCGCGTCGGGCAGGTTGAACAACGCTGCGAACGCGCTCGCGCCGAAGGTGAAGCCGAGAGCGGCGACGCCGCTGAAGATGGCGTCGGCGAGCAGGGCACGGCGCAGGAAGGTGGATGCGTCGATCATCGTAAGTCTCCTTGCTTGGGCTGGGGTGGAATTCAATGCCGTCCGCGCCACCAGGCGCGGAGCAGGCGGGCGAGGCGGAACGGGCAGAGGCTCTTGCCGACGCCGTGCTCGAAGGCGATGACCTGCGCGAGCACATAGTCGCCGGTCGAATGCACCAGCGGCTCGGGCATGTTGAGGCCGCGTGCCAGCATCCGGGTTGCGAATGCCATGGCCCAGGGCAAGACGTGGTCTGCGACGGTCCGATAGAGCAGCAGCGCGATCATGGTCATCTCCTGTTGCGACCGAAGATGCGCGCGGCTGCGCCCCAATTCGATTACCTCGCGGGTAATGGAAGGGCCGAAATCCGCATGCTAGGTTTCTGGTCATGAACGCACATGCATCCACGGCACAGGCCGAACGCAGCCAGCCGGTCCATATCGGCGACCATTTGCGCGAATGGCGGCAGCGCCGCCGCATGAGCCAGCTCGATCTCGCGGGCGAAGCCGAGATCTCGGCGCGACACCTGAGCTTCGTCGAGACCGGCCGCGCCGCGCCCTCGCGCGACATGGTGCTGAGGCTTGCCGAGCGTCTCGACGTGCCGTTGCGCGAACGCAACGTGTTGCTGGTCGCCGCCGGCTACGCGCCGGCCTTCGCGCAGCGCCCGCTGGAGGATCCCGCCTTGAAATCAGCCCGCCAGGCGATCGACCTCGTTCTCAAAGCGCATGAGCCCAATCCCGCGCTCGCGGTGGACAGGCACTGGAACCTGGTCTCCGCCAACCGCATGGTGGCGCCGCTGCTCGACGGCATCCCGCAGCATCTGCTCGGCCAGCCCTTCAACGTGCTGAAGCTCGCCTTCCATCCCGAGGCGCTGGCGCCGCGCACGGTCAATCTCGCCGAATGGTGCGGGCATCTCTTGGAGCGGCTGCACCGCCAATGCGAGGCGACGGCCGATCCGGAGCTGATCAAGCTCTACAACGACCTCAAGAGCTATCCCATCCCGGCGCGCGCGGCCCCGCTGTCGAGCGACAATGTCGCCATTCCCTTCAAGCTGCGTCATGGCGGAGAGATACTAAGTTTCTTCTCCACCACCATGGTGTTCGGCACGCCCGTGGACATCACGCTGTCGGAGCTGGCGCTGGAGACGTTCTTCCCGGCGGACGAGCGCACCGCGGATCGGCTGAAGCAGATCGCGGCAGCTATGACGTAGCGCCCTTGCCTCGGGGCGGGTTCGGCTTATCTTTGGGCCAACCTTTACCGCCAAGGAGGCGCCTGACATGAGCACGCTGAAACCGCTCCAGATCGACGTCGTCTCCGACGTGGTCTGCCCCTGGTGCTATATCGGCAAGCACCGGATCGAGAGCGCGCTGGCGCTGGTGCCCGACGTTCCCGTCAAGCTCAACTTCCGCCCCTTCTTCCTCAATCCCTGGGTGCCGCGCGAGGGCATCAGCCGCGAGGCCTATCTCACCCAGAAGTTCGGCTCGGTCGAGGCCTATAAGGGCATTGCCGGCCGCGTCGTCGCGGCTGCGAGCGAGGAGGGCCTCGTCTACAAGCCCGAGTTGGTCGCGCGTCAGCCCAACACGACCGACTGCCATCGCCTGATCCTCTGGGCGGAAGCGATCGGCAAGGCGCCCGAGATGAAGCAGCGCCTGATGGAGCTCTATTTCCGCGACGGCGGCGATCTCACCGATGTGAACGTGCTGGTGCAGGCGGCCGCCGACATCGGCCTCGATGCCGCGGACGTGCGCAAGCGCCTTGCCACCGACGAGGACGTCGCACGCGTTTCGGCGGACGCGCAGGAGGCCGCCGAGAAGGGTATCTCCGGCGTGCCGACCTACGTGTTCGCGCAGAAATACGCCGTCTCCGGCGCGCAGGATCCGAACCTGCTCGCCCGCGCGATCCGCCAGGTCTCGGAGGAGATCAACGCGCAGGCGGCGGAGTAGCAGGTTTATTTGCGGAGCAGGCGAACTGCGTGGCGCGCCGCCGCGTAGGCAACGCCATGCGCCGCGAGCGCGCCGTGAACGAGCGCCACGATTGGATCGTGCCGCCGGAGCGGGATGAGCACGTCGCCGATCGCAAAACGTCCGCGCCAGATCGGGTTGATCATGGGGTGATGCGCGCTTGCCGTGGAATCCGCGCTGGCGATGGCGGGATCGGCGCAGAGGTGGCGGGTGAGATCGAGCGTGAGCTGCACGCCCGGCGAATATTTCGCAAAGCCCTCGTCGATGCCGAGCTTGAAGAAGAAGGCGCGGTCCTGGTGTCGCAGCACGATGCCGGCGGCGACCGGCGTCGTCCCGGCGCGAAGCGTGACGATCTCGCACTGCGCGGTTTCCGCCAGCGCCGGTACGGCGCGGCGGATGAAGGTCGCATCCCCGGCATGCTGGACCAGCGCAGTGCCGCGCTTACCTTTCCAACCGCTGGCTTCGAGCTGCAAAAATGCTTCGAGCGCCGGTCTGATTTCCTCGGGACTGCGTGCAACCTCGAACACGACGGGGCCGTGCTCTTCCAGGCGATGACGCTGGCGGCGCAGTTCCTTGAGCTTCTTGGCGCCAAGCGCGTCGCGCAACAGCGTTTCGCCATCCTGTGTCGCGTCGAGGCTGGCGCGGATGTAGGAGGAGAGCACGCGTGGTTTCAGGCTGTCGCGGCTCAGGATCTGGTTGAGCGCATTCATCGCCGCGCCGTCGAGCGCAACGTCGTTCAGCACCAGCGCGTGGGCGCCGGCCTCGCGCGCCTGCTGCAACAGGCGCGTTGCCGCCTCGATCGGGGCATCGCGGTCGATCAGCGGGCTGCACAGCGTGCCATAGGGATGCGCGCTCACCAGGGCGGGCAGGGGAATCTTTTGGGCGTGCCACAGCGAGATCACCGGCATCAGCCCGATCAGTCGGGCCGCAGATCTGTCGAATGCGGGAAGCGCCGAGGCGTCCGTGCGGCCGCGTGCGGTTGCGCTGACGGCGAGCTCCCAGGCGGGCAGGTAATATCCGTTCGGCTCGATCGCGCGCTGCGCGAGCGCGCGCCATTGGCCGGGGTCGACCGCGGCAAGCGGAACGCGAGCGCGCGCCGTCGCGGCATCGCCTGTCGATGCCGGATTGATCGCAGCCTGTTGTGCGATGTCGACCACGTCCCGTCGTCCCCGTTCACGCGGGCTGAGCCCGTGTTACGGATCATGCTTAGCGCAAAGATTGGAAAATACCGTTGGGACGCCGCTTCAATTCGAGCGGTAGTGTTAACTTCTCATTCAGCATCCGGCCGGGGTCGCCGGAAGCTTCATGGAATGTGGTGCGCTACTGGTCGCCCGGCACGAAATGATCGCGGGCGCTCGCCCGTCCGCCGCTGGCCGTATCGGTGATGACGATATCGACGTCACGGGAGGTCTTCGGAAGGTCGCCAGGACCGACCTGCACCGACAGCCTGACCTCGCGCGTCTGATCCTGCCCGACCTCGATCACGGGCTTGCCGCCGGGGCCAGCCTCGATGCCGGCGACGCGAATGTTCGCACCCGGCAGACCGGAGACTTGAAGCGCAAACGATCGCTGCGCGCCCTTGTTGAGGATGCGCACGGTATAGTCGTTGCGGACCCCGCCATCCGAGAGTTGGACAAAGAGCGGATTGCGCTCGTGCAGCACGTTGACGTCCATCGTCGCGCGGGTGGCGAGGGTGTAGAGCATGATGCTGCCCACGATGGCGATGGCCGCGGCATAGATCAGCGTGCGCGGACGGATGATGCGGTAGATCGGTGCCTTGCCCTCGCGCCGACGCTGCATGTTGATGTCGGTGTCGTAGCCGATCAGGCCTTTGGGCCGGCCGATCTCGCGCATCACGTTGTCGCAGGCATCGATGCACAGGCCGCACTGGATGCAGCCGAGCTGGATGCCGTTGCGGATGTCGACGCCGGTCGGGCAGACATTGATGCACTGGTGACAGTCGACGCAGTCGCCGGCGGGATCACCATGGGCACGGGCCGCATCCGCCTTCTTCACCGACATGCGCGGCTCGCCCCGGTCGCGGCGATAGGTGACGTTGAGCGCCCATTCGTCGGTCAGCGCCGCCTGGATGCGTGGCCACGGGCACATGTAGATGCACATCTGCTCACGGGCGTGACCGGCAAAGACATAGGTCGTGGCGGTGAGGATACCGATCCAGAGATAGGCGATGAACGGGGCCTCGAAGGTGGCGAGTTCCTTCACCAGCGTCGGCGCGTCGGAGAAATAGAGCACCCAGGCGCCGCCGGTCCACCAGGCGATCATGATCCAGAGAAAGTGTTTCAGCGCGACTTTCCGGATGTGGTCGAGGGTCCAGTAGCGCTTGTCGCCCTGCATGCGCTCGCGCCGGTCGCCCTCGACCCAGCGCTCCACCGCGTAGAACAGGTCGGTCCACACCGTCTGCGGACACATGTAGCCGCACCACAGCCGGCCGGCGACCGCATTCATCAGGAACAGCGCCATCGCCGCGATGATCAAGAGGCCGGTGAAGTAGTAGACCTCCTGCGGCCACAGCTCGATGAAGAAGAAGTAGAAGCGCCGATGCGGAAGATCGATCAGCACCGCCTGGTCGGGCAGGCCCGGTCCGCGGTTCCAGCGTACGAACGGCAGGAGATAGTAGGTTCCGAGCGTGACGCACAGGATCGCCCATTTGATGCGGCGAAACGGGCCGTGGACGGATTGCGGATAGACCTTCCTGCGCTTCTCGTAGAGAGGCCCCTCGATGAAGGTGTCGTCACTCATCCCGCACGTTCCCGCGTTTGCGTCAGCGAAGTCCTATCCCGGTGCACAGAAGAGGCGGTACAGGGTCTCCAGCACCGCGCGGACCTCCTGGCTCGCGATGCTGTAGTATATGGTCTGACCGTCCCGCCTGGGTTTGACCAGGCTCAATGCGCGCATCTTTCCGAGGTGTTGGGATAGCGCGGCCGATGACAGGCCGGCGATGTCGGCGAGTTCGCCGACGGATCTTTCGCCGTCCAGCATGTTGCAGAGAACCAGGAGCCGCTTGGGATTGCCCATGGCGGTGAGGAGGCGGGAGGCCTCTTCGGCCTTCTCCTCCAGAGCGAGCAGTTCCTGATTCCGGGGCTTGCGCTTCATGACCGCCCAATATATTAGTAAATTCGAAAATAAGAAACAACTGAAATAAAGATATCGCGCCCGCGAAGGGTGCTCTCGACCAGGAGAGGCTCATGGTCTCGACATCATTTACGCCGGTCGCGTCCCTCGTTGGCGGCGCGATGATCGGCCTCGCCGCCGTTCTGCTGATGTGGGCAACGGGGCGGATTGCCGGCGTCAGCGGCATCGCGGCGCGGCTGTTTCCGCCCTATGAGGACCGCGAATTTGCCGGGCGCCTCGCCTTCGTCGCCGGTCTCGTCGCCGCGCCCGTGCTGGTGTTGCTCGTCACCGGAAGCCTGCCGGCCCAGACGATCGCGGCAGGGCCGGCCGTGCTGATCGTCGCCGGATTGCTCACGGGTTTCGGTTCGGTGTGGGGCAGTGGCTGCACCTCCGGCCACGGCGTTTGCGGCTTGTCGCGGCTGTCGGTGCGCTCGCTGGTCGCGACCATGACCTTCATGGCGGCCGGCATGGCGACCGTCTTCGTGATGCGGCACTGGAGCTGACGGCGATGGCAATCCTCGTTCAATTCGCGATCGGCCTGATCTTCGGCATCGGCCTCATCGTCTCCGGCATGTCGAACCCGGCCAAGGTGCTGAACTTTCTCGACGTCGGCGGCATTCCGGCAGGGACATGGGATGCGAGCCTCGCCTTCGTGATGGCGGGCGCGGTGGCCGTGACCTTCATCGGCTTCAGCCGCGTCCTGAAGCTCGCGCGTCCGTTCTTCGCCGATCGATTTTATCTGCCGACACGACGCGACATTGATCCCAAGATCGTCGCAGGTCCCGCGATCTTCGGTATCGGCTGGGGACTGGCGGGCTTCTGTCCGGGGCCGGCGCTGACCGCGCTCGGATTCGGGTCGGTCTCCGCCGTCATCTTCGTTGCGGCGATGTGCGCCGGCATGGTGCTCGCCCGCTTCATCGCTCACCTGCCGTCATTGACGCGTTTCGTCACACCGGCCGATCCGCTTGAAACCTGAAGTCACCGTAGAGAGTAAGTCATGGACAAGAACTATCCCGAGATCACCCGGCAAATCTCCGCCAACATGAAGAAGCTGCGGAGCGACATCCCCGACACCATGAAGGGATTTGCCGCGCTCGCCCAGGCCGCCACGCGCGACGGTGCGCTGGACAAGAAGACCAAGGAGCTGATCGCGCTGGCGCTCGGGGTTGCCGCGCATTGCGACGGCTGCATCGGCTTTCACACCGAGGCCCTCGTCAAGCTCGGCGCAACGCGCGAGGAGGTCGAGGAGACGCTCGGCATGGCCGTCTACATGGGAGGCGGCCCGTCGCTGATGTACGCCGCAGATGCGATCGCGGCCTACGAGCAGTTCCAGCAGCAATCCGTTGCCGCCTGACGGCGCTTGCTCTCATAGTAACGCGGCCGGACGAGCATGCTCGTCCGGTCCTGTCGATCATGGCTTCATCGACTACCAGCGGTCGTCGCCGACACCGACGCCCACGCTGACGCCGGGAGCACGGATGCCGACACCGGCACGCGGACCATCGTCCCAGTCGCGATAGGTGCGGCGCTCATAATAGCGCTCGCGCGGCATCCTGGCGTAGGAGTCACGCACAATCACGCGCGCGCCGCCGCGGGTGCGATAGCAATTGCCGGCATCATCGCAGACGAGCCGGACTTCCTGAACGAGTTCGGGGCTGGTGTATTCGCCGGTCGTGTAGATGTCGGCAGCTTTCGCGCCGCCCGCAGCAGCGAGGGCCCCGATGCCGGCCAGCAGTGCAATCGTAAACGTCCTCATCCTGTCCTCCTCGATACTGCCCTTGGCGGTAACAAGAAGGGGAGGCGAGGATCGTTCCGGCTGATTTTCAGGTTTTTCCCGGAACCGCACCATTCGTTAATGGCGCCTGTTCCTAGATCGGTTCGTAGACCTCGGTCCCGCAAATGTCGTCGGCTTCGGCGCGCCGGCGATCGACGACCTTGCCGCCATTGATGGTCACGATATAGGTCTGCGCGCCGAGCGGCGTGCCGGTTGCGGAGGTGAGCTGCGCGCGGACGCAGGCGGTCCAGCCCGGTCCCCGCACCTCGTGACGGGGCGGGGCGACATGAACCTCACGCGGATAGGACGTGGTGAGAAACACCACGTCGATCTGCTCACGCACCACGCGCTTGACGTCCGGGGGCGGCTCCGGCGAAGGCTGCTCGGCTTCCTTCATGCGCATGAACTCGGGCACCGGCGCCCGGCTGTCGGCAAAGCCGCAAGCACCGAGGCCGAGCGCGCCGGCCAGCAGCGCCGCATTAGCAATGATCCGCAACATCCGTGAACGTCCCCTGCGGGCCAACAGATAGGCACGAATGCGATCCGGCGAAGTCCGCCCCGATCAAAATTTGCTGAAGGCGCGGAACCGGCGGCATTTGCTATTGCGGGATTGCAGGCTAGTTTGTACCCCACGCGAGGGGGATTGCATCAATGAAGATTTTGGTCATAGCGGCTGCGGTGCTGGCGGTGGCGTGCGGCTCGGCCGAGGCGCAGGGGCGGCGCCAGCCCAATGACGGCGCCAAGCCGGCGGACAACAAGCCGAAGGTCGACGAGAAAGCTTACAAGGCCGCGCTCGAGCGCATTCCCGAGCCCAAGGAAAAGTACGATCCGTGGGGCGGTGCCCGCCCGAGCGAACCGGCCAAGAAGCCGAAATAGGGGGAGGCGGGCGTTTGCGGACCCGCCTGCGAATTCCGCCAGCGCTCGTTGCGCTCTTGTTGCTTGCGATGCCCCCCTGCGCCGCCTGGGAAAGCTGGGGCGGCGATGCCGGCGGCTCGCGCTTCTCGCCCTTGCGAGAGATCACGCCCGACAATGTCGGCCAACTCGTTCGCGCCTTCGAATATCACACCGGCGATCTCACTGCGCGCCCGCCCGAAGTGATGCGGCGAACGAAATTCCAGGCGACACCGCTGTTCGTCGAGGACAGCCTGATCTTCTGCTCGCCTTTCAACGAGGTGATCGCGCTCGATCCCGGCACGGGCGCGCAGAAATGGCGCTTCGATCCGAAGATCGCGACCAATCAGCGTCCCGCCAATCGCTATGTCTGCCGCGGTGTCACGTACTGGGTCGATGACCAGGCGCCTGCGAATGCCGCTTGCCGATCGCGGATATTCATGGGCACGAACGACGTCCGCCTGATTGCGCTCGATGCGAGGACCGGCATTCCCTGTGCCGGTTTCGGCAAGGGCGGCGAGATCAAGCTCGAGATCGGCCTGCGCCTGGAATGGCCGGGCGAATTCCAGATCACCTCGCCACCGGCGGTCGGCCGCGGCGTCGTCGTGGTCGGCTCCGCGATCGGCGACAACAGCCGCGTCGACGCGCCGAGCGGCATGGTACGCGCATTCGATGCGCGTACCGGCGAGCCGCGCTGGACCTTCGAGCCGCTCAAGCGCGACGGCATCGAGGCTGGTCACGCCAATGTCTGGGCGCCGATGTCGGTCGACGAGACGCGCGGGCTCGTGTTCTTGCCCACGACCTCGCCGTCACCGGACTTCTGGGGTGGCAAGCGACCGGGCAACAACGAGCACGCCAATTCGGTGGTCGCGCTGCGCGTCGAGACCGGCGAGCTCGTATGGGCGTTCCAGACCGTGCATCACGACGTCTGGGATTACGATCTGCCGGCGCAGCCAACGCTGACGCGTCTCGACACCGGCGAGGGGCAGCGCGACGTCGTGATCCAGCCGACCAAGCAAGGTTTTGTCTTCGTGCTCGATCGCGACACCGGCAAGCCGGTGTGGCCGGTCGAGGAGCGCGCGGTGCCGCAAGGTGGCGCGGAAGGCGAGAAGCTGTCTCCGACCCAGCCGTTTCCGACCCACGTGCCGGCATTGACATCACAGACGATCTCGACCGATGACGCGCTCTCGTTACTGCCTGGCTTGATGCGCTCGACGTGCGAGCGACGCTTCGCGGCGGCGCGCAACGAGGGACTGTTCACACCGCCGTCGACACAAGGCACGCTGGAATTTCCGTTCACCGGCGGCGGGGTCAACTGGGGCAGCGCGGCCTTCGATCCGGTCCACCAGATCCTCTACGCCAACACCAGCCGTGCTGTTCATCTCATCAAGCTGATCCCGCGCGCGGAAGCCGCCGGCTTCAATCCGCCGCCCGGTCATGATTTCGGCCGACAGCGCGGCGCGCCGTTCGCGATGTCGCGTGCGATGGTGATGTCGCCGCTCGGCTTTCTCTGCAACAAGCCGCCCTGGGGCGAGATGGTTGCGGTCGACCTGAAGGCGGGCAAAATTCTCTGGCGTTCGACGGTCGGCACCACCGAGGATCTGGCGCCGCTCGGCGTGCCACTGCCCTGGGGCGCGCCGCTCGTCAACGGACTCGCGGTCACTGCGGGCGGTCTCGTCTTCACCGGTGCGATGGATGCTTACTTGCGCGCCTTCGATGCGCGCAGCGGACGCGAGCTTTGGCAGGGGCGGCTGCCGGTGCCGGGCGTCGCCAATCCCATGACCTATCTCTGGAAGGGCGAGCAATATGTCGCGATCGGCGCCGGCGGGCATTCCGAAGCCGGCACATCGATCGGCGACAGCGTCGTTGCGTTCCGCCTGGCGCGGCCGGGCGAGGCGCCTTCGCTCTGGTCGCGCACGATCGATCGTCCGGGCGGACGATTTCTTGCGGCGACGTCGGCGATCACGCTCGCGATCATCACGCTCGTGATCGTCGGACTGCGCTGGCGTCGCCGCCATCGTAGCAGGCAGTCATGATCGTGTTGTGCATGTGATGCGAACACTCGTTCACATCGCATGTGTTATTGCACGAAAGCGAGGCCGATGCGCTTGTCGCTGCGCCATACGGGGCGGCAATTCCGCACGAAATTGTCGCGTGCGATCGAGAGTGTGAACGATTGCGGCAATGTGACGGGGCTCTCGAGGTCGATCGCCGCACCGCTTGCCGACATGTTTCGCACCGTGCACGCGATGCCGCCGTCTTCGAAGGTGATCGTTCCGCCCTTGAAAACACGGTGACGCTGTGCTGCGCGCTTCTCGATCATCGGCATTAATCCATCGTGACGATTGTGAAATAGTGCATAGAAATTACGTTGAAATGAACTGAATACTGGCGCTACTTGCGTAGCGCTTCAGACTTCGTTTACGACGTTGAAGCGGTGAGTCACGTCCCGCCGACTTTTCTCACGATCCTTTCCTTTATGGCGTTACGCGCCGATGGAGATATTGATGAAGACCACGCTTTCGCTTCTGTTCGCCGCAGCGCTCTCGCTGTCGTGGATGCCCGCCCACGCCGTCAAGTGGGACCTCTCGACCATGACCTGCAAGCAATTCCTCGATAGCGGCGAAGACAACATCGCGGTCGTGCTGACCTGGATGGACGGCTGGTACAAGGGCGACGAAGACAACGCGATCATCGACACCGAGGTGTTCATCGAGAACGCCAAGAAGTTCGGTGCCTATTGCGGAAAGAATCCGACCGTCAGCGTCGTCACCGCGGCCGACGAGATCCTCGGCAAATAACTCTTGAAGCGGACCGAAGCGCGGATGCAATCGCGCGTCGGCCTCGCTTCGATACGAACGTCATCGAGAGCCGCGGTGCGCCTTGCGCTCACGCGGCTCTCTTCTTTTGGGACGATGCTCAGCCCGGCAGCATCGCGAACGCGCTCGACACCATCGCCACCTGCTTGTTGTCGGTGGCCGAGAGCAGCGTGACGCGGCCAAAGCTCATGGTGCGTCCGAGCCGCACCACGCGCGCATCCGCGAGCACATCCGAAGAGGAGACCGCGCGCATGAAATGCGTGGTCTGGTCGACCGTCGTCATCGGGCGATAGCCGCGATTGGCGGCAAGGTTCGCGATCACCATCGCGGTGTCGGCGAACGCCATCAGCGCCTGGCCGCAGATCACGCCGCCGCTCCGGCACAGCCGCTCCGAGAACGGCATGCGCAGCAGCGCGCCCGGCTGCCAGTCGGGCTCATCCGGTGGCGGCACATGTTCGATGCGCTCGACCGAGAGGTTGAGATCCTGGACCCAGGGCGCGAAGACCTCGCCGAGGATGCGTCTGGCCTCACTGATGCCGAACTCGGCGTCTGGCTGCGATGGCATTGCTGTGGTTTCCTCCATTGTTGCCGGGTGTTTCGGACATTCTGCCCGCACCGGCGCGGCAAAGTCACCCGCCTGGCGCCGGTCCCGTCGGCTTGAAAATGCCAGACTTGGCCCGATATGATGCCGTGGTTGGGTACGGGTGGGCGATGTTGCGTCGGTATGTCCTCGTCTTTTGTCTGGTTGCGCTCGGTCTTGCGCTGAACGGGTGTACAAAGTGCGGCCCGATCTGGGACGACTGGCTGCACGCGCCGAAATCGTGCCGATCGTAGCGGTCCCTGCGGCCCCCAAGCGGTCGCGACCGGCTGCGTAAGGATGACAAGGCACGGGCGATCCGCGCCTCCATGAAATGATCTGAGGAGTCAAAGATGAAGCTTTTCCGTATGGCGGCGGTGCTGCTGGCCGTGCTGGCCGGACCGGCCTATGCGCAAATGCCCAATCTCAATTTGCTGCAGGACGGCCCGGGCAAGACCCCGGAGGAGAAGGCCGCGGAAGCCGAGCGTGACAAGGCCTACAAGGAAACGCTGAAGAAGATTCCGGACGCCAAGGCCTCCAACGATCCCTGGGGTGGCATGCGCTCCGATCCGCCGAAGCAGGCGGCGCCGAAGGCGTCGGCCGCGACCACCAGCGCGCCGAAGAAGACCAAGACCGGCACAGCCGCGAACTGAGCCTTTCGGACGGGGGCGGGATCGCCTTCCGGCCGGGACTCCTCCTCGTCCGCCTACTCCCTACATTGAGCTTAGGTATTGCGTAGAGGAGGGCCGGTCATGGCCGATCGTCCGCGGGATCTCGCCGAGCGGATGGCGCGCCGGCGCAAGACCGGCGGCAACACGCCGGGCGGGCGCTCCGGTGACGGCTATCTGCGCGAGACCTTTACGCTGCCGCGTGCGGCGGCGCGGGCGAGGGCAGAGGCCTTCTTCGCCCGCTACCCCAGGGCCGGCTATATGAGCGCGGTCGAGACTTGGCGCGAACTGCCCGGCGGCGAGATCGAATTCACCATGCGGCGGCTGCCCAGCGCCGATTGAGAGGGCCACGCCCTCGCGTCTAGTCGAGCGTCTCGGCGACGATGCGGATGCGGAACACCGGCTCCTTGGCCTCGTCGAGGAGCTCCATGTGCCATTCGGAATTTTCCTGGAGCTTGCGGGCGATCCCGGCGGCCATGTCGGCGCAGACGCTGGTCATCTCCTTCCAGGCGGAATCGCGATCGGAAAATTCCGTCGCCTGATCCGCACAGCCGGAATAACGGCCATTGCGGATTCGGAAGAAGTAGAGCGGCATGGCTGGCACCGGTCGCGCGTGAAGGCCCCGCCCCCCAAGGCCAAGGGCGGGGCAGTGCAATCCCAAACTTCCGGCAGATCAATTCCGGATGTCTACGGAGTGTATGCGGCTCCGTTCAGGGTATGCCGCGCCGCACAAGGATGCCCCGCTCGATCAGGCTGTCTTGCGCCCGATGGCCTTCAATTCCCGATCGATGCGCAGTTGCACCCGCCGGATCGCCAACAGGTCGATCTTGGTCTCGGTCTTGCCGGACTTGACCTGCTCCCCGATGCGGAACTGCCACTGCCAGACTCCGGGAATCGCCGTCTTGGCGACGGTGAACTCGACACCCCTGTGATTCATGGTCACCTCCCACGATTCACCATCCATCACTGCACACATGTTGGTCGTCATCATATTCCAGGGACAAGCGAAATCTGCCGATAACTCTTGGATAGCTCACGGAAATCTCGAAAGCGCACACGTCATCGCCCGGCCAGGAACTTTGTTCATGGCCGGAGAACCACGGAGCCAGTTCAATGCTGATGCTGCCGGAGACTCTTGATCCAGATCAGTCTCCGGATTCGAAAAAGCGCGGGCGCTGAACGGCAAGCGATCAGGCGCATCTCGCGAGGCGGCACGTGCCTTGCTTGGCCGCATGACGGCAATAACAAGGGCGCGTCATGCTCGGCATTCCCCGCCGCTATTCTCATTTCGTCTTCGGCGTCATCCAGTCCGGATTGACCTCGCTGATCGCGGCGGGAATCGCCAGCTTTCCCGCTGATGGCGCGATGCTGTTCGTTCGGCACTGGATGGTGTCGTGGCTGATCGCATGGGCCGCGATGCTGCCCATGGTGCTGCTGGCGGCGCCCGCGATCCGCGCCTTCTCGCTGCGGCTGACGCGGGAGGAGCGCGGCGCGTGAGTGGCCGGCACGCATGAAAAAAACCCCGCTTGGGGAGAGCCAAGCGGGGAGAAGGTTATTGGAGGCTGAGGTGCTGGGCTGCAACACCATAAGCCGAGCGACCCTATCCGGCTGAGCTTACGGCAGCCTGACAGGTTCTTGAATCGAATCGGCGCCCGGCGCTACCCGCGCACAGGTCCGCAAACAGAAAACCCCGCTCGGGGAGAGCGGGGTCGTCGACTGGGTATGGAGGCCCGGTGTTGGTCCACCGGGCTGATCGACACTAGGCGAGTTGGCTTACGGACGCCTGACGGCAGCAAGCGAACGCAGCGCTGAGCAGGCCGCAGACTGGCCCCGCACCGGTCCCAATTTGGCCACCCGATCGCACCACTGAGGCCACAGCCGCAGGCAAGATTCCGCTGAGTCCGGTGCTGCCATGGGGGAACGTGGCACGCCGGCAACGGGGTGGCATCATGGATAACGTCGAGCGGTCATTTGCCGCCGCGACAGCGGCTGGCTTCATTGTGTTGGTGATCGGCATCGCGCTGCTGGCGCTGCTGTAGGGATCAGGAAGCGGGGTAGACGGCGACCGGTCCGGGCCAGCATGGCCACGGACGCGCCGTTGGTCCTGCAAAAAGCTGCAAAACAACCCCATACACAGTAGGCCGCCGTGCGGTTCTCTCGCGCGATCAATGGCTTAGAGGTGGTGTCTAAATACCTTTGCCGCCCGCGACAGGCGTTTCGCCGCGCGCCGGCGGATCTAATGAACCTTGATCGCGTCCAGCGGGAGGCGGAGCTCGGCGGCACGCTCCTCGCGGTCCTTCTTGCGGAACTCGTTTTCCCTGCGCTCGAACTTGATCATCTCCTCGAGCGCCACCTCCAGCAGGTGATTGCGCCTGGTGGCATGGTGCTGCGTATTTTCCGTCATGACCGAGATCCCGATTGTTGCGATCCAACCCCAGAGAAGGCCGCAGAGCACCGAAAGGTTCGATGCCGCAGGACTGCGGAAGCATGACGGCACGCGGCGGCTGTGTCTTTGATGCGTGTCAGCTTCGGCTGAAGACGGACGCTGTTGCGTCGGCGCCGGGCTCTTGCAGTACGATGAAGCCGACTTGAATATCAGGGGGAGAGCCAAATGCCGGACTGGATCCTCGCGCCGATCTGTCTTGCGGTCCTTGTCGGCTTCATGGGATTTGCATTTCGGCAGGGATTGAAGGTGCGGCCGGACCGAAATAATCGCGAGGTCGGGCCGAGCCTCAACAGCAGCCAGTCGGATACCTCCCACGGCGGCTTCGATGGTCATTCCGCAGGTTCAGACTGAGGCGTCCCGCAAGATGGACGCGATCTTCCCTTGGCGTATTGGGTGAAGCGCATTCTGCTCAAGACCGGAGAACTGGTGACGGGGCGCGAGCTCCGGCCGGATGAGAATCTTTTCCGGAGTGAGGCGCCCGTCATCGGCGACACCATCGAGGTCGCGCGGCCCGATCACGCAGAATCATGGCAGCCAGTTCAAGAACGGGATTCTTCCCAGGGGAACGGCTCCTGTGTCTTGCGGCCGAGGAACGTGTCCGGCACAGGCAATTGGAGCACTTTCGACGCCTCCGCCACCAGCTCGCGCATGAGGGCGTTCTGCTCGTCGAACTCGGCAACCAGATTGCGTGCGCGCGAAATGTGATTGTGGCTGGCCATGGCGGCGCTCCCTTGCTTTGCAGGCGGGAGCACGCTCGGTCTCTCAGCCACCGACGCCTACGGGCAGAGCCTCGGCCGGTGATGTCAATAAACTGCCACGGGCCGCATCGGTTCACCATTGAACTTAGGGTGTTGCTGCGGGCGCTTTCAGCAGCCGGCCCATGTGCGAGCCGGTCTCGGGCCTGGCGGGCTTTGCGGCCTCGCGTCATCCAAGGAATTTGTCGAACGCCACCAAGGCGCCAAAGGCTGTCGCGGTGACGGCAAGGAAGGCGGCAAAATACCAGAGGCGATACATGCCGGGATAAACCCGGGCGCATTGCAAAGGTTCTGGAGGCGACAACTGCCGGCGCGGCCTCAGTGGACCTTGATGATCTTATCCAAGGGAAGGCGAAGCTCCGCCGCGCGCTCCTGGCGGTCCTTTTGGCGGAACTCCATTTCTCGCCGTTCGAACGCGATCAGCTCTTTCCGGGCTGCGTCCAACAGGCGATCTTTTGGCGCCATGCCAAGATGGGTGTGTTCCGTCATCACTCGCGCCCCCCGTCTCTCAGTCGCTGAACCTAGACAAGATCGGGAACAGCGGGAAGGTTCGGGTAACGTAGAATTACGGATTTATGACGGCGAGTGCCCGCATCAGGCGTTGGGAAAAGCGCGGCCGGGCTCGAAATGAGCGTCCCGGCGGCGCTCTATTTTCTAACTGAGCGCTGAAATCCCAGTTGACCGCAATGTGCAACGGCCATGCCACAGGTTTGTGACGCGATCACCCATGGTCGGCGGCCTCTCGTAATCTTATCGCTTCACATGTCCCGGAGCGTAACCGGAGGCGCCGGGAGAACCGGTCACCGGTCCATTGGACCGCATCTGATGTCCCGGGGAATAGCCGGATGCGCCTGTCGTGCCGGTTACGGGACCATTGCTCTGAAACGAGTGGCCGGGCGAAAAGCTGGACGCACCGCCACCAAAACCTCCTCCCGGTCCGCGCGCATGAGCCGCCGACGTCACAGCGACCAACGCAGCCGCGATTACGAGCACTTTCTTCATTTGAGCCACCCTTGGTTCTCGATCCCGCCGCCCAGAGATTCGGCGGCTGTCCCAGATCGGGAAAAAGTGGAAGCCGGGCGGCGTGTTCAAAATAAGTCGCCGCGATGTCCGATAATTGAAATCAGGATGCCCCTGGATTCAACTTGGGGGCAAATGCGGACAGTACCCGAAATCGGTGCTGTCCTAATTAGGACACCCGTGAGGGCGAATTAGGACACTGCAAATCCGGGGTAGGTTGGTTGCCCAATCGCTAGTTCCACGGTTCCGATGCAGGTTGTTTGGGCCTGAGCTAGCGCACCGCCCTAAAGCTGGCCCAGTACCTTGGCCTCAACTCCAGCCAGCCCGAGTTGGGGCCGCCTTTTCGCCAACTGAGGCGGCCTTGCCTTTGAATATAAACGGCCCCAACTGGGGGGCCGCCAACCCGCTGATGGGGTTTTCCTCCAACAGTCTGGGGGGGCACCTTTCGTGCTGGGGGCATCGTAGAGATGCGCTGCTAGGCTGATAGTTCCTCAGCCGCTTAGACTGGTACGAAAGAGGCCGCCACGGATGCGGCCTTACTCTTTGGGGAAGGGCACTTTGATTTTACGGATGGTATCGAGAGCCGGTGGCATTTTTGCTATCGCCTGCTCAAGCTCGACGGCTATAGCCCTGTAGCGAACGAGCACTCTCGCGAACACGTCGCGCTTAATTTGGCTCTTTGCAGCCTGCTGCATACGCTCGCATTCGGCGATTTGCACGCGGAGCATTTCTAGGTGGGCCAGCGTGTCTTTCATGGCTGTATCTTAGTGCGCAAAGACGCCCATAAGCAGTCCGGCGAGAAGGAGTGCAGCGCCAAGGACGGCGACGGCCAGACAAATGCGAGCTGGGATTGAATAGGCCTCGAAATGAGGTTGTTCGATCATGACACGCACCCTTGCCATATAGGCGGGAGTGCAATCGGTCTCTCAGTCACCGACGCCTACGGGCAGAGCCTCAGCCGGCGATGTTGGAACAATGCTCCTATTAACGATGGATTGCTAGCGAATTAGGACAGTCTCCAAATCAACTTAGGACACTTGGGTCAAATGCGGCCAGCCCAGATCCGCAAAAGAACATATTGCGAACCTAGAACAAATAGGGTACATTGTTTTTATCGCCGGCCCGCCTCTCAATCGTTTGTCCCCCTAGCGAATCCTCGCCATAAGGAGCACGACCCAATGTCCGCCACTGCCCTGCGTATCGTCGAAGGATCTTCCATGGACAAGAGTAAAGCCCTGGCTGCCGCGCTCTCTCAGATCGAGCGCCAGTTCGGCAAGGGCTCGGTGATGAAGCTCGGCAAGAACGACCGCTCCATGGACATCGAGGCGGTGTCGTCAGGCTCGCTCGGGCTCGATATCGCGCTCGGCATCGGCGGCCTGCCCAAGGGGCGCATCGTCGAGATCTACGGGCCGGAATCCTCGGGCAAGACCACGCTGGCACTGCACACGGTGGCCGAAGCGCAGAAGAAGGGCGGCATCTGCGCCTTCATCGACGCCGAGCACGCGCTCGACCCGGTCTATGCCCGCAAGCTCGGGGTCAACATCGACGAGCTCCTGATCTCGCAACCCGACACCGGCGAGCAGGCGCTGGAAATCTGCGACACGCTGGTGCGCTCGGGCGCGGTGGACGTGCTGGTGGTCGATTCGGTCGCGGCGCTGGTGCCAAAGGCCGAGCTCGAGGGCGAGATGGGCGATGCGCTGCCGGGTCTGCAGGCCCGCTTGATGAGCCAGGCGCTGCGCAAGCTGACGGCCTCCATCAACAAGTCCAACACCATGGTGATCTTCATCAACCAGATCCGCATGAAGATCGGTGTGATGTACGGCTCGCCCGAAACCACCACCGGCGGCAACGCGCTGAAATTCTACGCCTCCGTCCGCCTCGACATCCGCCGTATCGGCGCGATCAAGGAGCGCGACGAGGTGGTCGGCAACACCACGCGCGTGAAGGTGGTGAAGAACAAGCTGGCGCCGCCCTTCAAGCAGGTCGAGTTCGATATCATGTACGGCGAGGGCGTCTCCAAGATGGGCGAGATCCTCGATCTCGGCGTCAAGGCCGGCATCGTCGAGAAGTCCGGCGCCTGGTTCTCCTATGACAGCCAGCGCCTCGGCCAGGGCCGCGAGAACTCGAAAGCGTTCCTGAAGGCCAACCCCGACATCACCGCCAAGATCGAGACCGCGATCCGCCAGAACTCCGGCCTGATCTCCGAGCAGATTTTGGCCGGCACGCCCGAGAGCGACGCCGACGGCGAGGAGCCGGCGGAGGAGTAAGACCTAACGCGAAAGTTTTTCGCGAGGAGCGGGCGCTGAAGACGTTGAGTTGCCGACGTCGTCAGTGCCCGTTTCGTTTTTGCGGGGATCGTGCCTCGGGCGCCGTACCGTAGGGTGGGTTAGCCCTGCGGATTGCGCGAAGCGCAAACCGCTTGGCGTAACCCACCACTGTTCGTCTCCGCGGATGCTGAAGTGGTGGGTTACGCCGGCGGACTGCGCTTCGCGCAGCCGCCCGCTAACCCACCCTACGATTCGCTACTCCGCGGCTTCCGCGTAATCGCTCACCGGCGGGCAGGAGCACACGAGATTCCGGTCGCCATAGACGTTGTCGACGCGGCCGACCGGGCTCCAGTATTTGTCGGTGCGCGAGACGCCATCCGGGAAGCAGCCTTCGCTGCGGGTGTAAGCCCGATTCCACGCATCATCCGCGATGTCGTGGACGGTGTGCGGGGCGTTGCGCAAGGGCGAGGCCTCGATCTTGAAGCGGCCGGCCTCGACCTCGGCGATCTCCTTCCGGATCGCGATCATGGCGTCGCAGAAGCGGTCGAGCTCGGCCTTGGATTCCGACTCGGTCGGCTCGATCATCAGCGTGCCCGGCACCGGGAAGCTCATGGTCGGAGCGTGGAAGCCGTAGTCGATCAGGCGCTTTGCGATGTCGTCGACGGTGAGGCCTGATGTCGTCTTCAGCGGACGCGGGTCGACGATGCACTCATGCGCGACGCGGCCCTTGGCGTTCTTGTAGAGCACCGGGAAATGCGCATCGAGCCTTGCTGCGATGTAGTTGGCGTTGAGGATCGCGATCTCGGTCGCGCGCTTCAAGCCTTCGCCGCCCATCATCAAAATGTAGATGTAGGAGATGGTGAGGATCGACGCCGAGCCGAACGGCGCGGCCGAGACCGGACCGACCGGCGCGCCGCCATTCGTTGCAGGATGGCGATTTTCAGGATGACTTGGCAGGAACGGCGCGAGATGCGCCTTGACGCCGATCGGGCCCATGCCGGGACCGCCGCCGCCATGCGGGATGCAGAAGGTCTTGTGCAGGTTGAGATGGCTGACATCGGCGCCGTAATCGCCGGGCCTGCTAAGGCCGACCTGCGCGTTGAGGTTGGCGCCGTCGAGATACACCTGGCCGCCATGAGCGTGCACGATGTCGCAGATCTCGCGAATGTGCTCCTCGAACACGCCGTGCGTCGAGGGATAGGTGATCATCACGGCCGCGAGATCGTTCGAATGCTTCTCGGCCTTGGCGCGGAGATCGTTGACGTCGACGTCGCCGTTCTTCTCGCAGGCGACCACCACCACGTCCATGCCGACCATCGCGGCCGAGGCCGGGTTGGTGCCGTGGGCGGAGGAGGGGATCAGGCAGATCTTGCGATGGCTCTCTCCGCGCGCCGCATGATAGCCGCGGATCGCGAGCAGTCCGGCATATTCGCCTTGCGCGCCCGAATTCGGCTGCAGCGAGATCGCGTCATAGCCGGTGATGTCGCACAGCCATTTTTCCAGCCGCGCGAACAGCGCGTGATAGCCCTTGGCCTGCTCGCGCGGGGCGAACGGGTGGAGGCTGCCGAATTCCGGCCAGGTCAGCGGCATCATCTCGGTGGTCGCGTTCAGCTTCATGGTGCAGGATCCGAGCGGGATCATGGCGCGGTCGAGCGCGAGGTCGCGATCGCTGAGCTTGCGCATGTAGCGCAGCATCTCGGTTTCCGAGCGATGCGCGTGGAACACGGGATGGGTGAGGAAGGCGGTCGCGCGCTTCAACGCCTCCGGCAGCGCCTCGCGCGTGGTCGCATCTAACTCGGCGTAGGAAAGCTGGCCGCCGAACGCGCGCCACACGGCTTCGACCGTCGCGGGCGTCGTGGTCTCGTCGAGCGCGATGCGCAAGCTGGTTTCGCTGATGCCGAGATTGATCTTCTCGCTAGCTGCGCGTGCGACGATCTCGGCGCGCTTGGCGCCGGCATCGACGCTGAGCGTGTCGAAGAAGTTTTCGGCCTGCGGCGCAAAGCCGAGCTTGCGCAGGCCGGCCGCGAGCACGGCGGTGCGCCGATGCACATTGCGCGCGATCTGGGTGAGGCCCTCGGGGCCGTGATAGACCGCGTACATCGCGGCGATCACGGCGAGCAGCACCTGCGCGGTGCAGATGTTGGAGGTCGCCTTCTCGCGGCGGATGTGCTGCTCGCGGGTCTGCAGCGCGAGGCGATAGGCGGGCGCGCCGCGCGAATCCACGGAAAGGCCGACGATGCGGCCGGGCAGCGAGCGCTTCAGCGCATCGCGCACCGCCATATAGGCCGCGTGCGGTCCGCCATAACCCATCGGCACGCCGAAGCGCTGGGCCGATCCGATCGCGATATCGGCGCCAAGCTCGCCGGGCGAGGCGAGCAGCGTCAGCGCCAGCAGGTCGGCGGCAACGATCGCGAGCGCGCCCTTGGCCTTCAGCGCCGCGATCGCGGGCCTGAGGTCGCGCAACGCGCCCGAGGTTCCCGGATATTGCAGCAGCGCACCGAGCACATCGGCCTTGTCGAGATCGGTGAGGGGATCGCCGACCACCAGGGTCCAGCCGAGCGGCTCGGCGCGGGTGCGCATCACCGCCAGCGTCTGCGGATGCACGTCCTTGTCGACGAAGAACGCCTTCGCCTTGACCTGCGAGTGGCGCTCGGCGAGCGCCATGGCTTCGGCCGCCGCGGTCGCTTCATCGAGCAGCGAAGCGTTGGCGACGTCGAGCCCGGTGAGGTCGCAGATCATGGTCTGGAAGTTGAACAGCGCCTCCAGCCGGCCCTGGCTGATCTCGGGCTGATAGGGCGTATAGGCCGTGTACCAGGCCGGATTTTCCAGAATGTTGCGCTGGATCACCGCGGGCAGGATGGTGCCGGAATAGCCTTGGCCGATCAGCGAGGTGAAGACCTGGTTCTGAGCGGCGAGCTCGGCCATGTGCGCGATCGCCTCGGTCTCGCTCAGGGGCTTGCCGAGATCGAGCGGGGATGCCTGCCGGATCGAGTCGGGAAGCGTTTCCGACATCAAGGCGTCGACGCTCTTGGCGCCGACGGTCTCCAGCATTGCGTTGACGTCGCGCACCGAGGGGCCGATGTGGCGGCGAACGAAATTGGCGGCGGTGTCGCCGTTGGACTTGCGGTGCGCGGTCATCGCTTGCTCCATCGCTCTCTATGCCGTGTGCGCCTTGTAGGCGGCTTCGTCCATCAGTCCGCCGAGCTCGCTCTTGTCGGCAATCTTGATCTTGAAGAACCAGGCGGTGCCCTGCGCATCCGAGTTCACCAGCGCCGGCTCGGCGGCCAGCGCCTCGTTGGTCTCGAGCACCTCGCCGGTAACAGGCGCGTACACGTCCGAGGCGGCCTTGACCGATTCCACGACGGCGGCGGCTTCCGCCTTCTTCAGCGCGCGGCCGACCTTCGGCAGTTCGACGAACACGACGTCGCCGAGCTGCTGCTGCGCGTAGTCGGTGATGCCGACGGTGGCCGTGTCGCCGTCGATGGCGAGCCATTCATGGTCGGAGGTGTACAGCGTCGTGGTCATTTCTGAAATCCTCAGCGTTTGTAGGTGTTTTTCACGAAGGGCATGGTGGCGACTGCGAGCGGCAGGCGCTGGCCGCGCACCTCGGCGAAGAGTTTTGTGCCGAGCGCGCTCAGGCTCACAGGCACGTAGCCCATCGCGACCGGCGCGCTCAGGCTCGGGCCGAAACCGCCCGAGGTGACCTTTCCAATGGGCTCGCCGCCCGCGCTATCGGCAAACAGCAGCGCGCCCTCGCGTACCGGCGCACGGCCCTCGGCACGCAGGCCGACGCGGCGGCGGGATGCGCCGCCATCGAAGTGAGCAAGGATCTTCTCGGCGCCGGGAAAGCCGCCGGCACGGGCGCCGCCGCTGCGGCGGCTCTTCTGCACCGACCATTCCAGCGCGGCTTCGACCGGCGTGGTGGCGGTGTCGATATCGTGGCCGTAGAGGCAGAGCCCAGCTTCCAGCCGCAGGCTGTCGCGGGCGCCGAGGCCGATCGGCAGCACGTCGGGATTGTCCAGCAGCATCTTGGCGAGGCGTTCGGCATCGGCGGCCGGAACCGAGATCTCAAAACCGTCCTCGCCGGTGTAACCGGAGCGCGAGACGAAGCACTTGATGCCGGCGACCTCATGCGGGCCGGCGTCCATGAACTTCATGCCGGGCGCCTCTGCACAGAATTTCGCCAGCACCGCTTCCGCCTTCGGGCCCTGCAGCGCAATCAGCGCGCGGTCGGCAAGCGAATCGATAATGCAGTCGTCGGACAGATTCGCGCGCAGATGCGCCTCGTCCTGTTCCTTGCAGGCGGCGTTGACCACCAGGAACAGGTGATCGCCGAAATTGGCGACCATCAGATCGTCGAGAATCCCGCCGTCCGCATTGGTGAACTGGGCGTAGCGCTGACGGCCGGGGGCGATCGCGACGATATCCTGCGGCACCAGCCGTTCCAGCGCACGGGCGGCGTCCTCGACCTTGCCCGACTTCGGCCGGAGCGCAATCTGGCCCATATGGGAGACGTCGAACAGGCCGGCTTGGGTGCGGGTATGAAGGTGCTCTTTGAGCACGCCGGCGGGGTACTGCACGGGCATGTCATAGCCTGCGAACGGCACCATCTTGCCGCCCAGGGAGACATGGAGGTCGTAAAGGGGCGTACGTTTCAGGGAGTCTTGGTCGTGCGCTAGCATCTCAGGGGCCCTCGGCGGTTCCCCGGGGACGATTCCCCGAGACAAACCAGTCGAAGCCCCATCTGTCGCTGTGCCTGAGAGTATTATCCCGTCGGCGGACGCAGTCCGGGCCCTTATGCCCGTCGGCGCCTCTTTCCAGATGCTGTCAAAGCCACGCGGTCCTTTTGCCTGAGAGTTTCCGGGGCGGTTGCTCCTTCGGCGCCGGCTGCCTAAAGCCGGTCTCTCCCGACGTGGCCGTACGATACAGATGGGTACAGACCACAGGGCAGCCAAGCCTGTCAACGCGACTTCAGTGCCTTTCAACCGGATTGAGCGCCTGCGGCAACCCTCTGATCTCTCTGCACAGTTTCTGGACAGCGAAGCTGGCCTTGTCTAAAAGCGCTTTGGCCCGCAGATATCAGCCTTAATTTCCGGTTTGGACGGCGGAGCGGGTCCAAGCACACCCGATTGGATGAACATGAGCGGCGTCAACGAGATCAGGTCGACCTTTCTGAACTTCTTTGCCGAGAACGGCCACGAGATCGTGCCGTCCTCGCCGCTCGTGCCGCGCAACGACCCGACGTTGATGTTCACCAATGCCGGCATGGTGCAGTTCAAGAACGTTTTTACCGGCGTCGAGAAGCGGCCGTATCAGCGCGCCACCACGTCGCAGAAATGCGTGCGCGCCGGCGGCAAGCACAACGACCTCGACAATGTCGGCTACACCGCGCGCCATCTCACCTTCTTCGAGATGCTCGGCAACTTCTCGTTCGGCGATTACTTCAAGGAGCGTGCGATCGAGCTCGCCTGGAAGCTGATCACGAAGGAGTACGGGCTGAAGAAGGACAAGCTGCTGGTTACGGTCTACCACACCGACGACGAGGCGGCGGGTCTGTGGAAGAAGATCGCCGGCTTCTCCGACGACCGCATCATCCGCATCCCGACCTCGGACAATTTCTGGGCGATGGGCGACACCGGGCCGTGCGGCCCGTGCTCGGAGATCTTCATCGATCGCGGCGAGCACATCTGGGGCGGGCCTCCGGGCTCGCCGGAAGAGGACGGCGACCGCTTCCTCGAGTTCTGGAATCTCGTGTTCATGCAATACGAGCAGGTGACGAAGGAGGAGCGCGTGGACCTGCCGCGTCCCTCGATCGACACCGGCATGGGCCTGGAGCGCATGGCCTGCGTCCTCCAGGGCGTCGACAGCGTGTTCGAGACCGACCTGTTCCGCAACCTGATCGATGCGACCGCGTCCGCGCTCGGGAGCGGGCCGCAGGAGCAGACTGCCGGCTCGTTCCGCGTCATCGCCGACCACTTGCGTTCCTCGGCCTTCCTGGTCGCCGACGGCGTGCTGCCCTCGAACGAGGGCCGCGGCTATGTGCTGCGCCGGATCATGCGCCGCGCGATGCGCCATGCGCAGCTGCTGGGGGCCAAGGACCCCTTGATGCATCGTCTCGTCCCGGCGCTGGTGCGCGAGATGGGCCAGGCCTATCCCGACCTGATGCGCGCGGAGAAGCTGATCGAGGAAACGCTGCGGCTGGAAGAGACCCGCTTCCGCAAGACGCTGGCGCGCGGCCTTGCCATCCTCGACGAGAAGAGCGCGTCCCTGAAGAAGGGCGACATGTTCGACGGCGATGTCGCCTTCACGCTGTACGACACCTACGGCTTCCCGCTCGACCTGACGCAGGACGCGCTGAAGTCGCGCGGAATCGGCGTCGACCAGTCCGCCTTCACCGACGCCATGGAGCGCCAGAAAGCCAAGGCGCGCGAGTCCTGGAAGGGCTCGGGTGAGGCTGCTTCCGAAGCGATCTGGTTCCCGCTGCGCGAGAAGCTGGGTGCGACCGAATTCCTGGGCTATGAGACTGAGAGCGCCGAGGGCGTCGTGTCCGCGCTGGTCAAGGATGGCGCGGAAGTCGCGAGCCTCAAGGCCGGCGAAACCGGCGCGCTTCTGCTGAACCAGACGCCGTTCTATGCGGAGTCGGGCGGCCAGGTCGGCGACACCGGCCTGCTGACGGGCGAAGGCGGCATCAAGTTCCGCGTCACCGACACGCAGAAGAAGCTCGGCGATTTCTTCGTTCACGTCGGCACGGTCGAGAGCGGCGAGCTGAAGGTCGGCACCGCGCTGCAGCTCGAGGTCGATCATTCCAGGCGCTCGTCGATCCGCGCGCATCATTCGGCGACGCATCTCATTCACGAGGCGCTGCGCCAGGTGCTCGGCGATCACATCGCCCAGCGCGGCTCGATGGTCGCGCCCGACCGCCTGCGCTTCGACTTCGTGCATCCGAAGCCGATCACGGCGGAGGAGCTGTCCCGCGTCGAGGATATTGCCAACGACGTGGTGCTGGAAAACGACGAGGTGACGACGCGCGTGATGGGCGTCGACGAGGCCCGCGAGGCCGGTGCGCGCGCGCTGTTCGGCGAGAAATATGGCGACGAGGTCCGCGTCGTCTCCATGGGCAGGACCGCGCGCGAGCGCGGCGCCAATGCGCTCGGCTGGTCGGTCGAGCTCTGCGGCGGCACGCATGTGAAGCGCACCGGCGACATCGGCCTGATCACGCTCACGAGCGAAAGCGCGGTCGCCTCCGGCGTGCGCCGCATCGAGGCGCTGACCGGCAATTACGCGCGCCGGCATGCCAACGAGACCATGGCGCTGGCGAAGACTGCGGCGAACGAGCTGCGCACCTCGCTCGACGACGTGCCGGCGCGCATCGCCGCGCTGATGGAGGAGCGCAAGAAGCTCGAGCGCGAATTGTCCGACGCGCGCAAGAAGCTCGCCATGGGCGGCGGCGCGGCTGCCGGCAACGGCGCAGCGAGCGGCGTGCGCGAGGTCGGCGACGTCAAGCTGATGGCGCGTGCGGTCGAGGGCATCGAGATGAAGGATCTCAAGGGCCTTGCCGACGACGGCAAGAAGCAGATCGGCTCGGGCGTCGTCGCGATCGTGGGCGTCACCGGGGACGGCAAGGCCGGCGTCGTGGTCGGTGTCACGCCTGACCTCACCGCGCGCTTCAACGCCGTGAACCTCGTCCGCGTCGCCTCCGAAGCGCTCGGCGGCAAGGGCGGCGGCGGCCGGCCCGACATGGCCCAGGCCGGCGGCCCCGATGGCGCCAACGCGACCGCGGCGCTCGCGGCGATCGAAAAAGCGATGGCAGGCGCGTAAGTCCCATGCGCCTCGTTCCGCGAGGGCGTGGGCTTCGCGATCCTAACTTAAGGGATCGGCTCTACGAATTGCTGGAGCACGATCCCCTGGCCTATTCGGTCGGGTCGCGCTTCATCCAGCTCATCATTGGCGTCATCGTGCTCGATGTGGCCGCGATGATCCTCGCCTCGGTGCCGGAGCTCGACGCGCGGTTCGACACGCTGTTCAGCGCGATCGCAATCCTCGCCGTCATCGTGTTCGCACTCGAATATCTGGCGCGGCTGTGGACGGTGGCGGGACACACCCAGCGCACAGGTTCGGCGCTGTCCGACCGGCTCTCTTATGCCTTCTCCGCGCTCGGCATCATCGACCTCATGGCGTTCCTGCCGGCCGCGATCGTGCTCGCCACCGGCCGGCACGCGACGCTCGCCGGGCTCGGCGTGCTGCCGTTCTTCAAGCTGATCCGCTACTCGCCGGCGATGCGCTCGCTGCTCGCCGCCGTCCATGCCGAGCGGCGCGCGCTGATCGGCTGCATCGTCATCCTGATCGGCGCGGTGCTGACCTTCGCCTCGCTGCTCTATGTCGTCGAGCGCGACGTGCAGCCGGACAAGCTCGGCACCATCCCGCAGGCGATGTGGTGGGCGATCGTGACGCTCGGCACCGTCGGCTATGGCGACGTCGTGCCGGTGACGCCGCTCGGCAAGTTCATCTCGGTGTTCGCGATCATCAGCGGCTTTGCGATGATCGCGCTGCCGGTCGCGATCATCTCCTCGGCGTTCGCCGAAGAGGTGAAGCGGCGCGATTTCGTCGTGACCTGGGGCATGCTGGCGCGGGTGCCGCTGTTCTCGCATCTGTCGGCGTCGGAGATCGCCGACATCATGCGCCTCCTGCGCGCGCGCACCATCGAGCAGGGCGAGATCCTGGTGCGGCGAGGGGATGACGCCTCGTCGATGTATTTCATCACCGCCGGCGAGGTCGAGATCGCGCTGCCGAACCAGAATGTGCGGCTCGCCGACGGCACCTTCTTCGGCGAGATCGCGCTGCTGCACAAGACCAAGCGCAGCGGCACGGTAACGGCAACGCGCAAGACGCGGCTGCTGGTGCTGGACGTGCAGCATTTTCACGCCCTGATCGAGCGCATGCCGACGCTCGCCGCCCACGTCCATACCACCGCGAAGGCGCGGCTGGCCGACAGCGGCGATCTCGCCGCGGCAGAGCTGGCGCAGGCGGAGCAGGAGCGGACTGACCGCTGAGCGGTCAGCCCTTCTTCAGGAAGACGTAATCGGCCGAGTAGGGCGCGCTCTTGAATTCGCCGGCTTTGTCGCAAGAACCCTCGAGCTTGCCGCCATGGGTGTTGATGCGCTGGACGGTGGTGACCGGCGTGAGGGTGCCGCTGCCACGGCGGGAGGCGACCTCCAGCTTCAGCCAGGGGATGTCGGCGGCGGTTGCACCCGGCGCGTTGCCGATGGCCTTGCCGACCACGGCGCTGCCGTCGGCGAGCTCCCAGTTCGGCCCGGCATAGTGACGGCCGACGGTCTTGCCCTCGGAGAGCAGCGTCGCGACCGGCTCGCGGAAGGCCCAGGCGAGCTTGCTGTCGGCGGCCGCCTTGCACTCATAGACCTGCGCGCCCTCGGCGTGGACGCTGAGCACGACGCTCTCGCCGGGGGCGGCGATCGCGTCGGGGAGTGGGTCTGCGGCGACAGCGGGCCCGGCCATTGCGGCGAGCAGGAACAGAGTGGGGGTGGCAAGCTTGATGAACATGGCGGTCTCCGCAAAAGCTCTCAAAAAAGAAACGGGCCGCGCCCAAAGGCGCGGCCCGTGATGATGTCTGGCCCAGTCGGGCGAAATTGCGGTCGACTTACGCCGCCATCGCCTTGGTAAGGTTCTCGGCGACCTTGTCGAGGAAGCCGGTGGTCGAGAGCCAGCGCTGGTCGGCACCGACCAGCAGGGCGAGGTCCTTGGTCATGTAGCCGGCCTCGACGGTGTCGACGCAGACCTTCTCCAGCGTGTTCGCGAACTTGGCGAGCTCGGCATTGTTGTCGAGCTTGGCGCGGTGGGCGAGGCCACGGGTCCAGGCGAAGATCGACGCGATTGAGTTGGTCGAGGTCTCCTTGCCCTTCTGGTGCTCGCGGTAGTGGCGGGTCACCGTGCCGTGGGCAGCTTCCGCTTCCACGGTCTTGCCGTCGGGGGTGAGCAGCACCGAGGTCATCAGGCCGAGCGAGCCGTAGCCCTGCGCGACCGTGTCGGACTGCACGTCGCCGTCGTAGTTTTTACAGGCCCAGACATAGCCGCCGGACCACTTCAGCGCCGAGGCCACCATGTCGTCGATCAGGCGGTGCTCGTAGGTCAGGCCCTTGGCGTCGAACTCCTTCTTGAACTCCTTGTCGAAGATCTCCTGGAAGATGTCCTTGAAGCGGCCGTCGTAGACCTTGAGGATCGTGTTCTTGGTCGAGAGATAGACCGGATAGCCGCGCAAGAGGCCGTAGTTGAAGGAGGCGCGGGCGAAGTCGATGATGGAGTCGTCGAGGTTGTACATCTCCATGGCGACGCCGGCGCCCGGAGCCTTGAACACTTCCTTCTCGATCACGGTGCCGTCCTCGCCGACGAACTTCAGCGAGAGGGTGCCCTTGCCCGGGAACTTGATGTCGGTGGCGCGGTACTGGTCGCCATAGGCATGGCGGCCGATGATGATCGGCTTGGTCCAGCCGGGAACGAGGCGCGGCACGTTCTTGCAGATGATCGGCTCGCGGAAGATGCAGCCGCCGAGGATGTTGCGGATGGTGCCGTTCGGCGACTTCCACATCTGCTTGAGGTTGAACTCCTTCACCCGGGCTTCGTCCGGGGTGATGGTGGCGCACTTGACGCCGACGCCGACCTTCTTGATCGCCTCGGCGGCGTCGATGGTCACCTGATCGTTGGTGTGGTCGCGGTACTCCATGCCCAGGTCGAAATAGAGCAGCTCGACATCCAGGAACGGGTTGATCAGCTTGTCCTTGATGTACTGCCAGATGATCCGGGTCATCTCGTCGCCATCGAGTTCGACGACGGGATTGGATACCTTGATTTTTGCCATGATCGGGGAAGCCCTCTTGGGAACGGCGCTTGTTGCGCGCCAACGTGAATATCCGCCGCCTCTTAGCACCTGATAGCAGCGGGTGAAAGCCAAGTGATTATGCACTTTTAGCTCATCCAGCTTCCACAGATGGGGGGCGGGGAGCGGCCCGCCGGCAGGGGCGGGCCTGAGGCTTCAGAAGAGATTCAAAAGTCGAATCCAACCCGTTATTTCTCTTGAGAATTTTGTCAGGACAGGCAAACGACAGGCGGATGGCGCCCGAGCCGGCCGGCGGCCTGCTTGAATCAATTCCTAAGGTGGCCTTGCCAAGGCCTTGAGAGACAGTGTGAAAGCGAAGCGAGATGTCGGGGACTGACAAGAGCAAGACGGGCCTTTCCCTCGACGGTCCCATCGTCATCCTGGTCGAGCCGCAGCTGGGTGAAAACATCGGCATGGCCGCGCGCGCCATGGGCAATTTCGCGCTTGGCGCCTTGCGCATCGTCAACCCCAGGGACGGCTGGCCCAACATCGCGGCCCAGCGGGCCGCGGCCGGCGCCGACCACATTCTGGAAAAGGTCGAATTGTTTGGCACGGTCGAGGAGGCGGTCGCCGACCTCGATCTGCTGTTCGCCACCACGGCTCGCCCCCACGATCAGGCTAAGCCCGTGGTCGGGCCGGAGGCCGCAGCCAGCGAGATCGCCGGGCACGTCGCGACCGGCGGCAAGGCCGGTATCCTGTTCGGCCGGGAGCGCTGGGGGCTGACCAACGAGGAGGTCGGGCTCTCCAACCGCATCATCACCTTCCCGGTCAATCCGGGCTTTGCCTCGCTCAACCTCGCCCAGGCCGTGCTGCTGATCGGCTACGAATGGTTCAAGCTGGCGACATCAGGCGAACTGCCGCACGCCATGCCGGAGCGCTCCGAGCGCGCCTCGCAGCATCAGATGCAGGCCTTCTTCGACAATCTCGTGCGCGAGCTCGACAAGGTCGAGTTCCTGCGGCCCGCCGAGAAGCGCGACACCATGCTGGTGAACCTGCGCAACATTTTTAGCCGGATGGAGCCGACCAAGCAGGACATGCACACTCTGCATGGCGTGGTGATGGCGATTGCGGAGGGGCGCAAGGGCCCGGCCAAGGGCGGCGTGCTCGACGGCGAGCAGGCCACGCGCCTGCGCGCGCTGCTGGCCGAGCACGGCCAGGGCGGCGGTGTGCCCGACAGCGGCTCGACCGTGCGCGGCCTCGCCCGCCTGCTCCGCCGCAACCCGACCGACGCCGAGCGCCTGCTGTGGCAGGCCCTGACCCGCGACCGCCGCTTCGCAGGTGGGTTCAAGCGCCAGACCCCGGTCGGCCGCCACATCCCGGACTTCGTCTCGTTCCCGCACCGGATCGCGATCGAGCTGGTGAACCCGGGCGAGGGCGAGGCCATCGCGACCGACCGCGCGGGGCGGCGGACCTGGCTCGAGGCGCGCGACTATCGGGTGCTGGAGATCCGGGCCGCGGATGTCGAGCGCGATCTGGAGGCGGAGCTGGTGCGGCTGCAGGGGATGATCGAGCAGGGCGCGTAGGTCTCGTCAGGCGCAGGTCTCGTAGGGTGGGCAAAGGCGCATAGCGCCGTGCCCACCACTTTTTTGTGTCGAGAGAGATGGTGGGCACGCTTCCGCCTTCGCTCTTCGAGCTACGGCGGACAAGTCGCGGCACGGCGCTTGTGGCTAATCCACCCTAAGCACTATCGCCCGAGCTGCACGCCAACGCCGCAACCAAGGGCTGTGCAGAGGCGTAATCGGTTGCTATGAAGTCCCCGGGAATTGAAATGGGGACTGCATGTTTGGAATGATCGGCCGTGCACTGATTTGTGCGGCAGCAAGCTTAAGCGCGTTGGCGCTCACAATCTTGATCGAAGTATCGCCTGCCCGAGCGGAAATGCCTTTGGCTGCAAAGTGCAACGCGCTCGGCAACATCACCCTCGATGATCGCATTGCGGGCTGCACCGCCATCATTGAGGCTGGGAAGGCCTTGCAACAGAGCGTGATCGCGGCGCACTTTCGCCGTGCCATGCTCTACCGTCAGAAAGGTGAGGTCGGCCTTGCGATCGCGGACTACAACGTGATCATCGAACGCGATCCGGGCAATCTGAACGCGCGTCTTCAGAGAGCTGCTGCACAAACCGCGAGGCGACAAACCGACGCTGCGCTTGCCGACTACGACAAGGTCATCGAGCTTGATCCCAAGGCTGTCTATGCCCGTCTGGGGCGTGCCCGAATCTACCAAGCCAAAGGAGATATGGTCCGCGCTATCGCTGACTATGATCAAGCCCTCCTGGTCCATCCGGACAATGTCATAGCGCTTGTCGACCGAGGTCTCGCTTTCATCCGCAAGGGAGACCTGGATCGTGCCATGGCTGACTGTGACCGAGCGGTCGAGCTGAGCCCGCAAACCGGCGGTGGCCAGTTGTGTCGCGGTCGGGTCTACTTCGCCAGGGGTAACAGAGAGCTCGCATTGGCCGCACTCGATCAAACCATGCAGATCAAGCCAAGGAGCGAGGAATTTTATTTCTTTCGCGCAGAATCCTTCCTTCAATTGGACGAGTTCACTCGCGCGTTCGCCGATTATGACCGGATCATCGAGCTCAACCCACGAGGTCGATCTGTCTACCTCTGCCGGGGTGTCGCCTATGCTCGAAAAGGCGACTACGACCACGCCATTGCCGATTTCACACAGGCAATTCAGCTGGCCCATCGGGATCAGGGAAGCCCAGGCGAGGGGACGCATCAGATTCCAGGTCAAGACGCCGATCCCGCTTCAGCGTCTGTTGATGGCGGGACAGCTGCGCTCGGCTGGGGGGACGGTCCTGCATTCCGCGCTCGGGGAACTGCGTACTCCGCAAGAGGGGACCTTGATCTGGCCATCGCAGACTATGATGAGGCGATCCGCCTCAACCCTAAGGACAAGGACGCACTCGGGCTCCGCGCTAACGCGTACAAGGCCAAGGGAGATTTCGACCGTTCGCTCGCGGATTACGATCAACTCGTGCAGCTCGATGCCAAGGATGCGCGCGCCTATTTTCATCGTGCAAGGGTCTATTGGCAGATTGCTTCATTCGCCAAATCGTTGGCCGACCTCGATCAGGCGATCCAGCTCGATCCAAAGAATGCCTACCCGGTCTTATGGCGCGAAATTGTTGCAAGGCGCAGTGACCAACCGAGCCAGCTGAGCGAGGCTGCAAAGCAGCTCGACACGGCGAAGTGGCCCGCGCCGGTCCTCAATCTCTTCCTTGGCACGACGACGCCGGAGCAAGTGCTCAGCGCGGCGGACGATGCCGACCCGGCGAAGAAGAAGGGGCAGGTCTGCGAGGCGAATTTCTATATCGCCGAGCGCGCCTTGCAGAGCGGCTCCAGGGAAGAGGCGTTGAAGCTGTTCGAGCAGGCGGCGGCCGATTGCCCGAAGACCTTTATCGAGAAGCAGGCCGCAGACGCTGAGCTTGGCGCGCTGCGAGCGAGCCGCTGATCGAACGGGTGGGATTTCGTAGGGTGGGCAAGCGGCTTGTCCGCCGTAGCTCCAAGAGCAAAGGCGGAAGCGTGCCCACCATGTCGATCGACGTAGCTGATACAGAGGTGGTGGGCACGGCGCTGCGCGCCTTTGCCCACCCTACGAGACCGTCATCCTCGCACGAGGTTTGCAATTTGCGCCGCAACCAAGGGCTGTGCGGGCGCTCAATCGATTGCTATGAAGTTCCCGGGAATTGAAATGGGGACTGCATGTCTGGAATGACGGGCCGCGAGATTGTCGCCGCGGCGATTTGTTTGGCCGCTGCTTCGCTTGTGTCGCCCTCCATTGCTGAGTCCAATACGGACTGGAAATGCACTGCGATCACGGAAATCCCGGTCGATGAGCGGATCGCCGCCTGCACGTCCGTGCTGGATGCCGGGAAATTTGGCGAGCGAGGCGTGATCAGCGCCCGGTTCAATCGAGCTAGCGCTTACAGCAAGAAGGGCGCGTTCGAACTCGCGGTCGCCGATTACAGTGAGCTGATCAGGCTCCATCCTCAAAATGTCTACGCGCATTACAATCGCGCATACTCTTACTATCAACTCGGAGAACTCGATCGCGCGATTGCGGACTACGGCGAGGCCATCCGGCTGAACCCCAAGGATCAGCGCGCTTACTACAGTCGCGGGGTGTCATATTCCACGAAGGGCGATTTCGACCGCGCCATTGCCGACTATACGAGAGCAATCGAATTGAAGCTCGATCCGTCACTCGCTGCCGGCGGGGCGCGGCCTTTCTATCATGGTGGGGATCTGGCTCCCACTGATCCCGGTCCGTCCGCTCAATTCAATCCATTGCACAGGGCGGCCTATCTGGCGCGCGGTGTTGCCCAGAGCAAGAAGGGCAACATTGATGGTGCAATCTCCGATTACGAAGCGGCGCTCGCGCTCGATCCGGGGTACCCTCCTGCGTACGTCTATCGTGCAGGCGCTTATCGAGCAAAGCACGAGCTTGCGCGCGCCATGGATGACTGCGATCGCGCGGTGGCCTTCGATCCCAAGGACCCCAACACATATATGTGCCGCACCTTCAGCTATCTGGCGATGGGGGATCCGCAGCGCGCCGTCTCGGCATGCGATCTCGCGATCGAGCGTGCTCCGAAGGCGGCCGGCCAGTATCGCATATGTGCCATGGCACACCTCCAGGCCGGCTCGACCGGGCAGGCAATCTCCAACCTCGATCGTTCACGAGAGCTCGATCCCAAGGAGCCCTATGGTGCGATCTGGCGTGAAATCGCCGGCTGGCGCAGTAATGCCCCGGAGACGTTGTCAGAGGCGACCGCCAAGCTCGATATGACGAAATGGCCTGCTCCAATCATCCGGGTGATGTTGGGGACGATGACGGCCGAGGAGTTGCTGCGCGCAGCCGACGATGCCGACCCGATCAAGAAGAAGGGCCAGATCTGTGAAGCGAATTTCTTCACCGCTGAACTCGCTTTGCAGCGTCGCATGAAGGAGGAGGCGCGGCGGCTTTTCGGACTGGCACTTGCCGATTGCCCGCCGACCTTCGTGGAAGCACAGGCGGCCGCGGCCGAGCTCAAGGCGCTGGGCGTCAATCCCTGACGGGGCGCAGCTCTCGTAGGGTGGGCAAAGCAAAGCGCGCCCGCCATCTCGATCAACAAAGCTCGACGAGTTTGGTGGGCACGGCGCTTTGCGCCTTTGCCCACCCTACGGACCTCGTACCCCGGATGGAGCGGAGCGCAATCCGGGACGGTGTTCCCGCATTCCGCTTCGCTGTATGCGGGCTACAAGACCAGCGCGTTTACACCGCCTCGAGCTGATCCGCCGCGCGCTTCTTCTTCGCCTTGGACTGGCCGAGCAGGGGGCCGGCCGTGAGCGCCGCCGTATCGGCCACGCCTGGGTCGCGCGAGATCATTGCGGCGACGATGGCGCCGTCGATGATCAGGCCGAGCTGGTGCGCGAGCACCGCGGGCTCGCTCGAGCCGAGTTCGCCGGCGAGCTTCTCGATATGGCCGAGCACGATCTTCTTGTGCTTCAGCGCGATGTTGCGGAACTGTTTGGCGTCCTTGTCGTGCTCGCCGACGGCATTGATGAAGGGGCAGCCGTAGAAGCGCTCTTCGGCGAACCAGCTCTTCAGCGCCGGGAAGATCCGCGTCAGCTTGGCCTGCGCGTCGCCGCCGCCCGCTTCCATGGCGCCGATGAACCATTCGCGCCACTGCTTGCCTTCGCTCTCCAGCACCGCGTTGACGAGATTGGTCTTGGAGCCGAACAATTTGTAGAGTGTGGTCTTCGCCGTGCCGGCTTCCTCGATGATCGCGTCGATGCCGGTGGCGTTGATCCCGTTCTTGCAGAACAGATGCGTTGCGGCGCTGAGGAGGCGCCCGCGCGCGGATTCATCTTCGCCAGCGGCGGCGTGGGGCGAAGTCTTCTTCGATGACGTCTTTGCCATGGTGACGAACTTACCCGCAGCTGCGCCGCATCAGCAAGCCGCATCTGTTCCGCGCTGAAAAGATTCGCAAAGGCCAGCCCATCTGCATCGCCTTTGAGCAAGCACCGGCTGATCAATCCGCAGGCAGGGAGGCTTAAGCGGCTCCAAAGCTTCGCGTTTTGTTTTCGGCCGGCTCTGGCACGCTCCATGCAGGGAAACAGACCGTTCGGTATCCTGCCGAATTCCACTTCTGCCAGGGAGAAGATTGATGACTGCCGTCGTTCAGAAGACCGTGCTGACGGGTTGCCTCGCACCCATCGACAAGAATGGCCTCGAGCAACTGATCGCCAATGGCAAGGCGAATCCGAAGGTCATCAAGACCTTGAAGTGCAAGACGGTTGCGGAAGGAAAGTTCCGCCACGCCAACTACATCCGCAACCTGCCGCCCTACATCGTCGACGAGCCGCCGGGGCTTCTGGGCGACGACACCGCCCCCAATCCGTCGGAAGCCTCGCTCGCCGCGCTCGGCTCGTGTCTTGCGGTCGGCCTGCACGCCAACGCCGTGCATCGCGGCTGGATCGTCAACAAGCTCGAGCTCGAGCTCGAAGGCGACCTCAACATCACCGCGGTCTGGGGCACCGGCGATGTCTCCGACAAGCCGGTCGGCTTCACCGACGTGCGCGTGAAAGTGGACATGGAGTGCGAGGGCATCTCGCAGGACGAGATCAACGCGCTGGTCGCCCATGTGAAGAAATGGTCGCCGGTCGCCAACACCTTCACCCGTCCCGTCAATCTCGAGGTCGGCATCTAACAATAGCAACAGGGACAACGGTGCGGGAGACGATCATGGGTTCACTGGCTTTATCGCGGGCCGAAGTTTTGGATCAGCCCGCACCGTCCATTGCAGGGGAGGTGGCGCGGATTGCGCGGGAGCAGCTCGCGCCGCTCGCCGTCGGCATCGACGACGGCTCGGTCTATCCGGCCGAGGTGCTGCGCGCGTTCGGCGCGGTCGGAGCCTGGGGCAGTCACGTTCCTTACGAAGGTCCCGCGGACTTGCGCTGCGCGATCGAGTCGATGGCTGCGATCGGCGAGGTCTGCGGCGCCACCGCCTTCATGGCCTGGTGCCAGAACACGCTGGTCTGGTACGCCGCCAACTCGACCAATCTGAAGCTAGCGAGGCGTTTCGGCGATGCGTTCTCGACCGGGCGCGTGCTCGGCGGCACCGGACTCTCCAATCCCATGAAGAGCTTTTTCGGCATCGAGAAGCTCAAGCTGAAAGGGAAGAAGGTCGAGGGCGGCTACATCGTGCGTGGCGCGCTGCCCTGGGTCTCCAATCTCGGCCCCGATCATTTCTTCGGCACCATCTTCGAGCGCGAGGACGATCAGGGCACTGTCATGTTCCTCGCCGACTGCTCGGACCCGGCGATCACGCTGACGCCATGCAAGCCGTTCCTCGCGATGGACGGCACCGGCACCTACGGCGTGCAGTTCCGCGATGTCTTCGTGCCGGACGAGCTGATCCTCGCCGATCCCGCCGGGCCCTTCGTCAAGAAGATCCGCGCCGGCTTCATCCTGCTCCAGGCCGGCATGGCGCTTGGCGTCATCAGGGACTGCATCAACATCATGGACGAGGTGGATAACCCGCTCGGCCACATCAACCGCTATCTGCCGCAGCAGCCGGTGCACTTCCGCGAGCTCGCCGCCGAGCTCGAGGCCGAGACCATGGCGCTGGCGCGCGATCCCTACAACGAGGAGGAGACCTATTGGCGCAAGGTGATCGCGCTGCGCCTGCGTGCGGGCGAGGCCAGCGTCGCGGCGGCGCATGCAGCGATGCTGCATTGTGGCGCGCGCGGCTATCTCAAGAGCCACCGCGCGCAGCGGCGCCTGCGCGAGGCCTATTTCGTCGCGATCGTCACGCCGGCCACCAAGCAACTGCGCAAGATGCTCGCCGATGCCTGAGTTCTACGAGTCCACCCCAAGAAGACCTAAGACGCGACCCTAAGACGACGACCCCAGAGACCCCCAACCTCAACGGAGAGGCTGCCATGACTGACGTCCTGATCACTGCCGTCGAACTCGCCGATCTCTTGAAGCTAGAGCCGTGTGTCGTCATCGACACCCGCAATCCCGATGCCTATGCCGCCGGACACCTGCCGGGCGCCGTCAACGTGCATGAGATCTTCACGTTCCTGGCGACCTCGACGCCTGAGGGCATGGCGGAGCTGAAGACAAAATTCGCCGACGCCTTCGGCGGCGCGGGCCTTTCCGGCAAGGAGACGGCCGTGATCTACGAGCAGTCGATGAACTCGGGCTTCGGCCAGTCCTGCCGCGGCTATTACCTGCTCACCATGCTCGGCTATCCCAAGGTGAAGGTGCTGCATGGCGGCTTCGATGCGTGGTCGGCGGCCGGCTTCCCGGTGACCAAGGACGTGCCGACGCCGGTGAAGGCTTCGTTCGCGATCGTGCCGGAAGCCGGCGAGATCCTGATCGACGCCAAGACGATGCTGGGTGCCGTCGGCAAGCCCGGCATCGCCATCCTCGACGTGCGCGACGTCGACGAGTGGATCGGCGACAGCTCCTCGCCCTACGGGAAGGACTTCTGCCCGCGCAAGGGCCGCATCCCCGGCGCTGTCTGGCTGGAATGGTACCGCATGATGAAGCCGACCGCCGAGGGCCCGCGCTTCAAGTCCAAGGACGAGATTTTGGCTGAATGCGCCACCGTCGGCATCTCGACGACGACGCCGGTCTATCTCTACTGCTTCAAGGGCGCGCGTGCCTCGAACACGTTCCTGGCGCTGAAGAATGCCGGCGTGAAGGACGTGCGGATGTATTTCGGCTCCTGGAACGAATGGTCGCGCGATCCCTCGCTGCCGATCGAGCAGGGCCTGCCGATTGCGTCTGGTGTGACGACCAAGGCGGCGTGAGTGCCGCGATCACATGGTCCGCGGACGGGGCGCGATCCCCAGCGCCTTGATCCGCGAGGCCAGCGTGGTCGGTTTGATGTCGAGCATCTCGGCCGCGCCGCCGGGGCCGAAGACTTTTCCGGCGCAGGCCTCGAGCGCGGCCAGGATGTTGGCGCGCTCGTGGTCGCGCATTTCCGACGACGTCATCACGGCGGGGCGCGCATCCGTCTTCTGGCGGGCGGCGCTGCTAGGTGCCTGCGCGCCGGAGACATCGGGAAGATCGATGCGCAGGCGGCCGTTCTGCGACAGGATCGCGGCGCGCTCGATCACGTTCTGCAATTCGCGGACATTGCCGGGCCAGTCGTAGCGGGCGAGCCGCCGCGCATCGCCTTCGGACAGGCGCAAATTCGACTTCAGCGCCTTGCCCTCGCGCGTCAGGAAATGTTGCGCGAGCAGGGGAATGTCCTCGCGCCGCTCGCGCAAGGGGACGGTTTCGATCGGGAACACGTTGAGACGGAAATAGAGGTCTTCACGAAAGCGTCCGCGCTGCACCTCCTGCTTGAGATCGCGGTTGGTCGCGGCGATGACGCGGACGTCGACCGCGCGGGTGCGCTCCTGGCCGACGCGCTCGAAATGGCCCTCCTGCAACACGCGCAGCAGCTTGCCTTGCAATTCGAGCGGGATCTCGCCGACCTCGTCGAGAAACAGCGTGCCGCCGTCGGCAAGCTCGAAGCGGCCGATGCGGTCGCGCGTCGCGCCGGTGAAGGCGCCGCGGACATGGCCGAAGAACTCGCTCTCGAACAATTCGCGCGGGATCGCGGCGCAGTTGACGCGGATCAGCGGCCGGTCGCTGCGGGTGGAATCCTCGTGGATGGCGCGCGCGATCAGCTCCTTGCCGGTGCCGGACTCGCCGGTGATCATCACCGCCGCCGTGGTCGGCGCCACCAGCTTGACCTGGCGCAGCGTCTTCTGGATCGCCTCGCTTCCGCCGATGATGCCGCGCGGGTTGGTCTCGATGCGGATTTCCTCCTGGAGATAGGCGTTCTCCAGCTCCAGCCGCTCGCGCAGACGGTCGACCTCGGCGAGCGCGGCGTGCAGCTTCTCGTCGGCTTCGCGGCGCTGGCTGACGTCGCGAAACACCACGACCGCGCCGACCACGACGCCGCGATCGCGAATGGGCGTGGAGGTATATTCGACCCAGGCGGGCGATCCGTCCTTGCGCCAAAACACCTCGCCGTCGACCTGGTGCACGGCGCCGTCGCGGAACGCCGCGTAGATCGGGCAGTCGTGGTTGTGATAGTGGCGGCCGTCGTGATGGGTGTGGTGGACGATCGGGTGGATCTCCTTGCCGACCAGCTCCTCGGCGGTCCAGCCCAGCATCCGCTCGGCCGCAGGATTGACGAAGGTGGTCTTGCCTTCTGCGTTGACGCCATAGATGCCTTCGCCGGCGGCGCGCAGGATCAGCTGGTTCTCGCGCTCGATGTCCTGGAACACGCGCTCGACACGCTGCCAGGTCGAAATGCCGCCGCGCATGTGGTCCTCGGCGGCGGCGTCGACATTGCGCCGGCGGCGCGCTTCGAGATCGGTCAGCGTGAGCAGCAGCAGCGAGCGGCCATCATGCGGCAGCAGGCAGCCGGCATATTCGAGCTGGAGGTTTTGCCCTGTCGCATGGCGGGGAGTGAGGGCCGTGGTCCAGTAGGCGCCCTTGTGCAGCACGGCCTGGGTGAAGACGGTGAGCGCGGGAAGCTCGCCGGCATGGAGCGTGCTGGCCTTCGTTTGCCGCAGCAGCGCGCGGTCATAGCCGAGCAGGGCGCAGGCGGCGGGATTGGCATCGACGATCTGGTCGCCGAAGGGATCGACCAGCAGCGTCGCCTCGACCGAGGATTCGAACGCCGCGATGCGCGGGTCGATGGCGGGAACATCGTGGACGGGCATTGGCGTCGTTGCCATTACGAAATCTCGTCATTGAGCTACGAAATTTCGTTTATCACGAGTTTTCGTAGTGGCCAAGCGTGACCGAAAGTGCTGCGTCATCAAGGCACTGGCCGCTCCCGAGGGGGTGGCACACTCCTTGCGTAAATCCTCCTCGCAATGACGCGCAGGAGGGCCGATGTCCACGTTCGACAATCCGTTTGATCCCGATCGCAACCTTCGAGCCGGCTGCGTTTGCGGCCAGCACCAATCCGCGGCGGAGCATGAGCAGGCCACTGCGCTGCGCTGTGATCCCGTCGAGAGCGAGGAGAAGCGTTACGAGGGCGTGGTCGCCTCCGCCGTCATGCGCGCGATGTTTCCCCAGGATGTGGCGCGGCGTGCCTTCCTGAAGTCGGTCGGCGCATCGACCGCGCTCGCGGCGCTCTCGCAGTTCTTCCCGCTCAAGACGGCGACCGAAGTGTTCGCGCAGGCCGGCGCGCCCGAGAAGAAGGATCTCAAGGTCGGCTTCATCCCGATCACCTGCGCCACGCCGATCATCATGGCGGCGCCGATGGGCTTCTATGCCAAGCACGGCCTCAACGTCGAAGTGGTCAAGACCGCCGGCTGGGCGGTGATCCGCGACAAGACCATCAACAAGGAGTACGACGCCGCGCACATGCTGGCGCCGATGCCGATCGCGATCTCGCTTGGCCTCGGGGCCAACGCCATTCCGTTCGCGGTGCCCGCGATCGAGAACATCAACGGGCAGGGCATCGTGCTCGCGACCAAGCACAAGGACAAGCGCGATCCGAAGGACTGGAAGGGCCTGAAATTCGCGATCCCCTTCGACTATTCCATGCACAACTACCTGCTGCGCTATTATCTCGCCGAGCACGGCCTCGACCCCGACACCGACGTGCAATTGCGCTCGGTGCCGCCGCCGGAGATGGTGGCCAATCTGCGCGCCGACAACATCGACGGCTTCCTCGCGCCCGACAACATCTGCCAGCGCGCGATCTATGACGGCGTCGGCTTCATGCATCTGCTCTCCAAGGAGATCTGGGACGGCCATCCCTGCTGCAGCTTCGCCGCCAGCCGTGAGTTCATCACGGCAGCGCCGAACAGCTTTGCCGCGCTGACGCGCGCCATCGTCGATGCGACCGCCTATGCGTCGAAGGCGGAGAACCGCAAGCAGATTGCGGAGGCGATCGCGCCGGCCAACTACATCAACGCCCCGGTGACGGTGCTGGAGCAGGTCCTGACCGGCACTTACGCCGACGGCCTCGGCGGCGTGAAGACCGATGCCAAGCGCGTCGATTTCGATCCGTTCCCCTGGCAGTCCTTCGCGGTGTGGATGCTGACGCAGATGAAGCGCTGGGGTCAGATCAAGGGCGACGTCGATTACAAGGCGGTCGCCGAGCAGGTGTATCTGGCGACCGATACCAAGAAGCTGATGACCGAGATGGGCCTGTCGCCGCCGGCGAGCAGCTACAAGTCGTTCGCGGTGATGGGGAAGAATTTCGATCCGGCCAAGCCCGAGGATTATGTCGCGAGCTTCAAGATCAGGAAGCAGTCGTGAGTAAGTCTCTCGCTCTCGCTCCATTGTCGTCCCGGCGAAGGCCGGGACCCATAACCACAGGGAGAGGTTTGGCGAAGACTCGTCGTTCGGTACTCCCACTGATCGCAATCGATGGATCACGCGGTTTGGGTCCCGGCGTTCGCCGGGACGACGCGTGGAGAGGTCTCGCGCAATGAACTCCTCCCTCCGCCTCCGCGCCGGCCTCGTCTCCATCGCGCTGCTCGCCGCGTTCCTCGGCATCTGGCATCTTGCCACGCGCTCCACCGCGCCGGTGGCGACGATGAGTCCGGAATACGCCAAGCTGATGGGCCTCACCGCGACCCAGGGCAAATCCGCAATGCCCGGGCCGCTCGATGTCGGCGCGAAGCTGTGGGAGCATCTGAAGCGGCCGTTCTATGACAACGGGCCGAACGACAAGGGGCTCGGCATCCAGCTCGCTTATTCCATCGCGCGCGTCGGCACCGGCTATCTGCTGGCGGTGCTGGTCGCGATCCCACTCGGTTTCCTCATCGGCATGTCGCCGCTGCTCAGCAAGGCGCTCGATCCGTTCATCCAGGTCTTGAAGCCGATCTCGCCGCTCGCCTGGATGCCGCTGGCGCTCTACACCATCAAGGATTCCTCGGTCTCCGCCATCTTCGTGATCTTCATCTGCTCGATCTGGCCGATGCTGCTCAACACCGTGTTCGGCGTCGCGAGCGTCCGCAAGGAATGGATCAACGTCGCGCGCACGCTGGAGGTCGGCACCGTCAGGCGCGCCTTCACGGTGATCCTCCCTGCGGCGGCACCGACGATTTTGACCGGCATGCGCATCTCGATCGGCATCGCCTGGCTCGTGATCGTCGCGGCCGAAATGCTCGTCGGCGGCACCGGCATCGGCTACTTCGTCTGGAACGAGTGGAACAACCTCTCGATCACCAACGTGATCATCGCGATCCTCCTGATCGGGATCGTCGGCATGCTGCTCGACCAGATCCTCGCGCGCTTCACGCGCATGGTCACCTTTCCGGAGTAGTGGCTGTGACCGACAAGTTCGTCTCCATCGAAGGCATTGCAAAACGCTATCCCGGTGCGGGTGGCGCCACGACCACCATTTTCGAGAACCTCTGGCTCTCGATGGCGCGCGGTGAGTTCTGCTGCGTGATCGGCCATTCCGGCTGCGGCAAGACCACGGTGCTCAACATCCTCGCCGGCCTCGATGCGCCGAGCGAGGGCGCCGTCATCGTCGACGGGCAGGCGATCTCGGGCACCAGCCTCGACCGCGCCGTGATCTTCCAGAGCCATGCGCTCCTGCCCTGGCGCACCGTGCTCGGCAACGTCTCTTACGCTGTGAGCTCGAAATGGCGCAGCTGGGATCGCGCCAAGGTCAAGGCGCACGCGCAGAATTTCATCGACCTTGTCGGGCTCACCGGCTCCGAGCACAAGCGGCCGTCAGAACTGTCCGGCGGCATGAAGCAGCGCGTCGGCATTGCGCGGGCACTGTCGATCACGCCGAAGATGATGCTGATGGACGAGCCGTTCTCGGCGCTGGACGCGCTGACGCGCGGCACGCTGCAGGACGAGGTCCGGCGGATTTGCCTGGAGACAGGGCAGACCGCGTTCATGATCACCCATGACGTCGACGAGGCGATCTACCTCGCCGACAAGATTTTCCTGATGACCAACGGACCCGGCGCGGTGCTGGCCGAGGTCGTCGAGAACCCGCTGCCCAGGGATCGCGGCCGCACCGACCTGCACCGCCATCCGCTTTATTACGCGCTGCGCAACCACATCATCGATTTCCTGGTGACGCGCAGCAAGACCTTCACCACTGAAAAGCCGGATCACGATCCGCGCAACGTACCCCTGGTGCATATCGGCAAGCCCGGCCTCTCGATCGCATCCAGCGGTGAAGAGCAACGACAGACCTGGACACCCGGGGCCAATCCCGGATTGACCGCCTAACGAGGAGACCCTGACATGAAACGCGAAGACCTCACCGAGAAGCTGCTCGACATCAAGCGCGAGAAGGGCTGGAGCTGGAAACACATCTGCGAGAAGATCGGCGGCTATTCCGAGGTGCTGATCGTCGGCGCGATCATGGGCCAGATGAAGCTGACGAAGCCGCAGGCCGCCAACGCCGCCGAGCTGTTCGGCCTCTCCAAGGCCGAGACCGCTATGCTCAATGAGGTGCCGATGCGCGGCGCCGGCACGCCGATGCCGCCGACCGATCCCTTGATCTACCGCTTCTACGAGATGGTGATGGTGAACGGCCCGGCCTGGAAGGCGCTGATCGAGGAAGAGTTCGGCGACGGCATCATGTCGGCGATCGACTTCGACATGGGCATCGAGCGCGTCGCCAACCCGAAGGGCGACCGCGTCAAGATCACCATGAGCGGCAAATTCCTGCCGTACAAATATTACGGCGCCAGCGGCAACGTGCCGGAGTACGGCTTTAGGGAGGGCTGACCGACGCGAAGGCCTCGCGCAGCTCCTTGATCGGTGCCATCTCGCGAACAAAGGTGAAGGAGCCGTTCTCCTTCATCTCGCGCGCGCTCTTCAGGAAGGCGGCCAGCGCATAGCGCGACATGGCGCCGCCGACGCTGATGCGCTTGACGCCGGCCGCCGACAATTGCGCGAGGGTCAGCGTCGGATCAGCAAAACCCATCACCAGGTTGAAGGGCTTTTTGACCGACGAGGCCACGGTGCGGATGGTCTCGATGTCGTGGACCCCCGGCGAATACAGCACGTCGGCGCCGGCGGCCTCGAAGGCCTGCAGCCGCCGGATCGTGTCGTCGAGATCGTTGGTGCCCTTCAGCAGGTTCTCGGTGCGGGCCGTCAGCGTGAATGGGAAGGGGAGCGCGCGTGCCGCCTCGACGGCGGCCTGCACGCGTTCGACCGCGAGCTGGAATTCGTAGATCGGCTTGCGCGGATCGCCGGTAAAATCCTCGATCGAGCCGCCGACGCAGCCGGCCTCCGCCGCGCGCGTGATGGCCCTTGCCGCGGTCTTCGGATCGTCCGCGCCACAGTTTTCGAGGTCGGCATTGACGGGAAGATCGGTCGCCTCGGCGATGATCCGGCAGTTTTCAAGGATGGCATCGAGGCTGACGGTGGTGCCGCCGAGGGTGTTGGCAAGGCCAAGGCTCGTCGTCGCAAGCGCCTCGAACCCCATCGACGCCAGCAGTTTTGCGGTGCCGGCATCCCAGGGGTTCGGGATGATGAAGGCGCCGGGGCGCTGATGCAGTTCGCGAAATCGTGCTGCCTTGTCGGCCTGGGTGCGCATGGGGGCTCCTGTCGGTCTCTTGTCGCGCAGCAGCGATAGGGTGGTTTCACCCATCAGACAAATTTGTTATTTCTCTCGATATCATCAGCTTTTTGCATGAGGTCCGGCATGGACAGCGACGCGCTGAACACGTTCCTGGTGGTACACCGGCGCGGCGGCATCTCGAACGCTGCAAAGGCGCTGCATCGCTCGCAGCCGGCGATTTCGCGCCGCATTGCGCTGCTGGAGCAGGAGCTCGGCGTGCCCCTGTTCGAAAGGATCGCCGGCCGCACACGGCTCAGCGATGCCGGGCGCGTGCTGATCCCCTATGCCGAGCGCGCCGTCGCGGCGGCGCAGGACGCCGAGCAGGCCATACGCGCGCTGACCAAGCAGAATTCGGGGCCGGTTTCGCTGGCCGTGACCGGCACGCTCGCCGACGGCCGCCTGTCGGGCATCATGAAGCGATTTGCCGCGGAAAATCCCGCCGTCGCGCTCGCCTTGCGGACCGCGACCAGCGCGGAGGTCAGCGATCTCATCCGGCGTGGAGAGGCGACGATCGGCCTGCGTTACAACGCCGACCGCGCCGGCGATCTTGCCTATGAGCTGGTGCTGAGCGAGGCGTTGCAGGTGGTCTGCGCGTCCGATCATCCGCTTGCCGGCAAGCGCGTGAAACGGCTTGTCGAGCTTCGCGGCGAGCGCTGGATCGCGTTCCCGGAAACGCGCGGCCGCCGCGAGATTGCGGCTGCTCACGTGTTCGCGCTGTTCCTGACGCAAGGCCTCGGGGACGTGGAGTGGACGGCGGTGGACAGCCTCACCGCGCAGAAGCGGCTCGTGGAGGCGGGCTTCGGCCTTGCGCTCTTGGCGCAGAGCCACGTGGCGGAGGAGCTGCATGCGGGAGCGATCTCGACGATCGCCGTCGGCGATCTCGCCGCGGACCAGCATATCGTGCTGGTGACCCGTCGCGGTGGCTTCCTGAGTGCGGCCGCTCAGCGCCTCCTGGAAACCATCCGCCGCGACTACGCCACGGGCGACGTCTCGAAGAACCGGGCTGGCCGAAAAAGATCGCCGGCGCGCAAGGTCGTGGCGCGCCGGCGTCGGGCCTGAATGGATTATTTCCCTGTCTTCACCTCGGCAGCCGCGACCGCGAGCAGCTCGCTCATCTTGGCGCGAATCGCCTGTTCGGTAACTGCGACGCTCTTGGCGGCGAAATCGGCCATGATCTTGCGCAGGACGTCGGCATCGCCGGCTTCCTCGAAATCGGCCGCGACGACCTCCTTGGCATAGGCGGTGGCAGCTTCGCCCGATATGCCGAGATTTTCGGCCGCCCACAGCCCGAGCAGCCGGTTGCGGCGGGCCTCCGCCTTGAATTTCTGCTCCTCGTCGAGGGCAAATTTCTTCTCGAAGCCTTCCTCGCGCTTATTGATCTCGTTCATGCCTCTTCCAATTCCCTGCTGACTGGACCCGGCGGCCCTCGTTGCGGGAGCCCCGGCGCATGCCTAGATAAGGAGCACGAATCGGCAAAACAACGAGCCGTTAAGCCGCAGGCAAGACGGTATAAGTTGGGCGCCGGACGGCCGGATCGATTGTGCTCGGACAGCCAATCGGATAGGTTGCCTAAGGCTTGGTTCCCGTTCTGTTTCCTCGGTGTTTCCTTGGGTTATGGACGGGTTCCGAGCCGTTCACGGCAGCTCCGCTGTGGGTCGTAATCCTAATCAACCGGAGCACACCAAATTCATGGATTTCAACAAAACACGGTACATCCCAATGAGCCGTCGGCGTCGCATTTATGAAGGCAAGGCAAAGGTTCTCTATGAAGGCCCGGAGCCCGGTACCCTGATCCAGCACTTCAAGGATGACGCCACCGCGTTCAATGCGAAGAAGCATCAGGTGATCGAGGGCAAGGGTGTCCTCAACAACCGGATCTCGGAGTACCTGTTTCAGCACCTCAACGACATCGGGGTGCCGACCCATTTCATCCGCCGCCTCAACATGCGCGAGCAGTTGATTCGCGAGGTCGAGATCGTGCCGCTGGAAGTGGTGGTGCGGAACGTTGCCGCCGGCTCGCTGTCGCAGCGCCTCGGCATCGAGGAGGGCACGCAGCTGCCCCGTTCGATCATCGAATTCTATTACAAGAACGACCAGCTCAACGACCCCATGGTGTCGGAAGAGCACATCACTGCCTTCGGCTGGGCAACGCCCCAAGAGATCGACGACATCATGGCGCTCGCCATCCGCGTCAACGATTTCCTCACCGGCCTCTTCCTCGGCATCGGCATCCGCCTCGTCGACTTCAAGATGGAGTGCGGCCGTCTGTTCGAGAACGAGATGATGCGGATCATCGTCGCCGACGAGATCTCGCCGGATAGCTGCCGGCTGTGGGACATCAAATCGAACGAGAAGCTCGACAAGGACCGTTTCCGCCGCGACCTCGGCGGCCTGCTCGAGGCCTACACGGAAGTCGCAAAGCGCCTCGGCATCCTCATGGAGAACGAGCGTCCGCAGGGCACGGGTCCCGTGCTGGTGAAGAGCTAAGAGGGATATAGACGTGAAGGCACGTGTTACCGTTACCCTGAAGACGGGTATCCTCGATCCGCAGGGCAAGGCCATCGAAGGCGCGCTGAAGTCGCTCGGCGTCGACGGCGTCGCGAGCGTCCGCCAGGGCAAGGTGTTCGACATCGAGCTCGCCGGTGCCGACAAGGCCAAGGCGGAAGCCGCGCTGAAGGAAGCCGCCGACAAGCTGCTGGCGAACACCGTGATCGAGAATTATCGGGTCGAGATCGTCTAGGCCAGGCTTGCAGCCGTAGCCCGGATTGCGCTTCGCTCCATCCGGGCTACTCAGCTATTGCTGAGCGCTTTCGCATCACAGCCATCCCACCCGCCGAAAACGCCAATAGAGCGCGCCGCAGGCCGCCAGCATCACGCCGAGCAGCATGTAGTAGCCGTACTCCCAGTCCAGCTCCGGCATGTGCTTGAAGTTCATGCCGTAGATGCCGGCGAGCGCAGTGGGGATGGCGATGATCGCCAGCCACGAGGCGAGCTTCTTTGAGACTGCCGTCTCCTGCGCCTGGCCGACCAGCAGACTCGCTTCGAAGGCGAAGGCCAACACCTCGCGCATGGAATCGATCCGCTCCTGGATGTTCCTGACGTGGTCGGTAACGTCGCGGAACAGCGGCTGCATCGTCGCGCGCACCATCGACAGCTCGTCGTGCTCGAGCCGGCGGCAGACCTCCACCAGCGGCCCGATCGCGTTGCGGAGCCGTAACAGGTCACGGCGCAGCATGTAGAGACGTTCGATCTGCGCCCTGGTGATCGCGTGCGCAAGCACGTCGTCCTCGATGCCCTCGACCTCCTCGTGAATGCTCTCGAGCACGGGCGAGTAATTGTCGACGATGAAATCGAGGATCGCGTAGAGGATATAGTCCTCGCCGCGCGCGAGCGCCCGCGGGCAACTTTCGCAGCGTTCGCGCACCGGGGTGTAGGACGTCGAGGCGCCGTGGCGCACCGAGACCAGATAGCCGTCGCCGACGAAGATGTGGGTCTCGCCGAAGGCGATCCGGCCCTCGATCAGCTGCGCGGTGCGCGCCACGATGAACAGGGCCTCGCCATATTGCTCGATCTTGGGCCGTTGATGGGCGTGGTTGGCGTCCTCGATCGCGAGCTCGTGCAGGTCGAACTGCTTCTGTACCGCGCCGAGCAGCGCCATGTCGGGCTCGTGCAGGCCGATCCAGACCACGTGGCCGGGCTTGGCCCGCCAGCTCGAGGCCTCGCTGATGGCGATATTGGCGACGCGCCTTCCGTCGACATAGGCGCCGGCGGCGACGACGCCCTCGGTGGACACCGGCTCGGAGGGAGATGTGGGCCGCGACGGGACGTTCATGGCTTCAATCCCGGGCAAGATCGACAGGCAAAAGTGCCGTGGCTATGGCCTGTGTACAAGGCCGCCCGGCGAGGCTAGCACTGGTAAAATCCCCGTCAAATGGCTATGTCTCTTCACGAATTGGCCCTTCGGCCAGCCCCGATTCCCAGCACCGTCGGAACCTCTGCCATGAAAGCCGCCATCCTCGTCTTTCCCGGAATCAACCGTGAGCGCGACATGGCGCGCGCATTGAGGCTGATCTCCGGCAGCGAGCCGGCGATGGTCTGGCACGCCGAGACGTCGCTGCCATCAGGCACCGATCTCGTGGTCGTGCCCGGCGGCTTCTCCTATGGCGATTACCTGCGCTGCGGCGCAATCGCCGCGCGTGCGCCGGTGATGGATGCGGTGCGCGATTACGCGGCCAAGGGCGGCCTCGTGCTCGGCGTCTGCAACGGCTTTCAGATCCTCTGCGAGTCCGGCCTGCTGCCGGGCGTGCTGATGCGCAATGCGCGGCTGAAATTCATCTGCCGCGACGTGCATCTGCGCGTCGAGCGCTCCGATACCCCGTTCACCCGCGGTTACAATGCCGGCCAGGTGATCCGCGTGCCCGTCGCCCATGGCGAGGGCAATTACGAGGCGGACGAAGAGACGATCAAGCGGCTCGAAGGCGAGGGGCGGGTGCTCTACCGCTATTGTTCCGCCGACGGCGTGGTCGACGAGGCCGCCAACATCAACGGCGCGGCACAGTCGATCGCCGGCATCGTCAACGACAAGGGCAACGTACTCGGCATGATGCCGCATCCGGAAAACCACGTCGAAGACATCATGGGCTGCACCGACGGCCGCGGCCTGTTCGCCGGCCTCGCCCAGCATCTGGAAAAGGCCGCGTGATCTCGTTCGTGGTGAAGCGTGCTCTCGCCGCGATCGCGGCGCTGGCGTTCGCAACAGGCGCATTCGCGCAGGACTATCCCAAGCGTCCGATCACCATGATCGTGCCGTTCGCGGCCGGCGGCACCTCGGACGTGATCGCGCGCACCGTCGCCGAACAGATGAGCGTCGCGCTCGGCCAGACCATCGTGATCGAAAACGTTGCGGGCGCCGGCGGCTCGACCGCGCTGGCGCGCGCCTCCCGCGCCGAGCCTGACGGCTACACCATCGCGATCGGCAATGCCGGCACCAATGCCGCGACCTACACGATCTATCCAAAACTGCCGTTCACGCCTGATTCCTTCGTGCCGATCGCGATGGTGGCGAAGACCTTCGGCATCGTCGCGCTGCGCAAAGATTTTCCGGCGAAGGACCTCAAGGAGTTCATCGCCTACGCCAAGGCCAATCCCGGCAAGATCAATCTCGGCCATGCCGGCGTCGGCTCGTCGAATTATCTGATCTGCAAGAGCTTCGTCACCGCCGCCGGGATCGATGCGACGCTGGTCGGCTATCGTGGCGCCGCGCCCGCGCTGACGGACGCTGTCGGCAGCCAGATCGACGGCGTCTGCGATGCCGCCGCCTCGGTCTCGCAGTCGATCAACGAGAAGCTGGTGAGGGGCCTCGTGGTCGGCTCGACCGTGCGGCTCGCGACGCTGCCGGACCTGCCGACGTCTGCTGAAGCCGGGCTGCCCGAGTTCGAGGCGCAGGGCTGGAACGGCCTGTTCGCGCCGAAGGGCACGCCGCCGGCTGTCATCGCCAAGCTGAACGCAGCGGCGCGCACCGCGGTTGAGACCGACGCGGTGAAGAAGCGCTTTGCCGATCTCTCGACCGTTGCGCCTGACGACAACGAGCATACGCCGGAGCTGCTGCAGCAGCTGGTGACGCGCGACGTCGAGAAGTACCGGAAGATGCTGGCGGACGACGCCAAGCAATAGATCGCCGGCGGATCGCGATCCGCCGTGCCCACGTGAACCTCCATCGCCAACGACGCGACTGATCCCTGATCGCCATCAAACGCGCGCGCATCCGGGTGCTGATTTCTGCAGGTGGAGGCAACTCGAAGTTGTCTCCCGGTGTCGGCTGCGATATCAGGGTGCGTACGCTGTCGTTGTGCTCGTGGATGTCACATGCCCGTCGCTTTGGTCGTTCTGCTGCTCGATATCACGCTGATCTACCACGCCTCGCGAACCGGGCGGTTGCAGCCCTGGGCCTTCATCATCCTGATGGTGCCGCTGATCGGCGCGCTCGCCTACATCGTGGTCGAGCTCATTCCCGAGTGGTTCTCGAGCCCCGGCGCGCGACAGGCGCGCCAGCGTGTCGCCAACCGGCTCGATCCCGAGAAGCGCTATCGCGAGCTGTCCGATCGGTTGGCCGGCACCGACACCATTGCCAACCGCGCAGCGCTGGCGGAAGAGTGCGCGAAGATCGGGCGCTACAGCGAAGCCGAGCAGCACTACGATCACATCCTGAAGCTGCCCATGGGCCATGATCCCGCCTATGCCTTCGGCAAGGCGCAGGCCGAGTTTGCCGCCAAGCGCCCGGCCGATGCGCTGGCGACGCTGGACGATCTCCAGAAGCAATGGCCCGACTTCGATTCCGCCGACGCGCATCTGCTCTATGCCCGCGCGCTCGCCGAGGTCGGCCGGCTCGACGAGGCCCTGGAGGAATATCACGCGCTCGCCGGCTATTTCCCCGGCGCCGAGGCGCGGGTGCGCTACGGCATGCTGCTGCAAATGGTCGGGCGGACCGCCGAGGCGCGGGTGGTCTTCAACGAACTGCTGATCCAGATGCGCCGCGCGCCAAAATATCTGCGCGAGGCGCAGGCCGAATGGCTGTCGATCGCGGAGAAGCAGCTGTCGACCTGAGCGATTTTATTGTTGAGCATGATCTTATCGGAAAACCGCTGCGCACTTTTCCGGATCATGCTCTACGCAGCTTGAACCTTTCCGCCGGCACTGTCATCGCGGCGACGCCGGCCATGACCAGCAGCAGGCCCAGGGCGAGGTTCGACGGCACGCTTTCGCCGAGCAGCAGCACCGATAGGCCAACGCCGATCGGGATGCGCAAGTACCCTTGCGCGTTGGTGGTCAGCGTGCCGAGCCGGCCGAGGCAGACGTAGAACAGCATCAGGCCCAATGCGCTGGAGACGATGCCCATGACGATGGTGGCGACGATGGCCGTTGGCGTCGGATGCAGCGTCCAGGGCTGGTCGATGACCAGCGCGGGCGGCAGCAGCACGAGGCCGCCGAACAGCAGCGAGCCGGCCGCCACCACCATCGGGTCGTAATCGGACAGCCTGAGGCCGAAGATGGTCGCGCAGGCAAAGGAGATGGTGGCGAGCAGGATCGCGATCTCCGCCACGATCTCGCTCCCGAAGCCGCGCAGCGCATCGAGGCCGACAATGGCGACGGTGCCGGCGAGTCCCAAAATCGCGCCGGCGAACTTCAGCAGCGTCGCCGGCTCGTGCCGCGTGATCAGCGAGGTGATCAGGAAGGCGAAGATCGGCGTGGTCGAGGCCAGCACCACCGTGTTCGAGGCCGGTACATATTGCTGCGACCAGGTGATGATCAGGAACGGGAAGGTCGAGTTGATCAGCTGCTGGGTCGCGAACAGCTTCCAGGCTTTGGCGTCGGTGGGAGTTTTGGTGCCGCGCATCCACAAGATCGCGAACAGGAAGGCGGCCGCGATCAGCGAGCGCGCCGAGATGAAGGTGATGGGCGGGATCGTGTCCAGCGCGAGTTTTGCCAGCGGATAGGTCGAGCTCCAGCAGCAGGTTAGCGCGAACAGCAGCGCATAGTCGCGCCAGTTACGCGCGCCGGTGGCTATGGACGGTCGCGATGATGATGCGGGGGCCGCTGCGCGGCCCCTCGGCGATGTGCTCTGCGGCACCTTGTTTCTGCTCCCCGGCGCGAACGCGCTCAGCCCAAGTCTGGGCGAGGGGACGGCAAAAGGGAAGGCGCCGAGCTATGCGTTTGGCTGAGGGAGCGACTTCCACTTCGCCCGCTTGATCGTCCCGGAAAAGGTGAACAGAAGGCGCTCGCCGGCGGTCATCTGCCCGCGCAGGAAGATCAGCGATTTGCCGGCGCGGGTGACCTCGCCGGTGCACTCGATCAGCTCGCCCTCATGTCCCGCATCGAGGAATTCGCAGGCGAAATTGACCGTCACGCCTTTGCCAGCCAGGGCGTGGCGGCCGATCGCGAACAGGCTGTAATCGGCGAAGGCCATGAAGCAGCCGCCATGGACGTTTCCAGAGCCGTTCAGGTGCTTCTTCTCGACCCGGAAGGCGCAGCGGACGCTGCCGTCCGCCTCCAGGCGGTGCCAGAAGGGGCCGATATGGTTCTCAAAGCTGTCGCGGATCCAGGTCTGCCAGCCCGCAAATTCCCCCTCGGTCGCGACATGCAGCTCAGGGCGGGGCGAAGCAGCCATTTTGGTCAATTCGTGCAAGGAAATGGGCCTTCAATTACGGGTGCTTTGCCCTTAAATCCGATCCATCCGCGCCGTGCAATTCCCGTTCCCGCGGGGCCCCCGGCGCAAAACGTGGGACAGCGGGAAAATGCGCCATAAAGGGCTTTTCGCGAGCCCCCGATGTTCCTAAGAACGGCCAAACCGCCGCCGAAAGCCCCGAATCCATGAAGAACGAACCCAAGATCACCCCCGAACTGGTTGCCGCCCATGGGCTCAAGCCCGACGAGTATGAGCGCATCCTGAAGCTGATCGGGCGGGAGCCGACCTTCACCGAGCTCGGCATCTTCTCGGCGATGTGGAACGAGCATTGCTCGTACAAGTCCTCGCGCATCCATCTGCGCGGCCTGCCGACCAAGGCCCCCTGGGTGATCCAGGGCCCCGGCGAGAATGCCGGCGTGATCGACATCGGCGACGGCCAGGCCGTGGTCTTCAAGATGGAGAGCCACAACCACCCGAGCTACATCGAGCCGTACCAGGGTGCGACCACCGGCGTCGGCGGCATTTTGCGCGACGTCTTCACCATGGGCGCGCGTCCCATCGCCTGCCTGAACGCGCTGAGCTTCGGTGCGCCCGAGCATGCCAAGACCCGGCATCTCGTCTCCGGCGTCGTCGCCGGTGTCGGCGGCTACGGCAATTCCTTCGGCGTGCCGACGGTCGGCGGCCAGGTGCGCTTCCACACCCGCTATGACGGCAACATCCTCGTCAACGCCATGGCCGTCGGCCTCGCCGACGCCGACAAGATCTTCTATGCGGCCGCCTCCGGCGTGAACATGCCGATCGTCTATCTCGGCTCCAAGACGGGGCGCGACGGCATCCACGGCGCCTCGATGGCGTCGGCCGAGTTCGACGACAAGTCCGAGGAGAAGCGCCCGACCGTGCAGGTCGGCGATCCCTTCGCCGAAAAACTGCTGCTGGAAGCCTGTCTCGAGATCATGGAGAAGGGCTGCGTCATCGCGATCCAGGACATGGGCGCGGCGGGCCTGACCTGCTCGGCGGTCGAGATGGGTGCCAAGGGCGATCTTGGCGTCGACCTCGATCTCGACGCGGTGCCGACCCGCGAGACCGGCATGAGCGCCTACGAGATGATGCTCTCGGAGAGCCAGGAGCGCATGCTCATGGTGCTCAAGCCCGAGAAGGAAAAGGAAGCCGAGGAGATCTTCACGAAGTGGGGGCTCGATTTTGCGATTGTCGGCTACACCACGCCGAGCAAGCGCTTCGTGGTCAAGCATGGCGGCGACGTCATGGCCGATTTGCCGATCAAGGAGCTCGGCGACGAGGCGCCGGTCTATGACCGCCCGCATGTCCCGTCCGCCGCGCTGCCGGTCGTGCACGCGCGCGACGTGGTCGCGCCGATGGGCCTCGGCGCTGCGCTGGAGAAGCTGATCGGCACGCCCGACATGTGCTCCAAGCGCTGGGTCTGGGAGCAGTACGACCACGTCATTCTCGGCAACACCATGCAGCGCCCCGGCGGCGACGCCGCCGTCGTGCGCGTGCAGGACGGGCCGAAGGGCCTCGCGCTGACCGTCGACGTCACGCCGCGCTATTGCGAGGCTGATCCGTTCGAGGGCGGCAAGCAGGCGGTGGCGGAAGCCTGGCGCAACATCACCGCGGTCGGCGGCAAGCCGCTCGCGATCACCGACAATCTCAATTTCGGCAACCCCGAGCGTCCCGAGATCATGGGCCAGTTCGTCGGCTGCCTGAAGGGCATCTCGGAAGCCTGCCGCACGCTCGACTTCCCGGTCGTCTCCGGCAACGTCTCGCTCTACAACGAGACCAACGGCCGCGCGATCCTGCCGACGCCCTCGATCGGCGGCGTCGGCCTGCTCGACGATTTCACCAAGTCTGCGTCACTGGCCTTCAAGGCCGAGGGCGAGGCGATCCTGCTGGTCGGCGAGACCCATGGCTGGCTCGGTCAGTCGGTGTACCTGCGCGACATCTGCGGCCGCGAGGAGGGCGCACCGCCCCCGGTTGATCTCGCCGCCGAGAAGCGCAACGGCGACTGCGTGCGCGGCATGATCCATGCGGGCACGGCAACTGCCGTACATGATCTCTCCGACGGCGGCCTCCTGATCGCGCTCGCCGAGATGGCGATGGCGGGCGGCATCGGTGCAAAGCTGCTGGCGGCGCCGACCTCGCTCGTCTCGCAGGCCTATTGGTTCGGCGAGGACCAGGCGCGCTATCTCGTCACCGTGCCGGAAACCGAAGCCGGCCGCGTGCTCGCCAAGATGCGCGGCTGCGAGGTGCCCTGCGTGCGGATCGGCACCACCGGTGGCGACGCGATCGCGATCGCGGGCGAAGTGCCTGTTACGATCGACAGCTTGCGCAAGTCGTTCGAGCGCTGGCTGCCGGAGTATATGGGCGGCAAGGCGGCGTAAGGCTCGGCCACACACTCCGTCATTGCGAGGAGCAACGCGACGAAGCAATCCAGACTGTCTCCGCGGAGAGACTCTGGATTGCTTCGCTGCGCTCGCAATGACGAGTGGAGAGATCTTCCGCTCAAAGCACCTTCGTCGCGCCCGGGATCTGCCGCAGCGCTCGCGTCAGTGCCCAGCTCGCCGCGACTGTCAGTACAAACCCGATCGTGGCCTTGACGATCGCCGGCAGGTCATAGTCGAACAGCCAGTATTGCAGCCACAGTGCGATCGGATAGTGCACCAGGAACATGCCGTAGGCGTCCGCCTGCATCGGATCGAGCAGCCTGGCTGAGCCTGATTGCTTGAACCTCTGGAAAAAGGCCAGGATCAGAAACATGATGGCCACGCTGAAGACAGCGAAGCAGAGGGCATAGAGCCCCTCATACCAGTTCGGCAACGGCGACGGATTTCCCAGTATTTCGCGCTTGATGAAGATCAGCGTCCACAAGAGGCAATACGGAACGATCGCCATGACCATCCAGTCCCAGCTGACCTTGGCCATCCGGCCGTCCGCCGCGAGCAATCCGCGATCCATGTTCGCAACGCCAATGCCGGCACCGAAAAAGAAGTAGCTCGCATAGAGCATCACGCGTCCGTGCTGCACCGAGAACGGCCCGAACTCGAACCAGTTGCTTGGTCCATAACGCATCAGCCCGGGAATGTAGAACGCTGCGGTGACGGCGAGCATGACCGCGAAGAACACCTCGGGCCGGCGGCGGCCGTGCAGCGAGAGGCGATTGATCGGATCGAGCAGATTGGGCGACAGCCGGTGCAGCAGGCAGGCAACCAGGTCGAAGCCGAACAAGACCCAGAGAAACCAGATCGGCCCGCTCGGCCACGGGCCCTTTGTGATCATATTCCAATAGTACTCCGAAAAGCCGATCTCGGGATGGTGCCGCAGGGAGATCGCGTAATAGGCGAGCGGAATGACCGTAAGGGCGCAGATCGCGAAGGGTAAGCCAAGCCGAAGCAGGCGATCTGCCAAATAGCTCCGGGCTCCCTTCCGGGCGATACCAGACCAGGCGAACAGTCCCGACAGGAAGAAGAACATCGCCATGAAGAAGCTGTCGGTGGCGAGCACGATCATGTCGAAGCCGAAGAAGTACTTCGGATCGGTATGACCGAAATAAGTATAGGGGATCACCGCGTGGTGCAGCAGCACCACCAGGGTGAGGAAGGTGCGGGCGCGATCCAGCGACAGGTTGCGCGCCTTGGCCTTTGGTGCAGCTTGCGCCTCCGGGCCGATCGTCGCTGTATGTGACATCGTCGTCATGGTCGCCCCGATTGCGCTCCTGCCCCGGGACGGACTGTGCCGCCCGGAACGGGATTCAGCAAGGGGCGTGTGCGCCGCACGACGGTCCGGAGGCGATTAGGAACCAGTTCCGCGCAGCAAGGTTAGCGTTCGCGCAAATGGGCTTGAGGGCCGCAACGGGACGGTATCAATTTCGGAGCTCGTGATGACGATCCTGAAATGGGCGCTGATCTTCTTGCTGGTCTCGATCGTGGCCGGCGTGTTCGGCTTCACCGGCATCTCGGCCGCCTCAGCCGATATCGCCCGCTTCCTGTTCTATGTCTTCGTCGTGATCTTCCTGGTGCTGCTGATATTGGGGCTGACGATCTTCAGGGCGTAGCTTAGTTTGTCATTCCGGGATGGTGCGTTAGCACCAGACCCGGAATCTCGAGATTCCCCGGTGCGCAACTGCGCACCTGTGGTCTGGTCCTTCGGACCATCCCGGAATGACGGCATACAAAATCAGCCCACTTCCTCGATCTTCACCTTGTCCGGATAGAAGGCGAGATGACCGGTAATCTCGGTCATGGCGGGGAAGGGTGTCTCGTAGGTCCAGATCGCATTGTCGAGCGTCTTGCCGTCGGCCTTGACGCTGTAATAGCTCGCGTCGCCCTTGTAGGGGCAATGGGTGACGCGGTCGGTGCGCTCCAAGAGGGCCATGTTGGCATCCTCCCGCGGTACATATTGCACCGCCGGATATCTGGCCTCCTTCAAGATCAGCGCCCTGCTGGTCTCGGCGATCACGATGTCGCCCGCCGTGACGCGGACGCGCCGGGGATTTGGGGTGATGGTGATGGGGTGGTCCGGCCCTGGAAGCTTCATGATTTCACGCCTTTTCGATCAATCTGCCGCGCGCGGCACTTTGTCGTGCCTTTGTCCCGATGGGACCAGGGATATAGTGCCGGAAAGCGTGACGTAGAAGGCTGTTCACGCTAAGTTTGGTGCGCCGGCCCCGGGGACCCCGGCGAGCGATTCGATGACGAGGCTGCTTTGCAGCCGAGATAAGGAGCTAGACCCGAATGCCCATGGACGCCCACGATATCGAGGCGATGATCAAGGCAGCGATCCCCGATGCCGAGGTGACCATCCGTGACCTCGCCGGCGACGGCGATCACTACGCCGCGACCGTGATCTCGGAATCCTTCCGCGGCAAGTCCCGCGTCCAGCAGCACCAGATCGTCTATCAGTCCCTGCGCGGCCAGATGGGCGGCGTCCTGCACGCGTTGGCGCTGCAAACCGGCGTACCCGGCACCTGACCTGACCAGCGCGACGGGGACGACGATGGCTGCGGACAATCCGCGCGGCGCGATGTTCCGCGTCATGACGCCGAACCAGCCCAGCCGCGTCACCAACGCCGAGCTGTTCTTCGACCTCGTCTTCGTCTTTGCCGTCACGCAGGTGTCGCACACGCTGCTGCACCATTTCACGCCGCTCGGCGCGGTGCATGTCACGGTGCTGTTTCTCGCGGTGTGGTGGGTGTGGGTCTACACCGCCTGGGTCACCAACTGGCTCAATCCGGATCTGACGCCGGTTCGCATCCTGATCTTCCTGATGATGCTCGGCGGCCTCGTGCTGTCGACGACCATCCCGACCGCCTTCGAGGGGCGGGGCCTCTGGTTCGCCATCGCCTACGCGGCCATGCAGGTCGGACGCACCGCGTTCTGGCTGTTCGCGACCCCGCGCCATCGCACGGCGGTGCGGCACAACGCGATCCGCATCCTGACATGGCTCTCGATCTCGGCGGTGCTGTGGATCGCGGGCGGTCTCTCCGAGGGAGAGACCCGGCTGTGGCTGTGGATTGCGGCGGTCACCTGGGAGTATGTCTCGCCCGCGGTCCGGTTCTGGGTCCCGAAGCTGGGCTTCTCGTCGGTCGAGGCCTGGGCGGTCGAAGGCAACCACATGGCCGAGCGGTGCGCCGGCTTCATCATCATCGCGCTCGGCGAAGCCGTCGTGGTCAACGGCGCGACCTTTGCCGAGCTGGAGTGGACGGCCGCGAATATTGTGGCCTTCGTCTCGGCGCTGGTCGGCAGCATCGCGATGTGGTGGATCTATTTCCACAAGGGCGCCGAGGCCGGCTCCGAGCGGATCTCGAAATCCACCGAATCCGGCCGACTGGCGCGGCTCGCCTATACCTATCTGCACATGCCGATCGTCGCCGGCATCATCCTCACCGCGGTCTCTGACGAGCTGGTGCTGAAACACCCGACAGGCCACTCCGATCTCAGGACGATCGTGAGCACGATCGGCGGCCCGCTGGTGTTCCTGATCGGCACCATCCTGTTCAAGCATTCGATCCGCGGCTTCCTCCAGCTCTCGCACGGCATCGGCATCATCCTGCTGCTGGTGCTGTGGTGGTTTGCAGCCGATCTGTCGCCGCTCTGGCTCTCGGTCGCGACGAGCGTGATCTTGATCGTGGTGGCGGTGTGGGAGTCGGTGTCGCTGGGATCGAAGGTGGAGGAGGCCGGGGAGCACTGACGCCCGAAGCGCTTACTCCGCGACCTCCAGTGCATGCACCGAGAACATCTTCGCCGCATCCGTCCAGCTCTCGCGCACCCGCCAGCCCGCGCCCTGGGCCAGCGCCGCAAAGCGGTCGAGGCTGTATTTGTAGCTGTTCTCGGTATGGATGCTCTCGCCCGGCCTAAATGAGAAGCTGGTGCCGAGCAGGCGCACGGTCTGGCTCTTCCTGCTGATCAGGTGCATCTCGATGCGGTGCCGCTCGCGATTGTAGATCGCGCGATGGGTGAAGGCTGACAGGTCGAAATTGCCGCCGAGCTCGCGGTTGATGCGCACGAGGACATTGAGGTTGAAGCGCGCGGTGACGCCGGCGGCATCGTTATAGGCGTCATGAAGCACGCGCTCGTCCTTCTCGAGGTCGGCGCCGATGATCATCTGCGCACCCCGGCCCAGAATTGCGCGCGCGCTCTTCAGGAAGGCCTGTGCTTCATGCGGCTCGAAATTGCCGATGGTCGAGCCGGGAAAGAAGCCGACCTTGGGCATGGATGCGACCGCCTTCGGCAGCTCGAACGGCGTGGTGAAGTCGGCTGCGACCGGATAGATGCCGAGCGAGGGGAAGTCCCGCTTGAGCCCGTTCGCCTGCGCCGCCAGGAAATCGCCGGAGATGTCGACGGGCACATAGGCCGCGAACTTGCAGTGGCCCAGCAGCAGGCGGACCTTCGTGGTCGCGCCGGCCCCGAACTCGACCAGCGCGGCATGCTCCGGAATGATCTTCGCGATCTCGCTGCCGCGCGCCTTCAGGATCGAGAGCTCGGTGCGCGTCGGGTAATATTCCGGCAGGCGCGTGATCGCCTCGAACAATTCCGACCCGGTCGCGTCATAAAAATATTTCGGCGACAGTTTCTTCGGCTGCTGCGAGAGGTCCTCGATGGCCTCGCGGGCGAAGGCTGTGGTCTGCTCGTCGGGAAGATGGGCTTCGGCCAAAGCGCTGGCGTGCACATTCATGATACTCTCCTGAACGCGCTGTCCGGCGCGCATCTGTCGTCGGATGAGAACTAGTCGTAGTCTGCGAGCCGCAGGCCGGTGAACTGCCAGCGGTGGTGCGGATAGAAGAAGTTGCGATAAGTAATACGGCTGTGATCCTCCGGAGTTGCAAGCGAGGAGCCGCGCAGTACCAATTGGTTGACCATGAACTTTCCGTTGTACTCGCCGAGCGCGCCTTCGACGGCGCGATAGCCGGGGTAGGGCGAGTAGGAGCTGCGGGTCCACTGCCAGACGATGCCGAAGGCGTCGTTGAGCTGCCTGGTGCGGGCCGCCACCTCCCATTCCATCTCGGTTGGGAGATGCTTGCCGGCCCAGCGCGCGAACGCATCCGCCTCGTAATAGCTGACATGGCAGACCGGTGCGTCGGGATCGACCGGCTTGAGGCCGGCGAGCGTCATCACCTGCCATGCGCCGTCGACCTCGCGCCAATAGCCCGGGGCCTGCCAGTCTTCCTTGCTGGCTGCGGCAAAGCCGTCCATCAGCCACAGCGTTGCCGTCCGGTAGCCGCCGTCGCGCATGAAGGCGAGCCATTCGGCATTGGTGACGAGATTGCGGGCGACCTTGACAGGGCCGACGAGGGCACGATGGGCGGGCCTCTCGTTGTCGAAATGGAAGCTGTCGTCGACATGGCCGACGGTGTGGATGCCTTCGTTGAGCGTCAGCCATTCATCGCCCGTACGCGTCGCAGCCGGGAAGCGCCAGTCCGGGTCGTAGGCCGGATAGACCGGATTCTGCGCAAACGCATGTAGGATGTCGGTGAACATCAATTCCTGATGCTGCTGCTCGTGGTTGAGCCCGACCTCGACCAGCGGCGCGAGGGCCCGGAGCTTGTCATCGCTCGCTTCGCGGAAAAATTTGACGACGGCAGCATCGACATATCTGCGGTAGGCGCCGACCTCGTCCGCGCCGGGACGGGTGATGTCGCCGCGATGGTTGCGGGCATGACGCGGGCCGGCGCTGACGTAATAGGAATTGAACAGGAATGCGAAATCGGGGTGAAAGGGCCGGTAGCCGGGGGCGTGCTCGCCGAGCAAAAATTGCTCCCAGAACCAGGTGGTATGGGCCCGGTGCCATTTCGCCGGGCTCGCATCGGGCATGGACTGGATCTGCTGGTCCTCGGGCGACAGCGGCGCGGCCCGGTGCTCGGTCTCGTTGCGAACCGCGAGAAAGGCCTCTTCCAGCCGCCGGGCGAGGCTGCCCTCCTCGGAGGACGGTGACGAAAGCTCGGGGGCGGCCGTGGCGGAGGCTGGTTTCGTCACGTTTTTCTCCAGACAGGACAAGAGAACGTTGTTGGCGTTGCCCGGTTCCAAAACCAAGGTTCGTCCTAGATAGGGGCTCCGTTACGGTATGAAAGTCCTCCCCGGTGATGATATTCGTGGCATCATACAATGGCCCGGCGCTGCCGGGGCCGGTCGCCCAAGGCCGGGAGAAGGCTGGGACAAGGGCCGGGACGGGGACCGTTCGCCGCCATTTTACTTTGGATGCACAACGGTTTGGGCTACATATATAGGCAGGTATCGGGTTAAATCGGCTGAGCCGGCCCGAAGCAATTGGTGAGGGCTCTGCCCCAGAAGGACACGGATATGAGCATCGCGGAATTCATCGACAATGAAGTGAAGTCGAACGACGTGGTTCTGTTCATGAAGGGGACGCCGCAATTTCCGCAGTGCGGTTTCTCGGGGCAGGTCGTCCAGATCCTCGACCATATCGGTGTCGGCTATAAGGGCCTCAACGTCCTTGAATCCGCCGAGCTGCGTAACGGCATCAAGGAATACTCGAACTGGCCGACCATCCCGCAGCTCTATGTGAAGGGTGAGTTCATCGGCGGCTGCGACATCGTCCGCGAGATGTTCCAGGCCGGCGAATTGCAGCAGCTCTTCTCCGAGAAGGGCGTCGTCGTCGCGGCCTAAGGGCGTGACCATGCTGTCGCGCCGGATTGGCGGCGCAGAGCTCGAGGTCATCGTCGCCGACATCACGACACTGAGCGTTGACGCCATCGTCAACGCCGCCAACACGTCGCTCCTTGGCGGGGGCGGCGTGGATGGTGCGATCCATCGGGCCGCCGGGCCCGATCTGGTCGCCGAATGCCGCATGCTTCACGGCTGCAAGACCGGCGATGCCAAGATCACGAAAGGCTACCGGCTCAAGGCCGCCCACGTGATCCACACCGTCGGACCGGTCTGGAATGGCGGTACCCTCGGCGAGGACGACCTGCTTGCCTCCTGCTATCGTCGGTCGATGGAGCTGTGCGGCAAACACAAGCTGACCTCGGTGGCATTCCCCGCGATTTCGACCGGCATTTTCCGCTTTCCGGCCGACCGGGCCGCCGATATCGCGGTGCGCACGACGATCGAAGGGCTCGCCGCCGCGCCATCCGTGGCTCGCGTGGTGTTCTGCTGCTTCGCCGAGCCGGGCGCCAAACTCCATGCCGAAGCGCTTGCGCGGTACGGCAGCCCTTGTGCCGGATGACGTGGTCAGTACACTCCGCCGGACCATGTTCCGGGGAGGGGATATGAATTTTCATTTTGGACGGCGCCCATTTGTCTACGGCGCATTGTTGTCGCTCGGCGTGATGTCGCTGGCGCGCGCGGAGGGTACCTACGAGATTCCGGCCGGCGCGCATTTCAACCAGGACAAGCTCGCCAAGGTCAGTGACTTCTTCAAGAACGAGGTCGCGACCGGCAAGATCGCCGGCGCAACCGTGCTGATCCAGCAGCACGGCAAGCCGGTCTACCATGAAGCCTTTGGCGTACAGGATGTGGTCAGCAAGGCGCCGATCACGGACAAGACCATCTTCCGCCTGTTCTCGATGACCAAGGCAATCACGTCGATCGTCGCGGTGCAGTTGATCGAGGACGGCAAGATCAAGCTGGATGATCCCGTCTCGAAATACATTCCGTCCTTCGCCAATGTGAAGGTCGGCGTCGAGAAGAAGGCCGAGGACGGCACCAAGTCGCTCGAGCTCGTGCCGCCGAACCGGCCGATGACCGTGCACGATTTGATGACGCACACCTCCGGCGTCACCTATGGCTTCTATGGCGACAGCCTGGTGCGCAAGACCTATCGCGAGGCCAATATTTATGCCGGCGATTTCGACCTCGCCGAGTTCGCCGAGCGCATCGCAAAGCTGCCGCTGCACAACCAGCCGGGCGCGCTCTGGCAATACGGCCATTCCACCGACATTTTGGCGCGCGTGATGGAGATCGCCGCCGGCAAGCCGCTGATCGACATCATGAAGGAGAAGCTGCTCACGCCGCTCGGCATGGTCGATACCGGCTTCTTCGTCACCGACCCCGAGAAGCAGAAGCTCTTGGCGCAGCCGGTGCCGAATGACGCCGATTTCCGCGTCGGCCGCATCAACGATCCGACCGTCGTCAAGAAGATCATGTTCGCCAGCGGCGGCATGGTCACGACCATGGCGGACTACCGGCGTTTTGCCCAGATGCTGCTCAATGGCGGCAGTCTCGACGGCAAGACCATCCTCAAGCCGGAGACGTTCAAGCTGATGGTGACCGATCAGATCGGCCCGAAATCGGGCGTTGATCGCGACTATTTCTATTTCCCCGGCGACGGCTTCGGCTTCGGTCTCGGGCTCGCGGTCCGTACCGATCCCGGCAACGCAAAACCGCCGCCGCCCGGCGATCTCGGCGAATTGAAGTGGGACGGCGCCTCCGGCTGCTATTTCGTGATCGATCCCAAGCAGGACATGTTCTTCGTGCTGCTGGAGCAGACCCCGACCGAGCGCCAGCGCGTGCAGCGGACATTGAAGCTGTTGGTTTATGAAGCCATGGAGAATTGACATGAGCGGGCGCCGTGCGCTGTTCGCGGCGCTCGTTCTGCTGTTGAGTGCGGCCGGTGCACAAGCGGGCTCGGAGACGCGCGCCGCGCGCAGCTTCTCGCCTGAAGGCCTCGCAAAGGTCTCCGACTACATCCAGAAGGAGATCGTCGCCGGAACGTTCCCGGGCGCGATCCTGCTGCTGCAGCAACACGGCAAGCCGGTCTATTACGAGAATTTCGGCGTCCGCGACGCGGCGACCGAGCTCTCGATGAGCGCGGACACCATCTTCCGCCTCTACTCGATGTCGAAGCCGATCACGACAGTCATGGCCATGATGCTGGTCGAGGAGGGCAAGCTCTCGCTCGAAGATCCCGTCTCGAAATACATCCCGGCCTTTGGCGAGATGAAGGTCGGCGTCGAGACGAAGGCCGAGGATGGCAAGGTCTCGCTGGCGCTGGAGCCGGTGAATCGCCCGGTGACGATCAAGGACCTGATGCGCCACACCTCAGGGCTGCCTTACGGCTACTATGGCGGCGGCCTCGTGTGCGAGCTCTATGCCGCGGCCAATCTCTTCCGGAGCAATCTCAGCAATGCCGAGTTCGCCGCGAAGATCGCGACGCTGCCGCTGGCCGAGCAGCCTGGTACGGTGTGGGACTACGGCTTTTCCACCGACGTACTCGGCCGCGTCGTCGAGGTCATCTCGGGCAAGACACTGCTCCAGTTCGAGAAGGAGCGGCTACTCGATCCACTCGGCATGACCGAGACGGCGTTCTTCGTCGCCGATCCCGCCAAATTCCCGCGCATCGCCGAGCCGATGCCGGCGGACCGTAACATCAATCCGACGACTGAGGTCCGCGACATTAGGCGGCCGCTGAAATGGGAATCCGGCGGTGGTGGTATGATCGGCACGATCGGCGACTACGCCCGCTTCGCGCAGATGCTGCTCAGCGGCGGCACCTATGAGGGCCGCCGCTATCTCAAGCCCGAGACCATTGCGCTGATGGCGTCGGATCATATCCGCCCCGAGACGAAGATCGCGCGCGACCAGAACTATTATCCGGGCGGCAGCTCCGGCTTCGGCCTCGGCTTCGCGGTGCGCACCTCGGTGCCGCCGGGCACGTCATGGCCGCTCGGCGAATACCGCTGGGACGGTGTGGGCGGCACCTTCTTCTTCATCGATCCCGAGGACGATTTGTTCGGGATCTTCATGGTGCAGACGCCCTCGCAGCGCGGCCGGATCCAGCTGGCGTTGAAGACGCTGATCTATCAGGCCATGGGGCGATAAGCGTTTCGCCGCTTTCGTAGCCCGGATGAGCGAAGCGACATCCGGGATTTTTTGCGAGAGAGGTCCCGGGTATCGCTGCGCTCACCCGGGCTACAGGACCGTATCTTACGCCCCGCGCACGATCTCGCGCACGTAGCCGATGGTCTCCTCGACTTGGGCCGCATTGACGTCGAGATGGGTGCAGGCGCGGATGCGGCCGTCCATCATCGCGAGCGTTACGCCGCGCTGGCGGAGCGCCGCGACCATCTTGTCGCCGGGAATGCCGGCGCCGTCGGGCTTGAAGAACACGAGATTGGTCTCGGGCTCCTGCACCTCGATGCCGGAGATCTGCGACAGCCCGCGGGCGAGCGCGCGCGCATTGGCGTGGTCGTCGGCGAGCCGCTCGACGTGATGGTCGAGCGCGTAGATGCAGGCGGCGGCGCAGATTCCGGCCTGCCGCATCGAGCCGCCGAGGCGCTGCTTCCACTGCCAGACCGCGTCGATGAAGGCGCGCGAGCCCGCGAGCACGCCGCCGATCGGCGCGCCCAGGCCCTTGGAGAAGTCGATCCAGGCCGAGTCCCAGCCTGCGGTCATGTCACGCGGAGAGATGCCGCTCGCGACGGTGGCGTTGAGCAGGCGCGCGCCGTCCATGTGGGTGACGAGGCCGTGCTGCTTGGCAATCGCGACGATCTCGTCGAGTGCCGCCTTCTTCCAGATCGTGCCGCCGCCGATATTGGCGGTCTGCTCGACGCTGACGACGGTCTGCGGCGGCTGGTAGCGCGTGCGCGGATGCAGGGCTTTCCGGAACGTCTCCGGTGTGAACTGGCCGTCAGGACCCTTGAGCTGCGTCACCTGGAAGCCGCCGATCGCGGCATGCGCGCCGCCTTCGCGCGCGATGATGTGCGCGGTCTCATGCGCCAAAATCTCGTCGCCGGGACGGCAATGCACCAGCGTCGCGGTCACATTGCACATCGTGCCCGAGGGCATGTAGACGGCGGCCTCCTTGCCGAGCAGATCCGCAACGCGCTCGCACAGCGCGTTCACGGTCGGATCGTCGCCGACCTGCTCGTCACCGACCTCCGCCCGCGCCATCGCCTCGCGCATCCCAGCCGTCGGCTTGGTCTGCGTGTCCGAGAGCAGATTGATGCGCACCGGTGGCGCCTTGGGATCGATCGGGGGAGGGGTGTAGGGCATCACAGACCGTGCTTTTTCCACATGGCGCGAACTTCATCGGCAGTGGCTAATTCGCCGCGGGCGATTTCAGCCTCTGCTTCTGCCAGGTCGGCCTCTTCTGTTGTTGTTAGCTGGAGAGGAGGCCGATCATCAATCTCGTTGAGAGGTTCGCCGAGAAGACGCGTCATGATCAGCTCCACCCCGCGATCATAGCACAACTGGATCGAGACATGGGAATGGCCGGCTCAAACAAAAAGGCCCCGGAAAACCGGGGCCTTTGAATGTCGATCTGCCGAATAATCAGCGCGAATAGAATTCGACGACCAGATGGGGCTCCATCTGCACCGGGAACGGCACGTCGGAGAGGCCGGGAATGCGCGTGTACTTCGCGGTCATCTTGCCGTGGTCGACTTCGAGATAGTCGGGAGTGTCGCGCTCGGGAAGCTGGCTGGCTTCGAGCACGTGGGCGAGCTGCTTGGAGGCTTCCTTGACCTCGATCACGTCGCCGACCTTGAGCTGGTAGCTCGAGATGTTGACCTTGCGGCCGTTCACCTTGATGTGGCCGTGGTTGATGAACTGACGGGCGGCAAAGATCGTCGAGACGAACTTGGCGCGGTACACGACCGCGTCGAGACGACGCTCCAGCAGGCCGATCAGGTTCTCGCCGGTGTCACCCTTGAGGCGGCTGGCCTCGACATAGATGCCGTGGAACTGGCGCTCGCTGATGTTGGCGTAGTAGCCCTTCAGCTTCTGCTTGGCGCGGAGCTGCACGCCGAAGTCGGAGAGCTTGCCCTTGCGGCGCTGGCCGTGCTGGCCGGGGCCGTACTCGCGGCGGTTCACGGGGCTCTTCGGGCGGCCCCAGATGTTCTGGCCCATACGGCGATCGATCTTGTACTTCGCCTCACTGCGCTTAGTCATCGCGTCCTCTTCGGTTGCATGGTTTGAGGAAACGCGCCCTCCTGTGTGACGGGCCAGGCCCGGCACCGACAGGTCCGATCCCCAAAGCTACAGGGAGCCGACCACGGGTCGCGAAACGCTTCGCGGGCCGAAATCGGCCCGCGAGCAGGCGGCTTTTAGGTGAATGTGGGCCGTTCTGTCAATGCGCGCGGCCGCAAAATCAGGTCCTGACCGCCCGGATCGGCTTTGGCCCGGCCGCCCGCAATTCGGCAGCGATTTCAGTGTTCAGGACCTGTTCCAGCCGGGTCAGGACCCGGGCGATGGGGGCCGCGTCAGTGACCCGGTGGTCCCAGCGGATCACGACATGGATGGTCTGGTCGGGCGCGACCACCCCATAGCTGACGATGAAGGGGCCCGGCGTGATCGGATGGAGCTCGCCGCCGCCATAGGCGGCCACCGAGCTCACCGCAAAGCTGCCGAACCAATTACCGCGCTGCCGGCCGAAATTGAGCCCCACGGCCCAGGACAGCCGCCGCAGCGGCAGCGGCAGGCGGGTCGCCCGCATGACCTTGCGGAACATGGGGACGTCGTTGACCGGGGCCGTCTTGGCGCGCCGGATCTCGGCGTCGACCGCTGCCAGGGTCATGGTCTCGGGCGCCGCGATCCGCTGCGGCATCACGCATTCCTCACCGTCTTCGACCCGCGCGATCGCCACCGACGCCACGCTGTTGGGCAGCTCGTAGAGCGTCGGCCAGGGCCATTTGGCGTAGACCGTGCGCAGGACCGACTCATCCCTGGCGACGGTGGCAAAGGCTTTGACGAACATCGCAGCCCAGCCAGCCGGCGCCATTGTGCCCGCGCGGGCCTCCAGCAGGGGGCGGATATTGAGCGAACGGGACAGCGAGACGAACGGCACGTCCATCGAGGCGCGCATGAGGTCGCAAATCAGGCGGCGCGGCAGCGAAATGGTCTTTGGCGTCCCGCGCATCGGTCGTCTGGTTCCCGTGGATGAAAATATGTGCAGCGAGCGGGTTCCCGCTCGCCGCCTGCTGTAGACTCTTGTTTTGACGCGTTTTCTTTACGCGAACCGGAATCCACTTCGCTCGAAAACGCTCTCTAGCACGAACCAACCCGCTTGGGGCCGGTCGGTTCGCCGCATCAGGGGGCCGGCGAGGCCAGCGGCTTGGTCTTGTCGACGACGTAAACTCCAAGCACTTTCATAGCCTTATCGCCATGAGCCTTGGCGTCGTGCACGACGCCTGCCGGGATCTGGTAGGAATCACCGGCTTTCAGGGTTTTCTCCGGCTGTCCGTCGATCAGGAGATTGAGCTCGCCTTCCAGGACATAGCCCGTCTCAATTCCGGGGTGCGTGTGGCGTCCGGCCGAGCCGCCCGCTGGGATTTCGGCGATGGCGGTAATGGTGTTGTAGCCGTCCGGAAATTCGACCTTCTGGAGCGGGGTGCGTTTGATGCCGGTCTGCTGGGCGACGGCCGCAAAGGCAAGGCCGGTGAAGGCAAGAGCGAGCAAAGTCTTTTTGAGCATTGTTTCCTCCCTGAAACGGCCGAACCCTAGCAGCGCCGCCGTTCCCAGCAAGGTGGCAATCGGCCTGTTTAGCGCCTGATCCCGTCGAACGCGGCCATGATGCCGCGCTGGAACAGCGACCAGTCGAAGCCGAGCGCGATCGCGCGGTAGCCGCGGTCGATCAGGGCGTTGGCCTGGTCGGCGGTGCGGGCGACGCCGCCGATCGGCACGCCGCTTTTGAGGATGCCGGCCTCGGCCCGCGCGATCAGTTCCAATAGCTCCGGATCGTCCATCTGGCCGCGCTTGTTGATGGACGTCGCGAGATCGCCGGGGCCGATGACCGCAACATCGATGCCGGGTGTCGCCATGATCTCGTCGATGCGGTTGACGGCCTCGACATGCTCGATGGTGACCATGCAGATCATCTCGTCGTCGGCAGATGCCATGTAATCCGGCATCGACTGGCCCCAGCGGAACGGGGCGTGGAAGGGCCCCCAGAGCCGATCGCCGCGCGGCGGGTAGCGCACGCTGCGCACCGCCTTCTCGGCCTCGTCGCGATTGGTGATCATCGGGAAGTTGATGCCGAAGGCGCCGATGTCCATCGGCGCTTTTGCAAGCCAGGGCTCGTTCGCCGCGATCCGCACCAGGGGCGTGCACGGCGTGCCCGTCGTCGCGGCGATCATCGCATGCGCTTCGGTGAGACCGATCGGGCCATGCTCGAGATCAACGATGATCCAGTCGAGCGCGCGCGCCATGATCTGTACCATCTGCACGCTCGGAATGGTCGCGATCGCGCCGAAGGCGGGGCGCCCCTCGCTCCACAATTGGCGGAGGCGATTGAGCGGCGTTGCGGGGACCGACATGTGATGACCTGCGCGGAGATGACGACGGCAGAGCCTAGCAGCGCGCTGCCGGGGCGCAAGGTCAGGCCACTGCGCGCCCGCCGAAGAACGGCGTCAGCGTGGCGCTAAGGCCATGCGCGCGGTTCGACGTAAAAATCATCTCGGCGCCGGGCTGCGCCACGCCGCCGTTGCGCGCACCCAGCAGGTCCGAGACGCGGCGGGCAATGGCGGGGGCGGGGTCGATCCAGTCAACCGGCCAGGGTGCGAGCTTCTTCAGCCGGTCGAGCAGCAGCGGATAATGCGTGCAGGCGAGCACCACCGTGTCGGTGCGCGCGCCGGCGTCCTCGCCGACGAAGCAGGGCGCGAGTTCGGTACGGATGGCGTCGTCGCTGATCGGATGACCGCTCAACTCGGCTTCAGCGAGCGAAGCAAGCTCGGGCGAGCCGACCAGCGTCACCTCGCATCCTTGCGCGAAATCGCGGATCAGCGCCTTGGTGTATTCGCGCTTCACCGTGCCCTTGGTGCCGAGCACCGAGACGCGGCGGGTCCTCGACTGCGCGCAGGCCGGCTTGATCGCCGGCACCGTGCCGACGAAGGGCAGGGAATAAGCGGCGCGCAGGTGCGATAGGACCAGGGTGGAGGCCGTGTTGCAGGCGATGACGATGAGGTCCGGATCATGCGTGCCGATCAGCTCCCCCATCAGGGGCACGACGCGGGCGATGATCTCGTCCTCGCTGTGGTGGCCGTAGGGGAAGAAGGCGTCGTCGGCGACGTAGACGTAGTGCGCGTCGGGGCGCGCGGCCACGACCTCACGGAGCACCGTGAGTCCGCCAAGGCCGGAATCGAATACCAGGATCGTCGGGGAATTGGTCACGTCGTTACCCTAGCCCGCCATGGTTACCATTCGGTTTTTGGGGCGGTTTTGCGGCGCCGCCGGCCTGGTCTCAATTTGGAACGATTCAATTTCGTGATTGCCGCCTGTTCCCGCTATCAGCAGCCGTGCTGCACTGCGGGTGGGGACATATCCGCAAAATTCCGGGGAAGCCGACATGATCAGAAACACGAATGCCGGCTGGGGCAGCGTTTCCCGTTGGCTGCACTGGATCCTGGCGCTGACGATCGTCGGCATGATCGGCTTCGGCTGGTGGATGAACCACATCCCGGCGCGCCCCGACCGCTTCTTTTACCGCTCGATCCATGCCGATATCGGTTATGTGATCCTGCTGCTCACGCTGCTGCGCCTGGTCTGGCGTGTCGCCAACCCGACGCCGGCTTTGCCGGCTGACAGCCAGCCCTGGCAGAAGCTCCTCGCCCGCATCAGCCATGGTGCACTCTACCTCGCCGTCATCGTCGTGATCCTGCTCGGCTGGGCCCATTCCGGCGCGCACACGCCTGATTATTCGGACTTCTTCGGCCTGTTTCACGTGCCGCAATTCACCTCTCCCGATCGCGAAGCTGCGCGCGTCTATGAGGATCGGCACATCCTCTTTGCCTATGTGCTGCTGGCCCTGATCGCGGTTCACGTCATTGCCGCCATCTGGCACCACTTCATCCGCCGCGACCGCGTGGTGGCGCGGATGGTCGCGGACGAGGCGGGGTAGGGCCGGGGGTCTCGTGTCCCGGACGCGCTGCAGCGTGCAACGCTGCTGCGCAGAGCCGGGACCCAGTTCGCTGGTTTGCTCTCGGCCGCATGGGCCCCGGCTCTGCAGCGCACCGCTGAAGGAGCGCTGCGCTGCGTCCGGGGCACGAGAGCAAGTGCGGGGGCACGTTCTCCCCACATCGCAATGACGGAGTACGATGTATCGTACGACCGACACACGCGGCGCTTTCGTCCGCGTCGTCTGCGCAGGAGGTGCTATGCTCACCGTTCATCATCTCGGCAAGTCGCAGTCCGAGCGCATCGTCTGGCTGTGCGAGGAGCTGGAAATCCCCTACGAGCTGAAGCGCTACGCCCGCGATCCCGTCACCATGCTGGCGCCGCCCGACTACAAGGCGCTGCATCCGATCGGGGCGGCGCCCGTCATCAGCGATGGCGATCTCGTGCTCGCCGAATCCGGTGCCATCGTCGACTACATCATGGCGAAGTACGGCAGCGGCCGTCTCGTGCTCCGTCTCGACGATCCTGATTTCGCGCAGTTCCTGTACTGGTTTCACTTCGCCAACGGCACGCTGCAGGCCGGCATGGGCCGGCTGATGATCCTGAACCGCCTCAAGCTCGCCGAGGACAATCCGATGCTGGCCGCGATCAGCGCGCGCGTCGATCGCGCCTTCGATCTGGTCGACGCGCGCGTTCGTGAGGCCGAGTATCTCGCCGGCAGCACCTTCACCACCGCCGACATCATGACGGGCTTCTCGCTCACCACGATGCGCTACTTTCAGCCCTATGATCTCTCGCGCTGTCCGAACGTGGTCAAATATCTCGGCCGCATTGGTGCGCGCCCCGCCTACCGGCGGGCGATGGAGAAGGGCGATCCCGGCATGGCGCTGCTGTTGAGCTGAGCGGGGATCAGGCGATCCTGTTGGTGGTCGTCGCCCGCGCCGCGTTGAGCTGCTTCTGCAGGCGATCAATGTTTTGCAGCAGGCGCTGGCTGGTCAGCACCAGGAAGTAATAGCCGAATTGCGGGTCCTGGAAGTAGATCTCGAGCAGCCGGTCATAGGTGATCGTCAGCACCTGTCCGTCCTCGATGCATTCGATCGTTCCGGTGCGGCGGTTGTCCGGCGTCAGGAAGCCGAGCTCGCCCATCAGCGCGCCCGGCAGGATCTCGACGTTGATCTCCTTGACCAGGAATTTGCCGGTGACCGTCAGGAGCATCTCCTTGGCCGGGTCGCCCAGTTTGAAGAGCGTGTCGCCGCGGCGATATTTGCGCTCGGTCATGAACGGCTTGAGCCATTCGATCGACATGTCGCCCTCGGCCGCATGGCGCGCCTTCTTGACCAGCTTGAGCATCTGCCGCAGGCGAAGCGCGTTGATCGGAAGCAGGAGAAGATAGAGCAGGAACGTCGAGACGTTGGCGGTGAGTGCGCCGAAAGCGGCGAAGAACGCGCAGCCGATCATGTTGGCCACCCGCAGGGGCACCATCGTCCGCATCAGGAGGGTGGCGACGAAGAAGCCGGCGCCGACCGCGGCGAACAGATTGGCGAACGTGATGTTGTGGACAAAGATCTCCAGCAGCCGATTGAAGATCGCGTCGTAGGTGACGTTGTCGGGATCGAGGCCCATCTGGACCAAGATTTTCGCGATCCTGAGGTTGTCCGTGGCCGCATCGAGAATGCGGTCGAGGATCGAGGAAATGTCTGCGCTGCCGGACGGCATGGTACTAACCCCGCGTAAGGCCTTCAGTCCTGCTCGGTTTTGTATAGCCGAAATCGAATGACGACCGCTTGAAATGAAGCCTTCGGCCGTCATGCCGCAAGAGGCAAATTTTAGCCTGATCGGGCGTTTCGGCAATTGCCCGTTGGTTGTGCGTATGCCCCGTGAAGCGCCCGTGATTCGGGGGCGCGGGGTGCAGCTTTGGCGTCGTGGACGGATTCGGGCGGCCCTGATGAGGGGAACGGGCGGTCACCGCCTCAGGGCTTGGCGGCGGGCTGGATCACCTGCTGTTCGACCAGGCCAAGGTGCCCCGGCAGCGCCCCGGCGCGCAGCAACATGGCGACGCTGCTTGCTTCCTCCAGGGTGAAATTGCCTGAGATCTGGCCGGAGCCCCCAGTGATGGGCTCGCGGATCACCGGGGCGGAGATCACCTTGCCGTCGAGCACGATGGCAAAGGGCTTTCCGATGTTCTCTTCCGTGATGTGGGCGAAGCGCCGTGCGCCGCGTCCATTGAAGCGGAACGTGGCGATCGGTTCGTTCGTGCTGCTCGCGAACCCCGGGCCCGCATAGCTGATATCGTTGCCCTCGAGCGCGCTGTCCTTGGCAACGAGGTAAGGACGCTTGTCCTTGAAGCCGAGCAGGACTTCCGTGCCCGCGGGCGGTGTGCCGGATTGCGCCTGTTCCGCCGGCATCGAGATGTCGATCAGGCGGAAGCTGACCTTGACCTTCGTGGCGAAGATCGCGGTGACGCGCTTGGGCTCCATCATCCCCGGGATGAAGATGCGGATCCGGTCGGTGCCGTCAGGCTGGGCGCTGGCGAGCTTGATGTCGGCATCGTTGAGGCGCTGCTCGATCATGGCGATGGAATCCTCGACGAGGTCGTGCAGCCCTGCGGCGGATGCGGCATCAGTCGGCTTGAGCCTGACCAGCCCGTCGCCGCCGTCGGTCACGGTGAGCGCATGCGCGGGCAAACCCTCCGCAGCCGCCGCGAGCTTGCGCTTCAGCTCCTCGCGGCCCTTGGCGTCCGCGACCTTCACCTCGACGCCACCGTCGCGGATCGCAAGGCCTGAGAAAGCGATCTTGCCCTCGCGCAGCGTCTTGTAGACGTCATCGCGGAGATCCGTGACGGCACTCTCGCGCAAGCCATCGGCATCCACCTTGTAAACGATGCGCGAGCCGCCCAGCTTCTCCATCTTGTCGCCGATGAAGGCCGCGATCTTGGCGCGCATCTTCTCGAGCTGGCCGTCCGCGGCGAGTGCTGCGCGGGGCAGGGTGACCGCCGCGGCCATCGCAAGCGCGAGGATGAGCGGTGCAATACGATTCCGCAGGGGCGTGGTCATGATCACCTTAAGTCTTGCGGCAGGACGCTGGCAGGCGAATCTGATGCCAGTTCTTGGTCCCCCGATCGGGTGCGGAGGTTCAAATTCCGTTCGATCCGGCCGTGTCGCGGCAGCCGCCAAGCCATGGACGAACGCCAAATCATCGCTCATTGTGTTCCCGCTCGGCCGGCCATCGGCCGGGTCTCGCCAAACCAAAATGTCAAAAGACAGGGGGCGGGGAAATCTGAGGGAGGACGGAATTCCATGGCGGGCATCCACGCGCTCGATCGGCTGATCGGCGACGACTACCCGGAGCTTTTGACGGACGCGGAGGTTCGCGCCTTCGAGCAGGTCCCTTACGCGGACCGCGTCGCGGCCGAGAGCACTTATGACGCCATCAAGCTCGGTGCGGCGCGCAATCCCGACGGCGCGGCGATCCAGTTCCTGCAGAATGCCGATCCGTCCGACACGCCGGTCGTGGTCACCTACCGCGATTTCATCGCGCGCGTCACGCAAGCCGCCAACATGTTTCATGCGCTCGGTGCGGAGAAGGGCGATGTCATCAGCTTCATGCTGCCGCTGGTGCCCGATGCCTTCGTGACGCTGTTCGGTGCGGAGGCTGCCGGCATCGCCAATCCCGTCAATCCGCTGCTGGAGCCGCACCAGATCGCGGAGATCCTGGAAGCTGCGAACACGAAGATCCTGGTGGCGCTCGGGCCGATGCCCGGCACCGACATCTGGCAGAAGGTCGAGCAGATCCGCCCGCAGCTGAAGCACCTCAAGGCGATCGTGCAGGTGTTCGGCGGCGGCGATGCGGACAAGGGCATCTTTGCGTTCAACGACCTGATCAAGCAGCAGCCGGCGGACCGGCTCGTCAGCGGGCGCAAGATTTCGGGTACCGATATCGCCGCCTATTTCCACACCGGCGGCACCACCGGCACGCCAAAACTGGTGCGGCACACCCACGCCAACCAGGTCTACCAGGCCTGGGCGCTCAGTCTGCTGCTGAAGTCGAAGCCCGGCTCCAATTTGCTGTTCGGCATGCCGCTGTTTCATGTCGGGGGATCGCTGACGCAGGTGCTGCTGATGCTGTCGAGTGGCGGCTCGCTGGTCGTGCTGTCGCCGAGCGGCTGGCGCAATCCGAATTCGGTGAAGAACATCTGGGGATTGGTCGAGCGCTATAAGCCCGAGGCGCTGTCGAGCGTGCCGACGGTGCTGGCGGCGGCGCTTGCGGTGCCGCCCGGCAATGCCGACATCTCCAGCCTGAAATATGCAGCTGGCGGCGGCTCGGCGATTCCCGTCGCCGTGGGCTCGGCGATCCAGGACAAGCTGAAGCTGCCGGTGGTCGAGGTCTACGGCATGACCGAGACCTCGAGCGTGCATACGCTCGCCTATCCGGGGCGGCCGATCCGGCTCGGTTCGGTCGGCCTTCCCATGCCTTATGCGCGCGTGCGCATCGTGCAGTTAGATGCCGACGGCCGCCTGATCCGCGACTGCAAGCCGGACGAGATCGGCGTCGTCATCATGGCCGGGCCCGGCGTGTTCGGCGGCTATCTCAACGACGAGCACAACAAGGGCGCCTTCGTCGACGAGGTCTGGGTCAATTCCGGCGATCTCGGGCGGCTCGATGCCGACGGCTATCTCTGGATCACAGGGCGCGCCAAGGACCTCGTGATCCGCGGCGGCCACAACATCGATCCGGCGCCGATCGAGGAGATCATGTTCCGTCATCCCGCCGTCGGCTTTGCCGCGGTGGTCGGCCAGCCCGACGCTTACGCCGGTGAACTGCCCGTGGGCTACGTGCAGCTGAAACCGGGCGCCAGCGTTGAGCCGGGCGAATTGGAGACGTGGGTGCGTGAGCGCACGCCGGAGCGCGCCGCCGTTCCGGTGCAGGTCATCCCCATCGATCCAATGCCGGTGACGGGCGTCGGCAAGGTGTTCAAGCCGCAGCTGCGCTGGGACGCCGCGCAGCGCGTGTTCACCAGGGTGCTGGCGCCGCTCGCCGAACGCGGCATCGACTGCAAGGTGAAGGTCGGTGCGCATGGCAGCCACGGCTCGATCGCCACCGTGACGCTCACGGGCCTGCCGGCGGACCAGCGCGAGATCGTCGCCGGCGAGGTGCACACGCTGCTGGCGCCGTTCGTGATGCGGCACGAGGTGGTGCAGGTCTAGGTGAGGGCGCGAGAGGCTTGCATGCCTTGCCGCAAGCGAGCATCATCCCTCCAAAAAAAATGGGGGGAAATCGATGCCTCAAGTCTCTCGCCGCCGCCACCTTCAGCAATTGTCGGGTGTGTTCGGGACCGCCGCGCTATCGGGGTGGTCGAGGTCGGCCTCGGCTTCAGAGGCTGACATTCCGCCGGAGGGCATCGGCAAGGGCATCCAGCACATCTCCTACAGCGATATCGGCGGCCGCCCCGACAGCGTGCAGGTGATGTTCAACCGGCAGTACGTCTATGTCGGGCACATGTTCAGCGACGGCGTGACGATCCTGGATGCCTCCGATCCGCGTGCGCTGAAGCCGGTCAATTTCTTCACCGCGGGGCAATATACCCGCACCCACCATTTGCAGGCGGCAGAGGATCTGCTGCTGGTTGCGAACGGCGCCAACATCGTCGCGATGCAGTCCTACGACAACATGCGCGGCTATTTCGAGAACACACTGGTCGACAGCATCACCAAGGCCAAGAAATTCCGCTCCGGCCTGTCGATCCACGACATCTCGAAACCAGGCGAGATGCGCGAGATCGCGTTCCTCGAAATGCCGGGCTTCGGCATCAACCGGCTGTGGTGGCCGGGCGGCCGCTATGCCTATGTGTCGGCGCATTTCGACGGCTTCACCGACCACATCCTGTGCGTGGTCGATCTGAAGACCATCACCAAGCCGGAAGTGGTCGCGAAATGGTGGCTGCCGGGCATGAACCGCGCGGCCGGCGAGCCGCCGACGCCCAAGGGCAAGCGCTTTGCGCTGCATCACATGATCACCGCAGGTGATCGCGGCTATGCCGCCTGGCGCGATGGCGGCTTCACCATCCACGACATCAGCGATCCCGCCAATCCAAGGCTGCTGTCCCATATCAACTGGTCGCCGCCCTTCGCCGGCGGCACGCATACGCCGCTGCCGCTGCCGAAGCGACAGCTCGCGATCGTCGCGGACGAAGCGAATGCGGAGAAATGCGCCAAGGGCCTGTTCCACACCTTCGTGCTCGACGTGCGCGCGCCAGAGAACCCGGTGCCGATCGCAACCTTGCCGACCCCGCGCGAGCGCGATTTCTGCACGAGTGGCACCTTCGGCCCGCATAATCTGCACGAGAACCGCCCGGGCTCGTTCCAGAGCGAGGAGACGATCTTCGCGACCTACAACAATGCCGGCGTGAGAGTGTTCGACATCAGGGATGCCTTCGCACCGAAGGAGATGGCGTACTGGGTGCCGCCGACGCCGAAGAAGCTCATCGACCCCCGGCCGAATATCGCCCTCGCAGCCAAGACCTGTGACGCCTACGTCCGGCCCGACGGGCTGATGTTCGTCTCCGACTGGAACGCCGGCATGCACGTGCTGCAATATCAAGGGTGAGCGCCGCACAAGGTTGAGTTGGCGACTTGTCCGCCGACCGGCTCTTCCGATTGCGTGACGCTTCGCCGCTACCCGCGGATCGCCGCATTGGCCTGCGCGGCTGCACCGGTCATCGCATCCTTTGCCGATTTCTCGCCGTTGACCACTTCGTTGACGCCGATCATGAAGGCATCGAGGATCGGTCTCGATTGTGGATGGAAGAGGATCGCCTTGGCGCGGTCGACATCGGCATTTTGCAAATTGGTCAGCGCCGCCTCGGCGGCCTGCGAGCCGAATGCCTTCTTGAAGCCCTCGCTGGACCACGCCGACACGCGTGTCGTCGCCAGCCCGGCTGCGGCAGTCTGCAGCGATGTCGGCTTGCTTGTCGCCCAGAGCAGGAACAGGAAAGCTGCCCGTTTGTTTCGTGATTTTGAATTGATGCAGGCCTGCCAGTGCGACATGAAGGGCACGGGCGCGCGACCAGGGACATGCGGGAAGACCGCAAACGCGGCCTGCTTGGCGACGCGACTCCTGGCCGGATTGGAGATGTCGGTCGCGAAATTGCTGCTGTCGATCGCGACCGCAGCCCGTCCCTGCAGGAAGTCGTCCAGCACGTGGTACCATTCATAGCTGCCGACGCCGCCAGGCCCGGCCTGGCTGAGCAGGCGTCCGTACATCTCGACGGCCGCAATCGCTTCGGGGCTTGCGAAAACGGCCTTGTTGTCCTTGACCATGGCGCCGCCGTAAGAGAACACGAAGCCCATCGCTGGCGGGGAGGAATTGCCGCCGGCCTGGGCCCGCATAGCGATCCCCGACATCTCGCTGGACTTGAGCGCCTTGGCTGTCACAAGCAGCTCGTCGAACGTCTGCGGAACCGGCAGGTTCTTGGCTGCCAGCGCGTCCCCGTTGATGAACATGGTCATCGCTTCGGAGGTGATCGGGATGGCGTACCGTTCGCCGTCGGACCACAGCGGGAAGGCCCGGGCCGTCTTGAGCAGGTCGTTCTCGTCATACCAGCCGAGATCGGTCAGCAATCGGTTCGAATAATAGCCGTTCAACGGCTCGAGCCATCCTCCCGAGATGCCCTGGCCATAGGTCGTGAACATGAAGACGTCTGGCGTCGTGCTGCCGCGGGCGAGTCTGATCGGCAAGGCGCCGAGATATGTGGTTTCGAGCTGGAAATCGATGGTGACGTTGATTCCGGTGAGCCTGGTGAACTCCGGCAGCAGCGGCGTGATCGCATTCGACCAGGGATGGATCGCGCCCGAAAGAGAGATCGTCTGTCCCGCAAACTGCTTCCAATCGATGTTCGCGTTGGCGTACGTCGCAGCGCGGTCCTCGGCGAAGCTCCAACGTGGCAGCGCGGCCAGCGTCGGCAAGACTGCGCCCACCGCCCCCAATCCCCTAACGAAGCTGCGACGGCTGGTCGGAATTCGACCGCTCTGTGCGTACGTCATGTTGGCTCTCCCTGCGACGGGCAATCATTCGCAACACGAGCCATACCGGTGATGTGCGGCCCTCGCGCGACGACTGACGGCCAAACCGGTGTAACCTTGGGGGCGAGAATGTCGGGTTCTCGCCCACCCAACCATGCTATTATTCTATCATGCTCTGGCCTCGACACCAGAAGACGCGCTGTCACACGAGCATCGAAGACCCAAGGCCGATGTCAGTCCCTGCTCAGGTCCCGTCTTTGCGATGGCTGGCTCGTCCGCTGATCGTGGCGGTCGTGGCGCTTCTGACGCTGTTCGCTGCGACCGGGTTTCTCGGCCTGCAATATCGGCAGGAGCGGCAGGCGGCCCATGACCTGCTTGGGCATAGCCGCCAGGTGCTCGAAACACTTGATCGGTTGCGTGCGATCACCGCCGAGCTGGAGACCGAACGGCGCGGGTATCTAATGACCCTCGACCCCACCTATCTCAAAGCCTACGGCGTCTCCGACGAAGGCGTGCGGCGCGAGGCGCAGGCGCTGCTGGTGCTGGTCGCGGACGATCCGTTGCAGAGTCTGCGCGCGCAACATCTGGCGCTGACCGTTTCGGCAAAGCTGCGCGAGATCGACGAGATGGTGAAGACCGCCGGCACGTCCGGGCAGGCGGCGCTGGCGATGATCCGCAGCATGGATGAGATCCGCTCGCAAATCGACCAGATGATGGATCACGAGCGCTTTCGGCTCGCCGATCGGGAGACGCATGCCGAAGCATTCGAGCAGCGCTGGACCTGGCTGATCGCCGGCGCCGTTGTCCTCGTCGTCGCGCTGGCGGGAGCGGCGTTGGCGCTCGCGCGGCTCGAAGCGAAACGGCGGAGACAGGCGACCGAGGAGAACATTCAATTGCAGAGCGACCTTGCAGCGCGGGATATCAAGATCCGGCGCCTCTTCGATTCCAACATCATCGGTATCATCATCTGGGAGGTCGAGGGCCGCATTCTCGAGGCCAATGACGCGTTTCTGCGCATCGTCGGATACGATCGGGACGATCTCGCCTCGGGGCGCCTGCATCGATACGACCTCACGCCGCCGGAATGGCGCGACCGCGACGTAAAAACCGTGGCGGAGTTGAAGCGGGCCGGGACGGCCCAGCCGTTCGAGAAGGAGTATGTCCGGAAGGATGGAAGCCGTGTCTCCGTGCTGATTGGCGGGACGATGTTCGCACAAGGTGGAGATCAAGGCGTCGGCTTTGTCCTCGATCTGACGCCTCTCAAGCGGGCAGAGGCCGAAGCTCGCGAACACGAGCGGCTCTACCGCGAAGCCTTGATGGAGCTCGCGCACGCAAATCGCGTCACCACAATGGGGCAGCTCACGGCTTCGATTGCCCATGAGGTCAACCAGCCGATCGCCGCGATCGTGGCGAACGCCGAGGCCGGGCTGAATTGGCTGGAGGCCCAACCGCCAAATCTGGAGCGGGTTCGACAGACACTCGACTGGATCACCGGCGATGGCATGCGAGCCGGCGACATCATCGGCCGGATCCGGGCGCTGATAAGGAAAGCGCCGCCGCAAAAGGAGGATATGGATATCAACCAGGCGGTGCTCGACGTCATCGCGCTGACCCGCAGCGAAGCGTTCAAGAACCGCGTCTCGGTACGAACGCAGCTTGCCGAAGGCCTGCCGACCATTCCGGCAGATCGGGTTCAACTTCAGCAAGTGCTGCTCAACCTGATTGTCAACGCGATCGAGGCGATGGCCGCGGTTGGCGAGCACGAGCGCGAGTTGCTGATCAGCACCGATCGGGATGTATCGAACGGCGTGCACGTCACCTTGCGGGATTCCGGTCCGGGACTGGATCCGAAGAATGTCGAGTGCCTGTTCGAGGCCTTCTACACCACCAAGCCGACAGGCATGGGGATGGGTCTCGCCATCTGCCACTCGATCATCGAGGCGCATGGTGGACGAATGTGGGCCGGCGCAAACGAGCCTCGGGGCGCCGTCTTCCAGTTCACCCTGCCTCTCGCCTCAGACGAGGCCACATCCCGCCTGTTGCAGGCGGAGGAGCCAACGGGCCTGCGCTCAGTGGCCCGCTGACGGGGGCTGCGTAACCTTTTTTGCGGCTGCGCAGCACGCGCCTTTCGTGATCCGGGCCGTGGTGCAACCGCAGGAGGTGAGGCGGCATCAGAGCTCGGACCGGCCGGACCGGAGAGCGGCGCTTCGCCGCACGATCAATAAGTTGCCCGGATACTTTGTGTGACGATGGTCACATAGGGAGGAATTGGCAATCTGCCATGGTTCCGAATAGTCTCATGGAATTGCATCCGGGGGGACGCAAGTGATTCCGGTTCGGCTATTTGCTTTGGTGATTTTTGCGTTGAGCCTTGCCTGCGGACCGGCGCATGCCGACCGGCGGGTCGCGCTCATCATCGGCAATTCCGCTTACAAGAGCGCGCCCAAGCTCAGCAATCCCGTGAACGATGCCACGCGGGTCGGCGGCATGTTCAAGAAGGCCGGCTTCGATTCCGTCGACGTCAGGCTGGATCTCAGCGCCAGCGAGATGCGGCGCATGTTGCGTGAGTTTGCCGGCAGGACGCGCGATGCGGACATGGCGGTGATCTATTACGCCGGCCACGGCATCGAGCTCGACGGCAACAACTATCTCATTCCGACCGACGCGACGCTGGAGACCGACGGCGACGTGCTCGACGAGACCATCCCGGTCGAGCGGGCGCTGTTCGCGGTCGAGCCGGCCAAGCAGCTGCGCCTGATCATCCTGGACGCCTGCCGCGACAACCCGTTCGCGAAGACGATGAAGCGCACGCTGGCTTCGCGCGCGATCGGACGCGGCCTTGCCAAGGTCGAGCCGACCAGCCCCAACACCATGATTGCGTTCGCAGCCAAGGCGGGATCGACCGCATCGGACGGCGATGCCAGAAACAGCCCGTTCGCCGCCGCGCTGGTCGAGCACCTGCCGAAGCCGGGGCTCGATCTGCGCAAGGCCTTCGGCTTCGTGCGCGACGACGTGCTCAAGGCGACCGGTTACAAGCAGGAGCCCTATGTCTACGGCTCGCTCGGCGGCGACGACGTGCCCCTCGTCGTGAGACCAGCGGCAACCGGTCCCCAGGCCAACCCGCAGGAGGCCATTCGCAGGGATTACGAGCTCGCGCTCCAGCTTGCGACGCGCGACGGCTGGGAAGCGTTTCTGGCGCAATATCCCGATGGCTTCTATGCCAACCTCGCCAAGGGCCAGCTGAACAAGATCGGCGCCGAAGAGACGCGCGCTGCGGCCGAACAAAAGGCCCGCGCGGCCGAGCAGGAGAAGGCCCGGCTGATTACCGAGCGGGCCCAGAAGGCCGAGCAGGAGAAGGCCGCCGCGGCTGCCAAGGCGGCCGAAGAGGCACGGATCGCGGCGGAGAAGAAGAAGGAGATCGAGCAGGCGAAGGCTGAAGCGGCCGAACGCGAGCGCAAAGCGGCGGAGGCGGCGGCTGCGAAGGCGCTGGCCGAGAAGCAGGCGGCGGAGAAGGCCAAGGCCGAGCTTGCCGCAAAGCAGGCGGCGGAGAGGGCAGAGCAGGCTGCAAAGCCGGCGGCGGATCGCCAGTTGCCCGAGGCCGAGCAAAAAGCTGCGGCGCTCTCGCCCGGGCCGACATCACCATTATCTGCGGTTGACCTTGCGAAGTCCGTGCAGAGCGAATTGCGCCGCATCGGCTGCCTGTCCGCTTCTGCCGATGGAGACTGGAACGCCGCGTCGCAGCGTTCGCTGACGCTCTTCAACAAATATGCCGGCACGCAGTTCGACGTGAAGCTTGCGAGCGTCGACGCGCTCGACGCGCTGAAGGCGAAGCCGGGGCGGGTCTGCCCGCTGGTGTGCAATTTTGGCTTCAAGGCCGACGGTGATCAATGCGTGAAGATCACCTGCCGCGCCGGCTATCGCGTCGGCGACGACAACGAGTGCGAGAAGATCCAGGAGAAGAAGCCGGTCGCGACGCGCGAGGATTCGAGAAAGCGCGACGCAGACCGGAAGGCGACCGAAGCTGCGCCGTCCAAGCCGGAAGCGAGCGGGCAGATCTTCTGCAACTCGGCGGGATGCCGCCCAGTGCAGAAAGGCTGCAGGCTCGTGTCCGGGGCTACGCCCGGAAGATATAACGCCGCCATAGGAAGCGGCAATTACGAGGTCTGCAACTGATCGTGTCGTCGATCAAAGCCGCGGATGAATAGCGTGACTATAGCTCGATATTGCTACGCATTGATGTTTGCAGCTCTCGTCACATGCGCGCCGGCGCAGGCCGAGAAGCGCGTCGCGCTCGTCATCGGCAATTCCGCCTACAAGAGCGTGCCGAAGCTTGCCAATCCGGCGAATGACGCCGGCTTGATCGGCGGCATGCTGCGGAAAGCCGGCTTCGACACGGTCGACGTCAGGCAGGACCTGAGCGCGCCCGAAATGCGCAAGGCGCTGCGTGAGTTCGGCGCGCGGACGCGCGATGCCGATGTCGCCGTGATTTACTACGCAGGCCACGGCCTTGAAGTGGACGGCACCAACTACCTGATCCCGACCGATGCGGCCCTCGAGACCGATACCGACGTTTACGACGAAGCATTGCCGATCGATCGCGTGCTGGTGAGCATCGAGCCCGCCAAGCAGCTTCGGCTCGTCATCCTCGACGCCTGCCGCGACAATCCCTTTTCGAAGACGATGAAGCGCACCGTGGCTTCGCGCGCGATCGGTCGCGGCCTTGCCAAGGTCGAGCCGACCAGTCCCAACACCATGATCGCGTTCGCGGCCAAGGCCGGCTCGACGGCGTCCGATGGCGATTCCCGCAACAGCCCATTCGCGGTGGCGCTGAGCGAGCATTTGCCGAAACCCGGGCTCGACCTGCGCAAGGCATTCGGTTTCGTCCGCGACGATGTGCTGAGGAGCACAGCGAACAAGCAGGAACCCTTCGTCTATGGCTCGCTGGGCGGCGATGACGTGCCGCTGGTTCCTGCCAGGCCGGTCGCGACGGGTCCGCAGGCAAATCCGCAGTCAGAACTCAGGCGAGACTACGAGCTTGCGCTTCAGCTCGCGACGCGCGACGGCTGGGAGGCGTTTCTGGCGCAATATCCCGATGGCTTCTATGCCAACCTCGCCAAGGGGCAGCTGAACAAGATCGCTGCCGAAGAGACGCGCTCGGCGGCCGAACAAAAAGCCAAGGCGGCCGAGCAGGAAAAGGCGAGGCTGATTGCCGAGCGCGCCCAGAAGGCCGAGCAGGAGAAGGCGGCCGCGGCGGCCAAGGCGGCCGAAGATGCGCGCATCGCCGCGGAGAAGCAGAAGCAGATCGAGCAGGCGAAGGCTGAAGCGGCCGAACGCGAGCGCAAGGCGGCAGAAGCGGCGGCTGCAAAGGCGCTGGCCGAGAAGCAGGCGGCGGAAAAGGCCAAGGCCGAGCTTGCCGCAAAGCAGGCGGCCGAGAGGGCCGAGCAGGCTGCAAAGCCGGCGGCCGATCGGCAGCTGCCCGAAGTCGAAAACCAGAAGGTCGCCGCACTCTCGCCTGCGCCGACATCGACGTTGTCCGCAACTGATTTGACAAAATCCGTTCAGGGCGAATTGCGCCGCGTCGGCTGCCTCTCCGCCGTCCCTGATGGTGATTGGAACACCGCGTCGCAGCGCTCGCTGGCGCTCTTCAACAAATATGCTGGTACCCAGTTCGATGTGAAGTTCGCGAGCTACGACGCACTCAACGGGCTGAAAGCGAAGCCCGGCCGGGTCTGCCCGCTCGTGTGCAATTTCGGCTTTAGGGCCGACGGCGATCAATGCGCGAAGATCACGTGCCGCGCCGGATATCAGGTCAGCGAAGACAACGAATGCGAAAAGATTCCAGAGAGGAAGCCGTCTCCTGCCGCTCGTAGCGAGCCCCGAAAAAGAGACCAGGATCGCAGAGATGCCGAATCCGCAGCGCCGAAGTCGCAAGCGTCAGGACAGATGGTCTGCGGCGGCGCGGGATGCCGACCCGTCGCAAAGGGGTGCCGTCTCGGAACGACGAAGCTCAACAACGGGGTCACCGCCACCACCGAGATATGCAATTAGCATCGTAGCCCGGATGAGCGCAGCGACATCCGGGGCCGCACTGCAATCTTGCGAGAGTTGTCCCGGGTGTCGCTTCGCTCACCCGGGCTACAAGCTTTGCAAATGCTGCGTCAGCTACGCCGGCATCCGCGTCTCGATCATGCGCACCCAGAACGAGGCGCCGTGGCCGAGGATGTTGTCGTTGAAGACATAGGCCGGGTGGTGGCACTCGTTGCCGTCGCCCATGCCGACCAGCACCATGGCCCCGGGACGCGCTTCAAGCATGAACGAAAAGTCCTCGGCGCCCATCATCGGGATGAACTTGTCGTTGACGCGCTCAGTGCCGACGATGTCGCGGGCGACGTCGGCGGCAAGGCCGGCCTCGCGCGCATGGTTCATCGTCACCGGATACATCCGCGTGTACTTCGTCTCGGCCGAACCGCCATAGGCGCGGGCGACGCTGTCGGCGACCTCGCCGATGCGGCGCTCGACGAGATCGCGCACTTCAGGATCGAGTGTGCGCACGGTGCCGGCGAGTTCGGCGACTTCAGGAATGATGTTGAAGGCGGTGCCGGCGTGGAACTGGGTGATCGAGATGACGGCCGATTTGAGCGGGTCGACATTGCGCGAGACGATCGACTGAAGCGCGTTGACGATCTGCGATCCGATCAGGACGCTGTCGACCGATTTGTGCGGGCCGGCGCCGGCATGGCCGCCCTTGCCATTGACGATGATCTGGATGTTGTCGGAGGAGGCGAGCATCGCGCCCGGCGTGGTTGCGAAATGGCCTTCGGGCAGGCCGGGCATGTTGTGCATGCCGTAGACCTCCTGGATGTTCCAGCGCGTCATCAGGCCGTCGTCGACCATCGCCTTGCCGCCGCCACCACCTTCCTCGGCGGGCTGGAAGATCATGATCGCGGTGCCGTCGAAATTGCGCGTTTCGGCGAGATATTTGGCGGCGCCGAGCAGCATCGCGGTGTGGCCGTCATGGCCGCAGGCGTGCATCTTGCCGGGCACCTTCGAGGCGTAGGGCACGCCCGACGTCTCCATGATCGGCAGCGCGTCCATGTCGGCGCGCAGGCCAATGGTCTTGCCGGAGGCCGACTTGCGGCCGCGGATCACGCCGACCACGCCGGTGCGGCCGATGCCCGTCACCACCTCGTCGCAGCCGAACTCGCGCAGCTTGTCGGCGACGATGCCGGCGGTGCGGTGGACTTCGTAGAGCAGCTCCGGGTTCTCGTGGAAGTCATGGCGCCAGGCGGCCATTTCGTCGGAGAGGGCGGCGATGCGGTTGACGATGGGCATGGGGGATCCGTTTTTGATTGGTTGTAGCCCGGATGAGCGAAGCGACATCCGGGATCTTTCGCGGGAGATTTCCCGGGTATCGCTGCGCTCACCCGGGCTACGGATGTGACGCTCAGCTCTCCCCGAACACGCGCTTGAAGATCGTGTCGACGTGCTTGAGGTGATAGCCGAGGTCGAACTGCTCCTCGATCTCGGCGTCCGTGAGATACTTCTTCACCTCAGCGTCCTTCTTCAGGAGCTGGAGGAAGTCGCCTTCGCCGCGCCAGACCGGCATGGCGTTACGCTGCACCAGCTTGTAGGCGTCCTCGCGACTTGCGCCCTTCTGGGTGAGCGCCAGCAGCACGCGCTGGGAGTGGACGAGGCCGCCGAGGCGGTCGAGGTTCTTCTGCATGTTGGCGGGATAGACCAAGAGCTTGTCGATCAGGCCGGCGAGGCGCACCAGCGCGAAGTCGAGCGTCACGGTCGCGTCCGGGCCCATCATGCGCTCGGCCGAGGAGTGCGAGATGTCGCGCTCGTGCCAGAGCACGACGTTCTCCAGCGCCGGCGTCACATAGGCGCGCACCATGCGGGAGAGGCCGGTGAGGTTCTCCGACAGCACCGGATTGCGCTTGTGCGGCATTGCGGAGGAGCCCTTCTGCCCTTCGGAGAAGAACTCTTCGGCCTCCAGCACTTCGGTGCGCTGCATGTGGCGGATCTCCACCGCGATGCGCTCGATCGAGGAGGCGATCACGCCGAGCGTCGAGAAATACATGGCGTGACGGTCGCGCGGGATCACCTGGGTCGAGATCGGCTCCGGCACGAGTCCCATGGCTTTGGCAACATGCTCTTCGACGCGCGGATCGATCTGCGCGAAGGTGCCGACGGCGCCCGAGATGGCGCAGGTCGCGACTTCTTTCCGCGCCGCGATCAGGCGCTCCTTGGCGCGCGTGAACTCGGCATAGGCATAGGCGAGCTTGAGGCCGAAGGTGACGGGCTCGGCATGAATGCCGTGGCTGCGGCCGATGGTCGGCGTCATCTTGTGCTCGAAGGCGCGCTTCTTCAGGGCGGCCAGCACCTTGTCGAGGTCGGCAAGCAGGAGGTCGGCGGCGCGGGTGAGCTGGACGTTCAGGCAGGTGTCGAGCACGTCGGAGGAGGTCATGCCCTGGTGCACGAAGCGCGCCTCGGGGCCGACGATCTCGGCGAGGTGGGTAAGGAAGGCGATGACGTCGTGCTTGGTCTCGCGCTCGATCTCGTCGATGCGGGCGACGTCGAAGGTAGCGTCCTTGGCCTTGGCCCAGACCGTCTTGGCGGCCTCCTTGGGGATGGTCCCGAGCTCCGCGAGCGCGTCCGCCGCATGCGCCTCGATCTCGAACCAGATCTTGAACCGGGTCTGCGGCTCCCAGATCGAGGCCATTTCGGGACGGGTATAGCGGGGGATCATTGGACTGCTCCAGGAAGGTGGGCGGGCGACCCGAGGGGGCGCGACCTGCCAAAATGCTTTTTACGCCGTGATTTAACAGAGCGGGCAAGGCGAAACAAACGGTCTGGGCCCCGGCAGAGGGGGATCGCCGAGCTATCCACCGGACCGGCCGGCAGGGGTGGCGGCGCCGGGCCGCAAATATTAACTGTCAATCACGGATCATTGACTGACAGATATTGAAATCTGTCAGCGAGACGTGTATATCCGTTCCCGGACGCTCCGATTGGGCGTCCCGCGGCCATCCTGCCAGGGGAGCCCGAGGTCCGAAAAACCAGCGGATCGAGGGACGTAATTGAGCGGTAGGAGCCGTGGACGAATGGAGACTTAAGACAATGACGACCGAAATCCTCAATTTCACCGGCACGATTGGGCATTGGCTCAATTTGCTGGTGGCGCGCCAGATCGCGGCGCAGGCTGCAAAACTGCCTCATTAGGGCGAGAGCTTTCCGAAACGACCGGTGAGGGGCGCTTCGGAATCAGCGCCGTCGCCGGGTGAACCCAAACGGGAACAAGGTGCTGGCATGAATGAAGCCGTTATCCTGACGCCGGAGCGGATCCTCGAAGTCACCGAGGACGTCTTGCGGCGCTACGGAGTTGCCAAGGCCACCGTGGTTGACGTTGCCCGTGCGCTCGATGTGAGCCACGGCAGCGTCTATCGCCATTTCCCGAGCAAGGCCTCGCTGCGCGAGGCCGTTGCCAAACGCTGGCTGGACCGCATCGATGCGCCGCTCTTGGCGATCACCAAGGAGCAGGGGCCGGCGCCTGACCGGCTCGACCGCTGGCTGCGCACACTTTTCGCAGCCAAGCGTTCGCGCGTGCTCGACGACCCCGAAATGTTCGAGACCTATCTGACCCTGGCACGTGAAGCCTGCGCGGCCGTGAAGTGCCACAAGGACACCATGATCGACCAGATCGCGGCGATCCTGACCGACGGCGTGACACAGGGCGTGTTTGCCGTGAGCGACGTCAAGGCGACTGCGCGCGCGATCTTCGATGCGACCTGCCGCTTCCACCATCCGGCGCATGCCGACGAATGGAAGGACGCGGAGCTGCCGGCGCGTGTCGATGCGACGCTCGCGCTGGTGCTGCGCGGGTTGAAAGCTTAAAGCCACGAGTGACGCTGCACCCTCTCCCCCTGTGGGAGAGGGTGGCTTCGCGTAAGCGAAGCCGGGTGAGGGGTGTCTCTCCTCGTATGGCCCTCTCAATTCGTGTGCGCGGATAGAACCCCTCATCCGGCGCTTCGCGCCACCTTCTCCCACAAGGGGAGAAGGAAGAAGGCCCAAGCGGACTGCAGGCGGCGTAACCCGCGACGCTTGGACTTACCCCCTTGCCTTGTGAAGAAGCGCGCCCTCGCGAACGGAGGGCGTGGCGGTTTCGTGCCTGCGCGGGTGAAACCCGCCGTTGGCCGGTACGACCGGCGGGCTCTCCGGATATGTATTGACCGCGATTTCGACGACATCCTTTGACCGCTTTCGAAGACGGTAGAATGTCAGCTCCTGCTCGAGCATGGGGCAGCGGAAGTGGACGACGGCCGTATCGGGCAGGCGGCAAAGTTCGTCGATGAGTTCGCCTACGGTAATGATCGGGGGATGGTCGATTGCCTTGTGATGAGCCTTACTCATGGCGATGTCTCCTCCACTCTACTCCTAACCGGGGCTGGATGGCCTCCGTTCCATCCCGCCCGGCAGATTCAAGAGCGCCACCTCGCTCGAGGAATCCGGCAGCCCCACTGCTAGATCTTCGTCAGCCCGCACGTCGCGGCGAGCCGCACGAGCTGCGCATCCGTGCGCGCACCGGTCTTGGTCTTGATCAGATAGTGATAGTTCTGCACCGTCTTGACGCTGAGGTTGAGATGCGTCGCGATCTCTTCGGTGGTGGCTCCGCCGGCGAACTGGCGCAGGATCTCGATCTCGCGTTCGCCCAGCTGGTCCAGCACCGAGCCGGTCGGTGACAGGCTGTCCTCGGCGAGGATGTGCGCGATGTCGTCGCTCATGGCGCGCTCGCCGCGGGCGACGCTGCGGATTGCGTTCACGACCGCGGACGGCTCGCTGCTCTTGGTGACGAAGCCGGAGGCGCCGGCGCTGAAGGCCGCTTTCACCAGCACGGCCTCGTTGTGCATGGTGAAGACGAGGATGCGGGCCCGCGGGCTGCGGGCGCGGATGTTGCGGATGGCCTCCAGCCCGCTCGCGCCGGGCATCGATATATCCAGCACGACGACGTCAGGATCGTGCGCCTTGAAGGCGCCGTAGGCATCCGCGGCGTTGTCGGCTTCCGCCACGACATGCAGGTCGCCCTGGCTCTCCAGCACGCGCCGGTAGCCTTGCCGGACGATCGGGTGGTCGTCGACCAGCAGTACGGAGATGCCTGTTGCCGCGACATCGTTCACGTCGGCCTCACGCGGCGAGCGGTATGGTGGCAGCGACGCTGAGGCCGCGGGTCGCAGGCTGGATCGACAGCGATCCGCCGGCCGCCGCGACGCGCTCGCGAATGCCGGTGAGGCCGAAGCCGGCCGACTGCGCGACCCGCTCCGCATCGCCGCCGCCGTCGTCCTCGACACGGATCAACAGCGCATCGTCCTCGCCTGCGCGCCGCTCGACGCGCAACGAGATCTCGCGCGCCGCGCTGTGACGCAGCGCGTTGGTCAGGCATTCCTGCGCAACACGATAGGCGGTGGTGGCGGCCGGGCCGCTGATGTCGGTGAGGTCGCCCCTGAGGTCGAGCTGGATCGTCGGCCGCGCCGTACTGTGCGAGCGCCAGCTGTCGACGAGATTGACGAGGCTGGCCTCGAGTCCGAGTTCCTCCGGCAGCGGATTGCGCAGCCGCTTCAGCGCATCGCGCAGCGAAGCCATCAGATGGTGCGTGGCCTGCGAGATCATGCGCGCGTCCTGCGCGACCGCGCTATTTGGGGTCTCCCTCTTGCTCGCCGTCTCGATGGTGTTGGCGAAGGCGAGGATGGCGGACAGGTTCTGCCCGAACTCGTCGTGCAGCTCGCGGGCGAGCGCGCGGCGTTCGTCGTCGCGGATCTCGATCAGGCGTCGCGTCAGCGCCGCGCGCTGCTCGGTCGCTTCCTCCAGCCGGCCGCCGAGCTCGCCGACGGCGCCGCCGATCATCGCCAGCTCCATGGAGCGGAAGCGCGGCAGTTTGGTGCGATACTGCCCGCGCGCCATGCGCTGCAAGGCGGTAACGATCGCGCGCGCCGGCGCCAGCGCGTGCGCGATGGCGAGCGAGGCGAGCAGGGCGATCGCCGCCGCCATCAGCAGCGCGACGTCGATGACGTTGAGGATGTATTCCCAGGCGAGCGAGATCGCAGCAGTCGCATCCGGTGTCGCAACCACCGTGCCGGCGGCGGCGGCGCGCGGGCTGACCGGCCGCACCACCTCGGCATGGCTGCCGAGGAAGGTCGGCACGATGGCCGCGAACCAGCGCGGCGGGGTCTTGCCCAGCCCCTCGCTCTGGCCGCAGAGCGGCTTCTCGAACGCGGTCGCCGGCTGGAACTCGACGCAGACGCCGGGCGAGATCAGCTTCATCGTCTCCAGCGTGCGCCACTCCGGAACCGGCAGCAGGTGCTCGCGCGCTCTGCTGCTGCGCAACAACAGCTCGTGCCAGTACAGTGCCTGAAGCGCCTGCGCGACCCGCTGCGCCGAGGCCGCGGTCGCCCGGTCAATGCTGCGATAGGCGTCGAATGTGGCCCATACGGCCGCGGCTCCCAGGCACAGCGCCACGATGAGGAGCAGGCGGGCAACAAGCTGAAGCACGAGGCGCATGCGATCACCCCCGACGTTTGATAAGGTCAGCCTAACAACGCCGCCGCGCCTTGCCAATTGCGGGGTGTGGCAGGATTGCAGCTCGGGCAAATTTCCCAAGCCGGATTGGGCATGGGTCTTTGGACCTGAAACGTCGACTTTGATCTAATCGGGCAGGAATCCTTATAGGCCAATCGTTGCGGCGAGGAGCGGTGCAGCATGAGTTCGATGACGATTGGACCGATCATGGGCCGGGCTGCGGATCCATCCGAGCGTAGCGCGCTGCTGTTCTGGATGATCTTCACCGGGCTGTCGATCTTCGCCGTCGTGCTGCTGTGGCGCTTCGGCCTGATCCATCTGATGCTGACCTCGGACCGCACCTACATTTCCAGCATTATCGCGGTGCTCTACATCCTGACCTGCGGCCACTGCTTCCTGCGCACGCGCGCGATCGCGCGTGAGGGGGCGGCGGCGCGGCGTTGCCGGGCGGCGCTCGCCGCGCCCGACGGCGGCAGGGTGCTTGATGCCCGTGCGACGACGCTGCCGCGCGGGTTGGTGCGCGATCACATCGAGAGCCTGGTGACGAAGGCGGCGGCGCAGGATTACCGCCCCGTGGACCAGACGCTGCTGCTGCGGACGCTGGCCGACCGTCTGCGCGGCTCCAACGGGTTCGGCGCGTTCGTTTCGGACACGCTGATGAAGCTCGGCCTGCTCGGCACCATCATCGGCTTCATCATCATGCTGGCGCCGATCGCGGGGCTGGATGCCGCCGACAAGGTCGCGATGCGCTCCTCGATGGGCTTGATGAGCGACGGCATGGCGGTTGCGATGTACACGACGCTGGCCGGCCTCGTCGGCTCGATCCTGGTTCGCATCCAGTACTACATGCTGGATTCCGCGACCCAGCGGGTGTTCTCGGATGCGGTGGTGCTGACCGAGACCTATGTGACGCCGGTTTTGGAACGTAAGGGCGCCGGAACGCCGTCATGATGGATGATTTCGGTCTCTATCCGCGCGAGGAGCCGTTCGATCCCCTGGGCGTGATGCTGTTCAAGGCGCTCCAGGTGATCGCGTTCCTGTTCTTCCTCGCGCTGCTCGCGGTGTCCCCGGACGCCAAGGACGGCAAGATCGACTCCAAGGCGGAGTTCATCATCACGCTGGACTGGCCGGACAACCACCCCGACGACCTCGACCTGTTCGTGCAGGATCCCGCCGGCAACATCGCCTGGTATCGCCACCGCGAGGCCGGCTTCCTCACGCTCGACCGCGACGACCGCGGCGGCGCCAACGATTTCATCGTGGTCAACGGCAAGAAGATTGCCTCGCCCATCCGCGAGGAGATCGTCACGGTGCGCGGCATCGTCGCCGGCGAATACACCGTCAACGTCTCGCATTTCGTCGCGACGACCGGCGAGCCCGTGACGGCCAATGTGAAGGTCCAAAAACTCAATCCGACCGCGCAGGTGGTGTTCGACAACAAGTTCACGCTCGATCACACCGGCGACGAGAAGACCGCAGTGCGATTCCGCATCGATGCGGAAGGCAAGGTCGTCAATGTCGATCAGCGGCCGAAATCGCTGCTGGAGACGTTCCGCAGCAGCTGGCGCAACGGCGCCGATGTCGATCCGAAGACCGGTGTGAGCAGGAACGCTGTGAGGGTGCGTCGTGAGTAACCTGCAGACGGTTATCCTCACACTGTCGGTCGCTTACGCCGTCATCGGTGCGCTGCTGCTGGTCGTGCTGGTCTATGCGCAGCTGCACTGGTCGCTGAAGGCGGTCGCGGTGGTCGTGACCAGCGGCTTCTATGTCGTCAGCTTCACCGAGATGCGCGGCCTGCTCGGCTGGGCCAGCACGGACCGGCTGCCTGTTACCTTCAAGCTGCTGAAGGCCCGCATCGTCGAGCCGCATTCGCTGGAGGGCGATCCCGGCTCGATCTACCTCTGGGTCGAGGCGCTGGACGAGGACAATCGCCCGAGCGGCATCCCGCGCGCCTTTCGTGTGCCCTACAATGACAGGCTGGCCGACAAAACCCATGCCGCCGAGAACGAGATCGCGCTCGGACATCCACAAGGGGGGCGCGCGGCCGATTTCGGCGGCGGCGACGGCAGCCTGATCGACATGGTCCGGGAATATGTGACGCCCAAGACCATTCTGGAGACGAGCGGCGGCGATTCCTCGACCGGCGAATTCAATGCCCCACCCGCTGGTGCCCAGGGCGCGGTGTTCACCCCGATTCCGCCGCCCCGGATGCCGCCGAAGGACGAGCAATAGGCCTTTCACCATTACCGCAGGGCTGCGCTGGTAAACGGTCCGGCGCTGGCGCATCTTGTTGACCTCCCTCAATTTGGCCTTATCGGCCTCCAATAAGAATTTGAGGGTGGAGGGTGTGTGCTTCTCGCTGTCTTCTCGGATATCCACGGTAACCGGCAGGCGTTCGAGGCCTGCCTGAAGGTTGCCCGCGCCAAGGGGGCGGAGCGGTTCATCCTGCTCGGCGACTTCGTCGGCTATGGCGCCGATCCGGAATGGGTCGTGGATACCGCGATGGAGCTGGTTGCGCAGGGGGCCGTCGCCGTGCGCGGCAATCACGACCAGGCGGTCAATACCTCGACGGAGACCATGAACGCCGAGGCGCAGATCGCAATCGAATGGACCCGCGGCCGGCTCGACGCCGCGCAGCGGCGATTCCTGGCCGATCTGCCAATGCTGGTGGAGGACGGCGACCGCCTGTTTGTGCATTCGGAAGCCTCGAGCCCGCAGCGCTGGCACTATGTCCGTTCGACGGCCGATGCCGCCAAGAGCCTGATCTCGACGCCCGCCCATGTCACCTTTTGCGGCCATATCCATCGTCCGGCGCTGTATTCGATGTCGGTGACGGCGAAGATGACGAGCCTCGTGCCCAAGACCGATGTCTCGGTCCCGCTGCTGCGCGGACGGCAATGGCTTGCGGTGCTCGGCTCGGTCGGCCAGCCCCGCGACGGCGATCCGTCCGCGGCCTTCGTGCTGTTCGACACGGTGTCGTGCCAGATTACCTATTGCCGCGCGCCCTATGACATCGAGACGGCCGCGAGCCGGATCCGCGAGAACGGCCTGCCGCACTGGCTCGCCGACCGGCTGTCGCAGGGGCGCTAGAGGCCGATGCCGAAACCCCTGGTCAAGTCAGGCGCGGTGATCGACGGCTACACCATCGGCGAATGCGTCCATGCCGGCGGCATGGCGACGCTGTGGACGGTCACCCATCCCGGTATCGACGTGCCGCTGCTGATGAAGATCCCGCGGGTGTCGGAGGGCGAGGACCCCGCCGCGATCGTTTCCTTCGAGATGGAGATGATGATCCTGCCGCGGCTTGCGGGTCCGCACGTGCCCACCTGTTTCGGCACCGGCGATTTCGCGCATCAGGCCTATGTCGTGATCGAGCGCATCTCCGGCACCACGCTCTACAAGCGGCTGCCCGACCTGCCGGTGTCGTATGACGAGGCGCGGCAGCTCGTCGCCAAGGTCGCGACCGCGCTCGCCGATCTGCACCGGCAGAACGTGATCCATCACGACATCAAGCCGAGCAGCATCATGTTCCGCGAGAGCGGCGAAGCCGTGCTGATCGACTACGGCCTGTCGCATCACGACCATCTGCCTGATCTCCTGCAGGAGGAATTCCGCCTGCCTTACGGCACCGCGCCCTACATGGCGCCGGAACGGCTGTTAGGAGTGCGCGACGATCCGCGCAGCGACCTGTTTTCGCTCGGCGTGCTGCTCTATTTCTTCACCACCGGCGAGCGTCCGTTCGGCGAGGGCGAGACGCTGCGCGCGATGCGGCGGAGGCTCTGGCGCGATCCGCAGCCGCCGCGCAAGCTTCGCGCCGACTATCCGCCCTGGCTGCAGGAGGTGGTGCTGCGGTGTCTGGAGATCGAGCCGGTGTGGCGCTATCCGACCGCATCCCAGCTCGCCTTCGATCTCGCCCATCCGGACAAGGTCAAGCTGACGACGCGCTCGGAGCGGCTGAAGCGCGATCCGCTCAGCGTCGCCTGGCGCCGCCGCTTCAACCAGGGCGTCATGGCGCCGCGCGCGAAATCTGATGTCGCAGCTCAGATCGCATCGAGCCCGATCCTCGCCGTCGCGCTCGACACTGCGGAAGGCGCGCCGGAGCTGAACGAGGCGCTGCGCGTCACCACCGAGCGCATTCTCGCCACGCTGCCCTCGGCGCGGCTTGCCTGCGTCAACGTGCTGAAGCTCAACCGTATCACGATCGACCGGACCCTGGACGAGCAGGGCTCCAACAAGCATGTCGACCGCATGGTTGCGCTCCGGCACTGGGCAACGCCGCTGAAGCTCGACGAAAGCCGGCTGACGGTTCACGTGCTGGAGGCCGTCGATCCCGCGGCGGCGCTCTTGGAATTCGCCGAGGTCAACCAGGTCGACCACGTCATCATCGGCGCGCGGCAGAGCTCGTTTCGCCGCACGCTGCTCGGCAGCGTCTCGGCCAAGGTGGCCTCGGAAGCGGCCTGCACCGTCACCGTGGTGCGGCCGCCGCGAATGGCCGCGGCGAAACCAGACGCCGGCGTGGTGTGGGGCTAGACTAGGAAAGATCACGCCGCGTGAGCGGTGTGGGTGACGCGCTTGCGGCGGATGGGCCAGGAGAATTGCGGCCCCGGCTCGCCGTGGTCCGCGCTGCCGCCAAAGTACTGGATGATCTCGCGGCAGGGCTCGCAATTGAACAGGTTACGCGACGCGGATGCCTTGGTCATTTCCTTCAGGCAGTTCGGGCAATGCGGTTTCATGGCGTCGTTCCGAAAAAGGAGATCTTCAGTGGCGGCGCTGAGACGGATGGTCCAGGTCCGAATTGTCGAACCTGTTATCGTCGACCGGCGCGCCGTCAGGGCGTTCGAACCGACCGAAGAAATAGTCGAGGTTCGGATGCGGGCGCCGCGGAATCCGGCACCTGCGTTTTGGCTGGCGCTTCACGAGGGCGATCTGCATGGGCGTCAGGCCCGATAGCGGTCGCGACGGATGTTGCGGGCCGAACGTGCCGGGGCCTCGACCGGTCCGGCCGATGGGCCGAACACAACGAACGCACAAAAACCAATCCACAACGCCACGCCAGTCCAAACCAGGGTCGTCGTCATGATGTGCTCCCGTCAAAAGCCGGCGGGAATCACTTGCAGTGATTTGCACGAATCAGTGAAGCCCGGATGAGTACGGGTCGAAGTTGCAATTTTAGGCATTGCGCGCCGCAGGGCCCGTAAGAACCGCAGCTTTTTTCGGGGGCGACCGCCTTATCCTGCCTGCGCGCGCAGCTTCGAGGATGTCACGGAGGCGCGGAGCGTCGCGAACACAGCGAAACCCATAGCGGCCGGTGTAGTCGGCATCGGGCGAACGGGGCGATCGCCTTGATGCGAAGTTGAGGTGGCCGGCACCCCCGCCGATGTCGAGGATTTCGAAGACGGCGTCCATGACCTCGAACGGCGTCTGGCTGACCGTCCGTCGGCCCCAGGCCGTTCGCAGGATCAGCGCGCGGCGATCGGTGATCAGATAGAGCGTCTGCAGGTCTTGCAGCAGCATCACCAGCGGGGTAGCAACCATCGCACCCCCGAGCATCAGGAGAGGGCGGGTCGCCTGGTCGATCCAATCCGCTCCGGCGGCGACGACGGTCATTAGCAGCCAGGGACATCCGATCCACCAGAGAAATCGCCACATCATCATGTGGGCGACGCCGTCGGGCTGGCCCTGCCAGATCACCTGCTCGCCGTCTTGCAGGGCCTCGGCGCGCAGGCGCCGCAGGCCTGCGGAAAACGGAGTGGCGCGGATTTCGTCCATTCCTGTTGGTCGCGGCGGCCGCAAGGCGGGTTCGGGCCGCGAATGGCCGTCAGATCGCCTCGCCGCGCGCCCCGAGCGCCGCATTGCGGATCGCGGCAATATTGTTCTTGTAGGCGTCCTGCGTGCCGCCCCTGAACACGGAGGTGCCGGCGACGAAGGCGTTGGCGCCGGCCGCGGCCAGCGGGCCAGCGACGTCGGGGCCGACGCCGCCGTCGACCTCGATGTCGATCGGACGGCCCGCCGTCATCGCGCGGATGTCGCGGATCTTGTTGATCGCGGAGGGGATGAAGGCCTGGCCGCCGAAGCCGGGATTGACCGACATCACCAGCACGAGGTCGACGAGGTCGAGGACGTATTCGAGCGCGCTGATGGGCGTGCCCGGGTTGAGCGAGACGCCGGCCTTCTTGCCGAGCGCGCGGATGGCCTGGAGCGAGCGGTGCAGATGGGGACCGGCCTCCGCATGCACCGTGATGTGATCGCAGCCGGCCTTCGCGAAGGCCTCGAGATAGGGATCGCAGGGCGAGATCATCAGATGCGCGTCGAAGATCTTCTTCGAGTGCGGGCGCATCGCCTTGATGACGTCGGGGCCGTACGAGATGTTGGGAACGAAATGCCCGTCCATCACGTCGAGATGGATCCAGTCGGCGCCGGCGGCGTCCACCGCGCGCACCTCCTCGCCGAGCCTGGAGAAATCCGAGGCCAGGATCGAGGGCGCGATGGCCAGAGGGCGGGGGGCGAAGGCTTGGGTCATGGCGCTGTTTCCCGTGGCGGCCGGACGACGAATGGGCCTCGCCTAACATGGGCCTCGGTGGCGGGCAATGCAGCAGGGGCGCGCTTCCTGTGGGCGGAAATTTCTGCCGTCTGCGGCATGAATTGCCGGTGTTCCCGCGACCTGCACAGCGCGGCGGATGCGGATTTCATTGAGCTTTTCGCGCTGGCACGACGCTTGCTGACTTCTCCCCCCAGAACATTGGCTGCGGCATGCCGCATCGGTTGGAGTTGTGCAATGTTGTTCGCCCTTGGCGCCGTCTCGACTGCGCTCGACGCGATCCAGTCGCTCACGAACTCGAAATCGTCGTCATCGACGCAGAAGACGGGATCCTCGCAGAGCGCGCCGACCAATCCGTTCGCGATCGACAGCGGCAGCAACGGCACGAGCAGCAGCGCGACCTCGTCGGTCAATGCCGGCAAATATCCGCAGATCTCGCCGGAGACGATGAACGCGTTGTTCGCCGCGCAAAGCCAGTCCTCGGACGGCGCCGGCAGCGCGACCACCTCGACCTCGTCCAGCTCTACGTCCTCGACCTCGTCGGGCCGCGATGCCGCGCTCAAGCACCTGTTCTCGCAGATCGATGCCGACGGCGACGGCAGCATCACCCAGTCGGAATTCGAGGACGCGCTCGGGGCCGGCGGCACCAACCTGGCGCAGGCCGACGACGTGTTCTCCAAGACGGATTCGAATTCGGACGGCAGCGTCAGCCTGGACGAGATGTCGAAAGCGCTGAAGAGCGGTCACCGCGGCCACCACGCCGATGGCGCGAGCGGCGCGGGCGATGCCTCCGGCAGCGGCTCGGATTCCTCGTCGTCATCAAGCGGCGGATCGACCTCAACCACGACGACCAATGGCGACGGCTCGACCACCACCACCGTCACCTATGCCGACGGCTTCAAGATGTCGACAACGGTGCCGGGCGCTTCCAGGTCCTCCGCCAATTCGGCTTACGATCTGTTCGCGCAGTTGATGCAGCGGCAAGGCGGACAGGGCCAAGGCGCCTCAGCGACTGCCGGCTCGTCCATGTCGATGAGCGTGTGAGCTAAGAGCGATCTCTCGGCAAATTACGCTGTCATGCCCCGCGACCCGGCTACGCCAAGGCTTCGCCGAGGCTGAGGTCCAGGGTCGCCGAAGCTTTAGCGTAGGCGGCAAGCGGGGTATCCAGTACGCCGCGGCCTTCCGGTTCAATCACAACCGTCTCTGGAATACTGGATCGCCCGGTCTTCGCCGGGCGATGACACCTGATGTGAGGCGCTAGCCGAACCGATCCCTCCACGCCGGCTGCGCGCCGGGGAACGGCAATGCCGTCGCGCTGTAGACGCCGCGGGCGATCGCGCGCGCGACCACATTGGCTGCGACCGTGCCGAGCTCGGTGAGGCCGGCCAGCGGCTCGATCGGCTTCTCGCCGGTCGCAGCCGCAAACAGCACGTCGCCGTCGGTCGGTGCATGCACCGGATAGATCGCGCGGGCAAAGCCGGTGTGTGCGATCATCGCCAGCCGCTTGGCCTGGGGTTTGGTCAGCGCTGCGTCGGTGACGACGGCGCCGATGGTGGTGTTTTCGCGCGCGGTCGCCGCGGGACCGCCCTTGATGCGCATGCGCAGCATGTCTTCGGTGAACCTGTCGGGCAGGCCGCGTCCGCCGAATTCGCCGCCCACCTCGAACGGCGCCGCCCAGAACCACGGCCCGTCGCCGACGGTGACGGTGCCGACTGCGTTGACGGCGACGATCGCTGCGACCTTCACGCCGTCAGGCGTCACCGCCGAGGCCGAGCCGAGCCCGCCCTTGAACGTCGCCGTGGTGGCACCGAAGCCCGCGCCGACGCTGCCGAACGTGAAGTCCGTGCCGGCCGCGGCAGCCGCGGCGTAGCCGAGGTCGCGATAGGGCGAGAAGCGTCCCCAGGCCTTGTCGCCGCCATTGAGGAGGTCGAACAGGATCGCGCCCGGCACGATCGGGATCAGCGCTTCGCGAACCCGGTGCCCGCGGCCCTGCTCGGCGAGCCAGGCCTGCACGCCGCCGCCGGTATCGAGGCCGAAGGCGGAGCCGCCCGACAGCGCGATCGCGTCGACGCGCTCGACGGTGTTGGCGAGATCGAGCAGTGCGTCCTCGCGCGTGCCGGGGCCGCCGCCGCGGACGTCGATCGCCGCGACCGCGGGCTGGTCGAAAATGATCGCGGTCGTGCCGGAGGCGACTTTGGCGTCTTCGGCATGGCCGACGCGGACGCCGGCGATGTCGGTGAGAAGGTTTTTCAAAGGCGGCACTCCATGCGCTGCTGGTGCAGCGATAGCGCAGGGATGCCGCCGGCTCAACTGGCGAGCGCGGTCCTGAGCATCTTGGCAAGCTCGGACTTGCGGTAGGGCTTGGCCAGCAGCAGCACGCCGGAATCGAGCCTGCCGTGATGGACGATGGCATTCTCGGTGTAGCCCGAGGTGAACAGCGTCTTCAGGTCGGGGCGGCGGCGGGCTGCTTCGTCGGCGAGCTGGCGGCCGTTCATGGAGCCCGGCATGATGATGTCGGTGAAGAGCAGGTCGATGTTCTTGTCGGCGTCGATGATGGTGAGGGCTTCGGCCGCGTTGGCGGCCTCGAGCGCGGCATAGCCGAGGCTCTTGACCTGAGTCACCACATATTGCCGCACCAGGGCATCGTCCTCGACGATCAGGATCTTCTCGTCGCCGCCGGTGATGGGGACATTCTGGAGCGCCTCAAACTCGGTCTCCTGCACGCCGGTCGAGCGCGGCAGGTAGATCTTCACGCTCGTGCCGTGGCCTTCCTCGCTGTAGATCTTGATGTGTCCGCCGGACTGCTTGACGAAGCCGAACACCATGCTGAGCCCGAGGCCGGTGCCCTTGCCGACCTCCTTGGTCGTGAAGAACGGGTCGAACACCCGATCGATCAGATCGGCCGGGATGCCGCTGCCGGTGTCGCTGACTGCGATCATCACGTAATTGCCGGCGGTGACGTCGGGATTCATGCTGGCATAGCCGTCGTCGAGGAAGACGTTGCGGGTCTCCAGCACCAGGGTGCCGCCATCGGGCATGGCATCGCGCGCGTTCAGCGCCAGATTGAGGATCGCGGTGGAGAGCTGGCCCGGGTCGACCAGCGTCGGCCAGGCGTCCTCGGTGAGCTGCGGCATGATGGTGATCTGCTCGCCCAGCGTCGGATGCAAGAGCTTGGCGGCCTCGAGCGCCAGCGCATTGACGTCGATCTCGCGCGGCTGGAGCGGCTGCTTGCGGGCGAAGGCAAGCAGATGCTTGGTCAGTTGCGCGCCGCGCTCGGCGGCATCGTCGATCAGCTTGGTGATGGCGGCAAGCTCGGGGCGGTCGGCGACGGCATCCGCCAGGATGCCGATCGTGCCGGTGATGACGGTCAGCACGTTGTTGAAATCGTGGGCGACGCCGCCGGTGAGCTGGCCGATGGAGTCCATCTTCTGGACCTGCCTGAGCTGGGCCTCGGCAGCCTGCTTCTCGGTGAGGTCGCGGCCGATGAAGAAATGGCGTTTCACGGGGGCGGACCAGGTGCCCATCCAGTTCAGCGTGACCTCGTGACCGTCGTGATGGTAGTAGCGCGCCTCGAAGCTGCGCTTGACCGCGCCACGCCGCGCCGCGCGCATCTCGCCGCGCGTCTTCTCGAGGTCGTCGGGGTGGATGAACTCGATCGCGCTGTGCCCGACCATGTCCTCCGGGCTGAAGCCCAGGATGTCCTTCACGCTGGGACTGACCTGGATGAAATTGCCAAAACCGTCGGTGACCAGGATCAGGTCCTGCGAGGTCTCGAAGATGCGCTGGCGCTCCTCGATCTCCCGATTGAGAGCCATCTCGGCCCGCTTCCGCTCCGTCACGTCGCGGGCCACCTTGGAGGCGCCGATGATCTTGCCGTCGGTCGAGCGCAGCGGGACCTGGCTCAGCACCACGTCGATCGGTTGACCGTTCTTGTGCAGCCGCACCGCCTCCTGCTGGTCGATGACCTCGCCATTGCGGGTGCGCGCCAGGTTCTCGGCGACGTCCTCGCGCTGGTCGTCCGGCATGATGATGTCGATGGAACGGCCGACCGCCTCGTTGGCGGAGTAGCCGAAGACGCGCTCGGCCGCGTTGTTCCAGGTCGTGATCGTGCCGTCGAGCGACTTGGTGATGATGGCGTCGTTGGAGGATTCGACGACGGCGGTGAACAGCCGCTCGCGCTCGGCGTGATAGTCGCGCTCGGCGTCCGAGCGGCGTTTCAATACGCCGACCATGCCCGCGGTCTGGGCCTGAAGGCGGACGTTCTCGACCAGGAGCACCGCGAGCACGAAGGTCGCCGAGCAGAGGCCGTAGAGGCGGCCGGCGTAGAAGCCGAGATCGAAGCGCGCGACGTTTACGATCGCCGAGAGCGCGATGTCGAACAGCCAGGCGCACATCACGACCATGAGCCAGATGTCGATCACGGAATGTGGCTTGCGAAACCACAGCGAGACGAGTGCGGCAAAGCTCAGCGACCACACGAAGGACACGACGCCGATCATGGTCGGCGTGTAGCGGCCGTCGCGCAGCAGGACCGGGAGCAGGTCGTGCTGGGCGGTGACGATCCAGGTGAAGGCGGCGATGGCGGCGATGACGCCGAACACGATGGCGCAGATCGCCCCGGTCGTCGTGCCGCGAATCCTGGCGCCGCCGTCGGCCTCCTTCAACCAGGCATAGCCCAGCACGCAGAGCGGGAAGCCGCCGTGCCAGATCATGTAGAGCCAGACCGTGGTCTGCCGGCCCGCTCCGAAAAGCCCGGTCGCCGCGAACAGGCCGGGGAAGGTGAGGGCATGGACCAGCGCGGCGGCGGCGGTGAACAGATAGCCGGTGGCGAGCCACAGCAGCGCGCGGGTCCGCAAGACCGAAAACTGCGACAGCAGCAGCACCGCGGTGATGATGTCGCTGACGGCGAGGGCGGACTGATAGCTCGCAACAAAGGCGGGGACGGGCAGGAGCGGGATACCTGCGAAGGGGACGGCCAGCGCGAACAGGATCGCGGACACGCCGACGATCACCAATGCGGCGGTGCGGTCGGTCGAGGTGGCCGGGAGGGTCGAAAGGAATGTGCTTCGGTCGATCGTTGCGGGCACGTCCACCTCTCGCAGACCGGTCTTGGCGATCGTCATCGACGTCATTCGGATTGCCGTGGGCCAGCTCTATGGTAGCGGGTTATAGGCTTGTATCCTGTACCGTTGCCGTGCGACTCAACCGAAGGTTACAGATTACTTAATTTTGGTGGGAACTTGGAATAGGGGGCGGGTAAGATGCGCTTTACTGGGCGGTGCCATAATGCCCTTCCGCCGTGTTGGGTTCCAGGTTTGGATCATTCGATTTGATCTCAATATCCCGGAGTTGTTCCCTATGCCCCGCGTTCTCATCATCGACGACCAGAAGGACGTCCGCGCGATGGTCGCGATCGTGCTTCGGGTCAATCGTTTCGAGGTCGTGGAGGCCGAAAGCGGGGCGGCCGGGCTGAAAGCCTTTGCGGAAAGCCCGTGTGACGCGGCAATCGTCGATATCTTCCTTGGCGACACCAGCGGCGTCGATGTCATCGCGAGCCTGCGCGAGCGAGCGCCGGGACTCCCCGTGATTGCGGTGTCCGGGATGACGACGCTGGATTTCCTGGAGCAAGCGCCTCACCTCGCCAATGTGGTCTGCCTGCAAAAGCCGTTTCGGCCAAACGACCTCCTGCAAGCGCTGCGGAAGGCCCAGGCCGCGGCGGGCGGCGAGTTGCCCGCAGCCGTCTGACTTTGGCGCAAGAAGAAACGCCCCGGGGCAAGCCGGGGCGTGGTGAGTGTTGGATGGCAGCCTGAGGCCCGGCAACCGCGTCAGGTGCCGTTGCCCTTGATCTCGGAGTAGCCGCCCTTGGCGTCCCACTTGTAGACGACGTAATCGATCTGCTTGATGTCGCCCTTGGCGTCATACTCGATCGGGCCGATCACGGTGTCCCACTTGCCGGCCTTCATCGCCTCCATGACCTTCTTGGCGTCGGTGGTGCCCGCCTTCTTGGCCGCCTGCGACCACACCTGCATCGCCGCGTAGGTGTAGAGCGTATAGCCTTCGGGGTCGATGTTCTTGGCCTTGAAGGCATCGACGATCTTCTTGGCGGTCGCCTTGTTGCGCGGATCGGGGCCGAAGGTGAACAGGGTACCTTCGCCGGCAGGGCCGGTGATGGAGGCGTACTCCTTGTCGGCGAGCGCGTCGCCGGCCATCAGCACCGTCTTGAGGCCCTGGTCGCGCATCTGGCGCAGGATCAGGCCGCTCTCCTGATGGTAGCCGCCGACATAGACGAGGTCGATGTTGTCGCGCTTCAGGCGCGAGACGATCGCGTTGAAGTCCTTGTCGCCCTTGTTATAGGACTCGTACATCTTCTCGGTGATGCCGGCCTTGTTGAGCGCCTTCTTGGTCTCATCCGCAAGACCCTTGCCGTAGGTGGTCTTGTCGTTGAGGATCGCGATGTTCTTGCCCTTGAAGTTCTTGGCGATGTACTGCGCCGCGATCAGGCCCTGCTGATCGTCACGGCCGCAGACGCGCGCCACGTTCCAGAGCTTGCGCTCGGTGAAGAGCGGGTTGGTCGAGGCCGGGGTGATCTGAAGGACGTTGCCGTCCGCATAGGCCTCGGAGGCGGGGATCGACGACGACGAGCAATAGTGCCCGGCGACGAAGGGGATCTTGGAGCCGGCGATCTTCTCGGCAATCGAGCGTGCCTGCTTCGGATCGCAGGCATCGTCCTCGACGGAGAGCGCAAGCTTCTTGCCGTTGACGCCGCCGGCGGCGTTGATATCGGCCACCGCCATCTCGGCGCCGTTCTTCATCTGGCGGCCGAAGGCGGACTCGCCGCCGGTCATCGGGCCTGCGACTGCGATGGTGACATCCTGCGCGAATGCCGCGCTCGACAGCGCGATCGACGCGCCGAATGCCAGACCGATGAGCTTCAGTGATTTCATGAGATACCTCGCGGGTGGTCGCCTGTGGAAGTCGCCGGGCATGCCCGGTCCAAACCGGCGCCATTCTTGAATGAATTCGAGGAGAAGTCACCGGCAAAATACGGGCATTGGCGGAGATATCTCGCCACATTGCGTTGCATATGGCCGCGCTCAGCCGTGCCGGCCGCCTTCCAGATAGGCGGCGCGAATCTCAGGGCGCTGCAGCAACTCGGCGCCGGTCCCGGCCAGCGTGATCAGGCCATTGACCATGACATAGCCGCGGTGGGCGAGCTTGAGCGCATGGTTGGCGTTCTGCTCGACGATCAGGACGGTCAGGCCGTCCTGCCGGTTCAGGGTGCGGATGGCGTCGAAAATCTGGCGGGCGATCAGCGGCGCGAGCCCGAGCGAGGGCTCGTCGAGCAGGAGCAGGCGGGGACGGCTCATCAAGGCACGGCCGATCGCCAGCATCTGCTGCTCGCCGCCGGACAGGGTTCCGCCGCGCTGGGCGTAGCGTTCCTTCAGCCGCGGAAACAGCGTGAAGACGCGCTGGAGCGTCGCCTCGCGCTCGGCCTCGGTGCATCCGGTGGCATCGGCCCCCATCTGGAGGTTTTCCGCCACGCTCATGCGCGGGAAGATGCGGCGGCCCTCCGGCGATTGCGCGATGCGCAAATGCGCGATCTCGTGGGTCGGGACGTCGGTGATGTCGCGGCCTTCGTACAGGATCTGACCGGCACGGGCCCGCGGCTTGCCGAAGATCGTCATCATCAGCGTCGACTTGCCGGCGCCGTTGGCGCCGATCAGCGCCACGATCTCGCCGGCATTGATCTCGACGTCGACGCCCTTGAGCGCCTCGATCTTGCCGTAGGCAGCGCGCAAGGACCGGATCGCGAGCAGGGGAGTGGGTGCCGCCGTCACGTCCCGCCCTCCATCACGGCCACCGCCTCTTCCTCGTCGGTGCCGAGATAGGCGGCGATCACCTTGGGATCGTCGCGGACCTCGCGCGGCGTGCCTTGCGCGATCTTCACCCCGTGGTCCATCACCACGATGTGGTCGGAGATCTCCATGACCACCGACATGTCGTGCTCGATCAGCAGGATCGAGGTGCCATCGTTGCGAATCGAGAGCAGCAGCTCGCTCAGAGCGGCGCTCTCGCGCGCATTGAGGCCGGCGGCGGGCTCGTCCAGGCACAGCAGCGCGGGCTCGGTGCACATCGCGCGCGCAATCTCGAGCCGGCGCTGGTCGCCATAGGCGAGGTTGCCGGCGGCGTCGTCGGCGCGGTCGAGCAGGTTGACGCGCCTCAGCCAGTCGGTGGCGAGATTGATCGCGCGCTTCTCGGCGTCCCGGTACACGGGCGCGCCGACGAGGCCGAGCAAGGTGAAGCCGGAGGCGAGCATCAAGGCGTTGTGCTGCGCCACCATCAGGTTTTCCAGTGCGGTCATGCCGGGAAACAGGCGGATGTTCTGGAAGGTGCGCGCGACCTTGGCCTGCTTGGCGATGCGGAAATCGTTCAGCCGTTCCAGCGCGATGACCCGGCCGTCGTCATGGGTGAGGCGGATGGTGCCGCCGGTCGGCCTGTAGAAGCCGGTGATGCAGTTGAAGACGGTGGTCTTGCCGGCGCCGTTCGGCCCGATCAGCGCGGTGATCTTCTTCCGCTCGGCGGCGAAGGAGAGGTCCTGCACGGCGACGATGCCGCCGAAGCGCATGGTCAGCCGGTCGACGCCAAGAATCTTGTCGCCAATCTTATCGCTCATCTTGTCGCCGCTCATCCGTGCCCTTCCTTGACGAGGTCGGAGGAGATCGCCTGCGCCTTGGTCAGATACACGGTCGGGGCACGATGGCCGATCAGGCCGCGCGGCCGCCAGATCATGATCAGCACCATGGCCATGCCGAACACCAGCATGCGGTAGGTCTCGAGGCCGCGGAACAGCTCGAAGCCGCCGATCATGGCGAGCGCGGCGAGGGCCACGCCAAGCTGGGAACCCATGCCGCCGAGTACGACGATGGCGAGCACCAGCGCCGATTCCTGGAAGGTGAAGGATTCCGGGCTGATGAAGCCCTGGCGGGTGGCGAAGAACGCGCCGGCGAAGCCGCCGAACATGGCGCCGGTCGCGAACGCGGTGAGCTTCGTCGTCGTGGTGTTGATGCCGAGCGCCCGGCAGGCGACCTCGTCCTCGCGCAAGGCCTCCCAGGCGCGGCCGATCGGCAGGCGGCGCAGGCGGATCGTCACCCAATTGGTGAGCAGCGCCAGCGCCAGGATCAGGTAGAACAGGAAGATGATGCGGTGGGTCGAGGAGTACTCGATGCCGAGTTTTGCTGCTAACCCGTCATCGCTGTTGTCGAGCGGGATACCGAAGAAGGTGGGACGCGGAATGCCGGGGACGCCGTTGGGACCACCGGTCAGGCTCTGCCAGTTGATGATGACGAGGCGGATGATCTCGCCGAAGGCCAGCGTCACGATGGCGAGATAATCGCCGCGCAGCCGCAGCACGGGAAAGCCGAGCAGCACGCCCCAGAACGCGGCGAGGATGCCGGCGAGCGGCAGGCAGACCCAGAACGACCAGCCGAAATTGGTGGCGAGCAGCGCGTAGGAATAGGCGCCCACCGCATAGAACGCGACATAGCCGAGATCGAGCAGGCCGGCGAGCCCGACCACCACGTTCAATCCCCAGCCCAGCATCACATAGGTGAGTACGAGGATCGCGAGATCGAGGATGTAGCGCTGGTTATAGAAAATGACGGGTACCAGCAGCGTGAAGATCAGAAGCGCCGGCGCGAGGTAGCGGCCGACGAACGACATTCCGCTTTGTATCGCCGGCGGCACCAGCTTCTCGGTGCCGGTCGGGCCGATCCACTGCCGCAATAGCTCGATCACGATCGAGCCGCCGAACACGATGCCGACGAGGGAGGCGAGCTCGCCGAAACGCGTCATATAGGTGAGCTGGCCGTCGGAGCCTGCCTCGGTGCGGATGCCGACCATCAGCGAGAACAGCACCAGCGCGACGAGGGCGTTGATGAAGGCGGTCTTGAGGAGGAAGGAGATGCCCTTTGCAGGCTTTGCCGTCATGGTCGGGGGAGCTGTCACGCGGCCGGTCCGTCAGACTTTTTCGACTTCGGGACGGCCGAGCAGGCCGGTCGGCATGAAGATCAGCACGACGATCAGGATCGAGAACGCCGCGACGTCCTTGTATTCGACCGAGAAATAGGCCGACCAGAACGTCTCGATCAGGCCGATCGCAAGACCCCCGAGCATGGCGCCCGGCAGCGAGCCGATGCCGCCGAGCACGGCGGCGGTGAACGCCTTGATGCCGGCGACGAAGCCCATGAAGAAGTCGACCAGGCCGTAATAGAGCAGGTACATCAGGCCGGCGACCGCGGCGAGCGCCGCGCCGATCACGAATGTCATGGAGATGGTGCGGTCGACGTCGACGCCGAGCAGTGCCGCCATGGTCTGGTCCTGCTCGCAGGCGCGCATGTCGCGTCCGAGCCGGGTGCGCGACACCAGCCAGGTGAAGATCGCCAGCAGCACGATGGTGGTCATGACCACCATGATCTGGATGTTGGAGAGCTGGATGACGAAGCCGTCCGTGCTCTCATGCAGCGTGTAGCCGCCGGTAATGAAGGGCGGGATCGGCTTGACCCGGGCGCCTTGCGCCACCTGCGAATAATTGGTCAGCACGAAGGACATGCCGATCGCCGACAGCATCGGGGCGAGGCGGAAGGAATGGCGCAGCGGCCGGTAGGCGATGCGCTCGATGGTCCAGCCGTAGAGTGCGGTGATCGCCATCGACACCAGCAGCACGACGAGCAGGATCACGGGGATCGCGGTGAGGCCGAACGAAACCAGGATGAGGAAGGTGATCAGGGCGATGAAGCCGCCGATCATGAAGACGTCGCCATGGGCGAAATTGATCATGCCGACGATGCCGTAGACCATCGTGTAGCCGATCGCGATCAGGCCGTAGATGGAACCGAGCACGAGGCCGTTGATGAGCTGCTGGGCGAAATAATCCATAGGCTGCCGTTACCAAACCTGACGCGGCTCAAAGGGAGCTTCTTCGAGAGAGAGTGATTGAGTTTCTTCTCGGGCCCCGGCAGCCCTTGAGCGTTCTGCCGGTTTTGTAACAGGAGGGAACTGGCCGCCGCAACAGCTCACGCCTCGGCAGAAGGTCTTGTACAGAGGTCATTTTGGTTACGGATGTCATCTCGGAGGTTCCGCAGGTGCGAGGAACCGGGTTCCGCGGGGCAACCAAAATGGAGGCCGGCCGTTATGACCCCTCTGACGTCCAACAAGGGAGTTTCCCCGAATGACGAAGCAGCAGAACCAGAATCCGGGTCAGCAGAGTCAGAACCCCGGCCAGCGCAACCCGCAACAGCAGGGCGGCGGCCAGAAACCCGGACAGCAGCAGCAGGACCCGATGCGCCAGGGTGATCGGCCCGGCCAGCAGCAGGGCGGCCAGCGCGGCCAGGACGAGTAGTTTGGGAGCCTAGGAGTAGGAGGGGCCCCGCCGGAAGGCGGGGCCTTCTTCTTGGTTCGGCGCACCGGCCAGCCGGGCAGTTAAGGTAAACAAAGGGTTTAAATTGCCGCCATGGTCCGATGCGAGTTAGCTCCCGGTAAAGCCTTCCCTCGAAGGCGGATGGCAGGCGAAGCGGATAGCGGCATGTTCAGGAATTGGCGGATCGGCTCGGTCAACGGCGCACTGCTGGCGGCCTATTTCATCCCGGCCTGGGCGCTGGTCGCCTTCAACATCTTCGTTGCGCCGGTGCACGGCCTCTATGAGCGGCCGAGCGTCGCGGTGGCGCTCTTTCTCAGCGATCATCTCCAGATGGCGGGGATGGACACGGTGCGTGCGGCCTGGCTGCTGGCGCTGGGACGGCTCACCGTCGTGGCGTTCTTTGCGATCTACCTCGTGCTGCTGTGCATTCCCCGGACCCGCAGGAACGGCGGTAGTGACGAGGCGCTCGGCATTGCGCTGGCGCTCGGCAGCCTGATCTCGTTTGCGAGCATGGTCATGGCCTCGAAGGTCGGCGAGATGGCCGCCCTCCGCCTGCACGCGACCGAGCTTCTGCTGCTCCTGGGGGCTGCGATCGTGGTGTTGATCGAACGGCCGGAGCCGGCACCAAAGGCCGTCGAGGCCGCTGCGCCGCTAGCTCTTGAGCAGACCGAGCTCCTGCACAATCGCTGAGGCTTCCTTGACGGCGTGGTTCGCCGCCGGCACTCCGCAATAGATCGCCTGCTGGAGCAGGATTTCCTTGATGTCATCAGGCGTGAAGCCGCCCTCGGCGAGCGCCGCGCGCACATGCAGGCGGAATTCGTCCCATTGCCCGAGCGCGACCATGGTGCCGATGACGAGCACCCGCCGCGTGCGCTCATCGAAATGCGGCCGCGTCCAGATCTCGCCCCAGGCATAGCGCGTGATCAGGTCCTGGAAATCGGTGTTGAAGGCATTGCGGTTCGCGATCGACTTGTCGACCCAGGCATTGCCCAGCACCTTTCGGCGCACGTTCATGCCGGCATCGCGGCGCTTCTGGTCGTCCATGGTGTTTCTCCGGATCAGTTCTGGGGCGCCTCGAAGAGGCGAACCCGGAATCTCGAGGTTGTGAATGCCGATCGAGATTCCGGGTTCGATGCTTTGCATCGCCCCGGAATGACGATGCGCGCAATCAGCGCTGCGTCAAAAATCCCACCACCGCATCCGTGAACGCATGCGGCTGCTCGACGTTGGAAATGTGCGCGGCGTCGATGATGGTCATGCTGGCGCCGGGAATGTTCGAGCGGATCAGCTCGGCCGCCGAGATCGGTGTCGCCATGTCGTGGCGGCCGGCGATCACCAGCGTCGGGCTCTTGATCTTCGGCAGCAGCGCGCGCTGGTCGAGCGTCGACAGCGCCTCGCAGCAGGCGAGATAGCCTTCGACAGGGGAAGCCAGCAGCATCGATTTCATCTTCGCCGTGATCTTGGGCTCGCGTTCGCGGAAATCCTGGGTGAGCCATCCCGCGATCACGGCATCGGCGACCGCCGCAATGCCGCCCTTCTTCACCGCATCGATGCGCTCCAGCCATTTGGTCGGCTCGGCATAGTAGCAGGAGGTGTTGGCGAGGATAAGCTTGCCGAAGCGCTCCGGGGCATTGGCGCCCAGCCATTGCCCGACCATGCCGCCCATCGACAGGCCGCACCAATGCACCTTCTCGATATTGAGGTCGTCGAGGATCGCGAGCACGTCGCGGCCGAACCGCTCCATCGTGTAGGGACCAGGCGGAACGTTGGACTTGCCGTGGCCGCGGCGGTCGTAGCGGATGACGCGGAACACCTGCGTCAGCGCCTTCATCTGCGGCTCCCACATCTGCAGCGTGCAGCCGAGCGAGTTGGACAGCATCAGGGTTGGCCCGCCGTCGCGGCCTTCGACGGAGACGTTGATCAGGCAACCGTCGGCATCGATCATGGGCATGCTGGCGTCTCCGTATCTATTCGCGATCGAGGCTGTCGAGCAGGCGGTCGATCAAGGCCTGCGAAGCCCCTTGATAGGCCATCGGCTCGAACAATGCCGCAATTTTTTCCGGTGCGAGATGCGCGGTGACCTGCGAATCGCCTGACAGCACCTCGCGCAGATGCTTCTTCTCGGCAACCGCGCGCTTGCTCGCGGCCTCGACGAGATGATGTGCGTCGCTCTTGCCGATCTTGTCCGCCAGCGCGAAGGTGACGGCCTCGGCCATGATCAGCCCATGCGTCGCATCGAGGTTGCTGCGCATGCGCGCGGCATCGACATCGAGCCCTTCGGCGATGTCGACGATGGCGGCGAGCGCACCGGAAGCAACCAGCATCAATTGCGGCAGCGTCGGCCATTCGGCGTGCCAGGGACCGGCGCTGCGCTCATGGTCCTGCACTTGAGCGGCAAAAATCGTCGCGGCGAGCTGCGGCGCCATGGTGGCTGCGCCCAGCGCGCTTGCGGCGGCGACCGGGTTGCGCTTGTGCGGCATGGTCGACGAGCCGCCGCGACCTTCGCCGGCGGGCTCGAAGGCTTCGCCGACATCGGTCTGCATCAGCAGCGAGACGTCGCGCGCGATCTTGCCGCAGCTGCCGGCAAGGATCGCAAAGGCTGATGCCGCTTCCGCGATGCGGTCGCGATGGGTGTGCCAGGGCGCCTCCGGCAGTGGCAGGTCGAGCTCCTGCGCCAATCGTTCGGCGACTGCGAGCCCTTTGTCGCCGAGGGCGGCGAGCGTACCGGCGGCGCCGCCGAATTGCAGTGCCAGGCCCTCGCGGCGGAGCCGCCTGAGGCGACAGCGGGCACGGGCGAGGCTTGCGGCATATTCCGCGGCCTTCAGCCCGAACGGCATAGGCAGCGCGTGCTGGAGCCAGGTCCGCGCCACCATGGCGGTGTTGCGATGGGTGCGAGCGAGCGCCGCAAAACCTTTGATGGCGCGGCTGAGGTCGGCATCGAGAGCGTCGATGCCGGCGCGAAGCGTCAGCATGGTCGCGGTGTCGATGACATCCTGGCTGGTCGCGCCCCAATGCACGTAGCGCGCGGCCTCCGCATCTGCTTTCGCGACATTGGTGGTCAGCGCCTTCACCAGGGGAATCGCGAGATTGCCGGATCGCGTCGCGGCGTCGGCCAGGGCCGCGATGTCGAAGGAAGAGGCCTTGCAGGCGGCTTCAATGGGCCCGACGGCGGCCGCGGGAATCACGCCCGTGGCGGTCTCGGCCCGCGCCAGGGCTGCCTCGAAATCGAGCATGTTCTGCAGCGTCGACTGATCGTCGCAGACGGCGCGCATGGCCGCGCTGGACAGCATCGGCGCGAGCAGGGGGGAGAGGGATGTGCTCATATCGTGCGGGACCTAACCATCATGGCCCGGCTCTGCCAATCCAAAACCGCTCGCGCAAGCTTTTTGCAGTTGCGAATATGCATTGCACGTGACCAGGCGTGCCCTTTCCTTTGTGGCCTCCGTGCGTTACTTGAGCAGCACTATAGTTACGCGACCCAGGTTCAAGATTCCGGGAGGCACCCCATGGCCATGACAATGAACGGCGAAGTCCAGCTCGCAGCGCCGCGTGAGGCCGTGTGGGCCAAGCTCAACGATCCCGAGGTGCTGAAGGCCTGCATCCCCGGTTGCGAGGAGCTGGAGAGGACCGAGGACGGTGGCTTCCGCGCAACGGCAAAAATGAAGGTCGGGCCGGTGTCGGCGCGCTTCAAGGGTAAGGTGACGCTCTCAGATCTCGACCCGCCGAACGGCTACAAGATCTCAGGCGAAGGCGAGGGCGGGGTGGCCGGCTTCGCCAAGGGCGGAGCGGCGGTCAAGCTCGCGGAGAAGGACGGCGGCACGCTGCTCTCCTACGACGTCGAGGCGCAGATCGGCGGCAAGTTGGCGCAGCTTGGGCAGCGCCTGATCAACGGCGCCGCGAAGAAGCTGGCCGACGAGTTTTTCGCGAACTTCGCCAAAGCTGTACAGGGCTAGCGGTACAGGGCTGAAACCTATCGCCTTTCGGCATGGCGCCTTGCGTCCGGGGTGATGTTGCCCCAGGGGACAATGGCCCATATGATAGGTTGGAATAATTATAAGAACCGCTTCGACGGGACCCGTCGGGGCGCTGATAGAGAGTGCTTATGGCAAAAATCTCCCTCATCGTGAACGGCAATCCTGTGACGGCAAACGTCGATCCCCGCACGCTGCTGGTGCAGTTCCTGCGCGAGAATCTGCGCCTGACGGGCACCCATGTCGGCTGCGACACCTCGCAGTGCGGCGCCTGCGTCGTGCATCTCGACGGCAAGGCCGTGAAGTCCTGCACCACGCTTGCGGTGATGGCCGACGGTCACGAGGTCAAGACGATCGAGGGGCTGGCCGCCGATGGTGCGCCGCTGCATCCGATGCAGGAAGCCTTCCGCGAGCACCATGGCCTGCAGTGCGGCTTCTGCACGCCGGGCATGATCATGACCGCGATCGACATCGTGCACCGCAAGGGCAACGAGCTCGACGACCATACGATCCGGGAAGAACTAGAAGGCAATCTCTGCCGCTGCACCGGTTACCAGAACATCGTCGCCTCGATCTCCGCCGGCGCCAAGGCGATGGCGAAATCCGATCTCGCGTAACGCGCATCCCGCGATCAGGACATTCAGATGTACGAATTCAAATATCATCGCCCCGGCACCGTGCGCCAGGCGGCCAACCTCCTGGTGAAGAACGAGGACGCCAAGGTGATCGCCGGCGGCCACACGCTGATTCCCGTCATGAAGCAGCGCCTCGCAAGCCCGCCGCATCTGGTCGACCTCTCCCATATCGAGGGGCTCAACACGATCGAGATGAAGGGCCGCTCGCTCGTGATCGGCGCCACCGCCAAGCATGCGGAGGTCGCGACCTCCGCGATCGTCGGTGAAGCCATTCCGGCGCTGGCGAGCCTTGCCGGCGGGATCGGCGATCCCGCGGTGCGCCACAGGGGCACGATCGGCGGCTCGCTCGCCAACAACGATCCGACCGCGGACTATCCGGCTGCGGTGCTCGCGCTGGGCGCCACCATCGTCACCAACAAGCGCCGTCTCAAGGCCGAGGAGTATTTCCAGGGCCTGTTCTCGACCGCGCTGGAAGCCGACGAGATCATCACCAAGGTGATGTTCCCGCTGCCGAAGAAGGCCGCCTATATCAAATTCCGCAACCAGGCCTCGCGCTACGCGCTGGTCGGCGTGTTCGTGGCGCGCCGTCCGTCGGACGTGCGTGTTGCCGTCACCGGCGCCGGCTCCGAAGGCGTGTTCCGTGTCACCGCATTCGAGGAAGCGCTGAAGAAGCGCTTCTCGTCGAAGGTGCTGGATGGCATCGACGTGCCGGCGGAAGGTCTCAACAGCGACATCCACGGCAGCGCCGAATACCGCGCGCATCTCATCGGTGTGCTGACGCGGCGGGCGGTCGATGCGGCCAACGCAAAGGAATAAGCGGGCCACCAACTGGCCCGATACTTGCCCCGTGTGAGGGCGTAAACGAGACTGGCCTTTCATGACTTCAGCGGCCAATACTTCCGGTGCCATGCCGGCATCGGTCGATGCGATGCTCGAACTCCTGACCTCGCGCGGCTATCTGGCCGAGCGGGCGCTGGCGACGGTGACGTATCTGTCGCTGCGCATGGGCCGGCCGCTGTTCCTGGAAGGCGAGGCCGGCGTCGGCAAGACCGAGATCGCAAAGGTGTTGTCGGCGGCGCTGGGGCGGAAGCTGATCCGCCTGCAGTGCTATGAAGGCCTCGACGTTTCCTCCGCGGTCTACGAGTGGAATAGCGCGGCGCAGATGATCGCGATCCGGATGGCGGAAGCCGCCGGCGACACCGATCGCGAGCAGCTCTCGAGCGACATTTTCGCCGATCGCTACATGATCAAGCGGCCGCTGCTCCAGGCGCTGGAGCCCGACGTTGCCGGTCCGCCGGTGCTGCTGATCGACGAGCTCGACCGCGCCGACGAGGCGTTCGAAGCCTACCTGCTCGAAATCCTCAGTGACTTCCAGGTGACCATCCCCGAATTCGGCACCGTGAGGGCGCCGCATCCGCCGATCGTCATCATCACCTCCAACCGCACCCGCGAGATCCACGACGCGCTGAAGCGGCGCTGCCTCTATCACTGGGTCGACTATCCCGCCGCCGAGCGCGAGCTTGCGATCGTCAAGACGCGCGTGCCCGGCATCTCCGCAAAGCTGTCGCAGCAGGTCGTGCGTTTCGTGCAGGCGCTGCGCAACCAGGACTTCTACAAGTCGCCGGGTGTCGCCGAGACCATCGACTGGGCCACTGCACTATCCGAGCTCGACGCCCGCTCGCTCACCCCGCAAGTGGTCGGCGACACGCTGGGCGCGCTGCTCAAGTACCAGGACGACATCACCCGCATGCAGGGCGACACCCTGCAGAAGGTGCTGAAGGAAGCGACGAGCGAGAATTGACGCGCGCGTCATAACTAGCTCGTCATTCCGGGGCGCGCGTAGCGCGAACCCTGAATCCATCGCGCCGCAAGGACGGTGGATGAATGGATTCCGGGCTCGCGCCAAGCGGCGCGCCCCGGAATGACGAGGGGATGGATACGAGACCATGGCCATCAACCACCTTGCCCCCGAGCAGACGGAGCAGTTCGCCGACAACATCGTCGGCTTCGCCCGCGCGCTACGCTCCGCCGGCATGCCGGTGGGCCCTGGCGCCGTCATCGATGCCATGAGCGCGCTGCAGGTGATCGACATCGGCAACCGGTCCGATGTCTTCACCACGCTCGAGGCGATCTTCGTCAAGCGCCATGAACATGCGCTGATCTTCAAGCAGGCCTTCAACCTCTTCTTCCGGCCTTCCGAAGAATGGAAGCACATGCTGGATTCGGTGCCGCTACCGGAGCAGGCCAAGAAGAAGCCGCAGGCCGGCGCCCGCCGCGTCCAGGAGGCGATGTCGCAGCCGCGCATGACCGAGACGCCGCAGCACCAGGAGCAGGATTTGCGCCTGTCGGTCTCCGACAAGGAGATCCTTCAGAAGAAGGACTTTGCACAGATGAGCGCGGCCGAGATCGCCGAGGCGCTTCACGCCGTCGAGCGGATGCACCTGCCGCAGGCTGAGCTGCTGACGCGCCGGCATAGGCCTGATGCTCGCGGCCTGCGCCTCGACCTCCGCCGCACGCTGCGGGCATCTTTACGCACCGGCGGCGACATCATCGACATCCATCGCTTGGGGCGGATCGAGAAGCCGGCGCCGATCGTCGCGCTGCTCGATATCTCGGGCTCGATGAGCGAGTACACCCGCCTGTTCCTGCATTTCCTGCATGCGATCACGGATGCGCGAAAGCGCGTCTCGGTGTTCCTGTTCGGCACGCGCCTCACCAACGTCACCCGGGCGCTGCGCCAGCGCGATCCCGACGAGGCGCTGGCGAGCTGCTCGGCCTCGGTCGAGGACTGGGCCGGCGGCACGCGAATCTCGGCCTCGCTGCACAACTTCAATAAATTGTGGGCGCGGCGGGTGCTGAGCCAGGGCGCCATCGTGCTCCTGATCTCCGACGGCCTGGAGCGGGAGGCCGATTCCAGGCTGGCCTTCGAGATGGACCGGCTGCACCGGTCCTGCCGGCGGCTGATCTGGCTCAACCCGCTGCTGCGGTTCGGCGGCTTCGAGGCCAAGGCCCAGGGCATCAAAATGATGCTCCCGCACGTTGACGAATTCCGGCCCGTGCATAATTTGAGTTCGATCCAGGAGCTGATCACGACGCTCTCCCGGCCGCTGCCGCCGCATCACCGCAGCCTGATCCGCTCCGCAGCTTGAGAGGCTTAACCATGCTCGATCGCGACGAGGACATTCTGAAGGCGGCGGAGGACTGGCACAAGGCCGGCCGTGGCGTCGCGCTCGCCACCGTTGTCGAGACCTGGGGCTCGGCGCCGCGTCCGGCGGGCTCGAGCCTCGTCATCAACGACGAGGGGACCTTCCTCGGCTCCGTGTCCGGCGGCTGCGTCGAGGGCGCCGTGGTCACCGAGGCCATGGACGTGATCGAGAGCGGCAAGCCAAAAATGCTGGAGTTCGGCGTCGCCGACGAGACCGCCTGGAATGTCGGGCTGTCCTGCGGCGGCACCATCCGCGTCTTCGTCGAGAAGGTCGGCTAGCCGTGAAGCTCGCGATTTTGCACGAACTCAATGCCGAGCGCGCCGCGCGCCGGCCGGTGATTTTGGTCACCGAGACCGAGACCGGCGAGCAGCGCCTGGTGAAGGCTGCGGACTTCGCAAAAGACCCGCTGCGGGCCGAGCTGGAGAAGCAGCTTCGCATGGGCAAGAGCGCCAATGTCGAAGCCGGCGGCAAAAAACTGTTCCTCAACGTCTACGCGCCGACCGCAAAGCTCGTCATCATCGGCGCCGTCCATATCAGCCAGGCGCTCGCGCCATTGGCGCGCTCGCTCGGCTATGACGTCACCGTCGTCGATCCCCGCACGGCGTTTGCGAGCCCCGAGCGCTTTCCCGACATTCCGCTGGTCGCGGAATGGCCCGACACGGCGCTGCCGCCGCTCAATGTCGACGCCTACACGGCGTTCGTCGCGGTGACGCACGATCCCAAGATCGACGATCCCGCGCTGCTGCACGCCTTCGAGCGCAACTGCTTCTATATCGGTGCGCTCGGCTCGCGGAAGACGCACGCCAAGCGCGGCGACCGGCTGCGGGCACAGGGTGCGAAGGAGAGCGACATCGCGCGCATCCACGCGCCCATTGGGCTAGCGATCGGCGCGGTCTCGCCGTCGGAGATCGCGGTGTCGATCATGGCCGAGATCACGGCGGTGCTTCGGCTGCCTCCCAAGGAAAAAGAAGAAGCGGCATGAAATTCGGCCCGGCGAGCCCCAAGGATGCGATCGGCGGGGTGACCGTCCACACCCTGCGCCAGGGACCTCTGGTGCTGAAGAAGGGCACGACCATTGGACCTGCCGAGGTCGAGCAGCTCGAGCGCGCCGGCATCAAGGACATTGTCGTCGTTCGCATGGAGGCGGGCGACGTCTCCGAGGACGTTGCGGCCGCCAGCATCGCGCTTGCCGTCGGCGGCGAGGGCATCCATGTCGAGCGCGCCTTCACCGGCCGCGCCAATCTGTTCGCGGCGCAGCCGGGCGTGCTGGTGATCGACCGCGCCGCGGTCGACCGCATCAACAATATCGACGAGGCCATAACCTTTGCGACGCTCACCGCTTTCAAGCCGGTGGTCGAGGGCGAGATGGTCGGCACCGTCAAGATCATCCCGTTCGGCGTCGAAGGAAGCTTGCGTGATGCCGCGGTGATGGCCGCGGGCAAGGACGTCCTCAAGATCGCGCCTTACGTGATCCAGCGCGTCGGCGTGGTCTCGACGCTGCTGCCGGGCCTGTCGTCCAAGGTAATCGACAAGACGCTGCGCGTCACTGCCGAGCGCCTTGCGCCGGCCGGCGCCAGCATCATCGCCGAGCGGCGGGTCCAGCACGACGAGCGGGCGCTGTCGGCGGCGATCAAGGAGTTGCTCGCGATCGGCGCCGAGCTCGTCATCGTCTTCGGGGCGTCTGCGATCGCCGACCGCCGTGACGTCATCCCCGCGGCCGTCACCGGGATCGGCGGCGAGATCGAGCATTTCGGCATGCCGGTCGATCCCGGCAATCTCCTGCTGATCGCGCGGGCCGGCGGCGTGCCGGTCTTGGGCGCGCCGGGCTGCGCCCGCTCGCCGGTCGAGAACGGGTTCGACTGGGTCTTGATGCGGCTTCTCGCCGGCATCAAGGTGACGCGGTCCGAGCTGATGGGCATGGGCGTCGGCGGCCTCTTGATGGAAATCGTGACGCGGCCGCAGCCGCGCGCACAGCCGGAGACCGAGGGCAACAGCCAGGTCGCCGCCATCGTGCTCGCGGCCGGCCGTTCCACGCGCATGGGCGGACCGAACAAGCTGCTCGCCGAGCTCGATGGCAAGAAGCTGGTGCGCATCGCGGCCGAGCAGGCGCTGGCTTCGAAAGCATCCGAGGTGATCGTCGTCACCGGCCATCAGACCGAGCTGGTCGAGCAGGCGCTGCAAGGTCTGAAGGTAAAGTTCGTTCGCAATCCGGATTTCGCAGGCGGCATCGCCAGCTCGGTCAAGGCTGGCATCGCGGCTGTGCCCGAGACCTGCGACGGCGCCCTGGTTTGTCTCGGCGACATGCCGCTGATCGACGCCGGCCTGATCGATCGTCTCATCGACAGTTTTGCGCCGGATCGCGGCAATCTCATCGTCGTGCCCGTCAGCGAGGGCCGCCGCGGCAATCCCGTGCTGTGGTCGCGCCGCTTCTTTAGGGAGTTGATGACGCTCGACGGCGACGTCGGCGCGCGGCACCTGATCGCCAAGCACACCGAAGCCGTCGCCGAAGTGCCGGTCGACGGCGAGAGCGCCTTCCTCGACATCGACACGCCGCAGGCGCTGGAAGCGGCACGACGGGGATGAAGGTGCCGTGATCCGTAGGGTGGGTTAGCCTTGCGGCTGCGCGAAGCGTAGGCGCTGGGCGTAACCCACCATGCTTCCTCGTTTGCTGAGCCAAGTTGGTGGATTACGCTTCGCTAATCCACCCTACGGCATCTCCCAACTCTCCGATTTCAACCACCCGTTCACCATCTGGAAACGACCGCCGCTTAGAGTTGCCGCCACCTGCCTTGGGGGTGAGGGGTTTTTCCATGGCTTCGAACGTCGTCGCGCGCCGTTGCGCGATGTTTTTCTTTGCGCTGTCGGTCTGTGTTGCCGGTGCCCGCCACATCACCAATGCGCACGCCGCCGGCGCCTTTGCAGTCGGCAAGTGCGGCGCTTATGGTCAGGCCTTTGACTACGGCGCCGAGCACGAAGCCCGGGCCGCCGCGCAGAAGCAGTGCAAGGGCGATTGCACGACGGTGACGATGAAGCGCGCTTGCGCGGCGATGTCGGTCGATCTCGCCAACCCCTGCGGCGCTTACGGCTACGCCGTCAAGCCGAAGATCTCGGCTTCGCTCAATGCCGCCACGCGCGAATGCTACAAGTACGGCGGCAAGGAATGCGTGATCCGCGCCTGGGCCTGCGACGTAAAAGGCTGATTTTTCGAACGCTGATTCCTCTTGCTGTCATTCCGGGGCGATGCGTAGCATCGAGCCCGGAATCCATAACCACTATCGGGAGTATGGATTCTCGGGTGCGCAATTGCGCACCTTAGCTCGCGCCAAGCGGCGCGCCCCGGAATGACAGTTGAGGAAAAGATGCAGTTCGACACCAAGATCGCCGTCGTGATCCGCACCGATCTTCAGGCCTGGCAGAAGCTCAACGTTGCGGCCTTTCTCACCAGCGGCATCGCGGCTGCGTTTCCCGAATGCGTCGGCGAGCCCTATGAGGATGCCTCAAGCACGGAATATCTCTCGCTGATTGGCCAGCCGATCCTGATCTACGGCGCCGATGCCCCGGCGTTGTCGCGCGCACTCGATCGCGCACTGACGCGTGGCGTCAAGGCTGCCGTCTATACCGAAGACATGTTCAAGACGACGCATGACGCCGCCAATCGCGAGGCGGTGAGGGCGGTGGCGCGCCCCGATCTCAATCTCGTCGGGATCGCGATGCGTGCCGAACGCAAGGTGATCGACAAGATCGTCGATGGGTTAAAGTTCCACAGCTGACTCGTCGGTGGCGCTTCGCGCCGCGTTGTCATCGCGGTGTCACGATCGCGCGAGCGCTTTGCGTAAACTTTGTGCGGTTTGACTCCAATCAAAGGCGCGCAGCCCGTCGCCGCTAGTCTGTTTCCGCAATTCAAAACGGAGCAGACTCATGCCGACCATGAAAGCCGCAGTCGTCAGACAATTCGGCAAGCCGCTGGTGATCGAGGACGTGCCGGTGCCGCAGCCCGGTCCCGGCGAGGTCCTGGTCAAGGTCAAGGCCTGCGGCGTCTGCCACACCGATCTGCACGCCGCCTCCGGCGACTGGCCGGTGAAACCGGTTCCGCCCTTCATCCCCGGCCACGAAGCCGCCGGCATCGTCGCGGCGCTCGGGCCCGGCGTGAAGAACCTGAAGGTCGGCGATGCCGTCGGCGTCGCCTGGCTGCATGACGCCTGCATGTCGTGCGAATATTGCGAGACCGGCTGGGAGACGCTGTGCGAGCACCAGCACAACACCGGCTACAGCGTGAACGGCGGCTTCGCCGAATATGTCATCGCCTCGGCCGCCTTCGCCGCAAAGCTGCCGGCAACGATTGATTTCGCGGGCATCGCGCCGATCCTCTGCGCGGGCGTCACCACTTACAAGGGTTTGAAGGAGACCGAGGCAAAGCCCGGCGAGTGGGTCGTGATCTCGGGCGTCGGCGGGCTCGGCCACGTCGCGGTTCAGTACGCCAAGGCGATGGGGCTCAAGGTTGCGGCCGTCGACATTGCCGAAGACAAGCTCGAGCTCGCACGCGAGACCGGCGCCGATCTCGCCGTGAACGCGCTTGCAGCCGATGCGGTGGACAAGGTGTTGGCGGCAACCGGCGGCGGAGCTCACGGCGTGCTGGTGACCGCGGTCTCGACCCCGGCATTCGCCCAAGCGCTGAAGATGGTCCGGCGGAAGGGCACCGTCAGCCTTGTCGGTCTGCCGCCGGGCGAGTTCCCGACGCCGATCTTCGATGTCGTGCTCAAGCGCATCACTGTGCGCGGCTCCATCGTCGGTACCCGCCGCGACCTGGATGAGGCCATCGCATTCGCCGCCGACGGCAAGGTCAAAGCCGAGGTGACGAAGGTGCCGCTTGCCGAGATCAACAACGTCTTCGACCGCATGAAGGCCGGCAAGATCGACGGCCGCATGGTGCTGGACTTTGGCTAGCGCCGGGACCTCACCCCGGCGGCATGCCTTCGAATTTCGGCAAGTCCGGATCGAGATGATCCCAGCCATGCCCGCGCGCTCCGTAGGTCACCGCCTGCGGTTTGTAGCGGGCGGGCTCGTCGAGGCTCGCGGCGCGGATGGTGAAGACATCGGGCATCGCGGCGAAGGTCAAATAGACCGGCAGACCGCACTGCGGACAGAACCCGCGCGTCTTCACATTGCCGCTGTCGCCGACCATGTCCCAGTGCTTTGCCTCGCCGCTCAGCGTGACGCCGGCGCGCGCGAAGGTCGCGTAGGAGCCGTGGCCGCTGCCGCTTTCCCGCTGGCAGTCCCGGCACTGGCAGTGATTGCTGAACAGCGGCTCACCGACAATCGAATAGCGGATCGCGCCGCAGGCGCAGCCGCCGGTATAGGGCTTGTCCATCGCGATAACTCCTTACTCGCCACTGATCTCGTCGAGCTGGCGGACGACCTTCTTCCAGCCGCCGCTCATCACCGTGTAGGCCGACTCGTTCCTGGGCAGGACGAAGCCGGCATGAACCAGGCGGATCCGCGTGCCGGCTTCGACCGGGGTGAGGGACCAGGTCACGACAGTGTCGAGCGGCGCGCCATAGCCGGTGTTGCGCTCGTCCCCGCCCTTCCAGGCATAGACGAGGCGCCTGAACGCCACGACCTCGAGAACCCGGCAATGGATGACGCCGTCCCAATTGCCGCCCGGTTTGGTCTGAAACGTGAAGGCGTTGCCTTCGACGGCTTCGAACCCGGTCGGCTGCATCAGCCAGCGCGCGATCAGCTGCGCGCTGGTCAGCGCCTTCCAGATCGTCTCGGCCGTGTGAGGGAAGACCTCGTCGATGACGATGTCCTTTGTTTCGGCTTTCAACGCGGCTGCACTCACGGATCGATCTCCTTCAAGAGGTCACGCAGGTTCTGGAAGCGCTCGCGCCAGAAGACGCCGTAATGATCCATCCAGGTCACCAGCGGCTCGAGTCCTTGCGGCGCGGCGCGGTAGTAGACGTTGCGGCCCTCGGCGCGCTCGGCGACGAGGCCGGCCTGCTTCAACGATTTCAGGTGCTGCGAGATCGCGCCCTGGGTCACGCCGCTGCCGCGCGTCAGCTCGGCGACGCTGATCTCCTTGCTCTCGAACACACGCTCGAACACGGCGCGCCGCGTCGGATCGGCGAGGGCACGCATCACGGTGGTAACGGGATTTGGGGCGGCTTCAATCATACGGTTCAATTAGCATCTGCTAATGAATTAGTCAATGCTAATCTATTCGCTGGAATAGGGCTGCCTCACTGTCTTGACTATGACTGACCAGTCAGTCATATATTTCAAATGACCAAGAAGCCGACCCAAACCGCCTTGCCGTCCGCACCTCGCGCCAGCGCGAAGGGCTCTGCGCCTGCTGGCAGCGTGGAGGTACCCGCCTCGAACCGCGCTGCACGCGCGGCGGAGCGGCGTGCGGCGATCGTTGAGGCGGCGATGGAGGAATTCATCGCGCGCGGCTTTGCCGCGACCAGGCTCGACGACATCGCCAAGCGCGCCGGGGTCGCCAAGGGCACGATCTACCTGCACTTCAAGGACAAGGAATCGATGTTCGAGGAGCTGGTGCGCATCGTCATCGTGCCTGTCGTGGCGCGGCTGACGGCGCTGCCGCCGCCGGCGGGCTCGGTGCGCGACCTCATCGAAGCCTTCGCCGGCAACTTCCTCAAGGAGGTGATCGGCACCAGGCGCGGCGATCTCGTGCGCCTGATCGTGGCGGAGGGGCCGCGCTTTCCCGCGGTCGCCGATTTCTACTACCGCGAGGTGGTCTCGCGCGGGATCGCCGCGATGCGCGCGCTGATCGAGCTCGGGATTGCCCGCGGCGAGATCCGCGAAAAGGATCTCGCGCGCTATCCGCAGATCCTGGTCGCGCCCGCGATGATCGCAGTGATCTGGCAGAGCCTGTTTGCACGGCATGCGCCGCTCGACGCGCAAGACATGCTGCGCGTTCATCTTGATTTGATTTTTGGCGAACGGAGGACGACATGACGTCGTCGCGGATATTTTCTTCATTGGCATTGGCGCTCGTGCTCGCAACCGGCCTTGCCGGATGCAACGAGAAGCGCGATCCCGGTTTCCAGGGCTGGGTCGAGGCGGACATGATCTATGTCAGTCCGGATGAAGCGGGCCGGGTGACGAAGCTCAGCGTGCGCGAGGGCGACGAGATCAAGGTCGGCGATCAGCTCTATTCCGTCGACGACGATCTCCAACTCGCCGATCTCAACCAGAACAAGGCGACGCTGGCGAATGCGCAGCAGACCTACGACCGTGCGGCCTCGCTCAGCAAGACCGGGGCGGGCACGCAGGCCAATCTCGACTCGGCCGTCTCCGCTCTGCGCGTGGCAGAAGCGCGGGTGGCGACGTCGGAGACGCGGATGGCCCGGCGCAAGGGCTTTGCGCCTGTCGCCGGCACCATCCAGCAGATCTATTTTCGCGAGGGCGAGATGGTGGCGGCGCAGCGGCCGGTGCTCTCGATCATGCCGCCCGGCAACATGAAGCTGCGCTTCTTCGTGCCGGAGGCCGAGCTGCCGAAGCTTGCGATCGGCGACACGGTGCGGATCGCGTGCGACAATTGCGCGGCCGATCTCACCGCGAAGATCTACTTCATCGCGACCTCGGCCGAATACACCCCGCCTGTCATCTACAGCCTCGAGGAGCGCAACAAGCTGGTCTATCTGATCCAGGCGCGGCCCTCGCGTCCCGATGCCTTGCGCGTGGGACAGCCGATCGACGTCTACCTCAATCCGAAGACTCCAGTGGCGGACAAGCGATGAACGGCGGCAACGGCATCGCGATCGACGTCAAGGGCCTGTCCAAGTCGTTCGGCGGCCGCGAGGTCGTGCACGATCTGTCGATGCAGGTGAAGCGCGGCTCGATCTACGGCTTCCTCGGGCCCAACGGCTCGGGCAAGACCACCACCATCCGCATCCTCTGCGGCCTGCTGACGCCCGACAGCGGCGAGGGCACCTGTCTCGGCTACGATATCCGGCGCGACGCCGAGAAGATCAAGCGCCAGGTCGGCTACATGACCCAGCGCTTCAGCCTGTACCAGGACCTGTCGGTGCGGGAGAATCTCGAATTCGTCGCACGGCTCTATGGCCTCACTGACGCGCGCGGCGCCGCACGCGACATGATCAGGCGGCTCGGGCTCTCGGGCCGCGAGGAGCAGCTTGCGGGCGAACTCTCCGGCGGCTGGAAGCAGCGGCTGGCGCTGGGGGCCTGCACACTGCCGAGTCCAAAGCTGCTGCTGCTGGACGAGCCGACGGCGGGCGTCGATCCCAAGGCGCGGCGCGACTTCTGGAACGAGATCCATGCGCTTGCTGCCGACGGCCTCACCGTGCTGGTCTCGACCCACTACATGGACGAAGCCGAGCGCTGTCACGAGATCGCCTACATCGCCTACGGCCATCTGCTGGCCCACGGCACGGTGGAGGAGGTGATCGCGAAATCGGCGCTCACGACCTACACCGTCACGGGCGAGGACCTCAACGGGCTCCCGGCCGCGCTCACCGGCAAGCCGGGCGTGGACATGGTGGCGCCGTTCGGGACCTCGCTGCACGTTTCGGGGCGCGACGTCGCCGCGCTCGAAGACAGCATCGCGCCGTGGCGCGAGAAGAGCGACCTGCATTGGCAGAAATCATCGCCATCGCTCGAAGACGTCTTCATCGAGTTGATGAGCCGCTCCAGGGACAATTTCCAATGAGCGCAATCGATCATCCGGCCCCTGCACCCGAAATCCGCGAGCGCTTCGGCTTCCTGCGGCGCTCCTACGCGATGCTGATCAAGGAGTTCATCCAGCTGAGGCGCGACCGCGTCTCATTCGCGATGATCGTGATGCTGCCTGTGATGCAGCTCCTGCTGTTCGGCTATGCCATCAACACCACGCCGCACAATCTGCCGAGCGCGGTGTTGCTGCAGGAGGACTCCGATCTTGCCCGCTCGATCCTGAAGGCGCTGGAGAACACCGCCTATTTCCGCTTCATGTACGAGGTGCACGACGTCGATGATTTCGACAATCTGTTGAAATCGGGCAAGGTGCTGTTCGGCGTCGAGATCCCCCGCGGCTTCGAGCGGGCGGTGCGACGGGGCGACAAGCCGGCACTGCTGGTCGCGGCTGATGCCACCGATCCGGTGGCCGCAAGCTCCGCGCTCGGCTCGCTCGGCATGATCGTGCAGACCGCGCTCAAGCACGATCTCTACATCGGCGATCCCCCGGAGATGCCGTTCGAGATCCGGGCGCATGCCCGCTACAATCCGGCCGCGGCGTCGAGCCTCAACATCGTGCCGGGCCTCGTCGGCACCATCCTCACCATGACCATGCTGATCTTCACTGCGCTCTCGGTCACGCGCGAGGTCGAGCGCGGCACCATGGAGAGCCTGTTGTCGATGCCGATCAAGCCGGTCGAGGTGATGTTCGGCAAGATCATCCCTTACGTGCTGGTTGGCTTCGTCCAGGCCTTCCTGATCATCAGCATCGGCGTGTTCCTGTTCGGCGTGCCCGTGCTCGGCAATTTGTTCCTGCTGGCGCTGCTCTCGACGTTGTTCATCACCACCAATTTGTCGATCGGCTACACGATCTCGACGCTGGTGCAGAACCAGCTCCAGGCGATGCAGATGTCGATGATGTTCTTCCTGCCGAGCATTCTGCTTTCCGGCTTCATGTTCCCGTTCGCGGGGATGCCGGCTTGGGCGCAATATGTCGGCGAGGCCTTGCCGCTGACCCATTATCTGCGCATCGTCCGCGCCATCATGCTGAAGGGCGCGAGCATGCATAATCTGCATTTCGACGCGCTGGCGCTGGCGGCCCTGATGCTGATCGCCATGACCATCGCCGTGACGCGCTTCCGCCGCACCCTGGATTGAGGCAAACTGGCCCCGATGTCATTCCGGGGCGATGCGTTGGCATCGGACTATGGTGCGCAATTGCGCACCTGAGAATCTCGAGATTCCGGGTTCGCGACTGCGTCGCGTCCCGGAATGACCAGGGGGTGGAATGGCCAGGTTTGCGAGCAGGAAGATGCGGCAGCATGCCGCCTTGTCCGAGGATTTCGAGCGCGAGCTGACGCGGGAGGTGCTGCGCACCGAGCTGTTGCGGGTGCGGACACTGATCATCACCGGTTGCGTCATGATCCTGTTCCTCACCTCGACCTTCCTGATCGACCCTGCTCTCGTGAACCGGGTCTGGCGCGGGACGGAGGGCCTCGTCCGCGAATACATCCTGTTGGGGGGCTTCATCCTCTTCGAAGCCTGGGTCCACAGCCAGATCAGGCGAAACCTCAAGCTCGATCGCGACTTGCCGGTGATCCGGCGCTATATCGGCGCCTTTATCGAAACGTCGCTGCCGACGATCATCCTGATCCTGCAGATCCGCAGCATGGGCGCTGGGCCCGCGCTTGGTTTCGTGCTGCCACTGGTCTATTTCATCTTCGTCATTCTTTCGACGCTGCGGCTCGATTTCTGGCTGTCGACCTTCACGGGATTCGTGGCTGCGGCCCAACTCCTGGCCGTCGCGCTGTATTACAATTCGGCGAGCGACGCCGGCGAGCCGCTGATCTACTTCCACGCTGTGCGCAGCACCGTCATCCTGGTCTGCGGCGTGCTCGCAGGCTCCGTCGGCGCGCAGCTCCGCCGCCAGTTTGCCGCGAGCATCGCAGCCGCCACCGCGCGCGACCGCGTGACCAATTTGTTCGGCCAGCACGTCTCGCCGCAAGTTGTGGAACGGCTGATGGCGTCGGGAACCAGCGCGGGCGGCGACGTCCGCCGCGTCGCGGTGATGTTCGTCGACTTCCGCGGCTTCACCGCCGGCGCGCAGTCGCGCACCCCGCAGGAGGTGGTTGACCGGCTCGACGGCGCCTTCGCGGTGCTGGTCGACATCCTCGACCGGGAGGGCGGCATCGTGAACAAGTTTTTGGGCGACGGCTTCCTCGCACTGTTCGGCGCGCCGCTGGAAGCCTCCGACGCCGCGCATCGTGCGGTCGCTGCAGGCCGCGAGATGCTGACCGCTATGGACCGCATCAATGCGGAGACGAACTGGCCGCTGCGGATCGGCATCGGCATTCATTTCGGCGAGGTCGTCGCCGGCAATATCGGCTCGCCCCGGCGCAAGGAGTACACGGTGATCGGCGACACCGTGAACTTCGCTTCGCGCCTGGAGGCGCTGAACAAGGAGTTCGGCTCGCAGCTGCTGATCTCTGCATCCGTGCGCGAAGCGCTGGGGAAGGACGGTGACGATGCCGTCCCGCTCGGCGAGGTCGAGGTGCGCGGCTACGAGCAGAAGGTGGCGGTGTTTCAGCTGGGGTAGGGCCTCGGCGCCACGTAAGCTTTGGCGGTATCAAGGTAGCGCTTGACTCTCATCTCATCTAGTCATCTATATGACTATATGAATTCAGCGCCGCTCGACGACCGCCTGCCACGCTATCAGCGCCTGCGCGACGATCTCGCCGCGCGGATCAACCGTAATGAGTGGCGGCCGGGCGAACCGATCCCGTCGGAAGCCGAGCTGGCTGCGCATTACGGCGTCGCCATCGGCACCGTGCGCAAGGCGATCGACCAGCTCGTCAGCGATAACGTGCTGGAGCGGCAGCAGGGCCGCGGCACCTTCGTGCGCCGCGCGCGCTTCAATTCCTCGCTGTTCCGCTTCTTTCGCTTCCAGTCCGAGAGCGGCGAGCGGCGCGTGCCGAAGAGCCGCATCATCCGGCGCAAAAGTGTGCCGGCGACATCGGCGGTCGCATCGGCGCTGCGCATCCCCGTCGGCGAGCCCGTGATCAGCCTGTCGCGCCTGCGCCTGATCGACGACGTGCCGCTGCTCGCCGAGGAGATATGGCTGCAGCAGTCGCGCTTCGCGCCGATCCTCGACATCGACACCGCCGAATTCGGCGACCTCCTGTATCCGCTCTACGAGGAGCGCTGCGGCGAGGTTGTGGTCTCGGCCGAGGAAATCCTGACCGTCGAGACCGCCAACGAGATGCAGGCGCGCTTGCTCAGGCTCGAGGCCCATGCGCCGCTGATCGTGATCGAGCGCCTCGCGCTCGACCTCGAGCGGCGACCGATCGAATGGCGAAGGTCGCGCGGACCCGCCGATCGCTTCCGCTATCACGCCGAGATCCGGTGAGAGCAGCCGCTCTCAACAACAAATCAAGCAACAAGAGTACAGGGGTAGGAAACATGTCGAATTGGTACAGCGAAAGCTCGCCGCTGGAGCGGCGCACGTTCTGGGCAAGCTTTGGCGGCTGGGCGCTGGATGCGCTCGACGTCCAGATGTTCGGCCTCGCTATCCCCGCGCTGATCGCCGCGTTCGGCATCAGCAAGGCCGATGCCGGGCTGCTCGGCTCGATCACGCTGTTCTTCGGCGCGTTCGGCGGCTGGTTCGGCGGCGCGCTCGGCGATCGTTTTGGCCGCGTCAAGGCACTCCAGATCACCGTTGCCACGTTTGCGCTCGCGACCTTCGCCTGCGCTTTCGCGATGACCTATACCCAGCTCCTGGTTCTGAAAGCGATCCAGGGCCTCGGCTTCGGCGCCGAATGGGCCTGCGGCGCGGTGCTGATGGCCGAGATCATCCGGCCCGAGCATCGCGGCAAGGCGCTCGGTTCGGTGCAGAGCGCCTGGGCCGTGGGCTGGGGTGCCGCCGTGCTGCTCTCGGCGCTGGTCTTCACCTATGCGCCGGCCGACATGGCCTGGCGGCTCTTGTTCGCGCTCGGGCTTTTGCCCGCGTTGCTCATCATCTTCATCCGCCGCGGATTGAAGGAGCCGCCGCGCGCCGTAGCTGCCGAGAAGACGCCGTTCTTCGCCACGCTCTCCGGCATCTTCCATCGCGACGTGCTGCGCTCGACCCTGATCGGCGGCCTGTTCGGCATCGGCGCCCATGGCGGCTATGCCGCGCTCACCACCTTCCTGCCGACCTATTTGCGCGAAGTGCGGCACCTGTCGGTGCTGGGCTCCAGCGGCTATCTCGCCGTCATCATCGTTGCCTTCTTCTGCGGCTGCGTGACCAGCGGCATCATCAGCGATCGCATCGGGCGCCGGGCCAACGTCGCCTTCTTCGCCACCGCCTGCATCATCACGGTTCTGATTTACATCTTCGCGCCGCTGACCAACGGCGAGATGCTGGTGCTCGGCTTTCCGCTCGGCTTCTTCTCCGCCGGCATTCCGGCCAGCATGGCGGCGCTGTTCAGCGAGCTTTATCCGGCCGGCGTGCGCGGCACCGGCGTCGGCTTCTGCTACAATTTCGGCCGCATCGTCTCCGCAGCGTTCCCGTTCCTGGTCGGCTTCCTCAGCGATCGTATCGGGCTTGGACCTGCGATCGGCATCGACGCGGCCTTCGCCTATTCGCTGGTGCTGATCGCGGTGCTGCTGCTGCCGGAGACGCGCGGCAAGGTCTTTGAACAGACCGCTGCGACGCGTGTCTGACGACGGATGGGAAAAAGCCACCATGACAATTTCCCAGCGCGGCCTTACGCGCCGCCAGTTCGGCGCGAGTCTCGCGTCGCTCGTCACAGTGGCCGCGACCACAGCCAGGAGTGAGGCGGCCTTGCCGACGATCGATACCCACGCCCATGTCTTCCACCGCGGTCTCAAGCTGGCGCCAGGCCGGCGCTATGCACCCGACTACGATGCGTCGCTGGCGCTCTATCTGGAGCGGCTCGACCGCAACGACATGACCCATGGCGTGCTGGTGCAGCCGAGCTTTCTCGGCACCGACAATTCCTATCTGGTCGAGTGCCTGAAACAGGCGAATGGCCGCCTGCGCGGCATCGCCGTGGTCGATCCCGCTGTGACCGCGGACGAGCTGCGTGCACTCGACCGCGCCGGCGTCGCCGGCATTCGCCTCAATCTCGTCGGCCAGCCCTTGCCCGATCTCGCCGCCGGCGAATGGAAGGCGCTGCTCGGGCACGTGAAAGCCATGGGGTGGCAGGTCGAGATCCAGCGCAATGCGTCTGACCTTGCGCTGCTTGCGCCGCAGCTGCTCGATCACAGCGTCACCATCGTGCTCGATCACTACACGTTGCCCGATCCGAAGCTCGGTGTCGCCGATCCCGGTTTCCAGTCGGTGCTGAAGCTGGGGGTGACGAGAAATGTCTGGGTCAAGATCTCGGCGCCGTATCGCAACGGCGCGGCCGGCGAGGATTTCGCAAAGCAGGCCTATCCGCTGCTGCGCAACGCCTACGGCCTCGATCACCTGTTGTGGGGCAGCGACTGGCCGCACACGCAGTTCGAGGCGACGCAGACTTACGCGAAGAACCGGGAATTTCTCGATGCGCTGATCGTCGACGAGAGCGAGCGCGCGCAAGTGCTCGCCTCGCCACGTCAGCTCTTTCGCTTCTAAAATCTCTTTCCGCGATTGCTCCGATTGCACTCAATTTTGGGGCATGACGAGCGATGTTTTCGACTTGTAGACTGCCGCGCGATGCGGCCGGTCGTGGCCGCGATTTGCATGGGGAAGCGAAAGATGCAGCGCCGCTACGTCACCGTCGACGTGTTCACCGACCGCGCCTTCGGCGGCAACCAGCTCGCCGTGGTGCTCGACGCCGGCGGCCTGTCGACCGCGCAGATGCAGTCGATCGCCACCGAGTTCAACTATTCCGAGACGACCTTCGTGCTGCCGCCGCGCGACAAGGCCAATGATGCCGAGGTGCGGATCTTCACGCCGGTGAGGGAGCTTCCCTTTGCGGGCCATCCCAATGTCGGCACCTCCTTCGTGCTGGCGAGCCTCGCGAACGAGCCGAAGCCGCGCCTGCTGTTCGAGGAGAAGGCGGGGCTCGTGCCCGTCGACATTCGAAGAGAGCAGGGAAGGGTGGTCAGCACCGAGCTGACCGCGCCGCAGCCGCTGTCGCGACTGGCGGAAGTTTCCGCCGCCGACGTCGCGGCCTGCATCTCCCTGACGGCCGACGATATCAGGACCGATCGCCACGCGCCGCAGGTCGTCGGCGTCGGGACGCCGTTCCTGGTGGCGGAGCTGCATTCGCGCGATGCGCTGAAGCGGGCGAGGCCCGATGCGGCCGCGTTCGGCAGGGTGCTTCCGCGCGACGGTGCCTTCTCGGTGTGGTTCTACACGCGCGAGGTGGCCGCGGCGGAGGCGCCTTGCGACATCCAGGCGAGGATGTTCATGCGCGGCGCCAGCGGCTTCGCCGAGGATCCCGCCACCGGCAGCGCGACGGTCGCGGCGGCGGCGCTGTTCGCCGATCTCGATCCTACGCGCGACGGCGAGCTGAAGCTCACGGTCGGCCAGGGTTTTGACATGGGCCGGCCGAGCATCCTTCTGACGCGTGTTCGCAAGCAGGACGGCAAGACCGTCTCCGCCCATGTCGGCGGCAGCTGCGTGCAGATGATGGAGGGGACGTTCCGGCTGGCGGGTGAGGGGTAAGCCGTCATTCCGGGGCGCGCGTAGCGCGAGCCCGGAATCCATCTCGCCACGCGTACTGCCGCCTGATGGATTCCGGGCTCGCGACTTCGTCGCGCCCCGGAATAACGAGACCTACACCTGCCGCCCCGCCAAATTCTTCACCGTCACCCCATCGCGCTCCTCGATGATCTCCGCGATCATCTGGCGGTGGCAGTGGGTGTGGTCGCGCTCGTAGCAGAGCAGGCACACCGGGCCGGCCTTCTTCACCAGCGCCGAGAGCTCGTCCATCTCTTCTTTCGCCTGCGGCGTCTTCAGGTGCTTTGAATAGATCTTCTCCAGCACGTCATATTGCCCGCTGCGGGCGGCGAGGCGGCCTTCCTTGGGCGTGCCGAGCGCGGCGAGATGGACATAGGCGATGCCGCGCTCGTCGAGTCCTGCGGACAACTGCTTCTTCGAGAAACCCGGCCGGCGCGACGACGTCACCGCGCGCACGTCGACGACCAGCTTGACGCCGGCTTCTTCCAGCTCGTCCAGCACCGCCTTGGGCGGTGTCTGCTCATAGCCGATGGTGAAGAGCTTCTTCGCCTTTGCCATGAACCATCCTCAGCTCACCCGCGCGATCAGTTCCATGGCGCCGTGCGGTGCGCGCACCTTGCCCTCATGGATGACATAGGCGAACACGTCGCGCGGCTCCTTCTTCGGCTTGGCCTTGTCAACCTTCGGCAGGTCGTCCGGTTCACCGCCCGAAGCCCAATCCTTGAAACGCTCCGCCCAGGCGTCGAGCTGCTTCGGCGGATAGCAGGTCTTGATCTCGTCATTGCCCTTCTGCAGCCGCGCATAGACGAAATCGCCGGCAACGTCGGCGATGGCGGGATATTTGCCGTGCTCGGCGAACACCACTGGCGTCTCGAATTGGCGGATCAGCGCGACGAAATCAGGCGTGCAAAAACTGTCGTGGCGGACCTCGACCACATGGCGCAGCGCGCGCCCGTCGAGCTTGCGCGGCAGCAGCTCGAGAAACGCACCGAAATCGGCGCCGTCGAACTTCTTGGTCGGCGCGAACTGCCACAGCACCGGGCCGAGATGGTCGCCGAGCTCCAGCACGCCGGAATCATAGAACCGCTTGATGGAATCGCCGGCCTCGGCCAGCACGCGGCGATTGGTGGCAAAGCGCGGTCCCTTTACCGAGAACACGAAGCCGTCGGGCACCTCGCTCGCCCATTTGCGAAAGCTCTCCGGCTTCTGCGATCCGTAATAGGTGCCGTTGATCTCGATCGAGGTCAGCTTCGAGGCCGCGTAGGACAGCTCCTTCGCCTGCGTCAGCTTCTCCGGATAGAACACGCCGCGCCAGGGCTCGAAGGTCCAGCCGCCGATGCCGATGAAGATGTTGCCGGATTTTTTGGACACGGTTTTTGCTTTGGCCACGGAAGGATCTCGCATCGACGTGGAGGGGAGGCCGGCATCCTAATCAAACCAGTTGTGATTGGCCAGTTGCCGCGTCCCGTTTAAGCTCGCGAAGATCATCTGCGCAGAAGGAGAACAAGATGCGGATGCTGATGGTGGGGGCGGCGCTCATGATGATGACAACTGCTGCCATGACGTCTGCTGTTAGGGCGGACGATGACGACGGCGAGAACGCGCAGAAGCTCGCCATGCAGGGCCGCGACGATTACTGGCATTGCCTGGCGCGCGAATATTCGCGCGACTCCAATCAGGGCCTGTCGGAGCAGGACTTCGGCCGCTCGGTCGCGGGCGCCTGTCCGTCGGAGCGGCAATATTACCGGGTGGCCTTGCTGGACTATCTCACCACGCAATATCCGAACATCGATGCGGGCGCCCATCTCGCGACCGCGAACAGGGCGGTGGAATCAGCGCAGAAGGACATCGTGACGGCCTTCGTCAAGCACAGGCCGCCGCAGAAATAGTTCGATTCACCGTCGTGGTCCTGTGGCCCTTCCGGCGCCGCGTTCATCCATGGTATCACTCGCCGCATCTGGAACAGGGATGGGCTTCCATGTCGTCTGAGTCGGTGGGTGGCATTCTGGGCGCGATCGTCGCGGCGGTCGTGCTCGCGGTCGCCGTCGTCTTCGGGCCGATCGGCCAGTACGGCAAGCCCCCCAAGCCGGCCAAGGTCGAGCCGGCCCCTGCTGCGGCGCCCGCAGCCCCCGCCGCGCCTGCGCCGCGCGGCCCGGTGATCAAGGAAGTCCCGAACTAGTCCCGGAAAGGGGCTTTTGCCCCCTTGCGAAGCGCTTTTGGCGTTCCTATCTAGGTTCTAACGGCGACGTTGAGCGAAAACTCCGGCGCTGGGACGACCTTGGAATAGCTTGGGCCTGCGCCGGATGTACGCGCGGTCCGCCGTTCCGGGGTCGTTGGCATTTTGGGGCCCCTTTTGGCCCGTTCCCCCTCAAAACCCTGGCTTGGCAGCGCAGGACGCGGCGGATATACGCTGCCGTCATGAATGAAGCGATCAGACCGGGCTCCGACCATCCGCCACAGGCTCAAGAGGGGCCGGAACTGTCGGTCATCGTCCCGACCTTCAACGAGCGCGACAATGTCACGGTGCTGTACCGGCGCCTGGAGGCGACGCTCGTCAACGTCGCCTGGGAGGTCGTGTTCGTCGACGACAACTCGCCGGACGGCACCTGGGACGTCGTGCGCGAACTGGCCCAGCGCGACAGTCGCGTGCGCTGCGTCCGCCGCATCGGCCGCCGCGGCCTGTCGGGCGCGTGCATCGAGGGCATCCTGGCCTCCAGCGCGCCCTATGTGGCCGTGATCGACGCCGACCTCCAGCACGACGAGACGCAACTGCCGAAGATGTTGTTGCTGCTCGCCAGCGACCAGGCCGAGCTCGTGGTCGGCAGCCGCTATATCGAGGGCTACAAGAGCGAAGGCTTCAACAAGCAACGCGCCGGCGCCAGCGCGCTGGCGACCGAGGTCGCCAGGAAGATGCTGCGGGTCGAGATCGCCGATCCCATGAGCGGCTTCTTCATGATCCGCCGCGACCGTTTCGAGCAGCTCGCGCCCAAGCTGTCGGTACACGGCTTCAAGATCCTGCTCGACGTTGTCGCGACCGCGCATGGCAGCCTGCGCGCCGTCGAGATTCCCTACACGTTCGGCGCCCGCCAGCACGGCGAGAGCAAGCTCGATTCCATGGTCGCGCTCGACTTCCTGGGCCTTGTGCTGGCCAAGCTGACCAACGACATCGTCTCGCTGCGCTTCATCCTGTTCGCGATGGTCGGCGGCATCGGGCTGGTGGTGCATCTCACCACGCTGTTCATTGCTCTTCAGCTGTTCAAGGCGCCGTTCGCGGAGGCGCAGGCTGCCGGCGCCATCGTCGCCATGACCAGCAATTTCATCCTCAACAACTTCCTGACCTATCGCGATCAGCGGCTGAAGGGCTTTGCGCTGCTGCGCGGCCTGATCGCCTTCTACATCGTGTGCAGCGTCGGTCTGCTCGCCAATGTCGGCGTCGCCTTCTCGGTCTACGACCAGGAGCCGATCTGGTGGCTGGCCGGCCTGGCCGGCGCGCTGATGGGCGTGGTGTGGAACTATGCGATGTCCGGACTGTTCGTCTGGCGCAAGAAATAGCTCACGATGGGCGGAGCTGACGCGCGGATCGTCCGCAACACCGCGCTGGCGATTCTCGCGCTGGTGGCCCTGCGGCTCGTCGCGGCCGCCTTCACGCCGATCACCTTCGACGAAGCCTATTACTGGATGTGGTCGAAGAACCTGGCCGGTGGTTACTACGACCACCCGCCGATGGTCGCCTACGTCATCCGCGCCGGCACCATGATCGCCGGCGACACCGAGCTCGGCGTCCGCCTAGTCTCGATCCTGCTCGCGCTGCCGATGAGCTATGCGATCTACCGCTCCGCGGCGATCCTGTTCGGCGGGGTGCGCGTCGCGGCGACCAGCGCCATCCTGCTCAATGTGACGCTGCTGGCCTCCGTCGGCACGCTGATCGTGACGCCTGATGCGCCGCTGCTGGTCGCCTCCAGCTTCGTGCTGTTCTTCCTCGCCAAGGTGCTCGAGACCGGCCGCGGCGCCTGGTGGCTTGCGGTCGGTATCGCGGTCGGCGCGGCGCTGCTGTCGAAATACACCGCGATGTTCTTTGGCGCCGCCATCCTGATCTGGCTCGCGTCCGTGCCGAAGCTCAGGCGTTGGTTTCTCTCGCCCTGGCCCTATCTCGGTGGCCTTGTTGCGCTGGCACTGTTCTCGCCTGTCATCCTCTGGAACGCCGATCATCAATGGGTCTCGTTCGCAAAGCAGCTCGGGCGAGCGAAGATTGAGGACTTCCGTCCGGTCTTCATCGCCGAGCTGGTCCCGACCCAGGTCGCGTTCGCGACCCCGCTGGTCTTCATTCTCGGCGCGATGGGCCTGCACGCGTTGACCTGGCACCGGGCCGGCGCGCTGGCTTCGCGCGTGCTGATCGAGACGATGTTCTGGACCATCGTCGCCTATTTCGTCTGGCATTCGCTGCATGCCCGCGTCGAGGCCAACTGGTTCGCGCCGGTCTATCCGCCCTTCGTGCTCGCGGCCGCGGCCGCCGCCAATCTCGTGCAGTGGAAGCCGCGCGCGCGGCGCCTGGCGGATTTCTGCCTGCGCTGGGCCGCGCCCGTGGGCATCGTGATGTTTGCAGCGCTGGTCGTGCAGGCCAACACCGGCTGGCTATCGGGCTATCGCCGCGATGCGACCGTACGCAGCGTCGGTGTCGGCTGGCGCGAGCTCGCCGCGCAAATTGAAGCCGAGCGCGCGCGCGTTGGTGCGACCTGCGTGCTTGCGCCTGATTACGGCACCACCGGCTGGCTCGCCTTCTACCTGCCGCGCGGCACCTGCGTGGTGCAGCAGAACCAGCGCATCCGCTGGGTCAACATGCCCGAGCCTGATCCCAAGCTGCTTGCCGGCAAGCTGCTCTATGTCGACGAGCTGCGTGCAGGCGGCCATCCCGCGTTCGACGAGCTCTTTGCGAAGGTGACGCAAATCGCGCAATTGCAGCGCAAGCGCGGCCCGCTCGTGGTCGAGACCTACGGCATCGATCTGCTCGAAGGCGCCAAGGGCGATGTGCTCGACCGCTCGCCGCCGCCGGAAGCGCGGTAGATCTAGGTGTCGTCCCGGCGGAGGCCGGGACCCATACCGCGTGATCTCTCGATAAACGCAGGTGCTTGTACCGCGTGAAGATCTGTTCACGACTAGTCTTCGCCAAACCGCTCCCTGTGGTTATGGGTCCCGGCCCCCGTGCGCAATTGCGCACTAGGCCGGGACGACGGCGGAGTGTTGGGCGCAGGCGGCGGCTATTCAGCCGGTAATCTCTGCTTTGGTCGCCGTCTCGCCCGGCTTGCTCTCGTCGCGCCAGAACCAGACGGCGACCGTGCCGGAGCGGCCGCGGACCTGTGTGCACAGGGGGCCTCTCAACGAGCTGTCGGGGTCGCCGAGATAGTCGGCCGCACCCAGCAGCGTATCGCTCAGCGCGAGGCACGCGCCGTTTTGGGCCGCGACCTCCATCAGCCGGTTCGCGACATTGACGGTGTCGCCGGTCGCCGTGATGTGCTGGTGGCTGCCGCCGAGGCGCGAGGCGACGATCGGGCCGCAATGGGCGCCGATCTTGAAGCCGAGCTGATCGCCGATTGCGGGCGGCAGCGAAGCGATCCAGCGATCGACGCTGCGATGCAATTCGATCGCGCATTTGAGCGCGCGCGCCGCGTCATCGGGCATCGCGCCGGGCAGGCCGAACAGGATCATGGCGCCGTCGCCGAGGAAGCCGGTGACGATGCCGCCACACGCGGTCGCCGCCGTGTCGATCCGTGCGTGAAACGCATTCAGGATATCCCGCAACGCATCGGGATCGGTCCGCTCGCTGAGCGCGGTGAAGCCCGAGAGATCGATGAAGACGACGGCCGCGTCCTGCCGGACCGGTTTCGCCAGGAAATCGGGGTCGCGCGCCAGCCACTCCTGCACCGCCGGCGCCTGGAACTGCGCCAGCGACCGGCTCTTGGCGGTGAGATATTGCGCCTTGCGGCCGCCCGCCCAGAGCTGCACGCCAGCGAAGACCGCAACCGGCGGCACTGTCGCTGCAAGCGTGGTCGCAGCGTTCAGCCAGAGGCCGTGCGTGAAGGCGAACAGGTTGAGCCCGGCCCAGGCGATCATCACGACGGCCGCCGCCATGATGCCGAGCGCGCTGCGCCGCCAGGCAAGCAGGCCGACCAGCAGCACCGGCAACAGGATCGCGGTGAGCGCGTCGGCGATATGAACCCTGTGGTCGCGCATGATGCCGTCGCCGGCGACGAGATGCGTGATCGCGGTGGAGATCACCTCGACGCCGGGCATGAGGGAATCGAACGGCGTCGGATAGAAGTCGCCGCCGCCGGCGACCGAGGCGCCGATCACCACGATCCGGTTCTCGATCGCCGCGCGGTTGAGCGTGCCGTCGAAGATGCTCTGCGCGCTGACGGTGCGGATGGTGCGGCGCGGGCCGTAATACGTGATCGGCAGCGCGAAGTCGCTGTCGGTCGGCACCGCGCGATCGCCCAGCATGAGACGGTCCGGCGCGATCGTCAGCGGCTTGTCGAGCGCGCGGGTGGCGACACGTAAGGGGAATGAGAGCTCGACCTTGTCCTGGGTCCGGAACAGCATCGGCACCGAGAGTGGCGAGCCCGATTGTCCGGTGGCGACGTTGACGACGCCGACCTCGGCGTGATCGGCAAACGCCGGCAGCGGCAGCAGGAAGCGCTCGGCTTGCGGCAGGACGGCGAGGGGGCCCTGGTTGCTTGGGGCCACGGTCTCGCTGGCGCTCGGAAAGATCGCCGCGGCGGCGAGCACCATGGGACCGGTGGCGAGCGTACTGGCCAGCGTGGCATCGCCGATCGCGGCGCTGCGGTCGACCAGCAAGAGGTCGATGGCGACGACCTTCGGCTTGAACTGCACGATGGTGTCGACGACGCGGGCGAGATCGGCGCGCGGCAGCGGATAGCTGCCGCCGCGTTTGACGACGGTGTCGTCGATCGCGACGATGGTGACGAGATCGGGCGGCGCCTGCACGCCGCGGACCTGTGTCCGCCAATCCGTCAGCGTCGCCTCGAGGCGATCGAGAAAGCGCAGATGACCGTTGGCGTGAGCCGCATAGATGCCGGCGCCCCACAGCGCGGTGAGGACGAGGGCCACCAGGATCTGAACGCGTCTAGTCATTAGGTCATGCAATCTTCTTTGTCGCCCGGGCCTTGCTGCGCGGGCGTTAATCGTATTGTCGGAGCCTTATTGGCCCAGTCTCGCCATCAGCGCATCGACGCGCGGCTGGCCCCATGTCTTGACGGTCAATGCACCGGTCGCCTCGACGTCGACGCCTTCGCCCGGTCCGAGCACAACGCCGCGTCCGCCGCTCCTGCGGGAGACGCCGACGCGGCCATCGGCAACGAAGACCGCGGTTTTTGCCTCTGCGACATCGACGGCCCATTTGGTGCCGCGCACGGCCGCAATCGCCTGCGGCGTCAGCACCCTGAAGGGATTGCCGCCGGGCTTCCTGGGCACCTCGACCAGCAGCGCCTTGCTGCTCAACTCCACGGAGTCAATATGTCCGTCGCGGTTGGCGTCCTTTAGTTCAAACCTGGCGCCATTCTCCGCAACAATCGTGATGCCGTTATCGCAGCGCCAGACTTGCGTTCCGGCTGCAGATGGCGACGGCGTGCAACCCGCATGGGCCGGCTGCGCGGCCGCGTATTCCATCAACAACAACGACCACGCCAGAGCAATGACTCCGGCGCGTGCGATCCCTTTCATGCCAGCCTCCGTTTGCGTGCTCGGCACAGTTCAAGGCGATGCTGATACGGTACCGTATCACACGCAGAGGCTGCTGAATAGTGCCGCTTCTCGCAGCTATTTTCTCGCTGCGGCATTTTCTAGCCCGGCGCGATCAACTTTCGGTCAGGGCGTAGTGTCGCCACGCGGTGTGCAGTGGCGTGTGCGCGCATTGACGTCGATCCGCCGGACGCCCGTGCGTCACGAGAGGCGATGAGACGGCCGGCGCACCAGCCTCGCGCAATCCTTCCCCGCTATCGTCCGGGTATTGAAGACCACGAAAATGACTTGGTTGGATGCGCCTAGAGAAGGCGGCCGTAAGACGTTCGCTGATCGCCCGATCCAGCCGAGAATTATGGTTAACAAACGCGACTAAGTCCGTAGTTCTTCGGGCTTTTTTCTCAGAATGAGACAGCGTTAACGAGTTGCCCCACATCTGCCCGAACTTAATCCGCATTTAACTAAAAGTCGCCTTAATGACGCTCCGACCTCCTGCGAGATGCTGTTCCCGGATCGTGACCAGCGGCGCTTCGAAGGGGGACTGAGTGACACCGTCCTGGACGCAAGGCGAATGAGTACGAGCATCGCTGCGCAGAGTAACGCGGCACGGAAGTCCAAGAAATCTTCGCGGAAATCTTCCCGGAAAATGACCACCACCAATTGGCTTGGCGCCGCGGCGATCGGCTGCGTCGTGATGGGCGCCGGCTGGACCATCTACAGCAATATCCTCGGCGCGAGCGTCTATCCCAGCGTCGGCGGCATTGGCTACGACGAGCCCGTGATCAAGCGCGCGCCCAGGGTGGCGCTGCGCGAGGCCAGCGAGGCCATCAACGAAGCTTTTGCCCTGCTGCCCGACCGGCTCCAGGTCGCTGCCCCGATCTCGCGCGAGATGTTCAACGAGCGCTTTGCCGCCGCTGCCACGCAGGGCGTGCCGTCGAATGCGGCGAGCGCCGCGCCCGCAACCCAGGTTGCTGCGGCCAAGGACGCCCCGAAGCAGGGCGTGATCGCGAAGGTCGCGGAAGCGCTGAAGCCGGCGGCCAAGAATACTGACAAGACCACCGATAAGACCAAGCGTGCGCCCGAGGGCCAGATGCAGCTGGCCTCGGCCGATCCGGCCGAGATCGTCCCGGCGCCCGAGGCGAAGCCGAAGTCTTTCGCCGACCGCGCCAAGGCCGCGGTGATGTCGATCACCGGTCCGCGCCAGTCGATGGTGGAAAAGCTCTGGGGCAAGCGTGAGCCGTCCGGCGGCTTGCTCGCCTATGCTTCGGCCGATGCCAGCGTGACCGCGGCCATCGCGCCGAAGGAGCAGAACCCGATGTTCGGCGGCGCGCCGCCCTATGAGCGCGACACCGCGGTCTACGACATCACCGCCAAGACGGTCTATCTGCCCGACGGCACCAGGCTCGAGGCGCATTCCGGCCTCGGCTCCAATCTCGACGATCCGCGCTCCCAGCGCACCCGCATGCGCGGCGTGACGCCGCCGCACATCTACACGCTGAAGCCGCGCGAAGCGCTGTTCCACGGCGTGCCGGCGCTGCGCCTGACCCCGATCGGCGGCGAGAGCGCGATCTACGGCCGCGACGGCCTGCTCGCGCACACCTTCATGCTCGGGCCGAACGGCGACTCCAACGGCTGCGTGTCGTTCAAGGACTATTACGCGTTCCTCGATGCCTACCGCAACAAGGGCATCCGCAAGCTCGCCGTGCTGGCGCGGGTGGACTGATCCGCCTCTAGGCCGCCAAGGTCTTGCGCAGCGCCATCTCGGTTGCGATCGCTTTCTTCACGGTCGGCCGCGCCTGCATGCGCTCGAGATAGGACGACAACGACGGCCACTCTCCGATGTCTACCCCCGCGGGACGGAGCAGCAGCAAGGCCCAGGCGAGATGGGCATCCGCGACGGTGAAGCTGTTGCCCACGAGGAATTCGCGGTCGGCAAGATGCGCCGACGGCACCGACAAGGTCTGCGGGATCCGTGCCCGCGGCTTGGCGAGCGAGCCGTCGTCCTTGTACCAGAAGGTCGGAAACAGGAACGCCTTGTGGATCTCGGCGCCGATGAAGCTCAGCCATTCCTGCAGGCGATAGCGATCGGGATCGCCGAAGCGCGGTGCAAGGCCGGACTCGGGCTTTGCGTCGGCGATGTATTGCAGCACCGCCGCGCATTCGGTCAGCCGCTCGCCGTTCTCGAGCACGAGGACGGGCACCGCGCCCTTCGGCGAGATACCGTGAAAGTCGCTGTCGTCGTCCACGACCTGCTTGGTCCGGAGATGCACCAGATGATAGCGCGCATCGAGGCCCGCTTCCATCAGCGCGATGCGGCTCGCAAGCGAGCAGGCCATCGGCGAGAAATAGAGTTGCAGCATCGCGTTGCTCCGTTATTTCAGCGCATCGCCGCGCGCGATGATGGCGAAGCGGTCGGATAGCTCGGCGAGTGCAACCTCGTGGATGGTGCGAGCGTCCAGCGTGCCGCCGCGGCCGTCCGGCAGGTCGCGCGTGGCGCAGGCATCGGCGTCGATCGTCGTGCGAAAGCCGAGGTCGAGCGCGGCTCGCGCCGTGGAGCTGACGCACATGTGCGTCATGAAGCCGGCCAGCACGATGTTCTTCCTGTCGGTTGCGGCAAGGCGCGCCCGCAAATCGGTGCCGGCAAACGCGTTCGGCAACTCCTTCTCGATCACCAGCTCGCCGGCAATGGGGCTGAGCTCGGCGACGATGGCGCCGCGGTCGGCGCCGCGATCGAACAGGCTGCCGGCCTTGCCGCGATGGGCGATATGGATGATCGCAGCTCCGCTCTCGCGGGCCCGTGCCAGCAGCGCAGCCGCCCGCGCGATCGCAGGTCCTGCGTCGGGCAAAGCGAGAGGACCTTCGAGATATTCGTTCTGGATATCGATCAGCACCAGCGCGGCGTCGGCAAGACGCGGCGGGTTGAGATCGGCGCCGGCGAGCTGCAGCAGGGTCTTTGCGGTCGTCATGGTCTTGGAAATCTCCGGATCAAAAAACGCTGAACAAACATAGCCCCGGGGAGGCCTGCCGATATGCAGGGATATTGCAGCGGGTGGCTGCGATATTGCAGGTCGCTCCGCGCCGGTATAACCTCGCGCCATGAACTGGGACGATCTGCGCATCATCGCTGCCGTCAGGGACGAGGGCACCTACGCGGGCGCCAGCGCGCGGCTGCGCATCGACGAGACGACGGTCGGGCGCAGGCTGTCGCGCATCGAGCGTGCGCTCGGTTTGCGTCTGTTCGAGGCCGCCGATGGCGTTCGCAGGCCGACGCGGCAATGCGAGGCGGTGCTGGCGCATGTCGAGGCGATGGCCGCGCATGCCGCCGAGATCGACCGCGTCGGTGAGAGTCTGGCTGGTCCGGTGGGGCGCCTGCGCATCGCCTCTACCAACACGGTTGCCGAGGAGGTGCTGTCGCCGCGCGCGAGCGACTTCCTGCGTGCCAATCCCGGCCTGACGCTGCAATTCCTCACCTCGAGCGAGAACGTCAAATTCTCGCGCTGGGAGGCCGATCTCGCCATCCGCCTGCGCAAACCCGACAAGGGCGACTTCGCGATCTCAAAGCTCGGCGATATCCGGATCTATTATTTCGAGCCGGTTGCGACCGAGGGCGAGCCGATGCTGTGCGCCTACCCGGATGAGCTCGGGACCATTCCCGAGATGCAATTCCTGCGCACGAAGAAAGCCCGCGCGCGCTGCGTCACCGACAATGTTCGCGTCATCCGCAACCTGATCCGCGCGCATCAGGCCGCGGGCGTGTTGCCGGAATATGTCTGTGCGGACTTGCTCGGCGATCGCCGCCTGCGCGCCACGCTGCTGCCGAAGCGGCGCGACGTCTGGCTGCTCGTGCAAAACCATCTCAAGCGCGACGCCGCAGCGCGCGTCACGATCGACTGGGTGAGGGCGTGTTTCCAGGAGATGTCGCGCAGTTGAGGCGATGTCTCGGTGTGACGATCGCGTCACAGCGCGCACGCTGCGACGAAAAATCTTGAACGCCTCCCGAAGGCATCGGTTCGATTCCGATCTCTTGCCCCACGGAGGATAGCTCAGTTTGGTAGAACAGATGATTGTCACTCATCCCGTCGCGCACCGAGACGATGGCTACGAACCGCCACGGAACCGGCCTGAAGCCGTCCCTCCGCAGCCGCTCCTGCACACCAACATAGCGCGCCTTGGCGGCCGGAGCGATTAGCCGCTGTGCCACGACGTCGAACGCCGGAACCCGTTTCGGGCCGACATGCATCACCTTTCAGCGTGCTTCGTTCCGAGTCTTGAGGTCCGTGAGATTGACAGCCATGGCGGGCTCCGTTTCCGGGGCAGACATCGCCTCATATGTGGCCGCCGAGCAACGCACCCTCAACTGGCGGTGGGCATGCCCTTGACCAGCACTCCCGGTCGCTTTAGCAGTGTTCATCGACCTGCGCGGGAGATGCTACGTGAATGCAGATGCGGTTTTCGGCTCGCTATTCGGGCTGAGCGATTTCGAGCCACCTCGCCGATCGCACAAGAAAGCTATCCAAATCCACGCATCAATTTGGCGTTGCCTGAAATGAAATCTCTGCACTGGTTTATCAAGAAGTCATTCTCTGTGCTTGGATTCAGCATCAGGCGAAAGGTCCCGGCACTAGCCGGACTAAAACTCCTGCCGAAGGTGGAGACTATCATCGACGTTGGCGTCGCATACGGTACGCCAGATCTCTATGCCTATTTCCCCGATGCGGAACTGATTCTGGTGGAAGGGAACGCAGAATTTCATTCTTATCTTGAAAGCCAAGTCTTGGGACGCAGGAAGGGGCGGCTCGTGAAATTTGCTGTCGGCTCCTCAAGCGGCAGCGGCTATCTCCAACTCAACGGTCCTGGATCTAGTCTTTTGACCGCATCCAAGATGACAGGCCTTTACAACAAAAAGCTTGAGACGGTAGAGGTCCAAATCCGCAGGCTGGACCAGCTTGTGAGTGCCGATGAGCTGAAACATCCGACGCTCCTAAAAATCGACACGGAAGGCTTCGAGCTGGAAGTTCTGAAAGGAAGCGAGGCGCTTCTGTCAAAAATAGACTTTATCGTCGCCGAAGTATCTTTGATCAAGAGATTCCAAAAGTCTTATCAGCCCAGCGAGATTATCAACTGGCTGCAAGAGAGAGGATTTGAGATATTCCAAATTATTGATTGCTTCCCCGACAGTAAGGGCATCTTCCGATATGCGGATTTCGTTTTTGCCCGCAGGGAGTTTATAGATAGCTTCAATGCGACCGTTTAGAACCGCTTGCGCTGATGCCGGGTGGCTCCGCGTGACCGCGCGACACACCTCGCGCGATCGCGCGCGTGCGCCCGTCGTCACGCAAGCTTAAGCCTCGGCCCGCTGATCTCCCAGGAAGCGTCGTCCGCGTCCTCACGTCCTTTGCAAATGAAACCTGTCGTCCGGCATCCGGCCGGGCCGAAGGGCCGCCCGCGGGCGGCCCTTCACATCCGCGTCGCCCCGCGGTGAACGCGATCCACGCGACGCGCGACCAATTCGCAGGTTCGCTGGGGATTGCACGCGCGCGCAGGTTGCGTAATCTCGCCACGACTACGATCTTGATCAGGCAGGCCAATGACCACTCTTGAGCAAACGATCCGCCCCGCGGAGCGATCCAGCGAATGGAAGGCGATCGTCGTCCTGATCCTGCTGATCCCGGTGCTGTGGTCGCCGCCGTTCGTGGTTCGCTTCTTCCTGTACCAGCCGTTCAACATCCCCTCCGGCTCGATGACGCCGACGCTGGTGGTCGGTGACTACGTCTTCGCCGCCAAATACGCCTATGGCTACGGCCGCTATTCCTTCCCCTTCGCGCCGTCCTGGATCTCGGGCCGCATCCTCGCCGCCGATCCCGAATACGGCGACATCGTCGTCTTTCGCACGCCGAAGGACACTTCGGTCGACTACGTCAAGCGCGTGGTCGGTCTGCCCGGCGACCGCGTTCAGATGCGGGGAGGGCAGCTCTTCCTCAACGACAAGCCGGTGACGCGCGTGGCGCTGAAGGAGGTGTTCGCCGGTGCGGCCTGCGGAGGCGACGACGAGGCGAAGGCCAAGCGCTGGCGCGAGACGCTGCCGAGCGGCGCGAGCTATGTGACCTACGACTGCGTCGACAATGGTTTCCTCGACAACACTAGCGTCTACACGGTGCCGCCAGGACATTTCTTCGTGCTCGGCGACAACCGCGACAACTCCACCGACAGCCGCATGATGTCGGCGTTCGGCTTCGTGCCGATGGACAACCTGGTCGGCAAGGTGACGCGGATCTTCTGGTCGCTCGACGAAAACGGCGATCCGCACATGGAGCGGCTGGGCAAGGTGGGGTGAGGGGGGGCGTCATTCCGGGGCGGCGCGGAGCGCCGAGCCCGGAATCCATAACCACAGGCGGATGGAATGGCCTACTATGTTTACATCCTCGCGAGTAAGAAACACGGTACGCTCTACATCGGCGTAACCAACGACCTCGTGCGCCGTGTGTACGAGCACAAGACAAGAGCCGTTCCCGGCTTCACGACGAAGTATGGAGTCGACAAGCTCGTCTCGAGATCTACGACGATCCTGCAACCGCCATCGCACGTGAGAAAGAGCTCAAGAAGTGGCGTCGCGACTGGAAGACGCGCCTGATCGACGAGCAGAACCCGAATTGGAATGATCTTTATTCCGGGATAACCAACTGAGATTCGTGGTTATGGATTCCGGGCTCGCGCCCAAGAGGGCGCGCCCCGGAATGACGAAGCGAGAGAGTGTGTGCCCCCCAAACAAAAACCCCGGCATCGCTGCCGGGGTTTCGCATTTCGTATCGTGCCTGAGTGGCCAGACCTTAGAAGTCCATGCCGCCCATGCCGCCGCCGGGGGGCATCGCGGGACCTGCGCCGCCCTTCTTGGGCAGCTCGGCGACCATGGCTTCCGTGGTGATCAGGAGCGCGGCAACCGAGGCTGCGTTCTGGATCGCGGTGCGGACCACCTTGGTCGGGTCGATGATGCCCTTCTTGACGAGGTCGGCATATTCGCCGGTCTGGGAGTCGAAGCCGTAATTGTAGGCCTTGTTCTCCAGGATCTTGCCGACGATCACCGAGCCGTCTTCACCGGCATTGATCGCGATCTGGCGAGCGGGAGCCGACAGCGCCTTGCGCACGATCTCGACGCCGGTCTTCTGGTCGTCGTTCTTGGTGCGCAGGCCCTTGAGCTGCTCGGAGGCACGGAGCAGGGCGACGCCGCCGCCCGGGACGATGCCTTCCTCGACAGCCGCGCGGGTCGCATGCATCGCGTCATCAACGCGATCCTTGCGCTCCTTCACCTCGACCTCGGTCGCGCCGCCGACGCGGATCACCGCGACGCCGCCTGCGAGCTTGGCCAGACGCTCCTGGAGCTTCTCACGGTCGTAGTCCGAGGTGGTCTCCTCGATCTGCGCCTTGATCTGGGCCACGCGCGCCTCGATGTCGGCCTTCTTGCCGGCGCCGTTGACGATCGTGGTGTTCTCCTTGTCGATCATCACCTTCTTGGCACGACCGAGCATGTTGAGCGTGACGTTCTCGAGCTTGATGCCGAGGTCTTCCGAGATCGCCTGGCCGCCGGTCAGGATCGCGATGTCCTGCAGCATGGCCTTGCGGCGATCGCCGAAGCCCGGAGCCTTGACGGCCGCGACCTTCAGGCCGCCGCGGAGGCGGTTCACGACCAGGGTCGCGAGCGCTTCACCCTCGACGTCCTCGGCGACGATGACCAGCGGCTTGCCGGTCTGCACCACGGCCTCGAGCAGCGGCAGCAGCTCGTTCAGCGAGGAGAGCTTCTTCTCGTTGATGAGGATGTAGGCGTCGTCCATCTCAACGCGCATCTTGTCGGCGTTGGTGACGAAGTAGGGCGAGATGTAGCCGCGGTCGAACTGCATGCCCTCGACGACGTCGAGCTCGGTCTCGAGCGACTTGGCTTCCTCGACGGTGATGACACCCTCGTTGCCGACCTTCTTCATGGCGTCGGAGAGGAACTTGCCGATCTCGGAGTCGCCGTTGGCCGAGATGGTGCCGACCTGGGCGATCTCCTCGTTCGAGGTGACCTTCTTGGAGTTCTTCTGCAGATCCGCCACGACGGCTTCGACCGCGAGGTCGATACCGCGCTTGAGGTCCATCGGGTTCATGCCGGCGGCGACCGACTTGGCGCCTTCCTTCACGATCGCGGCCGCGAGCACGGTCGCGGTGGTGGTGCCGTCGCCGGCCGCGTCAGCGGACTTGGAGGCGACTTCGCGCACCATCTGGGCGCCCATGTTCTCGAACTTGTCCTCGAGCTCGATCTCCTTGGCGACGGTGACGCCGTCCTTGGTGATGCGGGGAGCGCCGAACGACTTGTCGAGCACGACGTTGCGGCCCTTCGGACCGAGCGTGACCTTCACCGCATTGGCGAGGATGTCGACGCCGCGCAGCATCTTGTCGCGCGCTTCAACCGAGAATTTGACTTCTTTGGCTGCCATCTGGATCTTTCCTTGGAATGTTTGACTGGATGGAGAGAGGGGCTCTTAGGCCGCCTTCTTCTTGGAAGCGGGGACGTCGAGGACGCCCATGATGTCGCTTTCCTTCATGATCAGGAGATCGACGCCGTCGATCTTGACCTCAGTGCCGGACCACTTGCCGAACAGCACGCGGTCGCCGACCTTCAGGTCGATCGGGATCAGCTTGCCGGCTTCGTCGCGGCCACCGGGGCCAACGGCGACGACTTCACCCTGGGAGGGCTTTTCCTTGGCAGTGTCGGGAATGATGATGCCGCCAGCGGTCTTCTCTTCTGCGTCGATGCGCTTGACCACGACGCGGTCGTGAAGCGGACGGAATTTCATGCAGTCCTCCTAAGTAGTTGCACGATATGGGAATTTTTGGGCGTTAGCAGTCTGTGCCCGCGAGTGCTAGCACAGGCGAGGCTGAAATAGGACAGGAATTTTGCGGGGGCAAGGGCTTCTAGCAGAAAAATCAGCACCCGGAAGCGTGGACTGCTGGAATCTCTTTCCCATCGTTAACCAGCCTTGGAGGCCTCTTCGAGGCCCCCGCGGGGACCGTATTAGCACGGAGTCATGTCTGCTGCTAACGCATTGAATTTCAACAGCTTGTTAAACTTTTGGGCTTGAGATGGGTTGTCAGTTTGCGTCACATTTCTCTCATGTGAGCGCATCGTTTCCGGGTGGCTCGTAAGCAGCGTACCGGCAAAGCCGCCCCCTGAATGCGCTCCTGCAAAGGAGGTTGGCATGGGACTGCGGGTTGGGGGCGTTTCCGAGGACTTCCGGAAACAGATGCTGGGCTACGGTCTGACGACGGCGCAAATTCTCTACCGGATGCCGGATCATCCCTCGCTGCTCCAGACCTATGTCTGGCAGAACTACGACATGTTTCCGAAATTCCCGGCGCTGACCGACTTCCTGGCCTTCTGGCAGGAAAAGCTCGATGGCCCCCTGTTCTCGGTGACGGTCGCGCATTCCAAGCTGATCAAGCCCGCCGAGCTGCGCGCCGTGGACGGCGTGTTCCGGCTGCATTGATTTAAGGCGCGGTCTTGTAGATTCCATGGGGCGGTGAGCGTGGCCTTTCCGATAGGTTTGGGTTTCCACACTCGAACCCACGGAGAGCCAGAT
>NZ_JAFCJZ010000020.1 GCF_018130765.1 Bradyrhizobium iriomotense
TGCGATTCGCCATAAGACGAATCCTACATCAACTCCCAAAAAGCAACATTCTTGCCCAGCCTCGTCGGGCAAAACAGGGGCATGATGGCATGATCCCGCGACAGGCCAGCGTGCGGCTCTAATGAGCCATCAGGACAGGCAAGTCCGCGTGTTCCATGATGTGGCTGGTCGCCCCGCCGAATATCATTTGCCGCAGCCGCGTGCGGGTGAAGGCGCCCTTGACCAGGAGATCGCAGCCTTGAGCTCTGGCGGCATCGAGGACCGCCTCTCCGGTTTCGCGATTGCCCAGCTCAACCCTTATCGCTTCGGCTGCAATGTCGTTGTACCGCAGTTGCTGGACGATCCGATCGGCAGATGGTCCTGGTACCTCCTGGCCGCCAATGACGGTGAGAACCGATACCCTTTTCGCCAAGCGAAGCAACGGCATCGCAAATGCGTTTGCCCGCGCTTGCTCGGTACTACCGTTCCAGTGGATCATGATGTTTGTCGCGACGCTTCTCGGTGCCGTCAACGGCGCCAGCAGGACGGGCCTGCCGCTCTCAAACAGCGCGGATTCAATCGCACGACGGTGAGGTCCCGCAGCATCGACGTCGGACCGTGCCATCACGACCAGATCGAAAGCGCGCCCATAATTTCCGACAAACTCTTCGCCCTCGGGCGCGTTCGCCAGCCAGCCGAAGCACGGCCGACTCGAGGGTGCAGTGGCCCGAGGAATGTCGTGCTTCAGCATGAATGCTTCGAAGAAGTTGCGCATGTCGTTCAATTCGGCCTCGCTCTTCGCCTCATAGGACTCCAGGAGGATGCCGGTGGCCAATTCGGAGGCCACATAGGGCGGGATGCCGAACCGAAGTGGAAAGCCTTCGATATAGGCGCCAGTACGGCGCGCGAGGCCTGCGACGACGTCGAGCGTGGATGTCATCATCGGAATATTCTGCAGCGGGACCAAGAGCGTCTTCATTTTCAACCTCCCGGTGTTTTCGGTGAATATTGAGGTCAGATGCCCTGCGATAATTTCACCTTGCGAGCCGTTCCGGCTTGTCATCGACCACGAGAATGGCCCGCGGTCATGCGGCCTGCTCGAGCCTCGTATCGATCTCCTGGCGCAGCGCCGCAAAGTCGATTGGTTTGGTCAACAGGTCGGCTGCGCCGCTCGCCAGCGCCTTGCGCCTGGTCTCGGCATCGCCATAGGCCGTGATCATGATGACCGGTACATCGGGGCGGGCCGAGCGCACGATAGGCAGCATCTCCAGCCCGCTCATTCCGGGCATGTTGATGTCGGACAGGATCAGAATCAGGGTGGCATCCTCTATCTCGACCGCACGCGCCAGGGCCGCGGGTGCGGACGATGCGAACTCCAGCAGAAAGCGGCCGGCGCGCAAATCACGCCGAAACTGCTGGCGGAACAACGCCTCGACGTCCGGCTCGTCGTCGACGACCAATATATAGACGCTCAACTTCTGCCTCCGGTCTGCAATGGTGCCGCCAGCGTACGCGGCAGCGTAATGATGAACTCGGTATAATCGCCAGGCGCGGTATCGACTTCGATGCGGCCGCCGTGCTGCTTCACAACGATATCGTGGCAGATTGACAGGCCGAGTCCGGTTCCTTCGCCCGCGGGCTTGGTTGTGAAGAATGGGTTGAATATTTTCTCTCTCACGTCGGCTGGGATGCCGGCGCCATTGTCGCGAATCCGGATTTCGACGGCGCCGCCGAGACTTGTGGTCGTCGCGCGCAGCCTTGGCTCGAAGCCGTCGCCGACGGCGTCCTTTTGTTTGCTCGCCGCGTAGAATCCATTTGAAATGAGATTGAGGAACACCCGCGTGATCTCCTGCGGATAAAGCTCGAGCGCCCCTGCAGACGGATCGAGACTCCTTTCAAGCGTGATATTGAAACCTGCTTTTTCAGCGCGCGCGCCGTGATAAGCGAGATTGAGACTTTCCTCGATGATGGCGTTGATATCGGCGGAGCGGCGTTCGCCGGACCCCTCGCGAGAGTGCAGAAGCATATTCTTGACAATGGAATCGGCGCGCGTTCCGTGCTGCACGATCTTTTCCAGATTGCCTTGCAGCATTTCTATCAGCGCGTCGATGTCCCGCCTTGCTGCCTCGTCGAGTGCGACTGCGCGCAGCCCGTCGCCGAGCTCGTCGATCAGTTCGGAGGAAACCGCCGCAAAATTATTGATGAAATTGAGCGGGTTCTTGATTTCATGTGCGATGCCGGCGGTAAGTTGCCCGAGCGAGGCAAGCTTCTCGGTCTGGATCAACCGATCCTGCGCATTTCGCAATTCCTCGAGCGATTGCGACAATTCCATGGTGCGCTCGCGCAGTTCATTCAGCAGGCGCGCATTCTCGATCGCGATCACGCCCTGGTGCGCGAAATTGGACACGAGCTCGATCTGCTTGTCTGTGAAGGGTTTAACTTCCTGGCGGAAGATCGTGATGGTGCCGATCAGCTCGTCTTCCTTGAGCATCGGCACAATGACGAGGGTCCTGGCGCCGGCAAGGTCGGCAAGCGCGCGAACGTTCGGGTTGCCTTCGACGTAGGGCGGCTGAGTCCTGATATCGTCGATATGAACCGTCTGATGAGTTTTCTCGACGGTGCCGAGCCCGCTCGCCGGATGTGGGCGAATGCTCTGGTGTAGCCGGGTATCAACATAGGCTTGCGGCGCGTTGTGAAGCGCGACCGTGCGAAAGCCGCCGTCCTCGTAGAGATTCATGGTGCCGAAGCCGGCGCCGCAAATTCGCGTCGCATTCTCCAGCATCTTGTTGAAGACCGGAGTCAAGGTGCCCGACGAAGCGCTTATGATTTCCAACACCTCCGACGTTGCCGTCTGTCGCTCCAATGATTCGTTCAATTGCTCGAACAGACGCACGTTGCCGATGGCGATGACAGCCTGATCTGCAAAGGTCTGCAGGAGGTTGATCTGCTTCTCGCCGAATGGGCGCACCTCCGTACGGCGGAGCACGATCGCACCCATGCTCTCGCCTTCTCGTAAAAGCGGCACGCTCAGAACGGTCCGAACATTGGAGCGAAGCGCATACTCCCGTCCCGTCGGGAATTCCTCCCCTTCGGGCCCGAGCAGGTCGTGCACATGAACTGTGCGGCGATCGATAACGGCCCGGCCGGTGGGCGATTCCGCACTGACCGATCGTCGGCTCCACACCACGGGGACTTGTCCATGGTGCGCCTGGATGACGAGATCGTCGCCATCTCTCAGAACCACCAGCGCATCGTAGGCCTCGCAAAGTCCGCATGCACTTTCCACGATGGCCTTGAGCACGGGACCGACCTCGGTCGGCGAGGACGCGATGACGCGCAGGATATCGGCGCTGCCGGTCTGGTACATCAGCGCCTCGGACAGATCTCGCGTCCTGGTCTGCAATTGCTCCAGGAGCCGTACATTCTCGATGGCGATCACGGCCTGGTCGGCAAATGTGGTGACGAGCTCGATCTGCTTTTCCGTGAAGGGCTGCACACGCCTGCGAGCGATCACAATCGCGCCGATCGGCTCGTTCTCGCGCAGGAGCGGAACACCGAGCGCCGTGCGCTGACCGGCCATGGTCGTGGACTCGCGCAGGTCGTATTCGGGATCCGCAGCAACATCGAGGATCTGCACCGGTCGGCGCTCCTGCACGGCCCGGCCCGTGACCGTGCTCCGTCCGGGGGTGATCGGGTGAACCCGCAGAAACTCGATGTATTCCTCGGAAAACCCGACCGCTGCTCCGGCCTGATATTCATCGCCTTCGCGGCGCATGATGAACGCCATCTCCGCTTCGCACAGCCGCGCCGCCGAATCGACCAGCGTGTTGAGCACGGTTTGCAGGTCGAAGGTCGAGCGGCTGATCACCTTCAGCACATCGGCGGTCGCGGTCTGCTGCTGCAGCGATTCGGCGAGATCGCGCGTCTTCGCCTGGACCTCATCGAACAGCCGGACATTCTCGATCGCGATCACGGCCTGATCGGCGAAGGTGGAGACCAGGTCGATCTGCTTGTCCGTGAACGAGTTCACGATCTTGCGGCCCAGGAACAGCACGCCGATCGTTTCGCCGGACCGAAGCAAGGGCACGCCCAGGAGGGTGCGATAGCCGCCGGCCCTCTGCTGCTCGGGATAGGCGTATTCGGGATCGAGCAGGACATCCTGAATCTGGACGGCCTTGCCGCACAGCAGGACGCGCCCGACGACGCTGCCGCGCCCGGCACTGAGCCGAATGCCCGCCGAGACCTTGGCCCACTCGGGCGAGAAATTGTATCGCGTTGCATGACAATAGGCGCCGTCGGCGTCCTGCCTGACGATGGCCGCCATGTCGGCACCACACAAGCCCGCCGCCGATTCCGTCAGCGTATCGAGAACCGGTTGCAGATCGAACGCGGAGCGGCTGATGACCTTCAAGACATCGGCGGTCGCGGTCTGCTGCTGCAGCGATTCCCGCAAGTCGTCAGTACGCGCCTGCACCTCGTTGAACAGCCGCGTATTCTCAATGGCGATGACGGCCTGGTCGGCGAAGGTCTGCAGAAGTTGCACATGATGCGGAGCGAAGGTACCGGGCTCGGCGCGCGTTACGCTGATCATGCCGATCACCACGCCGCCGGTCGCGAGCGGAACGAACAACATGCTGCGAAAGCCGCGCGCGCGAGCGACAAATTTGATTTCATTCGTCAGCGCTTCCGTGTCGGGAGTCGGTACCACCTTACCTGCCTGGACTTCTGCAAAGCTCTCAAACTGGGTGATCGGCCTTGGAAACATGTTCTTCAAGGTCTCGTCGGCGGCAGAATTCGTCGGCGTGAATGCCGCCAAATGGGCCGTGCCGTCGATGAAACGGAATACGGTCGTCGAAAAGCCGCCGAGCAAGGCATTGGCCTGCCTCGCAATGGCATCGAAGACCGGCTTCACCTCTGATGGCGAACTGGCGATGATCTTGAGAATGTCCGCGGTGGCGCTCTCGCGATCTTGTGCGGCGCGCAATTCGGCCAGGAGCCGCGCGTTCTCTTGCTGCAAATCCACCACCACGTCCTGAGGAAGCGCGGCCATGATGAAAATCCACGTCGCCAGCCGGTTCGGGCCGACTTAAAATCTGATCAAGGAAAGCGTCAGGAATTATTCCACTCTCGGGTCCTTCCGACCAGACGTATCGTGAGTTGATTTTCAATCAACTACGCGTCAGCCCGAGCTCGGGAATGCCTCAGCTTTCTCCCGGCTGTGGTCCTTGATCGCGCTGGATCTCGGGAGCTCGAGGTTTGATCCCTTGCGCGCCCCCCAATCCTCCTCCTGAACCATGACGATTGTGAAAATCATCGACGCGTACGGCGGACAAGCCGCGCGCGATGACGGAGCAAGCCTCAAGCAGCCCGCTGCGGCCTTAAGGCCGTGTAGAGACCGACGAGGGTCCCGATGGCGACCAGAGCCGCCGCCAGCAGCACCTGCAATTGCCCATCATCGGTGGGGCCGACGGACGACACGAGTCTGGTCACGACGACGAACAGAATGCCCACGGAGGCCGCTGCGCCGACGCACAGATGCGCGAGCTCTCGCGTCAGGTTGCCGCCGAGAAGTCCGAGTGCCGTAAAATACATCGCGCAAGCGTTGGGGTGAACGAACAAGGCAACGCGCGCGTAAGGACCGTAGGTGTCGAGGAGGGACTCGCATCGGCTCAGTGCCGCTTTTGAAGCGACCCGCTGCAGGAGCGGTCTGAAGAAACGCGCCTGTCCGTAACTCAAGACGGCGCCGACGATGATGGCCAGCCACGCCATGATGAAAACGGGCACGTCCGCGGACTTCGGACTGAGCGCCACCGACATCAGGATGAGAGCGGTTCCGGGAAAATAGCCAAAATATGGGAAGACCGACTCCAGCAGCACGCAGACGAACATGAAGACCGGAAACCACCATGAGTCGGTCGCCCCCTGCACAATGGCGTTCAAGTCGAACAGGTTCGTCCTGTACAGGACGAGGTACATGCACATGGCGAGGCCCGCCAGTGCGTAGAACGGCAACGCTCCCGACAAAAACCGTTTCATTCAACTATCGGGCTTCGTTTCACGGACACGGCGGGAGCCATCTTACGCAATCGATACAATCTCGATCTCCTGCGCGCCTGCTCCCACGACATCCCCCGCCGCCTTCCCCATCAGCGACCTCGCCACCGGCGAGACGAACGAGATCGAGCCGGCCTTCGGGTCGGCTTCGTCCTCGCCGACGATGCGGTAGGTCTGCACGCGGCCGTCGGTATGGCTGAAGGTCACCGTGCTGCCGAAGGCAACGATGTCGGTCGTGACAGGATCGGGCATGAGCTGCGCCGTGCGCAGCCGTTCGGTCAGATAGCGGGCGTCGCGCAAGGGCACCGCCGACTGGCGGCGCTTCTCGTTGACGTCGTCGATGGCTTGCGCGACCTCATAGGCCTCGCGCGCGTGCTGAAGCTGCGTCTGCAGGGCCTTGAGGCCGGCCTCCGTCACGAGGTTCGGATGGGGCGAGATCGGGCGATCCGGCAACAGCGTCTCGGACGCGGTCTCGGCGCTTTCTTCCTTGGTAAAGGCGACACTCAATGCAAGAATCCTGTCTAGGCAGCGACGCCGCGCGGCGCCGATAACCTAAGACTATATCTCAAGTGCGACGAAACGGCGGAGCTTGACGACGAGATCCGGCATGGCCTGGCGGAACCGCGTCGCGTTCTGGAAGCTGGTGGAGAACGGCGCGAAGGTGATCATCGCGTTCCAGTGCCGGTAGCCATAGACCGTCACGGAGGCACCGGTCGCGGGAAAATCCTCGATCTTGCGGAGCTCGCCGAGCACGAGATCGGCAATGGCTTCCGCGGGCAGCAATTGCCTGCCGTCCGGCGTCGTGGCGATCTTCGCGGGCGGTTCGGTTGGCCTGGTTGCCGCGAGCGCGGCATCGGAAGCGGGGTCGGGCTTGGCCGGTGCCGCATCGGGGACGGACGCTGCAACGGGCTCGAATCCATGCGTCGGGGCCGTCGGGGGAACCTCAGTGAGCGGCGGCGGAGCAACACTGTCTGCGCGCTTGTTGCCTCCGAGGATGCTGCTGATCATGGCCACGAGGCCAGCATCCTTCACGTCGTCGCTCATTACGTCCCCCGGCACTCCCTTCGGCCCTGGGCCTACCTTAGCACCGCTCCGGCAGACCGCCACAACGGTTATGCAATCCGCCTTTGCTTGACCAGGCGAGCTCGCCTGCGGCCCATCCTTCGAGACGCCCGCCTGCGGCGGGCCCTCAGGATGAGGTCAGGTCTTGCGGCGAGCCCCTCATGGTGAGGAGCCCGCCAAAGCGGGCGTCTCGAACCATGCAGGCCATGCCATCCGTCACTGCTTCTCGAACGGAATATATTGCTGGTACTGCTTCGGCACCGAGCTGCGATAGCGGGCCGGCACGGTGCCGCTGTCGATCGAATGATCGATCTCCTGCTGCCGCGTCATCTTCTTCTTCGCCGGCTTCTTCGATGCGCTCTTCTTGGGGTCGGATGGCTGGCTGGTGTCGGTGGTCGCGGCCGGCGCTGTCGTCGCGGCCGGCGCAGTGGTTGTCGCCGCAGGCGCCGCGGTCCCGCCGGCGGCCGGTGCGCTCTGCGCCAGCGCGAGCGATGATTGCGCAAGAAGCGCCAGCGCTGCTGTCGCAGCCAGCAAATATGACCTTTGCATCAGAACCTCCAAAAAGTGACCTGACCCGAATGAGAAAAAGCGCAAGGCTCGGGGAGCAATGCAGACCACGTCCGCTCACGATAGGTCGGAAGCGGATAGCGAACTGTGGCCGAGATCACATTGCTCGCCGCAGCTTGCCGCATCATACGCGCATGTTGAACGCGGTGCCCACTGCGGACACCAAGACGAGCACGACAAAGTGTCGGACAAGTCCCGGAACACGCAGAATGAGCTGGTGTTCCTCATCCCACCGTTCTCGAAGGAAACTGAAATGCGTCGCACCATCCTCACCCTTGCATCGTTCGCGGCCCTGATGGCCGCGATGGCCCCGACGGCCCAGGCCCAGCCCGCACCCGACAGATATTGCCTGCAGGGCCGCATCTGGGGCTATCCCGGCAATTGCCAGTTCGCGACCTATCAGCAGTGTCAGGCCTCCGCCTCCGGCACGTCGGCCTATTGCGGCATCAATCCGCGCTACGCGTTCGCGCAGCAGCGCTATTACTGACGTGGTTGCGGCGTGCGCGCTGTCACGCGCGCGCCGCCACAATTTTTGCGTGAAGATGATCCGCCGCGCCGACAGCCTGGCGAATCGATATCGCACGAAGCTGCTCGCACGCGTCGATGACGAGAATGTTATCCCTCATCGCTTCGGGAAAGATTTGCAAAGCGCGGCCGCAGCTTGCTCGCCCCCCTCCGCTTCGGAACAGCATCGACATCGCGCACAGTGTGAAGCTGCGGCTTGTGACGCGCCGGATTCCCTGATCTAGCTTCGCCTGCATATTCTGTTGCGAACAACTTTAGCTTTATTCGTTCCGTCGTGACTTTTCATGGAGGTGTTTTCAATGAGCAGCCGCCACGCAATTGTTCCGCGCGGTCTGAACGCAACGCGTTCGCCGCTTTCGCAAGGCCGCTTCGGCCGCATGTTCCGCAAGCTCACTCCGGCAAAATTCGGCGCGAACGACGCCGACAATGTCGCCAACCTGTCGGCGCTGGCCGACAAGATGGTCGGCAAGTTCGACGCACCGAAGGATGGACCGGACGCGGAGGAGAGCGGCATTCCCTCGCTCTACACCTATTTCGGCCAGTTCGTCGATCACGACATCACCTTCGATCCGGTCAGCTCGCTGACCAAGCAGCAGGATCCCGACGGGCTCGTCGACTTCCGCACGCCGTCATTCGACCTGGACAACGTCTACGGCCGCGGGCCGAACGACCAGCCCTACATGTATGACGGCAACAAGTTCCGCCTCGGCGAGAAGCTGAGCGGCACGGGCGTCGCCGACACCAACGACCTGCCGCGCTTCAAGGGCCGCGCGCTGATCGGCGATCCCCGCAACGACGAGAACAGCATCGTCTCGCAGTTCCAGGCCTTGATGCTGCGCTTCCACAACCGCATGGTCGACGACAATGACAGCCTGTCGTTCGAGGACGTGCAGCAGCGCGTCCGCTTCCATTATCAATACGTCGTGCTGAACGACTTCCTGCCGCGCATCGTCCATGCCAGCGTGCTGGACGAATTGAAGACCGCGGGCCGCTACGACCGCAGCAAGCTCGCCCACTACCACTGGAAGACCTATCCGTTCATGCCGGTCGAGTTCTCGGTCGCGGCCTACCGGCTCGGCCACTCCGTGATCCGCCCCGGCTATCGGCTGAACGATGCGGACAACATGCTGCTGCAGATCTTCCCCGATCCGAACAACCCCGATCACAACGCACTGACCGGCTTCCGTGCCATGGGCCCGGGACGTGCCATCGACTGGGGCCGCTTCATCGATCTCGACACCCGCGCTTACGGCGTCGAGGACGACGACACCAATCCCGACAACAAGCGGCGGCTGCAGTTCGCCTATCGCATCGACGCCTCGCTGGTCGATCCGCTGCGCAAGCTGCCGCCGGAGGTCGCGTCCAATCCGGCGTCGCTGGCGCTGCGCAATCTCGAGCGCGGCTGGCGGCTCGGCCTGCCCTCGGGCCAGGCCGTCGCCAGGGCGATGAACCTGACGCCGCTGACCGACGATCAGATCATCATCGGCAAGGCCGTCGACGAGCCCGGACCTGACGATCCGCAGGTGCCGATCGCGACCATCGCGAACGGCGTGTTCGCCGGCAATTGCCCGCTGTGGACCTACATCCTGGCAGAGGCGCGGCAATTCCAGACATCCGTGGCCATTCCCGCCACCGGCGCACCGGCAGGCGGAGTCAACACGCCGCAGCTCGGCCCCGTCGGCGGCCGCATCGTCGCCGAGGTCTTCCTCGGCATGCTGTTCGGCGACAATTCCTCGGTGCTGTCACTCGACCCGCAATGGACGCCGGTGACGGGCCCAGGCTTCGCGCTGAAGGACCTCGTCGCCTACGCGCTCGGCCAGGGCGATCCGCTGCACTGAGCGCGTGACGGAAGATGATACAGGGCCGCTCGCGTCACGCGGGCGGCCCTGTACTCGCTAGTCGCGTCCGGTTTGCTCTTTTCATGGGCGTATCGCACGCCGGGACATATTCCGACGGCACGTCCGCTCAAACATGGCGGCCAAGGGAATAACGAGCAGCCGACCCGGTGACCTCCGATTTCGGCTGCGTCGAGACCGCCAGCGGACTTGCAACGACGACCGCCGTCAGGCCTTTAGACGCCTGGATCGTCAGCGCAGCCACCGAAACGCCTGCGATCACATCCACGAAGTAATGCCCCCCAACCAGCGGAGTCGAGACGAGCATTCCAGCATTCAGCATCAGCAGGGCAGGACGCAGCCACCAGATGCTCCATAAGCTCCAGATGCTGAGAACTGCCATGGCAGCGTGAAAGCTAGGAAAGGTGAGGATGCCGCCGAGCTTCGCGAGGTTGAGAGCTCGCAACGTGCCATCGCGCAGCATCGGTATGTCGCGCGCCTGTCCTCCATATCCATTCGCCGTGAATAATTCGGTCTCGGAGGGCAGTCCAAACTCGAAATAGGTACCGATCGCCGGAAGCAAGGAGGAGACGACAATCACCACGCACAACGCCAATGTAGACGCCATCACGAACTGCTGCAGACGGATATATTGCCGCGTCAACCCCAGTACGACCGGCACGCCAACGCCCGGCACGAGGATCATTGCGTAAAAGAACTTGGCGTAGAGCAGCAATTCCGGGCGGGCCATCGCAAAATGGAAATATGCAGGCCAATCCAGACCGAGCAATCGGTCAAGGTCGGCAAACCTCGTGTCCTGCAGCGGCATCCCGGCCCCCAAACCGATATACGACATCGGCGCCGCGAAGATCACGAAACAACCCATTTGCGAAAATGCGATCATGGCGAACGCCGGCCGCTCGCCCCAGCACTGCCGCATGAGCCACAACCCGGCAATCGCCAGTGCCGGCGCTGTGAGGACTTCCCTAGTCATCAAACCTTCCAGCGTGAAGGTCGTTACGGCAAGACCGGCGCAAAGTGCCAGCGCACCTCCAGCCACCAGACACCAGTTGATCAGTTGCAGCCTGTTCGCAATCCTTCGTTCCTTGTGACCGACCGAACGCCGCTCCTCCTTGACAGCACAATTCGCTCTCTCAAACAGCGGCGCACTGAACATTCCAGTTCCCATTCCACCGCACGTGCAATTTCCGGCGGCTCTCCCAGAAGTTTAGCGCCTACACAGACCGGTTGCATCTAATTCCTGGTGCAATTACTATTATTGGTGAAAAATTGATTTCCGAATCTTGCTGACACCGTTCCTAACAATCGAACCACTCGCACTCACGAGCAGAAAGAGGCGGTCACGGCGTAGGGTCAAGCGGAGTTGAGATACTGTTGACGTGTCTGCTCTGGGTCCAAAGGCTGGTCAAAGCGGGCGCGGCGGTTTAGCACGCAGGAACTAATTTGGTCGGAGACATCCGCTGGGTCAAAGGTCCGTTCCGAGTCATAAGCAGTCGATGTTGGCGAAGCTGGGCGACTACCGCTGACGTTGATGAGCACACACCCTAATGCGCAGCCCCGAGACCGCTCTCCGCAAGCCGCGTCGCGAACCAGCGCGACAGCGATTCTTCGACGAGGCCGCTGACATAGACTTCCGACATGGTCACATGCTGCTTGTCCAGCACCAGCAGCACGCCGATCCAGTAGGGAAACCAGACATGCACGTCGGTGAGCGCCCGCAGCTTGTGCTGGTCGTGCTCCAGCGGCGTGTGATTGTTCGCCTTGCGGATCTCCACGGTGAGCAGGTTGTTCGGGATCTCGCGCTGGTGCACGGCGACGTCGGGGTAGATCGACTTGCCCAGATGATCGTCCGTCGAGATGATGGTGCCGTGCGGCAGATGCAGCGTGCGCTCGCCGAGCCGGTCGTAATTGCAGTCGACCGCCCAGCCTGAAAACTGGCGCTCCAGATAGACGGCGAAGCGGTGGGTCACCGCCCGCTCGCCGATGTCCTTCTCGAACAAAAATCCTTCGTGGGCGTAGAAGTCCCGGAGCGCCGCGATCACCTTGTTCAGCTCGGTCTGCATCGTGCCTCCGGGCCCATCACGCTTACCTAGTTCGGTGTCGTCCCGGCGAAAGCCGGGACCCATACCGCGAGGTCTATCGAGTGTACACGGTGCACGTACCGGACTCCGAGTCTTCGCCAAACCTCTCCCTGGGGTTATGGGTCCCGGCTTTCGCCGGGACGACATCGGGAGAGAGCTTGGCCAACCAACGCCCTACATCTGGACTTCGATCAGCCGCGGCCCCGGCTCGGCGACGGCCTCAGCCAGCGCCTTGTTGAACTCGTCGGCATTGGTGACGGCACGGCCGGGCACGCCCATTCCCTTGGCCAGCGCCACGAAGTCCAGCGTCGGCCGGTCGAGCCGGAGCATGTCGTTGGCGCGCTGGCCGGGCTCGCCGGCGCCGACATTGTCGAACTCGCCGCGCAGGATCTGGTAGATGCGGTTGGCGAACACGATGGTGACGATGTTGAGGTTCTCGCGGGCCTGGGTCCACAGCGACTGGATCGTGTACATCGCGCTGCCGTCGCCGACCATGGTGATGACCTTGCGGTCCGGGCAGGCGATCGCCGCGCCAATCGAGAGCGGCGTGGAGAAGCCGATCGAGCCGCCCATGTTCTGCAGCCAGTCGTGCGGCGCGGCCGCCGCCGTCGGCGGGAAGAAGCCGCGGCCGGTGGTCAGGGATTCGTCGACCATGATCGCGTTCTCGGGGATCGCACAGGCAATCGCCTGCGCGATCGAGGCGAAATTCAGCGCGCCGGTCGGCTTGGCCAGTTCATGCAAAGCCTGCGGCTTGACGTCCTTGGCGCTGGCCTTCACGGCGCCGGCCAGCGCCTCGAGGGCTGCGACCGAGTTCTCGCCCCAGGAGGTCATGCGATGCACCTCGCAGCCCTCGGGCTTGAGCATGCTCGGCTTGTTCGGATAGGCGAAGAACGCCACGGGATCGTCGGACTCGACCAGCACGATGTGACGGAATTTTGCCAGCATCGGCAGCGCGTTCTCGATCACGTAGTGGATGCGATCGATCGAGTAGCGACCGCGGCCGCGCGCCATCTTCGGGCGGAAGGTCGGCCCCATCACCGTGCAGCCGGTCTTGTTCGCGATGCGCTCGGCCAGCGCCAAGCCCTGCTCGCTCAGGGCGCTGCCGGTCATCAGCAGCAGCGTGCCCTCGCCGTCGCCGTGCAGGATCTTCGCGGCCTTCTCGACCGCCTGCGGCGAATAGCTGGCGCGCTGCTGCTCGGCCGGCACCTCGGCAATGCCGTCGGCCTCGTTCCAGGCGGTGTCGGCGGGCAGGATCAGGGTCGCGATCTGCCCCGGTGCGCTTCTAGCGGCGGCAATCGCGGCGGCGCCGTCGGCGGCGACCGATTTGGAATTCGGCGAGGTCCGGACCCAGGACGACATCGGCCGGGCCAGACCCTCGATGTCGGAGGTCAACGGCGCGTTGTAGTCGATGTGGTAGACCGCATGCTGGCCGACGATGTTGACGATGCCGGAATTGGCCTTCTTGGCGTTGTGCAGATTGGCAAGACCGTTGGCGAGGCCGGGACCGAGATGCAGCAGGGTCGAGGCCGGCGTGCCCTTCATGCGGTAATAGCCGTCGGCCGCGCCGGTCACCACGCCTTCGAACAGGCCGAGCACGCAGCGCATGCCGGGTACGCGGTCGAGCGCCGCGACAAAATGCATCTCGGAGGTGCCGGGGTTGGTGAAGCAGACGTCGACCCCACCCTTGACCATCGTCCGCACCAGGCTTTCCGCACCATTCATTCTTTTTGCTCCCGCAACCGACGATTTCGAGTGATCCGTTCGATCAATCATTGTTCGCTCGTCTCGTCAAAGCAATAGGGGGCATCGCGGCCCTGCCCCGCGTGAGGATGCGCTGGTTTGGCTAACGCTTTCGGGCAAGCTGGCGGGGTTGCGGATTTGGTAACGTCATTCATTAAGCATGGCCTGCCTCACGGGGCCGTGGCTTGCGGAAAGCCCGCAAATATGGCCTGTGACCTCAGTTGAATCGATTTTTTCCGGGGGAGACAATGATCCGGTTTTTTGCCGCGCCGATTGCCGCCATCGCACTTTTGACCGCCACGACCGGCGGCGCACTCGCCGAGGAGTTCGACTCCCGCGACATCATGGGCGGCGGCCCGAACTTCTTCCGCGGCGGCTCCAGCCCGATCCCCCGCTCCACCGTCATGTACAACGGCAATTACGCCCCCGGCACGATCGTGGTGAACACGTCCGAGCGGCGGCTCTACCTGGTGCTGCAGAACGGCCAGGCGCTGCGCTACGGTATCGGCGTCGGCCGTGACGGCTTCCGCTGGGGCGGGGTGCACAGGATCACCGCCAAGAAGGAATGGCCGGACTGGACGCCGCCGTCGCAGATGCTGGCCCGCCGGCCCGATCTGCCGCGCCACATGAAGGGCGGCATCGAGAATCCGCTCGGCGCCCGCGCCATGTATCTGGGATCGACGCTCTACCGCATCCACGGCTCCAACGAGCCGGAGACGATCGGCCAGGCGGTGTCCTCGGGCTGCTTCCGCATGACCAATGACGACGTCACCGACCTCTACAGCCGCGTCTCGGTCGGCACCACCGTGGTGGTGCTCAACAACTGACCGAACGGCCACAGCAGGAACCCGCAGGGCGCGTGAATTTGCGGTCTTGTGTGCGCGGCGCGAATACGGCAGCGTTGTGCAACGATGAGCGCATTGGACCTGCCCTCGGCTGCCCTTCGCATCGCCCTGCTGGCGCTCGCCACGCTCACCTGCGTGCCTGACACCGCTACCATGGCCGCCGCGGGCGAACTGCCCGCGATCGCCTCGCGCCAGCGCGCCGAGAAGAAGAGCTTTACCGACAACGAGATCGTCGAGGGTTTTCTCAAGACCGCGTTCGGCGCCGAATACCACCTCGCCGGCCGCGTCGACCGCATCCGCAAGTTCGACGGGCCGGTGCGCGTGTTCGCCGAGAGCGACCGCGCCGACCGCAAGGCGCAGCTGGCAAGAGTCGTCGCCGACATCGGCAAGCGCGTGCAGCATCTCGACATCGCCATGATCGACAGCAGCGAGGCGGCGAATCTGCGCGTGAAGCTGGTGCGCGACCGCGACCTGTTCCGCACGCTCACCAGCTTCTACGGTCTCGAGAAAGCGCGCGAGATCCGCTCCTCGCTCGATCCGCAATGCCTGTCCGGCTTCCGCAAGAACGACAGTTTCGAGATCGAGCACTCCGACGTCATCCTCACCGTCGACAACGGCGACTTCACCTTCCTCGACTGCGCCTATGAGGAGCTGCTGCAATCGCTCGGGCCCATCAACGACACCACGAGCGTGCCCTGGACCATGTTCAACGACAACGTCTCGATGGGCTATTTCGACGTCTACGACCAGTACATCCTCAATCTGCTCTACGACCCCCGCATCAAGCCCGGCATGACCGTGCCGGAGGTCAAGGCCGTGCTGCCCGCGGTGCTCGCAGATGTACGTACGTGGGTGAAGCGAGTGAATGATCTGAAGGAGTGAGACGCCACTGACACGCTCGGGCTGCGCAAAATGCCACATGCGATGGCCCTCCCCTGGACGGGAGGGTCAGCAAGGCGTCCTGTCTCGCAGCACATTCGCCTTCGAGCGCGCCCTCACGCCTTCCTTGCTTTCGTCATCAGAAACTGCTGGCGCATCACGTTGTTGCCGGCGTCGAAATACTCCGAGATCAACGCCTCGAACTCGGCACGGAAGCTGCTGAGCTTGTCCGGCTCGTCCTTGTACTGGGCGACGAGCTTGATCAAAGGCCCGATCGTCGCTTCCATGGTGCAGCGGAAATGCTGCGGGCTGAGTGTGGACGGCGTCATCATGTCCATCTCGAACGAGATTTCCTTCGCCTTCCCCGCGAGACGCTCGGCGACGATTTTCGGATCGCCCCACAACGCCGGTGATGCGACGCCCTCGGGCGGCGGCAGATGGCGGCCGACCAGCGCGAACATGCGGCCGACGTAGAGATGCGGCGGCCAGGTGGAGAAGGCGATAGCGCCGCCGGGCTTCAGCACGCGCAGCATCTCGCCGATGGCGACGTCCGGACGCGGCGCGAACATGTGGCCGAACTGGCTGAGCACCACGTCGAACTCGCCGTCGCCATAGGGCAGGCTTTCGGCGTCGCCGTCGACGAAGTCGACATCGAGATTCGCCAGCCTTGCGTGCTCGCGGGCGCGCTCGATCAGAACCGGCGAGAGGTCGAGACCCCTGACCTTCGCACCGCGGCGCGCGGCTGTGATCGCGACAACGCCGGTGCCGCATCCGACATCGAGCAGCTTTTGGCCGGCGGCAACGCCGGCAAAACCGACCAGCTTGGCCGCGGCCGGAGTCGTGAAAACCTCCATCGGCGTGAACAGCGACCAGGCTTCCTTCTGGATGGCCTTGAAACCTGCAAACGGATCCTGCGCGGTCATGGAACTCTCCCTTTGCTCGAGGTCGATCTTCATGAGGCTGGCGAGGAAGGCCCAAGGTTCAACGCGCGCGCATGGCTGCGCGGCACAAAGAGCGTCGATGCCCGGGCCTTCGCCTCGCCGAAGCGGCTTCGGCCGCGCAGGCGGGACAAGCCCGGGCATGACGCTTCCCGTATCCGCAACGGCCCAGTCCCACGCGGGGCCGAACCACAAGCTCAACAGATCGGCCTTATTGCACGAGATCGGCTACGGTCGTTGCCGCCTTCAGACCCGTGCCGGTGAGGACCACGACCGTGGTCTCATTCGCCTTGATGGCTCCAGCGGCGGAGAGCTTTTCCAGCGCCGCCGCTGCGCTCGCGCTGGTCGGCTCGGCGAACAGGCCCTGCCGCGCAAGGCGGCGCAGCGCGGCGATGATCTCGTCCTCGGTGAGCGCGACGGTGCCGCCGCCGCTCTCGCGCAAGGCGGCGATGATTTCGCGCAGGCGCAGGGGGTTCTTGATCGCGGTGCCTTCGGCGATGGTCTTGTGCACCTCGCGCGCGACGGGCGTGTCGACGCCGGCCTGAAAGCTCGCATCGATCGGCGAGCAGTTTTGCGGCTGCGCCGCGAACAGGCGCGGCAGCTTCGAAATCTGCCCGGCTCTCAAGAGCTCGCGGAAGCCGAAGGCGCACCCCAAGAGACTGCTGCCGGCACCGACGGGGACGATGACGTTGTCGGGCGCGCGGAAGCCGAGGTCCTCCCAGATTTCATAGGCGAGCGATTTGGTACCTTCGAGGAAGAACGGCTGCCAGTTGTGACTGGCGTAGAAGGTCTGGCTCGACTGGCGGATGGCCTCGGCTTCCGATTCCTCGCGCGGGCCTTCGACCAGCTGCACCGTCGCACCGTAAGCGCGCACCTGCGCGATCTTCGCCGGCGAGGTCGAGGCCGGCGCCAGGATCTTCACGCGCATGCCGCCGGCGGCCCCCAACCCCGCCATGGACGAGCCGCCATTGCCGGAGGAGTCTTCCAGGATGGCGTCGACGCCGATCTGCCGCAGGAAGGACAGCATCACCGCCGAGCCGCGGTCCTTGAAGCTGCCGGTCGGGTTGAACCATTCGAGCTTGAACAACGGACGCAGGTCACCCCAGGCCTGCTGGACCAGTGGCGTGCAGCCTTCGCCGAGTGAGATCGGCTTTGCGATCTCGACCGGCAGCGCCGCCCGGTAGCGCCAGAGCGAGCGCGTCCGGCTGTCGATATCCTCGAGCGAGATCCCCGCCCCCGGCGTCACCAGCAGCGGCGACCGCTCGTCCGAGCACCAGCGCGGCTGGTCGAGCGGATAGAGCTTTCCGTTGCGGGGGTCGATATAGGCGGCGGTGGGCATTGGCGGTCTCCAGGGCAAAGGCGATCTGTACGATTGGTCCGGACGCAGGTTTTGTCCAGGATTCGACGCGCGCCGCACAAATCATAAGCGCCCCTTGAAAACATGAAAAATAGAACTATTTCAATCTCTTAAATCGGCCAGGCAGGCACGGCGACGAGGCCGGCCAGCGCGCGGGGCGCGCCGCGTTCAGGCAAGCCCTGCCGGTTCGCTGATGACGGGAATTTCGCCGCGAAGGGCCCTGCCCGCGCTCCACGATTAACTTGTCTGTCGCGGGTTGGCGCTACAATATGTTGGATTGAGCTTGCGTCGCCGGTGGTCCGCACCGGCAAGGCAAGCGAGCCAGGCCCGTCCGAGCGGCGGGCCGTTGGCTTTTTGGGAGCCTGGACATGAGCCGCGCGAACCGTACCGACCACATCCGCCTGACCTCCCATCCGGAGCCGGGCCGGAAGGCCGCCTTTCCGATCCATTGGGGCGCCGCTGACGCGCGCGCCCGCGGGCCGATCATCGGCACGGTGTCGCGCGCCGGGGATCGCAACGTGATCGGCAGCCATGGCGGCTCCTATGCGATGTACCGGGCGCTCGCGGTCTCCGCCGGCGCGCTCGATCCGATCCGGCGGCCCGATCTCACCAACACCTTTCCGGCCGCGACCATCGGCCCGTTCGAACAGTGGCGCGATCCCGCAAAGATCGTCGCGCTCGATCCCTGGGGGCATCTCGTCGCGGAAAACTTCCGCCAGGAGATCGCCGAAGGCGCCGACATCCGCCCGAGCATCGCGGTGACGCGGGCGCGGCTGGACCTGCCGGAGATCCGCGAGGCGCTCGCCGCAAAGCGGCTGCGCGCCGACGGCGAGGTCGTGCATGCCAATGGCAGCGTCTCCGTGGTGAAGATCGCGATCGATCCGGTTTGGTACCTGCCAGGCCTTGCCGAGCGCTTCGGCACCAACGAGACCGAGCTGCGGCGCACGCTGTTCGAGCAAACCGCCGGCATGTTCCCGGAGCTCGTGACGCGCCCGGACATGAAGGTGTTCCTGCCGCCGATCGGCGGCACCACTGTCTATCTGTTCGGCGATGTGACAAAACTGCCGGACCATCGCACTAAGATCACCTGCCGCGTGCATGACGAGTGCAACGGCTCCGACGTGTTCGGCTCCGACATCTGCACCTGCCGTCCCTATCTCATCCACGGCATCGAGGAATCCGCGCGCGGTGCGCAGGAGGGCGGGCTCGGGCTCGTGGTCTATAACCGGAAGGAGGGCCGCGCGCTCGGCGAGGTCACCAAATTCCTGGTCTACAATGCGCGCAAGCGCCAGGAGGACGGCGACGCGGCCGCGGCCTATTTCGAGCGCACCGAATGCGTCGCCGGCGTCCAGGACGCGCGCTTCCAGCAGTTGATGCCGGACACGATCCACTGGCTGGGCCTGAAGCGCATCGACCGTTTCCTGTCGATGAGCGACATGAAATACGACGCGCTGACCTCGCAAGGCATCGACATCGTCGAGCGGGTGCCGATCCCGCCGGAGCTGATCCCGGCCGACGCCTATGTCGAGATCGCCGCGAAGAAGGCCGCCGGCTACTACTCGACCGACATCGCGCCCGAGAAGGACGTGGACGGCGTGGTCGGGCGCTCGCTGGAAAAATACTGATCGCGCGATGGCGGAAGCTTTGGAATTGCAGGCCCGTTCGCTGCTCACCGCAAAGGCGGTTCGCGCGCGCGCCGGGCAGATGCTTGAGCTCGGCCTTGCCGGCGGGCTTACACATTTCACTGTTGATCTCGGCCGTATGGATGCGGTTGCGGATGCCGTTCTCGCGGTCACGCGAAAAGCCTATCCGACGCTGGACGTCCCCTTCCATGCGCGGTGGCGACACTTTGTGCTTGGCGGCGTCGATCGCTGGGCGCGGCTTGCCGACACCGCATCATGGCCGGATCGCGCGGCGCGGGCACGCGCCGAGTTCGATCTTGCGATCGTCTCCGTGCTGCTCGATGCCGGCGCCGGCGCTACGTGGCGATACCGCGATGCCGTGACCGGCGAAGCCATCGGCCGGTCGGAGGGGCTTGCGATTGCGAGCCTCGACATGTTCGCGAGCGGGCTGTTTTCGCACGATGCCCGCACGCCGTTCAGAGCCGATGCGGATGTGCTGGCAAAGCTGCCCCTCGCCGCCCTCACATCCGCCTTTCAGGCGAGCGATGCCAATCCGCTGCTCGGCCTCGAAGGACGCACCGACCTGCTGCGGCGACTGGGCAAGCAGGTCTCGGAGCGCGCGGACGTGTTCGGCCTGCACGACACGCCGCGCCCGGGCGGACTGTTCGATCATATCGCGGCGCAAGCCGTCGGCGGTGCTGTCGCCGCGCCCACCATTCTGTCGGCGGTGCTGAACCAGCTCGGGCCGATCTGGCCGTCGCGGCTTGAGCTCGCGGGCGTCCCGCTCGGCGATTGCTGGCGGCATCCGGCGATCAAGGCGGATGACGGCACGGCAGGCCTCGTGCCCCTGCACAAGCTGTCGCAATGGCTGAGCTACTCGCTGATCGAGCCGCTGCAGCGCGCTGGATTTGCTGTCACCGACATCGACGGTCTCACGGGGCTTGCCGAGTACCGCAATGGCGGCCTGTTCGTCGATCACGAGGTGCTGCGCCTGCGCGATGCCGCCGACGCCGAGCGTGCGCATGCGGTGGATTCCCTGCTCGTCGTGGAGTGGCGCGCGCTGACGGTGGCGCTGCTGGATCGTCTTGCCGAACTGGTTCGCACAAAACTCGGCCGCACGCCCGAGACCTTGCCGCTCGCCAGCATTCTGGAAGGCGGCACCTGGGCCGCCGGCCGCGCCATTGCCTTTGCGCGCCGTCCCGATGGTTCGCCGCCGCTCAAGGTGATCAGCGACGGCACGGTTTTCTAAACCCTCTCCCCTTGTGGGAGAGGGTGGCTTCGCGAAAGCGAAGCCGGGTGAGGGGTATGTCTCTGCGGGGTTATCTCTCACCGGAGTTCGCGGAGAGGGACCCCTCATCCGGCGCTTCGCGCCACCTTCTCCCACAAGGGGAGAAGGGAAGAAGCATCGGCCCGTCGCGTTGCACCCAAAGTGCATTTCGTTAGGAGAGTTTCATGGAAGGCGTCACGATCGTCGATCATCCGCTGGTGCAGCACAAGCTGACGCTGGTGCGGGACAAATCCATCTCCACCAAGTCGTTCCGCGAGTTGATCAAGGAGATCGGCATGCTCTTGTGCTACGAGGTGACGCGCGACCTGCCGCTCGCCGACACCGTCATCGAGACGCCGCTGGCGACGATGCACTCGGCCAAGATCGCCGGCAAGAAGCTGGTGTTCGTGCCGATGCTGCGCGCCGGCACCACCTTCGTCGACGGCATGATGGACCTGGTGCCGACTGCGCGCGTCGCGCATATCGGCCTCTACCGCGAGCCGGAGAGTTTTGCCGCGGTCGAGTATTTCTTCAAGTCGCCATCAGACCTCCACGAGCGCCTCGCGGTCGTGGTGACGCCTGTCGTCGCCACCGCCAACACGGCCGTCGCCGCCATCGACCGGCTGAAGGAGCGCGGCGCCAGGGACATTCGCCTCGCCTGCCTGATCGCAGCGCCGGAAGGACTCGAACGGCTGCGTGGATTGCATCCGGATGTGCCGATCTGGACCGCCGCGGTCGACGAAGGCCTCGACGAGAATGGTTTCATTCTGCCCGGCCTCGGCGACGCCGGCGATCGCGCCTACGGAACGCGGTAGTTGGCGAAGACTAAAGTGCAGCAACGAGGAAGGTGCGCTCCCTCTCCCGCTTGCGGGGGAGGGCTGGGGTGGGGGTAGCTCCGCAAGCGAGAACCCCTGAGAGGAGAGAACCCTCACCCGCCGCTACGCGGCGACCTCTCCCGCAAGCGGGAGAGGCTGGAGCGAGCCCGCGACCAATAGCTTCAACCTAAAGCCATTCGACTTAAACCTTCCCGCTGCCGCAAATCAGCTTCAGCGCCTGCCACTCCTTGTCCGTCAGCAGCGGCGGGCCACTGGCGGGGCGATCTTCTTTCGTCATGCGAGCGAGCCGGTCCTCGGTCAGCGGATGGCTGGCGAGGATATTTGTCAGACCAGAGCCGCCTTCCTTGCCGGTGATGCGGAACATCAGCTCGGCCGCGGGTTTCGGCGAGCGGCCGAGCTTGTGCATGATCTCGATCGCGAACGTATCCGCAGCGGTCTCGGCCTCGCGCGAATATGAGGCCTCGACCACGCTGCGCGAAGCGAAGATCACGGCGGATGAGCCGGTAACGTCGCCGAACAAGAGGCCGATCAGGAACGACGTGCCGCCGTTGTAGATCAGCCCGCGCATGTTGTCGTAGTGCTTGAGATGGCCAAGCTCATGGGCGAGGATGCCGGCGATCTCGTCGGGGTTCTCCGCCTTGTCGAGCAGGCCCTTCAGCAGGTACACCTTGCCGCCCGGCAGTGCGAAGGCGTTCGGCACGGACGTCGGCAGCACGCCGGCGGTCATGGAATCGTCGTCGAGACCTGCCGCATCGCGCAGGCGGTTGACGAGCTTGGTGAACGCGGCCTTGCCCGCGGGGTCTTCGCAGACGTTGCGGCCGAAGATGGTTTTCACCTGGACTTCCGACGCATCGCCGATGCGCCGCTCGATTGGCTTCGGCACCAGCGGCGCAAGACGGTCTGCGGCGAGCGGCACGCCGAACAAGACGACGCAGACGATGGAGACGGCGGCCGCCACCGACCAGCCGACAATCTTTGCAATACCGCGGCGCGAGGTCTGGTGCTCGTCGAGACGGGAGCAGCGGGCAATCAATTCCGCCGCAAGCGCGGCGTCGCGAATCTCGAGCCGCGCCAGGGGCGCGGCAGCAGTACAGGCGAGACGCAGCAGACCGGCCGGACTGTCGGCGCGGCGGATATCGGCATAGGCCCAGCGAACGGGCGTTCCGCCCTCCTCAACGATCTCGAGCGCATCGCCGAGCGTCAGGGAAACCTGCCGCCTGCGGCTCGACACGCCGTCGAAGAAGATGGTCGGCTTGGCCGGCTGCGCCGGGGCCTCGGTGGACACATCACTCACAGCTCAGAATCCTGCGACATCGAGCCCGTCGGCAAAACCTTCGCCGAGCGCGCTGGCAAGCTCGCCGCTGCCGCGCACGTCCGCCGCGGCCGCGATGTTGTGCACCTCGACGGTCTCCAGCACCTTGGCCCAGAGATCGCGCTGAAGATAGACGCGCATCACGATGTTGAGGGCAAGGGCGAGCGCGAAGTAACCGATGACCATGATCACCAGCATCGGGATGCTCTTGGTGGGATCGCCGGGCCCGAACAGTTGCTCGGCCGAGAGGCCGCTCAGCTGGACGACGAGCGCGGTGGCGCCGCCGAGATAGGCGCCGAAGATCATCGAGAGCAGCACCCACCAGCCGATCACCTTCCAGTACAGGCCGTAGAACGCATTGTGCGGAAGCTCCGAGGACAGGCTGACGCCGCCGATGCGGATGCCGTCCAGCCACCAGCGCCACTCGCGCGCCTTGAACTCGGCATAGAAGAACGGTGCGAGCGGGAAGATGAAGAACGCGATCGGGCTCAGCAGCCACAGCCACCAGCCGCGCTTGAAGAAGGTCCAGCCGTTGCCTTCGAAATCGCCGCGCAAATCGCCGTAATGGGTGTGCTGCATCTTGTAACGTTCGAGCGACGCCTCGCGCCAGGGCAGCGCCAGGCCGACGGTCAGGAACACCAGGAGGCCCCACGCCATGGCGCGGAACGCATAGGCCCAGCCCGACCCGTCCATCCAGAACCGCACGCCACGCCAGACCGTGCGCGTCAGGCGATAGCGCCGCGCACGAAAGATCGCGAACTGGCCGAAAGCGTAGAAGCTGATGAACAGCGGCGTCGAGGCAAAGCCCTGCCAGCGCTCGAACTCGATGCCGATGAGGAAGTAGGCGAGATAGATCGGCACCAGGATCGCGAGCGCGAACAGGAAGCCGACCAGGAGCTCCTTGCCGCGGCCGGTATATTCGGCGGCGTCGCCGTCGATCGCGGTGTGCGTCCACAGATGCCGCCGGATGTCGGTGACGAGCCAGAACCGGTAGAAACCGAAGGTGACGAGCTCAAGCATGGCACCCTTGGTGACCATGTTCAGGAACCCGGACCGACTGCCGCTGAAATCCACCCGCGTCGGCGGCAATGGCGGCGGGACCGGTTCGGAGCCGATGGGGGTCCATTGCATGTCGTTCACGGCGGCAACCTCGGGGTGCGCATCTGCTGCGGTCAAACTATAGATCAGAGATTAGTCGATCCCCAAGATGGGCGGGTTCGATTTACCCCGTTTCAGGTCGATTTCTTGCATGATTTCATGACGAACGGCGTGCGGAGGATCACGCTGGCGATGTCCCGTAGCCCGGATGGAGCGCAAGCGTAATCCGGGGCAGCGTCAATGGCGGCGCCAATCCCGGATTGCGCTTCGCTCCATCCGGGCTACGGATCGACGCCATCCGGGCTACGCACCCGACCTCCCCCAAAGGTTGGATGTGGCAAAACTCTCCCTTGCTCCGGCGCAGACAACCGGCTGTAATTGCAAATCAAATACCGCAGCGCAGAATTCAAAGACGCGCGGAGCAACGCCAGGGAGAACGGTCATGCATGGGACCATCGAGAGCGCGTCCAAGCTCGACGCACTTCGCGAGCGCGCGTCGACATTGCCGCTGGAGCAATTCGATCCGGGCGATCCGGAACTGTTCAGGACCGATACGTTCTGGCCCTATTTCGATCGCCTGCGCCGGGAAGATCCCGTGCACTATTGCAAGGACTCGATGTTCGGCCCGTACTGGTCGGTGACGCGCTACAACGACATCATGGAGATCGAGACCAACCATTCGGTGTTCTCCTCCGCTTCCGCGCTCGGCGGCATCACCATCCGCGATATCGATCCGGATCTGCGGCGCGAGAGCTTCATCTCGATGGACCCGCCGCGCCACGCGGCGCAGCGCAAGACCGTGGCGCCGATGTTCACGCCGACGCATCTGGACAATCTCGCGCTCAACATTCGCAAGCGCTCGGCCGAGTGCCTGGACAATCTTCCCCGCGGCGAGGTGTTCGACTGGGTCGACCAGGTCTCGATCGAGCTCACCACGCAGATGCTCGCGGTGCTGTTCGACTTCCCGTGGGAGGACCGCCGCAAGCTGACGCGCTGGTCGGATGTCGCCACCACCATTCCCGGCCCCGACGGCCTCGTCGCCACCGAGGACGAACGGCAGGCCGAGCTGACGGAATGCGCGGGCTACTTCGCGAGGCTGTGGAAGGAGCGCATCGAACAGCCGCCGAAGAGCGACCTGCTCTCCATGATGGCGCATGGCGCCGCGACGCGCGACATGGATGCGAAGAACTTCCTCGGCAATCTCGTCCTGTTGATCGTTGGCGGCAACGACACCACCCGCAACACCATGTCGGGCTCGCTTCTCGCACTGAGCCAGCATCCGGAGCAGTATCGCAAGCTGCGCGAGAATCCTGCTTTGCTCGACAGCTTCGTGCCGGAGGTGATCCGCTGGCAGACGCCGCTGGCGCATATGCGCCGCACCGCGCTCGCCGATTTCGAGTTCCGCGGCAAGCAGATCAAGAAAGGTGACAAGGTCGTGATGTGGTACGTCTCGGGCAACCGCGACGAAGAGGCGATCGAAAAGCCCTACGATTTCATCATCGACCGCGCGCGGCCGCGCACGCATCTCTCCTTCGGCTTCGGCATCCACCGCTGCGTGGGCCTCAGGCTTGCTGAACTCCAGCTCAAGATTATTTGGGAAGAGATTCTCAAGCGCTTCGACCATATTGACGTGGTCGGCGAACCGAAGCGGGTCTATTCGAGTTTCGTGAAGGGACTTGAGACGTTGCCGGTGAAGATCGCGGCGTAGATCGCAGTAAGCAGTAACGATGAGTTCGACGACGCCTACAAGAAAGGTGCGCCCCCTCTCCCGCTTGCGGGAGAGGGTTGGGGAGAGGGTATCTCCACAACGGGATAATCCCCAAGAGGAGAAAACCCTCACCCGGCGCTACGCGCCGACCTCTCCCGCAAGCGGGAGAGGTTGGAAACCAACCTGGAGCCACGACCATGAACATCCAAGCGCCGGTTAAAGTGGACAAGGCCGAACGCATGCGCAAGGCGCGCGAGGAGGCCTATGCGACCCCGCTCGCGCAGTTTCACCCCGGCGCGCCACGGCTGTTCCAGGACGACACGCTGTGGCCGTGGTTCGAGCGGCTGCGCAAGGAAGAGCCGGTGCATTACTGCACCAATGCGCCGATCGAGCCGTACTGGTCGGTGGTGAAATACAACGACATCATGCATGTCGACACCAACCACGGCATCTTCTCCTCGGACTCGACGCTCGGCGGCATCTCGATCCGCGACGTGCCGGAAGGCTACGACTATCCGAGCTTCATCGCGATGGACCAGCCCCGGCATTCGGCGCAGCGCAAGACGGTGTCGCCGATGTTCACGCCGACACACCTGGACGAGCTGGCAAAACTGATCCGCCAGCGTTCGCAGACCGTGCTGGACAATCTGCCGCGCAACGAGACCTTCAATTTCGTCGAGCGCGTCTCGATCGAGCTGACGACGCAGATGCTGGCGACTTTGTTCGACTTCCCCTGGGAGGAGCGGCGCAAGCTGACGCGCTGGTCCGACGTCTCCACCGCACTGCCCAAGAGCGGCATCGTCGCCTCGGCCGAGGAGCGCCGCCGCGAGATGGACGAATGCTACGCCTACATGTCCAGGCTCTGGAACGAGCGCGTCAACTCCGCGCCGCGCAACGATTTGTTGTCGCTGATGGCCCACAACGACGCCACGCGCCACATGGACCCCGACAACCTCATGGGCAACATCATCCTGCTCATCGTCGGCGGCAACGACACCACACGGAACACCATGACCGGCTCGGTGCTGGCGCTGAACGAGAACCCGGACCAGTACGACAAGCTGCGCGCCAACCCTGAAATGATCGATTCCATGGTGCCGGAGGTGATCCGCTGGCAGACGCCGCTCGCGCATATGCGGCGCACCGCGCTTGCCGATACGGAGATCGGCGGCAAGCAGATCAAGAAGGGCGACCGCGTCGTGATGTGGTACGTCTCCGGCAATCGCGACGACGAGATGTTCGACAGACCGAACGATTTCATCATCGACCGCCCGCGCCCGCGCACCCACCTCTCCTTCGGCTTCGGCATCCACCGCTGCGTCGGCATGCGGCTGGCCGAATTGCAGCTGCGGATCGTCTGGGAGGAGATGCTGAAGCGGTTCGACCGGATCGAGGTGGTCGGCGAGCCCAAGCGGATCTATTCCAGCTTCATCAAGGGGTACGAGTCGCTGCCGGTGAGGATTCCGGGGTAGGCTCTATCCTCCGTCATTGCGAGCGCAGCGAAGCAATCCAGAGTCTTTCCGCGGAGGGGATTCTGGATTGCTTCGCTGCGCTCGCAATGACGAGTTCCGGGATGCACATGCCGTCTCATTCGCAGTGCCCCTAGCCCAGCTATAAAATTTCGGCATGACAGCTCACGCCAGATGCGAAGGCAAGTCGGCGCCTGACTGTTCTACGACACAGCATCTAACTCAATTTGATGTCCCACACGCCTTCCTTGCGGCAGGCGGCGACTTCCTCGCGCAGGAGCGCGGTGATGGCCAGCGAGGCCGTCGAGGCCGGGCGGTCGATCGGAGAAGCGAAAATGAGCTCGCGCGTCATCGGCTTGGACACGGCGGTGGTTTCCAGCCGCCCCTCCGCGACCTCGCCATGGACCGACGACGGCGGCAGCAGCGCGAAACCGAGCCCTTCCTCGACGAGGCTGGTCAGCACGCGGAACGAATCCGCCTCTAACTGGACGTCGAGCTTGATCTTGCGCTGGGCGGCGGCGTGCTCGATCAGCGCGCGGAGGCCATGGGAATGACTGGGCAGCACCAGCCGTTGCCGCAGCAGCCAGCCGACATCGACGCTCTTCTTGCGCGCAAGGCCGCAGCCGCGCGGGCCGACCGCAACGATGTTGTCGCGGCCGAGGCTCTGCACATTGAGGTGCAGATCGGCGGAGCGGCCGTAGAGGATGGCGAGATCCATCTCGCCGCGATGCAGCCATTCGACCAGATGGCCGCTGTAGCTCTCGACGATGCGCAGCGAAATGCCGGGAAATTTTTCGACGCAGCGCCGCGCAAAGCGCGCCGACAACACGCAGCTCACGGTCGGAACCAGGCCGAGCACGACCTGCCCCGACGGCGGCCCCTTGGCCGACTGGATGTCGTCGCGGATCTGGTCGATCTGCCGCACGATGCCGGAGGTGCGCGCGAGCAGGAGGCGCCCGGCGTCGGTCAGCACCATGCCGCGGCCGTTGCGCGTGAACAGCTCGGTGCGCAGCTCGTGTTCCAGCAGCTTGATCTGCCTGGAGAGCGCCGGCTGCGCCACGCGCAGCGTGTCGGAGGCCTTGGACAGGCTGCCAAGCTCCGCCACGCAACTGAAGGTTCTGAGCTGCCGGAAATCCATGCTTGCCAATCCTGGAAGGCTACTTCATACGCTATAACAAATGAGCATAGGGGGCTGGCGTCGTTTTCACAACGCCAGAGGATGGGCCGGCGTTATCTTAACTGCCGCTACAATTGGGAAACGCCATGAGTGAAGAACACCACACCGAAGATCACGCCGACATCCGCGAGGCCGTCGCAAAGCTCTGCGCGCAGTTTCCCGGCGAATACTGGCGCAAGCTCGATCGCGAGATGGCCTACCCGAAGGCCTTCGTCGATGCGCTGACGCAGGCGGGTTACCTCTCGGTGCTGATCCCGGAAGAGTATGGCGGCGCGGGGCTGAAGCTTTCGGCTGCCGCTGCGATCCTCGAAGAGATTCAGCGCGCCGGCTGTAACGGCGGCGGCTGCCACGCCCAGATGTACACGATGGGCACGGTGCTGCGGCACGGCAATGCCGAGCAGAAGGCAAAATACCTGCCGAAGATCGCGAGCGGCGAATTGCGCCTGCAGGCCTTCGGCGTCACCGAGCCGACCAGCGGCACCGACACCTCGTCGCTGAAGACCTTTGCGCGCAAGGAAGGCAACGACAGCTACATCGTCAACGGCCAGAAGATCTGGACCAGCCGCGCCGAGCATTCCGATTTGATGGTGCTGCTGGCGCGCACCACGCCGAAGGAGCAGGCCAAGAAGCGCACTGACGGCCTTTCGGTGTTCATCGTCGACATGCGCGAGGCCAAGAACAATGGCCTCGAGATCCGCCCGATCCGCACCATGATGAACCACGCCACCACCGAAGTGTTCTTTACCGACATGAAGGTACCGGCGGAGAATTTGATCGGCGAGGAAGGCAAGGGTTTTCGCTACATCCTCTCCGGCATGAATGCCGAGCGCATTTTGATCGCGGCCGAATGCGTCGGCGACGCAAAATGGTTCATCGCCAAGGCGACGAACTACGCCAAGGAGCGCAGCGTTTTCGGCCGTCCCATTGGCCAGAACCAGGGCATCCAGTTCCCGATCGCCAAGGCCTACGCCTCGATGCGCGCGGCCGAGCTGATGGTGAAGGAGGCCACGCGCAAATACGAGGCCGGCCTCGACTGCGGCGCGGAGGCCAACATGGCCAAGATGCTCGCGGCGGATGCGTCGTGGGAGGCGGCCAATGCCTGCATCCAGACCCATGGCGGCTTCGGCTTTGCCGAGGAATACGACGTCGAGCGCAAATTCCGCGAGACGCGGCTCTACCAGGTGGCACCGATCTCCACCAACCTCGTGCTGTCCTACGTCGCCGAGCATGTGCTCGGCATGCCGCGCTCGTACTGAGGTTACGCCATGGGAGCACTTGACGGGATCAGGGTGATTGCGGTTGAGCAGGCGGTGGCGGCGCCGTTCTGCTCCTCGCGCCTGGCGGATGCCGGCGCAGAGGTGATCAAGATCGAGCGGCCCGAAGGCGATTTCGCCCGCGGCTATGACGCAGCGGCCAAGGGCCAGAGCAGCTATTTTGTGTGGCTCAACCGCGGCAAGCAATCGGCGATCGTCGATCTCGCGACGAAAGAAGGTTGCGCCGAGCTGGAGAAGCTGATCGCCAGCGCCGACGTGCTCATTCAAAACCTCAAGCCGGGCTCGATGGACAAGCTCGGCTTCTCCCGCGAGCGCTTACTGAGAGACTATCCAAAGCTGATCTCGTGCACCATCACCGGCTATGGCGACGAGGGCCCCTACGCGCATCGCAAGGCCTATGACCTCCTGATCCAGGCCGAGAGCGGGCTTGCCTCGATCACCGGCAACCCTGATGGCGCCTCGCGCGTCGGCATGTCGATCGTGGATGTTGCGACCGGGGCCACCGCGCATGCGGCGATCCTGGAGGCGCTGATCGGGCGTAGCCGCACCGGCAAGGGTGCCGACATCCGCATCTCGATGTTCGACGTGATGGCGGACTGGTGCACCGTGCCGCTGCTCAATTCCGAAGCCGGCAATCCGCCCAAGCGCATGGGCCTGCGCCATCCCTCGATCGCGCCCTATGGCGTGTTCACCTCGAAGGACGGCAAGGACATCCTGATCTCGATCCAGAGCGAGCGGGAGTGGAAGACGCTGTGCGCGAAGGTGCTGGATCAGCCCGATCTGCCCAGCGATCCGCGCGTCGCCAACATGGTCGAGCGCGTGCGCAACCGCGACTTCACCGACAAGACCGTCGCCGACATCTTCGGCAAGATGACGCGCGACGAGCTCTTGAAGCGGCTGTCGGATGCCGACATCGCCTTTGCCGAGGTCAATACCATGGCCGACCTCACCAACCATCCGCATCTGCGCCGCATCGAGGTCGACACGCCGAACGGACGCGTCAGCTATCCCGCGCCGGCGCCGATCATCGTCGGCGAGACGCGCAGCTATGGTGCCGTGCCCGCGATCGGCGAAAAGCCCCAATCCAAGAAGTAACAGAGCGAGGCGTCATGACCGAGAAGCTCGACATCGATCACTTGCGGCAGTGGATCGGCCGCAGCACGGAGGCGACCGACATCGTTACCGCACAGCTCGTCATGGGCCTGCGCGCGACGCTGTTCCAGGAAGTCGGCGAGCCCAAAAAGGGCGATGCCGCACCGTTCACGGTGCATTGGTGCCTGGCGCAGCCGGTGTTTCCGATGTCGATGCTCGGACCCGACGGCCACCCGACCCGCGGTGGCTTCCTGCCGCCGGTGCCGCTGCCGCGCCGGATGTGGGCCGGCGGCGAGATCGAGTTTTTGCAGCCGCTTTGCGTCGGCGATGAGTCGACCCGGACGTCGCGCATTGCCGATGTGCAGGTGAAGACAGGATCGACCGGCACGCTGTGCTTCGTCTCGGTCGAGCACAGCATCTCTTGCCCACGCGGCGTCGCGATCCGCGAGCGGCAGGACATCGTCTATCGCGAGATGACGAGCAGTGCGCCGGCTGGCGGCAAGGCGCCGCCTCCGCCGCCGAACGCGCAGCACCGCGAGACCCACGTCTCCGATCCCGTGCTGTTGTTCCGTTATTCCGCGCTGACCTTCAACGGCCACCGCATCCATTACGACCGCGACTACGTGACCAAGGTCGAAGGCTATCCGGGCCTGATCTTCCACGGCCCGTTGCAGGCGGCGCTGATCGTGGAGATGGCGGCGAAGCTGCGCGGCGGCAAGGCGCCGAAGAAGTTCACCTATCGCGGGCTTCAGCCGCTGTTCGAGGGCACCGAGTTCTCCGTCAATGCCAATGACAGCGGCGAGAGCATGGAGCTGTGGACCGCGAACGCGGAGGGACAGCCGACGATGAAGGGGACGGCGGTGTGGTGATAGACTTCCCGTCATTCCGGGACGGTCCGCAGGACCGGACCCGGAATCTCGAGATTCCGGGTTCGCTTCGCGCCCCGGAATGACACCATAACAATAAGCACGCGGGGACGGAAACCATGGCCAAGAACGGCAAGACCGGCAGCAAGTCCGTCACCGTCAAGCAGGCGACGCTCGACCTGCTGCGCGCCTTCGGCATCGACAGGGTATTCGGCAACCCTGGTTCAACCGAGCTGCCGTTCCTGAGCGACTGGCCCGGCGACATCGACTATGTGCTGGCGCTGCAGGAGGCGAGCGCCGTCGGCATGGCCGACGGCTATGCGCAGGCGACGCGCAATGCCGGCTTCGTCAATCTGCATTCGGCGGCCGGCGTCGGCAACGCGCTCGGCAACATCTACACTGCGCATCGCAACCAGACCCCGCTGGTGATCACCGCGGGCCAGCAAGCGCGCTCGATCCTGCCCTTGCAAGCGTTCCTCTATGCCGAGCGTGCGTCGGAGTTTCCGCGGCCCTACGTCAAATACAGCGTCGAGCCGGCGCGGCCCGAGGACGTGCCCGCCGCCATCGCGCGGGCCTACTACACCGCGATGCAGCCGCCGTGCGGTCCGACCTTCGTATCGATCCCGATCGACGACTGGACGCACGCGACAGCGCCGATCGAAGCGCGCAAGGTCAGCCGCGAGATCGGGCCAGAGCCGGAAGCGATGAAAGCGCTGGTCGAAGCGCTCGGCTCGGCAAAGCACCCCGCCCTCGTCGTCGGTCCCGGCGTTGACCGCGCTGGCGCGGTGGACCTGATGGTGCGTGTGGCCGAGAAGGCCAAGGCCAGCGTCTGGGTCAGCCCGTTCTCGGCACGCTGCTCGTTTCCGGAACGTCATCCGCAATTCGCAGGCTTTTTGCACGCTTCGCCGGCCCAACTCTCCGACGCGCTGCGCGAGCACGATCTCGTCGTCGTCATCGGCGCGCCCGTGTTCACCTTCCACGTCGAGGGCCATGCCGCGATTTTTGATGGCGGCGCGACGATCTTCCAGATCACGGATGATGCAGATGCGGCCGCGGTGACGCCGGTCGGCACCAGCATCGTCGCGACGATGAAGCCGGCGTTGAGCCTATTGCTAGACATGCTGCCCGACAGCAAGCGCGCCACGCCAAAAGGCCGCACGCTGCCGCCGGCGCCGCAGGCCGCCGATCCGCTGCCGGTCGAATTCCTGCTCCATTCGCTGTCGCAGGCGATGCCCGATGGCGCCTCGCTGGTCGAGGAAGTCCCGTCACATCGGCCGGCGATGCAAAAATTCCTGCCGATGCGCGGCCAGGACAGCTTTTACACCATGGCGAGCGGCGGCCTCGGCTATTCCCTGCCCGCCGCCGTCGGCATGTCGCTGGGCAAGCCGAAGCAGCGTACCGTGTGCCTGATCGGCGACGGCTCGGCGATGTATTCGATCCAGGCGCTGTGGACGGCTGCGCAACGCAAGCTGCCGCTGACCGTGGTCGTCATCAACAACTCCGGCTACGGCGCGATGCGCTCGTTCAGCCAGGTGATGCAGGTGCGGAACGTGCCCGGGCTGGAGCTGCCGGGGATCGACTTCGTCCGGCTCGCCGAGGGCATGGGCTGTCATGCCGTACGGGTGAGCAAGGCGGCGGAGCTCGGCGAGGCGTTGAAGCGCGGGATGGCGCATGAAGGCACCAGCCTCGTTGAGGTCGTCGTGGATTCGGCCGTGCCGGTGCTGTACGGGCAGAAGCATTAGGGGCGCGCAGTACCGTAGCCCGGATGAGCGCAGCGATATCCGGGGTGCTGCAATAAAGATCCCGGATGTCGCTTCGCTCATCCGGCCTACGAAGCGAGAAATCCCCCATCCGCCGCGAGCACGTGGCCGACCACATACGACGACGCATCCGACGACAGCCACACCACGGCTTCCGCCACCTCCTCCGGGCTGCCCATCCGCCGCAGCGGCAGGCCGGCGCTCACCGTTGCGACATCGCCAACGCCGGCGCGCAGCATCATGTCGGTGACGACGCGGCCGGGCGCAATCGCATTGATGCGGATTCCGCGCGGGGCGTTCTCCATCGCAGCCGAACGCGTCAGCGAGATCGCGGCAGCCTTGGAGGCCGAATACAGCGAGAAGCCGGGATTGGGATTGCGCATGCCGCTGACGGAGGCATTGACGACGATGCTGCCGCGCCCCTGCGCGAGCATCGCCGGCAATTGATGCCGCAGGCAGAGGAACAGCGCGCGGACATTGGTGTCGAACACGCTATCGTAGATGTCAGTGCCCTGCTCCTCCAGCGGCGCGCGGCGCTCCTGAAAGCCGGCATTGTTGAAGGCGACGTCGAGCCGGCCGCAACGCTTGACGGCGGTGCCGACGAGGCGCGCGACCTCGTCCTCGTGCGTGATGTCGGTCTTGAGCGCAATTGCTTCCGCACCGAGCTCGCGGCAGCCTAAGGCGGTCGCCTCGATCTCGGCTTCGCGCCGGCCGGCAATGATGACCGCTTCCGCGCCCTCGGACGCCATCCGCAAGGCCGTGGCGCGTCCGATGCCGCTGCCGCCACCAGTGACGAGGCAGACCTTGCCCGTCATCCGCATCCCGGTTGGCAAAGTTCCGGTCATGGCCCACTCCAAAACGCTTGCATGCGCCACTTTGCGCATATAGTTGTATCGTACAACTATATGCCGGGAGTCAAGATGGCCGAGCTTGCGCTGATCGACGACATCCGCGCCGCCTCGCGGCTGATGGTGCGCGAGCTCGGCTTCATGGATGCGACGGTGGCGGCGTCGGACTATCCGCCCTCGGCCGTGCACACGATCCTGGAGATCGGCATCCGCGGTCCCATGACGTCGGGCGAGCTCGGCGATTTCCTGCGACTGGAGAAATCCAGCGTCAGCCGCCTGGTGCGCAAGCTGATCGATTGCGGCGAGCTGCGGGAGACGCCGGACGAACTTGACGCGCGCAGCAAGCTGTTGTCGCTGACGGCGAAGGGACGGCGCACGCTGGAGGCGCTGCATGCGTTCGGCCGCCAGCAGGTACGCGGCGCGCTGGCGGCATTGACGGCGGACGAGCAGCGCACGGTGCGCGAGGGGATGATGCTCTATGCGCGGGCGCTCAGGCAGAGCCGGGTGGAGGAAACGCAATCGACCGCCTAATCAAAGGTGTCGTCCTGGCGAAAGCCAGGACCCATTACCCCAGGGAGTAGTTTGGCGAAGACTTGTCGTCCGGTATTGCGACCACGGCAAGGTCGATGGACCTCGCGGTATGGGTCCCGGCCTTCGCCGGGACGACACCAATTGTTTGGCGCGAGCGGTGGCTCGCAATGCGAGGCCCGGAATCTCGAGATCCCGGGTTCAATGCCTCGCATCGCCCCGGGATGTCCTGACGGTCACTTCCCGAACTCTTCCCGCATCTTCGCCTGGATCTTGGCCATGCCGCCGATCCAGCGGTCGTAGTTCTCGGTCTTCTTGCGCATGTAGCCGAGCACCTGGGGGTGCGGCAGGATCAGGAACGTCTCCTGCTCGAGGCCGGCGATCACGTCGTTGGCGACCTGCTCGGGCGTCAGGTCGCCGTCGCCGGATTGCGGGCCCTTCGGGATCGAGCGCAGCATGTTGGTGTCGACGCCCTGGGGGCAGAGGATCGAGACCTTGATGTTGTGGGCCTTGTGCGAGATCGCGAGGTTCTCGGCAAAACCCACGGCGGCATGCTTCGTGGTCGAATAAGCGGGGCTGCCGACCTGCGACAACAGGCCCGCGGCCGAGATGGTGTTGAGGAAATAGCCGCCGCCGCGCGCCTTCATGCGGGGGATGAGATGCCGCGCGGCATAGACATGGGCCATGACGTGGATCGCCCAGCTGCGCTGCCAGGGCTCGTCGGAGGCGCCACCGGCATTGACCGACATCGGATCGAAGCCACCGCCGATGCCGGCATTGGAGCAGAACAATTCGATCGGGCCGAACTGCCGTTCGGTCTCCTCGATGACGTGGGCGATATCCTTTTCCTGCGCGACATCGCATTTGAACGCCGCGCCATCGACCATGGCGGCGACCGCCCGCGCATTGGCGGCGTCCATGTCCGCGACGACGACCTTGGCGGCGCCCGCCCTGTGAAAGGCCTCGCACAGCGCCCTGCCGATGCCGTTTGCGCCGCCCGTGACGACCACAACCTTGCCGGTCACCTGCATGCGACGTCTCCTCTTGTCTTGTATTGTCTTATTGTCTTGTACCGCTTTATACCGCGCCGCTTATTCCGCGTCGCGGGTCCTGCTCAGCTCAACACGAGGTCGAGCACCGCGGTATAATGGCATGCCGCGCCGGCCAAGACAAAGCCGTGCCAGATCGCATTCTGGAAGCGCAGCCGCCGCCAGGCGTGGAAGATCACGCCAAAGCTGTAGAGCAGGCCGCCCGCAAGGATGAAGCCAAGCACCAGCGCAGGCAGCGCCTCAACCACGGGACCATAGAGCATCACCCCGCTCCAGCCCATGGCGAGATAGATGCCGACCGAGACGCGGTCGAACCGGCCGGGGTAGAAGAGCTTCAGCACGATGCCGAGAATGGCGACGCACCAGACGCCGGCGAGCAGCACCAGCGCGAACACGCTGTTCTTCAGCTCCAGGATGAACGGCGTGTAGGTCGCCGCGATCAGCAGATAGATCGCGGAATGATCGAACCGCCGCAGCAGCCATTTCGCCGGCGACACCGGCCAGAGATTATAGGTCGCCGACAGCACCAGCATCGAGAGCAGGCCGGCGACGTAGATCGAGACCCCGACGATGTCGGTCGCCGTCGCATAGACCGCCGTCAGCACCACCAGCACGGTCGCGGCGATGAGGCCGGCGAGAACGCCGATCGCGTGGATGACGCCATCGGCGATCAGCTCGGCACGATCGTAGTCCCAGCCGATCACGTCGGCCGCGGCGTGGACGGAGGAGGATGCAAACTGTTTCAGCTGGAAGACGGTCATGGCAATCCGGGAAAGGCTAAGGCAATGCCCTCTTCTATGGGTGTTTCGGGACCGGCGCGTCGTTCAAACGGCTGAATTACCGACAAAGGCGGTGGAAGTATGAAAGCTTGATTTTCCTCAACCAGTTGCCACTTTTGTGACTAATCCATTTTGCGTACCCCTCGCCCGAGCCCCCTCACGTTCATATGGCATTCAGTTTCCAGGATATGGTCGAGGAGGCGCGGCTGTCAGCCCGGGCGCTGATCGACTATGGCGAGCATTTCTTCAACCCGACGGTGCGGCTTGGTGTCACCGGTCTGTCGCGCGCCGGTAAGACCGTATTCATCACCGCGCTGATCCATGGACTGACGCGTGGCGGCCGGTTTCCGGTGTTCGAGGCCTATGCCTCGGGCCGGATCGCGCGGGCGCATCTGGCGCCGCAGCCTGATGATGCCGTGCCGCGCTTTGCCTATGAGAACCATCTGCGCTCGCTGGTCGAGGAGCGGCGCTGGCCGAACTCCACCGTCGACATCAGCGAGCTCAGGCTCGTCATCGACTACCAGCGCCCGAACGGCGCCGACCGCACCTTGACGCTCGACATCGTTGACTATCCCGGCGAATGGCTGCTCGACCTGCCGCTGCTGCAGAAAAGCTACGAGCAATGGTCCATGGAGAGCCTGGCGCTGTCGCGCGAGGCGCCGCGCGCGCATCTTGCCAGCGAATGGCACGTGCATCTCGCAACACTCAAACCCGATGCGCGCGAGGACGAGCAGGCGACGCTCGCGGCCGCAAGGCTCTTCACGGATTATTTGCGCGCCTGCCGCGACGAACGTTTCGCCATGAGCCTGCTGCCGCCCGGCCGCTTCCTGATGCCCGGCAATCTCGCAGGCTCCCCCGCGCTGACCTTTGCGCCGCTCGACGTGCCCGCGGGCGGACAGGCGCCCGAGGGATCGCTATGGGCCATGATGGTGCGACGCTACGAGGCCTACAAGGACGTCGTGGTGCGACCGTTCTTCCGGGATCATTTTGCGCGGCTCGATCGCCAGATCGTGCTGGCCGATGCGCTCGCTGCGTTCAACTCCGGCCCGGAGGCGCTGCACGATCTCGAGGCCGCGCTTGCCGGCATTCTCGATTGCTTCAACATCGGCCGCAGCACGATCCTCTCCAGCCTGTTCCGGCCGCGCATCGATCGCATCCTGTTCGCGGCGACCAAGGCGGACCATCTGCATCATTCCAGTCACGACCGGCTCGAGGCCGTGCTGCGCCGCGCGGTCACCCGCGCCGTCGCGCGCGCGGAAAATACCGGCGCGGCGATCGACGTCGTGGCGCTCGCCGCGGTACGCGCCACGCGCGAGGCGCAGGTCGCCCATGGCCGCGACAAATTGCCGTCGATCCTGGGAACGCCGACCGCGGGCGAGAGCGCCGGCGGCGAATTCTTCGACGGCAGCACGGAGGTCGCGACCTTCCCGGGCGATTTGCCGCTGGATCCCGAGCCGCTGTTCAACGGCAAAGACGCGTTCCAAGGCCTTTCCACGCAAGCCGCCGAGAAGAGCGACTTCCGTTTCCTGCGCTTCCGCCCGCCAAAGCTCGAACGCGAGGGAACGGACGAGCCCGCGCTGCCACATATCCGCCTCGACCGTGCCTTGCAGTTCCTGATCGGAGACAAGCTCGCATGAACGATCGATCGAAGCCACGGCGGCCGGCAACGTTCCGGCTCGACGATCCCGGCGTCGTCGTTACCGAAGCCGACGAGACCAGCCGCCTCGCCCGCGCGACGATCCAGATCACGCCGGAGCCCGATCCATCGACATTGCCGGTACCGGTTCAAGCCGCGCTGCCGGCGCGGCGCGGTTTCCCCTGGGGCACGCTGTTCTGGTCGGGGCTTGCGGGATTGACGCTGCTCGGCACCGGGCTCGGCGTGGTCCGCCTGATCGAGGACCTGTTTGCGCGCAGCGAGAGCCTCGGCTTCGTCGGGCTCGGCTTCGCTTTCGTCACCGCGTTGGCGCTCGCCGTCGTGATCGGGCGCGAGGCCTTTGGCCTCGCGCGCCTCGCAACCATCGAGAAGCTGCATGCGCGCGCTGCTGCCGTCCTTGCAAGCGACGACCGCAAGGAAAGCCGCGTCATCGTGCAGGACCTGCTCAAAATCGCTCACCAGAACCCGCAGCTCGCGCGCGCACGCGCCACGCTGGAAAGCCACGCCGGTGAGATCATCGACGGCGCGGACATGATCCGACTTGCCGAGCGCGAGTTGATGTCGCCGCTGGATGCCGAGGCGCGCCGGCTGGTGTCGTCGGCCGCGCAAAAGGTCTCGATCGTCACCGCGGTCTCGCCCCGCGCCGCGATCGACGTGCTGTTCGTGTTCGTCGCCGCGCTGCGCCTGATCCGCCAGCTCGCCTATCTCTATGGCGGCCGTCCCGGCGCACTCGGCATGATCCGCCTGCTCCGCCATGTCATCGCCCATCTCGCCATCACCGGCGGCATGGCCGCGAGCGACAGCCTGGTGCAGCAAATGCTCGGCCACGGCATCGCGGCAAAGCTGTCGCAGCGGCTGGGCGAAGGCGTGCTGAACGGCCTGCTGACGGCGCGGCTGGGATTGGCTGCGATCGACGTGACGAGGCCGCTGCCGTTCGCGGCGCTGCCGCAGCCGAAGCTGTCGGACCTGGCGACGGATCTGTTGCGGAAGAAGGATGACGAGGAGTAGCGGCCTCTTCCCCTCTCCCCTTGTGGGAGAGGGTGGCTCGCCGCGTAGCGGCGAGACGGGTGAGGGGTCTCTATCCGCGCAGGCAGCCTCTGCCGTGTGGATAGATACCCCTCATCCGGCGCTTCGCGCCACCTTCTCCCACAAGGGGAGAAGGGAAGAGGTCCGAGCTTGCCGCTCTATCCGACCGAACGTTTTTCGAATTCCCCCGCCAGCACGCGCCATTGGAACAGCGGCGAGTCCTTTGGCGGCGAGAGCTCCGGGGTCCAGCCGGAGAGCTTTTCGATCACGTAGGTATCCGTCACAACACCGCGCCAGCGGCGCTCGACTTCGCCGAGCTGCTCGCGCTTCGCCGGGATATTCTCCCACTGCGACGAACGATTGTCCGGCACACGGCCGACATAGATACCGGCGTGTCCCTTGATCTTATCCATGCCGGGATCGCGGAAATCCTGGAAGCGGCCGCGCTCGTTGATCTCGATGACGGGCACGCGGCCCCGGAACAGCCAGCGCATCATGGCGTAGGTGCGGTAGTCCGTGGTCGCGATCCAGGTCGCGCCTGTTTCATCCAGTGCGGCCTGCGCGCGCGCCGCGACCTGCTCATAGCCGGCCTCGGCGCCGATCGGATCGATCTTGCCGAGCAGATTCCAGGGCGCCGCGACGTAATAGAGGAACACGATCACGACGAAGGCGATGCCCGAGACGATCGCCGTCTTCATCCAGAACAGGCTCGACCGGATCATCCGCGCGGACCATTTTTCCCGCGGCAGCATGACGAGGTTCACCGCCGCAGCGGCAAAACCGACCGGCCACATGAACATCGGCCAGGTGTCGCCGACCCGGAGCGTCAGCGATTTCACCAGGAAATAGAGAAACGGCACCAGCACCGCAGTCGACAGCAGGATCGCGACCGGCTCGCGCGTGCGATAGCCGCGCCATGCGGTCGTCACCAGGGCCGACAGCACCACCGGCAGCATGACGAAACCGACGAGGCCGAATTGCAGACCGATGTAGTCGCCGACCGTCCGCAGCGAGATGCCGTAATTGGTGGTGGCGCGCACGCCCTGGAAGCGAATCGACGCCCAGTCGTGCTGCACGTTCCAGATCAAGACCGGCGAGAACACCACGAGCGCAACCAGCACGGCGAGATAAGGGAAAGGGCTGCGCAACCAGCGCCAGCGCCAGTCCGGCACCAACAGAAAGGCGGCGACCGCCGGCGCGAACAGGACCACGGTGAATTTCGACAGCATCGCGAGGCCAGCGAACAGGCCGGCCGCCAGCCACCAGCGGCCGTCGCCGCCCTGCGCGAGCCGCACCAGGGACCATATCATCGCCACCGCGAGCGGGATCATGGCGACATCAGGCGCGACCTTGGCCACTAGCAGGCCGTAATAGAGCGCGGCCTCCGGCATCAGCACGGCGAACACGACCGCCCGCGCGTCATGCGTGAGGCGCCGGACGATGTCGGCGAGCAGCAGCTGCGTCACCAGCATCGCGACGATGCCGCCGAAGCGCACCCCGAGCGGAGTGTCGCCGAAGATCGCGGTTCCGAAACGGATCAGCCAGGCGATGCCGGGGGGATGATCGAGGAAGCTGAGCGCGGCCTCCTTCGACCAGGTCCAGTAATAGGCCTCATCCGTGCGCAGCTCGATCACGGAGGCATAGATGATGCGGAGCAGCGTCATCGCCGCGATGATCAGCACGGCAACAAGGATGAGACGGCGCTCGGCGCCGTCTGGCTTCTCGGAGATGTCGGGAGCGATCGTCACGGCCGCGCTTTTCCCCGACTTGGGAGGGGGAGTCAATGTAGGGTAGGCCCTCTCCCCGTCGTCCCGGACAAGCGCAGCAAAGCGGAGCGCAGATCCGGGACCCATACTCCCAGGCAGAGGTTTGACGAAGATTCGGAGTTGCCATCCCGCGCCAGAACTACTCCCTGTGGTTATGGGTCCCGGATCAGCGCGCGCTTTGGGCGCGCTTGTCCGGGACGACAGCGGAGTGTGACCGCGGCAGCGCGCCTTTGCCTACCCTACGATTTCGTAACCTTGCCGCGCATGTGATCCGCCCAGCTGTCCGCGGCGGGAATTAAACGCTAGGCTGGCTGTTCTCCTCCATGAACTGATACAACCGAATCATGGCCACCGCTCCCGTCCACATGCCCGAACTCGTCCGCGCGACCAGCGTGCGGCAGGTGCGGCTCGTCTGCGGCATCATCCTGTTCTCTTATGTGGTCAGCCATTTCCTCAACCATGCGCTCGGCAACATCTCGGTCGACGCCATGGAGGCCGGTGTCCACTACCACATGCTGTTCTGGCAGTTCCTGCCCGTCGCGATCGTGTTCTACACCGCGGCGCTGACCCATATGGGGCTCGGCATCTACGCGCTGTATCAGCGCCGGCAGTTCCGCTGGAAGACCATCGAGCCGCTGCAGCTCGTGCTGGGGCTGAGCATCCCGGCCCTCGTCATGGCGCATGTGATCGGCGTGCGACTGGGCCAGACGCTGTACGGACACCAAAAACTCTATCCGCAGGAGCTCTATCTGTTCTTCATCGGCGCGCCCGGCCGGCTCTGGCAGATGACGATCCTGCTGCTGATCGCCTGGGTGCACGGCTGCATCGGCATCTATTTCTGGCTTCGCCTGAAGCCGTTCTTCACGCGCGCGGCGCCCTATCTGCTCGCGGCTGCCGTGCTGGTGCCGACCCTGTCGCTGCTCGGAATCTACCAGGGCGGCCGCAGTGTTGAGATCGACGCCGACGACGGGGAATGGCGTACGCACAACCTCACGCGCCGTCAGCTTGGCTCGATCGCCGAAGCCAATACGCTCGACCGCATCACCGGCGGCCTCACCGCCGGCTATTTCGGGTTGCTGGGACTGGCGCTGGCGGCGCGCGGCGTGCGGGCCTGGCGCGAGCGGCGCGGCGGCATGATCGCGCTGTCCTACGGCAACGGCAAGACGGTGCGCGTGCCAAAGGGCCTCTCCGTGCTGGAAGCGAGCCTGCGCCACAACGTCCCGCATGCCAGCGTCTGCGGCGGCCGCGCCCGCTGCTCGACCTGCCGCATCCGCATCATCGGCGACCATGGCGCCCTGCCCCAGCCGTCGCAGCGCGAGGCCTTCGTGCTGGCCCGTGTCGGCACCGCCGATCCCTCGATCCGGCTGGCGTGCCAGCTGCGTCCGGACTGCGACCTCTCCTTCTTCCAGCTCTTCACGCCCCACACCCATGCGACGGACGGGCAGGCCACGACGCCAGCGCGCATCGGCCAGGAGCGCTATCTCGTCAGCCTGTTCGTGGACATGCGCGGCTCGACGCAGCTCGCCGAGAAGCGGCTGCCGTTCGACACCGTCTTCATCGTCAACCGTTTCCTCGGCGCGGTGTCGCAGGCCGTGATCGCGAATGGCGGCCAGCCCAACCAGTTCGTCGGCGACGGTATGTTGGCGCTGTTCGGGCTGTCGGCGGATCCGCAAGAGGCCTGCCGGCAGGCGCTGAAAGCTGCCAGCAGCCTCGCTGCGAATATCGACGAGTTGAATCAGCTCCTCAGCCACGATCTGCGCCAGCCGATCCGCTTCGGCATCGGCATACACGGCGGCGAGGTCATCATCGGCGACATCGGCTATCGCGATCACATCGTCTTCACGGCCCTCGGCGATGCCGTCAACGTCGCCGCCCGCCTCCAGGACATGACCAAGACGCTCGCCTGCGAGGCGATCGTCTCCGAGGAAGTGCGCCGCACCGCCGGCCTTGCGGACGACGCCCTACCGCAGCAGGAGGTCGCGATCCGCGGCCGCGACGAGCCGATGGCCGTGCGCGTGGTCGCGGATGCGAGGGAGCTGGCGGGGCTGGTCGATCGCAGCGCACGCGTGGCGGCGTAAGGCGCGAGCTACGCGGAAGGTGCGCTCCCTCTCCCGCTTGCTTACAAACGTAACACCGGCTTGCTGCGACGCAGCGGCATGGACCTGCTGCGAAAGCACGAATTGACTTCATGCAAATCGGTGCAACAGATGAGCGCAGGTTTCGCGGTGATGACCGCGACCCAACGAAAAAGCTCCGGGAGGAGACACATGATCGACAGACGCGACCTGCTCAAGGGAGCAGGCCTTGCCGCGTTGGCGGCAGGATTTGGCGCCACCAAGGCGCTGGCCCTCGACACCGTCACCCTGCCCTTCGCCAATGGCGAACGGCCGCTGGTGAAATATCCGCAGAAGCGGCCGATGATCGGGCTCACCAGTCGGCCGCCGCAGCTCGAGACGCCGTTCGCTGTGTTCAACGACGGCCCGCTGACGCCGAACAACGCCTTCTTCGTGCGCTATCACCTCTCCGACCTGCCCTACAATCTCGACCCCGACAAGTTCACGCTGGAGGTCAAGGGCAAGGTCGACAAGCCGCTGAAACTGTCGCTGAAAGACATCCGGAAGATGAAGGCGACCGAGATCGTCGCCGTCAATCAGTGCTCCGGCAACAGCCGCGGCTTCTTCGAGCCGCGCGTCGCCGGCGGCCAGCTCGCCAATGGCGCGATGGGCTGCGCACGCTGGCGCGGCGTGCCGCTGAAGGCCGTGCTGGAGATGGCGGGCGTGCAGAGCGGCGCCAAGCAGGTCACCTTCAACGGCATGGATGGCCCAGTCAGCGACAAGACGCCTGACTTCATCAAGGCGCTCGATCTCGATCACGCCACCGACGGCGAGGTGATGCTGGCTTACGGCATGAACGGCGAAGATCTGCCGTTCCTCAACGGCTTTCCGCTGCGCCTGGTCGTGCCCGGCTATTACGGCACCTACTGGGTCAAGCACCTCAACGAGATCACCGTCATCGACAGCGTCTATGACGGCTTCTGGATGAAGTCGGCCTATCGCATTCCCGATACGCCGAACAACGCCATCGAGCCGGGCACCACGCCGAAGGCGACGATCCCGATCAACCGCTTCACCATCCGCTCCTTCATCACCAGCGTGCCTGATGGCGCCAAGCTGAAGGCGGGAGCGACAACCCTGCGCGGCATCGCCTTCGACGGCGGCAAGGGCATCAAGGAGGTCCAGGTCTCCACCGACGGCGGCAAGACCTGGGCGAGCACGAAGCTCGGCAAGGATCTCGGCAAATACGCGTTCCGCGAATGGAAGCTGCCGGTGAAGCTCGCGGCCGGCACCGTTGAGCTCAAGGTCCGCGCCACCGGCAATGGCGGCGAGATCCAGCCGGATACGCCGCGCTGGAACCCGGCGGGTTATTTGCGCAACGTCGTCGAAACCGTCCGCGTCAGCGTGGCCTGAGGGGGAGAATGATCATGCAGCGCACCGTTCTCATCTCCGTCACGCTCGCCCTCGCCGCCGTGGTGGGTTCGGCGCTTGCAGCGCCGGTCAACTACAAGACCCCCGACGAGGTCGCCGCGTTCAAGCCCGGGCCAAATCTCGAAGTGGTGCAGGGCAATTGCACCGCCTGCCACTCGTCCGACTACATCAACACCCAGCCGCCGATGAAGGACAAGAAGGCCTTCTGGCAGGCCGAGGTGACCAAGATGATCAAGGTCTATGGCGCCCCGATCGACGACGCCGACGTCGGCAAGATCGTCGATTATCTGTCCGCGACTTATTGACGGACGTCACGCGGCGCACGGGCCGATTGACCGCGAAACGGGCAAAACCGGCAAAAACGCCGCGAAGTTGAGCGGAATTCGGCAAAAGGCTGATGTGGTTTGAGCTACCAAGCCTGCCACATTCCGCGTATCCTGTTAGGACCGAACCGGCCGGTTGGCGGGGACTGGCGGTTCGCGATCTTGGAGGAAGACCCGCGGAGAAGTCGTGATGGCTAAAGGTACGGTCAAGTGGTTCAACCCGACGAAGGGTTATGGATTTATCCAGCCTGCGTCGGGGGGCAAGGATGTGTTCGTGCATATCTCGGCAGTCCAGAAAGCCGGTCTGTCCACCCTCAACGAGGGACAGACGGTGGAATACGAAGAGATCGCAAACCGGGGCAAGACCTCCGCAGAAAACCTCAAAGTATAAGCCCGCCAGCATTTGCTGCCTCCCGGATCACCTCCGGGAGCGAGGCCAAGAAAATTTCAGAAGACGGTCAGTGCATTCGACGACAGGCGTTGCGATTGCACGAGGATAGCTATTTTTCCCGGGCAGACCGCCCGTTCAACGCCACGGCAACGACAATCGCGGCGGCACTTCGCTAACCCACCGGCAACGGTGCGTCGCGCTTGATCTCCTCCATCACCGCATAAGTCCGCGTCTCGCGCACGCCCGGCATCGACAGCAGGGTCTCGCCGAGGAAGCGTCGATAGGCGGTCATGTCCGCAAGCCGCGCCTTCACCAGATAGTCGAAGCCGCCGGCAACCATGTGACACTCCAGCACTTCAGGCGCGAGCTTCACCGCGCGCGCAAAGCGCTCGAAATTGTCCGGCGTGGTCTTGTCGAGCAGCACCTCGACGAAGACCAGGAGCCCAAGGCCGAGCCGGTGCGGATTGAGCCTGGCGCCGTAGCCCTCGACAAAACCCTCCCGCTGCAGGCGCTTCAGCCGCTCGCCGATCGAGGTCGGCGACAGGCCGATGCGTTCGGCGAGCTCGACATTGGCGATCCGCCCGTCTTCCTGCAAAATCGAGAGGATTTTCCGGTCGATTCGATCGAGTTCCATATCTTATAAGGCCAACTTGCATCTAATCTTCATTTTCTAAGGCAAATTGGCTAGATTGTCTATCGAACTACGGTCATGCGGGCTTTATCCTGAGTTTCAGCCACAGGACACGCCATGCCGAACATTCCGCCGCCCTTCACCGCCGTCTACGCCCCCGACGATGCCGAGATCGCCGCGCGCCTGTTGCCGGCCTCGCATCTGGCCCCGCCGCAGGAGGCGCGGATCGACCGCACCGCGACGCGGCTGATCGAGGCGATCCGCAAGCGCGACGACCGGCTCGGCGGCGTCGAGGACATGCTGCGGGAGTTCGCGCTGTCGACCAAGGAGGGCCTCGCGCTGATGGTGCTGGCCGAGGCGCTGCTGCGCGTGCCCGACGCGCGCACCGCCGACCAGTTCATCGAGGACAAGCTCGGCGAGGGCGACTTCATCCACCACGAGACCAAGTCCACGGCGTTCCTGGTCAACGCCTCGGCCTGGGCGCTCGGCCTGTCGGCGCGGGTGATCCAGCCCGGCGAAACGCCCGACGGCACCATCGGCCGTCTCGTGAAGCGGCTCGGCGCGCCGGCGGTGCGCACCGCGACGCGCCAGGCGATGCGGCTGATGGGCAATCATTTCGTGCTGGGCGAGACCATCGAGCAGGCGCTGGAGCGGGGGAAGCCGCGCTCCGGCCAGAAGCCGCGCTATTCCTTCGACATGCTCGGCGAAGGCGCACGCACCGCCGCCGACGCCAGGCGCTATTTCGACGCCTATGCCAGCGCGATCGAGACCATCGGCAAGGCTGCCGGCCCCCATCCCCTGCCCGACCGACCCGGTATCTCCGTCAAGCTCTCGGCGCTGCATCCGCGCTTCGAGGCGATCAGCCGCGACCGCGTGATGCGCGAGTTGGTGCCGCAATTGCTGGATCTCGCGCAGCGCGCCAAGGCGCATGATCTGAACTTCACCGTCGATGCCGAGGAAGCCGACCGGCTGGAGCTGTCGCTCGACGTGATCGCGGCGACGCTCGCCGATCCCTCGCTGAGAGGCTGGGACGGATTTGGCCTCGCGATCCAGGCCTATCAGAAGCGCGCCAGCGCCGTGATCGACTATGTCGATGCGCTCGCCCGCGCGCATGACCGCAAGCTGATGGTGCGCCTCGTCAAGGGCGCCTATTGGGACACCGAGATCAAGCGCGCGCAGGAGCGCGGGCTCGACGGCTATCCCGTGTTCACGCGCAAGGCGATGACGGATCTGAACTACGTCGCCTGCGCGACGAAGCTTCTGGCCTTGCGGCCGCGCATCTTCCCGCAATTTGCCACCCACAACGCACTGACGGTCGCGACCGTGCTGGAGCTCGCCGCTGGCAGCGGCGACTTCGAATTCCAGCGCCTGCACGGCATGGGCGAAGCGCTCTACGAGCAGCTTGCCAAGGACCACCCTGATATCGCCTACCGCACCTATGCGCCGGTCGGCAGCCATCGCGACCTGCTCGCCTATCTGGTGCGGCGGCTTTTGGAGAACGGCGCGAACTCATCCTTCGTGGCGCAGGCCGCAGATTATCGCGTGCCGGTCCCGGCGCTGTTGCAGCGGCCGGCGGATGCCATCATCCGGCCGCAAGCAGCCGCGCATCCCAGGATTCCGTTGCCGGGTGATCTGTTCGCGCCGGAGCGGCGCAATTCACGCGGCGTCGAGTTCGGCGCGCGTGCCGCGCTCGCTCAGTTGCTGGCGGACGTGAAGGCCGAGGCCGCCGACCTCAAGCCGATCGCTGACACCACGCCGGAGCAGGCCAATGCAGCGGTCGCAGCAAGCCGCGCCGGCTTTGCCGCCTGGAGCCGGACCCCTGCGGGCACACGTGCGGCTGCCCTGGAGCAGGCCGCGCATCTCCTCGAGAGTCGCAGCGCGCATTTCATCGCGCTGTTGCAGAGCGAGGGCGGCAAGACGCTCGACGACGCGCTGTCGGAGCTACGCGAGGCCGCCGACTTCTGCCGCTATTATGCCGCGCAGGGCCGCAAGCTGTTCGGCGTCGATGCCGCCATGCCGGGCCCGACCGGCGAGAGCAATGCGCTTGGCCTGCGCGGCCGCGGCGTGTTCGTGGCGATCTCGCCCTGGAATTTTCCGCTGGCCATTTTCCTCGGTCAAGTCACGGCCGCGCTGATGGCCGGCAACAGCGTCGTCGCAAAACCCGCCGAGCAGACACCGCGCATCGCACGCGAGGCGGTCGCCCTGCTGCATGAGGCCGGCATTCCCGAGAGCGCGCTGCATCTCGTCACCGGCGACGGCCGCATCGGCGCGCTGCTCACCGCGCACCAGGATATCGCCGGTGTCGTTTTCACCGGCTCGACCGAGGTCGCGCGCAGCATCAACCGGACGCTGGCCGCCAAGGACGGGCCGATCGTGCCGCTGATCGCGGAGACCGGCGGCATCAATGCCATGATCGCGGATGCGACCGCGCTGCCCGAGCAGGTCGCCGACGACGTCGTCACCTCCGCATTCCGTTCCGCCGGCCAGCGCTGCTCGGCGCTGCGCCTGCTGTTCGTGCAGGAGGACGTCGCCGATCGCATGATCGAGATGATCGCGGGCGCGGCGCGCGAGCTCAGAATCGGCGATCCCGCCGATGTCGCGACCCATGTCGGTCCGGTGATCGATACTGAAGCCAAGCAGCGTCTCGATGCGCATATTGCGCGGATGACGACCGATGCACGGCTGCACTTTGCCGGCGCCGCGCCAAAAGGCTGCTTCGTCGCGCCGCACATCTTCGAGCTCAGGGAGGCCGGGCAACTGACCGAGGAGGTGTTCGGCCCGATCCTGCATGTCGTGCGCTATCGCGCCGAAAACCTCGAACGCGTGCTGCAGGCCATCGAACGCACCGGCTACGGGCTCACGCTCGGCGTCCATTCCCGCATCGACGACACGGTCGAGGCGATCATCGACCGCGTCCAGGTCGGCAACATCTATGTCAACCGCAACATGATCGGCGCCGTGGTCGGCGTGCAGCCGTTCGGCGGCAACGGCCTGTCCGGAACCGGCCCGAAAGCCGGCGGCCCGCATTACCTTGCGCGCTTTGCGACCGAGCAGACGGTGACGATCAACACCGCGGCGGCCGGCGGCAATGCCGCGCTGCTCGCGGGCGAGGAATAGTCTACAGACAGGTGTCGTCCCCGCCGCCGCGTCCGGAATCGCCACAGGGGATGCGCTTCGAGAGCTGCTGGATCTTCGCTCTCGACTGGGCCTGGGCGACGATGTCGAACACGCTCTGCGGCGCCATTTGCGTCGCGCTACGATAATCGCTCGTGGCCCGATCCAGATTGCCCTTGGCCTCAAAGGCACTGGCACGCGCAACATAGCGCTCGATCGTCGGCTGCTGCGCGATCGCCTTGCCGAGATCATCCAGCGCCTTGTCGTATTGCTTCATCGAGGTGAAGGCGATGCCGCGCAGGCCGAGCGCATCCGGATCGTTCGGCTGCGTCCCCAGAACCAGGTTGAGGTCGGTCATGGCACCGGCGACATCCTTCTTGCCGAGATAGGCGCGTGCGCGGAGCGTGCGCACGAAGGCATCGGAGGCGGGCGTCTTGCCGACGAGCTGGTCCAGCGCCACGATCGCACGGTCGTATTGCCCGGAAATCAGCATCGCCAATCCCTGGCCGAGCTCGGCGGCCTGGTTGTTGGGATTGCGGTCGAGCGCGTTCTTGACGTCGACGAGGCCTTCCGCGCTATTCCCCTTCAGCAGCAGCACCAGGCCACGCGAAGCGCGCGCCGTGTCATTGTCGGGGTTGAGCACCAGCGAACGGTCGAAATCGACGACGGCCTTGTCGTTCTGGTTCAGTCCCATATGGGCCTGGCCGCGTTCGGAATAGGCCATGTAATCCTTGTCGTTGAGCGAGATCGCGCGGTCGAAATCGGCAATGGCGTCCTGGAATTTTCCGGCCAGCCGATTGGCCATGCCGCGGCACACGTAAGCCACCGCATTGTTCGGATTGGCCTTGAGCGCCTGATTGGCGTCGATCATGCCCTGGTCGAGTTGCTTCATGCCGATCGACGCCACCGAACGCGAGGCCAGCAATTGCGAGTCGTTCGGCTTCAGCTTGAGCAGGGCGTCGATATCGGTCCGCGCATCGGCGAAGCGGGACGATGACAGGTACGCGGACATGCGCAGCCTGAGCGCAGTCTCGTTGCGAGGATCGAGCGCGAGCACGGTGTTGAGGCGCGAAACGGCGTCAGCATATTTCTTCTGCTGCAGCAGCTGCGACGCCTCGTTCAGGGCCGGGAGGACCGAACTTGTCGGTCTCGGGAAGGTCCCCTGCGGTATGATCGCCATCGGCACCGCGGGCGGCGGGACCGAAGGCGACGGCGCGACCGCGGGCGGCAGGGCAGCGACGGCCGCCTGCTTGGGCGCGGCCGGCGCGGGCGTCGCTTCGCCCTGCATCTTCGCAAGCTCAGCCTGCATCGCAACCGCAGCCTGCCGTTGCTGCTGGGCCATCTGGTCGTTCGGGGCGATCGACAGCACCTTGTCGAAATCCGCGATCGCGCGCGCATAATCGCCCTTGGCGCTGAAGCTCTGCCCGCGCGAGAAATAGGCGCCACGATTGGGTTGCGGCGACTGCGCGATCGCGCGCGAAAAGTCCTCGATGGCGTGGTCGACGTCACCCTTGCGGCGGTAGACCTGGCCACGCCAGAAGAAGGCGCCGGGCAGGCTCGCATTCAATGAGATCGCGGTGTTGAGGTCGGTCATGGCCGGCTCGAGCTGCGAGGTCTCGAGGGAGGCTCGCGCGCGCCCGACATAGGCCATCGCGTAGTCCTGCCGCAGGCTGATCGCCTGGTTGAAATCCGCGGCCGCATCGCTCCATTGCTTCTGATCGAGCTTCAGCCCACCTCGCGCCGCATAGGCGTTCGGGCTCCTGGGATCGAGCTCGATCGCCAGATTCAGGTCGGCCTGCGCGCCATCGAAGTTTCCCTTGCGCTGCCGCGCAAAGCCGCGCGCCACCAGGGCCGGCACGGATTTTGGGTCGAACTGCACGGCCGCATCCGCATCCGCCAGACCGGCGTCGAGATTGGACCGGCTCATGAGCAGGCGCGACCTGCTCACATAGGCGCGCAGCCGCTCATCGGCGGGACGCGACTGGTCGTTGATGATGGCGGTGCAGGCCGGCTCGATCTTCGCAGGCAGCGGGCCGTTGCAATCTTCGACGTCGCCCGCCCAAACGGAACCGGGCACGCCACAAACGATCATGAATGCGGCTGCTGCGGTCAGGTGGACGAACGGGATCGACATGGTTGATCCTTCGAGAACGAAGACGCGCCGGCTCGGGGACGCGCAAGCAAACAGAGAAGCTGTACAACCGGGACGAGTGGATTGCCATAACCGTCTGGCATGCCGCCCCCGGGAAAGCGCCGGGCCGGAGGCGTTGCATCCCGCCAAAACATCGGTCAAATGGTTGTGCCGTCAGGGATTATGAGTTCCAGCCAACGGAAACAACAAGAGCGAGGGAGCAACGCCGCGATGGACAAGGGCATTTTTGCGGGGCTGAAGGTTCTGGACTGCGCGAGCTTCATCGCAGCGCCCGCGGCCGCGACCGTGCTGTCGGATTTCGGCGCGGACGTCATCAAGATCGAGCCGCCCGGCGCTGGCGATCCCTACCGCAATCTGCCCAATCTGCCGGGCTATCCGACCGGCGAGCACAATTTCGCCTGGCTGCTGGAGGCCCGCAACAAGAAGAGCATCGCGCTCGACCTCGCAAAGCCCGAGGCGCAGGCCGTGCTCTACAAGCTGGTGGAAGAGGCCGACGTCTTCATCACCAACATGCCGCCGCCGGTGCGCACCAAGCTCGGCATCACCTATGACCATCTCGCCCATCTCAACGACCGGCTGATCTACGCCTCCTTCACCGGCTATGGCGAGAAGGGCGAGGAGGCCAACAAGCCCGGCTTCGACAGCAACGCCTATTGGGCGCGCTCCGGCCTGATGGACCTCGTCCGCGCCGACATCGATACCACGCCGGCGCGCTCGGTCGCCGGCATGGGCGACCACCCCTGCGCCATGGCGTTCTACGGCGCGATCGTCACCGCGCTCTATCAGCGCGAGAAGACCGGCAAGGGCTCGCATGTCGCCTCCAATTTGATGGCGAACGGGATATGGGCCGCGAGCGTGTTGGCGCAGGCAAAGCTCTGCGGCGCCAAGTTCGGCGAGCGGCGCCCGCGCGAACGTGCGCTGAATGCGGTCGCCAACCACTACCAGTGCAAGGACGGCCGCTGGCTGATCCTGTCGCTGCTGAACGAGGAAAAGCAGTTTCCGACGCTGGCCAAGTGCCTCGGGCGCGAAGACCTGATCAATGATCCACGCTTCGCCACCAAGGCCGACCGCCACGCCCGTTCGGTCGAGCTGATCAGGATTTTGGACGAGACCTTCGCCACCAGGGATCTCGCCGAATGGCGCAAGATCCTCGACGGCAATGGCCTCGTCTTCGGCGTCGTCGCCATTTTGGACGACATCCCGAACGACAAGCAGATGCTCGATAACGAGGTGCTGGTGCCGTTCGAGAACGACACCATGCTCACCATCAACAGCCCGATCTGGATCGACGGCGCCAAAAAAGTTCAGCCGCGCAAGCCGCCCGCTGTGGGCGAGCACAGTGACGAGATTTTGCGTGACGCGGGATACGACGAGGCGGCGATCAAGCAGCTGCGGGGGTCGGGGGCGGTGGGGTAAGGCTGCGCGCCTCAAACTCCGCCGTCGTCCCGGGGCGCGCATCGCGCGAACCCGGGACCCATAACCACAGGGAGTGGTTGTCGCGTACGACTGGTCACTCCGAGCCTTCGCCAAACGTCTCCCTGTGGTTATGGGTCCCGGATCTGCGCTCCGCTTGTCCGGGACGACGATGGGGAGATAGGTCGCACGCGCAGATGCATTGCTGGATTGCTTCGCTGCGCTCGCTATCCCGGCATGGGACAATGTAGCTTCGCCGCCAACATCTGCCTGGCGAGGTCCCATGCCTAGCTACCGCCTGCACTACTTCCCCGAATCCGGCAACAGCTACAAGCTGGCGTTGATGCTGACGCTTTGCGGCGAGACGTTCGAGCCGGTGTGGACCGACTTTGGTGGCGGCGTCACGCGCACGGCGGAGTGGCGCCGGAGCGTGAACGAGATGGGCGAGATTCCCGTGCTCGAAATCGACGGCGTGAAGATGACGCAGACCGCACCGCTCCTCTTGAAGCTTGCTGAACAATACGGCCGCTTCGGCGCCGAGACCGAGGAGGAAAAGTTCGAGCTGCTGCGCTGGCTGTTCTGGGACAACCACAAGCTCACCGGCTACATGGCGACCTATCGCTTCATGCGCGCCTTCACCGAGAAGAACGATCCGCAGGTGCTGAAGCATTTTCGCCGGCGGCTCGACGATTTCCTCGGCATACTCGACGGGCATCTCCAGCACAACGCCTTCGCGATCGGGGCGAAGCCGACGGTCGCCGACATCTCGATGATGGCCTATCTGCATTATCCCAGCGACGAGCACGGCTTCGACTTCGCGCAGAGCCATCCCGCGATCCACGCCTGGCTCGGCCGCATGGCGGCGCTACCCGGCTGGAAGTCGGCCTATGAGTTGCTGCCGGGCAAACGAATGACGAATTACGCGAAGTGAGGATTCTTTCTTCTCCCTCTCGCGCTAACGCGTCTTGATGAAGCACATGCCGATGCGGCGCGAGGCCGCGGCAGCCTGACAGGTCAAGCCTGTAGCACAGCTCCATGACGTAAAACTCTTGTCCCGCGTTCCCGATCCCGCATCTTGCAGGGAACAATGCGCGCCCCAGCCGTCCTGATATTCGGTGCCGGCGAGCTCGGCGCTGCCGCGGGTTTGCGGCCGGCTGGCAAATCCGCGTGAGAAATCAGGACGTCTGTCCGCGGCAAACGCAGTCAGGATGTCGCGGCGGCGTACCTGGTCGCCGACAAAATGCGGCGAGGCCGGCACGATGGTGGAGTTGGACGGCTTGTCGGCGAGCCAGTCGACACCCGGAAAGTGGAAGCCGCCGATGCCGCGGGTCTGGTGGCAGCCGGCGCAGGTGACGTCGTTGAGGCGGCGCTGGAAGCCCGCGACCGAGCGGATGTTCTGCAGGTCACCGCGCGCAGCAGCCTGCTTCAGCGCGCCGACCACGTCGTTGTCACTGAATACCGGCGCCTCCTTGCCCTCCCCTTTTCCCTCCCCTTGCATCATGCCGAATTCCGGCTGCAGCGCGGACGCATCGAGACCCGCCGGCGTCGGCACGACCGCAGCCCTGGCCAGGAATCTCTCGGGGATCAGCACCGTGCCGCGATCGAACTCGCGAAGATTCTCGGGCGCGAGCAGCCAGGACTTGAATTCGCGCCGGAGATCATTGTCGGCAAGAATCCTGTCGCGGTCGATCTGGTTCTCCAGCGTCGATTCCTCGAACGTCTTCGTTGCGGCGTTGTACTTGAACACCTTCAGCAGATAGTCCGAGCGGAAATCGTGCAGCGCCGATTTCGGTGCGATCGAGATCTGGATGTTGGTCTCGATGCGGTCGAGCATCGCATCATGAGGATGGAAGCCGCCGCCGATCAGACCCCGCCAGTCGCCATTGTCGAGCCAGCGCCGCGCGACCTCGGCGCAACTGACCGGCTTGCCGCTCCCATCCGTCTGGCGCGCATCGCGCGCCTTCATTACCAGATTGAACGTCATCGGCAGGCGCGTCGCCGTCTTGGCCCCGTCAGGCCCGGCGTCGAAGCGCGCCAGCCGATAGATCAGGCGGATCTCGCCGCAGGACTCCTCCGACACATAGGCGCGGTCCATGCGGTTGACGATACCGGCCAGCACGAAACGCATGTTGGGAGATTTCAGCACCGCCCGGTCGAACAGCTGCACGTCAAAGCCTTCGCCGACGCCGATGGTCTCGGTCGGCCAGGTCGCTTTCTGCTGCGCGATGTAGCGGTCGAACTCCGCGTCGATCGCGGGCGGAATGTCCTTCAGCTGCGGCAGCCACGAGAACAGCAGATCGTTCGTCAGCGGAAAATTCGCATTGCGCTCCGGCCATAGCAGCCGCGAGATCGTCAGCACGTCGTCCTGATCGAGCTTGCGCAGGAGATCGGGATCGGTGACCGCCGTGCCGCGCGTGAGCTGCGCGTTCTCAGCCGCTGAGAGCGACATAACGCCGCCGAACAACACGACGACAGCAACGAGAATTCGCAACGCGCGGCTCATGCCTTCAGTAACACCGCGCGGGCGGGCCTATTCAAGCAAAAAGGCGCTTCACATGGAGGTGAAGCGCCTTTTCGAAAGTCGGATATCGAACGCTTAGCGTGCGACGATCAGGCCCTTGCTGGTGACGACCACCCAGCGACCGTCCTGGCGGCGGATCGCGTCGACGCGGCCGACGCCGGGGATGGGATCGCCGGCATAGACCTCGTAGAGGCCGTCGCGGCCCTCGATCAGCGCGCCGCCATTGGCGACGTCGCGCAGCCTCCAGCCTTCGAGCGTCGGCAGGCGGCCGACCTCGGTCTTGGGCGCGGCGGGTGCGGCAGCCGCGGTCGCAACCTGGGCCGGAGCGATCGAACCGGTGGTCTCCTTGGCGGGGGCAGCAGCGGCCTGCGCGGGAGCGGCAAGCGGCGTGGCGCGGAGCTTGTCGACGGTCTCGGACAGTTTTGCGAGCTTGGCCATCGGCTCGGCCTGTGCCTTCTCGAGCTTGTCGAGACGGTCATTGGCCCGGTTGAACTGGCTGAGGCCGGTCTTGGAGCTGTGCTCGACATTCGCCTTGAGCGCGACGAGATCGGCATCGATCCGCGCGACGGACGCATCCAGCGCACTGGTGTCGACGACCTGCGCCGGCGCCTGGGCCGGGGCGGCGAAATGCATCATGCCGGCCGTTGCCAACGCGCCGCTGATCGCGCCGACGCTGGCGGCGATCGCCACCACGGCGGCCATGGCCGAGAGGCGACGCTTGCTGCCGGTCTCGCGCGGCTCATCCGCCTTCACATGCGGGGCAAACTCCTCGCGTTCCCAGGCCCGGTCGGCAGGCGGCATGACGATGAGCTTGCCGAGCTTCGGTTCGGGCTTGGCTTCAGCCTTCGGCTCCGCCTTGGCCTCGACCTTCGGCACCTCGATCTTCGGCGGTTCGACCTTGATCAGGTCGGGCTTGGGCGGCGCCTCGTGGTCGGGGGCGATCGAGGGGGCCTCGATCCCGGCAGCCTCGACGGCCTGCGGCGCGGTCGCTTCAACGACGCCGTTTTCCTGGGCAGCCTGCTCGGGCATTGGTTCGCTCACGGCTCAAATACTCCAGTCTGGATTGACCTTTTGGTAACTTTCATTGCTTGCGAAATCCTTACCTTCGGACCCGCTTACCGAAATTTTAGGAACTCATCCGGGGCCGAATTGGGCCGGGAAAGTGGAACCGGTGTGGCGGGCGTGAAACAGTTTGTAACCGGCAAGATGAACGGCGGCGCAACGGCTGCCTCCACATCATCATTGCGAGCGCAGCGAAGCAATCCAGTATCCCTCCGCGGGGACAGTCTGGATTGCTTCGCTGCGCTCGCAATGACGGCGTACGGAGCGACAGCCGGCGTTCACATCACCACCGGCGCATCCGGCAGTTCGTTCGCATGCGGGCCGCCCGGCGGGAAGTGCCTTGCCAGCTCGCGCGACACCGCCGCGATGCCGGCGATCACGCCGCGCTCGAACTGACCGGACCTGAAGTCGGACTCCATGGCGCGGCAAATGGTCTCCCAGCCCGCCGCGCCCACCTTCGCGTCGATGCCGCGGTCGGCGATGATCTCGACGTCGCGGTCGGCGAGCAGCAGATAGATGAGGACGCCGTTGTTGTGTGCGGTGTCCCAGATGCGCAGGTGCGAGAACAGGTCGAGCGCGCGCTCGCGTGCCGGCTGGTTGCGGAACAGGGGACGACCATCGAGCGCACCTTCGACCACGAAGCGGACCTGGCCGGAATGGGTGCTCTCGCCGCGCCGGATGGCCTGTTCGATGCGGTCGAGCGTGGCTGGCGGGAAGATCTGCCTTGCCCGCCAATGGTGCTGCACGAGATGCCTGGCAATGCGCTTGATGCTCATGACCGCTACCAGCTCCCCGAGGCGCCGCCGCCGCCAAAGCTGCCGCCCCCGCCGCTGAAGCTCCCGCTGTCGCTTGACGATGATCCGCTGCTCCAGCCGCCGGACGAGGAGCCGCTCGACCAGGAGCCGCCGCGCGAGCGGCCCGTGCCCGGCGTGATCGCCGAAAACAGATCAGCGATGAAGCCAATGATGAAGCCGAGCGCACCGAGACCCATGGCCAGCGCAACGGAGCCGAGAATGAGCCAGGTCAGCACGGCGATGATGCCGCCGGTCGCCAATGATCCGACCAGCCGCCCCAGCATGGCCCGAAAAACCCCGCCGATCCCGATCGAGACGAACAGCGTCACGATGAACAGCGGTGCGAGATCGTCCAGATTGCCGAAATTCACGGTAGGCGAAGGCACCGGCAGCGGCTCGCCGTCGATGACGCGGGTCATGCGGTCGACACCGTCGGAGATGCCGCTGGCGAAATCGCCGGTCCTGAATTTCGGCGTGATGATCTCGTCGATGATCCGCCGCGCAGTGACGTCGGTGAGCGCACCTTCGAGGCCGTAGCCGACCTCGATGCGCAGATGCCGGTCGTTCTTGGCGACGATGAGGATCGCACCGTCGTCGATCTTCTTGCGGCCGATCTTCCAGGCCTCGGCGACACGGATCGAGAACTGCTCGATCGTCTCGGGCTGCGTGGTCGGCACGATCAGCACGGCAACCTGGCTACCCTTGCGCGTCTCGAAGTCGCGCAGCTTTTGCGTGAGCTTGGCGATGTCGCCGCTGGAGAGCGTGCCGGTCTGGTCGACGACGCGCCCCGTGAGCTGGGGGACGGCGACGTCGGCGGAGGCGGGGACGGCTAAGGCCAGGACGAGGGCGACGACGAGGACGATACGCGACGATGCGGCCGAACAAGCCCGCCACAACCTCGCTGTCATCGCCCGCGTAGGCGGGCGATCCAGTATTCCAGAGGTCGCAGTGTTTAAACCGAGAGGCCGCGGCGTACTGGATTCCCCGCTTTCGCGGGGAATGACGGCGGTGGGTGGGGCGAAGCGCATTCGCAAAACGACGCGTGCTTACTTCGACGGCGCAGGCGCCGGGTTGAAATCCACCTTCGGCGCGGTTGAGATCTCCTTCTCGTTCTCGACCGAAAAATTCGGCTTCTCCTTGTAGCCGAACGCCATCGCGGTGAGGTTGCTCGGGAACGAGCGGATGGTGACGTTATAGTCCTGCACCGCCTTGATGTAGCGATTGCGCGCCACCGTGATGCGGTTCTCGGTGCCCTCGAGCTGGGACATCAGATCCTTGAACAGGGCATCCGACTTCAGCTGCGGGTAGTTCTCGGTAACGACCAGGAGGCGCGAGAGCGCGCTGGAGAGCTCGCCCTGGGCGGCCTGGAATTTCTGGAACGCGGCGGGGTCGTTCAGCACCTCCGGCGTTGCCTGGATGCTGCCGACCTTGGCGCGGGCATTGGTGACCCCGAGCAGCACGTCCTTCTCCTGCTGGGCAAAGCCCTTCACCGAGTTGACGAGGTTGGGCACGAGATCGGCGCGGCGCTGATACTGGTTCACGACCTCGGACCAGTTGGCCTTGATCTGCTCGTCCTCGCTCTGGATCGCGTTGTAGCCGCAATCGGTCAGGCTCAGCGAAGCCAGCGCCGCCAGCACGGTCAGGATCTTGCGCATTAAATTTCTCCCGGTGGAATCTGGCGCAAACTACCAGATTGAGCGCGCGAGACGCCAGACCTCTTGGAGACGCGAAAAGCAGCCGACTGACGCAAGCCTCTTGCCTATCCCCGGACGACATAGTCAACTCTCGGCAACAAAACGAAAAACGCCAGGGGAAACACGATGTCCTCGTTCGAGACCATCCTCGTGGAACGGCCGGAGCCGGCGATCACCCGGGTCGTGATGAACCGGCCCGAGGCGCGCAACGCACAGAACCTACAGATGACCTACGAGCTCAACGCCGCCTTCGATGCGGCGGTGCAGGACGATGCAGTCAAGGTCATCATTCTCGCTGGCAGCGGCCCGCACTTCTCGTCCGGCCACGATCTACGTCCCGGCGGCAAGAACACCGCGGGCATCGATTTCCCGCCGATCGGAAATTGGGGCGGCTTCGCCGAGTCCAATGCCCATGGCCGCTTCGCGCGCGAGCAGGAAATCTATCTCCAGATCACGCGGCGCTGGCGCAATCTGGCCAAACCGACCATTGCCGAGGTGCACGGCAAATGCATCGCCGGCGGCTTGATGCTGGCCTGGGCCTGCGACCTCATCGTCGCCAGCGACGATGCGCAGTTCTGCGATCCCGTGGTCACCATGGGCGTCTGCGGCGTCGAATGGTTCGTGCATCCCTGGGAGCTCGGGCCGCGCAAGGCCAAGGAATTCCTGTTCACCGCCGACAGCTGGAGCGCCGAGGAGGCGCACCAGCTCGGTATGGTCAACCAGGTGGTGCCGCGTGCCGAACTGTCATCGCGCGTGCTGGAGCTGGCGCGGCGGATCGCAGCAAAGCCGTCCTTCGCATTGAAGCTGACCAAGGAAGCCGTGAACCGCTCAGTCGACGTGATGGGCCAGCCCGCCGCGATCGACCAGGCCTTTGCGCTGCATCAGCTCTGTCACGCCCATAACCTCCATGAGTTCGGCATGATCGTCGATCCATCCGGCCTGCATCCCTCCGTGCGCAAGCCGCCGACGGCCGCGGAGTAGATGCGATGGACCTGAACCTCAGTGACGAGCAGCGGCTGCTGCGCGAAAGCGCGGAACGCTTTGTGGCCGAAAGCTACGATGCCGATCACCGCCGCAAGATGACGAACGATCCGCTCGGCTACAGCCCCGATGTCTGGAAGCAGTTCGCCGAGCTCGGCTGGCTGGCGCTGCCGATTCCCGAGGAATTCGGCGGGCTCGGCGGCGGCGCGGTCGAGATCGGCATTTTGATGGAAACCTTCGGCCGCGGGCTGGTGTCCGAGCCCTATGTCGCAACGGTCGTGTTGGGCGCGGCGCTGATCGATCGATGCGGCAACGCCGCGCAGAAGCAGGCGAGCCTGCCCAAGATTGCGGACGGCTCACTGAAGCTCGCGTTTGCGCATTCCGAACGCGCGGCACGGTTCGATCTCGCCAAGGTCACGGCCACCGCCAACAAGACGTCGCAAGGCTGGCGCCTTGCCGGCAGCAAGATTGCCGTGCTCGACGGCCACGCCGCCGACGAGATCATCGTCTCCGCGCTGATCCATGATCATCACGGCCCTTCGGGACGGATCGGGCTGTTCCTGGTGCGAGCAACGGAGCCAGGCCTTGTCATCTCCGACTATCCCCGCCTTGGCGGCGGGCGCGCCTGCAACATCGAACTATCGGACGTGCATCTGCCAGAGGACGCCCTGCTCGGCGATGGACACGACGCACTGCCTGCGATCGAATGGGCCGTCGATCGCGCCATGGCCGCGTTAGGGGCGGAAGCCGTTGGCATCATGCAGACGCTGCTCGACACCACGCTGGAATACACCAAGATCCGCAAACAATTCGGTCGGCCGCTCTCGGCCAATCAGGTGATCCGCCATCGCCTCGCCGACATGGCGATGCAGGTCGACGAGTCGCGCTCGATGGCACTGCGGGCTTCGTTGAAGGCAGATAGCCCGCCGGTCGAACGGGCGCGAGCCGCCTCGGGTGCGAAGGCGAAGATCGGCAAATGTGCGCGCTTCGTCGGCGAGCAGTCGATCCAGCTTCACGGCGGCATGGGCGTCACCGAGGAGCTCGAGGTCGGCGCCTATTTCAAGCGGCTGGTCGCCTTCGACACGCTGTTCGGCGGCAGCGCGCATCATTATAGCCGCCACGCGCAGCTCGGCCGCTCGGCCTGACACAAGGAGCGCATCATGGACCTCACGTTCAATGCCGAGGAGCGCGCCTTCCAGAGCGAGGTGCGCGGCTTCATCGCCAAGAATCTCACCGACGAGATGAAGCGCGCCACCGCGCTGACGCCGTCAGTGTTCTCCGACCCCGACATCGGCATAGCCTGGCAGCGCGCGCTGCACAGGCAAGGCTGGGGCGCCCCGGGCTGGCCGGTCGAATATGGCGGGCCGAACTGGACGCCGGCGCAGCGCTGGATTTTCGAGACCGAATCCGCACGCGCCGGCGTGCCCAATGTCAATGTGATGGGCGTGAAGATGGTCGGGCCCGTCATCATCGGCTTCGGCTCGCCGGAGCAGAAGAATTTCTACCTGCCGCGAATCCTTTCAGGTGAAGACTATTGGTGCCAGGGTTACTCAGAGCCTGGCTCCGGCTCCGACCTCTCCTCGCTGAAGACGCGCGCGGTGCGCGACGGCGACGACTACATCATCAACGGCACCAAGATCTGGACCACGCATGCCCATCACGCCAACCGCATGTTCGCGCTGGTGCGCACCAGCGACGGGCCGCGCCAGCAGGACGGCATCAGCTTCATCCTGATCGACATGAAGACGCCGGGCATCACGACGCGCCCGATCCTCACCATCGGCGGCGATCACGAAGTGAACCAGGTGTTCTTCGACGACGTCCGCGTGCCCGTGGTCAACCGCGTCGGCGAGGAGGGCAAGGGCTGGACCTACGGCAAATATCTGCTGGAGTTCGAGCGCGGCTCCGGCATCGCCTCGGCCAAGCTGCGCGAGGGGCTGAAGGCGATTGCGGATCTTGCTGCATCTGATTTGACCGGGCGCGCGATCGATAGCCCTGACATCGCCACCCGCATCTCGGAGGTCGAAGTCGACATCGACGCGCTGGAGATGACGGAGCTGCGCGTGCTCTCGGCGCTGCAGACCGGACAGAATCCCGGCGCGGTGTCGTCGATCCTGAAGCTGCGCAACAGCGAGATCCGCCAGGCCGTGACGCGGCTCGGCGTCGACGTGATCGGCCATGACGCGCTCGCCGTCGAGCCGATGCGCCCGCTCTACAGGCTCAACCACGAGCCGGCGATCCCGGAGGATATGCTGACGGTGGTGCCGGAATATCTCAACGGCCGCGCCTATACGATCTTCGGCGGGACGTCGGAGATCCAGCGCGACATTATTGCGAAGATGATGCTGGGGATTTGACGGGCGAGCGAGCGCGGCATTCTCCGCCGTCGTCCCGGACAAGCGCAAGCGCAGATCCGGGACCCATAACCACAGGAAGATGTGGTTACGGGGACTCGGAGCTACAGGCTTTGCACAACAACCACTCCCTGTGGTTATGGGTCCCGGATCGGCGCGCGCTTATGGCGCGCTTGTCCGGGACGACAGCGGAGTTTGGGACGACGGGGAGAGTTAACCCACCTTCGCGTCCCTGATCGCCTGCCAGATCTTCTGCGGCGTCAGCGGCGTATTCAGCTGCGTGATGCCGAGCTCGGCGAGCGCGTCCATCACGCCGTTGGTGACGCAAGGAGGGCCGCCGATGGCGCCGGATTCGCCGCAGCCCTTGGCGCCGAGCGGATTGGTGCGGCAGGGCGCGGCGTCGTCGAGCGTCACCACGATCGGCGGCACGTCATCGGCGCGCGGGATGCAGTAGTCCTGGTAGCTCGCGGTGAGGAGCTGGCCGTCGGGATCGTAGGAAACGCCCTCATACAGCGCCTGGCCGATTCCTTGCGCGACGCCGCCATGGATCTGACCTGTCACCAGCATCGGGTTGACGGCAACGCCGACGTCGTCGACGGTGGTGTAGCGCACGACCTTGGACACGCCGGTCTCGGGGTCGATCTCGACCTCGCAGATATGGGTGCCGTTCGGCCAGCTCGGACCGTCCACCTCGCCTTCGGAATCGACGCTGAGCTTGGCGCCGCTTTCCTTCTCGGCGAGATCGAACAGGCTGATGCGGCGGTCGGTGCCGACCACGGTCAGCATGCCGCCCTGATACTCGATGTCCTCGACCGAGGTCTCCAGCACGCTGGCCGCCTTCTCGCGCGCCTTCCGGATCAGATCACTGGAGGAGACCGCGACCGCCGTGCCGCCGACGAACAGCGAGCGCGAGCCGACGCTGCCAAAGCCCATGGCGAGATCAGTGTCGCCCTGAACGACGTCGATCTTGTCGAGGGGAATGCCGAGCGAGTCGGAGATCATCTGGGTGTAGGTAGTCTGCAGCCCCTGCCCCATCGCCATGGTGCCGGAATGCAGCACGACGCGCCCTTGCGAGGTCGCGTGCAGGCTGACCTTCTCGGTGTGGGCGCGGCCGCCGGTCCATTCGATGTAGGAGGTGAGCCCGCGGCCGTAGAGCAGACCCTTCTTCTTGGCCGCCTTCTTGCGCGCGGCAAAGCCGTCCCAGTCGGCGAGCTTCACGGCGCGGTCGAGCATGTGGGCGAAGGCGCCCGAATCGTAAACCTGGCCGGCCGCGTTGGTGTAGGGCAGCTGCGCCGGCTTGATGTAGTTGGCTTTGCGGATCGCGCGCGGATCCATGCCGATCTTTCGGGCGGCGGCGTCGAACAGACGCTCGACGATGAAGACCGCCTCGGGACGGCCGGCACCGCGATAGGCGCCGACGGGCGCGGTGTGGGTCATCACCGACTGCACCTCGAAATGCACCAGCGGCAGGTCGTAGACACCGGTCTGCACGAACGGGCCAAGCACCAGAGGAATGATGTTGGCCGCACCCGATGAGTACGCGCCGGTGCAGCCGATCGACTTGACGCGATAGGCCAGCACCTTGCCCTTCTCATCCAGCGCGAAGGATGCCGTCGAGGTCAGATCGCGGCCGTGGGTACCGCCGACGAACTCGTCGGTGCGATCGCCGCGCCAGCGGATCTTCTTGCTCAGCTTGGTCGCGGCATAGGCGACGATGCCGTCCTCCGGATAGAGGTTGGTCTTCTGGCCGAAGCCGCCGCCAATGTCGCCGACCAGCACCCGCACGCTTTCCTTCGGACGCTTGAGCACGGCTTCCGCGAGCACGTCGCGGGTCGAGGCTGGGGTCTGCGACTGCACGTGCAGGAGGAGACGACCGGTCTTCTTGTCGATCTCGGCAATGGTCGAGCGCGGCTCCATCGCGGAGGGCACGAGGCGCTGGCTGGCGAGATCGAGCTCGACGGTGTGCGCGGCCCTGGCAAAAGCCTCGTCGACCTTGGCGGCATCGCCGTAGGCCATCGCGCCGACGATGTTGTCGGGCGCCTCCGGCCACACCACGGGCGCGCCGGGTTTTACGGCTTCGACCGGATCGACCACCGCGGGCTGCACATCGTATTCGACGATGATCGCTTCGGCCGCGCTCTGCGCCTCGGTACGCGAGGAGGCAACCACGGCCGCCACCGCTTCGCCGGCATAGCGCACGATCTCATGGGCGAGCAGGCGGCGCGGCGGCACCGTCATCGGCTTGCCGTCGGGGCGCTTGAAGATGCTCAAGGTCGGAATGGCGCCGATGTCGTCCTTGACCAGATCGGCACCAGTGTAGACCGCGGTGACACCGGGCATCGCAGCGGCGGCGCTGGTGTCGATCGAGACGATCTTCGCGTGCGCATGCGGCGAGCGCAGCACGTGCAACCACAGCGCGCCGTCTTCCGGCTTGTCGTCGATGAATTGCCCCTTCCCGGTCAGCAGCCGCTGGTCTTCCAAACGCTTGACGGGCTGGCCCGCTCCGAAACGCAAATTGCCGGGAAGAATGTTCATTCCGTGGGGTCCTCAGGGTCTTTTCGAAATTGCGGGCTGCCTTTTAGCGGATCGATCACGGGCATGCCAGCCGCGGTTTTGGGCGGGATATCCACGATTTCGGCATGTCGTCCCGTAAATCTGCGATTCCGTAGGGTGGGCAAAGGCGCGCTCTTCGCGCGCCGTGCCCACCACTCTCAACAACGGCAAACGGTGGGCACGCTACGCTTTGCCCACCCTACGGCACTGATCGTGGGGATGACTGCTCGCTACGCCAGCTCCCGCAGCGCCGCTTCCACGATCTTGCGCGCATCGGCCGTCAGCGGGGCCTGTGGCGGGACGGGATCGCCGACGTCGTAGCCCTGGATCGCAAGGCCGGCCTTGATGCAGGCGGCGAGGTTGAAGCGGGCAAAGGCCTCGTTGATGCGCCACAGCCGGCGCTGGAGCGCCATGGCCTCGTCCCAGCGGCCGGCCTTGCAGAGGTCGTAGAGCATAACGCTCTGGCGCGGGATGATGCAGGCCGGGCCCGCCATCCAGCCGAGCCCCCCGATCAGCATCACCGCGGCCGGGATATGGGCCGAGGCCGAGAACACGCGCAGGCCATTGCCGCAGCGGTTCATGATCGAGAGCAGCCGGCCGGTGTTGGTCGAGGCGTCCTTGATGTAGCCGATGCGCGGATGCTCGGCGAGGCGCGCGATGGTGTCGAGGGTCAGATCGGAGCGCTGGAATTGCGGATTGGTGTAGATGACGACGGGAATGTCCACGGCATCCGCGATGGCGCGAAAATAGGATTCGACCTGGGCATCAGCGAGCGGGAAATAGGCTTCCAGGATCGCGAGGATGCCGTCGGCGCCGAGCTTCTGATACGCCCGTGCCTGCGCCACCGCATCCGCGGTCGAGGTGGAGGCGACGCCAGCCACGACCGGCACGCGGCCCCTCGCGGCCTCGATCGTGGTCTGCACGACCGCGGTGCGCTGGGCGGCATTGAGATAGGCGAACTCGCCGGTCGAACCCAGCGGCGTCAGCCCATGCACGCCCGCGCCAATCAAATCGTCGCAGAGCTTTGCGAGCACGTTCGTCCGCACCGTGCCGTCGGCATCAACGGGGGAGACGAGATAGGGGAAGACGCCGTGGAATTCGGACATGTCGGGGGCTCCGGAAGCTGGCACCCCAGAGGTATTAGCAATGCCCGTCCCGGCGATCAAACCTTGAGCAGGCGTACCCGCGTGCCCCAGGGATCGATGGCCTCCACACCGTTGCTTATCGTCGTGACGTTCACGCCGCCCTTGCGCAGACGCTCCTCCTGGGCGGCGAGCAGCTCCTGCTTCGCCGTCACCAGCGAGAACCAGGCGAGGCCGGTTGTCGAATCATCGCGCTGGCCGGCGCCCTGGCTCTGCCAGACATTCATGCCGAGGTGGTGGTGGTAGCGGCCGGACGACAGGAACGCGGCCCCGTTGCGCTTGCGGGTCGGGTCGAGGCCGACCGTGCCGTGATAGAAGCTCTCGGCCTGCGCGAGGTCGCCGACACGCAGATGCATGTGGCCGACGCGCATTCCGTCCGGCGCCTTGGCATAATCAGGAACGCGCGTGTTGGTCAGCGACAGCAGGTCGGGGATGTTGAGCTCGTCGGTTGCCATCTTCACGCTGCCCTCGCTCCACTGCCATTGCGAGGGATCGCGGTCGGCATAGACCTCGATGCCGTTGCCTTCGGGATCGTCGAGATAGACGGATTCGCTGACGAGATGATCGGCAAAGCCCGACAGCGGAACGCGATGCGAGGCCGCTGCTACCAGCCAGCGCGCGAGGTCCTTGCGGGTCGGCATCAGGAAGGCGGTGTGGTAGAGGCCGGCGGCGCTGCGCGATTCAATCGCGGCATCGGGACGGGCCTCCAGCACCAGCAGCGTGATGCCGCCCGTGCCCAGCCTTGCGCCAGTCGCCGAGCGCTCCATCACGGTGAGCCCGATCACGTCGCGGTAGTAGTCGGCGACCTTGTCGAGATTCTTGACCCGGAGCGTGACCATGCCGACCCGCATCGGCGTGCGGCTGGCATAGGTCGGCCCGCCGCCCTGCGGGTTGCCCTCGGCACGTGCCGCAGCTGCGGCCGCCATCGCAAGCGAGGTGGCGCCGGCGAGTTGAAGCAGGGTGCGGCGGGTGAGATCGATGGTCATCAGTCAGGGCTCGCTGGAAATCCGTGAGGCCATAGGGCGCAATTGTCGGATTGCTACACGTTCCCGTGAGGCGCTCCCAATCACATGTTCGTCGGCCGTGGTCCTACGGAGGTCCGCCCTGCCGCCTGTTCTTGTCCTGGCCACCCGGCCAGTTTCGCAATCGCCCGCGGCATCCCAGATTGAGGACAACTTACAGGAGCCCGCCATGACCGATTCCAGCCCCCTGTCTTCACTGTCCTCCGCGCTCGCGGAATTGGTGGCGCGCACCGCGCCTTCCGTCGTCTCCGTGCATTCGCATCGCTCCCGCTCAACCGGCTTCGTCTGGAAGACCGGCCTGATCGTCACCGCCGACGAGGCACTGGCCGACGAGGGTGAGGTCGAGATCGGCCTCGCCGACGGCAGCCGGGTCGCCGCCACGATCGCCGGCCGCGACCACACCACCGACATCGCGCTGCTGCGCGCCGACACCGCGCTCGCGCCGGTCAAGCTCGCTGCCACAGTCCCGCCGCTCGGCGCGTTGGCGATCGTGGTCGCCACCCATCGCGAGACGCCGAGCGCCGCGCTCGCAATGGTATCGGCGTCCGGCAAGAGCTGGCGTTCCCTGCGCGGCGGCGACATCGATGCCCGGATCGAGCTCGACGTTCGTCTGCGCGAAAGCCAACAGGGCGGCCTGGCGCTCGATGCATCGGGCGTAGCCTTCGGCATGGCCGTGCTCGGGCCGCGGCGGGTGCTGGTGATACCGGCGGCGACGATCGAGCGCATCGCGCCGCAGCTCGAGGCACGCGGCCGCATCGCGCGCGGATATCTCGGCCTCGGGCTCCAGCCGGTGCGGCTCGACGACGGCATCGGCGCGATGGTGATGAATGTCGACAAGGCCGGTCCTTCGGCCGCGGCCGGCATCCGACAGGGCGATGTGATCGTCGCGGTCAACGACCAGAAACTGTCAGGCGTGCGCGCGCTGTCGCGGACGCTCGGTCCTACCAGCGTCGGCGCCGTGGTCGATGTCGCGGTGCGCCGCGGCGGCGAGCCGGTCAGCTTCAAGGTCACGGTTGGCGAGAGGCCGGAGACGTGAGCGCGGACAAGTCGGCCGAGATTGTATTGTCGCTGGAGATCGACGATCCCGGGCTGGCCGATCGGCTGACGGCACTGCTCTGCAATGTCAGCGGGATTCGCCTCGCCGCACCCGGCGAGCGGGCTGCCGCGACGGTCGTCGCCCGTGATCCGCGCGGCATGCCTGAGGACATCGCGCTGACGCAGCGCGAGCTCGACGTGCTGGCGCTGATGGCCGAGGGCGCTTCCAACAAGATGATCGCGCGTCAACTCGGCATCTCCGTGCACACCGTGAAGTTCCATGTCGGCTCGCTGCTCGACAAGCTGGATGCCACCGGCCGCACCGACGCGGTGGCGCATGCGGCGCGCCGCGGCGTGATCGAGCTCTGAGCGGTGTGGATCAATCGCCGCCGGCAAGCTGCGCCAGCGCGCGCATGCGGCCGGTGTCGACGACGCGGCCGTGGCTGATGACGACGCGCGGGGGGCTGTGGAAACGCAGGGCCTCGGTGATGTCGCCCTGCTCGAGGATGACGAGATTGGCCACGCAGCCGAGCCCGAGACCGTAACGCTCCAGATTCATCGCCGTCGCTGCGCGCGTGGTGATCATGTCGTAGAGCGTTTCGAACTCGCTCTTGCCGGTCATCCAGAGCAGATGCGAGGCGAGGAACGCCACCTCCAGCATGTTGTTGCGGCCGAGCGGATAATAGGCGTCGGAGATATCGTCCTGGCCGAGGCAGACATTGATGTCGGCGGCCAGGAGCTCCTTCACGCGCGCATGTAGCGGGCCGGTGTGCGGGTTGCTGACGACACTGACGCGGGCGCTCCCGAGCAGCGCCGTCAATTCACGGAAATAGTTGTCGGGATAGAGCGCCATCGCCCGGCAGTGATGCGCCAGCGCCCGGCCCTCCACGCCGCGGGCGATCACCGCGCGCGCCATTATGTCGAGCGTGCGCATATTGGCGTCGCCGACATCGTCCAGCAGCATCGAAACGTCGGCCCCGTGCTCGGCCGCGAGATCGAAGCAGAACGCGACATGGCGGCGCATGTCCTCTTCATCGGCCTCGATCCAGGGAATGCCGCCGACGACATCGGCCCCGAGCGCCATCGCCTTGCGCATCAGGTCGTCTGCGCCGGGCTCGCGAAACAGGCCGTCCTGCGGGAACGCCACGACCTGGATCTCGACGATGCCGCGAAACTCCTCGCGGATGGCGAGCAGTGCCTTGACACCTTCGAGCCTGGCCTTGGTGTCGACATCGGCGAAGGCGCGGATGTGGAGATTGCCGTGGAGCGCGGCGAGCGCCACCGCGCGCCGCGCGTTCGGGACGATCCAGGATGCGTCGTAATTGTTCTTGACCACCGCGGCGAGCTCGACCGCCTTCGCCGCCTCGCTCATGCCGCCGCCTTGATAGGCCTCCAGTGCCGCCTCCGACATCATCGGCAGGGTCCAGACCTTGCAGAGATGCAAATGCGGATTGACGAAAGCGGCCGTCACCAGACCGCCTTTGGCATCGATGAAGGATTTTGCGCCGGTCTCCAGCCGGCTGCCGATTGCGGTGATCACGCCATCGGTGATCCCGATGTCCACGATCTCGCGGCTGCGCGTGCGGGCGTTGGTGATGACGAGGTCTGGCAGGCGGGACATTGCAGGACTTCCACTCGATACCAGGGCGATCATGCAAGTTGGGTGCCGGTATGCGGAAACCGGAGCTGGACCGTCAGGCCCGGCGCATTGTCATGCAGCGCAATCTCGGCGCCATGAAGGCGCGCGACCGCGGCGACGAGGCTGAGGCCGAGGCCGTTGCCCGGCGTGTAGCGGCTCTGCTCGAGCCGGTAGAAGCGCTTGAAGACGTGATCGCGCGCCTCGGTGGGAATGCCCGGTCCGTCGTCGGTGATCGCAATCACTGCGCCGCCACCGGCGCTGCGGCAGGTCACCGTCACCTGTCCGCCTTTGCGGCCGTGCTTGATCGCGTTATCGACGAGATTGGCGACGGCGTCGAACAGCAGGTCGCGGTCGCCGGTGATCGGCACCTCGCGGTCGCCATCGAGACTGAGGCGGGTTGTGACCTCTTCGGCGGCGGCGTCGTAGAGCTCGACGACCTCACCGGCGATTTCGGTCAGGTTCAGCGTGCGAAAGGCACTCCGGCGCGCGCGGGTCTCGATCTCCGAAATCCGCGTGATGGAGGCGAACATGCCGAGCACGGCGTCGAGATCGGCGATGGTGTCGCCGATCAGCGCCGCATCGGCCTCGCTGTTGCGCGGGGTATGATAGGCCTTCTCCAGCCGGCCGCGCATGCGCGTCAGCGGCGTGCGCAGATCGTGGGCGACATTGTCGCTGACCTGCTTGACCTCGCCCATCAGCGTCTCGATGCGGTCGAGCATCTGGTTGAGGTTTTCGGCGACGCGGTCCCACTCGTCGTGACTGCCGCGCAAGGGGATGCGCCGGTCGAGGCCGGACAGCATGATGGCGCGGCTGGTCGCGTTGATCTCCTCGATCCGGCCGACCGTGCGCCGCGTCACCAGCACCGCCGCAAGTCCGGCGAGGACGAGGAGCAGCACGGCGACCGCGACCATCGCGAGCTCGATCATAGTGGTGAAGCCATCGTGATCGACGGCAGCGCCTAGCCGGCGCTCCACATAAGCGAGCGTTCCGACATAGACGTAGGCCATGATCGCCGCGACGATCAGCCCGAATGCCGCGATCGCCATCAGCGCCAGGCGGAAGGTCGAGGAGCGGAGCGTCTTAGCCAGGAGCACGGAGGCAATATCCGATGCCGCGAATGGTATGGATCAGCGGATAGGCCTGGGCGTCGTCGACCTTGCGGCGGACGCGGCCGACATAGACGTCGATGATGTTGGTCGAGGGATCGAAATGCAGGTCCCAGACGTGCTGGAGCAGCATCGCGCGGGAGACGACGCGGCCCTCATTGCGGACCAGATATTCGAGCAGCTGGAATTCACGCGGCAGCAGCGGAATCTTGCGGCCGCGGCGGCTGGCACTGCGCGCGATCAGGTCGATGGCGAGGTCGCCGACTCGCAAGACCGTCTCCTTGGCGACGGTGTCGCTGCGGCGTCCGAGCGCTTCCAGGCGCGCCAACAGCTCGACGAAGGAGAACGGCTTGACCAGATAGTCGTCGCCGCCGGCGCGCAAGCCCCGGACGCGATCGTCGACCTCGCCGAGCGCCGAGATAATCAGGAAGGGCGCAGCGATGCCGTCGTCGCGCAATTGGCGCATCACGGTGATGCCGTCGATGTCGGGCAGCATGCGATCGATGGTGATCACGGCATAGTCGCGCGCGACGCCGTGGCTGAGGGCCTCGCGCCCGGTGGCGGCGAGATCAACGTCATAGCCCGAGGTCGTCAGCTCCTCGACGAGCTGGCCTGCGGTTTCCGGATCGTCCTCGACGACCAGGATGCGGCGGTGACCTCCGATCATGCAAAACTCCGCGCGACGATCGCCACCAGACTATCCCGTTCCGGGGCTGAGCGGAACTGCCCGATGGCGATCGCGACAATGGTGCGGTACGGCGATGCGACTACCAATAGTCTCCGCACACATTGACCCATTGCCAGCCATACGGCGTCCAGCTCCTGCGCCAGCAGCCATCGTCGTAGTAGTTGGCATAGATGAACGGCGCGCCGACGAAGGCGAACCGGTGGAAGTGATGACGGTGGAAGAAGGCATGGCGGCCGATGAAGGGCCTGCCGTGCCAGCCCGTGCCGGCAAACCGCGGTCCAAAGGCGGCGCGGGTCGCCAGCGGAGCAGCGGCAAAGCGGGGTCCGATGGCGGCGTGGGCGGCCATTGGCGAACCGACGAAGCGGGCACCACCGAAATGAGGGCCGCCCATCCCGCCAGATCGCATGGCCCCGCCACCCATGCCGCCACCACCGACATGCATGCCGCCACCACCGAAGTGGCCACCGCCGCCAAAGCCGCCATGGCCACCACCGCCGAAGCCGCCGTGACCTCCGCCACCCATGCCGCCACGGGCGAGCACTGGTGAAGCGAGCGCCATCACCGCGGCGACCGTCACCGCAGTGATGCCTTTGAGAAGCCTGTTGTCCATCGAAGCATCCTCCTTGCAGTGCGGCGATCAGCGCGCCGCACGAGGACGATCAGATGAGGAGAATGGACAGGTGCGTTCAACTTACAAATGCGCCAGATTCTGACGCCGGTGTTAGGGAGGGCACGCTCTCTCACTCCCTCTCCCCGTTCTTACGGGGAGAGGGTGGGGTGAGGGGCGCTTCCGCGAATGTGATTTGAGTTGAGGACGCGCAGCTTAGGAGTCGGCAGCATCTGTGGTCTGGCCCGCACGGTGCCCTACCCCTCACCCGGATCGCTGACGCGATCCGACCTCTCCCCGCAAAGGGCGGGGAGAGGTTAAAGGCATCACGCCCGCTTGCCGCTCTTCTCGGCGGCGCGGCGCATGGCTTCCGCGAGGGCGCCGCCGCCGGAGGATTCCTGCTTGCGCGGCGCGGACGAGGTCATGCGGCTGGCGTTGCGCTGGCCGTTGTCGCGCTGCATGCCGGGAGCATCCTTCTTGGCGCCGACCTCGTCGTCGAGCCGCAGCGTCAGCGAGATGCGCTTGCGGGCGACCTCGAAGTCCAGCACCTTCACCTTGACGATGTCGCCGGGCTTCACCACCTCGCGCGGATCCTTGATAAAGTTCTTCGACATCGCCGAGATGTGGACGAGGCCATCCTGGTGCACGCCGATGTCGACGAAAGCGCCGAACGCGGCGACGTTGGTCACCGTGCCCTCGAGGATCATGCCCTTCTTGAGATCCTTGATCTCCTCGACGCCTTCCTTGAACACCGCGGCCTTGAACGCCGGACGCGGGTCGCGGCCGGGCTTTTCCAATTCGCGCAGGATGTCGGTGACGGTCGGCAGACCGAAGGTCTCGTCGACAAAATCCTTCGGCTTCAGGGTGCGCACGATCTCGCTGCTGCCGATCAGCGCCTTGATGTCGCTCTTGGTCGCTTCGAGAATCCGCCGCACCACCGGATAGGCTTCCGGATGCACGCCGGAGGCGTCGAGCGGGTCCTCGCCGCCAAGGATGCGCAGGAAGCCCGCGCACTGCTCGAACGCCTTGGGCCCAAGCCGCGGCACGTCCTTGAGCGCCTTGCGCGACTTGAACGGGCCGTTGGCGTCGCGATGCGCGACGATGCTCGCGGCAAGGCCGGAGCCGACGCCCGACACGCGCGCGAGCAGCGGCGCGGAGGCGGTATTGACGTCGACGCCGACGGCATTCACGCAGTCCTCGACCACGGCATCGAGCGATTTGGCGAGCTTGGCCTGGCCGAGGTCGTGCTGGTACTGTCCGACGCCGATCGCCTTCGGCTCGATCTTGACGAGCTCGGCGAGCGGATCCTGCAGGCGTCGCGCGATCGAAACCGCGCCACGCAGGGTGACGTCGAGGCCGGGCAGCTCCTCCGAGGCGAAAGCCGAGGCCGAATAGACCGACGCGCCGGCTTCCGATACGACGATCTTGTTCATCTTCAGCTCAGCCAGGCCCTTGACGAGATCGCCTGCGAGCTTGTCGGTTTCGCGGGAGGCGGTGCCGTTGCCGATCGCGATCAGCTCGACGCGATGCTTCAGCGCAAGCTTGCCGAGGATCGCGAGCGACTCGTTCCACTGCCGCTGCGGCTCGTGCGGATAGATCACGGCAGTATCGACCACCTTGCCGGTCGCATCGGTAACAGCGACCTTGACGCCGGTACGGTAGCCGGGATCGAGACCCATGGTGGCGCGGGTGCCGGCCGGTGCCGCCAGCAGCAGGTCGCGCAGATTGGAGGCGAACACGCGCACGGCTTCGGTCTCGGCCGCATTCCACAGCCGCATCCGCAGGTCGATGTTGAGATGCACCTGGATCTTGGTGCGCCAGGCCCAGCGCACGGTGTCGATCAGCCAGCGGTCGCCGGCACGCTTGAGGTCGGCGATGCCGAAGCGCTTCATGATCTTCAGCTCATAGGCGCCCGGCACGCCAGCCAGCGGCGCTTCCTCGGCCTGGATCTGGAGGTCGAGGATTTCTTCCTTTTCGCCGCGGAACATCGCGAGGATGCGATGCGAGGGCAGCCTGGTCAGCGGCTCGGAGAAATCGAAATAGTCGGCGAACTTTTCGCCCTCGGTCTTCTTGCCGTCGCGCACCTTGGAGGCCATGCGCGCATTGGTCCACACGTCCTCGCGCAACGCACCGATCAAATCGGCGTCCTCGTCGAAGCGCTCGACCAGGATGGCGCGGGCGCCGTCGAGCGCGGCCGCGGCGTCGGCAACGCCCTTCTCGGCGTTGATGAAGCCTTCGGCCACGACCTTCGGATCGTTGCCGGACTCGGCGATGAGCCGATTGGCGAGCGGCTCGAGGCCGGCTTCCTTGGCGATCTCGGCCTTGGTGCGGCGCTTCGGCTTGAACGGCAGATAGATGTCTTCGAGGCGCGCCTTGCTGTCGGCGGCCATGATGGAGGCTTCCAGCGCGGCGTCGAGCTTGCCCTGCTCACGGACCGATTCGAGGATGGCCTTGCGGCGGTCTTCGAGCTCGCGCAGATAGACCAGGCGCTCCTCCAGGGTGCGCAGTTGCGCGTCGTCGAGCGCACCGGTCGCTTCCTTGCGGTAGCGGGCGATGAAGGGAACCGTTGCGCCGCCGTCGAGCAGCGTCACCGCCGCCTCGACCTGCTCCGCCCGAACCCCAAGCTCCTGCGCAATTTTCTGGTTGATATTTGCCACGCGAGAATCCCTCTATCCAAGCACGCGACGCAAACCGAAATCCGGCCGCGGGACGCCGCTTATGGACCAACCAAGGTTGATTCATCAAGGTGCGGCGCGCAACCGTCGACAGAGGATTTTTTTGTTGAACCGATGCGATCTCGCCACAATCGTGGGGATGGCGAGGGCGGCGCGCATACTTCGCTGTCGTCCTGGCGAAAGCCAGGACCCACCGCGGAATCCATCGATTGCTGACGATCTGAGTACCGACAGTGAGCCTTCGCCAAACCACTCCCTGGGGTAATGGGTCCTGGCTTTCGCCAGGACGACACCGAGAATGGCGCACATGGCCTGGATATCTTGACAGCCGCCCCATTACCCAGGCTGTTTGCACTGCCGGGCCACCGAACTCCAAGGACCATTCATGCGCACCACATCGGTCGGCGTCTTCAAAATCGCCACCACGGGCCCCGGCGACGTTTCCGGCCTGATGGCCATGATCGGCTCCGGCGCGATCGATCCGAAATCGATCCTTGCCATTCTCGGCAAGACCGAGGGCAATGGCGGCGTCAACGACTTTACCCGGGAGTACGCCGTCGCTGCGCTGTGCACGGCGCTGGCGCCGCAACTCGGTCTCACCGCGCACGAGGTCGAGCAGCGCATCGCCTTCGTGATGTCCGGCGGCACCGAGGGCGTGCTGAGCCCGCATATCACGGTGTTCACGCGCCGCGAGGCCGAGCGGACGGCGGGCCTGTCAGGCAAGCGCCTGAGCATCGGCATGGCGCATACGCGGGATTTCCTGCCCGAAGAGCTTGGACGCTCCGCGCAGATCACGGAGACGGCCAAGGCTGTGAAGGCCGCGATGGCGGACGCCGGCATCGTTGAGCCCGCCGACGTGCATTTCGTGCAGATCAAGTGCCCGCTGCTCACCAGCGAGCGTGTCGCGGCGGCAGCTGCACGCGGCAACAAGGTGGTGACGACAAGCTCCTACAGCTCGATGGCCTATTCGCGCGGTGCCTCGGGGCTCGGGGTTGCCGTCGCGCTCGGCGAGATCGGCCCCGAGGTCCGGGATGAGGACGTGCTGCGGCGCTACGATCTGTTCTCGAACGTCGCGTCCACCTCGTCCGGGATCGAGCTGATGCACAATGTCGTCATCGTGCTCGGCAATTCGGCGTCGTCAGCGAGCGCGTTCGAGATCGGGCACGCCGTGATGGAGGATGCCATCGACGCACCGGCGGTGGTATCGGCGTTGAACAGCGTCGGGCTTGGCGTGGCGCCGCAGAGCACCGCGGGCCGCGCGCTCGTCAACATCTTCGCCAAGGCGGAAGCCTCGCCTGACGGCAGTGTGCGCGGCTTTCGCCACACCATGCTCGAGGATACCGACATCAGCTCGACACGCCACGCCCGCGCTGCGGTCGGCGGCCTGATCGCGGGCCTTGCCGGCACCGGCGCGGTCTACGTCTCAGGCGGTGCCGAGCATCAGGGGCCGGCTGGCGGCGGCCCGGTTGCAGCGATCGCACGACTGTCGGATTGATAGAGCCGGCATCATCCGACCTCTCCGCCCGGCGCAACCCTGCCCCTCGCGCCGGCTCAGTTGATTCACGCGGGCCATTGCGAAAAAGGTGGCGCCGCACCTTAAGGGGATTTTGACTGCATGACGTTGCCGATGAGCTGGAATGAATGGGCGCAGCACGATGGCGTGGCGCTGGCGGCCCGCGTCCGCAAGGGCGAGCTGACGGCGAAGGAATTGGCGCGCCAGGCCGCCGCAGGCGTCGCCAAGGTCAATCCGGCCCTGTCGGGCGTGGTCGAGCTGTTCGAGGACGTGATCGCCGATCCCGCCAAGGACGGCGCCAATCTCGCAGGTCCCTTCGCCGGCCTGCCCTTCCTGATGAAGGATCTGGGACCGACCATGAAGGGCCGGCTCCAGGAGATGGGCTCGTTGCTGATGCGCGGCAATCGCGCGACCGCCGACACGTTCCTGACCGGTAAATTCCGCCAGGCGGGGCTCAACCTGATCGGGCGCACCACGACGCCGGAATTCGGCGTGTGCTCTTCGGCCGACAATCCGGCTGTCTATGTCACCCGCAATCCCTGGAATACCGACTACACCACCTGCGGCTCGTCGGCCGGCAGCGCGGCGATGGTGGCGGCCGGCGTGGTGCCGATCGCGCATGCGACCGACGGCGGCGGCTCGATCCGCATTCCCGCCGGCGTCAACGGCAATATCGGATTGAAGGTCTCGCGCGGCGTCTTCTCGCTGGCCCCGCACATGTCCGACCTCACCGGTCTCGTCTCGATCCAGGGCTGCCAGTCGCGCTCGGTGCGCGATACCGCCGCCTTCGTCGATCACGCCCGCGGGCCTGCGCCCGGCGAGTTCATGCCGTTCTGGACCACGGCGCAGCCATATTCGGAAATGATCAAGCGCGATCCGACAAAACTTCGCATCGCGCTGTCGCATACATGGGGCGATTACACGGCGACGCCCGAGATCGCAGCCGAGCTGGAGAAGACCGGCCGCTTCCTCGAGGGCCTCGGCCATCACGTCGATTATGCACTGCCGGAGCTCGACTTCCGCGCGGCCTTCGCGGCGCAGACGACCTGCTACATCTCGAATTTCGCCGTGGTGATCTCCAACATGCTCGCCGCGCGCGGGCTGGAGAAGCCGCCGGAAGATCTGATCGAGCCCATGAACATCCGGATCTGGGAAGCCGGGCGCCACACCAGCTTCGCCGAGCGGGCGAAGATGCAAGCCGTGTTCAACACGACGTCACGCGGCTTCGGCGCGTTCTTCGAGCAGTGGGACGTGATCCTGACGCCGATCACCGCGCTGCCGACGCCGAAGGTCGGCACCAGGGAATATCTCACCATCTCCGACAACCCTGATGTCCTCGACTGGTTCGGCAATCTCTGGCGCTTCTTCGCCTTCACGCCGCTCGCCAATCTCTGCGGCATGCCCGCGATCTCGATGCCGATGGCAGCGCAGGATCACGGCCTGCCGCTCGGCATCCAGGCGATCGCCAAGCAGGCCAATGACGGCCTCCTGCTGCAGCTCGCCGCCCAGATCGAGCGCGCACTCGACGGCAAGTGGAACGGCGGCAAGAAGCCGAAGGTGCATGTGAGCTAGCAATCGATATCGCTCGACCTGAGACCCGTGTCGCGTCATTCTGGAGGCTTCCGGTTCCCCGACGGCGAGCACGCGAATGGATGCCCATGAGATTCTCGAACGATTGAGCGCTTCGGAGGGACTTCCCACCGAGGCGATCCTGGCGGCGCGCGCCAACCAGGAGGAGATGATCCCGGTGTTCATCAAGGCCTTCGACCATTTTGTGTCGTCAGGCCCAGCACCAACTGATCCCGGTCTCTTCTTCGCATTCCACCTGCTCGGAGAATGGCGCGCGAAAAGTGCTTACCGCATCCTCGCGCAATTCCTGCGGATGCCCGGCAACGCTGTGGATCGGATATTGGGCGACGCAGTCACTGCAACGACCCATCGGGTCATGGCGGCGGTGTTCGACGGTGACCCCGAACCTCTGCGAGAGATCGTCTACACGCCGGCAGCCGACGAGTACATCCGTTCACGCATGATCGAGGCGACCGCGCTCCTCACCCTGAGCGGCCTGCTCCCGCGCACATGGACCGCGCAATTTCTTCGCGAGTGCTATGACCTGATCGAACCACAGGCGGACTGCTACGCCTGGTGCGGCTGGCAGCAATCGATCGCGTGGCTCGGATTGATCGACTTGAAGCCACTGGTGCAGGAGGCCTTCGCTCGGGGATTGATCGACACGACCTGGCTTTCATTCAGTGATTTCGAGAAAGACCTTCGCTATGCGATCGATCATCCAGGCGAGGCTCCGCCTCACCCGGGTGACAAACTGACCTTGTTCGAGGATACGATTCGAGAACTATCAACATGGGCCGCGTTCGATCCAGAATATCGGGCACGGCAAAAGCGTCTCCTAACCCCATCGTTATCCGACGCACGAGCCAATCCATTTGCGAAGGTGGGCCGCAACGACCCCTGCCCTTGCGGCAGTGGCAAGAAATTCAAGAAGTGCTGCCTGAACGCGAATCTCGCCAGCTGAAGCAACGCCAGCTCGTAGGGTGGGTTAGCGAAGCCTAACCCACCTCTTCTCCTCGAGTCCTGTCGCGGATTACGTCTTCCGCCGGTGCGTCGCGACGGTATCGGCGATCTGTCCGGGATCACGGGTTTGATCGAAGAACAGCCAGATGTCCGGCACAAGAATTCCGTGAGCCGTCGTGTAATCCTGGAAGCGCTGATAGATTCTCCGAATTAAATCCCTCGCGTCGCGGGCCGCTCCCTCGCTGACGTCGGCCACCTCAGCCCGGTACGCGGCCGATTCAACGGCGAAGCTACGTAACGCGACACGCTTCAGTCCCCGCGTGAGCACCCTGAACGTGCCATCGGCGAGCGGTTCGAATTCGAGCAGTTGGGCCAGGATGCCGATCTCGTAGACATCCGCAAGTCGCGGCTCATCGACGCCCGCCTCTCGCTGGATCGCCACCACCACCTCCCGTCCGCCGTCGAACGCCTGGTTCAAGGCCTTGACTGTACTGTCGCGCCCGACGAACAGCGGATAGGTCGCGTTCGGAAATGGAACGAGATCGCGCAACGGAATAGCCGGATAGAGCGCCGTCGTCGTCTTGAGCCGCGCTGGCGCGATGATGTTGCGGCGATCGGCCTGAAGCATCGCCGACAACGTGTTCCAGTCGGCCACGCCCAGCATTTTCGACACCAGCTCCAGGCTCTCGCTGTGGCTGATGGTGACATCCTTGGTGGTGGTCAGAGATTGGCGCAGCGTCTGCGCCATAGCCTTGGCATCGCGAAAATCGCGCATCGGTAGATCCTCTGCAGGAGCGAACCAGATCTGTCAGGTGGTTGCGTTGCTGACCCGGTCGCTCGGGCAAAGGGGGCCGATCAAGGGCTCGATACGTTCACCATTCCACGGAGGGGGCAACCGGCAGGTCGTATCAACCTGCGCGAAAATTGGCGTAAAGAGAGCGCCGAGTCAATTGCCGCCTCAATTCTTCACCGCCGGGATCACCTCGGCCGGCTGCTGCTGGCCCTGCTTGTACATCGCCAATGCCTTGTCGAGTGCTTCGCGTAAGGCCAATGCCGCGGCCACGCTGCAACGTAAGTGCGCGGTCTGAACCACGTCGACCCTGACGGCGGCGCCGACCGGCATCAACAGGTTCGCGGCGAGCTCGATCTGGATCGCGCCGTTGTGATGGCCGAAGCAGGACGCGCCGTCGAAATAGATGATCGGCGCCCGCTCCGAGCTCGAGGTCGAAATGGTGACGGGCCCCTGGGTGGTGCCGGGTGTTTCGGGGTCGGTCATGGGCGCTCCTTGCGGGCATTGGACGAACGAAGCGCCCACCATCGTTGCTTTGGCTCGCCCTGTCGAGGCCAAACCGACCCCGGCAGGCGTCCCTGGGCAAGGCGCATTCTCAGGTTTTGCGCGACAGCCGGCACTGGTCTAGAACATCGCCATGTCCACTGTACCTGTCACACTCCCGTTCGAGGAACTCGCCGAGGCCATCCAGGGGCGCCGCTCCGACTACGGCCATATCAGCGGGCTCCAGCTCGACCGCTTCGCACCAGGCGAGGCCTGGTCCAGCCTGCCCTACCGTCCCGTCTTCGTCGGCGACACCGAGACCGGTGTGCTGCATGGCGGCGTCGTCACCGCGATGTTGGACGAGAGCTGCGGCATGGCGGTCCAGCTTGCGCTCGACGGCACGCGCGCGATCGCAACCCTCGACCTGCGGATCGACTACCAGAAGCCGGCGACGCCCGGCCTCGACATCAAGGCGCATTCGGTCTGCTACCGCACCACGCGCTCGATCGCCTTCGTGCGCTCCACCGCCTACCAGGAGTCCGAGGACGATCCGGTCGCGACCGCGACCGCCTGCTTCATGATCGGCGCCAATCGCACCAACATGCTCGCCGACCACCGGATGGATACGCGCAGCATCCCGACGCTGGAGGCGCCTGAGGATCCCGATGGTCCGTTCGCGCGCAGCCCGTTCGCGCGCGCTCTCGGCATCCGCGTCAACGACGACGGCACGCTGACCATGCCGTTCTCGCCAAAGATCATCGGCAATCCGATCCTGCCCGCGATCCATGGCGGCATGACCGGTGCGTTCCTCGAGACCACCGCCGTCATCGGGGTGGGCCGCGAGCTCGGCGCAGCCGCGCTGCCCAAGCCGATCGGACTCACTGTCAACTACCTACGCTCCGGCCGCGCGCTCGATACGTTTGCCAACGTCTCGATCGTGAAGCAGGGCCGCCGCATCGTCGCCTTCGAGGCGCGCGCCTGGCAGGACGATGCGGACAAGCCGATCGCCACCGCCTTCGGTCATTTCATGCTGCGGCCAACGCCCGGAAGTGACGAGGAATAGCCGTATTTTCCCTTGACGGAGGGGGCGCCGGGCCACAACGATAGTGCGGTTCCTGCGAGAGGTATTGGGTTGCGGCATCCGATCGACATCGTCGCCATGTTCGCTGCGATCTGGCTGCTCGCCTCGATGGTGCTCGACGCGCTGACGCCGAAGGAGCTGACGGCGATCATGATCGCCATCGCGATCGGGCCCGCCATCGTCATCACCGCCGTGTTTTACTATCTGCGCTGCCCGCGCACGGATTTCGCAGTGATGTTCGCGGCACTCTGGCTGATCTCGGACATCGCCATCGCCTTCATCTCGCCGAAGGAGCTGCCGCATTTCCTGATCGCGCTCGGCTTCGTGCCGGCCCTGCTGATCGGCATCGTGCTGCACTGGCAGCGCTTCCAGCGCCGCCACGAGCGGTTGCCGGTGCCGTCGGCGAAGCGGGGCTAAAGCGCGATGAAATCTGGATGCTTCGTCATCGCGCTTTAGGTTGTTGTTCACGCATGATCTTTTCGGAAAACCGCTTCGCACTTTTCCGGATCATGCCTTAGCGCGGCAGCAAATTCGTCTTCGCGAGGTCAAGCACCTCGTCGCCGCGGCCGTTCATCACCGCGCGCAGCACCCAGAGGCTGAAGCCCTTGATCTGCTCAGGCGTGATGGTCGGCGGCATCGACAGCTCCTGCTTGGCCGTGACGACGTCGAGCAGCGCCGGGCCGTTGTGCGCGAGCATCTCCTTCATCGCGCCCGGCAGCTCGCCGGGATCCTCAACGCGCTTGGCAAAGATGCCCATCGCGCGCGCCATCGCCGCGAAGTCGGGGTTCTCCAGATCGACATTAGTGTCGACGAAGCCGGCCGCCTTCATCTCCAGCGCGACGAAGCCGAGCACGCCGTTGTTGAAGACGACCACCTTCACCGGCAGCTTCATCTGCGTCAGCGTGATGAGGTCGCCCATCAGCATGGTGAAGCCGCCGTCGCCGGAGAGCGAGATCACCTGACGGCCGGGCTGGGCGGCTTGCGCGCCGATCGCCTGCGGCATCGCATTGGCCATCGAGCCGTGCACGAAGGAGCCGATCAGCCGCCGCCGCCCGTTCATGTCGAGATAGCGCGCCGCCCACACCGTCGGCGTGCCGACATCGGCGGTGAACACGGCATCGTCGGACGCGTGGTCGCTGATGATTTTTGCCAGATATTGCGGATGGATCGGCTTGCTGCCCGGCGTGCCCTTGGCGAGCGAATCGAGGCCTTCGCGCGCCTTCCTGTAATGGGCGATGGCATCGTCGAGATGCCTGCGCTGCGTCTTGGTCTTGAGCAGCGGCAGCAGCGCCTCGATGGTCAGCTTGATGTCGCCGACGAGGCCGAGATCGATCTTGCAGCGCCGCCCGAGATTCTCCGGACGGATGTCAATCTGCGCGATCTGCGCATCGGTCGGGAAGAACTGCTTGTAGGGGAAATCGGTGCCGAGCATCACCAGCGCGTCGCAGGCATGCATGGCGGCGTAGCCCGAGGAGAAGCCGATGAAGCCGGTCATGCCGACGTCGTAGGGGTTGTCGTATTCGACATGCTCCTTGCCGCCGAGCGCATGCACGATCGGGCTCTTCAACGCTTCGGCCAACTGCATCAGCGGCGCATGTGCGCCGGCACAGCCGCGGCCGCAGAACAGGGTGATGCGCTCGGCGCCGTTCAGGAGATCCGCCAGCGCCTTCAGCTCATCTGCCGGTGGCACGACTTTCGGTGCCGCCAGCGCAAGCCCGCGCGCCGTCGACAGCGCGCGCTTGGGCGGGCTGCGGAACGCGACGTCGCCGGGCATGGCGACGACGGCGACGCCACGCAGGCCCACGGCCGCGCGGATGGCGTTCTCCAGCACGTAAGGCAGCTGGCTCGGGTCCGAGACCAGCTCGCAATAATGGCTGCATTCGCGGAACAGGTTCTGCGGATGGGTTTCCTGGAAATAGCCGCCCCCGATCTCGGCGGTGGGAATCTGGGCCGCGATCGCAAGCACGGGAACACGACTGCGATGCGCGTCGAACAGGCCATTGATCAGATGCAGATTGCCGGGGCCGCAGGAGCCCGCGCACACCGCAAGGCTCCCGGTCATCTCGGCTTCGCCGGCGGCCGCGAAGGCTGCGACCTCCTCGTGGCGAACATGGACCCATTCAATGGTGCCGCGGCGACGCAGCGCCTCGGTGAGGGCGTTCAGGCTGTCTCCGACAATGCCATAGATGCGCTTGACACCGGCCTGTTCGAGCGTTGCCACGAACAGATCGGCCACGTTGTTGATCGCCATGTCGGTCTCCTGCTGCGCCGGTCGGATGTCTGCGATGCCAGAACATCAGCATCGCGACACAATGCGGCACAATAAGCTATGGCAGGATCACGGCTAGTTCATTGCGGCTTCAGCCTTTCGCAATCGCCCGATCGTAGGCGGTGACCGTCGCCTTGGCGCGCGCTGCGACATCGGCTGCACCCATGCCGGGCTTGTAGAGGCTGGAGCCGAGACCGAACGCCGTCACGCCACCCTTGATGTACTCGGCAAAATTCTGGTCGGAGACGCCGCCGACGGCGGCGATCATCACGCCGGCCGGCAGCACGGCGCGGATCGCGGCGATGCCGGACGCGCCGAGCACACTCGCCGGAAAGAATTTCAGGCCCGATGCGCCGGAGCGCACCGCGAGCAGCGCCTCGGTCGGCGAGAATACGCCCGGCAACGTCACCATGCCGTGGTGATGCGCTAGCGCCAGCACCTCGGTGTCGACATTGGGCGAGACCATCAGCCTGCCGCCGACATCGTTGAGACGATCGACATCTTCGGCGGTCAGCACCGTGCCGGCGCCGATCAGCACGCCGGCGGGCGCGAGCTTCACGGCGGTTGCGATGGAGCGGAACGGATCGGGCGAATTCAAGGGGATCTCGATCGCGGTCATGCCGGCCTCGATCAGCACGCCGACGATCGCTTCGGTCTCCTCGGGCTTGACGCCGCGGAGGATCGCGACCAGCGGGCGCTGCATCGACGGAAAGGGAATGCTCATCTCAAAAGTCCTTCTATTTCGTCCAGATCGCCGCAGCCGCCATCGACAGGCCACGGCGGACCGCTTCATCCGCATCGATCGGCTGCACGGTGACCGACAGGGCGTCGAAGGCGTGCCGGTACAGCGTTGCCAGGCGACCCGAGGCAATCAGCGTGATACCGGCTTTCGGCACAGCGCCGGAGAGCCCCGCCGCCAACTCGGCACCGATCAACGTGCCCGACAGCGTTTCGCGTGCCGCAGCCGGCGTGCCACCGAACAGCAGCTGCCGCGCCCGCGCGCCGAAGAGGAGATTGGCGGCGAAGGCCGGTGCTTCATACGCAGCTTTCACTGCCGTCTTGAAGCTCGAAAGATCCTCGGCGTCGTCTGCGCCGGCGACCGCGAGCGAGAGGATCGTCTCGCGCGAGACGACGCTGAAGAGCTCGCCGGTCATGAAAGTGGAAAAGTTCGCGACGGTGCCGTCCTTCACCCGCACCCATTTCGAATGCGTGCCGGGCATGCAGACCAGCGCCTCGCCGGCAGCACTGAGGCCAAGCGCGCCGAGCAGTTGCGTCTCCTCGCCACGCATCACGTCCGGCGCGCTGGCGTCGCGCTGCGCGATGCCGGGCAGGATGCGGATGTCGCGCGCCTCGCCCGGCACGCGCGCAGCTTGCTTCAAGATGGAAGCGAGCGGCGCCGGCGTGTCGACATAACCGGCCTCGACCCAGCCAGTCTTGGCGCCGGCCATGCCGCAGACGAGAACCGGCAGATGCGCGGGCGCCTCGACCGCGGCAAGATGCGATTGCAGCACGGCAGCGAAGCCGGTCTTGGCCGCAACCAGCATGCCCTCGCCGCTGCGGCGCTCCGCCAGAACCTGGCCGGCGCGATCGACCAGCCACAGGCGAAAACTGCTGGTGCCCCAGTCCACCGCGACATAAGCGGGTTCGGTCATCTCATCCTCGTCTCACGGGCAAGACGCCGTCTCGCGACAATGAGACGGGTCCCGCAAATTCGCCCCGGGATATCGGCTATTGCGGCCGCAAACCAGCCTTTTCTCGCAGGTCTGAGGCGCAACCGCGGTGGCACACCGCTTGCTGAAGCGTCTCCACTCACATCCGTGAACCGCGCAGCAAGACGCGTCAATTATGGAGAGGAAACCCATGGAGATCGGCTATTTCACGATGCCTTCGCATCCGCCGGAGTGCGGCCTGAAGGAAGGAAACGACTGGGACCTGCAGGTGATGCGCTGGCTCGACGAGCTCGGCTATCAGGAGGCCTGGGTCGGCGAGCACCACACCGCGCCCTGGGAACCCAATCCCACGCCCGACCTCCTGATCGCTCAGGCGCTGATGCAGACCAAAAAGCTTCGCATCGGGCCGGGCGGCTTCCTCTTGCCCTATCACCACCCGGCCGAGCTCGCCAACCGCGTCGCGATGCTCGACCACATGTCCGAGGGCCGGCTCAATTTCGGCGTCGCCGCGTCGGGGCTGCCGAGCGACTGGGCCATGTTCAACGTCGACGGCATGAGCGGGCAGAACCGCGACATGACCCGCGAGGCGCTGGAGATCATCCTGAAGCTCTGGTCCGATCCCGCGCCCTTCACCTACAAGGGCAAGTTCTGGACGGTGACCAAGCCGGACACGATGTTCGACTTCCTGAAACCCCATATCAAGCCACTGCAGGCGCCGCATCCGCCGATCGGCGTTGCGGGCCTCTCGAAGAACTCGGACACCCTGAAGCTCGCCGGCGAGCGCGGCTTCATCCCGATGAGCCTCAACCTTAATCCGGCCTATGTCGGCAGCCATTGGGACTCGGTCGAGATTGGCGCGGCCAAGACCGGGCGCAAGCCGAACCGGCAGGACTGGCGGCTGGTGCGCGAGGTGTTCGTCGCCGACACCGACGAGGAGGCCTGGAGGCTCTCGACCGGCGACATGATGGGCCGGATGATGCATGAGTACTTCCTGCCGCTGCTCGGCCATTTCGGCTTCAAGGATTATCTGAAGCACGCCCCTGATGTGCCTGACAGCGACGTCACCGTCGAATATTGCGCCAAGCGGAACTGGATCGTTGGCTCGCCCGCGACGGTCGCCGAGAAGATCGAGAAGATCTACGACGAGGTCGGCGGCTTCGGCGTGCTGCTGGTGTTCGGCTTCGACTACAAGCATAAGGCCGAAGCCTGGCACCACTCGCTCTCGCTGCTGAAGAACGAGGTGATGCCGCGCCTGACGCATCTCGGCTCCGCGAAGAAGGCGGCTTGACCCGATACGGGTGCGGCGCGATCGTGCCGCACCCGCATCCATTTCGGAGATCATGGCGTGACGATCGACGCAAAGGATTTCAAGCAGGCGATGCGCCAATGCACCGGCGCCGTGGCGCTGGTCACGGTCGGCGCCGAGCACGGCAAGCGCACGGGCCTGACGGTGACGTCGGCCTGCTCGCTGTCGGACTCACCGCCCTCGCTGATCGTCTGCGTCAACCGCAACGCCAGTGCGCACGCGCGCATCCGCGAGGAAGGCGCCTTCGCGATCAACTTCCTGCACGAGGATCACGCGATGCTGGCGCTCACCTTCAGCGGCCAGAAAGGCGTCAATGGCGACGATCGGTTCGCGTTCGGGCAATGGACGCGCGGCGCAACCGGCGCACCGGTGCTGACCGATGCGGTGGCAGCATTCGACTGCGTGCTGGCGCAGGAGTTCGAGACGACAACGCATTCGATCTTCGTCGGCGAAGTGCGCGGCGTCTCGCATGCGGATGCCGCCAAGCCCCTGGTCTATCTGCGCGGCCATTTTCACACGCCGCAGGAGATGCGCGAGACGGTCGGCCTCGGCGACCTCGATGCACGGCATTTGAGCTGGACGGATTTTTCGTAAGATTGCGGCGCTCCAAGCGCGGTGTCCTTCCTTCTCCCCTTGTGGGAGAAGGTGGCGCGAAGCGCCGGATGAGGGGTTCTCTCCGCGAATTCCGATGAAAGATGTGCTCGCGGAGAGAACCCCTCACCCGTCTCGCCGCTGCGCGGCGAGCCACCCTCTCCCACAAGGGGAGAGGGGAAGAAAGAGCGTCACTGCGCCGTCTCGATCTTCAGCTGCTTGATCTTGCGATACAGCGTCGCCCGGCTCAGCTTCAGCGCACGCGCTGCCTCAGTCACGCGGCCGCCATGCTGGCGCAAGGCCTCGACGATCGTCGCACGCTCGGCCGCCGCGAGATCCGGCTCCGTCCTTCCACCAAACGGCGGCAGATCGAGATCGGCATCCGTGATGACGCCGTTCTCCGCCGTGCAGCCGGCGAGCCGCAGCACATGGCGGAGCTGGCGCATGTTGCCGGGATACGAATAGGCCGCCAGCAGCGCCCAGGCTTCGTCCGAGAGCCGGCAATTCGGCGCCTCCTCGCGCGCGATCTGGCGGATGATGTCGTCGCGGTCGGCACGCTCCCGCAACGCCGGCAGGTGCACCTCCATGCCGCGCAGGCGGAAATAGAGGTCGGCGCGGAAGGCCCCCTCTTCCGCCATGCGACTGAGATCGCGGTGGGTCGCGCTGATCAGGCGGATGTCGACCGGCACGGGCTTCAGCGCGCCGAGGGGCCAGACTTCACGATTTTCCAGGACGCGCAGCAGGCGCGTCTGCAGCGCGATCGGCATGTCGCCGATCTCGTCGAGGAACAGCGTGCCGCCGTCGGCCTGCACGATCAGGCCCTTGGAGCCGTCACGCCGCGCGCCGGTGAAGGCGCCGGCCTCGTAGCCGAACAGCTCGGCATCGATCAGGCTTTCCGGCATCGCCGCGCAGTTCAGCGCGACATAGTTGTTGCGCGCGCGGTTGCTGGCAGCGTGGATGGCCCGCGCGAACACGTCCTTGCCGACGCCGGTCTCGCCATGCAGCAGCACCGGCAGGTTGTGATCGCCGATGCTTCGGAGCCGCTTCACGCTTTTGACCAAACCCGGATCGCGGCCGGCGAGCCGATGCAGGGCATCGAAGCGGTCCGCGGGCGCATCGCGGCGCGGCGCATGCGATCTCGCACGCAGCGGCGGCGCGACATGTCCCTGACCCAGCGGACTGCCATCGGGGCGGCGCAGCTCGACGGCCTCGTCCGTGCCACGCGCGCCGTGGTGATCGAACCTGATGTAGCGCGACAGGTCGATGCCGGAGGCGATCAGGCCATCGGTGAGGCCGAGCAGCGCACGCGCCGAGCGGCAGGCGCCGACGATACGGCGATCGTCGTCATAGGCGATGAGGCCGCTGCCGCCGTCTCCGGGCAGGGTCGCGATCCAGGCGTTGCGGAAATGGCCGCGGAAGATCGCGCCCTCCATTCGCCGCGTCGCCTCCATCGTCACCGCCAGCGCGAGCTGATGCGCGGCGCGCTCAAGGTCCTCGCGGCAGGACGTGATGTTGATGGCACCGGCGAGCCGCCCGGCCTGGTCGAACAGCGGCGCCACGGCGCAGGAGAACATGTGCCACTGCGCGCGAAAATGCTCGTCGCGATGCACCAGGATCGGCTTCTCCTCGGCGAGCGCGGTGCCGAGCCCGTTGGTGCCCTCGAACGTCTCGGCGAAGTTGGAGCCGGTGTAGATCTTCCAGTCCAGAAACATCCTTGCATCGGCTTCGCCCGGCAGGCGGCTGAACAGCATGGTCGCGTTCGCATCCGCGAGATTGACGCAATAACCGGCGTCGCGCAGCACGCGTGCGAGGTCGTCGAGCTCGGGCGTCGCGAGCCTGATCGTCTCCTCCATGGGTTCGGCGACGTGCCGGATCTCGGCCTCGGTCAGCGTCTGCGGCGGGCCCTGGCGGGCGGGATCGAGCTTGTGGCCGATCAGGCAGCGCCGCCAGGAATTGGCGATCCGCGAAGAGGCATCGACGTCGGCCACATGATTGGCGACGGACAAGACACGGGCGACATGGTTCGAGGCCGAAAGGCTGGCCATCGCGGACGTCTCCACCCTGTATTATTGTGCAAAGTCTGGCACCACAGGCGGGGATGTCAATCGGGAACCGGGAACGCAACTATTGCTGCACCGCCCTCACCAAGTGTCGATGCACGGCCGCTTCTTCGCCGTCCTTGCCGGCGGCTTCGGCACGGACCGCAGCCCCGCCATGATCCAGCGCCGCGTCTCGGCGGGGTCGATGACGTTGTCGATCTCGAACACCGAGGCGATCGAGACCGCCTTACCGTTGGCGTAGAGCTCGGCGACCTTGTTGCGGTAATAGGTCTCGCGCTCCCCAGCGTCGGCGATCGCCTCCATCTCCTTGCGGAAGCCGAGGCGGACATAGCCCTCCAGGCCCATGCCGCCAAACTCGCCGGTCGGCCAGGCCGCGGTGAAGAACGAGGCGTGGAAGCCGCCGCCGATCATCGACTGGGCGCCCAAGCCATAGCCCTTGCGCAGCACGATGCCGAACAGCGGCACGGTGAGGCTCGCGCCTGTTACGAACATGCGCGAGACGTGCCGCACGATCGCGGTCTTTTCGGCTTCGGGGCCGACCATGAAACCGGGCGTGTCGCACAGCGAGACGATCGGCAGATCGAAGGCGTCGCAGAGCTGGAGGAAGCGCGCGGCCTTGTCGCCGGCATCGGCGTCGATCGCGCCGCCGAGATGGCGCGGATTGTTGGCGATCAGACCGAACGGTTTTCCTTCGATGCGGATCAGCGCGGTGATCATGCCGACGCCATAGTCGCGGCGCAGCTCCAGCACCGAATCCTTGTCTGCGACGAGGTCGATCACGCTGCGGATGTCGTAGACGCGCAGGCGGTTCTCGGGGATGGCGCGGCGGAGCAGGCGCTGGTCGGCCGCCTCCCAATCCGTCACTGCGCCCTGGAAATAGGACAGGTACTTCTGCGCGACGGATGTCGCCTCCTCCTCGTCCTCGACGAGGATGTCGATGACGCCGTTCGGCGACTGGAACGTAACAGGACCGACCTCGGCCGGATGATAGACGCCGAGCCCACCGCCCTCGATCATGGCGGGGCCGCCCATGCCAATCGAGGCGTTCTTGGTGGCGATGATGACGTCGCAGCAGCCGAGCATCGCGGCATTGCCGGCAAAGCAATAGCCGGAGACGACGCCGATCACGGGCACGAGGCCGGAGAGCCTCGCGAATTGCACGAAGGACGGGCCGTCAAGGCCGGTCATGCCGAGCCGGTCGGTGTCGCCGGGCCGGCCGCCGCCGCCTTCGGCGTAAAACACCAGCGGCACGCGCCAGTCTTCCGCCAAGGTCAGCATGCGGTCGATCTTCTTGTGGTTCATGTGGCCCTGCGTGCCCGCAAGCACGGTGTAGTCATAGGCCACGACGATGCAGCGCGCAGCTTCTCCGCCGAACTTCTCGGCGTTGACCGTGGCGACGCCCATGACGAGGCCATCGGCCGGCGTGTTCTTGATGAGGTCGTCGAGCTTGCGCCGGCGCCGCTGCGCCGCGATGGCGAGGCTCCCGTATTCCATGAACGAGCCGTCGTCGACGAGCTGGGCGACGTTCTCGCGCGCGGTGCGCTGATTGGTGTTGCGCCGGCGCTCGACCGAGGCGGGGCGATTTTCGTCGAGCGTGTTGGCCTGGCGCGCAATCAGCTCGGCGAGGTCGGGGCGGATGTGGTCGAGATCGACATCGGCTTCCGCCGCCGTGCTATCGGCCGCGACGTCGAGCGGCTCCAGATACATGATCGGCTCGCCATGCATCAGCGTGACGCCGTCACCGGCGATGAGATTCATGACGCGGCCGCCCTGCTCGGCCATGACCAGATGCTCCATCTTCATGGACTCGATCACGGCGAGTTGCTGGCCGGGGCGGACGATCTCGCCTTGCTTCACCTGGATCGTGACGATGGTGCCCTGCAGGGGTGCCGCGACCATCACCGCGCCTTCGGGCACCGCTTGGGCAACGTGCGTCTCCGAACCGTGGGCACCGACGTGTTCCGTCGCCGCAAAGTAGAGCGGCTTGGCCGCGCCATCGGCCGCCTCGACGAGCTTTGCAATGTTGCGGTCGATGAAATCGGTCGCGATGCGGTTGGTCCTGAAATCGGGATGCGCCAGCACAGCCTGCAGGAAGGCGATGTTGGTGACGACGCCGTCAATCCGGAATTCGCGCAGGGCACGCGAGGCTTTTGCGACCACGTCGTGCCAGGCTTCACCCGGCGTATGCACGATCACCTTGGCCAGCAGCGAGTCGAAGGCGGCGCTGGTCTTGTAGCCGGCATAGCCAAAGCTATCGACACGCACGCCCGGCCCCGACGGCGGCTCGAACACGGCCAGCACACCGCCGGTGGGATGCGTCGCGCCCGTCTCGTCCAGCGTCTCCATGTTGACGCGAAGCTGCATGGCATAGCCACGCGGCTTCGGGATCGATCCTTGCGCGAGATCGAGGGACGCCAGCGAAGCGCCCGCGGCAACCGCGAGCTGGGCGCGGACAAGATCGAGGCCGAGCACCTCTTCCGTCACGGTGTGCTCGACCTGGAGCCGCGGATTGGCCTCGATGAAGGCAAAGCTGTCCTCGGCGGTGCCGTCGACCAGGAATTCGAAGGTGCCAAGATTGTCGTAAGCCGCCGTTGTCGCAAGCTGCTTCGCCGCCTCGATGATGCGGCCGCGCAGGGGATCGCTCAGCGACGGGCTCGGCGCAACCTCGACCAGCTTCTGGTGCCGGCGCTGGATGGTGCATTCGCGCTCCCAGAGATGGGAGATGGCGCCATGGCGGTCGCCGATGATCTGCACCTCGATATGACGGGCCTGCCGGATCAGCCGCTCGGCATAGACGCCGTCATAGCCGAACGCAGCCTTGGCCTCGGACTGGCAGCGTGCATAGGCCTCCGCAAGATCGGACGCATTCTCCACCACCCGCATGCCGCGGCCGCCGCCGCCGGCCATCGCCTTGATCACGATCGCAGCATTGCTGCCGAGCGAGGTGAAGAACGCAGTGATTTCCTCGAGGCTCGAGGGACCGCTGGTGCCGGCGATGATCGGCACGCCGCAGCGCTTTGCTAGTTGCCGGGCCGCGACCTTGTCGCCGAACAGTTCGAGCGCTGTCGCCTTCGGCCCAACAAAAGTAATGCCTGCATCCGCGCAGGCCTTTGCGAACGCCGCGTTCTCGCTGAGGAAGCCGTAGCCGGGATGCACGGCATCGCAGCCGGCGGCCTTTGCGACCTTCACCACGGCCTCGATATCGAGATAGGCCCGCGCGCCGCGGCCGGGAATTTCGACCGCCTCGTCGGCAACGCGCACGTGCAGCGACAGCGCATCGTCAGCCGGATGGATCGCGACCGTCGCGATGCCGGCATCGGCCGCTGCGCGTGCGATGCGGATGGCGATCTCGCCGCGGTTGGCGATCAGGAGCTTCTTGAACGACATCGTATCTCTCATTCAGACAGCAGCAGGAAGATTCGGATCGAGGTCCTGCTTCTTCACCTTGCCCGTCGCCGTGAGCGGCAGGGCTTCGATAATACGCACTTCCGGGACCTTGTAGACGGCCATGCGCTCGGCACACCAGGCGCGCAGGTCCTCTGCGGAGATGGTGCCGACCGCCTCCGGCTTGAGCTGGATATAGGCGACCGGCACCTGGCCCTTATCAGGATCGTCGCGCCCGACCACACCCGAGCCCAGCACCTTGGGATGCTGCCCGAGCAGCGCCTCGATCTCCGGCGGGAATACGCTCATACCCTTGACCTTGAGCATTTCCTTGCGGCGGCCGAGGAAATGCAGAAAACCGTCCTTGTCGATGGTGCCGATATCGCCGGTACGCAGCCAGCCGTCGATCAGCGATTCCGCGGTCGCCTCCGGCTTGTTCCAGTAGCTCTTGAGCAGCGACGGCGTGCGCACGCGGATCTCGCCTTCGGCGCCGAGCGGCAACAGCGCGCCGGTCTCGAAATCGGTAATCTTGAACTCGGCGCCGGGGACCGGCAGGCCAACGAAGATCGGCTGGTTGTTGAGATCGAAATCGTCGTCCTGGAAGCCTGATGTGAAGGTGTTGGAGGTGTGGGTCTCGGTCATGCCCCAGGCCGCCTCCATCAGGATCGTGCCGGTGAGATCCTTCCAGCGCCTGCGGTAGTCGGCGTTGAGTTTCTTGACGAAGGAGACGACGCGCACCTGCTTCAACGACGAGAGGTCGAACTCGCGCCAACGCGGATGGTCCATCAGCTCGACCGCGCCGTCGACCGGCATCGCCGTGATCGTGACCTTGTACTTGTCGATGGCGGCCATCGCGCCGACGGCATCCCAGCGCGCGAGCAGGACCAGTGTCGCGCCGGAGAACAGCGGGAAGATCAGGCCGAAGTTTTCACCGGCAATCCAGAATTCGGGGAAGAACGACAGGAACACGCTGCTCTCATCCGACAGCACCGAGATGCCGGAATTGGCGGCCGCCGTATAGACCATGTCGCGATGGGTATGGACGCAGCCCTTGGGCATGCCGGTGGTGCCGCCGGTGTAGTTGAGCGCAGCGACGTCATCGAGGCCGGTCGGCGGCAGCGGCGTGGGCGCTGACATCGTGGCGAGCGCCGGCAGCAGATCGGTTGCGCCTGGGACGGCGACGCGTGGCGTGCGGATCGAATCCGGTGCAGGAAAAGCCGGCGCGGCCGGCACCACATCGGCGAAGCTGGTGACGATGATCTCGCGCAGCCGCACCTCGCCCCTCACCTGTTCGACCACGGGGATGAGCTGGTCCAGCGCCACAATCACCTCGGCCTGGGTGTCGTTGAGCTCGTAGGACAATTCGAACGCGCGCGACAGCGGGCTGACGGGGACGTGGACCGCACCGAGCTTCAAGATGCCGAAGAACACGATATGGAATTGCGGGCAGTTCGGCAGGAAGACGGCGACGCGGTCGCCCTTGCGCACGCCCTTCGCCTGCAGCAGCGCTGCAAAGCGATCGCTCTGCTGATCCAGATCGGCATAGGTGGTGACATGCCCGTAGAAGATCACGGCAGGTCGCGCCGGACTGCGCTTCGCCCAGGCGCGCAGATATTCCGTCAGAGGAACTTCGCCGTGCAGATAGTTCGGCGAACGCGGCATGCCCTTCGGCCAGGCCTTGTCCCACAGGCCCCGCAAGGTGGCGAGGTAATCCTTCTCGTTGAGGCCTGCACTCATGGCGTCTTTTCCCGTGCTGCTTTTCTTATCGCGAGGGACGCAACGCGCCATCGCTCGACCTCGTTACAGGTCGAGCACGGCAGAGTTCATGTCAAGGAAAACAGTTTTCCGTGGTACGGCCGATGCCGCGTCGCGGAAAAACCAGACGTTACGCGGTGACGAGACCAATGATCCGCCGCACGGCAGACGGGATCGGCGCGATGACCGGCACGGCGAACATCGGCTGAAGCTCGCGCGCCGCTTCACCCAGCGGCCCGCCGCCGATGATGACCGCTTCAGCCCCGTCCTGCGCGATGCAGGCCTCGACCTCGCCGGCCAGCGCCGCCCGCAGCCGCGCCGGATCGCGCATCAGCGCCTCGGGATCGCCGTCGGCAAAGCGCGTGCCGGTGTAGAGCGCACGCAAGCCCAGCGTATCAGGCAATGCGTCGATCTTCGCTTTCAGCAGCGGCGTCGTGGTCGCCACGCCAAACCGGCGACCGTTCTCTCCGGCTTCCAGCATCGCGGACTCGCCGATGCCCACGGCAGGCAGCGTCATCGCCGCCCTGATCCCGGCGAGACCGGGATCGCCGAATGCCGACACGATGATGCCGTCGCACGCAGAGCTGTTGGCACGCGCGATTTCCTCGACCTCTGACGCAGCCGCCTCCAGCGCAGCCGCCGAGACGATCATCCTGGGCGCACGCGTTGCCGTGGCGCCGACGATGTCGAAACCATCGGCGGCAGCGGACCTGGCGATCGCCACCATCATCGCGGTGGTCGCCTCATTGCTGTTCGGATTGATCAGGAGGATGCGCGCGCGCCGATCGGAGTTTTGGCCCATCCTCCCGCTATACTAGGCCGCCCGCACGCCCGCAACGAAGGTGCTGACCTCGTCCTGGAGCGATTGCAGCTTCTGCGACAGCCTGCCGCTCGATTGCAGCACGAGGCCGGCGGCCTGGCCGGTCTCGGCGGTCGCATCAGTAACGCCGGAGATGTTTTGCGAGACCTGGTCGGTGCCGGAGGCCGCCTCCTGCACGCTGTGCGCGATCGCCTGCGTCGCGGCGCCCTGCTCCTCGACTGCAGCCGCGATCGACGAGGAGATCTCGTTGACCTCCATGATGGTCTTGCGGATGCTGTCGATGTTGCCGACAACCTGGTTGGTCTCGGCCTGGATCGCGGTGATCTGCGCACCGATCTCGTCGGTCGCCTTCGCGGTCTGGCTCGCCAGCGATTTGACTTCGCTGGCGACCACCGCAAAGCCCTTGCCGGCTTCGCCCGCACGCGCCGCCTCGATGGTGGCGTTGAGTGCGAGCAAATTGGTCTGCGAGGCGATCTGGTTGATGAGGTCGATGACCTCGCCGATCTTGTGCGCGGCAGCAGCCAGCCCCTGCACGGTATCGTTGGTGCGCTGGCCGTCGGCGGCGGCCTTGTCGGCCACTGATGCGGCCTGCGCGACGCGCTGGCTGATCTCGGTGATCGAGGACGACAGCTGGCCAGCGGCGGACGCCACCGTCTGCACGTTGGCCGAGGCCTGCTGGCAGGCGGTCGCGACGAAGCTCGCACGGTCGGTCGCCTTGTTCGCGGTCTCCGACATGCCCTGCGCGGCCTGCTGCATCTCGCGCGCTTCGTTGAAGACGTCGCGGACCACGGCCTGCACGCTCGCCTCGAACTTTCCGGCGAGATCGGCCATCGTCCGACGCTTCTCGTCATCCGCCTTGCGCTTCAGCTCGTTCTGCTCGGCATGCATCTGCTGCACCGCCGACGCATTGTCCTTGAACACGGCGAGCGCCTTGGCGAGCCCGCCGACCTCGTCGCGACGATCGGTGTAGGGCACCTCGAACGCACTGTCGCCGGCGGCAAGGCGTTCAGTCAGCGCGGTGATCTTCGCGAGCGGCTTCGTGACACTGCGGCCGATCACGAACGAGGCGCCGAGCACAACCACGAGCACGATAAGACACACCAGCGCAAACGTCATCGCGTTCTGACGGAACACGGCGTCGACGTCGTCGAGATAGATGCCGGTGCCGATGATCCAGCCCCAGGGCGCAAAGCCCTTCACATAGGAGATTTTTCCGACCGGCTGGTCGAAGCCGGGCTTCGGCCAGAGGTAACCATAGAAGCCCGCGCCCTGCTTGTTGACGACGTCAACGAAACCCATGAACAGCGCGTTGCCCGCGGGATCCTTCATCCCGGAGAGATCCTTGCCGTCGAGCTCGGGCTTGATCGGGTGCATGACCATCTTGGGGGTCATGTCGTTGATCCAGAAATACTCGACCTTGTCGTAACGCAGGCTCTTGATTTGCGCGATCGCGGCGGCCTGCGCCTGCTCGCGCGACAGTTTTCCGTCGCTCTCGAGCTTCTGGAAATGGGCCAGGATGCCGTAGCCGACGTCGACCATGTGCTGCGTCTTGGCCTCGCGATCGGCGATCATCTGCGCGCGCAAGGTCGAAAGCGCGATCGGCGCCAGCGCGATCATGCCGAGAAGGCTGATGCCGACAATGAGGACCAGCTTGAAACTGATACGGGAGAAAATCATCAGGGCTCGCAAGAATTGGCAATGGTGATATGCGAGATTATCCTGCTCTCCTTAGCAAAGCTTTAAGCATTCGGGTCCCGAACGCCCGCAGGATTGCGTGGGACGGCCGGCGGCATGCTGCGGGCTTGCCAGGCTGGCCGTGCGGAAATCCAAGCTTTTCAAATCTAGAAGACCTCGATATCGGCCCTCCGTGCGTTGACTTGGCGAAGCCTCTGGCCGAACGATCGGCACAGATCATCAGCGCCAGCAGAAAGCGCTGCGCGCCGCCAAAGGCCAGAACTCAATGCATCAATCGACATACGCAAGGCCCCTCGAGCTGCCCGCACTGACCGCGGCGGAGCGGCTCTTCGTCTGGGGATTTCGTGCCAAGGCGCGAAGCGGCAGCGCCGTTCCGACGGCGGCCGACATCCAGCAGGTGTACGACCATTTTCGCGTCGGCGACGCCGTGCCGTCGCTGGAATCCATCATCGAGATCTTCGCCTGCACGGCGCATACCGCGATCGAGGTGCACTGCCCCACCTGTCCGCGCATGTCGGAGAGCGAGTGCGGCATCCTGCGGGCAATCGCCGCCGCGCAGAAAGAGCGCGACGATGTCGCGCGTGAGCAGTTCGAGTACTGGCTGCCGCCGGTGGGCGCGGATTGGGCGCTGGCGCCGGTGCGGGGCCTCGCGACGATCTTCCGCATGGCCGGCCTCATCCTGCCTGACCGGCACGTCGCCTCACGCGGCCATGACCGCATGATGGCGATGAAGAGCTGGTTCGTGGGCAGCCCCACATTGCATTGACGAGATCGTTCATGATGCAGGCCATTTGCGATTCTGCGCCGGATCCGGACGCGGACCAGCCGCGGCTCTGTCCACTTCAAGCCGCGCTTGCGAACCGTCCGAACGTCGAAAGCTACGACCAGTTTTCCCGCGTCGCGCTGTCGCTGTTCCGCTTCATTGGAGCTGCCTATGCGACCGGCGCATCAGATTGCTGGGAAGCGGCCTATCGCTTTGCGGACGAGGCGCCCGGCATTGCCGACAGCCCGCTGCTGGTCGCACGCGCGGCTGCGCTGGTCAGGATCCTGCGCAGCGGCCGGCCGTGCGAGCTGTGCCTCATGCCGCCATCCTGCAAGCGCCTGTCGAAGGACGAGGCAGAGTTGATGCGACTGCTGGCGATCGCCCGCAGCAAGCAGCCTGGCGAACTTGAATCGGTCGTCAGCCAGTTCGTCGGCAACGAGAACGAGATTGCGACAACGCGAGCAGTCAACGCGCTTGCAATCTGCTGACACCTAACCACCCTTCTTGTCGAGCACGAGATCGATCGTGTGCGCGGCGATCTTGCGCAGCTGGGCTTCGTCGCCGTAGGCGCGTTCGAGCACGGCAAGGCCGCGCGTCACCGTAATGATATGCAGCGCTGCGACTGCGGGATTGCCGTTGAACTCGCCGCGCCTGGCGCCCGCCGACAACGTGTCCTGAACCAGCGCGGTGATGCGGGAGACGAGGCTCGCAAAGACTTGGCGCGCCTCTTCATCCAGCCCTTCGCCTTCCGCCGCGCCGAGCTCCATCAAGCCGCGCGTGGTCGGACATCCCCGCGGCGGCGAGCCGGAACGGAAATTGGCGATCGTCAGCTCGAAGAACGTGGTGAGGCGTTTGCGCAAAGACCCCGTCCCGAGCGCCTTTTGCAGGCCGAGCAGATAGTCGCCCGCGTAACGCTCATAGGCCTGCAGGAACAGCGCTTCCTTGCTGCCGAAGGCGTTATAGAGGCTGCCGCGCTGGACACCGGCGTCGCGCGCGATGTCCGACAGCGAGGTGCCGCGGACGCCCTTGCGCCAGAACTGGTCGAACGCGATGCGCAGGACATCGTCATGGTCGAACTCGCGCGGCCTCAAATGCTGCTCCTCCAATAGTATTTGACACAACGTCAAGAACATGGTTTCTCGACATCGTGTCAAAAACAAAGTGGGATTGATATCCCGTTTCGTCAATAAGCCGACGGCCGGCGCGGATGATGCGCCTGGCCGATCGGGCCCGCATGCAGAGGGACCTACGATGCCTCTCCTCCACATCTCGATGCGCGCCGGAAAGCCGGAAGCCTATCGCCGCGCGATCCTCGACAGTCTCTACCGCGCCATGCGCGAGGCGCTGAACGTCCCTGATGGCGACGAGTTCATGACCATCAGCGAGCTTTCGCCCGCGAACTTCCGCTGCGGCAATGCCTACGGCGTCAGCCGCAGCGAGGACGCCGTGCTGATCCAGATCACCGTGTTCGCCTCGCGCACCCCGGAGCAGAAGAAGGCGCTGTACCGGCGGATCGCGGAGCTGCTCGGCGTGAGTCCGGGCATCCGGCCCGAGGACGTGTTCGTGAACGTGCTCGATGCCCCCGCGGAGAACTGGTCCGTCGGCCACGGCATCGCGCAATTCGCGTGAACTTGCCGGGCGCGGAATCGCCGGCGCCCTCTTGAGAATTTCCGGCCGGAAGGGTCTGATGGGGTGCGGAGCAAGCCTCCGCCGAGCCGAACCCGGGACCTGAACGGCATGACCATGTCGGTCGAGCAATTGTGGAGCCTGCCGGAGACCGCGCTGATCGGCGCCTATGCCGAGGCGCGGCGCCGCTATGCCGAGAAGAAGTTCGAGCGCGACACCCAGCGGGCGCGGCTGGAATGGATGCGCGCAAAGCTGTTCGTCAACACACAGGGCAACGTGACCGAGCGCAAGATGGCGGTCGACGTCTCCGAGGAGCTGGCGCGCAAGGGCCAGGAGGTGCGCGAGATGACGCGCGATCTCGACATGCTGAAGATCGACGTGGATGTGATCGACACCATGATCCGGCTGCGCGGCGCGCATGGCGGGCCTCCGGTGCACACCGAGGAGGCGGCCGAGAAACCGGCCGAGCCGGAGGGAGAATGAGATGGCCACCTTCCGCGGAAGCTGCCTGTGCGGCGCCGTCGCCTTCGAGGTCGAGGGTCCGTTCGATCGTTTCCTCAACTGCCACTGCTCGCGCTGCCGCAAGGCGACCGGGACCGCGCATGCCTGCGAGGTGATCGTGAAGGCAGAGGCTCTGCGCTGGCTGCGCGGGGAAACATCCGTCACGCGCTTCGATCTGCCCAATGCGCGGAGCTTTGCGACCGCATTCTGCAGGATTTGCGGCAGCCCGATGCCGCACCTCACGCGCAGCGGACGCGAGGCGATTGTCCATGCCGGCGCGTTCGACGAGCCGCTGGGGACGACACCCGACCGGCACGTGCAGTGGGCATCGCGCGCGGCGTGGTATGTGCACGGCGACGGATTGCCGGTCGAGGACTGAGATTCAGCTTCCCGCATGCGCCCCGTGGCGACGGTGATAGGCACTCGGCGAGGGCCAGGTCCAGCCCTTCAGTGCCGTTCGATCCGGCTCGAAGATTTCGATCTTGAGCGGATGGCACGCCGCGGCATCGCTGGAATGGGTTGCGCTGCAGTCTCCACCGGGACAGGCCGACAACGCGCCGAGCAGGTCGATCTCCGCGAAAAACTCGATGAAGTCGCCGGGGCGGACCGGACTTGCCTTCATGAAATACTGGTGGGTGTCCTTGGTGAAGCCGGTGCACATGAAGACGTTGAGCACGTCGTGGACATGATGCTCCACTGCGGCCGGATCGGCCTTCACCTCGGTCGCCAGCGCACGCGACAGGTTGGAGTGGCAGCAAAAATCGTAAGTCGTGCCGTTCAGCAGGAGATTTGTATAGGGGTCGCAGCGCGTGCCGATCACATCGTGAATGCCGGCGCCGTCCGCGTCGAAGCCGTACCAGCCGAGCGTATCGTGACTGATGGTCGCCATCGGCCGAAGATAGGGCATATTGCTCCAGAGCCGGTCACCGATGCCGACATGCGTGCCATGGAGCGCCCGCGTCTTGCCGCTGAAGAAGCGCTCGGAGAGATCGTCCGCGTTCCAGAGATTGAGGTCGCCGACCTGAGGGCCTTCGACGCTGACGATGCGGAAGAACTGGCCGCGCGCCACGCGAAAGGCACGGGCATCGCGTGGCGGCACGATGAGCTCGTGCGTCTTGACCAGCGCACGGCGGGCTGCTTCGAGCGTGGCCATATCCGGCTCGGGCATCGTCCCGGCCGGATAGACGATGGCCGGCTTGGCAGCGCGGCGCGAGGCGGCATCAGCGGGAGCGGGTGGGATATTTGAAGGCATTGTTCGGTCTCGGATCGACTCGGTAAGAGGAGGGCGGCGGCTGACGGCGGAAGCGGCTGACCCTACCGCCTCGCCTCAGCCGCCCGCAACACACCCCTCCATGATCCCGTCGAGCTCGGCCTGCGAGAGCACGCCGAGCTCGGCGATGAAGACGATCCGTGTCCGCGGCACGCCTGGCGGCGGCGCCTCGCCCGGCGCCAGCGTGGCGCGGCCGCCGGCGAACTGGAACACCATCTGGCGTCCCGGTTGCTCCACGGTCTCGAACAGACCCTTGGCGCGCGCTAGCTTTGGTGCGAGCCGGCCGATGGCCTGCTGCAGGCGCGGCAGCGAGATCGGCCGGTCAGAGGTCCAGCTCAGTGTCTCGAAGCGTTCCTCTGCCGGCCGTTTCGGTCCCGGCTCGCGCGGCGCGGGCGCGCGGTCGGAGGTCGCGGGAAACAAGAGCGCGGACGGAATCTCGCCGTGGCTCGCCTCGACCACGACGGCGGGGACGCGCAGCGCGCGGATGGCTTCGCGCATCCGGACGCCAGCGCCCTCGTCCGCCAGATCCAGCTTGCTCAGCGCGACGATATCGGCGACGCGCAACTGCGAGCGCAACAGCGCGTCATCCAGGGCCGCTGGCGGTGTCCCCGCGTCGATCACGCAGAGCACCGTTTCCAGCGGCGCCTCGCGCAGGATCACCGGGTCCATCAGATTGCGCACGATGTCGGCGGGATCGGCGATGCCGCTGGTCTCGATGACGATGTACTCAGGCTTCGGATCGCGCCGCAGCAGCGTCGAGAGCGTGCGCAGGAGATCGCCCTCGAGCGAGCAGCAGATGCAGCCATTGGCAAGGCTGACCACTCCGTCGCTCGCGCCCGCGATCAGCTCGGCATCGATGTTGATGGCGCCGAAATCGTTGACGACGGCGGCGATACGCCGTCCGTCCGCATGCGCCAGCAGATGGTTCACGACCGTGGTCTTGCCGGCCCCGAGGAAACCCGTCACCAGGAGAACCGGGACCGGCATGGGTCAGCTCTCCACGACGGGGCGCCGCACGGGTTTTCCCGGCCGTGCGGTGACGTCCAGAATGCCGTCGGTGATCAGCGGCTGGCCGCTGACGACGAGATGCCGCACGCCTTCAGAGGGACGGTTCATTGCCGTGAAGGTCGCGCGGTCCGACAGCTTCTCGTAGTCGAACACGACGATGTCGGCGTCGGCGTCCTTGGTGAGCCGGCCCTTGGCGCGCATCGCGGGCGTGCTCTGCGACAGGATTTCCGCCGGGATCAGCGCGCATTTGCGCACACCTTCGAGCAGCGACACCGCTTTGCGCTCGCGCACCCATTCGCGGATGAATTTCGTGAAGCAGCCGGCCGAACGCGGATGCGAGGTCGCATCATCGGGCAACGGCCAGGCGTCGCCGGTGTAGGTCTTGCCATCCGACGTCGTCCACGGCATCGCGTCGGAGGCAATCGCGCCGCCGGGATAGAGCACCGACATGTCGAGCAGGTCGCGGTGATGCGCATTGTGCTCGGTGTCGAGGATGTGCCAGAGCACCAGCGAGGACGGCTCCTCGGCCTGCGCCTTGAGCAGTTCCTCGCGGTCGTGGAAGCGGTAGCCGTCGGTCACGCGCTGCACGGAATCATAGCCGGTGCCGTTGCGCTCGACGAATTGGGGATCGCTGAAGAAGGCGGCGGCCAGCACGGTCGAGCCGGTGCCGTAAGGATAGGCCTCGACCGTGATCGGCAGGCCCTGCGCCTGCGCCTTCTCGACCAGCACACGGCAGCGCGCGATGTCGGTCTTGCTCGACGAGTTGAAATGGCAGATGTGCATGTGCGCGCCGGTGGCGCCGGCATAGCCGATCAGGCGGATATAGGCTTCCACCGCGCTCTCAGGGTCGATGCGCGACATGAAGGCGACGTGGGTGAAGGTCGGCACGTCCTGCTTCGCCGCGAGCTGGCAGACTGCGGTCAGCTCCTGCACGCCGGCGCCCGGCGCATAGGCATTGAGGATGCCGATGCCGATGCCGCCTTCGTTGAGGCCGCGCGAAAGACGCTCGAGGATGCCGGCGACCTCCGCATCGGTTGCGACATTGTCGATCCAGCGGCGGTCGCGCATGGCGTTGCCGAACGCCTCCAGCGAGCTCTCCGCATTGGAGCCCGTCATCGCGCCGATGCGGGCAAAGGCCCAGTTGGTGGCGGCGCCGTAGTTCAGCACGCGGCCTTTCCTCGCCTGGCGCTCATACCAGGACCCGACCGGCAGCACGCCGGCCTCGAGATCGAGCGTCGTCGTGACACCGTCAAAAGCCTGCATGCGGTCGGCCGGGAGCGACTGGCCATGCGCGTGCAGATCGATGAAGCCGGGCGCGACCACGAGGCCGGTGGCGTCGATTACCCGCTCGGCGCCGCCGAGGCCCGTGCCGACAGCCGCGATCTTGCCGTCCACCACCGCCACGTCGCCGACGGCATCCATCCCGCTCGCGGGATCCACCACCCGGCCGCCGCTGATCACCAAACCGCTCATCTCGTCACTCCGAAAAGCCATTGCCAACACCTCCAAAGATCCGGCAGCAGCTCCGGAGGCACGTCGGCGCGCATAGTGCAGATTTTGGGGAGAACGACCACCACCACTGATGCCGACGCAGCATGCATATCGCCGCACGGCTCTCGCCCGGATCGCACAGCGGGATGCAGTCTCGGGTTGCATCCCGGCGAGGCTCACGCTATTGGATGCGCGCAATTTCTTGTTTTGGAGGCGACCATGTCTACGACTGCACGCTTCCCGGGTTCGACGCGCGATATTTGACGCGCCCCGCCCGGGATTGAGTCCCGGGTGAGATCACAACACTTCCAATCAAATCGAATCTGCCGCGGCCTGTTCGCCGCGATCGCTGATCTATTGTCATGACATCCAATCTCCTGCCGGCCCCTTGTCGGGTGACCGGGCGTTCCGACCTGCTCGAACGCAGGCTTCGGCGATATCATCCGCGTTTCCAGGAACCGGTGCGCGCCCTGGCCGCGCGGCACCCGCGCTTGGCCGACCTCGCCGCGAGCTTTCCCGCGCTTCTCTTCGCGCTGGCTGTTCCGCGGGCAGAGCTCGATCACGCACGCGCCATTGCGCACGTGATCGATGGCGCCGCCCTGGCGCAAGTCGCCGCACTTGCCGACCTGCCCTTGTGGCTGCGCAAGCTGCCACCCGAGGCATTTGTGCGTCCGATGCCGCGATTGCCCGACGGTGAGATGTTCCGCCGGCAGATCGCGAACCACCTTCCGCGCTCGCCCAAGCTGGCGCCGACATGGCTTCAACTCGTGGCCGACACCGCCGAGCTCGCGCATGAGCCGATGGCCGCGTGGATCGCGCGTGAGCTCGTCCGCGAGCCGCAGCGCGTGAGGACTGCGCGGTTGCGGCTCATCGGCCTCTGGGCGTGGTTTTCCTCTCAGCCCGCGACCTTGGGGCACGATCTGATCGAGAGGCCGTGGACACCCGACATGCGGATCGATGCCGCACGTTCGGCCGCAAACGATTGGCGAACGGTCGTTGCCCTGCATGCGAATCTCGGCCGCCTGCCGATCGCCGACATGTGGCTGCGGCCCGGCCGGATGGCGGGCTACGAATTCATGCCCCTGGATTCGATTTCCGCCATCACCGCGGAGGCAAAGGCGATGCGGAATTGCCTCAATTCGTATGGGGGCGCCCTCGCACACAATCGATCGCGGCTCTGGAGCATACGAAAGGACGGTGAACGGGTCGCAACGTTGCGGATCGCACGCCGCTACCGCGATCCGCTGCCGAGCATCGTCGAGCTCGAAGGTCCCGGTAATGCGACGGCATCGCGCGAGCTGTGGTGGGCGGCACGTCAATGGTTGCACAAGCACGATTTGTCGCAAATCGACATGAGGCAACGCGACTGGGGAGCGACGCCGCTCGACCGCGAAAGCTGGCTGTCGCTGTGGCGGCCGTACTGGCTCGCCAAGCGCCGCATCCCGGACTGGCTGCCGATGACGCCGTCGCGCGAGGCGCTCGAAGCGCTGTGAGTTGAAATGGTGCCAACAGAAGTCCATTGCAGCCCACACGCGCTCTCGTTCTCGCGGCAGGATTTGCCCGAGCTATGCTCCGCTTCATACCCTCTCTCGGAAAAGGGCGCAGGGAAGACCGGGCGCCAGCTGGCACCCATAAGACCCCTGCGCTGAACGAATGCACGCGCAATGCACAGGGGAGACACAGGGCAGCCGAAACCAGGCCTTCCCTGCGCGATGGTCTGACGGCCTATGCCGCGCTCTCCCGGGAGCCGAGTTCCTTCTGGCCTCCCTCGCCTCCGCGAAAGTCACGCCACCGCGCCGGTTGACGCGATGACGCCTTCGCCAAGGCTTGACCGTAGCAACGACGGCCAGGACCACACGGTTTCGCCGTACGCGGACACTCCCGCTTCGCCAGAGGCATCACGAGACTTGAGCGCCGTCCGTCTTCGCGATCCGCGCCATGCTCACGAGGTTCATCTCGCCCTGCACGCGCAAGCTCCGCCTTTAACGCCGCCCGCGTCCACCGCAACCCAGCCCGCGCTCGAAACGACGTACGACCGCCCCTTTGGTGGGCTGGGATGGGCGACACATACGATAAATCCGAATTTCGGTAAAGTGGAATATTTTTGGGAAAAGGGGTTGACAGTAAACACGGGCTGTTTTGCCCGGCGGCACGATTATCTCCAGACCAAACTGTATTGCAAAATGCGCTACAAGCCTTTACATTGGTTGCTGTGGAGGTTCACCATGCCGCGAAGCGTTGAACGCAAGGAGCATCCGCTCTCGATGCGGCTGCCGGAAACCGACATTGCCATCATCGACCGGGCGGCGGCGCTGCGCGGGCGATCACGCACGGACTTCGTGCGTGACGCGGCAGTGCGTGCGGCTGAGGACGTGCTGATGGAGGCCGCGCCCATTCGCATGAGTCCGTCCGGCTTCAAGGCTTTCATGGCGACGCTGTCCGGACCGGCTGCCCCGGTGCCGGAAATAGTCGAACTCTTCCAGCGCGCGGCGCCATGGGAGAGCAAGGCGTCCTCAAGCGAAGTAGACGCCGGCTCGCGTAAGCAAGACGTGTCAAACCGAGAAATCCGCCCCGGCAAGAGGCGCTGAGACTTGGCGATCTCCGCCCCTGAACCGCTGACGCCAGCTCACCATCTCGACGAGTTCTCTTGCGGCAAGCCATCGCTCGACCGATGGCTGAAGACGCGAGCGCTGTCCAACCAAGAGAAGGGCTTTACCGCCGTCATGGTGGTTCACGAGATGAACCGGGTGGTCGGCTATTATGGTCTCGCGCCGACGGCAATCATCCCCTCGTCTCTGCCGCGGTCCATACGGACCGGGCAGCCGCCCGACCCTGTGCCCTGTCTGCTGCTGGGACAGCTCGCGACCGATGAGAATTGGAGCGGCAAAGGAATTGGCACAGGCCTGGTCAAGCATGCACTCCAGCGCTGCGTCACGGCCGCTGGCCTGATCGGAGGGCGCGCACTGATCGTCAACGCAGTCGATGACGAAGCTGCCGCGTTCTGGAAGCGACGAGGATTCCTTCCGTCAAAGGACGATCCACTCGTTCTCTTCAGATCGATCGCCGACATTGCGGCATCGCTTCGTTAGGCCGAGCTGCTCTTGGTGTATTGTGCCCCCAATCAAGTTCTGTCGCTGGTGCTCGCAATGGTAAATTCGCACAAGGTGGGACGAAACGACCCCTGCCCCTGCGGCAGCGGCAAGAAGTTCAAGAAGTGTTGCCTCGACTCGCAAAGGCTGGACAAGCCGTCATCCGGTTTGTCCCAAATTATGCGGACACCGGACGTTGCCCGGTCGGCGCTTCAGGACCAAGAAGCGACCCTGGCGTATGATCCATTGATAGAGCCAGACCCGGATCTGTGGGTTGCGTTGGACGAGGAGGAACGGATCGATCTCGTGATGGCGTACCATCGGCGCGCCGGAATCCGCCTTCCGCGGGAGAAAGTGCACGCTGTCTTTCATGCGATCGTCGAGAGCCAAATTGCCGATCCCAAGCTGCCGGTGCGAAGCACGGCGCAGCGGCTGATGTCCGAAGGACTCGATCGTCACGAAGCCATCCATGCGATCGGCTCGGTGCTTGCAGGACACATGAACGAGCTGATGCGCGAGACCAATTCAGGCGATGACAACGTCGATGCGAAGCCCAATCAGGACCCGAATGAGGCTTATTTCGCCCAGCTGGAACTCATGACGGCGGATGAATGGCGTCGGTCGGGCTGAGCGGCGTGCCCACGCTCGATATCGACCTTCTCGAGGCCCAGAACTCGCCTCCAGGCAACCGCCTTGCCTTCGCGGCATGAGCCAAGAGAAGGCATTGCGCGATCGGTGCGCGCTACATTCGATTGAAATCATCGACTGATCTGGTGCCTTTTCGGACGCCATGTCGACGGAACCGGCCGCGAAGCTGCTCCGCCGTCTTCTCGCCCCCATTGTCATTCAGTGAGCCAAGCGGGGCGGCGTTACGGTGGGCAAGTTCCCGAGGGTTCCGTGTGATCGTCCGACGTCTTCTGCAACGCGACTGCCGTCATTCTGTTTCGCGCCGCGCTCTCCTCGGCGGACTTGTGTCGGCAGGGAGTGCCCTCGCGCTCGGCGGATGTGCCGGCTTGGGCGCGACCGGCGCGCGCTTCGACGCGTCGTCCCTCTCCGGGGATCCCACGCTGCTTGTCACCACCACGCGCAAACCCGTCAACGGCGGCCGCACCAAACCCTGGTTTGGGCCGGAGCGCGCGACGAGCATGACGGTCACGCGGGCCAGGCTGGTGGCCCCGGACGAGAGTCGTCTTTCTCTCGCTTCGGTTGGACTCGGCGATTGGCGTCTTGATCGGATCGAACCGGTGTCGGCCGACGCCGGCGATCTCGCTGCGCAGGCCGGCGGAGGGGACGTGCTGGTCTACGTGCACGGCTTCAAGCAGACCTTCGAGACGGCGGTGCTGGATGCCGCCCATCTCTCCGATGGAATCAAGTTCCGCGGCCGGACCATGGTATTCTCCTGGCCCTCCAAGGCAGGACTGTTCGACTATGCCTATGACCGCGACAGCGCGATGTGGTCTCGCGACGATTTCGAGCGCGTGCTCTCTGCGCTCGTGTCGGCGCCAAGCGGCGGCCGCGTGCACATCGTTGCGCACAGCATGGGAACCATGCTGACCCTCGAAAGCCTGCGTCAGCTCTATGCGCGATACGGCGACACGGTTACGAGCAAGATTGGCGCGGTGGTGTTTGCCGCGCCCGATATCGACATGGACGTGTTCTCATCGGCAATCCAGCGCATCGGTCCGCTCGCCGGCAAGATCACCGTGATCGCCGCGACCAACGATCGTGCACTCGCGCTGTCGGGCCAGATCGCCGGTGGCATGACCAGGGTCGGCGCCGCCGAGAAGGCCGCCATCGCGCGGCTCGGTGTGCGCGTGCTCGATGCCTCCCAGGAAGGCTGGGGCATCATCAACCACGATCTGTTTCTGTCGAATGCGGAAGTGCAGCGGGCGATCCGCCGCGCGATCGACGGCACGACGGCGTGAGAGAGCGCCCTGCGCCAAGCCATACAGAAGCGCCTGCGCAATCGTGACGTCGTGCTTCGTGCGGATCGGAGGCCGCGCCAGACTTGAGGAGCCGGCGCGCTAATGGCCGGTGGAGCGCCGGTTCATCTCCTCCAAAAGCTCTCGCATTGCGTCGAACTGCGTGCCAAAACCCTTCCAGTCGCCGGATTTCAAGCGCTCCACCGCCTGATTGTAACGATCGAGCGCCTCCCGTGCCTGACTCTCCGACGGGCGTGTGACAGGCATTTCCTCCTTCGTGCTCGCGACCGGCTGCACCGCGCCGGGCTCGGTGAACAGGGCTGACAAGGCCTCGTCGAGCGTCTCCTTCATCACCACGTGTTCACCGTAGGCTGCGATCACGCGTTTCAGCTCCGGCAGGTGTCCGTGCTCCGCTCGCAAATAGAGTGGCGTGACATAGAGGATCGAGTTCTCGATCGGGATCACAAGCAGGTTCGCACCGCGAATCACCCGCGAGCCCATCTGATTCCAGAGCGTGATCTGTTGCGATATCTCGGTGCTCTGATTGATCCGCGCCTCGATCTGGAACGGCCCGTAGACGAGCTTCTCCTTGGGAAACTCGTAGACAATCAGCTTGCCGTAGTCGGGCTCGTCGCAGCGTGCGGCCAGCCACGCGATCATATTGTCGCGGCGGCTGGGCACCATGGGAAGCATGAGGAAGAACTCGGCCTGCGGCTCACCGGGCAGCCGCATGATGATGTAATATGGGGCCATCGTTGCAACGCCGCCGCCGCCCGGCTGGCGCGGAAACTGCCAGAGATCCTCGCGGTTATAGAAAACGTCGGCGGCCTCCATGTGATAGCTCTGATAGAGCTGCGCCTGAATCAGGAACAGGTCCTCCGGATAGCGAATGTGCCTCTGCAGATCGGCCGGCATGACCGAGAATGGCTTGAACAAGTCCGGAAAGATCCGCCGCCAGGTCGCGGCGATGGGATCGCCGGTGTCCATCAGATAGAAGTCGACGGTTCCGTTATAGGCATCGACGGTGACCTTCACCGAATTGCGGATGTAGTTGAGATCCTGGTCTTGCGCCGGCTGCGCGGAGGGGAAGTAGGAACTCACCGTGTAGGCGTCCTGCATCCAGAACATCCGCCCGTTACTGACGACCAGATATGGATCGTGATCGAGCCTGAGGAACGGAGCGATCGTTTGCACCCTTTCCCCGATATTGCGACGGATCATGATCCGGCTGTCGGCCGTGACGTAGCTTGAGAGCAGCAGGTTCGGGTCGTTGAAGTAGTAAGCGAACAGGCCTCTCCACACCATCGCTCCTATCGGAACGCCGCCGGTACCGTCATAGGCCGCGTAAACATTGTCCTTTCCCTTCGGATAGTCGAACTCCGGCGTGCTCCCCTTGACGATGACGTAGTCGTCGCTTCGTTCGCCGTAGTAGATGCGCGGCTCGTGGATCTTGGGGCCTCCATCCGCGACCGGAGGGATATCCCGCAAATAGAGTAGCGGCAGTCCCTCGGTGCTCTTGCGCGTGACCGGGCTCATCACCGCGCCATTGCCGTGAGTGAACAGCACGTGGCGGTTGACCCATGTCTGGGCATTCGGCGGCAGCAGGGAGGCCCCCAGTTCGCGGGCCGAGATCATGACGCTTTGGTAGGCGCCATCGAGCCAATAGCGATCAACGTCAAGGTGATGGAATTTGTAGTAGGTGCGGATCTCCTGGAGTTGCGCGTAGGTGTCCGACAAGGGCTGCCAGTCCCACAGCCTTATATTGTCGATTGTCGCCTTGTTGGCGTCGAGCGTCTTGAAGCTAAGCTTCTGTTCGGCAGCAAACGGCTTGGCTACGATCCGATCGAGATTGTATGCCTGCCGGGTGAGCGCGATGTTGCGTTCGATATAGGGCCTTTCCAGCTCCAATTCGCTTGGCTTGACGAAGAACTGCCGGAACAGCACGGGAACCACGCCGGACAGCACGAAAGACCCGATCACGACAAGCAGGAACGCGGCGGCAGGAAGCCGGTAGTTGCGCACCCGCAGGTTTGCCCACGCGGCGAGAGCCGCGATGACCGAAAGTCCGATCATCAGCCACAAGGCCGGCAGCCCCACGTGAACATCGGTGTAACTTGCACCGACGACCACGCCGTTATCGCCATAGAGCAGCAGATAGCGATCGAGAAAATGGGACCAGGCCTTCACCGCAAAGAGCAGACCGAGCAGTGCCGAGCCGTGGGCAATCACCGTCGGCGACATTGATCGGCGATGAATGTCGTATTCGATATCGCCGTGCACCCAGTAGATCGCTGCGGCGAAAAGCGCGCTCAGAACGAGCGCGAGCATCATCCAGTTCTTGATGAGGATATAGGCGGGCAGTGAAAAGAGATAGAACCCGATGTCCTTGTTGTAGAGCGGATCGTCTGCGCCGTATGGCAGCTGATAGACAAACCGCAGGAAGACGCCCCAATTGCCGACTTCGGCCGATGCGACAAGCAGAGCGAGCAAAGCTGCGCCCCCTGCGATCAACCGGGGCCACGGTAACCGGTCGCGCACAAGGGCAAGCAGATCCGGCGGCGCGTTGCCCGCGGCGCTCCACACCGAAGCGGGGACTAGCTGTGTCGACCGCCGCCGGGCAAAGCGCAGTGCGAGCCATCCGTTCAACCAAAGGATGACGGCGGTTCCCGTCCAGACCGCAAGAAAGACGACGGCTTTGGCGCCGATTGTCGTCCAAAAAACCTGCAGATAGCCGATCGAGGAAAACCACAGCCAGTCGACCAGGAAGTCGCTCGCGAGCCAGAGCGGGATCAGGCAAATCCCAATGACAGCGGCCGCAACAATGAGCCCGACCACGGCACTCTGCCTTGGTACCTTCCGTTCGGGTCCGGTGATCCCGATCGTCATGGCTTGATCATAGCGGAAATGAGGGACGCCCGCCCCTCGATTTTACGGTCGGGCGGCGCTCGCCTACTCTACCGCCGACAGCACTCGTATCCCGACGATCCCGGGTCTATAATCAGGCAGCCGCCCATCGTATGGCGAGTGTCTGCAGGATCGACCTCACGGTGGATGGTTTCCATTCAGCATCGGAGGTGATGTCATGGCCATTGCTCCCACGCTCCAGAAATACCTAGCCGCTGAGAACATCCAGTACGAGGTGATCCCGCACGAACTCAGCATGACGTCCGCTCGAACGGCCGAGGCATGCCATATCTCGGGCGACCGCCTCGCCAAGGGCATCGTGTTGCGGCGCGACGGCGGATACATGCTGGCCGTCTTGCCCGCATCGCATCACCTCCGCCTGTCGGACCTGAGGACAAGCCTCGGCGACAATGTCCACATGGCCGATGAAACCGAGATCAATCGGCTGTTCAGCGACTGTGCACACGGTGCAGTTCCTGCCGTCGGCAAATGCTACGGATTGGATGTCATCGTCGACGACAGCATCGAGGCACAGCCGGACATCTATATGGAAGCCGGCGATCATGAGACGCTGCTTCATATGGGTCACGCGCAGTTTGCGCGCCTGACGGCCGACGCACCGCACGGGCGCTTCAGCGCGCATGACTGAGGATCTTGTATACCGCCCATTGCCTTTGCGGTCCTGGGCGGGAACTCTGGCCGCGAGGTCGCCGTCATACTGGTCAGCAGGGTGGCGGCGAGAGTGTCTGCATTTGTCTGGTCGGAGTTCGGAAGATGGGGGTGCCGCTGCATTGCATCAACGCACTTGAAACCCACGAACGGAGGCTCGCCATGAAAGTCAAAGACGTGATGCACAAGGGTGTCGACTGGGTCAGCCCCGACACCCCAATCACCGAGCTTGCCAAACTGATGCGGGCGCATGACATCGGCTGCATTCCGATTGGCGAGGACGACAAGCTGGTCGGAATGGTGACCGACCGCGATATCGTCTGCAAAGGGCTTGCGAGCCACAGCTTCGATGCCGGCCGCGCGAAGGCGCGTGACGTGATGACCGAGGGCATCCATTGCTGCCGCGAGGACGATGACCTCGCCAAGGCGATGCATCATATGGAGAAGCTGCAGGTCCGCAGGCTGCCGGTGATCAACAAGAGCAAGCGGATGGTCGGCATCATCAGCCTGGGTGACGTCAGCCATTCCACGTCGGGTGATATGCTGACCGAGACCGTCAGGAGCGTTTCGGCGCATCATTGAACTTGCGGCCAGGACATATGGCAGGGCTCCTCTCGTGATCGCCACTCGAACAGGCGTTGAGGGGAGCCCGAGCCATGCGCTCGTCAGCAACCATCACGCCGCGCAGAAGCGACCGCGCGATGTGGTTGATTTTGCGCCTACGCGATCAAACGCTGCACCAATTCCGACTCACTCGAGTACGTCAGGAGCGCCTCGTGAGTCGCCCGGGTAATCCCAACATAGGTCAGCCGGACACACTCCTCGACGGTCTCGCCGTGGCGGCCGAGCAAGCCCAAGCCGGCAATCGCGACGCAGGGAAACTCCAGCCCTTTCGCGGTGTGCATGCTCAAGAACCGCACGGCCACCCGCTTGATCGAAATTCTGTTGCGATTGTCCTTGGCCATATCGATCGGCACATCATGCCTGGCGAGTATCTGCTCGACCCGCCCGCCGATCCAGTGCTCGGGGTAGAGACACGCCATCTGCGACCACTCGTACCCGGCCTTTTTCCTATCGAGAAACCACTCGGCGACGCAGTGAGCTTCTGCGTCGATGCTCACGCATCGCCGCACGGCCGGCTCCACGCCCTGCCGGCCCGCATCTTCGGGCAACAGGATGGCGTGCTCATCGTCGGCCGTGATGCCCGGAGCGCCAATGACGTCTGCAGCGAAGCGTTTCGCGAAGGCAACGATTTGCGCAGTGTTGCGGTAGTTGACTTTCAATACGCTCGTTCTGCCCTTGGCCTCAATTCCGAGCTGGCTCCATACCGGGCGTTCACGCCCCTTGTAGATGGCCTGGATGTCGTCGTAGACGACCATCAGCGCCTTCGTGTGCGGGTTCACCATCTTGGCCGCGAGCGCGAGCCATTGCGGCTCGAAGTCGTGTGCCTCGTCGATCAGGACAGCGTCGTACTGCTCCGTCGGGATATGGCCTTGATCTACCGCCTTCATCACCTCTGAAACGCTCGCAGCCAGCCGCTTTGCGTAGTCCGGATAATCTCGCTCGGATGGGGCGGGGACCCCATAAGTCCGCAGCATCCGGTAACACCAGGAATGAAAGGTGAGGACCTGAACGCGGTTCTCCACGCCTCTGCTCTGCATGGCATCCTCAAGTCGCCCGGCGATGCCATTGGCGTAGCACAGGATGAGCACCGGCTTGGCCGCCGCACGCGCCAGATACTCGGCTCGAAAGGCAAGGATCAGGGTCTTGCCCGATCCGGCGACGCCGCGAATAATTCGATGCCCCTCTCCCAGACTGCGCGCGAACTGCTCCTGATGCAGGTCCATGACTGCAAGCGTCCGGTCCGAAGGATCGGCGGCAGGGGCGTCGTCCAAGGGCAGGGCAATCTGTCGTATGCGGATTTCCGGAAAGAGCAGCGCCCGCAGGCGGTCGAATTGCGGCATGGACAGCGGCTCTTCGGGACGCGGATGAACCATGTTCCACAATCTGGTGCGGAATTCTTCGGGATCCGCGGTCTCCGTCATTTCATCCTTGAAAAGACACAGATGCCCGGCCAGCACCTCCTTGAGATTGGTCTGATCGAACTGCTTGAGCGTGATGTTCGTGAAGACGGCCCCGAAGCCGAACGGGACAATGGACCGGCCCACAAAGCGATGACCAGGCGGAAACAACAATTGTCCATCGCGCTCCAGCGTGCGCACGACCTCGAGCGTGTACCTGCGAGCCTGCTCGAGGGGATTGCTCTCCCGTACGACACCACGATTGGTAAGCAACTCGACCTTTGTCTTGTCCGCCGAAACAATCGTCTCCAGGCGCCAGTCTTTCACCTCGAGCACGAGCAGGCCGTTCGCGGGGTGAACGATAATGAAATCCGGATGCCGGTTGTGAGGGCCGACAGGGAGATTGTGCCAAACGACAGCGTTCTCTTCGAGGAAGTCCTTGAGCCGTTCCGCCAGTCGTAGCTCCCCACGACTGTCAAAGCGTGCGAAGCCGAGACTGGGGATCAGTATGGCCATGTTACGACCGCGAGCGCCATTGCAGACCACCTTGTGAGGCTACGTGCGTAGCAGAGCGGTCTCTCCAGGCTCACATGGTTGCCTAGAGTGTGCAGCTTTTCAATGGCTTAGGATTTGTCTGGCGCTCCCTAGGGGAATCGAACCCCTGTTTCAGCCTTGAGAGGGCCGCGTCCTAACCGCTAGACGAAGGGAGCGTGAGGCGTACGACATAGCCGCGAATTTTGCCGGCGGCAAGCCTCGATCGGGGTTTCTCTCAGCTGTCGTCCTGGCGAAGGCCAGGACCCATTGCCCCAAGTCGCAATTGTTGCGTGCAGAGTTAACGCCGAGTCCCCGTAATCATACCCGCCTGTGGTTATGGGTCCTGGCTTTCGCCAGGACGACGGCGGGGGTGAGTTTCCCGGGCCGCCTCACGGCTCATTGGCAAATTTCAGCTTTCCTGCCGGCTTCAACGTGTGGGCATCAAAAGTGCGGATCTCTATGACCCCGCCCACATCGAGCGTGACCACGAGGCGGTCGCCGGCGACGCCGGTCGAGACGATCTTGGCGCCCTTCGGCAGGGTGGCGGTGACGTCGCCGGCGGTTTCGACCGCCCTTCCCTCCGACTTGAAAAGGCGGTAGCCCACCGCGATCAGAACGGCGCAGATCGCCAGCGCCGTGGTCAACCCCGCGATCAGCATCATCCGCCGCACCCGCGCGAACAGCGCGGCCTGCTCGGGGGTCGGTTCGGGAACAGCGGTATCAGACGTCGTCATGGAAAACTCTGGGTCAGCGCAAAGGTTGGAGGTTGTCGTCGCCGGCGACGAGGGCTCGCCCCGGCTCGACCGCGTGCTGGCGGCGCACCTCACCGACCTGTCGCGATCGCGGCTGAAAGCCCTGATTTTGGCGGGCGCGGTGAGCCTGAAGGCTTCCGCTGTCCGCGACCCCGCTTATCACGTCGCATCCGGCGATACGATCATAATCGACGTGCCGGAGGCCGCCCCGGCCGAGCCGAAAGGCGAGGATATCGCCCTCGATATCGTGTTCGAGGACGACGACATCATCGTCATCAACAAGCCCAAGGGCCTCGTCGTCCACCCCGCGGCCGGCCACGAGACCGGCACGCTGGTCAACGCGCTGATCGCCCATTGCGGAGCTTCGCTGTCAGGCATCGGCGGGGTGCGCCGGCCCGGCATCGTGCACCGTCTGGACAAGGACACGACAGGGCTGATGGTGGTCGCCAAGAACGACCTCGCCCATGCCTCGCTGTCAGCTCAGTTCGCCGACCACGGCCGCACCGGCGAGATGCGGCGCGGCTACATGGCCTTCGCCTGGGGCGTGCCGAACCGGCATCGCGGCACCGTCGATGCGCCGATCGATCGCCATCCGCATGCGCGGGAGAAGATGGCGGTGCGCCAGGGCGGACGCGAGGCGGTGACGCATTGGGAGATCCTGGAGAGTTTTTCGGGGCGCGACGGCAAGCCGGTGGCCGCCCTTCTCGCCTGCCAGCTCGAGACCGGACGCACCCACCAGATCCGCGTCCACCTCGCCCATATCGGCCACCCCCTGATGGGAGATTCCGTCTATGGCCCGCATTTCAAGACCAAGGCCAATCAGCTCGGGCCGGAATCGCAGGGAGCGTTGACCGCACTTGGACGGCAGGCCCTGCATGCTTATCTGCTGGTATTGGAGCACCCGAGGACGGGAGAATTACTCCACTGGGAGGCGCCTCTGCCGGAGGATTTGCTTCTCCTGGAGGGCGCCCTCAAAGCGGCGCTATGACGCAGGCCTTTTAAGAAAGGCGTTACATTACAAAAAGTTATAGCTGCCACACGGGGACGTGACGTCAGCAATCCTTCCCTTTTCGACCCCCCATGGGGTATATTGCGCCTGCGTTGGAAATGACCAGCGCGGAACATCGCAGCCCGGCCGGCTTTGACACAGCGGTCGTCTGCCTGGCCCGCCGCTATCGGGGGCCTGAACCTTTGGAGGGCGCACTATGGCCCGTACCGCTGCTTTGCCGGTCCTCAATGGAGAATCCGGCTTATCTCGCTACCTCGCCGAGATCCGCAAGTTCCCGATGCTGGAACCCCAGCAGGAATACATGCTCGCCAAGCGTTGGCGCGAGCATGACGATCGCGACGCGGCGCACCAACTCGTCACCAGCCATCTCCGCCTCGTGGCCAAGATCGCCATGGGCTATCGCGGCTACGGCCTGCCGATCTCCGAGGTCGTCTCGGAAGGCAATGTCGGCCTCATGCAGGCGGTGAAGCGTTTCGAACCCGAGAAGGGGTTCCGTCTCGCCACCTACGCCATGTGGTGGATCAAGGCGTCGATTCAAGAGTACATCCTGCGTTCCTGGTCGCTCGTGAAGATGGGCACCACCGCGAACCAGAAGAAGCTGTTCTTCAACCTGCGCAAGGCGAAGAGCAAGATCAACGCGCTGGACGAGGGCGATCTCCGTCCCGACCAGGTCGCGACCATTGCCAAGCGCCTCGGCGTAACGGACCAGGACGTGATCGACATGAACCGCCGCCTCGGTGGCGACGCGTCGCTCAATGCCCCGATCCGCGACGACGGCGAAGCCGGCGAATGGCAGGACTGGCTGGTCGACAACACGCCCAACCAGGAAGCCTTGATGGCGGAGCACGAGGAGTATGATCACCGCCGTGACGCCCTGAACGGCGCTATGGGCGTGCTCAACCCGCGCGAACGCCGCATCTTCGAGGCCCGCCGCCTCGCCGATGAGCCGATGACGCTGGAAGACCTTGCCGCCGAGTTCGGCGTGTCGCGCGAGCGCGTCCGCCAGATCGAGGTCCGCGCCTTCGAGAAGGTGCAGTCCGCGGTCAAGGGCACGATCGCAAGGCAGGAACAGGCCGCGCTGGAAGCCGCGCATTAAGCGGGCTTACGCGGTAAGAGATTGGCGGATCGAAAGACAGAAAGCCGGCGGCAACGCCGGCTTTTTTGTTGAGGTGTGAGCTGCGGCACGTTTCGCGGAGACGCCAGCGGGGTCCTTGAACGCCTGCGACGGGTCGCCCGACAAACTCTTGTCGGGCCACATCCAGAGAACGGATACGCGCCGTGTCGATCATCCTGCAATCCACCGTCGGCGGCTTCGAAGCCCAGTTCATGCGCAAGCTGCCGCTGGTCGAGCAGGCGATGCGCGAGCACGGGCTGGAGCCATCCGAGTTCGTGATATCGAAGGATTATGCGGGCACAGCGACGATCCCGCTCATGGGTCCGTTCTTCTTCAGCTACAGCGTGTTCTTCGGCGAGGAGACGTTCACCGTCACCGAGCCGAACGACATGGTGTTCCTGGACTACTTCTTCAAACGCGTGCTGGCGGCAGATGGACCGCCCGAATTGCCGCAACGGCCGGGCCTGATCCGGCGGCTGTTCGGCTGGATGGCTCAGCCGGTGTGACGCCTTCCCGTCATTCCGGGGCGCGCGGCTTGTCCGCCGAAGCTCGCAGAGCGAAGGCGGAAGCGCGAGCCCGGAATCCATTCATCCACCAACTCTGACGCAGGATGGATTCCGGGCTCGCGACTACGTCGCGCCCCGGAATGACGGCGGAGGCCTACTCACCCCACACCCTCGCCAGCGTCGCCAGCCAGCAGCCTTCGCAATAGCGTGCGTCCTTGTAGTCGATCCAGTTGTGCGCATAGACGTGATCGAGCGGGATGTCGTAGCGCGCGCGCAGCACCTTCACGAGGATCCTCCACGCCGCGACCTGTGCCTCGGTCGGTCCTGTCGCGACATCCGGATAGTTGCCGGCGAACTCGACGCCGATCGAATTGTCGCGCACGACCTGGCGATAGGTCGGCCTGTTGTCGATGTACTTGTTGTCGTTGCGGTTGGCGCCGTCGCCATGGGTCGGCACCAGGTTCTCGGCGACGGCCCAATAGACCGTGCCGTCGGTCTCCACCCACACCGTGACGCCGCGACGCGTCGGATTCTTCGATTGCTCCGCGGCGCCGCCGCGCGCCGAGCCCGCCGGTCCCTCGGTCTGGTGCACGATGATGTTGCGCCACGGATGGGCGCTGCGGACATCGCCCCACGGTGCGAGCCAGACCATCTTGAGGCCGGGAATGTCGGGCGTGCCGGAGGCGCGCGCGGGGTTTGTTAGCCCGGCGTCGGTTGCGGCGACTGGTGCGGTCACGAAGAGTGCGGCGAGAATGGCCACGAGCAGGCGAGACATCATCATGCGGATCCAATAGCGGACCCAAATCGTAGCAGGCTTTACGCGAATGTGCGCTTGCTCTCGGCGAGCCCGATCGGCTCCGGCGCGAGCGGCGGGGCCGGGTCGTAGACCGCGAAATCGTTCTTGCCGTTCTTCTTGGCGGCATAGAGGGCATGGTCGGCATGCGCGATGAGGCGGTCCGGGAATTGGCCGATGCCGCGGTCCCACTCGGCGACACCGATCGAGATCGCAATCGGGATCTCCTTGGCCGTGCAGGCGGCGGCATCCTGACGGCAGACCTCGAGCACGCGGCGGGCGATCGCGGCCCCCTCGCGCAGGGACGACGACGGCAGCACGACGCAAAACTCGTCGCCGCCGGTGCGGGCGAGCATGTCGCCGGGCCGCAGCCGCGTCTGCGCCATCAGCGTGAAGTGCCGCAGGCAATCGTCGCCCGCGGCGTGGCCGTGGGTATCGTTGATGGTCTTGAAGCCGTCGAGGTCGATCACCAGCAGCGCGAACGGCTCGCCGCTGCGCTCCGAACGGGCGCACTCCTCGGACAGGCGCTGCAGCAGATGGCGCCGGTTGGCGACGCCGGTGAGATCGTCGAGCAGCGCGAGGTCGGCGACCTCGCCGCGCAGCCGGTCCATCGCCATCAGCAGGAAGCCGAAATTGAGCGTCATCGACAGGAACAGGAGCCCCAGCACCATGACGGCGTGGTTCTGACCGCCCGCGACGGCCGAGAAATCATAGCCGAGCAGGTTACCCACCGTACGCACCAGGAGTAACCCGATGATGCTGAGAATAACGATGCCGGACAGCCGCGCGCCCGGGCTGACGCGGCCTTCCGGCGGCGACAGCAGCAGATGCAGCGACAGCACCAGCGGCAGCCCCTGACCGACCGTGTAGCTGAGCATGCGCAGTTGCATGTGCTCGAAGCCGATCATGAAGAACACGACGCCGGCGAGGCTCAGGCATTCCGTTGCGACCATGATGCGCCACGAGACCGGCCGGTCATAGAAGCGCTGAATGCCCATGGCGGCGAAGCAGCTCGCCGCCATGACGCCGGCAGCGCCAAGCAGAAGCGGCACGGGAGATGTGACGAACAGGCGGATCAGGGCCGTCATCGCGCCGGCCGCGCCGACGAAGGACGATGCCATCCAGAACCGCGCGGCCGCAAATTTCGGATAGGAGCGCGTCACGTAGGCCCAGATCAGGCCGAGCGCGAGGAAATTGACGACGAAGACCGTCCAGAGCGTCGGTACGTTCAGCATGGCGAGCGCAGCGCGCACAGCGTCGCGTCCCCCATTCCTGGCAGCCGTCCGTCCATGACCCATCCCCGTTTTCTTGCGGAGAACAATGCGCGGGTTGCACTTAACGGAGTCTCACTGCGATCCTTCAAAGCGCGCCCTTGGTTTTGGATTCATGAACGGCGCGGCCGCGTTGTCGGATCGTTAGGGATATCGCCGCCGTCCCGCGCGTCCCTGTCGCGACGCGCTCGATGCGGATTCGCGGGCAAAAATCACCCGAAAATGCATCTGAGCTGTGGATAACGCGATGACACGGATGTGACAGCACGGGGCAGAGCCCTGCGAATCTGCTGAGTTTATGGTCGAGGATATTGCGAGGCTGGCCCTCCGCCGAGCATCCCTCGTGTCGCGTTCCACCATTAACCCCTAAGAGGATACTATGGCTAAGAAAGCGAAGAAGGCGGCGAAGAAGAAGGCGAAAAAGGCCAAGAAGGCGAAGAAGAAGTAACGAGGCTTCTTTTTCTTTGCCCGGGTGGAGCCTCGCTCCGCCCGGGCGTCGAGACAGATTGGGTCGAAGGTGGCGGGCGCAAGGCCCGCTTTTTTATTGGCTGCTTAGCGACGAGCTCCGCTCTCTCGCTCCCTCGCCCCGCCCTTCGCGGGGTCGCGACGAGCTTCGCTCGCGCTGAGAGGGTGGGGTGAGAGCCTCTCTCCCCACGCGCCATTGTCGATGGACCTGTACCCCCTCACCCGCAAGCGGGGAGAGGTGAAGAAGGAAGCGGGGAGTGGAGAAGCCTACCGCTCCGCAAACGCCAGCTTGGCGCCGAGTGCGGCAAAGCCGGCCGCAAAGCTGCGGCGCAGCCAGGCCATCACGGCGGGGCGGGAGATGACGCGCTCGCGCACCGAAGCGGCGCAGAGGCCGTAGACGGCGAACACCGCAAAGGTCATCGCCATGAAGGCACCGCTCAACTCGAGCATCCGGGCCAGCACATGGGCCTCGTCCGCCGCGATGAACTGCGGCAGGAAGGCGAGGAAGAAAATCGACAGTTTTGGATTGAGGATGTTGATCAGGAAGCCGGTGACGACGACCCGGCCGCTCGACCGCTCGCGGATCTCGCCTTCCACGGCCAGCGCCCCGGTCTCGCGCAGCGCCTGCCAGGACATGTAGAGCAGATAGAGCACGCCGCCCCATTTCAGCGCGGCGAAGGCGAGCGCGCTGGTGTGGAGCACGGCGGCAAGCCCGAGCATCGCCGCACACATGTGCGGCACGATCCCGAGCGTACAGCCGAACGCCGCCGCAATGCTGGCGCGCGAGCCGCGCGTCAGTGCCGCCGCCAGCGTGTAAAGCACACCGGTGCCGGGCGAGGCGACGACGATGAGCGAGGTGAGCAGGAAGGACCAGGACATGGGCCAACGCTATCACCCCGCCTCGCACCAGGAAAGCCGGCCGGCGCAGTCGGCCGTCAGGACATTTGCGCGATCTCGGCCTCGCGCAGCACGTCGAGCGGCGCCCAGGGCTTGGCCCAGAATTTCGCGCCCTCCGGCAAGGGCTGCTTCAAGGGGCGACCGGAGGTGACGACGACGTCGAGCTTCGGATTGCGGTCCTTGGCGACGTAGGCAAGCTCGACACCGTTCATGCGGCCCGCAAGCTGAACGTCGGTCAGCATCAGGCATAGTGCGCCGGCGTTCTTCTCCAGCACGCGTTCGGCCGCCTCGGCGCTTTCGCACTGAATGACCTCGTAGCCGCTCTCTTCCAGCAGAAGGCACAACATCTGCCGCTGCATGACATCGTCTTCAACGATCAGCGCGGTTGCGCGAAATGGCTGAGCCTGTCCCATCGGACGCTCCCAATGATCGATTGCGTAACCTATGTTAAAAACCACAAGTGCGGCTACGGTTCGGTTTCATTTCAAAAAAATGTAAACCGTGGTTCCATGACCGGGACCTGACGGGGGGATTTCATGACTGCGATTCGCGGCGCCGCCGCCATCACGGGAGCCGCCAGCGGCATCGGCCGCGCACTGGCGATCGAGCTGGCCCGGCGCGGCTGCGATCTGGCGCTGGCCGATCGCGACGAGTCCGGACTGAAGGCGCTCGCGGCCGAGATCGGACAAGACCGCAAGGTCAGCCTGCATCGCATCGACGTCAGCGAGCGTGATGACATCGCGCAATTCGCGGCCGAGGCGATCGCGGCGCATCCATCGCTCGGCATCGTCGTCAACAATGCCGGCGTCGCGCTGCTGGGGACGTTCGAGGAGATCGACCAGGCGCAGATGGAGTGGCTGTTCGACATCAATTTCTGGGGCGTGGTGCACGGCACGCGCGCCTTCCTGCCGCACCTGAAGACCATGGCAGAGGCGCATATCGTCAACGTCTCGTCGATCTTCGGCATCATCGCACCGCCGGGGCAATCGGCCTACGCCGCGGCAAAATTCGCGGTGCGCGGTTTTTCCGAGAGCGTGCGGCATGAACTCGCGGTGGCGGGCAGTCCGGTGAAGCTCTCGGTGGTGCATCCCGGCGGCGTCGCCACCGCGATCGCGCGCAGCTCGCGCACCGGGGTCGGCGTCACCGACAATGCGCGCCGCTCGCAGATGATCGAGCGGTTCGAGAACGCGGCGAAGACCACGCCGAAGGACGCGGCGCTGCGCATCATCAAGGGTATCGAGCGGAACGAGCCACGCATCCTGATCGGCAACGACGCCCGTTTCATGGACCTGTTGCAGCGCTTCCGCCCGGGGACGTATTGGGCCCCACTGCAGCGGCGGCTGGAGAAGATGGCGAAGCGGAAGTGAGCCGGGGACGCGATGGCGTTGCCTCGCCCTCCGCTGCCGTAGGGTGGGCAAAGCGTAGCGTGCCCACGACTTCCGACAACCGATGGAAATCGTGGGCACGGCGCTTCGCGCCTTTGCCCACCCTACAAGACCGTGTGTGTACTCACTGCCCCGCCAGCCGATCGGCGAAATAGCCGATCGTCTTGCGGTAGACCACCGCCCTGTTCCACTCCCGCATCGCCTCGAAATTGGCGGTGCCTTCGCCGTAGGGCTGGCCCATCTTGAAGCCGCTCGTGTGCAAGAGGTTCGCGGTCGAGGCGAGCACATCGGGAACGCTGTGGCGGAGGTCGACATGGCCGTCGCCATCGAAATCGACGCCGTACTTGATGTAGGACGATGGCAGAAACTGGGTCTGGCCGATCTCGCCGGCATAGGCGCCGATGAGGTCACGCAGCGGCAGGTCGCCGCGCTGAACGATCTTGAGCGCGGCGAGCAGCTCTCCCTGGAACAGGTCGGTGCGGCGGCAGTCATGCGCAAGGGTTGCCAGCGTGCGGATCACCGGCAGCTTGCCGATGTCGCCCTTGCCGAAATCGCTCTCCAGCCCCCAGATCGCGACCAGGATGTAGCGGGGCACGCCGAACTGCTGCTCGATGCGCGAAAGCAGCGCGGCGTGACGCTGCAGCAGCGCCCTGCCGCCATTGATGCGGCCCGGGCCGACGCGGGTCGAGACATACTGCTCAAAACTCTTGTTGAAGGTGTAGCGCTGGCGCCGGTCGAAGGCGAGCACGGCGCCGTCCTGGGTGATGCCGCTGAACGCCGCGCTGGTCACGTTTCCCGAGACACCGGCTCCCTGCGCTTCCGAGGCTATGGTGGCGATGAAGCCGTTGAAGTCGCCGCCGCAGCGCGCGGCCTGCGCCGAGCCGCCGGCCAGACCAATGAAGCAGGCAGCGGCCAGAGCGTATCTCAACATGTCGAGCGATCCCCCAAAATTCCAGTGCGAAGCAGCGCGCGATCATGCCCGGGAAAGCCGCCAGCGTCAAAGCGGCGCGCTTGATCCGCATCAACGTGTCCGATGCCCTGCTTTCTAGACTGGCCAAGAGAGCCGTCCAGGAGAAGTGCCCAGGAGAGAAGTACCAATGACCGGAATTACCTTGACCGCCGAGCAGATCCGCAATGCACCGGCCCCGGTGCGGCAATGGATCGAGCAGGAGGTGATCAATTCGCTCGGCCTTGCGCCGCGGACGCAAGCGGCGCCGCCGCCGCAGGCCGCCCATCTCGTCGCCTGCAGCGTGGAGGACATGGCCGGCGTGCTCGAGCACATCCGCGGCGTGTTTCCCGCCGTGAACGTGCTGTTCGAGCTCGGCCGTCCCGGCATCAGCTTCGGCCAGCCCGCGGTGATGACGTTCCGACTGATGGACATCCTTCATCACACGCGCCTGCAGGACATCGGCCAGGTCATGACGTGCCTGGAGATGCTCAACCAGGCCCTGACCGAGGTGAGGAAAGATCCCTCGGTGCGGTTCTGCGGCTTCGACAATGAGGGCCACTGCCTGATCGCGCCAGAGACGCAAGTGAGCATCGCCACGCTGTGGCAGACCATGATGGAGCGCCAGCAGGCGGCGCAGGCGCACGAGGGCGGCAGCCGGGTTGCACCGGCGGCGTGAGACGGGTTTTCGGACGATCGACAAGGGAATGGGCTGCGGGTGAGAACCCGCGGCGTGGTGGGCGACACTAACGTCTGCGCCCCCCATTTCCCCCAACCGACAGAGAGTGCCGATGCCCGCTCCGCAAACGAACCCCGGATCGCTCGCCCTTGCTGCCCTCGTCTGCCTTCTCGCCTGCACTGCCGCCGCCGCGCAGACGCGCGATGTCGCCGGCGCGCGCGACTATCCCGGCATCGGCCGGTTCGCCGGCAGCGTCATCACCGGCTATGTCGTGAAGGATTTTGACGCGGCGCGGATGCAAGCAGCAAGCTTCAAGGACGGCCAGCCGACCGACGCGCGCCGGCTCGAAGGCCGCATCGTCCGCATCGCCTATCGCACCAATCCCGGCCCCTCGATCCTGGAAGTATCGCGCAATTTCGAGACGCAGCTTGCAAAAGCCGGGTTCGAGACCTTGCTGGCCTGCGAAACCGAGGCCTGTGGCGCTATTCCCTTCACCGAGAGCGTCGACACGCTGCCGATCCCGCAGATGTGGATCGACGGCTTCAACTACCGCTATTTTGCCGACCGCAAGAGCGAAGGCGGACGCGAGACCTATGCCAGCGTCCTCGTCAGCCAGAACAACCAGGAGGTCTATGCGCAGGTCACCATCGCCGAGCTGGGCGCGATCGCAAACAAGATGGTCGATGCCGCCGCGATGGCGAAGGGTCTTGGTGAGACCGGCCACATCGCGCTCTACGGCATCTATTTCGACACCGACAAGGCGGTGCTGAAGCCGGAAAGCCGCCCGACGCTGGAGCAGATCGCAAAGTTGCTCACGAGCCAGCCGCAGCTGAGCGTCTTCATCGTCGGCCACACCGACAGCCAGGGTGCGTATGAGTACAATCTCGACCTCTCCAAGCGCCGCGCCGAAGCGGTCGCCGCTGAGCTGGTGAAGAGCTTTCGCATCGCGCAAGGACGGCTGCGCACCGCCGGCATCGGATTGCTGGCACCGGTCGGCTCGAATGCAACGGATGCCGGCCGCGCGCTGAACCGGCGGGTGGAGCTGGTGGCGCCGTGAGCGAGTTTGATGCGCATCAACATCGCCAGGCGGGCAACATGCGAGGGAGAGCCTGCGCCCTCCTCTCGTCATTCCGGGGCGCGCATAGCGCGAACCCGGAATCCATCGAGCGGCAGAGCTGGTGGATGAATGGATTCCGGGTTCGCGACTTCGTCGCGCCCCGGAATGACGGATGAAAGAGTTGCCGCTATAATGTTGATGCTCTCGCCGCGCTGCCGAGCATGAGGCAATCAGCGATGCCCAATACCAAGCCCACATCACCCCGCCTCTTTCGCATCCCGCTGTTCCGCCTGCTCGCCATCAACCTTGCGATCGGCGCCTGCGCAGCAGTGCTGCTCGTCGGCGGGCTGCTCTGGCTCAATCCCGGGCATCTGCGCGAGCTGATCTTCGCCGACCGTACACCCGGCATCGCGCTTGTTCTGCTGCTCGCCTCCTTCCTCATCACCTTCGGTTCCGCAGCGATGGGCAGCGCGATCATGGCGCAGGGACGGAAGGAGAATGATGGTGAGCACAGTGGCGGCAACGGATCGCGGCTCGCCGTTCAGGAAGTGACGCAACGCCCTCGCACGCGCTGATACCCACTGCAGCGATGGAACTCGCCCTTGCGCAAGGGAACCGTAGGTCTGCACGTGGACGGGAAGACGTGCAGCGGAACGCAATTCTCTACAGGGCGTGCAACGCCCGCTGCATTGCGAGAACGCCAATATGAACAAAGTGATTTGCTGATCCAAACAATTGCTTCGATGTGCATCGGAACTTAACTTTACGATCACCGCATTTCCGCTGCGCTCGCTGCGACACCAACGCGCTCACGATTTGGCTTGCCACGGCATGACACAACCTATAGTCTTCTATTTTAGGTTGTTGCCCTGCCAGCCCCGGGCGACACTGAAGACCAAAAATAGACGGCGGGCTTTGCGGCCCGCCGTTTATTGAGGGTTCGCATCGGACCTTCCGAAGCGCTGGGCGCTTCCCTTGTGCAAATAGCTTCCCTCCTGCAAGAAAATATCGCCGATCGATGTCGCGGAGCCCTCCGCAAGACCACGGCTGCATGCCCAAAATCGCGAAAGCCATTTGACTGCGGCGCCCTGATCGACGACAAGCCGCCATGGCCAAGAAACCCGGAACCAATCCCAAGGGCGAGTTCGCCTTCTTCAACGTCGTCTATGAAGACGGCTCCCAGCGCTCCAACCGCCGCGTGCCCGCCGAGCTGCTCGGCGGCCTCGACGGCGACGAACCCGCCCGTAGCTTCATCATGGAGCAAGACCGCGAGATCGCGGAGAAGAGCGGCCGCCCGCCGCTGGCAATCAAGAGCCTCGATCGGGTCGGCGCGAAGAAGAAGTAGGTCGGCATCGGCAGGCGCTCACCAGCGCCCGCTCCACTTGTTCCAGGCGAACAGAAGATCGGCAAACCGGTCATAGAAGAACCGCGTGAACGGCAGCGCCACGCGATTGCCGAACAGCGCCGCAAGCCACCCCTCCCCCGGCGTCAGCCTCCACAGCGCAATCGCGACATCCGCACCGACGATGAGCCCGCCGTCCTCATCGGTCGCATGCAGGCGGCGCCTGATGTCATCGAGCGAAGCACCAAAGTGCGCCAGCGCGTCCGGCTGCTCGTTGATGTCCTTGAACTCGACCGTGCCCGCACGCACCAGCGCCAGCAGCTTGTTGCGCTGCCAGTCGATACCGGCGTCGCAGACGGGGCAGCGGGTGTTGTACCAGACGGTGAGATAGGGACCGATCATCCAGAATCACAGCAAGCCTAATGCAATCCAACTCCGGCAGTGCTCACCCTTCCTGATCTCGCGGCTTCAGCTTCTTGCTTTGATACCGGAGTTCGAACGCGTACCAGCGAAACCGGAAGCACGCACGAACTATATCTGCAAATCAATTGGCCTGAAAATCGCTTCAAGCCTGGCACAAACAAAAACGGCGGGCTTTCGGCCCGCCGTTTTCGTTTGGATGGATGCCCGGGTCAGGCCCGGGCATGACGATCCGGATTAGTTATCCAGGAACGACCGCAGCTTCCGCGACCGCGACGGATGCTTCAGCTTGCGCAGCGCCTTGGCTTCGATCTGGCGGATGCGTTCGCGTGTCACCGAGAACTGCTGGCCGACTTCTTCCAGCGTGTGGTCGGTGTTCATGCCGATGCCGAAGCGCATGCGCAGGACGCGCTCTTCGCGCGGGGTGAGCGAGGCGAGCACGCGCGTGGTGGTCTCGCGCAGATTCGACTGGATGGCGGCGTCGATCGGGAGGATCGCGTTCTTGTCCTCGATGAAATCGCCGAGGTGTGAATCCTCTTCGTCACCGACCGGCGTCTCGAGCGACAGCGGCTCCTTGGCGATCTTGAGAACCTTGCGGACCTTCTCGAGCGGCATGCCGAGCTTCTCGGCGAGCTCTTCCGGGGTCGGCTCGCGGCCGATCTCGTTGAGCATCTGGCGCGAGGTGCGCACGATCTTGTTGATCGTCTCGATCATGTGCACGGGAATGCGGATGGTGCGGGCCTGGTCGGCGATCGAGCGGGTGATCGCCTGCCGGATCCACCACGTGGCGTAGGTCGAGAACTTGTAGCCGCGGCGGTACTCGAACTTGTCGACCGCCTTCATCAGGCCGATGTTGCCTTCCTGGATCAAGTCGAGGAACTGCAGGCCGCGGTTGGTGTACTTCTTGGCGATCGAGATCACGAGACGGAGGTTGGCTTCCACCATCTCCTTCTTGGCCTGGCGTGCTTCGCGCTCGCCCTTCTGCACGGAGTGCACGATCTTGCGGAACTCGACGATCTCGAGGCCGGTCAGCGCGGCGAGCTGATGCACCTCGTGGCGAAGGTCCTTAATGCGGTCCTTCTCGTGATGGACGAAGTTCTTCCAGCCCTTGGCCGAGAGTTTCGAGACGCGGTTGAGCCAGCGCGGGTCGAGCTCCGAGCCGGTGTAATTGCGCAAGAAGTCCTCGCGCGCGACGCCGTGGCTGTCGGCAAGGCGCATCAGGCGGCCCTCATGCGAGACGAGGCGCTTGTTGATGTCGTAGAGCTGCTCGACGAGCGAATCGATGCGCGCCTGGTTGAGGCGCAGCGACTTCACCTCGACGATGATCTCGTCCTTGAGCTTGCGGTACTTGCGCTCCTGGTGCGGCGACAGCGAGGGCCCGTGCGAGGTGCTCTCGAGCTGGTTCTGGATGTCCTGCTCCTGGAGCTTGCGCAGCTTCTTGTAGCTCTCGGCGATCTTGTCGAAGATCTCGACGACCTTCGGCTTGAGCTCGGCCTCGATCGCCGCGAGCGACATCTGGTTCTCGAACTCGTCGTCCTCGTCCATGTCGGCTTCGGCGGCGGCCTCGCCCGGATCCTTCTCGGCTTCGCCATTGCCGGCGGCGGGCGCGGCGCGGAACGGGGTCGGCGACGGCGGAGCTGCGGGCGGGGCGACATGCGCGGGCGCAGCGCCGGTCGCGGCTGCAGCCTCGCCGCCCTCAGCCGAGGCTTCGCCGTTCTCGCCGGCGGGGCCGCCGATCATCGCGGTGTTCATGCCGCCCTTGGCGTCGGGACCGGCATAGGTCGCTTCGAGATCGATGATGTCGCGGAGGAAGATCTTGCCTTCGTTGAGCTCGTCGCGCCAGATGATGATGGCCTGGAAGGTCAGCGGGCTTTCGCAAAGACCTGCGATCATCGCCTCGCGGCCGGCCTCGATGCGCTTGGCGATCGCGATTTCGCCTTCGCGAGAGAGCAGCTCGACCGTGCCCATCTCGCGCAGATACATGCGCACGGGATCGTCGGTGCGCTCGCCCGGCTCGCTCTTCTTGACCTCGGTGACGGCCTTCTGGGTGACCTCGACGAGTTCGTTGTCGGTCTCGTCCTCGCCGCCCTCGTCCTTGTCCTCCTCGCCTTCGCTGTCGTCGGCTTCGGTGACGTTGATGCCCATGTCCGAGAGCATCGACATGATGTCCTCGATCTGTTCGGGCGAGGTCTGGTCGGACGGCAGGACTTCGTTGAGCTGATCGAAGGTCACGAAGCCGCGCTTCTTGGCCTGCTTGATCATCTTCTTCACTGCCGCGTCGGACAGATCGAGCAAGGGAGACGGCGCGTCCTGGGAATCCTTCTCGGGAGCATCCGCTGCCTTGTCGTCTTTTTCCTTGTCCTTCGCCTGCAGCGTCTTTGCCTTGGTGGCCATCCATTGCTCCTAAACGCGCTTCATGCGAGACGTTCGCCGCGCTCGCGTGAATTCACTTGAACCTGTTGCTCGTCGCTCTCGCTTCGGCAGCTCTCGACACGGAAAGGGCGGCGCACATGTCTCTCGCCACCCCCAACTCTCTCTCGCCGGAATTGCCTAACGCTTCGTGAGCCTCTTTGTCGCGGCGGATGCAGGTGTAGTGCCAACAGCTATTGCGCGGATTCATTCCTGACGCGTCTGTTCTGCCTGCGGCCGCCTCCGGGCCAAAGTGCTACAAGACCGTTAAGCCTCGATTAACCCTGTTTTTGCCGCCAAACCTTGGATTTGGCGAGTCTTTTAGCGGTTCCGGCCACGGCCGTCCGCATGATTCTTTCGTCACACGCTCTTCTGGACCCGACCCGACAGTTCGCCAAAACCCTCGATCAGGGCCTCGGTACCGTCGACTTCGGCCATACGGGCCTTGACGTCACGCAGCCATGCCAAATTGGCCTCGCTGGGGTCCTCCCCCAAGGCCAGCTCGGCGTCCTTCAGCTCTCTAAGTAGTGAATGCCATTGCCGATGCAAGGCAACCAGCTGATGCCAGGTGGCAAGAACGTCGTCCCTAGCGGCCCCCTCGCGGGCGCCCCACACCGCCGCGGTGGTGATGGCGCCTTCAACTCTTTGAAGAACTTGAGAAAATCCACCTATCGCGAGGTCGCCGCGCATCTTCTCGGCCTGCTCCTCGGGATCCGGCGAGTGGTAATGGTCGTTGACGAAGGCGCCGATAATGGCGGCCCGGAGCTTGTGGGCCTCGGGATGGGCGATCTCCAGGGCGGCCACCTCCTCGAGATGGTCGTGCAGCAGCCAGGGGTGGTTGATCAGGCATTGCAGGATCAGGGCCTCCCGGCGGGAAATGGCGCCCCGCTGTCCGCGCATGATCGGGCTCGCCGCCAGCTGGGGGCTCGCCGCCTGATAGGGACCGGAGGGCAGCAGGGTCGGACCGGGGGCGCCGCGGCGGCCGCCGCCAAATCCTTGGGCCCCGAATCGATTCGCACCACCCCCGCCCCGCGGCTGGAACGGCCGGCCGCCCTGACCGGGGCGGAAATTGCCGCGGCCGCCAAAGCCGCCGCGGCCGCCTTCGGGCGCGAAGGTGCGCTGCAGCCGCTCGACAAAATCGTCGCGGTAATAGCGCCGCACCACCTCGTCGCGGATGCCATTGGACAATTCCTTGATGCGCGCTTCCAGCGCCGCGCGACGCTCCGGGGTGGCAAAATTGCCGCCTTCGAGTTCGCGCGACCAAAGCATGTCGGCGAGCGGACGCGCGGCCGCAATCACCTCTTCCATCGCGCCGCGCCCACCGGAGCGCACGAGATCGTCGGGGTCCTGCCCTTCCGGCAGCAGCGCAAAGCGAAGACTCTTTCCGGGCGCGAGGAAGGGCAAGGCAAGGTCCGCAGCACGATAAGCCGCCTTCTGTCCGGCGCGGTCGCCGTCGAAGCAGAGGATCGGCTCGTCCGCCATCTTCCAGAGCAGGGTGAGCTGGCTTTCGGTCAGCGCGGTGCCGAGCGGCGCGACGGCTCCTGCAAAGCCCGCGGTGACCATGGCGATGACGTCGACATAGCCTTCGACCACGATCAGCGATGCGCCGTCATGCGTGGCTTTGCGCGCGGTCTGGTGGTTGTAGAGATTGTCGCCCTTGTGGAAGAGCGGCGTCTCCGGCGAGTTCAGGTATTTTGCCGGGACGTCCTTCTCCAGCGCGCGCCCGCCGAAGGCGATGACGCGGCCGCGCAGATCCGTGATCGGAAACATCACGCGATCGCGGAAACGGTCGTAAGGAACGGGAATGTCGTTGCCGGCCACCAGCAGCCCGGTCTCGACCATGTCGTCGGCGGAGATTCCGAGCTTGCCGAGATGCTCCTTCAGCGCGAAGCGATCGGGCGAGGCGTAGCCGAGGCGAAACTGCAATTGCGTTGCCGGCGAGATGGCGCGGTCGGCGAGATAGCCGCGCGCTTTCGCGCCGACGCGCGAGGCCAGCGTCTCCGCAAAATACTTTGCGGCGAGATCCATGACGTCATGCAGCGAGCGCCGCCGCTGCTCCTCGCGTGCCGCGTTGGGCGTCACCGCCGGCAGCGGCAGGCCCGCCATGTTCGCGAGCCGCTCCACGGCCTCGGCGAAAGGCAGGCCGTCGGTCTCCATCACGAAATTGATGATGTCGCCGTGCTTGCCAGAGGAGAAGTCGTGGTAAAAGCCCTTCTGGTCGTTGACGTAGAAGGACGGCGTCTTCTCCTGCTGGAACGGCGACAGCCCCTTCCACTCCCTTCCTGCCTTCTTCAGCTTGACGCGCTTGCCCACGACTTCGGAGACCGAAAGCCGGGCACGAAGCTCGTCAAGGAATTGGGGCGTGAAGCGCATGGGCTCTGTCTAGCGCGAACCGGGGTGAGTCGGGCGAAGGATCAGGGATATAGGTGCAGCCTCACCAAAAGTCAGGTTTAGGCGGGTTATCCGGGTTATTCGACCTATTCACAGGGCTTCCGTCATCTCCCCGTCATTCCGGGGCGATGCGAAAGCATCGAGCCCGGAATCCATGGCGCCGCCGGGATGCTCGGAGAAATGGATTCCGGGTTCGCGCCAAGTGGCGCGCCCCGGAATGACCAGACAGAGCCACTTGAACCGCGCCCGGTTCCACGCTTCCATATCGCCATGTTCAGGACCTTTCGAGGCGGCCACAGCGGGGGCTGGCGCGTCACCTCGATTTCATCGGTGACGGGCGAGCCCCTGCCCTTCATGCCGGCGCTGTCGGTCACCGACAGCGACGCGGTCTCGTTGCCGCTGGTACCCTCGCGCAATGCCTGGCGGCTGGTCGGCGTTGCCAGCAGCCTGCGCTACACCGAGCGGCCCGAGAAGGAGCAACTCGTCGCGGTGCAGGCCGGGCTCGGCCGGGTGGAAGCCACCAGCGCGGCGCTGATCCCGATCCGCAAGTCGCAGGCCTGGTGGGATCTGACTCAGGAGGAGCGTCGAAAAATCTTCGAGGACAGGTCGCACCACATCGCCAGCAGCCTGCGCTTCCTGCCCGCCATCGCACGCCAGCTCTATCACTGCCGCGACCTCGGCGAGCCCTTCGATTTCCTGACCTGGTTCGAATACGCCCCCGCGGATGCCTCGCTGTTCGAGGAACTGGTGGCGATGCTCAGGCAGACCGAGGAATGGAGCTATGTCGAGCGCGAGGTCGATGTGCGCGTGGTGAAGGAAGTGCTGTCGGCTTAGTACCGCGGTGACGGTGCGCCCCCTCGCCCCGTTCTTACGGGGAGAGGGTTGGGGTGAGGGGCCTCTCTCTCCACACGTACGACTGCCGAGCGACCTGTACCCCCTCACCCGGATCGCAAGAGCGATCCGACCTCTCCCCGCAAGCGGGGAAAGGTGAAATCCGCAGCTGCGCTCTAATGGTCAAGGAAGCGTCCCGACGCGATGCGGGGCAGATCGGTGACCGGCCAGTTGTAGATGTAGGTCCAGGCCTTCTCGGATGTGCCGTCCGGCAGCGTCACGTCGATCAGCTCACGCAGATATTCGGTCGGCTCGGGAAAGCCTTCGCCGCAGGCTTCATACATGTCGAGCTCGCGCAGCAGCTCGTCGGCCACGCGCAGCTGGAAGAGCTCGCCATGGACGAGGTCGGAGGAAGCATCCGACAGCAGCAATCCCGGATAATGCTTGATCAGGAACAGCCGGCCGCGGCAGGTCGCTTCACCGATGAAGTCCGCGTGCTGCGCCAGCAGCCGCGCCATCGGATGGTCGAAGCCGCGCATCAGGGTGCCGTAGACGAAGAGACGGTTGGAGGTCATGGGGGGTCTATAGCTGCGATTGACGCGGAACGACAGCGCTACAAACGCGCCGCCGTCCTGGCGAAAGCCAGGACCCATAACCACCGAAAGCGGGAATGGGCACGATGATGGCCAGAGCGGTGCGCAACACGAACAGTCGGGGTAATGGGTCCTGGCTTTCACCAGGACGACGACGAGGAGGTATTGCGCCCTACTCCCTCACACAAGCGCGTCGCGCCCCCCTCACCCCGCCTTCGCCACATCCGCGCCGACCACCTCGTCGCTCACCACCACGAACTTCTTCAGCTCCATCCGGCCGAAGCTCGTCGATAGCGCAACGTCGGCGGCGTCGCGCCCCGTGGCCATCAGGATGCGGCCGATGCGGGGGATGTTGTGGCGGGCGTCGAAGGTAAACCATTGGCCCGAGAGCCAGACCTGAAACCAGCCGGAGAAATCCATCGGGAACGGTTCGGGCGGGATGCCGATGTCGCCCATGTAGCCGGTGCAGTAGCGCGCGGGGATGCCCATGCAGCGGCAGAGCGCGACGGCGAGATGCGCGAAGTCGCGGCAGACGCCGGTCTTCTGCTCGTAGACGTCGTGCGCCGACTTCATGTGATGGGCGTGCTCATAGCCGAAGGTGACATGCTGATGCACGAACGCGGTGATCGCCGCGACTCGATTCCAACCGGGCTCCGTCTTAGCGAACAGCGACCAGGCGATGTCCGTGAGCTTGTCGGTCTCGCAATAGCGGCTCGGCATCAGATAGAGCAGCAGCTCGTTCGGCAATTGCTCGATCGGGATCTGCTGCGCGCCCTGCATCACCTCGTCGGGCAGGCCGCTGTCGCGCACCAGCGCGCTGCCCTTCAGCGTCACGCCGCCGGCGGGCGCCATGAGGCGGCCGCACACATTACCAAAACTATCGTGATAGAAGCGGATCGGAACGTCGGGCTCGGCAACCACCGTCTCCTTGCCGATGATGTCGGCTTGTCGCGAGGGGTGGATGTTCAGCATGATCACCATCGGTGTCGGCTGCACCGCCGTGTAGGTGATCTCGAAGCCGACCTTGATCTCCATCTATGAAACCTCTGCCTCCATCTCTGCGTCGCTGTCTTGGTCGTCCGAGACCACCTTGATGTTCACTTCCATGACATCGAAGGCCTCTTCGGAGCCGATATAGACGCCATGCAGCGGAATCGCCTGGCGCGGGTCGCGGGCGACCGCGACGCGGATGAGGTCTCGGGTGCCGACGATGCCGTTGGTCGGATCGAACTCGATCCACCCCGCGCTCGGCAGATAGACCTGCACCCAGGCATGCGTCGAGCCGCCGCCGACATGGCGCTGCGCGATGTCCTCGGGGACGAAGATGTAGCCCGAGACGAAGCGCGCGGCGATGCCGAGCTGGCGCAGCGCCTCGATCATGAACAGCGCATAGTCCCGGCAGGTTCCTGTGCCCGACTGCAAAGTGTCGAGCGGATGCTGCGTGCCGGGCTCATGACGCTTGCGGTACTTGAACTGCTTGCGGATCGCGTGCGTCATGCCGCTCAGGATCTTGAAGGTCGGCGTCGGCGCCTCCTCGTCGAGGAAGCCGCGCGCCCACTCTCCGATCTCGCCGTCGGGATCGGCATATTGCGGCGTGATGTACTGGACGAGATCGGCAAACTCCTCGTCGTCATAGACGAACGGGTAGAAATAGGCGGCATCGTCCGCGGTCAGCGCGAACTCGTCGACGGGATTGTGCTCGACCGTGACGTGCCAGTCGAAGGTCAGATGGTCCGCGCGCTCGTCGAAACTGGCGATCGCGACCGAGTTGCCGAAAACGTCGTGGATCCAGCGCAACGACATCGGCTCGGGCGAAATCTCGAGCCTGCTGTCGACCACGCGCAAATCATGCCCGTCGCGCGGACGCAGCATGATGCGGTGTTCGCCGAACGCCACGGGGCGGTTGTAGCGATATTCGGTCTTGTGATGAATCGTGAGCAGCGGCATCGTCCGGCAATCATGGTGATTTTGGGCAGACCAATCTATACCGATTCCTGCCCAATTTTCGGGGTGACTGCATTTTCCATAGGCAATCAGGATGGCTTTAGACACAGCCGGCGCGGCCGATCAACTGCTCGGCGAGGGTGACATTCCGCCAGTGCATGAGGCGAATGCAGAAGGCACATCGCCCTTCCTGCTCACCTCCGATCACTACGGACGGGCGCTGCCGCGCGCGCTCGGCGATCTCGGCATTCCCGAGAGCGAGCTTGTCAGGCATATCGGCTGGGATATCGGCATTGCCGGCGTCGCCGAGCGCCTCGCCAGAATGCTCGATGCGCATCTGATCGCGCAGCGCTATTCACGACTCGTGATCGACTGCAACCGTCCTCCCGGCGCGGCCAGCTCGATCCCGGTGATATCAGAGGCAACCACGATCCCCCGCAACGAGGCCATCTCAGACGCCGAGCGCGCGGCGCGGCGGCGCGAGATCTTCGAGCCCTATCATCACCGCATCGACACGACGATCGGCCGCCGCCTGCACGACAAGCGGCCGACGGTGCTGGTGTCGCTGCACAGCTTCACGCCGGTTTATGCCGGCGTCGCGCGGCCCTGGCACATCGGCGCGCTGTACAATCGCGACCCCGTGTTGCCGCGGCTCTTGGTGAAGCATCTTCGTAGCCAGGGCGATCTCGTCGTGGGCGACAACGAGCCCTATGCGGTGAGCGACCTCACCGACTACACCATCCCCGTCCACGGCGAAGCCCGCGGCCTCGTCAACACCGGCATCGAGATCCGCCAGGATCTGATCGCGGACCAGTCCGGCCAGCAGCAATGGGCGGAGCGGCTGGCCAGGGTCTTCGCGGAGATCGAGGTGGAGCTGCGGGCTGAGTTGCTGGTGTAGGCCGAAGCGCCACCACATCGCACACTGCGTTCCCTCCCCCTTGCGGGGGAGGGTTAGGGAGAGGGGTGCCACACGGCACACTCTCTCGTGAGTGCAAGAATTCTTCTCGACGACGGATACAATCTTTGCTGGGCTACCCCTCTCCCCCGCCCTCCCCCGCAAGGGGGGAGGGAGCGCGGCGGAGTGCGGCGAAGCTGCTGAGGACGATCTCAACCGCCGCGCGTTGCCACGAACAGCGCCAGCGCGGCGAAGATCGCGGCGATGCCCCACAGCACGTAGGCCATGCGGCCGTCGCCGCGGGCATCTAACGTGGCTTCGGCCGGATTGTCGGGATTGACGCGGACCTCGACGTTCGCACCGTCCTGGTAGCGCGACATCAGCTTCTTCAGCATCTCGTCGGAGGCAGCAGGCGTTTCGGCCGCGACGCGCGCGCATTCATTGGTGTAGCTGATGTTCTGATAGCGATAGGTGTAGGTCACGCGCTTGCCGAACATCTCGAGGCCGCGCGCCTCACCCGGCTCGCTGGCCTCGTGATACTCCTCGATGCCCGACAGCTTGATCGTGCCCGGCACGACCGGCCAGCGCGTCGCCATCGACGCCTGCCGCTGCACGGCCCACGCCATCAGCCCGATGACGAGGCCGAACGCACCGAAAGCGACGACGAGGCCCGCAAGATCGGGCCGGCCGATGTGATGGGCGAGATATTGGTAGCTCTGGTTGAGGCCGAACACCGAGCCGAAGATGATGGCGAGCACGATCGCCGAGCCGATGCCGAGGCAGCCCCACAGCCCCTTGGGCAGATCACGCTCCAGCACCGCCTGATCCGGATGCCGCGGATTGTAGTAGACGGTGACGATGCTGCCGGCCGGATATTTCGCGAGCTTCTCGGCGACCTGGAAATTGCCGAGGTCCTCGCCGATCGAGATGCGGTTGCAGCGCAGCTTGCGACCGCCGACCGAATATTCGTAGGTGACGTTGGCGAAGTTGCGGCTCTCGGTGCGATAGCCGTCCTCGCGCTCGTCATCGGACACCTTGACCTCGCGCACCTCGGCGACCGAGGTGATGACCTTGCCCGCGGCTTGCGGCCAGCTTCGCGCCTCACGCGCCTGCCAGGTCTTGACAATTGCGGCAATCAGGATGAGCGCGAGCGGCGCAAGCAGCATCGCGTAAACGAGCGGAGGCAAATTCGGCACGGTCAAAATCCTTGGGTCAGCGGCAATGCTTCCTTGGACGCACCGCCACTGCCAAAGGTTCAACCGATGTCAGCTCATTTCGCCCGGGTCAGCGCCAGCCAGATACCGCCGCCGATCATGAAGCCGCCGGAGATGCGCGACATCATCCGGGTACGACGGGCCGAGAAGAATTTTCGCGCGCGCCCGGCAGCGATGGCGTAGAGCGCGTCCGTCATCACGGCCGTGACCATGAAGGTTATGCCCAGCAGCGCGACTTGCGGAAAGTGCGGCTGGCTCATGTCCATGAACTGCGGGATGAAGGCGCCGAAGAACACCAGCACCTTCGGGTTCGACAGCAGCACCAGGAAGCCCTGCAGGAAAAACCCGCCGCGGGGCGGGGCCGGCGGCTCGTCGACATCGACGCCCTCGACCGGCGCCCAGATCAGCCTGATGCCGAGCCAGACCAGATAGGCCGCGCCGGCAAAGCGCACCCAGTCGAACCAGTAGCCCATGGTCGCCATCAGCGAGGTCAGGCCGATCGCGACGATGCCGATGACGATGGCAAGACCGGCTTGCGCGCCGGCAACGTTGGTCAGCGCCGCACGCGTGCCATGGCGCAGCCCATTGGCGATGACCAGGGTGACGATCGGACCCGGCAGCAATGCCAGCGCAATGCAGGCGGCGACGAAGGCGAGATAGGCTTGCATGGACATCATGGGCGGGACTCGGCTGAGGGTGATTTGGAGGTATTAATGCATGGGAGGGGCGGGAACGGAAGGCTCCTCAATCACAGCCGTCATACCCCGCGAAGGCGGGGTATCCAGTACGCCGCGGCCTCTCCGCATCCCACATTCGTCTCTGGAATACCGGATCCCCCGCCTTCGCGGGGGATGACAGCGGAGAGCCGCGGGGGATGACAGCGGAGAATGTGGAAGCGGGCGCACCAACATCACCGACCATCCAATGCTTCGGCCATCCATCGCGTCATCTCCTCCGTTTCCAGAAATACCAGCGCCGCGCTCTGCACGGCGTTCGCCTCGCCCGCGCCTTGCGCCACTGCGACGAGCAAATCGCAGCGGCGCGACAGCGCGAGGCCGGTAGCGGCGTGGCGGGCGCCATCGGGCATGTCGAGGTCGTAGAGCCTGATGCGCCCCAGCATGGCGGCGACGCCCACGGCGTGCCCTGGCCCTGCGGGGACAAAGCGCGGACTGATCAGGTCGATGTCGGTAACGCGATCGACTTCGTCGTCATCGGCAACACCGGTGTCGCAGTTGCAGAAGCCGCGCTTGGCGCGAATGTAGAGCTCGGCACCATCGCATCCGCCGGCGATACAGCGGAACGCCCGGCCCGCGGGCCAGCCGTCGCGGGGAAACGACCACGCGATCTCCCGCCAGCCCCCGGCGCGTGGCATCTCGGAGGCACGCAGGTTCGATACCGCGCCGAGAGCGATCACCGCCATCAGCATGGTTGCCGCGCGCCGCATCGTCAGTTCCTCGGCAGACCGGCCACAGCGCGCGCGGGACCGGTCAGTTCGAGAATGTGCAAGCCGGTATTGGCGCGGTCGACGATGTAGATGTAGCCGCGATCATCGGTCTCGACATTGTTGGTCTGGATCGCGACCTTGCAGCGCTCGCCGCCCTCGACGGGAATGCAGCGCTTGTCGGTCGCCGCCGTGATCGCCGGGATGAAATAGCCGACTTCCTTCGGGTGATAGGGATCGCGGATATCGAGCGCGCGCACGCCGGCATTGAAGAAGGCGATGAAGGCCATCTTCTTGTAATAGACCGACGCCATGCTCTCGTTCGACGAATGCGAGCCGAACCGACCGCCGCGCTGGCAGAACTGCCCACTCGCCTCCGGCACGGTGTAGCTCGAGATCATCATCGGCCGTGTCTCGGTGGTGACGTCGGCGAACCACACCATCTGCCGCGCCTCGCCGCATTCGTTCAAAATCGCCTCGTCTACGATCATGACGATGTCGCGCGTCTTGCCGTCCTTGTCCTCGGAAAACTCCGCGACCGGCATGTCGAGCATCGGGAACGTCGTATGCGCGCCGTTGAAGGCGGACATCGGCATTCGTGAAATCTCGGGAAAGCGGAGATTGTCCGCTGTCGGCTCCTTCGGCCCGGTCAGGAGCTTCTCGCGATCGACGATCTGCAAAATGCCGCCCTTGTTGGTGCCGTAGCCGAAATAGACGCGGTTGCCGTTCGGCCCGGTCGAGATTGGCCCGTGCAATTCGGTCGGCACCGCGCCGGTCGAGCCGGGCTCCTGGCCCGGCAGGCCGAAGTCGCGGATCTTCTGCGGATGCGCGGGATCGGAGAGATCATAGACCTGCGTCATGCGGCGCGTCCGCCACTCCGGCGCGCCCGAGACCAGAAAGGCGATGCCGGTGTCGCATTCCCACCAGCTCTTGTGCGTGTCCTTCAGGCCAGCGATGCGCGTGATGAGCACGGGGCTGGCGGGATCGGTGACGTTCCAGATCTCATGCGCCTCGCCGCCGAAGGTGCGCAGCATGTAGACTGCATTCGGGTCGCCCTTCGGCAAGGTCTTGCCGTCGCAGACCCGCACCATCTGCGCGCCGCCGGATTCATACTTGCCTTCCTGCCCCGGCAGGTGGCGCAGATATTTTGGACGCGCGGGATCGGTGACGTCGACGATCGAGGTTCCGTTCGGCTCCGCCTGCCCCGTCATCGGATTGACGGGCGCGGGCGCATCGTCGGTGCCGCCGTGATGGCCGATATAGGCGATCCAGCGATCGCCCTGATGATGGATTGTCGGCTGATAGGCGCTGCGCGCCTGGAGGTCGTTGGTGCCGACCAGCTTCATGTTGGAAGCTTCCGGCGGCGCGCCGATGGTCTGCTTCTGGGCGTAGGCGACGGTGCTGCAGGCGAAAAGAGCGAGGCCTGCGGCAGTCAAGACGCAACGGAACATCAATGTCCTCCCGGAACCAATCTGCGTTGGCTGAGATGAAAGGCTAACACGGCCGATCCTGCGGCCCAAAGACACCATCTTGACATGCAACCATTTGGTTGCCTATTATCGCTGCCATGGATGAGGTCTTCAAAGCGCTCGCCGACGCGTCACGACGCTCGCTTTTGGACAGGCTTCACGCCAGGAACGGCCAGACGCTGAACGAGCTTTGCGAAGGCCTCACGATGACGCGGCAGGCCGTCACAAAACACCTTGTCATTCTCGAAGAGGCCAACCTCGTCACGACCATCAGACATGGTCGCGAGAAGCTGCATTACCTCAATCCGGTGCCGATCCATCAGATCGGCGAGCGCTGGATCAGGAAGTTCGAGCGCGACAAGCTCGTCGCGCTCAGCGAGTTGAAACGCCAGTTGGAGAAGCGCGATGAGTAAGCCGCAATTCGTCTATGTGAGCTATATCGAGACCACTCCGGAGAAACTGTGGGAGGCGCTGACGTCGAGCGCGTTCACCAGGCAATACTGGTTCGGCGCCGAGGTCCGCTCAGACTGGAAGGTCGGTTCGCCCTTTGCGCTCCTGCTCGACGGCGAGGTCACCGATTCCGGCGAGATTCTGGAGGCCGATCCGCCGCGGCGCCTGTCCTACAGCTTCAAGCACCACAAGTTCGAAGAGCTTCGGGGCGAGCCGATCTCACGCGTCGTCTTCACCATCGAACCGTTCGGCTCGCTCGTGCGTTTGACCGTGCTGCATGACGGCTTCGTCGAGGGCGGCAAATATCTCGGCGCCGTCTCCAACGGCTGGCCGGCGATCCTGTCCCAGCTCAAGAGCCTGCTCGAGACCGGCAAGCTGCTCGGCATTCCGCGCGCAGCCCTGAACAAGGGATTCGATGCAAAATGAACCTCGATCAATTCAAGCCGCTCACGGTCTACACCATCTACATCGCCTCCACGCCTGAGAAGGTGTGGGAGGCGCTGACCTCGGCGGAGTTCAGCAAGCAGTATTTCTTCGGCAATGCCGTGGAAGTCGAGCCGCGGCTTGGCGGCGCGTTCATCGTGCGCACGCCTGACGGCGCGCTGCACATCAGCGGCGAGGTTCTCGCATATGACCCGCCGCGAAAGCTCTCCGTCACCTTCAACGTCAACTGGCCGGAGCTGATCGAAAAGCTCGGCCCGACGCTCGTGACCTATGAGATCGAACAGGCCGGCGATGCGGTCCGTCTCACCATGAGCGAAGGCCATGACCGGCCGCTCAGCGACGATATCCTTGCAGGTGGCCGGCAGGGTTGGCCGGCGATCCTCTCCAGCCTCAAGAGCGTGCTCGAGACCGGCAAGCCGCTGGTGGTGAAAATGGGTCCGCCGCAGCGGATGCTGGATGCGCTGAAGGCGATGGGGATCAAGACGCCGTAGGTGCGGCAATCAACACTGTCGCTATGGCCTCTTCCCCTCTCCCCTTGTGGGAGAGGGTGGCTCGCCGCGAAAGCGGCGAGACGGGTGAGGGGTCTCTCTCCACGCGCGCCCCTCTCGCATTAGTCCCCGCGGATAGAACCCCTCATCCGGCGCTTCGCGCCACCTTCTCCCACAAGGGGAGAAGGAAGAAAGGCAGCGGACACTATGGCACAGGCGCCACCAGCCGCCGATACAGATGCCACGTCGCGTGCCCGAGCACGGGCAGCGTCACGATCAGGCCGAGAAAGTACGGCAGCGCCGAGACGATCAGCAGCATCACGATCACAGCGGCCCAGCCGATCATCGGCAGCGGGCTCGTCACCACCGCACGCACGCTCGTCACCATCGCCGTGACGAAATCGACCTCGCGATCGAGCAGCAGCGGAAACGACACCACGGTCAGCGAGAACAGGATCAGCGACAGCACGGCGCCGACCGCGTTGCCGATGGCGAGGAACAGCAGGCCTTCGTTGGTCGTTAGTACCACCGTCATGAATTCCTGCAGGCTCGAAAACGACGCATGCAGGCCGAGCAGCAGCGCGATCAAGAGCCGCACCTGGTACATCCAGATCACGAACATGAACAGCGTGACGAAGGCCATCCATCCGATTTCGCTGCGCGAGCGCACCGCCGACCAGATTGCACCGAACGACACCGGCTCGCCGCGTTCGCGGCGGCGGCTGACTTCATAGAGACCGATCGCCACGAACGGGCCGATCAGCGCGAAACCGGCAGCCAGGGGATAGACCAGATAGACCATGCCGAAGGCGGTGAGGCAGAGCATGATGGCGATGCCGCCGGCGGCGTAGAGCGCGCCGAAGCAAAGCCCGTAGAGCGGCAGCGCCTGGAAGTCGCGCAGGCCCTCGACCAGCGCCTCGGCGATGTCGGTGGCCACGACGGGACGCACCACCGGATCGACCTTGCCCGAGATGGACATCAGCTTCCTCCTCATTTGCCGGCGCGATCTCCGTCGCACGCGACCTCGATATTAGCGCCCTCCCGCACCGCGCGCACGCGCAAGTTGACCGCGGAACGACGGTATCGCGGTGAGCCGGCAACGCCGCGTCGCCCACCCGCCAAGCGTGTGCGTCAAAATCTTTCCTCGCTTTTCGGCACCATGCCTATGGACGGAGCGGAGGGCGGTGCCGCAAATTGTACCTCCGCCCCCACGCGCGATGACCAGAGCGGACCATTCGACCAATGAGCTTGCGTACCCGGCTACTGATCCTCGTCATCGCGGCCATGCTGGTGCCGGCGGGCCTCGTCGGCCTGCGCTTCATGCAGAACCGCAGCAGCGACATCAACGCCGCCCTGACCAATCTGGCGGCGGCGGCCGACGAGATTGCAGGCGATCTGGACGAGAAGATCCAGGGCACCGCGCAGCTTCACTATGGTCTCGCCCGTGCCCGCGACCTCGACACGCGCGACAAGGCGGCGTGCTCGGCGTTTCTGTCGGAAGTGCGCGAGGAATACCCGCAGTTCACCGGGATATTGACCATCGATCCCGACGGCAGCCTGTTCTGCGACTCGCTGCGGACCAACCGCAGCCTCGATCTCCGGGACCGCGCCTATTTCAAGCAGGCGCTGGTCTCGAACCGCGTCGTGCTCGAACCGGTGTTCGGCCGGCTGACCGGAATATCGGTGCTCCAGATCGCTTATCCGGTGCGCTCGGACGCGGGTACGCTGAAGCTGATCCTGCTGGCTTCGTTCAACCTGCGCAAATTCGCGGAGTTTCACCACAAGCGCCTGCTCGCCGAGAAGGAAGTCCTGCTCGTCGACGGCAAGGGCACGGTTCTGGTTGCTCCCTCGGGCGCAGGCTGGTCCGTGCCCGTCGGCGGGTCGATTGCGGGAACCGAACTGTTCCGCTTCGCAGCAACGCCCGACCAGGAGTCCTTCCACGAGCTGACCGATGGCGCGGGCCGCACCCATGTCTGGAGTGTCGCCGCCCGCTCGCCGTCGACGCGGGATGCCGGTCTCTACATCCTGGTCGGACGGTCCAAGGACGGGCTGGTCTCGGCAGCGAACCGCCGGCTCTATGAGGACCTGGCGATCCTGGCGGTGGCCTCGCTGCTGCTGCTGGCCGCGGTCTGGATCCTTGCGACCGTAAGCGTCGGGCGCCAGGTCGGACGGCTCGCCGCGATGGCGAAGAATCTCGGGCGCGGCGATCTCAGCGCGCGCATTCCGCCGCCCCATCCGGAGGGCGAGCTCGGCGGACTGATGACCCTCCTCAACGACACCGCCGAATCGCTGCAGCAGCAACGCGCCGCCATCGCCGACCTCAACCAGAAGCTCAGCCAATCGCAGAAGATGGAAGCCATGGGCCAGCTCACCGGCGGCGTGGCGCACGATTTCAACAATCTCCTGACCGTCATTCTCGGCAATTCGGAGCATCTGGCCGACCAGCTGGCGGGCAACAAGGAATTGCACCGGATCGCCGGCGACATCGCCACCGCCGCCGAGCGCGGCTCCGACCTGACGCGCAGCCTGCTCGCCTTCGCGCGCAAGCAACCCTTAAGGCCGCTCGACATCGACATCGCCGGCAAGCTGCTCGACATGGAGCCGTTGCTGCGCAGGTCGCTGGGCGAGCATATCGAGTGCACTTTTTCGCTCGATGCGGATCTGTGGATGACCAGCGTCGATCCCGGCCAGCTGGCGACCGCCCTGCTCAACCTCGTGCTCAACGCGCGCGACGCTTTGCCCGAGGGCGGCAAGCTGACGGTCGAGGCGCGCAACACCTCGCTCGGCGAATCCGACCTCGACGTCAACGGCGAACCGCGGCCGGGCGACTACGTCATGGTGGCCGTGGCCGACACCGGCACCGGCATGACCCCCGAGGTGGCGAGCCGCGCCTTCGAGCCGTTCTTCACCACCAAGGAGGTCGGCAAGGGCACCGGGCTCGGCCTCAGCATGGTCTACGGCTTCGTGCGACAGTCCGGCGGCCTGGTGCAGATGCAGTCCGAACCGGGACACGGCAGCGTGGTCAGGCTGTTCTTTCCCCGTCTTGCAACGCCGCCGGCCGAGGATCCGTTACCAGCAGAGCAGATCGCAGCCCCCGATGGCAGCGAGACCATTCTCGTCGTCGAGGACGACGACATGGTGCGGGCTTATGTCGAGAACGAACTGAAGGCGCTCGGCTACCGCGTCATCGCGCGCTCGAACGGTCCCGCGGCGCTGGACTTGTTGCGCCAGCGCGGGGATATCCATTTGCTGTTCACCGACGTCGTGATGCCCGGCGGCATGTTCGGGCCGGAGCTTGCACGGCAAGCAACGGCGCTGCGGCCCGGGCTCAAGGTGCTCTTCACCTCCGGCTACACCCAGGATCCGGTCAAGACACCCGACGGGGTCGGCGACGCCCGCATTCTGACAAAGCCGTTCCGGCGCAAGGATCTCGCCGCGATGCTGCGGGCCGCCCTCTCGACGCCGTCGCGATAATCAGGACGAGAACGCGAGCTGGAGCGCCACGCCGAGATTGGCCGCGAACAGCGCCGCATCGATGACGAATATCCGGAGCATCGGGCCCTTCAACACGGGCCAGTAAGCGACCCCGACGCGTCCGCCGCGCATCAGCACCGGAATGTTGTAGGCGAACTGGCTGAAGTGGCAGGCAGAGAAGAACAGGAACAGCACCAGCTGCGCCTGCAGCGGCTGGAAGAAAATCGGACGCGCGGCCAGAAGATAGAACGACAGCAGCCCGATCGGCAGGTTCATCCCGCCGAGGAATGCGACGCTGGCCGCCAGGGTCGGCGCGATCGGATTGCTACGCTCTTCCCGCGGCAGCAATATCTTCAGCGTGTTGGCTTGCGCGATGCTGAACTGGATGAACGCGCCGACGAACCAGAGCGCGTTGAGAAGCAGAACGATATCCAAAAGACGCATGGCTATTTTCCGTAAAAGGCTTCGCTGCGGACCACGCGGCCCGCGTCGTCGAAGTCCATGAATTCGCTGGCGCGCGTGCCGCCCAATTGCCACCACACCGTCAATCGCGCGATCGTCTCGTCCCAGCTCCAGCTGAGGATCTTCAGGTCGGCGCTTTCGATGTGGCCATAGGCTTGCCGCCAATAGGTGCGGATGTTCTCCGCGCCGGTGACAACGGGGGAGCCTGTCAGTTCGAGCGCGAGAGGACTGCGCATCTGCGCATCGTCGGCAAAATGCGCGACGACCGCGTCGATATCGACCTTGCACCAGCTCGCGCACCATGCCGCGACGAAACGTTCGGCCGCCGCGCGATCCATCTTCCCTGCGCTCATGGCAGAGCCCTCCCTGGCCCGTTGGCCGGGAAAGTGGCAAAGCCGCGCCCTCATGTCAACTATGTTGACTTGAGAAGCCGTCAGTTGTTGTCGGCGATCGCCTCCATGACGGCCATCCAGGCCGCCGTGCCCGACGCCCCGGCGCGCTCGAACGCCTGACGCATCACCTTGCGCTCGTGGTCCGACGCCCTTTGCTCGATGCGTTGCCCCGCGGCCGTCAGGCGCAACAGCTTTGAGCGATGCTGTTCGGGTGCGCGCTTCGACGTCAGCAGCTTGCGCTCCAGCAGCAAATTGAGCGGCCGGTTCAGGGCCTGCTTGGAAATGCCGAGGATCTCGATCAGCGCGCCGATCGCGATGTCGGGCCGGCGCGCCACGACGTAGAGGATACGATGGTGCGGGCGCGACAGCCCCTGCTTCGCGAGATAGTCGTCGGCCTCCAGCGTCATCCCGCGCCAGCCGTAATACATCAGCTCCAGCGCCGCATCGAGATCGTGCAGCTTCGCAAGCGAGGCGCGGTGAAGTCCCGCGGCTTGAGACGTCTTTGCCATTGTAAGAAATTAACCCCTCGCCCGCAGCTCGCGCCGCAGCACCTTGCCCGTCGCCGTCATCGGCAGCGTCTCGGCGAACTCCACGTAGCGCGGATATTCGTGCGCGGCGAGCTGCACCTTCACGAACTCCTGGATCTCGCGCGCGAGCGCGTCGCTGCCGGTAAAGCCCGGACGCAGCACGATCCAGGCCTTGATTGACTCGGTGCGGATTGGATCGGGGATGCCGACCACGGCGGCCATCGCCACCGACGGATGCTTCATCAGCGTGTGCTCGATTTCGGAGGGGCCGACGCGGTAGCCGGCCGTTGTGATGACGTCGTCCTCGCGGCTGACATACCAGAAATAGCCGTCCTCGTCCTGAACGCCGAGATCGCCGGTCAGCAGGAATTCGCCGGCATATTTCTTCGCCGTCGCCTCCGGATTGCGCCAGTATTCGAGCATGGTGACCGGGCACGGCTGGCGCACGCCGATGATGCCGCGCTGGCCGCGCGGCAGTTCCTCGCCCTTGTCGTTGACGATGCGGACATCGAAACCCGGCGTCGCCTTGCCCATCGAACCCGGGCGGATCGGAAAAAGATTTGAGTTGCTGCCGATCACGAGGTTGCACTCGGTCTGGCCGAACACCTCATGCGCGTCGATGCCAAAAGTCTCGCGCACCCATCCCAGCAATTCGCCGCCGAGGGATTCACCGCCGGTAAAGATACTGCGCAGCTTGACACCCGGATGCTTCACGCCGGCCTGCCGCATCAGCTTCAACGCGGTCGGCGGCAGGAAGACGTTGCGAACGCCGAGATCGGCCATCATCTGCATCGCCGCCTGCGGCTCGAATTTTCGCGCGCGGTGGCCGACCAGCGGGATGCCGTGATACCAGAACGCGAGCAGGCCGTTGACGAGCCCGCCGATCCAGGCCCAGTCGGCCGGCGTCCACATCAGGTCGCCGGGCCGCGGCAGGAAATTGTGACACATCTCCACATTCGGGAGATGGCCGAGCACGACACGGTGCGCATGCAGCGCGCCCTTTGGATTGCCCGTCGTGCCCGAGGTGTAGATGATCAGCGCAGGATCGTCGGCCGAGGTGTCGACGTTGGCAAAATCCTCGGACGCGGTTTCGATCGCGGACCAGAACGGCTTTGCGCCGGCGTGGACGGCGCCGCTCGTGACATAGATGTCCTGCAGATAGGGCAGCCGGTCGCGGATCTTCGTGAGCTTCTCCCAGCCAGCCTCATCGGTGATGATGGCTCTCGCCTGCGAATTCGACAGGCGGAATTCCAGTGCGTCCTCGCCGAACAGCGCGAACAGCGGGATCGAGATCAGCCCGGAGCGGAACGCCGCCATATGCGCGATCGGCAATTCCAGCGACTGCGACAGGAACACGGCCACGCGGTCGCCGCGGACAAGCCCATCCGCCTTCAGCACATTGGCGAAGCGGCGCGACATGTCGGCAACCTCGTCGAAAGAGGTGCGCGTGGTGGCGCCGTTCTCGTCGACATAGATCAGCGCGAGGCGGCCGGTGCCGTCGGCATGGCGATCGCAGCACGCCTCCGCCATGTTGAAGCGCGCCGGGACGTCCCAGCGGAAGTTGCGATAGAGCTCGTCGTAGGTCTTGGCTTCGGTGAGCATGGGCTTGGTCGTCTTCCCGGTCTCTTGTTGTTATGGCCCAGTCTAGAGCCGTGAGTGCTCGGAACAAGCCCCGCGACGTCATTCCGTGGCGACGCGCCAGCGTCGAACCCGGAATGACAGCAGGGCTTACCGCACCGTCGCGAAGAACTTCCTGACATCGCGCACGAACAGTTCTGGCTGCTCGAAGGCTGCGAAATGGCCGCCCTTCTCCATCTCGCTCCAGTGGGTGATGTTCGAAAAGTTCGGCTCCATCCAGCGCCGCACCGGCGTGATGATCTCCTTGGGGAACACCGCGACGCCCGTCGGCACCTTCACCACCGGCGTCGTGCGGCGCTTGCCAAAGCTTTCCCAATAAAGCCGCGCCGACGAGGTCGCCGTCTCGGTCGCCCAGTAGAGCATGACGTTGTCGAGCAGCTCGTCCTTGCTGAAGATATTCTCGGGATGACCGTTGCAATCGGTCCAGGCCCAGAATTTTTCCAGGATCCAGGCCGCCTGCCCGCTCGGCGAATCCGTCAGGCCGTAGCCGAGCGTCTGCGGCCGCGTCGACTGCTGTTTTGAATAGCCGGAGTCGAGATCGACGTAGTGCTTGAGGCCGGCGAGCGCGCGCTTCTCCTCCGCCGTCGGCTCGCCCTCGACTTTCGGCGCCGCGTTGAAGGCGAGCGTGATGTGGATGCCGGCGCAATGTTCTGCATCCTGCGCGCCGAGCGAGGTCGTCACCGCCGAGCCCCAATCGCCGCCTTGCGCGCCGTAGCTGATATAGCCGAGCACGTCCATCAGCTTCGCCCAGGTCGCGGCGATGCGGTCGACGCCCCAGCCGGTGGTCTTCGGCTTGGCGGAGAAGCCGAAACCCGGCAGCGAGGGACAAACGACATGGAAGGCATCTGCGGGATTGCCGCCATGCGCGGCAGGATCGACCAGCGGCGCGATCACCTTCTGGAATTCCACGATCGAGCCGGGCCAGCCATGGGTGATGATCAGCGGCAGCGCGTTTGCTTCTCTCGAACGCACATGGATGAAGTGGATGTCGAGCCCGTCGATCTCGGTGGTGAACTGGGCGAAGCGATTGAGTTTTGCTTCGCGCGCCCGCCAGTCGTAACCATCAGCCCAGTAGGTACAAATCTCCTGGATCCATTTCAGCGGCGCACCCTGGCTCCAGTCGTCGACGAGCTCAGCTTCGGGCCAGCGGGTGCGCGCGAGGCGCGATTTGAGGTCGGTGAGGATGTCGTTGCTGATGGCGATGCGGAACGGTTTGATGGCGGCGGTCATCGTGCCTCCCCTGTTTTCTTATGGAGAGAGTAGACCGAACCGATGCCGCATCAAAGGTGCACCTTCTCCCCTTGTGGGAGAAGGTGGCGCGCCGGATGAGGGGTATCTGTCCGCGTGAACTAATGTGAAAGACTCACCCGCGGAGAGAGACCCCTCACCCCCCTCGCTTCGCGAGGCACCCTCTCCCTCAAGGGGAGAGGGGAAGAAGCTAGCCCGACAGCGCGGCCTTCACCAAGCCGCTGGCCTTGCCGAAATCCATCTGGCCCGCGTATTTCGCGCGCAGCACGGCGATCACCTTGCCCATGTCCTTCATGCCGGCCGCGCTCGTTTCAGTGACCGCGTCGGCGATCGCCTTCTTCACCTCGTCCTCGGACATCTGCTTCGGCAAATACGCCGAGATCACGGCGATCTCCTCGCGCTCCTGCGCGGCGAGCTCGGCGCGGCCGCCCTTGTCGTAGAGCGCCACTGATTCCTGGCGCTGCTTGATCATCTTCTGCAGCACGGCGAGCAGGTCAGCGTCCGACAGCGGCGGCTTGCCCTGCCCCCGCGCCTCAATGTCGGCGTTCTTGAAGGTCGAGTTCACCATGCGCAGCGTGGACAGCTTGCGCTCGTCCTTGGCCTTCATGGCCTCCTTGACCGCATTGTTGATGTCGTCGCGCAGCATGATCGTGATCCCTTCGAATATATGACGCCTGATCTAGGCCGTTTGCGGCCTCCACACAACCTAGCCCCCGAGCCATTCGGTGAGCGCCCGCACTGTCGCTTCCGGCTGTTCCGGTTGCGGCAGGTGCCCGCAACGCTCGAGGACCACCAGCCTTGCGCCGGCAATGCCCTCCGCCATCTCCTTCGAGAACGCGTTGAGGATGGTGTTATCGGCATCGCCCGTCAGCACCAGGGTCGGACACTTGATGGTCGAAAGCGTCGGGCGTGAGTCCATCCGCGCGATGATCGCGGTCTGTTGCCGCAGATAGCCTTCGACGCCGACGTCCTCATCCTGCGCATGTACGAGCTTCAGAATATCGGCATCATTGCGCCGCGACGGATGCACGAGCTCCGGAAAGCTCTCCTCGCGAATGGCGCGAAGTTCGCCGCGCCTCGCCCGCTCCATCAGGCCGCGCCGGCGCGCGGTCGCCTCCGGCGTGTCGGGGCGCGCCTGGGTGTTGATCAGCGCGAGCTTGGCCACCCGCTCCGGCGCCTGGCGCATGATCTCGAGGGCGATGTAGCCGCCCATGGAATGGCCGGCGAGCGCAAAGCGCGGCGGCGCCCCGCTCAGGGCCCGGGCGGCAATCGCGGCCATGCTATCGTCGCGGATATGGTTGGCAATCATCACCGGGCCGAGCCGCCACAAGGCGGGGAGAACCGGGGCGTAGATCCGGGCCGAGGAGGCCAGCCCCGGAACCAGCAAGAGCGGGGTGGTCTGGTCCATTATTGCCTCGAAAGCCCCTAGATTTACCGGAAATTGTGCAGTCAAGCTTAAGTGCCCGAGACGAGCTGTCAAATATGCAAAAACGCATGTGAATCGGCGCTTCTCTGCTTTGACGGGCGCGTGTTGGGGGCTTATGAAGCGGGCTCATGACACAACATGACAACGATCCTGCCTGGCCGGACCACAAACCGACCGCGCTCCTCGTGCTTGCCGATGGCACGGTGCTCGAGGGCTTTGGTCTCGGCGCCGAAGGCCACGCCGTCGGCGAGGTCTGCTTCAACACCGCGATGACCGGCTATGAAGAGATCCTCACCGATCCCTCCTACGCCGGCCAGCTCATCACCTTCACCTTCCCGCATATCGGCAATGTCGGTACCAACGAGGAAGACATCGAGACGGTGAACATGGCCGCGACGCCGGGCGCGCGCGGCGTGATCCTGCGCACGGCGATCACCGATCCCTCGAACTACCGCGCCACCAAGCATCTCGACCAGTGGCTCAAGGCGCGCGGCATCATCGGCCTCTCCGGCATCGACACTCGCGCCCTGACCGCGCTGATCCGCAGCAAGGGCATGCCCAATGCCGTGATCGCGCATTCCAAGACCGGCGAGTTCGACCTGCACGGCCTCAAGGAAGAAGCGCGCGAATGGCCCGGCCTCGAAGGCATGGACCTCGTGCCGATGGTCACAAGCGGCCAGCGCTTCACCTGGGACGAGACGCCGTGGCTGTGGGACAAGGGCTTTGGCCGGCAGGACAAGCCCGAGTTCAACGTCGTCGCCATCGACTACGGCATCAAGCGCAACATCTTGCGCCTGCTCGCCGGTGTCGGCTGCAAGGTGACGGTGGTGCCGGCGACAACCTCGTCCGCAGACATTCTGGCGATGAAGCCGGACGGCGTGTTCCTGTCCAACGGCCCGGGCGATCCGGCCGCGACCGGCAAATATGCCGTGCCTGTCATCCAGGACGTCATCAAGTCGGGCACGCCGACCTTCGGCATTTGCCTCGGCCACCAGATGCTGGGCCTCGCCGTCGGCGCCAGAACCAAAAAGATGCATCAGGGCCATCACGGCGCCAATCACCCGGTCAAGGACGAGACCACCGGCAAGGTCGAGATCACCTCGATGAACCACGGTTTCGCTGTGGACGAAAAGACGTTGCCGAAGGGCGCGACGCAGACCCACATCTCGCTGTTCGACGGATCCAATTGCGGCATCCAGCTCGACGGCAAGCCGGTGTTCTCGGTGCAGTATCACCCCGAGGCTTCGCCCGGTCCGCGCGACTCGCACTATCTGTTCCAGCGCTTCGCCGATTTGATGCGGCAGAAGAAGAGCGCGTAAGGCCAAAATCGCCGGCGGATGACTCCGCCGGCTCCGTCACGGACGCATGAACATGAAGTCCGTGTCGGGATCGCAGTTCTCGGCGACGAAGCGCAGCTCCGCCTGGATGTCGGCGACGGACCTCGTCTCCAGATATTTCGAAATCACGAGACTGAGCAAGGCGCGGCAGACGGCTTCGTGCCCGAGGCCGGCCGTCTCAGCTTCATCAATGGCCGCCGAGAAATGACGCTGCGCAACGTCGGATGCGTACATGGCGCTCCCCCTCTTTCGCTTTGATCTGCGTGCCGCCGAACGGCCGCCTGCGCCTTGATCTCTATCAAGCCGGCGTATGGAGTGGCGTAAGGAACAAGGGGGGCCTGCACCGTCTTGATCCCGGGTCTGTTGTTACCCGGAGCCCAGCCATGTCGATCGTCCGCGACCATGCCGAGCCGCTCGCCATCGTCTTTGAGGATGACGGGCTCGTGCCGAACAACATCCATCCGTTCCTGGTCTACCAGGGCGCGGTCAAGCTCGATCCGAAGCGTCCCGAAGAAACCATCGAAAGCCTGTTCGAATCGAACGGCTGGGGCGGGACGTGGCGCAACGGCGTCTACGACTACCTGCATTATCACGCGACGGTGCATGAGGTGCTTGGCGTTGCGCGCGGCAGTGCCCGCGTCCGTTTCGGCGGCGACCATGGCCAGGAGCTGGAGATCAAGGCCGGCGATGTCGCGATCCTGCCTGCCGGCACCGGGCATCAGTGCATCAAGGCGAGCGATGATTTCTGCATCATCGGCGCCTACCCGCCCGGCGCGAAGATGGAGATCACGCGGGCGACGCCGGAGAACCATGCGAAGGCGCTGAAGACGATTCCAGAGGTCGCGCTGCCGCCGGCTGATCCCGTGACGGGGAAGGATGGAGCGTTGATGCGGTTTTGGGGGTAACCAAAAGCGGGGTGCCGTAGGGTGGGCAAAGCGAAGCGTGCCCACCATTCGATTCATGCCGTAATGATAAATGGTGGGCACGGCGCGCAAGATGCGCGCCTTTGCCCACCCTACGACAGCTCGGCTCTACGCTTCGTTCGCACCTTCCCGACGGGTCGCCTCGAACAGGAACCACGTCCGCCGCTCGGTCTCGTCGATGAAGACTTCGAGGATGCTGGCGCTCGCGACGTCGCCGGCCTCGTCGCAGACGTCGTGCGCCTTGCGCATAGCGGCTGCGACGTGCTTGTTGTCCTGCATCAGCTCGCGCAGCATCTCGCGCGGCGGGACGTAGTCTTCGTTGTTGTCCTTGATGGTCTGGAGCTTTGCGACCTGGCCGATCGACTTCAGCGTGGTGCCGCCGATCTTGCGGACGCGCTCGGCGAGCTGGTCGGTGGTGGCGAAGATCTGGTCCGACTGCTCGTCGAGCAGCAGATGGTAGTCCCGGAAGTGCCGGCCGCTGACGTGCCAGTGGAAATTCTTGGTCTTGAGATACAGTGCGAACGCGTCCGCCAGAAGCACGTTCAGTGACTCCGAGACCTTCTTGACCCCGTCGGGCGACAGATCGGTGGGGGTGTCGAGTTCAGGCGAGACCTTGTTGTTGGTTTTGCTCACGGGAAACCTTCCTGTTAGGACGCGGACATTGACGGCGCGCCGTCGCACCCCTAACGCAAGGCGGGCAGCGCCAGTTCCTTGGCAGGAACCGTTTGGCCGGGACCCTCGGATACCATGGACGATTGGATCGATTACTACGACTCGACGCACACGATCTATGTCAGCAAGCTGCATCGCGACTTGCACTTCCAGATCATCGCGCGGGACATCATCGGCTACATCACCTCGCCCGAGGCGACCGTGCTCGACTACGCCTGCGGCGAGGCGCTGTCGGCGAACCAGGTGGCGGCCGCCTGCGGCAAGCTGATCCTGGCTGAACCCGCACCGGGCGTGCGCGGCCGGCTGATCGCGCGGTTTGCCCCCAACACCAGGATCCGCGTCCGCTCGCTCGACGACGTCCGCAAGATGCAGGACCAGTCCATCGACCTCGTCGTGATGAACTCGGTCGCGCAATACATGACGGGCGAGGAGCTCGACGCCGCACTGCTCAATATCCGGCGATTGCTGACGCCATCCGGAAAGCTGGTGCTCGGCGACATCCTTCAGCCCCAGGTCGGCATGGTCAGGGACGTGATGGCCCTGCTCGGCTTCGGTCTGCGTCACGGCTTCCTGAAGGACGCGCTGATCGGGCTGATCAGCACCGCGCTGTCGGATTACCGCCAGTTGCGCTCAAAGATCGGGCTGCAGCGCTACAGCGAGGACGAGATCACCGCGAAGCTGAAGGCGGCCGGCTTCGCGGTCCAGCGCGCCCACGCCAATATCGGCCACAATCGCTGGCGCATGACCTTCATCGCTCGGCCACCGCTGGTTCGTTAAGCATAACAATTAGCCGTTGTGGCTTGTCGCACTGCAATCGGTAATGTCCGCCCCGGCCCGGTGGCGGAAGCGTCTACGCGAGGGCGGTGCAACGCTCTTCATCCTGGTTCAAATCCAGGCCGGGTCTCCACGCTTCGCCCCTGCGGGGCTACGCGTGGCGCAGCCATGCTAGACCAGCAGGGGCGAAGCGTGTCCGGCGTAGCTTGAGCGGAGCGAAAGCGTAGACGGACTGGCGGCTAACGCGCTGCGGGCAAATCAGCAGCCCACGCACAACCGTCTCATTTTCGGTCAACCTCGACCAATTCGCACTCCGGCAGCAGCGGTAGCCGGTCGGCATCCTTGGCTGCGGAGCTGAGCACGGCATCGAGCAGGCCCGGGAAGCGCGCCTCCAGATCCTCACGTCGCAACCGCATGAAGCGGTTGGTGCCCGCCACGCGCGTCTGCATCAGGCCGCAGTCGCGCAGCTTGGCGAAGTGATAGGCGAGGTTCGACTTGCCACTTAGAGCGCTGAAGTCGCTGCAGCGGAGTTCGCTGCTGACACGTTCCTGCTGGGCGAGCTGGTAGACGATCGCCAGACGGATCGGATCGCTCAGGCAATCCAGGACCATCGGCAGCTCGATCTGCTCGCGGGTGGGATGGTGGGGCGTGCGGCTCATGGTCCGAAAATCATAGCGATGCGGCCGCAATGTTCAATAGTTCTTGAACCAATTGACAGCGGCACCACTATCGTTCGATAGTTCAATAAACATTGAACATAGAGGTTACTGTCAATGAGCGTGTTCTGGCTGGCCCTGGGGGCCTTTGCGATCGGCACTGAAGGCTTTGTGATTGCTGGGCTTTTACCTGCGATCGCCGGCGACCTGTCGATTTCGGTCTCGGCCGCGGGTCAATTGGTCACGGCCTACGCCCTCACCTATGCCGTGGGCTCGCCGGTCCTGGCGGTGGCGCTGAACAATATCGATCGGCGCACCGTGCTGGCCCTGGCACTGACGACCTTCATCGCCGGCAACCTTGCAGCGATGGTGGCCTCCAACTACGCCCTGCTGCTGGCCTCGCGGATGCTGATGGCGCTGGGCTCCGGGCTATGCATGCCGACCGCGCTTGCGGTTTCGGTTGCGGTCGCCTCCCCTGAAAGGCGCGGCCGCGCGGTGGCGCTGGTCACCTCGGGCCTCACGGTTGCGACCGTCATCGGCGTGCCGCTCGGCAATATCGTCGGCAGCCTGCTCGGCTGGCGCGCGACCTTTGCCATGGTTGCCGTGATCGGCGCGGTTGCGCTCGCCGGCCTCCTGCTCGGCCTGCCCCGCGGGCTGCCGCGCAACACGGCTTCGCTGAGCGACCGGCTGGCGGTCGCGCGTCACAGCAACGTCCTGATCGCGCTTCTGATCACCATTCTCTGGGCGCTCGGCGGCTTCACCGTGTTCACCTATTTCGCGGTCCCTCTGCGCGATCTCGGCTTCGATGCATCGCATATCAGCCTGGCGCTGCTGGTGTTCGGCGGCGCGGCCGCGATCGGGAACATGCTCGGCGGCGCGCTGGCCGACCGGCTCGGCTCGCTGACCACCGCAGCGCTCGGCCTCGCCGGCATGGCGAGCGCCCTGATCCTGCATTCGCTGGTCCTCAAATTGATGCCCGGGCAGGCGCATTACGCCGTGCTGGGCGCGATCTTCCTGTGGGGAATCTCGGGCTGGGCATTCTATCCGGCCCAGATCGCCAGCATCATCCGGATCGAGCCGCAGGCCTCGATGATCGCGCTCTCGCTCAATGCCTCCTCGATGTATCTCGGCTTCGCCATCGGCGGGGCCTTAGGGGGAGCGGTGCTGGCCACCCTGTCGCCGACCGACCTCGGCTGGATCGGCGGATCGAGCGTTGCGGCCTCGCTTCTGGTGCACCTCGCCCGGGGCTGGCAGGCCCGGCCAAAACCGGTCAAAATTGCCGGTTGATGGGCATTTTTCGGGGTTTCGCCGCCCCGAAAACTGGTCTAAGACCCACCCGCGCGCGAGGGAGACCCCCGCGCTCTCGGCTTAGGGGACGCGCGGCAAGCGCGCCCTTTTTTTGTGCCCAAATTCCAGCCCGCGAGCGGTGATGCCTAAACGAACCGACATCTCGACCATCCTGATCATCGGCGCCGGCCCCATCGTGATCGGCCAAGCCTGCGAGTTCGACTATTCGGGCACGCAAGCAGTGAAGACGCTGAAGGAGGAGGGCTATCGCATCGTCCTCGTCAATTCCAATCCGGCCACGATCATGACCGACCCGGAATTGGCCGATGCGACCTATATCGAGCCGATCACGCCGGAGATCGTCGCCAAGATCATCGAGAAGGAACGTCACGTCATTCCCGGCGGCTTCGCGCTGCTGCCGACCATGGGCGGACAGACCGCGCTGAACTGCGCGCTGTCGCTGCGCCGGCAGGGCACGCTCGAGAAATTCAACGTCGAGATGATCGGCGCGACGGCGGATGCCATCGACAAGGCCGAGGATCGCCAGCTCTTCCGCGAGGCCATGACCAAGATCGGGCTCGAGACGCCGAAGTCGCGGCTCGCCAATGCGTCCGAGTTGAAGAAGTCCTTCCGCGACAAATACCACGCCGAGCGTGAGAAGCTGTCGGGCGCCGCGCTCGAAGAGCTTGATCGGCAATGGACCCTCGGCGAAAGCGACCGCCGCAAGCGCTATCAGGAATACGCCTTCGGCCAGGCCATGATGGCGCTGTCCGAGATCGGCCTGCCCGCGATCATCCGTCCCTCCTTCACCATGGGCGGCACCGGCGGCGGCATCGCCTACAACAAGGAAGAGTTCCTCGACATCATCGAGCGCGGTCTCGATGCATCTCCGACCAACGAAGTGCTGATCGAAGAATCGGTGCTCGGCTGGAAAGAGTTCGAGATGGAGGTGGTGCGCGACAAGAAGGACAATTGCATCATCGTCTGCTCGATCGAGAATTTCGATCCGATGGGCGTGCACACCGGCGACTCCATCACGGTCGCGCCGGCGCTGACGCTGACGGACAAGGAATACCAGATCATGCGCGACGCCTCGCTGGCGGTGCTGCGCGAGATCGGCGTCGAGACCGGCGGCTCCAACGTGCAATTCGGCGTCAATCCGGAAGACGGCCGCATGGTCGTGATCGAGATGAATCCGCGCGTGTCGCGTTCGTCCGCGCTGGCCTCGAAGGCGACGGGCTTCCCGATCGCCAAGGTCGCGGCAAAACTCGCGATCGGCTACACGCTCGACGAGATCGCCAACGACATTACCGGCGGCGCGACGCCGGCCTCGTTCGAGCCGACGATCGATTACGTGGTGACCAAGATCCCGCGTTTCGCCTTCGAGAAATTCCCCGGCGCCTCCTCGACGCTGACGACCTCGATGAAGTCGGTCGGCGAAGTCATGGCGATCGGCCGCACCTTCCAGGAGAGCCTTCAGAAGGCGCTGCGCGGGCTCGAGACCGGCCTCACCGGCCTCGACGAGATCGAGATCGAAGGTCTCGGCCGCGACGACGACAAGAACGCGATCCGCGCCGCACTCGGCACGCCGACGCCGAACCGCATCCTTCAGGTCGCGCAGGCGATGCGGCTCGGCTGGTCGAACGAGGACATCTTCAACTCCTGCAAGATCGATCCGTGGTTTCTCGGCGAGATGCGCGGCATCGTCGACATGGAAGAGAAGATCAAGAAGAGCGGCCTTCCCGCCAACGCGTTCGGCATGCGCACCTTGAAAGCCATGGGTTTTTCGGATGCGCGGCTCGCGGTGCTCGCGCACACCACGGATGCCGAGGTGACCGCCAAGCGCCACGCGCTCGGCGTCCGTCCGGTCTACAAGCGCATCGACACCTGCGCGGCCGAGTTCGCCTCGCCCACCGCCTACATGTATTCGACCTATGAAGCGCCGTTCGCGGGCGTACCGGCGGACGAAAGCACGCCCTCGGACAAGCAGAAGGTCATCATCCTCGGCGGCGGCCCGAACCGCATCGGCCAGGGCATCGAGTTCGACTATTGCTGCTGTCACGCCTGCTTCGCGCTGCATGATGCCGGCTACGAATCCATCATGGTCAACTGCAACCCGGAGACGGTGTCGACCGACTACGACACCGCGGACCGGCTCTATTTCGAGCCGCTCACCGCCGAAGACGTGCTGGAGATCATCGCGAAGGAACGCTCGAACGGCACGCTGCACGGCGTGATCGTGCAGTTCGGCGGCCAGACCCCGCTGAAGCTCGCGCGTGCGCTGGAAGCCGCCGAAGTGCCGATCCTCGGCACCTCGCCCGATGCGATCGACCTCGCGGAGGACCGCGACCGCTTCAAGCGCGTGCTCGACAAGCTTCGCCTCAAGCAACCGAAGAACGGCATCGCCTATTCGGTCGAGCAGGCGCGGCTCGTCTCCGCCGATCTCGGCCTGCCGCTGGTGGTGCGTCCGTCCTACGTGCTCGGCGGCCGCGCGATGCAGATCATCCGCGAGGAGAACCAGCTCAACGACTATCTGCTCGGCACGCTGCCGGAACTGGTGCCCGCCGACGTCAAGGCGCGCTACCCGAACGACAAGACCGGGCAGATCAACACCGTGCTCGGCAAGAACCCGCTGCTGTTCGACCGCTACCTGTCGGATGCGACCGAGATCGACGTCGACTGCCTCTGCGACGGCAAGGACACCTTCATCGTCGGCATCATGGAGCACATCGAGGAAGCCGGCATCCATTCCGGCGATAGCGCTTGCTCGCTGCCGCCGCACTCGCTCGACACCAAGATGATCGCGGAGCTGGAGCGGCAGACGCGCGAGCTCGCACTCGGCCTCGACGTCGTCGGCCTGATGAACGTGCAATATGCGATCAAGGACGGCGAGATCTACGTGCTGGAAGTCAATCCGCGCGCCTCGCGCACGGTGCCGTTCGTCGCCAAGGTGATCGGCACGCCGGTCGCCAAGATCGCGGCGCGCATCATGGCCGGCGAAAAGCTCGCCGACTTCAAATTGAAGAAGGCCGATCTCAAGCATGTCGGCGTCAAGGAATCGGTGTTTCCGTTCGCCCGTTTCCCGGGCGTCGACACGGTGCTCGGCCCCGAGATGCGTTCGACCGGCGAGGTCATGGGCATCGACCGCTCCTTCGCGGTGGCATTCGCCAAGAGCCAGCTCGGCGGCGGCACGCGGGTGCCCCGCAAGGGCACGGTGTTCGTCTCGGTGCGCGAGAGCGACAAGGTCCGTATCGCCGACGCCGTGCGCCAGCTGCATTCGCTTGGCTTCAAGGTGCTGGCGACCTCGGGCACGGCGCGCTTCCTGACCGACCAGGGCATCCCGGCGGAGAAGGTGAACAAGGTGCTGGAGGGACGGCCGCACATCGTCGACGCCATCACCAATGGCGACGTCCAGCTCGTCCTCAACACCACCGAAGGCCCGCAGGCGCTCGCCGACAGCCGTTCGCTGCGGCGCGCGGCCCTCTTGCATAAAGTGCCGTATTACACCACTCTTTCCGGGGCCGTGGCGGCCGCGCAGGGCATCCGCGCCTATCTGGGCGGGGACCTTGAGGTTCGTACCCTGCAGAGCTACTTTTCGGAAACCTGATCGCGAGCGGCGGTGGACCCGCCGCTAAGTGATTGGCAATGAAGCTACAATGGCCGGAGGAACTGTCCGGCCATGTGGTTGTTCTGTTCCGGCGCCAGACCCACGTAACGTTCCGGTGGTGGCGTATTCAGCCCCGGACATATCGACGAATCAAGGTTGCCGCGCCCCTCTGTTTGGTGGGGCGCGCCGGCCGAAGGACGAGAGAAGAGATGGAAAAGGTTCCGATGACCCAGGCCGGCTTTGTCGCGCTTGGGGAAGAATTGAAGAAGCGCCAGTCGGAGGACCGCCCGCGGATCATCGAGCACATCGCCGAGGCGCGCTCGCACGGAGACCTGTCGGAAAACGCGGAATACCATGCCGCGAAGGAAGAGCAGTCCCACAATGAGGGCCGCATCGCCGAGCTCGAGGACAAGCTCGCGCGCGCCGACATCATCGACATCTCGAAACTGTCCGGCGACACCATCAAGTTCGGCGCCACCGTGACGCTGGTCGACGAGGACACCGAGAAGAAGACGGTGTGGCAGATCGTCGGCGAGGTCGAGGCCGACGCCAAGAAGGGCCGCATCTCCATCACCTCGCCGCTCGCGCGCGCACTGATCGGCAAGAAGAAGGGCTCGACCGTCGAGGTCAATGCACCCGGCGGCGCCAAGGCGTATGAGATCACCAAGGTGGAGTGGCGGTAAGCGTTTGCCGCTGTCGCACTGACCTCCGAAAGGGCCGCGCATTGCGCGGCCTTTTTGTTTCCGCGTGTTGCCTGCGCATAGCGAAGCACACTCTCACCGCCCGTCATTGCGAGCGCAGCGAAGCAATCCAGAATCTTTCCGCGAAGACAGTCTGGATTGCTTCGCTACGCTCGCAATGACGGTGTGGCAGCAGCGCGCCCAACTCTCGTGTCCCGGACGCGCAGCACCGCACCGGACGATGCTTCGCATCGCCGGGGCGCTGCGCTGCGTCCGGGGCACGAGAGCGGAAACTTATCGCCGTCCCTTCACCTCGAGCGGCACCGCCGCCTCGTACTTCGAATTGTGCAGCACCAGTGACGTCCGCACGTTGCGCACGTGCGGCGCCGCCGTCAGGTGCGTCACGAAATCCTGGAACGTAGCCATGTCAGGGGCGACGCATTTGAGGATGAAATCGACCTCGCCCGACAGCATCCAGCATTCCCGCACCAGGGGCTCGGCGCGGACGAACTCCTCGAAGGCGCGCAAGTCAGCCTCGGCCTGGCTGGACAGGTGCACGGCGGCGAACACCGTGACGTCGAAACCGAGCTTTCGTGCATCCAGCAGCCCGCGATAGCCGTGGATGTAGCCCTCCTCCTCCAGCGCCCGGACCCGGCGCAGGCAGGGCGGCGGCGAGATGCCGACGCGCTTGGCGAGCTCGACATTGGTGATTCGACCGTCGGCCTGAATCTCGGTGAGAATTTTCAGGTCGATCTCGTCTAGGCTCCGCGACACGTGATTGGAACTCCTGGCCTTTGCGGCGGTATTGGGTGGGTCTGTCGCAATCCTCATAGCCTAGTCCGCGCGGTTAGCGCAATTTTATTGCGCGTGCAGCGCAATCGACTTTTGTTCCCTGTTGGAAAAATCCGCCGAGAGGGAATGCAATTCTTGCATAGCTCACCAGAAGGCTTAGATTAGCTCTGATATTTCAGCGCCTCCGCGAGGCCTCCTGGCTTCTTCCGCGCCCGCGCTGCAGATCCCCCGTGAAAGGCGTCCATCGAAATGTCCGCTCCTGTTCATGCAAAGGTCGTCATTATTGGCTCCGGCCCCGCCGGTTACACCGCCGCCATCTACGCCGCGCGCGCGATGCTCGAGCCGATCCTGATCCAGGGCATCCAGCCGGGCGGCCAGCTCACCATCACCACCGACGTCGAGAACTATCCGGGCTTCGCCGACGTGATCCAGGGCCCTTGGCTGATGGAGCAGATGGAGAAGCAGGCGGTCCATGTCGGCACCAGAATCGTCACCGACCTGGTCGTCAAGCTGGAGACGGCGCACCGGCCGTTCCGCCTCACCTGCGACTCCGGCGACGTCTATCTCGCCGACTCCGTCATCCTCGCCACGGGCGCACAAGCACGCTGGCTCGGGCTGCCGTCCGAAGTGAAATTCCAGGGCGGCGGCGTGTCGGCCTGCGCCACCTGCGACGGCTTCTTCTACCGCAACAAGGAGGTCGTGGTGGTCGGCGGCGGCAATTCCGCGGTCGAGGAGGCTCTGTACCTCACCAACCATGCCTCGCAGGTCACCATCGTGCATCGCCGCGATCACTTCCGCGCCGAGCGCATCCTGCAGGAACGCCTGTTCAAGCACCCGAAGATCAGGGTGATCTGGGACTCCGCCATCGACGAGATCTGCGGCACCGAGAGCCCGAACAAGGTCACCCATGTCCGCCTGAAGAACGTCAGGACAGGCGCGCTGACGGACGTGAAGACTGACGGCGTCTTCATCGCCATCGGCCATGCCCCGGCAACCGAGCTGGTCAAGGGGCAGGTCAAGCTGAAACCGTCGGGCTATGTCGAGGTCGCCCCGAACTCGACCGCCACGTCGGTGCCCGGCCTGTTCGCCGCCGGTGACGTCGCCGACGAAACCTATCGCCAGGCCGTGACGGCCGCAGGCCTCGGCTGCATGGCAGCGCTCGAAGCCGAACGTTTCTTGGCCCTTCGCGCCAGCGAGCGCGCGGCAGCGGAATGAAGATCATGCCTCGAACACGCGACGGATTTACGGATATGGACTGGGACAAGCTGAAGGTGTTTCACGCGGCAGCGGAAGCGGGCAGCTTCACGCACGCGGGCGAGCAGCTCGGCCTGTCGCAATCGGCGGTCTCCCGCCAGGTCTCGGCGCTGGAGCAGGAGCTCTCGGTCTCGCTGTTCCACCGCCATGCCCGCGGCCTGATCCTCACCGAGCAGGGCGACCTGTTGTTCCGCACCGCGCATGACGTGTTCATGCAGCTGCAGGCGGCGCGCGCCAAGCTCACCGACAGCCGCGAGCGGCCGAGCGGTGATCTCAAGATCACCACCACGCCCGGCGTCGGCATCAACTGGCTGATCCCGCGGCTCGGCGAATTCACCGCGCTCTATCCGGAGATCCGGATCTCGCTGATCGTCACCGACGAGGAGCTCGATCTGTCGATGCGCGAGGCGGACGTCGCGATCCGCACCCGCAAGCCGACGCAGCCGGATCTGATCCAGCGCAAGCTGTTCGCGATGGGATTCCATGCCTATTGCTCGCCGGAATACATCAAGCGTTTCGGCACGCCGCGGACGCTGGAGGAACTCGACTCCCACCGCATTATCACGCTCGCCGACGGCAACTTCGCGCCGCATTTGCAGAACCGCAACTGGCTGGTCGAAGCCGGGCGCAACGGCTCGGGCCCGCGCGAAGCTTACTTCAAGGTCAACAACATCCTCGGTCTCGTGCGCGCCTGTCAGCAGGGCCTCGGCATCGCGGCGCTGCCCGACTATCTGGTCGAGGAGCAGAGCAAGCTCGTGCAACTGTTTGGCGAATCGGATTCGATCCAGCTCGACACCTATTTCGTCTATCCCGAGGAGTTGAAGACGGTCGCGCGCGTGCAAGTGTTCCGCGACTTCGTGGTGAGCAAGGCGCAACGCTGGCCGTCCTGATTTCCGCATGTCTGACATGCGGCCTCGGCTGTTGCTGCATGGCGCTCGTCAAGCCCATACTGTTTGCACGCTGAGCCTTCGCGTTGCGCATTTGTCCCCCTCCTCCAGTGGCGCGGGAGTTCAGTAATCCCTCTTGGAAGGTGATTGTGTCGGCCTCACGTGGCCAATACCTAAGCCGGGCCCTTCGGGTCCGGCTTTTTTTCTGCCGAAAACGGCTTTCGCCCTCCGCGTGTATTGACAGTCTTGGGCGTGCCCCGCATCATTTGCCAATGATCACGAAGTCGTGCGCACTCGTTTCGAAAAAAGGCCCCCATCCGGGGACCTCGGAATGTTGCGCGCGCTAGGCTGACTTCGTCATCGCGAGCCAATCCCGAAAACCCCGCCACCTGGACGGGGTTTTTTCATGTGCCCTCCGTCTCAGGTTTTTTCCGAGAAGGAGATGGAACATGACCGGACTACGCGAACATTTGCACGGGCTCTGGCTGCCGCTGGTGACGCCGTTCCGTGACGGCAAGCTCGACGAAACCTCGTTGCGGCGGCTGACGCGGCACTACAGCGGACAAGCTGTCGACGGCTTCATCCTGGGGGCGACCTCCGGGGAAGGCATGACGCTGCGCGAGGGCGAGCTCGAGCGCCTCGTCGCGATCGTCCGCGATGAGATCGCGGCCGGCCGCCGCACCTTGCCAATCTGCCTCGGCCTGTCGGGCGCGGACACGGCACGGCTGGAGGATCGCCTTGATGAAACCGCGGACTGGCCGATCGAGGGCTATCTGATCGCGAGCCCCTATTACGTGCGGCCGTCGCAGCGCGGTCTGCTGGCGCATTTCGAGGCGCTCGCCGACCACGCCGCCTGGCCGATCGCGCTCTACAACATTCCCTATCGCTGCGCGGTCAACATCACCAACCAGACCATGCTGCGGCTCGCCGAGCATCCCAATATCGTCGGCCTCAAGGATTGCGGCGCCAGCCGCGAGCAATCGATCGCGCTGCTGCGCGACCGGCCGAAGAATTTCCGCGTGCTGACCGGCGAGGACGCGAACTATTTTGAAGCACTCACCGACGGCGCCGATGGCGGCATCGTGCTGTCGGCCCATGTCGAGACCGCGACGTTCGCGGCGATCTACAGCGAGCTCAAGCGCGGCAACCATGACGCTGCGCAGGCGCGCTGGCACGAGGTGGCCGAGCTGACGCGGCTGCTCTTCACCGAGCCGAGCCCTGCGCCGGCAAAGTACTGGCTGTGGCGATCCGGCCTGATCGACAGCCCCGAAGTGCGCCTGCCGATGGTGGAAGTGAGCAGCGAGCTCGCCGCCACGATCGATCGCGAGATCGAGCGACGGATGAAAGTCGCGGCGTAGTTTTTCCTCTCCACACGCACGCTGCACTGAGCAACCGGCAACATAGGTAACAGTTCAGACCGACGACATGGGTAACACAATTCTCGTTTCGTTCAGGTCTGTTG
>NZ_JAFCJZ010000021.1 GCF_018130765.1 Bradyrhizobium iriomotense
GGCAAAAAGCCGCGCATCGCGTTCCGTCCCAACAGGCATCATCCAAAGCTGCCACCCCGGCTCAAACGCTACAACCTTCTCATCGCACGACGACGGGCAACGGTGGAGACCACCTTTGCCACCCTCAAACGCCGGATGCGGCTCACCTGCATTCGCTACGTCGGTCTCACCAAGGCAAGCGGGCAAGTCCTGCTTGCCTCGATCGCCTTCAACATGAGGCGGTGGGCCGCGATCGCGGCCTGAGCCGCCCGCCGAGGGCGACAACTACACACTTGGCCGGCAATGGCCCTGACCGCGCCCCTCTCTCCGAACGTCCTCAGCCTCAAAAGCCGATAACGCAACAGGCCCACATGTGGGAGAAGGTGGCGCGAAGCGCCGGATGAGGGGTTCTCTCCACTCGCAACTCCGCTCGTGGGGATAGAGACCCCTCACCCGGCTTCGCTTTCGCGAAGCCACCCTCTCCCACAAGGGGAGAGGGTGCAGCGAGATCGCGGGCGATCATCGCAATACAAGCCGCTCAATTATTCGCGCTGGCGGAATCGTCCATCGCCTTGAAAGCTTCCTCCAGCTGCAGCGAAATCGGCACGTTCAGCCGTTCGCCTGTTGGGAGCCGGGCGATGAACCATTTGTTGTAGAGCGGGACGAGGTCGCGGTTGGAGCCGAGCTTGCGGAAGGCGCGCTCGACCACGGCGGAGAGCTGCGGCTCGCCCTTCTTGAACATGATGCCGTAGGGATCGTAGGACAGATAGTCGCCGGTGACGCGGAACTTGTCCTGCGCCTTGTGGCGCGCGATCAGGCCGAACAGCAGGATGTCGTCGGTCGCGAACGCATCGGCCTTGCCGTCGGCGAGCATCTGATACGACTGCTCGTGATCGGGCGAAGTGACGATGTTGAGGCCGAGCGAGAACTTCTTGTCGGCCGCATGCATCGCTTGCTCGTTGGTGGTGCCCTTGGTCACCACCACGGTCTTGCCCTTGAGATCAGTGACAGCCGACACGCTGGACGCTTTCGGCACCATCAGCTTGGTGCCGGCCACGAACATCAAGGGCGAGAAGGCGACGCGCTTGCCGCGCTCGGCATTGGCGGTGGTCGAACCGCACTCCAGGTCGATCTTGTTCTGGAGCACGGCATCGATGCGGTCGTCCGAGGTGACCTTGACGTAGTCGATCTTGAGATTGGGATCGTCGACCTCGACGCCGATCTCCTCGACGATGGCCTCGCATAATTCGAGGCTGTAGCCGATCGGACGACCCGACTGGTCGAGGAAGGAGAACGGCGGCGAGCTTTCGCGATAGCCGAGCCGCACGGTGTGCGCCTTCTTGATGGCCGACAGCGTCGGGCTAAGCCCTTCGCTGCCGCCGGTCTGCGCTGAGGCGCCAGTTGCCAGCAGACACGCTGCCAGCAACAGGCTGCCCGATATCGCCAATGAGCGGCGCATGATGCACCTCCGTCAATGGCCGGCCATCGCGGGCAATTCGCCAGGCACCATGTCCGGCGTCGCCACCTCGCCCGGCCCGAGCTCGTGCTCCGGCCCGAGCTCGCCTTCCCACTTCGCGACCACGGCGGTCGCCAGTGAGTTGCCGATCACGTTGGTGGCGCTGCGTCCCATGTCGAGGAAGGTGTCGATGCCCATGATCATCAAGAGGCCCGCCTCCGGGATGCCAAACTGCGACAGCGTCGAGGCGATCACGACGAGGGAGGCGCGCGGCACGCCGGCGACGCCCTTCGAGGTGATCATCAGGGTCGCGAGCATCGCCAGTTGCGTCGCGAGCGACATCTCGATGTGGTAGGTCTGCGCGATGAAGATGCTGGCGAAAGTGCAGTACATCATCGTGCCGTCGAGATTGAAGGAATAACCGAGCGGCAGCACGAAGCTCGAGATCCGCGACGAGGCGCCGAACTTGGTCAAGCCCTCCAGCGTCTTCGGGTAGGCCGCTTCCGAGCTCGCGGTCGAGAACGCGATCATCAGCGGCTCGCGGATCAGCTTCAGCAGATGGCTGTAGCGCGGCCCGATCACGAGGAAGCCGACGATCATCAGAATGACCCAGAGGATGGCGAGCGCGAGATAGAAACCGCCCATGAAGACGACGAGCTTCCACAGCACGCCGAGGCCGTTCTTGGCGACGGTGGCGGTGATGGCGGCCCACACCGCGAGCGGCGCGAACAGCATCACATAGCTCGTCACCTTCAGCATGATGTGGGCGACGTCGTCGATCATCGCCAGGATCGGCTTCGACCGCTCCGGCATCGAGCCCATTGCCACCGAGAAGAACACGGCGAAGATCACGATCTGGAGGATCTCGTTCTGCGCCATCGCATCCGCGATCGAGGTCGGGATCAGATGGGTCAGGAATTTCTCGATCGAGAAGGCCGAGACCGGCAAGCCGGTCGATTGCCCCGCCGCAGGCAGCGTGCCGGGGAAGTTCGCGCCGGGCTGGAGCAGATTGACCATCACAAGGCCGAGCAGCAGCGACACGAAGGAGGCGCTGATGAACCAGCCCATGGTCTTGGCGAAGATGCGCCCGAGCCGCGAGCCGCTTCCCATATGGGCGATGCCGCCGACCAGGGTCGCGAACACCAAAGGCGCGATGATCATCTTGATCAGGCGCAGGAACATCATGGCGATCAGGTTGATGGAGGAAGCCCAGTCGGCTCGCGTGTCGGGCAGGAAGTTGAAGATCGCCGCCCCCATGACGATGCCCAGCACCATCGCGGCAAGGATGTATTGCGTAAACCTGTTCGACATTGCTTACCCCCACTACACCGGCCGCTTCATGATGTCGCAGATATGACAGCGACGCAACACGGTTTGCGTGCATTCGTGTTGCGAGATGTTCCCGTTGCGAAACAGGAACGCACGATCTAGCCTTCATGCAACGCACAACGAATGCGGCTTGCACGTTTTCTTTGCGGCGGCTGCATCAATAATCGTCAAACAAATGAAGAGGGGAACGCCATGAGCGGCAACATTAATCGTCAGATTCTGCTGGTGGAAAAGCCGAGCGGCAAGCTCGGTCCTGAACATTTCAAGATGGTCGAGGGCGCGATGCCGGAGCCGAAGGACGGCGAGGCCTTGCTGCGCGTGCGATACATCTCGCTCGACGCCGCCAACCGCGCCTGGATGCACGGCGCGACCTATCGTTCCGCCGTCGAAGCCAACAGCGTGATGGCCGGCGGCGCCATCGCCGAGGTCGTCAGCTCGAAGGCACCGGGGCTCGCTCCCGGCGACATCGTGTTCGGCGACACCGGCTGGCAGGAGTTTGCCGCAGTGCCTGCGAAGCATCTGACCAAGATGCCGAAGCTCGAGCCGATGACGCATCTGCTCAGCGTGTTCGGCATCGCCGGCCTCACCGCCTATTTCGGCCTGCTGGATGTCGGCAAGCCCAAGGAGGGCGAGACGGTCGTGGTCTCGGCGGCCGCGGGATCGGTTGGCTCGATCGTCGGGCAGATCGCCAAGATCAAGGGGTGTCGTGTCATCGGCATCGCCGGCGGCGCCGACAAGTGCCACTGGCTGACCTCCGAGCTCGGCTTCGATGCCGCCGTCGACTACAAGGACGGCGCGGTGTTCAAGGCGTTGCGCGCAGCTGCGCCCAAAGGCATCGACGTCTATTTCGACAATGTCGGCGGCGACATTCTGGAAGCCTGTCTGCCGCAAATGAACAATTACGGCCGCATCGCCTGCTGCGGCGCGATCTCGCAATATGACGGCGCGCCCTCCGCGCACGGCCCACGCGGCGTGCCCGGGCTGATCGTGGTGAAGCGGCTCGTGATGCAGGGCTTCATCGTCATGGACTACATGAAGGACAGCCAGCGCGCGCTCGCCGATCTCCAGGCCTGGGTGAAATCCGGCAAGCTCAAGGTGCAGGAAGACATCATCGATGGCCTCGAGAGCACGCCGAAAGCGCTGATCGGATTGCTCGCGGGCGAGAACCGCGGCAAGCGCATGGTGAGACTGACGACGTAGTTACGTCGCAATCGCATCGGCATTATCTACTTGCGGTAGAAGCCAAAGGGGCCAAAGATGCCGCTCGCGAGGCATTACTCGCGATGATTGCGCTTGCATATCTTTTGAAAATTGTCGGCGTTGCCGACCGGGCAGGAATTCACTCAGATGTTCAACACGTTGAAACATGCATCAACGCGCACGGCATTGCTGGCGGCGGCGCTCTTCGCAACTGCAACAGGAACGTTCGCGCAGGCGCCGACCGAGGCTCAGAAGAGCGCCATCCGCTCCGCATGCCGCTCGGACTTCATGGCGCATTGCTCGAGCGTGACGCCCGGCGGCGTGGAAGCGTATCAATGCCTCGCCAAGAACATGTCCAGCCTGTCGTCGGGATGCCAGGCCGCAGTTCGCGCGGTCGAGCCGGCATCCGCGCCGAAGACCGAAGCTGCGCCCGCGAAATCCGAACCTGCTAAATCCGAACCTGCCAAATCTGAACCTGCAAAGACGGATGCTGCGCCCGCTGCCGAGCCTGCGGCCAAACCGGCAGCGGAAGCCGTCCCGAAAGCGGCAGCACCAAAGCAGCCGAGCCCTGCGCAGGTCTCCGCGATCAAGAGCGCCTGTCGCGGCGACTATCCCAAGGTCTGCGCCAGCGTGCCGCCGGGCGGCGCGCCCGCGCTCGAATGTCTGGAGAAGAACAGGGCGAAGGTGTCGGCGGGCTGCGCCAAGGCGGTGAGTGCGGCGTTCGGCGGCGGTGCGCCGGCGGCCGCACCTGGTGCTGCTCCGGCTGCGGCGGCAGCGCCTGCCGCGGCACCGGCCGTGATCGTTCTGCGTCCGCTGCTGCCGCGTGAAGAGCTGTTCATCGTCCGGTCGGCCTGCGGCGCCGACATCCGCACCCTCTGCGCCGGCGTCGCGCCCGGTGGCGGCCGCATCATCCAATGCATCTCCAATAACGCCGCCTCGCTGTCGCCCGCGTGCAAGGACGTGCTCGCCCCGTTCGCCGCACGTTAAGGCAGGGCACGATCACGCGCCAAGGCGCGTGATCACGACGAAGCGTCGGGCGAATGAATGTTCGCGCGGCTGCGACGACAAATCTTTTGCAAATATCCGATTTCAATCACGACAAGACCGGGAGAAAGACATGCGTTCGTTGCTGCTGATCGCTTCCGCACTTCTTGCCTTCGGGGCGACCATGACGTTCGAGGCCAAAGATGCCAACGCGGTGGTGTGCGCCCGCGGCGTCTATCGCGCCGGTTGCGCCGGGCCGAACGCGGCCGTCGTCGTCCGCAAGCCGGTTCCGGTGGTCCGCTGTACCAGGGTGCTGGTGAACGGCGTCTACGTGAAGCGCTGCGTCTGACCCCTGGGTGGCCAATCCGGCCCGGTTTGGCTATGTTTCGTGCTTGAGGATTTCGGACACGCGCAAAACGCGTGTCCGAAAGCGAGTTTCGGCGTGCCGGCCTTGCCGATAATTCCGCTGGCGCCGGACGTCGGAGCACATTAGTCTACCCCTAGATAGTAAGTATACTGTCAATTAGGGAGGCAGACGTTGCGGATCGCCGTGATTGGCGGGGGGCCCGGCGGGCTCTACTTCGCCTATCTCTGGAAGAAGCGTCACCCTGAGGATCAAGTCGACCTGTTCGAACAGAACCCGGCCGACGCGACCTGGGGCTTTGGCGTCGTGTTCTCCGACCAGGCCCTGGAATTCCTGCGCGCCGACGACCCCGAGACGGTCGATGCGATCTCCCCGCATATGGAGAGCTGGGAGAACATCACGCTGAACCTGCATGGCGACAGCGTCGCCATCGACGGCGTCGGCTTCTCCTCGATCGGCCGGCTCGAGCTCCTGAGATTCCTGCAGCAGCGTGCGCTTGATGCCGGCGTCACGCCGCGCTTCGACACACAGGTCCACGCGATCGACCAGCTCAACGGCCACGACCTGATCGTTGCCGCCGACGGGCTGAACTCACTGGTGCGCCGCGCCTATGAGGGCGATTTCGGCACCTCGCTGTCCTACTCCTCCAACAAGTTCGTCTGGTACGGCACATCCAAGCGCTTCGACACGCTGTCGCAGACTTTCGTGAAGACCGACCGCGGCGCCTTCAACGCCCATCACTACCGCTACTCACCGACCATGAGCACCTTCCTGGTCGAATGCGATTACGCGACCTGGCAAGCCTATGGCTTCGCCTACAAGGACGTCGAGCAGTCCAAGGGCGTCTGCGAGGAGGTGTTTGCCGACACGCTCGGCGGCCATTGCCTGGTGTCAAACAAATCGGTCTGGCGCAATTTCCCCTGGGTCTGGAACGAGCACTGGTCGTTCAAGAACATAGTGCTGATCGGCGACGCCCTGCACTCGGCGCATTTCTCGATTGGCTCGGGTACGCGGCTTGCGATCGAGGACGCGATCGCGCTGGTCAAGGCGCTGGAATCCGATGCGCATCTGACCACCGCGCTGCAGCGCTACCAGGCCGAGCGCAAGCCGGTGGTGCAGAAGCTCATCAATGCGGCACGCACCAGCGCATTCTGGTACGAGCACTTCGCCCAGCACATGCAGCTCGACCTCATGGATTTTGCCTACAGCTACATCACCCGCTCCGGGCGCATCGACGATGCACGCCTGCGCCACATGTCGCCGGCCTTCATGGCGCAATATGAGGTCGCCAAGAATGGTGCAGGCGACGGTGCGGATGCGGCCGGCGAGGCGACGGCATGAGCAACGAGATTCACGACCAGGTACCCGCCGACAGCGCGGGCGCGCGCGAGATCGGCTTCGCCGCTCCGCAGACCTACAATGCCAGCCGCGTGCTGTTCGACAATCTGGCCCGGGGCCGCGGCGACAAGCTCGCCCTTATTGGTCCCGCGGGCACGCGCACCTATGCCGAGCTCTGCGCGGAGGCTTGCCGTTGGGGCAACGGTTTTGCCTCGCTCGGCCTGAAGCGCGGCGACCGTGTGCTGCTGTTCCTCGACGACACGCCGGCCTATCCGGCCGCCTTCTTCGGCGCGGTGCGCGCCGGCTTCGTGCCGCTGCTGATCAACACGCTGACGCCGCCGGACCTCCTGCAGTTCTATCTCGCCGATTCCGGTGCTGCCGTTGCCGTCGCCGAGGCCGAGTTCTGCGCGCGCTTCAATGCCGAGGCGTGCCAGGACACGAAGCTGCAGACGCTGATCGTCGTCAATGGCGAGGTCGGCGAGCACACCGCGCCTGCCGCGGTCGCGGCGGCGAGCTGGCTCGCACAATTCCCGACCGAGCTTGCCGAAGCGGACACCGATCGCGACGAGATGGCGCTCTGGATGTACTCGTCGGGCTCGACGGGCCGGCCCAAGGGCATCGTGCATCTCCAGCACGACATGGCCTATAGCGAGGTCGCCTTTGCGCGGAATGTGCTGAAGCTGACGCCTGACGACATCTGCTTCTCGGTGCCGAAGATCTTCTTCGCCTATGGCTTCGGCAATTCCGTCACCTTCCCGTTCTCGGCGGGAGCTGCGACGCTGCTGTTGCCGGGCCAGCCGAAGCCGGCGGCGATCTTCGCGGCGATCGAGCAGTACAGGCCGACGGTCTTCTTCGGCCTGCCGACGCTCTATACCTCGCTGACCAAGGCCGAGGGCGCAGAGAGGACGAATTTCTCGTCGCTGCGCATGGCGCTCTCCGCCGCCGAAGTGCTCTCGGCGGAGGTCTTCAACGGCTGGAAGACGCTCACGGGGCTGGAGATCGTCGAAGGCCTCGGCTCGACCGAGGTGCTGCATATCTATCTCTCCAACCGCCCCGAGCAGAAGAAGCTCGGCGCCGCGGGCTTACGCGTACCCGGCTACGAGGTTGCGCTGCGCGACAAGGACGGGCGTGAGGTCGGCGACAACGAGGAAGGAATTCTGTGGGTGCGCGGCGATTCCAACACGCCGCTGTACTGGAACCGACCGGACAAATCCGCCGAGACCATCCGCGAGGGCGGCTGGATCTACACCGGCGACCGCTTCGTGCGCGATGCCGACGGCTTCCATTTCTTCCGCGGCCGCGCCGACGATCTCATCAAGATCTCCGGCCAGTGGGTCTATCCGCTCGAGGTCGAGCTGTGCCTCGCCGATCATCCCGATATCCGCGAATGCGCGGTGTTCGCCGCCGAGCTGCCGGACCGGCGGATGACGCTGAAGGCAGTGGTGGTGATGAACAACCGCGCGGCCGACCAGGCCGAAGCGACGCGGCGCTTGCAGGATTACGTGAAGGGCAAGCTGCTACCGTACAAATATCCGCGCGAGGTGATCTTCATCGACGAGTTGCCGAAGACGGGCACGGGGAAGATCGACCGGCAGGCGCTGTTGAGGATGTGAGGCAGGGACGGAGCCACACGTTCAGTGTCGTCCCGGACAAGCGCGCCTCAAGCGCGCGCCGATCCGGGACGCATAGCCACAGGACAAGGTTAGACGCGAAGTGCAACTCCGAATCCCCATAACCACGGCTTCCTGTGGTTATGGGTCCCGGATCGGCGCTCCGCTCCAGACAACGCTCCGCGCTGTCTGGATCTGCGCTTGTCCGGGACGACAGTTGAGTTCTGCGCTGCCGTCTCGGCAAACCCACCCTCACCCGCCCTTCCCCAGATGCTCCAGCGCATCTTCCGCCCGCAGCGGCACCCGCGAGGCCTCGTTGTTGAGGTCGACGAGTTGCGTCAGAAGCCCCATCAGCGCCTTGCGATCGGCGGGCTTGAGCGGCTCCAGCATGCGCGCCTGGGCGCGCTCGACGGCGGGGATGATCTCGCGCAGGATCGCAGCGCCTGATTTCGTCAGATAGAGCAGCTTGATCCGCTTGTCCTCGGGTGCCGGCTTGCGCTCGATATAGTCCTTGGCCTGCAACCGCTCGATCACGCTGCCGAGCGTCGAGCGGTCGAAGGCGATCACCGCCGAGAGCCGGGTCGCGTCGATGCCGGGATGGGTGTGGATCGCGATCAGCGCGGCATATTGCACCGGCGTAAGGTCGAACGCCTTGCACTCCTCCATGAAGATCGAGACCGCGATCTGCTGCATGCGACGGAACAGATAGCCCGGCGCGGCATAGACGGCGTCGATCGTGATGGGAGCGGCAGGCTTACTCGGCATCGGGCTGCTTCTCCGGCGCGGCACTGGCGAAGGCCGGCAGCGCCTTGGCGGCGGCCTCAGCCTGAAGCAGGCGCGGATAGGCCGACACGTCGACGCCGAAGCGGCGCGCGTTCGCGAGCTGCGGCACCAGGCAGAGATCGGCGAGCGTCGGCGCATCGCCGAAGCAGAACGGGCCCGCCTCGTTCTTGATCAACGTCTCGCAGGCCGACAGGCCCTCGCGGTTGACCCAGGCGGCCCAGTCCTGGACCTTCTCCTCGGCAAGGCCAAGCTCGCGCAGCCGCGCCAGCACCTTCAAATTCTGCACCGGATGGGTGTCGCAGGCGATCGCCAGCGCGAATGCACGCACCTTGGCGCGGCGCAGCGGATCCTTCGGCAGCAGCGGCGGATTGGGATGGGTTTCGTCCAGCCATTCGATGATGGCGACCGACTGGGTCAGCACTGCACCCGCATCGTTCTCCAGCGCCGGCACCAGGCCCTGCGGGTTGATGGCAAGATAAGCGGGCGCGCATTGCTCGCCCTTGCGCAAATGATGCGGCAGATGTTCGGCGCCAAGGCTCTTGAGGTTCAGCGCGATGCGCACGCGGTAGGCGGCGCTTGAGCGGAAATAGCCGTGCAGCTTCATCGGAACCCTCCCGGTTTTCTCGTTGCTTTGCAGCCGGAGCCGCCATTGACGCTACAAAGATTGTCAGTATGCTGTCAATCTCAACGAGAACGACGACGGGAGCCGCGCCATGGAAGCCGTGACCAAGACGCCGGAACGCGAGGCGTTTTACAAGAAGATCGACGGCGAAAATCTCACCGCGCTGTGGACGGTGATGAGCGATTTGATCACGCCGGAGCCGAAGAGCGCCTGCCGACCGCATTTGTGGAAGTTCGACGTCATCCGCGACTACATGACGGAGGCCGGCAAGCTCATCACCGCCAAGGAAGCCGAGCGACGCGTGCTGGTGCTGGAGAACCCCGGCCTGCGCGGGCAGTCCAAGATCACGACCTCGCTCTATGCCGGCGTGCAGATGGTGGTGCCCGGCGACGTCGCGCCCGCCCATCGCCACAGCCAGTCGGCGCTGCGCTTCGTGCTCGAAGGCAAGGGCGCGCACACCGCGGTCGACGGCGAGCGCACCGCGATGGAGCCCGGCGACTTCATCATCACGCCGTCGATGACCTGGCACGACCACTCCAACGAGACCGATCAGCCGATGTTCTGGCTCGACGGTCTCGACATCCCGCTGGTGCAGTTCTTCGACTGCTCCTTCGCGGAAGGCTCCAAGGAAGACCAGCAGAAGATCACCAAGCCCGCGGGCGACAGTTTTGCGCGCTACGGCCACAATCTGCTGCCGGTCGATGTGAAGCGCAGCTCGAAGACCTCGCCGATCTTCAGCTATCCCTACGCCCACACGCGCGAGGCGCTGGAGAAGGCCAGGACGAGCCAGGAGTGGGACGCCTGCCACGGGCTGAAGCTGAAGTTCAGCAACCCCGAGACCGGCGATTTCGCCATGCCGACCATCGGCACCTTCATCCAGCTGCTGCCGAAGGGTTTTAACACCGCGCGCTATCGTTCGACCGATGCCACCGTGTTCTGCCCGATCGAAGGCAGAGGCCGGAGCAGGATTGGCGATGCGGTGTTCGAATGGGGCCCGCGCGATTTGTTCGTGGTGCCGAGCTGGCACTGGGTGACGCACGAGGCGGATGAAGATGCCGTGCTGTTCAGCTTCTCCGATCGGCCGGTGCAGCAGAAGCTGGATCTGTTCCGCGAGGATCGCGGCAACGCCTGACGGTCTCGTAGGGTGGGCAAAGGCGCAACGCGCCGTGCCCACGTCTTCTAAATGGTGGGCACGCTTGCGCTTTGCCCACCCTACGGCAGCGGTGGATGCCGCTACCGCCAGTGCAGCAGCCGCGTCTCCAGCCAGCCGATCACCTTTCCGACCGCCAGTCCAAACACCGACAGGATCACCACGCCCGCGAGCAGCTGATCGGTCTGCATCAGATTGCCGGCCTGGAGCACGAAGGCGCCGATGCCGTATTGCGCGCCGATCATCTCGGCGCTGACGACGAGCAACAGCGCCACCGACGCCGTGATGCGGAAGCCGGCGAGAATCGCCGGCAACGCGCCCGGCCAGATCACCTTGCGCACGATGGTGGCAAAGGGAACGTTGAAGCTCTGCGCCATGCGGATGAGGTTGCGCGGCACCGCATCGACACCGCTATAGACCGAGATCGCGGTCGAGAAGAACACGCCCAAGGCAATGGTCGCGATCTTCGGCTCTTCGCCGATGCCGAGCCAGAGGATCAAGAGCGGCAGCAGCGCGATCTTCGGGATCGGGAACAGCGCCGAGATGAAGGTGATGCCGACACTGCGCGCTAGCCGCGACAGGCCGATGGCGAAGCCGACGGCGACGCCCGCCACTGTCCCGAGCACCCAGCCGACACCGATACGCAGGAGCGAAGCGGACAGGTGCTGCCACAGCGCGCCCGAGATCGCGAGCTGGTAGATCGCGCGCGCGATCGCAGAGGGTGTCGGCAGGAACAGCGCATTGACGAGCCCAGCGCTGCCGGCGGCCTGCCAGATCGCGATGACGAGCGCGAGCGCGATCCAGCCGCCGAAGCGGCTCGAGGCGGGCACGAAGCCTGCGCCGCGGAAGCGGACGCGGCGCGTCGCTTCATCCTTCGAGGCCACATCGCTCGCTGAGCGGTCAAGCATGCTGGACCTCGCGCTCGGCATCGATCGCCTCGTTGCGGATCAGCGACCAGATCTGGTTCTGCAGCGCCAGCAGCTTTTCACGCGCGGCCGCTTCTCCGCGTTCGGCGCGCGTCATCGGCACGGTCACGACCTCGCGGATGCGCCCGGGCCGGCGCGACAGCACCACGATGCGGTCGGCGAGCCGCGCGGCTTCTTCGAGATTGTGGGTGACGTAGACCGCGCCCATGCCGCCATCGGCGAGGAGGCGGACGAAATCCTCCATCAGCAGCTCGCGCGTCTGCGAATCGAGCGCCGAGAGCGGCTCGTCCATCAGCAGGATCGCAGGCTTGACCGCAAGCGCGCGCGAAATGCCGACGCGCTGGCGCATGCCGCCGGAGAGTTGCTTTGGATAGGTCTGGCGAAAGTCGGTCAGCCCGGTGCGGCGCAAGGCGTCCTCGACCAGCGCGCGGCGCTGCGCGGCCGAGAGCTGGGTGTGCAGCAGCGGGAATTCGACGTTCTCCTCGACCGTGGCCCAGGGCAGCAACGCAAAATCCTGAAACACGAAGGTGAGCGGATTGAGACTGTCCGCCGGCGGCGCCCCGCGCAGCTCCGGCGCGCCGGAGGTCGGCTGCAACAGGCCGCCGAGGATCGACAGCAGCGTACTCTTGCCGCAGCCCGAGGGACCGACGATCGCCACCACCTCGCCCGCACCGACGGTGAAGGAGACGTCGTCGAGCACGGCGAGATCGCCGAAGCGGTGGGTAATGTGGCTGGCGATCAGGTCCATTCTGTCTCGTCTATCCATTTCTCCGTCGTTCCGGGATGATCCGAAGGATCAGACCCGGAACCTCGAGATTCTCAGGTGCGCAAGTGCGCACCATAGTTCTCGCTTCGCGAGCCCCGGAATGACGAAGGGTTAGTCCGCCTTCACATAGTCCTTGGCGATGATCGCGTCGGCGTCAAAGCCCTTGTCGGCAAAGCCCTGCTCCTGCAGCCATTTGATCTGGTTGTCGACGTTCTTGACGTCGAGCTTGCCGTCGGGATCGATATAGGCGCAGTTGCCGACCACCTGCTCGACCGGCAGGTTGGTGTATTTCGCAATGATCTCCAGCAGCGGCTTCGTCTTGTCGTTGATCGGGGCGACGCCGTCCTTCATCGCGGCGAGGATGACGTCGTGATATTCGCGGTCGGCTTTCGCGAGCACGCCAAGGAATTTCGTCACCAGCGCCTTGTTGGTCAGCGTCTTCGGCGAAGCGAACACCGCGCCGAGCTGCCACGGCGTCTCGTCGCCGACCCAGCCCAGAAACTTCGCGCCGCCCTCGTCCATCAGTTTTCGCGCGGTCGAGATGGGGAGAAGCGCTGCATCGACGGTTTCGCCTTTCAGCGCAGCCGCCGCATTCGACAGCGATTGCAGCGGCACGATCTTCACGTCCGCGAGCTTGAAGCCGTATTTGTCGGCGAGCAGGCCGAGCGAATAGTGAAAGGAGGAACCAACTTGCGTCATCGCCACGCGCTTGCCCGCGAGGTCCTTCGATGTCTTCAGGCCGGCCGCATAGGCGTTGTTGCTGGCGAAATAGCCGATCAGGGGATAGCCGGGCTTCTCGCGGCTCATGCCGCCGATCACCTTCAGCGTGCCCTTGCCGGCGAGATTGTAGAGACCGGCGGTGAAGGCGGTGACGCCGAAATCGACGTCGCCCGAGGTGGTCGCGACCGCGATCGGCTGCGCCGCATCGAAGAATTTCAGCTCGACGTCGAGACCGGCCTCGCGGAAATAGCCCTTGTCCTGCGCAATGAAGACGGGCGCGGAGGAAGACAGGCGGAGCACGCCGACCTTGGCCTTCAGCGCATCCTCGGCCCGCGCCGTCCCCATCGCCATGATCGCCATCAGGCCAGCAGCTGCGAGCCGTACAATTCCGATCATCCCGTTTCCTCTCGTGTTCTCTTGCAGTCCGTTACAGGCCCTCGGGCACCACCTGGTCCCGCCCGATGAAGGCGCCCTGTTGTTTCAACGTTTCCTGCAATTTTTCAATGGGGATTTCGCGTGGAATCCGATTTCCGGAGAGCGCCAATGCGGCGGCGGAACCTGCCGCCTCGCCCATCACGAAACAGGCACCGGAGACCCGCGCCGCCGACTGGCCCTCATGGGTCATCGAGGCGCAGCGGCCGGCGACCAGCAGATTGTCCACGCCCTCGGGCACCAGCATGCGGTAGGGCAGTTCGTTATAGCCGCGGGATTCCGGGATCGGCGGGAAGGTGAAGACGACGTCGCCGGGAACGTGGGCCTCGATCGGCCAGCCATTGACGCCGATGGAATCCTCGAACGAGGCGCAGCCGAGCACGTCCTCGCCGCTAAGCTGGTAGCCGCCCTTGATGCGGCGGGTTTCGCGGATGCCGAGCTGCGGCGGCAGGTCGACAATGTAGGATTTTTCAAAGCCCGGCACGGTGCTGCGCAGGAATTCGTACGCGGCGAGCGCCTGCTTGCGGCCCTCGATCTCGCCGCGGGTGAGATCGTCGGGCTCGACGCCGTTGATGGCGTAGCCGTCCTCGCGCGCCACTTGCGTAAAATTCACCCGCCACTCGATGCCGGACTTTTGCGGCCGCACGATCGCGCTCTTGCGCGGGAATGTGTGGGTGCCGGCGGCGAGCGCCTTCTCCATCAATTGCGGAATCGTGCGCCAGGCCTCGCCGGCCTTGTCAGGGTCGATACCGTTGAGACGCAGCATCATCGACGGATACAGCGGATGACCGTGCTCGTCGCCGATCTCGAACGGCGCACCGGCCCAGACGGCGAGATCGCCATCGCCGGAGCAATCGATAAAAATCTCCGCGCGCACGGCCTGCCGGCCGGCCTTGGTCTCGACCAGCAACGCGTCGATGCGACGGTCGTCGCTCATCACCACGCCGGCGCCGAGGGCATGGAAGAGGATGTGCACCCCGTGGCTTGCGAGCAGCTGATCGGCCGCGATCTTGTAGGCCGCGGTGTCATAGGCCTGGGCGAACACCTTGCCGAGGATCAGGTGTGGCGTGTTAAGGCCATTGAGCAGGTCGATCCGTGCCAGCAGCTCGGACGCCATGCCCTGCACCAGCCGGTGCGCCTTGCCGTAGACATTGCCGTGCAGACCGCAGAAATTGGTGACGCCGGCGGCCGTGCCCATGCCGCCGAGGAAGCCGTAGCGCTCGATCAGCAGCGTCTTCCGCCCCGCGCGCGCCGCGGAGGCCGACGCCACAATGCCGGCCGGACCGCCGCCGAGCACGACGACTTCATATTCGCCGTAGAGCGGCACTTGGCGCGCTGGTTCTTCGATCGTCGTGGCCCGCATGGCGCGTCCCTTCCCAAAATTCCTTTGCTTGGAGACGACTATGAATTAACGCGTAGCGGGCTACAATCCACCAAAATACGCGATCAGCTTTCGCGAATCGAGAAAGGTGAAAATGGACATCCTCGTGAACCTCCAGGCCTTCCTCGCCACCGCGGATGCCGCCGGCTTCTCTGCCGCGGCACGCAAGCTCAATGTCTCGACCTCCGTCGTCGCCAAGCGCGTCACGCAACTGGAGGCGCGGATCGGCACGCCGCTGTTTCACCGCTCGACCCGGCAATTGCGTCTGACCGAAGCCGGCCAGCGCTACGTGCATCGCGCGCGCGGTGTCGTCACCGATGCCACCGACCTGCTGTCGCGCATGGGCGAGAAGGGCCACGATCTCGTCGATCACCTGCGCATCAAGGCGCCGACCTCGCTGACGGTGGCGCGCCTTGCCGACGCCTTCAGCGCGTTCCAGACCCAGAACCCGCGATTAAAACTCGAGATCGTGCTGATCGATCGCCCGGTCGATCCCGTGACCGAGGGATTCGACATCGCCATCGGTGCCTTCCCGCATTCCTTCGGCGGCGTAGTCGACGAGCCGCTGTGTCAGCTGAAGCGACTGCTCTGTGCCTCGCCCGCTTACCTGAAGAAGCACGGCACGCCAAAGCATCCCCGCGACCTCGTCGAGCACCGCTGCCTCAGTTTTTTGCCGACCGGACCGGAGTGGATTTTCGACGGACCGCGCGGCCGCATCAGCATCCAGGTCAGTCCATTGCTGTCCTCCAACGAAGGACACGTGCTGGCGCGCAGCGCGATCGCCGGCAACGGCATCGCACTGATGTCATATTATCTCGTCGCGGATGCCTTGCGCGACGGCACGCTCAAGCCGGTGCTCCGCGACTTTCCGATTCCGGAATTGTGGGTGAAGGCCGCGATTCCGGAACGGCGCCGCAACGCAGCCGCAGTGCAGGCGCTTCTGACACTGCTGAAAACGTCACTGGCACCGTCGCTGTAGGCCGTGTCAATTGCGAGAGGGCCGTAGCCCGCATGAGCGAAGCGACATGCGGGGCTCTCGCGACAATCCCGGATATCGCTTCGCTCATCCGGGCTACGCGGTGTTCGCCGTGTCGCGCACCTGTCGCAACATGGCAGTTGCTCTCGCGTAACAGACCTGAGAGAAGGGCCGCCATGGATTCGACATTCGTGAAATACGCATTCGCCGCCCTGACCGCTCTCGCGATCTCAACCACCGCCGCCTCGGCCGTGGAGCAGAACTGCCGCTTCATCCAGGCCAAGCCCGATCGCGAAGCCTGCTACAAGCGTCAGGAGGAAGAACTCGCGGCGAAGCGCAAGCCCGCCGCGCCGGCTAACGAGAGCAAGACGCTCGAAACGCTGCACCAGATGCGGCAGGACGACGACGCCGTCTATCGCAGCATCAACAACATCTGCCGCGGCTGCTGACGCTCAACCTTTCGCGCCACCCCACTTCGCCGCCCGCTTCTCCGCGAACGAGGCCAGCCCTTCCGCGGCCTCCGCGCTCTGGCGCTTGAGCGAATGCAGCTGCACGAGCCGCTTGTAGGCGGCATCGTCCACCGCCATGCCGCCGAACGAGCTCTCCAGCGCCAGACGCTTGGTCTCGGCCATTGCCTCCGGGCCGTTGGCCAGCAACTGCTCGACCACCTTGTTGCCGGCAGAATCGAGATCGGCGAGCGGCACCACCTCGTGCACGAGACCGATGCGGCGGGCGTCTTCGGCGCCAAAGCGCTCGCCGGTGAGCGCGTAGCGGCGGACTTGCCGTACACTAATGGCGTCGCAGAGCTGCGGGATGATGATCGCGGCGGTCAGGCCCCAGCGCACCTCGGTGATGGAGAACAGGGCGTTGTCCGCGGCAATCACGACATCGCAAGCCGCGATCACGCCGGTGCCGCCGCCGAAGCAGCCGCCCTGCACCAGTGCGACCGTCGGGATGGGCAAGGTGTTGAGCCGCTGCACGGCCTCGAAGGTCGCCCGCGAGGCTGCCTCGTTGGCCTCGGCCGATTGCGGGCGCACACCATTGATCCATTTGAGGTCGGCGCCGGCCTGGAAATGCTTGCCGTTGCCCCTGAGAACGACGACGCGGAGGTTCGGCTTCTTAGCCAGCTCGTCCATGGCCGCGAGCACGCCTGATATCAAGGCGCCGTCATAGGCGTTGTTAACCTCCGGCCGGTTCAACGTGACGGTCGCGACCCCGCGTTCATCGAGGCTCCACAGGACAGGGCTGGCAGTCATCGGCGATCCTCCGGTTGTTTGTTTGCCACGCACTATGACCGAGGCAGTGCATGCCGATCCATATCTTTCCGGCGTAGGGCGGCCGCGTCCACCGCATGGCGGCTTGTGTCATGCTGTCTCCGGGCGGCACCATGGGATCAGGGACGGGACATACATGCGCATCTGCATTTTCGGCGCGGGCGCCGTCGGCAGCCACATTGCGATACGGCTGGCGCGCGCCGGCCATGAGGTCTCATGCGTGATGCGCGGCGCGCATCTGGAAGCGGTGCGCGCGAACGGCCTCAAGCTGCGGGTCGGCGATTCCGAGGTTTCCGCCAAGGTGAACGCGTCAGGGGATCCGGCCCAGCTCGGCCCGCAGGACGTCGTGATCTCCACGCTGAAGGCGACCGCGCTGACGGGGCTGGTCTCCAGCATCAAGCCGCTGCTCCAGGACGACACGGCCATCGTGTTCGCGCAGAACGGCATTCCCTGGTGGTACGGTATCGGCCTGCCGCCCCGGCACCCGACACCGCCGGACATTTCCTTCCTCGATCCCGGCGGCCGCCTGCGCGCCTGCATTCCGAAAGAGCGGATCGTCGGCGGCGTCATCTTCTCCTCCAACGAGGTGACCGCGCCCGGTGTCGTGCAGAACCTCACGCCGGACCGCAACCGCCTCCTGATCGGCGAATGCGACGACCGCAATTGCGAGCGCATCACCAAGCTGCGCAACGTCTTCAACGACGCCCGGCTGGAATCGCCGCCGGTGGCGGAGATCCGGGAGGCGATCTGGTCAAAGCTGCTGACCAACATGTCGCTGTCCGTGCTATGCCTGCTCACCGGCCAGACCGCGCGCGGCGTGCGCGACGACCCCGCTTTCGCCGAGGTCATTCCGCGCATGCTGAACGAGGCCAACGACATCGCTCAGCACTTCATCCCCGAGGTCAAGCGCGTCACGCGCAGCGGCCCCGCTCCCAACCACAAGCCGTCGCTGCTGCAGGATTACGAGCTCGGCCGCGCCATGGAGATCGACGTGCTGGTGAAGGCGCCTGCCGCCTTCGCGCGCACCGCCGGCCTGTCGACGCCGACGCTCGACCTGATCGCCGCGCTGGCGGTCCAGAAGGCGCGCGACAAGGGGCTTTATTCCGCTTGAACTTCAGGCGATTTGATCGATCCAAGCCGCGAGCGCGTCCAGCACCTCTGTAAGCGCCTCGTCATTGCTGCGGCCGGACTTCTTTAGCACCGCGAAGGAGTGATCGCCGCCTTCGACCTCATGCAGCGTCGCCTTCGAGCCGAGCCTCGCGATGACGGGCTTGAGGATGTCAAGGTCAGCGAGCTTGTCGCGCGTGCCTTGCAGGAACAGCATGGGGATTGCGATGCCGGTGAGATGCTCGGCGCGCTCCGCCGATGGCTTGCCGTCGGCATGCAAGGGAAAGCCGAGGAAGGCGAGCCCTTTGACTCCAGGCAATGGCGACTTGGACTGCGCCTGCGAGGTCATGCGCCCGCCGAACGATTTACCGCCGGCAATGAGCTTAACGCCGGGGCAGAGCCGCGCTGCCTCCGCGACCGCCGCGCGGATGGCCGCGTGCGCCACCGCCGGCTGGTCCGGGCGCCCGTGTTTCTTTTCCATGTAGAGAAAATTGAAGCGGAACGTCGCAATGCCGCGCTCGCCGAGGCCCGCCGCGACCTTCTCCATAAAGGCATGCCGCATGTCAGCACCCGCGCCATGCGCGAGGACGTAACACGCGCGCGCATTGTCCGGCTGCGTCAGGATCGCCGAGACCGTGCCGGTGCGCTCGATGTCGAGCTTGAGCTCTTGAGTTTTGGTTGCCACAATCAGCCATCCCGACAAACGCTGTTACGGCCGCCTTGGTAACGTCACCGGCGCAGCCTGAAAACACAATAATTGTCGCGGCCGGCTGGCCTACCAAGCCGGAACTGCGCATCAACTGAGGTAACCATGCCCTACCGCTCCTCCTGGATGACCGAAGAGCTCGACGTCTTCCGCGACCAGTTCCGGAAATATCTCGCCAAGGACCTGGCCCCGCACGCCGAGAAATGGCGCGAGCAGAAGATGGTCGACCGCTTCGCCTGGCGCGGCCTCGGCGAGATGGGCGCGCTGCTGGCGAGCGTGCCGGAGGAATATGGCGGCCTGGGCGCGACCTTCGCCTATGACGCCGCGGTGCTCGATGACCTCGAGAGCACGGTGCCGGAGCTGACGACCGGCGTCTCCGTGCACAGCGCCATCGTCGCGCATTACATCCTCAACTACGGCTCGGAGGAGCAGAAGAAGCGCTGGCTGCCGAAGATGGCGAGCGGAGAGATGGTCGGCGCCATTGCCATGACCGAGCCCGGCACCGGCTCGGACCTGCAAGCCGTCAAGACCACCGCGAAGAAGCAGGGCAATTCCTACGTCATCAACGGCCAGAAGACTTTTATTACCAACGGCCAGGCCGCCGATCTCGTCATCGTGGTCGCGCGCACCGGCGAGGCCGGCGCCAAAGGCATTTCGCTGATCGTGGTCGAGACCGAAGGCGCGGACGGTTACAAGCGCGGGCGCAACCTCGACAAGATCGGGCTGCACGCCTCCGACACGTCAGAGCTGTTCTTCGACAATGTGACCGTGCCGCCGGAAAACCTGCTCGGCAAGGAAGAGGGCCAGGGCTTTGTCCAGCTGATGCAGCAATTGCCGCAGGAGCGTCTCGCGCTCGCGGTCGGCGCTGTCGCCGCGATGGAGCGCGCCGTAAAACTCACCACCGAGTACACCAAGGAGCGGAAGGCCTTCGGCAAGCCGCTGCTGGACTTCCAGAACACCGCCTTCACCCTCGCCGAGCGCAAGACCGAGGCGATGATCGCCCGCGTCTTCGTCGACTGGTGCATCGAGCGGCTGGTCGCAAAAGACCTCGACACCGTGACGGCGTCGATGGCGAAATACTGGTGCTCGGACAAGCAGGTCCAGACCGCCGACGAATGCCTGCAGCTGTTCGGCGGCTACGGCTACATGCAGGAATACCCGATCTCGCGCATCTTCATCGATTCCCGCATCCAGAAGATCTATGGCGGCACCAACGAGATCATGAAGCTGTTGATCGCGAGGTCGCTGTAGAGGGCCGCTACCTCATCCGCTTGTCGGCGGCGATGAAGTCGATGAAGGTCCTCACCTTTGCGGAGAGATATTTGCGGCTCGGATAGACCGCGAACAGCTTTCCGACGAAGACGATGTGCCCGGGCATGACGTGCTCCAGACGTCCCGCGGCGATGTCCTCAGCGACCAGCCATTTCGGCAGGAAGGCGAGGCCCATGCCTTCCAGCGCCGCCATGTGCAGCAGCGTTTCGTTGCCGCTGCGCAGCACCGGGTTGAGCTTGACGGTCTCGGGGCCGTGCTCGCCCTCGAAGGAGAAGCTCTCGCCCGGATAAAGCGCGTAGTGCAACAGGGCCTGGCCGGAGAGATCGGCGAACGTCTTCGGACGGCCCGCGCGTTTGAGGTAGGCGGGGGCGGCAACCATGTAGAACGGAACGCCGGTGATGGGGCGCGCGATCAGCGCCTCATCAGGTGCGCCCGTCGCACGCAAGGCGAGATCAAAACCCTCCTCGACCAGATTGACGAGGCGCCCGCTGAGATCGATGTCGAGGCGCACCTCCGGGTAGCGGGCCTGGTAGTCCGCGAGCACGCTCGCGAAGATCGTGTTCGCTATCCACACCGGCGCGGTCAGCCGCAGCGTGCCGCGCGGGACGACGGTCGCCTTGCTGACGGCGGCTTCGACCTCGTCGAGCGAATCCAGCATCTGCCGCGCCTGCTCGAAATAGAGCGCGCCGCTTTCGCTCAGGCTGACGCGCCGGCTGGTCCGGTTGAGCAGCCGCGTGCCCAGCCGCTTCTCGAGCTGCATGACGTGCTTGCTCGCCATGGCGGGGGAGATGCGCAGACGCTGCGCCGCGGTCGCAAAGCTCTTCAGCTCCGCGACCAGGCAAAACACCCTCATGCTGACCAGAGAATCCATGAGATCATCAACATCCAGGAAAGGAACCTATCCCGGAAGATATAATGATCAAAAACGGAGAAACCATCAAATGGTGGCAACCCTCACATTCCGGAGAACCACCATGTCCACCACCACCCTCGAGACCCCCACCCCCGGCCGCGCCCTTCGCATCGGCCTCTGGGCTGCGCAGGTCGTCCTTGCCTTCGTTTTCATCTCGGCGGGGTTCGTCAAGCTGACCACCCCGATTCCCCAGCTGGCGGCGATGATGCCGTGGGCCGGGCAGTATTCCGAAACGTTCGTCCGCTCCATCGCGCTGGTCGATCTCGCCGGCGGGATCGGCATCCTGTTGCCGGCGCTGACGCGGATCCTGCCGCGGCTGACGGTGCTCGCCGCGCTCGGCTGCTCGGTGCTGCAGGTGATTGCGCTGGTCTTCCACCTCTCGCGCGGCGAAGCTGCGGTGACACCGCTCAATGTCGTCCTGCTGGCCCTCAGCCTGTTCGTGCTGTGGGGACGCAACAGCAAGGCCCCGATCGCGCCGCGCCAGTTCTGACCGGCTAGGCACCGCGGCCATGATCTCTGCCAACGGATGGTCCCGCAGGGGCCTGCTCGCCGGCACCGCGATCCTCACGGCCGGCGGCGCCGCCGCGGCCAAGGAGGATCGTCTCGCCGACGGCGTCGTCATCCTGATCGATAGCAACGAGCCCTATGTCATGGGTCATGCGATCAGCTATTCGGCCAACCTCGCCAAGCATTTTGCCGACAAGGGCGCGCGGCTGCTGATCGAGGTCGTCGCCAACGGCAAGGGCATCGACGTCTTTCGCGCCGACAAGACCCCGCTGGTCGAGCCACTCGCGACGCTGCGGCAGTCGCTACCCAATCTCACCTACAGCATGTGCGCCTCGTCAAAGACGATCGCGGAGGCCAAGGAGCAGATCTCCATCCCGCTGATCCCAGGCGCGAGCCTCGTGCCGTTCGGGATCGGCCGCGTCGTCGATCTGCAATTGAAGGGCTGGGCCTATATCCATGCATGACGAAGCGCGTGAAGGCGTTGCGCTGTCGCGGCGATCGATCCTGATGGCCGCGGCCGCCTCTCTCGCTGTCCCGCACGCCGGCCGCGCGCAGGACAACTGGCCGCCTGTGTTCGAGGCCGGCCGCAGCCAGTTCACGGTGGTCCGTCCGCGCGCGATGATGCCACAACTCAGGCTCCAGGATGTGCACGGCCGGGATGCGATCGTGACGGCGAAGCCGGCCCGCATCACACTGGTGAACTTCTGGGCGACCTGGTGCGCGGCCTGCAAGCTCGATCTGCCGATGTTGGCAAGCCTTGCGGCCTCGCGGCCCGACCGGCTCGACATTGTTGCGATCTGCACGGACACCAAGGACATCCGCAAGATCCGCGCATTTCTCGGCGGCCTTACCGTGCAGAACCTCGCCTGCTATGTCGATGCTTACGGCGCGGCGGCCGAAGCATCGGCCGCGATGTTCTCGCTCGTCGGCATGCCCATCACCTATCTGGTCGGAACGAGCAGCCGCGTCGAGGGCTACATCGCGGGCGCACCCGACTGGCTTTCACCAGCGGGCGCGCGGCTGCTGCAGTTCTATCGCGAGCAGGGTTAGTGCCGTCTCAGCTCGGATGCCACCAGCGGCCGCCGATGACGACGCCCTCCGAGACAATCTTCCTGTCGCCGATCAGGTGCTCGCCGACGACGTCCTCATAGTCGAACTGGCCCTGCTTGACGGAAATCAGCGTGGCGTCACCGACGCTGCCGGGCTTGAGGCTGCCAAGCTCGGGGCGGCGCAGCGCCATCGCCGCGTTCACCGTCGACGCCGCCACCACATCGGACAGCTCCATGCCCATGCAGAGGAACTTCGACATGGTCGTCACCTGATCAAAGGCGGGGCCGTCGATGCAGAGCTGGTGGATGTCGGAGGAGATCGTGTCCGGATAGAAGCCGTTGGCGAGCATCGCGCGCGCGGTCTTGAACGCGAACGAGCCCTTGCCGTGGCCGATATCGAACAGCACGCCGCGCTCACGCGCGTCCAGCACCACGTTCTTCACCGTGCCCTGCGCAGTCGCCGGCGTATTCGGGAACGGACGGAACGCATGGGTGAGAACGTCGCCGGGACGCAGGCGCGCGAGCACCTCCTCATAGCTCGGCGGCGGATGGTCGATATGCGCCATCAGGGGCATGCCGACCTCGTTGGCGACCTCGAGCGCGATCTCGAGCGGCACCAGCCCCGAGGTGCCCGAAGAATGCAAGCCCACGCGCACCTTGATGCCGACGATGAGATCGCGGTTGGCATCGGCCACCTTGGCCGCCTCGATCGGATTCATCAATCGCAGCTCCTCGCTCTCGCCGACCATGATCCGGTGCGAGAAGCCGAAGATGCCGGCATGCGAGACGTGCAAATAAGCGAGGATGCGGACCTGGCTCGGCTCGATCACGTGCTTGCGGAAGCCGGCGAAATTGCCGGGCCCGGCACTGCCGGTGTCCACCGCCGTAGTGACGCCGGACAGGCGGCAGAATTCCTCTGCGTCGATACCGAGCGAGGTGCCGCCCCAGTAGACATGGGTGTGCAGATCGATCAGCCCCGGCGTGACGATGTATTTCGAAACGTCGCGCACATCTGTGCCCGGATCGGCCTTGAGCCCAGTGCCGATCGCGGCGACCTTGCCGCCCGAAAATGCGACATCCGTCACGGCATCGAGCTTCTGGGAGGGGTCAACGACCCTTCCGCCGCGCAGGATCAAGTCAAAAGGCATTCTGGTCTCCGGATAACGCTGTGAGGCGGCTGACCGCAAGTCAGCCGAAAGGAAGGAAGCCTCCACTTCTAGCAATTTTTGCGCCGGACGGCCGAAAAAGCGTGAGCACTGCTTGGCGAAGAAGCCGGGCTGGATTGACTTGAACACTCGGGGCGCATGTCGCGACTGTGTTGACGCTTCCCAGGCCGCCACTGCCCCGACAATCATGTCACTCATTCGTATCTGGGAGCTCGGATACGAATGGCAGCACCGCCTTGTTCTCTTGGCCGCCGATAACGGCGCAGGATGGTCCCACCCTTGAATTTCTCACGCCTGCTGATGCAATCTGAGGATGCCAGGCACGGCGGAGGAGGGAAGCCATATGAAAAGTCCAGGGGCATTTCGCTTTAGACGGAGGCAAGAAGATACAAAGAAGAGTGCGAAACTAGACCTGACGCTCAAAGACCTCGTCTCTTTATTTTTCTCGGCCGGGGCCTTCGTCGTTTCCGGAGTTACTTTCTACTTCAACGTTCTGAGCCAGACCGATGAGCTACGGGTCGTCGTCGACCAATTGCCCAGAGTCACGGTCGATATTCTGAGGGACTCACCCGGCGTCTTCGTCGACACGTCCAACGAAATGAATGTCGTTCTGATCAATTCTGGCAATCGATCGATCGCCGTTCGCGAAATTGGCCTGCGGCTTATTGTTGTAGATGCAGATGCCCCAAAAACCGGGAAATGCGAGGGAGGCAGGGCTTGGCCTGGCGAAGGGCCGCTCTATGTGCTGGAGGGGAAGAGCACGCGAGCCGCGAAAGTGAAGATTAGACTACATCGTGATTTCGATGATGCAGTTCAGCAGGAAGGAGAAGTATATTCATTCGCGGTGTCCAAGAAGGACGTTACCGTACGCGTATGCGCATATATCGGAGTAGCGACCCCATCAATTGGATACGCTTCCAGCGAGTTTGAGGTGTTGCAGGCTAGCAATTACTCCGGACCTCGGTGGAATATTTCGGAGGACAAAACTGCCGCGCCGATCTTAGTTCACCGGCATACGGGGACTATCTTTGGCAAGCAACTTTAAACAACTCGTCTTCTCAACTCCGGCAAGCACCGGCACCAACCCGCGGATGAGCTTTCATGCCATCCCTCCCTTCAGACGTTTGAATACTTGATGGAAACATTCCGCCCGCTCCCCGTCGCGGCGAACGTCGTCCGACGACTCAGCCGTGCCAATGCGAGCCGCGGATGACGCTGCAGAAATTGCCGCGATGGAAATGCGGCTCCTTGTCGGCGATGACGTCGGCCTTGACGTTACCGAAGGTCGTATCCGGCCGATGCTTGATGCCGTCGTAGAACGCCTGGATGATGTCGTCCTTGAAGTGCGGCGTGCGCGGAAACGCCATCACGACGGCCTCGCGCTCCTCATCGGAATAGTCCTTGTAGGTGAGCCCGAGGACGTCCAGCTCGACGCCGGCGGTCACCAGCGCGACGACGGGATGCATGTGCTGCGGCACGCCCGGCGTGGTGTGCAGCGCGATCGCGGTCCAGACCGTGTAGGCGTCCGCTTCGGAGATGCCGTGGCTGCGCAGGAAGTCACGGGCAGCGTGCGCGCCGTCGACCTCGAACCGCTCGTGCTTGCTGCCGTGGCCCGGCATCAGGCCGATGTCGTGAAACATGGCGCCGGCATAGAGCAGTTCGCGATCGAATTTCAGCCCGCGGCGAATGCCGGCCAGCGCGCCGAAATGATAGACGCGGCTGGAATGGTTGAAGAGCAGCTCCGTCTCGGTATCGCGGATGTAGTCGGTGATGGCGCGCGCCAGCTTGCTGTCGGGAATGGCGGCGGCCTCAGTGATCTCTCGCATGATGGTCTCCTGAATAACTCCGGTGGCGGGGAAGGTAGGTCCAGGTTATGTTGTCCTCAATTGACGTAATACGTCTAAAACGGACAAATACCGACCGAGGCGGACGTGTAAGGCGGAGATGGGCGCGAGGCCGAAACCGAGGACTGTTGTGATCGTGGCGGTGCCGGGCGTGCAGCTTCTGGACGTTGCCGGTCCCCTCGACGTTTTCGCCGAGGCGAATTTGCAGGCTGGCCGCCAAGCCTATGCGCTGCTGGTCGCGGCAGCGGAGCCGGGTCCGATCCGCAGCTCCTCAGGCGTGCGCCTGATGCCCGATCGCATCATTGACCGCGGCTTCCAGGAGAGCATCGACACCCTGCTGATCGCGGGATGCCCGAACGCCGCCGACGTTCCGGCGGACGGACTGGTGATCGATTGGCTTCGCCGGCGGGCAGCCAGGACCCGGCGGTTCGGGTCGGTCTGTTCAGGTGCCTTCTTCCTCGCAACGGCAGGCCTTCTCGATGGCAAGCGGATCACGACGCACTGGGCGGTTGCGGACCGGCTCGCCGAAAAATTCCCGTTGGTCAGCGTGGACAAGGACGCGATCTACGTCACCGACGGCAAGCTTCGCACGGCTGCCGGCGTGACCGCGGGACTCGATCTCGCGCTCGCTCTCGTCGAGGAAGACCTCGGACGCGAGATTGCGATGAAGGTCGCGAGCCAGCTCGTGATGTTCTTCAAGCGCCCCGGCGGACAAATGCAGTTCACCCGCAAGGGCGAGACCGTCCCCGCCGGCCGCGCCGCGCTGCAGGAGCTTCAGCGCTGGGTCGCCGCCAATCCCGGACTGGATCACAGCGTCGCGAGCCTCGCGGCGCGGATGGAGCTCAGCCCGCGTCACTTCGCGCGGCTGTTCCGCGCCGAAGTCGGCATCACGCCCGCGACCTGGGTCGAGGAAGCCCGCGTCAACGCGGCGAGGCGCCTGCTGGAGCTTGGCAACGAAGCGCCCAAACAGGTGGCCCTGCATTGCGGCTTTGCCGACGCGGACACATTGCGCCGCGCGTTCGTCCGGCATGTCGGCGTGACGCCTGCCGAATACCGCAAGCGCTTTGCACGGATCTCGGGCTCAGCGATCTAAGGAAAGGAGGAAAATGGCGATCCCGGGATGACTCGAACATCCGACCTACGGTTTAGGAAACCGCCGCTCTATCCGGCTGAGCTACGGGACCGCGGAACCCGCAAGTTGCGGGTTCGATCCCGTCATAGCAGAGCAAAATGCGGTTCGCCAGCCGTCAGGGGGGCCAGACCATCGTCAACCTGAACGGGGCGGCTATACAATCGCTTCCAGGCCCCTCTCGGCGGAGCAGCTCACATGATCGAAAGCATCAGCGCCATCACGCTCGGCACGCATGACATGGGGCGCGCCGTGCATTTCTACCGGTCGCTGGGGTTCGAGCTCTTGTACGGTGGCGAAGCCGCCGCATTCACGAGCTTTCGCGCCGGCAGCGGCTATCTCAACCTGACTGTGCAGCCGGAAGACAAGCGCTGGTCCTGGTGGGGCCGCGTCATCTTCTACGTGGCCGATGTCGACGAGACCTACGCACAGGCGCGCGCTGCCGGGTGGCAGCCGTCGACCACGCCGCGCGATGCCGAATGGGGTGAGCGCTACTTCCATCTCACCGACCCCGACGGCCACGAGCTCAGTTTCGCACGGCCGTTGTCCTGACCGAATAAGTCGCATCTGCTGACGTTCCAACTCGCAAGTAGCGCTGTCTCAGCCGCCGTGGCAAACTCGGCGCGGTTTCCTCAAGCTCTAACCAGGGAGGACGACCATGGTAACCTATGTTGTGCTGGGGAACTTCACGGATCAGGGAGTCCGCAACGTCAAGGACTCGCCGAAGCGGGCCGAAGCCTTCAAGGAGATGGCCAAAACGTTCGGCGTGACTGTGAAAGAGATCGTCTGGACGCAGGGACGATATGACGTTGTGACCGTTCTCGAGGCTCCAGATGAGGCTGCCGCGATGTCGCTAGGCCTTAGTCTCAGCGCACTCGGCAATGTCCGCACCGAAACGCTGCGCGCGTTTTCGGCAGCGGACATGACAAAGATCGTAGGCAAGATGCTCTGACGCTCAGGCCCGCGCGAGCGCACCGGACCTGCCACTGGACCCGGGATGGCAATCCCGGGGAGGGGGCTCTCATGCCCTGATATTGTTGTCCTTGACCACCTGGCCCCAATAGGCGACCTGCTTGTCGAAGAAGGTCTTGAAGGCGGGGCCGTCCTGGAGCAGCAGCGTCATGTGCTGGGTCTCCTTGAGCTGGGCGGCGGTCGCGGGCTCGCTGAGGATTTCCTTTGAGGCCGTCGCCATGGCCGAAACGACATCGGGCGGCGTCCCCGCCGGCGCGAAGATGCCCCACCAGGCCAGCGTCTCGAAATCCGGAAAGCCGGCCTCGATCGCGGTCGGCGTATCCGGCAAGGCCTGCAGCCGCTCGCGGCCAAGCTGCAGGATCGGACGCAGCATGTTGGTGCCGAGTTGGGCTGCGACCAGCGCCGCCGATCCCGCGATCAGATCGACATGGCCGCCGAGCACGTCGTTCATGGCCGGGCCGCCACCGCGATAGGGCACGTGCATGATCTCGACCCCGGCCTTGTTGCCGAGCACGGTCATGGCGAGATGGCCGAGCGTGCCGATGCCGACGGAGGCGTATTTCACCGCGCCGGGCGTCGCCTTGCAGGCGGCGACCACGTCGGCAAAGCTCTTGTAGGGACGGCCGGCGCCGGCCGCGATCACGTAAGGCGCGGTGCCGATCAGCAGCACCGGCATCAGCTCGCGCTCGACATCGACCGGCGGCTTGTCGAGGATCGACGGGATCACCGCGTGGGAATCGAAGGTGACCAGGAACGTTGAGCCGTCGGCCGGGCTCTTGGCGACCTGCGCCGCGCCGAGCGCGCCGGCGGCGCCCGACTTGTTCTCGACCAAGACGATGCGGTTGAGTTTTGTCTGCAAATTGCTCTGGAGCAGCCGCGCCATCGCATCGGTCGATCCGCCCGGCGGAAACGGCACGACCAGCGTGATTTTCGAGGCCTGCGCGCTCGCCGGTGCCATCGCCAGGATGGCGGGCGCGGCCAGCAGCGCCCGTCGTGTGATCGTCATCGTCCCCTCCCTTTTGTTTTTGCGCTTTGCTTTTTTACTTTTGAGCGCTCAGGTCGTCCCGAAGCCCGACCCCGCTTTTTTGTATTCTGGCCGAGGCGGACTGAAGATGTCCAGTACGCGGGCGCCATCGGGGCCGGCGCGCATGGTGTGCGGCACATTGCCGGGCGTACGCCAGAAATCGCCCTTCTTCACCGGGATCTCCTCATCGCCCTGGACGCGGATCGCGGAGCCGTCGAGCAGCACACCCCATTGCTCCTCGGGGTGATGATGCAGCGTGCCTTGCGCATGCGGGGCCAGCGTCACCACCGACAGCATCGCCTGCTCGCCGGAGAAGATGCGCGTGGTCACGCCGGCGGCGAGCTCACGGAAGAGACCGTCGCTGGGATTATCGATGTTGTGGAATTCGTCCTTCTGGCTCACGCCATCCTCCCCTTCGTTCTTCTCTGATCAGGCTTTGCCATAGGAACCCTGATAGCGGCCCTCGCGGATCGCCTTCAGCGTCTCCTCCTCCCGCGCAATCTGAGTGCGGACCGCTTCCAGCAGCGCGGCGGCACCAGTGGCGGGAAACGACACCACGCCGTCCTCGTCGCCGACCACGATGTCGCCGGGCGAGATCACGCTGCCGCCGACAGTAACAGGCACGTTGATCTCGCCGGGGCCGTTCTTGTAGGGGCCGCGATGGATCACCGCGCGGGCATAGCAGGGGAAATCGTCAGCCGCGAAGGCCGCGACATCGCGGATCGCGCCGTCGATCACGTAGCCTTCCGCTTTGCGCCATTGCGCGATGTTCTTCATGATCTCGCCGACCAGCGCGCGCGTCTCGTCGCCGCCGCCGTCGACCACGATGACGTCGCCGGGCCCGACCAGATCGAGCGCGCGATGGATAGCGAGATTGTCGCCGGGCCGGGTGCGCACGGTGAACGCCGTCCCCACCAGCTTGCCGCCGCGATGATAGGGCTTCAGCCCGACCGCACCCGGCAGCCGGGCGAGATTGTCTGAGATGACCGAAGTCGGCGCGCCGCGAAAGCCCGCGATGATCTCGGCGGGCGGTTTGGGCACGCTGTTCGCTGCGATCGTGATCGTCATGTCAAAGAGTCCTTTCGTGAGTTTTCTTATTCGGCGTGCGCCGGCGCCTTCGCCGGCGCAATCCGGAAGGCGCGCCCTTCCTTCATCCACGCCGCGCGCTCGTCACGCAACAATGTTCTTGGCGGCGCCTCGGGGTGAGGCACTCGCAAGCCGAAGTGTAACAGCGACGGCCGCGCCTTCAAGACACCTACATTAGCGCTCGGCGCCGCAGCCCGGACTATCGAACAGCGCCGCGAGCCCGCATTTCGAGGTCAGCATCCTGTCGCCGTCATGGCCGACGCCGGCGACATCCCAGACCCGGTGATTGGGCGTGCCCTGGTCGCGCTTGGCCATTGCATCGGCATAGGCGTGGCCGCGGGCATAGCGCGTGGGCCCCTGCGCCTCGGCCATGCAGCTCTTGTCGAGCGCGGACTGTTTTGGATTGGTGTCGAGTGCGCCGAGCAGGTAGATCACCTCGCGCTCGACATAGCGCTGCTCGAGTGCCGCAGGTGTCGCGTCCGCAAGATAGGGCGGACGGTCGCCCATGCCGTATTTCCAATTGTTGTAACCGGGGCAGGATGCGGCGATCTTCGGCACGGGCCGCTCGGCGCTGAAATAGGCATAGGACGAGGGATTGGCGACGACGTAGCGGATGTCGGTATGCTGGCGCAGCAGCGGCGCCTCGCCCTTGCCCGCAATCGCATAGCGCTGCACGACCTGGCCGCCGCCGGAATGGCCGGCGACGACGACCTGCTTCAGGTTCGGAAAGACGCGCCGGTCCGAGAGTTTTGCCAGGATCGCATCGAGCGCCTCGAAGGACGACACCGGATTCGGCGCGAGCGCGGCATCGCCGCCCTCCCATCCCTCGAGCGACCAGCGCAGCGTGTCCGCGGGCAGCCTGTACGCTTCGATATCGATCTCCGCCAGGAATTGCGGGACGATCATCAGCGCGCTCTTGCCGTCGTCGCCTGCTGCGGCCTGCGCGTTGTTGGCCGAGATGTAATATTCATCGGCATTGCGCAGGCGTCCATGCAGCACGATGACCGCACGCGAGATCGCCGGCAGCGGCATCGACCAGTCGCGCGACAGGTAAAGCGGCAGCATTCCCCGCCCGCCGACCGCGAGCCTGGCATCGCCGATGGCCTTCACCGGCTTGCGGCTGGGTGCATCCTCGTCCGCTGCGAAGGCATGGCCGCAAGTCAGCATCAGGGCGAGTGCGGCAAGTCGGGCCAGCGCTCTCATGACGGAGATTCCCCCTCGGATTCAAATCGATAAAAGTCTAAGCGCATCACGTGCCGCGCGGCTGTGACTCCCGCGCCACGTCAAGCAAAAAATGTCAGCATCACAGCCATGAAATTCCCGAGTTCCATGGGTGACAAGCCGGCGATAAAGGGGCAAAAATCTGGCTCGACTCGGTTCGGGTTGAGTCGTGTAAGGAATGCTCTCGTAAAATGTCGGTTGTCGTTGCATCGCGTCGTGCGGCGCTTCTCATTGCCGCAGCAGGATTTTTTCTGCTGACGCAGTCGCATGCCCAGGCGCAATGGTGGAAGCGCGCCCCCGTCGATTTCGAGGAATGCGCAGATGCCGCCGAGAAGGCCGCAACCAAGGCCGAGAAGACATCCGCGCTCGCCGACTGCAACGCCAAGTTCGCCGGCCGCCGCAAGCCGGGCGGTGGCTACACCTATTACGACTTCCTCCAGGACCGCACCTTCGACATCGCCGGACCCAACCCGACGCCGGAGGAGCAGAGGAAGATCGACGAAGCCTATACCGCCTACCTCGCCAATCAGCGCCGCAGCAATGAAGCGGCCCAGGCCACGGCCCGCCAGCAGCGCGAGCAGCAGGAGCAACAGGTCCAGCAGTTGCAGCAGATCGCGCTGCGAACCGAGACCGAGCGCGTGCCGGTACCGGTCGAGCGGCCGAAGGTGCTCCAGGCGGCAGGCCAGCGGCCGAAGGGCGCATGCACCAAGGGCTCGTTCTCCTGCGAATGGCCGCGCCTGTCGGAAAGCTTGAACGACCTGAAGAAGCTGTTCAGCCCAACGCCGAGCAAGCCGGCGAAGAAGGGTTGAGATTTTCTGCTTTCGTTCCGCTGCTACATCAAACTCCGCTGTCGTCCCGGACAAGCGGCAGCGGGACGACAGCGGAGCGTGTGGCTTAGTCAGCGCGCTTCTTCTTGACCCGCTTCGGTTTAGCCACCGGCGCCGGCGTCACCACGGGCGAACCACCCAACTGCGACCTGCTCTCCTGCAATCGCCTGTCATAGCCGGGCGAGGTCATGACCGTCGGCGGCCTCGCAAGGGCGAGCGTCGATGTGCCGCAGAGCGCGATCAGCGCGAGCCCGATCATCAAACAACGCCTCATCGCGTTTCTCCTTGCGTTCAGGCCATCCCGCGAATCTGCTGTGGCGTCAGCCCGGGCGGGCCCTTGCCCGCAACTTCCGCCTCCCTGATCAGCGCAACAATGCGGCGCATCAGCGGCACGGCGACATTGTTCTGCTCGGCAAGCGCGATGACTGCGCTCTGGAGATAGTCGATCTCGGTCTTGCGGCCCTGCTTCAGATCCTGCCACATCGAGGAGCGCGCCTCGGGGTCGATCTTCATGGTCCGCCCGAGGATCGCGTTGAAGATCATGTCGGGCAGTCGCAGCAAGGTCGGAGACCAGTTCATCGGGATCGGCGTCGACGAGACCGGCGCGATACCGGCGGCGTGCAGCGCGGCGAGCCCTTCCGCCATCTGGTCGGCGAACAGCCTTCGCCAGTCGCGGTTCGCCAGTTGCGCGGCGAGCGGCATGTCGGACAGCGCGCTGAGCGCGTTGTTTAGATTGATGATCAGCTTGCCCCATTGCACGCCGGTGATGTCACCGCTCGCACGCACGTTAAGGCCGGGCACCGAAAGTGCTCCGGCGGTGTTCGCCGCGTCTTCTCCGACATGGATGTCGCCGGAGCTCGAGCGGTGGAAGCGCCCCTCGCCCATCGCGACCACGTTGAACGGCACCATGCCGGCAAGCACAGGCCTGCCGCCGAGGCGTTCGCGCAAGACGGCGACATTGCCGATGCCGTTCTGAAGCGAGACGATGACGGCGTCCTGCGGCGCATGCTGCGCGATCTGGTCCGCGACATCGGCGGTGTCGGCGCTCTTCACCGTGACCAGCACGATGCCGGCGCTGTGGAAGATCGAAGGATCTTCCGAGAGCGCGAGCTGGCCGGCACCGAGCTTCTTCCCGGAGCCGTCGAAATCGGTCAGAAGCAGGCCGAACCGCTCGATCTCGGTCTTCACCCGCGGCCGCACCAGGAGCGCGACACGGCGGCCGGCAGATGCCAGCATGCCGCCGACGAAACAGCCGATGGCGCCCGCGCCGGCCACCACGATGGGTCGATCCGTAACCACCTCGTTCTCCTTAACGTCCCGCCTTCGATAGCAGAGGCAACGCCGCCTGCCCATTGGTTGCGACGCATCCGCCTTGTAACCGTCATGAGAGCCCCATATGTTTTCGCCCCGGGGGCAGTCAGCGGCGAGCGCTCGCCGAACGAGACGCCAAAGGAGAGCACCATGGGTCTACTCGATGTCCTCAACGGCATGCAGAACGGCCCGCGCGGCCCGAGCACGCCAAGCTCAGAGCAGTCCTCCGGCGGCATGTCGCCGATGACCATGGCGCTGCTCGGCCTGCTCGCCTGGAAGGCGTTCAAGCATCTGACGGCAGGCCAGCCCGGTGCGGCACCTGCCCCGCAGCAGCGCTCACCGCTGCCGCCTCCGACACCCGTCAACACCGGCAACGCCACGCTTCCCGGCGGCAGCGGCGGCCTCAGCGATCTGCTCAAGGGCGGTCTCGGCGGCCTACTCGCGGGTGGCGCGGCGGGCACCGTGCTGAGCGGCGGGCTCGGCGATCTCCTCAACCAGCTTCAGCAGGGCGGTCACGGCGAGGCCGCGAATTCCTGGGTCGGCAAGGGCGAGAACAAGCCGATCGCGCCCGGCGATCTCGCCAATGCGCTCGGTGCCGACCAGATCGAGAGCCTGTCGGCCCAGAGCGGCCTGTCGCGCGAAGAGCTGCTCTCCGGTCTCAGCCAGTATCTGCCGCAGGTGATCGACCATCTGACGCCGGATGGACGGCTGCCGACCGAGAATGAACTCTCGGGCAGAATTTAATCAACGTCTGATCTACGCGTTCAGGACAAGGGGAGCACTGTCATGAGTTTCGGCGGCCTGTTGTGGATCATCGTCGTCGGCTTCGTCGCCGGTCTCGTCGCGCGCTGGCTTGCGCCTGGGCCGAACAATCCGAGCGGCTTCATCCTCACCACCATCCTCGGCATTGCCGGCGCGTTTCTCGCCACCTTCGTCGGCCAGGCCATCGGCCATTACAGCCCCGACCAGGGCGCCGGCTTCATCATGGCCACGATCGGCGCGGTGGTGGTGCTGTTCATCTGGCACCGGCTGGTGGCGAGCGGCGTGATAAAAGGCTGAACACACAAGGCTGAACACACTCGGTGTCGTCCCGGACAAGCGCGCCACAAGCGCGCGCCGATCCGGGACCCATAGCCACAGGGAGATGTTTGGCGAAGACTCGGAGTTATCGATCTTCGCCAAACATCTCCCTGTGGTTATGGGTCCCGGCTTTCGCCGGGACGACGACTGAGTTTGGGACGCGATCTCACGTAATCAAATGCATCCCCGCATCCATGCGCACGACCTCGCCGGTCATGTTGCTGGAGGCCGGCATCGCCAGGAAGCAGACGAGCTGCGCGATGTCGTCGGCGGTTGATGCGACCTTCAGCGGCACCTTCGCCACCACACTGTCGCGCACCGCTTTCGCGCCGGCCTCGCCGCGGCCCTTGGTGAACCAGGGCGTGTCGATATAGCCGGGGCACACCGTGTTGACGCGGATCAGCGGCGCCAGCGCGCGCGACAGCGACAAGGTCATGGTGTTGAGCGCGCCCTTGCTGGCGGCATAGGCGATCGACGATCCGACGCCGCTGATGCCGGCGACCGACGACACATTCACGACCGCCGACGGTCGCTCCGAAGCCTTCGCACCGGCCTCGAGCAGGCTGCGCGCGGCGCGCACCATCTGGAACGGGCCAATGGTGTTGACGCCATAGAGCCGCTGGAAATCTTCCGCCGACAAGCCGTCGAGATCGGCATGGGCGACATGCTTGGTGGTGCCGGCATTGTTGACGAGGATGTCGAGCCGGCCCCAGCCGCTGGCTGCCGCGACGATCTTGCGGCAATCCTCATCCTTGGAGACGTCGCCCTGCGCGACCAGCACCTCCGCCGCGCCCGCCTTCCGGCAGACTTCCGCGGTGGCCTCGGCTTCCTTCTGGCTCGACGAATAGTTGATGACGAGCCGCGCTCCGCTGCGGGCGAGAATTTCCGCAGTCGCTGCACCGAGCCCGGATGCGGACCCCGTCACGATTGCGCACAAGCCGTCCTTTGCCATCCGGTATTTCCTTCCTTTTGTAAGTTGCTGGCGCCCTGTTTAGCGAGTTTGCCGCGCCCTGCAAATCGAGCAAACTCCGCTAAGCGGAATTAGTCCAGGCCGGCTCTCGCCCCCATGTCCGCGCCGCAGATGGACCTGCGATCAACGCTTGTCAGGGCCATGGCTTTTTCCCATCATCCGGCGCAAGAAGAACCTGCGCGCCGCGCTCATCAGGCGGACGCGCCAATGGCAAAACACGGGGAACGCTGTGGCGGAGAGTGACAATATCGTCGTCGAGACCGCGGAAAAGATCTTCGCCGATCTCGCCGATCCGCAGACCATCAACAACGACAAGAATAATTCCTGGCAGGCGCCGCTGTGGCAGGCGCTGAGCGAAGCCGGCCTGCCGCTATCGTGGGTGCCTGACGATCTCGGCGGCTCCGGCGCGAGCCTTGCCGACGGCTTTGCACTCCTGAACGCCGCCGGCCGCTTCGCGGTCGCGGTTCCCCTCGCTGAGACCATGCTCGCAGGCTGGCTGCTCGCACAGGCGAAGATCGCCTCGCCCGAGGGCGAGATGACCGTCGTGCCGGCGAGCCCGAAGGATCGCATCATCCTTGATGCCGATGGCGCGCTGTCCGGCCGCGTGCGCGGCGTGCCCTTTGCCAAGGCGGCGAAGCATTTTGCGGTGCTGGCGCACGGCAAGGATGGCGCGGTCATCGCGCTGGTCGATGCGACCAAGGCGCGGATCGAATCCGGCCTCAATGTCGGCTACGACCACAGTGACACCGTGACGCTCGACAAGGTGCAGCCCGTCTCGATCAAGCCGGCCCCGAAGGGCTTTGAGCAGACCAATCTGATGCTGATGGGCGGCGTTGCGCGCAGCCTTCAGATCGCCGGCGCGCTGGAATCGATGCTCGACATCTCCGTGCGCTACTCCAATGAGCGCATCGCCTTCGAGAAGAAGATCTCGAAATTCCAGGCCGTGCAGCACAATCTCGCCCGTCTCGCCGGCGAGTCTGCCGCGGCGCTCGCGGCCGCGACCTCGGCGGCCGACGCCATCGCGAATGCAAAGTCGTTCAACGACGAGGTCTATCTCGAAGCCGCCTCGGCAAAGATCCGCTGCGCGGAAGCCGCCGAAAAAGGCGGCGGCATCGCGCATCAGGTCCACGGCGCGATCGGCTTCACCATGGAGCACATTCTGCACCGCTACTCGCTGCGGGCGCTGGCCTGGCGCGACGATTTCGGTTCGGAAAGCCATTGGGCCGTCGAGCTCGGCAAGCTGGTCGCCACCAGAGGCGCCGATGAATTGTGGCCGCTCGTGGCGTCGCGCTGATCAGGAGACGAGACAACAATGACCGCTGCCCTCCGTTTCGATCCGATCCGCCTGCCGGAAAAGTGCGAACAGCTGCGCAAGGAAGTGCGCGCCTTCCTCGCCGAGGAAATCGCGGCCGGCACCTTCGATCCGAACAAGCCCAACCGCGAAGACACCGACGCGCCGGAATTTTCCCGCCGGGTCGGCGCCAAGGGCTGGCTGGGGATGACCTGGCCGAAGAAATATGGCGGCCAGGAGCGCTCCTTCCTCGAACGTTACGTCGTCACCGAGGAGATGCGCGTCGCCAATGCGCCGACGCGGCGCTTCTTCGTCGCCGACCGCCAGAGCGGGCCGGTGCTGCTGAAATACGCGCCCGAGCACATCAAGATGGAGATCTTGCCGCGCATCTGCCGCGGCGAGATCTGCTTTGCGATCGGCATGAGCGAGCCGAATTCCGGCTCGGACCTGTTCGCCGCGAAAACGCGCGCGACCAGGACCGACGGTGGCTATCTCATCAACGGCACCAAGATCTGGACCTCGTCGGCGCATATCGCCGACTACATGATCGCGATCTTCCGCACCTCGCCGCCGACCAAGGAAAACCGCCGTCACGGCCTGACCCAGTTCCTGGTCAAGATGAAGCAGCCGGGCATCAAGGTGAACCCGATCGGCCAGATCACCGGCCAGTACGAGTTCAACGAGGTCGTCTTCACCGATCACTTCATTCCTGACGATCACGTGCTCGGCGAAGTCGACGGCGCCTGGAAGCAGGCGACGAGTGAGCTCGCCTATGAGCGCTCGGGCCCCGAGCGCTTCCTCGAAACCTATTACGTGCTGACGGAGCTGGTGCGCGCGGTTGGCCCCAATCCGGACACGCGCAGCGCCGAGGGCATCGGCCGGCTGGTCGCGCAGCTCCACACCATGCGGCGCATGTCGGTCTCCGTTGCCGGCATGCTGGAAGCCGGCAAGGAGCCGGTGGTCGAAGCGTCCATCGTCAAGGACATCGGCACGGTCTGGGAGCAGCAGCTTCCGCACCGCGTGCGCGATCTCGCGGCTTTCGTCGAGGAGACCGCAACCAATCGCCAGACGCTGGAGCGGCAGCTCGACTTCGCGATCAAGACCGCACCGAAACTCACCATCCAGGGCGGCACCACCGAAGTGCTGCGCGGCATCATCGCCCGCGGGCTTGGTCTGCGCTAATTCAATCGAGGATCATCATGAGCACGTATAAAGACATCGGCGTCGAGAAGGTCGGACACGTCGGCACCATCGAAATCCGCAGGCCCCCGCTCAACTTCTTCGACATCTCGCTGATCAACCAGATCGCGGATGCGCTCGACGAGTTCGACCGCGACATCGAGATCCGCGCCTCCGTTCTCTCCGCGCAGGGCAAGGCGTTTTGCGCCGGCGCCAATTTCGGCGACCCGGCGCGGCAGGCGCAGGAAGCGCGCGAGGCCGAGCAAGCCAAGAAGGGCGATCCGGCCGACAATCTCGGGCCGATCAGCCACCTCTATATCCAGGCCGTGCGCATCTTCCGCGCCAAGAAGCCGATCGTTGCGGCCGTGCAGGGCGCGGCCATCGGCGGCGGCCTGGGCCTCGCGGTGTCGGCCGACTTCCGCGTCACCTGTCCCGAAGCGCGCTTCTCCGCCAATTTCACCAAGCTCGGCTTCCATCCCGGCTTCGGCCTGACCGTGACGCTGCCTGAGCTGATCGGCAAGAACAACGCCGAGCTGATGTTCTACACCAGCCGCCGCGTCACCGGCGAAGAGGCCTACAAATGGGGGCTCGCCAACGAGCTGGTGCCGCAGGATCAGGTCAAATCAGCCGCGATGAAGCTCGCCGGCGAGATCGCCGAATGCTCCCCGCTTGGCCTGCTCTCGACCCGCGCCACGTTGCGCAACGGCCTCGCCGACCGCGTGATGGCCGCGACCAATCACGAGCTCGCCGAGCAGACGCGCCTGCGCGCGACGGAAGATTTCAAGGAAGGCGTGAAGGCCACCGAAGAGCGCCGCGCGGCGAATTTTAGGGGAAGGTAGTCTCTTAGAAGAAGATCACCTCTTTCTTCCTTCTCCCCTTGTGGGAGAAGGTGGCGCGAAGTGCCGGATGAGGGGTCTGTTTCCGCAAGGCAATCTCTATTGAGTGCGCGGAGAGAGACCCCTCACCCGTCTCGCCGCTACGCGGCGATCCACCCTCTCCCACAAGGGGAGAGGGTTTGAACGCGATCAATTCACGCGGAACGTCACACCACCCAGCAGGAACTCGTTCCCCGCAACGGCGAGCCCCTTCGCCTTGGCGGCATGCAGCACCTGCGCCACATCAGTCACCCGAAACTCCAGCGCGCTCATGATCTCGCTGGTGCCCTTCACGAAGCGGAAGGTTGCGTTGGGCAGCTTCAATTCGCAATCGATCGGCGCAACGCCGATGATCTTGCCCCAATGCTCCGCGAGCCCCGCTGGATCCGGGCTCTGCATCTCCACACCCGTCAGCGCCTGCGTCACGTCCGTACGGATGAACTTCTGCCAGTCCGGCCCCGCCGGCGGATAGGGCCCAAGGAAATCGTCGCTGCCGTCGGTGTGGTTGAACTCGATGAAGGCGGCGCGGCAGTCGCGCGGGTGGAGCTGCACGCCGTGATAGGGTGCGTGGTCGATGACGTTGGCGGTGCGCACGCCCATTGCGTTGGCATTGCGCCCGCGTTCGTCGGGATCATTGCAGCAGAAGATCGCCATGTAGCCGCCGCGGCCGCCGGTCTTCTCGATGAAGCGACCGGCCGTGGTGCCCTCCTTGAACGGCGCCACCACCTCCAGCAGGATCGTGTCGACCGGGAACAGCGCGTTCTCGAGGCCGTATTTGGCGACATTGCCGTCCCGGTAGCAGACGGCGAGACCCATGATCCGGGCGATGTCAGAGATCACGGGCTCGAGCTGCGGCGCGACCAGGCAGATCTGCCGCAAGCGCATATAGGGCGCCATCGTCACTCGCCCCTGAAGGCGGGCTTGCGCTTCTCGACGAAGGCTTTTGCGGCCTCCTTGTGATCGGCGGTGTCGCCGCAGCGGGTGTGATGGATCGCCTCGCCGTCGAAGCAGTCCTCCAGCGCCAGATGCTCGGCATTGTTGATGTTGCGCTTGATGAAGCCGAGCGCGATCGAGGGTCCCTGCGCCAGTGACAACGCAAGCTCGCGCGCGGCGGCGGCGATCTCGGCGTCGGGCACGACCTTCGTCACCATGCCGATGGCGTGCGCTTCCTTCGCGGTCAGCACCGGCGACATCAGATACAGCTCGCGCGCCCGCGCGCTGCCAAGCAACTGGGTGAGGAAATAGGTCCCGCCGTAGTCGCCGGAGAAGCCGACTTTTGCGAAAGCGGTGGTGATCTTGCAGGATTCAGAGGCGATGCGGAGGTCGCAGGACAGCGCCATCGACAGGCCCGCGCCAGCCGCCGCGCCGTCGAGCTGCGCCACCACGGGTTTCGGCATCTGGTGCAGGATGCGTGAGACCTCCATGCCGCGGCGCAGATTCGCAAGCTTCTGCTCGAACGGCAGCGGCGCGCGGCCCTCCGCCATCGACTTGACGTCGCCGCCGACGCAGAACGAGCCGCCGGCGCCCTTGAACAGCACCGCGCGCACCTCCGGATCATCAGCGGCGCGGCGCGCCGCCTCGACCAGCCCGCGCACCATGTCGGGGTTGAGCGCGTTCTTCCGCTCCGGCCGGTTCATGGTGATGGTGAGCAGCCCGCCTTCGAGCTGTTGCAGGACCATGTCGTTGCTCACAGGACGTCTCCCTTGTTGTTGTTTTGCTCCGTCATTCCGGGGCGATGCAACGCATCGAACCCGGAATCCATTCATCAACCGTCACTGCCGCCCGAGGATCCCGGGTTCTCGCGACGCGAGCCCCGGGATGACGACCTGTTGTTGGGCACGATCGTCGCCACGACGACTCACGCCGTCACTTCTTCACCAGCGGGCAACGCGATTGCTCCAGCGACTGGAACGCTTCGCTGCCGGGCACGGTGGCGAGCAGCTTATAGTCGTCCCAGCGGCCCTTGGACTCCGACGGCTTCTTCACCTCGAACAGGTACATGTCGTGGATCATGCGGCCGTCCTCGCGGATCTTGCCGCCCTTGGCGAAGAAGTCGTTGATCGGCGTCTCCTTCATCACCTTCATGACCGCGGCCGCATCGGTCGTGCCGGCCGCCTTCACGGCCTTGAGGTAATGCGTCACGGAGGAATAGACGCCGGCCTGCGCCGAGGTCGGCGGCCGCTTGACCCGCTCCATGAAGCGCTTCGAGAACGCACGCGTCTCGTCGTTCATGTCCCAATAGAAGGCTTCCGCCAGCAGAAGGCCTTGCGCGGTCTCCAGCCCGATCGAGTCGATGTCGGTGACGAAGGCGAGCAGCGGTGAGACCTTCTGGCCACCCTTGGTGATGCCGAACTCGGCCGCCTGCTTGATGGCGTTGACGGTGTCGCCGCCGGCGTTGGCGAGGCCGATCACCTTGGCCTTCGAGGACTGGGCCTGAAGCAGGAACGACGAAAAATCCGACGTGTTGAGCGGATGACGCACGCTGCCGAGCACCTTGCCTCCGGTCTTGGTCACGACGTTGCTGGTGTCCTTTTCCAGATCCTGGCCGAAGGCGTAGTCCGCGGTGAGGAAGAACCAGGTGTCGAGGCCCGACTTCACGGCCGCAAGGCCGGTGACGTTGGCTTGTCCGAACGTATCGAACACGTAATGGATGGTGTAGGGACCGCATGCCTCGTTGGAGAGACGAATCGAGCCCGGTCCGTTGAACATGATGATCTTGTTGCGCGCTTTCGCGATCTCGCCAGCGGCGAGCGCGGTCGCGGAGGCCGCGACGTCGTAGATCATCTCGACGCCCTGGTTGTCGAGCATGTCGCGGGCGATGTTGCCGGAGAGATCGGCCTTGTTGAGATGGTCGGCCGCCAGCACCTGGATCTTGCGGCCCAGCACCTCGCCGCCGAAATCCTCAACGGCCATCTTCGCCGCGGTCTCGCTGCCGGGGCCGGTGATATCAGCATACAGGCTCGACATGTCGAGGATGCCGCCGATCTTCAGCGGCGGCTTGTCCTGGGCCTGCGCGGCGCTCGCACTGAGGGCAAACGCGGCAGCAAAAATGCCCGACAAAATATTCTTCATCGAAAAAGACCTCCCTTATCGCGCCGTGCTCTGATGGCGGCTTGGTTATTGCTGTTGCCGCAATCATGCCGCATGCGCGAGAGCGCAGCAAGCACGGGGGTGCTGCAAGCGCACGATTGCAGCGCGTGTTTTCCGCAAAACGGAATGGTGTGATGACGCAAGATGTTTCCGCATCGTCATTGCCGTAGGGTGGGCAAAGGCGCTCTTCGCGCCGTGCCCACCGCCCGCGCGCTGTTGGCCAAAGACGTGGGCACGCTTCCGCCTTCGCTCTTCGAGCTACGGCGGACAAGTCGCTTTGCCCACCCACCCTACGATAGCTGCGCTCGCAATGACGGCGCGTGAGGAAGCCCTTTCGCGTTACACCACGCATGAGTTAAAGTCCGAACGGAACACAACCTCTCCGGGTCACGTGACGCAACCGCTTCACCTCATCGTCGCATTTCTTCTCGTCGCGGGTCACGCCGCGTTCGCGGCACCGTGCCAGTTCGAGTCCCAAGGCGAGGGCCGCGTCGCCGCCATCGTCGATGGACGCAGCGTGCGCCTCGATGACGGTCGTGAGATCCGTCTCGCCGGAATCGAACCGACCGCGACGACGAAGCAGGCGCTGACATCACTGCTCGCCGGCCGCGACGTGACGCTGCGGAGCGCCGACGACACGCCGGACCGCTACGGCCGCCAGGGTGCGCTGGTGTTCATCGGTGAAAGCGACAGCTCGGTGCAGGCCACGCTGCTGGCCCAGGGCGAGGCCATCGCCTCCGCCGAGATCGCCGACAAGGACTGCGCAGCCACCTTGATGGCGTCGGAGGCGCAGGCAAGGCGCCAAAAAATGGGCAATTGGGCTGACCCATCGGCCATAAAAAACGCGGAAAGTCCGGACGATATTTTGGCGGGGATCGGGCGTTTTATGGTGGTCGAGGGCAAAGTCCTGTCGGTCCGGCAAGCTGGGGCAATGACCTACCTCAACTTCGGACGAAACTGGACACGCGGCTTTGCCGTGACTATTTCAAAGCGCACGCTACCGGCATTCGAAAGCGCCGGGATTCCCCCTAAGTCCCTGGAGTATCGACGTATTTTGGTCAGGGGCTGGGTTGAGGGGACGACAGGGCCGCGGATCGATGTGCGGCTCTTGGGACAGGTTGAATTGCTGGGCGCAAATGAGCCTACTGGGGTAAGGCCTTAACGGCCGGGCACGGGTTAAGCGACGTGAATGGGGTGCTAGAACGGCACGGACTGGGCGATTGCCGCCGCCTGCGGGCTGCGCCGGCCGTGCTTTGCCTTGCGCTGGGCGGGCTCCTCGCCGGCTGCGGCGACATGAACCGGTTCCAGACCGCCGCCGCCCCGCCCACCGTCGCAATGCCGAAGCCGAAGCCGGCGGTCGCGCAGACCCCCGCCACCGAGAAAGAGCACGAGCGCATCCTGGCGAGCTATGGCGGCGCCTATGACGACCCCAGGCTCGAATCGCTCGTCAGCAAGACCGTCGACCGGCTCGTCGCCGCATCCGACCGTCCCGACCAGGGTTACAAGGTCACCATTCTCAATTCCGGCGCGGTGAACGCCTTCGCGCTGCCGAACGGCCAGCTCTATGTCACGCGCGGCCTGCTTGCGCTGGCGAGCGACACCTCGGAATTGTCCTCCGTGCTCAGCCACGAGATGGCGCATGTGCTTTCCAAGCACGCCGCGATGCGCGAGGACCAGGCGCGCCAGGCCGCGATCGTCACCCGTGTCGTCACCGACATGAGCAACGACCCCGATCTCACCGCGCTCGCGCTCGCCAAGACCAAGCTCACCATGGCGAGTTTTTCGCGCAACCAGGAGTTCGAGGCTGACGGCATCGGCGTCGGCATCTCTGCGAAAGCGCATTTCGACCCCTATGGTGCGGCGCGCTTCCTCTCCGCGATGGAGCGCAATGCCGAGCTGAAGGCCGGCAAGAGCTCGCTCGATCCGCGCGCGCAGGATTTCACCTCGTCGCACCCGGCAACGCCGGAGCGCGTGCAGAACGCGCAGAACATCGCGCGGCAATATGCGGCCCCTGAAGGCGCCGAGCGCGACCGCGAGAGCTATCTCGCCGCGATCGACAACCTCGTCTACGGCGAAGACCCCAGCGAAGGCTTCGTCCGCGGCCGCCGTTTCCTGCATCCGAAACTCGGTTTCACCTTCCAGGCGCCTGATAATTTCACGCTCGACAACACCGCGCAGGCGGTAATCGGCGTGCGCGACGGCGGCTCGCAGGCGATGCGCTTCGACGTGGTGCGCGTGCCGGCCGAGCAGTCGCTCGGCGATTACCTCAATTCGGGCTGGATGGAAGGCGTCGAGAAGGCCTCGACCGAGGACCTCACCATCAACGGCTTCCCGGGCGCGTCCGCCACCGCCAAGGGCGACCAGTGGCAGTTCAAGGTCTATGCGCTGCGCTTCGGCAGCGACGTCTACCGCTTCATCTTCGCGACCCGGCAGAAATCGACCGAGAGCGAGCGCAACGCACGTGAGACTGTCAACTCATTCCGCCGCCTGACGCTCGATGAGATCCAGGCCGCGCGCCCGCTGCGGATCAAGGTCATCACCGTGCAGCCCGGCGACACCGTGGAATCGCTCTCCCACCGCATGGCCGGCGTCGATCACCCCGCCGAGCGTTTCCGCGTGCTCAACGGCCTCGATCGCACCGCACAGGTGAAGGTGCGGGATCGCGTGAAGATCGTGGCGGATTGACGCTGCGCTCGTTCCGCAAATTCCGCCGTCGTCCCGGACAAGCGCGCACAAAGCGCGCGCCGATCCGGGACCCATAGCCACAGGCCCCCGGAACGAGCACGCTGGTAGCTCCAGCGCGCTTCAACAATGAACAGTCGGGGTATAACGGGTCCTGGCTTTCGCCAGGACGACACCGAGATTGTCTGAGCTTTAACCGCCCGCGTCCATGTCCCCCGCCTCGCGCTGGCCGCTGAGCCAGAGCGCGAGCAGGGTCCAGAACGCGCCGGAGAGCAGATACGCGCCCGAAGCGATGACGCCGAGATTGGTGGCGAGCAGCAGCGCGACGAGCGGGGCGAAGCCGGCGCCGAACAGCCAGGCCATGTCGGAGGTCAGCGCTGAGGCCGTGTAACGGTACATCTGCTTGAAGTTCGAGGCGATCGCGCCCGAGGACTGACCGAACGAGAGACCCAGCAGGATGAAGCCGATCACCATGTAGATGGTCTCGCCGAACGCGCCCGCATCCAGCAGCTGCGGTGCGAAGCCGCTGTAGATCGCGATCGCGATCGCCGATCCCATCAGCAGCGACTTGCGGCCGACGCGGTCGGCGATGACGCCGGAGGCCACGATCGCGGCGACGCCGAACACGGCGGCAACGATCTCGATGATCAAAAAGCGCACCGGGCTCTCGCGGGTGAACAGGAACACCCAGGACAGCGGAAACACCGTGACCATGTGGAACAGCGCGAAGCTCGCCAGCGGCGCGAACGCGCCGAGCATGATGTTGTGGCCTTCGCGAGCGACGGTGTCGGAGATGCGCGAGGGCTGCAATTCGCGGGTCTCGAACAGCGAGGCATATTCTTCCGTCGTCACCATGCGCAGGCGCGCGAACAGCGCCACGACGTTGATGGCGAACGCAACGAAGAACGGATAGCGCCAGCCCCAGTCGAAGAAGTCGTCAGCCGAGAGGTTGCCGGCGAAATAGGCGAACAGCGCGCTCGCCACGATCAGCCCGAGCGGAGCGCCAAGCTGCGGCACCATCGCGTACCAGCCGCGCTGCGAGGCCGGCGCATTCAGCGCCAGCAGCGAAGCCATGCCGTCCCAAGCACCGCCCCAGGCCAGACCCTGCGCGATGCGCGCCAGCGCCAGCAGCCAGATCGCGGCAACGCCGATCTCGTGATAGCCGGGCAGGAAGGCGAGCGCGACGGTGGCGGTGCCGAGCAGGAACAACGCCGAGACCAGCTTGGCCGTCTTGCCGTACTCCCGGTCGATCGTCATGAAGATGACGGTGCCGATCGGCCGCGCCAGGAACGCCAGCGCGAAGATCATGAAGGAATAGAGGGTGCCGGTCAGTTCGCTGGTGAACGGAAACACCAGGCGCGGAAACACGATCACCGAGGCGATCGCGAAGACGAAGAAGTCGAAGAATTCCGAGGTGCGCCCGATGATGACGCCGATGGCGATCTCGCCGGGACTGGCCTGGTCGTGGCCGTGCTCGCCCGAGTGGAGGTCTGCCATTGCGGGGGTCTGTGCCGTCGCCATTCGTGCGCCCTTAACGTCCTGAAAACCAAAGCCGACCGCCCGGCGACAGGCCAGGCAATCTGGCCTTGTCTGACCCAACATCTCGCACTGCAACATTGGACAAATTGTCCAATGTCCGGATTGCTGCGTCGCAGCTACCCGTTGGCCCCGCAAAGGAAACTCATTCTCAAAGGCTCGGCCCGTGTCTCGTCTCAAGATCCTGGCGCTACTACCTCTGGCTGCCGCACTCAGCGGCTGCGACTACGTCGTGCTGGCGCCAGCCGGCGACATCGCTGCCCAGCAGCGCGACCTCGTCATCATCTCCACCGTCCTGATGCTCCTGATCGTCGTCCCCGTGATGGCGCTGACGGTGCTGTTCGCCTGGCGCTACCGCCAGTCCAACACTTCGGCCCGCTACGAGCCGGAATGGGACCACTCGACCAAGCTCGAGCTGGTGATCTGGTCGGCGCCGCTTCTGATCATCGTCTGCCTGGGCGCGCTGACCTGGATGGGCACGCATCTGCTCGACCCCTATCGCACCCTCGGCCGCATCAAGGCGGAGCAGGCCGTGGACCAGTCCAAGGCCCCGCTCGAGGTCGACGTCGTCGCGCTCGACTGGAAGTGGCTGTTCATCTATCCGGACTACGGCATCGCCACCGTCAACGACCTCGCCGCGCCCGTCGATCGTCCAATCCAGTTCCGCATCACCGCCTCCTCGGTGATGAACTCGTTCTACATCCCAGCGCTCGCCGGCCAGATCTACGCGATGCCGGGCATGGAGACGAAGCTCCACGCCGTCGTGAACCACGCCGGCACCTACAAGGGCTTTTCGGCGAACTACAGCGGCGCCGGCTTCTCCGGCATGCACTTCAACTTCCAGGGTCTCGACGACAAGGGCTTTGACGCCTGGATCGCCAGCGCCAAGTCCGCCGGCGGCTCGCTCGGCCGCGCCGAATATCTCCAGCTCGAAAAGCCCAGCCAGAACGAGCCGGTGCGCCGTTACGGCACCATCGACTCCGATCTCTACCGCCTGATCCTCAACATGTGCGTCGAGACCGGCAAGATGTGCCAGAGCGAGATGATGGCGATCGATGCCAAGGGTGGTCGCGGCCATGAGGGCCTGAACAACACCCTGCCGCTCACCTACGACAAGTACGCCCGCCGCGGCACTCCGCTCGGACCCGAGCCGACCTTCGTCGCCGGCACCTGCACGCCGGATGCACCGCAGGGCCAGACCACCGCGTCGATCAAGGCTCCGACCGACATCGCGCCGCTCACCGGCGCCGGATTGAAGCGGCCGACCTTCGCGCCGCTGAAGTCCTCGTCCTTCTTCCTCGGACAGCGTCCGAAGTCTGATTCCTAAAGAGAGCTCGCATGTCTCCTGATCTCCTCAAGCTCATCTTCGGCCGGCTCGGCCTCGAATCGCTGCCGCTGCACGAGCCGATCGTCGTCGGCACCTTCGTGGTGGTCGCGCTCGGCGGCGCCACGCTGCTCGCCGGCCTCACCTATTTCCGCCTCTGGGGCTATCTCTGGCGCGAATGGTTCACCACGGTGGACCACAAGCGCATCGGCATTATGTACATGATCCTCGGCATCGTGATGCTGCTGCGCGGCTTTGCGGATGCGCTGATGATGCGCGGCCAGCAGATGCTCGCCTTTGGCGGCTCCGAAGGCTATCTCAACGCCCATCACTACGACCAGGTCTTCACCGCCCACGGCGTGATCATGATCTTCTTCGTGGCGATGCCGCTGGTTACGGGCCTGATGAACTACGTCGTGCCGCTGCAGATCGGCGCGCGCGACGTGTCCTTCCCGTTCCTGAACAATTTCAGCTTCTGGATGACGGTCGGCGGCGCAGTGCTGGTGATGGCCTCGCTGTTCATCGGCGAGTTTGCCCGCACCGGCTGGCTGGCTTATCCGCCGCTGTCGAACATCGGCTACAGTCCTGACGTCGGCGTCGACTATTACATCTGGGCGCTGCAGGTCGCCGGCGTCGGAACGACCTTATCCGGCATCAACCTGATCTGCACCATCGTCAAGCTGCGCTGCCCCGGCATGACCATGATGAAGATGCCGGTGTTCACCTGGACCTCGCTCTGCACCAACATCCTGATCGTCGCCTCCTTCCCCGTCCTGACCGTCGTGCTCGCGCTGCTCTCGCTCGACCGCTACGTCGGCACCAACTTCTTCACGAACGATTTCGGCGGCAGCCCGATGATGTACGTGAACCTGATCTGGATCTGGGGCCATCCCGAGGTCTACATCCTGGTTCTCCCCGCCTTCGGCATCTTCTCGGAAGTCACCTCGACCTTCTCCGGCAAGCGCCTGTTCGGCTACACCTCAATGGTCTACGCCACGGTGGTCATCACCATCCTGTCGTACCTGGTGTGGCTGCACCACTTCTTCACGATGGGCTCGGGCGCCAGCGTCAACTCGTTCTTCGGCATCACCACGATGATCATCTCGATCCCGACGGGCGCGAAGATGTTCAACTGGCTGTTCACGATGTATCGCGGCCGCATCCGCTACGAGCTGCCGATGATGTGGACGATCGCCTTCATGCTGACCTTCGTGCTTGGCGGCATGACCGGCGTGCTGCTGGCGGTGCCGCCGGCCGACTTCGTGCTGCACAACAGCCTGTTCCTGATCGCGCATTTCCACAACGTGATCATCGGCGGCGTGGTGTTCGGCGCCTTTGCCGGCATCAACTACTGGTTCCCGAAGGCGTTCGGCTTCAAGCTCGATGTGTTCTGGGGCAAGCTGTCGTTCTGGTTCTGGGTCGTCGGCTTCTACGTCGCCTTCATGCCACTCTATGTGCTCGGCCTGATGGGCGTGACCCGCCGCCTGCGCGTGTTCGACGATCCGTCCCTGCAGATCTGGTTCGTCATCGCCGCGATCGGTGCCTTCCTCGTCTTCCTCGGCATCCTCTCGATGCTGATGCAGTTCGCGGTGAGCCTGCTCAAGCGCGAGCAGCTCAAGGACGTCACCGGCGATCCCTGGGACGCGCGCACGCTGGAATGGGCGACATCCTCGCCCCCGCCGGACTACAACTTCGCCTTCACCCCCGTCGTTCACGACAATGACGCGTGGTGGGACATGAAGAAGCGCGGCTACCAGCGTCCGCTCACCGGGTTCAGGCCGATCCACATGCCCAGCAGCACCGGCACCGGCGTCATCCTCGCCGGCCTCGCCACCGCGATGGGATTCGGCCTGATCTGGTACATCTGGTGGCTGGCGGCTGCGAGCTTCCTCGCGATGCTCGCCGTCGGTATCGGTCACACCTTCAACTATCACCGCGACTTCGACATTCCGGCTGAAGACGTCATCCGGACCGAGGACGCGCGCACCAAACTGCTCGCCGGAGCCAAGTAAATGACTGTTGCTGTCAATCCCACGCAAACCGGCGAGCCGCTGTTCTATCTCGCCGACGAACACCCGCATCCGGAAGGCTACAGCACCTCGCTTGGCTTCTGGATCTACCTGATGAGCGATTGTCTCATCTTCGCGATGCTGTTCGCCGCCTTCGGCGTGCTCGGCGCCAACTACGCCGCCGGCCCCGCACCGAAGGACCTGTTCGACCTCGACCTGGTCGCGGTGAACACCTCGATGCTGCTGCTGTCGTCGATCACGTACGGTTTTGCGATGCTGACGATGCAGCAGAACAAGATCGGCCAGACGCAGATGTGGCTGGCGATCACCGGCCTGTTCGGCGCCGCCTTCATCGGCATCGAGCTCACCGAGTTCGCGCACATGATCCACGAAGGCGCCACGCCGCAGCGCAGCGCCTTCCTGTCCGCCTTCTTCACCCTCGTCGGTACGCACGGCCTGCACGTCACCTGCGGCCTGATCTGGCTGGTGACCCTGATGGTGCAGGTCGGAAAGTTCGGCCTGATCGAGGCCAACCGCCGCCGCCTGATGTGCCTGTCGATGTTCTGGCACTTCCTCGACGTGGTCTGGATCGGCGTCTTCACCTTCGTCTATCTCCTGGGAGTTCTGCGATGAGCACCAATACCCACGCCGCCCACGCGCACGACCACCACCACGACGACAGCCACGCCCACAGCACGTTCTCGGGCTACATGCTCGGCTTCGTGCTCTCGGTGGTGCTCACCGCGATCCCGTTCTGGCTGGTCATGAGCGGCGCGCTGCCGAGCAAGCAGATCACCGCGCTGGTCATCATGGCCTTCGCGGTCGTGCAGATCGTCGTGCACATGATCTACTTCCTGCACATGAACGCCAAATCCGAGAACGGCTGGACCATGATGGCGCTGATCTTCACCATCGTCATGGTGGTGATCGGGCTGTCCGGTTCGCTGTGGGTGATGAACCACCTCAACAGCAACATGATGCCCATCCACCAGATGAGCGGAATGAAGTGAGCGATACCGGGACCGTGACAAGCAAGGCAGACCGGACGCGCGGCAAAGCCGCGCGCCCGCCCTTGTGGCTCACGGTCCTCTCGCTCACGGCCTTTGCAATTCTGATCGCCCTCGGCGTCTGGCAGATCGAACGCCGCGCCTGGAAGCTGGCGCTGATCGATCGCGTCGAGCAGCGCGTCCATGCCCCGGCCCAGCCGATCCCCGCGCCCGCGGCGTGGCCCGCAATCTCCGCTGCAAACGACGAATACAGGCATGTCAGCGTCACCGGCCGCTTCCTGCATGACCGCGAGACGCTGGTTCAGGCCGTGACCGAGGAAGGCGGCGGCTATTGGGTGCTGACGCCGCTTCAGCGCGGCGACGGCACGCAAGTCCTGGTCAACCGCGGCTTCGTGCCGACCGAGCGGCGCGACGCAACGACGCGACAGACCGGCAATCCCGAGGGCCGGGTCGAAATCACCGGCCTGTTGCGCATCACGGAGCCGAAAGGCGGCTTCCTCCGCAACAATGTTCCCCAGCACAACCGCTGGTACTCGCGGGACGTCGCCGCGATCGCTGCGGCACGCGGCCTGCACGAGGTCGCACCCTTTTTCGTCGATGCCGACGCCGGATCACAAAGCGCCGGCGGGCCTATCGGCGGATTGACCGTGATCCGCTTTCCCAATAACCACCTGATCTATGCGCTGACGTGGTTTGCCCTGGCTTTTATGCTGGCCGGTAAACTTTTCGTCACATTCGGCGGCGGGCTGTTCCGCCGCAAGAAAGCCCGGAAGGGCTTCGTCCACGAACCGGCCGGCGGCCCAGATGTCGCCGCCCGCAGGACGGGATCAGATGCTGGAACGATCGTCGAACAGGCCTGACGACGGAAGAACGTCTTCCCAACCGCTTGGCGAGCTCGCCGTCACGCTGCAATCGCAGGCGGACGCGCGCAGCGAGCTGATCGGCGCTGCGCCTACCGACGACGAAACCAACCGCAAGAACATGGCGCTGCTGATCCAGCTGCGCTGGACCGCGGTGGTCGGCCAGATCGTGACCATCGGCGGCGTGCATTTCTGGCTCGGCATCCCGCTGCCGCTGGAGCGGATGGGTGCGGTGATCGGCGCGCTGGTGCTGCTCAACGTCTCCAGCCTGGTCTGGGTGCGCCATCGCGCCGCGATCTCCAGCAACGAGCTGCTGGTCGCCTTGATGCTCGACGTTGCCGCGCTGACCGCGCAGCTTTACCTCAGCGGCGGCGCGACCAATCCGTTCACCTCGCTGTTCCTGCTCCAGGTGACGCTGGCTGCCGTGCTGCTCGATGCCCGCTCGACCTGGTCGCTGGTGGCGCTGACCTGCGCGTGCTTCGTCTGGCTGACGCTGGCCTACCGGCCGCTCGACCTGCCGCCGAACCCGATCAGTGAGACCTACAGCCTCACCGTAACAGGCATGCTGCTCGGCTTCGCGCTCAACGCCGTCCTGCTGGTCGTGTTCGTGACCCGCATCAATAGGAATTTGCGCGAGCGCGACGCGCATCTGGCGGCGCTGCGCCAGCATGCGGCGGAGCAGGATCACATCGTCCGCATGGGCCTCCTGGCTTCGGGCGCCGCGCACGAGCTCGGCACGCCGCTGGCCTCGCTCTCGGTCATCCTCAGCGACTGGCGCCGCATGCCGGACCTTGCCGCCAAGCAGGAGCTCGCCGAGGACCTCGCGGAGATGGAGACCTCGCTGCAGCGCTGCAAGTCGATCGTCACGGGCATCCTGGTCTCGGCCGGCGAAGCGCGTGGCGAAGGCTCCTCGCCGACCACGGTGACGGCTTTCGTCACCGCGCTGGTGGAGGAGTGGCGCGACGCGCGATCGGCGCGCACGCTCTATTTCGTCAACACCTTTGGCGAGGACGTCGCGATCGTCTCCGACATCGCGCTGAAGCAGGTCATCTTCAACGTGCTCGACAACGCCTACGAGGTCTCGCGGGAGTGGGTCGAGCTCCTCGCCGAGCGCGAGGGCGACAATCTCGTGCTGTCGATCTCCGACCGCGGCCCGGGCTTCGCACCGGAGATGCTGGCGCAGCTTGGAAAGCCCTATCAATCGAGCAAGGGCCGCGCCGGCGGCGGGCTCGGCCTGTTCCTGGTGGTGAACGTGGTGCGCAAGCTGGGCGGCAGCGTCACTGCCGAGAACCACAGGAAGCGCGGCGCCACCGTCCGCCTGACGCTGCCGCTCGCAACGCTCGCGATCGGAGGCAGCTTTGACGCCTGACCGTTCGCTCATCGTCGTCGAGGACGACGCAGGATTCGCGCGCACGCTGAAGCGCTCGTTCGAGCGCCGCGGCTACGAGGTCGTGCTCGCCGCCTCGATCGAGGAGGTGCGGAAAGCGCTGGAGGAGCGCTCATTCGGCCATGCCGTGGTCGACCTCAAGCTCGGCGGCGCCTCCGGGCTCGCCTGCGTCGAGCTGCTGCACACACATGACGAGGACATGCTGATCGTGGTGCTGACAGGCTTTGCCAGCATCTCGACCGCCGTCGAGGCCATCAAGCTGGGCGCCTGCCACTATCTGGCAAAGCCGTCGAACACCGACGACATCGAGGCCGCCTTCCACAAGGCCGAGGGCAATGCCGAGGTCGCGCTCGACGCGCGGCCGACCTCGATCAAGACGCTGGAATGGGAGCGTATCCACCAGACGCTGATCGAGACGGATTTCAATATTTCGGAGGCCGCGCGAAGGCTCGGGATGCACCGGCGCACGCTGGCAAGGAAGCTCGAGAAGCGGCCGGTGAAGTGAGACGAGGCAAACCGGTCTCCTCTCGTCGTCCCGGCGAAGGCCGGGACCCATACCGCGGAATCTATCGTTGCGATCGGTAGACGTCCCGAACGACCAATCTTCGTCAAACTTCTCCCTGGGGGTATGGGTCCCGGCCCCCCGTGCGCAATTGCGCACTAGGCCGGGACGACACTGAGTTTGTTGAGCCGTCATCACGAATGACGCGTCATCACCCCGCGAACTCCAAACAAAAAGCCCGGCCGAACGGCCGGGCTTTTGATTTCTTGCGATCGATGCGACGAAACGCTTACGCGGCCTCGTCGGCGACGGTGGTGTCGTCGCCATCGGTATCGTCGGCATCGCCCTCGGCATCAGCCTCGCCCTCGGCGGCTTCCGCCTTGGCGTTGCGGCGCGGGCTCTTGGCGAGCTGGGCCTCGATCTCCTTGACCGCTTCGGTCTCAGTCGAGTGCTGCACCACCGCGATCTCGCGGGACAGACGGTCGAGCGCCGCTTCATAGAGCTGGCGTTCGCTGTAGGACTGCTCCGGCTGCGACTCCGAGCGGTAGAGGTCGCGCACGACTTCCGCGATCGCGACGATGTCGCCCGAATTGATCTTCGCTTCGTATTCCTGGGCGCGGCGCGACCACATGGTGCGCTTGACGCGAGCGCGGCCCTTGAGCGTCTCCAGCGCCTTCTTGACCAGCGCCGGCTCGGACAGCTTGCGCATGCCGACATTGGCGACCTTGGCGGTCGGAACGCGCAGCGTCATCTTGTCCTTGATGAAATTGATGACGAAGAGCTCGAGCTTCGCGCCGGCGATCTCCTGCTCCTCGATGGCCAGGATCTGGCCGACACCGTGGGCGGGATAAACGACGAATTCGTTGGCCTTGAAGCCCTGACGCTGGGTCACGACCTTCTTTTCCTCGACCTTCGGCGCGGCAGCGGGCTTAGCGGCCGGCTTGGCAGCAACGGGAGCCTTGGCAGGAGCAGCAGCAACAGGGGCCTTCGGCGCGGGCTTGGCAGCGGGAGCCTTGGCAGCAACAGGCTTGGAAACGGTCGCTTTCGCGGCCGGCTTGGCAGTCTTGTTAGGCATTGCGCTTCTTTTGTTCTTCGAGGACTTTGCAGCCGGCGCCTTCGTCGCGGTCCGACCCTTGGATGCGCTACGGCTGGCCGCGGCGACTTTTTTGGCCTCCTTATGGGAAGCCCTCGCTGAAGTACTCTTTTTACGCGTTTTCTGTGACACAGCCTGCGCGCGGAAACTGCCACGCCCCTGTTCGACATTTGGTTTCACGGGAACCCGGCGGGGCCAACTGGGCTGACGAGGGTTCGGCTTAATGTGCCCAATATAGCACATTTCCCGCAAAAATCAATGATTTAGGGGTCTTGAGGCCTGGTTTTCGGCCGCAACGAAGGTATTAGGGTTAAGTTTGGGCGCGGATTAGTCTCCGGAGCCGGGGTTCGGAGAAAAATATTTCTCGAACTTGCCTTCCATGCCGTCGAATTCCTTCGCGTCGGCGGGTGATTCTTTCTTCTGGGTGATGTTCGGCCAGCTCTTGGCGTAGTCGGCGTTGACCTGGAGCCACTTTTCCAGGCCCGGTTCCGTATCCGGCTTGATGGCGTCGGCGGGGCATTCCGGCTCGCACACGCCGCAGTCGATGCACTCATCGGGGTGGATGACGAGCATGTTGTCACCCTCGTAGAAGCAGTCGACCGGGCAGACCTCGACGCAGTCGGTGTACTTGCACTTGATGCAGTTTTCAGTGACGACGTAAGTCATCCAACGCTCCGAAAAGCTCTTTTAGAAGTCGCGGCTTGCGTAGCGCGGATGGCCCGGCGCCGCAAGGTCGGGAAGGCCCGATCATGACGGCTTTGTGTGTTTGATCGACCAAGAAATGAATTCGAAGCGCAATTAATTGCGTTTCGCTTCACTCAGCTCCTCGTAGAGCACGCGCGCCGAGGCGGCATCGCCGCGGCGCTCGTTGAAACCGGTGACCTTCAACACGCGCACGGTGCGGTCGAGTGCCACCGTGATCACGTCACCGATCTTAATCGCATGGCCGGGCGATTTCTCACGGGTGCCGTTGACGCGGACATGGCCGGACTCGACCAGCTCAGCGGCCGAGGTGCGCGCCTTCACCACCCGCGCGTGCCACAGCCATTTGTCGAGGCGCTGCCGCTCGGTCGTGGGATCACTCCTTCCGACCGGACAGCTGCTCTTTCAGCGCGGCGAGCTTGGCGAAGGGCGAGTTCGGATCGATCGGACGATCGCGCTCGCGCGGGTTCGCGCTCGAGGCGTAGGGCCGCAGCGAGGGACCCGACTCGCGATCGCGACGATCGCGGCCCTTGTCGCGGTCGCGGCCCCCGCGGTGCTCGCGGCCGCCGTCGCGATCGCCGGGCTTGCCGCCCTTACCGCGATCACGATCCTTGCCCTCGAAGCGGCGATTGTTGTCGCGCTGCTCGCGGCGTTCGCCGCCCTCTTCGCGGCCCTTGCGGAAATCCTTGCGATGTCCGCCATGACGATGGCGCTCGCCCGGCTTTGCGCCTTCGGCGGCTTCGCCGGACGCAGCCTCCGCGGGCGCAGCGCCCGCTTCGGCACCGGCCTGCGCACGCGGCTGATGATGGTGACGCTGGTGGCGATGGCGCTCGTGGCGCGGCTTGCGATCCTCGTGACGGCCACCGGGACGCCAGACCTCGACCAGCTCGGGCTCGGCGGGCGTGGCTGCTGCCTCGACAGGTGCGGCAGCGTCGGGCGATGCGGCAGCTTCGGTCGCGGCGATCTCGGCAGGTGCGGCTTCCAGGCCGGCAGCCTCCGTTGGCGCAGCAGCCTCTTCGGCCGGCGGCGCGATGCCGGGGGCGTCTTCGGGCGTGACGGGCGCGTCAGGAGAAGCTTCGAGCGCCGGCTCCTCATGGGCGGGCTCGTCATGCTGCTCCATGCCGGGCGCGTCTTCGACGGTGACCGCTTCGGCGGACACAGTCGCCTCCTCCGGCAGACCGGCGACCGCTTCAGCGGCAGTCTCGGTTGACGTATCCGCGCTGCCCTCGGCGGGCGGCGTCTCGGCCGCGACCGTCTCGGCAACAGGCGCCACAGGCTTCACCGGCAGCGGCGGGCGCTTCTCCATGCGATAGCCGAGCGCGCGCAGCACGGACGCAAAGTCCTCGCCGGCGGAACCGGTGAGCGAGGTCATCGCCTGCGTCACCACAAAACTGCGGCCATCGAAGGCGCCGGCGGGCTTTTCGCCGGGCGAGTTCTCGCGCCAGGCCAGCGCCGGGCGGATCAGATCGGCAAGGCGCTCCAGGATGTCGACGCGCACGGCGCGCTCGCCGGCCTGCTTGTAGCCGAGCACGCGATAGGCATCGCGCGGCAGAGCCTTGTCGACCGGGAACGAGGTGCGGCCGGAAGAAGCCAGATGCTGCGCGCCCGAGAGCGCGGACAGATCGACATTGTCCTGCTTCAGCGCCCACAGCAGCGCGGCGAGCGCACGCGCGGCGGGCTTGAGGAGGCCGGGGAAATAGAGGTGATAGGCGCCGAAGCGGACGCCGTATTTGCGCAAGGTGGCGCGCGAGGGCTGGTCGAGATCCTTCAGCTCGTTCGCGATTCTGGGACGCTCGAGCACGCCGAGCGCCTCGACCAGCTGATAGGCGATGCCGCGGGCAATGCCGGTGACGTCCTCGGCCTTGCTGAGCTCGAACATCGGCCCGAGCAGCTTTTCGATGTGCGTCTTGAGCCAGAGGTCGAGCCGCGCCTGCACCTTCTCGCGGGGGCCGCCGGTGAGGCGCTCGTCGGAGATGATGCGGATGCGCGGATGCAGCGCGTCCTCTGCGGCAGACAGCCGCGCCACGGCATCGCCGGTCCAGCGGATGGTGCCTTCCGAGGTCAGCACGAACTGCTCGTCCGGCGCGTTGCCCAGTTTTTCGGCGCGCGTATTGATCTCGCCGGCGAGCACCGCTTGCGCTGCAGCCTGCAAGGCTTTCGCATCGGAGCCGGCCTCCGCCGCATCCGGTGCAAAGGTGAAGCCGTCGAGGCGGCCGATGACGTGGCCTTCGACGATGACTTCGCCGGTCTTGCCGATTTCAGTATTCAAGCTCGTGTTCTCCCGCAGGCGGCGCATCAATACACTGGTCCGACGATCAACGAAACGCTCAGTCAAGCGTTCATGGAGCGCATCCGATAATTTATTTTCGACCTCCCGCGTGATCCCCTGCCAGCGTTCGGGGTCTTTCAGCCAGTCCGGGCGGTTGGCGACGAAGGTCCAGGTGCGGATCTGCGCGATCCGGGCCGACAGCGTGTCGATGTCGCCGTCGATGCGGTCGGCCTGCTCGACCTGGGCGGCGAACCAGGCGTCGGGAATGCATCCCTTCCGCATCAGGAAGCCGTACAGCGTGGTCACCAGCTCGGCATGGGCGGCCGGCGACAGTTTCCGGTAATCGGGGACCTGGCAGGCCTCCCAGAGCCGTTCCACCGCGGCCTTGCCATGCGCGATATCGCGCACCTCGGCGTCGCGGGCGGCGTGGTCCAGCACGCGCATGTCCTCGGCGATCGGCGCGCGCGTCAGCGCCTCATGGCCGGGGGCGAGGTTCAGCGACACCTGGAGCGCGCCGAGCGAGGCGAAATCCAGCTTCGAATTGCGCCATTGCAGCATCTTCACGGCGTCGAAGGTGTGGTTCTGCAGCGCGTTGACGAGCTCGGGCTCGAACGGCGCGCAGCGGCCCGTGGTGCCGAAGGTGCCGTTGCGCGTGGCGCGGCCGGCGCGGCCGGCGATCTGCGCGAATTCGGACGGCGTCAGCCGGCGGAACTGGTAGCCGTCGAACTTGCGGTCGGAGGCGAACGCGACATGGTCGACGTCGAGATTGAGGCCCATGCCGACGGCATCGGTGGCGACGAGGTAATCGACATCGCCGTTCTGGAACATCGCCACTTGCGCGTTGCGCGTGCGCGGCGACAGCGAGCCGAGAACAACGGCAGCGCCGCCATGCTGGCGGCGGATCAGCTCGGCGATGGCATAGACCTCGTCGGCCGAGAAGGCGACGATGGCGGTGCGGCGCGGCTGGCGCGTGATCTTGCGATCGCCGGCGAATTCGAGGGTGGACAGGCGCGGCCGCGTGATCATGGACACGCCGGGCAGCAGGCGCTCGATGATCGGGCGCATGGTCGCAGCGCCCAAGAGCAACGTCTCGTCGCGGCCGCGGCGGTTGAGGATGCGGTCGGTGAAGACGTGGCCGCGTTCGAGATCGGAGGCGATCTGGACCTCGTCGACGGCGAGGAAGGACAGATCGAGATCGCGCGGCATCGCCTCGACTGTGGAGACCCAGTAACGCGGGTTCTTCGGCTTGATCTTCTCTTCGCCGGTCACCAGCGCGACGCTCTCCACACCCGTGCGATCGGCGATCTTGTTGTAGACCTCGCGCGCCAAGAGGCGCAGCGGCAGCCCGATCATGCCCGAGGGATGCGCCAGCATCCGCTCGATGGCGAGATGGGTCTTGCCGGTGTTGGTCGGCCCGAGCACCGCAGTGACGCCCGCGCCAGGCACTCGATCGTGAAGGGCGCGCTCGGAGGCGAAGGAGGAGGGAGAGAAGGCCATGTCTGGGGGATTAGGTAGTGCCGATTTGGGCGAATGTCAGTGCTGTCAGAGGTTGCCCCTCATCCTGAGGAGCGCGCCAGCGCGTCTCGAAGGATGAAGGCCCGGCTGATGCCGTTGAGGGAGCCGGGCCCCTCGCCCTTCGAGACGGCCGCCGATGCGGCCTCCTCAGGGTGAGGGGATCAAGCAGCGGTGATGGGGCGCTCATGTGTCCGCCATGTGTCCGACCGCACTCCCCAAACCTCGCGCAACTGTTTCACTTTGCGACGCTTTTTCCGTTCTTTTTAAGTTTCGGAACGACTCTAGAACGAATCGCGGCCGAATCGCTGACTCCCGCCAGAGTCCTGTTCCGTTCACGCAACATGTCGCGGGACTCGTGTTAGTTGCGCACTAGATGGAGTTTTGCCCGGCCGCACAAGCGACGTTTCGATGGCGAGTTCCTTAAAATTGGGGACGGCGCGGAGTCGAATCAGAATCGGGGAGGAGTCAAATGGATTCCCGGATCCAGGGGTGCCAAAACAAAAACTGCGAAAACAACCCCATGCACAGTAGAGAGCCGTTGAAATCATTATACTTTTTTGACTGACATTCTTTCCCGGAGCGCGACGCAGTCGCGAGTGAGGACCGTCTCTGCGGCTCGATGGATTCCGGGCTCGCGCCCAGGGGCGCGCCCCGGAATGACGGCGGTGGGGACGGGACGACCGCGGCTTACTGCGTCTTCGCCACCCGCGGCGGCTGGGGCGAGGTGATGAAGCTCGTCGCTTCCAGCATCGCCGGTCCCAAGGGCGTCGGCACTTTCAGCCAGAAGGGAACCAGGATGCGCGTGCCCGCGACCGGCGCGAAGGCGATCTCGATGTTGCGCTGGGCGGCGAGGTATTTGATCACGGGGCGATCGGGGATGTAGCCGGCGACGGGCACGAAATAGAGCGCGCAGACCACGACCGGGCCCCGATAGCCCTTCTCCGCCTTCACCGTCTCCATGCGCTTGAAATCGAGTTTTAGGTCGTAGCGCATGCGGCCGTCGAACACGGGCGCTGCGTTGTGGCAGGCCTCCGGCGCGACGGGATCGCCGGTGCCGGGCACGCGCAAGAGCGAGGCCGTCATCGGATCCCAGACGCCGCGGCGATGCGCGTCGGTGACGACGATACGGTCAGGATCGACCGGCGGCTCCGGCTCGATGCCGAACTCCTTCACATTGCCCTTGTCGAGGGTGATGTGGATGTTTTCCGTCTTCTTCGAGGTGGTGGTGGAGGCCTGGTAGCCGGTCGCAACCAGCGCGCCGTTGACGACGCGGCCCTGCGAGGCGCCGGTGCCGGATCCGCCCGCGAACGACTTCAGCAGCCCCGTCGTGCCGCCGGAGGCCGCGGCCGCGAACACGTCGTCCTGGATGTCGATGTTCCAGGCGCCCCTGCCGACGGGAATGCCCGCCAGCGTCGCCTCATACTGCGCCTCGAGCTTGCCCTGCGCGGCCGCAGGCCTCGCCCCCCACGCCAGGACGAGCCCGCAAAGAGCCGCGAAGGCCAGCCGGCCGGCCGCACGCAGCCGGGGCAGGTAAGGGGTCAGGGTCGTCACGAAGCCATCCAATGGGGCCGTCAGGCCATGTTAGTTAAGCCAAAAATCGCGGCAAGCAATCGGTCCGGGTGCAAAACACCGGGAACTCCACCGGATATCTCGGTCGCGAATGCGCCCTTTATGTGATGGTAAGGCGTTTCAATCATTGCCGTTTTGGTGATCGGGAGGTAGCCAGGGGCTCCAACACCTCTCCCGCTTGCGGGAGAGGTCGCGCGAAGCGCGGGTGAGGGTTTTCTCCTCTGGGGGGCTCGCTATTGTCCCGCCGCGGAAGCACCCTCTCCCCACCCCTCCCCCGCGAGCGGGGGAGGGAGCGCACCGCCGCCGGCGCGGGGCATGAAACACCGCCCAAATCCTTGACTACCCGCCCCTTCCCCCCTATACGTCCGCCCGCTCCCTGCAAGGACAGAGAATTTGCCCCTGTGGCGCCCCGAATGGCGGCCGCAACTCGTTTGGGGCTCGAACTTAAGGATTTGTGACATGTCTCGCCGCTGCGAACTGACGGCCAAGGGCCCCCTCGTCGGCCACAAGGTCAGCCACTCCAACATCAAGACCAAGCGCCGCTTCCTGCCGAACCTCGTCAACGTGACGTTCATCTCGGAAGCCCTGGAGCGCAACGTGCGCCTGCGCGTCTCCACCAACGCGGTGAAGAGCGTGGATCACAATGGCGGTCTCGACGCCTTCCTGCTCAAGGCCAGCGCCGACGCCCTGTCGCCGCGCGCCCTCGAGCTCAAGCGCGCCATCCAGAAGAAGGTCGGCACCACCGCGCCGGTCAAGAAGGCCAGCTAAGAAGATTTACCGTTAGGGCGGGGGCTAAGTAGCGTCGCGTGGCGTAAGCTTAGCCAGTTGAGTTTTGCGTGACGGCCGGATCGGAAGATCCGGCCGTTTTTGTTTGTGGATGAGCAGATCAAAAGTCTGCACGTTGAAGCACACCTAAGAATCATTGAGTATCCTCGGATACAATTGAAACGCGCATTGCTGTACGACACATGCGGTTCTTTGCCGACGGTCCAAGTATCCCGGAAACACTGATTGAAGATCGAGATAACGGAAACGTCGTCTTCTTCTGTGGTGCGGGAATTTCGCGTCCGGCTGGCTTGCCCGGCTTCATCGAACTAGCCGAACAGGTTCTGGAGGAACTTGGCCCGCCTCCCGAAGCTAAAGTGCGGGAAATGGTTGCTCGCGCGAGAGAGGAGCCGGATGGAGCAATATCTCTCGATCAAGTCTTCAGCCTCCTTCAGCGCGACTATGGAACAGACAACGTTCAGGAGATCGTTGGTAAGCTCCTCAGCCCAGCTCCATCAGCGAGCTTAGATTACCATTCAACGATCCTGCGACTATCCAGAAATCCCGCACGTAATCTTCAAATAGTAACGACAAATTTCGACTTGCTGTTTGAACGCGCAGAGAGTGACATCCGACGCCACGTCGCGCCGGCTCTGCCCGACCTGTCCAGCGGTCAACCCTTGACAGGGCTCGTATATCTTCACGGACGACTAGGCTCTCAACCCGACTCCGCTGAGCAGCTTCAATTGATATTGAGCAGCTCTGACTTCGGCCGTGCGTATTTGGCCGATGGGTGGGCAACTCGCTTTGTTCGCGATCTCCTGAACAACTATGTAATCGTATTGCTTGGCTATTCCGCGAACGACCCTCCAGTCCGCTATTTGTTGGAAGGACTCCATGCGAAGGGCACCAACAACCCCGCGAGAATCTTTGCCTTCGACCAAGGCACCGAGAGTGAGGTGCTAAACAGATGGCGGGATCGCGGCGTTACGGCTCTAGCCTATCCAAAATCCCCAGCGCATTCCGCATTGTGGGACACACTACGCGCGTGGGCAGACAGATCTGACGATCCGGAAAAATGGCGCCGTTCAGTCTTGGATCTGGCGTCAAAGAGCCCGCGGCAATTACGCGCGCATGAGAGAGGCCAAGTTGTTTCGCTTGTCAGAACTACTGAAGGCGCTCGACTTTTCGCGGAATCAGCGGCCACTCCTCCTGCAGAGTGGATTTGCGTATTTGACCGCAACGTTCGCTACGCAAAACCGCAACAGGGATACGGCGAAGAGGAAACCGTAGATCCTCTCCAACTTTATGGGACCGACGACGACCCACCTCGCCCAAGAAGCGACAGAGAAAATGATGGCCGACAAGTCGTCGATGTTCTTTCCTCTTCTTTTCTTGAGGAGCAAGGTCGGCAAAATGCAAGACTCGCCGGCATTCACGAGTTCGAAACAACCCGCCTTCCCCCACGTCTGTTCTTTATTGCTCGATGGTTTGCAAGAGTTATGGATCAACCCGCATCCGTTTGGTGGGCGGGCGGCTACTTTTCGCTTCACCCGGGGCTAATCTCTCAGATCGAATGGTATCTGAATCAAACCGACGCGAATAGGAGCTCCGAAGCTAATCGCCTATGGAGCTTGCTTCTGTACAAGTTCTCCAACTCACCCAAGAGCGAACACGCTCAGTATCAAAGCACCGCAAAGATCAAGACGAGAGGTTGGTCAACGCTACTTCAATTTGAGTTCGAAGAATCCATTAGACCTTTCCTTGCAAGCAAGAGGCCCTTTAGGTCGAGTTCAATTCCGCCAGCGGACAGTTGGAGCGAGTTAAGCGACGGCGCAGTTGTAGCCCTTGACGTCAAGTTTCCGGCACAGGGAGTCGACGATCTCGAAGTTGCGCCAGAACAGCTCTATCGCCATTTCCGAGCGGTGCGGAGCGGATTGGAATGCGGCGCTGCGCTCCTCGGAGCTTTGGGTGCACGCTATTGGCGAACAGCAAGCTTCGAGACTGATTCAAGACCGGGCGAACGATATCTTGGTGGTTCCGATCGATACCTTCAATGGGCGCGGCGCCTCTTCGATAAACTGACGATCACTGATCCCATTCGCGCGCACGCTGATGTTCTTCTGTGGCCGCAAACTGAAGAATATTTCTTCGATAAATTGAAACTCCACGCCTGGACTAAATCCCTATTTATCGGCAAGGAAGTCGCGGACGGCGTACTCGGGCTCCAAGAGCTAAGTTTCTGGAATGGATACAATCGCAGAGAGCTACTCCATTTACTTAGGAGCCGCTGGAACGATCTCCCTCAAGCTTCCCGCGAAGAGATCGAGAGGCGCATAATAGCCGGATCGCGCCCGCGCTCCGACGAAGACCCTCTCGCTGAAAGAAAGCACCGTGCCGGGACCGCGGCCGGAATGCTCGGCTGGTTGAGCCGCAACGGGTGCAATCTCTCAGAAGCCACGTTGAGCCATCTTCCGGAGCTACGAGCCCAGGATCCAGATTGGAATGATAAGTGGGAGGTAACTGCCGATTATAGTTTAGATGGAAGGACAGGATGGGTTTCGGTCAAAGATGATCCGAAAAGTATCATCGACCTTCCGATTTCTCAGGTTATTGCTGCCGCCGAGCAAAATTCTACGCGTCCTTCTATGGAGTTTGCTGAATACCGTCCATTTGAGGGGCTCGTTAAACAGAAGCCTCAACGCGCACTCGCCGCGTTAGCTTTTGAAGCGAGGCTCGGCAAGTTTCCGATACGTCACTGGCAAACCGCGTTGTCCGAATGGCCGACCTCGTTGCCATCCAGACTTCAGTGGTTGTTCGCGGAGCGTCTTTCGCGACTGCCCAACGAGGTGATTGGTAAGCTAGCTCACTACGCCCCACGGTGGCTGAAAAAAGCCCTCCCTCAGCTTGCGAGCCTGGATGCCCGCAGAGCGCTACGTATTTGGGATTCGGTGTTGACTGGCTTGACGGCTGGAGAACCCGAAACCCTCCAAAGTGGACTTGGAGAAACTTTTGTTGAAGGAGAGCCACAGGGTTATTCGCGGCGAACATATGATCACGCGATCAATGGCCCGATTGGTCAGATGACCGAAATTCTGTATGAGATATTGGACGATCGGAAGATTGGAGCTAGCGCAGGTATTCCTACCGACATCCGGTCCCGGATCAAGGTTGCCCTCAATGTTGCGGGCGAAGGTAGAGATCATGCCACTTGTGAAACGACGATCCGCCTAGCATGGCTTCACTATCTCGATCCAAATTGGGTAAGGGATCAGATAATACCCTTCTTCTCACTCACCCATGATCTAGCACAGCCCGCCTGGAACGGCTTTCTTCATAATCAGAATCTCGGGGTACCGGAGCTTTTTGCTTTGCTAAAAGCCGATTTTTTAGAGCTCTTCGAAATCTTTCAAGACTGGAGATGGGACAATCAACCTATCGAACGTCTACACGAATTTCTTGTTATTGCCTGCTATTGGAACACCAATTCAAATCAATACGTGGAATTCGCAGAAGCGCGCCTCGCCCTTCAACGCTCTAGTGACGACGGCAGGTCCGAAGCCATCTCGCTTCTCAATTCAATAATCGCTGATCAGAAAGCTTGGCACTCATTTGGCAAGCTGTTCATCTTAAAGGCATGGCCGCGCGAAACCGTCTATCAGACACCGCAAACATCCCGTCAGTTCGCAACAATTGCGGAGAATTCCGGAGATGATTTTCCCGACGTTGTTCGGACTATATCGCCGTTACTAGTACCAACTAGTCAGCTTGATTTGTTTGTCTATCGAGCACGAGAACGAGAAGACGAGAGTAATGGTTCGGCAAGTCTGCCTCGAAGGTTTCCAAGCGATATGGTCGCCCTACTTAGCCGGCTGATTCCGGAGGACCCTGCTCTCGCTCCTTATGATCTTGCGGGGCTTGTGACGACTCTCGCTGAGGCTAGCCCCGCTTTGCGGCAAGATGCGAAGTGGAGGCGCTTGAATCGCATCGCACACACTCGCTAGTCACCCGAAATGCAAACCGGCCGGCACGGCGACGCCACCCGTAAACAGCACCGCGCGCGCGTTAACCCTCCGTTAACCAACGCACCCTAGCCTGCGGTAATCGTCCAGCCATCATTAGCTCGAAATGTCTTCCCGGTTCGCTCCAGGAGAAGCGCCGATGTGCGTTGAGTTGTTGACGTATGCCGATCTCAGTGCCCGCCTCAATATCTCGCGCGAGGCCGCGCGGTCGCTGGCGAGACGTCGCCGCCTGCCGCGCTCGCGCTCGGAGGACGGCAAAGCCCTGGTGAGCGTTGATCTCTCCGCGCTCCGCTACACGCCCCGCCCACGAAAGGGCCGCCGGGCAGATCCCGTCGATGCCTCCATGGCAAAGATCGAGGCGTTGGAGCCATTTCCGTTCCGACGGAGTCGGAACGGGGCTCCAGATTCTTATTCTGACGCGTTTTCTTCACGCGAACCGGTATCCACTTCGCTCGAAAACGCTCTGGAGATCGGGGCCTTCAAGGCGGAGATCGCGCGGCTCGAAGACGTCGCAACCGCCTACAGGGCCGTGTTCGAGCGCGAGCGCGAGCGTGCCGATCGCCTCGCCGTCGAGCTGACGCAGGCGGCCGCCGAGACGACGGCAGCCAATGCGTGGGCGGCGCGACTGGAAGACGAAGTGACGGCGCTGCGGAACGATCGCCGCGCTGGCGGGGCGATCGCAGGATACGCCGCGCGTCGATTGGGACATCTGGCCGCTTCCATCGTGCAAGCAGACCGCGCGGCTAGAGCGCGATGAGATCACTCGAGACTTTCTTTAATCCCCGGCTTGCCGGAGCAATCGCGAGGGAAGAATGACTGGCAGCACCGATATCCATGAAATGAAGGCCCGCATCGTCGTCTTTGGCGTCGGCGGCGCCGGCGGCAATGCCGTCAACAACATGATCACGGCCGGACTGCAAGGGGTCGAGTTCGTGGTCGCCAACACCGACGCGCAGGCGCTTGCGATGTCGAAGGCGACGCGCCTCATCCAGCTCGGCACAACGGTCACCGCAGGCCTCGGCGCCGGCTCGCAGCCCGAACTGGGACGCGCCGCAGCCGAAGAGGCCATCGATACGATCCGCGATCACCTGACCGGCGCGCACATGGTGTTCGTGACGGCCGGCATGGGCGGCGGCACCGGCACCGGGGCTGCACCCATCGTCGCCAGAACCGCGCGCGAGCTCGGCATTCTCACCATCGGCGTGGTCACCAAGCCGTTCTACTTCGAGGGCCAGCGCCGCATGCGCTTTGCCGAAGCCGGCATCGAGGAGCTGCTGAAGACGGTCGACACCCTCTTGATCATCCCGAACCAGAACCTGTTCCGGGTGGCCAGCGAGAAGACCACGTTCGCCGATGCCTTCGCCCTTGCCGACCAGGTGCTTTATTCGGGCGTGGCCTGCATCAGCGACCTCATCGTCAAGGAAGGCCTGATCAATCTCGATTTTGCCGACGTCCTCTCCGTCATGAAGGAGAAGGGCAAGGCCATGATGGGACGGGGCGAGGCTTCCGGCGAGAAGCGCGTGCTCGCCGCCGCCGTGGCTGCGATCTCCAATCCGCTGATCGAGAATCCCTCGATCAAGCGTGCCAGTGGCCTCATCATCTCCATCACCGGCGGCAAGGATCTGATGCTGTACGAGGTCGACGAAGCCGCGACCCGCATTCGCGACGAGGCCGACCCGGACGCCAACATCATCGTCGGTGCGTCGTTTGACGAAAGCCTCGAAGGCATCGTCCGCGTTTCGGTGGTGGCGACCGGAATCGATAATCTCGATCCGGCGCAGCAGGCGCACCCGGTGGAAACCGCCCTCACGCAGCTCGCCGGCAGGCTGCGCAACGACGGCCGTCGCATCGCCGATCGCATCGAGCGGAGTGCCCCCCTTCCGCAAGCGGGAAGCCCGCCGCTCCGCCCGCAGCCGCACCACCCCGTGGGGCCACCGGCAAGGCCGGGTCTGGACTATGCGCCGCAGGCGGCGCTTCAGCCGCTCGATCCTTACGGCCGCGCCCCTGCGCGCAATGCGCCCGACGAGGCCCTTCTCGATATCCCGGCCTTCCTGCGCCGCGCCGCCAACTGAGCGGTGGCGAGCGGGGGAGTTACCTGTCTCCAATACGAAATTGGACCGATGCTGCGTGAGCTTCTTGGCGTGCGCTGTGCGCCGATTGTCGAGGCGGCAACTTACCTATAGGCGACTAAACTCCGTCGTCGTCCCGGACAAGCGCGCCTCAAGCGCGCGCAGATCCGGGACCCATACCCACAGGGAGTAGTTTTGCGAAGACTCGGAGTGGGAGTCTCGCGCCACAACTTCTCCCTGTGGTTATGGGTCCCGGCCTTCGCCGGGACGACAATTGTGGTCAAGCCGCCGTGCTGCGCGGGCTCTCGGCGGTGTCCTTCTTGTCCGTCTCCCTGTCGCGGGACAGCCACGCCGGAAAACGAAGCAGGCGCTCGTTGGTGTCCTTTGGCAGCTCGATGGGCGGCGCTTCAATGGCCGAACTCGGCAGGTCCAGCGCTGCGTGTCCGATTCGTACCGCATCCGCGCGCTGATCCAGTTCGCGGAGCAGGGGATCGAGCACGCTGTCGATCTCGGTCGCCACCGACACCAGGAAACTATTGAGCTCGCGCGCCTCGGGCACAACCGCCGCAGCCTGCTCGATCGCCCTCGAGAGACCATCGACGACCGGCGCAAACGCGCCGGCGGCTTGCTTGATTCGCGTCTTGATCGCTTCGACCTCGCTCAAGACGCGCTCACGCTCCCGCCTCTTCTTTTCCTCCGAAAGACGGGCTTCAATTTCGGCGATCTGGGCCGCCAGGGTCGTGGCTTCGGATGCGAGCGCATCTCGTCTTCCGCGCGCGCGATCGAGATCGCGGCTGAGATTGTCCACTAAGTCGTCCTTTCCGAACATGGCTTTGCTCCGTAGGACAGGCGCTTTGCCCTGTAGGACGGCCTTGGCGCGAACCGCCAGCCTCGCCACCGACCGGATGGCCGGATCGGCCGAAACAGGCATCAGCCTCAGTCGCGTCACATGGGCCGACATGGTGATCCCCCCATCGTCAACATTAGGCAACCGCATGGTTAACAGACGGTTAATGTTAACAGACGATGCGGCCATGGGGCTGGGTGCTCTCCCCTACCCTCGAAAATCAATGCTCCGCAGCACGATGCCGGGTGGGGTGCCTTCGAACTCGCAGGCGCGGTATTTGCTGGCGGCGCAGGCTTCGATGCGGTCGCGCAGGCGGGTGAACTGGGCTTCGCGATGTTCGGGCCTCGCCTTCGGGCCGCGTTCGAGGTCGTCCATCGCGGAAGTGGAGATCGCGCAGGGGATCTCCTTGGCGCCGTCCTGCATCAGGAACTGGACGATGCCGCGGTCCTGTTCATAGCCGATGTAGCGGCCGCTGGTGAGGGTCACGGGGGGACTCCTTCATTGTGCGTCGCGTCGAAGCACGCTGTGGCACAATCATCTGCAACAACTCGCTTTGGTGGTTATGGGTCCCGGCCTTCGCCGGGACGACACTTGTTTCCGCGCGCGAGCCTTCGCTGCCGCAGACGGCCCCGGCCGCCCCTCAACCCTCCCCGCCAAGCCTCGCGAAATCGTCGAACAGGGCGGCCACCAGCGCGCGGTGGCGGGTGTCTTCGCTGGGCAGGCTGGCGGCGTAGAGGTTGAGCAGATGGCGGGCCTTCACCGCGGCCTCGGGCCACGACATCGCGGGCACCATCATCATGCGGTTTTCGAGATCGGCCTCGCGGTCGCGCAGCTGCCTGACATTGCTCTCGACCTCGGCCAGCACGCGGCGCAGATCGGTCGCCTTCTGCGCGGCCATGCCGCGATGCTTGTCGAGCTCGACGGGCTTGTCAGTCATTGGCGACGCTCGCGTCGGCCGCTTGCGCATCCGCAAGGTCGACCGAGCCGATCGCATGCATCTCCATCATGCCACCGCGCCCGCCCTCGGCGGGCACCGTGATCATGGTGGCGACACGGCGCCATACCTCGAACGACAGGCCCTCGATCGTCTCCTCGTCGGTGACGACCTCATAGGCGCCCGCCGGCAATTCGCGCGCGATGCCGCGGATGTGGAACGGATGCCTGAACGTGACGGTTTCGTGCCGCGAACGGATGGTCATGCGCGCCTGCCTTTCGAAAAGAGGAGCCCACGCCGCAGTGCAAAGCATGCGCCCCTTTGGCGGCAATAGCCAACGCTTTCTGCCGCGGCATCCGCGCACGCTTCGGCTTTATGGCTCGCTATCGGCGTGGTGCAGGCGTACGCTGTCGCACCACCGCGCGTTCAACGACATCGACCGGTGACTGAAGGTCATTTGCGCGCCCGCCGCGCAACTGGACGAATTCGAACCCCAAGAGGAGACGGACGTCATGGCCAAGGGACAGCAACGCAGCAATCGCGAAGCCAAGAAACCGAAGAAGGACAAGGCCAAGGTGATCGCCGCGGCACCAAGCCGCAAGGAGGCGACCTGGCAGCCGGATTTTGGGCCGGCGAAGAAGAAGTAGGCGGCGGCGAGCGCCGCCTTCCCTTCTCCCCTTGTGGGAGAAGGTGCCTTGCCGAGGCAAGGCGGATGAGGGGTCTCTCTCCGGGAATTCGTAGAGAGAGATGAATGCGCGGAGAGAGACCCCTCACCCGTCTCGCCGCTTCGCCATAGCCGATGCAAAGCATCGGCGTTCTTAAGAACGGCGGCCGAAGGCCGCCTATGCCACCCTCTCCCACAAGGGGAGAGGGTAAGAACACCATCGTCTCTTCTCCGTCGCGCTTTTCGGCTATACTCGCCCGGGTAGCATCACCCGGAGGCACATCCCGTGGAGCACGCGCGCGACACCGACCGCAAGCCAGAGCCGAAAAACCTCGTCATCTGCTGTGACGGGACCGGCAACGAGATCTCGGAGAACATCTCCAACGTCCTGAAGCTCTATCGCTGCCTGCGCAAGACGGACAAGACGAAGCCGCGGCAGATGGTGTTCTACGATCCCGGGGTCGGCACGGTGACGGAGCCGACGACGTGGCACCGGATCAAGGCCGACGTCAACCTGGTGCTGGGGCTCGCCACCGGCTACGGGCTCGATGACAACGTGCTCAGCGCCTATTGCTTCCTGGTCGAGCATTATGCGCCTGATGACAAGATCTATCTGTTCGGTTTTTCGCGCGGCGCTTACACGGTGCGGGTGCTGGCGGGGCTGATCCACAAGATCGGGCTGATCTCGCCGGAGCAGGTGAACCTCGCAGGAAGTGGCATGGTCGCCTACAAGCAATATTCCGGCACCGGGCGCGGCAACGATGTCGAGGACCTCAAGGACGTCGCCGTGGACGACCAGGGGCCGCTGCCGAAGGACGAATTCGACCTCGCCGCGCAGTTCGCGCGCATCACCTCGACGCGCTGGCCGACTATCCACTTCATCGGCGTGTGGGACACGGTGGCGAGCGTGATCGTGCCGCGGCGCGACAATTTCTTCTTCGTGTTCAGCCTGGAGGAGCTCGCCTTCACGCGGCGCAATCCGAGCGTCAACATCTTCCGGCAGGCGATCGCCATCGACGAGCGGCGCCGCATGTTCCGCCTCAACAAGTACTGGGAGCCGCAGGAATATTGGAGCAACCGCTACGTCCCGGACGAGAAGAAGGTGCCGCAGGACATTCTGCAGGTGTGGTTCGCCGGCGTGCATTGCGACGTCGGCGGCGGCTATGCGGAGGCGGAAAGCGGGGAATCGAAATATCCGCTGATCTGGATGATCGAGGAGGCCGAGAAGGCCGGGCTGAACTTCAACCCGCGCACCGTGAACCAGCTCGCCTGGGGCGTCCAGCGCAAGAACTCGCCCTTTAGATATGTGCCGCCCGCCTACGAGGGGAAGTCGGGCGAATTGCACAATTCGATGAATGCGGCCTGGCGCGTGCTGGAGTATTTGCCGAAGCGCGCGAAGTACCGGGAATGGCCGGAGCGGAAGGTCACTTTCGGCTTCTACATCCCCGATTGCGAGCCGCGCCTCATCCCCGACGGCGCGCATGTGCATGAGAGCGTGCTGAAGCGGATGGCGGTGGAGCCGGACTACCGGCCGGTGAACCTGCCGAAGGATTATGTGACCGTGCCGATGCCGGCGCCGCCGGGGGAGGATGTGGCGGCGGGGGCTGGGGTGGAGGAGGGGGTGACGGGGTGAGGTGCACTTCCCTTCTCCCCTTGTGGGAGAAGGTGGCGCGAAGCGCCGGATGAGGGGTTGCGTCCACAAACTCGGGAGGTGCGTATGCCGCGCGAGACCCCTCACCCGTCTCGCCGCTTGCGCGGCGATCCACCCTCTCCCACAGGGGGAGAGGGGAAGGCACCGCACCCCGCTACCGCCGCTTTCTCCGGTCGCCGCCACTTTTCATTAAAATTCTCCCGCCGACCTTAGCCGGATCGCATCAACTCCCTTGCATCATCCTGCACAGAGCCCGCCGCAAGCCTTTTTTGGTTCGGCATGATCATTTCGGAAAACCGCTTCACACTTTTCCGGATCATGCCGACAGCGGAGTTGGAGGAGATGTGCCAATGCATCCGCGTAAATATGCCCGCGTGAAACCCGCAGGCCTGGTGTCCCGCCAGGCCAAGATCATCACCGACCCGCGCGCACCGGTGATTCCCTGCACGCTGATCGACTATTCGCCGGGCGGCGCCTGCGTCGATCTCGGCGGCCAGGTGCAGATACCCGACCGCTTCGAGCTGTTGCACGTGAACACCAAGAAGCGCTGCCGGATTGCGTGGAAGCGCGGTACGCGGGTTGGCGTGGTGTTTTGACAAGTGCTGTAGCTGGTAAGAAAAAGTCTCGCCAAGCACTCCGCTCCGCTCCCTCCCCCCTTGCGGGGGAGGGTTGGGGAGAGGGGTGACCCAGCAAAGGGTGTTGGTCGCATGCGAGGTGGCGGCCACAGAGCGTCGCGCAACTCGCAAGAGCTCGTCGTGTGGCTACCCCTCTCCCTAGCCCTCCCCCGCAAGGGGGGAGGGAACGCAGCGTGCTTGTGGAACGATCTCTTCCAACAATTGGCGAAGCTACTTCCGCATCCGCGCCTTTGTGCCGGCGACAATCTGCATGGCGACGCCGGCGGTCCAGCCGAACAGCGCGAGCCAGGTCCAGACCATGTGCGGGTCGAGGCGGAGCACGATGACGGCGACGGAGGCGAGCGCGGTGAGCGTGGCGCAGAGCGTGCCGGCCGAGCTCAGAAATTCGGCGGCATCGATGCTGCTGTGGGCATCGTCAAACGGCAGCTGCGGCGTGTCGATGCCGAGATAGAAGCCGACCGCGCCGAGCAGCATCATCATCAGCAGGAACCCCTGCGTGGTCAGCGGCGCAATCGCCGATCCGACATAGGCGCCGACGAACAGCCCGCACGCGGCCCCCGCCATCGCGAGCCCCACGCGCTCGAACACGTGGGCAGCTTTACGAACACCAAACCGCATTACCGGCCTCCGCGAGGCATTGACTATCGGAGAGGTTAGGCCAGTTTCGGGGTGCGTGGAAGGTGAGGAGGTTTACGGATGCGTGAGGGGTAACTCTTTCTCGCCGTTCTTACGGAGGAGCGAGCGAGCGCAACACACTCAGCCGTCGTCCCGGCGAAAGCCGGGACCCATAACCACAGGAAGCAGTTTGGCGAAGGCTCTTAGTTAAGGTGTCAACGCGCACCGCGCATCATCGATAGATCACGCGGTATGGGTCCCGGCCTACGCCGGGACGACAGCGGTGGTTGTCGCGCCGTCATCGCGCCCCTCACCTCGCCCCGAACGTGGTCTTGCCGAACAGCGCCTTTTGCGTCGAGGGCTGCGAGCGCCAATATTGCGGCGGGGCCTCGACTTCGCCGCCGAGCTCGGCGGCGGCGTGCCAGGCCCAGCGCGGATCATAGAGCATGCCGCGGGCGAGCGCGACCATGTCGGCCTTGCCGGAGGCGACGATCTCCTCGGCGTGCTTTGCCTCGGAGATCAGGCCGACGGCGATGGTGGTTACTCCCGTCTCGCGCTTGATGGCTTCGGCAAACGGCACCTGATAGCCGGGGCCGAGCGGAATCTTCTGCAGCGGCGAGACGCCGCCGGAGGAGGCATCGATCCAGTCGATGCCGCGCGCCTTCAGCGCATTGACGAATTCGATGGTCTGCGTGAGATCCCAGCCGCCCTCGACCCAGTCGGTCGACGACACCCGCATGCCGATCGGCTTGTCGTGCGGGAACACGGCGCGCACGGCGTCGTAGATTTCGAGCGGGAAGCGCATGCGGTTTTGCAAGCTGCCGCCATACTCGTCGGTGCGCCGGTTCGAGATCGGCGACAGGAACTGATGCATGAGATAGCCGTGCGCGCCGTGCAGCTCGATGGCATCGATGCCGAGCCGGTCGGCGCGCCTGGCGCAGTCGACGAAGGCGTCGCGGATGCGCTTCAAGCCCGCGCTATCCAGCGCGAGCGGGGCGGCCTCGCCCTCCTTGTGCGGCAGCGCCGACGGCGCGACCGTCTGCCAGCCGCCTGCGCTCGCCGGAATGAGCTGGCCGCCGTCCCAGGGCCGCGCGCTGGAGGCCTTGCGCCCGGCATGGGCGAGCTGCATGCCGATCGCGGTGGAGGAATGCTTGCGCACCGAGGCGAGGATCTGCTTCAGCGCGGCCTCGCAGGCATCGCTGTAGAGCCCGAGACAGCCCGGCGTGATGCGGCCGATCGCCTCGACATGGGTCGCCTCGATGCAGAACATCGACGCGCCCGACAGGCTGAGATTGTTGATGTGGGTGAAGTGCCAGTCGGTGGCGACGCCGTCGTCGGCCGAATACTGGCACATCGGCGACACCACGACGCGGTTCTTCAACGTCAGGCCGCGCAGCTTGATCGGGGAAAACAGGGCGCTCATGCGGGAAGTTCCGGGGATAGGGGATGAAAGCGATTGCATGAAGTTTAGTCGCGGAAACGCGAATTGCCAGTTGCGCAGGCGGCATAGCGGCTCGCGGCGCCATGCATTGCGCGCGTCATATGATCACGGGTGGTTGTCCACCCCCTCCGCCGTCGTCCCGGCGAACGCCGGGACCCATACCGCGTGATCCACCGATTGCGACTGGTATTGATCCCGAACAACCAATCTTCGCCAAACTTCTCCCTGGGGTTATGGGTCCCGGCGTTCGCCGGGACGACATCACCGCTCGAAAACCCCAAGCCGCAGCTTGCCGACGCGGTTGCGCTTCCCTCGCCCGATCGTGACGGTGGTGTGGGCGGCGAACTCGATCGTGTAGCGGCCGTCTTCCATCTTGGTCAGGCTGCAGAGTTCGCCGAACTTCTCGGCCAGCGTCTTGTCGTCCTCGACGAACAGACGGTAGTCGTTGAGATCGTAGCGGCGCGGCCCCCGCCACTTCACGGATGGAAAATAGGTGCGCATGTCGCCGTCAGTCTTGACGACGACGGTGCGGCCCGTCGCCTTGCGAAACAGGTCCGGCGTCTCGATCAGCCGCGCGCGATGGCCTTCGATCGCATAGACGTTCAGCGTCATGATGTGACGCTCGGTGCGGAAGGAGACCGCGACATAGCGCGAGTCGGGCGACCACTCCGCGTAATAGGCATCGGGGTCGGTGTCGAGATTGTTCTCGTGGCTGATGTTGTCGAGCACGGCCAGCCTGCGATGCTTCGGCTCCGACATCAGATAGGCGTGAAACTTGTCATGCGCGCCGTCGCCCTCGCCATGGACGGCGATGGCGAGCCGCTTGTTCGGCGCCCACCCACCCGTGATGATGCCGTACTCGCCCTTCGCATAGGTGTGCTCGGCCGTGGCGCGCGCCTGCGGCGTCGCGGCAAGCAGGACGAAGAGCGCGGCAACGATGGCGCGGCGGAGTTGCATGACGGTTTGTCGCGGCATGATGCGCGGACGTTCACTCGTCGTCCTGGCGAAGGGAGATACCCTGCCCCTACTCCACCAGCGTGAACTGCAGCAGCAGCGTGCGCTGGAGCATGGAGAAATTGTCGTCGGAGACGAGGGTCAGCACGGTCTCGCCCTCCGCCGTGACGTGGACGTCGATGCCTTCCATGTTGTCGATCTCCTGGCCGAGATCGGCCTTGAACAGCGCGGGACCATCGACGACCGCGCCCGGCGCGATGGATTTCAGGGGGATCGAGCGGATGCGGATGTCGACGCCGGTGAACCAGGAGAATTTGCGTTCGAGGATCAGGAGCTCGCCGGAGGGCAACAGCACCGCGTCGCTGATGTCGAATTTCTCGGTGCGGCGGACGCTGAACTGGCCGGGCGTCGGGCCGCCGATCAGGAACGCGACCAGGTTGCCGTCGGCGTCCAGCCCGCGCTCGGAGAACGCGATCAGGGTGCCGGCGAGCGGCTGGCCCTTCGGCACCAGGATCAGCGCTTCCAGCCCCTTGTTGTGCGGCAGCTTGCGCAACGCTGGCGGCACCGGGATCGGCTCGCCGCGGGCGCGGATGCCGCCCTTGGCAAAATCGTAGCGCAGGATCTGGTTGACGCGCTCGAGCCCGACATAGACGAGGTTGCCGTCGCGCGTCAGCGATTCCGAATCCCACCACATGCGCTTTTCAGTGATCGGCCGCCCCTCCGCGCCCAGCAGCGGCGCGGCCTCGACGTCGTCGAGCCCGGCCATGTTGCGGCCGGAATAGCGGATGCGGCCGGTGAACCAGCCGCCCTGGTCGGAGATCGCGAGGAAGCGCTCGCCCTTGGCATCGAGCCGGATGCCGGACAGGCCGCCGAAGCCGCGAAAGGGCGAGGTCAGCACCAGGCCGCTGCGATAGTCCAGCGAGCCGAAGCGCGTGCGCGAGCGGTCGCGCGGCTCGAAATTCGGAATCGGGCGCGCATTGACCTCGAGGCTGACGGGATCAGTGACGGCGTGCTCGACCTGGAGCGGGCGCGGCGGCGGCTCGGTCGTGGCTTGCGCCTGCGCAAGGCGCGAGAGTGCAAGAGTGGAAAATCCCGCCGCCGCGTGGCCAAGAAAGCTGCGGCGGGATGATTGCGTGCTCACGAATGCAGTTTGCGTCGCGGGCGACCGGCCGGCTGGGTTGGTGCGGTGTTGGTCTCGCTGAACAGCTCGGCGAGCTTTTCGGTGATGGCGCCGCCGAGTTCTTCCGCATCCACGATCGTCACCGCGCGGCGGTAGTAGCGCGTGACGTCATGGCCGATGCCGATCGCGATCAGCTCGACCGGCGAGCGGGTCTCGATCTCCTCGATGATGTGGCGCAGGTGCCGCTCGAGATAGTTGCCGGGATTGACCGACAGCGTGGAATCGTCGACCGGCGCACCGTCCGAGATCATCATCAGGATCTTGCGCTGCTCGGGCCGGCCGAGCAGGCGCTTGTGCGCCCAGTCCAGCGCCTCGCCGTCGATGTTCTCCTTCAGGAGACCCTCGCGCATCATCAGGCCGAGATTCTTTCGCGCACGGCGCCACGGCGCATCCGCCGACTTGTAGATGATGTGGCGGAGATCGTTGAGACGGCCGGGATTGGCCGGCTTGCCGGCGGCAAGCCACGCCTCGCGCGATTGCCCACCCTTCCAGGCGCGCGTGGTGAAGCCCAAAATCTCGACCTTGACGCCGCAACGCTCCAGCGTGCGGGCGAGGATGTCGGCACAGGTCGCGGCGACCGTGATCGGGCGTCCGCGCATCGAGCCGGAATTGTCGAGCAGCAGCGTCACCACGGTGTCACGGAATGTCGCCTCCTTCTCGTGCATGAAGGACAGCGGGTGATAGGGATCGGTCACCACGCGCGACAGGCGCGCGGGGTCGAGGATGCCCTCTTCGAGATCGAACTCCCAGGCGCGGTTCTGCTGCGCCATCAGGCGGCGCTGCAGCCGGTTGGCGAGGCGGGCGACGATGCCCTGCAGATGCGCAAGCTGCTTGTCGAGATAGGCGCGCAGCCGCTCCAGCTCGTCATGGTCGCAGAGATCCTCGGCCGCGATGACCTCGTCGAACTTGGGCGCGAAGGCGTGATATTCCGGCCCGCGCGGCTCGTTCCTGCCATGCGCGTTCGGACGCGTCGCCTCGCCCGGCGTCTCGTCGTCGCCGAGCTCGCCGTCGTCGAAGGTGTCGGAGGTCGAGGCCTGCGCGCTTTCCATCGCGCTCTCGCTCATCTCCTCCGAGGTCGCCTGCGCCTGGTCGGCGCTCATCTCCTGGGCGGCATCGGAATCGGGCGAGCCTTCGGCGCCGGACTGGTCGTTGTCGCCGTCCTGGTTCTCGTCGTTGTCCTCATTGTCCTCACTGTCGGCGCTGCGCTCGTCGCCGAGCTCGAGCGCCGACAACAGATCATGCACGGCATCGCCGAACCTGGCCTGGTCCTCGACCACGCCGTCGAGCCGGTCGAGCCGCCTGCCGATCTTGTCTTCGAGAATGGGCCGCCAGAGATCGACCATCTTCTTCGCCGCCGTCGGCGGCGCCATGCCGGTGAGGCGCTCGCGCACCAGCATCGCCAGCGCGTCCGCCAGCGGCGCATCGGCGCGGTCGGTGATTTCGTCGAACTTGCCGCGGTGGAAATGGTCGTCGAGCATCGCGGTGAGGTTCTTGGCAACGCCCGCCATGCGGCGCGCACCGATCGCCTCGACCCTCGCCTGCTCCACCGCCTCGAACACGCCGCGCGCCTGCGGATTGCCGGGCATCAGCTTGCGATGAACCTTGGGATCGTGACAGGCGATCTTGAGCGCGATGGAATCGGCGTGGCCGCGCACGATGGCGGCGTCGCGCTTGGTCATCTTGCGCGCCGGCTCCGGCAGCCGCGCCTTGCCCGGCGCAAGGCCCGGGCGCTCGGCGGCGAAGGAGACGTCGAGCTCGGGCGATTTCGCGATCGCCTTCAGGCAGGAGGCGACCGAGCGCTTGAACGGCTCGGTCGGCGCTTCCTTGCTGTTACGGAATTTGGAGTTGGAGGTGGTCATCTCGCCCTATCCGTCGCCCCGGCGAAAGCCGGGGCCCATAACCACCGGCCGTCGTAGAGTCAGAAAAACTATCAGCGTCGCATCACCGAAACATCACGCGGTATGGGTCCCGGCTTTCGCCGGGACGACACACCGGGAGAGATCAGCTGAGCGCCACGTTGACCGCCGATTCCGGCAGCTCCGCGTTGAAGCAGCGCTGGTAGAACTCGGCGACCAGGGGACGCTCGAGCTCGTCGCACTTGTTGAGGAAGGTGACGCGGAAGGCGAAGCCGATATCGCCGAAGATATCGGAGTTTTCCGCCCAGGTGATCACCGTGCGCGGGCTCATCACCGTCGACAGATCGCCATTAGCGAAGGCGTTGCGGGTGAGATCAGCGAGACGGACCATCTTGTTGACGATGTCGCGGCCTTCCTGGGTGCGATAGTGCTTGGCCTTGGCCAGCACGATCTCAACTTCCTCGTCGTGGCTGAGGTAGTTCAGCGTGGTGACGATCGACCAGCGGTCCATCTGGCCCTGGTTGATCTGCTGGGTGCCGTGATAGAGGCCGGAGGTGTCGCCGAGGCCAACGGTGTTCGCCGTGGCGAACAGGCGGAACGCCGGATGCGGCTTGATCACCTTGTTCTGGTCGAGCAGCGTCAGGCGTCCGGAGACTTCCAGCACGCGCTGGATCACGAACATCACGTCCGGGCGGCCGGCGTCGTATTCGTCGAACACCAGCGCGACGTTGTTCTGCAGCGCCCAGGGCAAAATGCCGTCACGGAATTCGGTGACCTGCTTGCCGTCGCGGACCACGATCGAGTCCTTGCCGACGAGGTCGATACGGCTGATGTGGCTGTCGAGGTTGACGCGCACGCAGGGCCAGTTCAGCCGGGCGGCGACCTGCTCGATATGGGTGGATTTACCGGTGCCGTGATAGCCGGTCACCATCACGCGGCGGTTGCGTGCAAAGCCGGCGAGAATGGCGAGCGTGGTGGCGCGATCGAAGCGATAGTCGGAATCGACTTCGGGCACATGAGGATCGACTTCGGAATAGGCCGGCACTTCGAGATCGCTGTCGATCCCGAACACCTGGCGCACCGACACCTTCATGTCGGGCAGACCGGAAACTTCCTCAACTTTTGACATGGCGGCGGTCGTCATCAATCCTCCGAGGCCCCGGGCGATCCCGAGACCAGTTATTGCACGTTGGCTGCGGCTGGGTGCACTTTCGAACCTATCAGAGACAACGTGCCGGCAGAAGCCCGCCCCTCAATCAAAGTTCCGTTGTCTTTTCATTTAGATAGGTGAGGAACGCAGTTTTTGGAGGGCTGCCTTGCGAATCACGCTCGAATTTCGGGCGGGGTAACGGGCTGCCCACGCAAATGGCACTTTCGCCGCCTCTCCCTACTTATGTAGGGTCCGAACCGAAAAACCCCAGCCCGCCACAGAGACGACGTGACGTCCTTTCTCGATCCCCTCATCGCTTTCGTCTCGGCCCATGCGTGGCTGGCCTATTTGACCCTGTTCCTGGCGGCCCTTCTGGAGGCCGTGCCGGTGGTGGGATCGGTGATCCCCGGCTCGACCATCATCCTGGCGCTGAGCGCCCTGGTTCCGGGCGGCGAGCTGAAGTTGCCATGGGTGCTGCTGGCGGCCGCCCTCGGCGCGATGCTCGGCGATGGCTCGGCCTACTGGGTCGGGCACCGGCAGCAGCGCGAGATCCTCAACACCTGGCCGATGACCAACTATCCGCGCGTGGTCGAGGAGAGCGAGAGCTTCTTCCACCGCTTCGGCACCTGGGCCGTGTTCTTCGCCCGCTTCGTGCCGCCGATCCGCGCCTTCGTGCCCGTGACCGCCGGCGCGCTGGGGATGACGCCCGCAAGATTCTATACGGTGAATATCCCGGCGATCCTGGTCTGGGCCCCCGCCCACGTGCTGCCGGGCGTGCTGGCGGTGTCGGCGCTGCATGAATATGCCGGGCTGCACCATCATGAGCATGTCGGCAAGCATATCTGGATTTTGACGGTGGTCGGGGTTGCGATCGTGGGCGGGGTGGCAGTCTGGATCTATCGCCGGCGGAATGGTGGTGGTGTCGCGACGGCGAAGCCGCGGGGCTAGGTCCACCCTCGAGTCGTCCTGGCGAAAGCCAGGACCCATTACCTCAGGCAGTGGTTTGGCGAAGACTCGTCAATCGGTACTCCCACCGTCCCCTACCGATAGACCTCGCGGTATGGGTCCTGGCTTTCGCCAGGACGACGACGGAGAGAGCAGCGCTAACTAGCCGCCCCCAACCTCCGCCCCGGCGCCGGCCCTACATACCTTGCCCTTGGCCTGATCAGCTTGCCGAACTGCAATTGCTCGCTGGCATGGGCGATCCAGCCGACGCTGCGGGCCATGGCGAACAGCGCCAGCTCGCTGCCTGCCGGCAGGCGCAGCGCATGCACAAGCACGGCGAGCGCGTAGTCGATGTTGACGAGCTCACCGGTCGCCTCGACGATCCGCTCGGGCACTTCCTTGGTGAATTTGCGCGGCGCGCCGGCGCGCGACAGGGCATTCAGCAGCGATTGCGCGCGAGGATCGCCGCGCTTGTAGACACCATGGCCGAAGCCAGCAAAGCGCTCGCCGAGCGCGACGCGCTCGCGCACCACGGGCGCGACATCGCGGTCGACCAGCGTCTTGACGAGCTGAGAAGCCAGAACGCCGGCACCGCCGTGCTTCGGCCCCTTCAGCGCGGCGAGACCGGCGATGACGGAGTCGTAGAGGTTGAGACCGGTCGAGGCCGCGCAGCGCGCGGTGAAGGTCGAAGCATTCAGCTCGTGATCTGCGAGCAATACAAGCGCGCGGCGGATCAGATCGGGCGCGTGCTTGTTGTCCGGCGCCCAGGCGCGCGCGACCTGCTGATGCAGTGGCTCGGCCGAGGCTTCCGCATTGAGCATGGTCGCGACCAGCAGGCGGACGATGCGCGCGCCGACCATGGCGCGGCCATCGGGCGCGCGGGTGAAAGCGCGGGGATCGGCGCTGGTAGCAAGCGCGAGCACGGCGATGGCGCGATCGATCGGCGCGGCGCGGCGCGCGGCCTCTGCGATCGTGCGCATCTCCACGGAAATCTCCGGCTGGTTGCCGGGCGCGAAGGGATCGACACCGGCGACGTCCCAGAGCAACGTCGCGGTGTGCTCCAGCGTGTCGTTCTCGGCGAGATCGACGCAATTGACCCCGCGATAGATCGCGCCGTCCTCGGTGATGGTCGAGATCTCTGTATCCATCACCGGCAGGTCGGCATCAAAACTGCGCAGGCCGCGCGGCTCCGGCGACGGGACGCGGCGCTCCTTCAGGGCGCGGACGTCCTCGGCGCGGTAGCGGTTCTTGCGCGAGTCCGGCGTCGGCTCGGAGCGGATCAGGCCGCGGCTGACATAGGCGTAAAGGGTGGCCGGCGAGATCGCGAGCTCGGCGGCGGCCTCCCGGGCGGAGAGGTAGAGGCCTTCCGAATTTTTCATATTGATTTATGTAATCAAGATTGATCAATCTGTCGAGAGGCCCGACCTTTCCCCTGCGTGCAATGCAAAAGGGAGATTGGGCCATGAACATCCACCTCACCAAAAGCCAGATCGGGCTGGACGGCGTTCCCGCGGCGGAAACCGTGCTGAGCCATGTCGACGGCGAGCGCGGCGAGCTGATCATCGCTGGCGAGCATGTCGGCCGCCTCGCCGCCAAATCGAGCTTTGAGGGCGTCACCGCCCGGCTCTGGAATGGCGCCAGCAAGACGACCTTAAGCGAAGCCAATGTGCGCGCGAGCCTGGGCGCCGCGCGCGAGCGCGCCTTTGCGCGGCTGGACGAGTTGCTGCCGGCAACGCGCGGAATGGGCATTGTCGACGGGTTCCGTGCGGCGGTGGCGGGGCTTCGCGCCGAGCACGGGCTCGAACATGAAGCGACCATCGTCGGCGCGTTTCCGGTGATCGCGGGCGCGCTGGTCCGGCGCGCCAAGGGGCTCGAGCCGGTCGCGCCCGATCCGAACGTGAGCCATGCCGCCGACACGCTGCGCATGCTGCACGGGCGCTCGCCTGCAACACGCGAGGTCACGGCGCTGGATGCCTATCTCGTCACCGCCAGCGACCACGGCATGAACGCCTCGACCTTCACCGCGCGCGTGGTGGCTTCGACGCAGGCCGATTTGTTCGCGGCCGTGACCGCGGGCTATTGCGCACTCACGGGTCCGCTGCATGGCGGCGCGCCGGAGCCGGTGCTGGAAATGCTCGACGCGATCGGCTCGCGCGAGCGCATCCAGCCCTGGGTGGATGCGGCGCTGGCGCGCGGCGAGCGGATGATGGGATTTGGCCACCGCGTCTATCGCGTGCGCGACCCGCGCGCCGATGTGCTCAAGACCGCGGTCGAGGCACTGGCCTCCAACGGCACCGATCTGCCGTTCGCTGGCGAGGTCGAAGCTTACATCCGCGCAGCGCTGCGCAAGAAGAACCCGGACCGGCCGCTGGAGACCAATGTCGAGTTCTTCACCGCGATCCTGCTCGATGCGCTGGCGATTCCACGGCAGGCGTTCACGCCGATCTTCGCCGTGGCACGTTCAGCGGGATGGACCGCGCATGCGCGCGAGCAGCAGCGCACGGGGCGGTTGATCCGGCCGAGCTCGTCCTATGTGGGGGCGATGCCGGCGGCGTGAGGGATCGCGGATATCAGGCGAACGCTGCGTGTTTACCCTCTCCCCTTGTGGGAGAGGGTGGCTCGCCGCGAAGCGGCGAGACGGGTGAGGGGTTCTCTCCGAGCACACCCATCGACATTAGCGCTTGCTGAGGCAACCCCTCATCCGGCGCTTCGCGCCACCTTCTCCCACAAGGGGAGAAGGAAGAAAGTGCGAGGCACTACGCCTCCCGCACCACCGTCTTCAGATAATTATACGCCTTGATGATCTCGATCAGGCGGTCTTCGGTTGAGCGGTCGCCGCCATTTGCGTCAGGATGGTGCTGCTTGACCAGCGCCTTGTACTTGCTCTTGACGTCGGCGAGCGTGGCGTCCGGGCCGAGGCCCATGACCTGGAGCGCCTTGCGCTCGGCGTTCATCACCTTGCGCGTCTCGGCCTTGGGCTGGGCGTCCGGGCCCTTGCGCCAGTTGGCGCGGCCGTTGATCTCGCTGAACATGCTGAACGGATCGGACGCCATATCGATCTCGGCTTCCGCACCCTTCTTGCCGCCATTGGCGCCCATCTTCCAGGTCGGGCGGTGGCCGGTCAGCGCGTCCTTCTGGTAGCGCGCGACGGCTTCGGCATTCATGCCGGAGAAGAAATTGTAGTTCTGGTTGTACTCGCGCACATGGTCGAGGCAGAAGTGCCAGTACTCGCGCTGGTTCTCGCGCCCCTTCGGCGCACGATGCGCGCCCTTGTTCGCGCAGCCCGCCCACTCGCAGTTGACCACGGTGTCGCGCGGCTTCACTTCCGGCTGCTTGCCTCGCGGCTTCACGCGGATGGAGTCGAAGAACTTTGATGAATCGATCGGCATGGCTGACTTTGACTACGCAATGCAAAAACCTTCAAGTCTTGACATTGCAATTAGCGTAAGACCCGTAGCCGAAGTTTCACTTCGGCGTCTTTGAAGGACGGCCGCCCGTAGGCGGCCTACGGCATTGACGGGGTACGATCGCGTCCCTTAATGGCACTCATGGCTATGAAAGACACTATCAGCAACAAGTTGCAGGAAGCTTTCACCCCGGAAAGCCTGCGAGTCGTCGACGAGTCACATCTGCATGAGGGTCACGCCGGTCATCGGCCGAGCGGCGAGACGCATTTTCGGGTTTATATCGTGTCTGATGCCTTCAAAGGGAAGACCCGGGTCGAGCGCCACCGCATGATAAATTCGGCGCTGGCTGCGGAACTTTCCGGCAGCGTGCACGCGCTCGCGATCCACGCGCAGGCGCCGGGGGAAGGCTAGCGGTCGTCATGCCCGCCCAGTGCGCAATTGCGCACGGGGGCGGGGCATCCAGTAAACACTGCTGTCGAGATTCAATCGATGGGCTGCGGCGTACTGGATCGCCCGCCTGCGCGGGCGATGACACCTGTGGTGATGGCTAGAACGACGTCCCGGCCCGTCTCGGCTTGGGTTCTTCCAACTCCGCCTCGCGCGGCACCGGTGAAATACGGAGCGCGGTGATGCGGTTGCGCTCGCGGCGAAGGACGCGGAAACGGAAGCCGTGGAAGGTGAAGCTCTGGCCGCGGTCCGGGATCGAGCGCGCCTCGTGAATGACGAGGCCTGCGACCGTGGTTGCCTCTTCATCGGGCAGATGCCAGTCCATGGCGCGGTTGAGATCGCGGATCGGCACCGAGCCGTCGACCACGACCGAGCCGTCCGGCTGGGCGCGCACGCCGGCGACCACGACGTCGTGCTCGTCGGAGATATCACCGACGATCTCCTCCAGAATGTCTTCCAGTGTCACAAGACCTTCAACTTCGCCGTACTCGTCGACGACGAGCGCGAAATGGGTCTTGCGGCGGCGGAACGCCTTGAGCTGCTCGGCGAGCGGCCGCATCTCCGGCACGAACCAGGGCGGCAGCGCGATGGTGGAGACGTCAATGCGCGAGGTGTCGCCGTCGGCGGCGCGGATCGCGCGCAACAGATCCTTGGCGTGAAGCACACCGATGATGTTCTCCGGCTTCTCGCGCCAGAGTGGAATGCGGGTGTATTCGGTCGCCAGCACCTCGCGCACCAGATCGTCCGGCGGCATGTCGGCATTGATCATCATCATCTCGGTGCGATGAATCATGACGTCGGAGACCTGGAGCTCGCGCAAATCGAGCAGGCCGCCGAGCATGTCGCGGTCCTGCTTCTCGACCTTGCCCTCGTGGTGCAAGAGGTCCACCGCACCGCGCAGGCGCTCGGTCGGCGACAGGATCGCCTGGTGCTCCCCGGCGAGGCCGAACAGGCGCATCAACAAGCGGACGATGACTTCGACGATCCTGAGCAGCGGCCCCAGGACGTACATCGTCAGCCGCATCGGGCGCGCGACCGCGAGCGCCATGCGGTCGGGCGCGTTGATCGCGATGGTTTTCGGCAGCACCTCGGCGAAGATCACGACCAGGGCGGTCATCACGCCGGTCGCATAGAGCACGCCGACATCGCCGAACCACGACGTGAAGATGCCGGTGGCGAGCGCGGATGCGCCGATATTGGCGATGTTGTTGCCGAGCAGCAGCGCGCCGATCAGGCGCTCGCGCATGTCGAGCAGCTGCGAGACCACGTCGGCGTCGCGGTTACCCTGCTTGGAGAGCCTGAGCATGCTGGCGCGCGAGGCGCCGGTCAGCGCGGTCTCGCTCGCGGCGAAGAACGCCGAGACCAGGAGGCAGAGGACGACGATGGTGAATCCGAGCCAGTCCATGCACCACTCGAGTTACTTTTGACGCGCTTTCCTGACGCGAACCGGCATCCACTTCGCTCAAAAACGCCTTGGCGCCGCGTATCAGGCCTTCTGCGCCAGCTTCTCTTTCAGGAAATCGCGCACCGGCGCCGGCTCGACGTCCTTCGCGATGACCGCGCGGCCGACGGCCTCCAGCAGGATGAAGGTGAGCTTGCCGCGCTTGACCTTCTTGTCCTGCGCCATCAGGGCCATCAGCGCGTCGGCGTCGGCAAGACCTTCCTGCGCGAATCCCGCGATATCCTGCAGGCGCGTCGGCAAGCCCGCCTCAATGAGATGGCGCTCGACGCGCGCTGCATCGGCTTCGCCGATCATGCCGAGTTTTGCCGAAAACTGCGCCGCCAGCGTCATGCCGATGGCGACGCCCTCGCCGTGGAACAGGCGGTCGGAGAAACCGGTCGCCGCTTCCAGCGCGTGACCGAAGGTGTGGCCGAGATTGAGCAGCGCGCGCTCGCCGGTCTCGCGCTCGTCGCGCGAGACAACGCCGGCCTTGGCGCGGCAGGAGGTCGCGATCGCATGCTCGCGCGCCGAGCCGCCCTTGAAGATGTCGGAATGGTTCTTTTCCAGCCAGCTGAAGAAGGCCTCGTCGCCGAGCACGCCGTATTTGGCGACCTCGGCATAGCCGGCGCGGAACTGGCGCGGCGACAGCGTGTCGAGCACGGCGGTGTCGGCGATGACAAGCACCGGCTGGTGGAAGGCGCCGAGCAGATTCTTGCCCTGCGGCGAATTGATGCCGGTCTTGCCGCCGACGCTGGAATCGACCTGCGCCAGCAGCGAGGTCGGCACCTGCACGAAATCGACGCCGCGGCGCAGGATTGCCGCGGCAAAGCCGGCGAGATCGCCGACCACGCCGCCGCCAAGCGCGATAACGAGATCGTTGCGCTCGATCTTCGCGGCGATCAGGGCTTCGCTGACCTTTTCGAGGCCGGAATAGGTTTTCGAGATCTCGCCTTCCTCGACCACGATGCGCGAGGTCGGGATGCCGACGGCAGCAAGGGATGCTTCGGTCGGCTCGAGCCAGTATTTGGCGACGGTACGATCCGTCACGATCGCCGTGCGGACGCCGGGGCGCAAGGCGGCGACGCGCTCCCCGAGCGAAGACAGCATGCCGCGGCCGATGACGATGTCATAGGCGCGATCGCCGAGCGCGACGTCGACGTTGATGGGATCGGAATGTTTCAACGGCGCAGTCATCGTCCGGCACTCGCAACATCAGCAGGTGGTGGGGCGGACTGCTCGCCGCAGAGATGGGCGTGCAGCGTCTCGATGCACTCCTCGACGATCTTGTCGTGCGGCACGTCACGCGAGGCGATGGTGAGGTCGGCCTTGCCGTAGACGGGCTCGCGCTCGGTGAGGAGGCGTGTCACGGTCCCTTCCGGATCGGCGGTCTGGAGCAGCGGGCGGTCGGCGCGGCGGCGGACGCGGCGCATGATGACGTCGTGGTCCGCCCTGAGCCAGATCGAGATCGCCTTGGCGGCGATGCGGGTCCGCGTCTCCTCGCGCATGAAGGCGCCGCCGCCGGTCGCCAGCACCACCGGGCCGCCCTCGAGCAGGCGCGCGATCACGCGGGCCTCGCCGTCACGGAAATGCTGCTCGCCGTGGCGCTCGAAGATTTCCGGTATGGTCATGCCGGCCGCCGCCTCGATCTCGGTATCAGCATCGACGAAGGGCAGCTTGAGTCTGATAGCCATGCGGCGACCGATGGTGGATTTGCCCACCCCCATCATGCCGACGAGCACGATCGAGCGCGCGCCCAGGGCCGACAGGATGTCGGCCTCAGGCGAAGCGGGAATCGGCAACGCGGCGTCGGACATAATCTCGCTCTGGATCTCGCTCGATTTGCCGCCAAAGGCGGCAGGTTTGGCCACCTATACGACCCCACAGGGGCCCTCGCCAGAGGACTCTTGCCACGAAACGGCGAACATGTTGGATGATTTCATTGGTTAATTTGGCTGCCAAGCCCACTATCAAGTCCAATATCAAGTCCCCTGCAGAGACCCCAGACCGATGCCCAGCCTGTTCCGCTTCCTGACGGTCGTCGCCGTGATCGCCGGCATCGTCTATGGCGTGATCTTCGCGCTGGCGAACTTCGTCAATCCGAAGCCGCGGGAAATGACGGTGACGATCCCGCCGGATAAGTTTCTCAAGAAATAGCAGCTAGGCTCCGGGGCATGCGCGCAAAGCCCTCCGATAGCAAGCTCACCGGCCTGTTCCTCGACATGCTCGCGGCGGAACAGGGCGCCGGCCCCAACACGCTCGATGCCTATCGCCGCGACCTCACCGATTTCTCGGAGTTTCTGGGCCGGGTCGGCCATAGTTTTGCGGACGCGGAGACGCAAGTCCTGCGCGACTACCTTGCCGATCTCGACACGCGCGGCTTCAAATCCACCAGCGTCGCGCGGCGGCTGTCGGCGATGCGGCATCTCTACCGCTTCCTGCTGAACGAGCGCATTCGCGGCGACGATCCCGCGGCGATACTATCAGGCCCGAAGCGCGGCCGCGGCCTGCCAAAGGTGCTGTCGATCGCGGATGTCGACCGCATGCTCCGCCGCGCCAAGGAATTGAGCGAGGCGGACGATGCCTCACCGTCGAAACGGCTGCGGGCTTTGCGGCTCTATTGCCTGCTCGAGGTGCTCTACGCCACCGGCCTGCGCGTCTCCGAGCTGGTGGCGCTGCCGCGCTCGGCGGCCAAGCGCGATGCGCGCATGATCGTGGTACGCGGCAAGGGCAACAAGGAGCGCCTGGTGCCGCTCAACGACGCCTCGCGGCAGGCGATGGCGGATTATCTCGGCGCGACGGAGGCCGCGAAGACAGAGAAGAAGAAAGACAGCCTCGCCACCTCGAAATGGCTGTTCCCTTCCTTCGGCGAGAGCGGACATCTGACGCGGCAGCACTTTGCCCGCGACCTCAAGGAGCTCGCGGTCGCCTCGGGCCTGCAGGCCCGGCTGGTCTCCCCGCACGTGCTGCGCCACGCCTTCGCCAGCCACCTGCTGCACAACGGCGCGGACCTGCGCATCGTGCAGACGCTGCTGGGCCACACCGACATCTCGACAACCCAGATCTACACCCATGTGGTCGAGGAGCGGCTGAAGAGCCTGGTGCGCGATCTGCACCCGCTGGCGGAGAAGTGAGGCCTCGTAGCCCGGATGAGCGAAGCGACATCCGGGATTGGTGGCTGAGGCACGACCAGCCCCGGATATCGCTTCGCTCATCCGGGCTACGGGCAACCCATGAAACCGCCTTGACTTCGGCCACATCTCCGCAGAAAGAGCCGGGGCCTCACGACTGATTTGGCTCCCGGCCACGAGCACACAAGCCAACTCGTTGAAGAAGCTACACTTCTTTCCGCGACCCCAACCTCGCTTCGCTTCTTTCGCCCCGTCCCCCTATACTGAGTTGATGCAAGACCAGATGCGCAGCTATCTCGACTTCGAAAAGCCCGTCGCCGAGCTCGACTCCAAGGTCGACGAATTGCGCGCGCTCGCCGCCACCGGCACCGACATCAGCGACGAGGTCGGCCGGATCGAGGACAAGGCGGCGCAGGCGCTGGCGGACCTCTATACGAACCTGACGCCGTGGCAGAAGACGCTGGTCGCGCGGCATCCGCAGCGGCCGCATTTCAACGACTTCATCAAGGGGCTGATCACCGAATTCACCCCGCTCGCCGGCGACCGCAAGTTCGGCGAGGACGAGGCGCTGGTCGCCGGCTTCGGCCGCTTCCGCGGCGAGCCGATCTGCGTGATGGGCCAGGAGAAGGGCGATTCCACCGAGAGCCGCATCCGGCACAATTTCGGCATGGCGCGGCCTGAAGGCTATCGCAAATGCGTGCGATTGATGGAGATGGCCGAGCGGTTCGGCCTGCCGGTGCTGTCGCTCGCCGATTCCGCCGGCGCCTATCCCGGCATCGGCGCCGAGGAGCGCGGCCAGGCCGAAGCGATCGCGCGCTCGACCGATGCCTGCATGGCGCTGACCGTGCCGAACGTCGCCATCATCACCGGCGAGGGCATGTCGGGCGGAGCCATCGCCATCACCACCGCCAACAAGGTGCTGATGCTGGAGCACGCGATCTACAGTGTGATCTCGCCGGAGGCGGCGTCCTCCATCCTCTGGCGCGACGGCACCAAGGCGCAGGAAGCCGCCAACAACATGAAGATCACCGCCCAGGACATGCTCCGCTTCGGGGTGATCGACCAGATCCTGAAAGAGCCGGTCGGCGGCGCCCACCGCGATCCCGCCGCCATGATCGCCACCACCGGCGATGCCATCGCCAAGGCCTTTGACGAGCTCCGAGGCATGGACGGCGACGCCATCCGCAAGCAGCGGCGGCAGAAATTCCTCGATATCGGCCGGAAACTGGGCTGATTCGGGCCGATTCCGGTGCCGTAGGGTGGGTTAGCCGAAGGCGTAACCCACCACTGCCCGTCCCCGCGGAACCAAAAGAGGTGGGTTACGCTGCGCTAACCCACCCTACGAAGCGCCCCCGGTAACCCCGCGTTAACCCTTTTTTTGCCCAAATCGGCGATCTCAGTGACGGTTTGGCCGCAAGGCCCAAGTTCCGGCCCAGTTTCAAGTTACGCCAGTTTAAGTCTCTGTTGACCACACCTTTGGGCCAACGCCCTCGTGATCCCCGCTCGGGTTGCGACCACATGACCCAGAGGTTAGAATTTTAATCAATGGCTTCAGGGCATAAGCGCTGGAGCGTGGTCTGAACGAGCCCGCCGCGGCGGGTGGTTTTCCGGTCGGATCATGCGCCAAAAGAATTGGGGTTCGCGCTCCTTGCCCGGCACGGTGTGGGGTCCATCTTGATTTCTCGTTCGCTTGCTCGCGCGCTCTTGGCTTCGGTTGCGCTGATGACGGCCAGCGTCCTGCTGGCCGGCTGCGACACCGACCAGGTCTCGCTCGCGACCAACGCCAAGGCCAACCAGCCGGTGCCGCCAAAGCTTCTCGCCGCGATGGTCGAGAAGGACATGGATCTGCAATCGCCGATCCTGGTGCGCCTGTTCAAGCAGGAGGCCGAGCTCGAGGTCTGGAAGCAGACCCGCAACGGCCAGTTCGCGCTGCTCAAGACCTATCCGATCTGCCGCTGGTCCGGTGACCTCGGCCCCAAGGTGCGCGAAGGCGACCGCCAGGCGCCGGAAGGATTCTACTCGATCAATCCGAGCCAGATGAATCCGCAATCGGCGTACTACCTGTCGTTCAACACGGGTTACCCGAACGCGTTCGACAAGGCGCTGGGCCGCACCGGCTCGCAGCTGATGGTGCACGGCGACTGCTCCTCGCGCGGCTGCTACGCGATGACGGACGAGCAGATCGCGGAGATCTATTCGCTGGGCCGCGAATCCTTCTTCGGCGGCCAGAAGGCGTTCCAGCTGCAGGCCTATCCGTTCAAGATGACGCCGGTGAACATGGCCAAGCACCGGAACAATCCGAACATGGCCTTCTGGAAGATGATCAAGGAAGGCTACGATCATTTCGAGGTGACGCGGCAGGAGCCGAAGGTCGATTTCTGCGAGAAGAAGTACGTCTTCGACGCCACGAAGCCGGCCGACGCCAAGCGCGATCCGGTGTTCGACGCCTCGGCAAAATGCCCGGCCTATGTGATCCCCGAGGACGTCGCCAGCGCCGTGCGCGAGAGGCAGTCGCGCGACGAAGCCGAATACGCCAAGCTGGTCGCCAAGGGCACCCCGGTGGCGCGTATGAACACCGGCATCGACGGCGGCATGAACAAGATCTTCGCCGCCAAGATTCCGGAAGGCTCGACGGGCCTGTCGGAAGGCGCCGAAGGCACCACGCTGCAGATGCTGGCGATGGCGAAGGCGCCGGGCACGATCCCCGGACACGTCAATCCGCCGAAGCCGAATCTCGACGCGGTCGCGACCGCGCCTGCGCCGCAGGAAGAGCCGGTCGTCGCCGTTAGCGCGCCCGCGACCAACACGCGCGTCGCCGCAGCTCAGCCCGCCGAGAAATCGCAAGGCGGCGGCTTCTTCTCCAACCTCGGCCGCAAGATGGGCCTCGGCACCGCCGACACCACGGCGACGACCACGCCTCCGCCGCCGCAGGCCACCGCGTCTGTCGCTCCGGCCGCTGCCTCCACGACGCCGCCGACCGCGGCATCGCGGCTGAAAGCCGCGGTGACGCGCTTCGTGCCAGGGCATGACAAGTCCAAGGACGCCGCGAAGGACACGCCGAAGCCGGCAGTGGCCGCCGCCAAGCCGGCAGAACCGCCGAAGCCGCAGCCCGACACGCGCCTCGCCCAGACCCGCCCCGCGCTGAAGCCGTCGGTGAACGACGGTGCAGGTGACAGCGGGCAGATGGCGGGGGCCGCGCCGGTGGTGTCGTCGAACTCGTTCGACAGCCGCTTTGGGGCGATGAAGTAGCGGGCTACGTTCTCCGCCAGGCGTCCGGTTCCTTTCAGGATAGGTCGGAGTAGGAATGTCCGCGCGCCCGCAAGCGCTCCGGATCACTTGTCTCGAATAATATCCTGCCTATGATATACGTCTCCAGGCTGGATATCATGGAGGCAAGCATGCTGGTTTCCAAATGGGGTAACAGCCTCGCGGTCCGGTTGCCCAAGGCGCTCGTCGAGGCCCTCAATCTCTCACCCGGCGACGAGCTCAACGTTGTCGATGCCTCGAAGGGCCAGATCGCGGTGGAAAAGGTCGACAAGCGGGCCGAGTTTCTCAAGCAAGTCGAGCAGTTCCGGTTTCCCCTGCCCGAGGGCTATAAGTTCGACCGCGACGAAGCCAACGAGCGGTGAGCGCGTTCTTCGACAGCAATATCCTGATTTATGCCTACTCGACCGACATCCGGCGGGACCGCGCGCTGAACACGATTGCCAGCGGCGGCGTCATCAGCACACAGGTGCTGAACGAGTTCACCAACGTGCTGCGCAAGAAACAGAAACAGGACTGGTCGATCATCGAGGCCGCCGTGCGCTCGATTCGTTTCCGCTTCCCCGACATCGTGCCACTCACAGCCGACACGCACGCTGCAGCGCTCACGCTCGCCCGTGATCACAACCTCGCATTCTATGACGCGTTGATCGTCGCTACCGCGATCGAGGCAGGCTGCGACTCACTTTACAGCGAAGACATGCAGCACGGCCGCAGCATCGGCGGGCTCACGATCATCAATCCGTTTCTTGCGAGCGCCCCCTGAGCAAAGCGAGCGGTCTGACAACTGCCCCTACGGCGCCAGATACCGCATCAGCTCCGGATTGCCCCTCACCTCGCCTGCCTGCCCCTGCAACGCGACCCTGCCGCGGTCCAGCACATAGGCGTAGTCGGCAACGCGCAGCGCCAAATCGAGATGCTGCTCGACGATGATGACGGCGATCTCTTTCGCGAGCTCGATCAGGCGCTCGGTGATCTCCTCGATGACGCCGATCCAGACGCCCTCCGTCGGCTCGTCCAGCAGCAGCAGTTTTGGATCCCCTAACATGGCGCGACCGATGGCGAGCATCTTGCGCTCGCCGCCGGAGAGCGTGCCGGCGGGCTGGTCGAGGCGCTGGCCGAGTTTCGGGAAGATGGTCAGCACGCGGTCGACGGCAGAGGTGTCCTTGCTCGCGAGCGAGCCGACGGCAAGATTGTCGCGCACCGACAGGCGCGCGAACACCGAATGCTCCTGCGGGACGTAGCCGATGCCGGCGCGGACGCGCTCCTGGGTGGCGCGGCGGCTGATGTCGCGGCCATCGAAGGCGACCTCGCCCTTCCACGCCGGCAGCTCGCCGACGATGGTCTTCATCAGCGTGGTCTTGCCGGCGCCGTTGCGCCCGAGCACCGCGACGCCGCCGCGCCAGGGGATGCCGAGCGTGACGTCGAACAGGACCTGGCTGCGGCCATAGCCGGCGTCGAGATGCTTGATGTCCAAAAATTCAGGCACGGCGCAGATAAATCTCCTGGACGGATTTGTTGGCCTGGATCTCGGACACCGTGCCTGAGGCCAGCACCTTGCCCTGGTCGAGCACAGTCAGGCGGTCGCAAATGTCGCGGATGAAATCGAGGTCGTGCTCGACGATGACCAGCGAGCAGTGTTTCTTGATCGGCTGCAGCAATTCGCCGGTGACGCGGCGCTCCTCCAGGCTCATGCCGCCGGTCGGCTCGTCGAGCAAAAGCAATTTCGGCTTGCCGGCGAGCGCCATGGCGATCTCCAGCCATTGCTGCTGGCCGTGCGACAACGCGGCCGCGGCATCGAAGGCGCGGTCGGCGAGACGGAACAGCGTCAGCATGGTCATGACCTGGTCGTGCAGCGCACCGCGCGTGCGCGAGAACACGAGGTCGAACAGCGAGGACTGCGCCTGCAGCGCCAGCAGGATGTTGTCGTAGAGCGTCAGCGTCGGCAGCACGCTGGTGATCTGGAACTTCAGGCTCATGCCGGCCCGGGCCCGCTCGGTCGGCGTGAACGCGGTGATGTCGGTGTTGACGAAGGAGACTTTTCCTTGTGTCGGCACTTCGGCACCGGCGATGCACTTCATCAGCGTGCTCTTGCCGGAGCCGTTCGGGCCGATCAGGCCGTGAAACTCGTTCTCGCCGACGGTGAGCGCGGCACCATCGAGGGCAGTGAGCTTGCCGAAGACTTTCTTGATCCCTGCGGCCTCAAGGAGCATTGCGCTTCTCCTTGACGTTTTCCTTGACCCTGGCGCCAAAGCTTCCGACCCGCTCGCGCTCGCCCAGCACAAAGCTGATCAGGCCAAGCGGCCGGAACAGGATCACGAGCAGCAGCAGCAGGCCCAGAATGATCGGCCAGATGTCGCGGTAATTGTCCGACAGCCAGAAGCTGACGCCCTCGACGATCACGGTGCCGATGACCGCGCCGATCAACGTGCCGGAGCCGCCGAACAGGACGTAGAGCACGACCTGCGTCGAGACCACGACGCCGACCATGTTGGGCCAGACGAAGCCTTCGTGGAAGGCATAGAGGCTTCCGGCGAGCCCTGCGATGGCGCCGCCGATGGCGAAGATGATCGCTTTCAGATGTTGCGCCTTGTAGCCGAAGAAGGCGATGCGCTGCTCGTTCTCGCGCAGGCCGGCGAGCGCAAGCCCGAACTGCGAGCGCACCAGGAAGCGGCAGAGCAGATAGACGGCGATGAGAATGCCGAGCACGAGATAGTAGAAGGCCGGACCTTCCGAGAATTCGTAACCGCCGAGCGTCATTGGCGCGATCGAGGGAATGCCGTTCTGGCCGCCGAGATAGTACCAGCCGCGCGCGAGGCGATCGGCGGCGTAGGAGCCGGTGAGCGTGCCCAGCGACACGAAGATCACGCTGGAGGGATGCCGGCCCAGCAACAGGAAGCCGCCGAGCAGGAGCGCGAAGGTGAGGCCGATCAGCGTGCCCGCGGGTAGCACCAGGAAGATGTTGGTGATGTCGAGGTCGCGCGCGAGCAGCGCCACGCCATAGCCGGCCGAACCGAAGAACAGGGCCTGGCCGAAGCTCATGATGCCGGCATAGCCCCAGACCAGGTCGAACGACAGCGCGAACAGCGCGAGGATGATCACGCGCGTCGCGAACACCGTGAGATAGTCCTGCAGCACCAGCGGCGCGAGCAGCGCCGCGACCAGCACGACGCCCTCCACGATCGGCAGGACTTTTCGTCCCGCGGCAGCTTTAGCCGCCGTTCCACCGCCAGCCACCGCGGCATCCACGTCCCCGCCGATCTCGGCGGGGATCGCCTGCTTCACTGCGCCCATCGCTTTCGGCATTCTACGTCAGCATTCCTTGGGATCGACGAGACCGTTGCTGCGGGCGACGATTTCGTAGTTCCCGCCCTTGGCGACCGCGGTGTACATCTTCATCTTGCAGTGCCGCTTGCCCGGGACCATTTCGGCCGGTCCACCCGGACCTTCGGCGATCTTGGCATGGTCGAGGGTGGCGGCGACCGATTCACGGTCGATCTTGCCGGCTTCCTTCACGGCGGCTTCCCACAGCTTCAGGCCGCGATAGGTGCCGGTGGCGGCGCTGCCGGCTGCGAACAGGAAGTTGCCCGGGAAATCCTTTTCGTAGGCCGCCTGGATTTTTGCGTCGAACGGGCTCTCCTTGGTCAGCACCTTGAAATAATCGAGGCAGCTTGCGAGGCCTTCGATTTCGGCGGCCTGATTGATGTTGAGCGTGTTCTCGTCGTAGTAGACGCAGGCGAGGCGCCCGCCGTTCTTGAGGAAGCCCGCTTCATAGAGCTGCTTGAAGAACGGGCCGACACCGGGCGGAATGACGGTGTTGAAGACAACGTCGACCTTGTTGGAGATGATGCGGTTGACGGTCGCGGAGAAGTCGACCTGGTCGAGCGGATAGTATTCCTCGAACACGACCTCGCCGCCGTTGGACTCAATCACCTTGCGGGCATAGACGTTGAGCGTGTGCGGCCAGACATAGTTGGCGCTCGGCAGCGCGAACTTCTTGCCGCCGTTCTTGATCAGCCAGGGGATGAACTCGTCGCATTGCTGCGCCGGCGTCGGGCCGGTGCAGAACAGATAGGGCGTGCACTCCTTGCCCTCGTAGAGCTGCGGATAGATGTAGAGCGTCTTGCCGCGCGCCACGATCGGATCCTTGATCGCGTTGCGCATCGAGGAGGTGATGCCGCCCAGCACCATGTCGACCTTGTCGCGCTGAATCAGCTTTCGCACGTTGCCCACCGCAACGGATTCGTTGGAGGCGGTGTCCTCGATGTAGAGCTCGAGCGGACGGCCGAGCAGTCCGCCGGAATTGTTGATCTCCTTGATCACCATCTTGGCGACATTGGCGTCGGCATTGCCGGCATAGGCGATCGGGCCGGTGAGGTCGGTGGCGATGCCGACCTTGATCGGGCCTTCCGCCGCGTTGGCCCAGTCGGCCGGGATCACCCAGCTGCCGACGCCGGTCGCAACCGCGCCGGTGGTGAAGGCGAAATTGGAGAGGAAACGGCGGCGTGTGAGCTGAGTGCGATCAAACATGTGGCTAAACCCCTTTTCCAGCGATGAGGCCCTGCGGGCGGAATTTGATGAAGACAATGGCGAGCACGAAGACGAGGACGTCGGCGACGACGGGCGCCATCACCCATGGCAGTGCGGCACTCAGCGTGCCGATGACGCCTGCGCCCGCGACCGGTCCGATGAAGGAACCGACGCCGCCGACCATGACCGCGACAAAGCCCTGGATCAGGAAGCGCAGGCCGAGATCGGCAAACAGGCTGAACACCGGCACGATCAGAGCGCCGGCAAGGCCGGCGAGCGCGGCACCGAACGCGAAGGTGGCGCCGTAGATCAGCGGCGTGGAGATGCCGGAGGCACGCGCCAGCGACGGGTTCTCCAGCGTGGCGCGGACGCGCAAACCAAAACTCGTGCGCGACAGCAGCAAATAGCAGCCGCCCATCACCAGCAGCGTGATGACGATGATGGTGAAGCGCCAGGCCGAGATGTGCATGGCGCCGATATCGATCGAGCCGCCGATCGGCTCGGGCACGGTGAGATAGAAGCCGCCGATCAGGCCGCGCACGGATTCGCGGATGATGAGGCCGAGCGCATAGGTGCCGAGCATGGCGACGATGGGCGCGGCATAGAAGCGGCGGATGATCAGCGCCTCCAGTACGAAGCCGAGCGCGCCGACCACGAAGGGTGCCGCGACCATGCCCGCCCAGATCGGCAGGCCCTTGGCGTAGGCGAGATAGGTGATGTAGGCCCCGAGCAGGACGAACTCGCCTTGCGCGAAGTTGAAGATGCCCATCATGCTGGCGATGATCCCGAGCCCCAGCACGATCAGGACGATGATCGCGCCGAAGCTCAGGATCTCGAACGCCGCGACGAACGCGTTAGCCATGCGTTGGTCGTCCGCTTATCTGCATCACTATCTCGCTCACATCTTCTTCCAGTCGCCGATCTGCTCGAAGGCATGGGCGGCGCGGTAGATGGTGGATTCCTCGAACATGCGGCCGACCAGCATCAGGCCGACCGGCAGGCCGTCGACCATGCCGCAGGGCAGCGACATCGCGGGGTGATGGGTGATGTCGAACGGCGCGGTGTTGCCGATCATCTCGAGCGCGCGCGCGACGTATTCCTCGCGGCTGGCATTGGGCTCCGGCAGCTTGGTCGCCTTCATCGGCGTGGTCGGCAGCAAGAGCAGATCGTAATCCCCGAACGCCTTGTCGTAGGCCGCGGTCAGCCTGCGGGAGATATTGAGCGCCTTGCCGTAGAAGCGTGGACCGAAATTGTTGTTGATGTAGGTGCCCAGCATCATGAACAGCTTGGTGGTCTCGGACAGCGAGTCGGCCTGCCGGCGCCAGCCGCGATGAAAATCCATCAGCGAGGTCGAATAGAGATCGCCGCGGCTGAGACCGTAGCCGTCGCCGAACATCATGGTCTGGGTCAGGCCTTCGGTGCCGATCGGGGTCCAGATCGCGCCGCCCAGGAGGTGCATCGGGATCGAGACGGTCTCGACGGTGGCGCCCAGATCCTTGAAGCGCTTTGCGGCCTCGCGCACGCTTTCATTCACCGCAGCCTCGGCGACCGGCTGCTCAAAACCTTCCTTGAGGATGCCGATCTTCATGCCCTTGACGCCCTGGCCGAGCGCCTTGGTGTATTCATCGACCTTCGGGGCCTTGATGCGCGGATCGTAGCCGTCGTCGCCGGCGAGCACTTCAAGCAGCAGCGCGTTGTCGGCGACCGTCGCGGTCATCGGACCGGTATGGTCGACATAGATCTCGATCGGCATGATGCCGGTATAGGGCACGAGGCCCCAGGTCGGCTTCATGCCGTAAATGCCGCAGAACGAGGACGGCATACGGATCGAACCGCCCTGATCGCCGCCGATCGCCATGTCGACCTCGCCGAGCGCGACCACGACACCCGAGCCCGACGACGAGCCGCCGGCCGAGTATCCCATCTTGTGCGGATTATGCACGGGCCCGTAGGAGCCGGTGTGGCTGCCCCCGGACAGGCAGAAATGCTCGCAATGCACCTTGCCCTTGATCTCGGCACCGGCATCCAGCATGCGCGTGACGATGGTAGCGTCGAAATCGGGCACAAAGCCTTCCAGCGTCGATGAACCGTTGGTCATGGGCACGCCGGCCAGCATAATGTTGTCTTTCAGCGCAACGGTCTTGCCCTTGAGCTTGCCGCTGGCAGCGCCCTTCACGGTCGACTTGCGATACCAGGCATTGCGCGGGTTCTCTTCGGCCGAGGGCCGATAGCCCGGCGTGCGCGGATATTTCACTTCCGGAATCTCGTCCGGCATCGTGGCAACGAGATTGTAGGCTTCGATCGAGCCCTGCATCAGGCCGCGGAACGAGGCGACGTCGTCGTCGGTGAGCGAAAGGCCGCATTGCTCTGCGACACTGCGAAGTTGGGCGGGCGTGGGAAGGACAACTGTCACGGCGCTCTCCTCTGAGGCTTCTTGATCCCTGGCTTTGGACGGAAGCCGCTCGCTCGCGCCTGCACGGCGCGGGCCAACCGGCTTCGCCTCGATATTACAGACGGAAATATTTTCCTTTTCAAGTATTATTTCGCAAGTCCACTGAACCGCATCAGCAGGTGCCGCTCAGAGCGTCTTGATGATCCTGAAGTCGAGACCGTCGGCTTCGGCGAGATACATCGGCATCTCGGCGCGGCCGTCGCGAAGCGTCACGGGGCCGCGGCCCGCCGTATAGACGGTGTTGCGCGCAGCCTTGAGCAGCGGACGAAAGGCCAGCGAGCCGGCGCGGTTGGCGACGGATTCCAGGAAGCGCAGCCCCTCATAGTTCGACTGACCGACGGAGCCGACCGGCGGCGCGTTGGCACCGAACATGGAATGATAGGCACTGAGGAACTCGTCATTGGCGCGCGAGGCCATGCCGTTGAAATAGCCGGAGGCGCAGAACAAATTCTCGGTGTTGTCGGCGCCGATGCCGAGCAGCACGGTCTCGTCCATCGCGCCCGCAAGCCGCAGCGTCGAGGTGGCAAGTCCCGCCTCCGCAAAGGCACGGTTGAAGGTGATGCTGTCGGTGCCGATCAGCGAGATCAGCACGACATCAGGCTTGGCGGCGCGGATGCGCGCCAGATGCGGCTCGTGATTGTCCTCGCCGACGGGCACGAACTCCTCGCCGACCACCTGGCCGCCGGCCTCCTTGATGTAGCGCTTCACCGAACGATGCGACTGCCAGGGCCAGACATAGTCGCTGCCGATCAGGTACCAGCGCGCGGCCTTCTTGACGTCGGCCAGCCAGTGGATGGCGGGGCGGCTCTGCCAGCGCGGCGTCTCGCCGATCGCCATCACGCCCGGCGTGCGCTCGCCACCCTCATAGACCGGCGTGTAGATGTAGGGGATGCGGTTGCCGGTGACCTTGCGCAGCGCGACGCGGACGGCGCTGATATGCGAGCCCATGATGAGATCGACCTCGTCGAAGGCGATCGCCTGCTCGGCGCGGCACACCACCTCGTCGATCGGTCCGCCGGAATCGTAGATCGACAGCTCGAGTTCGCGACCCAGAATGCCGCCGCGCTTGTTGATCTCGGCGACCGCCAGCATCGCGCTGTTGGTGGAGGTCGGGCCCCAGATTCCGGGCGAACCGGTGAAGGTGAGGAAATTGCCGATGCGCAGCTTGTTGCGCGCGCCGCGGCGCTTCATGAAATGCGCATCGACCGGAGACAGGTCGAAGTCAGCCGCCGCCGACGACAGATTCCTGAACAGCAGGGACGGCGGCAACGCCGGACCGCCGTGAGCCGGGAAGTTTACCGTCGCGCGCACGCCAACTCCTGTCTGGCTCCAGACCTGAAAGCACATTGAGCAGGCGGCCGCGGCTTCCGCCCTTTTGTTGGGCAATGATCCTATTTTGAAAATATTGAATATTCAAGAATTGAAGTGCATATAGATGCAGCATTGATTGCAAGACATTCACTCATTTGGGTCAAGACGAAGTCTTAGCCGTGGCAAAACCGTCGAAAGAAAATACCCCGATCACCGAACATCTCGCTTACCTGCTCGCGCAAGCCAACCGGGAGATCAACCGGCAGCTGGAACTGCGCTTGAGCAAGGAAGGCGTTCCGGTCGAGCAATGGCGCATCCTGAAAGTGCTGTCGGATGGCAACGGCCATTCGATGGGCGAGCTTGCGGACGCGGTGCTGCTCAACCATCCGACGCTGACCAAGATGATCGACCGCATGGTCTCCGACACGCTGGTCTATCGCGTGCAGGACCCGAACGATCGCCGCAAGGTTTTGATGTTCATCTCCGACCGCGGCAAGGTGCTGTGCAAGAAGCTCAACTCGCTCGCGGTGGACCAGGAGGAGCACATCCTGGAGAGCTACGGCGACAAGTCGACGAGCGAGCTCAAGCGGCTGCTGGAGAGCTTGATCGACAGCTCGAATTGAGGCGCGGGTTTTCAATTCCAGCGTCGTCCTGGACAAGCGAAGGTCGCGACTACGCGCAGCGTTGTCGCGAGCGGAGCGCAGATCCAGGACCCATTACCACGGCATTTGGTTTGACGAAGAACTCGCGGTCGCCAGCTTCACGCGACAACTTCGCCTTGGGCTAATGGGTCCTGGCTTTCGCCAGGACGACGACGGAGTGAGCTGCGAGATAGCCCACCCAACCAACGGTGTCGTCCCGGCGAAGGCCGGGACCCATAACCACAGGATTGGGTTTGGCGAAGACTGCGAGTTGGGCTTCTTCGCGTGGTACTAAGACCGCACGCTATCGATAGATTCCGCGGTATGGGTCCCGGCCTTCGCCGGGACGACAGCGCAACGCGCGCAGCGCCGTCGCGCCTCACACCTTACGCATACCGCCCGTGGCAGTGCTTGTACTTCTTGCCTGAGCCGCACGGGCAGTCCTCGTTGCGGCCGACCTTGCCCCAGCTGGCGGGGTTCTTGGGATCGCGCAGCGCGGCGTCAGTGGCCTGGGCGCCGAGCGTGACGCTGGCGAGCGCCATTTCGTCCTCGCCGGTGTTCGGATCGAACTTGTGCGCTTCCATCGCCGGCAGGATGGGAGCTTCCTGCTCCGGCGGGACGATCTCGACCCGCATCAGCTGCGCGGTGACGGCCTCGCGCAGATGCGCGCTCATCTCCTGGAAGAGGTTGAAGGCCTCGGTCTTGTACTCCTGCAACGGATCGCGCTGGCCGTAGCCGCGGAGGCCAATGACCTGGCGCAGATGGTCGAGCATGATCAGGTGCTCGCGCCAGAGATGGTCGAGCGTCTGCAGCAGGATGGTCTTCTCGACGTAGCGCATCACGTCGGGACCCCATTGCCCGACCTTGGCCGCCATGTGCTCGTCGGCCTTGGTCTCGATGCGCGTGAGCAGCTCCTCGTCGGCGATGCCCTCTTCCTTGGCCCAGTCGTCGACCGGCAGGTCGAGGTCGAGCACGCGCTTCAATTCGTCCTTCAGCCCGGCGACGTCCCACTGCTCGGCATAGGCATGCTCGGGCACGTGCTTGGCGACGAGGTCGTCGATGAAGGCGTGGCGCATGTCGGTGACGGTCTCGGCGACGCTGTCGTCCTTCATCAGGTCGACGCGCTGGTCGAAGATCACCTTGCGCTGATCGTTCTGGACGTTGTCGAACTTGAGCAGGTTCTTGCGGATGTCGAAGTTGCGGGCTTCGACCTTCTGCTGCGCCTTTTCGAGCGCCTTGTTGATCCAGGGATGGATGATCGCCTCGCCCTCCTGCAGGCCGAGACGCTGGAGCATGCTGTCGAGCCGATCCGAGCCGAAGATGCGCATCAGATCGTCTTCCAGCGACAGGAAGAACTTTGAGCGGCCGGGGTCGCCCTGACGGCCGGAACGGCCGCGCAGCTGGTTGTCGATGCGGCGGGATTCGTGGCGCTCGGAGCCGATGATGTAGAGGCCGCCGGGCTTCTTCACGGTCTTGGCGGGCTTGCTGCCCTTCGCCGGCTCGATCTCGACGGTCTCCTCCGCCTTCAGCACGATGTCGCGGAAATGCGCGATGTCGGCCTTGATCTGCTCGATCTTCGTCGCCTTGTCGGCCTCGTCAGTGATGCCAGCGGTCTCCTGCTGGAGACGCATCTCCAGCGAGCCGCCGAGCTTGATGTCGGTGCCGCGGCCGGCCATGTTGGTCGCGATCGTGATCGCGCCGGGCACGCCGGCTTCGGCGACGATATAGGCTTCCTGCTCGTGGAAGCGCGCGTTCAGCACTGCGAACAGCTTCGACGGCTTGCCGGCGCGGGCGGCGGCATAGAGCTTGTCGAGCGCGTTCTCCTTGCCGAAATCGATCTGCTTGTAGCCGTTCTGCTTGAGGAACTCGGCGAGCACTTCCGACTTCTCGATCGAGGCGGTGCCGACCAGCACCGGCTGCAGCCGCGCGTTGGCGCGCTCGATCTCGGCGAGGATCGCCTGGTATTTTTCCTTCTGTGTGCGGTAGACCTCGTCGTCCTCGTCGAGGCGCGCGATCGACAAATTGGTCGGGATCTCCACGACCTCGAGCTTGTAGATGTCGAACAGCTCGTCCGCTTCGGTCGCGGCCGTACCGGTCATGCCCGCCAGCTTCTCGTACATGCGGAAGTAGTTCTGGAAGGTGATCGAGGCCAGCGTCTGGTTCTCGGGCTGGACCTGGACGTGCTCCTTGGCCTCCAGCGCCTGGTGCAGGCCTTCCGAATAGCGTCGGCCCGGCATCATGCGGCCGGTGAACTCGTCGATGATGACGACCTCGTCGTCGCGGACGATGTAGTCCTTGTCGCGCGTGAACAGCGTGTGCGCGCGCAGCGCCTGGTTGATGTGGTGCACGACGGAGACGTTCTCGACGTCGTAGAGCGACTCGCCCTTGAGCTGGCCGGCATCGCGCAGCAGGGTCTCGATCTTCTCCATGCCGGCTTCGGTCAGCGTCACCGTGCGCTGCTTCTCATCGACCTCGAAATCGGTCTTGTCGAGCTTGGGCAGGAAGCCGTCGATGGTGTTGTAGAAGTCCGAGCGGTCGTCGAGCGGGCCGGAGATGATCAGCGGCGTGCGCGCTTCGTCGATCAGGATCGAGTCGACCTCGTCGACGATGGCGAAGAAGTGCGGCCGCTGGACCATGTCCTCGAGCCGGTACTTCATGTTGTCGCGCAGATAATCGAAACCGTATTCGTTGTTGGTGCCGTAGGTGATGTCGCAGGCATAGGCCGCCTTGCGCTCGGCATCGTCGAGCCCGTGCACGATCACGCCCGTGGTCATGCCGAGGAAGCCGTAGATCTGGCCCATCCAGCCGGAGTCGCGGCGGGCGAGGTAGTCGTTGACGGTGACGACGTGGACGCCCTTGCCGGCGAGCGCGTTGAGGTAGACCGCCAGCGTTGCGACCAGCGTCTTGCCTTCGCCGGTCTTCATCTCGGCGATGTCGCCCTCGTGCAGCACCATGCCGCCGATCAGCTGGACGTCGAAATGACGCTGGCCGAGCGTGCGCTTGGCGGCCTCGCGCACCGTGGCGAAGGCGGGCACCAGGAGATCGTCCAGGGTCTTGCCCTCGGCGAGCTGCTTCCTGAAGTCGGCGGTGCGGGCCTTAAGCTCGTCGTCGGAGAGCTTGATGAGCTCGGGCTCCAGCGCGTTGATCGCGTTGACGCGGGATTGGTATCCCTTCACCCGCCGGTCGTTGGCGGAGCCGAAAAACTTGCGGGCGAGCGCGCCGATCATGCCTAGTTCCTGTGTTCGCGATTCAACCGCGTTGCAGCCAAGAAGTTGTCACCCGCCTGCCTATCAACTCACCGTGACGCCTGATGGCATCAGAGCCCGGACTGCGGGGATCATCCGCCATATGGGTGGGAATTGGGCAAGTCTGGGTTCAACGGCCAAAAACGCAGCAAAATAAACGCCATCGCCATGGACGCGACCGGGCAGAGATATGGCCCGGTCATGGCCTTGTCAACGGCGGCCGCCCTGCCGCTAATTCATCATTTTGACAGACTTTTCGCGTTGCCAAGCCCCCCTGATTGGGCGAGTGTCCGCCCCGCTCGAGCAGCCCCCTGCTTCAACAAAAGGATTTTCCATGACCACCTCGTTCCCGGTAACCACCGGCCAGCGTCTCCGCCAAGCGTCCGCCCTGGCTGGCAGCCTCGCTTTGGCGCTGACCCTGGCGTTCGCCGGCCCGCTCCGGGCTGCCGACGATCCGGTCCTGGCGAAGGTCAATGGCGCTGAAATCAAGAAGAGCGACGTCGCCATGGCCGAGGAGGAACTCGGGCCGAGCCTCGCCCAGATGGACCCGGCCACCAAGGACGAGAACGTCCTGTCCTTCCTGATCGACATGAAGATCGTCAGCAAGGCTGCCGAGGACAAGAAGGTTGCCGACAGCGAGGAGTTCAAGAAGCGCCTGGCGTTCGCCCGCAACCGCCTGCTGATGGACAGCCTGCTGGCCAACGAGGGCAAGGCCGCCACCACCCCGGATGCCATGAAGAAGGTCTACGAGGAGGCCTCCAAGCAGATCACCGGCGAGCAGGAGGTGCGCGCCCGCCACATCCTGGTCGAGACCGAGGACGAGGCCAAGGCGGTGAAGGCCGAGCTCGACAAGGGCGCCGATTTCGCCGAGCTCGCCAAGAAGAAGTCCAAGGATCCGGGCTCCGCCGACGGCGGCGACCTCGGCTTCTTCACCAAGGAGCAGATGGTGCCGGAATTCTCGGCCGTGGCGTTCGCGCTCGAGCCGGGCAAGATCTCCGACCCCGTGAAGTCGCAGTTCGGCTGGCACATCATCAAGGTCGAGGAAAAGCGCAACCGCAAGGCGCCGGACTTCGAGCAGGTCAAGGCCCAGATCGAGAACTACGTGACACGCAAAGCCCAGGCCGACTACGTCGCCAAGCTGCGCGCCGAGGCCAAGGTCGAGCGGCTGGACCAGCCGGCGGCGGACGCCAAGCCGGCCGACGCGGCCAAGCCCTCCGACAGCAAGATGGCGCCGCCGGCGAAGAAGTAAGAATTCGCTGTCACTTCGCGGACGCCAATAGTATCTAACGTCGCAATGGCCGGGCAAATGCCCGGCCATCTGCATATCCAGACCTCACCAAGGCACCCGCGATGTCCTCCTCCGTCTCTCCCCTCGCCCCGAAACACGTTCCCGACATGCCCGTGATCGCGGGCATCCGCCTTGCGACGGCCGAGGCCGGCATCCGCTACAAGAACCGCACCGACGTGCTGCTGGCAGTGATGGACAAGGGCACGGCGGTGGCCGGCGTCTTCACCAAGTCGAAATGCCCGTCGGCGCCGGTCGAATGGTGCCGCGCCAAGCTGAAGGGCGGCAAGGCGCGCGCCCTCGTCGTCAATTCCGGTAATGCCAACGCCTTCACCGGCAAGACCGGCCGCGCCTCCACCGCGCTGACCGCGAAGATCGCGGCCAAGGCGGTCGGCTGCAGCGAGGGCGAAATCTTCCTGGCCTCGACCGGCGTGATCGGCGAGCCGCTGGACGCCACCAAGTTCGACGGCGTGCTCGGCCGCCTCGCCGAGGCCGCCGAGCCCGGCGATTACCTTGCCGCGGCCAAGGCGATCATGACCACCGACACCTTCCCGAAGGTCGCGACCGCGACCGTCAAGCTCGGCAAGGCCAAGGTCACCATCAACGGCATGGCCAAGGGCGCCGGCATGATCGCCCCCGATATGGCGACGATGCTGTCCTTCATCTTCACCGACGCCCCGATCGCGCCCGCCGCGCTGCAGGCCCTGCTCAAGGCTGGCGTCGAAGACACTTTTAACGCGGTGACGATCGATGGTGACACCTCGACGTCCGACACACTGCTGGCGTTCGCGACCGGCGCCGCCGCCGAACACGGCGCACCGAAGATCAGCCGCGCCAGCGATCCGCGCCTGAAGGCCTTCGTCAAGGCCTTCAACCAGGTGCTCGCCAACCTCGCTGAGCAGGTGGCGCGCGACGGCGAAGGCGCGCGCAAGCTGGTCGAGATCACCGTCGAGGGCGCCAAGACCAAGGCCTCGGCCCGCAAGATCGCGATGTCGATCGCCAACTCGCCGCTGGTGAAGACCGCGATCGCCGGCGAGGACGCCAATTGGGGCCGCGTGGTGATGGCGGTCGGCAAAGCCGGCGAGCCGGCCGATCGCGACAAGCTCTCGATCTCCTTCAACGGCATCCGTGTCGCCAAGAGCGGCGCGCGCGATCCCGACTATGACGAGGCGCAGGTGTCGGAAGCGATGAAGGCGCCGGAGATCGCAATCAAGGTCTCGCTCGGCCTCGGCAAGGGCCGCGACCGCGTCATGACCTGCGACCTCACCAAGGAATATGTGGCGATCAACGGGGATTACAGGTCTTGAGTCCTCTCCCTCTCCCCGTTCTTACGGGGAGAGGGTTGGGGTGAGGGGCCTCTCTCCACGAGTGAGATCGCCGAGAGACCTGTACCCCCTCACCCGGATCGCAAGAGCGACATAGCCGAAGCGCGGCTTCGGCGTTACTTCAGGACGGCTGCCCAAGGCGGCCTATGCCTCTCCCCGCAAGCGGGGAGAGGTGAGCAAATCACCCCGAGATCCTTGCGTCGGCGACCGCCTTCTTGAACAGCGCGTTCATGGCGTCCGAGATTCCTTGCGTCGGGCTCACCTCGAAATACAGCCCCGGCGAAGCACAGCTCTGCATGTTCTGCGCGATCTCGCTGTTCGGTGACGGCCCGAACGGTCCCTTGTTGAAGGGGTCGATGTAGGTCATGTACCAGGAGTTGGTCGGCAGCTGCAGATAGGTGGTGTAGAGCACCGCGATCTTGATGCCGCGGTTCTTGATGGTGGTGCAGAGCGCGACGTCGATCGGCGACTGGCAGCGTCCGCCGCTCACGACCGGCTTGGAGCAGCCGGTGTTGTACTCGTCGGCAACGCCGTCGGAGACGAAGAACAGATATTTCATCGGCGCCGCCGAGGTGCCGGCGCCCGGCGCGCTGATTGCGCTGTTGATCGCCGGGAAGACCGTGCTGAACTGCGTATCCTTGTCGGCGGTGTAGGAATCGTTGTTGCCGTAGACGCCCATCAAATCGATGCCGCCCGCCGCCGTCTTCGCGCTCGACAGGCTGGCCGACAGCGAGAACAGCGCGCGCAGGCCGATGGTCTTCGACGAGGCGCCAAAATCGTAGATCGCCATACGGAACTGGTTCGAATAGGTCTCGGTGGCGCCGGCCGTGTCCATCAGCGACTGCGTCGCGCTGCGCAGCACGTCGATCCGCGTCGTCACCCCGAGCGTCTTGGCGAGGTTGTAGTAGTTGTTCGCGTCGTTGTAGTCGTGGCAGGCAAAGGCGCATTTGTCGGAAGTGTTGTTGACCATCTTGCTGACGTCCGCCGGCGTCGCCGCCACGCCCATCGACGGCGAATTATCCAGCAGAAGGTAGAAGTCGACATAGAGCGGCATGCTCGCCGTCGCGGTCGACGTTCCGCTCATGGTCAGCGCGGTCTTGCCGATCACGCCGAGGAACATGGTGTTGATGGTGCCGGTGAACGAGACCGTCGAGGTGACGGTCGAGCCGGACTTGACCACCGTCGGCGTGACGCTGTTCAGCGTATAGCCGCTCAGGTTGGCGACGTTGGCATTGAAGATGTTCGTTGCGTCGGTGACGCCGGCCGGGATCGCGCCGTCCGAGGTCATCGAGCCCGCCGTGGCGAACGCCGGCGAGGTCTTGGCGACCGAGCCGACGCTGGCCGCATCGGCCGCGGCCTGGAGCTTGGAGCGGACCTGCGTCGCACGGGAATAATCGACCGCGCAGCCGACCACCGTGATCAGAGGGACGCAGCAGAATGCGAAAATCACTGCGACATTGCCGCGCCGGTCGCGGACAAGACGGCGCATCATGGAGCAAATCGCAGTGCGCATGGGTCGGCCCCGGAATGGTTCAATCGTTTCCACTCTAGGAACCGTCGATTAAATATGACTTATGGAAGCCGTAGAAACGCGGTCCGCGACGGGGGTTAACGAACCGTTACGGTCCATCCTCAGCGAGCGACTTCAGGCATGGCCGATCTCAAACTGACTCTGGTGGTGGCCTGCGCGCTGGTCGACGCCGACAAGCGCGTCCTGATAGCGCAGCGCCCCGAAGGCAAGGCACTGGCGGGCCTCTGGGAATTTCCCGGCGGCAAGCTCGAGCCCGGCGAGCGGCCGGAGCAGAGCCTGATCCGCGAGCTGCACGAGGAGCTCGGCATCACCGTCGCCGAGCCGTGCCTGGCACCGCTGACCTTCGCCAGCTACGGCTACGAGACCTTCCACCTCCTGATGCCGCTTTACATCTGCCGGCGCTGGGAAGGCCTGGTGACGCCGCGCGAGGGCCAGAACCTCGCATGGGTCCGCGCCAACAAGCTGCGCGACTACCCGATGCCGCCCGCGGATATTCCGCTGATCCCGCATCTGATTGATTTGCTGATGTGAGCACGCTGTGCCCCGGACGCAGCGCAGCGCTCTTGCGGTGCGCTGCTGAGCCGGGGCCCATGCTAGCGGCAGACTGGGTCCCGGCTCTGCGCAGCAGCGTAAGAACGCTGCAGCGCGTCCGGGACACGACTCACTCCTTCCCCGCCTTCTTCACCGCTTCCGCGAGGCTCGCTTTCGCCGATCCCGGCTTGAGCGGCTGCTGCTGGCTCGCATGCGGCGCCCAGCCGGAGAGCCAGATGATGTCGAACGTCGCGCGGATGCGTCCGTCGGCATCGGCAAAGCGCTCGGCATAGATCTCGGCCATGCGCAGCAACGTCGCGCGGCGGCTCGGTGTGCGGCGGCGTTCGATCAGCACGTTGGCCGCGCCCATGCGGCGGAGATCCTGCATCAGCGCGAACGCATTGCCATAGCGCACCACGACGCGGTCGACGTCGGTCACCGGCAGCGCGAAGCCTGCCCGCTGCAGCAGCGCACCGATGTCGCGCAGGTCAGCGAACGGCGCGACGCGCGGCGACACACCGCCCTCGCATTCCGCTTCCGCCGCGGCAAAGGCCTGCCGCAGCTCGGTCAAACTGTCGCCGCCGATCATCGCGGCAAGCAAGAGCCCGTCCGGCTTCAGCGCGCGCCGGACCTGCGCGAGCACGCCGGGAAGGTCGTTGACGAATTGCAGCGCCAGCGCCGAGACGACGAGGTCGAGGCTTTCGGGCGCGAAGGGCAGTTTTTCCGCACCGGCCGCATCGAGCGCGACCCGTTCGATGGAAGGAAGGCGCGCGCGCAGCGCTGCAAGACCGTCACCGGGCGTCCAGAGATCGACCGGGGCGTGAAACTCCCGCATCACCGCCGCCAACCGGTCGGACATGTCCTCGGCGACACGATCGAGCAGGAAGCTCACGGCACCTTGCGCCTGCGCGCGGCGCTGCCGTGCGTGCAGCAAGGCGCGATCGAACAGGGCGGGCGGGATCTGCGGGGGCTGAGCCATGCCGCTGGTTACGCCGATCTCCACGGTTCTGGCAATCTCCTCTCGCGTGTCCCGGACGCGCAGCAGCTCTCTTTAGCGCTGCTGCGCTGCGTCCGGGGCACGAGAGCGTGGCTTGAGCCGTATCGAACAGAACGCTAGCCTCTCCTTATGGAAGCCGACGCCGCCCCTTCTCGCTCCATCCCCTCACCATTGCGTGCCGCATGGACCGCCGGCCGCCATGCGCTGTCGCGCGCGGCGCGGCTCGCGCTCGACATCGCGCTGCCGACGCTGTGCGTGTCCTGCCGCGAGCCGGTCGATGGTGAGGGCGTTTGCGCGGCGTGCTGGGCGCGGCTGTCGTTCATCGAACGACCCTATTGTCCGCGGCTCGGCATTCCCTTCGTCTATGATCCCGGCCCCGACATGCTGTCGATGGAGGCGATCGCGAGCCCGCCGGCCTACCAGCGGGCGCGCGCGGCGGTGCGTTATGACGACGTCGCGCGCACGCTGGTGCATGCGCTGAAATACCAGGACCGCACCGATCTGGCGCCGGCCATGGGCCGCTGGATGGCGCGCGCGGGCGGCGAGTTGCTGACGGGGGCCGATATGTTGGTGCCGGTGCCCCTGCATTGGCGGCGGGCCTGGCGCCGCCGCTACAACCAGTCCGGAGCGCTGGCGCGCATCATCGAACGGCAGAGCGGGGTCAAGGTGCGGGGCGACGTGCTGCGGCGGGTCCGTGCCACCGAGCAGCAGATCGGCCTGTCGCGAGCCCAGCGCGCCACTAATGTGCAGGGCGCATTCCAGGTATCTCCCGACCGCCAGGCCGAGGTCCAGGGCCGCCGCGTCGTCCTGATCGACGATGTCCTGACCTCAGGTGCGACATTGGATGCCTGCGCACGGGCCTTGCTCCGGTCCAAGGCAGCCCAGGTCGACGTGCTGGTGTTCGCCCGGGTTGTGGAGATCAGGTAAAGTCCCATATAATTCAATGAATTCATGACATGAAAGCGCCAGACAACATGACTGCTGCTGTCGAGATCTACACCAGGCCGGGCTGCGGCTATTGTTCCGCGGCCCGGTCGCTTTTGACCCGCAAGAAGGCGACCTTCACGGAATTCGACGTCGCCAAGAACCCGTCATGGCGGGACGAGATGTACGACCGCGCCGGCGAGGGCTCGACCTTCCCTCAGATCTGGATCGGCGGCACCCATGTCGGCGGCTGCGATGACCTCTACGCGCTCGACCGCGAAGGCAGGCTCGACGGCATGCTCGAAAACATCAAGGCGGCATCATGAGCGACAACAGGACCTTCACCGCCGCGATGGTGCAGATGCGCACCGGCCTGATGCCGGAGCCGAGCCTCGCGCAGGCCACCAGGCTGATCCGGCAGGCTGCCGCCAATGGCGCCGACTACGTGCAGACGCCCGAAGTCAGCAACATGTTGCAGCTGAACCGCAAGGCGCTGTTCGAGCATCTGCAGAGCGAAGAGGACGACACCTCGCTGAAGGCCTACCGCGCGCTGGCGGCGGAGTTGAAGATCCACATCCATGTCGGCTCGCTGGCGCTGCGTTTCTCGCCGGAGAAGGCGGTCAACCGCTCCTTCCTGATCGGGCCCGAGGGCAACGTGCTCGCGAGCTACGACAAGATCCACATGTTCGACATCGAGCTGCCGGACGGCGAGAGCTATCGCGAATCCGCCAATTACCAGCCGGGCGAGACCGCCGTGATCTCCGACCTGCCCTGGGGCCGGGTGGGCTTAACGATCTGCTACGACGTGCGCTTCCCGGCGCTCTACCGCGCGCTCGCCGAGAGCGGGGCGTATTTCATCACGGTGCCCTCCGCCTTCACCCGCAAGACCGGTGAAGCGCATTGGCACGTGCTGCTGCGCGCCCGCGCGATCGAGACCGGTTGCTTCATCTTCGCCGCGGCGCAGGCAGGCACCCACGAGAACAAGCGCGAGACCTATGGTCACTCGCTGATCATCGATCCCTGGGGCGAAATCCTCGCCGAGGGCGATGTCGAGCCCGGCATCATCATGGCCAAGATCGACCCGGCCAAGGTCGAGACCGCGCGCCGCGCAATCCCATCGCTCCAGCACGGCCGCCGCTTCGGCGTCGCCGACCCCAAGGCCGGGCCGGACCATCTGCACCTCGTACGGGGATCGGCATGATCCGCTACGCACTTCACTGCGACCGCAACCACGCCTTCGAGAGCTGGTTCCAGAGCTCGTCGGCCTACGATTCGCAGGTGAAGCGCAAGCTCGTGACCTGCCCGATCTGCGGCTCGGCCAAGGTCGACAAGGCGATCATGGCCCCGCGCATCGTCGGCAAGAAGGGCCGCGGGCGCGCGACGCCGCCGGAGCCCACGACTGCGATCACGCCCGAGGCTGCGCCGTCAGGACCGACCTCGCTGCTGATGGCGCAGGAGCGCGAGCTGCGCGCCAAGCTCAAGGAGCTGCGCGACCACATCGTCAAGAACGCCGACAATGTCGGCGAGCGTTTTCCGAACGAAGCCCGCGCGATGCATTACGGCGACAAGGAGCACCGCCCGATCTACGGCGAGGCCTCGCCGGAAGAGGCGAAGTCGCTGATCGACGAAGGCATCGAGGTCTCGCCGCTGCCGACGCTGCCGGAAGACCGGAATTAGGCCCCCACCAGCACCGCCACACCGATCACGATCAGCGCGATACCAAAAATCTCGCGCGGCGCGATTGGCTGCTTGAACGAGTAGTAGGCTACCCCTTGCGCGAACAGCACCTCGATCAGCGCGAGCGTGCGGACATTGGCGGCCGCCGTCAGAGCGAAGGCCAAAAACCAGAACTGCGAGGCGAAGGCGCCCGTGAATCCCGCGAGCATCGACGGCCGCCATAGTCCGAGGATTCCCCGCAACACGTCTGGCGCGCGCCAGAGCAGGTAGATCGTCAGCACCAGCGTCTGCACGAACAGGCCGAGCACCAGCGTGAGCGACGAGGCTGTCACGAACGACACGCTCGGCACGGTGATGATGGCGCCGCGAAAACCGACCGCGGAAAGCGCGAACGCCGCCGCGGCGACGAGCCCCGTGATGGTCGGCTTCAATTCCGCAAAACTCTTCTCGCCGCCGGGGCGCAGCGCGGTGATGACGACACCGACGGTCGCGATCACGATCGCCAGCACCTTCAACCAGGTCAGATGATCGCCGAGGAAGACGAAGCCGAAGATCGCGGTCTGGATCGCCTCGGTCTTGAGGTAGGCCGTCGTCACCACGAAGGAGCGGTCGTTCATCGCGAGCAGCATCAGGCCGGTCGCAACGATCTGGCTGAGCGCCCCAAGCAGCAGCCACGGCCAGAACACGGCCGGCGGCATGCCGATATGATCGCCGGTCGCAACCAGCACCAAGCCGAGGAACAGCAGCGAGAACGGGAAGCCGAACAGGAAGCGGATATTGGTCGCGCCCCAGGTCCCGAGCGGCTTCGTCAGCGACCGCTGCATCGCATTGCGCACGACCTGGCCGAGCGCAGCGATGACGGTGAAGGGAATCCAGAGGCTGGCGACAGTGAGCATGGGGAGTGGGTGGGAGAGCAAGGGCTAGCGATTCCAGCCAACCTGCCGCTGGCGGCGAAGCAGGTCAATCACGCGGAAGTCATGGGTGCGATGCTTTCGCTACAAACTCCGCTGTCGTCCCTGCGTACGCAGGGACCCATAACCCCAGGGAGCAGTTTTGCGGAGGCTGCCAACCCGTGCGTCCAACACCGTCCACCGATGGATGCCGCGGTATGGGTCCCTGCCTACGCAGGGACGACAGTGGGGGCTTGGCGCGGACCTTTCGTATCAAACCAACAGATCGTTAAGATCGCGCCACTCCGGATTGTCGCGCTCGATCAGTTCGATCTTCCAGTCGCGCTTCCAGCGCTTGAGTTGCTTTTCGCGGGTAATTGCGTCTTCCGCCCGCTCGAAGGACTCGGTGTAGACGAGCCGATACACCCCGTATCGCTTGACAAACTCCGAACCCTTGCCGGCGCGGTGCTGCTCCAGACGCTTCTGGAGTGAGTTGGTGACGCCGATATAGAGCGTTCCGTGATGGCGGCTGGCGAGGATGTAGACGTAGTACATGCTCGGGGCGCCTATCTTTGCTAGCCACAGGGGCCTGTGGTTATGGGTCCCTGCGTTCGCAGGGACGACACCGTTCTCGCAGTAACAGCTCGCACCTCACCCACGGCAGTTCACACCATCCCTTCCGCCACCACCATGTAGTTCACGTCCATGTCCGACGAGAGGGCCCATTTGTCGGCGAAGGGTGAGTAGACGACGCCGGTCTGCTCGGTGATGACGAGGCGGTTGTCGAGCAGATACTTGGTGAGCTCGTCGGGGGTGACGAACTTGTTCCATTCGTGCGTGCCGCGCGGCAGCCAGCGCAGGACGTATTCGGCGCCGACGATGGCGAGCGCAAAACTCTTCCAGTTCCGGTTCAGCGTCGAGACCACCATCAGGCCGTTCGGCTTCAGCATCGACGCACAGCGCTTCAGGAACATGCCGACGTCGACGACGTGCTCGACCACCTCCATCGCCAGCACGATGTCGAAGCGCTCGCGCGGGTCGATCTCCTCCACCGTGGTGCAGCGATAGTCGATCGCAAGGTGGCTCTTGTCGGCATGGAGCTTGGCGGCGGCGATGTTGCTCTGCGAGGGATCGACACCGATGACCTGCGCGCCGAGCCGCGACAGCGGCTCGCAGAGCAGGCCGGCGCCGCAGCCGATGTCGAGCACGCGCAAGGACCCGAGGCAGTTGAGGCTGCGAACGTTGCGCTCGAACTTGCGGCAGGCGGCGTCGCGGATATAGCCGAGCCGCAGCGGGTTGATCCGGTGCAGCGGCGCCATCTTGCCCTTGGGGTCCCACCACTCCGCCGAGAGCTTTGAGAATTTCGCGATCTCGGCGGCGTCGACGGTCGAGCCCGGCTGGGCGGAGAGGGAAGTATTTTGCTGCATGCTCATGGTTACGCGCGGTCCTACCGCGTGGTGATCGAACTACGGAAGGCGAGCGGCGAGGCGATGGTCGCGATAGTTTCGCGCCCCTCGCCGACGCCATTGATGGTCACGTCGCCATAGTTGAGAATTCGTCCAAGAATCGTCTGGTTGACGTCGACGCTCTCGACCTTGTCCAGCGCCATCTCGAAGGTACGGCGCTTGATAAACCCGGTCTTGTGCACGACCCGCAAATTGGTGACGTCGGTCTCGGTGGTGAAGCGATGGAACCACCCCTTCACGGTCCAGTAGAGCGCCGCCAGAGCGACCAGGCCGGAGGCGACGAGACAGAGCAGGACGAGCCCTTCGACGGTGGCCTGCCGCGACAGAACGAACAGGGCCAGGGCCACGATCCAGGCCAGGATGGCCGGCAAATGGAAGATCCAGTGCGCGTTGGTCGAATACAGCACCCGCTCGCCCGGCTGCAGGATCTCGTCGATATAGCGCGCCATGATCTCGGTTAACCCACTACCCCCGCACCCTGCCCCCGCAGGAACCCGCTTGCCCCCGGCCCCGCCGCTCTGTATACGCGCGGTCGGTGTCCGCAGGCACCCGTCCGGTGCGGGTCACCATACTGATCCTTATGAGGGAATGCACGCGTCGTCATGAGCCGCCTCGTGATGAAATTCGGCGGCACGTCCGTCGCCAACATCGAACGCATCCGCAACGTCGCACGCCATGTGAAGCGTGAGGTCGACGCCGGCCACGAAGTGGCCGTGGTCGTCTCGGCGATGTCGGGCAAGACCAACGAGCTGGTGGCCTGGTGCACCGAGGCCTCGCCGATGCACGACGCGCGCGAATACGACGCCGTCGTCGCCTCAGGCGAGCAGGTCACATCCGGCCTGCTTGCCATCGTGCTGCAGAGCATGGGCATCCAGGCCCGCTCCTGGCAGGGCTGGCAGATCCCGATCAAGACCAGCGACGCCCATGCCTCGGCCCGGATCGAGGACATCGCCGGCAGCGAGATCATCAAGCGCTTCCAGGAGCGCAAGGAAGTCGCCGTCATCGCCGGCTTCCAGGGCATCAACCCCGAGACGGGCCGCATCACCACGCTCGGCCGCGGCGGCTCCGACACCTCGGCCGTGGCGGTCGCCGCAGCCGTCAAGGCAGACCGCTGCGACATCTACACCGACGTCGATGGCGTCTACACCACCGACCCGCGAATCGTGCCGAAAGCCAAAAGGCTTGATAAGATCGCATTCGAGGACATGCTGGAACTGGCCTCGCAGGGCGCAAAAGTGCTCCAGGTCCGCTCGGTGGAACTCGGCATGGTCCACAACATGCCGATCTTCGTCCGATCGAGCTTCGACAAGCCCGAGGATATCGACCCGCATGCCAACCAGCCGCCCGGCACGCTGATCTGCGGCGAGGAGGAGATCATGGAAAACCACGTCGTTACCGGTATCGCCTTTTCGAAGGACGAGGCCCAGATCTCGGTGCGCCAGATCGAGGACAAGCCCGGCGTTGCGGCCTCGATCTTCGGCCCGCTGGCGGAAGCCAACATCAACGTCGACATGATCGTGCAGAACGTCTCCGAGGACGGCAAGACCACCGACCTCACCTTCACGGTCCCGGCCGCCGACTACACCCGCGCCAAGGACACGATTACCGCCGCCAAGGCCAAGATCGGCTATGCCCGGCTTGATACCGCTACCGACGTCGCCAAAATCTCGGTGATCGGCAGCGGCATGCGCAGCCACGCCGGCGTCGCCGCCCAGGCGTTCTCGGCCCTCGCGGGGCGGAATATCAACATCCGGGCCATTACAACCTCCGAGATCAAATTCTCGGTCTTGATCGACACCGCCTATACCGAGCTGGCGGTGCGTACCCTGCATACGCTCTACGGCCTCGATCAGGCCTAAAGCGCGACCCGTCGTCGCGCTTCAGATTGTCGTTTGAGCATGGTCTTTCCGGAAAACCGCTTCGCACTTTTCCGGACCATGCCTGGGCTAATTTTCTCTTAGCGGTCGCAGCAAACGCGAAGGTGTACACACCTTCGCGTTTGGCAGGCGTTTTGCTTGGCAAAACAAGCCCCAGTTCGCTATACGGCGAAGAGGGTGGGCTGCCGCAAACTGTGTCCCAGTTCAGGCGGCGCTGATTCGGTGCAAGCGAGAGTTTGCGCCTGCGCCGGACAAACAAATTGGTTGTTTTTCTGGAGTTTTGGGCCAGCCGCCGGCCGATACCGCCGGGCCGGGCAGACGGAGGAGATTGAGGCTACATGCGGAGCGCGTCGGGAGGTCCCCGCGTCTTGTTGAGACGGCTCCGCGAAACCATGGCGGAGCAGGTCTCAGCCCAGGAGCGGCTGGACAAGATCGTGGTGCTGATCGCCGCCAACATGGTGGCCGAGGTGTGCTCGGTCTACGTGCTGCGCGTCGACAACACGCTCGAGCTCTACGCCACCGAAGGTCTCAACCGCGAGGCTGTGCACCATACCGTGCTCAGCGCCCATGAGGGCCTCGTCGGCCTCGTCGCCAGCGAGGCGACGCCGCTCAATCTGAGCGACGCGCAGAGCCATCCGGCCTTCTCGTTCCGCCCCGAGACCGGCGAAGAAATCTACCACTCCTTCCTCGGCGTGCCGATCCTGCGCGCCGGCAACACGCTCGGCGTGCTGGTGGTGCAGAACCGCGCCAAGCGCAACTATGTCGAGGAGGAGCTCGAGGCGCTCCAGACCACCGCCATGGTGCTGGCCGAGCTGATCGCCTCCGGCGAGCTGTCCGCGCTGGCGCAGCCCGGCCTCGAGCCGGCCGCGCGCCATTCGGCGCAGAAGGTCGGCGCGATCCTGTCGGAAGGCATCGCGCTCGGCCATGTCGTGCTGCACGAGCCCCGCGTCGTCATCAAGGACTACATCGCCGAGGACCTGCCGAAGGAAATCAAGCGGCTGGACACCGCGCTGGCAAAACTGCGCGCCGATCTCGACCGCATGCTGGAGCGCGGCGACGTCGCCGAGGGCGGCGAGCATCGCGAGGTGCTGGAAGCCTACCGCATGTTCGCCAACGACCAGGGCTGGTCGCACAAGCTGCACGAGGCGGTCGCCACCGGCCTCACCGCGGAAGCCGCGGTCGAGCGCGTGCAGTCCGACACCCGCGCGCGCATGCTGCGCTCGACCGATCCCTATCTGCGCGACCGCCTGCACGACCTCGAGGATCTCGGCTACCGCCTGATGCGGCAGCTGGTCGGCCAGGACCATGCGCCGTCGCGCGAGCAATTGCCCGACAACGCCATCGTCATCGCCCGCGCGATGGGTCCGGCGGCGCTGCTCGACTACGACCGCAAGCGCCTGCGCGGCATCGTGCTGGAGGAAGGCACCGCCAATTCCCACGTCTCGATCGTGGCGCGCGCGCTCGGCATTCCCGCGGTCGGCGAGGTGCCGAACGCGCCCGGTATTGCCGATCCCGGCGACGCCATCATCGTCGACGGCACGTCCGGCTCGATCTATGTGCGTCCATCACAGGAGATCGAGGCCGCCTTCGCCGAGCGCGTGCGCTTCCGCGCCCGCCGCCAGGCGCAGTATCTGGCGCTGCGCGACCTTCCCTGCGTCACCAGGGACGGCCAGAAGGTCGAGCTGATGATCAACGCGGGTCTTGCGATCGACCTGCCGCATATCGAGGATACCGGCAGCGCCGGCATCGGCCTGTTCCGCACCGAGCTGCAGTTCATGGTCGGCCAGAGCCTGCCGCGCACCAGCGACCAGCTCGCGCTCTATCGCACCGTGCTGGATGCCGCGGGCCCCAAGCCCGTCACCTTCCGCACCCTCGACATCGGCGGCGACAAGGCGCTGCCCTACATGGAAGCGGTGATCGAGGAAAATCCCGCGCTCGGCTGGCGCGCGATCCGGCTCGGGCTGGACCGTCCGGGCCTGCTGCGCGGCCAGATCCGCGCGCTGCTGCGCGCCGGCGGCGGCCGCGCGCTGCGCATCATGTTCCCGATGATCTCGGAGGTCGCCGAATTCGATTCGGCGAAGGCGCTGGTCGAGCGTGAGCTGACATACTTACGCCAGCACGGCCACACGCTGCCTGAACGAATCGACATCGGCACCATGGTCGAGGTGCCGGCGCTGCTCTACCAGCTCGACGAGCTCCTGAAGAAGGTCGACTTCATCTCGGTCGGCTCCAACGATCTGTTCCAGTTCCTGTTCGCGGTCGACCGCGGCAATGCCAAGGTCTCCGAGCGCTTCGACACCATGTCGGCGCCGATCCTGCGCGTGCTGCGCGAGATCGCGCGGAAGTCCAACGCGGCGCAGAAGTCGCTGTCGCTCTGCGGCGAAATGGCCTCCAAGCCGATCGGCGCGCTGGCGCTGATCGCGCTGGGCTATCGCTCGCTCTCGCTCTCGGCGACCGCGCTCGGCCCGGTCAAGGCGATGGTGCTCGATCTCGATGCCAAGAAGGCCGAAGCGATGCTCAACCCTCTGCTGGATGCGCCTGCGGGCAGCGTCTCGATCCGGCAGAAGCTGACGGAATTTGCCGAGGCTGAGGGCCTTGCGTTGTAGCGGACCTGTCGCCCGCTCCCCGCCGCCCTCACCTCCTTCCGCACTTGAGACTGAACCGATGTCGTCACTCCCCGAAGCCAAACTGGACGTCCTGCTCGCGCATCACGCCTCGCTCGAGGCCGAATCGCTCGGACAGCTCGCCTCCGAGCGCTACGTGCAGATCACGCGCGAGCTGGCCGAGATCACCCCGCTGATCGAGGCGGTGAAGACTTATCGCTCCGCCGTGAAGGAGCTCGCCGATACCGAGGCGCTGATCGCCGATCCCGCGACCGATGCCGAGATGCGCGGCATGGCGGAAGCCGAGCGCGACGAGCTGACGCCGAGGATCGAGGAGCTGGTCCAGAAGATCCGCGTCGCGCTCCTGCCCAAGGACGCCATGGACGACCGCAACGTGGTGCTGGAAATCCGCGCCGGCACCGGCGGCGACGAAGCCTCGCTGTTCGCCGGCGACCTGTTCCGGATGTACGAGCGCTTCGCCAGCTTGCAGGGCTGGAAGGTCGAGGTGATCTCGGCGAGCGAAGGCACGGTCGGCGGCTACAAGGAAATCATCGCGGAGGTGCAGGGCCGCGGCGCGTTCTCGAAGCTGAAATTCGAATCCGGCGTGCACCGCGTGCAGCGCGTGCCCGACACCGAGACGCAAGGGCGCATCCACACTTCGGCCGCCACCGTCGCGGTGCTCCCCGAGGTCGAGGATGTCGACGTCGACATCAAGAACGACGACCTGCGCATCGAGACCATGCGCGCGCAAGGCGCGGGCGGCCAGCACGTCAACAAGACCGAATCGGCGATCCGCATCACGCACATCCCGACCGGCATCGTGGTGATGATGCAGGACAGCCGCTCGCAGCACAAGAACCGCGCCTCGGCCATGAACATCCTGCGCTCGCGCATCTACGACGCCGAGCGCCAGCGCGTCGACGCCGCGCGCTCGGCCGAGCGCAAGGAGAAGGTCGGCTCCGGCGATCGCAGCGAGCGCATCCGCACCTACAACTTCCCGCAAGGGCGCGTCACCGACCACCGCATCAACCTGACGCTCTACAAGCTGCCGCAGGTGATCGCCGGCGAAGCGCTGGGCGAATTGACCGACGCACTGACCACGGAGCACCAGGCTGCGCAGCTCGCCGCGCAAGGCGCGGCGGCGTGACGCGCCGCGTGAGCAACGCCTTCACTGGACAATCGATCGAGAGCGCGCGTCGCACGCTGGCGGCGCAGCTGCGATCCGCACAGCTCGACGAAGCCGAGCTCGACGCCCGCATCCTGATCGGTGCAGCCCTTGGCCTCGATCTCACCGGCCTCATTGCGCAGGCCGCCCGCCCCCTCACCAGCGCCGAGGCGTTGCAGCTCACCCAATATGCGGAGCGCCGGATCGCGGGCGAACCGGTGGCGCGCATCCTCGGCACGCGCGAATTCTGGGGCCTGCCGTTTCGCCTCTCGGAGGCGACGCTGGTCCCGCGTCCCGACACCGAGACCGTGGTCGAGCGCGCGCTCGAGCTTTTTCGCGAGCAGAAGATCCACCAGCCTCGCATCGCCGATATCGGCACCGGCTCAGGCGCGATCCTGCTGGCGCTGCTGCACGAGATTCCCGACGCCTTCGGTGTCGGCACCGATCTCAGCCTCACCGCGCTCGGCACCGCGCGGGGCAATGCCGCAGCCCTCGGCCTTGGCAACCGCTCTGGCTTCGTCGCCTGCTCCTATCTGGCCGCGCTCTCGGGTCCGTTCGATCTCATCGTGTCGAACCCGCCCTATATTCCCTCGGCCGAAATTCCGAAATTGAGCATCGAGGTGCGCGAGCACGATCCGCATCTGGCGCTCGACGGCGGCAATGACGGATATGACGCCTACCGCGCCCTGATACCGCAGGCGGCCGAGCGCCTCACCCCCGGCGGCGCGCTGATCGTCGAGGCCGGACAGGGCCAGGCCCGAAATATTGAAACCTTGATGGCCGCTGCCGCGTTAGTGGTGGACAGGCCACCCAAGGCCGATTTGGCGGGCATCCCGCGGGCCGTTTCGGCCCGAAAAATGCCCCCATAAAAGCCGGATTGGTCTGTAAAAAGCTCTTGGAATATCCCGTGGGAACGACTACGTTCCGATCAACACATCGGTGCCGGCCCCGTAGACTTACGGGCGAAAGCCGGGCTCTCGGGCGAGAGCTTTACTGATTTAAAGGTTCCAAGCCGCAGGTCCTGTTGAGCGCGATGGCCAGTGAGCTGCGCTGCTCTCCGACCGCAACGTGAACGAAAGCCTGATATTGCGCTTGAAGACTTACGCAAGAAAGCTGGGCTTGTTTCGGCAGGCGATATGAATGGGTTCGCTGGCAATGGATGCTGGCGGGTGGGGAACGCGTCTTTGTTGAACGCGACGGTCGACGAACATTGGCAGGGTTCAACCCGCTCTCGTGCGCGGTGCGTACGAGCGATGTGAACCGCTGTCACCAGGTCAGTCTCAGCAATCAGTAATGCGTGCAACCTTTAGGGCTGGAATTAAAGGCAGGACATGAGAAACGGTCAGAACAAGCAGCGGATGCGCAACCGCAACAACAATAACAACAACAACCGGCGCGGCCAGAACCCGATGACCCGGGTCTACGAGTCCAACGGGCCCGACATCAAGATCCGCGGCACGGCCTCGCATATCGCTGAAAAGTATCTCCAGCTCGCGCGCGATGCGCGCTCCTCCGGCGACCCCGTTGCGGCCGAGAACTACTACCAGCACGCCGAGCATTATTTCCGCCTGATCGCGGCCGCCCAGGAGCAGTTCCGCCAGAACCAGCAGCCGCGCGGCGACGAGCCGATCAGCAACACCAGCGGCGACGACAGCGAGGACGACGGCGAGAATTTCTCGGCGTTCGGCCAGGAGCCGGGCTTCGTTCCGCAGCCGCCGCAGCAGCAGCCCTTCATGCGCGACCGCGACAGCCAGCGCGATCATCACCAGCGTGATCACCAGCAGCGCGACAACCAGCAGCCCTATCAGCGCGACAATCAGCAACCGCGCGAGCATCGCGAACGCGACCACCGTCCGCAGCCGCAATATCAGGCGCAGCCGCAACCTGCGAACCAGCCGCAGCCTGTCATCGCCGATGCCGGCAGCGTCGACCGCCTGCCCTCCTTCATCACCGGCGCACAGCCGCAGGTGAATGGCGCCCAGGGCGGCTTCGAGGGCGGTGGCGGTGGTGGTGGCGGCGAGCGCTATCCGCGCCGGCGGCGCCGGCCGCATGGGCCGCGTCCCGAGCGTGAAGCGGCCCCCGCCGCGTCGAGCGACGAGGTCGCCTCGGGCGAGTAAGCCTCTTCTGATTTACTCTGATTTTCTGACCTAGATCGTCCCGGCCTCGCCGGGACGATTTGTTTCAGCTGCGCGTCACCGTCGTCGAGGACGGCACCAGCACGGGCTTGGCCAGCGAGGGAATCAGCCGCGCCCGCTCGCGCTTGGCGGGGATCGCGCGATAAACCTGCTTGGTGGCCTCGACGATGTGCACGCCGGCAAAGGGCAGCGACAGCGCGGCGCCGGCTCGCTCCCACATCTGCGCCGATTTCAGCACCCAGCCGCCGGCATAGGGCGGCATGAACAGCGCCTCGCCCCACGCGGTCGGCGTGAACCAAGTCTGGCGCAACAGGTCCGTGATCTGCGAGCGCGAATACGGCCGCCCGTGACCGAACGGCGTGCTGTCGGTGCGGGTCCATACGCCGCGCCGATTCGGGATCACCGCGATGACACGGCCCGAGCCCGACAGCACCCGCCACACCTCGCGCAGCAGCGCGGCCGGATCGTCCGACATCTCCAGCGCATGAACCAGCAGGATGCGGTCGACCGCGGCGTCGGGAAGCGGCAGCGAGAATTCATCGACCAGCGAGGCCAGCGCCGGCCGTCCGGTCGGCCATTTCAGCACACCCTGGGCCGCCGGCATGAAGGCGAGGCAGCGCTCGGCATCTTCCCGGAACAACCCCAGATAGGGCGTCGGATAGCCGATGCCGAGCACACGCTGGCCCTCGGCGCCCGGCCAGCGCTGCCGGATGCCGCGATTGATCATCTGCCGCGCCACAATCCCGAGGCGACGGGAATAGAACTCGCGGAGGTCGACGACGTCGATGGTCATGACGGCAATGTAACATGCGCGAGGGCACGCCTGCGCGCGGAATATTGCATTGCCTGGGCAACCTTAACGCCATATTTGTCTGGCGGGGCTGAGCGCGATGGAGAGGTCATGGCCGCCGAAATTCGTACTTTCACCTGTTTAAACGACAATTTCGGTTATCTGATCCACGATCTGGAAACCAAGGCGACGGCGTCGATCGACGCGCCCGAGGCCGGCCCGATCCTGAAGGCGCTGGACCGCGAGGGCTGGCAGCTCACCGACATCCTGATCACCCATCACCATGGCGATCATGTCGGCGGGGTCGCCGAACTCAAGCAGAAATACAATTGCCGCGTCGTCGCGCCGCATGACAAGACGACAAAGATAGCGAACGTCGATTTGCGCGTTGCCAATGCCGACGTCATCAAGATCGGCAATCTGCTGGCGCGCGTCGTGGAGACGCCCGGCCACACGCTCGACCACATCTCCTACGTGTTCGACAATGAGAAGACGGTGTTCGCCGCCGACACGCTGTTCTCGATCGGCTGCGGCCGCGTGTTCGAGGGCACCTATCCGATGATGTGGGATTCGCTGTTGAAGCTGCGGGCCCTGCCCGACGACTTCAAGCTCTATTGCGGCCACGAATACACGGCGTCCAACGTCAAGTTCGCCCTCACCGTCGACCCCGACAATGCGGCGCTGCAGGCGCGCGCGGCGGAGGTCACGAGGCTCCGGGCCGAGAACAAGCCGACCATCCCTTCATTGCTTGGCGATGAGAAGCGGGCGAACGTGTTCCTGCGCGCCGACGAGCCCTCGGTTGCGGCCAGGCTCCACATGAAGGGGGCAGATGCCGCCACCGTGTTCGGCGAGCTCCGTGAGCGCAAGAACAAATCCTGAAGAACAAGTCCTGACGGGAATCGATGCCGACCGCAGCCGAGATCATTGCACGCCTCGAACTCCGCCCGCATCCTGAAGGCGGGCACTATCGCGAGACATTCCGCGACCAGACCACGGACGCCAATGGCCGTTCGCGCTCGACCCTCATCTACTTCCTGCTCGCGCGCGGCGAGCGCTCGCACTGGCACCGCATCGATGCAGTCGAGACCTGGCACTACTACGCCGGCAGCCCCTTGATGCTGCGCATCGCCCATGACGGCTGCTCGCAGCACGAGGTGCGGCTCGGCACGGATCTCGTCGGCGGTGAGCGGCCCCAGGGAATCGTGCCGGCCAATGCCTGGCAGATGGCGGAGACCACGGGCGAGTGGACACTGGTCGGCTGCACGGTGGCGCCGGCGTTCGAGTTCGCAAAGTTCGAGCTGGCGCCGAAGGGCTGGGAGCCGTAGCTCCCCCACCGTCATTCCGGGGCGCCGCGCAAGCGGCGAACTATGATGCGCAATTGCGCATCTGAGAAATCTCGCCACCGTTGACGCGGATAAATGGATTCCGGGTTCGCTCTCCGCGCGCCCCGGAATGACAATCACCGCTTCCTCAGCACCATGTCCTTCGCCGCGATCAGGCCGCCGCCGGCGATCAGGACCGCAGCAATGGCGATGTTGGCGCTGGCTTTTGCAAAGCCGGCGGCGATGAGGAAGCCCGTCGAGAGCAGCGGCGTCGCGTAGGAGGCGGCGCCGAGCACGCGGATATCGCCGCGCTTCATGCCGATGTCCCAGGCGTAGAACGCGGCGCCGACCGGACCGATTCCGAGCGCGATGACCGAAAGCCACTGCACCGTAGTCTCGGGCAAGACGGTGGTTTCAAGCGCGCCGTGCATCAGTGCGGCGAGCACTGATGTGGCGAGACAGAAGCCCGCAACTGCATCGGTCGGCACCGCTTTCAAGCGGCGCGACAGCACTGAATAGGTCGCCCAGACGAAGGCGGCGATGAAGGCCGCGATCAGTCCCGGCACCGCGCCCGGCGCAAAACCGCTGGTGTTGCCGGCGAACAGCAGCACCGTGCCGATGAGGCCGAGCACGGCACCGATGATGTGATGCGCGGCAAGTCGCTCGCCCGGGAGGAACGACGAGAACAGCACGATCAGGAGAGGCCAGAGATAATTCAGGAGACCGGCCTCGGCCGGCGGCGCGAAGCGCAGCGCGAGGAAATACAGCGCGTGATAGCCGAACAATCCGCCGACGCCGACGGCCCACACCACCAGCGGCTGGCGCAGGCTTTTGGCGGCATCGCCGCGGCCGATCCAGGTGAGCAGGCCGACGAGACCGCCGATCGCAAACGTCATCGCGGCGAGCTGGAACGCCGGGATCTTTCCGGTCGCGACCGTCATCACCGACAGCAGCGACCACATCAGGATCGCGGTCAATCCGATCAGCGTGGCAGTGCGGGGAGTCATTGCAGAAGGTCTCGTCGTTCCGGGATGGCGCCTGGCGCCAGACCCGGAACCTCGAGATTCCGGGTTCGCCGCTGTCGCGGCGCCCCGGAATGACAGGTCGTGATGCCCGGGACAAGCCCGAGCATCACGAGACGTTGGCCTTAAGATCGAACGTGATGCGATCGCATCACACCATGTACTGGCCGCCGTTGACCGACAGCGTCGAGCCGGTGATGGCGCCGGCCTCATCCGCGGCAAGGAACACGACCGCGCGAGCGATCTCCTCGGGCTCGCCGAGGCGGCCGATCGGGATCAGCGGCAGGATGGCCTTTTCCAGCACGTCCTTCGGCACCGCCTGCACCATCTCGGTGTTGATGTAGCCCGGGCAGATCGCATTCACGGTGACGCCGCCCTTGGCGTTCTCGATTGCCAGAGCCTTGGTGAAACCGATCTCGCCGGCTTTGGCCGCGGAATAGTTCACCTGGCCGAACTGGCCCTTCTGGCCGTTGATCGAGGAGATGTTGATGATGCGGCCGAACTTGCGCCCGCGCATGCCTTCGATCACCTGACGCGACATGTTGAACAGCGAACCGAGATTGGTGCCGATCACGGCGTTCCATTGCTCGAGGCTCATCTTGTGGAAGGCGCCGTCCTTGGTGATGCCGGCATTGTTGACGAGCACGTCGACCGGGCCGACCTCGGCCTCGACCTTCTTCACGCCTTCAGCGCAGGCGTCGAAATTGCTGACGTCCCATTTGTAGACGGCGATGCCAGTCTCGGCCTTGAACTTCTCCGCCGCTGCATCGTTGCCGGCATAACTTGCCGCGACCTTGTAGCCGGCCGCCTTCAGCGCCTTGCTGATCGCAGCTCCGATGCCCCGCGTACCACCCGTCACCAGTGCAACACGTGCCATATCGTATTCCTTCCCTTGGACTCTTCCTTGGACTCTTCGGACGCTTTTGAGTGATCGTTTTTAGCTACGGATTATGCGGGTCGTTTGACGGACATCAAGAACAAAACGCCCGGCGTGAGCCGGGCGTTTCTCTTTAGTCGAGGCTTGCAAGGTTGCGAAGAATATTTGATTTGCAACCGCCGCCTTTTTAGTCGCGTGCAACGCACTCAATCAGGTGTGCGGCGCACGCGTCAGCGACCTTCAGTCGCGCGCCAGACACATCGCGATACCCATGCCGCCGCCGATGCACAGCGTGGCGAGGCCCTTCTTCGAATCGCGCTTCTGCATCTCGTGCAGCAGCGTCACCAGCACGCGCGCGCCGGAGGCACCGACCGGATGGCCGATCGCGATCGCGCCGCCATTGACGTTGACCTTCGAGGTGTCCCAGCCGAGGTCCTTGTTGACGGCGCAGGCCTGCGCCGCAAAGGCCTCGTTGGCCTCGATCAGATCGAGATCGCCGACGTTCCAGCCGGCCTTCTTCAGCGCGAGACGCGAGGCCGGGATCGGGCCCGAGCCCATGATCTTCGGATCGACGCCGGCCTGCGCCCAGGACACGATGCGCGCGATCGGCTTCTTGCCTTCCTTGGCGGCCTGCTTGGCCGTCATCAGCACCACGGCGGCAGCGCCGTCATTGATGCCCGAGGCCGAGCCCGCGGTGACCGTGCCGTCCTTCTCGAAGGCCGGCTTGAGCTTCGCCATCGCGTCGAGCGTGGCGCCATGGCGCGGATATTCGTCGGCGCTGACGACCACGTCGCCCTTGCGGGTCTTGATGGTGACGGGAACGATCTCGTCGTTGAACTTGCCGGCCTTCTGCGCGGCCTCGGCCTTCTGCTGCGAGGCGACCGCGAACTCGTCCTGCTGGGCGCGGGTGATCTGCCACTGCCGCGCGACGTTCTCGGCGGTGTTGCCCATGTGGTAGCCGTTGAAGGCATCCCACAGGCCGTCCTTGATCATGGTGTCGACGAACTCGACGGCACCCATCTTGACGCCGCCGCGCAGATACTGGGCGTGCGGGGCCATGCTCATGGATTCCTGGCCGCCGGCGACCACGATCTCGGAATCGCCGTTGAGCAGCGCCTGGTAGCCGAGCGCGACCGTGCGCAGGCCCGAGCCGCAGAGCTGGTTGACGCCCCAGGCCGGGCTTTCCACCGGAATGCCGGCGGCGATCGAGGCCTGGCGGGCCGGGTTCTGACCCTGGGCCGCGGTCAGGATCTGACCCATGATGACTTCCGAGACCCGGCCGGGCTCGATGCCACCGCGCTCCAGCGCGGCCTTGATGGCGATAGCGCCGAGGTCATGGGCAGGAAGGGTCGCGAAGGCTCCGTTGAAGCTTCCGACCGGGGTGCGGGCGGCGCTGACGATGACGACATCGTCTGACATGGGGCATCTCCTGGGGCTTGAGGTTCTTGTGAAGGGGCAGGCGGGGCTGGAAAAACGCTCGCCAGTCTCGTCAGCCATCCTGTTAACGTCGTTGAGGCATGTCAATCGGCGGGGGGCCGAATCTATGCCGCAGCGCATTCAAAATAGCGTTCTTGGCGCTTTCGCAAGCACGTTTTTGCTGCCCGATTAACCGTGGCGCACAAAACGGTAGCGTGACCCCTTTGAAAATGCTTATTTTGTTGCGTTGCGTACTCTTCCCGCCCTGCGGCATAGCCCGCCGGGTTCCCGTTCTCAGCGTTTTTGCAAGTGAGAGCCCATGGCGAAATCAGACCAACCCACCACCATCAAGAAATACGCGAACCGCCGGCTCTATAACACCGGAACGAGTACTTACGTGACGCTGGAAGACCTCGCCGCCATGGTCAAGGACGGCGAAGATTTCCTGGTCTACGACGCCAAGACCGGCGACGACATCACCCGCTCCGTGCTGGCCCAGATCATCTTCGAGCAGGAGAACAAGGCCGGCCAGAACCTGCTGCCGACCACCTTCCTGCGTCAGCTGATTCGCTTCTACGGCGACAGCATGCAGATGGTGGTGCCGAAATATCTGGAGCAGTCGATCGCGACGCTGACCCAGGAGCAGGAGAAGTTTCGCAAGCAGATCGCCAACACGCTGTCCGGCACTCCGTTTGCGCCGCTGGAGGAACAGGTCCGCCGCAACATGGAGCTGTTCCAGCAGACCTTCTCGATGTTCAAGCCGTTCGCCGCGCCCCGCCCGGCGGCCAGCCCCGAGCCGGAGCCCGATACGAACGCCGAGGCGCCCAAGGACAGCAACATCGACGATTTGCGCCAGCAGATGAAGGAAATGCAGGAGCGCCTCGAGCGGATGTCCAAGAAGGAGGAATAGCTCCTTCGTTCGTACCGGCGCGTCCGCAAGCGGCGGGCGCGCGAATTGCCACTTGATCCCGGCAGCGCCGCTGACGCGCTGCCGTCCCCGGCCAGGGCCGGAGCCGCCTTGTCTGACCGCACCACGCACTGGGAGAACGTCTACGCCACCAAGGGCGAGACCGAGGTCAGCTGGTATCAGGACAACCCGGCGATCTCGCTCGCGATGATTCGCGCCGCCAATTCCGATCATGATGCGGCCATCATCGATATCGGCGGCGGCGCGTCGCGGCTGGTCGATGCACTGCTTCAGGACGGATACCGCCGTCTTGCCGTGCTGGACCTCTCCGCCAACGCGCTTGACATGGTGAAGAAGCGAATCGGCCAGGCCGCTTCGACAGTCGACTGGATCGTTGCCGACGCCACGACGTGGCGGCCGACCAGGACCTACGACGTCTGGCACGATCGCGCGGCGTTTCACTTCCTGACCGATCCCGATGATAGGGCGGCTTACCGGTGCAGCGCCACGACAGCGCCAGCCTTGCGGCTGAACTCGGGCCGGCGTTCGAGCTGGTCGAGACGCGGCGCGAGATACACCACACACCGTGGGATTCGACGCAGGCGTTTCAGTTCAGCCGGTTTCGGAGGCGGGGCCCATAAATAGGGCGTGGCGCATGCCCCACCCTCGGTGTCGTCCTGGCGAAGGCCAGGACCCATACCGCGAGGTCTATCCGTAGCGATCGGTGGCAGTACCGAACGACTGATCTTCGCCAAACTTCTCCATGGGGTAATGGGTCCTGGCTTTCGCCAGGACGACATCGGAGAGCCTACGCCGCCAGCTTCACCGCATGCGCGAAATCCCAATAGAGCTTGCGCGCCTTGGTGTAGAACGGGCCCGGCTTCAGCTCGCGCTCGTCGATGCGGATCACCGGCGCGACCTTGGCGAAATTGCCCGATGAAAAGATCTCGTCGGCGGCGAGGAAGTCGGCGTAGCGCAGCGTCTTCTCGACCACGGTGACGCCATCGCCGCGAAGCAGGCTGATGACGCGCTGGCGCGTGATGCCGTTGAGGAAGGTACCGTTCGGCACCGGCGTGAACACCACACCGTCCTTGGCCATGAACACGTTGGAATTGCCGAACTCGGCGACATTGCCGAGCATGTCCAGCATCAGCGCGTTCTGGAAGCCGCGCGAGGCCGCCTCGGCGAGTGCGCGCGAATTGTTCGGATAGAGGCAGGCCGCCTTGGCTTCGACCGGCGCGCATTCGGCGGTGGGCCTGCGGAACGGCGACAGCGTGATCGCGTTGCCGACGGGTTTCGGTATCGGCGCCTCGTAGATGCTCAGACACCAGTTGGTGGAGTCAGGATCGAACAGCACGCCGCCGCCGAGCCCACTCTGCGCCCAGTACATCGGGCGGATATAGAGCTCGGCATTCGCCGCGAACCGCGCGATACCTTCGTTTGCGAGCGCGAGCCAGGTGCCGGCATCGACCACCGGCTTCAGGCCAAAGCTGATCGCGGATTGATTGGTGCGCGCGCAATGACGATCGAGATCGGGCGCGACGCCTTCGAACGCACGGGCGCCGTCGAACACGACCGAGCCGAGCCAGGCCGCATGCGTGCGCGGCCCCATGATCGGCACATTGCCGTCATGCCATTTGCCCTCGAAGAAGGTCCAGCTCGGTGAATATTCGATTGCCTTCTTGATCTCGGCCATGACCTGCCTCCCGTGGGCGTGATGCGGTATTATAGCGTCACTATTGGCGGAACTTCTAAATGATTCCCTGCGCAGAAGAGGTAGGCTACCTTTTCCCATAAGGGAGAAGGAAGCAGCATGCCGCTCGACCCGCTCGCAAAGCGTTTGTTGACCATGATGGCTGCGGCTGGGCCGCAAGCGCGGAGCCGGCCCAGCGTCGAAGCACGGCGGCAATCGCTGGCAAAGCTGATGCAATTCGCACGCACCGAGGCACCTGACGTGACCGCGTCCGACGGCATGCTGCCCGGCCCTGGCGGAGAAATCCCCTACCGGCTCTATTCACCCGCTTCTGCCGGCGAATCCGCGCCAGGCTTCGTGTTCTTCCATGGTGGCGGCCTCGTTGCCGGCAGCATCGCCACGCATGACCGCATCGCCGCGGCGCTGGCGCATGCGACCGGATGCCGCCTGGTCTCGGTCGACTACCGGCTCGCGCCCGAGCACAAGTTTCCCGCTGCCGTGGACGATGCGATCGCCGCGACCGAATGGGTCGCGCGCGAGGCGCCCTCCCTCGGCATCGATGCCGAGCGGCTGGTTGTCGGAGGCGATTCCGCCGGCGCCACATTGGCGGCGATCGTGTGCCAGGAGGCTCTGCAAAACGCCGGCCTCTCCATCGTAGCGCAATGCCTGATCTGCCCGGTGCTGGATTTCGAGGAGACCTCGCCGTCGCGCGAGGAATTCGCCGAAGGCCATCTGATCGATCGCACCACGATCGAAGCCGATCTCGCCGACTATCTGCCCGAGGGCTTCGATGCCGCCGATCCGCGCATCTCGCCGCTGCGCGCGAGCAGGCTCACGGGTCTGCCGACCGCGATCATCCACACCGCCGAGTTCGACCCGATGCGCGACGAGGGCAATGCCTATGCGCGCAAGCTGCTCAGCGCGGGCGTTGCCGTCGAGCACGTCTGCCATGACGGCATGGTCCACAATTTCCACGCCATGGGCGCGATCCTGCCACAGGCGCAGCTCGTGCTGTCGCAGATCGGCGAGCAGGTGCGGCGGGCGGTGGAGAGGTGAGACGCTTCCTTACCCTCTCCCCTTGTGGGAGAGGGTGGATCGCCGCGTAGCGGCGAGACGGGTGAGGGGTCTCTGTCCGCGAATCCAACTCTTGTTTGAACGCGCCGAGGCATACCCCTCATCCGGCGCTTCGCGCCACCTTCTCCCGCAAGGGGAGAAGGGAAGAAAGTAACTAGACCCTCGCGCCGAGCACGGCCCTCGCGGCCACGACATATTCCGGCCAGTGCGCATCCGCGTAGCGTTCGGCCTGGCGCGCGCAGGTGATATCGGGCGCATGCGCGGCTGCGATGGTGCGCGCGAAGCGCTCTTCGGCGACCGTCACGTCGCCGGGTTCGGCCGAGGGTGCAGCGGCGGCAACGGCGGTCGGAGCAACAGCGAGCCCCGCCAGACCGGTGAGCAGGATGCGGCGTGACGTGTTCATGGCTGTCGTCCTCCATTGTCCGCCCGCACTGTGGCGGGCGGGTGTGTCAGTGCGATCACGGCAGGGTAACCGCCCGCGTCCATGCCGTCCATCGCTTGCGGATAGCGCTTGACCACACGCGTGATCACGTTCCATCTAACAACGGTTTTGCCATCAAATCGCCACGCGTCGGATCGTCACGTGCCCCATCGCAGCCAATCCCGTCGTCCGGCTTTGCGCACTGCCGCGACGGGACTGCTTTGTCTGGCGATCCCGGCAGGCGCCTTCGCGGCCGACGATGAGGAGGACAAGCCGGCAAAGCCGGCTGTGCCGAACATCTATCTCGACCTGCGCACCAGCTACGCGGCGATCCCGGCGGGCACGCTCGGGCTCGGCTTCGGCACCACCTCGCTATCGGCTGCATTCCAGTCCCTCGCGGTACGACGGGGCACGACGCTGCCGAACGGCTTGCCAGCGGCAAAAGCCATCGCCATCGACCTGCCGCTGACCGTCGACGTCAGCGACCGCGTCTCGCTCTATGGCGGCGTGTCGGGCTCGACCGTGGACATCGGCAGCGGCTGGTCGTCCTTCGACATCACCAGCTGGAACATCGGCGTGCAGGCCGATCTCTACCAGCAGAATGGCGGCAAGATCCCGACCATCACGCTGCAATCGACCCTGACGCAGTCGGTGCCGAACGAACAGGGCATGACGAATTCCTTCAACAACATCCTGGAATTCGACTACGCGCTCGACGAGGACGAGACGCGGGGCTGGCTGGCCGGCCTGCAATATACCACCGCCACCGTCGCCAGCCCGTTCGCCACTATCCGGCCAAACACGATCCTCTATGCCGGCGGCTACTACCAATGGCCGAGCAACTGGAAGTTCACCGGGCGCCTCGGCATACAGTCTTTCGGCGGCGCGCAGTTCGCCGGCCGAACGCTGGCGGCGTCCTTCACCCAGCCGACCCTGCGGCTCGACCTCGACCGCATGGACGACAACGACAACCGCCTGTTCGGCATCACCGCGCAGATCGCGTGGACGCCAAAGCCGGCCTACCAGCTGACGCTGCGCACGCCGCTCTACGCGGTGCGCAATTAGGCGCTACTACTCCGGCACCGGCACGTCGAAGGTGTTGAGCGTGACCGAGACCATGCAGTAGACACCGACGAGATAGGACAACTCGGCCGCGCCGTGCTCGCCGAATTCCTTCACGGCCGCACGATAAGTCAGCTCCGGAAGCACGCCGCCGCTCACAAGGGCGGAGGCCATGTCATAGGCGACTGCCTCCTGCCTTGTGAGGTCCACCGGCCGCTGGCCGGCGACGATGGTCGCGAGCTTCTCGTCGGTGAGCCCGCGCTGCTCGGCCACCAGCACATGGGCGTAGAGCTCATAGCCGGAGCGGAAATGCGAGCCGGTGACGAGGATCGCGACCTCGCGCACGGCGGCCGGCAGCAGCGGGTTCGACGCGATCGCCTTGACCAGCTCCCACACCGGCCCACCGAAACGCGGCTCGCGGATCCAGGGATTCCAGGGCCCGAGCAGCGCGCCGTCGTCGCGCATGTTCACGAAGCCCTTGAAGTGGTCCTTGATGCCGGCCTGCATGTCGTCATAGAGCGGCTTCTGTTCAGCACTCAGGTCTTTCGGATCGAGAATGGGAAGGCGCACGGCGGGATCTCCTCGTTGAGAAGAGGCAACCGTCACCTGCACGCTCGCGCAAGGCAAGTGAAGTTGCCGTGACGGGCCGTGCGATTTCGTAAATCGCACGAAGATGTCCGCTACGGGCTTTTGCGCCCTATGCGCTCTGCGGATTGACGACGTCGTCGACATCAAGCGCCAGTGGCGCACCTGTCTCAAGGAACGACGACAGCGCCGCCTCGACCGGCGCCGGATCGAGACCGCGCGCTTTCAGCCATTCCGGCTCGTAATAGGTCTGCCGGTAGCGCTCGCCGGAATCGCAGATCAGCGTCACCAGCGATCCCGTCACGTTCGCCTTGCGCATCTCCGATGCAAGCCGGCACAGCGCCAGGAAATTGGTGCCGGTGGAGCCGCCGACCACGCGGCGCAGCCGGCGCGACAGCACGTTCATCGCCGCGATCGTTGCCGCATCCGGGATCTTCATCATGCGGTCGACCACGCCGGGCACGAAGGACGGCTCGCAGCGGGGACGGCCGACACCCTCGATCAGCGACGGGCGGTCGCAGACATGGGAACGGTCCTGCGTGCGGAAGCAATCGAAGAAGGCGGAATACTCGACATCGGCAACGCACAGCCGCGTCGGATACTGGCGATAACGCAGATAGCGCCCGATGGTGGCCGAGGTGCCGCCGGTGCCGGCGCCCATCACGATCCAGTCCGGGATCGGCCGCGGCTCGCCCGCCAATTGCGTGAAGATCGATTCGGCGATGTTGTTGTTGCCGCGCCAGTCGGTGGCGCGCTCGGCGAAGGTGAACTGGTCCATGTAATGGCCGTTCAGCCGGGCGGCGAGCGCGGCGGCCTCCGCATAGAGGGCGCGCCCGTCGTCGATCAGATGGCAGTTGCCGCCATAATGCTCGATCGCCGCGATCTTCTCGGCCGAGGTCGTGCGCGGCATCACGGCATAGAAAGGCACGCCGATCATCTGCGCGAAATAGGCCTCCGACACCGCGGTCGATCCCGACGAGGCCTCGACCACGGGCGTGCCTTCGCGGATGTGGCCGTTGCAGAGCGCATAGAGGAACAGCGAGCGCGCCAGGCGATGCTTCAGGCTGCCCGTCGGATGCGTGGATTCATCCTTGAGATAGATGTCGATGCCTGACAGCGCCGGCACGATCAGCCGGATCAGGTGCGTGTCGGCGGTGCGGCACTGGTCGGCCTCGATCGCGGCGACGGCCTCGTCGACCCAGCCGCGCCGATAGGCCGGCCCGGCCGGATTGTGCTGGCGGAAGGGGAATGTCTGCATCGGCCGAATCTCTCATGATGCGGATCGCGCATCAAGTGCGCTCAAAACTCCAGCGGCGCGTTGTCGACGACCTCCTTCATCACGAAGAAGGTGCGGGTCTGGCGCACGCCGGGCAGCGCGATGAGCTGCTCGCCATGGATGCGGTTGAAGTCCTCCATGTCGCCGACCCGGATCTTGAGGAAGTAATCGAAGTCGCCGGCGACGAGGTGGCAGTCGAGCACGAATTTCAGTTTTGCAACCGCCTGCTCGAAGATGGCAAAGCTCTCCGGGGTGGAGCGGTCAAGCACGACGCCGACCATCACCAGCGTGCCCTTGGCCACCTTCTTCGGGGCGATCATCGCGCGCACAGTGGCGATGAACCCGTCCTCGAACAGGCGCTGGGTGCGACGGTGGCAGGTGGCGGGGCTGATCGCGACGGTTTCGGCCAGCTCGGCATTGCTCAGCCGCCCGTTATTTTGCAGCAATCTCAATATCTTAAGGTCAGTTCGATCGAGCCGGGCGGCCATGGAAGAAGCTTCCGAAAATATGGACTAATTCGGAAGGAATAGTATCTATTAGCGCAGCGGACGCAAGAAGGTGCGCAATATCAATGCAATATTTGAGAGCACATTTTCCCACGGCAATGCTAGCCACATCCCAGATCAACGCCAATCGGGATGACCTGACCATGCTGGAAAAATTCGCGCGCTACCCGCTGACCTTCGGACCGACGCCGATCGAGAAGCTGGAGCGGCTGTCAAAACATCTCGGCGGCAATGTCGAGATCTATGCCAAGCGCGAGGACTGCAATTCCGGCCTCGCCTATGGCGGCAACAAGCTGCGCAAGCTCGAATACATCATTCCCGACGCAATCGCCTCCAACGCCGACACGCTGGTGTCGATCGGCGGCGTGCAGTCCAACCACACCCGCATGATCGCAGCGGTGGCCGCCAAGATCGGCATGAAGTGCCGCCTGGTGCAGGAGGCCTGGGTGCCGCACGAGGACGCCGTCTATGACCGCGTCGGCAACATCATGCTCTCGCGCATCATGGGCGCCGACGTCCGCCTCGTCGACGACGGTTTCGACATCGGCATCCGCAAGAGCTGGGAGCAGGCGATCGAGGAAGTGAAGGCGGCGGGCGGCAAGCCCTACGCGATTCCCGCCGGCGCGTCCGTGCACAAATATGGCGGGCTCGGCTATGTCGGCTTTGCCGAGGAGGTGCGCAAGCAGGAAGCCGAGCTCGGCTTCAAGTTCGACTACATCATCGTCTGCACCGTCACCGGCTCGACCCATGCTGGCATGCTGGTTGGCTTTGCGGCGGACGGCCGTGCGCGAAAGGTGATCGGCATCGACGCCTCGTTCACGCCGGCGCAGACCAAGGCGCAGGTGCTCTCGATCGCACAGAACACCGCCAAGCTCGTCGAGCTCAGCAAGGACATCGTCGCGGATGACGTCGTGCTGATCGAGGATTACGCCTATCCCGCCTATGGCGTGCCGTCGGAGGAGACCAAGGAGGCAATCCGCCTCACCGCGCGGCTCGAGGCGATGATCACCGACCCTGTCTACGAGGGCAAATCGATGCAGGGCCTGATCGACCTGACCAAGAAGGGCCATTTCGAGAAGGGCGCGAAGATCCTCTACGCCCATCTCGGCGGCGCACCGGCGCTGAACGGCTACGGCTACGCGTTCCGGAATGGGTGAGAGGCCCAGCTCGCGCCTCACACAACGGTGTCGTCCCGGGCAAGCGTCAGCGCAGACCCGGGACCCATAACCACAGGATTGCGTTTGGCGGAGACACGCAGTTACCAGCTTGCCATAACCACATTGTCCTGTGGTTATGGATCCCGGATCTGCGCTCTGCTCTCGACAACGCTACGCGTTGTCGAGAGCTACGCTTGTCCGGGATGACAGCGGAGAGGTTGGTGCCTACCGCGTCCTGACGATCTGCAGCAGCTCGTCGCCGTAATGCTCGAGCTTCTTGTCGCCGATACCAGGCACGTTGCGCAGCTCGTCCAGCGTCGTCGGCCAGGCCCGCACGATGCCGTCGATGGTGGCATCGTGCAGCACCACATAGGCCGGCACGCCGCGCTCTCGCGCGACGTCCGAACGCCAGGACCGCAGGCGCGCGCGCAATTCGGGATCGACGTCGCCCTGTGGCGCGCTCGCCGCGGGTGCGAGTTCGCCGCGGCGGGATTTTGCGCGGCTTGACCGGATGCGGGTGCCGGGAGCCTCCTCGCGCAGCCAGACTTCCGTTTCTCCGCGCAGCACGCCGCGCGCGGACTCCGTCAGCTTCAGCGCGCCATAGGCCTCGCTGTCGCTCTGCAAATGGCCCATCGCCACCAGCTGCCGCAGCACCGTGCGCCATTGCTTCTCGTTGAGCTCGCGCCCGATGCCGAACACCGACAGCTTGTCGTGGCCGAACTGCGTAACCTTCTCGGTCAGGCGCCCGACCAGCACGTCGATCAGGTGCATCGCGCCAAAACGCTGCCCGGTGCGATAGACGCAGGACAACAGCTTCTGCGCCAGCACCTTGCCGTCGCGCATTTTTGGCGGCGTCAGGCAATTGTCGCAATTGCCGCAGGTCTCGGCCGTCACGACCTCGCCGAAATAGGCGAGCAGGCGCTTGCGCCGGCAATGCGCGGTCTCGGCTAGACCGACCAGCGCGTCGAGCTTCCCGATCGAGACCCGCTTGAAATCGTCGGACCCGGCCGACTCGTCGATCATGCGGCGCTGCTGCACGATATCGGACAGGCCATAGGCCATCCACGCCGCCGACGGCTTGCCGTCGCGGCCGGCGCGGCCTGTCTCCTGGTAATACGCCTCGATGCTCTTGGGGAGGTCGAGATGGGCGACGAAACGCACGTCGGGCTTGTCGATGCCCATGCCGAAGGCGATGGTCGCGACGATGACGATGCCGTCCTCGTTGAGGAAACGGTCCTGGTTGCGCGAGCGCACGCTGCTGTCGAGACCGGCATGATAGGGCAGCGCGGCAATGCCGGCGTCGTCGAGCGCGGCGGCGACCTCCTCGACCCGGTTGCGCGACAGGCAGTAGACCACGCCGGCATCACCCATATGACGCTCGCGGATGAACTCCTTGAGCTGCGACACCGCGTTGCGCTTGTCGACGATCTCGTAGCGGATGTTGGGGCGGTCGAAGCTGGAGACGAATTGCGGGGAACCGGCAAGCTGGAGCCGTTCGACGATCTCCTTGCGCGTCAACTCGTCGGCGGTGGCGGTGAGCGCGATGCGCGGCACGTCGGGAAAGCGCTCGGCGATGATGGAGAGGCCGACATATTCGGGGCGGAAGTCGTGCCCCCATTGCGAGACGCAATGTGCCTCGTCGATCGCGAACAGCGCCACCTTCGCCTGCGCCAGCAGCGACAGGCAGCGCGGCGTGACCAGCCGTTCCGGCGCGACATAGAGCAGATCGAGATCGCCTGCGATCAGGCGGCGTTCGACGTCGGAGGCCTCCTGCGGCGACAGCGACGAGTTGAGCGCAGCGGCGTTGACGCCCGCCTCCAGCAGGCCCGCGACCTGGTCGCGCATCAGCGCGATCAGCGGCGAGACCACGATGCCGCAGCCTTCGCGCAGCAGCGATGGAAGCTGGTAACACAGCGACTTGCCGCCGCCAGTCGGCATCAGCACGAGGCAATTGCCGCCGCCGGTGACGTGCCGGATGATGTCACCCTGCGCGCCGCGGAACCCCGGCAGGCCGAACACCGAATGCAGCACCGACAGCGCATCGCGGCCGTTGGCCGGCGCGGGCAGCGGAGCGGTCGATGGAGCGTTCATGGGTGTATCGGAGCGCGGCCGTGGGATTCGTCACAAGGCCAGTCGCATGCTGGCGCGGCCGTGGCAAGACCGTTTGCGGGTGAGGCGCGACTCTTCCCCTCTCCCCTTGTGGGAGAGGGTGGCTCGCCGCACTAGCGGCGAGACGGGTGAGGGGTTCTATCCGCGAACACGATAGAGATTATCATGCCGAAACAACCCCTCATCCGGCGCTTCGCGCCACCTTCTCCCACAAGGGGAGAAGGAAGAGAGCCCTACGCCCCGATTCGCCGCAGCGCTTCTGCGACCGTCACGATCGGCATGTCGCGCTTGCCTGCCGCCTCCAGCGCGTGGCGCATCAAATGCGGCGTGCAGCCATAGGGGCTCGGCGCATTGGCGATGTCGTGGGTGTAGAAGATGAGCCAGCCGCCACTTGCGGCCGCCTCTTTGAAATAGCGATCCACGCCTGCCGGATCGATCTCGCAATCGACCAGCGGAGAGGCGCGCAGGAACTGGAGATCGATGACGTCACGATTGACGCCGGGAAGAATGCCGCGCGCCGAGCGGAACGCCTTCGCCAGCTGCGGCTTGCGCCAGACCGAGGCGATCCCATAGGGGTAGGCGAAATTCTCCAGCGTGATCGAGGAATCGATCGCGCGGAAATGGCTGCGGTTCCGCTCGATCTCGCAGGCCATGGCGGCCTCGTCGAGATTGGCCGAGCTCTGATGCGAGAAGGTGTGGCAGGCAATCTCGTGACCGGCCTGGTGAAGCCGGACGATCGCATCGTTCGACAGACCGTGCCAGTGATCCGACGGTTGATCGATCAGGCTGCCGGCGATGTAGTAGGTGCCGCGACCGCCATGCGCTTCGAGCAGCGAGGCGCCCTCGCCTGCGGCGCTATCGGGAGCATCGTCGAAGGTGAAGCTCACCATCGGCGCATGCGCAGGCAGCCGGTGCGGCGCGGCGCGAAAGTGCCGGGCCAGCCGATTGCTCACGCGTCCCTGGAATGCCGACCACACGACAGCGTTTCCTGTGTTCCGTATTTCTCTACTGAAACATTCGTGCGCCGGCTGAGGCAAGCCTAACGCTTTGGTAATCCTAATGCGAAACCAACGTCCCTAGGACTAGCGCGCCAGGACCGAGGCATCGGCTTCCGCGCCGAGATATTGCAGCCAATTGCGGAACAGCGCCGCCGCCGCGCTACCGGCGGCGATATCGGCGCGCAAATGAAGCGCCGGCAGGTCGTTGGTCAGCGCCGGATGGCGCTCCTGCCTCGCCCGCTTCTCGAAGCGAGCCAGCTTCTCTTCGGTGACTGCGTCAAAATAGCTCACGGGCACGTGCGGGTAATTCTCGCGCTCGCGCGCGAGGTAGCGGCCGACGTCGCGCAGATATTCGCGCTGGAGCGACAGCGCGTCATATTCCGGATGCCCCTGGAAGAACACGAAGCGGCTGGCATATTGGCGGACGAAGACGTCGACCCCGGCGTCGGCCGAACGGGTCAGCACCTGGTAGCCGGCCTGCGCGAGGTCGCTCTCGGCGATCTCGTTCAGGCGCGAATGCGAAACCTTGAGCGGCGCAGGTGCCGCTTGCGTGAGGGAATCATCCGCCACCGCTTCGCAGTCGAAGATGCCGTGACATTTGGCCGGCAGGCGGCGCCGTTCGATGCCGTCGAGATGCAGCACCGCCGCGTGCGCGGCAAGGCACGACCAGATCGCCGAGCGCGTGTTGGCCTTGGCCCAGTCGATCAGATCGGTGAGGTCGCGCCAATACGGTTCCTGGGAGAGCTCGGGCGCGACCGGCTCCGCGCCGGTCACGATCAGCCCGTCGAACCGCCCGCGCTTGAGATCCGCAAGATCGGAATATTCGCTCTCGACATGCCATTTCGCCTCCGGCGAGCGCTTGACCGAGGGCAGCGAGAAGCAGTGGAAACGGACGCGGCGCGGGCCCGCGGCAGCCTGCAGCAGCTTCATGAACTGCCGCTCGGTCGCCTTCAGCGCCGGATCCGGCATGTTGTTGATCAGTCCGATGGTGAGCTCGGCATCCGCGTGATCGCGCGCCAGATCGCCCTCGGCCGGCACCAGCGCCGGGCTCGATATGCCTTGATCCCTGTCGATCAAGATCGTCATCGGGGCCGTCCGCCTACTCCGCGGCCTGAAGACGCGACGACGGACAGGCTTTCTCCAGCGCCTGGTCGATGTCCTCGATGATGTCAGTGGAATGCTCGATGCCGATCGACAGGCGGATCGTCTCCGGCAGCACGCCGGCGGCGCGCTGCTGCTCCGCCGACATCTGACGGTGCGTGGTCGAGGCCGGATGGCAAGCGAGCGATTTGGCGTCGCCGATATTGACGAGGCGCGTGATCAGCTTCAGCGCATCATAGAAGGACTTGCCGGCTTCCATGCCGCCCTTGATGCCGAAGGTGAACAGCGACGAGGCGTTGCCGTCGAGATACTTTTGGACGAGCGGGTAGTAGGGGCTGTCGGGGAAGCCCGTGTAGTTGACCCAGGCAACGCGCGGGTCAGTCCGCAGAAACTCGGCGACCTTGCGGGCGTTCTCGACATGGCGCTCCATGCGCAGCGCTACGGTCTCGATGCCCTGGAGCAGCAGGAAGGCATTGAACGGCGACAGCACCGAGCCCATGGTGCGCTGATAGACACTGCGCGCGCGCTCGATATAGGCGGTCCGGCCGAAACGCTCGGCATAGACGAGGCCGTGATAGGAGGCGTCCGGCTTGTTGTAGGCGGGGAAGCGGTCGGCGTATTTCGCCCAAGGGAAGTTACCGGAATCGACGATCGCACCGCCGAGCGTGGTGCCATGGCCGCCAAGGAACTTGGTCAGCGAGTGCACGGCGATATCGGCGCCGTAGTCGAACGGCGTGAGCAGAATCGGCGTTGCGACCGTGTTGTCGACGATCAGCGGCACGCCATGCGCATGCGCGATTTTCGCCAGCGCCTCGATGTCGCAGACATTGCCGGCGGGGTTGCCGATCGTCTCGGCGAACACCGCGCGGGTGTTCTCGTCGATCAGCCTCTCGATCGCCTCGGGCTTGTCGCTCTCGGCGAAGCGGCCGGTGATGCCCTGACGCGGCAGGATGTGCGAGAGCAGCGTGTGCGTGGTGCCGTAGAGCTGCGGCACGGAGACGATGTTGCCGCCGTGGTCGGCGACGTTGACGAAGGCGAAATGCAGTGCGGCCTGGCCGGTCGCAACCGCGAGCGCGCCGACACCGCCTTCGAGCTGGGCGATGCGCTTCTCCAGCACCGCGCTGGTCGGATTGGCGATGCGGCTGTAGCGGAAACCTTCAGCCTCGAGATTGAACAGGGCCGCGCCATGATCGGCGCTGTCGAAAGCGTAGGCCGCGGTCTGGTAGATCGGCACGGCGACCGCGTGCGTGGTGGCTTCGGGTTCGTAGCCGGCGTGAATAGCGATCGTCTCGTTGCGCATCGTGCCACCTCCGCATGGAGCGGGCCGCACTTATTGGCCTGTATGAGGCGCGTGCGTTGTCCGCCGTCCCTCTGTTAGAGGCGGGTGGTAAAGCGGACAATAATTCGCTTAGAGATCGAGGAAGTAACCCTAACGGTTATTGGTGAATTGGCTCAAATTCGCGTTAAATTGGATTAATGAATTGATGCATATGGCGGCCCTGCCGGAAGTGCCGCCCGCTTCCGTTCCGCGACGGCGCGGCACGAGCCCCCGCCCCAATCGTTTCGCAACGTCTCTCAAAGCGCTGGCGACACGATCCGCAATCAGTGGACACGAACGTTCACGCCACGGTCAATCGTTGCGTAAGTTCACCGATTTTACGCTGGCGCATCGTTTCTTGCTTTGGGACATGCCGGCTTGACGAACGTCAACAGAGGTCACCTGCTCTCGCGCTTCGTCTCCGACCGACGCGGCAACATCGCCGTCATCTTCGCGCTGGCGCTGGTACCGCTGCTGTCCTTCGTCGGCGCCGCGGTCGACTACTCACTTGCCGCGCGAGCGAGAACAAAGCTGATCGCCGCGCTCGACACCGCCGTGCTGGTCGCGACCGCGAAGAGCGAGATCACCAAGAGCGCATCGGCCGCGCAAAGCGACGCCCTGAACACATTTACCGGACAGATGTCCGCGTACGGCCTGGCGACGGGCTCGGTGACCATCACCGTGACCGACAGCGTCACCACCCGCACCGCCACCGGAACGGCGTCGGCATCGGTGACCACCTATTTCATGGGAATCCTGGGCTACAAGACCCTGGAATTCTCGGCCACCTCGAGCGCGGCGGCCTCGTTGCCGTCCTACATCGACTTCTACGTGCTGCTGGACAACTCGCCGTCGCAGGGGCTCGGCGCTACCACGGCCGACATGACCGCATTACAGAACGCGACGTCCGACAGCTGCGCCTTCGCCTGCCACGACACCTACACGTCGAGCTCGAAGAAGACCAAGCAGACCAACAGCTATTATTCGATCGCGAAGAAGCTCGGGATCAAGATGCGGATCGACCTGGTGCGGGACGCAACGCAGTCGCTGACGGACACCGCGACCGCGAGCCAGCTCGTCAGCAACCAGTATCGGATGGCTGTCTACACCATGGGCAGCGATTGCGCCTCGATCGGCCTGACCACGATCTCGGCGCTGACCTCGAGCCTCTCTTCGGTGAAGACGGCGGTGTCCGCCGTCGACCTGATGACGATTCCCTACACCAACTACAATAACGACATGTGCACGGATTTCGACGGCATCCTGTCGTCGATGAACGGCGCGATTCCGACCCCCGGCGACGGCTCCTCGTCCTCGCCGCAGAAATGGCTGTTCTTCGTCGCGGATGGCGTTGCCGACTACTACTACCCTTCGAGCTGCACTCAGACCGTGATCAGCTCGTCGGGCCGGTGCCAGGAGCCGCTGACGACGACGATCTGCGACACCATCAAGGCGCGCGGCGTCAAGATCGCGGTGCTCTACACCACCTACCTCGCGATCACCAACAACAGCTGGTACAACACCTACATCGCACCATGGCGCAGCTCGATCGCGACCAAGATGCAGGCCTGCGCGACGTCGGGTTATTACTACGAGGTCTCGAGCGACTCGAGCATCACCGACGCGTTGAACGCGCTGTTCCAGAAGGCGATCGCCTCCGCGCATCTAACCAACTGATCGGCCCACGCAGGCTCCGCGTGTGACGCGGAGCCCTTGCGCATGGCATCAAGCCATCGTCTCCCAGAGGCGATGGGCGATCACGCCGGCACGCTTCTCGATCGCGGCTGCGGCATCGAGCGCGAGGTCCTCGCGATAGCGCCCGGCAATGAGCTGCACGCCGATCGGCTTGCCCTCGTGGACGGCGACCGGCACCACAGCGCCGGGCAGGCCCAGCACGTTGATCGCGGAGATGAAGCGAATCTCGCCCCAGAAGATCTCCTGCACCCGCTCGGCGCTGACCGTGTCGTCGCGCGGGCCCGGCGTCGGCTTCACCGTGGTCGGTGCGAGCACGACCGGATACTCCTCGAAGAACAGCTGCCAGGCGCGGATGTGGCCGTTGCGCGCGGCCGTCGCCTGCATCCAGGCCTTGAGATCGAGCACATTGGCCTTGGCTTTCATGCCGCCCCAGGCCTTGTGAAAGTCCTCGGACGTGACCTTCAGCATGCTGGCCTCCTGCATCACCACCGTCTCGTTGGTGATGATGTCGCACCAGGTCTGCCAGACGCCGTTGATGTCGGGCACCTCAACCTCGCTGACGCGGTAGCCGGAGCGCTCGAGGTGATCGGCGGCCTGGCGCAGCGCCGCGGCGACGGACGGATCAACATCCATGTCCTCCGGAATCTTTGCGAGTGCGACCTTGATGGGACCCTTCGGCTTCGGCCCGACCAGCGGCGCCGGCATCCACCAGGGGTCGCGCGGGTCACGCTGGCTCATCGCCTCCAGCGCAAGACGAACGTCGGCGACATGGCGGGCAAGCGGCCCCTGCGCCGACATCAGATGCGCCAGCATCGGCCGCTCCGCCGTTGCGCTGCCATTGAAGGCGGGGATGCGGCCCTGCGTCGGCTTGATGGTGGCAACGCCGTTGCAATGCGCCGGCCAGCGCAGCGAGCCGCCGATATCGTTGCCATGGGCGATGGTGCCGATGCCGGCGGCAACCGCCGCGCCGGCTCCGCCGGACGAACCGCCGCAGGTGATATCAGGATCCCAGGGGTTCAGCGTCAGCCCGTGCAAGGGATTGTCGGTGAAGCCGCGGAAGGAGAATTCCGGCGTGTTGGTGAGACCGATGACGATGGCGCCGGCCTTCTTCAGGTTGCGGACGACAGGTGAGTCCGACGGCGCGATGAGATCCTTGTTCGCCGGCACGCCGTTGAAGTTCGGCCGCCCCTCGTAGTCGACGTTCTCCTTGATGGTGATGGGCACGCCGTGCAGGAGGCCGAGTTCGCCGCCCCTGGCGCGCTGCTTGTCCGCCGCATGCGCCGCCTTCAGCGCCTCCTCGCCGAGATCGACGACGACCGCATTCAGCCTGGGATTGACCGCGCGCATCCGGTCCAGATGCGCCTCGACGGTCTCGACAGCGGAGATTGCGCCGGCGCGGATCGCGGCCGCGGTCTCGACCGCAGACCATTGCCAAGCCGGCCCCTTCGGGCGACGTGCCGCGGCTGGCTTGCGCGGTGCCACCTTCTTGACTGTCTTCTTCGCGGTCTTCGCGACGGCGCCCATTCGGGCGGTGCCGGTCTTGTTCGAGGTCTTCGTTACCTTCTTTGCAGTCGTTTTCTTCTTGGCCGCCGCCTTCTTCGCCACGTCGCATCTCCAAAAAATTGCGCCGCGGAGGTTATGGAGATCACACGACCGTGTACAGGTGCGTTTCTGCATGGCGCGTTGTCGCGACGCTCTGTCACGCCCCATGACGAAGCGGCAGACGATCGTGAACCTTTGGGCGATCTGGCTAGACCCATATGCTGGTTGAGTGATTAATGACATGACCGCCAAGATTGCCGCATCGACAGGTTCGGTGACGCAGCTATTTTGACCTCGACAGATTGGAGCATTGCCATGCTCACGGAGTTCGACGGCGGATACGGCGAGCAACCCTTTCGCGATTTGTGCACCAACTACCCCGGCCCTGAAGCCTACGACCCCCACGATTTCCGCATTGAATGGGGGCCGATCTTTCATCGCGGCCGGCTCGACGGATCGGCGCGTGTGCTCGTCGTCGGTCAGGATCCCGCCCAGCACGAAACGATCGTGCGCCGGATCCTGGTCGGCACCGCCGGCCGCCGGACGCAAGGCTTCCTCGCCAAGCTCGGCATCACGCAGAGCTACGTGATGGTGAACACCTTCCTGTACAGCGTTTACGGACAGAGCGGCGGCTCCAAGCACAAGAACGAGCCCGGCATCGTCGACTATCGCGACAAATGGTTCAAGGCCGTGCTCGCGCCCGGCAACATCGAGGCCGTCGTCGCGCTCGGCGGCCTCGCGGACGAGGCCTGGAAAGCGTGGCTGAAGACTGCCGATGGCGCGGCTTACAAGAGCCTCGCCTATCAGCACATCACGCACCCGACCTGGCCGGAAAGCTCCGCCCATGATGCCGCCACGCAAGCCGCCAATACCAAGATCATGCTGGCCAAATGGAATACCGCGCTCGCGGCGCTCGCGCCCAAGGTCGAACACCCAGACGTCCAGACATCGCTCGCGCCCTATGGCGATGCCTTCAAGCCATCCGAGCTCGTCGACATCATTGCAAAGGACTTCCCGGCGGGGCTGCCGGCCTGGATGCGTGGAGATACGCCATGGGCCGTGCGCCAGGGCGCTGACGCAGCCACCAAGCGGCGCAACATCACGATCACCATTCCCAATGGGGTGATCCCATGAGCCCGGCCGCAGGCCCGAAGCGCTGGGCGCTGAGCGGACGGATCGTGACGATGGCGGCCGAAGGCGACGTCATCAAGAGCGGGACGATCTTCATCGAGGATAGTCGCATCGCCGCGGTCGTTCCGAAGGGACAGCCGGCGCCAACGGGCTTCGAAACCGTCGCTCCGGTGGTGACCGGGGGCACCATCTATCCCGGACTGATCGAGCTGCACAATCATTTGAGCTACAACATCCTGCCGCTCTGGCAGGTGCCGCAGCTCTACGGCAATCGCGACCAGTGGCAGAACGCCAAATCCTACAAGACGTCCGTGACCGGTCCGATGAGCGCGATCGCGCTCGCCGATGACGGCTCGCTGCTGCCGGCCCTCGTCCGTTATGTCGAAGCCAAATGCATGGTCGCGGGAACGACGACGAGCCAGGGAATCACGCTGTCGAACTGGAGCGGCACGATCCACAAATATTACAAGGGCGCGCTGCGTGCCGCCGAGATCGGCAGCCCGCCGGATCTTCCACGCGCCCACTCCAAGATTCCCGACATCGACGCCGAGGATTGGGCGAAATTCGACAACGAGCTCAAATCGTCGTCGTGTTTCCTGCTGCACCTGAGCGAAGGCATCGATACCAAGGCGCACAGCCACTTCCTCGCCCTGCGCAATCCTCAAGGCGACTGGGCGCTCGAACCGTCGCTGGCCGGCATTCATTGCACGGCGCTGGACGCAACCGACTTCGGAACGATGGCCGAAAATCATGCCAAGGTCGTCTGGTCGCCCCTGAGCAATCTGCTGCTCTACGGCAAGACGACGGATGTCGTCGCAGCACGCACCGCCGGCCTCACCATCGCGCTCGGCTCGGACTGGTCGCCATCAGGCAGCAAGAACCTGCTCGGCGAGCTGAAGGCGGCGAAGGTCGTGTCCGCGCATTTCAGTCTTGGCTTCAGCGACTACGACATCGTCTCGATGGCGACGCGCAATCCGGCCGCGATCCTGAAATGGGACCCGAAGCTGGGGACCATCGCCAGCGGCAAGTTCGCCGATCTTCTGGTCGTGAAGGGCGTCACCGGCGATCCCTACGGCCACCTGATCAAGTCGCGTGAGCAGGATATCGTTCTGGTCACCATCGGCGGGCGACCGCGTTATGGGACGAAGACGGTCATGCAGAAGGCGGGCGGAAGCGGCGAGGCCCTCAAGGTCGGCAGCAGCGCGCGAGTCATCGACTTCTCCTCGGCCGACCAGGACCCGGGCATCGAAAAGATCTCGCTGGCGGAGGCGACGACCCGCTTGCGTGCCGCGCTCGGCAATCTCGGCACACTGCAGCCGCACAGCCTCGCCATGAGCGATGCGATCGCTCGGGGAGCGGCCTCGCGCACCGGATGGCGTCTCGCACTGGACGAGCAGTTCGGCAACAATGTCCAACTGCGCCCGCGGCTGGAATATGCCGGTGTCCGAACCGGCCCTGATCTGCTCGCCACGGATGCAGCGGCCCCTGAGCCGCTGCATCCGATCAAGCTGGATGGCCTTACGGTGGCCGATGATCCCGTCTTCATCGACACGCTGAAGAGCGAATCCAACCTTCCGCAAGGAATAGGCGCTGCGATCGCCGCCTTCTATTAGCGATCCCTCACACCAGCGGCGGATTGAGCCGCGCAAAACCCTCCTGGATGCGGTAGGGGTAGTAGGGATAGGCGGGCATCACCGCGCTGACCTCGTCGAGACGCTTGATCTGATCCGCGCTCAGCGACCAGCCGACGGCGCCGAGATTGTCGCGCAGCTGCACCTCGTCGCGGGCACCGATGATCACGGAGGAGACCGTGGGGCGCGACAGCAACCAGGCGATCGCGACCTGCGGCACGGTGCGGCCGGTCTCCGCAGCAATCGCGTCCAATACGTCCACGACGGCGTAAAGGCGCGCATCGTCCACGGGCGGGCCGAACTGTGCGGTGGCGTGCAGGCGGCTCGCTTCCGGCAGCGGCTGGCCGCGCCGGATCTTTCCCGTGAGTCGGCCCCAGCCCAGCGGGCTCCAGACCAGTGCGCCGACGCCCTGGTCGCGCGCAAGCGGCATCAGCTCCCATTCATAGTCGCGGCCGAGCAGCGAGTAATAGACCTGGTGCGCGACATAGCGCGGCCAGCCATGCCGGTCTGCAATAGCGAGCGACTTCATCAGCTGCCAGCCAGCGAAATTCGAGACGCCGACATAGCGCAGCTTGCCGGCACGTACGAGCGCATCGAGTGTCGACAGCACCTCCTCGATCGGCGTGAACGCGTCGAAAGCGTGGAGCTGAAGCAGGTCGATGTGGTCAGTGCCAAGCCGGCGCAGCGCCGCATCGACCGAGGCCAGCAGCCGCTGCCGCGACGAGCCCGCATCGAGCGGGCCCTCGCCCATCGGCAGGCTCATCTTGGTCGAGATCAGCACCTTGTCGCGGCGGCCCTTGATCGCAGCACCGAGGATCTCCTCGGAGGCGCCGTTCGAATAGACGTCGGCGCTGTCGAACAAATTGACGCCGGCATCGAGGCAGATGTCGACCAGCCTGCGGGCCTCATCGATGCCGCTGCGGCCCCAGGCGGAAAACAGCGGGCCCTGGCCGCCGAACGTGCCGGTGCCGAAGCTGAGGACGGGGACCTTGAGCCCGGATGCCCCGAGATTGCGGTATTGCATGATCGCTCTCCTATTCCGCCGGGCACGCCGCAACTGCGGCCGCCGTGCGATCGAGCTGAAGACTCCACAGCGCCAGCACGAGACCGATCGCGGTGATGCCGGCTGCGACCAGCGGCAGTGCGGAAAGGCCGAGCCCGCGATCGATGGCGACGCCGCCGGCCCATGCCCCCAGCGCGTTGCCGAGATTGAACGCGGCGATGTTGAGGCTGGAGGCGAGCGTGCGGCCGCTGGGGCCAGCGGCTTCCAGCACGCGAAGCTGGAGCGGCGCGACGGTTGCGAAGGCGGCGATGCCCAGCAGCAGGATCAGCACGACCGCGGGGATCTTGACCGACAACACCGCGGCAAGGCCGAGCAGCACGATGGCGAGCGCAGCGAGCGTGCCGATCAGGGCGCGCGCGAGGCCACGGTCGGCGAGCTTGCCGCCCGCGACATTGCCGACCGCAAGCCCGACGCCGAACACCAGCAGGATCGGCGACACGGCCGTTTCCGGAAAGCCGGTGAAGCGCGTCAGGATCGGCTGGATATAGGTGAAGACGACGAACAGGCCGGCAAAGCCGAACACGGTCATGGCAAGGCCGAGCAGCACCTGCGGACGGCCGAGCACCGCGACCTCTTCAGCGAGCGAGATCGGCTTGTCGCCGTTGCCGACATGTCCGGGCACGAGCATCGCGACCACCGCGAACGCAATCACGCCGATGACGGTCACCGCCCAGAACGCCGCGCGCCAGCCGAGCATCAGGCCGAACCAGGCGCCGAAGGGCACGCCCAGCAGCGTGGCGACCGTGAGGCCGATGAACATGGTCGCAATCGCCGAGGCGCGCTTGTCCTCGGCGACGAGGCTGGTGGCCACGACCGAGCCGACGCCGAAGAACGTGCCGTGGGCAAGCGAGGTCAGCACGCGCGCCGCCATCAGCAATTCGTAAGTGGGCGCCAACGCGCAGGCGGCATTGCCGAGCGTGAAGATCGCCATCAGCGCCAGCAGCACGGTTTTGCGCGGCAGCCGTCGCGTGGCCAAGGTCAGCACCGGCGCGCCGACGAAGACGCCAAGCGCATAGCCGGAGATGAGCAGACCCGCGACCGGCACGGAGACATGCATGTCGGCGGCGACCTGGAGCAAGAGGCCCATGATGATGAATTCGGTGGTGCCGATACCGAAGGCACCGGCGGTGAGCGCGAGGACGGCGGGAGGCATGCGTTGCTCCAATGGATGAGACGAGCCACGCAGATAGCTGCACCGCGGCAAAACCATTAGAATGTCCACAATCCAATCATTTGTGACGTGAATTCAACATGGCCCGTTTCGACACCAACCGCTCCGCCGAGATGGAGGTCTTCGTCCGCGTCGTCGACCTCGCCGGCTTCACCCCGGCCGCGCGAAAACTGCGGCTGACGCCGTCGGGCGTGAGCAAGCTGATCTCGCGGCTGGAGGCGCGGCTCGGCTCGCGGCTGATCAACCGCACCACGCGCAAGCTCACGCTGACCGAGGAGGGCCAGGCCTTTTACGACCGCGCCGTGCGTATCCTCAGCGAGATGGAGGAAGCCGAGCGCGAGGCGGCCTCGGGCGCCGCGCCGCGCGGCCGCCTCACGGTCAACAGCAACATCCCCTTCGGCATGCTGCACATGATGCCGCTGATCCCGCGCTTCCTCGAACAGCATCCCGAAATCACGCTCGACCTCGTGCTGACCGATACGCTGATCGACCTGATGCAGGAGCGTGCCGACGTCGCCATCCGTGTCGGACCTCTGAAGACGTCGCGCCTAATCGCGCGCAAACTCGGCACCAGTCGCATGGTCGTGGTCGGCGCGCCGAATTATCTCGCCCGCTTCAGCACACCGAAGACACCGGCCGATCTCGCCGATCACCGCGGCATCGGCTGGACCTTTCCGCGCATCCGCGGCGGCTGGCCATTCCGACGCGGCGATCACACCGAGGAAGCCGTGCCGCCGCCGATCGCCCGCGCCAGCGACGGCGAAGCCGCCCGGCGCCTCTGCCTCGGCGGCGTGGGACTAGCCCGCCTCGCCCTCTTCCACATCGGCCCCGACATCGAGGCAGGCCGCCTCGTGCCGGTTCTCCAAAACTACAATCCTGGCGACCGCGAAGACATCCACGCCGTCTATGTCGGCCACACCGCGCCGCTCCCCGCGCGCGTGCGCGCGTTCATCGATTTTCTCGCGGAGCATGTGAGGGTGAACGATCCCGCGCTGAAGCGCGCCGGGGATGGGACGTGGAAATTGGTGGGGTGAGGCTCATGGCGGAGAGAGTGGGATTCGAACCCACGGTACGGTTTCCCGCACACACGCTTTCCAAGCGTGCGCCTTAAGCCACTCGGCCATCTCTCCGGAGCGCCCTCTCTTGAAGGGGCGCCGGTGATTTTGCAAGGGATCGCGGGAAAATCGGGTGAATTTTCCATAAGATGTTGTATTTAAACAATAATATCTGGCATCGACGGGCCCTGCGGAACCGCCCGCTAGCTGAACCGGAGGCGGGTTTGGCGCGACGATTCACCTGAGGCCACCAAACATGACCGGGGACGCCATGACCATCCGCAAGACCATCGCCGCGCTGGGCCTGATTTCGGCCCTCAGCTCCGCCTTTGCCGTGCCGGCGCTGGCACAGCAGGTCTGCACCCGGCAAGGCGTGGATGTCAGCTGCGACGACGGGCGGCGCGGGGTGCTGTCGGGCGATGCCATCCTCTGGCCGGACGGGACGCGCTCGAGTTCGACGCCGCACCAGAGCGTCATCATCGGCAACAAGAGCTCGGTGCATGTCGGGCCCGGTGTCTTCGTCGGCCAGGGCAAGGGCATGGTGCCGCTGGACGATCCCAACGCGCCGAACAAGCGGCAGTGCGCGATCCTGGAGGGCGTGTCGTATTGTTATTGAGGTTTCCTCTTCCTTCTCCCCTTGCGGGAGAAGGTGGCGCGAAGCGCCGGATGAGGGGTATCTCACCACACATTCAAACGGGAGATGGGCTCGCGGAGAGAGACCCCTCACCCGTCTCGCCGCGGACGCGGCGAGCCACCCTCTCCCGCAAGGGGAGAGGGTGAGATCGAGCAAGCTGCTTGAAGATTAAATCAACCGCACGCCTGATATCGCCGACTTCAGCCAGCGCAGCGCTTGCGGCGGCTGGGCTGCGAGCGGGGCGACGGCGGCCTTCTGCGTACGGCACTTTTCCAGTTCACTGACGAAATCGGTGGACCATTGCTGGATGGTGTGGCCGCGCAGCTTCTTCATCATCACGTCCCAGCGCATCTTGCGCTCGGTCAGCGGCATCGCGGCCGCGATCGCGATCGCGCGCGCCATGCCGTCGATGTCGTGCGGATTGACCTGCAGCGCCGTTTCGAGCTCGTTGGCAGCGCCCGCAAATTTCGACAGCACCAGCACGCCGGGATCGGACGGATTTTGGGCTGCGACATATTCCTTGGCGACGAGGTTCATGCCGTCATGCAGCGGCGTCACCACGCCGATCTGCGCGGTGCGATAGAGGCCCGCGAGCACAGCCTGGCTGAAACCCTTGTTCAGATAGCGGATCGGTGTCCAGTCGACTTCGCCGTGGCGGCCGTTAACGTCGGTGACGAGGCGCGCGACCTCGTTCTGGAGATTGCCATAGGCCTCGATCCCGCCGCGCGAGGGATTGGCGATCTGAAGCAGCGAGATGCTGCGCGAAAACTGCGGCTGCTCGGTCCAGAGCCGGTCGAACGCGCTGATGCGGTTGACGAGGCCCTTGGAATAGTCGAGCCGGTCGACGCCGATTGCGAGCCGCTCGCCATTGAGGCTGCGGCGCAGTCGCGACACGTCGGGATGCGATGCCGACTTGGCGGCATAGGCTGCGAATTTTTCCGCATCGATGCCGATGGGGAAGACTTCGCAGCGCGTGCGACCATGCTGCGAAAGCGCAACGCCGTCCTCGATGGTGAGGCCGAGCTCGCCGCCGACATAGCCGAGAAAATTCTGTCGGTCCTCCTCGGTCTGGAAGCCCAGAAGATCATAGGCCAGCATCGCCGTGATCAGCTCGCGATGATTGGGCACGCCCTGCATCACCGCAGTCACCGGCCAGGGTGTGTGCAGGAAGAAGCCGATCGGATCATCGACGCCGAGTTCGCGCAGCTCCGCGCCGAGCGCGAGGAAATGATAATCCTGCACCCAGAACGCGGTGCGGGCTTTGCGGAAACGCATCAAGGCGCGCGCCATGAAGGCGTTGACCTCGCGATAGCTGACATAATCCTCGCGCGAGACGCGGATCAGATCGCTGCGCGAATGTAGCGCCGGCCACAGCGCCGAATTGGCAAAACCTTCGTAATAGCCACCGTAATGCGCCGCCGGCAGATCCAGCGTTGCGATCGCGCCCGAACCCAGCGCCTCGATCTCGGCAAACGGTTCCTTCTGATGGCCGTCACGCACGCGGCCCGACGATCCCACCCAGATGGCCCCTGAATGCTCGACAACCGGAAGCAATGCCGCAGCCAAGCCGCCCGTCATGGGCTCATTGGGCTTGCCGCGGGCGACGCGATTTGAAACGACGACTAAGTTCACAGGTCGTCCCCTCCTGTTCATTCCACCCCGTTTAACTGCCGTTCATCAATATGGTTCCTGTCATGATTTCTTCGGATTGAAACCAAAATCGGGCATGCGCGTTGGGACAGGTTTCGCCTGCGGAACCCGGAAATTTCACTGCAAAGACAGCATTTGCGGTTGTTACGCAGCATGCGTTGCGCCGCGCAATGGTGCGCGTGCCAATGGCATTGTGTCGGTGACGTGGCGCTGCCTTCGTTTCACCTCGGATCGAGCAGGCGCGCGAGGAACATGCGCACATCAGCGGGCGCATCGAAGTGACCGTTCACGCCCATGGCGCGGCGGCCGACCGAGAAGGCGAGCCCGTCCATGTCGGGCATGATCGCGAACACCGTCTCATCCGTGACGTCGTCGCCGATGAACAGCGGGCGGCGCCCCTTGAAAGGTTCATGTTTCATCAATTCGCGCACACCGCTCGCCTTCGTGAATCCGGAATGCTTGATCTCGCAGACGAACTTGCCCGGCAGCACTTCAATGGGCGCGCTGGGCAGGTCGGCGCGGATCAGCGAGACGGATTCGTAGATCGCCTTTTCCGCATGCGGCGCGAGGCGGTAATGCAGTGCCAGCGAATAGCCCTTGTCCTCGAGCAGAATGCCGGGCGAAAGCTTGGCGATCGCGGCGAGCCGCCGCTTCAGCTCCTTGTCCAGCGGCGGCGCGTGCACGGCGTCCGCTTCACTGTCCACCGCCAGCCGCATCTCCGCGCCGTGACCTGCGACGGCGCGGAAGACGTCGGGCGCGAAGATCAGGTCGATGTCGTTGAGCGAGCGGCCGCTGACCAGCGCCAGCGCTCCGGAGGTGCGCTCTGTCAGCCGGCTGAGCGTCTCCGACAGGCCGGGCGGCACCCACACCTCGCGCGGCGTCGGCATCAGGTCGAGCAGCGTGCCGTCGATATCGAGCAGGATCGCGGTCTCGTCGAGATGCGGGACGAGCGCATGCGGCACCGGCACCACGTCGGGCGCATCGTCGTCAAACATGGTGCGCTTCTTGTCCAATGCCATGTCCGCAAGTTCCGATTTCATCAGTCTACTCCATAAAGGCGAGCGGCCGCGCGATTTGTTCGAGCGATTTTCGTTCCGCGGAGACGGCATAGCGCCACGCCACGATCGCAGCCGCGATCATCAGGAATGCCCCCAGCAGATAGCCGGCGAACACGCTGGTGCGCGATCCCGTATCGATCAGCGCGCCGAACAATGCCGGCCCGATCACGCCGCCGATGCCGGTGCCGACCGCATAGAACACCGCGATCGCCAGCGCGCGCACCTCGAGCGGAAAGGTCTCGCTGACGGTGAGATAGGCCGCGCTCGCGGCGGGCGAAGCAAAGAAGAAGATCACCATCCAGGCGATGGTCTGTCCTTGCGCACTGAGCGCGCCGATCGTGAACAGATAGCCCGAGAGCGCCAGCAGCAGCCCGGAGATGCCATAGGTGAACATGATCATGGTGCGCCGTCCGAGCGTGTCGAACAGGCGGCCGAGCAGCAGCGGGCCGAGGAAATTGCCGGCGGCAAAGGGAAGCAGGTACCAGCCGACATGATCGGCGCTGATGCCGTAGAAATCGGTCAGCACCAGCGCAAAGGTGAAGAAGATGGCGTTGTAGAAGAACGCCTGCGCGCTCATCAGCACGAGGCCGACCAGCGCGCGCTGGCGATAGGCGGAAAACAGCGTGTGCACGACCTCGCGGATCGGCGTGTGATCGCGCATCTTCAGCCGGATCTTTGTGAAGCGTCGGCCGCTCGCATCCTGGTCATGCCCGATCACCGAGCGCTCGATGTCGTCGACAATGGCATGGGCCTGGTCGGGCCGCCCGTGGATCATCAGCCAGCGCGGGCTTTCCGGAATCCACATCCGCATGAAGAGCACGACGAGGCCGATGGCCGCGCCGATGAGATAGGCGAGCCGCCAACCGAGATCCGGGCCCATCAATGCGGGATCGAGCAGCACGATGGCAGCCACCGCACCCATCGCGGCGCCGATCCAGAAGCTGCCGTTGATGACGAGATCGGTCCAGCCGCGATAGCGTGCCGGCACCAGCTCCTGAATGGTCGAATTGATCGCGGTGTATTCGCCGCCGATGCCGGCGCCGGTGAGGAAGCGAAACAGCGCGTAGCTTGCGATGTCCCAGGACAACGCGGTCGCGGCAGTCGCCGAGAGATAGAGTGCGAGCGTGATGAAGAACAGCTTCTTGCGGCCGATGCGGTCGGTGAGCCAGCCGAAGCCGAGCGCGCCGAGCACGGCGCCGGCGAGATAGGCGGAATTGGCGATACCGAGATCGAGATTGGAGAAGTGCAGCGAAGGACTCTGCTTCAGCGCGCCGGAGAGTGCGCCGGCCAGCGTGACCTCGAGACCATCCAGGATCCAGGTGATGCCAAGCGCCAGCACGACACGCGTGTGAAAGCCGCTCCACGGCAGCGCATCGAGACGCGAGGGAATGCTGGTCTCGACGATGCCGCCAGCAACGACCGCCGCAGGGACGGCAGGTCCATAATTCAGCGCTGGGGTTTGCTGCAATTCCATCGGGTTGTTGGATCTGACCAAAGGACGCAGCCCCGGTTCACGTGACGTGGACGGGGCGACCCGATCATCGGGGTGCGGCATGTCGCCTGCCACCTGCGACAACGTCTGCAGCGGTGCCAGGTTCCCGCAGGAACAGTCCCACTTGCCGTCCGTTTGCGATGGAGCCGCAAGGAGTTGACGCATGGCTCATGCCAGAAAGACGACACATTCGCGCAAGACAGCGGCGCGCGGGAAAACCAGCATGCGCGGAAGCGCGAAACGCGCGACGCCGAAGCGCTGGTCACAGCGTGTGACGAAGGAGAGTGACGCGCTCGATCTCATGCAAGGCGTGTTCAAGCTGGCCAGCGCGAAGAAGATCGCGGCGTCACTCAAGCGCTCGGCGGAGCACAGCTCACGCCGCAAGACCGGCGCGTACCGCTCGGCGCTGTCGATGCTGACCTTCTACATCAACCGCGCCGGCAAGACGCTGCCGAAGACCCAGCGCTCGCGGCTGGAGCGCGCGAAGGTGGAGCTGAAGCGGGCGTTCGGGAGAGAGTGAGATTCAGGCTGCGCTCCCATCTCCGTTGTCGTCCCGGACAAGCGGAGCACATGGCAGCGCGAAGCGCTGTCAGGAGCGGAGCGCAGATCCGGGACCCATACTCCGCAGCAATCGTTTTGCGAAGATTCGGAGTTGCCAGTTCGTGCAACACGCCATTCGGTGGTTATGGGTCCCGGATCGGCGCGCGCTCATAGCGCGCTTGTCCGGGACGACAAGCTGAGTGTGGAGTAGCAGCGATGACTTCAGGCGCGGCGAATTTACGCCGCCCTGATATTCCCCATGAAGCGGTCGAGCTCGGCGCGCAGGCGGGTGCTTTCGCTGGACAGTGTCTTGGCCGAATTCAGCACCTCTTCCGAGGCCGAGCCGGTCTCGGCGGCGCCGCGGTTGACCTGGCCGATGTCGGTGGCCGCGGTCTGGGTGCCCTGGGCGACCGTCTGGACGCTGCGGGCGATCTCCTGCGTAGCCGCGCCCTGCTGCTCGACAGCGCTCGCGATCGAGGTCGAGATCGACGAGATCTGGCCGATGGTGGCGCCGATCTCCTTGATCGCGGCAACCGACTCGGCCGTTGCACCCTGCATCCCCGCGATGTGCGAGGAGATCTCGTCGGTCGCCTTCGCGGTCTGGCTTGCCAGCGACTTCACTTCGCTCGCAACCACCGCAAAGCCGCGGCCGGCATCACCGGCACGTGCCGCCTCGATGGTGGCGTTCAGCGCCAGCAAATTGGTCTGCTCGGCGATCGCCGTGATCAGCTTGACCACTTCGCCGATCTGCTGGGCGGCATGCGAGAGTTTTCCGATGCGGCCGTCGGTTTCCCTGGCCTGCACCACGGCATTTTCTGCGATGCGGCTGGAGTCGCGGACCTGGCGGCCGATCTCCTCGACCGAGGCCGAGAGCTCTTCGGTTGCGGTTGCGACCGACTGCATGTTGGAGGAAGCCTGCTCGGAGACGCCGGCGACCTGGCTCGACAGGCTCTGCGTGGTCTCGGCGGTGCGGGTCAGGGTCGAGGCCGCCGATTCCAGCTGCACGGCCGAGGCCGAGACATTGGAGACGATGGCGCCGACCGCGCTCTCGAAATCGTCGGCAAAGCGGATCAACTCGGCGCGGCGGCTGGCGGCCTGCTCGCGGTTCTGGACTTCGCTGGCGGCCGCATCGCGCTCGGCCTTGGCGATGGCCTGAACCTTGAATTCCTCGACCGCGCCGGCCATCTCGCCGATCTCGTCCTTACGGCCGAGGCCGGGCAGCACGACGTCGAAATTGCCCGAGGCAAGCTCGCGCATCGCCTTGCACATCGCGATCATCGGCCGCGAGATTCCGTTGCCGAGCATCAGGGCCAGCACAGCGCCGATGGCAAGGCCGCCAAGCGCCAGCATCAGCATCAGCCGCTCGGTCTCCCCGATCGTGGCATTGGCACTGGCCTCGATGCGCTGCTGGTCGGCGGTGAGGTCCGAGCGCAGCTCGCCCGAAAGCTTGAGAATGGACGCGGCCGTCTTGGTCATCTCGCCGTTCGACTTGACGATCACCTTCACGTTCTCGGTCAGCTTCGAGAAAGAAGTGCGGTACTGCTTCAGCAGATTGCCGATCTCGGTGACGCGGTCGGTGATCTTCTGGTCGTTGGCGTAGATCGAGACCAGCAGGGTCTCCAGGAACTTGATGCGGGCGATGACGCCGTCGGCGGTCTTCGGCTCGGGCTTGGCGACGAAGGCGCTGACCGAGGTGGAGACCGCGAGATATTGTGAGGTGACGTCCTTGGCCGTGGTCTGGACCGAGGCGAGGCCGGCGAGCGCCGCGGTATCGGCGAGGTCGTCGAACTTGAAGCGGATCTTGTTGCCGACGCTGTTGAGCTCGTCGGCCGCGATCTTGTTGTTCTCGCGCGTCAGGGAAATGATCTCACCGAATACCTTGGTGAAGCGCTGGAACTCGGCCTCGAGCTTGCCGACCTGCTCGCGGCGCGCAGCGCCGGTCGTGGCCGCCATGGACTTGGCGATCGCACCCTTCAGATTCTCTTCCGCCGCCTTGGCCGCGGTCTCGTCATCGTTCGCGCCGGTCAGCGTATAGGCCCGCGCCAGTCCCTGATAGGCGATCAGCTCGCGGTCGACGGTCCGGGCGAGGTCCGCTTCCGACACGCTGGTGCGGTAGGAGGCCACAGCGCCCTGGATCCGCTCGAAGCCGAAATAGGCGAAAGCCATGCTGACGGCGAGGATGGCCAGCACCGCCACGAAGCCGAGGATGATTTTTGCGCGAAAGCGCAAGGTGAGCAGCTTCGATGTGTTCGGCTTCGACTTGACGGGCATTCCCCCACCCCATTCCATTCGCGGAAAACCAGGCGCAGCCCGGAAGCAGCCCGCTCCCCGACTCGTACGCACGGTAATGGGCAAAGGATAAGCCACGGTAAATTTGTGGCGTCGCAACTAGCGGTTAGGTGTCGCGGGGAATGTTAAGGCGGGCTTTCTGGCGCGGCTATAAATGTTGTCACTTAGGTACAGCGCCATACTCCACTGTCGTCCCGGACGAGCGCAGCGAAGATCCGGGACCCATAGCCACAGGGAGTGGTTTGGCGAAGACTCGGAGTTAGCACCGGCCGTTCCAATTACTTCCTGTGGTTATGGGTCCCGGATCGGCGCGCGCTTAGGGCGCGCTGGTCCGGGACGACAGCCGAGGGTGATGCAACGGCGGGGCCTACGCCGCCCTGATATTCCCCATGAAGCGGTCGAGCTCGGCGCGGAGGCGGGTGCTTTCGCTGGACAGCGTCTTGGCCGAGTTCAGCACCTCTTCCGAGGCCGAGCCGGTCTCGGCGGCGCCGCGGTTGACCTGGCCGATATCGGTGGCCGCGGTCTGGGTGCCTTGCGCCACGGTCTGGACGCTGCGCGCGATCTCCTGCGTCGCCGCGCCCTGCTGCTCGACGGCGCTGGCGATCGAGGTCGAGATCGACGAAATCTGGCCGATGGTGGCGCCGATCTCCTTGATCGCGGCAACCGACTCGGCCGTTGCACCCTGCATCCCCGCGATGTGCGAGGAGATCTCATCGGTGGCCTTGGCCGTCTGGCTTGCCAGCGACTTCACTTCGCTCGCAACCACCGCAAAGCCGCGGCCGGCATCACCGGCACGTGCCGCCTCGATGGTGGCGTTCAGCGCCAGCAAATTGGTCTGCTCGGCGATCGCCGTGATCAGCTTGACCACTTCGCCGATCTGCTGGGCGGCATGCGAGAGTTTTCCGATGCGGCCGTCGGTTTCCCTGGCCTGCACCACGGCATTTTCTGCGATGCGGCTGGAGTCGCGGACCTGGCGGCCGATCTCCTCGACTGAGGCCGACAATTCTTCCGTCGCGGTCGCGACCGACTGCATGTTGGAGGAAGCCTGCTCGGAGACGCCGGCGACCTGGCTCGACAGGCTCTGCGTGGTCTCGGC
>NZ_JAFCJZ010000022.1 GCF_018130765.1 Bradyrhizobium iriomotense
TGGAATCCCCTGTGGCCAACCCGAGTCAATCCGCCGCACTAGATACGTGCATGCCCTAGCGCCTTCGCGGGGACGACACCGAGCATGAGGCGCGCGCGTGCGTCTTCCAGCCAGCTAAAGCCTCAATACCCCCTGACCCGGTCCACCACATTCTCCAACGCGCCGCCCGCCTCGAACCGAGCGATCTGCTCGGCGACATAGGCCGAGATCGCGTCCGCGTCGGTGTCGGCGGCGTTGTGCGGGGTCAGCAGCACCTTGGGATGGGTCCAGAACCGGCTGTCCTTCGGCTGCGGCTCCTGCACGAAGACGTCGAGCGAGGCGGCGCCGAGCGTGCCGTCGTCGAGGCAGGCGAGAATGTCGGCCTCGTTCTGCAGGCCGCCGCGGCCGGCATTGATGACCACGGGCGCTCCGAACGGTCCCGAGCGGTTGAGCTTCGTGAAGACGTCGCGGTTGAGGATGCCGTGCGTGTCCGGGGTCAGGGGTAAAAGGCTGACGAGGATGTCGGTCTTGCGCAGGAAGGCGTCCATGCCTGCAGTGCCGTGGAAACACTCGACGCCCTCGATCGTGCGCGGGCTGCGGCTCCAGCCGACGACACGGAATCCGAACCGTCGCAGCACGTCGGCCGCATCGGCGCCAAGCGTACCCAGGCCCATCATGCCGACCGTGACCGCGCTCGCCGGCCACTGATATTTCGGCTCCCAGCGCTTCACGCGCTGCGAATCCCGCAAATACAGCTCCTGGCGGTGGTGCATCAGCACGTGCAGCACGACATATTCGGTCATGCGGTTGGTCAGGTCAGGCACGGCGACGCGAACCAGCGGCACGTCGGGCAGGCTCTTGTCCGCCATCAGGGCGTCGACGCCCGCGCCGAGATTGAAGATCGCACGAAGATTGGGGAACGACCCGAGATCGCCCGGCACCGGCTTCCACACGGCGGCATAGTGCACCTCAGCCGGATCGAGCCCGGTATCGGGCAGCAGCACCACGGGGCGGCCGGCGCAGACCGAATCGAACCGGGCCTTCCAGCGCTCCGGCAGCCAGTTCTGCTGCGTGCTGTTGATCAGGACGGCCAGTGTGCCTTTGGTCATTCGAAGTGCCTCGTCGGGTTCCGCTTTTGAAGGCCCTCCTTGGCACGATCTGCCGGATTTTTCTTGCAAAATTTTTCCGCAGCCCTGTCGGGGCGGGGCATATTGGATCGTCTAGAGAACAAGAGGTTGGGGAAGGCGCTGCCCATGCTTTATGCGATTCTTTGCTATCACGATGAGGACTTCGTCGGCTCCTGGAGCAAGGAGCAGGACGAGGCCGTGATGAAGAAGCTCGCCGTGGTGCAGGAGAAGCTCACCCGGCAGGGCCGGCTCGGGCCGGTGGCGCGGCTGTTGCCGACCACCGCGGCTGCGACCCTGCGCAAGGAGGACCCTCCGCTGGTGCTCGACGGTCCCTATGCCGAGACCAAGGAGCAATTGCTCGGTTTCTACATCGTCGATTGCAAGAACCTCGACGATGCACTCGACGTTGCGCGCGAGCTGGGCGCGGCCAATCCCGGCGGCGCCTATGAGGTGCGTCCCGTCGGCGTGTTCCGGCCCGGAGGAAACCTGACGTGAGCGAGACCGAAACCGCCTGGATCGAGACTGCGCTGACCTCGGCGCGACCCCAGGCGGTGGGCGCGCTGCTGCGCTATTTCCGCGATCTCGACACCGCCGAAGAAGCCTTCCAGAACGCCTGCCTGCGCGCGCTGAAAACCTGGCCGCAGAACGGGCCGCCGCGCGATCCCGCGGCGTGGCTGATCATGGTCGGTCGCAACGTTGCGATCGACGAGGTGCGCCGGACCCGCAAGCAGCAGCCGCTGCCCGAAGACGACCAGGCGATCTCCGACCTCGACGACGCCGAGGGCGCGCTGGCCGAGCGGCTCGACGGCTCGCATTATCGCGACGACATCTTGCGGCTGATGTTCATCTGCTGCCATCCGCAGCTGCCGGCGACGCAGCAGATCGCACTGGCCTTGCGCATCGTCTCGGGTCTCACCGTGAAGCAGATCGCCCGCGCCTTCCTGGTCTCGGACGCGGCGATGGAGCAGCGCATCACGCGAGCCAAGGCGAAGGTCGCCGAGGCCGGGACGCCGTTCGAGACGCCGGGTGCGATCGAGCGCTCCGAGCGGCTCGCGGGCGTCGCGGCGATGATCTACCTGATCTTCAACGAGGGCTATTCGGCGAGCGGCGACACCGCGGCGATCCGCACACCGCTGTGCGAGGAGGCGATCCGCCTGGCGCGGCTGCTGCTGCGGCTGTTCCCGAGCGAGCCTGAAATCATGGGGCTCACCGCGCTCATCCTGTTGCAGCATGCACGCAGCGCCGCGCGCTTTGCCGCGGACGGCTCGCTGATCCTGCTGGACGACCAGGACCGCTCGCTGTGGAACGGCACCATGATCGCGGAGGGGCTCGCGCTGATCGACAAGGCGATGCGCCATCGCCGCAGCGGGCCGTACCAGATCCAGGCCGCGATCGCCGCACTGCATGCGCGCGCGGCAACGCCGGAGGAGACCGACTGGGCCCAGATCGACCTGCTCTACGGCGCGCTCGAAGTGATGCAGCCTTCGCCCGTGGTGACGCTCAACCGCGCCGTCGCGGTCTCCAAGGTGCACGGGCCGCAGGCTGCGCTCGACCTGATCGAGCCGCTGGCGCCGAAGCTTGCCAATTACTTCAACTTCTACGGCGTGCGCGGCGCGTTCCTGATGCAGCTCGGCCGCAATGACGAGGCGCGCGTCGCCTTCGACCGCGCCATCGCGCTGGCCAACACCTCCGCGGAAGCCGCCCATATCCGCATGCATCTCGACCGGCTGATCCGGGACAGCCAGCCGAAGGCAAAGGAAAGTGCGAAGGTGAAGTAGGCGCGGTGCCCCCCACATCGTCATTCCGGGGCGGTCCGCAGGACCGAACCCGGAATCTCGAGATTCCGGGTCACCCTTCGGGTGCCCGGAATGACGATCAAAAAAATTCCGCCTCTTGTCGGCCCCGGCCATCCTCCTTCGTCTTAATCCCGTATCCAGGGAGCCATTCATGCTGAAAGCCATTGCCGTCATCGCCATCGTTCTCGCCGTCGGCATCGCCGGCGTCCTCGTCTTCGCGTTGACAAAACCCGACAGCTTCCGCGTCGAGCGCAGCCTCGCCTTGAAGGCGCCGGCCGAGGCGATCTACCCACACGTCGCCGATTTCCATCGCTGGGCCGCCTGGTCGCCCTATGAGAACCGCGATCCCGCGATGAAGCGAACCTTTGCCGGAACTGCGGCAGGAAAGGGCGCGACCTATGCCTGGGACGGCAACAACAATGTCGGCGCCGGCCATATGGAGATCCTCGAGGCGAGCTCGCCGTCAAAGCTCCGCATCAAGCTCGATTTCGAGCGGCCCTTCGAGGGCCACAACACCGCCGAGTTCACTTTTGTGCCGCAAGCCGAGACTACTCTGGTCACATGGGCGATGTACGGTCCGGCCCCGTTCATGTCCAAGGTGATGCAGGTGTTCATCAACATGGACAGCATGATCGGCAAGGATTTCGAGGCCGGCCTTGTGAGCCTGAAGAAGCTCACCGAGAAACAATGAGCCTCACTGCCCAGGGAAGAAGAGGAGAGAAACGATGCTCAATCCCTATCTGTTCTATCAGGACACTTGCGAAGCGGCGTTCACCTATTACGCCAAGGTTCTCGGCGGCAAGATCGACGCGATGATGCGTGCATCCGAAGCGCCGCCGGACATGCCGGCTGCACCCGGCCGCGAGAAGATGATCATGCATGCGCGGATGTCGTTGCCCGACGGTAGCGTCTTGATGGCCTCCGATGCGCCGGGCGAGCACTTTCACAAACCACAGGGTTTTTCGGTCTCGCTGACGATCGCGGATGTTGCGGACGCCGAGCGCAAGTTCAACGCGCTCGCCGACGGTGGCTCGGTCACCATGCCCTTCAGCAAGACGTTCTGGGCCAAGGGTTTTGGCATGTGCGTCGACAGGTTCGGCATTCCCTGGATGGTGAACTGCCCGGCCGAGGGAATGTGACAGCGGCGGTCGCCTGACACGCCCGGCGGCGCGCCTCTCTCGATTGTTGCGAGCAAGGGGCGCGGCCGGGACCGTTACGTCATGCGCCGATCGACTCGTGTGCCTCTCACCGGATCGATCCGGTCACGTCGTCGCCAGGCGGCGAGGACCGAACGCAGCGCGGGCAGATCACGAGCTTGGTGCCGAGCCGCTTGTCGTTCTCCGCTTCGATCTCGTCGTGGACTGCCCACCACGCCTCGGAGTACGGACGCAAGGTGGTGAGCACTCTTTCCCGCTCCTGATTGGGATTGTCCTGCACAGGTGCGGGACTGGCGGCGCGCCGCTTTGTGACGTGAGAGCGATTCGGGTTCTGGCCGAGGCCGTCCCATGCGATCGGACGACGCTCCTGCGCCGGCGCGACCGCGCACCCCAAGAGCGCTGCGCAAAAAGTGAGCAAGAAGAAGCAGTGTCGCATCATGCCGGGCCTTTGGAGCGGTACGCGACGCGCAAATTCCGCTTGGGAAGTATCGCATCGCGCCAGTTAAATGGAACTTAAGGGAAACGACGTGGCCGGCATGGCCGAATAAGGAATCATGCTCTCGCATCACTTTGCGAGCGCAGTGAGGCTGCTTCGTGGAGAGGTGCGGCCCGCATCGCACAACAACTGGCGCAATAATAGGCTGTGAACTCAGCGTCAAAATCGCTAATCATTTCTTCATAAATTCTACAAACTGGGATGGGCGTGACTTGGAAGGGAGCGACCGATGGCGGCGGCGCTACAGATCAACTTTGCACTCTGGGGTATGCTCATCTGCGCGAGCATGGAACTGGCGCAGATGATCCAGAGGTTCTTCTAGAACCGACGCAGCGTGTGACTGGCGCAATGTCGCCGGCGCGCTTGCCCGTCAGCTCACGAGCAATGCGATGAGCGTGAAGCTGACACTTGCGATGACAAGCATCGAGACGATGTAGTTGCGCGGTCGCGCCGTCCGGGAGGACGTCGGTCTCCTCGGTCGTGGCGGCTCCACGCTGTGCCGGTCGGGTAGCGACGGCGCGAGCGCAGCGTCTGCACCCGAGCCGGAATATTTCACATAGAGCTCGAGCAACCGCAGTTCGGACGCGAGGTCCATCAGGCCCTCGCGGTCGCGACGCGACAGCAATTCGAACTCGACGGTTTCCTCGGAGCTCAGTCGACCGAGGACGATCCGTCCCTGGTCCGACAGGCGGTAGCGAAAATCGATGGGTTGCATGACGTGCGACCCGCTTGAAAACGAGCAATCTTGAAAAGGCAAAACCATACTACTCTGTGACCACTGCTGAGATGTGACGCCGCCGCGGCCTCAGTCTGGCCAAATTCAATCATAAACCGCAGGGAAGCGCTGCAAACCGCGTAAATTGTGCAGCCATTGCAAAGCGGTTGAGCGGATTCAGGGGCTGCGGAGGGGGATTTTCGCGGAACTGCCTAATCGCCGCACAGTGGCGGACTGATCGCAGTCACACGGCGCCCGCGCCGCCCTGGCGTCACCGGCAGCGCGGATAGATCGCGGCGAGATCGCGCCCCTTCAGCAGCAGTAACCGCGAAGTGAGGCCGCCGCGGCGGCTGATCCAGTCGCGCACCGGGCCGGGATAGGCGGCCAGCACCGCTTCGGATGCTTCCGGCTCGGCATAGATGCGCCCGCGCCGGTCGATCGAACGCGCGGCATGGAAGCCGAGCACGGCGCGCTTGGTGACGCAGATGCGCTCGCCCGGCACGATGCTCAGCACCAGCGTGCAGGCGGAGAGGCAGGGACCGTCGATCACCACGCGCTCGCCGCTTTCGCGCACCTTCTCGAACAGATCGAGGAACGGCCCGACCTGTCCGCCAGGCGACTGGATGATGCGGATTTCGGCGGCAGCGGGCGTGGCGGCGACGAGCGCGGATGCGAGCATCAGGACTTTGAGAAAGATGATGCGCCGCATGAGCTCTCCACCAACTCGGTTTCGTAGGGTGGGTTAGCCCTACGGCTGCGCGAAGCGCAGTCCGTTGGCGTAACCCACCATCTTTCTCGCCGCGTGAAAAGAGGTGGGTTACGCCCGGCGGCCGCGCTTCGCGCAGCCGCAGTGCTAACCCACCCTACAAGGTCCTACCCGTTCCGCCTTTGCCCGCGCAGCGTCGGCAAACCGATGCCGGCCGCATCGAAGCCGCCATCGACGGCCAAAATTTGGCCGGTGATGTAGCTCGATCGTTCCGAGCACAGGAAATAGATCGCTTCAGCGAGTTCCTCCTCCAGGCCGTAGCGGTTGAGCGGAATGGCGTCGTGATAATCGGCGCGGATCTCTTTGGTGTGCACCTGCTTGGCCATCGCGGTGTCGACCGGCCCGGGCGCGACCGCGTTGACGCGGATGTTGAGCGAGGCGAGCTCGACCGCCAGCTGTTTCGTCAGATGGGCGAGTCCAGCCTTGCTGGTGCCGTAGGCCGAGCGCAGCGTCGAGGCGCGCACCGCCGAGATCGAGGTGATGTTGACGATGGCGCCGCCATCGCTGTCGCGCATCAGGGGCACCGCGGCCTTGGTGCAGAGGAGCGGGCCGGTGAGATTGACCTCGAGCACACGTCGCCAGTCGGCATCCGACGTCTCCATCAGCGGCGCGAACACGGCGATGCCGGCATTGTTGACGAGCGCGTCCAGCCGGCCGAAGCGCCGTTCGATCGCCGCCATCGCGGCGCCGACCGCCACCGCGTCGGAGACGTCGCAGGTCAGCGCCAGCGTCGCCTCGTCCTGGCCGATCTCCGCGACCGCGCGGCCGAGCAGCTCGCTCTCGATGTCGAGCAGCGCCACGCGCCAGCCCTCGCCAAGGAACTTCTTCGCGGTCGCAAGCCCGATGCCGCGCGCGGCTCCGGTGACGAGGGCGACTTTTTGCGGGGCTTGCGGCATGGGCTGGTCTGTCCTTCTGGCGGAAACGGAAGCCGCACGGGCGGCCAGCGCCTTTTACTTCGCTTTCGTTCCGGCAAGAATAGATTTCCGTCACTCTGAGGTGGCCGCGTCTTCAGCGACCCTCGAAGGATGACGGGGACAGAGAGTGGATCGGCGAGCTACGCCAGTTCCGCCGAGGCGTCCGCGGGCGTTGTCGGCGCGGCCGGTTGTGAATCGTCTTCCACAGGGATGCTTGCTGCGGAGACGATCGATGCCTGACGACCATGAGCGCGTGATCCGGAACCTGTTTGCGCCTATCTCGCCAATGACCGGCAGCGGTTGAGCGATGCGCTCGCCGACGACTTCCGCTTCACCAGTCCGTTCGACGACGACCTCGACAAGGCGGCCTATTTCGAACGCTGCTGGAGGGACACGGGCTGGATCGCGCGGCATGACATCGAGCGGATTTTCGTGCGGGGCGATGAGGCCTTTGTCACCTATTGCTGCCTGGCAACGGATGGCAGGAGCTTTCGCAACACCGAGTTCTTCACCTTCGCCGGCGGCAAGGTCCGTCGCATAGAGGTCTATTTCGGCGCGGCGCGGCAGGATGGCCGTTTTCTGCCACAGCCGCGCTAGCGCGGTGCAATAACCTTGCGAATAATTTTCGTCGCCTTGTCGGTTCCGTAGGATCTCGCTCGTCTTGCAGGGGAGAGCGGGCGGCTCCGCCGCTGCTCTCCCGACAGTGAAAGTAGGGAACACCATGCGATTCATGATGCTGATGATCCCGCTCGGCTACGAGAGCGCGCCGGCGGACGTCCAACTCGATCCCGAGCGCGTCGCCGCGATGATGCGCTACAACGAGGCCCTGAAGGATGCCGGCGTGCTGATCACGCTGGACGGCTTGCATCCGCCCTCGATGGGCGCGCGCGTCTCGTTCGCGACCGGCGCGCCTGTTGTGACCGACGGTCCCTTCGCTGAGTCCAAGGAAGTTCTGGGCGGTTACTGGATGATCGAGGTCGCCTCGCGCGCCGAGGCGATCGCCTGGGCCAAGAAGTGCCCGGCCTCGCCGAACGAAATCATCGAGATCCGCCAGGTGCAGGAGATGAGCGATTTTCCGCCGGAGGTACACGCGGCCGCCGCCGGCTTCGAGAACCTCAAGACGTAGACGAGACTGCCGCTACCCGATTTTCCATCCAGCCAATCAACCGAAGGAGATATCCATGAGCACCGAACACAAATTCCTCGTCGTCTATCTCGGCAGCATGAGCGGCGAAAAAATGAAGGCCTGGCACGCGATGCCCGAGGCGGAGCGGAAGGCCAAAGAGCGCGAGGGCATGGCCGCCTGGCACGGCTGGGTCGAGAAGCACAAGGACGTCATCGTCGAGATTGGGGGGCCGCTCGGCAAGACCCGCAGGATCGACGGCAAGGGCATCACCGAGATCAGCAACGCGCTGACCGGCTTCACGGTGGTGCGGGCCGCCTCGCAGGAGGAGGCTGCAAAACTGTTCGAGAACCATCCGCATTTTGCGATCTTCCCGGGCGAGGCGATCGAGGTCATGCCCGTGCTGCCGATTCCGCAGATGTAGGCTCACTGATCGTCATTCCGGGTTCGGCTCTTTGAGCCGCCCCGGAATGACTGCGGAGAATACGGAGTTAATCAAACCCGACCTGCGCTAGTGACCTTCACGCCCGGCTCATGTAAAAGCCGTTCACATGAGCTGGCGCAAGGAGCGCCGCGCCGAGCGCGGCTATCACCACGGTAATCTGAAGGAAGCGCTGTTGCAGGCCGCCCTCGGGCTGATCGCCGAGAAGGGCGCGGCCGGCTTCACCTTTGCCGATGCCGCGCGCATGGCCGGCGTCAGCGCGGCGGCGCCCTACCGGCATTTCCGCGATCGCGACGAACTCTTGTCCTCGATCGCCCAGCGCGGCTTCGAGCAGTTCGAGGCGCGCCTCACCGCGGCCTGGGACGACGGCCGGCCCGATACGGTCACGGCGTTCGAGCGCGTCGGCAAGGCCTATCTCGCTTTCGCCCGCGAGGAGCCGGCGTTCTACAACGCGATGTTCGAATCCGGCCTGCCGGTCGATGCCAATCCGGCGCTGCAGGCCGCCAGCGAACGCGCTTTCAACATCATCCGCGCCGCGGCCGAGCGGCTTGCGGCACTGGCCCCGCCCGGCACGCCGCGCCCGCCGGCTATGATGATGGCGCTGCACATCTGGTCGATGGCGCACGGCGTGGCCTCGCTGTTCTCGCGGGGCGATGCCGCGCGGCGGAAGCTGCCGATGTCGCCGGACGAGCTGCTGGAGGCCGAGGTGCTGATCTATCTGCGCGGGCTCGGCTTCCCGACCGATCGCCGACCGCCGGCCAAGGGCGCCGAACCGCCGCCGGTGCCACCGGAGGCCTCCTCCGGTTCTGGTGTGCCGCCGGGCGGCACTCCAGGTGGTCCTTGGGGCAAGCCGAAATAAAATTGCGCAAATAATTCCGCGGCCCTGTCAGGCGGCCAGCTTGACAAAATCGCGGGATGGTCTAGCTATGTAAATGTTATTTACATTCACAACGGCGCTGGTGCCGTGATGGAGATGGGAAATGGCCTACACCGCTGATGTCAATCGATGGCGCGGCCCTTCGGACCAATACCAACAACAGTACGAGCGTCCCCGCATGCTCGACACGCCCTGGCATCCCGGCTGGATCGCCGTGACCATTCTCGGCTTCATCATCTGGTGGCCGATCGGACTTGCCCTTCTCTTTTTCACACTCGGGAGCAGAAGAATGTCGTGCTGGAGCCACCAGGATCGCTGGCAGAACAAGATGGAAAAGATGCAGTACAAGATGGACCGCATGCGCGACCGCATGGAGCGCCGCGGCTTCGGCTTTGGCTTCGGCCCGCCGTCCTCCGGCAACCGCGCCTTCGACGAATACCGCAGCGAGACGCTGCAGCGGCTCGAGGAAGAGCAGCGCGAGTTCAAGGATTTCCTGACCCGTCTGCGTCACGCCAAGGACAAGGAAGAGTTCGACCAGTTCATGGCGCAGCACAAGACGCGTCCGACCCCGCCGCCGACCGACCAGCAGCAAGGCTGATCTGACGGTTCGCACCTCTCAAAGCCTTCAGGCGCATGCCCCCAAAGTCCTGATGGCCCCGAGCCGCCCGTCTGCGCAACCCGCAGGCGGGCGGTTTGGTTTTGGCAGACGCGAACCAGCCGCCGACAATCCGACACCAAGACTTGGCGCACCATTCACTCCACCGCGCAGCTCATGTCCGGATGACACGCACCATGGACCTCACCACCCGCCTGCTGCTTGGCGTGACCGCCTTCGCGGTGCTGGGCTATATCGGCGTTGTCTATGGCAGCTGCGCGCGCGATTCCGATTGCCATTTCCGGCTCTGTGCCGGCGGACGCTCGCTCTGCGGCGTCGATCACGTACATGTGCAGGATCGGTAGAACCCGATCCGCGCCAGGCCCGACCAAGCTCTGACAGCGCCTTCCGCAGCGCCAACAGGGCCGACCATGACCGAGGCCGAACGCAAACAGATCAACCAGTGCATTGCACTGCTCGAGCGCGCGACGGCGCTGTTCGGGCGGTTCGGCGGCCTGATTCCGATGGCGATCGCATTCCTCAATAAGTGGCCGACGCAAGTGGAGCTCTATCCGCACTGGCAGGTCGGCGAATCCTGGAAGGTCTTCCTGAGCCTCTATCTCTATTGGTTCGCGTGGCTCGCGCTCGGTCGGGCAATCTCGTTTGCGAAGGGGAGCCTCACACCATGATCCTGCTTCGCGATGTCGCGCTCTTCGTGCTGCCGATCCTCGTCGCGGCGGGCGGCTGGCTTTATGCGCTCGGCCTGCACAAGCAGGCGCGGCCGGGTCGCGCGTGCGAGGGGACGCGTCCCGGCGGCACCGAAAAGTTCAGCGCACCGTGACGAGCTGCGCGCGAACCGACGTCAAGAAGTGCTCGTAGGCGTGGTCCACGATCTCGTTGAGCGACCGGGTTCGCGCGAACATCGCCCTGGCCTCGGTGAGAAACTCGTCGCGGGTCGGGATCTTCGGCAGGTGCAGATGCGTCAGCGCATCGACGCCTTCGTGAGCGCGATTGAAGATGTCGTGCAGCGTCGGTAGTTGCAGCTGGGCGAGATCAGCACGGTGCAGCGCCGACGAGATCGCGTGCGCCAGCGCGTGAGCGTCGAACCGTCCGGCGAGCTGGCGGGCCGCCCGATTGATGACGCGCGAGCCGAGCGGCTGCTCGTTGCGCAGCACCAGCTCGGGCGGCGCCTTCATGTTCCAGACCACGCCGAACCAGGACAGCACCTTCAGCACGTAATAGGTCACGTCCACTTCCCACCAGCGGAAGCCTTGCCGTACGCTGCTCTGATAGGCGTGGTGATTGTTGTGCCAGCCCTCACCGAGAGTGAGTAACGCCAGCAGCCAGTTGTTGCGGGAATCGTCGCCTGTCACGTAGCGCTTGCGTCCATGCACATGGGCGAGGGAGTTGATGCAGAAGGTCGCGTGATAGACCAGCACCGTGCTCCACAGGAAACCGACCACCAGACCCGACCACCCCGCACCTGCGAAGCAGAGCACTGCAAGCGCAACGGCCGGCAGGAGCTCGAGCCGATGCAGCCACATCAGCTCCGGATAGACCGTGAGATCGCCGACCTTCACGAGATCGGTCTCGTCGTGCTCCCGATAAAAGATCCAGCCGACATGGCTGTACAGGAAGCCGCGTTGGCGCGGCGAATGCACGTCCAGTTCGGTATCGGAATGCAGATGATGGTGCCGGTGCTTGGCCGCCCACCACAGAACGCTCTTCTGCGCGCTGCTCTGCGCGAGGCAGGCCAGGATGAATTGAAACACGCGGCCGGTCGCAAAAGCCCGATGGGAGAAATAGCGGTGGTAGCCTGCCCCGATTCCGAACATGCGCACGACGTAGAGTGCACCGCAGATCGCGACGGCCTCCCAGGTGACGCCCGACCAGATGGCCGCGAAGCAGCCGAGATGGACCAGCACGAACGGTATGGCGGAGGGGTACATGACGTCGTCATGGTGGTCGTCGGCAGGCGCGTTGGGCGACATGTCTTGGCGTGACCTTGGGTGAGGAGGGAATTCGCATCGGCCGCGCAGGACGCCGGGTATGAAAAACCCGCGGATGGCGGACCACCGCGGGGGGCTTGAGATGCTCTGCGTGTACATCCCCGGCCAACGCAGCGTCGGCCGAATAGCCGACGGACTATATGGTCGCGGGTGCCTGGCATGCAAGCTCGTAGCCTCACGGGGAGCTGCGGCATGTCGCGCGGGGCGGCGTGGCGCGCCGGCCACCCACGCCCTATATTCGGCACCTGAGCAGGACGGGTCAGAACACCGGAGGCGGCGATGGCGGAAGCTGCGACCTTGGCGAGCGACGGCCTCTGGCGGAAGCTTCGCGGCGAGGCGCAGCGCGCGGCCGCCGCCGATCCCGTGTTCGGCAAGGCCGTTGCCGGCGCCATTCTCGCCCATGATGATTTTGCCGCGGCCCTCGCCGATCTGATCGGCCAGCGGCTTGGCAGCGGCACGGCCGAGCGCGCGCGCTTCACGTCCTTTGCCCGCGATGCCTTTCACGGCGAGCCGGACCTGATCGAAACCGCAGCCTGCGACTTGCAGGCCATCGCGCTTCGCGATCCCGCCATCGCCGAGCTGCTGCCGCCCTTGCTGCACTACAAGGGCTACGTCGCGCTGCAGGCGTGGCGCGTCTCGCACTGGCTGTGGCATTGCGGCCAGATCGATGCGGCGCTGCTGTTCCAGAACGAGGCCTCGAACGCCTTGCAGGTCAGCATCCACCCGGCCGCCAGCATCGGATCATCGGTCTATCTCGACCACGCCACGGGCATCGTGATCGGCGCCAACGTCATCATCGGCGACGAGGTCACCATCCTGCAGAACGTCAGCATCGGCCGTCGCAGCGAGCTGCCGGCGCGTTCGCCGCGCATCGGCCGCGGCGTCTACATCGGCGGCGGCGCGACCATCCTCGGCGACATCAGCATCGGCGATCTTGCCAAGATCGGTGCCGGCACGGTGGTGACGTCGGACATTCCCGCCGGCTGCACCGCGGTCGGCAATCCCGCGCGATTGACCAACTGCCCCGAGCCGGCATCAGTGGCCTGATCCCATCATTCTTCGGAGACTCCCATGAAGACGGCAATCGTGATCGGCGTCGGCCCGGACCGCGGGCTCGGGGCCCGGCTCTGCAAGCGTTTTGCGGCCGACGGACTCAAGGTGATCGTCGCGGGCCGGACGCTGTCCGCGTTGCAGGCGGTGGCAGACGACATCACCAAAGCGGGCGGCGCGGCCGTGCCCATCGTCGCGGACGCGACCAGCGAGCGCGACATCGTCGCCCTGTTCGATGCCGCCGGCGAAGACCTTGACCTCGCCATCTACAACGCCGGCAACAACACGCCCGGCAAGATCATCGATATGGACGCCGACTATTTCGAAAAGGCCTGGCGCGTCGTCTGCTTCGGCGGATTCCTGTTCGGCCGCGAGGCGGTCCGCCGCATGGTGCCGAAGAAGTCAGGCACGCTGCTCTTCACCGGCGCCAGCGCATCGCTGCGCGGCCGCTCCGGCTACGGGGCCTTCAACTCGTCCAAGGCGGGCCTGCGCACGCTGGCGCAGGCGATGGCAAAGGAATATGCGGGCGACGGCATCCATGTCGGCCATGTCGTGGTCGACGGCGCGATTGCCGGCGACAAGATCTTTTCGCGCTTTCCGGATGCTGCCGGGCGCGAGGATAGCCTGATCGACATCGAAGGCATCGTCGACGGCTTTGTCTTCCTCTACCGCCAGCCCGAACGCGCCTGGTCGTTCGAGCTCGACGTGCGGACCTCGAAGGAGAAGTGGTGAGGCCTTGTCCCTTGCCTCACCGATTCAGGCGGCAGCCTTGTTCTTGATGGCTCCGACGATCGCAGTGAGGATCGCCCCGCCGGCGCCGCCGGCGACGACTTGTGACACGATGCCGCCAACGCTCAAGTTTCCAGATTGGGCTGCGGCCATGATGGACGGAAGCAGCAACGTAATGACCTGGCCGAGCACTCCGCCACCGACCAGGCCTGAAATGACGTTTCCGGCCATTCCGAGATCAAATGTCGGCGAAGACTTGCCCGCACCAATTCCACCAAGCGCGCCCGAGACGAGGTTGATCAGAATCTGTTCCATGCGAATCTCCCGAACGAGGTCGTCGGGCAACTCGCCGGCAACTATTTTCAGTTGTCTGACCAGCGGCCCATTCCCGCATCGTCCGGCGGCTTACAGGCAAAGACAATAGAGTGTGTTGCCGATCGGCCGGTGAAACAAACCCTCACGCGTGGCACAGGCTGCATAGGGACTTATTCAGCTTGGCGGGAACCCCGTCATTGTGCGCCGCCCTCATCAGCAGCGAAGGCATCGTCGATGCCTTCGCTGTCCTTTGCTAACCACCCCACGCGTTCTCTCAATATCCGTCGGCTAACCCCGTGTTGCGGCGGGGATCGTTGGCGCCATAGTAGCGGTTGTTGCCGACCGGCTTGCCGCCAAGCGAAGGCGCGCCCACGATGATGACGGCCAGATGGTTGGCCGGCTGCGGCGGGCCGAATTTGTGGCCCATGCTCTCCAGAATCTTCTGCGTGTCCGGCGACAGCGCGTAGTTCTCGACATTGGTCAGGTCAGGCAGCCACTGCTGGTGGATGCGCGGCATGTCGACGGCTTCCTGCGCGTTCATGCCGTAGTCGATGGCGTTGATCATGGTTTGCAGCACGGCGGTGATGATGCGGCTGCCGCCGGGCGTGCCCACCACCATCACCGGTTTGCCGTCCTTGCTGACGATGGTCGGGCTCATCGAGGAGAGCGGCCGCTTGCCGGGCGCGATGGCGTTGGCCTCACCCTGCACCAGGCCATACAGGTTCGGAACGCCAACCTTGGCGGTGAAGTCATCCATTTCATCATTGAGCAGCACGCCGGTCTTCGCAGCCGTGACCTTGGCGCCGAACCAGTCGTTCAGCGTGTAGGTGACGGACACGGCGTTGCCGTCCTTGTCCGCGATTGAATAGTGCGTGGTGTTGCTGCCCTCGTGCGGCGCGACGCCCGGCTTGATGTCCTTGGAGATGCCGGCCTTGTTCGGGTCGATCACGGCGCGGATCTTGGCCGCGTAAGCCCTGTCGAGCAGGCGGTCGAGCGGATTCTTCACGAAGTCGGGATCGCCGAGATAGCTGTTGCGGTCCACGTAAGCGTGCCGCATCGCTTCGATCTGCACGTGCATGGCAGCTGCGGAGTGATAGCCCAGCTCCTTGAGCGGATAGCCTTCCAGGATATTCAGGATTTCGCAGATGATGACGCCGCCCGAGCTCGGCGGCGGCGCGGAAACCACGTGATAGCCGCGATAGTCACATTCGACAGGTGCGAGCTCGCGCGTCTTGTAGCCGTCGAGGTCGTCCTGCGTCAGCAGGCCTTTGCCGGCCTGGCTGGATGCCACGATGGCGCCGCCGACCCAGCCCTTATAAAAGCCGTCGGTGCCCTTGCTGCTGATCTCGCGCAGGGTTTTCGCCAGCTCGGATTGCACCAGCCTGTCGCCCACACCGAATGGCTGGCCGTTGTTGAGGAAGATGGCGCTGGATGCTGGATCGTCCTTGAAATCGTTGGTTGCCGTGCGCAGCAGGTCGATGTCGCCCTGGTCGAGCACAAATCCCTGTTCGGCGAGCTGGATCGCGGGAGCGAGCAAATCGGCGCGCTTCATGGTGCCGTATTTTTCGCGCGCATATTCCATGCCCGAGACGGACCCCGGCACGCCCACGGCCAGATGCCCCTTGGTCGAGATGCCCTTGATGACGTTGCCGTCCTTGTCGAGATACATATTGGCCGTCGCCCCCTTGGGGGCCGTCTCGCGGAAATCGAGGAAGGTTTTGCGGCCGTCGGCGACCTGAATCGTCATGAAGCCGCCACCGCCGAGATTGCCGGCCGCCGGATAGACGACGGCAAGGGCATAGCCGACGGCCACGGCAGCATCGACGGCATTGCCGCCGCGCTTGAGCACCTCGACGCCCACCTGTGTCGCCAGATGCTGCGCGGACACGACCATGCCGTTTTCCGAGGCGACCGGCGCAACCGATGCCGCGCGCGCGGGGCTGAATGTGACGAGGCAGATCGATACGACCGCGGCGGTCATCCACCGCGCATTTGTTTGTGGTTTCGGCATGGGGAGTTCCTTAGGGCTGGCCGGTGATGCCGGCACGTTGTTGTCCGCGAACGGACCCTATCAGCTCGCGCCGGCTGAGGGGGGACGAGGTGACGCGCGATGGAGCCCCGCGCCCCGCTGCGCTCTGCCATGTCATGAGCCGGGGAAGGAGGAAACCCATCCCCTCTATCGGTGAAGGGGCGCAGTGGTGCTGCCCTGCACACTGCGCTCCCTCCCCCCTTGCGGGGCCTTGCGGGGGAGGGCGGGGGAGAGGGGTGCCCAGGAAATGGTGCTCGTTGCGTATCCGATTTCTTGATCACGGTGAGAATCCCCGTGTGGCACCCATCTCCCTAACCCTCCCCCGCAAGGGGGGAGGGAACCGACCTTGCTCGGAGCTGGCAGCTTCCGCCTCTGGCAACGCCGTGCAGCGCCTCCGGCCGCCGCAAAGCCCCCATCCCCCTGCGCCGCCTACCTTTCCCGCAGCCAAATTCGCCCCCGGTAACCCCGCATTAACCATCGGCGGGCTCTGGTAAGGGCGGACAGGCGTGCCCGGAGCCCGAAGTCAAGGCCTGGGGTCGAGGCCCCTTAGTTTTGACATCTTGGCAGGGAATGCAGGCGGCCGGCTTTGGACGAGCCCTGCACCCCAGAAAGACAAGGCTTTGAGCGGGCTTGCCGGCCGCGCGGTTGGCGCGGCGGTTGGGGAACCGGCAGTCATTTGCAGCCGGGACATGAGGTTGAAGATCGCCTTGAGAGGATATCGCTTATGAATCCGGCCGACGTGGCTCAGTCAGCCCTCCCGGTTGCCGCTTCCGCGGACGTGTCGCTGATCGCGCTGTTCTGGCAGGCTCACTGGATCGTGAAAGCGGTGATGCTGGGACTTCTGTCCTGCTCGGTCTGGGTCTGGGCGATCGCCATCGACAAGATCTTCCTGTTTGCCCGCACCCGCCGCTCGATGGACCGGTTCGAGCAGGCCTTCTGGTCCGGCGAGTCGATCGAGGAGCTCTATCGCACCCTTTCGGCCAAGCCGACGCATTCCATGGCAGCCTGTTTCGTGGCGGCGATGCGGGAGTGGAAGCGCTCCTTCGAGAGCCATGCCCGCTCGGTCGCGGGGCTGCAGATGCGGATCGACAAGGTCATGAACGTCTCGATCGCCCGCGAGGTCGAGCGGCTGGAACGCCGCCTCCTGGTGCTCGCCACCGTCGGCTCCGCCGGCCCCTTCGTCGGCCTGTTCGGCACGGTCTGGGGCATCATGTCGAGCTTCCAGTCGATTGCGGCGTCGAAAAATACCTCCCTGGCGGTGGTGGCCCCCGGTATTGCCGAGGCGCTGTTTGCGACCGCCGTCGGCCTTATCGCCGCCATTCCTGCCACTATTTTCTACAATAAGTTCACTTCCGAGGTGAACCGGCAGGCCCAGCGGCTCGAGGGCTTCGCTGATGAATTTTCAGCCATCTTGTCCCGTCAGATCGACGAGCGGGGCTGACGGACGGCATGTATAGTGTGAAGGGCAATTTGGGCACGCGATCATGGCCATGAACGTTGCGAGTTCGTCCGGCGGCGGCGGGCGCCGTGGCCGGCGCAAGCCCGTCGTGGCCGAGATCAACGTCACGCCGATGGTCGACGTGATGCTGGTGCTGCTCATCATCTTCATGGTGTCGGCGCCGATGCTGACGGTCGGCGTACCGCTCGACCTGCCCCAGACCCAGGCCAAGAGCCTCGAGAACAACGACCAGAAGCCGCTGCAGATGTCGGTCGACATCAAGGGCAAAGTCTTCATCAACGACGCCGAGGTCGCGATCAACGAGCTGGTGCCGAAGCTGAAGGCGATCACGGACGCACGCGGCGGGCTCGAGGAGCGCATCTATCTGCGCGCCGACAAGAAGGCGGATTACGGCACGGTGGCCAGGGTGATGGGCCTGTTGTCCGGCGCCGGATTCAAGAAGCTCGCCCTCGTCACGGAAGCGGATCAGGGGTCCTAGGCCGGTGAAGGTGAACGTCGACAAGACACTCGTTGCGTCGATTGCTCTCCACGTCCTCGTGCTGGGATGGGGCCTCGTCACCTTTAGCAGCAAGGCCTACATCGCGCCGGAGGAGTCGCTTCCGGTCGACATCATCTCCACCGATCAGCTCGCGCAGATGATGGCGGGGCAGAAGACCGGTGACAAGAAACAGCCCAAGCCAAAGGTCGAGAAGATCGCGGAAGCGAAGCCCGAGGAAGACGCCGTCGGCAAGGTCACCGAGAAGAAAGAGCTGATCAAGACCAACTCGACCCCCGAGCCGCCACCGAAACCCGTGGAGAAGCCGGTCGAGAAGAAGCCCGAGCCGCCGAAGCCCGTCGCCGAGGCCAAGCCGAAGGAAGAGCCGAAGCCGCAGGAAAAGAAGCCTGATCCGGCCAAGGAAGATCCGATCGCCGAGCTCCAGAAGAAGATGGACACCAAGAAGCCGCCGCCGAAGCCGGTCGAGCAGAAGGTCGCGGCGGTGCAGCCGCAGCAGCAGCCGAAGCCGAAGGAGCGCAGCTTCGATCCCGCGCAGATCCAGCGCGATCTCGACAAGCGCGCCGCGACCCGGCACGAGCAGACCGGCTCGGCGCTGAATGCGTCGGCGTCGCTGGGAGCGGCGACCGGGACTGCCGCAAACAACGTCGCGACCTGGCGCGGCGCATTCCAGGGTGCCGTCAAGCGCTGCTTCACGCCCACCTATAACGGGCAGGACGCCGATCAATACGAAGCCGACATCGACATTCCCATGAAGATCGATGGATCGCTCGCATCCGAGCCCATCGTCGTCGCGGTGAGGGGACCGTCGCGGTCGATCGCCCAGGCGGTGGCCGAGAGCGCCAAGCGCGCCATCGTGCAGTGCCAAGTCTATTCCTTCATGCCGAAGCAGCAGTACGAGAGCTGGAAGCTCATCCCCATGACTTTCGGCCTGAAAGACATGTTGTGACATCCGAACAAAAGAATTTTGCAATGAATGACGCTCGATCGATGAACCGCCGCTGCTTCATGACACTGACCGGGTCGACGCTCGCGATGCTCGGGGGCGGACGGGCATTCGCCCAGCAGCCGCAGCAGGGGCGGCTCCGCATCGATCCCACGGAGTTTCGGCCGATTCCGATCGCGATCACCAACTTCGTGCCGGGCTCGCCGTCCGACGGCGATGTTGGCAATGGCGTCACGCAGGTCATCACCAACAATCTGAAGCGCTCGGGCCTGTTTTCCCCGATCGACCAGGCCGCCTTCATCGAGCGCATCAGCAACATCGACGCCGCGCCGCAATTCGAGAACTGGAAGACCATCAACGCGCAGGCGGTCGTCACCGGACGGATGACGCGGCAGCCGGACGGTCGCCTCAAGGCCGAATTCCGCCTGTGGGACGTCGTCACCGGCCAGCAGCTCGCGGGACAGCAATATTTCACCTCGCCGGAATATTGGCGCCGCATCGCCCACATCATTTCCGACCAGATCTACGAGCGCATGACCGGCGAGAAGGGCTATTTCGACAGCCGCGTCGTGTTCGTCGACGAGACCGGGCCGAAGGAGCGCCGCGTCAAGCGGCTTGCGATGATGGACCAGGACGGCGCCAATGTGCGCTATCTGACCCGCGGCTCCGACCTCGTGCTGACGCCGCGCTTCTCGCCGAACTCGCAAGAGATCACCTACATGGAGTTCGGCCAGGGCGATCCGAAGGTCTATCTCTTCAACATCGAGACCGGCCAGCGCGAGATCGTCGGCAATTTCCCCGGCATGACCTTCGCGCCGCGCTTCTCGCCGGATGGCCAGCGCGTCATCATGAGCCTGCAGCAAGGCGGCAATTCCAACCTGTTCGTGATGGATCTGCGCTCGCGCTCGACCACGCGCCTCACCGACACGCCGGCCATCGACACGTCGCCGTCTTACTCGCCGGACGGGACCCGCATCTGCTTCGAATCCGATCGTGGCGGCAGGTCGCAGATCTATGTGATGGGCGCGGGCGGAGGACAGGCGCAGCGCATCTCCTTCTCCAAGGACGACACCAACGCCAGCTATTCGACGCCGGTGTGGTCGCCGAAGGGCGATTACATCGCCTTCACCCGGCAGGGCGGCGGGCAGTTCTCGATCGGCGTCATGAAGCCTGATGGCAGCGGCGAGCGTCTGCTCACCTCCGGCTTCCACAACGAGGGCCCGACCTTCTCGCCGAACGGTCGCGTGCTGATGTTCTTCCGCGATCCCGGCGGCAATGGCGGACCGTCGCTGTACTCCGTCGACATTTCCGGCCGCAACGAGCTGAAGGTGCCGACGCCGGGCTTCGCCTCCGACCCGGCATGGTCGCCGCTATTGTCCTCGACTGCTGGCCAATAAATCGCGCGTTCACACGCGCGATGTTTCCGAAAAAAAGCGCCGATTTTTTCGCGTTCGGTGGGGAAAGCAAGCTTTCCTTCACCTTGTGCTCGGCAACGCTTGCCTAGTTGCTTGATATTTCAGCAGAATCGGATTCGCAATTGCCGAAAAACAACTCGACTTTAACGATGTTCCCTCAGAAAGGCTTCACCTGGGCTGGGTAAAAGTACGCTCTAAACAGGACGCGTAATTAGCCAATGCAGCTGGCCGACCAGAAGCAGAGCGATCGAGACGAGCTGGAGCCGATACTCTACGCCGCTCTCATCAACTCTATGGTGCAGAATTTCTGGGCGATCTTCCTGGGCTCGGCCTCCGCGGCCGTGGCCGCGGTCATGACTGCGCTGAAGACCGGCGACGTCTGGCTGTGGCCGCTCGCATTTCTGCTGATCGCCATCGGCACCGCGCGCGCGTTCCAGATGCGCGGATACGAGAACCGTGCGCACCCGCTGTCGTTCGAAGAAGCCAAGCATCTGGAGCCGCGCTACTGGATCGGCGCGCTCAGCTATGCGGCTGTGCTCGGCGTGTGGGCCTTCGTCGTCATCTACAACAACGAGGATCCGGTGGCCGACATGCTCGCTGTCGCCATCGGCATCGGCTACACCGCCGGCGGCGCCGCCCGCAATTACGGCCAGCCCCGGGTGATCCAGTGGCACGTCGCGCTCGCCTGCGGTCCGATGTCGCTCGGGCTGCTGCTGCACGGCGGCCCATACCACGTCGGTCTTGCGATCCTGCTGATGTTCTTCTTCATCGGCTTGAAGAACATCAACCTCAGCCTGCATGCGATCTTCGTCAAGGCGCTGACGTCGAGCTTCCGCGAATCCGCGTTGGCGAGCCAGTTCGACACCGCGCTCAACAACATGCCGCACGGCCTGTGCATGTTTCGCGCTGACGGGCGCCTTGCGGTGATGAACCATCGCTTCGGCCAGCTGATGGACCTGCCAGAGGACCTGGTCAAGCGCGGCGTCACCGCGGCCGACATCGTCTCGGCCTGCATCGCCGCGGGCTCCATCTCGGCGGAGAGTGGCAACCAGATCCTGGCCGAGATCGCGCATGCGCGGATCTGCGAGATCGTCACCGCTGATCCGGACTCGTCGCGCGGCCGCACGCTGGCCTGGACGTTCCAGCCGATGACCGGCGGCGGCACCGTTCTGCTGCTCGAAGACATCACCGAACGCACCAACGCCGAAGCCCGCATCAGCCATCTCGCCCGCTATGACGAGCTCACCGCGCTGCCCAACCGGGTCTCTTTCCGCGACGAGATCGAGCGGCTGCTGGCCAATGCACACAACGCCGAACGGCTCTCGGCGCTGCTGTTCGTCGACCTCGACCAGTTCAAGCAGGTCAACGACACGCTCGGCCATCCCTGCGGCGACCAGCTCCTGTGCGCGGTTGCCAACCGCCTCCGCGAGATGCTGCGGCCTGAGGATTTCGTCGCCCGCTTCGGCGGCGACGAGTTCGTCGTGTTCCAGCAGAACATCTCTTCGGCCGAGGATGCCGCAAGCCTCGCACGCCGCATCGTCGAGCGGTTGAGCGAGCGCTACCGCATCGACAATCACCTGGTCGAGATCGGCGCCAGCGTCGGCATCGCGCTGACCTCGCCGGATGGCAAGGTCAGCGCCGACACCCTGCTCAAGAACGCCGACATGGCGCTGTACCGCGCCAAGGCCGACGGCCGCGGCACCTTCTGCTTCTTCCGCGATGAGATGGCAGCGACCGTCGAGGCGCGCCGCATCCTCGAGCTCGACCTGCGCAAGGCGCTCGCCAATGAGGAGTTTGAGCTGTTCTACCAGCCGCTGGTCAATCTGAAGTCCGGCAAGATCACGACCTGCGAGGCGCTGCTGCGCTGGAATCATCCGGTGCGCGGCACGGTGTCGCCGGTCGACATCATTCCGGTCGCCGAGGACATGGGCTTGATCGTCGATCTCGGCCGCTGGATCCTGCGCCGCGCCTGCATGGAATGCATGAAGTGGCCGGAGGGCGTCAGCGTCGCCGTCAACTTCTCGCCGCAGCAATTCCATCAGCGCGACGTGCTGAGCGAGATCCGCTACGCGCTGGAGGTCTCAGGGCTTCCGGCGCATCGCCTGGAGATCGAGATCACCGAGTCCTCGCTGCTGCGCAACACCCAGCTCACCCACGATATCCTGTCGCAGCTTCATGCGCTCGGCGTGCGCATCTCGCTCGACGATTTCGGCACCGGCTATTCGAGCCTCAGCTACCTGCATAATTTCCCGATGCAGAAGGTGAAGATCGACCGCTCCTTCCTGGAAGGAATCGATACCGACCGGCCGCTGACGCTGCTGCGCGGCGTGGCGCGGCTGTCGGCCGACCTCGGCATGGCGGTCGTGGTCGAGGGCATCGAGACCAACGAGCAGCTCGAGCTGATCAGCGCCGACGGCACCGTGTCCGAGGCGCAAGGCTATCTGTTCAGCCGTCCGGTGCCTGCCGTGCGGATGCGCCAGCTCCTCAACGCCTCGCATGGACGGCGCGGCGAGAGCCTGCTCCAGGTCGTGGGCTCGCGCTCCTTCGCCTGATTCCGCTTCTCGAAATCTCCCGTCGTTTCAGACTGTTGCCGGGTACCGTAGTGATACGGGGGGTTAACCCTAACACTTCGATTGCTTTGCTTCATTGTTAAGAAGCTGTTAATAAATCATCACGCGCGTGGAAGTTGTCCCGTGCGAATGTTCGAGCGGTGGCGGGTAAGGAGTTGGAATGCAGTCCTCAGCCAGAGCGATCATTTCGGCTGTTGGACGGGGTGCCGAGCTCCTGACTGACGTCGATTATCATCTTGCGGAAACGGCCGCGGAGAAGGAGGAGATCTACAATCTCCGCTATCGCGCCTATCTGCGGGAGGGCGCCGTCAAGGAATCTCCGGACGCGCGCGTCACCGACCAGTACGACGAACTGCCGAACGCTTGGACCTTCGGCGTCTATCTCCGGGGCAAGCTCTGCAGCTCGGTGCGCATCAGCGTGCTGACCTCGGAATGGCGCCAGTCCACCTCGGCCGATGTCTTTCCCGACATCCTGCTGCCGCGGCTCGATCGCGGCGAGGTCATGATCGATCCGACCCGCTTCGTCGCCGATCCCGATCAGGTGAGGCGCGTCCCGGAATTGCCCTATCTGACGACCCGGCTCGCCTACATGGCCTGTGAGCATTTCCATGCCGATCTCGGCCTTGCGATCGTGCGCCCGGAGCATCAGGCCTTCTACCGTCGGGTGTTCCTGCACGAGACCATTGCCGAGCCGCGGCTGGTCCCCGGTCTCACCAAGCCGTTCGGACTGATGGCGGCGGACTTCCCGACCTTCCGCAAGAAGGTGTTCGAGCGCTATCCGATCATGCGCTCCACCGCCTTCGAGCGGCGCATGCTGTTCGGACGCGGCGGCCAGCGCCAGGTCCCGCAGCGGCGGGTGCTGGTGGCGGACGCCGTTCACGCCTGACTGAAGGCTATCCGCAACGCCGGGGCCTCAGGCCCAAAATTCAAGCAAAGCCAGTGATTTTGCCGGTTAACGCGGCTTGCCTTCACCCTCGCGCCACATTTACAACCCATTAACCATGACGGTTGCTTTTCGCTGGTTGGGGGCATTTGACCGGCTGAGGCAAGGTTCCGTCAAGGTTGACGGAACGTTCGCTTAACCAACCCCCTGTAGACCGGACAGCAGTGGACTAACGTGAGCGTGGAGGCTCCGGAATGAAACATCCTATGCGTATCCTCCAGGGATTGAAGCTGGCCGCGGTGCTTGCCGTCGCGCTGTCGATGGGCGCCTGCGCCAACAAGAATGCTGCGACGGATGCGATGGCCAATGCGGCAACGCCCGGCAGCCAGCAGGACTTCGTCGTCAACGTGGGCGACCGCGTGTTCTTCGAAAGCGACCAGACCGATCTGACCCCGCAGGCGATCGTGACCCTCGAGAAGCAGGCGCAGTGGCTCCAGAGCTATCCGCGCTACTCCTTCACCATCGAAGGTCATGCCGACGAGCGTGGCACCCGCGAATACAACATCGCGCTCGGCGCGCGCCGCGCCCAGTCGGTGCGCTCGTTCCTCGCCTCGCGCGGCATCGATCCGAACCGCATGCGCACGATCTCCTACGGCAAGGAGCGGCCGGTCGCCGTCTGTAACGACATCTCCTGCTGGTCGCAGAACCGCCGCGCCGTCACCGTGCTGAACGCGAGCTCCTGACGCTTTCAGTCAGGCGCCGTTCATCTCCGGGAATAGATCATGCCGGCGCCCTCACGGGCGCCGGTTTCGTTTCAGCGATCTGTGACAGAAACCCCTTTGTAGCAGTCACATTTTTGGCGTACTCCACTTCAATGTGTGGCGCGTCAAAGGTTCCGTCGCAGGCCATTTCGCTTTCGTCGTCAGGGCAAGATGTCATCCAGATTTAAGGTTCTTACCGGCTCCGTGGCGACCGCCGCGCTGCTCTCCTTGTGCGCGCCCGTCCTGGCTCAATCGATCTTGGCTCAGACCGACGATGACCCCGAGATGCGGATCGAGCGGCTGGAGAACCAGCTGCGCCAGCTGACCGGCCAGAACGAGGAGCTGCAATACCGCAACCGGCAGCTCGAGGAGCGCCTGCGCGCACTCGAGGGCGGCGCGCAAGGAGCGCCAGGACAGCAGCCCGGACAGCAGCCGGTCCAGCCCGGCGTCGCGACCGTGCCGCCGGCGCAAATCTCGCCCTCTCAAGCAGCGCCCGCTTATCGCCAGCAGCAGCAGGCCGTGCAGCCGAGCTACGAGCAGCCGCAGGTCGCTGCTCCCGCGGCGCCGATCGTTCAGGAGCAGCCGGCGCCCGGCGCCCCCGGCACGCGCCGCCGCGGCGATGCCTTCGATCCGAACCAGAATCCGAACGCGCCCGGCGCGCCGCGCGCGCTCGGCGGCGGACAGCAGCCGATGCCGGCGGGAGCCGGCGCGCCCGGCGGACGCAATGCCGGCGACCCACTCGATCTCGCCAATACCAGCCCGCGCTATCAGCAAGGCGTGCCGCCCGCGGCCCAGCCCGGCTATCCGCCCGCAGGCGGCGGTGCTGGCCTGACTACGCTGCCGCCCTCGGCGACGCCGCGCGACGAGTTCGACCTCGGCATCGGCTACATGCAGCGCAAGGACTATGCGCTGGCCGAGCAGACCATGAAGAATTTCGCGCAGAAATATCCCAACGACCCGCTGCTCGGCGATGCGCAATACTGGCTCGGCGAGAGCTATTTCCAGCGCCAGCAATATCGCGATTCCGCCGAAGCCTTCCTCGCCGTCACCACCAAATACGACAAATCGGCCAAGGCGCCGGATGCGCTGCTGCGGCTCGGTCAGTCGCTCGCCGCGCTGAAGGAGAAGGAAGCCGCCTGCGCCGCCTTCGGCGAGATCGGCCGCAAATATCCGCGCGCCTCCGCCGGCGTCAAAGCCGCGGTCGACCGCGAGCAGAAGCGGGTGAAGTGCTGATCCGCTGACAAGGCGGACGGCGTTGCGCTAAACAGTCGGTCCATCCGCGGACGATTGCAGCGTCATGTCAGACGACGACAATTCACCGATCTCGGCGCGCGCGGCGAAGCAGCTCTTCGCCGGCCTCAGGGGCGCGCCGGCCCTGGTGCTCGCGGTCTCCGGCGGGCCCGACTCCGTCGCGCTGATGTGGCTCGCGGCACGCTGGCAGCGCAGCCTCTCGCGCGGCCCGCGTCTCACCGTCGTCACCGTCGATCATGGCTTGCGGCCGGAGGCGGCGCGCGAGGCGCGCGAGGTCAAGCGGCTCGCGGCCGAGCTCGGCCTTGCGCACCGGACCCTGCGCTGGCGCGGCGCCAAGCCGAAGACGGGATTGCCCGCGGCCGCGCGCGAGGCGCGCTACCGCCTGCTGGCGCAGGCCGCGCGCGACGCCGGCGCGAGCCATGTGCTGACCGCCCACACCCGCGACGACCAGGCCGAGACGCTGTTGATGCGCATGCTTCGCGGCAGCGGGCTTGCGGGACTGTCGGCGATGGCACAGCTGACGGAACGCGACGGCATCGTGGTGGCGCGTCCGCTGCTCGACATTCCGAAGTCGCAGCTCGTGGCGACCTTGAAGCGGGCCAGAATCGGCTTCGCCGACGATCCCACCAACCGCGACACCGCCTTCACCCGGCCGCGGCTGCGGGCGCTGCTGCCGCAGCTCGCAGCCGAGGGCGGCGACGCCAGGAACCTGGCGCGGCTCGCGGGGCGGCTGGCGCGCGCCAATGCGGCGGTCGAGGTGCTGACTGACGGTGCCGAGCGCTTCCTCCGCTTGATGGATCGCGACGATGCGCCGCATGGGCCGGGCGTGCGAAGTTTCGACGGGACCGCCTTTGCCCTCCTGCCCGAGGAGGTCCGCCTGCGGCTCCTGCAGCGGGCCATCAACGCCCTCGGCCATGAAGGTCCGGCGGAACTCGGCAAGGTCGAAACCCTGTTGTCCGCGCTCGATCAGGCCATGGCTGCAGGCCCCCGCGCAGCCGCAAATGGCCGTCCGGTCCTGAAGCAGACCCTTGCGGGAGCCTCGATCAGCCTTGCCGGCGGGCGTATCCACATCGCGCCTGCGCCGGCGCGGCGGTCCCAAGGAAACCTGAAAGGGGACTTGAAGGGCGGATGAGGGCGGATCATGACACCGGCCGCCTCCGCTGCATGCCGTCAGGACACCTTAACCAGGCAGGAAAAACCCGGCCTCTAGCGCCATTATTTCAGCGGGAATCGCTCTAAGATGGGCTAAATAGTCCCATCTCGTTCCCTTGGCAGCGACCGGGTCGGCACCTAAATTGTATTGGTCTAACGATGGGGATTCCTTGGGGATTTCCTCGAATTGCCCAAGTAACTGGATCGAAGTAACTGGGTCGAGTAACTCCTGAAGGATCAGGGCCGCGATCCGCGCGACCACGAAGGAAGATCGATGAACGCCAATCTGCGCAACTTCGCCCTCTGGGTCATCATTGTCTTGTTGCTGTTGGCGTTGTTCACGCTCTTCCAGAATCCGGGTCAGCGCGCCTCCTCGCAGGACATCGCCTTCTCCCAGCTCCTGAGCGAAGTTGACCGCGGCAATGTGCGCGACGTCGTGATCCAGGGGCCGGACATCCACGGCACCTTCACCAACGGCTCCAGCTTCCAGACCTATGCGCCGAACGACCCGACGCTGGTCAAGCGCCTCTATGACAGCAAGGTCCAGATCACCGCGAAGCCGCCGGGCGACAACGTGCCCTGGTTCGTCTCGCTGCTGGTCTCCTGGCTGCCCTTCATCGCGCTGATCGGCGTCTGGATCTTCCTGTCCCGGCAGATGCAGGGCGGCGCCGGCAAGGCGATGGGCTTTGGCAAGTCGCGCGCGAAGATGCTGACTGAGGCGCATGGCCGCGTCACCTTCGAGGACGTCGCCGGTGTCGACGAAGCCAAGCAGGATCTGCAGGAGATCGTCGAATTCCTGCGCGACCCCGGCAAATTCCAGCGCCTAGGCGGCCGTATTCCGCGCGGCGTGCTGCTGGTCGGCCCTCCCGGCACCGGTAAGACCCTGATCGCGCGTGCGGTCGCGGGCGAAGCCAACGTGCCGTTCTTCACCATTTCGGGTTCGGACTTCGTCGAGATGTTCGTCGGCGTCGGCGCCAGCCGCGTCCGCGACATGTTCGAGCAGGCCAAGAAGAACGCGCCCTGCATCATCTTCATCGACGAAATCGATGCCGTCGGTCGTCACCGTGGCGCCGGTCTCGGCGGCGGCAATGACGAGCGCGAGCAGACTCTGAACCAGTTGCTGGTCGAGATGGACGGCTTCGAGGCCAACGAGGGCGTGATCCTGATCGCCGCGACCAACCGTCCCGACGTGCTCGATCCCGCGCTGCTGCGTCCGGGCCGCTTCGACCGCCAGGTCGTGGTGCCCAACCCCGACGTCGTCGGCCGCGAGCAGATCCTCAAGGTCCACGTCCGCAAGGTGCCGCTGGCCCCCGATATCAACCTCAAGACCATCGCGCGCGGCACCCCGGGCTTCTCCGGCGCCGACTTGATGAACCTCGTCAACGAGGCTGCCCTGACCGCCGCCCGCCGTAATAAGCGGATGGTGACGCAGGCCGAGTTCGAGGAGGCCAAGGACAAGGTGATGATGGGCGCCGAGCGCAAGTCGCTCGTCATGACCGAGGAAGAGAAGCTGCTGACGGCCTATCACGAGGGCGGCCATGCCATCGTCGGCCTCAACGTGCCCGCGACCGACCCGATCCACAAGGCGACCATCATTCCGCGCGGCCGTGCACTTGGCATGGTCATGCAGCTGCCCGAGCGCGACAAGCTGTCGATGTCGCTGGAGCAGATGACCTCGCGCCTCGCCATCATGATGGGCGGCCGCGTCGCCGAAGAGCTGATCTTCGGCCGCGAGAAGGTGACCTCGGGTGCGGCCTCCGACATCGAGCAGGCCACGCGCCTCGCCCGGATGATGGTGACGCGCTGGGGTCTGTCGGAAGAGCTCGGCACCGTCTCCTACGGCGAGAACCAGGACGAGGTCTTCCTCGGCATGTCGGTCTCGCGCACGCAGAACGCCTCTGAAGCGACCGTCCAGAAGATCGACTCCGAGATCCGCCGTCTGGTCGAGGAAGGCTACAAGGAAGCGACCCGCATCCTCACCGAGAAGCACGCCGACCTCGAAGCACTCGCCAAGGGCCTGCTCGAGTTCGAGACGCTCTCCGGCGACGAGATCGTCGACCTGCTCAAGGGCAAGAAGCCGAACCGCGAGTCCGTGCTCGAGCCGACCACCCCGCGCGCCTCCGCCGTGCCTCCGGCCGGCAAGTCGCCGCGCCCGCGGCCCGATGCCGATCCCGGCCTGGAGCCCCAGCCGCAGGCCTGATCGCGAAGCGACAGATGAGATCCAAAAACGCGGCGGCAACGCCGCGTTTTTTTGTTGGCTCGAACGTGCGCTTGCGAGTGAGCTCTCGTGCCCCGGACGCAGCGCAGCGCGTCGCCTTGGCGACGTGGTGCGCTGCAGAGCCGGGGCCCACGTCTCCGCATCCTTCCGCGCCGCCTTCTGGGTCCCGGCTCTGCGCAGCAACGCTTACGCGTTGCAGCGCGTCCGGGACACCAGAGCTTCCACTACTTCGCCGGAGCCTTCGGCGTATCGCGCCGCCCCAGAAAACGCAGCACATCGTCGTTGAACTGCTCCGGATCCTGCAGGAACGAGAAGTGGCTGACCTCCGGCTGGATCAGCAAACCGGCGCCCGGAATGTTCGCCGCCATGAACTCGGTGTTCTCGCGCTTGATCGCCTCGTCGTGGTCGCCATCCACGATCCAGGTCGGCACCTTGATCGCCGCGAGGTCCGAGGCCGTCCATTTCGGCTGGCTCTCCCACATCTTGGTGATCTCGTCGACGAAGCCCTTGTACTGCGTCGGCGTCGGCGAGAGGCGCTTGTACTCTTCGCCCGCCCGCGCGATGTAGGCATTGAAGACCTCGCTCGAGGCGATGTCGGCAACGCCTGATGGATCCGAGTTCGCCGCGAAGGCGAACAGCCTGCTCACCCGCTCCGGATGCTTCATGGCGATGTCGAGACCGATGATCGCGCCGTCGCTCCAGCCGACGATCGCCGCCTTCCTGATCTTGAGATGGTCGAGCAGTCCGACCACGTCCGAGGCCATCAGATCGTAGCCATAGGGCTCCCCGTTGCGGCTGCTGCGCCCGTGTCCGCGGCTTTCCATGACGATGACCTGATAATGCCGTTGCAGCGCGCGGACCTGGTGGCCCCAATAGTTGGCGTTGGCGAGACCGCCATGCAGCAACAGCACGGGCTCACCCCGGCCGAACGTCGCGTACCAGACCTTGATGCCGTTGACCGGCGCCAGGCCGCTCTGCGCCGCCCTGGGCAAGGTCGGCGTCGGCGGCAAGTTCAGCCATCGCGGCGCCGCATGCGCTGCATTGATCGAGACCGCGACGAGAAGCGCGGCGAAGAGATTGCGAAACATCATGATGCGCCTTCCTGTTCGATCGTCGGATATTAGCGCATTGCGACGCCGGCGCGTCAGTCTCGAGGCAGCGTCGCACCGAGACGTGAAGACGGCGGAGGTTGCTGCCCGTGAAAATGGATCATTCGCCGCGTTCCGCAAACAAACGACTCTTTCTGCATTTGAACGGTGAGATTGCGCCTCGCCGCACGGCGGGCTTGTCCGGCGCACCATGTCGATCCACTTCCCACCACACTGGCCGCACGATGCACCGGCCATGATGGAGATCGACCATGACTGGATTCAAGACTTTCGCTGCCGTGGCTTTGTTGTCGGTCCTGACCGCAACCAGCGCTTACGCGCAATCCGGCTTTGCGAGCAGCCATCCGGATACGTACGAGGCGGAGAACCCCAATCGCAACCTGAATGGCACGCTGACGCCGGCAGGCCGGCTGGGCCTCGAACTGCCGGACGGCGCAGCTCCTGCGCAAGGCGTGGACAACGTTGTGGCTCGCGCGGATGGCTCGCGGTCTTGCGCCGAGCGCTATCGTTCCTTCGACCCGGCAAGCGGCACCTACCTGGGCTTCGACGGCAACCGTCATCCTTGCAGGTGATGCAAAGCGCAAATCACCGGCTCAAGTGGGCATTCTGAGCGGAGGGCCGGCAGACCGCAGGGTGGGCAAAAGGCGCCCCTGTGCCGTGCCGCCGTGCCCTCGCGGTCGCGACAGATGCGGTGGGCACGCTTCCGCGCTCGCTCTTCGAGCTACGGCGAGTCGCTTTGCTCGCCCTACGGGTCCCGGTTCGATAGTGATCGGAGTCCGCCCCGATATCATGGCATGCTCTCCTTAAATGAAGGTGCGGCGTGACCGCGCGGGACAAGAGAGGAGGGGAAACCGATGCGCTTTGCGAGGGCATAGATGCAGTTCATGCGCTTCAACGGCAAGACCTGGGAGCGCTTTGGCCAGTTGCAGACGGGAAATTGATGATCAAGCGAGATCGGTTTCATTAACAAAAGTTAGTTTCGGCCCCGTGTGCCGGTTGGCGACGTGGCCTCAATTGGTCGTATTGACGGTGCGGACGTCGGCCGACTAAGCCTGTTCGCAAGTAATCAAGTATCCCTTCCGTCTGTTGAAATTCCCGAATGTACCGAACAGGCCGTGGAGCGAGTGGCTCCGGCAAACTCTTTGCGCCCGTTGTCCTGGCCGTCCTGGTCGCGACAGGATTGATCCGCTACGCCATCGATCATTCTGGCGCCTCGGCGAATGATAACGCGCCCTCGGCTCCATCGATCGCTCCCTCGGCGTCGAGGACGGAGCCCTCGCAGCCGGTCGAAGGAAGTGAGAAGCAAGCCTCGCCTGCGGCACCTCTTCGGGTCACCGCGATTCGAGTCGAGCAAGGCCTCTTTAGGGACATTCGCGTGCGTGGCAATGTCATCTGCGCCGCGGATTATCCGTTCCTGGGAATCGCGGAGGCCGGCGGCGAATTTGTTGCCCTGAACGGTATCGCCCGACAATGGGCCAGCGCCAACTACCTCTCGGTCTATCGTGGCGACACGTGGATCGCGGTGAAGGATCGCGGGGTAGATCCCCTCAACGTGGGCTTTTCAGAAGCCGACAAGCTGATTCGGACCGCAAACGATTTGTGCTCCTCATCCTCGGCGGACATCCTGGGAGAAGCCGCGAGAAAAATGAAGGAGGGCGAGGCGAGGCTCGTTCAGCTCGGCTCGACATTCGGACTTGGATCGGCCAGCCGGCCGCGGCTTGCCGGGGAGTCCAGGAAAGTGCCGGACGATGACGCGATCGAGGTGGTCGCCTGGCATCTGACGCAAGGACTGGGTCGCGAAGCACAGGTCGGTCAGAAAATCCGGACGGCAGGAGGGACGGCCTGCTTTAGATTCGACGAGGATGAGTACCGATGCGTGAAGTTCGATCGTACGCACGGGCGCACCGCGATCCTGGCGGCTGCAAACATCGATGGGCCCGAAAAGCAGATCGTCGACCAGCACTGCTTTACGCTGGCTCGCAGCTTGAATGATCGGCGTTGCGATTTCAACGTGACGATGGTCGTGAAGAACCGGGGGATGGATCACCTGGAGAGCACGTTTTTTTACTCCAGCGACAAGATGAAGTTGACGCATTGGTCGAAATACTAGGCGAAGGAAATCGGACGGCGCTGCCGTGATCGGAGAGTCCGCGAGGCAACTCCGCCAGCCGAAGGGGATTCCAGCGGTCGTTCGCCTGAAGAAATGTCCTTATTTCGGGGCCGCCGCAGCCGCGCCGTCCGCATCGTCCCTTACATGGACCACCGCGATATTGTCCGCATAGATCCGCTTCCAGCCCTTGAGGTGATCGAGGATCTGGGGGCCCGGCGCATCGGCGGCGAGCAGCGTCGCGTCGATCTTGTACTCCTCGAGCAGGCGGGGCAGGAGCTCGGGTTTTTTGCCCTCGGTCGCCTTGAAGAAGTCCATCACGAACTTCTCGCCATAGAGCTCGGCACGGCCGTCGACGAAGACCGGGATGTCGCGCCCGATCAGATAACCGCCGAACCTGTAGGCGTTGAAGATGCGCTGCGCCCCACGCTTTTCGAGCAGATCAGTCGCCGCAACCGGTGTCTGGTCCATCGTGAAGTTGAAGCGGTGATGCGACATGAAGATCGAGGTCGAAGTCCAGCTCGCGGCCACGATCATCAACGCGCCGGTTGCCGTTACGTACCGGGCAGGCCAGCTCTCGCCTGCCTGCGCATCGGCTTGCTGCAGGGACGATTTCTCGCCGAGCGGCTTGGCCAGCACCAGCGGGACCAGGAAGGCAAAGGCCTCGATGCTCCGGACATGGCTGAGCGCCATCCAGGTCAGCAGCAGGATGAGCAGGATGCGCGGCGGCGACAGCGTCAGGCCGCGATAGAGCCCGAGCGCGATCAGGCCGAGCAGCGCGCCTTCGAACGCGGTGAAGGTTGCGAAGTTGGCCGGCGACCATTCGGAAATGACCGTCAACAGTTCGCCGAGATTGAGGATGTTGGTCGCACCCAGCAACGTGCGCCAGCCATAGGGCGTGACGCAGCTCGCGGCGAGGGCCGCAACGCCGAACAGGAACCAGCGCAGCAGCCGCCGGACCTGCTTATTGGACTCAATGCCCCAGAGCGCCACGAACGACATTGGCCCGATCAGCGCAAGCCCCAGCACGAAGCCGCCATGCAGGCTCGCCCACAGCGACATCAGCGGCAGCCAGTACCATGATGGCGTGCCCTTGCGATCGGCTGCCGCCATCAGCATGCCGACCCATGCGATCATCACGGGCAGCGCCAGCATGTGCGGCCGCGCCAGGATGTGATGCAGCGACAGCACGACCGCCAGCATCGCGAACAGCACCGAGCGCGGCATCTCCAGATGCGCGTCGAGCAGATAGACGAGGATCGCTGCCGACAATGCGACCGCGACCGCAGTGAGGATCACCGGGCCGGCCCAGCCCCATTGCGTATAGGAGAGCGCGAACGCGACCTGTGACAGCCATGAGGTCGAAACCCAGGGCGCCCCGTGCCGCGTGAACGAATAGAAGTCGGTGTAGGGGAGGGCGTGGTGATCGAGGATCCATTGCCCGATCTTGATCTGCCAGAACGAGTCGGAGTCCTGAAGCAGCGTATCGCCGACACAGAGGAAGAAGAGATAGGCGCCCGCTCCGACGCAGAGCGGCACCAGCGCACGCGCGCGGTTCTGCACCGCGAAGCTGTTCACGAAGGAAAGGGACATGCCGCCTCGTCGTCCTGCTTGTTTTTGTCGGATTGGCGAGCGGCATTGGAGCACGGCGGTCATAACTTCGGGTAAACCGCGTCGGCTGTGTGACGCCGTTACAATTTAACGGATTGTTTTCAATTTCGATTTACCATCGGCGAATACTCGCAAACCGCTGTTTGTTTCCGCAGTCGGATTAACTGCGGCGCAATTCTTTGCCTCTAGGTTCGGTTCCATGGTCGGGCGGCGCTGGGAAGCCGAAGAGACCAGACCACTTGTAGCCTTGTGTACTTTTTTGGGAGCACTCTATGAAGAACCTCGTTGCGCGTTTCGTGAAGGATGAATCCGGCGCCACCGCGATCGAATACGGCCTGATCGCCGCCGGCATCGCGCTGGCGATCATCACCGTCGTCAACAACCTCGGCAGCACGCTGAACACCAAGTTCGGCTCGATCTCGTCCAGCCTCAAGTAAGGCCGAACGACCTGGGAATTCTGAGAGCCTCGTCTTCGACGGGGCTCTTTTCTTTTGGGCGGCCGCTCATCCTTCAGAGCGAGAGTCCGTAGCAGCCGCGTCAATCGCGGAAATCGTAGGGTGGGCAAAGCGCAGCGTGCCCACCAACTGCAGATGATAGGGCACGTCGCGCCCACAACATCATTGCGAGCGCAGCACTTCGATCTCGGTTGCGGAGAGATGGTGGGCACGGCGCTGTGCGCCTTTGCCTACCCTACGGCAGCGTGCTTGTGACGGCGACGAGTGCCCTGCTATTCCGCGAGGCTGGGCTGCCAGACCGGCGGTAGCGCGGGTGCGGCGGACGCAGGCGTCGTGCGGCCGAGCCGTTCAACGCAAGACTTCGTCACCCAGATCGACGCTGCGGCGAGGGCGATGCCGCCGGCGACGTCGATGAGGTAATGCGCGCCGATCGCCGGCGTCGCCGCGATCATCAGCAGGTTGAGAGCCGCCGCGATGCCGCCGATGCCGCGCACCGGCCACAGCGCCCACATGTAGAGCACGGCGGAGGCGGCGTGAAAGCTCGGAAACGAGACGATGCCGGAGAGGAAGAACAGCCGCAACTCGTGCAGGCTGCCGTCGCGCAGTGCGAGGATGTCGCGCAGCTGACCGGCATAGACTGCGGTGTTGATCTCGGGGAAATGCGCGGCCGGTAATTGCAGCCCGTAATAGGTGCCGATCGCCGGCACCATTGCGGAGATCGCAATGGTGATCGCGAGCGCGAGGCTCATCGCGAGCATGAACACCTGCAACCGCACATAACGTGCCGTCAGCGTCAGCACGACGGGAACGCCGAGCAGCGGCCATTTGATCAGCCCGTAGCCGCGGGCCAGGACGTCCGCCAGCCACGGATGGTCGTTGATGAAGCGCGCGATCGGTTCGGGATCGAGGCCGAGCGCGCGGTCGATCGCCAGCAGCGCCTCGTCCTGGAGCGGCCAGTTCAGCTTGCCCGCGACATAGCTCAGCGGTCCGACGATGGCGCAGGTGAGAATGACCTGTCCGATCGTGCCAAGCGAGAACACCAGCTTCGGATCGGCAAGCTCGCCCTTGGCGATGCGGTGGCCACAGGCGACGCCGACCAGGATGGCCGCGATGGCCACCGTGATGCTGTAGGCGACGGGCTCGAGGCTCAGACCAGTTGCGGGGAGGCCAATCGCCAGCAGGCTGCCCATGGCAACGATGGGAAGCCAGTTCAGGTTGAAGAGCCGCCAGGCGGTTCGGGCGTCCGAATCGAGCATGCTGCACCGAGCGAAAGCATGATCCGGAAAAGTGCGAAGCGGTTTTCCGAAAAGATCATGCGTAAACTTTAGCATCGCAGTCCGCGGTAAGGTCGCGGACCTGCTTTAAGATGGAGGTAACAATCGTGGTTAGCCGTCTATCAACCGGCTCTCGCACTTCGCGCAGTTGTCGCCCGCGGCTTTGGCGTGTCGCTTGACGCAAATGCATCTTGTGTTCCTTCCTGAATAGTTGTTCAGTCCTTGCGGGGCGATTTGCAGCGAATTGCGTGACGAAGCGTTCGGCCGCGGGGCGTGCGGACGGCGTGTGTGGGACAGGAAGCGCGCCATGGTTTATCGGCGGACGCATCAAGTGGTTAAGCGCCTTGCGGCCCGGCGCAGTGCGATACTGGCGGCGGCGCGGGAGGCGGCGGCGGAAGGCGGGATGGCGGCGGTGCAGATCGCGCCGGTCGCGGTCCGGGCCAATGTCGCGGCCGGCACGGTCTACCGTTACTTCCCCTCCAAGGCTGAGCTGATCTCCGAACTGATCGCCGAGGTCTCCCGTGACGAGCTCGCGGCGATCCGCCGGGCGGCCGATGCCGCGCCAGGCCCGTCCTCAGCGCTGGCCGCGGCGGTCACCACGGTGGCGGTCCATACCCTGTCGCAGCGGCGGCTGGCTTGGGGCATCCTGGCCGAGCCGGTCGATGTCGACGTCAGCGCCTCGCGCCTCGCCAGCCGGCGCGAGATCGCCGGCGAGATCGCCAGCCGGATCGACGCGGCCGTACGTGCCGGTCATTTGCCGGCGCAGGATACCGCCCTTGCCGCCACTGCGCTGCTGGGGGCGCTGCATGAGGCGCTCGTCGGGCCGCTCGCGCCCGACAATCTCGAAGATCCCGTCAAGATGCGCGATGCGGTGCAGACCGTGACGCTGCTGGCGCTGCGCGCCGTCGGCGTCATGGACGCCCGCGCCCGTGGCCTCGTGGTCCAGCAGACGCTGCTGCCGACGACGAAAGCGCTGGTTGGGGCGTAAAATCGCGCCGCGACAGAGGTCGCGCGCTGATCGTGCTCAGGCCATTGCCTGAGCGTGCCTTTTCGTGAAACGCCTGCAAGTCCGCCGGGCCGGCCGGCTACTGTGCATGGGGTTGTTTTCCGACTTTTTTGTTTGGCCGCTTTGGCGGACCTAGATGTTCGCGTCGCCCTCGGGGCCGACCGAGGCGATGCGCACCATGTTGGTGGTGCCGGGGATGCCGAGCGGCACGCCGGCGACGATGATCACGCGCTGGCCGGCGCGGACGAAACCGTCCCGGAAGGCGATCTGGCCGGCGCGGTTCACCATGTCGTCCTGGTCGCGCGCGTCTTCCGCCACCACGCAATGCACGCCCCAGACGACGGCGAGCCGGCGGCCGGCGGTGATGTTCGGCGTGATCGCCACCACCGGCGGCTTCGGCCGCTCGCGCGCCACGCGCACGGCGGTGGAGCCCGAGCTGGTCCAGCAGATCAGGGCAGGCAGGTCGAGCGTCTCGGCGATCACGCGCGCGGCGTCCGCGATCGCATCGCCTACTGTCGATTCCGGGTCCGGCCGTTGCGCCGTGATCACCGAGCGATAGGTCGGGTCGCGCTCGACCTCCTCGCCGATGCGGTTCATGGTCGAGACCGCCTCGACCGGGAATTTGCCGGCCGCCGATTCCGCCGACAGCATGATGGCGTCGGCGCCTTCATAGACGGCGGTGGCGACGTCGGAGACCTCGGCGCGCGTCGGCACCGGCGACTGGATCATCGATTCCAGCATCTGGGTCGCGATCACCACCGGCTTGCCGGCGCGGCGCGCCATCCGCGTCATCTGCTTCTGCAGGCTCGGCACGCGCTCCAGCGGCAGCTCGACGCCGAGGTCGCCGCGCGCCACCATCAGCGCGTCGGAGGCCTCGATGATGTCGGCGAGGCGATCGATCGCCTGCGGCTTCTCGATCTTCGCCATCACGGCGGCGCGGCCGCGGATCATCTTCTTGGCCTCGATCACGTCGTCGGCGCGCTGCACGAAGGACAGCGCGATCCAGTCGACGCCGGTGACGAGGGCCGCCTCGAGGTCGGCGCGGTCCTTCGCCGTCATCGCCGAGACCGCCAGGTCGGTGTCGGGCAGGCTGACGCCCTTGCGGTCGGACATGCGGCCGCCGACCACGACGCGCGTCACCGCGTGCTCCTTGGAGGTCTCCTCCGCGATCAGCCGGACCTTGCCGTCGTCGAGCAGCAGCGCATGGCCGGGCCGGAGCGCAGCCAGAATCTCTGGATGCGGGAGGTGGACGCGCGTGGCATCGCCGGGCGCCTTGTCGGAATCGAGGGTAAAGGTCTGCCCGTTCTGAAGCTGGACCGCGCCTTCCGCGAAGGCGCCGAGCCGGAGCTTGGGGCCCTGGAGGTCGACCAGGATGCCGATCGGCCGGCCGTAGCTGCTCTCGACATTGCGGATCGTCGCCACCAGCTCCCGCATCTTGTCATGCGGGGTGTGGCTCATGTTGATGCGGAACAGGTCGGCGCCGGCCTCGAACAGGCGGCGGATCATCGCGAGGTCTGAAGAGGCGGGTCCCAGGGTCGCGAGAATCTTGATACGGCGAAGACGCCTCATGGCTTATTTCCGGAAGGGGGTGGCAGGCCGGGCGAGCCCGGGGGCGTAGCACCGGGCGGGCCATTGGGCAAACCCGGAACGCCGCCCGGGCCAACCGGTCCGGGCAGGCCAGGCACGCGCTGCTGCGCCGGCTGTTCGTTGGCGTCGGTCAGCTGCACCGTCCAGGCGCGCTGCTCGCCGGTATCGACCTCGAAATAGCCGGTGCGGTCATAGCCGCGTGCCAGGCAGTCCTCGGTGCCGCGGATGGTGAACTCCTTGTCGCGCGAGCACATGAAGGCCTGGCCCGACCATTCGCCGCCGCGGTCATAGTCGATGGCGTAGATGTAGTAATAGCGGGCGACCAGCGTGCCCCGCAGCAGCGTCTCGCAGGAGCGGGACGAGATGTTCCACCAGCCCTCCGTGGTCCAGCCCTCGGCGTCCTTGTAGCCGAGCGCAATGCCGACCCGGCTCGAGGTGTTGTTGCAGAGGCGGAAATCGGCGGAGGCCGGGCTGCTCCAGAGGCACAGCAGGGCGACCGCCAGCACCGGGACCAACCGGGCGAGCAGGCGAAGGGGGAGGCGGGGAGATTCGGCAATCATTGTTGCGGAAGCTATACCAGATCATTGACGATTTGGCGTAGGGCCGGGGAACTGCCCTAAAGCCGGGCTTTGGCCCGTTTGCACCGCGATATGGCAAAATCTGTGACAGGACCCCACCTGATCCCGTAAGGGTGACGATGTCTAAGGGCCAGCCGAGGGATCCAGCTATGGCAATCGACGACAAAACCAGAACGGAGCTCGAGGCGGCCGCTTTCCGGCGCTTGGTCGATCATCTGCGGAGCCGGACGGACGTCCAGAACATCGACCTGATGAATCTGGCCGGCTTCTGCCGCAACTGCCTGTCCAACTGGCTGAAGGACGCTGCGGACGCCCAGGGCGTCGCCTTGAGCAAGGACGAGAGCCGGGAGGCCGTCTACGGCATGCCTTACGAGACCTGGAAGGCGAAGTACCAGGGCACGGCCACGCCGGAGCAGCTCGAGGCGATGAAGAAGGTCCATCCCCACGGGCACTGAACGGCCCCGGCACGCATCGCCTGAGTCGCATCACACAACAGCTTTCTTTGCACCCCCGCAGGAAGGTGTGGGCGCGCTGTGGACGAGCGCGATGCTTGCTTGAACGCGGGGGGCGCTAACGCTTAAGGGTCTATCCAGCACGCGCGGTGAGGGATGCCGGCGTCACCTCGTTTTGCCAGTTCCATTTGGAGTACCAAGATGGCCACCACCGCCGCCGTCCGCGACGACGAGCCCGCGACGAAATTTGCCAAGGACCAGCTCAAGTCCATCATCGAGCGCATCGAGCGGCTGGAGGAAGAGAAGAAGGCGATCTCCGACGACATCCGTGACGTCTATGCCGAGAGCAAGGGCAACGGCTATGACGTCAAGGCGCTGCGCACCATCGTGCGCCTGCGCAAGCAGGACCCGAACGAGCGCGCCGAGGCCGAGACCATTCTCGAGACCTACATGCAGGCGCTGGGGATGCTCTGAAGGCGACAGGACCGCGCCTCACCCGTAAGAGTAGCTCGTCGGGCCGCAATTTGCGGACGGCCTGCGCTTGGGCAAAATCCGCTCGTCTGCTAGAATGCTCGGCGAAGGGACCGAGCTATGGATGTGCCTGGACCAGAGCGCAGGCTCGCCGCGGTCCTCGCGGCTGACATGGTCGGCTTTAGTCGGCTGATGGAGGTCGACGAGGGTGGCACGCTTGCGCGCCTCAAGACCCACCGGATCGAGCTCATCGATCCGGCGATTGCCAAGAATCACGGCCGCATCATCAAGACGACGGGCGACGGCATGCTCGTCGAATTTCATAGCGTCGTCGACGCAGTGCTGTGCGCTGCCGAAATTCAGAGCCGGATGGGGCGTCGCAACGCCGATGTCCCGCCGCCGCGATGGATACAATTCCGCATCGGAATCAACCTGGGCGACGTGATCGTCGATCAGAACGACATTTTCGGCGACGGTGTCAACGTCGCGGCACGGTTGGAGGCACTGGCCGAGCCAGGAGGCATCTGCATCTCCAGCGCGGTGCGTGACCAACTGGGCCAGCGTCTCGAGGGCGTCGCATTCGAAGACATCGGCGAGCAGAGCGTCAAGAACATCGCGCGTTCCATCCGCGTCTACCGGATTCGATTGGAAGATGGGCCGGCAAGCGCGCCGGCCGGCACGACGGCCGGTGCAAAGGCGACTGGCAAGTCGAAGAAGCCGTCAATCGCCGTGCTGCCCTTCGCCAACATGAGCGGCGATCCGGAACAGGAGTTCTTTGCGGACGGTTTGACCGAGGACATCATTACGGAGCTTTCACGCTTCCACGACCTGCTGGTGATCTCGCGCAACTCGGCCTTCGTTTACAAGGGAAAGTCCGTCAAGGTGCAGGACGTCGGCCGCGAATTCGGTGTCGACTACGTCATCGAGGGAAGCGTGCGAAAGGCCGGGGATCGCGTCCGCGTCACCGTCCAGCTGATCGATGCGGAGACGGATCGGCATATTTGGGCCGAGCGCTATGACGGCGAGCTCAAGGACATCTTCGCCATCCAGGACGAGATGACCCGGGCGATTGCCGCCACGTTGCCCGGCCGCGTCGAGGCGGCGACGCACGATCGGGCGAACCGCAAGCCGACGGACAACATGGCGGCCTATGAATGCGTGCTGGCCGCGAAGATCTTGCACCATCGCTCCAATCGCGAAGACAATGCGCGGGCGCAACTCCTGCTCGATCGGGCGCTCGAACTCGACGCGAACTATGCTCACGCGCATGCGTGGAAGGCGTGCGTCCTGGGCCAGACTTGGGTCTATAACTGGTGCGCTGATCGCGACGCCACCTTCCAGCAGGTGGCTTCAGAGCTGGAAACCGCGCTGGGCCTCGACGACAATGACAGCGACGTCCACCGCATCCTCGCGGCACTCAATCTCAATCGCGACGACCATGACAAGGCCACCTACCATCAGGAGCGTGCGCTCGCGCTCAACCCGAACTATGACCTCGTGGTGGTGCAGCAGGGCGAATTGCTGACCTGGCTGGGGAGGCCGGAGGAGGGCATCGACTGGATCAAGAAGGCGATGCGGCTCAACCCGTATCATCCGGAACGATTCTGGAGCCATCTCGGGCGCGCCTATTACTGTGCCGAGAAATACGCCGAAGCCGCTGAAGCCTTCTCGAGGATATCACGCCCCGATCACACCCATCATGCATTCCTTGCCGGGATCTTCGCGCAGATGGGCAATGCAGTGGCTGCCGGCGCGCACGCGGCCGAAGTGCTCAAGCGCGAGCCGGCATTTTCGGTGGCCAATCATCTTTCGACCCAGCATTATAAGCGGGACGTCGATCGTCAGCGCTATGAGGCAGGCCTTCTCCGGGCAGGCCTGCCGGCTTGATCTGGCGCATAGCGGAGACCGATTGCCGATGCATCGAGAGTGAGACTGTGACCGAGCCGACATTGCCGCGCGAGGTGAGCCGGGCCTTCGACGCCTTTCCGGCACCGATGCGCAAGCGGCTCCTTCAGGTGCGCGATCTGATCTTTGCGACCGCCGCGGCGCATGAGGAGGTCGGCCGGCTCAGCGAAACCCTGAAATGGGGCGAGCCCGCCTATCTGACCGAAGAGACGGGCAGCGGCTCAACGATCAGGCTTGGCCGCCTGAAGGATTCCGATCACGCCGCCATTCTGTTCAACTGCAGGACGACGCTGGTCGACACCTTTCGCGAGCGCTTTCCAGATCAATTCGAGTATCGGCAGACCAGGGCGTTGCTGCTGCCGGTGGCGGGCAAATTGCCGAAGCGGGAGCTCACGGTCTGTCTGTCGCTGGCGCTGACCTATCATCTGGACCAGCGGGGCGGGAAAGCGAAATCGAAGCAGTGAACCTGTAGCCCGGATGAGCGAAGCGATATCCGGGATGTCTCAGCGCGCGCCACTTTCCCGGATGTCGCTGCGCTCATCCGGGTTACGAGGCTGAGATCGTGGTTAGAAGGAGGGCTACCAGTCTCAGCGCAGCGCCGCCGTGCGCATGACGAAGGACGTCGTCTCGAGCTTCGCCGTCGCGCTGCCCGAGAAACTGTCGCAGGACAGGCCCCGCATCGGATCGTCGGTGAAGCTCATCGCGATCACCGTCTGCGGCTTGACGAAATAGCCGCGCAGCGCCGCCGTATCGAGCTCGCCCATCAGCGTGACCGACATCGCACGGCTGGCGCTCGGCGACAGCATCACGATCTTGAGCCAGATGCTCTCGCTCTTGGCCGCGGACAGGCGGGTTGCGGTCGCGACCATGCCGTCGACGCTCTTGCCGACCACGCTGTTGATCTCGGTGGCGGCTGCTACGCCGCGGGCGCCGGGACGGGCAGAGCGCGGGATCGGCGCGGAGGCGGCGACGACATTGGTGCGGTCGACCGGGGAGGCGGCAGGCGCGTAGGCCAGCGCCTGAAGAGTTGCGCTGGACACGCTCGCGGTCGGTTGCGGATCGGTCGCTGAGGCAAGCGCCTGGCGGGCCTTCAGCGCCGCGACCTGCGCCGGCGTCGCCTGCTGCGGCGTGGCGGGGGTATCCCAGAAGCCGCGGGCATTGATGATGTCGGCCGGGGTCTCCGGCTTGGCCTCGGCAGATTTCGCGGCAGGCTTGTCAGCCACGGGCGCGGGCTTCGGCTTGGGCGGCGCGACGAGCTGCGCATCGGCCGAGGCGAGCTGGAGGGTGGCTGCGATCTGCGGCTTGGCGCGCGGCGTCGGCACCGGATCGGCCGGCTTGGCTGCGGCGGCGACCACGGTCGGCGTGGACGACTTCGCGGCCGGGGCCGGCGCGCCCTCGTCATCCTCGTCGCTGCTGGCGGCTGTCGGCGCTGACTTGCTCTTGAACAGGGCGGCAAAGAAGTTCGGCTTGCTGGCGCCGTCATCGCCGCTGCCGCGGCGCTCGATCTCGGCTTTGGCCAGCTCATAGCCCTTCAGCGGCGTGCCGTCGGTCGGCAGATGCACCGTCTTCCCGTCCGGGAAGACGCGGGCGAGCTGGTCATGCGTCATGCGCGGCCAGTGCCGGATGCTGCCGGTATCCAGGTGCACGAAGGGCGAGCCCGAGGTCGGATAGAAGCCGACGCCGCCGCGCTGCAGGCGCAGGCCGGCGAAGCGGATCTGCTCCAGCGCCACGCCCGGAATGTAGAAGTCCATCGCATGGCCCAGCATGTGCTGGCTGAAGCGTGCCACACCGGAGGAGCGGCGGCGGAGCATGGCGTTGGTGGCGGGGGAGCGATAGGAGGAGATGATCTGGATCGGCTGCTTGCCGTCGACGTCGCGATAGACTTCCCAGAGGATGTCGAAGAGGTGACGGTCCATGACCGTCTCGTCCTGGGTGCGCCAGTCGCGCAGGAAGTGGTTGAGTTGCTTCAGCGCGGCTTCGTCATAGCGCCCGTCGCGCTTGAAGGTGACGGTGAGGTCTTCGCCGGAATGGGTGTGGTGGAAGGAGAGGGTCTTGGTCTCGTTCAGCGCGGCGGCGTTATGGACTGAACCTGCGGCAGCCAGCAGCAATACGGAAGCGAGGCCGATCCTGGATCCGACCTTCACTCCCGCATGGGACAACGACAGCACAGCAAATTGGCGTGCAAGACCAGTCAGCACGTATGAGCCCACCCAGTCGACGAGCGTTCAAATGGACTCTCCCGCCAACCCCGTTAGCGCGCGAAAGAGGGTGAACGCTTTCTTAAAGCGAGAAGGTTAATTTGAGGTTGACCTTCCCGCCCCCAAACCAAGTCAGGATACGATCCTAAACCGTTGACTGTGGCAAAAAAACGCCCGCTGCCGGAGGGCGGGTTGGAGGATGGTTAACGTTAAGCGCCCCCATCCTAGCGACGGGGGCGCTGATTTCATTGCAGAATTTCAGGAGATGAGACGCCGGGCGGGCCTCAGCGGGTAAACACCCGCTGCGGCCGGCGGCCGACCGGAGCCGGCGGCGGGGTCGGCGCCCCGAACAGCCGCTCGAAGAAGTTCGGACCCGAAGAGCCGAAGCCGCCGCCATTGTTGGCCACCGCCACGCCCGAGGGCAGCGTCGTGGCCGGGCGCGAATAGCTCGGCTGGGAGTGGGCGACGACGTTCTCGAGGTCCTTGCCGCGGCCGTTCTTCAGGATGTTGAGCATGGTCGCGTCGCGGCCATAGACGTCCTTGCGGAATTGCAGCTTGCCGGCATCGTCCACGAACGCGGTCTGGTAGGTGATGTTGACCGGGATCGGGGTGGGGAATTTCAGGTCGATCTCGCTCTTGCCGTACATGCTGCGCACGCGCTCGGGCGTGTACTTCTCGTTCGGCATGGCGATGTTGAGCAGCACGGAGGCGTACTGATCCGGGTTCTGCACGCGCATGCAGCCATGGCTGAACGCGCGATCTTCCCTGGCGAACAGGTTCTTGTCCGGCGTGTCGTGCTGATAGACCAGGAACTTGTTCGGGAAGTTGAAGCGGATGCGGCCGAGCGCGTTGGCTTCGCCGGGCGGCTGCGAGATGTGCACCGAGCCGTCGCGGTTCTGCTCGAGCTTCAGGCCCATGCGCTGGAGCACGGTCGGGTCCTGCTGAAGCGCCGGCAGATATTCGTTGTAGACGATCGACGGCGGCACGTTCCAGGTCGGATTGACCGTGATGTACTTCATCGTCTCGGTCAGCAGCGGGGTGGCGTGCTGGCCCGGCTTGCCGGTGACGACGCGGGTGGTCCAGACCTGCTGGCCGCGCTGCATCACCTTCAGCGTGTAGTCGGGAATGTTGAGGATGACATAGGCATCGCCCAGCGCGGGCACGCCGAGGTCGCGCGGCAGCCAGCGCCAGCGCTCCATGTTCACCAGCACGGTGTCGATCTGCCTGTCACGCTTCGGCGTGTTGATCGCCTTGACGGTCTTGTCGTCGAGGATGCCGGTCGCCTTCATCTCGGCGCCGTTCTGGAATTTGCGCACGGCCTCGGCGACCGCAGCGTCGTAGCGGGTGTCGCTGGCGTTCTCGGTGATGCCGAGCTTGGCGCGCAGCTGCGGCACGCGCGGATCTTCGACGACGATCTCAGCCTGCTTTTTGCCGGCGGGCGTGTATTTCAGCGCCGGACCGTCGGCGATCTCGATCACCGGGCCGCTGCCCTGGCCGCGGAGCTCCGCGAGCTTGGCCTTCAGCTCCTTGTAGAGCTTCTGCGGCGGATTGTAGCTGTCGAGCGCCGCGGAGGCATCCGTCGCGGTCGTGACCTTGGCGAGCACCTCGCTCGGATCGACCGGATGCTCGGGATAGAGGATGTCGGCGCTGACCTGCGACCAGTGCATGCGGCCGCTCTGCGCCTGGCGCGCATAGTCGAACATGCTGGCGGTCAGCTTCAGCTCGGCGTCGGCGAGCGCGTCGGGCGTCGTGGCGGCGGCGAAATCCGGCACCGGATAGTCGGCGGGATTGAGACCGTCGGAGGCGGCATCCTTGAGCCGCGCGATCACGCCCTTGGCCGCAGCAGTCAGGCTGCCGCCCTGCGTCCACACCGGCGCGAAGTCGCGGGTGCCATAAAACTTCTCGATCGCCGCGCGCTCGTTCTTGCGGTCGAAATGGCGCGAGGTCTTGGCGCCGATGATGTCCTTGAGCTTGTCCGCGACCGGCTGGTCGGCGGCGGGAACGTTGCTGGCAGCCTTGACCGGCTCGGCGGCCGGAGCCGCAGCAGCGGCAGGCGCCGCGGGCGCGGACGGCGGGGCGGTCGCGGTGTCAGCCTTGGCGGGTTCGGTCTTTGCAGGTTCGGTCTTCGCCGTCTCGCTCTTCGGCGCCTCGGGCGCGGGCGTGGTGGCGACGTCTGACGGCTTGGTCTCGACCTTGTCCGGCGCGGGCGCTGCGTCCGCCTTGACGGGCTCCTTGGTCGTTTCCTTTGCCGGATCCTGCACCGTGGCGGTGGTGTCGAGCTTGATGTCGGAAGCGGTCGGGGGCGGAACGTTGGCGGGCTCGGGGCGCGGGATCGCGGCTTCGATCGCGAGCTCGGCAGCGCTGCTGCGCGCCTGATCCTGCGCCAGCGCCGAGCCGGCGGACACCGTGAGGAAGGTTGCCGCGACCGTCATCAAGACACGGTCAAAGCCTGCACGGTGGTTCAAACAGTCACGCATTGTGTCACACCCCTCGGGTGAACTGTCCCTCGTGGAACAGCTTCGTTATCGCCTAATTGAGCTTCGGCTAAATCGCGCCGGCCTCTCGAAAGTCGCACGCCTGCACGCAACGATTCCCTACGCCAGACGATATACAGGCCCCGATTTTGCAGCCAGCGCTACCCGGGACAACTCACGACAAACTGACTTCAAGGGAGCCTCTTGGCAACGGATTGTGCGCTTGCAGCACGCGCTTTTCCCTCTGTCTGTCACTTCCAAGTCACGGTTCAAGTCGCAGTCGAATTTTGCCGTCATGCGAACGGCTTACGGTCGCTTCCAAGTCTCGCGCGAACCTCCGTTCGCATGAGGCTCAGTGCGTCTCCTCGCCGCTTTTCCCGCCATGGCCGGGAACCCCGGCTTCGTCGAGTTTCCGGTAGAGGGTCGACCGGCCGATTTTGAGGCGGCGGGCGACTTCCGACATCTGTCCGCGATAATGCGAGATCGCGAAACGGATGATCTCGTTCTCCATGTCCTCCAGCGGGCGGACATCCCCGGTCGGGGTCAGCATCGACAGGCTTCCCGCCAGGGGCAGCGGTGCGATTGGTATGTCACTACCCGACACCAGCGAAGGCGCTGCGATCGGCTCCAGCATCAGCGGTGCGGTCGGAATTTCCGTCGCGGGATGCGGCTGGGCGGTAAGCAGGGGAAAGTCGGCAAGGCCGAGCTGGTCGCCGTCGCTCATCACCACGGCGCGGTAGACCGCGTTCTCGAGCTGGCGGATGTTGCCGGGCCAGTCGAGCTGGGCGAGATGCGCCACGGCCTCGCCGCTGATGCCGGTGATGGAGCGGTTCTCCTCGGCGGCAAAGCGCGCCAGGAAGTGCCGGAGCAGATGCGGAATGTCCTCGCGCCGGGCGCGCAGCGAGGGGATCGTCAGCGGCAGCACGTGCAGGCGATAGAACAGGTCTTCGCGGAAGTGGCCCTGCTTCACCCGCTCCAGCAGCTTGCGGTTGGTTGCGGAGACGATGCGGACGTCGACCTTGACGGGCTTGCGGCCGCCGACCGCCTCGACCGCGCCTTCCTGCAGCGCGCGCAGCAGCTTGACCTGCGCGGTCAGCGGCAGCTCGCTGACCTCGTCCAGGAACAGCGTGCCGCCATGGGCCTCGACGAACTTGCCGGTGTGGCGTTCGGTGGCGCCGGTGAAGGCGCCCTTCTCGTGGCCGAACAGGATGGACTCGACGAGGTTGTCGGGGATCGCGCCGCAATTGACCGCGACGAAGGGCTTTGCCTTGCGCTCGCCGCTGCCGTGGATGGCGCGCGCGAACATCTCCTTGCCGACGCCGGACTCGCCTTCGATCAGCACGGGGATAGAGGAATTCGCCGCCTTCTGCGCGGCGCGCATGACGGGTGCCATCGCCTCGGCGCGGGTGATGATGTCGGAGAAGGTCAGCCGTCCTTCGCGGCTGTGACGGATGCGCTGCAATTCGCCTTTGAGCGCAGAGGTGTTGAGCGCATTGCGCAAGCTGACCTGGAGCCGCTCCATGCCGACCGGCTTGACCACGAAATCGGCGGCGCCCGCGCGCATCGCCGAGATCACATTGTCGATGCCGCCATGGGCGGTCTGCACGATGACGGGTACGGAGAGGCCCGCTTCGCGGATTTTCGCCAGCACGCCCATGCCATCGAGGCCGGGCATCACGAGATCGAGGATGACGCCGTCGATGGCAGGCGCGTCGGGGGCGGTGAGGGCGGCGATCGCGGCGTCGCCGGACTCCACGACGATCGTGTCATAGCCGCATTTCTGCACCATGTTCTCGACCAGCCGGCGGGCTACTGCGTCGTCGTCGACGATCAAAATACTGGCAGCCATGGTGTTCCCCGCACGCTACAACTATCTGTCTCGAATCGGGGCACTCTGGCCGAAGCCGATTAACGCACTCTTAAACCTTGATGCCCCCGCCCGCCGTCGCGATTGTTGAACACAGGTTTCCCACACAATGAATTCGCGCTCCAAGCCTGCTCTCAAAAAGTCTGCCCTCCGCAAGCCTGCCACCAAGACATCCGTCGTCAAGAAATCCGCCGCCAAGGCAAAGCCCTCCAGAGCTGCGAGCAAGACCGGCAAGCTTCCGGAGTGGAACCTCGCCGATCTCTATTCCGGGATCGATGCGCCGGAAGTGGCGCGCGATCTCGAGAAGATGGATGCCGATTGCGTCGCGTTCGAGACCGACTACAAGGGCAAGCTCGCGACAGGGACAGCAAACGAAGATGGCGGAAAATGGCTCGCGGAGGCCGTGCGACGCTATGAGGCGATCGACGATCTCGCCGGCCGTCTCGGCTCCTATGCCGGTCTCGTCCATGCCGGCGACAGCGTTGATCCCAAGATTTCAAAGTTTTACGGCGATGTGTCCGAACGCCTGACGGCGGCGTCCACCCATCTTCTGTTCTTTGCGCTCGAGCTCAACCGTATCGATGACGATATTTTGACCCGCGCGATGCAGGCTCCGGAGCTGGCGTATTACCGTCCGTGGATCGAGGATCTGCGCAAGGAGAAGCCGTACCAGCTCGACGACAAGCTCGAGCAGCTCTTCCTGGAGAAAGCGCAGACGGGCTATTCCGCCTTCAATCGCCTGTTCGACCAGACCATCTCGGGCTTGCGCTTCAAGGTCGGGGCCAAGGAGCTCGCGATCGAGCCGACGCTGAATCTTTTGCAGGACCGCGACGGTGCCAAGCGCAAGGCAGCGGCCGAAGCGCTGGCAAAAACCTTCAAGGCCAATGAGCGCACCTTCGCGCTGATCACCAACACGCTTGCCAAGGACAAGGACATCTCCGACCGCTGGCGCGGTTTCAAGGACGTCGCGGATTCCCGCCATCTGAACAATCGCGTCGAGCGCGAGGTCGTGGATGCGCTGGTCGCATCCGTGCGCGCCGCCTATCCGAAGCTGTCGCATCGCTATTACGCGCTGAAGGCGAAGTGGTTCGGCAAGAAGCGGCTGGCCTATTGGGATCGCAATGCGCGGCTGCCGTTTGCGGCGACCGACATCATCGGCTGGCCCGATGCGCGCAACATGGTGCTGACGGCCTATCGTGGCTTCTCGCCGAAAATGGCCGACATCGCCGAGCGCTTCTTCACCGATCGCTGGATCGATGCGCCGGTGCGTCCGGGCAAGGTGCCGGGCGCATTCTCGCATCCGACCACGCCGTCGGCGCACCCTTACGTGCTGATGAACTACCAGGGCAAGCCGCGCGACGTGATGACGCTCGCCCATGAACTCGGCCATGGCGTGCACCAGGTGCTGGCGGCGAAGAACGGCGCGCTGATGGCGCCGACGCCGCTGACGCTGGCGGAGACCGCGAGCGTGTTCGGCGAGATGCTGACCTTCCAGCGGCTGCTCGCGCAGACCAAGAGCCCGAAGCAGCGCCAGGCGCTGCTCGCCGGCAAGGTCGAGGACATGATCAACACCGTGGTGCGGCAGATCGCGTTCTATTCGTTCGAGCGCGCGGTCCATACCGAGCGCAAGAATGGCGAGCTCACCGCGACGCGGCTCGGCGAGATCTGGCTGTCGGTGCAGGGCGAGAGCCTGGGGCCCGCGATCGAGATCAAGGCCGGCTACGAGAACTACTGGATGTACATCCCGCACTTCATCCATTCGCCGTTCTACGTCTACGCCTACGCCTTCGGCGATTGCCTCGTGAACTCGCTCTACGCCGTCTACGAGAACGCGGCGGAAGGCTTTGCCGAGCGCTATCTCGACATGCTCGCCGCCGGCGGAACCAAGCACTATTCCGAGCTGCTGCGGCCGTTCGGGTTAGATGCCAAGGATCCCAAGTTCTGGGACGGCGGTCTCTCGGTCATCGCCGGGATGATCGACGAGCTGGAGGCAATGGTCTGAGGCGGCAGGCGTCTCGTAAAACATTTGTTGAACGTCCGTGCGCTGGATGTTATACAGATGTATAACGAGGTGCGGCCATGAACGAGAATGCGGACCCCAAGGACCTGAAGAGCGACTCCACCGTGCTTCAGGTGCGCAAGATCGGCAATTCCATCGGCGTTATCCTGCCGAAGGAGCTCGCAGCTCGCCTGAATCTCAAAGAGGGCGACAAGCTGTTTCCGGTCGAGCAAGCGGACGGTGGCGTCTTGTTGACGCCGCATGATCCCGACTTCGAAAAAGCGATGGAAATCGCACGGCGAGGAATGAAGCGTTATCACAACGCCCTCGCCGAGCTTGCCAAATGAGCGAGCCGTTCTGGCTGACGCGCCGGATCATCATTGCGATCCACGACGAACAGCTGGCGATTCATGGTGGTGCAAGCGGCCTTCGGGACGAAGGCATGCTCGAATCCGCGCTCGATCGGCCCAGAAACAAATGGTCTTACGAGAACGCCGATCTTCCTGAATTGGCGGCAGCGTACGCCTTCGGTATTGCGCGCAACCATCCCTTCGTCGACGGCAACAAACGCACGTCTCTGCTGGCGCTGTACACTTTCCTTGGTGTCAACGGCGTCGACTTCGTTGTGCCCGAGGCAGAGGCGGCAGCCATCATCCTCTCCCTTGCCGCCGGCGAAGTCAGCGAGGAGGGCCTGACGCGCTGGATCCGCGACAATTGGGATTCCAAATGACCTGATTTGGCGGAAAACCGCTGCCGAGTGCCGTTGCCCTGTCTAAATCTTTCAGGTATCCCAGCCCGAGAATTCGACTTTCGACTGGGGACAATCCATGGCTGACCATAGCGAAGTGGCGTACACCACTGCCGACGGCAACGACTACGTTGCCCACGAGCAGACCTATGAGGGCTTCATCAAGCTGGTGAAATACGGCACGGCCTCGGTCGCGCTCATCGTGATCCTGATGGCGATCTTCCTCACCTGATCCATCGCCTTGTTGCACCGCCAGCGTCGTCGGTGCTCATAAAATTTGCATTCAAACCGGTGCCAAAACCGGTATCCAACGTTGCGGGAGTGACGCTAAGTTCGCGTGCGCGCTTTTTCCCGCGTCGCCGGAGGGCCTATGAAGATCGCCGTTGCCAAGGAAATCGATCCGTCGGAGCCGCGTGTCGCCGCTTCGCCTGATACGGTGAAGAAGTTCAAGGCGCTGGGCGCCGAGATTGCCGTCGAGCCGGGTGCCGGCCTCAAGTCGGGTCTGCCGGATTCCGAATTCACCGCCGTGGGTGCCACCGTCAGCGCCGATGCGCTCAAGGACGCCGACATCATCATCAAGGTGAAGCGCCCCGAGGCCTCCGAGCTTGCGCAATACAAGCGCGGCGCGCTCGTCATCGCCATCATGGACCCTTACGGCAACGAGGCCGCGCTGAAGACGATGGCCGATGCCGGCGTCTCCGCCTTCGCGATGGAACTGATGCCGCGCATCACCCGGGCGCAGGTGATGGACGTGCTGTCCTCGCAGGCCAACCTCGCCGGCTACCGCGCCGTGATCGAGGGCGCCGAGGCGTTCGGCCGCGCCTTTCCGATGATGATGACCGCAGCCGGCACCGTGCCTGCCGCCAAGGTGTTCGTGATGGGCGTCGGCGTCGCCGGCCTCCAGGCGATCGCGACCGCGCGCCGCCTCGGCGCCGTCGTCACCGCGACCGACGTCCGGCCCGCGACGAAGGAACAGGTCGAGTCGCTCGGCGCAAAGTTCCTCGCCGTCGAGGACGAGGAGTTCAAGAACGCGCAGACCGCCGGCGGCTACGCCAAGGAAATGTCCAAAGAATACCAGGCCAAGCAGGCCGCGCTCACCGCCGAGCACATCAAGAAGCAGGACATCGTGATCACCACGGCGTTGATCCCGGGCCGGCCGGCGCCGAAGCTCGTCAGCGCTGAAATGGTCAGGTCGATGAAGCCGGGCTCGGTGCTGGTCGATCTCGCGGTCGAGCGCGGCGGCAATGTCGAAGGCGCCAAGGCCGGCGAGGTCGTCGACCTCGATGGCATCAAGATCGTCGGCTACACCAACGTCGCCGGCCGCGTCGCGGCCTCGGCTTCCAGCCTCTATGCGCGCAATCTGTTCTCCTTCATCGAGACCATGGTCGACAAGAAGGAGAAGAAGCTCGCCGTGAATTGGGACGACGAGCTGGTCAAGGCCACGGCGCTGACCAAGGACGGCGCCGTCGTCCACCCGAACTTCCAGCCGAAGGCGTAAGGAGATCCGTCATGGAGCATGCTGCACAGGTCGTCGACCCCTTCATCTTCCGGCTGTCGATCTTCGTACTCGCCGTCTTCGTCGGCTATTTCGTGGTGTGGTCGGTGACGCCGGCGCTGCACACGCCGCTGATGAGCGTGACCAACGCGATCTCCTCGGTGATCGTGGTCGGCGCGCTGCTTGCCGGCGGCGTCGCCAATGTTTCGAGCGGCTCGGGCTGGGCGCGCGCCTTCGGCTTCGTTGCGCTGATCTTTGCCTGCATCAACATCTTCGGCGGCTTCCTTGTCACCCAGCGCATGCTGGCGATGTACAAGAAGAAGTCGAAGTAAGCGGCCACCTCGGGCTGATGGGATCAATGGGGACCTGAGATGAGCGCCAACCTCTCTGCATTTCTGTATCTCGTGGCGGGAGTGCTGTTCATCCTGTCGCTGCGCGGGTTGTCGAGCCCGGCTTCGTCGCGCCAGGGCAATCTGTTCGGCATGATCGGCATGGCGATCGCGGTCGCCACCACGCTTGCCAACCATCCGCCGGCGGACGGCCTCGCCTGGGTGCTGGTGATCGTCGGCATCGCGATCGGCGCTGCGATCGGCGCGGTGATCGCCCGCCGCGTGCCGATGACGTCGATGCCGGAGCTGGTCGCCGCCTTCCACTCGCTGGTCGGCATGGCCGCGGTGCTGGTCGCCGCTGGCGCATTCTACGCGCCCGAGGCTTTCGACATCGGTACGCCCGGCAATATTCACACCCAGAGCCTGGTCGAAATGTCGCTCGGCGTCGCCATCGGCGCGCTGACCTTCACCGGCTCGGTGATCGCATTCCTCAAGCTGTCGGCGCGGATGAGCGGCGCTCCGATCATCCTGCCGGCCCGCCATGTGATCAACGTCGTGCTCGCGGTGGCGCTGGTCGCCTGCATCGTCGGCCTCGTCGTCACCGGCAGCGCCGTGTTCTTCTGGCTGAACGTCATCCTGGCGCTTCTGCTCGGCGTGCTCATGATCATCCCGATCGGCGGCGCCGACATGCCGGTCGTGATCTCGATGCTGAACTCCTACTCGGGCTGGGCTGCGGCCGGCATCGGCTTCACGCTCGGCAATTCCGCGCTGATCATCACCGGCGCGCTGGTCGGCTCGTCGGGTGCGATCCTGTCCTACATCATGTGCCACGCGATGAACCGGTCCTTCATCTCGGTCATCCTCGGCGGCTTCGGCGGCGAGACCGCCGCAGCCGGCGGTGGTGGCTCGGGCGAACAGAAGCCCGCCAAGCTCGGCTCGGCCGACGATGCCGCCTTCATCATGAAGAACGCCTCCAAGGTCATCATCGTGCCCGGCTACGGCATGGCGGTGGCACAGGCCCAGCACGCGCTGCGCGAGATGGCCGACATCCTGAAGAAGGAAGGCGTCGAGGTGAAGTACGCTATTCACCCCGTCGCGGGCCGCATGCCCGGCCACATGAACGTGCTGCTCGCCGAAGCCAACGTGCCCTATGACGAGGTGTTCGAGCTCGAGGACATCAACTCCGAATTCGCGCAGGCCGACATCGCCTTCGTGATCGGCGCCAACGACGTCACCAACCCGGCCGCCGAAGAGGACAAGACCTCGCCGATCTACGGCATGCCGGTGCTCCAGGTCTGGAAGGCCGGTACCGTGATGTTCATCAAGCGCTCGCTGGCTTCGGGCTATGCCGGCATCGACAATCCGCTGTTCTACCGGGACAACACCATGATGCTGCTCGGCGACGCCAAGAAGGTCACCGAGAACATCGTCAAGGCGATGTAACGCGGGAGGGACCGTGGCCATCAACAAGGATTGGCACCGGTCCCATCCCATGCCGCCCAAGGCGACGCGCGAGCAGCGCATCGCCTGGCACGCCGCTCACAAGGTGGCGTGCGGCTGCCGCGACGTTCCTGCCAGCATCCAGCCCGACGTCATGAAATTGCTGCGGAGCAGGCGCAAGCCTTGAGGCGGAGACCAGCCGCCTCGTCATGACCATCGTCAAGTGGATCGCCATCCTGCTCGTGACCGTCTATTTCGCCGGTCTCGTCGTGCTGTACGTGAGGCAGCGCGAGATGCTGTTTCCGATCCCGCCCGTCGGCCGCACTGCGCCGGGTGCCGCAGGTCTGCCCGAGGCGGAAGAGCATGTCCTGACCACGTCGGATGACGAGAAGGTCATCCTCTGGCACGTGCCGGCCAAGCCCGGCCGTCCGGTCATCCTCTATTTCCCGGGCAACGGCGATTTTCTTGCCGGCGGCGTCAGCCGCTTCAAGGAGATGACCGCGGATGGGACCGGTCTCGTGGCTCTGTCCTATCGCGGCTATGCCGGCTCGAGCGGCGCGCCGAGCGAGGAGGGGCTGCTGCGCGATGCCGCTTCCGCCTACGCCTTCACGACGGCGCGCTATGCCGCGGAACGAATCGTCGCCTGGGGCTTTTCGCTCGGGACCGGCGTTGCGGTCGCCATCGCCTCCGAGCATCCCGTCGGCAAGTTGATCCTGGAGGCACCGTACACCTCGACGGTCGATGTCGCTGCCGCTGCGTTCCGCTTCGTTCCGGTCCGCCTCCTGATGCGCGATCAGTTTCGCTCCGACCAGCGGATTGCGCGCGTCACGGTGCCGCTCTTGGTGATGCATGGCACCAATGACCTTGCCATTTCGATCGTGTTCGGAGAGCGTCTGTTCGCGCTCGCGCATGAACCGAAGCAGTTCGTTCGCTTTGCGGGCGGCGGACACGAGAATCTCGATGCGTTCGGCGCGATCGGGACAGCGAGGCGCTTCATTGCTTCCTAGACGGTTTGCGACCTGGCGGGGCTGCGTGGTCGTCGCCGCGCCACTGTCACTGTTGCCGCAGCCCGCATGGGCGGCGGCGGGGATCGATGGCGCGGCGATGCGCTGGCCGTATGCGCTGCCCTTTGCCGGCCTGTTGTTCTCGATTGCGCTCGGGCCGCTGCTGTTCGCAAAATTCTGGCACCATCACTACGGCAAGATCGCCGCGGCGTGGTCGCTGCTGGCGCTCGGCTCGCTCGTGTTGTTCGCAGGGGGCATGGCGACGCTGGCGGCGCTGGTCCACGCCATGCTCGCCGAATATCTCGGCTTCATCGTGCTGCTGTTCTCGCTCTATGTCGTGGCCGGCGGCATCCTCGTCACGGGCGACATCAAGGGGACGCCGGCGGCGAATACCGGTATCCTCGCGCTCGGCACGCTGATGGCGAGCGTCGTCGGCACCACCGGGGCGGCGATGATCCTGATCCGCCCCCTGATCCGCGCCAACCGACCGCGGCGCCACAATGCCCATGTCGTCATCTTCTTCATTATCCTGGTCGCCAATGTCGGCGGCGCGCTGAGCCCGCTCGGCGATCCCCCGCTGTTCGTCGGCTTCCTGCACGGCGTCGACTTCTTCTGGACCACGCGGAACATCTGGCTGCAGACGATGCTCGTTGCCGGGCTGCTGCTCGTCATCTTCGTCGCCGTCGACGTCTGGCGTTTCAGGAGCGAGCCGCCTCTCGGCGGCGCGGGTCCTGGGAAGCCGGTGCGGATCCGCGGCCTCGTCAACCTGGTGCTGATTGCAGCCATCGTCGCCAGTCTGCTGGCCTCGGCGATGTGGAAGCCCGGCATCGCCTTCGATATTCTCGGAACGAAGCTGGAGCTGGAAGACCTCGCCCGCAACGTGGCGCTGCTGGCGATCGCGGCGCTGTCGGTGTGGCTGACGCCGGACGAGCACAGGCAGGCCAACGGCTTCACCTGGGAGCCGATCCGCGAGGTCGCAAAGCTGTTCGCGGGCATCTTCGTCGCCATCATTCCGGTCATTGCCATGCTCAATGCCGGCCATCACGGCGCCTTCGCCTGGCTGCTGTCGGCCGTGACGGCGCCGGACGGCACGCCGCGCGAGGCAGCCTATTTCTGGTGCACCGGCCTGATGTCGGCATTTCTCGACAATGCGCCGACCTATCTGTTGTTCTTCGAACTGGCCGGCGGGGACCCGCAAGTGCTGATGCATGCCATGTCGGGCACGCTCGCCTCCATCTCCATGGGCGCGGTCTACATGGGCGCGCTCACCTATATCGGCAATGCGCCGAACTTCATGGTGAGCAGTATCGCTAGCGAGAACGGCATCGAGATGCCGAGCTTCTTCGGCTATCTCTTGCGCGCAGGCGCGGTGCTGATCCCGCTGTTCCTGCTGCTGACCTACCTGCCGGTCGCGCCGATCCTGCACTGGCATTGAATCTGCCGGCCGATTTGCTACTGCTCGGCTTCACAACTGGAGCTGGTGGATGAGCGCGCATAGTCCGATGCCCCGGTCGGCCTGGATCTTCCCGGCGCTGGCCGTGCTGTTGTTCGCGGCCGTCAGCGTGACGGATTACGTCTTCACGCTGTCGCTGGCCGGTCTCGTCTTCGCGATCATCCTTCTGGTCATCCTGTTCGGCACGGTGTTCGCCGCCGTTCATCATGCCGAAGTGATCGCCGAACGGGTCGGCGAACCCTATGGCACGCTGGTGCTGACGCTCTCGGTGACCATCATCGAGGTGGCGCTGATCACCACGATCATGCTGGGCGAAAAGCCGGCGCCGGAACTTGCGCGCGACACGGTGTTCGCGGTGGTCATGATCGTCTGCAACGGCCTCGTCGGGCTCTGCATTTTCATCGGCGGCCTGCGCTATCGCGAGCAGGGCTTTCAGCTCTCAGGCGCCAACGTCTATCTCAGCGTCCTGTTCGCGCTCGCGACCATCACGCTGATCATGCCGAACTACACGACCACCACGCCGGGACCGGTCTATTCGTCCGTTCAGCTCGGCTTCGTCGATGTGGTCACGCTCGCGCTTTACGCGGTGTTCCTCTACACCCAGACCGTCCTGCACAAGGATTACTTCGTCCATGAGCGGGCGGGCGGCGGGGGCGGGGAGGCGCATCTGTCGGGCAGGATGTTCATGGTCAGCGTCGTGCTGCTGCTTGTTGCACTGCTGGCGGTCGTGCTGCTGGCCAAGAAGTTCTCGCTGGTGGTCGATGCCGTCGCGGTCAGGATCGGCGCGCCGCCCGCCTTTGCCGGACTTCTGGTCGCGCTCCTGATCCTGATGCCGGAAGGCGTCGCGGCCGTGTCGGCGGCGCGCAAGAACGACCTCCAGAAGAGCATCAACCTTGCGCTCGGCTCGTCGCTGGCGACCATCGGGCTGACAATCCCGGCCGTCGGGGTCGCCACCTATGCGCTCGACAAGGAGCTCGAGCTCGGCCTCAGCGCCCAGGGCAGCGTCCTTTTGCTCCTGACCTTCTTCCTGAGCATGCTGACCTTCGGCACAGGCAGGACCAATGTCCTGTTCGGCCTGGTCCATATGGTGGTATTTGCCGTCTACGTGTTCATGGTTTTCGTGCCCTGAAGCGCCGTCGCGCTTCAGGCTATTGTATGGGCATGATCTTTCCGGGAAACCGCTCCACACTTTTCCGGATCATGCTGTGAGGAGAGTTCCGATGCTTGCCGCCAAGTCCGAAGTTCAGATCGACAACGAGCAGGTCCGGGTGACCGAATGGCGGCTCGCCCCGGGCAGCGCGACCGGGCACCACACCCATGGGATGGACTATGTGATTGTTCCCGTCGTCGCCGGCGAAATGACCATCGTGGCGCCCAATGGCGAGCGGTCCAAGGCGCAGCTTGCGGCCGGAAAATCCTACTTCCGCAAGGCTGGCGTCCAGCACGACGTACTTAACGAAACCTCAACTGAGATCGTGTTCCTTGAGATCGAGCTGAAGGCGTAGGGTTGCCCTTTGCCATCGATCCGTCGCAGTTGATCCCTTACAATGCCCCAAAGTTCCCGCATCTGGTCGCGCGGGGAGTGGCCGAGAAATGCTGAAATACCTCGCTAAAATCTCGATGGATATCTTCCCCTCGGTGCTCGCGACGATCATCGGGGCGTACATCGTTAACCACTACATCAACGCCAAGCCGGCGGCCGACACCCCTGCGGCCGTGGTAGCGCCTGCCGAGGCCGGCAAGGACGCCAAGCCGACGGACACCGCCAACCTTCCCGCGCCCGGCGTCAAGGCCAAGGGCGTTTCCGAGAAGAGCGTCTCCGAGAAGAGTGTGACGGACAAGGCTGCGGCCGAGAAGCCTGCCGACAAGCCTGAGACCAAGGCTGCGGACACAGCTCCCGCCGACACCGCCTCGCACGGCCGCCCCGCGGCGCGCGAGAAGGCAGCCGCGAAGTCGACCCCGGCAGCCACCGCCCCGGTGGTGGAGGCCAGTTCCGCGCCGGCCGCCGCGTCCCCAGCTGCGATCCCCGACGCCAACGATCTGGCGCGCGCCGCCATCGAGCGTCTCCGCAAGTCGCCTGAGGGCAAGGCTGCTGAAAAGGCTGCCGAAGCCAAAGCCGCCGAGACCAGGCCGGCCGAGCGGACCCCCGAGCCCGCGGTGCGCGAAGCCACCCGCGTCCCCGAGGCCCCGCGTGTCGTTACGACGGAGCCGTCCGCGGTCCGTCCGCTGCCGCCGCCGATCACGGTGTCCACGCCCTCCCCCGAGTCGTATGGCAATGCCGGTTCGCAGCCGTCCTATACGGCCTCGGTCGGCAACGACGACCCGAATCGGATCACGCCGCCGGCGGACATTCCGGTGCCGGTGATCGCGCCGCCGCTCGACCTGCGTGCCGATGCCGGCGCGACCATGCCCCGGCCGAAGAAGACCAACGTCGCGGACGAGATGCTGTCGGGCATGAAGTCGATGTTCCACTCCGTCCTGCCGAAGAGCTCCACCCCCGATTAAGGCGGGTGGCTCAGAGCGTTTTCGAGCGAAGTATAACCGCTTGTCAGCCGCCGACGCGGGCGAGGCCGCTGCGGGCGGCATCGTCGCGTGGACGCAGGGCAACCGCCTTGTTGTAGGACGCCGCCGCCTTGGCCCGGTCGCCGAGCCGCTCATAGGCCTGTCCGCGCGCGGTCCAGACCTGGGCATTGTGCGGATCGGCCTCGGAGGCTTCATCCAGGTCGGCCGCGGCTTCCTTGACCTTGCCGAGGGCGAGATAGCTGATGGCGCGGCCGAGCAGCGGCTCGGCCTTTTGCGGGTTGAGCCCGTTCGCCGCGCTGAAATCGGCGACGGCGAAATCGTGCTGGTTGTTGCCCTGGTAGATCAGCGCGCGGCCATAGAGCGCCTGCGCATTGTAGGGATCGAGCCCGACGGCGCGATTGAACTCGTCGAGCGCGGCCGCGGTCTCGCCTGACTTGGCGAGGGACTGCGCCTTTGCCGTGTGGGCCTGGGCTTCGGTGACGCTGCCGGCGCTGACCGCGCTCTCTGGGGCTGCCACGGTCTTGGGCGCCTCCTGCGGCTTCTCCTTCTCCGGCATCAAGGATCCCAGGTCGAAGGAGCAGCCGCACAGCGCAATTCCCATCAAAGTCAGCGTGAGCGGCTGGCGCCAGATCAGGCGTCGTCGCGCCAAGCGGCGCTCGGGGATAGGGGAGGCCATCTACGGTTCGCTCGCGCTCGTGCCGCATCGGTAAGTGCCCCGTCCCAGAAAGGCACCGCTACAAAATAATAACGCGGGCTCTGGGCCCGCGTCATCGAAAACTGAAGTCTGGTAAATCCGGAAGGATCAGCGCGGTCCGCGCGGACCTGCACCCGGGCCGCCACGACCACCACGCTCGCCACCGGGGCCGGCGCCGAACACCGGCTTCGGCTTCATCGGCAGCAGGCCTTCGCGCTGCAGCTTCTTGCGGGCCAGCTTGCGCGCGCGGCGCACGGCCTCGGCCTTTTCGCGGGCCTTCTTCTCGGAGGGCTTTTCGTAGTGACCGCGGAGCTTCATCTCGCGGAAAATTCCCTCGCGCTGCATCTTCTTCTTCAGCGCCTTGAGGGCTTGATCGACATTGTTATCGCGAACGAGAACCTGCACGCGGCATCCTCTTCAGTGGATCGGATTTGAATTCTGGTAGGTCAAAGGGGATGGCAAAAAGCCCGACGCCCTTAACCTTGAGCGCGCGGATGTATCAGACAAAACCCCAGATGTCCACCGGCCAAGCGGGTTTTCGGGCCAAGTTCAGCCATTAAATGAGGCGAAAATGCCCCTGTGTGGCCCCGATTTGGGTGGTTTGGCGCCTTTGGCGGGGCCGCGACCGGAGCTTGTTCCGGAAACTTTGAAATGAGGGGACGACAATGGATATGAAAAAATATGCTGCCGAGGCCATCGGCACCTTCTGGCTCACATTCGCAGGTTGTGGCAGCGCGGTGATCGCGGCCGGCTTCCCGCAGGTCGGAATCGGTCTGGTCGGCGTGTCCCTGGCTTTCGGCCTGAGCGTCGTCACGATGGCCTACGCGATCGGCCACATCTCGGGCTGCCATCTCAATCCGGCGGTCACGGTCGGCCTTGCTGCGGGTGGCCGATTCCCAACCGGACAGATCCTGCCCTATATCGTCGCGCAGGTCGTCGGTGCGATTGTTGCGGCTGCGCTGCTCTACGTTATCGCCAGCGGCGCCCCCGGCTTCGACGTCACCAAGGGCTTCGCGTCCAACGGTTACGATGCTCATTCGCCCGGCCAATACAGCATGATCGTGTGCTTCATCACCGAGGTGGTGATGACCATGATGTTCCTGTTCATCATCATGGGCGCGACCCACGGCCGCGCGCCCGCGGGTTTCGCACCGCTCGCGATCGGGCTCGCGCTGGTGATGATCCATCTCGTCAGCATTCCCGTCACCAACACGTCGGTGAACCCTGCGCGCAGCACCGGCCCCGCGCTGTTCGTCGGCGGCTGGGCGCTGGCGCAGCTCTGGCTGTTCTGGGTTGCGCCGCTGATCGGCGGTGCGCTCGGCGGGGTGATCTATCGCTGGCTCAGCGAGGAGCCCTCAGGCGTCGTCGCTGGCGCGAAGACGGCGTAATCCGCGAACGGGATCGCAGCCTCCGCTGCGGTCCCTCACTTGTCCCTGGCGGGCCGAACTTCGGTGACATGGCCCATCTTGCGGCCGGGGCGCGGCACGCCCTTGCCATAGATGTGCACCGTGGCGCCCGGGACGGTCAGCCACTTGTCGTAGTCGTTGATCTCGTCGCCGATCAGATTGGTCATGGTGACGATCTCGCCGTGACGCACCGGCTTGCCGAGCGGCCAGCCGGCAATGGCGCGGATGTGCTGCTCGAACTGCGAGACGGAGGCGCCGTCCAGCGTCCAGTGCCCGGAATTGTGCACGCGCGGGGCGATCTCGTTGACCAGCACCTTCGGTCCGGTGCCGTTGGCAAGCACGAACATCTCCACCGCCAGCACGCCGACATAGTCGAGCGCAGTCGCGATCTTGCTCGCGACGTTGCGCGCCTCATCCGCGAGCGCGTCCGGGATCGGCGCGGGCGCGCGCGACACTTTCAGGATGTGGTCGCGGTGCTCGTTCTCGGTCACGTCGAAGCACTCGACCTGGCCCGTGGCCGAGCGCGCGGCGATCACGGAGATCTCGCGCTCGTACGGGATGAAGGCTTCCAGGATCGCCGATTTGGTGGCGAGGCTGGTCCACACCTTGGCGATGTCGTCGCCCTCGCGGATGATGGCCTGGCCCTTGCCGTCATAGCCGAAGCGGCGGGTCTTCAGCACCGCCGGGAGGCCGATCCTCAGGATCGCCTCGCGCAGCGAGGTGACGGAGGTGACGTCAGCATAGGTTGCAGTGCCGATGCCGAGCTTCGTCACAAAATCCTTCTCGGCGAGCCGGTCCTGGGTGGTCTCGAGGATCTTGCGGTTGGGCAGCACCGGGCGGCGCGCGTCCAGCACCATCGCGGCGGCCGCCGGCACGTTCTCGAATTCGTAGGTGATGACGTCGACGTCGCTCGCGAACAGCTCCAGCGCTTCGACGTCGGCATATTCCGCGCAGGTCGCGTTCAGCACGACGTCGAAGGCCGGGGAGTCCGGATCGGGCGAGAACACCTGGCAGCGCAGGCCGAGCCGCGCCGCAGCCATCGCCAGCATCCTCCCCAATTGTCCGCCGCCGAGGATTCCGATGGTGTCGCCGGGCTTCAGCTTCACCTGCTTTGCGTCAGTCACGCCTTGTCCTCCGGACGCTCGGCAACCGCGTCGGTCTGCGCCTTGCGCCAGGCGGCGAGGCGGCCGGACAGGGCCGGGTCGGACAATGCCAGCACGGCGGCTGCAAGCAGCGCTGCGTTGATCGCGCCGGCCTTGCCGATGGCGAGGGTGCCGACCGGGATCCCCGCCGGCATCTGCACGATCGAATAGAGCGAATCGACACCCTTGAGCGTCTTCGATTCGACGGGAACGCCGAACACCGGGAGTTCCGTCAGCGCCGCCGCCATGCCCGGCAGATGCGCAGCGCCGCCGGCGCCGGCGATGATGACCTTGTAACCCGCCGCCTTGGCGCCCTTGGCGAAGGCAAACAGCCGGTCCGGGGTCCGGTGGGCCGAAACGATGCGGGTCTCGGCGGCGACGCCGAGCGCATCGAGCGTCTCGGCGGCATGCCGCATCGTGTCCCAATCCGACTGGCTTCCCATGATGATGGCGATCGGCGCGGTCATGACGTCAATTGTGCTCGGGAAAACAGAAACATAGGCCAGATTAACGGTTCCGGCCGGCGGCTCGCAAGGCGGTGGCAAGGAGAAGGGAATGCACTATCCTGTCTTGGTGAATCCCCGCAAGCCTTCATTGAGCAGGATGCCCATGAAGAAAACAAAAAGGGCGAACGCTGCGAAGGCCAAAAAGGGCCGGAAAACCAGCGGCAGCCGATCCAAAGCCGTCTCGAACCGCCCGGCCAGGCCGGCCTCGCGCAGAGCGCCGGCTGCCGATGACAGCAAGGCGACCATCCGTGGCCTGCGGAGCAAGCTCAAGGCGGCCCTGCTGCGGGTCTCGGAACTCGAGGCCGCTGCCGATACCGACTTCCTGCTCGAGATTCCGAACCGGCGCGGCTTCGAGCGCGAGCTCACGCGCGCCATTGCCTACATGAAGCGGTATCGCGCCAGCGGTGCGCTGATCGTGCTCGATGTTGACCGGCTGAAGCCGATCAACGATTCCTTCGGCCATGCCGCCGGCGACGAGGTGCTCAAGGCGATTGCCGCGACGCTGACGCGGCAGGTCCGCGCCTCCGACGTGGTCGGCCGGCTCGGCGGCGACGAGTTCGCGCTGCTGCTCTGGAATCTCAACGAGACCGATGCCAAGGCGAAGGCCGCGACCTTCGAGCAGGCGATCGACGAATTGTCCTTCGACTTCCGCGGGCGGCAGGTGACGGCGGGCGCCTCTGCCGGTGTCGCCTTGCTCGGTCCGCACTCCGATGCAGGCCGCGCCCTGGAAGAGGCCGATGCCGCCATGTATGTGCGCAAGGCGCGCCGCCGGCACGAGCCGCGGATCAGGCTCGTCAGCAACTGATCCTACAGTGTGGCGAGATCTTCCGGCACGTTGCCGAATTTGCGCAGCAGTGTTGCGTCGCCGAATTCGCCGGTCATGGGATCGCCGCTGCGGCTGAACGCGACCGCGCCGATATGGCCGGCGCCGCGCGCCAGAATCTCGGCGCGCCGCAGTGCTGCCGACGAGGACTGACACTCCTCCGCCGCGCCTGCGACGGGTGATCCGTCGGCATCGATCAAAAAGGGCATTGCAACGTAGTAGGTCACATCCGACATGGCGTTGCTCCAACGTTGAAAGTCAAAGCATGATCCGGACCCGAAGGGCCGCGTTAGCGCAAAGTGCGCAGCGGTTTTCCGAAAAGATCATGCTCAAACAATAACCTAAAGCGCGATGACGATTCATCCCAATCTCATCGCGCTTTAGGCGGCGCTGCTCTTGCTCCGCACCTTGCTGCGCGTGGTTTCGGGAATGCAGCCGGCGGAAATCGCCGCCTGCAATTCTTCCAGCTCCGCCTCCAGATACTCGTTGGCCATGATCAGCGCCTTGATGGTGCTGCGCAGATTGCCGTCGCACATCGCGATCGCCTGATCGCAGGCCTGTTCATAATGGCTGTTGTCCAAGAGGGCGGGTGCGGGCATCTGCGTTGTCCTTGTGAGTTTTCCTTGGGGGTTTTTCTTGGGAGTTTTTCTTGGGCGTTTCCCTTGGACGTTTCCTGGGGGCGTCGGGCGCAGGAATGTTCCTATTTTGTTCTTTTCGAGTCAAGCTGATTCAGACGCGAGGAGGCGTCACGGCAGCGCTAAACGCGATCAGGCGATGATGTCGGGCGTGATCTGGTCTTCGATGAACGCGATGCGGTCGCGCAACAACAGCTTGCGTTTCTTCAACCGCTGGAGCCGCAACAGATCGGGGGCGGGCGATTGATGCAGTGCATCGATCGCCGCATCGAGATCTCGGTGTTCCTGCTGCAACCGGGTGAGCTCGGCTTCGAGTTCACGCTCGTCTTCATGGGTCATGTCTGCGGTGGCCGAAAAACCGATAGGCGTGAGATTAAGGCTGTGGATGCCCTGTGGAAATTATCGTCCTTGCGCGGCGTGACCGCAAGCGATCTCGGGCCGTCGCTCACCGATCTCTCGCAAGATATTTCGACGGTTCGCGGCGGGGCTGCGCAATCGCATTGATATCATGGATTTTTCCCGCGCGGTTCCGTACTCACGCTTCATTACATATGAATTTTCAAAAATGACGCGGCGACGACGGATACCCATCGACAGAACGAATCGGTGATGTAGACTTCGCCGTCCGGATCGAATCCTGAGGTTAACCCCTACCGAGGAGGTTTCGAATGACAATTCAGGCACATCTTGTTGAATTGGAGCGGAAACACAAACTTCTCGAAAACGAATTGCACGATGCTCTCGTGCACCTTTCAACAGACGACCTGCAAATTGTTGAGTTGAAGCGCCGGAAGTTGATGGTCAAGGACCAGATCGAGCGTCTGAAGCAAGGCGATACGCTCCACTAGTAACCCCCGTAACAGTGTTGAGTTGATCGTACCCTTTCAGGCAGGGATGAGAGCCTTTGCGCTCATCCCTGCTGCAAGGTGCGAGACCCCGCGCAATCATCGTTGCGCGTGGCCTAGATGTCTGCGAGCTCGGCGACGTGATCGGCGATCGCGAGCGAGGACGTCAGTCCCGGCGATTCGATTCCGAACAGGTTGATCAGACCCGCGACGCCATGGTCGCGCGGGCCCTGCATCAAGAAATCCTGCGTGGCGACGGCCGGCGGCACGATCTTCGGGCGGATGCCTGAATAACTCGGCATCAACGCGCCGTCGGGCAGCGTCGGCCAGTATTTGCGGATCGCCGGGTAGAAGCGCTCGGCGCGTGACGGATCGACTTCGTAGTTGATCGTCTCGATCCATTCGACGTCGGGCCCGAAACGCGCCTGCCCCGCCATGTCCAGCGTCAGATGCACCCCTAATCCGCCGGGCTCGGGCACTGGATAGATCAGGCGCGAGAATGGCGCTTTGGCGTTGCAGCTGAAGTAGTTTCCCTTGGCGAGATAGGCCGGCGGAATCCGGTCCAGCGGCATGCCATCGATATTGCGCGCGACCGTCGTCGCCGAGAGGCCCGCAGCGTTGACGAGGAGGCTGCATTGCAGCGTCATCGGCGCCTCGCCACCAGCCTCGACCTCGATCACGCCGGCCGCCGCCTTGGCGCGGATCAGCGGGGTATGAAACGCGAAGGCCGCGCCGGCTTCCTCGGCCTCGCCGCGCAGCGAGAGCATGTAGGCGTGGCTGTCGATGATGCCGGTCGAGGGCGAGAGCAGCGCGGCGTCACAGGCGAGGGCCGGCTCCAGCGCGCGTGCGGCCTCGCCCGTGAGCAGCTGCATGTCGAGCACGCCGTTGGCCTCGGCGTGCGCCTTGATCGATTGTAGCTTCTCGGTTTCCTTCGCGTTGGTCGCGACGATCAGCTTGCCGCAATTCTTGTGGGGGATGCCGCGCTCGCCGCAGTAGCGGTAGAGCGCGTGCTTGCCACTGACGCACATCCGCGCCATCCAGCTTCCGGCGCGGTAGTAGATGCCGGCATGGATCACCTCGCTGTTGCGCGAGGAGGTGATGGTGCCGATGGCCTCGGCCTCCTCGAGCACGATGACCTCGCGCCCGGCCTGGGCGAGCTTCCGGGCCACCGCAAGCCCGACCACGCCGGCTCCGATGACAATGCAGTCGACCTTATCCATGGTTGTGCAGGACGTCCGCTGGAAGCGCCGGTGGCGTTGGTCCCGGGAACGAGGCCGCGGGGCCGGTTTCCGTTAAGGAAGCATTTATCATGTCAGGGCAATTGCCGTGTTTGGCGTCACATTTTTCTGTTGCGCGTACAGGCGTTTACCCGATCCAAACCGGAGAGGCCAGACAATCCGACGTTGAAATCGCGGGTGGCTGATGGCTGAGAAGAACTGGCACGTGGGCGGCACGCTTCCGATTGCTGTGCAGGCCGTCCTGTGCCTGGCCGGCGCGGTCGCGCCTGCGCGCGCCTTTGCGCTGTCGGACAGCCTCGCCCCGCCGAGCTATCTCGGCCAGCTCGATCCCAACCTGATTTGGGAAGTCCTGATCGCGGGAATCGTCGTCTGCGCGTTCCTGGCCGCCGTCGCGTTGTGGGTCCATTCGGCGCTGCGTCGGACGAGGCGGTTACAATTGCGGCGCAATGCCTTCGTCTCCTCCGCCATGAACAATCTCAACCAGGGCGTGGTCATGACGGATGCGCAGCGGCGCATCATCTTCTGCAACGACCGCTATCTCGACATCTACGGCCTGTCGCGGTCGGATCTCTGGGTCGACATGAACGGCCACGAACTCCTCGATCTGCGACGCAAGCGCGGCGTGCTTGGCGGTGCTTCCGACGACGAGTTCTACGAGAAGGCCGCGAGCCTCAACGGCCTGATCACGGAACTGCCTGATGGCCGCGCCATCCTGGTGAAATATTTCATCCTGCCGAACGGCGGATCGGTCGCGACTCATCTCGACGTCAGCGAGCAGCGCAAGCTGTCGCGGCAGCTCGCCTCCACCAAGCAATTCCTGGAATCGGTGCTTGACCATGTGCCGGCCTGCGTGGCCGCCAAGAACATCGACGACGGTTGCTACATCTTCGCGAACAGCGCCTATGAGCGGTTCTGGGGACTGTCGCGGGACTGCGCCGTCGGCAGGAATGCGCGGGAGCTGTTTGCACCGAGCTCGGCGGCGAGCATCGAGGCGGCCGACCGGGCGGCGCTGGAGGCGCCGGATGGTCAGTTCCGCAATGAATTCGAGGTCGACCGCGGCGGCGAGCGGCGTATGGTCGCCTCGATCCGGATCGTGGTCCGCAACGAGAGCAACAGGCCCGAATTCCTGCTGCTGGTGTTCGAGGACATCACCGACCGCCGATCGCTGTCGCAGGAGCTGGAAAGCACCAAGAAATTCCTCGAGCTCGTGGTCGACAATATTCCGGTCGCGCTGATCGTGGAGCAGGTCAAGGACGGCCGCTATCTGCTCGCCAACCGCAGCGCCGAGACGATCCTCAACCGCCGGCGCGAGGAAGCCACGGGCCTGACCGCGTCCGACATCTTCAATCCCAAGGAAGCCAAGCTGATCATCGCGCGCGACGAGGCAGCGATCAAGAAACGCGGGATGATCACCGAGGAGCATCCGATCTCCACCAAGGACGGCCTGCGGCTGTTCCTGACCCGCCGCGCCACGGTGCTCAGCGATGCCGGCGAGCCGCAATATCTGATCAAGACCCATGAAGACGTCACCGACCGCCGGCAGACCGAGTCGCGCATGGCGCACATGGCCTATCATGACGGTCTCACCGATCTGCCGAACCGCGCCGCCTTCCTGCAGGCGCTGACCCAGATGATCGAGGCCTGCGAAGGCACCGGCGAGGAGTTCGCCGTGCTCTGCGTCGACCTCGACGGGCTCAAGGAGGTCAACGACGTCTTCGGCCATGCGCTCGGCGACAAGCTCCTGATCGAGGTGGCCCAGCGGCTCCAGGACTCCGCCCGAGGCGGCGTGGTGGCGCGCCTGTCCGGCGACGAGTTCGGCCTGATCATCGACGGCAAGCAGCCGGAATCGGGTCTCGCACTGGCGCAGCAGATCGGCGAAGCCGTCGCGCAGGAGTTCCAGATCGACGGCCGGCCGGTCCGCGCCGGCGTCACCACCGGCATGTCGATCTTCCCGCACAACGGGGCCGATGGCGCCTCGCTGCTCGCCAATGCCGGCGCGGCGCTGTTCCGCGCCAAGCAGAAATCGCGCGGCACGATCAGCCTCTACCAGCCGGAGATGGACCAGCAGATCCGCGATCGCCGCGTGCTGCACCAGGACCTCTCGATGGCGATCAAGAACGGCGAGCTCTCGCTCGCCTTCCAGCCGCAGGGAGCCGCGGGCCACAGCGTCGCCGAGAGCGAGATCATCGGCTTCGAGGCGCTGGCGCGCTGGCAGCATCCGGTGCGCGGCCAGGTCTCGCCGGCCGAATTCATCCCGATCGCCGAGGAGAGCGGCCTGATCGTCGAGATGGGCGAGTGGATCCTGCGTGAGGCCTGCCGCGAGGCGGCGTCCTGGCCGAAGCCGCTCCAGGTCGCGGTCAATTTGTCGCCGGCGCAGTTCATGCACGGCGACGTGGTTGGCCTCGTCCATTCGATCCTGATCGAGACGGGCCTTGCGCCCGGCCGGCTCGAGCTCGAGATCACCGAAGGCGTGCTGATCGAGGATTTCGACCGGGGCCTTGCGCTGCTGCGCCGGCTGAAGGCGCTGGGCGTGCGCATCTCGATGGACGATTTCGGCAGCGGCTATTCCTCGCTGAGCTATCTCCAGGCGTTCCCGTTCGACAAGATCAAGATCGACCGCGCCTTCATCATCAACCTCGGTCGCAACCCGCAATCGGCGGCGATCGTCCGTGCCGTGATCGATCTCGGCCACGGCCTCGAAATGTCGATCATCGCGGAAGGCGTCGAAACGGTCGAGCAGCTTGGCTTCCTCGCCAAGGAGGGCTGCGACGGCGTGCAGGGCTATCTGCTCGGCAAGCCCTTGCCGATCGGCAAATATGCCGATCTCGTCGGCCGTGCTGAAGCCATGGAGCTTGCGCTCAAGACCGGCTAGAGCGCTTCTGGGCGAAGCGGATAGCCGTTCGCGCGAAGAAAACGCGACGAAACAAAAATCTGGAGCCGTTCCGATTTCATCGGAACGGAAATGGCTCTAGGGATGGTGAGCTTCGCTCCCTCTCGACGGTTTCATGTCGGATTACGATCTTGCGATCATCGGCGGCGGCCTGAACGGTGTCAGCCTTGCGCGCGATGCGGCTGGCCGCGGCTTGCGCGTGATTCTGTTCGAGCAGGGTGATCTCGCCGGCGCTGCGTCGTCGGCGACACCGCGGCTGATTCACGGCGACCTTTCGGTGCTGGAGCGCCGTGGCTTCTGGCGGGTGCGCCGGGCGCTCGCCGAGCGCCGGATCTGGCTCCGGATCGCGCCGCACCTGGTCCGGCCGATGCGCTTCGTGATCCCCGCCCATTCCGAGGAGCGTCCGCCATGGCTCTTGCGCGCCGGCCTGTATGTCTATGACGGCCTCACGAACCGGGGCGGCTTGCCGCCGTCTGCGACCCTCGACATCACGCATCATCCGGTCGGCAACGCACTGAAACGTCCCTTCGGCATGGCCTTCGAATATACCGACTGCGTCGTCGACGATTCCCGCCTGGTCGTGCTGACGGCGCTGGATGCCGCCGAACGTGGCGCTGCGATCCGGACCGGGGCGCGCTGCGTCCGTGCCGATCGAACCGATACCTGGCGGCTCGCTGTGGTCGATCGCGGCTATCGCCGTATCGTCACGGCGCGGGCGCTGGCCAACGCCACCGGCGCCTGGACCTCGATGGTCGCGGACACCGTGCTGCGGCAGCCGCAGCCGGCGATGGTGGCCATGCAGATGAGCCAGATCGTCGTGCCGCGGCTGTTCGATTCTGAAAACGTCTACGTCTTCCAGCACAATGACGGGCGGCTGATCTTCGCCCGGCCGTTCGAGCGCGACTTCACGCTGATCGGGACGGTCACCCATGCTTTCACCGGCGATCCCGCCATCGTCGCGATGCCCGGCGCCGACATCAGCTATCTCTGCGAGGCCGCCAGCCGCTATTTCCGCGAACGCATTGCCCCGACCGACGTGGTCCGCACCGTCTCCGGCGTCAACCTGGCGCTGGCGTCCGCGCGCGGGCGCGAGGGCACGACGCTGTTCCATGCGCGCCGGCGCAAGGCGCCGCTGCTCACGATGTTCGGCGGCGACGTCACCACGTCGCGCCTCCGTGCGGAACGGGCGGTGACGAAGCTGACCCCGTTCTATCCGATGTCGCCGCCCTGCACCGCCGGCGCGGCGTTACCAGGTGGAGACTTCGCCTGGGACCGTTTCGACACCGAGGTCGACCTCGCGCGCGACCGCTGGCGCTTTCTGTCGGAGCCAGAGGCCCAGCGCCTGGTTGCCGCCTATGGCTCGCGATTGCCGGCGGTGCTCGGCGAGGCCAAGAGCCGTCAGGAGCTCGGTCCGGCCTTCGGACCCCAGCTGACCGGCGCGGAGGTGCGCTACCTGATGACCCACGAATGGGCGCGCTTTCCGGACGATGTCTTGTGGCGCCGCTCCAAGCTCGGCCTGACAATGCCTGCGGCGGACCGTGACGCGCTGGCCGCGTTCATGGCGAATGTGAGCTAGTCGGGATCTCGCGCACCCGGCATCCCTCCGGGATCGCGAGCCCCATGGCGGATAGCATGGATGATGATCTCCTGAGCCCCGATCTCGTAAAAGACGAGAAACGGGTAGGGCGTTGTAGTCAATCTCCGGATATCCGGATCGTCAGTTCGTAGACCGATCTCGGGATGTGCGAGCAGCAGACCGATAACGTCCTGAATGCGCTTTTGGACGCGTGCCGCTCCCTGAGGAGACGCTTCAGCAATGTAGGTCAGAATGGAATCGAGGTCGGCGAGCGCCGGAAGCGTGTAGCGAATATTCACAGGCCGTGTTTGGCCCAAGTCGCTCGGACTTGAGCCTCGGTTGCGAATTCCCCACGTTTAGCCGCCGCCTTGGATGCGGCAATTGCTGATCTTTCATCATCCGATAGGACGACTAGGGGCGTCGCATCGGCGCCTGCGAGCTGAAGTACGATCCGGGCAATATCGTCCTGCGCGTCCGAGGGCAGACTGCGCGCGATCTCCAGGGCTTGATCCAGCAGCTTGGTCATGTCGTGAATCATACGCCCTTTGATGCCGCGCATGAAGGCCAAATTGCGACGATCTTCCCCGAACCGGTTGAGCAAAGGCCAATCGGCCGCTAGCGTGCGGCGGAATCGGGGTTGGCAGGGACTATGGCGGAAGAGTTACCCGGAACGGACGTCGCGGCTGAAGCGGCTGGCGGAGATGCATATCCCGCGGCGGGGGGACCGCTGTTGCGCATCGAGGGCGTCGCCAAGGCCTTTGGGACGTTCCGGGCCGTGGACGGCGTGTCGCTCGACATCAAGGCCGGCGAGTTCTTTGCGCTGCTGGGTCCCAGCGGCTGCGGCAAGACCACGCTGCTGCGCATGCTCGCCGGCTTCGAGGCGCCGGACGAGGGACGCATTCTGCTCGGCGGCAAGGATATCGCGCAGGCGCTGCCGCATGAGCGTCCGATCAACATGATGTTCCAGAATTACGCGCTGTTTCCGCATCTGTCGGTGCGCGACAACATCGCCTTCGGCCTGAAGCGTGCCGGCATGGCGCGCGCCGACATCGCCACGCGCGTTGCGGAAATGGTCGCGCTGGTGAAGCTCGAAGGGCTGGAAAAGCGCAAGCCCGACCAGCTCTCCGGCGGCCAGCGCCAGCGCGTGGCGCTGGCGCGCGCTCTGGCGCGCCGGCCGCAGCTCCTGCTGCTCGACGAGCCGCTTGCCGCGCTGGACAAGAAGTTGCGCGAAAACACGCAAGGCGAGCTGATGGAGCTGCAGCGCCGGCTCGGCATGACCTTCATCATCGTCACCCACGACCAGGAGGAGGCGATGACGATGGCGAGCCGGATCGGGGTGATGAAATCAGGCAAGCTCGCCCAGGTCGCGAGCCCCCGCGAACTCTACGAGGCACCGCGCTCGCGCTGGATCGCGGAGTTCGTCGGCGACATCAATCTGTTCGACGGCGAGTCCAAATTGCGCGACGGTCATCGTCTGGTCATTGGCACGCGTGACGCGGGTGCGCTGGTGGTGGCCGAGCCGCGCGAGCCGGTCGGCGCGGGAAGATTTTCAGTGGCGATCCGCCCCGAGAAGGTCAAGCTCTCGCGCCGCGCTCCCGCGAGCGAGGCCGGTCGCGAGACGGCGATCAACACCCTCGACGGCGTCATCGCCGACATCTGCTATCTCGGCGGCACCACCACCTACAAGGTGAAGCTCGATACCGGCGGGATGCTGCAGGCCTCCGTGGCCAACAGCGCACGCATCGACGTCGACGCCTACAGCCTGAACCAGCATGTCGTCGCCTGGTTCACGCCCGACGATTGCGTGGTGCTGCCGTCATGAGCTCCCGCCGTATCTTCGCGCGACCGGCGCGCTTCGCTGCGATTGCACCCTACGTCTGGATGGGGCTGTTCTTCCTGGTGCCGTTCGCCTTCGTGCTCAAGATCAGCCTGTCGCAGACCGCGATCGCGCAGCCGCCTTACGAGCCGGTGTTCGATCTGGCTGCAGGATGGGACGCGCTCAAGGCGGCCTTTGCAGCGCTCTCGATCGACAATTTCAAACTGCTCGGCTCCGACGACATCTATGTGTTCGCCTATGTCCGCAGCCTTACCGTCGCAGTGACGGCCACTGCGCTGCTGCTCCTGATCGGCTATCCCATCGCCTATGGCATGGCGCGCTTGCCAAAACGCTGGCAAGCGGTGGCGATGGTGCTGGTGATCGTGCCGTTCTGGACCTCGTTCCTGATCCGCATCTATGCCTGGATCAACATCCTCCAGCACGACGGCCTGCTCAACCAGATCCTGCTGGCGCTGCATCTGGTCAGCCAGCCCGTGGTGTGGCTCTCCACCGACACTGCAATGTATCTCGGTATCGTCTATTCCTACCTGCCGTTCATGATCCTGCCGCTCTACGCGACGCTCGCCAAGATGGAGCCGGTGCTGGAGGAGGCGGCCTCTGATCTCGGCGCGCCGCCCTGGCAGGTGTTCTGGCTCGTGACCTTTCCGCTGTCGCTGCCCGGCGTCGGTGCCGGCGTGCTGCTGTGCTTCATCCCCATCGTCGGCGAGTTTGTGATCCCCGATCTCTTGGCCGGCTCCAATTCGCTGATGATCGGCCAGACCCTGTGGCTCGAATTCTTCACCAACAAGGACTGGCCGGTCGCCTCCGCCGCGGCCATCGTGCTGCTGGTGGTGCTGCTGGTGCCGCTGCTGCTGTACGAGCGGCTGCAGAAGCGGCAACTCGAACAGGGAAGGTAGGGCGATGCGCAAGGTCTCCCGCCTGTCCCGCTTCAACATCGCCTCGCTGGCGCTGGGGCTGGCATTCCTTTACCTGCCGATCCTCATTCTCGTTCTCTACTCCTTCAACGCCTCGCGGCTGGTGACGGTGTGGGGCGGCTGGTCGCTGCGCTGGTATCGCGAACTCTTCAACGACCGCGCCATGATCGAGGCGGTCTGGATGAGCCTGCGAGTCGCGGTCTCCTCCGCGACCATCGCCACGCTGCTCGGCACGCTCGCAGCGGTGGCGCTGTCGCGCGGCGAGCGGTTCCGCGGCCGCACCCTGTTCTCCGGCATGCTCTATGCGCCGCTGGTGATGCCGGAGGTGATCACGGGCTTGTCGCTGTTGCTGTTGTTCGTTGCGCTGAACGCCGAGCGCGGCTTCTGGACGGTGACGATCGCCCACACCACACTGACGATGTGCTTCGTCGCCGTGGTCGTGCAGTCCCGTCTCGGCTCGCTCGACCGCTCGTTGGAGGAGGCGGCGATGGACCTCGGCTGCGACCCCGTCCGCGCCTTCGTCGCCGTCACCCTGCCGCTGATCGCGCCCGCGATCGTCGCCGGCTGGATGCTGGCCTTCACGCTGTCGCTCGACGATCTCGTGATCGCGAGCTTCACCACCGGCCCCGGCTCGGCGACACTGCCGATCCGGATCTATTCGGAGGTGCGGCTCGGGGTGAAGCCCGAGATCAACGCGATCTGCACGCTGGTGATCGCCCTGATCGCGGTCGTGATCGTCATCGCCTCGCTGGCCTCAAAACTGTCGAGTTCGCAGGGCGAGAGCGCGGCGCCGCTGTAGTCGTCCGACATGCCATGTATGGTGCTTAGGCACCCGACATAGTTAACAATTCATATAGCTTATCTGGCTATCGTCGCCTCGCTTGGGGAAGAGGGGCGATGAAGCGGCTTTATATTGGTGTGGCCAGCACTGTTCTGGCGTTACTCTGTCTTGCTGTTCGACCGTCGGCCGGTGCGACGCAGATGGTGTCGCTGCTGTACAATGGCTCGCCGCAGTCGCCTCAGCAGATCGGCTCCGACGAATTTCGCCGCAAGCTCGCCGAGCTCGCACAGGGCCGCATCATCCTCGATGAACGCTCTGGCAACGCGCTGGGCAGCGAGACGGCGATCCTTGCCGCGATGCGCAGTGGTGTGGTCGACATGGCGACGCTGTCGGGCTCGGTCGTCAGCTCCACCGTTCCGGAATTCGGCGTATTCGACGTGCCGTTCCTGTTCCGCGATGCTGCGCAAGCCAAGGCGGTTGCAGAGGGGCCGGTCGGCGCGCTGTTCGCCAAGCATTTCGCCGACAAGGGGCTGGTGCTGCTCGCGATCGGCAAGCAGGGCTTTCGCAACGTCACCAACTCGAAGCGGCCGATTCATTCTCCCGCGGACCTCCGCGGCCTGAAGATCCGCGTCCTGCCCAACGAGGTCTATCAGATGACCTTCAAGGCGCTGGGCGCCGAGGTCGTGCCGATGGAGTTTACGCAGGTGTACTCCGCGCTGAAGGATGGCCGCATCGACGGGCAGGAGAACCCTGTCATGACGATTGCCACCAGCCATCTCGAGGAGGTGCAGAAATACGCTAGCCTGACCGGGCATTTCTTCGCACCGATCGCTTTCGTCGCCAATCGCGAGGTGTTCCAGGCCCTGAAGCCCGCCGACCAGGCCGCCATCATCGCCGCAGCCAAGGCTGGTGCGGAGGCGACCTGGCAGAGTGGCGTCGCGGAGGAGACAAAGAAGCTCGAGGAGCTGCGCAAGGCCGGCATGGAGATCATCGAGAAGGTTGATCGCCAACCCTTCATCGATGCCGTGAAGCCGCTGGAGCCCGAATTCGAGAAGCGCTTCGGCAAGGATCTGCTCGCCCGGATCCGGGCTACGCCGTAATCGCGGGAAACATCATGAACCTGTCATTGCTTCTGTCGCGCATCGGCATCCGCCCGCGCATCTTCGGCGGCTTCGCGCTGGTCCTGGGTTTCCTCTGCGTGCTGGCGCTGCTTGCCGTCATGCGGCTGTCCGAGATCGGTGGCACCGTCGGAGAGCTTGTCACCAGCGCCGATGGCGATGCCGGCATGGCGAGGGTGCACGCAGCGCTGCTCTCGTCGAATGTCACCGTCGAGAAATTCATCCGCACGCGCAATATCGGCGACCGCGATAGCGCCATGAAGGCGATCGACGGCTTTGGCCAGACCTTCGATCAGGTCGATCAGCAATTCGCCCGCCTGCCGGCGATTGCCGCCGGTCGCAGCGCGCTGGTGGATGCGCTCGGGACCTACCGAAAATCCTTCACGGCGGTCGCCGCCGCCGTCGATCGTCTGCGCACCGCAAGCACCAAGAGCGAGGCCCTCGGCGCCTCGGCAGGCCTCGACGTCGGCGCGATCAATGTCGCGCTTGCCAACCAGCCCGACCGTCTGCTCCAGCCGCTGCGCCTGGCCGGGACGGTGGATGCGATGCGCGTCTCGGTGCTGCGTTTCACCATCACCCAGGCGCAGGTCGACGCCGACGATGCCGGGATGACGATCGGCTATGCGCTGGCCGCGGTGGCCGATAGCGAGGCAGAGATCGCCGATGTCGAGGCGCCGCGACTGAAGAATCTGATCGCGGCTCTGAAGAAGGTGCTCGCCGATCAATCGGCGACGCTGACGCAGCTGTCAGCCGCGATGGGCGAACTGCGCAAGGCGCAGGCCGATCTCGTCAAATCCAGCAGCGCGATCGACGCCAAGGCGGCCGAGATCAGCCGGGCCCTTGGCGCCACGCGCACCGAGCAGAGCCGGCTGACGGCTGGATCGGTCGAGCAAACCCGCAATCTCGTGTTTACGGTGGCCGCGTTCGCGCTCGTTCTCGGCGCATTGCTGGCCTGGCTGATTGGACGCAGCGTGTCGCGCCCCATCGGCCAGATGACTTTGCGCATGCAGAGCCTCGCGGCGGGTGAGCTCGATGAGGCGATCCCGGGCGGCGGGCGCGGCGACGAAATTGGTCACATGGCCGGCGCCGTCGAGGTGTTCCGTCAGAACGCGCAGACCGTCCGGCGCATGGAGCAGGAGTCTGCCGCGCAGCGCGCCGCGGCCGAGACGGAACGCGCGGCGATGATGACGCAGCTCGCCGACCGCTTCGATCGCGGCATGGAGGGCGTCATTGGCGGCGTCTCAAGCCGCGCCGAGGAGATGGGACAGAGCGCCGGAAGCCTCGCCCGCGTCGCCGAGCGCGGGCGCTCGCTTGCCGAGCAGGTCGCCGCGACGTCGGCCCAGGCGTCCTCGAATGTGCAGACCGTTGCGGCCGCGACGCATCAGCTCGCCGCCTCGATCAAGGAAATTTCCAGCCAGGTCGCGCGCTCCGTATCGGTATCGGATCAGGCCAAGGAGGAGGCCTCACGGACCGAAGCGCTGATGCGGGCGCTGTCGGATTCAGCCGAGCGGATCGGTACGGTGGTCCAGCTGATCCAGGCGATCGCGAGCCAGACCAACCTCCTTGCGCTCAACGCCACGATCGAATCCGCGCGGGCCGGCGATGCCGGCAAGGGTTTTGCCGTGGTCGCCAACGAGGTGAAGAGCCTCGCAACCCAGACTGGGCGCGCCACCGAGGAGATCGCAGGGCTCGTCGCCGAGATCCAGGGCTCGACCGGACAGTCGGTTGCTGCGATCGGCCAGATCGGCAGAACCATCGCCGAGATGACGGAGATCGCGACGACGATTGCCTCAGCCGTCGAGGAGCAGGGAGCAGCAACCAGCGAGATCGCGCGCAATGTCGAGCAGGCCGCGAACGGGACAGCGGCGGTGACCGACCAGGTCGGCGCCGTCCGCACCGTGGCCGGCGAGACCGATGCCGGTGCCGAAGCCGCACTGACGGCCGCCTCGGCCTTGCAGGATCAGGCACGCGCGCTCAAGAAGGACGTCGCGGAATTCCTGCAGACCGTGCGCAAGGCGGGGTGATCAGCGCGACCGGGGAGCTCGTTTCGAGGCTTTTGTGCCTGTCGAGCGCGACCGCGTCGCGGTGACCGCGACGGGCCCGGCGTAGCGTGCGCGCACTGTGTCCTGGATGGCGGATCCGAGCTGGCGCAGCGCGAGGCTGTTGAGCGGAAACTCCAGCAGGATGTGGATCAGGCTGAGCGCCAGCAGGAAGGTGAAGCCGAACGCATAGTCGTAGAAATAGAGCGCGGTGGACGCCGCGCTGGCGGCGGCCATCGCCGCCAGCCGCGCCTTCGGCACCGCGGTCCAGCGGATCACGTCGGCTTTGATGAACCAGTTGAGGTAGTGATAGGTGTAGACGAAGGCGAGCAGGCTGGTCAGCCTGGTGTCGAGCACGAGGCCGGGCACGCCGAACAGCCGGCTAAGTGCCGGGCCGACATTGCCGAAATAATCCTGCCCGACGCGGGCGAAGCTCGCGATCCGGATTTCGGCGGCCGGTGGCAGCAGCAGGATCGTGGCGATTGCGACGAGGTAGATCACCACCAGCCCAGCCTGCACGCGGCTGCCGGACCGATAGGCGCCGAGCACCATGAAGATCAGCGTGAACAGCGAGACGTGGATGAGCGTCGGAATCAGGATGCCGATGACGGCGAGCGACGATCCGCTCGAATACATGATCGCGGACAGGGCGATCGCCACCATGAACAGCAGCATGCTCTCGATCGCCGTGGCGGTCGCCGCCAGCATGGCGCAGACGACCAGCGCGCCCCACATGGCGAAGCCGAACCACGAGGCGTTGTCGATCAGCGCCGCGACCACGGCGACGATGGCCAGGACCACCGCAATCCCGCGGTGAGGCAGATAGTAGCTGCGATCATGCAGCCAGGAGATCTCGGTGAAATAATGTGCCGGGCCGAGCACGACATAGGCCAGCAGCAACAGCTCGAACGGCACCAGATAGGCCGCCGCGAGCGCCAGCAGCATCAGGCCGAGATGGATCGCGTCGTTGCTGCGCATGCTGCCGTGCCCCGGAACATTGGGGCACGGAGGTTAGAGCAGGCGCAGACAACCCGCAATTGCTCGCGTCGTCGCTCAAGCGCTGTGCTTGCGGCGACCCGACGCGTCCTCTCGCGTCAGGACTTCACCGCGCCCGCCGTGAGCCCGCCCACCATGTAGCGGCGGAAGGCGTAGTAGACCGCGGCCGGCGGCAGCGCGTAGATGAAGCCGGTGGTCATGAGCAGTTCCCACGGCGAGTCGTCGGCGGCGAGGAAGTTGCCGAGCGCGACGGGGAGGGTGATCTCACGGTCGTTCGAGAGCAGCAGGAACGCGTAGAGATATTCGTTCCAGGCCAGCAGCACCGCATAGGTGCCGATCGCGACCAGCGAGGGCATCATCAGCGGCAGATAGACCAGGCGGAAGATCTGCAGCGTGGTGGCGCCGTCCATGACCGCGGCTTCATCGAGCTCGACCGGCAGCTTGTCGGAAGCCTGCTTGAGCACCCAGATCGCATAGGGGCTGGCGATCGTCACCATGGCCAGGATCAGCGACCAGTGATTGTTGAGCAGGCCGTAATTGCCCATGGTGCGATACATCGGCACCGCGAGGAACGCTGCGGGGATGAAATAGGTGAAGAGCGCGAGATTCAGCACCATGCGCCCGCCCGGCACCTTCAGCCGCGAGATCGAGAACGCCGCAGCCGTAGCGATGAACAGCGTCAGCACGCCGACGGCCGCTGCGATCAGCGTCGAATTCCAGAACTGGACGTAGAAGTCGCGCAGGAAGTAATGCTGCTGCTTGAACACGATCTCGAAGTTGTGCAGCGTCGGATGGTCCGGCCACAGCTTGCCCGAGAACGCGTCCTCCTTCGGCGAGATCGCGAACAGGAACATGTGGTAGATCGGGATCATCGTCCACAGGAAGACGGGAATGCCGATCAGGAGCAGCCGCGCTTCCGTCGCGACGTCACGGAGAGAGGGAAGCTTCATCGCGACAACCGTTTCATCATGAAGTACACGAGCGGCAGGACGAACGGCATCGCGCAGACGATGGAGGCCATCGCGAGCGAGAGCTGGTCGAGCCGGAGATAGCGGATACCGAGCGTCGACAGCACGTGGGTGAGGTCGGCCGGACCACCGCCGGTGAGCAGGTAGACGCTGTTGAAGTCGCCCAGCGTCCAGATCATCGAGAGCAGCGTGCAGGTCACGTAGAGCGTCTGCATCGACGGCCAGGTGATGTAGCGGAATTTCTGCCACAAACTCGCGCCGTCCACCTCGGCAGCCTCGAACAGGTCGTGCGAGATCGCAAGGCGTCCGGTGATCAGGATCAGCGTCCAGAACGGTAGCGACTTCCAGATATGAACGCCGATCGCCATGCTGAGCGCCACGGTCGGGTCGTTCAGCCAGTTCGGGCCGTCATCGCCGGTGAAGGAGAAGATGAGGTGGTTGATGACGCCCCACTCGGGATTGAGCATGAAGCGCACCGACAGGATGGTCGGGATCGACGGCACCGCCCAGGGCAGGATGAAGATCACCGAGAGCCATTTGATCCAGGTGCGCTGCTGCGCGAAGAAGCCGGACAGGAGCAGCGCGATCAGCATCTTGATGTTGATGCCAATGACCAGGAAGATCAGCGTGTTGACCGCAGCGCGCGCAAAGATCGGATCGTTGTACAGCGCGACATAGTTCGCGGGAGCCCGCGCCAGCCACAGCCCGTAGCAGACGGGATAGACGACGAAGGCAAGGAAAACGAGCAGATAGGGCGCGAGCAGAATGATGCCCCAGACCTGCGCCGGGGTCAGCCGCGACGACAGGGGCGGGCCGGGGAGTGCCTGATCGCCAGAGAGCGTGATCGCCATTCTTTCGGACTCTTTAAAAAGGACTTCCGGCCGCACGAGGCGGCCGGTGTTAGCGTTTCACCTCTCCCCGTCAGAACGGGGAGAGGGCGGGCAACACTTAGCCTGCGACCTGCTTGATGCGGGCGATCAGTTCGTCGACGGCCTTGTCGACGGGGACCTTCTCGCTGACGACGCGGTTCATCGCCTTGGCCCAGACGTTCTCGTTGTTCAGAATCGTGAACTTCCAGTTCTTGGTGAAGTCGAACGCCGCGGTGCCGCCCTTGAACTGCGCGTAGACGGCCTTGCGGTGCTTGTCAGCCTGCCAGAACGGGCTTTCCTGGCTTTCCTTCGTCACCGGGAACCAGCGGCCGAGAGCGCCCTCGATATAGGGACGAACGTTCTCTTCCTGGAGCAGGAAGCTGATGAACTGCTTGGCCTCGGCCTTGTTCTTGGCCGCGGTGAAGATCAGCCCGGTCTTGACGTCGGAGCGGTAGCGGATGGTCGAGCCGTCCGGCCCCTTCGGGAAGGACGCCGTGATGATGTCCTGCTCATAGGCCTTCTTGCCGGCGTCGCGCTGCTCCTGGGTCAGGGCCTGGTTCTGGGAGTCCTCGAACCACTTCGCCGCGATCGAGATCGTGAAGTTGTGGGTCATCACGATGGTCTTGTTGTGGAAGGCGACGTTGTTGTCGGGGTCCTTCCAGGTCGTCGAGGAGGGCGGCGTGCAACCCTTGATATAGGTGTCGGTGTAGTCCTTCATCGCCTTGATCAGGTTCTCGCGAACCGTGGGATCGTCGACCAGGAGCTTGCCGTCGTCGTCGACCAGCTTGACGTGGTAGGCGTCCATGAAGGTGTAGAACGACTGGAAGGCGTCGGTGGATTCCACGCCCATCGGCTGGCCGACGGCGTAGATGCGCTGGCCGGTGGCCTTGCGGATCGCCGGCTGCACCTTGTCGCACCAGAACGTCCAGTAGCCCGTCCAGTCGTTCGGGATGTCGCTCTGCTTGAAGCCGGCCTTCTCCAGCATGTCGTTCCAGATCTGGACGTGCATGCTCTGCTGCTTCAGCGGGAAGCCGTAATAGGCCTTCTTCTTGGTGACGTCGTTATAGAGGATCGAGGCGTCCAGCGTGTTCTGCACGAACCGGTCCTTGATCGGCTGCATGACGTCCGTGAGGTCCTCGAGCTTGCCCTCATAGGCCCACTTGCCCTGGGCCTGCACGTCATAGGAATCGGAATAGGCCACATCGGGCACGGTGCCGGCATCGAGGGCTGCCACCGTCTTCGGAATCATGTCCTGGATCGCGTATTGCGACAATTCGACCTTGATGCCGGTCTTGGCTTCGAATTTCTTGATCGTATCGATCAGCGCGTCGTCTTCGGAGCGATAGAAGCCCTTGCCCCACCAGACCGTAATCGTCTTCTGCTGTGCAAAGGCAGGTGCGGTGACCGCGAACAGCCCAACCGCAGCGACCGCCAGTGACACTGCGCCAATAACCTTGGATCTCACGTTTTTCTCCCTCAAACGGCCGGTGTTTTTAACCGGTCAAAAAAACACTAGCGCAGGATGGTAGCGCGATCAACGCATCTTGTCGGACCCAGGTCGTAGGGTGTCGGGTCCGAGGAGATGCACAATGCAGGCATCGATCCAATCGCCGCATCAATTCAGCCGGATCAATTCGTGATGGTCGGCCTGCGCGTGATGATCGCCGTCCTCAGTTGGACTTCACCTTAGTTCGACTTCGCGCCTTCCTTGGCGTTCTCCGCCGTCGGCGATTCCGCCGGTGCGGGACGCTTGCCTGCGCCGGTGATGCGCTCGATCGCGGAGCGCACGGCATCGCTGCCCTTGCGGTCCTTGAGCATGTCGAGCAGGGGGGCAGAAGCCGGCGAGCGGCGGATCAGGCTTTCCGGATCGGGGAAGATCAGGGGATCATCCCAGGGCCCCTGCACCACGAAGGGCAATTCGAAGCCCGACGCACTGTTGAGGCTCGCCACGCCCTTCATGTCGTATTCGCGCGTCGGCACCGATGCGGTGCCGGTGAGCGTGATCTTCGCCGCGGGCCCTTCGACGCGGATGTCTTCGGCGGTGGCGATGCCGTCGGAGAATTTCACCGCGATGGTGAGCTTGTCGTAAGGGGTCGAGCCGCTGCGGAAATTGCCGCCGCCCGACAGCGGCCGCCGCTCCAGCCGCTTCAGGAGCTGCTCGGCGTTGAAGCCCGCGATGGCGCCGTCATGCCCGGTGACAGTGGCGCTGCCGTCGAGCGACTGCACGAGGCCGAACGGGCTCGAGCCGGAGGCAAGGAGGGAGACGTTGATGTTGCCGCGGCCGGACAGCTTGTTGAGGCCGAACAGCTCGGTGGCGCAGGCCTGCAGGTCGACGTCGGTGAATTGAAACTGCGCCTTGATGTCGGCGACGCTGTCGGCGCGCGCGATGCCGAACGAGCCCTTGGCGATGCCGCCATAGACCTGGGCTTCGCCGACCGAGAGCGCCAGCGTGCCGTTGCGCAAATTGGCGCCGATCGCGGTGCGGCCGAGCTTCGTCGGTCCGACGGTCAGCCGCGCCGCCGACAGGCGCATGTCGAGGTCGGTGGTCGACAGCCCGTTGAGATCGAACAGCTGCCTGTTCCAGTCGCGGGCGCCGCTCGCGAGCAGGCGGAAGGTCGAGATATAAGGTGTGAAGTCGAGCGCGTCGGCGGCGAGCGTCGCCTGCAGCGTCTGCCGGCCGTTATTGGCGTAGGTCATGACGCCCTCGGCGGTGTTGCCGTCGAGCTCGACATTGACATTGGTGAGCGCGATCGAGGCGCCCACCACATTGGCGCGCGCTTTCAGCGCGAAGCGGCCGAAGCCGCCGCTGGCCGGCTGTGGCTGTCCGGTCCAGCGCAGCGCGTTGCGCAAGGACGGGCTGTCGATGGTGAGGGTGCCCTCCATCATCGGGCTGGTGCGGTTGGCGACGCTGCCGTCGAAGGCAAGCTTGAGCGGCGCGCTGGCGATCCGCGCCTTCAGGCCGGACCGGTCGCCGGAGAGGGCGGCGACGAAATCGGAAAAGCTGATCGAGCCGTCGACGCGCTCGCCGCGCCAGTCGAACTGTCCCGTCGCGGCAAAGGAGCGCGAGATCGACGGCCAGGCCAGCGACAGGTCGATGTCCTCGAACTTCTCGGTGGCGTGGGTTGCGGCGTCCTCGTAATTGAGTACGCCGTCCTGGATCCTGATCTCGGAGAACGACACCTGGTTGTCGGCCCCGGGCTTCATGGTGCGCGCAATGGTCTGGATGAAGGGCGTCCAGTTGCTCTCGCCGTCCGGCTTGAGGCTGATATGGATGCGCGGCCTGAGCAGCGTCAGGTCGGCGATCTCGAACCGCTGCAGCAGCAGCGGCAGCAGCCGCAGATTGGCGGTGAGCACGTCGACGTGGAGCGCGGGATCGCTGGTGCCGCCACCCTTCAGGCCGACGTCATGGAAGGAGATGTAGCTCGCCGGCAGCACCGAAATGTCGATGCTGCCCGCGACATTGAGCTCAAGGCCCGTGACGTCGCGGATCTGCGCCTCCACGGCCTTGCGCAGCGCGTCGCGGTTGATGAGCCATGAGGTCGCGATCAGGGCGATCAGCGCGACGCCGAGCAGCGCCGCGATCGGCGTCCCGAGGCGCTTCATTCCTTGGGCCATGGTCAATGGCATGTCCTGATCGGGTTGGTTGTTGGATCCAGAAGGGCGGGCCGGGAGACCTGCGCGCCCCACGCCCAAGGTTTGTTAGGCTACAGGGTTTGTTAGGCTACAAGTTTTGTCAGGTTACAAGTCTTGTTAGGTTACAAGTCCTGTTGCGTTAAGTGCCGCAACTTGATGGGTTTTCTTGTCGCTTTCAAGGCCGCGGGCGGTTCTGCCCACGGCGTGGGCAGCTTCTACCACCGCTCCGCGGAGCCGAGAACCCCCGTATCATTGACGGCTTTGGAGGATTTCGCCTAATAATCGCCGCCAATAAGGCGCGACGGCTGCAAGCCGAAGGTTCAGTCGAGGTTTTTTGCATGAACAAGGTCTATCCCGACGCCAAGTCGGCGCTCGACGGCATTCTGAAGGACAACATGATGATCATGTCGGGGGGCTTCGGCCTCTGCGGCATTGCCGAGGAGCTGTCGGACGCAATCCGCGATTCCGGCGTCAAGGGGCTGACGGTCGTCTCCAACAATGCCGGCGTCGACGGCATCGGGCTCAGCCGCCTCCTGGAAACCCGGCAGATCAAGAAGATGATCTCGTCCTATGTGGGCGAGAACAAGCTGTTCGCCCAGCAATTCCTCGCTGGCGAGCTGGAACTCGAATTCAACCCGCAGGGCACGCTGGCCGAGCGCATCCGCGCCGGCGGCGCCGGCATCCCGGCCTTCTACACCAAGACCGGCGTCGGCACGCTGATTGCCGAAGGCAAGGAAGTGAAGGAGTTCGACGGCGAGAAGTACCTGATGGAGCGCGGCCTGTTCGCCGACCTCGCCATCGTCCACGCCTGGAAGGGCGACACCGCCGGCAACCTCATCTATCGCAAGACCGCGCGCAACTTTAACCCGATGATGGCGACCGCCGCCAAGATCACGGTGGCCGAGGTCGAGCATCTGGTTCCGGCCGGTGAACTCAATCCCGACCACATCCATACGCCCGGCATCTTCGTGAAGCGCATCGTCGAGGTCGGCACGGCCAAGAAGCGCATCGAATTCCGCAACACCCGCCCGCGCCCGAGCGCATGATCCGGAAAAGTGGACACCGGTTTTCCGATCAGATCATGCGCCGCTAGAGAATCGACTGGAGCTCAACAATGGCCTGGACCCGTGAACAGATGGCTGCGCGCGCCGCAAAGGAATTGCGTGACGGCTACTACGTCAATCTCGGCATCGGCATTCCGACGCTGGTCTCGAACTTCATCCCCGACGGCATGGACGTCTCCTTGCAGAGCGAGAACGGCATGCTCGGCATGGGCCCGTTCCCCTATGAGGACGAGGTGGACGCGGACCTGATCAACGCCGGCAAGCAGACCGTCAGCGAGCTGCCCTCGACCTCGTATTTCTCGAGCGCGGATTCCTTCGGCATGATCCGCGGCGGCCACATGGATCTGTCGATCCTCGGCGCGATGCAGGTGGCCCAGAACGGCGACCTCGCCAACTGGATGATCCCCGGCAAGATGGTCAAGGGCATGGGCGGCGCGATGGATCTCGTCGCCGGCGTCAAGCGCGTCGTGGTGGTGATGGAGCATTCGGCCAAGGACGGCGCCAAGCTCCTGAAGAAGTGCAACCTGCCGCTGACCGGCGAGCGCGTGGTCGACATGGTCGTCACCGATCTTGCCGTCTTCACCATCGACAAGCACGGCGACGGCGGCATGGCCCTGATCGAACTCGCCGACGGTGTCACGCTCGACGAGGTCAAGTCCAAGACCGAAGCCGAATTCCGCGTCGCGCTGAAGAATACGTAAGGCTTCGGGAATGGGGCGCGCATGACGATACGGTCTGCGCGTCCCGAAGACGTGGGCTTCATCGCCAAGACTATCCTGCGATCGATGCGCGGTTACCGGCCGCGCGGCTGGTTTGACGTTGCGCTCGCCTGGCCCGAAGCCCAGTGCCTGGACTTCATCGCGCGCGTCGCAACAGCGCGCGCGGTGTCGATGTGGCACATCTCGCAGTTCTGGATCGCAGAGGTCGAGGGTGAGCCGGGCGCGGCGCTCTGCGCCGTGCCTGCGGCCGGCACCGGTCCCGCGGCCTGGCGCGCGCTCGAGGAAGTCGCAGCCGAAACCGGGCTCGCTGCGTCAGAGCTCGACGCCATCCGCCGACGCGGCACCTACACGCGCGGCTGCTGGGTTCAGGGCGGCGAGGGCGACTGGATGATCGAGCATGTCGCGACCGATCCAGCCTATGGCGGCCGTGGTCTCGTGCAGGCACTGCTCGCGCACGCGCTGGATCAGGGGCGGGCGGCCGGATTCAAACGGGCGACGATATCGTTCCTGATCGGCAACGAGCCCGCCGAGCGCGCCTATGCCAAGGCCGGTTTTGCCTTTGCGGAAGAGAAGCGCGATCCTGCCTTCGAGGCGATCATCGGCGCGCCGGGTTTTCGCATGTTTGCGCGCGCGATGTGATATGCTGTAGCCCGCATGAGCGAAGCGACATGCGGGTCTACTTTCCAGGGTGTCGCTTCGCTCACCCGGGCTACATGGCCCTTGGTCTTGGCTACGACCTCACCCACACCTTGCCCCAGCGCGCCGACACGTTCGCCATCCACGTCCGCTCCTCCCGCACCAGGCGGAAGCCGAGATTGGCGGGCGGCACGCCCTGCGCGCAGCCGCCGGCGCGGGCGTCGCGGATGAAGTCGGTGACATAGGCGCGGTGCGCGCCTTCCGCGATGCGCACGCCGCAATTCACGGTCGGCCGGCCGGCCTTGCCGGCCTCGTCGGTCCGCGAGCGCACAAAGCAGGTCGAAGTCCACTCCCAGACATTGCCGGCGAGATCCTCGATGCCGTGCTCGTTCACGCCGAACTTGCCGAACGGATAGGCCGTCGTGTCGGAGAGGTCGCGCTCGGACTCACGCTCATAGCGGCTGATCCAGCGTTTTGAGGGATCGTCTGCGTCCACTGCCACGCCGTCATCCCTAAACCGGGCGCCTGCGGCGAATGCCCATTCCTCGTCGCTCGGCAGGCGGTAGTGCTTGCCGGTCTTGCGTGAGAGCCAGCCGGCATAGGCCTCGGCGTCGTGCCAGTTCACCTGCACGACAGGGCGGTCGGGCGCGACCATGACGTCGCGGTCGAGAGCGCGGCATGCGCCGTCCTGCACGCAGAGCTGATAGTCGGAGGAGGAGACCTGCTCGCGCATGATGTGAAGCGGCCTGTCGAAGCGCAATGCGCGCAGCGGTGCTTCGGCCTGCTTCCCGGCACGGGTGAAATCGCCGGCCTCGCGATAGGAGAAGCTGCCGGCAGCGATTTCGATGATCGCGGGCTCGCCTTGCGCGCCCTGCGTCCTCATCTCGGAAACCAGAGGCGCAACGGCCAGCGGTCCCGCAAGTCCGGCCGCGCAGGCGAGCGCCAGTTTCAGCTTGAATGCGATCAGCATGGTCGTTCCCCGAAAGAAGAAGGGGCCGGTTGTTCGCCGGCCCCTTGTCGTGTCTAGTTGGTGGCGGCCGGTATTTCCGCAGGCGCCTTCACCTGCATCATCAGATCGTCGTTCCACTTGCCTTCGACCTTGAAGTGCGCGGTGGCGCCGAGATCGGCGGCCTCGATCAGGTTGTGCGTGACATAGGCGTAGATGCCGGGCTGTTGGAATTTGTACAACGCAGCTCCCGCCGAGCCGCCCCGGATGAACCAGGTCTCGAGCCCGACCTCGGGCGCATTGCCGAACTTGCCGGTCTCCCAGACATAGTCGCCATGGCCGCCGATCAGGTGCGGACGGCTGTCGCGATTGGCCTGCGAGTGCACGATCAGCACGTTCTCGCCGACATTGGCGGTCAGCGCGTTCTTGCCGGTGAGTGCGCCGACCTTGCCGTTGAACACGACGTGGGAGGGCGTCAGCTTCTTCATCACCTCTTCGGTCTCGGTGAACGCCTCGCCCGGCGAGTCGTAGGACTTGAAGTTGCCCTTCTCGTCGCGCGGCACGTACATGTCCTGCTCGCCGATATAGTAGACCTTATCATACTTCAGCGCGTGGCCCTTACCGTCGTTTAGTCCCTCGCGCGGCAGCACCATCACGGCGCCGTTCATGCCGGAGACGACGTGCCAGGGGATCATCGGGCCGCCCGGCGCGCAGTGATAGACGAACACGCCGGTCTTGGTCGCCTTCCAGCGCAGCACGACCTGCTCGCCGGGATTGATCAGGGTGAGCGCGCCGCCGCCGAGCGCACCGGTCGCGGAATGGAAGTCGATGTTGTGCGGCATGGTGTTGGTCGCAGGATTGACCAGCGTCGTCTCGACGTAGTCGCCCTCATGCACGACCATCAGCGGGCCCGGCATCGAGCCGTTGAAGGTCATCGCCTGGAAGGTGGTGCCCTTCTCGTCGATGACGACCTTCTTCTCCTCGATCGTGAGCTTGAACTCGATGATCTTGGGGCCCTGCTTGGTTGCCTGCTCGTGCGCGTGCACGAACGGCGGAGCAACCAGCTCGACCTTTTGACGCGGCAGTTTGAGATCGTCGGCAGCCAGGGCAGGTGTCGCCAGCATCAGGGCGGTCGCGGCGGCGCTGATCAATGCGGCTCTGCGGGTGAACATTGGAAGCATCCTTCATCTGAAATGGTCTTGATGACGGATGCAGTGTGCGCCTGTTGCGGCAAGAGTGTTTGCGCTGCGACAAGCTTCTGCCGGATTCGCCTCCGGCAAATCCCTTAAGAGGTGCGCCGAAGCCGCATCGATGATGCGAGGGATATGATGTCGCGCTGAGTCAGCCGCGCAAGCGGCAAATCGTTCGCATGTTCAGCTGCATTCGTTCGCGAACGGATGGATGCACCCGATCAGAGCAGGTGTATCGCCACCCAGACCGTGCCCCAGACCGCGAGCGACAGCGCGGCGAAGACGGCAGCCATGAGCGCCAGGACCCGTGCGAGGTGGCCGGCACCGGTTGCGGGCGCAACAGGGACTGGACGGAAATCGTCGAAGCGCGGGATATGGCCGCGAATGTCGGCGAGCCAGAGAACGAGATCGAGCGCAAACGACGCCATGGCCTATCTCCAGGGAGCGATGATTAAACGTCATCATCGGCCAAATCCGGCGCCCGAACTTTGAGCGAGCGCAAGGTCGCTCGTCCGGAAACGGGTAATCTAATGCCATCCAGGATTTGCCGCGCCACACCGCGGCATTGATTTACGAATGGGTAAGATATGAGATTCGATCTCGCAGCGAGCTATGGCGAAGAGAGACTGCCGCGCTACACGAGCTATCCGACCGCGCCGCACTTCTCGCCGGCCATTGGCGCCGATACCTATGCCCGGTGGCTGTCCGAGCTTCCCTCGGGAGCCAGCGCGTCGCTCTATCTGCACGTGCCGTTCTGCCGCGAGATGTGCTGGTATTGCGGTTGCCATACCCAGATCGTGCGCCGCGACGAGCTGATCGCGGCGTACCAGCGGACGCTGCGCAGCGAGATCGCGCAGGTCGCCGAAACCATCGGCCGCCGCATCAAGGTCGAGCATATCCATTTCGGCGGCGGGACGCCGACGATCATGGCGCCGGAGGCCTTTGCCGAGTTGATGGCGGCGATGCGCCAGGCGTTCTTCGTGCTGCCGTCGGCGGAGATCGCGGTCGAGATCGACCCGAGAACGCTGACCGCCGACATGGTCGAGGCCATGCGGCTCTCCGGCGTCAACCGCGCCAGCCTGGGGGTGCAGAGTTTCGATCCCGTCGTGCAGCGCGCGATCAATCGCGTGCAGAGTTTTGAGCAGACGGCGTCCGTCGTCGAGATGCTCCGGCGTGCGGGCATCGCAGGAGTCAATTTCGACCTGATCTACGGGCTGCCGCATCAGACCGTCGCCTCGTGCCTGGACACGGTGCGGCGCAGCCTCGCGCTCGCGCCCGACCGCTTCTCGGTGTTCGGCTATGCGCACGTGCCGGCTTTCAAGAAGCATCAGCGCATGATCAACGAGGCGGTGCTGCCCGACGGCCTTGCGCGTCACGACCAGGCCTGCGCGATCGCCAATGCGCTGAAGGAGGCCGGTTACGTCCAGATCGGGCTCGATCATTTCGCCCGACCCGACGACGCCATGGCCGTGGCCTTCGAGGACCGGACCCTGCGGCGCAATTTCCAGGGCTATACCACCGACAAGGGTGAGGTTCTGCTCGGCTTCGGCGCCAGCGCCATCGGGCACTTGCCGCAAGGCTATGTGCAGAACGAGGTGCAGATCGGCGCCTATGCGCAAAGCATCACCAGCGGCCGCCTCGCCACCGCCAAGGGCTACGGGCTCACCGACGACGACCGGCTGCGCGCCGACATCATCGAGCGCATCATGTGCGAGTTCAGCGCCGATCTCGGCGACATCTGCGCGCGCCATGGAGTCGAGGCCGGCGCGATGCTGAAATCGGCGTCGCGTCTGGAGCCGCTGATCTCGGACGGCGTCGTCAGGCTGGACGGCGACCGCCTCGCAGTCGCGAACGACTCGCGCTTCCTGGTCCGCAGCGTCGCCGCCGCGTTCGACGCGCATCTGGATCCGGGAAAGCAGCTGCACAGCAGGGCGGTGTAGACACTCGCTCTTTTTGTCATTCCGGGGCGCGCCACCCGAACTCGGGTTTACCCGGGCTCGGCAAATTTGAAGATCCAAGTCGGCAATAGCCGACTTGGATGGCGCGAGCCCGGAATCCATTTCTGTACGTCATCCGTCGCACGATGGATTCCGGGCTCGCGCTGCGCGCGCCCGGAATGACGCGCTGAGGAACTGGCAACAGCTTGCGCTCCAACAAAGAAACCGACGTCCGCTCCGCTATCGTCGTTTCGGAACGGAGTTGTCCATGCCTTTTGGATCCGACGATCTGGTCGATGACATCATGCGCACGGCGCCGCACACGATCCGCGTGTTTCTTGCTTTCAGGCTGGCCTGCGTCGGCTGCCCGATCGCAACCTTCCACACGGTGGAAGACGCCTGCCGCGAGCACGGCATCGACCGCGACAAATTCCTCGCCGCACTCTGCGACTGCGTGCCGGCGTGAGACGATCCGGAGTTCGCGCGGGCGCGTGCGGATTCCCGGGTGAGGGTTGAGCTTCTGCCGTAAGCGGAAGCGCCCTCACCCCTATCTTGAGACAGCGGAGCGGCGCTCACGCCGCGCCGCTGTCGGGAGTCCGTTCCGCCAGCACGACGATCTTGTGCGGTTCGCGCAGGATGATGCGCTGACGGCCGCTCTCGACGAGACCCTGGCTCTCCCAGCCGCTGAGAATGCGGCTCACGGTGTGCAGCGTGGTGCCGGTCATCTGCGCAATGTCCTGGCGGCTGATCGGGAAGTCGATCTCGATACCCTGGTCGAGCTTCTTGCCGGACTGTTTGGCGAGGCGCAGCAGCGCATGAGCAATGCGCTGCTCGACCTGCTGGGTCGACATTTCCAGGATGCGGGTGTGGCTCTCCTGCAGCCGCGTGCCGACGGTCTGCAGCGTATTGGCGGCGAGCGAGGGAAACCGCTCGACCAGCCGCGGCCAGGCCGAGGTCGGCCAGATCAGCACCACGCTGTCGTCGACCGCCATCGCGGTTGCGGGATAGCGCGCGGCGCCGATCGCCATCGCGAGCCCGAACGTCTCGCCGGGGGCGACATAGCGCACCACGATCTGCTCGCCGGTCGGGGTGGTCTTGGCCGCGCGGACATGGCCGTGCAGCAGCAGGAAGAACGACTGCGCGTCTGCGCCCTGCTCGAAGATGGCGGTGTTCTTCGGGTAGCGCGCCGAACGGGCCTCGCGCAGGATCTCGTCCAGGGCTTCCGGCGTGACCCCGGCAAACAGCGGCAAATGCGCAACCAGCGATGTGTCGACCTTGGCCATTCTGCCTCCTTGGCGCTCCGGAGTGTGATGGCACCTGCAATCGTCCTGCAATTTGCGATAGCGCAAAACCGGCCGCCCGGGACGGCAGTATTTTTCCAAGCAACAGTCTGAATTGACAGGAGTTGCCCCATGGCTGGCGCCCGATCCCGCAATTTTGCGGGCTGGCCGCTGTTTGCGAACAGTTTTCGGCCCTTTTTCCTGCTCGCCGCGATCCAGGCCGGGCTGTCGATTCTGGCCTGGCTGCCGATATTCTACGGTGAATTGTCGGTGACCTCAGCCTTCGCGCCCCGCGACTGGCACGTCCACGAGATGCTCTACGGCTTCCTGCCGGCTGTCATCACCGGGTTCCTGTTCACGGCGATCCCGAACTGGACCGGGCGGCTGCCGATCCAGGGGACCTCGCTCGGCGCGCTGCTGGTGGTCTGGCTGGCCGGACGCCTTGCAGTGACCTTGTCGGCCGATATCGGATGGGCCTTCGCGCTTGGCATCGACGCGGCCTTCCTGGCGCTGGTCGTCGCCGCTGCGACGCGCGAGATCATCGCGGGCGGCAACTGGCGCAACCTGCCGGTGGTGGTGCTGGTGCTCATGCTGCTGGCCGGCAATGTCGGCTTCCATCTCGAAGCGCATTACCAAGGCGCGGCCGATGTCAGCATCCGCGTCGGCGTCAGTGTCGTGATGCTGCTGATCGCGCTGATTGGCGGCCGCATCATTCCGAGCTTCACCCGCAACTGGCTGGTCAAGTTCAATCCCGGACGCCTGCCGGTGCCGTTCGGACGTTTTGACGGCGTGGTGATCGGATTGAGCGCGCTGGCGCTGATCGCGTGGATCGTGGCACCGCTGAACATGATCACCGGCGCTGTGATGGCCGTGGTCGGCGTGCTGCATCTGGTTCGGCTTGCACGCTGGGCCGGCGACCGCACCACGCGCGAGCGGCTGCTGCTGATCCTGCATGTCGGTTACGTCTTCGTGCCATTCGGCTTCATCCTGAATGCCCTGGCCGCCTTCGGCGAACTGCCGCCGAGCGCCGGCATTCATGCCTGGATGGCCGGCGCGGCCGGAACCATGACGCTCGCGGTGATGACGCGTGCGAGCCTCGGTCACACCGGGCAGGCGCTGACGGCGTCCCCGGCGACGCAAGCCATCTATGTCGCGATCGTGGTCGCGGCGCTGGCGCGGGTCTGCGCAGTGGTCGTGCCCGCGCATAGCGACGTGCTGCTGCACGTCGCGGCCTTCGGCTGGGTTGCGGCATTCCTCGGCTTTGCCGTCGCATTCGGCCCGCTGCTCGCCGGCAGCCGCTGGCGCGCGCTCGCCATCATGGGCGTGCCGGCCCCGGCACGCTAAATTATGGTGCCGGCGTAACAAGTGCCGTCATCGATCCGAAACTATCAGTCGAGGTACGCCTGCTGTCAGCCTGGCGTGGAAACGCGATTGAGGAATGGATCGAAAATGATCGGCGAAGTCGTTGTGATTGGCGGCCTGAATTTGCGAGATGGCGTCTCGCTTGAGGAATACGATCGACTGGGCGGGCGCATGTACAACATTGTCAGCAGTCTTCCGGGCTTTCTGTCGATCAAGTCGTTCAAGGCCGACGATGGCGAGGAGCTGACCGTGTTTCGCTTTGCGTCCGAGGCGGCACTCGAAGCCTGGCGCACTCATCCGGAACATATCGAGGCGATGAAACGGGGGCATGCCGAATTCTATGCCAGCGGCCTCCTGCAGATTTGCAAGGTCATCCGCGAGGTCGGCCCCTTCGAGCACGCATGATTTGAGTGCTAGGCCGCAGTCGCCGAGGGGACGGTGTCCGGCTTTGCCAGCGGCCGCATGCCCTTGCGCCATGCGGTGATGGTGCAGCCGAAGCGACCACGGAACCACCGCGCCATCGCGCTTTGCGCGGAGAAGCCGAGCTGCGCGGCGATATCGGCCAGCGGCCGGTCGGGATCGTCGATCAGCTGGATCACGAGATCGGCGCGCTGCGCGTCGAGGATGGCCGAGAAGCTGGTGCCTGATGCAGCGAGGTGGCGATGGATGGTGCGGCGAGTGCAGGCGAGATGCTCGGCCACGCGCTCGACCGTGCAATCGCCGCTGGCGAGCAGGGTCCGCACGACTTCGTCGACCTTCTCCTCCCAGCTTGCCGGCCGCGTTTCGATCGCCTCGATCCGCTTGCGCAGGTAATTGGCGATGAGGGGATGCGCGCTCGGGATGCGGCGCTCCATGTCGTGCGCCGACAGCAGGATCGAATCGTCATCCGCATTGAAGGTCACCCGGCAGCCGAAGAAGTCGCGGTAGCGCTTGCGATCGTGCGGTGGCGGATAGTGCAGGCGTACTTCCTGCGGCCGCCAATCGCTGCCGAACAGCGACTGGATGATGCGGTGAACGCTGCCGAGCGCCATATCGATCGATTGCCGCGGCGCGGTCGGCTGCCGGCCGCGCAGGTGCAGCGTGACTTTCACCGTCTGCTTGTCGCTGGTGACGTCGAGCTTCATGCCGTCGTGATGGACATGGATGAAGCGCGAGAACGCTTTGATGGCTTCACCGACGGTCGCTTGTTCGCGCACGATCAGGCCAACCGCGCCGAAATTGGTGAGCCCGCCGCGCTCGGCGAGGCGCAGGCCAAAATCTTCGGCACCCGACGCCTCTGCCGACAATTCGAGCAGACGGCGCAGGCTGGTCACTGCAATCGGCGTATCGGGCTTATCCAGCACGGCCAGCGGCAGCCTGACCTTGCGCATCATCTGCCTGGGGTCGAGCCCAACTGACCGGGCGACCTCCGGGTAATAGCTCAAGCCTGCGCTGCGAATGAGGTCGGTCATGCGAACCGTTCCTGTCAGCCATTCCCGCAGATGTCCCGAAATGTAAAGTTTCTGTCCCGATCCGTCAAATCCGGGAACAGGATGGAACATACATAAGGGAAACCGAAGCACGGGCGTGAATGCCGTGCGTATGACGGCGGGGCGCGACGGGGCCCCCGGCCGTCTCGGACCATTTGACCAAGACATTGCTGGATCGGGATATGCCGGGAAACATGCTTTCCAAGGGCGAGGTATTCGTCATCGACACTGACGCCGCCTCCCGCGAACAACTTTCCATCGCGCTCCAACAGAGCGCCTATAACGTGATCTGCTTCGCCGACGGGGCGTCCCTGCTCTCGGAGGCCAAGGCGCGGATGCCGGCCTGTGTGCTGCTGGAGATGCCGCCGGATCGCTCGGCCCTCGACGTGCTCAAGCGGCTGCGCGAGGAGAATTGCATGGCGCCGGTCCTGGTGACGTCGGCGAACGGCAGCATCGCCATGGCGGTCGACGCGATCAAGAGCGGCGCGACCGACTTCATCGAGAAGCCGTTCCGCACCCACGACATTGTTGGCCGGATCGATGCCGCCATCGACGAGGTCGCGCAGCCCGGCGCGAACCGGCAGCGTTGGCTGCCCGGCTGCGAGCCCCTGACCGGGCGCGAAGGCGACGTGCTCGAGCATCTTGCCGCCGGTCTCACCAACAAGGAGATCGCCCGCCGCATGCATCTGAGCGCAAGGACGGTCGAAGGCTACCGCGCCAGCATCCTGAAGAAGGCCGGCGCCAAGAACGTGACCGATCTGCTCCGCCGCATCTTCGGCCAGGGCTCGCCCGCTCAGGTTTGACGGCCTCCGCCGCGGGGCGATGATACGTTCCGTGGCCATGGTGCCGCCGCAGCGGCGCCCCACGGAAACCCCAATCGAACCAGTTCCTTCGCTGCCGCGTCCAACCATGTTGGCGAGGCATTTTGATCGCGCGTCCGGCTGGCGGCGCGGCGATACGGCAGGAGGGACTTTATGCGCATCACCGCAAGATGTTTGGCAACGACGAGCCTGGTTCTTGTGACCATGGCGGCGTCGTCGCCGTCATGGGCCGCCGATCTGGACGCCAATTCGGCGATCGACACCGTCACCGTTTACCCCGATGGCGCCACCGTCACCCGCGTCATCACGGTCGATTTGCCGTCCGGTGACTCGACGCTGGTGGCCAAGGACTTTCCGCTCGGTCTCGATACGTCCTCCATCCGCGTCGAGGGGGAGGGGGGCACAAAACTCACCATCGGCACGATTGACGCGCGGCCGCCGCGTGCTGCGCCGGTCAATCTGCCCGAGCTGGACAAGCGCATCGAGGCGCTGAACGACCAGCGCGCCGACCTGCAGGGCGCGATCGACTCGGCCAATGCACGGCGCAAGTTTGCGGAGCATTTTGCGGAAGCGTCCCCCGTGGGCATCGGCGAGAAGGGCGAGGCGCGGCCGATTGCCGAATGGCGCACGGCCTTTGCTGCTGTCGGCGAGGAAATTTCGAGCGCCGATACCGCAATCCGTGACGCCACGCGCAAGATGCGCGAGATCGACCGGCAGATCGCCCAGCTCGATGTCGAACGCAAGGCCAAGCCGCCGAGCAAGCTCGAGGTCCGCATGGACATCGCGGCGACCGCCGCGACCAAGGCGACGCTGCGGGTGACTTATAATGTGCGCAATGCGCGCTGGCTGCCGCTCTATGACGCCCGGCTCGACACCGGCGCCAAGGACCGCAAGCCGCAGCTCGAGCTGGTCCGCCGCGCCGAGATCACGCAATCGACTGGCGAGGACTGGTCGAACGTGACGCTGGGCGTCTCCACCGTCCGCATCAGCCGAGGCGGCAGCGCGCCGGAGCTGAACTCGTTGGTCGCGCAATATCCGCAACCGCCGAGGCCCATGGCGCTCGGCACGGCCTCGGATCTGGCGCGGCCTGCGCCAATTGTTCGGCAGCGCTCGTACGAGCCCATGTCCAAGGCCGCCGAGGCGGGTGAGCTGCGCGAGCGCGCCGACGAGCAGCAGGCCGTTGCCGAGATCGGCGACTTCCAGGCGACGTTCAAAATCCCCGGCCGCGTCAGCCTCGGCGCCGCCGAGGGCGCCAAGAGCTTGCGCATCGCCTCGATGAGCGTGCCCGCCGATCTCGCGGTGCGCGCGGCACCGGTGATGGATCCCACCGCCTTCCTCGAAGCCAGCTTCAAGCAGACCGACGACACCACGCTGTTGCCGGGCAAGGTCGCGATCTATCGCGACGGCGTCTTCGTCGGCCGCGGCAAGATTTCTGCCTCGGCCAAGGACGACATCGTGCGGCTCGGCTTCGGTGCCGACGACAAGATCAAGATCGAGCGCGCCGTGCTCAAGCGCAACGAAGGCTCGGCGGGCCTCTTGGTCACGACGTCGAAGACCGACGAGCGTTCGTTCAAGACCACGATCCGCAACGGCCACGACTTCCCGATCAAGGTTGCGATCGAGGACCAGCTGCCGGTCAGCGAGAACGAGGACATCGTCGTCGAGATGCTGCCGTCGAGCACGCAGCCGACCGCCAGCAACATCCGCGACAAGCGCGGCGTGCTGGAATGGTCGTTCGACGCCAAGCCGGGTGAAGCCCGGGACATCAACTTCGCCTGGCGCATCCGCTGGCCGAAGGACAAGAGCATGGTGATTGTGCCGGCGGGGTAGGGCCGGTCGCGCCACAAGGGAAGTGCGCTCCCTCTCCCGCTTGCGGGAGAGGGCTGGGGTGAGGGCTCTTTCCTCTAGGGGATTGTCCCGTTGCGGCGACACCCTCTCCCCACCCCTCCCCCGCAAGCGGGGGAGGGAGCGCGCCGCCTTCGCAGAAGCAGTGCTGGCTAAATTCCGGTCTCAACCGCCCGCATCGACTGCGGCAGCACATACGGCACGCCGTCGGCCTGATGGACGACGGCGTCGATTTCGAAGATATCGCGGATGATCTCGCGGGTGACGACTTCCGCGCGCGGGCCGTCGACGGCGAGCCTGCCGCCGCTCAGCACGACCAGCCGGTCGGCGAAGCGGATCGCGAGATTGAGGTCGTGCAGGATCGCGACGACGGCGGTGCCGCCGGCCGCACGGCGGCGCGCGGCTTCGACGAGGTCGATCTGGTGGCGCAGGTCGAGGCTCGAGGTCGGCTCGTCCAGCAGCAAAAGCCCGGGTCCACGCTCGGCTTCGCCGCAGGCGAGCTGCACCAGCACGCGGGCGAAATGGGCGCGCTGCTGCTCGCCGCCCGACAGCGTCGGCAATTGCCGTTCGCGGAAATGCGCCAGGCCCACCTCGTCCAGCGCGGCGTCGACAAGCCGGCCTGCCTCGTGTGGGCTGCGCTCGCCGGCGCCCATCAGCACGATTTCCTCGACCGTGAAGGGGAAGGTGACGTTGATATGCTGGGACAGCATCGCGCGGCGCGCGGCAAGCTCGCGCGGCGTGTAGCTTTTGATGTCGCGCTGCTTCAGCCACACCTCGCCCTGGCTCGGACGGAGGTCGCCGGAGAGCAGCCGCAGCAGCGTCGACTTGCCGGCGCCGTTCGGGCCGATGATGGCGACCATCTCGCCGGCCGCAACCGTCAGGCCGACGCCGTTGAGCAGCGTGGCGCGGCCGGCGCGCTTGCTAAGAGATGTCGCCTCGATCACTGTGCTCATAGCGCGGCCAGCCCGCGCTGCCGCAGCAGGATGCCGAGGAAGACCGGCGCGCCCACGGCGGCGGTCAAAATGCCGATCGGCATTTCCGCGGGCGTCACGATGGTGCGCGCCAGCGTGTCGGCGCCAACCATCAGGATCGCGCCGAGCAGCACGGAAGCCGGAAGCAGCAGGCGATGCGCGGGCCCGATGACGAGCCGCAGCAGATGCGGCACGACGATGCCGACGAAGCCGATCACGCCGCTGATCGACACGGCAACGCCGGTCATGGCGGAGACCATGACGATCGAGATTCGCTTCAGGCGCTCGACATCGACCCCGCCGTGGAAGGCGTCGGCCTCGCCGAGCACCAGCAGATCGAGACCGCGGGCGATGAAGGCGCAAGCTGCGAGTCCGATAACAAGGACCGGCGCGAGCACGGCGGCCTTGGTCCAGGTCGCGCCGCTCATCGAGCCGAGCATCCAGAACGTGATGTCGCGGAGCTGACGGTCGTCGGCGATGAACACCAAGAGCCCGATGCCGGCGTTGGCGATCGCGGTGATGGCGACGCCGGCAAGCAGGAAGATCGCGATCGAGGTCCGTCCCGAGCGGCTGGAGATGCCGTAGAGAATGGCGGTCGTTGCCAGCGAGCCCGCGAAGGCGGCGAGCGGCAACAGCTCGGTCTGGAGGAAGTGCAGCGCCCCGCCGAAGCGTGAATCCGTGAAGACGATCGCGCTCGCGGCGGCGAGCGCGCCGCCGCTGGAGACGCCGACGAGAGCGGGGTCGGCGAGCGGATTGCGGAACAGCCCCTGCATGATCGCGCCGGCCGCCGCCAACAGCCCGCCGACCATCGCGGTCGCGGCAATGCGGGGGATGCGGATCGACCACAGCACGAGCTGGTCACGCACCGTCATGGCATCGGCGGTCGTGTTGCCGGTGAAGCCGAGCGCAGCAGGCAGCCGGGAGAGGGGAATGCCGGCTGCGCCGACCGTAAGGGCGACGACGGCGGTGGCGACCAGTGCCGCAAGCAGAAGGGGGATCGCGAACGATGCGGACCGCCGCCCTGCGCTTCGCCGCAGGCTCCGTGCCTCGGTCCCGATCGCCACGCTCATTGCCGGCAATTCGCCGCCGACAGAGCCGACGTGAATGCGCCGCCATCGGCCAAGGCCGGATACAGCTTGACCGAGAGATCGCGCGCCGCCGCGGCCGTGCGCGGCCCGAAGCCGAGCAGATAGAGCCCGTCCATCGTGATGAAGCTCTTGCTGGCCGCGACCGGGGTCAGCGCAAAGCCGGGATGCGTGTAGACTGCATCGGCCTGCAGCGAATCCTTGCCGCGCTCGATCGACAGCACGACGTCCGGCTTTGCGGCCACGATCGCCTCGTCGCCGATGACCTTGTAGCCGTCGTAATCGCCGACGGCGTTGGCCGCGCCGGCAAGCTGGATGATCTCGTCGGCTGCGGTCTTGTGGCCGGCCACCATGGCGCGCCCGTTCTGGAGCGACATCACGAACATCACGCGCACCGGCCTCGTCACCTTGGTGCGCAGCGCGCGGAGCTGGGCGAGATCGGCACCGACGGCGGCGCTGAGGCATTCGGCGCGCGCATCGACACCCATGGCATGGCCGACCAGCTTGATCTTCTCGATCAGGCCGTCCTCGGAGAAGGTCTCTGGCACCAGCACCAGCGGCACCTTCGCCGTCTCCAGCACGTCCATGGTCTCGCGCGGGCCCGAGCCCTGGATCGCCAGGATCAGCGTCGGGTTGAGACCGAGCACGCCCTCGGCCGAGATCTGGCGCATGTAGCCGACATTGGGTTTGTCGTGCAGCGCCGCCGCGGGATAAAGGCTCGTGGTGTCGACGCCGACCAGCCTGCTTTCCAGCCCGAGCGCGTAGAGGATCTCGGTGATGGCGCCGCCGATCGAGACCGTGCGGGCAAAGTCGGCAACAGTGACGTCGCGATTGCGCGCATCATGGACCGTGATGCCGGCGGCATGCGCGCTGGACGCAAGCGCGATGGTGCCTGATAGCACGAGGTTTGCGAGGGTGCGACAAAATGTCATTGCAGGTTACTTCCGTCAGGATCAGCTTGTTTTGCGAGGTCAGTCGAAGGCGATAGCTGTCCTCGCCATGAGCGATGATGATCTCGCGCTCATGCGCAAACAGCTCGCGGCTGTCGATCCGGCTTCCGCGCATGGTGAGAGTTCTCGTTGTTGCAGAAGGACCTTGTGCCGGCCCTGCCGCATCGCCGCTATTGTCTCCTGATGTTGCCGACATAATGGGTGTGATGCGCTTTCGTAAATTCAGAGGCTGCCTGCTTGTATAGGCGGCGTCAGGCGCATTCCAACGGCGGCAATTTACAATTGATATAAACTGCAACCTGCGGTCATTGACCGTCAGAGTGTTGCCACGTAACCAAATATGGCAGCGGGCGGCATGTCCGCGCCTTGAGAAATTCAGCCAGCCAGTCGCCGCGTCGTGCGGCGCACGCCAGCCAGACGACAACAAAATTAAAGTGAAGTGCAGGCTGGGGCTGATATGGCTGACGGGGCTAGGTATTCGCGCGCCCTGATTTTGGGCGCGTCGGTGGTTTCAATTGCGGCAGTGATGCCGGCAAGCGGCTTTGCGCAGACCGCATCGCCGCAGGCCGAAAACGCGTCACCGAAGCAGGCCAAGCGCAAGCAGGCCAAGCCGCAAGCCGCACAGCAAGCGACGCCTGAAACCCTGAACGCCCGCGCCCAGGCGGGCAGCACCGCGCCTGTTCAGGTGCTCGACACCATCACGGTCGCCGCAACCAAGACCAAGGAGCGTGCGATCGATGCACTCGCGCCCGTCAGCTCGATTTCGCTCGACCAGATCCAGGGGCTCCAGCCCAACCGGCTGTCGGACATCTTCTATGCCGTGCCCGGCGTGTCGTTCCAGGAGCGCGGTGACGATCCCGCGACGGTCATCAACATCCGCGGCTTGCAGGATTTCGGCCGCGTCGCTGTCGTCGTCGACGGCGCGCGGCAGAACTACCAGCGCACCGGCCACAACGCCAACGGCTCGTTCTTCCTCGATCCTGAATTGATCGGCGGCGTCGACGTGGTGCGCGGTCCGACCGCCAACATCTATGGCTCCGGCGCGATCGGCGGCCTGGTCTCGTTCCGCACCAAGGACATCAACGACGTGCTGCGTCCCGGCGAGCGCTGGGGCGTCGATCTCTCGGGCACCTACGGCACCAACAACAATCGCGGCCTCGGCTCGGTGTTCGGCGGCGTGCGTGCCACGCCCGACGTCGATATCTTCGGCGGCGCGGTCTACCGCACGCAAGGTAATTACAAGGACGGCAACGGCACCGAGATCGGCAACACCGGCAACCAGGTCGAGGCCGGGCTGATGAAGCTCACGGTGCGGCCGGCCCTCGGTCACGAGGTCAAGTTCGGCGCCGTGTTCCAGGACTATCAATACGATATCGGCCAGCTCAATCGCGGCCCGGTGGCAACCGCGGCACAGCGCGCGCTCTATCAGGGCTCATCGGTCTATGCGTCCGACGCCAAGAACTACACCGGCACGCTGACCTGGAACTACTCGCTGCCGAGCGACAATCTGTTCGACTCGCACGTGTCGGTCTACGGCAATCGCGTCGACAACGACCAGACCAAGACCTATCACTATTCGACATCGGGCGCGGCCTATTGCGGCACCGGCAATGTCGGCAACAACATCTCCGGCTGCGTCGGCGACAAGCGTGGTTATACGCTCAATACCGTCGGCTTCGACGCCAACAACACCACGCGCTTCAATGTCGGCGACTGGCGCAATGCCGTGACCTACGGGGTCGATGCGTTCCAGGACGACGTGATCACGACCGACAGCCGGGGCAATTCCAACATCACGACGCCGAGCGGTATCCGCACTGTTTCCGGCGGCTTCGTTCAGTTGAAGCAGAATTACAGCACCTGGTTCGAGGCGGTCAGCGCGATCCGTTATGACCGCTACAATCTGCAGTCGGGCACGACGAATACGGGCGGCGACCGCTTCTCGCCGAAGATAACCCTCGGTGTCACGCCGGTCCCGGGCTTCCAGCCCTATGTCAGCTATGCCGAAGGCTATCGCGCCCCGTCGATCACGGAGACCGTGATCAATGGTGCGCATGCGACTGGCGGCAGCCCTGCTTTCTTCAACTGCCCGGATGGCACGACAGGCCTGTTCTGCTTCCTGCCCAACCCCAACCTTCGTCCCGAGGTCGGCAAGAACAAGGAAGTCGGCTTCAATCTGAAGTACGACAACATCTTCAGCGCAAACGACTCGTTCCGCGGCAAGATCAACCTGTTCCGCAACGACGTCTCCGACTACATCGATCTCGTCGCCTCGGCGCCGGTCCCGGTGCCGCCGTTCGGCTCGTTCAGCCAGTTCTACCAGTACCAGAACATCGCACAGGCCCGCATCGAGGGTTTCGAGGCGGAGACGATGTACGATGCCGGCGACTGGTTCATCGGCGTCGCCGGTCACTACATCAAGGGCAAGAACGTCCAGACCAATATCGGGCTCGCGACCATCACCCCGACCAAGGTCGTCACGACCGGCGGTGTCCGCCTGCTCGATCGCACCCTGATCCTGTCGGCGCAGTGGGCCTCGTACGGTCCGAACAACGACGTGCCCGCCAACTATATCCCGTCGACCGGGTACGACCTGGTCAACCTGTACCTGACCTACAACGCGACCAGGGATATCGTGTTCTCGGCCTCGATCGACAATCTCCTGAACCAGTACTACCGGCCTTACGCCATTCCCGGCAATTCGACCGACGGCACGTCGCAGAACGACGTGCTGTGGACGAGCCCGGGACCGGGCCGGGTCTACAAGGCCGGCATGAAGATCCACTTCGGAGGTGCGTAAGCCGGAAGGCGCCGCAACACCATAACTTCCGCCGGGCCGCGCTGATGCTCCAGCGCGGCTTCGGCGCGTTTTCGTCTTGATAGCAAGGAGAGACTTTTATGTTCATCGCAATGAATCGTTTCCAGGTGAAGCTCGGCTCGGAAGCGGCTTTCGAGACTGTCTGGCGCACCCGCGAATCCTATCTCGGCAGCATGGCGGGCTTCGTCGAATTCCATCTGCTCAAAGGGCCGGTCGCCGAGGACCACACGCTGTATTCCTCGCACACGGTGTGGGTCGACAAGGCGGCCTTCGAGGCCTGGACCCGCTCAGACGAATTCCGCCGCGCGCATGCGCGCGCCGACAACAAGACCGGCGAAAGCCTCTATCTCGGCCACCCCAAGTTCGAAGGCTTCGAGGTCATCATGACCGAGCGCAAGGCGAGCGCGGCTGCCTGAGCGGCTAGCGGAGGACCAGGCATGCTGAGCAAGGATCTCGCCGATCTCAGAGCGCATATGGCCGACAATCCCGGTGCAGTGATCGAGGACGTTGCGCGCGAGCGCAAGGTTACGCCGCGCGCGGTGATCGAGGCGCTGCCGTCGTCCATGGTGCGCGTCGGAGGCGGCGAGCATTTCGCCGCCGCCATGCAGGACATCGCGGAATGGGGCGAGGTGACGCTGATCGTCCACACCGATGACGCGATCTTCGAGTTCACCGGGGCAGTGCCGGCGGGCGAGATCGGCCGCGGCTATTTCAACCTGATGCAGCCCAAGGGATTGCACGGTCATCTCCGCCACGAGCGTTGCGCGGCCGTTGCGTTCGTCGAGCGGCCCCTCATGGGCAAGACCTCGGCCTTCATCGCCTTCGTCAATGCCGACGGCGGCATCATGTTCAAGGTGTTCGTCGGTCGCGACGAGACTCGCGCGCTGCGCAGCGACCAGCTGGAGCGGTTCCGTCAGCTCGCAGACCGGATCGCGGCGTAGCTTCTTTTTCTGTCGGGAGATCAGGATGCAAAGCAGGTCCAGGCTTCGGCACGTGATCCTAACCATCGCGCTGGCGCTCGCACCGGCGCCGGCCTTCGCCATCGATGAGGCGTTGCTGCCGCGCAATCTGTCGCCCTGGGGCATGTTTCTCGGTGCCGACAACGTCGTGAAGGCGGTGATGGTCGGGCTCGCCATCGCCTCGCTGGTGACGTGGACGGTGTGGCTCGCCAAGACCATCGAGCTGCGCCGCAAGAGCGCGCTCGCCGTGCAGCGGACGCGGGCGCTCGAGGGGCGGATGAAGCTGGCGGAGGCGGCGGAGCGGACTGGAGACGCACACGATGCCGTCGCCCAGCTCATCCAGTCCTGCGCGAAGGAGGCGGAGCTCTCCGGCGGCATCATCGATGACGGTCTTCAGGAGCGGGTGGCGCTGCGGCTGGAGCGGGTTGAGGCGGCGATGTCCCGGCAGATCGCGCGCGGCACCGGCGTGCTCGCGACCATCGGCGCCACCGCACCCTTCGTCGGCCTGTTCGGCACGGTCTGGGGCATCATGAACTCGTTCATCGGCATCTCCGAGAGCCACACCACGAGCCTCGCCGTGGTCGCGCCCGGCATTGCGGAGGCGCTGCTTGCCACCGCGCTCGGCCTCGTCGCCGCGATTCCCGCGGTGGTGATCTACAATCATCTCGTCCGCGGTATCGCCAACTATCGGGCGCTGCTCGGCGACGCCTCGGCGCAGCTGATGCTGCTGGTCAGCCGGCAGCGTGATCACAGGGAGTTCCGCCTGGCGCGGGCGGCGGAGTAGGCCATGGCTGCGAAGCTCGGCGCACGCACCGGATCGCCGCGCAAGCGCGGCGACCTTGACGATCTCGACGTCACCCATGAGATCAACGTCACGCCGTTCATCGACGTGATGCTGGTGCTGCTGATCATCTTCATGGTGGCAGCCCCACTCGCCACCGTCGACATCGGCGTCGAGTTGCCGGCAACTGCCGCCGAGCCGGCGCCGCGGCCGGACAAGCCGGTCTTCGTCACCGTGAAGCCGGACCTCTCGATTGCTGTCGGCGAGGACGTCATAGGTCGCGATGCGCTCAGCACCTCGCTCGATGCTGCCACCAAGGGTCGCAAGGACGAGCGCATCTATCTCCGCGCCGACAAGGCTGTCTCCTATGGCGACCTGATGGAGGTGATGAACACCCTGCGCAACGCCGGCTATCTCAAGGTCGCTCTCGTCGGCCTCGACGGACGCAGCTGATGGCCGCCGCGAACGCGTTTGCCCTGCACGAGCCAATTGGCGAGCGTGAAACCGCGCGCTGGGGCGTATCGGCGGGCGTGATCATGGCGTTGCATGTTGCCGCTGCGCTGCTTGCGATGAGCTGGCTCAGGACGCAGCCGGAGCAGGGCGTCAGCCTGCCGGCGATCATGGTCGACATGTCCCCGGTCACCTCGGCGCCGCAATCGACGCCGCTCGACCTCGCGCCGGGGCCGGTGATGGAGCAGGCGGACGCCTCGCCGCCGGATCAGGCGGCGCCGCAGGCAGTCGACGAGACCATTGCGCCCACGCCCCCGCAGGACAAGCCGGAGGTCGTTGCGCCGCCCGAGCAGAAGCTGAAGCAGGCGGAGGCGGAGCCCGCCAAGGTCGTCGCCGAAACCAGGCCCGAGCCGGTCAAGCCGAAGGTGGTTCGTCCCGAGGCGAAGAAGCCGAGCCACACGACGCCGGCCCCACGCACCACGGCCTCGGCGCGCGCGGAGCGGCAGGCTCCGGCCGCATCGGCCGTGAGCGCGGGCGCATCGGCGGCAGCGATCGCGTCCTATAACCAGATGGTGGCGGCGCATCTGCAGCGCTTCAAGCAATATCCGCCGGCCTCGAAAGCCGCCGGCGAGAACGGCGTCGCGCGGCTGAGCTTCACACTCAGTCGCAGCGGGCAGGTTCTCGGCAGCCGTCTTGCCGGTTCGTCCGGCTATTCGGCACTCGACGCCGAGACCATGGCGATGGTCCGCCGGGCGCAGCCCTTTCCGGCGTTTCCACCCGACATCACGCATGCCACGATGAGCTTCACCGTGCCGGTCTCGTTCTCGATCCGGTAGCGGCCTTCTTCACCTCGCCCCGCTTGCGGGGAGAGGTCGGATTGCACCTGGCGATGCGGAGCATCGTCCAGCGCAATCCGGGTGAGGGGGACTCTCCGCGAGTCCGTCTCTTACCGTGATCGTTGAAGCAGCCCCTCACCCCAACCCTCTCAGCGCGAGCGAAGCTCGTCGCGCCCCCGTAAGAGCGGGGAGAGGGAGAAGAGAGAGCGTCGTCTTACTTCGCCTTCAGGAAGTCCGCGACTTCGAGCAGCATGAACTCGTCGTCATCGGCCTTGTTGGGATCGCGGCTGGAGGAGAACGGCAGGTTGTTGTCGTTGCCGACGATGATGTGGGTGTCGTCGACGCGGTCGACGTTCTCGATGGTGAAGAACGGGAAGGTGTAGACACCGTCATTGAGCGGCTTCCTCGCCTTCTTGTCGGGATCCCTGATCTTCATCAGGTCGATATAGCCGATCTTGCGCACGGGCTTGCCGACATTGGCGTCCGTCAGCTCGATCTTGTAGATGCGCTTGAACTTGGCGAGATCAGGAAAGCAGTTCTCGCCGCGCTGGCCTTGCGGGCAGGCCTTGTCGGCGGTGCCTTCGCCATTGTCGCGCTCGATGATGAGGCCGGAGGCCTGATCGATCATGTTGAAGTCGCCGATGGCGTTGCCGTTCTGCTCGAACACATATTGCCAGTAGCGGCCGGTGAACTTCTCGGCAGCGACGTCGAATTCGAGGATGCGGGAGGCTTCCTTGCCGTCGACCTTCTCCCAATCCTTCTTGTCGGCATCCCACAGCGGCCCCTCGAGCAGGCCGTAGAGGAATTTTCCGTCCTTCGACGCGGCGAAGCCCTCATAGCCCTTGGAGCGGCGGAGATTGACGTTGGTGTAGGTCGCGCCCGGGGCACCCGGGGTAGCCACCGCCCAGTTGTCCGGCGAGCGCACCGGCTTGCCGTCGGCAACCGTCTCGAACACGCCGAGGATTTTTCCCGTCTTGTCGGCCTTCAGGATGTAGGGGCCGAACTCGTCACCGATCCAGAAGACATCACCGATGATCTGGAAGCCCTCGGTGTCGAAGTCCGAGCCGGTGAGGTAACGCTTCTGGGTGTCCTCATGCACGATGCGGAAGGGGACGCGTCTGTCGGGATCGTGCAGGAAGACGGTCTCCAGGCGCTCGATCTTGCCGTTCGCCCAGTCCATCTTGTAGCGGTTGAGATACAGCATCGAATCCGGCGAGTTGGCGCGCGCGCCCATGCCGTTGTCGGTGATCACCCAGTAGCTGCCGTCGGGCATGTGCTTGATGCCGGAATGGCCCTGCAGCGGCTGGCCCTTGAACGGCAGCGACACGCCGGTCGGACGCTCATAGGACTTGCCCATGACGGTGCCGAGCGCGTCGATGCGCTTGCCGGTCGTGTACTTGCCCGAGGTCTTGAGATCGGCGGGCGCATCCGCCGGCGCGTCGATGAAGGTGGCGGCCGGCATCACCACGTGGCCGGCGAGCTTGGCCGGGAATTCGCCCTCGCTCTGCGCGAGCGCGGTGCTCGCGGTGAGAATGATCGTTGCGACGGTGCTGAGAAAAGTCGCGCGCATGTGCGTCTCCTGTTGGCGGATGCACGCGTTATGCGGATGGCCTATTGCAGTTTTGTGAAACCGGGCCAAACGCCGCAGCTCTCTCCCGCCCCCGATCGAATCTCGCGAGGGTAGCCGCCGGCGCGGCGACCTCGCGAAATCCGACAAGGTTAGGCGATCTTGCGGGCCAGGAAATCGCGGATCAGGGGAGTGACCTCGTCGAACCTGTCCTCGAGCAGGAAATGACCGGAGTTGATCAGATGAAATTCCACCTGGGGCAGGTCGCGCTTGTAGGGATGGGCACCGTCGGCGGGAAAGATGAAATCGTTCTTGCCCCAGACGATCAGCGTCGGCGGCTTGTGCTTGCGGAAGTAGGCCTGCACCGCCGGATACAGCGGCAAATTGGTTCGATAGTCGTAGAACATGTCGAGCTGAACGTCGTTGTTGCCCGGCCGGTCCAGCAGCGCCTGATCATGGATCCAGTTGTCGGGCGAGATCCGGCTCGCGTCCGACATGCCGTCGGTGTACTGAAATTTAGTCGTCTCCAGCGTCAACAGCTTCATCAGCGCCTGACGGCTCGCGTCGGAGCCGTCGGCCCAGTATTGCTTGATCGGATTCCAGAACTCCTTCAATCCTTCATCGTAGGCGTTGCCGTTCTGAACGATGAGGCCGCTGATGCGCTCGGGATGCTTCAGCGCTAGCCGCCAGCCGACCGGGGCACCGTAATCCATGACATACATCGCGTAGCGCTTGACGCCGAGCTGGTCGAGCAGGCCGTCGACGAGCTCGCCGAAGCGATCGAACGTGTACTTGAATGACGCCCGCGGCGGCATGTCGCTCTGGCCGTAGCCGGGATAATCGGGAGCGATCACGTGATACCGATCCGCCAGAGCCGGAATCAGGTTGCGGAACATGTGGGAGGAGGTCGGAAAACCGTGCAGCAGCAGCACCACGGGCGCATCCTTCGGCCCGGCTTCGCGATAGAAGATCTTGATGCCGTCGACGGTCTTGGTCCGATGGTACGTGACCGGATAGCCGCCGCCGCTTTCGGAGCGATCGCGTTGCGGCTTTGCCGCGGCAGCCGGCGCAGCCGCAGCAACGGCAACTCCGGATAGGCCAAGGATGAGGTGTCGGCGATCGAGGCCGGCTGATGGGCGTGTGATGTTCTCGGTGGTCATGTCGATCTCCCAGTCAAATCGGTGATAATTGTATTCGTCGGTCGCCGCGAGCCCGGCGCTGGATTCTGCGATGACGGCTGTCAATGCAGCCGGCGGCCGTGTGATCGGCGGGCTTGTGGTCGGTGCGCCAGGGGATGCCGAAGGCAGATCCAATTCCACGCTGCCTTCGCGCGTCAGGCCGAGGTGCCGCAATTGCGAGCAGCCGAATGCTGTCCGGCATTCGTCGGTTGATCGTTTTCCAGGCAAGCTTCCAGCCGTCCCATTCCAAATCCGCAGCAAGCTTCGGGTAACCGATTGCGACCGGCGGGATCAGTCCATATGATCGAGAAGCTACTTCTCAGGTTACGGAAAGACGCGTCTGATGGACCGGCTGGAGGCGATGTCGGTGATCATCGCCGTCAATGATACAGGAAGCTTCTCGGCAGCCTCCCGGCGCCTCCATATGCCGGTCGCAACAGTCAGCCGAACGGTTGCCGAGCTGGAGGCGCGGCTGAACGCCCAGCTGTTTCAGAGGTCGTCGCGCCAGATGACGCTGACCGATGCGGGGCGATCCTATATCGAGGCCTGCAAGCGGATCATCGAGCAGGTGGACGATGCCGAGAGGGAGGTCTCCGGCGAGTACAGAAGTCCGAGGGGCGATCTCGCGGTCACGTCGCCGTGGGGACTGGGCCACATGCACCTTCTGCCGATCGCGCTCGAGTTCATGGAGGCTTATCCCGAGATCGCGCTGCGGCTCGTCCTCACCGACCGCATCGTCAACACCGTCGACGAGAATATCGATGTGTCGATTCGGATCGGCAGTCTGCCGGACAGCAACCTGATCGCGACCCGGGTTGGCTCGGTCCGGTTCGTGCTCTGCGCCAGTCCCGGATACCTCGCGAAGCGGGGGCATCCGAACGAGCCCGCCGATCTCGCTTCGCACGATTGTATCGGCGTCGACAGCCATGCGGCGCAGAAGAGCTGGAAGTTCGTCATGGACGGCAGCGAAGTCACGGTGCCGATACGATCGAGATTGACGGTGAGCGATTCGGAGGCCGCGGTCGAAGCTGCCGTCGCAGGTGCCGGCATCGCGCGCGTGATGTCCTACAAGATGGAGGACGCGCGGCGTGCCGGCAAGGTTGTCCTCATGCTGGAGGAATTCGAGCAGGAGCCCTGGCCGGTGCATTTCGTCTATGCAGAGCGAAAGCCTGCGCCGCTCAAGCTCCGCGCCTTTCTGGATTGGGCCACCCCGCGCCTCAAGGCTCGGCTTGCCTAGTTCTGTTACTCCTTCACCGCGCCGGTGAGCGAGGACACGTAATAGTCCACGAACAGCGAGTAGAAGATCGCGACCGGCAGCGAGCCGAGCAGCGAGCCCGCCATCAGCGCACCCCATTGGTAGACGTCGCCGGTGACGAGCTCGGTCAGGATCGCGACCGGCACGGTCTTGTTGGCGCCGCTCTGGATGAAGGCGAGTGCGTAGATGAACTCGTTCCAGGACAGCGTGAAGGAGAAGATGCCGGCCGAGATCAGGCCGGGCACCGCCAGCGGCAGCGTGATCCGGCGCAGGATCTGGAGCCGCGTGGCGCCGTCGACCAGCGCGCATTCCTCGAGCTCGTAGGGGATCGACTTGAAATAGCCGATCAGGAGCCAGGTGCAGAACGGCACCAGGAAGGTCGGATAGACCAGGATCAGCGCCAGCGGCGAGTCGAACAGGCCGAACTGCACCACGACGGTGGCGAGCGGAATGAACAGGATCGACGGCGGTACGAGATAGGCCAGATAAATGCCGAGGCCGACATAGGGACTGCCGCGGAAACGCAGGCGTTCGATCGCGTAGGCCGCCAGCGTAGACGCGATTAGCGACAGCGTGGTCGAGCCGATCGCGACGAGCATCGTCGTCTTGAGCCAGCGTGGATAGGCGGTGTCGAACAACAGATGCTTGATGTGGGCGAGCGTCGGCGAGGAGATCCAGAACGGATTGTGGTCTTTGTAGTTCATCAGTTCCGCGTTCGGCTTGAACGAGGTGATCGCCATCCAGTAGAACGGGAACAGCAGGATCAGCACGAAGCAGCCGAGCGGCAGGTAGATCATCATCAGCCGCCGCAGCCCGGAATCCCAGGCCATGGTGTCGGGTGCTGCCTTGGTGACGGAGGAGCCTTGCGCGACGGCGTCAGTCATTGGCCTCTCCCTGCTGCCATTTGCGGCGCGCCAGGCCGAAATAGGAGAACAGCGTCGCGAACACCAGGAACGGGATCATCGACACTGCGATCGCGGCGCCTTCGCCGAGCTCGCCGCCGGCGATGCCGCGCTGGAAGGCCAGCGTCGCCAGCAAATGGGTTGAGTTCACCGGACCGCCGCGGGTGATGGCGTAGACGAGCTGGAAGTCGGTGAAGGTGAAGATGATCGAGAACGTCATGACGATGGCGAGGATCGGCATCATCATCGGAAAGGTGATGTAGCGGAAGCGCTGCCAGGCGCTGGCGCCGTCGAGCATCGCGGCCTCGTAGAGCGAGGGAGAGATGGTCTGCAGGCCCGCCAGCAGCGAGATCGCGACGAAGGGAATGCCGCGCCAGATATTGGCGGCGATCAGCGAGAAGCGCGCCGGCCAGGGCGAGCCGAGGAAGTCGATATTGCTGGACCTCCAGTGCAGCACGTCGACCAGGAGATAAGAGATGATCGAGAATTGCGGATCGTAGATCCACCAGAACGCCAGCGCCGAGAGCACCGTCGGTACGATCCAGGGCAGCAGCACGATGGCGCGCAGCACGCTCTTGAACGGGAAATGGTTGTTGAGCAGCAGCGCGAGCCAGAAGCCGAGCGCGAACTTTCCGAAGGTCGCGATTGCCGTGTAGAACACGCTGTAGAACACCGCGTTCCACCACAGGGGATCGGTGAGCAGATACTGGAAGTTCTCGAGGCCGACAAAGATGCCGCGCCGCCCGATCGTGGTGTCGGTGAAGGCGAGCCAGACGCCGAGGCCGAGCGGATAGGTGAGGAAGACGGCAAGCAGCCCGAGCGCCGGCGCAAGGCACATCGCGATCAGGAACGGCTTGTAGTCGAACAGCCGCACGATCCAGTTCGGCTGCCGCTGCGCCAGCGCGGGAGAAGAGAGGGTGGTCACGGACATTAGTCTGTTGTCCTGTTCTAAGCTTTCACCACGTCGTCATTGCGAGGAGCGAAGTGACGAAGCAATCCAGGCTGTCGCTGCGGGGACGGACTGGATTGCTTCGCTTCGCTCGTAATGACGATCTCTACTTCTGCCGCCGGAAGTACCGCTTGCAGCGCTGCTCGGCTTCCGCGGCCGCGGCTTCCGGCGTGGCAGCGCCGGTGGCGACAGATGCGCACATCTGAATCAGCACATAATCGGCGCTGACCGCACCGGTCGCGGTCGAGATCGGGCCCTTGTAGCCGTCATAGTAGGTGCTGTTCATCGTGTCCTTGAACAGCCTCACCTTGGGATCCTGCGACCACACGGCGGCCTCGGCATAGGCGGCCAGCGGCTGGGACCAGTAGCCGGAGTTGGCATTGAGCCACGGCTCGTACTGATCCTTTTCCATCATGTATTGCAGGAAGGCCTTTGCGGCGTTGGGGTACGGGCTGTGCTTGAACACCATGGCGTTCAGGGTCAGGCCCGCCATCGGAGAGACCTTGGCGAGGCCCTTGGGCAGCAACTGATGCTCGCTGTCCTCGGCAATCGCCTTGGTTGCCGGGTCGTTCTTGAGCGAGAAGTACAGCGAGACGCCGTTGGCCGTCAGCGAGATCTCCTGCGAGGAATAGGCGCGGTTGTTGCTGACGTCGTTCCAGGACGGCGTGCCGGCGATGAAGGTCGGATACAGCTCCTTGACCCAGTTCAGTGCGGCGATCGTCTCCTTGCTGTTGATGGTGACGTTGCCCTCCTCGTCGAGCAGGGAGGCGTTGTGCGACCACAGCGCCCAGTTGGCGAATCCGTTGCCGTCGCCCTTGGCATTGCCGAGCGCGAAGCCGACCGATTGCAGGACCGATTTGCGGTAGATCAGGGGACCCGCAGTGGCGCCGAACGGCAGTCCGATCCAGGCCTCGCTCTTGTTCTTCTTGCCGTAGCGTTGCGCCAGCGGCAGCCAGCCCCCGTATCGCTTGCCGAGATAGTCGGCGACGTCGGTGAGCTCGATCAGCTTGTCGATGTAAATGTGCGGCGCGTCGGAGAAGCCGATGATGATGTCGGGGCCGGCGCCGGAATTCGAGGTCACCGCGGTCTGCTGGTTGATATCCTCCCAGCCGACGAAGTCGACCTTGACCTCGACCCCGGTGTCCTTGGTGAACTTTGCCGCGTTGGCGCGGAACACGTCCTCATCGGCCTGGACGAAGCGCACCGGGCGCAGCATGCGTAGCGATGCGCCCTTCTCGATGTCGCGCTTGGGTGCCGGAACATCGGCAGCTCTAATGTTGGATGTTTGCGCTGCAGCACCGGTGGCCGCGAGCGTTGCAGCGGACAGGCCCAGCGCCAAGGCATCACGACGTGTGATGTCGTTCCTCATCAGTACCTCCCTATATGTTCCCTTCCCGGCGTTGATCGCCGGTGAAGGGTCTTTCCAGTTCCGGCGCTTGTTGCGCCGGCTGCCTAGCTGTTCGGCCCGCGATCCATGCTGACAGGCTGCCAGCGGCGGAGCGCGGTGTTCTGCAGCACCGACGGATTGACGCAGCTTACCGGCCACATGCCCTGAAGCACCAGTGACAATTCGTAGCCCACGCGGCGCTTGCGCGCCTCGTCGAACCGTGCCGAGGCCGAGGCGACATGGGCGGTCAGGGTCACGTTCTCCATGCCGAGCAGCGGATTGTTGTGCGAGGGCGGCTCCTTCTCCAGCACGTCGAGGGCGGCGTGCGCGATCCAGCCTTCCTGCAACGCCTTGATCAGGCTTTCCTCGTCCACCGTGGCGCCGCGACCGGTGTTGATGAAGATCGAGCCCTTCTTCATCTGCCGAAAGTGCTTCTCGGTCAGCATGTGGTGCACCTCGGGCCGCGCGGGTGCGTGCATCGAGACGAAGTCGGATTGCGACAGCACCTCGTTCAGTGTCGCAGGGATGACGCCGTGGTCGTACATCAGCGTTTCCTGGATGAAGGGGTCGTAGGCCATCATGCGCAGGCCGAAGGGCGCGGCGCGCTTCGCAACTGCACGCGCGACGCGGCCGAACGAGATGAAGCCGAGCGTCTGGCCCATCAGCCTCGGGATCTTGAGCAACGCCGGCCGGCCCTCGGCCCAGCGGCCGTCACGCACCATGCGGTCCTGCTCGACCAGTCGACGAAAGCCGGCGAGCAGCAGCATCATGGCGTGGTCGGCAACCTCCTCGATGAAAGTGTCGGGAATGTTGGTGACGGGAATGCCGCGGGCGGTGGCGGCCTTCACGTCGACGCTGTCGACGCCGACCGAGCCGAGCGTGATGACCTTGCAGCTCTGCAGGCTGTCGATGATGGTCTTGGTGATCGGGATGCCCTTGGCATAGATGGCATCGGCATCCTTCGCGGCGGCGATGAACTCGGCCTCGTTGGCGGGGGCCTCGACGATCTCGGCATCGATCGGATCGAGCGCCTCGCGCTCAAAGGAATAATCGCTGCCCGCGACCGTGAAGCTCGCGCCCTTCGGCGTCACCACCCTGTATTTCGGCATTTCCTGCTCCCGATTTGGTTTCTTGTTGTGACCCGGCCTTCTGGCGGGCCTTTGCGTCTTTTACGCGAAATCGAGGCGGGTGCGTACAATTGCCGGTTGTCCGGGGCGATGAATATTGCCGGTTTTGCCGGCATCGTCAGGGCTTCTACGGAGGCACGTAAGTAACTTGCTAAGGGTCGCTCCCTAAAAGTTGATTCAATTTCGATCGATTCACTCGCGTGCCCGTATCCCTTTTTTGCCGGAGCTATCCCGTGAAGTTGAGCAACCTGAAGATCGCCCCCAAGCTTGGCATCCTTGTCGGCGTCACCTTGTTCGGCCTTTGCATCTCCGGAGTTCTCGCCGGTTATCTGATGAAGCGCGAGATGGTGAATGCGCGCATCGACCAGACCAAGGCGATCGTCGAGCTGGCCCGCAACTATGCCGCGACGTTGATGAAGCGGGTCAATGCCGGCGAGATGACCAAGGACGCCGCGCTTGCGGATCTGCGCCGCTACGGCAACGCGATGACTTACGACAAGGGCTCCGGCTATCTGTTCGGCACCACCTATGACGGCATCACGCAGCTCGCACCGGATCCGAAGCAGATCGGCGCCAACCGCATGGACGTGGAGACGAACGGCCGCAAGCTGTCCCGCGAGATCATGGACGGCGTCAAGGCCAACGGCGACATCCTTCTCTTCTACGAATACATGAAACCCGGTCAGCCGGAGCCGATCCGCAAGCTCGGCTATGCGGTCGCCGTCCCCGGTTTCGACATGTATCTCGGCACCGGCGCCTATCTCGAGGACATCGACCAGAAGATGGGCCCGGTCTACTGGCTGCTCGGCCTCGCCATGCTCGGCATCGTCATCGTCGCCGGCAGCGTCGCCTGGATGATCGGCCGCAGCATCAGCCGTCCGCTGGCGCTGCTCGGCATGCGCATGAAGGACCTCGCCGACGGCAAGCTCGAAGGCGACATTCCCGGCGTCGGCCGCGGCGACGAAGTCGGCGCGATGGCCGCGACCGTCCAGATCTTCAAGGACAATGCGGTCCGCATCCGCGACCTCGAGAAGATCGAGGCGGACGCCAAGGACCGCGCCGCGGCGGAACGCCGCAGCGCCATGGAGGAGATCGCCAACGACTTCGAGCGCAGCGTCAACGGCATCGTCCGCTCGGTTTCCTCGGCCGCAGCCGGCATGCAGACCACGGCGCAGTCGATGACCGCGACCGCGAGCGATGCTTCCTCGCGTGCCGCAACGGTCGGCGCCGCCTCGCAAAAGGCGTCCGGCAATGTCGGCACCGTCGCGGCCGCCGCCGAGGAGCTGTCGAGCTCGGTTGCGGAAATCTCCCGCCAGGTGACGCGCTCGACGGAAGTTGCGAGCCGTGCCGTCAGCGACGCCGAGCGCACCAACGCCACGGTGCAGGAGCTCTCCACCGGTGCCGAGAAGATCGGCGAAGTGGTCAAGCTCATTCACTCGATCGCGGCGCAGACCAATCTGCTGGCGCTCAACGCCACCATCGAGGCGGCGCGCGCCGGCGAGTCCGGCCGCGGCTTCGCCGTCGTCGCCTCCGAGGTGAAGGCGCTCGCCAACCAGACCGCCAAGGCCACCGAGGAAATCTCGGCCCAGGTCGCGGCGATGCAGACCTCGACCAGCGACGCGGTCGCGGCGATCGGCGGCATCACCCAGACCATCGCCGAGATGAGCGAGATCACCGCGGGCATTTCCGCCTCGATCGAGCAGCAGGGCGAGGCGACGCGCGAGATCGCCCGCAACATCCAGTCGGTCGCGGCCGGCTCGAGCGAGATCAACGCCAATATCGGCAGCGTCACCTCGGCCGCGCAAGCGACCGGCACCGCGGCCGGAACCGTGCTCACCAACGCCCGCGAGCTGGACAGCCAGTCCGGCGCGCTGCGCAACGCGGTGGATGGCTTCCTCGCCAAGGTCCGCGCGGCGTAATTTCTTGCACTGAAGTCGTAGGGTGGGCAAAGACGCGAAGCGTCGTGCCCACCTTTTTCTTTTGAGTTTGTCGTCTGTCATGCCCCGCGACCCGGCTACGCCAAGGCTTCGCTGGGGTTGAGATCTAGGGGCGCCGAAGCTTTAGCGTAGGCGGCAGGCGGGGCATCCAGTACGCCGCGGCTTCTCGGCTCTAGCCTCGCTGTCTCTGGAATACTGGATCGCCCGCCCCAGCGCGCTATTGCGCACAAGGCGGACGATGACGGCGTCCTGTGACTCTCACTGCTTCTCGATGCCCGCTTGCGTGCATTGTCGAACGATTACGACGTGCCGCGCGCCAATTCGACTCCCTTTCGGGATGACAGCAGCTTTTGCCGCATGCTGGAAATTGGAACTTCTGCGCCGCACTACGGTGTTACCCATACGCATTTTGCAATTGTTTCTTGTCGCGCGCGCTTGCATCCAAATCGAGTTCGGCATTGCTCGCGCGCGTATCGCGAGGCCGACGATGAGGGCAAAAGCGACTCTGGGTGAATTGCGTGCGTACAGAAGGTAGTTTCAAGCAAATGATAGGGCCGCCGTTCCGCGCCGCCTCGAATGGCGAAGGCGCTGGATGCCTCCCAGCGAGTCGGCCGCAGTGATTCATTCCGGCGCTATTCGCAATCGCCTTTTGGTCTCACTGCCGCCGGCGGACTTTGATCTACTCGCGCCCGAGCTTGAGGTGGTCACGCTCGATCAGGACGCTGTGCTGTCGCGACCGGGTGATCGGGTCGACCACGTCATCTTCCCCCATAGCGGGGCCATCTCGTTGATGATCGATATGGCGAACGGGCAGACGGTTGCCACCGCGGCGGTCGGGCGCGAGGGGGCTGTGGGGAGTCTCTCCGTGCTGGGATCGTCGCCTTCGGCGATTACCGCCGTCGTTCGTGCGGCGGGCATCGCCTCGCGGATGCCCGCGACACGCTTTCACGCCGCCTTCAATCAGAGCCCCGCGATCCGCCACGCGGTCCAGACTCACGTTAAGGCGATGCTGGTCCAGTTTCAGTTCGGGCTGGCCTGCAATGCGCTGCATCCGGTCCAGGCCCGCATGGTGCGCTGGCTGCTCCACCTTCGCGACCGCCTCGATCATGACGTTCTCCCCCTCACGCAGGAGGCATTGTCGCAGATGCTCGGTGTCCGACGTACGACGGTGACGCTGCTGATGCGCAATCTGCGTGCGTCCGGAGCGATTAGATCCGAGCGACGGGGTCAAATCGAGGTCGACCGGCTGCGGCTCGCGGCCGCGGCCTGCGAATGCCACGATACGATGCGCCGCGAAGTCGAGCAGATCTTCTCGACGCCTGGCCCGACCCCCGCGTCGCGGGTGCGCAAGGGCATATGGCCAAGCGAGCGGAGTGACGCCATATGAGGCGCTTGCGCGTCGCCTCAAGAGCTTTCCATCCTGCTTTCACTGCTTCTCGATCCCCGCGTCGCGGATCAGCCGTTCCCACAACACCAGCTGCTCGTTCACGAACGTGCCGAGCTGCTCCGGGGTGCCGGAGAAGGCGTCCATGCCGAGCGTCGCAAGCTGGGCCTTGATCTCCGGCTTCTCGACGATCTTGCGGATCTCGGCGTTGAGCCGCGTCACGATCTCCTTGGGCATGCCCGCCGGGCCGAAATAGCCCTGCCATGAGGAGATGTCGAAATCGGGCACGCCGGCCTCCTGCATCGAGGGCAGGTTCGGCACCAGCGGCGTGCGGTCCTTGGTGGTGACGGCGAGCGCGCGCAGCGCGTTGCCCTGGACATGCGGCAGGCCGGTCAGGATATCCACGAACATCATCGAGACGCGGCCGCCCATGACGTCGTTGAGTGCCGGCGGCGAGCTCTTGTAGGGCACATGCAGCAAATCGAGCCCGGCATTGTGCGCGAAGGTCGCACCCGACACGATCGCCGAGGACGAGCCCGAGGCGTAGCTCAGCTTACCCGGGTTGGCCTTGCCGTAAGCGACGAGCTCACCGACGGTCTTGGCGGGGACCTCGGGGTGAACGACCAGCATGAAGGGCAGATCGCCGGTGCGCGCGATCGGGGTGAAATCCTTGACCGGATCGTAAGTGAGGCTCTTGAGCAGATAGGGATTGGCCGAATGCGTGGTGTTGGTCGTCACCAGCAGCGTGTAGCCGTCGGGTGCGGCGCGCGCGACATAGGTCGCCGCGATCATGCCGTTGGCGCCGGCCTTGTTCTCGATCACGATGCCGACGCCGAGCGCCTGCGACAGATGCTGCGAGATCAGCCGCGTCGTGGTGTCGGTGCCGCTGCCGGCCGCGAACGGCAGCACCAGCGTGATGTTGCGGCTGGGGTAATTGTCGGCCTGCGCGGCGGTCGAGGCGGCGAGGCACAGCGCGGCGGTGCCGATCGTGCGCAGGTTTCGGATCAACGCTGAAAGCATGTCTGGACGTTCCCTCTTTTTTCGTTGCGGGGAACCTAGCTTCTCTTCGCTGAAATCGGAAGGCGGGAGTTTGTCGCCCGCGTCACGGAATTACTTCGCCGCCGAACCCTGGCGCGAGGCGATCACGACGCCGGCGAGCACCAGGGCGTAGCCGATCAGGTGAAACGGCTGCAGCTTTTCGCCGAGCAGCAGGATCGCCATCGCCGAGCCGAACACCGGTACCAGGTGGAAGAACGGTGCGGCCCGGTTCGGGCCGATCAGCGCGACGCCGCGATTGAAGAACAGATAAGCGAGCGTCGACGGGAAGATCAGGATGTAGCCCAGCGTTGCCAGCGTCACGGTGTCGAATTGCAGGACGCGGCCGCTCATTGCCTCCCAGATCGCGGTGGGCAGCAGCATCATCGCGCCGCAGCAGGTGGTGAAGGACAGAAAGGACAGCTGGTGGATCTTGGGCCGGCGCGGGATGAAGGCGGAGTAGAGGCCGAACGCGATCAGCGAGTAGGCGAACATGAGATCGCCCCGGTTGAAGCTGATGCTTGCCAGCGCCGCGAGATCGCCGCGCAGGATGATGATCAGCACGCCGAGCAGCGAGATCGCGATGCCGGCGAGCTGCCCGCCGGTCAGCCGCACGCCGAACAGCACCAGCGACCACAGCGCCACGAACAGCGGGCCTGCCGACTGGATCAGCAGCGCATTCAGCGCCTCGGTGTATTGCATCGCCCAGTACGAGATCGCGTTGTTGAAGGCGAAGCCCACCAGCGACAGGAACAGCATCAGCGGCAGGCTCCTGCGCAGTGCAGGCCAGTCGCGCTTCAGATGCGGCCAGGCGAACGGCAACAGGATCAAGAACACCCCGAACCAGCGGATCGTGGTCATCGTCAGCGGCGGCACATGCGCGCCGACATGGCGCGCGAGCACGATGTTGCCGGCCCAGAACAGCGAGCTCAGGCTGAGCAGCAGATAAGGCTGGTTGTTGAGCCAGCTGGCCGTATTGGCGGCCGGTGGCGCGGGCGAAGCAATCGTCATTGGCGTCGGATGCAACCTTGCCCCGGGTTGCTGTCGTGGGACAAGTCACAGAGCCGCAATGCTACAATGCAGGCGTGAGCCGAGGAGCGGCGCCGGCGGCTAATATGTTGGACGCATCCTTGATGCAGTGCGAGCTTCTTCCCCTCTCCCCCTGTGGGAGAGGGTGGCTCGCCGCGCAAGCGGCGAGACGGGTGAGGGGTCTCTGTCCGCGAGTCCAATTCTCATTTGAATGCGCGGATAGAGACCCCTCATCCGGCGCTTCGCGCCACCTTCTCCCACAAGGGGAGAAGGAAGAAACTAGCCCGCCTGCTTCCTTGACGCTGCGAACACGCCCGACAGCACCAGCGCGAAGCCGATGAAGTGGAAGGCCTGCGGGTGCTCGCCCAGAAACACCATCGCCATGATCGAGCCGAACACCGGCACGACGTGGAAGAACGGCGCGGCGCGGTTGGCGCCGATCAGGCGCACGCCGCGATTGAAGCAGAGATAGGCCAGCGTCGAGGGAAACACCGCGACATAGAACAGAGTGAGCAGGTTCGGCGCATCCAGCTTCATCACCGGGCGCGCGGAGAGCTCCCAGATCTCCAGCGGGATCAGGCATGCGGCGCCGGCACCGAAGGTGAAGGCGAGGAACGACAGGCCGTGCATCGCCGGCCGCTTCAAGCTCAGCACCGAATAGAGCGCGAAGATCAGAAGCGCGAGCAGGAAGATGAGATCGCCCTTGTTGAACTCGATGTTCGACAGCGTGGTGAAGTCGCCATGCAGGAGGATGGTCAGTACGCCGCACATCGACAGCAGCACGCCGAAGGCCTGCGCCGCAGTGAGGCGGATGCCGAGGATGACCAGCGACCACAGCGCCACCAGCAGCGGCGCGGCCGACTGCAGCAGCAGCGTATTGAGTGCCTGCGTATGCTCGAGCGCCCAGTATTGCAGCGTGTTGAAAGCGCCGATGCCGGTGATCGAGAGCGTGACCATCAGGCCAAGCCGCCCACGGATCGCGGGCCAGTCCTGCACCAGATGCTTCCAGGCGAACGGCAGCACCAGCAGGAAGGCGAACAGCCAGCGCAGGAACGACAGCGTCACCGGCGGGATGTGGCCGGCCGCGAGCCGCCCGACGATGGCGTTGCCGGCCCAGCACAGCGCGGTGATACTGAGCAGCAGATAAGGCTGGTTGGCGACCCAGTTATGACCGGATGTGTCGGCGCTCGTGGTCTGGCCGGTGGCGGACATTGTGATTGTTATGGCCCCGCATCATGCGCCGGGGCCCCGGCCCGGCGGTGTCCGGGCCGGCTCATAGCCCGGCCAGCCCAGAGACACGGAAATGTCCCCGATATCAATGGGGCAGGGCGCATCGCCTCCATGCGCAGGCGATACGGCGGGAACCTCAATTCTTGCGCCCACCGCGGATCGCGAATGGCTTCATCAGCTCGGCGCAGGCGAGATAGACGACGACGAGCAGCGCGATCCCAAGCATCATGATCGGCGGCGGGGCGACGAAGCCGAACCAGGCTCCGAGCGGTGTGAAGGGCAGCACCATCGCGGCGAGCAGCGCGGTCAGCGAGGACGCCGCGAGCGCGGGATCGGGCCAGTTGCGCCAGGGCCTTCCATTGGTGCGGATGATGAAGATCACGAGGATCTGCGTCGCCATGGATTCGACGAACCAGGCGGTGCGGAATTCCTCGGGCGAAGCCTTGAACAGCACCAGCAGCGCGACGAAGGTCAGGGCGTCGAACACCGAGGACAGCGGTCCCATGATCGCGGCGAAGCGCACCAGGCGCGACATGCTCCACACCTGCGGCTGCGCCGTGGACTGCACTGAGACCCGGTCGAAGGGAATGCCGAGCTCGGAGAGATCGTAGAGCAGGTTGTTGAGCAGGATCTGCGTCGGCAGCATCGGCAGGAACGGCAGCGCGATCGAGGCGGCCGCCATCGACAGCATGTTGCCGAAATTCGAGCTGGCGCCCATGCGGACATATTTGAGGATGTTGGCGAAGGTGCGCCGTCCTTCCTCGACACCGTCGGCGACGACTTCGAGATCCGAGGCAAGCAGGATCATGTCGGCGGCCGCCTGCGCCACGCCGGTCGCGCCGTCGACCGACAATCCGACGTCGGCGGCCTTCAGGGCCGGTGCGTCGTTGATGCCGTCGCCGAGGAAGCCGACCACCTCGCCGCCGGCCTGCAGCGCCTTCACGATGCGTGACTTCTGGTCCGGCGCGAGGCGGCCGAACGCATCGGTGGAGCGCACCTGCACCGCGAGCGCCTCGTCGCTGAGCGCGGCAATGTCGGCGCCCGACAGCACGCGCTTGGGATCGAGCCCGACCAGGCCTGCGAGCCGCTTCACCACCACGGGGGCGTCGCCCGAGAGGATTTTCAGCCGCACGCCGCTGGCTGCGAGCCGCGCAATGGCTGCCGCGGCCGTCGGCTTCGGTGGATCGGCGAAGGCGCAGAGACCTTCGAAGGCGAGATCGGTCTCGTCGTCCGTCTCGACCTCGCGCAGCGCGCCGCTCCACGCCCGCGAGGCGATGGCCACGGTGCGCAGGCCCTCGCTGGCGAGCTCGCGCACGCGTGCCATGGCCCCCTCGCGCGCGCGCTCGTCCATCGTGCACAATGCGAGCACCGCTTCCGGCGCGCCCTTGACGATCAGCAGCGCGCCTTCCGGGCCGGTGGCGAGCACCGATCCCAGTCGGCGCGAGAAGTCGAAGGCCTGCCGCCCGGCAAGCCGCCAGCCTTGCGCGGCATCCGGCCGGCCGGCGGTGAGCGCGGCATCGAGCGAGCCGCGGTCGCCGCCGAGCGATGCCGCGATGGCGCCGAGCTGCGCTGAACGGGGCGCGTCCCTGCCCGCGGCATCGATGCTTCTGGCGAGCGTGATCTCGGCCGAAGTCAGCGTACCGGTCTTGTCGGTGCACAGCACCGTCATGGCGCCGAGATCGTGGATCGCGGCCAGCCGCTTCACGATCACCTTGCGGCCGGCCATGCGCAGCGCGCCGCGCGACAGCGTCACCGTGGTGATCATCGGCAGCAGTTCCGGCGTCAGCCCGACCGCGAGCGCGACCGCGAACAGCAGCGAACCGAGGATCTCGCGGCCGAACACGACGCGGATGGTGAGCACGACCAGCACCAGCGCCAGCGTGGCGCGCGCGATCACGAGGCCGAATTCGCGCAAATCGCGTTCGAAGGGCGAGGGGGCCTGCGTCTCGGCCAGCGCGGCGGCCGCCGCGCCGAACACGCTGTCGCGGCCGGTCCCGACCACGAGCGCGATCGCCTCGCCGGTCTGCGCCACGGCGCCGCGGAACAGCGCGTTCGAGGTGTCGTCGGGGTCGATGACGGCTCCGGCGCGCTTCTGTACCGGATAGGGCTCGCCGGTGAGCGCAGCTTCCCCGGCGGTGAAGGCGGTGCTCTCCAGCACCAGCGCGTCGGCGGGAATGATGTCGCCGGCGCGGACGCGCAGGAGGTCGCCCGGAACGACGTGCTCGACGTCGATCTCGCGAAAGGCGCCGTCACGTTTGACCTCGGCCTTCAGCGCCACCGAGCGGCGGAGGATCTCGGCGGCGCGGACCGCATGTCCCTCCTGGACGGTGTCGAGCCCGATCGAGCCTGCGAGAATCAGCACGATGATGAGCCCGCCGATGTCGTCGCCGGTCAGCGTCGAGACGATGCCGGCGACCAGCAGGATCAGCGACAGCGGCTCCAGCAGTCGGCGCAGGATCGCGCGCATGGCGCCCTCGATGCGCGGCGGCGCATCGCTGTTCGGCCCGAAACGGCCCAGGCGTTCGGCGGCTTCGCTGGCGCTCAAGCCCTGCAAGGAGCAGCCGAGCCGGGTGCAGAGCGCATCCGTCGACAGGTGCCAGAACCGGCTCGCTTGGCTGTTCGGTGGCTTGGTCACGGCAGATCCGAAAAATGGAGGGTTCAAGGCCCGGGAAGGGTAAGCTGCGGAGGTGACAGCCATCCCTTGGCCATCCCCTCGCTATCCCCTTGGCTATCCCTTGGCGCAATTGCGGGCCGGAACAGTTGATGCGGGTCAATCGGGGTGCCCGCCGGCTGCAAAGGTTGCGAGATTTTAAGGGGATATCAAAGGCTTGGGCCGGCCTTTGGACCTCGAAAAAGCCCCGTTCTTGCTTGCCTAGAGGGGCCGCTTCCTTTATCCGGTTGGCTGCCTTGCGTGCGAGCGGTCCTGGGCCGCGGATTGGGCTTGGCGTCAGGCATGATCCCGGAAAAGTGGGCACCGGTTTTCCGCGAGGATCATGCCTCCTTGAGACAGATTGAACAGGGATTACCCGCGAATGGCCAACGTTGTCGTCGTCGGCGCCCAGTGGGGCGACGAAGGGAAGGGCAAGATCGTCGACTGGTTGTCGGAGCAGGCGGATATCGTCGTCCGCTTCCAGGGCGGCCATAACGCCGGCCACACGCTGGTCATCAACGGCGCGACCTACAAGCTCGCCCTGCTGCCCTCCGGCGTGCTGCGCGAGGGCAAGCTGTCGGTGATCGGCAACGGCGTGGTGTTCGATCCCGCCGCCTTCCTCGACGAGGTGACCAAGCTCAGGGGGCAGGGCGTTGCCGTTTCCCCGGACAATCTGCGTGTCGCCGAAAACGTCACGCTGATCCTGCCGCTGCACCGCGAGCTCGATGCCCTGCGCGAGTCCGCCAACGCGGCGACCGCGATCGGCACCACCCGCCGCGGCATCGGCCCGGCCTACGAGGACAAGGTCGGCCGCCGTGCCATCCGCCTGATGGACCTCGCCGACCTCGACACCCTGCCGCACAAGATCGACCGGCTGCTGGCGCACCACAACGCGCTGCGCCGCGGGCTCAATCTGCCGGAGTTCGACGGCAAGGAGATCCTGAAGGAGCTGAGCGCACTGGCGCCGCAGCTCCTGCCTTACGCAGAGACCGTGTGGCGCCTGCTCGACATCGAGCGGCGCGCCGGCAAGCGCATGCTGTTCGAGGGCGCACAGGGCGCGCTGCTCGACGTCGACCACGGCACCTATCCGTATGTCACCTCGTCCAACACGGTGGCGGCGCAGGCCGCGACCGGCGCCGGCCTCGGGCCGGGCGCGGTGGGTTATGTGCTCGGCCTGTGCAAGGCCTACACCACCCGCGTCGGCCAGGGCCCGTTCCCGACCGAGCAGGACAATGAGATCGGCCGCAAGATCGGCGAGCGCGGCCGCGAGTTCGGCACCAACACCGGCCGTCCGCGCCGCTGCGGCTGGTTCGACGCCGTGCTGGTCCGCCAGGCGGTCCGCACCTGCGGCATCAATGGCCTTGCTCTGACCAAGCTCGACATCCTCGACGGCTTCGACACGATCGAGGTCTGCACCGGCTACAAGCTCGACGGCAAGGAGATCGACCATTTCCCGGCCGGCGAGGGCGCCCAGGCCCGGGTCGAGCCGATCTACGAGACCATCGAGGGCTGGAAGGAGCCGACCGCCAACGCCCGGTCGTGGGCGCAGCTGCCGGCCCAGGCCATCAAATATGTCCGCCGGATCGAGGAATTGGTGGGGTGCCCGGTCGCGCTGCTTTCCACCAGCCCCGAACGCGAGGATACTATCCTGGTGCAAAATCCGTTTGAGGCTTAACGATATCTTACCGGGACGCGCGTATAGTTGAGTAGAAATGGCTGATTACTATCCGCTGATCGCCCGCGCTATTGCCGCCTTGGACCCCAACGCTCCCGGCGAAAGCCGTCGCGCGCTCTATGAGCGGGCGCGCACGGCACTGATCGCGCAGCTGCGCAGCGTGCAGCCGCCGCTCTCCGAATCCGAGATCACCCGCGAACGGCTGTCGCTGGAAGAGGCCGTCCGCAAGGTCGAATCGGAGGCCGCCCAGCGCGCCCGCGAGGCCTCGCGCCCCGGTGGTGGTGGTGGCGGCCGCAGCGGCAGCGGCGATGCCTTCCGCCGCGCCAGCACCCGGGCCACCGAGGCGAGCCCGCCCGCGTCCCAGCCGCGCACCCGTCCGGCCCCTCCGCCGCCGCGGGCCGACCGCCCGTCCATCAACGTCGACGACCAGGGCGACGCCCAGCGTCCGCCGCGCGCGCCGCGTTTCGACGCGCCGCGCCAGCCGGGTCCGCCCGCGCCGCCGTCGATGCCGGAACCGCCGGCGCCGCCGCCGGCCGGCCGCGATCGTGCGGGTGGGCGCCGTCCGCCAGACATCGGACCTCCGCCGGCGCTGCCGCCAGCCCCGGGCGTGCGCGGCTTCCGCGACATCACGGCCGATGCCAACGATCTCGGCGGCGCGGCCGCGCAGGCCAACCGCGCCGCGCGCCGTACCTACGCCAACGTGCCCTCGCCCTCACCGGAATTCGACCGGCTCGAGCCGAGCCTGGAGAACCGCGCCGGCGAGCAGGACGCGCCCTATTCCTATGACGAGTCGATCGAGGAGGCCGAGCGCTACGCGCCGCAGCCGCCGTCGCCGCGCCCGCACATCCCCGTCCTCGACCGCGACGCCAAGAAGCCCAAGCGCCGCGGCTCCGCGTTCCCGTTCAAGAGCGCGATCGCCGTCGGCATCGTGCTGATCCTGATCGGTGCCGGCATCCTCTGGGGCAAGCCGCTGCTCCAGACCGCCACCAACCTGTTCAAGTCCTCGCCGACCCAGGTGGTGGAGGCGCCGAAGGATCCGTCGCAGCCGCAGAGCAAGCCGAAGATCCCAGACCGCGTCGGCCAGCCCTCGGCCAGCGACCAGCCGGTCGCGCCGGTGGCGCAGAAGGTCGTGCTCTATGACGAGGACCCGTCAGACCCGAAGGGCAAGCAATATGTCGGCTCGGTGGTGTGGCGGCTCGAGCCGATCAAGGCGTCGGGCAACCAGAAGGCCGACGTCGCCGTGCGCGCCGAGATCGAGATTCCCGACCGCAAGTTCAAGATGACGATGTCGTTCCGCCGCAATACCGACTCTTCGCTGCCGGCGAGCCACACCGCGGAGCTGACCTTCATCCTGCCGCCGGATTTTCCGGGCGGCAGCGTCTCCAACGTGCCGGGCATCCTCATGAAGTCGAACGAGCAGGCGCGCGGCACGCCGCTCGCCGGTCTCGCGGTCAAGGTCACCGACGGCTTCTTCCTGGTCGGCCTCTCCAACGTCGACGCCGACCGCGCCCGCAACGTCCAGCTCCTGAAGGAGCGTTCGTGGTTCGACGTGCCCCTGGTCTACGCCAACCAGCGCCGCGCCATCATCGCCATCGAGAAGGGCGCCCCCGGCGAGCGCGCCTTCAACGACGCCTTCGCGCAGTGGGGCGATTGAGGCGCTGCTGTCATTCCGCGGCGTGCGAAGCACGAACCCGGAATCCATTGCGCAGCACGTGACGTAGAGGAATGGATTCCGGGCTCGCGCTTCGCACGCCCCGGAATGACCTCCAGCTTACTGCGCCGCCGCTTCCCGCTTGCGGGCTGCCGCGGCGGCTGCGTGCTCGCGATCCATCACGGCGCGGCAGCCGGGGCTGACCTGCGCCTTGTTCCTGACCATGCAGGCGGTGATGCGCGGGATATCGGGAATCTCGCTGGAGCACAGCCGCATGGCGTCAGCCGAGCACATCTGCTGGGCTTCTTGCGAGAAGGCGAGACTGGGTGATGTCTGGAGTGCGAAGGTGGTGGTGAGCGCGATGAGCGAAGCGATGGTCTGATAGCGTGTCATGCAGGATGGGTCCCCGAGTTCCTAGGGCTTGAGCCGCTTGGTTTTGGGGCGCCGCACGCGGCTTGATCTGCCGCATGTCGCAGCCTTCACGCCGGGACCTTGATCCCGCATGTGGTCGCTCGATTACTTGGATGTCGAATCGAAAGTGCTGCGCCGCCCGAGCGAAGTATGCGCCATTGTCACGCGCCTGCAATGGTCATCGCAAAGGAATTCGCAATTGTTGCGCGCACGTCACGCAGCAAGCGGCGCGGCGCGATCAGATCGGCCGGTCGGATGATGCGTTCGCTTGTTCGGCATCATCAGCACCGAGGCAGGCGGCATGTTCCTCGACCGCTGTGACGCCCTTGGCGGTGAGTTCGAACAGATCGCCGTCCTTCATCACGTAGCCGCCGGCGATCAGCTCGCCGATCTTGCCCTGCCGGTCGTCGGCGAAGGCGACGGACTGGCTGATGTCCCTGAGGATCGAGAGTTGTTCGTCGCGCAGCATGGCTTCACTCTCCGTTCGCAGGGGCTTCCGATCCTCACATGCCGTGGCTGGCGAACACCTTGCTGCATGATCTCGACAGCTTGGCCCGGTTGGCCTGCAGGCAGCTCTGCACTGCGCTGTCATTGCCGAGTTCCTTGCGGCACAGCCGCGACGCATCGCGCGAGCAGGCGTTCTGCTCCTGCGGCGTGCCCATGTGGCCCTGGGCGAGAGCGGGCGCACTCGACAGGCCGCTCAGGGCTGCGAGCGTGATCGTTGCCAGAACGAATTTACGGAACATCGGCGGCTCCAATCCGACAGGGAGACTTCAAAGGTCCTGTCTGAACTCGTCGCCTTGCCACTTGTTCCCCCTTCGAAGGCGGCCGGCGCCCCGCTGTTCAAGGTTCCCGCGGCGCTGCTATAACGGGGCGAGGTGTGAGGGTATTTGATGAAACGCTATCTGGTGTTTGCTCTGGTCGGCCCGTTCGTCGGCGGGTTCCTGTTGCTGCTGACGACGACCTATCAGTCCGGCTATTGGACCCAGACCAGTCTCGGCGAGGTCGGCAAGCTGTTCGTGGTGTTCTTCAAGACCCTGCAATACAGCTATCTGTTCGGCTTCCTGCCTTCGCTGATGATCGGCGCGGTCGACGATATTCTCATTCATATCCGCCGGATCGGCCCTAGCTTGCGGATGCTCCTCGTTGGCCTCTTCGCCTTCGTGCTGGCCTCGCTGACCTACAGCTCGCGCGGGCCGGATTCGGGCCTGGTGCAGTTCATCCTGTACGGCATGGTCGGCTTCGTGCCGTCGGTGATTTCCTCCTGGCTCGTGCATAGATATGTCGAGGAGCCGGAATCCGCGGCGGCGACTCCGACCTGAGCGCGCGACCTTCGGACGCGGCAGCAACCCTCCGTCCCGCTGGCGCGTTCCACAGAGACCATGACCATGTCCGACGACGACATTCTTGTTCCGCGCAAGCCCCGTTCGGGAGACCGTTCGCGCGACAATTTCCAAGATACCTTCCAAGGTACCTTCCAAGGTACCTCCAAAGGCACCGCGCGCGGGCCGATCATCGACCAGGATGGCCGCGAGATCCGCCCCGAGACGCTTGAGCAAGGGTTTCAGGAGTTTCGCTTTGAATTCGGGCAAGGCAGTCCGTTCGGCAATCTGACCCGCGAGCAGCGGATCGCCCGTATCGAGGCGATCGCAAAACTGCTCGACGTCGCCTTCATCCTGCCCGGCACCAACATCCGCTATGGCATCGACGGGCTGATCGGGCTGATCCCCGTGGTCGGCGACATCATCACGACCGCGATCTCGCTATGGCTGGTGCGCGAGGCGAGGGCGCTGGGCGCGCCCTGGTACATCACCGCGCGCATGCTCGGCAATGTCGCGGTCGACGGCGTGGTCGGCATGGTCCCGTTCGCCGGCGATGCCTTCGACGTCATGTTCCGCGCCAACATGCGCAATGTCCGCCTGCTCCGCCGCTGGCTCGACAAGCAGCCGCGGATCTAGCGCGCGATGTCGCCTTCTTCGCCTCGCCCCGCTTGCGGGGAGAGGCCGACGCGCGAAGCGCGGCGGGTGAGGGGAGTCTCCGCGAGTCCAGTTGTCACCGTGAATGCGGAAGCAGCCCCTCACCCCGCCCTCTCCCCGCAAGAGCGGGGCGAGGGAGACGACAGAGCGTGCCCCCCACCAAAACGCAAAAAGCGCGACGACCTTTCGGCCATCGCGCCTTCAGCGCGCATCGGAGGTTTGCGAAAACTTACGCCGCGTCGGCGTCGGTCTCGGCGGCCGGGGCCGGCCTGGGGCGGCGCGGCAGCGGGAAGGCTTCGCTCTCATAGAGCGAGCGGATGCCGTTCTGGTCGAAGCGTGCTTCCTCGACCTGGAGATAGGCGCCGTTCAGCGAATCCGTCGGCAACTGCTCCATCGCGAACTGCACGGCCTCGGCCGCGGTGCCGAACCGGCGATAGGTGAAGCCGGCGCGCTTCTTCTTGCGGATCGCAGCGGGGAAGAGTTCGGCGGAAGTGTTGAAGTTGAACGGACGCAGTGGACGCATGGTCAAAGACCTCGTGATCTCTCTGGGGCTTTAAGCGCGTGGGGTTTGGGAGGGCAGCGACCGTGATCGAGCGGGCCCGCCGCACATGTCATTTTCGTCCCCTAATATAGGCCGTTTTGACAAAAATGCGACCCCTGCGATGCGAGATGATGAATCCATGCATGGCAGCCCCGCAACCGAAATAACATAAGTTATTTCAATCACTTATATGGTTTACACTTTGCCAAGAAGCAGCAGGACGATCAGCACCACCAGCACGACCCCGCCGATGCCCATGCCAGAATGGCCGAGGCCATAGCCGTAGCCGCCGAGCCGGCCGGACAGGCCGCCGACGAGATAGATGATCACCAGGATGATCAGGATGGTCCCAAGGGTCATGGCATCCTCCCTGGCGGACGCCGAAATGCGATCATCGGCCGCACCGCTAGGGAAGAAAAGCACATCGCGCCACCGGGTTCCATGGGGGAACCCGACGGGCGCAAGGTTATTTGGGCTCGAGCTTCAGCGCCGCGGAGTTGATGCAGTAGCGCAGGCCGGTCGGACCGGGGCCGTCGGGAAAGACATGGCCGAGATGGCCGCTGCACTTGGAGCAGAGCACCTCGGTGCGGATCATGCCGTGGCTGACATCCCGCTCCTCGTCGATATGGCTCTCGACCGCGGGCGCGGTGAAGCTCGGCCAGCCGCAGCCGGAATCGAACTTGGCGTCGGACTCGAACAGCACATTGCCGCAGCCGGCGCAAACGTAAGTGCCGGCACGGTGGTCGTGCTCATATTCGCCGGAGAAGGGACGCTCGGTCGCCTTCTCGCGCAGCACCGCGTACTGCATCGGCGTCAACTCGCGCCGCCACTGCTCTTCGCTCTTGATGACTTTGTCGTCGGTGGTTTTTGCCTTGGTGTCGGGCATGGGTCTCCCGTTTTTCAGTGATCTTGCTTGGATGATCTCGCGATCAGTTGGTGGCCTTGCTGGCACTCACCAGCGTCGGCTTCTCGATGTAGTTATCCGCGAACAGCTTTTTCAGGTTCTCGACCTTGGGCAGGTCGTTATAGGCGATGTAGGGCTGGTTCGGGTGCAGCGTCAGATAGTCCTGGTGGTAGGCCTCCGCCGGATAGAATGCCTCCAGCGCGCCGACCTTGGTCACGATCGGCTTGCCGAACACCTTGGCGCCGTTGAGCTGGGCGATATAGGCCTCCGCCACCTTCTTCTGCTCGTCGGACGTGGTGAAGATCGCCGAGCGATATTGCGTGCCGATGTCGGGGCCCTGGCGGTTGAGCTGGGTCGGGTCGTGCACCACCGAGAAGTAGATCTGGAGGATCTTTCCGTACGAGATCTTCTTCGGATCGTACTTGATCTCGACCGATTCCGCGTGGCCGGTGCGGCCGCTCGACACGGTCTGGTAGTCCGCGGTCGCCTTGGTGCCGCCGGCATAGCCGGAGACCGCGTTGACGACGCCCGCGGTGTGCTGGAAGACGCCCTGCACGCCCCAGAAGCAGCCGCCGGCGACCACCGCTGTCTGGATGCCGCTCGCGGACGCTGCGTCCACGGCCGGGGCGGGGATCACCACCGCTTCCTCGGCGGCGCGGGATGGCATGGCAAAGGCCAGTGTCGCGGCGGCGGTGGCGGCGAGCAGGGTCAGGAGGGCAGGACGACGCATGGCGGAGCCTCTTTGGCGGAAGGTTGCGACAGTCTAGGTCGGTTGGCACCGGGCGAACAGCCTGCCCGGCCGCATTTTCAGTTACCGGAGATACGGGAGAGGGTGAGGATTGTTACGCCGCGACGGACACGACTCTGTGAAAAGCGCAGGCTGAGACAGCCGGCTTGGCGGGATACGGAACTCCGCGCTAGATGAACCCGCGCCGTCGACGATAGACCTAGAAAAATGGTGGCTGGAGCTGGCCTGACAACATGCTGCGCGTCGTTTCCCTGACCCTCGTCACCCTGATTGCCTGTGTCGCCGTCGCTTCGGCAGATCAGGTCAGCGACGATCTCGCCCTCTGCCGCGACCGCCAGGCGGACATGCAGGCCCGCGCACCGGCCTGCGACAATCTGCTCAACGCCGATCGCCTCACCGGCAAGGACAAGGCCATCGCGCTGTCCGTGCGCGGCAACACCCTGATCAACAAGCGTGACTACGTCCACGCCATCGAGACCCTGTCCATGGCGATCGATCTCGATCCGGACTTCGTCATTGCGCTCAACCTGCGCGGCCTCGCCTATGAGCGCAAGGGCCAGGACGACCTCGCAATGGCCGATTACAACCTCGCGCTCCAGAAGCGGCCGACCTACGGTGTTCCCTACAACAATCGCGGCGTCATCCAGCTGCGCCGAGGCGCGCTGCAAAGCGCGCTCGACGATTTCAACCTGTCGATCAAATACACGCCGAAATTCCTACTCGGCTGGACCAATCGTGCCCGCGTGCGCACGCTGATGAAGGACTATGACGGCGCGATTGCCGATTTCGCGGAGGCCGAGAAGATCGATCCGACCGCGCCGCAGATCGCCGGCAACCGCTGCGTCACCTACGGCTTGATGGGCAAGTACGATCTGGCGCTCGCCGACTGCAACGGCCTGATCGAGAAGCAGCCGAAGAATGTGTTCGCAATGAACAATCGCGCCGAGGTCAGCATGAGGAAAGGCGACCTCGACGCCGCGCTGAAGGACTACAACGCGGTCATCGAGCTCAACCCGAACAGCGTGCGCGCCCATTCCGGACGCGGCCAGATCTACGAGCGAAAGAAGGATCTCGCCCAGGCTCGCGCCGACTACCGCGCGGCTGCGTATTCGCTGACGAGGTTCGACGAGATCGACGTCGCGCGCGCCCGCGCGATCGCGCAGGAGCGGCTCGCCGCACTGACGCCGCAAGCGCCGGGAGGCGCGCCCGGCGGGCGCCGTGTTGCGCTGGTGATCGGCAACGGCGCCTACAAGAACGTCCACGCTCTGCCCAATCCGCCGCGCGACTCGAAATTGATCGCGAGCGCGCTGAAGGATGTCGGTTTCCAGACCGTGATCTCCGTCAGCGATCTCACCCGCGACAAGTTCTTCGACGCGTTGAAGGCCTTCGCGGAGGAAGCGGAGAAGGCCGACTGGGCCGTGGTCTATTACGCCGGCCACGGTTTTGAGATCGGCGGGGTGAACTATCTCGTTCCGGTCGACGCCAAGCTTGCCGCCGACAAGGACGCCGAGGGACAAGCGGTCGCACTCGAGCAGGTCATCGCCGCAGTCGGTGCCGCACGAAAAATGCGGCTCGTGGTCCTCGATGCCTGCCGCGACAATCCGTTCGCGCCGACCATGCAGCGCACGCTGTCGCTGAAGCTGGTCGACAAGGGCTTTTCCAACATCGAGCCCGGTGCCGGCTTCATGGTGGTCTATGCCGCCAAGCACGGCGAAACCGCGATGGACGGCGACGGTGCCGCCAACAGCCCCTTCGCCACCGCGCTCGCCCGCGAGATCAAGGAGCCGAAGGTCGAGATCCGAAAGCTGTTCGACATCGTCCGCGACGACGTCTGGGCCGCGACCAAGCACGAGCAGCAGCCGTTCACGTACGGCTCCCCGCCGGGACGGGAGGATTTTTATTTTGTGGCGGGGAAGTGAGGGGAATACTCGCGCCTCATCCGCGGTGCCGTAGGGTGGGCAAAGGCGCAACGCGCCGTGCCCACGATCTCTCTCTCTATAAGCAATAGAGCGTGGGCACGCTGCGCTTTGCCCACCCTACGGCAGCGGAGTTTTAAACCACGATACTCAGCCGCTTCGCCGCCCGCGTGATCCCTGTATACAGCCACCGCGCGCGCGAGTCCTGAAACGCAAAGCTCTCGTCGAACAGCACGACGTCGTCCCATTGCGAGCCCTGAGACTTGTGCACGGTCAGCACGTAGCCATAGTCGAACTCGTCGTAGGGCTTGCGCTGCTCCCAGGCGATCTGCTCGACGCCGCCCTCGAAGCAATCGGCGCGCACGGAGACTTTCGTCACCTTGTGCCCGAAATCCTCGTCCGGCGACAACCGCATGGAGAGGATGCGCGATTTCGAGCGCGAGGTGTTGCGCGACTTCACGCGCCACAGGCCGCCGTTGAACAGGCCCTTCTTGCGGTTGTTGCGCAGGCACACCAGCTTGTCGCCGGCAACGGGAAAGGCGTCCTCGATGTTCTGGCGCTGACGCACCCGCATGTTGTAGGCGCGTCGCGTGTTGTTGCGGCCGACCAGCACCTGGTCGGCGCCCATGACGCGGTCGGGGTCGAGCTCCTTGCGCGACACCACTTCGCTCTCGCCGTAACGGCCGATGTCGAGCTCGCGGCCCTCGCGCACGTCCATCGACATCCGTACGATCGGGTCGTCCTGCGCCTGGCGATGCACCTCGGTCAGCATCGCGTCGGGCTCCGAATTGGTGAAGAAGCCGCCGCCCTGGATCGGCGGCAGCTGCGCCGGGTCGCCCAGCACCAAGAGGGGACAGTCGAACGACATCAGGTCGCGCCCGAGTTCGGCATCGACCATCGAGCATTCGTCGATCACGATCAGCTTGGCCTTCGAGGCCGGCGCATCGTCCCACAATTCGAAGCTCGGCTGCTCCTCGCCGGATTCGCGGGCGCGGTAGATCAGCGAATGGATGGTGGAGGCCTCGTCGCAGCCCTTGTTGCGCATGACGAGGGCCGCCTTGCCGGTGAAGGCGGCGAATTTCACCTCGCCGTCCACGCCCTCGGCGATATGCCGCGCCAGTGTGGTCTTGCCGGTGCCGGCAAAGCCGAACAGGCGGAAGACGGGCGGCGTGCCGCCCCGTCCGGGCTTGGCTTTGAGCCAGTCGCCGACGGCTTTGAGCGCGGCATCCTGATGCGGGGTGAAAGTGGCCATGTCTGTCTTGAGAAGGGGCGAAACGAGGCGATTCGCCGTCCCCCAAAACTAACCATTCGCCCCGCCGGTTCAAGCGGGGCGAATCCGGCTGACCGCGGTCCTATTGCCAGCCCGGAACGCCGCGCATGTCGGGCAGCTGGTGGGCGATGCCCTTGTGGCAGTCGATGCAGGTCTTTTCCTTGGTGAACAGGAAGCGCTGGTGCGCCACCGAGGCCCGCGGCGACTGCTTGGTGATGTCCATGGAATCGGCGCTGTGGCAGTTGCGGCATTCCAGGGAGTCATTGGCCTTGAAGCGCGCCCATTCATGCGCGGCGAGCTCGAGCCGGTGATCCAGGAATTTCTCGCGCGTGTCGATCGTGCCGAAGATCTTGCCCCAGACCTCCTTGGAGGCCTGCATCTTGCGCGCGATCTTGTCGGTCCAGTTGTGCGGCACGTGGCAGTCCGGGCAGGTGGCGCGCACGCCGGAGCGATTGGTGAAGTGGATGGTCGACTTCAGCTCGGCGTAGACGTTGTCTTTCATCTCGTGGCAGCCGGTGCAGAACTTCTCGGTGTTGGTGATTTCCAGCGCGGTGTTGAAGCCGCCCCAGAAGATCACGCCAGCCACGAAGCCCGCCAGCACCAGCGTGCCGAGCGCGAACACCGAGCTCGGCCGGGTCAGCACGCCCCAGAGCTCGAGCAGGAAATCCCAGCTTCGCGCGATGAAGCCGCGCTTGGCCTTCAGCTCTGCATTGGGCTCATCAGCAGCGGTCGTCATCGCCGGCCACCGGGGCTCGTGCGCGACAGCAGCGTGTCGATGTCCGTAAAATCGTTGCTGACGGGCGGGTTGGCCGTGTTCTGCGGCACGTGGCATTCGGTGCAGAAGAAGCGGCGCGGCGAGATCGAGGCCAGGAACTGGCCGTCACGGTCCATGAAATGCGTGATCGACACCATCGGCGCCTGCGATTCCGCGGTGCGCGCCCGCGCGTGGCAGGACAGGCACTTGTTGCCGTTGAGATCGATCTGGTAGCCGTCGATCGTGTGCGGGATGACGGGCGGCTGCTCCGGATAGTTGCGCGCCTCCTTCTCGGACGTGTTGCGGTTGGGCAGCATCGGCGGGGCCGGGCCCTCGTCATTGAGCGGCGCCGCGCCGCGCAGTCCCGAGGTCACCGTCTGCGCGGTCAGCGAACTCGCGCCGGCGGCAATCGCGACCGCGAGCAGGGCTATTCCAAATCGTTTCATCATGACAGGCTCACACGCTCGATGCGCACGGCGCATTTCTTGAAGTCGGTTTGCAGCGAGATCGGATCGGTGGCGTCCAGCGTCACCTTGTTGATCAGCTTGGATTCGTCGAACCACGGCACGAACACGAGGCCGCGCGGCGGCCGGTCGCGGCCGCGGGTCTCGACGCGGGCGCGGATGAAGCCGCGGCGCGAGACCACCTTCACCTCATCGCCGCGGCGCAGCTTTGCTTCCGACGCGTCGTCTGGATGCATGAAGCACACGGCCTCCGGGAAAGCCTTGTAGAGCTCGGGCACACGGCGCGTCATGGTGCCGGAATGCCAGTGCTCCAGCACGCGGCCGGTCGAGAGCCAGAACGGATATTCGCTGTCGGGCGATTCCGCCGCCGGCTCGAAGGGAAGCGCGAAGATGCGCGCCTTGCCGTCGGGATAGCCGTAGAACTGCACGTCGGTGCCCTGCTTGACGTAGGGGTCGCTGCCCTCGCGGAAGCGCCACTTCGTCTCCTGGCCGTTGACCACAGGCCAGCGCAGGCCGCGCTCCCGGTGATAGGCTTCGAACGGCGCGAGGTCGTGGCCATGGCCGCGGCCGAACTGGGCATATTCCTCGAACAGGCCCTTCTGCGCGTAGAAGCCGAACGCCTTGGCTTCCTCGTTGGCGTAGCCGGCCTCGATCTCCGTAACAGGGAATTTGTCGACCTGGCCGTTCTTGTAGAGCACGTCGAACAGCGTCTTGCCGCGATATTCCGGCTTCTTGGCGATCAGCTCCTCGGGCCAGACCTCCTCGATCTTGAAGCGCTTGGAGAACTCCATGAGCTGCCAGAGATCCGACTTCGATTCGCCCGGCGCGGTGACGAGCTGGTGCCAGAACTGCGTGCGCCGCTCGGCATTGCCATAGGCGCCTTCCTTCTCCACCCACATCGCGGTCGGCAGGATCAAATCGGCCGCGAGCGCCGTCACCGACGGGTAGGCATCCGAGACCACGATGAAATTGTCGGGGTTGCGGAAGCCCGGATAGGTCTCCTCATTGGCGTTGGGGCCGGCCTGGAGGTTGTTGTTGACCTGCACCCAATAGGCGTTGATCAGGCCGTCCTTCAGCATCCGGCTTTGCAGCACGGCGTGTGCGCCGGGCTTGTCGGGAATGGTGCCCTCGGGCAGCTGCCAGATGTGCTCGGCGTGGTCGCGATGCGCCTTGTTGGTCACGACCATGTCGGCCGGCAGGCGGTGCGAGAAGGTGCCGACCTCGCGCGCGGTGCCGCAGGCCGAGGGCTGGCCGGTCAACGAGAACGGGCTGTTGCCGGGCGCGGAGATCTTTCCGGTCAAAAGGTGGATGTTGTAGACGAGGTTGTTGCACCAGACGCCGCGGGTGTGCTGGTTGAAGCCCATGGTCCAGAACGAGACCACTTTTGTCTTCGGATCCGCATAGAGCTCGGCGAGCGCCTCCAGCCGATTCAGCGGCACGCCGGACATCTCGGCCGCCTTCTCCAGCGTGTATTCCGAGACGAACTTGACGAACTCGTCGTAGCTCATGTCGGTGGAGTCGTTGGGTTTCGCGGCGCCCGTCGCCTTCTTCTGCAGCGGATGCTCGGGCCGCAGGCCATAACCGATATCGGTCTGGCCGCGCTTGAACACGGTATGGGCGGCAACGAAGTCCTTGTTGACGCGGCCGGTCTTGATGATGTGGTTGGCGATGGCGTTGAGGATGTAGAGATCGGTCTGCGGCTTGAACACCATGCCGATGTCGGCAAGGTCGAACGAGCGGTGCTCGAAGGTGGAGAGCACGGCGACGCGGACATGCGGTGCGGACAGCCGGCGGTCGGTCAGGCGCGTCCACAGGATGGGGTGCATCTCCGCCATGTTGGAGCCCCACAGCACGAAGGCGTCGGTGGCCTCGATGTCGTCATAGCAGCCGGCCGGCTCGTCGATGCCGAAGGTGCGCATCATGCCGGCGACGGCGGAGGCCATGCAGTGCCGCGCGTTGGGGTCGATGTTGTTGGTGCGGAAGCCGGCCTTGAACAGCTTTGAGGCCGCATAGCCTTCCCAGATCGTCCACTGGCCGGAGCCGAACATGGCGACGCCGTTGGGCCCGCGCTTCTTGATCGCCTCCTTCCACTTCAGCTCCATGATGTCGAAGGCTTCGGTCCAGGACACAGGCGTGAAGTCGCCGTTCTTGTCGTACTTGCCGTTGGTCTTGCGCAGCATCGGCTGCGTCAGGCGGTCGTGGCCGTACATGATCTTGGAGAGGAAGTAGCCCTTGACGCAGTTCAGGCCGCGATTGACCTCGGCCTTGATGTCGCCGTGCGTGGCGACGACGCGGTTGTCCTTGGTCGCGACCATCACCGAGCAGCCGGTGCCGCAGAAGCGACAGGCGGCCTTGTCCCATTTCAATTCGCTCACCTCGCGCTCGGCGGTGAGGTTGGCGGCGAGCGCCGGCGCCGGCAGCCCGGCGGCGGCCGCGGCGATCGCGGCGGCCTCGAGCTTCAGCATCTGGCGGCGGTCGAGCTTTGGCGATGTCATGATGGCTCTTCCTGACTCAGGCGGTTTCGATGGCGTGGAAGACCAGCGCCGCGGAATAGACGTGCTGCAGCGACTGGATGGTGTTGAGCATGGTGCCGAGGCTGCCGGCATCGGGCGCCTCGGCGACCACGATGAGCTTGCCGCGCACGTCGCGGGCATGGATCTCGCAGCCGGGCAGCGCCGTGATCTCGGCTTCGACCTCGGCGAGCTTCTCGGGGCGCGCCTGCACGATGATGCTGGCGATCTCGGCGCCCGGCGGCGGCACGATGCGGTCGGCGCTGAGCACGCGGCCGGTGATCAGTGCACGGCGGTTGAGTTTGGTTGTGTCGAGCGTGGTTTGGGCCATGATGCCTGTCTTTCGCTTGTCGAACGATCAATGCGCGGAGGTCGGCGGGCCGGGAGGGCCGGCGAACATCTGGTAGATCCAGACGCCGAGCCCGTAGGAGCCGACCGTTCCGACCGCGAGGACGGGCATCACGACCGCAGTCAGGAACAGGAACGCAAAAATCTCCATGCGCTTACGGCGCACGCGCGAAGTCGTGTCGTCAGGGGCCGACATATTCGGTCTCTTCGGGATGGTATGGGAATCGGGACGGCATCCGGGCCGTTGCCTTGCAGCACTTTTGCTGCAATTGGGCCGCCGCGGCGTTGATCTGGATCAACTGTTCAAGTTGCGAGCATGGGTGTCGCACGACCGCATCCGCAAGTTTAGATTGTGCTTGCGCGGAGGCGATGCGAAAGTTGGGTTCCCGGATAGAGGCGACAAAGTGTGATGGGGCTCACTGCCATTGATCTCGGGCTGCGCGGCGCAACGAGCGGCGTGTTCCTGCTGATCATTCTCGTGGCGCTGCTGCGGCAGGCGACCAGCCAGCAGGCTCTGCTGGGCATTGCCATGTCGGCCGGTGGCGTGTTCTACGCCATCGCCACCGCCCCGTTCTTTCCCAAATCGTCATGGTGGTGGGTGTTGCCGATCCTGTCCGCGCAGCCCGCCGTGTTCTGGCTGTGGGCGCGCGTGGCGTTCGACGATGATTTCGTGCTGAGGCGATGGCACGGCGCCCTGTGGCTGGGCGTCGTGGCGTTCGGCTTTGCGCTCACGCTGGGCTGGGCTTACTGGCCCGCTTTGGCGGGCGCTGGCGGTCGAGGCCTGGCGCTCGTGAATCTTGCGCTGGCTCTCGCGGCCGCGGTCCAGACGGTCAAGACCTGGCGTGCCGATCTGGTCGCGCGCCGCCGCCGGCTGCGGCTGGCGATGCTGGCCATTAATGTCGGGCTCATCGTTGCAGTCGCCGGTGCCGGCTTCGCGGCCATTCCCGTCGCGGTCCCCGGCGCGCCCGGCAGTCTTACGACGGCGCTCGCCCTGTTCGTGGTGGCCATGGTGGCTGGAGTGGGGACGTTCGCCACGCAGCCAGCCCTGCCCGTCAACGACGCCACGGCGGCCATCGCATCCGGCAGCACACGCGGGACCGATCGTGCTCCCGCGGGCCGGGTCGCCGTCGATCCCCGGGTCGTCGTCGATCCCATCCTGCTGCGGCGTCTCGACCATCTGATGACGGTGGAGCGGACCTACCGGCAGGAAGGTCTTGCGATCGGGGCGCTCGCGGCACGGCTCGACGTTCCCGAGCACCGGCTGCGCCAGGCCATCAACGAAGGGCTGGGCTATCGGAACTTCAATGCGTTCCTCAATCGCTACCGCATTGAGGATGCCAGGCTGGCGCTGTCCGATGACGCAGCGGGAGGTCCCGGTGCTGACCATCGCCATGGATGCAGGCTTCCAGTCGATCGGCCCCTTCAATCGCGCCTTCAAGGCCGAGACCGGCGTAACCCCGACCGAATTCCGGCGCGAGGCGCTCAGCCGGCTAGATCGGGCTGACATCAGCGAGCCGCGTCGAGAAATCGGCTAGCCGATTTTTGGATCCGGCAAGAGGGCCGCGCCCCGATTGGGCAGACTGTCCGGCAGAAACCTCTCGCCACCCGGAATGAGTCTCCATGTCTCCTTCGACCGCAGCCGCCCCCGCATCGGAACGGCTCCACGCTCTCGACGCGCTCAGGGGCGGCGCCCTGCTGCTTGGCATCGTCCTGCACGCGGCAATGTCGTTCGTGCCTGCCACACCCCGGTTCTGGTTCATCCAGGACACCCATCCAAGCCTGCTCCTGGGCCTGCTGACCTTCACCATCCACGTCTTCCGGATGACGACCTTCTTCCTGATGGCGGGTTTCTTCGCCCGCATGAGCTTTCATCGCCGGGGCACCCAGGCCTTCGTCCGGGACAGGCTCCAGAGGATCGGGCTGCCGCTCGTTGTCGGTTGGCCGATCCTGTTCACGCCGATGAGCCTCATCGCGATCTGGGCGTCTCATTTCCCGAATGGCGGCTGGTCCCGCAGCTGGCCGCCGGTGCTGCCGAATTTCCCCCTGACCCATCTCTGGTTCATCTATGTGCTGCTCGAGCTCTATGTCGCCATGCTGCTGCTGCGCGGCGGGTTTGTCTGGCTCGATGCATCAGGAACTTGGCGAGCGGTGATCGATCGCCTCTTCGCAGGGATCATGAGAAGTCCGCTGGCCGCCCTTGTTCTGGCGATCCCGATCGGCATCGCTTTCTGTCTCGACCAACGCTGGATCAATGTGATGGGGGTGAGGACGCCGGATCAATCGCTCATCACCAACGCGCAGGCCTGGATCGGCTTCGGCACCGCCTTCGCCGTCGGCTGGCTGATGCATCGGCAGATCGACCTGCTGCGCCTGATCGAGCGGCGATGGCTGCCGCACCTCCTGCTCGCACTCGTCCTGATCCTGATCAGCTTCGTGCTCTCTGGTGTGATGTTGTCCGCGCCGGGGGCACCGAAATTGCCGGTCAGTTTCGCCACACTCAGGCTTGTCTCAGCGATCCTCTACGCACCGGCAATATGGATTGCGACCTTTGCGGTCATGGGTCTCGCGCTCCGTTTCATGTCGGGCTTCAGCCCGACCTGGCGCTACCTCGCCGATGCGTCCTACTGGCTCTATCTGATCCACTTGCCAATCGTGATGGCGCTCCAGGTCGCGCTGTCGCAACTCGACTGGCCCGGGCCGGTTAAGTTCGCTGTCATTCTCACCGTCGCGATTCCGCCGATGCTGGCGAGCTATCATCTCTTTGTACGCTTCACCTTCATTGGCGCGGTGCTGAATGGCCGCCGCGCCGAAAAGCGTGATCTCCCGCATGGCGGAATTGCGACCGCGTAGACAGCGCGGCCTCACCCCTTAAGATGACCTCAACAACAATAAGAGGGAGAGGCGTCATGAAGTTCGGCATCTTCTACGAGCTGCAACTGCCGCGGCCCTGGGGGACCGGCGACGAGCTCGCCCTCTACCAGAACGCGCTCTCGCAGATGGAACTCGCCGACGGGCTCGGCTACGACCACGCCTGGGTGGTCGAGCACCATTTTCTCGAGGAATATTCCCACTCTCCCTCGCCGGAATCCTTCCTCGCCGCCGCGAGCCAGCGCACCAAGAACATCCGCCTCGGCCACGGCATCCTCCAGCTCACCACCAATCACCCGGCGCGCGTCGCCGAACGTGTCGCGGTGCTCGATCTGCTCAGCAACGGCCGCTGCGAATTCGGCATGGGCGAGAGCGCGTCCATCACTGAGCTCACGCCGTTCGGCCGCGACATGGAGACCAAGAAGGAGGTGTTCGAGGAGGCCGTCGCCGCGATCTTCCCGATGTTCAGGGATGCTGGCTCCGAGCACCACGGCAAGTATTTCGACATCCCCTTGCGCAACGTCGTGCCCAAGCCCGTGCAGAAGCCGCATCCGCCTTTGTGGATGGCCTGCTCGCAGCTGCCGACCATCGAGCGCGCCGGCCGTCATGGTTTTGGTGCGCTCGGCTTCCAGTTCGTCAGCGCCGATGCCGCGCACGCCTGGGTGCACGCCTATTACAACGCCATGACCAAGCGGCTGCACAAATTAGCCGACTACGAGATCAATCCGAACATGGCGCTGGTCTCGTTCTTCATGTGCGCGAAGACGGATGAAGAGGCGCGGGCCCGCGCCGACGGCGCCACCTTCTTCCAGTTCGCGCTGCGCTTCTATGGCGCTTCGCAGAACCGCCAGCGTCCCGCGCCCTACACCGTGAACATGTGGGACGAGTACAACAAGTGGAAGCGCGACAACCCGGAAGCGCAGGAGGCCGCGCTGCGCGGCGGCCTGATCGGCTCGCCCGAGACGATCCGAAAGAAACTGAAGCGCTTCCAGTCTTCGCATATCGATCAGGTGATTCTGCTCAACCAGGCCGGCAAGAACAGCCACGAGCACATCTGCGAATCGCTCGAGCTGTTCGGCCGCGAGGTGATGCCGGAGTTCCAGAATGATCCGGCGCAGGCGGCGTGGAAGAGGAGCGTGATGAACGGCGAAATCAAGCTGGAAGAGATCGACGCCGAGGCTTTTACGGATCGCTACGGCAAGCTCGCGATCAATGTCGTCCCAGTGAAAGCGGCGGCGGAATAGGCCGTCCGTTAAGTCATGCTGCTGACGCAATCTCTGTCTTAGTCATAACAACGTAAAACACTGCGTGGGAACCACTCTGGTTCGCACATCGGTTCCATTGCCAAGGGGTTGGCGCGAACCCGCAAAAACACGGTGCAAGCTTCATGAACGCGTCCGCGTTCGCTTGCGCTGTTTGCGGGGTCGGGAACCGACGATCTAAAAAATCACAGGAGTTATGATGCTGTTCCGCTCGAGCGCCGCACTTTGCGGCGCCCTGGTTGCGCTTGCCGTTTCTGTTACCGTTGCTCGAAGTGAATCGCGTGGAGATCACGCAAACGCCGTCGTCGATGCCGCCTCCGGGGATGCGGTCGTTGGCGCTGCATCGATGTACAATCCGTTCAAACCCGGCAAGGAGGAGGGCGGTCCGAGCACAGCCTCCGGCGAGCGTTATGATCCCTCCGTCTGGGCGGCTGCCATCAAGACGAGTTTGCGCCGGAAATTTGGTGGGGTCCAATTCGGTGTGAGGCCAAAGTACGCGCTCGTCGAAGCCTTCGGCAAGAAGGTCATCGTCAAGATCAATGACGTGGGACCACTCAGGCCCGGCCGCATCATCGACTTCAACGAGCGCACGATGCGCCATTTCGATCCAAGCCTGGAGCTCGGGGTCATCGAGGACGTAAAAGTCAGCCCGCTGTCAGGGGACGATTGGACACCGGGGCCGGTGGGCTGAACATCCGTGCGGAGGAGGTCGTGTACGTCTCGGGCCAATTGCTTGCCCGCACGATCGTGTCACGGACTGACGCGCTCGCCTCTAGCTTCTGCCGTACTGGACTTGATCGTAGGACTGCAGGATCCGGACAAAATCAGCCATGCTGGATTGATCCCGGTTTTCGGCAAGAGCCACGACCTCAGTATTGGATATGGACTGGCTCCCTTGCCAGAACCGCATCAGGAGATCGGTGATGTTTCTCATGGCGTACTCTCTGCAGTTAGCAGTGGCAGTGGACACCAATTGACCGGCAACGCGCCGCTAAAGCATGATCCGGACCCGAAGGGCCGCGTTAGCGCAAAGTGCGAAGCGGTTTTCCGGAAAGATCATGCGTAAACAGCAATCTTAAGGTCGAGAAAGACCGGCGGGCGTTACGCCGCCGACCTTGCTCCGCAACTGCCGGCTCGCAAGACCGGTTCCGTTGCCTTTCACTCTGGGCTTATTGGTAGCATCAGGCACTCGCTTGGCGCCATTGCGCAGGGGTATGAAGGGGGCATACCTAGGTAGGCTCGGACTGGTGAACCGGAATCAGTCGACTAGGTGTCGGATTCCGTTGATGGCCCGTCGCCGACCTGCCAAGCGCCTCGTGTCGACGATCGCTTGTGAGCCGAAGCGGATCTTACCTATGCGAACAGCGCAAGCGTCTGTCGCCCGACAAGGATCGGTTCGCCAGTCGAATTCCAGATTGTCACCGATTCGGTCGTATAGCCGTTGCGCGCACTTTCGGCGGAAGTGCGCAGAAGCCACCAACCGTTTTCCGTGGTCGGCTGCTCGGACAGGTAGTGGACAGCCCATGTCATGGTGCTCAACGGAGGCATCTCACTGACCCGCGCCATCATTGCGGGAGCGGCGGCGTCGGCTATTGCCGTCAGCATGGGTAAAGTTACGTTCTTTGCGTCGTCGCGAAGCCTATACCATAGCAACGTGGTTGGATCTTCAGCCTCGCTGTAGGGCATGCTTCCACCAGCGAAGCCGGCATCAAAGTGCTGCGCAAATGTGGGCTTGCGCGGAAACGGCGGACAAAGGTCGGGGCGGGCGACGGCGGGCGCTGTTATGCCCTGGAATGAATGGGCCGAATGACGCCCTTGCGCGAAACACAATGTTGCGCGCGTCGCGAGGCCGCTGTCGCCTGACAGATCGGTAGAAACGAATGCTGTGGATTTTCCCTTACGCAACAATTCTGCGCGAATTCTGACGACTCCGGAAGGAGGAGCCATCAGCGCGAATTGGGCCGACCGCAGTGGCGGAAGGTCGGTGAACTCGCGCGCTGCCGCTTCGAGACAAAGAGCCGCGGTAAGGCCGCCGAATAGCGTGCGTCCCTGGCGCCAATCTTCTCCAGGGCATACGGTCCATACGCCTTCGTGTCTCTCCATCGCGCTCGTCAGCACAGAATAGCTGGTCGATCTGCGCTCCGCGCTGGCGCCGGCAGTGACGAGCGGTTGCGTGGCGCGGGTCATGGCTTTGTACCCCAGGCTTGCACCAGCAGACGTTCGACGATCAGGGTATCGGGATCGGATAGGTGCTCGATCAATGCTTGCCTGTGGGCGGCGAACTCGCGTGCGCTAAAATGCCCGAGCGTCAGTATTTTTGTGTGTAGGGCCTCAAGCATCGCGAGCGCATCCATCCTCCGGGGGTCGCCGCGTTCAGTGATCGCGGCATGCACCTTCGTCGAGATGTTCTGGACACCGGCGTCGCGCAAGAGCCTTGGTAGCGATCGTCCGGTCGAGATCGTGCCACCGTTGGCCTCAAACGCTTCGCGGTATGCATTGGAGAGCGCGGTCCATGAGGGATGCTCGGGGTAGCAAGCATACGAAATGCGGTCGTAGTCCTGTAATGCGATCGTTCCGCCCGGCTTGAGCAAAGCAAGCATCTGGTCGATGATCGCCTTCTGGTTCGCAACCGGCACGTTAATCAGAAGCAGCCGTTCGTGAACTAGATCGAACGACGCCGGCTCCAGTTCGACAGTGAGTGCATCGCCCAGCACCATGCGCACGTTACGGAGGCCGCGCCGCGCGATCACCGATCGTCCGATATCCAAGAACCGCTTGTCGCGCTCGATGCCGACGACGGCGCCTGAATCTCCGACCCGCTGTGCCAGCAGATCAAGAATGCCGATCGGGCCGCAGCCGATGTCGGCGGCCTTCCAGCCCGGCTGCACGCCAATATTGTCGAGCAACCATGTGGCCTCAGGTGCAATCGCACGAGCCTGGCTTTCCAGGCGCTCGACTTCTTGGGAATTGCCGTCGAACACATAAGTCGCTGATTGAATTGTCATTTCTGGCCCCGTCGAGACCTGCCGAAAGGTCTGCTTCCTTCGCGAGAGTGGCTCAGCGCCGAGCCGTTCGCTTGAGGACGGTCTTTGGCTTTCCTTGGCATTTTCTGAGGGGCGACTATGTTGAGCCAGAGCCGCTGAGGGTTAGCCCGTTGCTCTATGTCTTTGATGATTGCACGGTCGACGCCTCCCGTAGGGAGGTGCGCCGAGCCGACAAGCAGATCGCCGTAGAACCGAAGGTCCTTGACCTGGTGCTCTACCTGCTTGCGAACCGCGACCGGTTGGTATCGAAAGATGAACTGGTGTCTGCGGTGTGGAATGGCCGCATCGTATCCGATTCTGCGATATCCGCGTGCATTCACTCTGCCCGAGTCGCGCTCGGAGACGCGGGCGCTGGCCAGAGGCTCATCAAGACTTTTCCGCGCAAGGGTCTTCGCTTCATCGGAAACGTGAGGAGTACACCTTCACCATCGATCCAGCCAACGAGCGTTGCTAACTCAACTGTGTTGGCACTTCCAGACAGGCCTTCAGTCGCTGTCCTCCCATTTGTAGCCGATCCAGACCAGAGTTACTTCGCAGATGGCGTGGTTGATGAGATAATTCTGGCCCTGTCGCGCATGCGCTGGTTGTTCGTGATCGCACGCAATTCAAGCTTCACTTACAGGGATCGGGCGGTCGATGTCAGGCAGATCGGTCGGGAGCTTGGTGTCCGCTATGTCATCGAAGGTAGCTTACGCAAGTCCGGTAACCGCGTGCGTATGACTGCACAGCTAATTGACGCGGAATCGCGGCTGACGCTCGCCGGGCACCGCTGCGACGGTGTCCTCGGGGACATCTTCGAGCTTCAAGACACGATTGTCTCGGAGATGATCGCGGTCATTGCACCCAAACTCGAGGCAAACGAAATCAATCGGACCAGGCGCAAGCCAACAGAAAATCTCGATGCCTACGACCTCTATTTGCGAGGACTGGAAAGCTACTATCTCTGGACCCAGCCAGCGCACGAAATGGCGCTGTCATTTTTCAAGCAGGCATTTGCGCTTGATGACAATTTTGCTGCTGCGTGCGGCATGGCCGCGCGTTGCTATACGAGCCGGAAGGTGAACGGCTGGATGGTAGACCGGGAAGCCGAGGTATCAGAGGCTCGGCGTCTCTCGAGGCAAGCGGTAGCGCTCGGGGGTGACGATCCTGTCGCATTGACCGCTGCTGGCTTTACCAATGCGCACGTCCTTGGTGAGATGGCCGCCGGCAGAACCCTCGTCGGGCGAGCGCTGCGGCTCAATCCGAACTATTCAGTTGCCTGGTATTGCGCCGGTTGGATCGACGTCTGGCTCGAAGACGCGGCGAGCGCGCTTGATAAATTCGGCTATGCCATACGCTATAGCCCCATCGATCCGATGATGTTCAACTTTCACGCGGGGATAGCGTCGGCTCATTTCGTTGCCGGGCGCCTCGACGATGCGCGCCTCTACGCGTTGAAAGCGATCGACGGGCGGCCCGCTTTCGTGACCGCCCTTCAGATTGCGGCGGCGACCTGTGCGCTGGGGGGACGACTGGCAGAGGCTCGCGAGCATGCCGCAGCGCTGCGGGGAATCAATGGTGACCTTCGCGTCGGAAGCGCCGCGGATCGCTTCAGCCTCCACCCAAATACATTGATCAAGCTCATGGAAGGTCTGCGGCTTGCGGGCATGCCGGAGTGATTGCTCGTTGGAACTTGGCGACTGTGCCGGTCGAATGTATCGACGGCAATGTGCGCAATAGACCCCGTGGCCGACCTGTCCGGCGCGTCTAGCCGCGGACCGTTCGCGGCCTCAAAGCGGCGTCGAGCTGGACGTCGTTGCGTTTCCCCAGAGCGTGATTGCGGCCTATGTCCGCAGACACAGGCCCCTCTGCCTTCCGCGGACGTCACCTTGCTGCTATCCTCCCGCAAAACAACGGCTTGCGGAGGAAAGGATGCGGTCTCAGGCGGTGCCCACACATCCGTCGGCGGGTGACGTCACGTCCGCAGTGCTCGCCATCGGCCGCTCCGATTTCCCAAATGTCCTGATCGACACGCTGCGCCGGCAGGCGGATGTCGGCCATTGCACGGTGTTTTCGCTGAGCCGCGGCGGTGCCGCGCACTGCCTGCTCGATGCCGGCAATATCCCGATCGGCGGCGATCTCGGCGCGGCCTATGCGGGCCAGTTTCACGAATCCGATCCCAACCGCGACGCTCTGTTCGAAGGCGAGGGCGGTGTGCCGATCATGCTGCCGGCGTTCGCGCCGCGCATGTACGGCGCGCGTTACCGAAAAATCTTCTTCCAGGATTCCGGGATCGTCGACAAATGCGCGGCCGCGATCTGGACCGGCGACACCTGCTTCTACGTCAATTTCTATCGCATCGTCGCGCAGGGCCGCTTCAGCGCCGCGCAGCGTGAGCGGCTCGAGGCCATCGCACCGGCGATCGCGGCAAGCGTCGCCCGTCATTTTCAGGAGACGGTAGCGCCCGATCAGTCCCTCGCTGCCTTGTTCGCCACCCGACCGCCGCTCTCCGCGCTGACGCCGCGCGAGCAGGAAGTCTGCCGTCGTATCCTCGCAGGCTTCAGCTCCGAGGCGATCTCGCAAGGACTCGGCATCAGCCTGCATTCGACCCTGACCTACCGCAAGCGCGCCTATGAGCGGCTCGGCATCTCCTCGCAGAGCGAGTTGTTTGCGATCGTGCTGCGATTGCTCGCGGGGCCTAACCACGTGAACTGAGGGGGACTCCAAGTCCGCAATATCTGTTTCCAAAGCGGATGCGCCGAACAAGAGTTCGGCGTTAACCACGACTAACGGTTCCGCTCAGGGCGACATCGCTTCGAGGTTTCTTAAATTTTGCTGGGTACCTCTTTTGGGCATGGTGACCTGGGGTACGACATGAGTAAGCGGGCCAAACGTAAGAAGGCAGAGGCCCTCGCAATCCCAATGGCCGCGAGAGTTGCAATTGGCGCCGTGGCCGTCGCCGTCGTGGGGTACGGTTTGCTGTCTCGCCCGGCGAGCGTGCAGCCGGCACGGAAGCCGTCCGCCCACGAAGCCCAAGCGTCGTCAACTCCGGTTTACGTGGCAGCTCCAGCTCGTGCATCAGCGCCGGCTCCGGTTCCGATTCCGGCTCCGGCGCCTCTGGTCGAACCACCAAAGGCCGCTGACGGTCCCGGAGCGCTTGTTCGGCAGGTGGTTGACTACACCAGCCGCCAGACGCCGGGCACCGTGATCATCGATACCGGAAACACATTCCTTTATTTCGTTCTGAACGACAGGCAAGCGATGCGCTACGGCATCGGTGTCGGCCGCGAAGGTTTCACATGGTCCGGCGAGCAGACCGTGGCCCGTAAGGCCGAATGGCCGGATTGGCATCCGCCGACGGAGATGATCGGGCGCCAGCCTTATCTGCCGCGGTTCATGGCGGGCGGCCCCGGCAATCCGCTCGGCGCGCGCGCGATGTATCTCGGCGAGACCGAATATCGCATTCACGGCACCAACAACCCCAATACGATCGGCAAGCGGGTGTCGTCCGGCTGCATCAGGCTGACCAATGACGACGTCGTGGACCTCTATGAACGGGTGAAAGTCGGAGCGAAGGTGATCGTGCTTCCGGCAACCGCCGCCCGCAGGCCATTCCAGGGCGCGCCGGCCGACGCCGCTTTCCGATCGCCGGACCCGGCATCGCCGTCGAAGCGGCCGTTGGCGGCCAACGCGCAGATGCTGTCATCTGGACCAAAGATCGCCGAGGTCCGGTAACTCGGTCTGTCCCTATCGCTAGGGACAGACGCCGGCCGCGGAGTTCGCTAGTCTGGCCTGGAGGAAACGAGAATCCAGGGAGGCCGCCGCCTTGAGCACCGCGCCGCGCATCGACATCGACCCTGATACGTTCTGGGCCGACCCCTATCCGATGCTGGCAAGAATGCGAAAGGAGGCGCCGATCGCGTTCGTGCCGCAGCTCGGCTCGACGCTGCTGACGAGCCGCGACGATATCTCGATCTCCGAGAAGCAGATCGACGTGTTCTCCTCGCACCAGCCGGCCGGCCTCATGAACCGGCTGATGGGCCACAACATGATGCGCAAGGACGGCGAGGCGCATCAGGTCGAGCGCCGCGCGATGTTTCCGACGGTGTCGCCGAAGACGGTGAAGGCGCACTGGACCGCGCTGTTCCAGGCGCATGCAGATCGCATCATCGAGGAGATCGCGCCGGGGCGGATCGACTTCATGCGCGACTTCGCGCTGCCGTTCTCCGGCGAATGCCTGAAGTCGATCACCGGCCTCACCAATATCGGCTTCCAGGACATGGATGCGTGGTCGCAGGGCATGATCGAGGGCATCGCCAACTATGCCGGCGATCCCGCGGTCGAGGCGCGCTGCCACGCTGCGACGTCTGGGATCGATGCTGCGATCGACGACATCCTGCCGGTGATGCGCAAGAACCCGGACCAGAGCATTCTCGCCGTGCTCCTTGGCTCGGGCATGCCGATGGAGAGCGTACGCGCGAATGTAAAACTCGCGATCTCGGGCGGTCAGAACGAGCCGCGCAAGGCGATCGCCGGCACGGTCTGGGCGCTCTTGACCCATCCCGAGCAGCTCGATCTGGTCCTGCGCAGTGAAGTGTCCTGGCTGCAGGCCTTCGAGGAATATGCGCGCTGGATCTCGCCGATCGGCATGTCGCCGCGCCGGATCGCCAAGCCCTGGAGCATTCGCGACGTTTCATTCGAGCTCGACGAGCGCGTGTTCCTGATGTTCGGCTCGGCCAACCGCGACGAGAAACATTTTGAGCGGGCCGACCAGTTCGACGTGCGGCGCGATACGTCGAGGAGCGTTGCCTTCGGCGCCGGCCCGCATTTCTGCGCCGGCGCCTTCGCCTCGCGTGCCATGATCGCCGACGTCGCGCTGCCGACATTGTTCGCACGCGCGGGCCGCATCGAGCTCGCCGATGACGAGCCGGTGCGGATCGGCGGCTGGGCCTTTCGTGGGCTGCAGAATTTGCCGGTGAAGTGGCGGCACTAGGCCGGCGAGGGGCCGCCGATCCCGAGCGCCGCCATGATGCCATCATGCTCCTGTTTTGCCCGACGAGGCTGGGCAAGAATGTTGCTTTTTGGGAGTTGATGTAGGATTCGTCTTATGGCGAATCCGGCGAGAGCCGGGAGCAACCCAGTCTTCTGCCTGCGCGGATTGAGGACTATGTCGGGTCGGACAATCCGGTCCGG
>NZ_JAFCJZ010000023.1 GCF_018130765.1 Bradyrhizobium iriomotense
CTGGCTCTCCGTGGGTTCGAGTGTGGAAACCCAAACCTATCGGAAAGGCCACGCTCACCGCCCCATGGAATCTACGAAGTCTGCGCTCCGTCATTGCGAGTGGGGTACGAGTCCACCATTCACAGGAATGATTGCCAAACGATGGACGACCTCAGCGATCTCATCCCAACCGGGAAAGCCGACCTGGAGCGTGCGCATGCTGCGGTCGATGCCGGTTATCCCAAGGTGGCCCCTATTCTCGGCGAACTTGTCGGCTGGCTTCGCGACTGCAATTGGCCGGTCGCGCGCGTCCTGGCCCCGTTTCTGGCTTCGCTCGGGGCTCCGCTGAAACCGCATATCCGGGACGTCCTCAAGTCCGACGACGACGTTTGGAAATACTGGGTGATCAGCATCCTGATCGATGCGCTCGCGAAGACCGACACCGAGGAGTTTCGCCCCGAGCTTGAACGGCTTTGCTATGCGCCCAAGCCGCACGAAGTCGCGGAGCAGCTGGACGAGCAGGCTCGATCGGTCCTTCAGAAATTTGACTGGTTTCGGGACGATCCCGAAAGACCTCAATTGGATTGATGCCAACATCAGGCACGTTTCGTAGGGTGGGCAAAGCGAAAGCGTGCCCACCATTTCCTGTTCGTCGTAGAATGGTGGGCACGTCGCGCGAAGAGCGCGCCTTTGCCCACCCTACGAGATCCCTCTTCCGTCATTGCGAGCGAAGCGAAGCAATCCAGATTGTCTCCGCGCAAGGATTCTGGATTGCTTCGCTTCGCTCGCAATGACGAAACAAAAAACGCCGGGGCGGTTTCCCGCTCCGGCGTCTTGTACGTTCAGCAGCTGAAACTTAAGCCGCGTTGAAGCCGGCCACCGCCTTCACTTCGAGGAAGTCCTCGAGGCCGTACTTGCCCCACTCTCGGCCGTTGCCGGACTGCTTGTAGCCGCCGAACGGCGCGGTGCGGTCGTTGGGCACGCCCTGAAGGTTGACGTTGCCGGCGCGGATCTGGCGGCCGACGCGCTTGGCGTCCTCGACCGTCGCACCCGAGACGTAACCAGCGAGGCCATAGGGCGTGTCGTTGGCGATCTGCACGGCGTCGGCTTCGTCCTTGGCGCCGATGATGGTCAGCACCGGTCCGAAGATCTCTTCACGGGCGATCGTCATCTCAGGGGTGACGTCGGCGAAGATGGTCGGACGGACATAGAAGCCCTTGTTGACGCCTTCGGGCAGGCCCGGGCCACCGGCGACGAGCGTTGCGCCCTCGTCGATGCCTTTCTTGATCAGCGCCTGGATCTTGTCCCACTGGCCGCGGTTGACGACCGGGCCGATGGTGGTGCCTTCCCCGCGCGGATCGCCGGCCTTGGTCTTGTCGGCGACGGCCTTCGCGATCGCGGCGACTTCCTTCATCTTCGAGGCCGGCACGATCATGCGCGAGGGCGCGTTGCAGGACTGGCCGGAGTTGTTGAACATGTGCATCACGCCGCCGGTCACCGCCTTCGTGAGGTCGGCGCCTTCGAGGATGACGTTCGGCGACTTGCCGCCGAGCTCCTGGCTGACGCGCTTGACGGTCGGCGCTGCGCGCTTGGCGACGTCGATGCCGGCGCGGGTCGAGCCGGTGAAAGAGATCATGTCGATGTCGGGGTGCTCGCTCATGGCGGCGCCGACCTCGGGGCCGAGGCCGTTGACGAGATTGAACACGCCCTTCGGCACGCCGGCTTCATGGAGGATTTCCGCGAAGATCAGCGCCGAGGTCGGGGTGAACTCCGACGGCTTCAGGATCATGGTGCAGCCGGCAGCGAGCGCAGGCGCGACCTTGCAGGCGATCTGGTTGAGTGGCCAGTTCCAGGGCGTGATCATGCCGACCACGCCGATCGGCTCGCGCAGCACCATGGCGGTGCCGACCGGCTCCTCGAAATGATAGTTCTTGAGCACGTCGAGCGTGGTCATGAGATGGCCGAGGCCGGCGCCGGCCTGCAGCTTCTCCGCCATCGGCAGCGGGGCGCCCATCTCGTCGGAGACGGCGGCGCCGATCTCCTTGATGCGGGTCTTGTAGACCTCGATAATCTTCGAGAGCAGCGCGACGCGCTCCTCGCGGCTGGTCTGGGAGAACGTTGCGAAGGCGCGCTTGGCGGCGGCAACGGCCTTGTCGACATCGGCCTTGGAGCCGAGCGCAACCTCGTACATCGCCTCTTCCGTCGCGGGATTGACCACGGCGGTGGACTTCTTGACGGCGGGATCGACCCAGGCGCCGTCGATGTAGAATTGCATGCGATTGACCATCGTTAACCTCTTCTTGGGGGCTTGGAGGGGGCGTTTCGGCAGGCATCCTTGCACGAAAGCGCCGGCAATTGAACCCGCCATATGCGGGGCCAGCGTTGCGGCGGACGCGCGGAATATGGGGCGCGATTTGAGGCGAGGCAAGCGGCCATGGGTCCCGGCTCTGCGTCGCGACATTTCATGTCGCGCCGCGTCCGGGACACAAGATTAGAACGGATGCAAACACTCTCGTGTCCCGGACGCAGCGCAGCGCTTCCCCGGCGATGCGAAGCATCGTCCGGCGCAGCGGTGCGCTGCAGAGCCGGGGCCCATGCGGCCGGTTACCTCGACTACACCGCCATCTTCCGATGCAGCACCGGCGCGCCGGTGGTGAGGGTTTCGGCCGCATCGATGATGGCGTTGGCGTCGATGCCGTAGTGGCGATAAAGGTCCGCGATGCTGCCGGTCTGGCCGAACTGCTCGACGCCGAGCGCCTCGACGCGATGGCCGCGGACGCTGCCGAGCCAGCCGAGCGCGGAGGGATGGCCGTCGATCACGGTCACGATGCCGCAGTCGCGGGGGAGCTGCGCCAGCAGCTTTTCGATGTGGCTGAGATGCTGCACGCCGCGGCGGTCGCGCCGCAATTTCCGCGCGGCGGTCCAACCCGCATGCAGGCGATCCGCCGAGGTGATCGCGAGCAGGCCAACGTCGCGGCGGCTCTCGCCGATGAAGCCGGTGGCCTCGATCGCCTCGGGCGCGACCGCGCCGGTATAGGCGATCACGACCTCGGCATTCGGGCCCGGCTTGCGCAGCCAGTAGGCGCCGTCGGTGATGCCCTGCTGCAGTTCCGGCGTCATGATCCGCTGCGCCTGCTCGATGCTGCGCGTCGAGAGGCGCAGATAAACGGAACCGCCCTCGCCCGGATCGCGCTGCATGTGCTGGAAGCCGAAAGCCATGATCACGGCGAGTTCGTCGACGAAGGCCGGCTCGAACGAGGCGAGCCCGTCCTGCGCCATGCCGATGAGCGGCGTCGCGATCGACTGATGCGCGCCGCCTTCGGGCGCGAGCGTGATGCCCGAGGGCGTTGCCGCCACCATGAAGCGCGCATCCTGGTAGCAGGCATAGTTCAGCGCATCGAGCCCGCGCTCGATGAAGGGATCGTAGAGCGTACCGACCGGCAGCAGCCGCGCGCCGTTGATCTGGTGCGACAGGCCGAGCGCGGAGAGCATGATGAACAGGTTCATCTCGGCAATCCCAAGCTCGAGATGCTGGCCCTTGGGCGAGGCGTCCCAATTGTAGGTCGACGGAATTTTCTCGCTGCGGAATAAGTCCGCCTTCTCCGCGCGCGCGAACAGGCCGCGCCGGTTCACCCAGGGGCCGAGATTGGTCGAGACTGTGACGTCAGGCGACGTCGTCACGATGCGTTTTGCGAGTTCGCTGTCGCCGCGCGCGATCTCGTTGAGCACCAGCCCAAAACCCTGCTGGGTCGACATCTGCGGCGACGGCTTGAAGCTGAGCTGCTGGGGCACCTCGATGACCGGCGCGGTCAGCCTCCGGCCGTCCTGGTTGAACGGCACGCTTGCGAGGAACGCATCGAGCTCGGCAGCGGATTGCGCGAGGCCCTCGTACTTGTCCCATTCATGGCCGGGGCGGATGTTCTGGCTGTCGCGATATTTCTCCATCTGCGCGACCGTCATCAGGCCGGCATGGTTGTCCTTGTGGCCCTGGAACGGCAGGCCGACACCCTTGATGGTGTAGGCGATGAAGCAGACCGGGCGGTCGTGGTCGATGGACTCGAACGCCTCCAGCATGCTCGCCATGTCGTGGCCGCCGAGATTCGACATCAACGCCAGCAGCTCCTCGTCGCTGCGCTTGTCGATCAGCTTTGTGATCGGCCCCTGGTCGCCAATCTCGTCATGGAGATGTTTGCGGAAAGCGGCGCCGCCCTGGAAGCAGAGCGCGGCGTAGAGCGCGTTCGGGCAATTGTCGATCCAGCGCTTCAGCGCCTCGCCGCCGGGCTCAGCAAAGGCCTCGCGCATCAGACGGCCGTATTTCACGATGACGACGTCCCAGCCGAAATTGCGGAACATGGTCTCGAACTTTTCCCAGAGACCTTCGCGCACGACGGCGTCGAGCGACTGGCGGTTATAGTCGACCACCCACCAGGTGTTGCGCAGACCGTGCTTCCAGCCCTCTGCCAGGGATTCGAAGATGTTGCCTTCGTCCATCTCGGCATCGCCGACCAGGGCAATCATCCGCCCTTCGCGGCGGTCCTTCATCCAGCCATGCGCCTTGACGTAGTCCTGCACCAGCGAAGAGAACAGCGTCTGCGCGACACCGAGGCCGACCGAGCCGGTGGAGAAATCGACGTCGTCGACGTCCTTGGTGCGCGAGGGATAGGACTGCGCGCCCTTGAAGCCGCGAAAGTTCTCCAGCTTCTCCCGGCTCTGCCGGCCGAACAGATACTGGATGGCGTGGAACACCGGGCTCGCATGCGGCTTCACCGCGACGCGGTCCTCGGGCCGTAGCACGTGGAAATACAGCGCCGACATGATGGTGGCGAGCGAGGCGGAGGAGGCCTGATGTCCCCCGACCTTGAGTCCATCAGCGTTGGCGCGGATGTGGTTGGCGTGGTGGATGGTCCAGGACGACAGCCACAGCGCCTTGCGGCTGAGAGCGGTCAACGTATCGAGACGGGCGGAATCAACGGGCATGGCAATGCGCTCCCGGAAACAGGTTCTGACGATGATACGCCTGCGGCCGGCGCCAAACTTCTCAATTTTTCGCGCCATACCTCCGATTATTGGGATATTTTACCAACCTAGCCCGCCAGAAACAGGTTTCATCCCAATGCCCGAGCTCGACGCCATCGACCGCAAGATCCTCAGCCACCTTCAGAACGACAGCCGCCTGACCATGCAGGAGCTCGCCGACAAGGTCGGGCTCTCGGTCTCGCCCTGCCATCGCCGGGTCAAGCTGCTGGAGGAGCGCGGCGTCATCTCGCGCTATGTCGCAACCGTCGACCAGAAGGCGCTGGGACTGCACGTCAGCGTGTTCATCTCGATCAAGCTGGCGCGGCAGAAGGAGGAGGACCTCAACCGCTTTGCCCGCGCCATCTCGAAATGGGATGAGGTGCTGGAATGCTATCTGATGACCGGCAATCGCGACTATCTGCTGCGCGTCGTGGCGGCCGACCTCGCCTCCTACGAGACCTTCCTGAAGACCAAGCTGACCCGGCTCGACGGCATCGCCTCGATCGAGTCGAGCTTTGCGCTGAGCCAGGTGAAGTACTCGATCGCGCTGCCGGTATAGGCCCTCACCGCCACGGTTGCACGATGATCTTGGTGTGGACTTCCGGATTGGCGAGATCCGCGAAGGCCTTGGCGACGCCGTCAATGCCGACTTCCGCCGTCACCATTGCCGCGGCATCCACCTGCCCCTCCGCAATCAGGCGCAGTGACGCGGCAAACTCCTCCGGCGTGTAGCCGAGCACGTACTGGACGTTCAGCTCCTTCATGATGCCGAGCATGGGCTCGCTCCTGTCGGTCTCCATGCAGACGCCGACCACGACGATGCGCGCATCGCGCGGCGCGCCTTCGAACACCTGCTGCAACAGGCCGGGCACGCCGACGCATTCGAAGATGATCGCGGGTTTCAGCGCCGGCAGCATCGCCTGGAGCGGCGGCCGCGCCGCCTTCTCCGCCTCGGACATTTGCGCGTGCTCGGCCCAGGTCGCATACGGCTGCGACACCCTGGGATCGACGACGACATCGGCGCCGAGCTTTGCCGCAAGCGCGCGACGCGCCGGGGAATAGTCGGCGGCGACGATCGGATGCAGGCCCTTGATCCTCAGCGCGGCGATGACAGCGAGCCCGACCGGCCCGCAGCCGATCACGAGCGGCACCTCACCGCCGCTTATGTTGGCTTTCGCCACGGCGTGAACGCCGACCGCCAGCGGCTCGGTGAGCGCAGCGTGTTCCGGCGCAAGACCATTGGGCACTTCGAGCAACAACGGCTCGCTCAGCAGCATCGCTTCCGCATAGCCACCGACAAATTCGTTGGAATAACCGATGCCCTTGATGCCCTCCGGCGTCAGCAGCGCAGGCAGCGAGCACACATGCGTCCCAGGCTTGAGCCGACGTTCAGTGCCCGGGCCGTAATCGACGATCTCGCAGCAGAACTCGTGACCAAACACGACATCGCGCGACAAATCCATCGGCGTGCGACCGGTCTTCCTTGCCATCTCCACCATGCGCGGAGCGTGCTGACGCGCATGCAGGTCGGAGCCGCAGATGCCGCAGGCGAGCGTCTTGACCAGAACCTGGCCCTGGCCCGGCTTCGGCTCGGCCATCTGGCCGACGACAATCTCACCGTCCCTGAAAATCGCAGCCCGCATCCGGCTCCTCCCGTGTTGTTGGAGCCGTTGATATCACGAAGCGGGAGCTGCGATATTGCGTCAGGCGTTCGGGGAACGCTCTTCCAGCACCAGGAGCGAGGCGCGGCGGACGCGCTCGCGATGGGCGATGTAGAGACCGCTGGCGACGATGAAGGCCGCGCCGACGATGGTCCAGATGCTCGGCACCTCGCCGAAGATGAAGAAGCCGAGAATGCTGACCCACAACAATTGCGAGTAGGAGAACGGCGCCAGCACCGAGGCATCGCCGTAGCGATAGGCCAGCACGACGATCCACTGGCCGGCGGTCGAGGCGACGCCGATGAAGATGCCGAGCGCGATCGCGGTCCAGGACGGCGTCACCCAGACAAACGGCACGATTGCGGTGAGGATCGCAAGGCCGGTCAGCGAGGAATAGGCCATGGTGGTGACGACGGCCTCGCGGCCGCTCATCATCCGCGTCAGGATCAGCGTGCCGGCCCAGCAGGCCGCCGAGACGACGGGGAAGAACGCAGCGGGGTGAAACGCGCTGGTGCCCGGCCGCAGGATGATCAGCACGCCGATGAGGCCGAGCGCGGTGGCGAACCAGCGTCGCATGCCGACCTTCTCGCCGAGGAAGACGATCGAGAGCGCAGTGACGAACAACGGTGCAACGAAGCCGGTAGCCGACGCCTCCGCGATCGGGAGGAAGCCGAGGCCCGTGATGAAGAACAGCGAGGAGCCGAGCAGCACCGCGCCGCGCATCACGTGCAATCCGAGACGCTCGGTGCGCATCGCGTAGTACGGCGAGGACCGCAGCATCACCGGCGTGAACATCAGCGCGAAGGTGAGAAAGCGGATCCAGGTGATCTCGATCGAGGGCAGGCTGGTCGACAGATATTTCGCGGCGGTGTCGGAGCAGCCGAGGAACACCGTCGACAGCAGGATCAGTGCGATGCCCTTGAAGGGATGATCGACGCGCGCGGGTGCGCGGCGGCCGACATGCTTCTTCTCGGGCATGGGCACGGAAATACTGTCGAGCCTTGCGGCTACGGCTGGCGGCGGGGTCACGGCTGGAACTCGGGAAAAAATGCGATTCGAGTGCAGTCGTAAAAAACGACAAATGCGCCGCTTTCACAACTTCCGAAAACAGGATGCCGATATGCGCAGACCGCCGCGCGCGTAAATACTCCATTAATAATGGGCGTTTGTGCACTACAGCATGGGCAGTCCACGCGGCTTCGGGCCGCGCGGAAACGCCGCATCGAGCGCCAAAATCTCCTCTTTCGTCAGCACGAGATTACCGGCCGCCGCATTCGCGCCAGCATGTTCGGCGGATGACGCCTTCGGGATCGCGAACACCGTATTCGCACGGGTGAGGAAGCTCAGCGCGACCTGACGTGATGTCGCACGACGCGCCTCCGCAATGCGCGCGAGCACAGCGCCGCCCTTGCTGCGCGCATCCGGAAAATCATCGTGACCGAATGGTGAATAAGCGACGACGGCAACATCATGCTGCTCGCACCACGGGATCACCGCATGCTCGATGGCGCGTTCCTTGAGATGATAGAGCACCTGATTGCAGGCGATGCGGCCCTCGCCTGCGACATCGAGGATCTCATCGAGATCGTCGGCATCGAAATTGGAGACGCCCCAGGACTTGATCTTGCCAGCCTTCACGAGCTCCTCGAAGGCGGCGACGGTGTCATCGAGCGGATACGAACCGCGCCAATGCAGCAGATAACAATCGAGTCGATCGGTCTTCAGCCGCTTCAGCGAACGCTCGCACGCCGTGATGGTGCCACGGCGCGAAGCATTGCTCGGCAGCACTTTCGAGACGAGGAACACCTCGTCGCGCCGGCCTGCAATCGCATCGGCAATGACGAGCTCGGCATCGCCATACATCTCGGCGGTGTCGATATGCGTCATGCCGAGATCGAGCCCGCGCTGAAGTGCGGCAATCGCGCGCTTGCGGTCGCCATGGTCGAGATACCAGGTGCCCTGCCCGATGACGGAGACGTTGGCGTTGGTTTTGCCGAAGGGGTGAGTGTTCATGCTTGTTCCTTCAGGTGCTCTAGAGACCGCTGATGTCGGCGACCAGCACGCTGCCGGTCGCTGACTCCGTGATATAGAGCCGATCCTTGTTTTCGCCACCGATTGCAACATTGGTGCAATTCGGCCCTGCGCACGACTTGATCCGCGCGATCAGTTCGCCATTCGGCGCGAACACGAAGACATGGCCAAGCGAGGCATGGCCGACGAACAGGCGCCCCTTCGCATCCATGGTCATGCCGTCAGGACCGCTGGTGCCGAACAGCGAGCAGAAGCGGCCGACTTTCGACACGCTGCCGTCCTTCATGAATGGCAGCCGCCACACCGCATTGTCGCGCGTCATCGCGACGAACAACACGGTCTCGGTTGGATCGAGTACGAGACCATTCGGGCTGATGCCGGTGTCGATCAGGCAGTCGAGCCGTCCATTCGGTGCGAGACGATAGACGCGGCCGCTGGGATCATGCAGACCGGTCTGGCCCTGATCGGTGAAATAGATGTCGCCGTTGGAGGCTAGATGCAGGTCATTGCAGCCGCGGAACGATTCCGAATTGCGCGCGGTCAGGATGGGCTTGATACGGCCAGCCTTCGCATCGAGCTCCATGATGCCATGCATGTAGTCCGCGACCAGGATACGGCCGTCGGCGGCGATCTTCAGTCCGTTCGGCCAGCCCTCATATTCGATCACCAGCGACCATTCGCCGTCGGGCGCAATGCGGAAGATGCGGCCGAACGGAATGTCGACGATGTAGAGATTGCTGTCGCTATCGAACGACGGACCTTCGATAAAGGAGTCCGTTGGCATGCCCGGGCGGTTGGCGTCAGCCCAGTCGGTCCGCTCGCCCTTGCGGCGAAATTTGTCGGGCATCGCGGAGAAGAGCCTGGTCTCGATCAGGCGCGGCGGCGTTTCCAGGTACATCATTGTTGTTATGGTTGTTGGGCTGGCGGGATGCGCGGCAGCATAGGGCACAATGGCGAGCCCGTCGAATGGTAGCGTTGAGAGTGATGGCTTGTGCCACACACACCGTTGTCGTCCCGGCCTAGCGCGCAATTGCGCGCGGGGGGCCGGGACCCATAACCCCAGGGAGAAGTTTGGCGAAGGCTTGCCGTTCGGGACTGATACCGTCCGCGATCGATAGATTCCGCGGTATGGGTCCCGGCCCCCCGCGCGCAATTGCGCGCTAGGCCGGGACGACCACGGAGAGACTTCCTACCCCGCCGCGCTCGCGACCTTCGCCGGCTGCGCGGGCACTTCCGTCGTCGCGATCAGGCGCTTGAGCTCGGGGATGCAGGAGCCGCAATTGGTGCCGGCCTTGAGCTTGGCGCCGATCTCGGCGGCGGTGCGCGCGCCGCTCGCGATGGTGTCGCAGATGGTGCCGCGGCCGACGCCGAAGCAGGCGCAGACGATCGGGCCGGTCGAGGCGGCGCCCTCGCTGGACTTGCCGGACAGCAGCATGCGCCGCTGATCGTCGGTGACCTGATCGGCCACGAACAGGCTCTTCACCACCTCCCAATCGCCGGCGTCGTGCCCGGGCCCGACGAACAGGCAGGTCTCGATGCGGTCACCTGCAAACGAAGCGGCACGATAGACGCCACCACCAAAATCGCGGTACTCGGCAACGTCCTCGCCGGCGATGCCCTCGAGCCAGGCCGGCCAACGGGCGAGGTCCGCGTTGTCGGCGAAGAGATAACCGAAGCCGCCCGCCACCGTGACGCGGGTCCACAACAGGTTCTGCGGCAGATCGAGCTGCTTGCGCGACAGCGCGAAGCCGCGGAAGACGAATTCATAGGGCGCGATCGCGGCCGGCGTGGCTTTGGCTTCCGGCTGGCCCGAGAACGGGTCGGTGAAGGACTGCACCAGCGCGCCGACGCGGCCGTGCGAGGTGTTCATCGCGCTCCAGTGGATCGGCACGAACAGCGTCCCGCGCTGCTGCCGCTCGCTGACGACGGCCTTCAGGATGCATTGGCCGTAATCGGTGGTGATGCGGGCATAGCCGTCATGGGCGATGCCGTATTTGCCGGCGTCATCGGGATGGATCTCGACAAACGGCTCGGGCAGATGCGCGCCGAGCCGCTGGCTGAGCCCCGTGCGCGTCATGGTGTGCCACTGGTCGCGGATGCGCCCGGTGTTGAGCCTTAGGGGACGCGACGGACCGGTCTCGCCGCGCAGCGCCGGCACCTCCGGCGCAATGAAGCGGCCCTTGCGGTCATTGGTGAAGAAACCGCCGTCCGCGAAGAAGCGCTCGCCCGGCGAAGCACCTTCGCGCGCCGGCCACTGCACCGGCTTCAAGGCGTCGAAGGCTTCGTCGGACAGAGAAGTGAGCGCGCTGATGTCGAAATCGCGACTACCATCATTCTCGAAGGCCGAGAGCGCGGCGTGCTCGCGGAAGATATCGGCCGCGGATTTGTAATTAAAACTGTCGCCGAAGCCGAGGCGCTTTGCGGTCTCGCTCAGGATCCACCAATCGGGACGCGCTTCGCCCGGCGCCGGCAGGAACGAGCGCTGGCGCGAGATGCGCCGCTCTGAATTGGTCACCGTGCCCGACTTCTCGCCCCAGGCCAGCGCAGGTAACAGCACATGCGGGCCGGCTTCGACCGTGTCGTTGGAGAGCACGTTCTCGGAGACCACGAACAGCTCGAGCTTCTTCAGGGCGTCGCGAACCATGTCGGCGTCGGGCAGCGACACCGCGGGGTTGGTGCCCATCACCCACAGCGCCTTGACCTCGCCGCGGTTGATGGCCTCGAACAGCTGCACCGCCTTCAAGCCTTCATGCGTGGCGATGCGCGGCGCCTTCCAGAACCGCCTGACCCGGTCGATGTCGGGCGGCGTGAAGCCCATATGGGCGGCGAGCATATTGGCGAGGCCGCCGACCTCGCGGCCGCCCATCGCGTTGGGCTGGCCGGTGAGCGAGAACGGCGAGGCACCAGGCTTGCCGATGCGGCCCGTGGCGAGATGGCAGTTCAGGATCGCGTTGACCTTGTCGGTGCCCTGCGCCGACTGGTTGACGCCCTGCGAATAGAGCGTGACGACCTTCCCGGTGTCGCGGAACATCTTGAAGAAGGTGGCGACGTCCTGCTCGGAAAGGCCGGTGGCAAGCGCCGTCGCGGTGATGCTGCCGGCGATGTTGCGCGCGCGGGCCAGCGCATCGTCGAATCCACTCGTGTTCTGGGCGATGTAGTCCTGGTCCAGCACGCCGTTGTCGGCGAGATGCACGAACAGGCCGGAGAACAAGGCGGTGTCGGTGCCGGGCTTGAGGCCGAGGAACAGGTCGACGTCGCTGGCGGTGTCGGTGCGGCGCGGATCGATCACGATCATGCGCGCGCCGCGCTCCTGCCTGTTCTTCAGCATGCGCTGGAACAGCACGGGGTGGCACCAGGCCGCGTTCGAGCCGACGAAGACCAAGAGATCGGCCTGGTCGAGATCCTCGTAGCAACCGGGCACAGTGTCGGCGCCGAAGGCGCGGCGATGGCCGGCAACGGAGGACGACATGCAGAGCCGCGAATTGGTGTCGACGTTCGCCGTGCCGACGAAACCCTTCATCAGCTTGTTGGCGACGTAATAGTCCTCGGTGAGGAGCTGGCCGGAGAGATAGAACGCAACCGCATCGGCGCCGTCGCGCGCCACGATGTGCTGCATGCGATGGGCGACATGATCGAGCGCATCGCTCCAGGCGACACGTTCGAGCACGCCCTTGCAGCGGATCATGGGATAGAGCAGCCGGCTCTCGAGCCCAACGGTCTCGCCGAGCGCCGAACCTTTCGAGCACAGCCGGCCGAAATTGGCGGGATGGTCAGGATCGCCCGCGATCGCCGCGCCGCCCTTGCCGTCGGGCGTCGCCAGCACGCCGCAGCCGACGCCGCAATAGGGGCAGGTCGTTCGGGTCGCGCGGAGATTTGGATCGATCGCCGTCATATCAAGCCGCTTTCGAAGGCTGCGCGAGCACGCGGCCGAACATCATGTCGGTGCGGATCGCCGCCACCTTGTCGCGATTGCGGATCAGCTCGAGATACCAGAGCGCATCGACGGTATCGCCGATCAGCACCGCGCCGGTGAGCCGGCCGTCGGCGATCACGAGCTTCTTGTAGGTGCCGCGCCTGCGATCCGACAGGACGAGGCTCTCGCTGCCGTCCCCGCCCATGAAGTCGCCGGCGGAGAACACGCTGACACCGGAGACCTTGAGGTTGGTCGAGACCACGCTGCCCTGATAGGCGGCGGGCCGGCCGGCGAGATGCCGTGCCAGCACCCGCGCCTGCTCATAGGCGGGCTCGACCAGGCCATAGCAGGTGCCGCGATGCTCGGCGCATTCGCCGAGCGCGAAAATGTCGGACGAGGAGGTCTGCATCACGTCGTTGACGACGACGCCGCGATTGACCGCAATCCCCGCCTCTTTCGCCAGCGCTACGTTCGGCCTGATGCCGGCGGCGAAGATCACCGCATCGGCCTCGATGCGGCTGCCATCGGCAAGCTCAACGGCCTGAACATGGCCATCGCCATGGATGCACTTCGTGCTGGCATTGAGCAGGATGCGGATGCCCTTGCGCTCGACCAGCGTCTTGAGCAGGTCGGCAGCGGGCGCGTCGAGCTGACGCTCCATCAACCGGTCCATCAGATGCAGCAGCGTCACCGGCGCGCCGGCCTTGGCGAGGCCGTAGGCCGCTTCAAGTCCGAGCAGACCGCCGCCGACCACGACGACGCGCTTCTTGGCGGCGGCCAGCGTCAGCAGCAGGTCGACATCGCGCGTATCGCGAAACGTGTGCACGCCGGCAAGATCGGCGCCGGGCACATTGAGCCGCAGCGGCGTCGAGCCGGTCGCAAGCACGAGCTTGGAATATTCCATGCTCTCTTCGCCCGCGATCTTGAGCTCGCGGCGGCCGGTGTCGATCTCGGTGACGCGATAGCCGTAGCGCACCGTGACGCCGCGATGGCGCCACCAGTCGGCCGGCCGGAGCTCGATCTCGTGCGAGCCGGTCTCCCCCGCAAGCACGGAGGAGAGCAGCACGCGATTGTAAGCGAGCCGCGGCTCTTCGCCGATCACGGCGACCGCGTAGCGGCCGAGCGCGGTCTTGGCGAGCTCGTCGACCAGACGCGCGGCCGCCATACCGTTACCGACGATGACCAGCGGTTCACTCACAAGGCATCTCCTATTCGGCGGCCTGCGCTTGCGCGCCGTAGGCCTCGGACATCATGTAGCCGGACAACACGCCGTAGGCGTCGGTCCAGGCGGCAGCGAGTTCGGGCGTCCAGGCTTCGCCAAGACCCTTTTCGAGGGTCCACAGCAGGGTCGCGCCGACCACGGGGTAGTGCTCGGCCTTGGCGCCATAGGCGACGTGACGCTTGGCGAGCGCCGAGGCCGCGGGAAGGATCGTCTCGAGGTTCGACAGGCCGCCGACCACGGCGGCGAGCATGCCCATCAGCTTCTTGCGCTGCTCGGTCATGTCCTCGGGAAACATCGCGCGCACCGATGGCGCCACTTCGAACAGGCGATCGTAGAACAGCACCGCAGCCTGCTCCGAGATCGGAGCGACCTTGGCGAAGCTCTGTTGAATGAGGGTAATCTGTTCGGGCGTCATGATGTTCTCCTGTCTGTTTCGGTCTGCCTTGGTGCGCGCCGTTGCGAACAAGGTTCATGGGTCAAACGTCATCAGAGAGTCTTCTCCCCGCGTACGGGGAGAAGCGAGATTCGTACCAAGTGTCACACGCGTGCTTCGGCGAGGCCTGCCGCGCCCTCACCCTGCGGGCTGCGACGCAGGTAGAACCACCAGGTCAGGCCGAGGCAGGAGGCGTAGAAGGCGAGATAGATCGCGAGCGCGAGCTGCGGACCGCCGGTCAGGGCGATCGACTTGCCGAAGCCGCTCGGGATCAGATAGCCGCCGACGGCACCGATCGCGCCGATGAAGCCGACCGCCGCACCGCTCTCGATGCTCGCCGTCTTCAGGGCGGCGCTACGTGCCGCATCGCCCTTGCCGCGCACCTTGAACAGGTTCTGCTCGCGGAAGATCGAGGGGATCATGCGGTAGGTCGAGCCGTTGCCGATGCCCGTCGTCACGAACAGGATCAGGAACATCGACAGGAAGCCGATGAAGTCCTTTTGGCCGACGAAATAGAGCGCACCAACCGTCGCAGCCGCCATCGCGATGAAATTCCAGAAGGTGATGACCGAGCCGCCGATCCTGTCGGCGAGCCAGCCGCCGAACGGGCGCGACAGCGAGCCGACCAGCGGACCGAGGAAGGCGATCGAGATCGTCACCGACGGAAACTGCGTCTTGAGCAGCAGCGGGAAGGCCGCGGAGTAGCCGATGAAGGACCCGAACGTGCCGATATAGAGGTACGCCATGATCCAGGTGTGCTTGCGCTTGACGATGGCGAGCTGGTTCTTCACCGAAGACTTCGCCGTGGTCAGGTTGTTCATGAAGAACACCGCGCCGAACACCGCGATCGCGATCGGCAGCACCCACATCAGGCCGGCATTCTGGAGGAAGATGCCGTCAACGGGCGTCGCCTGGAACAGGTTGAAGACGGCGAGCGTCATCAGGATCGGCGTGAGAAGCTGCACGCTGGAGACGCCGATATTGCCGCCGGCCGCGTTCAGGCCGAGAGCCCATCCCTTCATCCGGTCAGGGAAGAAGAAGGAGATGTTGGTCATGCTGGAGGCGAAATTGCCGCCGCCGAGCCCCGCAGTCGAGGCGACCAGCAGCATCAGCCAGAACGGCGTGTCGGGCTGGCTCACAAAGTAGGCAAGTGACAACGTCGGGATGAACAGGATCGCCGCGCTGAAAATCGTCCAGTTGCGGCCGCCAAACGTCGTCACGGCGAACGTGTAGGGAAAGCGGATCAAAGCGCCGATCAGGCCCGGCACGGCAATCAGCTGGAACAGCTGATCGGTGGTGTAGTGGAAGCCCGCCTGCGGCAGCTTGGTGGTCACGATGCTCCAGATCAGCCAGACCGAGAAGCCGATATGCTCGGCCACGATCGACCAGATCAGGTTACGCCGGGCGATGGTCTTACCGCCCGCATTCCAGAACGCCTCATCTTCGGGGCGCCAGTCAGAAATCCACGTCGAATTCTTGGTCATACATTATCCCTTCCAGTCTCACCGCTGCGTCGTTGCAGGCTCAGCCTCCTGTCACGGAGGCGCGCTCCGGGGCTTCACCCCGGTGGCGAGTTCACGATGCTGATTGATGATGTTGAGGGACGTCGTCGTTGGCGTCGCGTAAGGACTCTTCAATTTCCGTGCCAATTGCGCGCATGCTGGAAATACAGGGATTTCAGGACGTTATTCGCGTTGCCCGAAGTTCTTGCAGGGCTTTTTCGCACGCTGAATTTGCGATTCGCTCAATCCTTGTGCGACGCACAAGGATTGAGCTTGATGTCGATTATTTGGGCGCGGACGTTTCGCGCATTAAACTTTGGTTTACGCGGCCTCAACGAAGCGATGACGCTCGTAGAGGAATTCGAGCACACGCTGCCGGCACTTCAGATAGGTGGTGTTGGTCGCGAGCTCGAGCCGCTTGCGGGGACGCGCGAGCGGCACCTCCAGCACCTCGCCGATGCGCGCGCTCGGCCCGTTCGTCATCATCACGATGCGGTCGGAGAGCAGCACGGCCTCGTCGACGTCGTGGGTGATCATCAGGATGGTGTTGCCGAGCTTCTGATGCAGCGCCATCACCGAGTCCTGCAGATGCGCGCGGGTCAGCGCGTCGAGCGCGCCGAACGGCTCATCCAGCAGCAGCACCTTCGGCTCCATGGCCAGCGCCCGGGCGATGCCGACGCGCTGCTTCATGCCGCCGGAGATTTCCGAGGGCCGCTTGTCCCTGGCGTGCGCCATCTGCACCAGGTTGAGATTGTGCATCACCCAGGCGTCGCGCTCGGCTCTCGTCTTGGTCCTGGCGAAGACCTTGTCGACGCCGAGCTTGACGTTCTCGTAAACGGTGAGCCACGGCAGCAGGCTGTGGTTCTGGAACACCACCGCGCGGTCGGGGCCCGGCGAGTTGACCTCGCGGTTCTCCAGCAGCACGCCGCCGGTGGTGGCGGTCGTCAGCCCGGCGATGATGTTGAGCAGGGTCGACTTGCCGCAGCCGGAATGACCGATGATCGAGACGTACTGCCCCTTCTCGATGGTCAGGTTGATGTCCTTGAGCACCTCGGTCGTCGCAGCGCCGCGGGTGAAGATCTTGTCGATGTGGTCGAGCTTCAGATAGGCAGTCATGTGTCTCTCCTCCCTTAGCTGGTCGCGGTGCCGCGGGTGACGACCTTGCCGAGGCCCGCGATCAGGCGGTCCAGCACGAAGCCGACGATGCCGACATAGAACAGCGCCAGGACGATCTCGCTGATATGCGAGGAGTTCCAGGCGTCCCAGATGAAGAAGCCGATGCCGACGCCGCCGATCAGCATTTCCGCGGCGACGATCGCAAGCCAGGATAGGCCGATGCCGATGCGCAGGCCCGTGAAGATGTAGGGCGCGGCCGCCGGGATCATGATCTTGGAGAAGAACTCGAGCGGATTGAGCTGCACCACCGCCGCGACGTTGCGGTAGTCCTGTGGAATGTTGCGGACGCCGACCGCGGTGTTGATGATGATCGGCCAGATCGAGGTGATGAAGATGACGAAGATCGCCGAGGGCTGGCCGTCGCGGAACGCCGCGAGCGAGAGCGGCAACCAGGCGAGCGGCGGAATGGTGCGCAGCACCTGGAACAGCGGATCGAGCCCGCGCATCGCCCAGACCGACTGCCCGACCAGCACGCCGAGCGCGATGCCGGCGATCGCCGAGAGCGAATAGCCAAGAGCGACGCGCTGGAGACTGGCGGAGAGATGCCAGAACAGGCCTTTGTCGATGCCGCCATGGTCGAAGAACGGATCGAGAATCAGTTCCTTGGTGTCCTTGAAGACCTTTGACGGCGGCGGCAGCGCCGATCCGGCGCGGCGGCAGACGAGCTCCCACACCAGCGTCAGCAGCGCGAGCACGACCAGCGGCGGGATGACGCGCACGGCGGTTTCCCTTGCCATGCGCGCGTAGGCCTCACTGCGCGGCGGGCGCTTCGGCCTCATCGCGACGACCGGCGCGGCAACAGCCGCAGGCGTTGCGGTCTCAACCTCAATCTTCGTGGCAGGCATATTCATCGCAATATCTCTCCGGCTGCAAAAGACGATGCGGCCGCCCAATGGGCGGCCGCTGGCTCCATCAGACTTCGACGCGCTTGATCGCGAGCGACTTCAGATAGGCAGCCGGATTTTCGGGATCGAACACCTTGCCGTCGAAGAAGGTCTCCTTGCCGCGCGAGGTGGAGGTCGGAATTTCCGCGGCAGCGACGCCGAGCGTCTTGGCCGCGTCCTTCCAGAGATCCTCGCGGTTGACCTTGGCGATCAGCGCCTTGGTGTCGAAATTCGCCTCATACTTGCCCCAGCGGATGTCCTCGGTCATGAACCAGAGATCGTGGCTCTGGAACGGATAGGAGGCATGATCGCGCCAATACTTCATGATGTGCGGCGAGTTCTCGATCACCTTGCCGGGGAGGCCGTAGTCGAACTTGCCCTTGGCGCGATCGGCGATGTCCTCGACCGGACAATTGATCCACTGGCGCTTGCCCATGATGGTGGCGAGCTCTTCCTTGTTCTCCATCTTGTCGGCCCATTGCTGGGCCTCCATCACCGCCATGAGGATCGCCTTGGCGGCCTTCGGGTTCTTGTCGACCCAGGCGGCGCGCATGCCGAGCGATTTTTCGGGATGCTTGCTCCAGATCTCGCCGGTGTTGACGGCGGTATAGCCGATGCCCTGGTGGACCAGCTGCCCGGGCCAGGGCTCGCCGACGCAGAACGCATCCATGGTGCCGACCTTCATGTTCGCGACCATCTGCGGCGGCGGCACGGTGATGGTCTCGACATCCTTGTCGGGGTCGATGCCGCCGGCGGCGAGCCAGTAGCGGATCCAGAGATCATGCGTGCCGCCCGGGAAGGTCATCGCGACCTTTGCCGACTTGCCTTCGGCCTTCTTCTTCTCGAACGCGGCCTTGAGCACCGAGGCGTCCGCGCCGAGCTTGAGATCGGCATATTCCTTGGCAACCGAGATGCACTGGGCGTCGAGATTGAGCCGCGCCAGGATGTACATCGGCGTCGGCTGGTTGTTCTGCGTCACTTTGCCGGCCGAGATCAGGTACGGCATGGGGGTGAGGATATGCGCGCCGTCGATGCCGTTGCCTTCGGAGCCGAGCACGAGGTTGTCGCGCGTGGTGCCCCAGGAGGCCTGCTTCTGCACGTCGACGTCAGGCATGCCGTATTTCGCGAACAGGCCCTTGTCCTTGGCGACGAACAGCGGGCCGGCGTCGCTCAGCGCGATGAAGCCGAGCTTGGCGCCCTTGACCTCGGGTCCTGAATCCTGCGCGAAGGCGCCGGCGGGGAAATTGAATTTGGCGGCGGCGAGAAGGGCAGCAGTAGAGCCAGCGGCTTTCAATAATTGACGGCGGCTGAGGCCAGTCTCGGAGGGCCGGCGAATGCGCTTGGTCATCGTTGGTGTCGTCCTTTGCGTCGTTGCGAATGATTGCGTCAGTGCGCACGAGCAGCCCGTCCGTCCGTGACGCCCAAAAAGGGCGCATGCGAACGCGCGACGGGGAGACCCCCGCTTGGGTGGCGTCAGCAATTCGGATGAGAAGTCTCGCGGGACGGCTTCAATGGCGTCGGCTTGGAACTATTCAAGCTTCATGCCAAGCCCGCCGTCGTCAAAAACATCCAAATAACAATATGTTATGGACGCCGCGCCAGACTGTCGCAGGTCTGTCCCGCTCGCGAAATTTGCGATCTGCTCAATCCTTGTGCGCCGCACAAACGTTGTGCAGGCGCCCAAGCAAAAGGCGGCGCGACGCGCCAAGGCCATCACATAGCAAGTGACATCCAGCTGATTTTATTTGATTTTTCGGCCTAAACGCCGCGGCACACAACTTGCTTCTTCATTTGCGTCAACGAAGACTGCGGCTCGCCGCATTGTTGCAGCCTCTGCCGGCTGCATCCCGGAAGCTCACCTGCTTCGCGGCCTCCCCGGCTCAGTCTGTCGTGACGCGATTCCCAAGGCTTCCAGACATTCCATAGCCCTCGTGCGCGGCAAAGCCGTCCGCACGGCCAAAACGTTCAGCCGCGCTCTCTGTGGGAGGGCGTGTCGATCTCACTTACGAAGCAAAAGGAACCATTGATGTCGTATCTCGCGCCTTCGGAATTCGTCACCAAGATGGTGGATGCGGGCGAGTCCAAGATCTTCATGTCCACCCGGGATACCATCATCCGGGCCTATATGGCCGGCGCGATCCTCGCCCTCGCCGCCTGGTTCGCCGTCACCATCAACGTGAACACGGGCCAGCCGCTGATTGGCGCGCTGCTGTTCCCGGTCGGCTTCGTCATGCTCTACCTGCTGGGCTTCGACCTCTTGACCGGCGTGTTCGTGCTCTCGCCGCTCGCCCTGATCGACAAGCGCCCGGGCGTCACCCTTGGCGGCGTGCTGCGCAACTGGGGCCTCGTCTTCGTCGGCAACTTCGCCGGCGCCTTCACGGTGGCCTTCATGATGGCCTTCGTGACGACCTTCGGCTTCACCCAGGCCCCGGACAAGGTCGGCGCGGCGATCGGCAATATCGGCGAAGGCCGAACGCTCGGCTACGCCGCGCATGGCGCGGCCGGCATGGCGACGCTGTTCATGCGCGGCATGCTCTGCAACTGGATGGTCTCGACCGGCGTCGTCGGCGCCATGATCTCGACCTCGGTCTCCGGCAAGGTCATCGCGATGTGGATGCCGATCCTGGTGTTCTTCTACATGGTGTTCGAGCATTCCGTCGTGAACATGTTCCTGTTCCCGTCGGGCCTGATGCTGCACGCCAAGTTCTCGATCATGGACTATCTGATCTGGAACGAGATCCCGACCGTGCTCGGCAACCTCGTCGGCGGCCTCGCCTTCACCGGCATGACCCTCTACGCCACGCACGTCATGACCCTGCCGAAGCGCCAGGCCGACAAGGCTGCGAAGCCCCGCGTCGCGGCCTGATCGAATACGTCTCGACAGGGGAGCCTCGCCCAAGCAGGGTGAGGCTCCCCTCTCCTGGTGATGACGATGTCCCGCGAACTCCAGATCTCGGTCGGCCAGCACTCAGACAAGGGGCGCAAGCCCGTCAACCAGGATTTTCACGGCGTCCTGATTCCGGAAGAGCCGCTGCTCAGCCTGAAGGGCATCGCGGCGGTTCTCGCCGACGGCATCTCCAGCAGCAGCGTCAGCCAGATCGCCAGCGAGTCGGCGGTCAAGAGCTTCCTGATGGACTATTACTGCACGTCGGAATCCTGGACGGTGAAGACCTCCGCCCGCCGCGTGCTGGAGGCGACCAATTCCTGGCTGCATGCGCAGACGCGCAAGAGCCAATATGCCTATGACCGCGACAAGGGCTATGTCTGCACCCTCAGCGCCATGGTCATCAAGGCGGCCACCGCGCACATCTTCCATGTCGGCGACTGCCGCATCTACCGCGTCGCCGGCAAGGCGCTCGAGCAGCTGACCGACGATCACCGGATCATCGTGTCATCGGAGCAGACCTATCTCGGCCGCGCGCTCGGCATCAATCCGCAGCTCGAGATCGACTATCAGACGGTCGAGATCCAGGCCGGCGACACCTTCCTGCTGGCAACGGACGGCGCGTACGAATTCGTCGAGCCGCGTTTCGTCACGAACGCGATCAACGAGCATGCAGCCGAGCTCGACGGGGCGGCGAAAGCGATCGTCGAGGAGGCCTATCGGCGCGGCAGCGACGACAACATCACCGTGCAGATCCTGCGCATCGATGCGACGCCGGAGGAATCCGGCGTCTTCGATCAGAGCTCGGCGCTACCGCTGCCGCCTCTGCTGGAGCCGCGGGCGATGTTCGATGGCTACCGGATCATCCGGGAGATCCACGGCAGCAGCCGCAGCCACATCTATCTCGCCGTCGATGCGGAGACCGAGGAAACGGTCGCGCTCAAGATTCCGTCGATCGACCTGCGCGATAACCAGGCCTATCTGAAACGTTTCCTGATGGAGGAATGGATCGCGCGGCGGATCGACAGTCCGTATGTGCTCAAGCCGCGGTCCAGATCGACCCGGCGCAACTACCTCTACGTCGCGACCGAGTTCGTCGAGGGCCAGACGCTGCGGCAGTGGATGCTCGACAACCCCCGTCCCGACCTGGAGACGGTGCGCAGGATCATCGAGCAGATCGCCACCGGGCTTCGCGCCTTCCACCGGATGGAGATGCTGCATCAGGATCTCAGGCCCGATAACGTCCTGATCGACAAGACCGGCACTGCGAAGATCATCGACTTCGGATCGGTCAGGGTCGCAGGCGTCGTTGAAGCTGCGCCGAGATCGGCCGACGCGGAGATTCTCGGCACGGTCCAGTACACGGCGCCGGAGTATTTCCTCGGCGAAGGCGGATCGCCCCGGTCCGACATGTTTTCACTCGCCGCCATCTGCTACCAGATGCTCACCGGCTATCTGCCTTACGGCGCCCAGCTTGCCAAGATCCGGGGACGATCGGACGCGTGGAAATTGAGATATCGCCCCGCGATCGATGCCGAGCGGGGCATCCCTGGCTGGATCGACGGCGCGCTCAGGAAGGCGTTGCATCCCGATCCCTACAAGCGCCACGAAGACCTCTCCGAGTTCGTCTTCGAACTCAGAAACCCTAATCCGGCCTATCTCGCCACGCGGACCACGCCCCTGCTGGAGCGCAATCCGCTGCTGTTCTGGAAGCTGACCACGGCGATCCTGGCCTGCGCGGTTATCGTGCTGCTCGCAGCACTTCGGCTGCGATAGCCGGATCACGCCGGCTCCGCGGCCTTCGTCCCCAGCGGCTTCGGCGCCATGCCGCCGCCCGGCTTGAGGTGGAATTCGTAACTCATCAGATGCCACTTCCCGTTCGCCTTGGTGCCGTCGGGCATCTCAGGATCGTTGCGCGGCTCGACCTTGGCGACGAGGTCGTCCTTGACGCCGAACACGACGTCGGAATCCAGATATTTGTCGCCGTCCATGAAGACGTGCGTGATCAGCGGCTCATAGCCCTTCGCGTTGACCAGGAAGTGCACATGCGCGGGGCGCATCGGGTGGCGATTGGTCTGCAGGATCATCTCGCCGACAGGACCGTCGGTCGGAATCGGATAGCTGCATGGCAAAATGGTGCGGAAGAAGAAGCGGCCGTCGCTATCGGTGATGAAGCGTGCCCGCGCAGAGGCCCCGACCTCGTCATAGTTGGCCTTCTGTGAATCGTAGAAGCCGTCGTCGTCGGCATGCCAGACATCGACTGGGACGTTCGCCAGCGGCTTGCCCTTGAGATCCGTGACGCGGCTCTGCACGAACATCCGCTCGCCGGTGAGATTGTTCGGCGAGATGTCGGTGCCATGCGCGGTCACCTTGTGCTCGCCGACATAGAACGGGCCGAGCACTGTCGTTTGGGTAGCGCCCTCGCGGTCGCGGTGGTTCACGGCGTCGACCAGCATGGAGACGCCGAGCACGTCCGACAGCAGGATGAACTCCTGGCGGGTGTCGGTGCATTTCTGCCCCGTCCGGGTCAGGAAATCGATGGCGTATTCCCATTCCTCGAAGGTGAGACCGGTCTTGCTCACGTAATCGTGCAGCGACTTCACCAATTCCTGGAGCAGGAATTTTGCCCGCGGGTTCGGCGTCGGATCGAAGCTCTTGACGACGGCTTCGGTGAGTTCGGTCTCGTTGAACTGGGTCATGGTGCGTTTGCCCTCGCGTTTTTTCGTTGGCCCGGGCGGGCTCCTTGGAGGCGTTCCAGGCTGGACACTACACCAGTCGGCGGCCCCACGTTAAGCGCAACCGGCTTGGAATGAGCCCGCCATTTGGCTATCACCGTCCTCGAGAAACTGCCCGGAGGAACTGATGCTCGCCCCCACCCCCGCCTCGCCCGAATCCGTCGGCATGTCCAAGGCCGCGCTCGACCGCGTCGATGCGCATCTGAAGAAGCGGTACATCGATGCCGGCCGTTTCCCGGGCACGCAGCTCCTGGTCTACCGCCGCGGCAAGATCGCCCACAGCTCGGTGCTGGGCCTGGCCGATGTCGAACGCAAGGTGCCGGTGAAGGACGACACCATCTACCGCATCTATTCCATGACCAAGCCGCTCACCAGCGTCGCCTTCATGATGCTGGTCGAGGAAGGCCTCGTGGCGATCGACGAGCCCGTCGCCAAATACATTCCGGAATGGAAGGATCTCGGCGTGTTCGTCGCCGGCACCGCGCCGGCCTTCCTGACCCGGCCGCCGTCCCGGCCGATGCTGATCGTCGACCTCTTGCGCCACACCTCCGGCCTCACCTACGGCTTCCAGCAGCGTTCCAATGTCGATGCCGCCTATCGCGCCGAGAAACTCGGCGAGGTCGAGAAGTCAGGCACGCTCCAGACCATGATCGAGGGGCTGGCGAAAATCCCGCTGGAATTCTCGCCGGGCGAGTCCTGGAACTATTCGGTCGCGACCGACGTGATCGGTTACCTCATCGGCAAGATTTCGGGGATGCCGTTCGAGCAGTTTCTGAAGGCACGCATTCTGGATCCGCTCGGCATGACCGACACCGATTTCCATGTGCCGGCCTCCAAGGCCCACCGCTTCGCCGCCTGCTATTCGGCGGACCCGGGCGGCGGCATGACCTTCCATGCCGGCCAGCGCCGCGAAGGGCTGACGCTTCAGGACGATCCGACGACGAGCTCGTTCCTCATCCCGCCCTCGTTCATCTCCGGCGGCGGCGGATTGTGTTCGACGGCTGCCGACTATCTCACCTTCTGCCGCGCGCTGCTCAATGGCGGCGAGCTCGGCGGCGTCAGGCTGATCGGGCCGAAGACGCTGGCGCTAATGACGACCAACCACATTCCCGGCGGCCGCGCGCTGCCGGAAGTGTCGCGCTCGCTGTTCTCGGAAGCCACCTATAACGGCATCGGCTTCGGCCTCGGCTTCGCCGTGACCATGCGCCCGGCCGAGACGCTGATCGCCGGCAGCCCCGGCGAATACAATTGGGGCGGCGCGGCCACGACCTCGTTCTGGATCGACCCGGCCGAGGAGCTGATCACGATCTTCATGACGCAGGTGCTGCCGTCGAGCGCCTATCCGCTCCGCCGCGAGCTGCGCAGCATGGTCTACGCCGCGATCACCGAGAGCAATGTGTGACCTGTTCGATCGATCCCGCGGCCGTCGGCCGCGGGACGCTCATTTCAGCATCTCCGGCACGATCAGGCGCGGCAGGAACAGCGACACGCTCGGCCAGACGATGACCGCTGCCAGCACGAGCAGCATCGGAACCAGCATGATCATGGTGTCCTTCAGCGCATAGCGCAGCCGCACGCCGGCGACCGAACAGGCGATCATCAGACATAAGCCGTAAGGCGGCGTCACCAGTCCGAAGGCCAGCGACACAATCGATATGATCGCGAACTGGACCGGATGAAGGTCGACGGACTTGGCCAGCGGCTCCAGCACGGTGCCGACGATGATGATGGCCGGAATGGCGTCGAGGAAACAGCCCACCACCAGAAAACAGAAGCAGATGAAGAAGCCGGCCGCGACGGTGCCCATGCCCCACGCCGAGACGTTGGCCAGCAGCTCCTGCGGGATCCTGTAATAGGCGAGCAGCCAGCCAAACGCGCTTGCGGTGCCGACGCAAAACAGCGCGACTCCGGCAAGACGCCCGGTGTCGAGAAAGGCCTTGTACAATTCGCGCGGACCTGTCTCGCGGTAGAAGAACGCCGAGAGCGCGACGGAATAGAGCACCGCGACGCAGGCGGACTCGGTCGCGGTGAACCACCCGAGCAGAATGCCGCCAACGATGATGAACGGCGTCATCAGGGCCGGTATCGACTGCCAGATGGCGCATCGCATCTCGACCCAGGTTGCCTTCGGATAGGTCGGGTAGCCGCGGCGCACCGCATAGATGTGCACCGTCGCCATCTGCGCGCCCGCGATCAGCAGGCCCGGCACGATGCCGGCCAGATACATCGCCGCAATCGAGGTCGAGATCAGCCCGCCCCACACGATCATGAGGATCGACGGCGGGATGATGACCGCCAGAACCGCCGACACCGCCGTGATGGCAATGGAGAACGAGAGGTCGTAGCCCTCCTTGGTCTGCGCATCGATGAAGATCTTTGACTGGCTCGCCGCGTCGGCGGTCGAGGAGCCCGAGATGCCGGCAAAGAACACCGACAGCACGACGTTGATCTGCGCCAGCGATCCCGGCCAGTGCCCGACCATCGAGCGCGACAACGCCACCAGGCGGTCGGTGATGCCGCCGATGCTCATCAGGTTCGCCGTCAGCAGGAAGAACGGTACCGCCAGCAGGATGAATGAATTGTACGCATTGAAGGTCTCCTGCGCGAGCATCATCAGCGACAGACGCGGCTCGATCAGCAGGATCGGCACGCAGGCAAGGCCGAGTGCGAAGGCGACCGGCACGCGCACGATGAGCAGGCCGATGAAGACCCCGAACAGCACCATCGCAGCCTGTCCGGCCGAGAGTACATTGCCGCTCATCGCCGTGCCCCGAGCAGAGTGCGCATTTCATCGACGATCTGCTCGCCCGCAAAGACGATCCATGTCGCGCCGGTCACCGGCCAGGCGACGTGGATCAGCCAAAGCGGCAGATCGGCCAGTTCCGACGTCCTGTTCCAGGCAAAGCGGGTGAACTCGAGGCCGGCTGACACGAATACCAGCGCCAGCGCCAGCACCCCGAGCCGCGCGAGGATCCGCACCGCAGCCTCCGACCGCCGCGACAGGTCCGGCCACACGTCGACCTCGAAATGCTGCGCTTCCCGGATACCGACCATGGCGCCGATCATGATCGTCCAGACGAACAGGAAGCGGGCCATTTCCTCCGTCCAGATGTAGGACGGGATGAAGGGCGTGTAGCGCGAGATGATCTGCAGCGTCACGGGGATGACGAGAATGCCGACACAGGCCGCCAGCAGGATTTCCAGCAGTTTTGCATAGGCCGCCGTGACGCGACGCCACAGCGGTGGTGTGGACGGGACGGGCGTTTCAGACATTTGGGCTCCGTGCGACAGCTCATCCGCCACGGCCGGGCAAGAAGCGGGGCTTGCCCGGACATGCCGTCGGCGGATGCAACGAGCTCAGGCGACGTTGATCTTCTCGAAAATGCCCTCCGCGCCAATCTCCTTGGCGTAAGTGGCCATCACGGGGTCGGCGAGCTTCTTCATGGCGTCCCGCTCCTCGAAGGGAACGCGCTTGAGCTTGCCGGCCTTCTCGAGCGTGTCGAGCTTGACGACCTCTTCGCTCGATTCCACCTGACGGCCGTAGTCGCCGGCTTCCTTGCCGGCCTTCATGATCGCGTCCTGCAAATCCTTCGGCAAGGTCTTCAGCGTCTTCACCGAGAAGCAGATCGGCCGGATCGACACGGCGTGCTGGGTGAGGCTGAGATGCGGGGCGACTTCGTAGAACTTCATCGCCTCGACGCCCGCCGCCTCGTTTTCGCCCGCCGATATCACGCCGTTCTGGATCGCATTGTAGATTTCGTTATAGGCGATCACGGTCGGGCTCATGCCGACGGCCGCAAAGGTCTTCGACCAGATCGGTGCGCCCTGCACGCGAACCTTGAGGCCCTTGAGATCGGCGAGATTCTTGAGCGGCTTGTTGGCGAAGATGTTGCGGATGCCGCCGCCGGCATAGCCGATCAGAACGACCTCGGCTTTCGCCGCGACCTCGTCGGCGATCGGCGCCAGGATATTGGCTTCGACGACCTTGTTCATGTGCTCGATGCCCTTGAACACGAAGGGCGCATCGATGAACGGAGCCGCCTTGGCGAAAGTCGACATATGGGCCGGCGAGACGATGCCGTAATCGACCGCCTTGCCCTGCGACATGTACTCGAAATACTGCTTCTCGAGACCGAGCGAGGAGTTCCTGTGCAGCGTGAAATTGACGGGCTTGCCGTAGTATTTCTTCACCAGCTCCTCGAACCGGATCAGTGCCCGGTTGAAGGCATGGTCGTCGTTGAACTGGACCGCGCCGTTCAGCGTGATCGGCGCCTGCGCCCTGAGGATCGACGGCATGCCGATCGTGGCCGCCGCGGTGGTTGCACCGATACCAGCGAGAAATGCCCTTCGCTTCATCGTCACCCTCCCTTTGATGCTCCGGCCCTGTCGCCGGGCCGTGAGCGCAGCCGGTATGCGGCTTGCGAAACGGAAGCGTATGAAAAACCCCGGCGGGACGGAAGTCATTTCGCGTGCGCTGGAGGTACTCTTCGTCGCAGGACTTGCTCCTGTGCGACCTGCTGCACTGCAACTCGCGTTCCTGCCGGCACGCCGCGTGAGCGGCCTCCCACTCCCGGAGGACAGGGGAAGATGTGCAGACCTTGACGGTCTTCATGCTGCTCTCGGCTTCGGCGCGCGACTTGTAGATCGGGCACGGCCGATTTGACCCATCCCTCACCAAATATCGCTACGTCTATTCCGGCGAACGCGTGATGCTGGTGGACCAGGGCACACGGACCGTCTTCAGAAAATTGAACTGACGGACCAGCGCCGCCGCGAAGGCGGCCGCTGGCCGGAGTTGATCGCGATCAGCATGAGCTGAAGCGCAGATCGCCCCGCACTGCGCTGCAAAATCCACGTGGACCGCTCGCCGGATGCGAAAATCGTGGCGCGAGGCAAGGCCTGCCCGTATGGTTCTCGACAAAATCATAATCCGGCGCCGCCGCGCCGGAACCGGGACGCCCGCGTTTGTCAAAGCTCTCCCTGCCGGTCCGGCTCGCTCTCCTGGTCGCGGGAACGATGCTGCCGATGATCGTCTTCGCGGTCGGCATCGCCTTCTACCATTACAAGCAGGACCGCAGCGACGCGACGCGCCGCGTGCTGGAGAACGTGCGCAGCATGCGCCTCGTGCTGGATTCCGAGGTGCAGCGCATGACCGGCAGCTTGCAGGTGCTGGCGCTGACGAACTCGCTGCGCAACGACGACTTCCAGAGCTTTCGCCGCATCGCGCTCGGCTTCCTCGACCAGTACGGCAAGGGCGGCCTGATGCTGATCTCCGACCGCAAGGGCCGGCTGTTGTTCTCCACCGCGACGGAGGATACCGCGAGCCTGCCGCTGCGTGGCAATCTGGAGATCGTCGAAAAGGTGTTCGCGACCAGGACGCCGCAATATTCCGACCTGGTCACCGGCGCGATCAATGGACGTCAGGTGCTCACTGTCGAAGTGCCGGTGTTCCGGAACGGCGAGGTGATCTACGACCTCTGCTTCAGCCCGCCGATCGGCGTCTTCCAGGAGCTGGTCGAGAAGCAGCGGCCCGACCCAAAGTGGACAGTGTCCCTGCTCGACACCAAGGGCACGGTATTCGCCCGCGTGCCAAACCCGGGGGAAAACTTCGGCAAGCGCGCATCGCCGTCGTTGTATGCGGAAATGTTTCGCGCGCCCGAGGCAACGCTGTCGTCGGTCTCGCTGGACGGCGTTGCGCTCGCCTCCGCCTACACAAGATCGCAGCTCACGGGATGGACGGTGGCCGCGGGCGTCCCCGAGAGCTCGCTGATCGCCCCGCTCTGGCGCAACATCGCGATCACCAGCCTGATCGGCGGCATCCTGCTGCTGATCGGTCTCACCTTCGCGGTGCGGATGGCAACCACGATCGCGCGCGGCGAGATGCTGCACAATCTCCTGATCGAGGAGCTCAACCACCGCGTCAAGAACACGCTGGCCTTGATGCAGGCGATCGCGGTCCAGACCTTCCGCAGCGCCAGCCGGGACGAGCGGGCCAAGTTTGAAGGACGGCTCGGCGCGCTCGCCGAGGCACATAATCTGCTCAGCCAGGAGAAATGGGCGGGCTCGGAGCTGAGGGACGTCATCGCCCGTGCGCTTCAGCCGTTCCTGCTGAGCAATCCCGACCGCATCCGCATGGCCGGCCCCGCAGTGCCGCTGTCGCCGCGGCTTGCCGTGGTGCTGTCGATGATCGTGCACGAGATCGCCACCAACGCGGCGAAATACGGCGCGCTGTCGAACGAGACTGGCCGGGTGACGCTCGACTGGGAGGTCATCACTGAGGCGTCGAAGCCGCAGCTACGGCTGATCTGGACCGAGATCGGCGGACCGCCGGTGACCGCGCCGGTGCGACGCGGCTTCGGCTCGCGCCTGATCGAGCGCAGCGCGCGCGACCAGCTCGGCGGCGAGGCCACCGTCGACTTCCTGCCGCGCGGCGTCGTCTGCACCGTGACTTGCACGCTGGACGATGCGCGGTAGCGATCTATTTGCGGCGAGCGGCGGCGGCGAGCCCCTCGATCCATTCCTGATGGGCGTTCAGCATCGGATTGGGCCTCGTCTGCGCCAGGTCCTTCGCCGGCTGGCCGGTCTGGGTCTCCTGCGTGAGGATCCGCACGCGGCCGCCGGGGAGATCCTCGATCAGCCAGGCATGGTGGACATCGAGCCGCGTCGCGGCATCGCCCTCGACCCAGCCGTGCCAGGCGACACGCGCCGGCCTGCCCGGCGCCGGCGGCTCGTACTCCGTCACCTCGGTCTCCACCGGAAAGCTGAAGGTGGTGAAGCGGAAGCGTGCCCCCAGACGCAATCCGGGCCCCTTGCCGTCGTGGAAGCGGATATCCGAGACGTTGCTGTAATAGGTCGGCCAGGCCGTGGTATCGTTGAGCTGCGGCCAGACCTGGTCGGCACGCAGACCTTTCACGATGATCTCGTTCGAGACGTAGTTGTCGGTCGTGCCCGGCAGGTACTGATCGGGCCAGATGATATCGCTCATTGCAGAGAAATCCTTCGTTCGGATCGGATTGACGTTCTCGCCATTGGACTTTCCGACAGATGGGGGTTACGTCCGGACAGCGCCAATCGTCATTTCCGATTACGATCATCAGCATGCGCGATATCAGAACCCTCGACCTCAACCTGCTGAAGGCCTTCAATGCGCTGATCGAGGAGCGCAACGTCACGCGCGCCGCGGCGCGGCTGGCGCTGACGCAGCCCGCGATGAGCGGAACCCTGACGCGCCTGCGCGCCAGTTTCGGCGACCCGCTGTTCGTCCGCACCCAACGCGGCATCGTTCCGACCTCGCGCGCATTGGAGCTCGCAGATCCCGTCAAGCGGGTGCTGGAAGACGTCGAGGCGCTGCTGAAGCCGCGCGCGTTCGAGCCCGCGGCCGCGAGCTTCACGCTGTCGCTGGCAGCCACCGACTATGCCTTGCGGGCCGTCGTCGTCCCCTTCCTCGCAGCGCTACGGACGCGCGCCCCGCATGTTCGCGTGGCGGTACGCCCGATCGACGACGAGCGGCTGCGCAGCCAGTTCGAGCGCGGCGATCTCGACCTTGCGCTGCTCACGCCGGAGACGACGCCTCCGGACCTGCATGTCCGCCGCCTGTTCGACGAGCAATATGTCTGCGCGATGCGCCGCAATCATCCCGATGCGAAGGGCAGGACGCTCTCGCTCGAACGCTTCTGCGCGCTCGACCACGCGCTGGTCTCCTATGCCGGTGACAGCTTTACCGGCACGACCGACACGGCGCTCGCAAAGCTCGGGCGCCGGCGGCGCGTCAGCCTGTCGGTGGCGAGCTTTCTCGTCCTCCCCGAAGTGCTGCGCGCGAGCGACCTCATCGCCGTGGTGCCGCGGCGTCTGGTCGCCGATATCGACGGGCTGACCCTGCTCAAGCCGCCGCTGGAGATCCCCGGATTTGCCAAGATCGCCGCCTGGCACGACCGCACCCATCGCGACCCCGGCCATCGCTGGATCCGCGCGTTGCTGTTCGAGACGTCAGGCGCGAAAACGAGAAGGGAGAAGACCCCATGAAGATCACGAGTGTTCGGACCCACATCATCGAGGCAAAACTCTCGCAGCCCTTCGCCTATTCACGCGCCTGGTACGACACCCGCACCGCGATGCTGGTCGAGATCGAGACCGACACGGGGCTGACAGGCTGGGGCGAATGCTACGGACCCGCGCGGATCACGGCAGCCGTCGTGCAGACCATCGCACCCTGGCTAATCGGCGAAGATCCCTTGCGCACCGACGTGCTGTGGCAAAGCATCTACGCGCGCTTGCGCGATCACGGCCAGAAGGGCGTCGTGATCCAGGGGCTCAGCGGCATCGACATCGCGCTGTGGGACATCAAGGGCAAGCATTTCGGCGTGCCTGCGCATCAGCTTCTCGGCGGCGCGGCGCGCAAGGACGTGCAGGCCTACGCGACCGGGCTCTACCGGCGCAAGACAGGCGATCCGCTGCAATATCTGCCGGAGGAAGCGGCCGGCTATGTCGCGGAAGGATTCCGGGCCGTAAAGCTGAAGGTCGGCTTCGGCATCGCGGAGGATGCCGCGGTCACGCGCGCGGTGCGCGAGGCGATCGGCCCCGATGTCGCGCTGATGGTGGATGCGAACCACGCCTATGACGCGGTGGCGGCGATCCGCCTCGGCCACCTGATCGAGCGTCACGACATCGGCTGGTTCGAGGAGCCGGTGCCGCCGGAAGACGTCGCTGGATATCGCGCGGTGAAATCCGCGCTGTCCATTCCGGTCGCAGGCGGCGAATGCGAATTCACGCGCTTCGGCTTCCGCGACCTGTTCGCCTCGCATGCGCTCGACATCGCCCAGCCCGACACCTGCGCGGCCGGCGGCCTCACCGAATGCAAGAAGATTGCCGACATGAGCGAAGCCTTCGGCATCCGCTACAATCCGCATGTCTGGGGCACCGGCGTCGCCATCGCGGCCTCGCTCCAGCTCCTCGCCGTGCTGCCGTCGCATACGCCGACCTCGCTCACACCACTCGAGCCGATGATCGAGTTCGACCGCACCGAACATCCGATCCGGCAGGCGATCCTGAAGGAACCGATCGAGCATGCGAAGGGCGTTGTGCGCATCCCCGACGGCCCGGGACTCGGGATCGAGATCGACCGTGAGGCGCTGGCGCGATTTGCTGCGCGCTGAGGCGTTGACCGGCAATCGAGCAGTGGTCCCCACCTGCCCGTCGGCTCGCCATGTGACGGCTTGCCGCTCTTTCACGAACCATTTCAACGGCATCTAACGCCTCTCGCACGATCTCCATTCAGCATCGCGACAGCTCGGCGCCGCCCGGCGTGCGTTTGCGAAAACGCGCGCCCGCCCGGAGCAGGATCGGACAAAGCATGGCCGCTTCAGGAAAGACGCTGTGCCCTCGCACGCATAGAACGCGCGCCGACCCGTACAAATACGGACACCTGATGCGTAGCCTGAGACGACCAGGAGGATCCACGCGATGACCGGGAGCACCGCACTCATGCGCAGTCCCTCACACAAGGGCTTGCCACCCATACCTCGCACACAGCCAGAAGATGGTGCGACATCCGAGCGGCGCGCCGCCGATGCCGAGATGGCGCGGGTGCTCAGGACCGAACCCGCCCGCATGGCGCTCGACACCTCCGGCGCCGGGATCGCTCACTGGAAACACGATCCGTTGCACGACGTGGTCGAGCCCATGAGCCACCACGTGATCATGGCGTACAACGGCATGATGCAGCGCATGGAGCGGCGGTCGGGAAGATCGATTGCGATCGGTACGTTTCGTCCTGGAGTCGTGATCATCATTCCGGAGGGATCGAGCTCCCGATGGGACATTCCGAAGCCTGTCGATGTGGTCCAACTCTATCTTCCCAATGCAACACTGAAGCGCGTTGCCGGCGAAGCCGGGATTGCGAAGCCAGCCGAGCTGCTGGAGCGTACGGCGCACCCCGACCCGATCACGTCCAGGCTGATCTTGAGCGCGGCGGATTCGCTGGAGGGCAACGGAGCCCTCGATACGCTGTTCCGCCATCAGCTGACGGACCTCCTGGCCACGCGCCTGCTGGTTGCCCACACAGGCTCGTCCATCACGTTCCAACCGACCATGGGCGGGCTGTCGCCGAAGGTTCTGCTCCGTGCGATCGAACGGTTGCGCTCGGACAGCGATGCGGACGTCTCCCTCAATGCGCTGGCGTCTGATGCCGGCCTGTCGCGCTTCCACTTCTGCCGTGCCTTCAAGGAGAGCACCGGACTCTCGCCGCATGCCTGGCTTCGCCAGCACCGGCTCGAGCAGGCCATGACCATGCTGCGCGACAGCGACGAACCGGTCGTCTCGATCGCTGCGGCGCTTGGCTATTCGTCCCAGACGGCGTTCGCAGCAGCCTTCAGGAAGCTGACCGGCGAGACTCCGAGCGATTGGCGCAGGCGCGTGCGCTAGCAGCAATCTCTCGACAGCGACGGCAATCGCTCTGGCGCGTTCGAATATCTGGTTCGCTAAACATCGCATAACAGACCACGCGGACGGAGACGTACAATGAATTGGAAACGCCTTGTCATCGCACCGCGACGGAAAGCCATCGCAACGGCGCTCCTGTACGGGCTCTCACTGACCGTGCGTCTCACCTCGCCGACAGCCGAGGAGGCGCCGGCGCAGAGCGCCAGTCCCCTCGCGTCAATCCTGGTCAATCATGATTGGCCGAGGAAGGCTGCCATGCCGGTCGCGCTGCGCGGCTGGCCATCGAGCCCGAGAAGCTGCCAGGCGTCCTGTGGAAGCCCTGCGCTGCTGTCGTCACTGCCGAGCTGCACCGCTCCGTAAGGCGCAACCGGTCACCGTTTCACCTCTTCGCGTCATCGCCGATCGCAGCAGGCTCCGCCGATTTTGGGCGGCGGCGACGCACGTCTGTCCCGATCAATCGAATCCAGGAGTGAACCACATGCGACTTCTCATCATCGGCGCCGGCTTTGCAGGCATGTACACCGCCCTCTCCGCCGCCCGCCTGCGCGACATCCAGGGCGCCTCCCCTGACGATCTCGAGATCGCGCTGATCGCGCCGCAGCCGACGCTGGTGGTCCGCCCGCGGCTGTATGAGCCGAAGCCGGAAACCCTGACGGCGCCGCTGCTCGACGTCCTCAAGGCGATCGACGTCAACTACATCCAGGGCAGCGCCGAGACTGTCAACACCGAAGCGCGGACGGTGCTGATCACGTCTCCCAGGGGCCCACGCACCCTCTCCTACGACCGCCTGGTGATCGCGACCGGCAGCCGCCTGTTCCGCCCCAACATTCCCGGCCTTGCCGAGCACGGTTTCAGCGTCGACTCGCTCGATGACGCCGTGGCGCTCGACAGGCATCTGCATGGTCTCGCCGAGCGGCCCGCCGTCAACGGACGCGACACGGTCGTCGTCGCCGGCGGCGGCTTCACCGGCATCGAAGCCGCGACCGAGTTGCCCGCGCGCCTGCGCAAGATCTTCGGCAAGGATTCGAAGACACGCGTGATCATCGTCGAGCGCAATGGCGCTATCGCGCCTGATATGGGTGAAGGCCCCCGTCCGCTCATCGAGGATGCCCTGCGCAAGCTCGGCGTCGAGACCCGGCTCGGGGCCGGCGTCGCCTCGCTCGACAAATCCGGCGTGACGCTCTCGACCGGCGAGCACATCGAAACCGAGACGGTGGTCTGGGCTGCCGGCATCCGCGCCGCGCCGTTGACGGCGCAGATCCCCGCCGAGCGCGACAATTTCGGCCGGCTGCTGGTGGATCGCGATCTGCGCGTGCCCGGTGTCGCCGGCGTCTTCGCCACAGGCGATGCCGCCCGCGCCGCCTGCGACGACGACGGCAATTACGCGCTGATGTCTTGCCAGCATGCCACGCGCATGGGCGCCTTTGCCGGCAACAACGCCGCCGCGGAGCTGCTCGGCGTTCCGACCAGGCCCTATCACCAGAAGGCCTATGTCACCTGCCTCGACCTCGGCGAAGCCGGCGCGCTGTTCACGCGCGGCTGGGAACGCAAGGTCGAGATGGTCGGCGACGTCGCCAAGAAGACGAAGCGGGAGATCAACACCGTCTGGATCTATCCGCCGAAGGCCGAGCGCGCCGCCGCGCTCGCCTCGGCCGATCCGGAGCGTGTGACCGATCTCTAGGCACGTGAAGCGACGGCGGCCGCGCGCCCTGGCTGCGCGGCCCGCTCAACCAAACCCAGCCAGAAGCCTTCCACGCAACAGGAGACGAACATGAACCTGCACAACACCTCATATCCCCAGTCATCGGGCCCCGAAGAGCTGGTGCCGTCGCGCTACGCACTCAAGATCGGCGAGATCGACGTGCTGGTGGTCAGCGACGGCGTGCTGCCGCTGCCGACCACGATGCTCGCGCACAACGCCGCCCCGGCCGAGCGTGCGGCCTGGCTGCACGACATGTTCCTGCCGCAGGACGCGTTCGACTGGGCGCTGAATGCGGTCATGGTGCGCAGCCGCGACAAGACCATCCTGATCGACGCCGGCCTCGGCTCCGATCCGAACTTGCACCTGCCGCGGGCCGGGCAGTTGGCCAGGCGACTGGAAGCCGCCGGCATCGATCTGTCGTCCGTGACTGACCTCGTGCTGACCCATCTGCACATGGACCACATCGGCGGGCTGCTCGTCGACGGCGTGAAGGAGCGGCTGCGCAAGGACCTGCGCATCCACGTCGCGGCCGCCGAGGTCAAGTTCTGGGAGGCGCCCGATTTCTCCCACACCAACATGCCGCAGGGTTTTCCGGACGCGCTCCGCGCGACCGCCAAGCGTTTCGTGAAGGAGTACGGCCCTCAGTTGCGGACATTCGACGAGACGCAGGAGATTGCGCCCGGCGTCATCGCTCGCCGGACCGGCGGTCACACCCCCGGCCACAGCGTGGTTCGCGTGGCGTCCGGCGGCGACGCACTGACCTTCGCCGGCGACGCCGTGTTTGCGGTCGGGTTCGAGCAGCCCGACTGGCACAACGGCTTCGAGCACGACCCCGAGGAAGCGGCGCGCGTTCGCATCAACCTGCTGCGAGAGCTTGCCGAGACCGGCGAGATGCTGGTCGCCACGCATTTGCCGTTCCCGTCAGTGGGCCGGGTGGCGGTTGATGGCGAAGCCTTCCGCTGGGTGCCGGTGTTCTGGGACTACTGACGGCTTGTCGAGCCAAGCTAAGCCGGGGCGCGCGCTCATGACATTCGTGAGTGCGCGCCCGGTTCAAATCATCACGAGAGCCCGGGGACACCTTTCGGGCCGGTCTTCATGGCTGCCTGCGCGCTATAGGCACCTGGTCCGTAGGTCGCGATCAAGGCAAGCGCGCCGAGCAGGCCGAGATTCTTCAGGAAGTTGATGGTCTGGGTGACAATTTGCGCTTCCGGCGCCGCCCAGAAATTGTGAAACATCAGCGTGGCCGCGATGGTGAACAGGAACAGGATCAACGCTGCCGGCCGCGCAAACAAGCCGAGCAGCAGCGCCATGCCGCATCCAATCTCGACCGACAGCGCGCCTGCGGCAAGGACGGTACCAAATCCGTCGGCTCCTCCGGGAAGCCGCCCGGCGGTCGCGGCAAATGCCAGCACCTTCCCGGTGCCGCTGTAGAGAAACAGCGGAGCGATCGCGACCCGCGCGAGCAGGAGCGCCCAGGACTCGAACGGACCAGCGGGCTTCCCCATGTCGGCGAAACGGGTGGATGTCGGCATTTCAGATCTCCTTTGGCAGGACTTGGTCAATAAGGCCGCATGCGGCCGGCGATGATCACTCCGCAGGCGCCACATCGGCGCGCGGAAGACGACTGGCGGCAGCCATGCCAAGCGAGCCGATCGCCAGCGCGCCGACGATCGATGCGCCGCCGATCGCCCAGAACACAGCGTCCGGACCGCCGGTGACCTGCTGCAACAGGCCGATGACGTAAGGGCCTAGAATTGCCCCCACGCGGCCGATGCCCAGCTCCATTCCGACGCCGCTGGCGCGGAAGCAGGTCTCGTACGAACCGGCGGTGAAATTGTTCAGCACGTGCTGGGCGCCGATGATGCAGAAACCCGCAATCGCGACGATGGCGAGATTGACGCCGTGGCCACTGACGAAAACGAGTGCCAACACGGCGATCCCGCCGCTCAGCCACCATGTCGCGAGATAACGGGGCGTCAGCGCAAAATTGCGATCGGCCAGCATCGCAAGCGTGAGGCCGCCGATGAAGGACATCGCCTGCATCAGGGCGCCGAAGCCGAACGAGGCCGCAAAGGTCTCGCCGCGCTTGAGCATGACGGTCGGAATCCAGCCGGTGAGACCGAAAATCGCGAACAGGCTGAGGAAGGCCGTGACCCAGATGGTCAGGGAGATCCGGCGATAGCGCGGGCTCAGCAAGGCCGCGATCGTGCTCTGCGGGACATTGCCGTCTGATTTGAACGTCGCAGTCTCATAGACAGCCGCCCGCTCCGGCCGCAGCCGCGCCAGCAAGGCGCGCAGTTCCTCGACACGCGACCGCGCCGCCAGAAACCGCGGGCTTTCGGGCAGAATCGCATGAGCGACGAACGTCAAAGGGATCGACAGCGCGCCGACATAATAGAGGATCTGCCAGCCATGTTGCGGCGTCAGGAACACGCCGACGAGGCCGGCGCAGACGCCACCCAGCGACCAGCCCAGTGTCACGCCCCACAGCGAAAAGGTGTTGCTGACGCGCTTGGGCGCGAGCTCGTTGATAAAGGTCGTGCCGAGCGGCAGCAGCACACCGAGGCCGAGCCCGGTGACGAAGCGAAGCGCGCAATAGCTCCAGAAATCGCTCGCCAGGATGGCGGTCAGCAATGTGAAGACATTGACGATCCAGAGACCCGCGAGCAGCGTGCCGCGCCGGCCAAGGCGGTCGGCGATGCTGCCGTGACCGATCGCACCGAACAGGAAGCCGATCAGACCCGAGCTCACCAGCAGCCCCGCCTGGCTTGGTGCGAGTCCCCAGGGCTGGACCACGTAGTGAATGACATAGGCCGGATTGAAAGTGTCATAGCCATCGAACAAAGTGATGAGCGTGATCAGGACACCGAGCAACTTGTGAAACGGACCGATCGCGGCGCCGGACAATTCTTCATGCACGTCGATTTCGGACGAGATGCTCACGGGTTTCCTCCATTGAAATTGGTGACGTCCTCTGCTCTGCGGCAGATTGGATTTTTGTCTCGCCGAGCCCGAACAGGACGCGTGCGTTGTCGCGGCCGATCTTGAGACGGTCGCCTTCGGAGATCGTGGCGGCGTCGAACCATTGGGCGGCGTGGTCGATGTTCTCGAACGGCCAGTCGGCGGAGAAGAGAATGCGGTCGGCACCGATCTCCAGCATCGCGTCGATCAGCGCCTGGGTGCGGAAATTGCCCGACGTGGTGATGTAGAAATTTTCCCTGAAGTAGTCGGCGATCTTGCGGCGCGCCGGATAGGTGTTCTGGGTGCGCATCCACTTGTTGTGATTGTCGACCCGCCACATCGAGTAAGGCAGCCCCTCGCCCATGTGACCGAGGATCACCTGTAGCCGGGGATAGGCGTCGAACAGGCCTGAGCCCATCAGACGCAAGGCATGCACCGCAGTTTCCTGCCCGAACGCCCAGGTCGGTCCCAGCAGCCAGCGATGCCCCTCGTAGATCGCCGCATCCTTCGCCAGCGGATTGCGCGGGTGCAGATAGAAGGGAACGCCGAGGCGCTCGACCTCCGCCCAGAACGGCCAGAACTCCTTGCGATCGTAATAGATCGCATGATCGATACCGGTGAGCTCGCTGAAGCCGTTGACGAGCGCGCCGCGAAATCCGAGCGCGCTGACGCAGCGATCGAGCTCGCGCGCGGCCGCCTCGGGGTCCTGCATCGGCAGTGCCGCAAGTCCCTGGAAGCGATCGGGCCGCCTTGCGACCTGCTCGGCGAGAAAGTCGTTGGCCCGGCGCGACAGCTCCAGCGCACGATTGCGATCCGGAATCGCCTGCACTGCCGGCGCATTCAGCGACAGCAGCATCAGCTCGATGCCGTGGGCGTCCATCTCCGCAAGCCGCCGCTCATGGATGTCGAGCAGCCGCGCCTTGAGCTCGATCCAGTCCTGGGCCGGCGCGAAGCCCGCGCTGTCCTGGATGGTGTCGTCCATCGCGAAATGCTCCTCGAGCGCAATCTTGCCCTGCATGGCGTCGTTCCTTCGGCTTTGCTTTCGGCGTTGACAAAGCAAAGCACCCGGCGCAAATACTTGTCAATGATAAAGTTGCATTTGCAAATGATTGAATCGCAAATATTGCACATGCGAAGGTTGGCGCTTATTCCGGGCGGAGCTCTCCCGCCAGGACCCAAGCCCGGACCTAAACTCATGTATCGATTTTCGAATTCGCTGCCCTATCTGCTCGCCCGTCTCGGCGTACGCATGGGCGATCTGTTCACGCGCGTGATCCGTCACGAGAAGTTGACGCTGCCGATGTACCGCGTGCTGGCCGCGCTCTCGGAGCAAGGGCACCCGTTGCGCCTCGGCGAGATCGCCGAGCTCACTTCGGCCGATGTATCCACCCTGTCGCGCATCGTCGCGGAGATGAGCCGCGTGGGCTTGTTGACGCGCGACCGGCCGGAGAACGACCAGCGCAGCCTCCAGGTCGCCCTGACGCCCAAGGGCGCCGAGCTCGCCGGACGGCTGATGCCGCTCGCCGCCTATTATGAAGAGGTCGTCACCGGCGGCATGTCCGCGAAGGAAGCGGCCGAGCTCAAGCGCGTGCTGGTCGAGCTCTATCACAATATCGATCGGCTCGAGCAGGAAGTCGAAGCCGGTCTGATCACCGTCGCGCCGCCGGCGCGGACGAAGGACGTTCGCGACGAACGCGCGGAGACGCGCAGCAAGGCCAGCCTGCCTCGCGGCAAGACATCGAGAAAATAGAGAAGCGATCAAGGAGAGGACATGCGACAGGATCCCATCATCATTGCAGGCGGCGGCATCGGCGGACTTGCAGCCGCCATCGCGCTGGCGCAGAGGGGTTTCCAGGTCACGGTCCTCGAGCGCGCATCGCGCTATCAGGAGATCGGCGCCGGCATTCAGCTCGGCCCCAACGCGTTTCATGCCTTCGATCGCCTCGAGCTCGGCGACGCCGCGCGCCAGATCGCGGTCTTCATCGATCAGCTCCGCCTGATGGACGCGATCTCGGCGGAAGAGATCACCAGCATCGATCTGACCAGCTATTTCCGCCGGCGCTTCGGCAATCCCTATGCCGTGGTTCATCGCGGCGATCTGCACAGCATCTTCGTCCGCGCATGTGACGCGCATCCCAATGTCACCTTACGAACCGACTGCGACGTCGTCGGCTATGAGCAGAATGGCGCGCGGGCCACGGCCCTGCTCAAGTCCGGCGAGCGCATCGACGGATGTTTGCTGATCGGCGCGGACGGACTCCGTTCCCGCATTCGCCAGCAAATGGTCGGCGACGGCGCGCCGCGGATCGCCGGCCACACCACCTATCGCTCGGTGATCCCGACCGAGCAGATGCCGGAGGATTTGCGCTGGAACGCGGCGACGCTGTGGGCCGGCGCCAGGCGCCATCTCGTGCACTATCCGCTGTCAGGCTGGAAGGTGTTCAACCTCGCGATCACCTGCCACAACGATCCCGCAGAGGCCTTCGCCGCCAGGCCCGTGACGCACGACCAGGTCCTCGAAGGTTTTCGCGACGTGCATCCCCGCGCGAAGGCGATCATTCATCACGGCAAGGACTGGAAGGCCTGGGTGACCTGCGATCGCAACCCGACCGATCGCTGGATCGACGGGCACGTCGTGCTGCTGGGCGATGCGGCCCATCCGATGCTGCAATATTTCGCGCAAGGGGCCTGCATGGCATTGGAAGACGCGGTCTGTCTGGCCGACGAGCTCGACGAGGCCGAAGGCGATGTCGCCCACGCGCTGGAGCGATACAGAAATGCCCGGATGCTGCGCACCGCGCGGGTCCAGCTCCAGGCACGCGAGCTCGGCGAGCACGTCTATCATCCGGCGGGCGTCCACGCATTGCTGCGCAATCAGCTCATGCGCGAGACCAGCCTTGAGCGCTTCTGCGACAACCTGGCCTGGCTCTATCAGGATCCGTTCACCGAACGGCCGTCGGACACGACAAGGAAGATTGCGTAGCCTTCGGTGCTACCCGATCGTCTGCAGCGCCGGGAAGGTCTCGAGCAGCCAGATGCTCACATTCGAGACCGCGCCGGTGAGAAAGCCGATTCCGGTGATCACCATCAACACGCCCATGGCGCGCTCGACATTGACGAGATGGCCCTTCATGCGCGCGAACAGCGTGGAGAACTGTTCGATCATCAGCGCAGCGATCAGGAAGGGAATGCCGAGGCCGGCCGAATAGACCGCGAGCAGGCCGGCACCCTTGGTCACCGTGGCTTCGGCCGCGGCGATCGAGAGGATCGCAGCCAGGATCGGGCCGATGCAGGGCGTCCAGCCGAAGGCGAAGGCCAGCCCCATGATGTAGGCGCCCCAGAGGCCGACGGGCTTGGGGATCGGCAGCCGGCCCTCGCGCATCAACAGGCCGATGCGCGTCAGGCCGAGGAAGTGCAGGCCCATGATGATGATGACGATGCCGGCAAGGATCGACAATTCGGCCGACCAGGCCCGGATCAGCCCGCCGATCAGCGAGGCACTGGCGCCGAGCGCCACGAACACCGTCGAGAAGCCGAGCACGAACAGCAGCGCCGACATCATGATTGCGCGCTTGGAGGCCGCGGCCGGCTCCTCGCTCTCGACATGCTCGATCGTCGCGCCCGTGAGATAGATCAGGTAGGGCGGAACCAGCGGCAGGACGCAAGGGGAGAGGAAGCTGACGAGGCCGGCAATCAGCGCCGCCGGGATCGAAACATTTTGCATGATACAGTCGGAGCCATCTCAGGCCCCAGTGCGGCACGCGGGGAATGCGCGCGGCCCGGAGCACCGGCTCTGGTGTAGCCGATGCCGAGGAATGCGCAACAGATGCGCACAAAACCAGGGCTCCTCCCGATGCCGTCCGTGATCACAGATGCGGCATCGGGACGCGCACAAATCTCGCCAAAAAGCGAGACCAGGCGGCGCGGCTACTTCACCACGCGGAGCAGCGGACGCCGGGGCTGGTCCTGCGTCTGCTTGGAAGGGGGCTGCGGTTCGCTTCCGGCGCTCCGCAGCATTTCGTCGCACAGCGCCTTGAGATCGGCGCCGTCAATTCCTTTGAGTTTCATCCGCACGTCGAGGATGACAATCGACAGCAGCTCGGCCGACTCACGACTGTTCATCTCGTTGAGCGCCCTGCGGCACTCCTCGAGCGTTTCCAGCACCGACTGCAACTGTTCGTCTGAATGCGACACCGGGCGTTCTTTCCGTTAATTCGGCCTGTGAGACGTATTTGCGACGACCCCTCTGGCCCCCATGGGAGACCAAGGATAACACGACGCCGCTGCGCCTCTGAACATGATTTCAATGTGTTTCTGCGATGAATCCGCGGTTCCGACGAACATCGGCGCGCCGCACCGTTGGCCGCCATCGAAGCAGGCAGCAATAGAACGCCCGCTACGCTGTGATTGATCCATTCCGGGAGTTGGAAGCGCCATCTGCGCAAGAACGTCCATTGCGGACAGCGCCGACAATCCCGCAGCCATCTCAAGGCTCGCAACGGAACTCACGCGACACCCCTCAATTCAGGCGATCGTCTGCCCGATTCCCAGCCCGCGGCCGCACCATGATACCACCCGCGAGGCAGTAAGGATGACGTTCAAAACTCGTCACCCCGCAACCCGCCGTGGTTGTGGTTTGCGCCAGATTCTGCCAGTTTAGCCGCCTGAAGGGACTTGTATGCACTCCTTGGCGGAAAGGGGCGTTCCTCCAGAGGAACGCCTAAAAACAAATCTCAGCGGCCTCTCAGATTGGGATGCGGCGCGCATCTTCCTGGAAGTCGTCCGCTGCGGAAGTTTCCGTTCGGCAGCCGAACGGCTGTCGCTGTCGATCAACGCTGTCCGCCGCCGCATTGACGATTTCGAGCGCCAGACCGGCACCACTCTGTTCACCCGCGACGTCCATGGCACTCATCTGACCGACGAGGGCGCGCTCGTCGTCTCCGCCGTCGAGCGGATGGAAGCAGCCGCGTTCGATGTGTTGCGCACCAGCGATTCGACCGGCAATGCCCTGTCCGGCGAGGTCCGCGTCGCGGTCACCGAGGGTCTCGGCACGTTCTGGCTCGCCCCGCGCCTGGTCGAATTCCAGCAGGCCTATCCGAAGATCCTGGTCGACCTGCATTGCGCGATGCGCTCGGCCGACGTCTCGCGCCACGAGGCCGACGTCGCCATCCATCTGTCCCGGCCTTCGGCACTCGACGTCAAGCTGGTGCGGCTCGGCCGCATGCATCTGATGTTCTGGGCTTCGGAGAAATACCTCGAGAAATACGGCACGCCGCGCTCGGCCCATGAATTGATCAAGCACCGCCTGGTGCTGCAATTCGCCGACCAGCTCGCCGCCAAGGAGACTTTTGAGAGCTTCTTCCCGGGCGTTCAGGAACGTGACCTTCTGGTCATGAAGACGAACGTCTCAAGCGCCAATTACTGGGCGGTCGCGAATGGCGCCGGAATCGGCGTATTCCCGAGTTACGCCATTGCGCTTGGCGGGAAGTTGATTCCACTGGAGGTCGAATTGAACCGACCGCTGGATATCTGGTTGTCCTACCATCCCGGTAGCGGCCGCATCCCGCGCGTACGGCACATGATTGACTGGCTGATCGAGGCTTTCAATCCGGCTCGCTTCCCGTGGTTTAAGGAAGAGTTCGTGCATCCGCATGAATTCAAGGACTCGTATATGGGCGAACCCCTGACCCAGCTCTTCGGGGGATTTTCAACCGAAGAACGGTGAGAAACGACTATGAAAACAGCGGCGAAAAGAATGAAGCAGCGCAGTGCCGGCAAGCCGGACATTGAGCTTGGCAAGCGGATCCGTCTGCGGCGCGTCGAGATGAAGATCTCGCAGGCCGAGCTCGGTGAAAAGCTCGGCGTGAGCTTCCAGCAGGTCCAGAAATACGAGAAGGGCGTCAATCGCGTCGGCGCAGCCCGCCTGCAGCAGATCGCATCCGCCCTCGACGTGCCCGTGACCTTCTTCTATGACGGCGACAACAAGGCACGCGAAGTCGAAAGCCTGCTCTTCCTCGATTCGGCTTTCAGCCTCCGCCTGCTGCGCGCCTACAGCAAGATCAAGGACCAGACGGTGCAGCGTCAGCTCGTCTCGCTGATGGAATCGATCGCAGCCAACGAAAGCTGAGCCGATCGACGGACTGGCCTTGACGGCCAACGTTCAATCCGCCGCGTCGCGGGGGCGCGGCCGGATTGGACGAGATCGGCTGGATCGGATCTTCTGAATCAGATCTGACCTGCGCGCAATCCGCGCGCGGCCTTCATTTTTCGGGGCGGCCTGACCGCCCCCTTTTTTTGCCCTTTCTCTCCCCCTGCCCGGCGGTTTTCGCGAACCGATTGCGGCCTTGCCGCGACCCAATCGAGAGACTCCGCGGGCGGACGCACGGAGCTTTCGACTGCCGTGCTTAATGGGACCTCAACAATGGCGCCCTAATTTTCCGCCGATTTCACGAATCGGCGTACGCAGCGCGGCGGCCGAAAATTGCCAATACGAGTGCCCGTTCGGGCCTCGCTCTCTTGGGGAAGATGGGACACATGTCGAAACGCCATGCGATGATCATTGCCGTCGGCGTGCTCGCCAGCGCCTCTGCGCTGGCGCAAACCGAGACCGTTGGACAGGCCACGCCCAAGCCGGCGACGGCCGGGACAGTGCCGGCCACGGCCAATCCGGCCCACGCGGCCGCGCCGAAAACCGCAACGACGCCCGCCTCAACGCCGGAAAGCCGTTCGGCCGCGGCGCTCGCGCTGACGCACGAGCCGACCTATGACGAAGGCTCCGCCCAGCGCATCAAGGAGGCTGCCTTCAGCTATTCCGCGCTCGCCGTGCGCGGCGGCTGGCCGACGATCCCCGCGGATGCCAAATTCGCGCTCGGCGTCCAGGGCAGCAGCGACGATCTCTTGCGCAAGCGGTTGATCCTCTCCGGCGATCTCGCCACCGAGAAGGCCAGCGGCGCCTTCGACCAGGATCTCGCCGACGCGGTGAAGCGCTTCCAGGCGCGTCACGGCCTCGCGCCGACCGGCGCCGTGACGCCGCGCACGATCGCGGCGATGAACGTCTCCGTGCAGAAGCGCATCCGCCAGTTGGAGGCCTCGCTCGAGCGGCTCGAGAACATGAATTTCGGCTTCGGCCAGCGCTATGTCGTGGTCAACATCCCCGCCGCCTTTGCCGAAGCGGTCGAGAACGACGTCGTGGTGCGGCGCTATCGCGTCATCGTCGGCAAGACCGAAAAGCCCTCGCCGACGCTGACGGCCCAGATCACCAGCGTCGTTCTCAACCCGACCTGGACGGTGCCGGCCTCGATCGCCAAGACCGAGATCTCGGCGCATATGCGCAAGGACCCGACCTATCTGTCGCGCATGCACATGGAGGTGCTCGACGCCCACGACAATCCGATCGATCCGCATTCGGTCGACTGGTCGGGCACGCACACGCCGAACTTCACCGTGCGCCAGCACAACGGCACCTTCAACGCGCTCGGCGCCGTCAAGATCGACATGCCGAATTCCTATTCGGTCTACATGCACGACACCAACCAGCGCAATTTGTTCAGCGACGACTACCGCTTCGATTCCCACGGCTGCTCGCGCGTCGACAATGTGCGCGACCTCGCCGCCTGGCTGCTCAAGGACCAGCCGAAATGGAGCCGCGCCGCGATCGACGCGGAGATCGCCAGTGGCCAGCACCTCGAGGTCGCCATGGCGAAGAAGGTGCCGGTGGCCTGGATCTATCTTACGGCCTGGATGACCAAGGACCAGACCATCCAGTTCCGCAACGACGTCTATAACCAGGACGAGCAGCTGCTGGAGGCGACAGCCGAAGAGGCGGCGTTCTTTGGCAAGGCCGCCGACCATCCGCTGACTGCGCACATGCATGTGACGCAATAGGCGCTTCTCGCGCCATGCAATCGCGGCACAGGCGGATGCGGAGCCGCATCCCTTGCCGCGGTTGACCCCGGCCTCGGCCCGGCCGCACATTGCGCCTCGCCAACAACACGCGAGCGCGCGATGCCCGAGATTTCCAACGAAAAATCCTACGCCGACGGCAAGATCCTCCAGCACGCCACCGACGGCGTCGGCGTGATCACCTTCAATAATCCCGACAAGCGCAACGCGATGTCGCTGGAGATGTGGGAGGGATTTGGCGAGGCGCTGACGACCTTGCGCGACGACGACGCGGTGCGCGTCGTGATCCTGCGCGGTGCCGGCGGCAAGGCGTTCGTCTCGGGCGCGGACATCAGCCAGTTCGAAAAAACCCGTCACAACGCCGCCGCGTCCGAGGAATATGCCAGACGCAGCGTCGCCCAGCGCGCCCTGCTTGCCGACTATCCGAAGCCGACCATCGCCTGCATCCAGGGTTTTTGCCTCGGCGGCGGCATGCAGGTCGCGATGCTCGCCGACATCCGCATCGCCTCGCAGGACAGCCAGTTCGGGATCCCCGCGGCGAGGCTCGGCATCGCCTATGGCTATGACGGCTTGCGGCACCTGGTGTCGCTCGTCGGCCCGTCCTGGGCGCGGCTTCTCATGTACACGGGCATGCGCATCGATGCCGCCGAAGCGCTGCGCATCGGCCTCGTCGAGCGCGTGTTCCCGGAGGGCGAGCTCTGGGGCGAGACCATGGCGATTGCCGAGACGATCTCGCAGAACGCCCCGCTCGCGATCAAGGCCGCCAAGATCACCATCGCACAGGTCTTGAAGGACGAGAGCGCACGCGACATGGACGCGATCAAGGCGATCGGCACCGCATGCATGGACTCGGCGGATTTCCGCGAGGGCCGGCAGGCCTTCATGGAGAAGCGCAAGCCGAAGTTCCAGGGGAAGTAATCAAGGCGCATTGCGAGCGCGCGTCTCTCACCACTGTCATTGCGAGGAGCCTTTGCGACGAAGCAATCCAGACTGCCTCCGCACAGGGATTCTGGATTGCTTCGCGGAGCCTGTCATCGGGCCGCGCTTCGCGCGGACCCGGTGGCTCGCAATGACGTCGTGGAGAGATCGAACCACAGAACTTGGAACCGTATTCCTGAGCAGGCTGAACCCTCGTTCAGCAAGATTAAATTCCTCTCCCGCCTGCGCTGCGGTAGCAACCAATTGATCTGTCGCTAGTTCTCCCGCAACCAACGAGGGAGATTGCGATGAAACTCAAACTTGCTGTTCTGGGTCTGGCTGCCATCGGCGGTATGGCGCTCGCTTCGGGACCGGCGCTTGCGGCAATGCCGAACGGCATTCCGCAGGCGGACCAGATTGCAAAAGGCCCGGCTGCCGACGTCGACCAGGTGCGTATGGTCTGCAACGCCTGGGGCCGCTGCTGGTGGCGCCCGAACTATTATGGCGCCTACGGCTACTATGGCGGCCCGCGACGCTTCTACGGTTACGGCCCCCGTCCGTGGGGCTACGGCCACCGCCACTGGCACCGCTGGTAAATGATGAAGGGGCCGTGAGGCCCCTTTTCCTGCGCAACGCTTTGCACATACAAAAGGCGCAGACGCGGAGCCGCTCGGCTATGATCTCGCGACCGGCGGATCGCCGAAGACCTCGATCAGGCGAAAGCGCTCGCACATGAGCATCATGTCTTCGCTGAAGCGTCCGAGCCGGCCGAAATAGGTGCGATGAGCGCTGCGCCAATAGGCCAGGCTTCGATCGCCTTCGCCCTCGTCATAGGCAAAAGCGGCGTCGACCTCATGGAAGCGCCGATATGTGATCTCGGTAGATTCGATGACGCAGCACGGTTCTCCCCGTCCATCGAGCACGACCCAGCGCTCGCCGGGCGTAGACGTGTTCGGCTCGTCTTCCGTGCTGCAAGTTGCGGTCTTGATGCCCCTGACGACGAGATCGAGCAATTCGTCCGCGAGCCTGGGACTGTCGCCGAAAGCAAACGTCCGGAGGTGTCGATAGCGTTCGGGGACCTGCCTGCTCATCCGCTTCCTTTCAGAGTGCGGCAATCACCGCCTTCGCGATATCGGCCGTGCCATTGCTGCCGCCAAATTCCATCGGCTTGATGCCGCCGGCATAGACCTGGTCCACCGCGCGCTCGATTTGCTCGCCCGCGTCAGCCGCACTCTCCACGCCATGCTTCTCGGCGAGCCAGTCCAGCATCATCGCGGCCGACAGGATCATGCCGGTGGGATTGGCCTTGCCCTGCCCCATGATGTCAGGCGCGGTGCCGTGGCAGGGCTGGAACACGGCATATTTGTCGCCGATGTCGGCGGACGGCGCCATGCCGAGACCGCCGATCAGGCTCGCGGTGATGTCGGAGACGATGTCGCCGAACATGTTCTCCATCACCATCACGTCGAAATCCCAGGGACGCTTGACCAGCATCGCCGAGCAGGCATCGACATAGAGCCGGTCGGTCCTCACATCAGGATGCTTCTTCGCGATCTCGTCGAAGATGCCGCGGAAGAAGGCAAAGGCCTTGAACACGTTCGCCTTGTCGATACAGGCGAGCGCACCCGGCTTGCCGCGCGCCTTGCGCCGCTCGGCGAGGCGGAACGAGAAGTCGAACAGGCGCTCGGACGTCCGGCGCGTGATCACCATGGTCTCGCGCGCGTCCTCATGAGTGACGACGCCCTTGCCCATCGAGGCGAACAGGCCCTCGGTGGATTCGCGGATCACGACGAGATCGATGCCGCGTTTGTCCGCGCCGACGATCGGGCTCGGCACGCCGGGAATGAGGCGCGCCGGGCGCACGCCGGCATAGAGATCGAAGATGAAGCGCAGCTCGATCTGCGGCGCGATCTCGGTATTGTCGGGATAGCGCACCGACGGCAGGCCGCAGGCCCCTAACAGGATCGCATCCGCCTCCTCGCAGAGCTTGATGGTCGAGTCCGGCATCGACTTGCCGGTGGCGAGATAATTGGTGGCGCCGGCCGGCGCCTCGGTGAAACGGAAGCCGAGGCCGGATCTTTCGCCGACCTTGCGCAGCACCTCGAGCGCCGGCGCCATGACTTCGGGACCGATGCCGTCACCGGCGAGCACGGCAATATGGAAGGCGTTGTTTGCGGACATGGGGGTTCCTGGATTTTCAGACGTCATTCCGGGGCGGTCCGCAGGACCGAACCCGGAAAGACGTAAAGAGAAACTACGGCGTCAGCACGGTGCGGCCAACCACCGCGCCCTGCTGCAATTGCACCAGCGCGTCGTTGGCCTTGGCGAGCGGGGCCGTCGTCACCGGGATCGGTGGCACCTTCTTCGACCGCACGAGATCGAGCAGCTCCTGCGTTTCGCGCAAGTTTCCGACATAGCTGCCCTGGATCGTCACCGCCTTGATCGGAATCAGCGGCAGCGCCCAGGTCGCGCCGCCGCCGAACAGGCCGACGATGATGAGCTTGCCGCCCTTGGTCAGACAGTCGAAGCCGAGCTGGGTCGTGGCGGAGTTGCCGACGAGGTCGATCACGGCGCGGATCGGACCGCCCGCTTTCTTCGCCAGCTGTTCCAGCGCATCCGGCGCCTTGGGATCGACCGTTGAGAGCGCGCCGGCCTTCTCGGCCGCTTCGCGCTTCCTGGCGTCGATGTCGACCATGATCGCGCCCTTGCCGCCCATCGCCTTCAGCAGCGACAGCGCCATCAGGCCGAGGCCGCCGGCACCGAACATCACGATCGGCGTGTCGAAATGCTGCTCGACCTTCTTCAGCGCACTGTAGGTGGTCACGCCCGAGCAGGCATAGGGTGCGGTCGTCGCGGGATCGAGGCCTTTCAGATTGAGCAGATAGCGCGGATGCGGCACCAGCATGTGATCGGCATAGCCGCCGTCGCAATAGACGCCGAGCGAGCGCGGCGTCAGGCACATGTTCTCGTCGCCGCCGAGGCACGTCGCACATTTGCCGCAGCCGATCCAGGGATAGACCAGGCCGACATCGCCGAGCTTGAGATCACCCTGGTCGGTCGGCTTCACGTCCGGGCCGAAGGCGAGGACTTCGCCGACGGTCTCATGGCCCATGGTCAGCGGCAGGTTGATGCCGCGGTCCTTCAGCGACAGCGGCTTGCGGCCGTGGCCGAGATCGTAACCGCCTTCCCAGATGTGGAGGTCGCTGTGGCAGACGCCGGCGGCCTTCACCTTGATCAGCACCTGCGTTCCCGAGGGCTGCGGCGTCGCCTCGTCGAACTCCTGCAGCGGCGCCTTGAAATCGGCAACCTTGAAACTCTTCATCGGAATCCTCCCGGCCTGCTTCTTGTTGTCATGCCCACCATGCCATGGCCGGCGGAGCGAGACAAACTCGCTCCTGTCTAGTTTACGGCGATCGGGGATGGCAATCCGACGGTGCGCAGGGCCGCATTGCTTGCGGCACGAAGCCGTTCAGCCTTGCGCGGCCGTTTTACCTGACGGAATTGGCGCCTTGTCGGCAAGGCCAATCTCCTCGCGCAACGCATCGGTGTGCGCGCCGAGCGCGGACACCGTCTTGGCCGGCGTCGTGTCGGCTCCCGACATCCGGAACGGCAGGTTGAGCACCTGGAACGAGCCGCCCTCGTCCCGCACCTCGGAGAGCGCCTGGCGATGCGCAAGCTGCGGATCGGCCAACGCCTCTGACACGGTGCGATAGGCCGAAGCCGGGACGCCGGCAGCACCAAGCGCGAGCAGGCATGCATCGGTCGAAAGCTGCCGCGACCAGACCTCGACGCCGTCCATCAACGCCGCCCAGTTCTCGCGGCGCGGGGCGTAGGTCGCGAAGCGTGGATCGGAGATCCATTCGGGGCGGCCGATCACCCCCATCAAGGCCTGGAACGTCTTCTCGCTGGCGACAGTGATCATGACATAGCCGCTTGCCGTCTCGGTCGGCCCGAACATCGGGCGCGGCGGCGGCGCGACCGCGAATTGCGAGATCTGCAACTCGGTCAGGGTCAAGGACAGCATCGATTCCAGCATGGAGACGTCGATGTGCTGGCCGAGCCCGGTCACGGTGCGCTGATAGAGCGCCGATGCAATTGCGCCAAAGCCGTAGGTGCCGGTGACAACGTCGGCGTGGTAGATGCCGCAACAGTCGGGCCTGTGACGGCCGGGCTGGTAGGCGAGATGCGCCATGTCGTAGCCGGAGGCGGCATGGATCACCGGCGCATAGGCCGGCAGCTCGGCCGAGGGGCCGGTCTGGCCATAGCCGGAGATCGAGCAGTAGATCAGCCTCTCGTTGACCGCACGCAGCCTGTCATAGTCGAGCCGCAGCCGATGCATCACGCCGGGGCGGAAGTTCTCGACCAGGATGTCGGCGGTCGCGGCCAGCCGGTAGACGGCGTCCCTGCCGTCCTCGGACTTGAGGTCGAGCACCAGGCTCTTCTTGCCGACATTGAGCTGGCCGAACGCGGTGCTGCAGCCCTTGCGCAGCGGCGGCCGGGTCCGCATCGTCTCCCCGCCGTCGGTCTCGATCTTGATGACCTCGGCGCCCATGTCGGCTAGCATGCGCGCGCAGTGGGGACCGGCGATCGTGGTCGAAAAATCCAGGACCCGCAGGCCCGCGAAAGCCTTTGTCGTCGTCCCCTCATGCTTGTCTGGTAGCTGCATGCGTGCCGCGTCTCCCTGGGGCCCCCTTAGGAACCGCCGATGTTCTCTCTTATTGGTGCGGCGACCCTAGAGGGCGGCGGCTGAGTAGGAAAGTCTTTACCGAGCAGACGCGTCTTGCGGCGGGCTTGAGAATTTCCAGGGCAACTGGACCCGTTCTTGCATAGCAGCAAACGGGATCGGATAAGGGCAGCAGTTCTTGAGGGTCTTGTTCGTTACGACAGAGATGGACGACTTCGTCCGCGTCGGCGGACTTGGAGCCGTTTCCGCTGCCCTCCCCCGCGCGCTACGCCCCTTCGCCGATATCCGGATCATGCTGCCCGGCTATCGCGACATCATCGAGCAACTCACGCATATCCAGATTGTCGGCCGCTGCCCGCCGTTCGCTGAGCTGCCGGCCTGCTCGCTCGGCCGTGCCGCGACCAAGGATGGCCTGCCGGTCTACGTGCTGTTGTGCTCGCAGCTCTACGACCGGCCCGGCAATCCCTATGGCGATGAGTCCGGGCACGACTGGCCCGACAACGACATCCGCTTCGCGCGCTTCGCCTCGGCAGCAGCTGAGCTTGCCATGGGCAAGCTGGACAAGAATTGGGCAGCGGACCTGGTCCATGCCAACGATTGGCAGGCCTCGCTGGTGCCGGCCTATCTCGCCTGGCGCGGCGCCAAGCTGCCGTCGATCCTGACCATTCACAACCTCGCCTATCAGGGCCTCTTCCCGAAGGAGGCGCTGCGGCGGATCGGCGCACCGGAAAGCTCCTTCCACATCGACGGCGTCGAGTTCTACGATCAGGTCTCCTTCCTCAAGGCGGGCCTGGTCTACGCTTCGCACCTCACCACCGTCAGCGGCACCTATGCGCGCGAGATCACCACGGAGGAATTCGGCTGCGGCCTGGAGGGCCTGCTCCGCCTGCGCTCGGATGCCGCCGAGCTCACCGGCATCCTCAACGGTATCGACGAGAGCTGGGACCCGCGCTCTTGCGCGCAACTCGCCCAGCAGTTCGGGGCCGGCGACTGGGTCGGCAAGAAGGCCAATGCGGATTATGTGCGCAAGCAGTTCGGGCTCGCGGTGTCGCGGGGGCCGATGTTCGGCATCGTCGCCCGCCTCGTGCACCAGAAGGGCATCGACCTCGTGCTGGCGGCGGCCGACGAGATCATCGATGCCGGCGGGCAGATCGTGGTCACCGGCTCCGGCGAGCCGGCGCTCGAGCAGGCGCTGATCAACGCCCATCGCCGGCGTCCCGATGCCATCGGAGTGGCGATCGGCTTCAACGAAGCGCAGGCGCGGCGTATCTTTGCCGGCAGCGACTTCACCCTGATGCCGTCGCGGTTCGAGCCCTGCGGCCTCAGCCAGATGTACGCCCAGCGCTTCGGCTCATTGCCGATCGGTCACCAGACCGGCGGTCTGGCCGAAACCATCACCGACGGCGAGACAGGCTTTTTGTTCTCAAGGCCCTCGCACGAATCCTTCCTCGGCGGCGTGCGCCGGGCGTTCTCGGCCTTCATGGCGCAGGACCAGCTCGACACCATGCGCCGCAGCGCCATGGGACGATCGTTCTCCTGGAGCATCTCGGCCGGCAGCTACAGCGCGCTGTATAGGAAGCTGGCGTCGGTGTGAGGCCTCACTCTCCTCTCGTGCCCCGGACGCGGCGCAGCGCGTCGCCCTTGCGACGTGGTGCGCTGCTGAGCCGGGGCCCATCTCACAGAGGAGTCCGTGGCCCCTGGGTCCCGGCTCTGCGCCGCAACGCTCATGCGTCGCAGCTTGTCCGGGACACGAGAGATTTGGCCCTCACCCCTTCCCGCGCACATCCATCCGCGGCCGGCCGATCCAGGCACGGTTGAGGCAACGCGTCATCCAGTCGGGCTGAGCCTCGCCCCGCAGCCGCGCCTGCGCTTCCTGATAGGGACCGACATAGCGCAGTCTGTGAGGCAGTTTCGGATAGACGCGCCTGATCCATCGTAGCGCATTGTCGGCGGATCTGGCGTCGCGCTCGTCAAACTCAAAACCAAACCCCACCCGCAAGCGCTCCGGCAGCATGCTTGCCGTGAGCGCGCGGTACCATCGCGGCGGACGCAGCCACGGACGCGCGCCCGTGAAGATCTGCGTTGCGATCTCACGCGCAGCCGCGCTGACCGTCAGCGTGTCCGATTGCGTCATCGCCGCGGTGTACGCGGCGAAGCCGGACCAATCCGCCGGGAGGTCATCCGCCGTCAGCCCGAACAGCGCACCGAACGTCCGGCTCTCGGCCCAGTAACGTTCGCGCTCCTCCACCGAGAGCGGTGGCAGAACGAGGTCATGCGCCATCAGCGCAGTGTCGACCAGCGTGGCGTGAACCCAGCGCAGCGACGGAATGTCGTTGGCGCAGTAGTGCGAGCCCGCTGCGAACGGGCCGACCGTCTCGGGCATCTGCCCGACGATCATGCCGTGGCGCCGGTGCAATTGCCGGGACGACAGCAGCGCACGATCGAGCGAGCCGAACACCATGGCGAAGACGATGTCGAAGGTGCGATGGAAGCGACCGATCGGATCAGCAAAGGTTGTGGAATGCTCGGCGATGGCGGCGGCGACCCAGGGATGGGAGAGTTGCAGCAGCAGCGCGCGACCGGCGCCGAGGAAGTTCACGGCCTCCCGGTCGATCCGCCAGGTCACCGTGTCAGGGCCGAACACGCCGGGGACTGGCCCCGCCGCGTCAGCGCGGACCTGATCGAGTGCCGCCTCAAGATCTTTCTCAACGACCACTTGCAAGTCTCGCGACGAAGACGCCGCGATAATAGCCCAGACCGCACGCTCTTGACATCGTCACCGTCCGAAACAAATGACGGACAGGGCCCTCACTCTGCCGCAATCGGCATCTCGTCCGTATGCTCGTGCAGCACCACGCCGGCGAGCGGATCGAACTCGCCGATCCAGGGCCTGCGCGCCAGCACCGATCGCGTGTGAGCATAGCCTGCATGCCAACGCCGCGTGATCCCCGACGGGCTGAAGTCGATATCCTTGGTATGGGTCTCTTGCTCGAGCTGCGGCGCCAGCAGCCGCACCACATGCATGCGGGTCGGACAGCCGTAGCTCGTCAGCTCCCTCACCGCGGGATCGCTGCGCTCGCTCTCGGGCAGCCGTGCCGCAAGCTGGTTGATGACATGGCGCAGGCGATGGGCCTGCTGCTGCCGCACGATCTGGCTCGCGATGCGGCTGGAATATTGCACGTCCTTGTGCCGGTTCAACACCTCCGCCATGGTGGTCGGTTCCGGCCCGACGGGATTCCACAGATGCACGGAGAAGATCAGCGAATCCCTGCGCGGATTGTCGTCGAACACCGCTTCCGTGGGCGTGTTCGACAGGATGCCGCCGTCCCAATAGAGCTCGCCGTCGATGCGCACCGCCGGAAAAGCCGGCGGCAGCGCGCCCGAGGCCATGATGTGCTTGACCGTCAGCTCGCCGTCGCGGCTGTCGAAATAGCGCATCTCGCTGGTGCCAACATGAGCCGCACCGACCGTCAGGCGCGGCGCGCAGCGATTGGCCAGATCGAAATCGACCAGCTCGCTCAGCGTCTTCTCCAGCGGCGCGGTCGAATAGAAGCCGGCATGATCGGCGCCCAGCGGATAGGAATCGCCGGCATGCGCCAGCGGATTGGGCCGGAAGAATCCTGGAATGCCATGGGTCACCGTCGACCAATAGGCCAGCTTCTCGTTGAAGCCGGGAAACGTGGCGCGCCAGTCCCAGACCGGCTGCTGCTCCATCCGCTTCCAGAACTCCCGCAAGCGCGCCAGCCGGTGCTCGGGCGAGTTACCCGCAATGAGACTCGCATTGATCGCGCCGATCGAGGTACCGATGATCCAGTCCGGCTCGATGCCGGCTTCGTGCAATGCCTGGTAGACCCCGGCCTGGTAGGAGCCGAGTGCGCCGCCGCCTTGCAGCACGAGCACGACCTGTCCCGGCAGGTCCATGCTCTTGCGCTGTACCTTGTCCTGCATGCCGTTCATATCTCGCTCCTGTCGAGCCTATGGTTATCATTCGTCGGACGTAAGGCCATTGTTACGTCCTGCCGTTCTCGGCGATTGTCGGGCCTTTTGGAAATGCCGGCTGGCTTCCGTAACCATACGTAGGCGCTATCGAGCCCGGGATGTCATTTCCCGTCCGGATCGGCTAGATTCCGGTCGATCCTGCTGGGAGCCGATCCATGGAAATGCACCAGGTCCGCTATTTCCTCGCGGTGGCGCAGCTGTTGAATTTTACGCGCGCCGCCGAGGAATGCAACGTGACGCAGCCCTCGCTGACGCGTGCGATCAAGCAGCTGGAGGCCGAGCTCGGCGGCGACCTGTTCCGCCGCGAACGGCCCGCGGCGCAACTGACCGAGCTCGGCCAGCGCATGCATCCGCTGCTGAAGCAATGCTACGACGCCGCCAGCGGCGCGCGCTCGCTCGCCTCCTCGTTCCGCAGCGGCGAGATCGGTGCGCTGCGCATCGCGCTGACGCATTCCATCGACCTCGCGCTGCTCATCCCGCATCTCAACGAGATCCGGCGGCAGTTCAACCGGCTCGAATTGCGTTTCCTGCGCGGGACGAGCCGCGAGGTCGGTGAGTTCCTGAAGAAGGGCGAAGCCGAGCTCGGCATCGCCGCCGAGATCGACGAGGCCTGGGAGCGGCTCGACGTGTGGCCGCTGTTCACCGAGACGTTTGATCTCGTCGTCAGCAGGGAGCACCGGCTCGCCGGGCGCGATACAATCGAGCCGGATGATTTGCGCGCAGAGCAGTTGCTCGGCCGGAACTATTGCGAGCATTCCAGGCGTATCTCCGCGAGCCTGCGCGAGCACGGCATCGACGTCGATCACGGCCACGAGATCGCAAGCGAGCGTGACCTGATCGAGCTGGTCGAGGCCGATATCGGCGTCGCCATGATGCCCCACACCTCGCCGGTGCCGGAGACCCTGAAACGCGCCGCAGTTGCCGGCCTCGACGCACGCCGCACCGTCAGCCTCTACGGCGTCGCCGGCCGGCAGCGCACGGCCGTCGCCAACGCAGTGATGCGGATGCTGCGCGGCGCAGACTGGCGGGAGATCGCGGGGTAGTAGATGGAGCGCTCTTGCATCACGCGAGATGCGCATTGCTGTGCCCTCGCCCCTTGTGGGAGAGGGCAGCGACGCTGGCAGACGCAGACTCGCTTGGGTGAGGGGTATGTCTCCGCGAGCATCAGTGCACGCGGAGACATACCCCTCATCCGGCGCTTCGCGCCACCTTCTCCCACAAGGGGAGAAGGGAAAAAGAAGCTCAATTCCCCTCGCTCGCGCTCTCCAGCGCTTCGATTAGGTCATCGATCTCCATGCGCTTGCGGAAATCCGGATCGACGAAGCGCGCCTTCACCAGCCCGTCACGGCCGACGACGAACACCGCCGGGATCGGCAGCATCCAGCCGTCATTGCCGTGGAACTTCGCCATATCCTGATAGGACAACAGGCTCTGGATCTCGGTGCCGAGCCAGATCGCGAGATTGAGCGACAGCGCGTAGCCGTTGTCGAGATCGGTCAGGATCGGAAACGGCGCGCCGGAGTCGGCCTTGACCTGCCGTGTGTATTCCTGCGTCTCCGGCATGATCGCGACGACCTGCGCGCCGATCGCCTTGATGCGCTCCTGCGCGTGCACCACCGCGCGGACATTGAGTCGGCAATAAGGGCACCAGTGGCCGCGGAAGAACATCACCGCGGCGGGGCCTTGCTCCAAGAGCGCAGGCAGCGCGACGAGAGCTCCACTTTCATCCGGCAGCATGAAAGGCGGCATCGCATCGCCGGGACGCGGTGCGGTCTCGCCGCCGCCGTTCCCGCTCAATCGCACCACCAGGCGATCGACCGCCTCGCCATAGGCAGGAAACACCTTTCGGCTGGCATCGGCATAGGCGCGCAGCTGCTCGTTCAGCGTTCCCTCCATGTCGCGGCAGCGCTGGAAGGCAAGCCTGAGCTGCTCGGCGTCGGCTGCTGAGAGAGAGGTCATCTTCCGCTCCGGCGTTCTTGGTGTGAATAGTAGGTGAGATCCGGCCGCCCGCAAGGGGCGGCCGTTACGCGAAGGTCGGTTCAGTTCACGTAGAAATTGCCGGTGGGATCGAGCCGCCCCGACGTGGAATACAGCGTGCCGTTGTCCATGAAGAAGACGGTGTCGGCGGGCACCTTCTTGGCGTTCTTCATCATGGCCTCGTGGTTCTTCTCGGCCGGGGCCATGGCCATCGCCGACATCTTGCCAGGCCCGCCATAGACATAGGCCATGCCGGCCTTCAAATCCCAGGCCGCTTCCGAGAAGGCCGACGTGGCGATCACCGCGAAGGCGGCGGTAAAGATCAGGGTTTTTGACACTTTCGTCATGGGATGCTCCTCCGGATTGACGTGAACGCCCGCCAATCGGGCGCCCTGTCATCGGACGCCAGATCCTCCGGAAGCGGAAATGCCGTTGTCCAATCGGTTCGATAGCTGCCGCGCATCAAGATAGCGCAGGGCTATCGCATCGAAAGCAAGCCGGCATTTCAACATCGACGCGGTCTCGGCGAAGCTGCTGCCATAGCCGGCGACCAACGAGGTTGCGGCCAACAGAGGAGACTTCCCATGTTCAAGCAGCCCATGTTGTCGCGCCTGGTCTGGTCGGGCGCAGCCATTCTCGGTGCACTGACATTTGCAACGCCGGTCTTCGCCGGCGAATGCCCGGCCGGCAAGATCAAGCCGAACGCGCAGCAGATGGTCGACTATAAGCCCGTGGGCGTCACCGACGTGACGCTGGGCGCGATCGATCTCGGCAAGCAGCCCGCCCATATCGAGGGCCGCGAGCTGCGCTTCCGCAAGCTGACCATCGCGCCCGGCGGCATCGTGCCCTGGCACAGCCATGACGACCGCCCCGCACTGATCTTCGTGCAGCAGGGCGAGATCGTCGAGTACGCCTCCAACTGCGTCGATCCGATCGTGCACAAGGCCGGCGACATCCGTCCCGAGGTCTACGGCACCTCGCATTGGTGGAAGAACCTCGGCAAGGAGACGGTCATTCTCTATGTCGGCGACGTCCGCAAGGATCCCAACGATCATCACATGTAACGAGCGCATCCAGCCCCTGCGCACTCGTTACCGGATGTGGCGCCCGGGATCCCCCATGCCACCCGCATGCCGGGCGCCACATTCATCACAGGACAATCAAGCCATGACCGATCTTTCCGCATCGATCAAACCGGCCGCAATGACGCTGGAGGCGCACTCGCCGGGTCTCGCGCTGCGTTCGCTCGTGATCGGCCTGACCGCATTCCTCACCGTCGTCGACCTGTTCGCGACGCAGGCGATCCTGCCCTCGCTGGCACGGCACTACGGCGTCACCCCCGCTGCGATGGGCTTTGCCGTCAACGCCAGCACCTTCGGCATGGCGACAGCCAGCCTCGTCGTCGGCTTCTTCAGTCCGCATATCAACCGGCGGACCGGCATCCTGCTCAGCCTGACGCTGCTGGCGATCCCCACCAGCCTGCTGGCGTCGGCGCCAAATCTTGCCGTCTTCACCGCCTTGCGGGTCACGCAGGGTCTGTGCATGGCCTCCGCCTTCGCACTCACCCTCGCCTATCTCGGCGAGCAATGCAGCGCCACGGACGCCGGCGGCGCCTTTGCCGCCTACATCACCGGCAATGTCGCCAGCAACCTCGTCGGCCGGCTGATCTCGGCGGCGGTCGCCGACGGCCTCGGCCTTGCCTGGAATTTCTATGTCTTCGCAGCGCTGAATCTGGCCGGCGCGGTGCTGGTCTATTTCACGATTCGACGCGTGCAGCCGATGCACGCGATGATGCCGGCGTCCTCGCCGCTCGCCGCCACCATCGCGCATTGGCGAAATCCGCGGCTCCGCGCCGCCTTCGGCATCGGCTTCTGCATCCTGTTCGCCTTCATCGGCACCTTCACATTTGTCAATTTCGTGCTGGTGCGGCCGCCGCTGTCGCTGGGCATGATGGATCTCGGCCTCGTCTATGTCGTCTTCCTGCCGTCGGTCGTCACGACGCTTCTGGCCGGCAAGGTGGCCGCGCGGCTTGGAACGCGTCTGACAATCTGGGGCGCGCTCGCTGTCGCCGGCCTCGGCCTGCCCTTGATGCTGACGCCGCATCTGGGTGAAGTCCTCGCCGGCATGGTCCTGGTCGGCGTCGGCACATTCTTCGCACAGGCTGCCGCAACTAGCTTCGTCGGACAGGCAGCAACCGACAACCGCGGCATCGCCAGCGGCACCTATCTCGCGTGCTATTTCTGCGGCGGACTGGTCGGTACGGCCGTACTCGGCCGGCTGTTCGACGCCTTCGGCTGGCACGCGTGCGTGTTCGGAGTAGGCGTGGCCCTCGCGCTGGCGGCCTTGATCACCTTCGCCCTGAAGCCTAACGCTTGACCGGAGCTTCCTGCGGCGGCTCGTCGTCGGCGATGGCGCGCCAGGCGGCGCCGTCGAGATCGTCGTACTGGCCGCTTCGGAGCGACCAGAGGAAGGCGACGAGACCGGCACCACCGAGCATCAAGGCGAGCGGCACCAGGATGACGAGGATCTCCATCACACGATCTCCCGCGAGGCGCTGCGCGCGCGCAGCGAGTTCAGCATGACCAGGATCGATGATCCGCTCATGGCGGCCGCTGCAATCAGGGGCGTCACGACGCCGCTGATCGCGACCGGCACGGCAAGCGCATTATAGCCGATCGCGAGCCAGAGGTTCTGCCGCATCAGATGCAGCGCCTTGCGCGAAGCATCGATCGCGGCGACCACGGGGGCCAGCGGCCGGCCGAGAAAGACGAGGTCGGCCGTGGCCTGGCTGAGATGCGCGGCCGAGATCGGCGACATCGAGACATGGGCGGCCGCCAGCGAGGGCGCATCATTCATGCCGTCGCCGACCATCAGCACCTTCATGCCGCGCCGCTTCAATTCCTCGATCCGCGCGATCTTGTCGGCCGGCGTGACGCCGGCGCGCCATTCGGGAATGGAAAGGGCGTGCGCCGCCGCCTTCACGGCCGGCTCGCGATCACCGGAGAGGATCTCGATGCCGATATTGCGCGCCTTCAGCGCCGCGATCACGGCCTGGGCATCCGGACGCAAGCCCTGACGCACCGAGAGGATGAATTTTTCGGGCCCCTTGCTGAACGCCACGATGGAGGCTTCGGGGTCGAGATCGTCGGTCAAGCCGACGAGGCCCTCGGCACCACAGAAGGACGGACGGCCAAGCCGGATCTCGACGCCATCCACGGTCGCACGCACGCCCTGCCCGGCTTCCTCGACCGCGCCGACAACAGGCGATCTGGCGCCGGCGGCCTGCGCCACCGCGGCGGCCACCGGATGATGGCTCGACAGCGCGAGGCGGCCGGCCAGTTCGAAGATGTCGGCGGGGATATCGGCCGCGTTCATCACTTCGAGGTCGGGCAGCGTCAGCGTGCCGGTCTTGTCGAAGATGACATGGTCGGCTTCCGCCAGCCGCTCGATCGCATCGCCCGCATTGAGCAACACGCCCGCCCTGAACATCGCGCCCGAGGCCACCGTCTGCACCGTCGGGATCGCGAGCCCGAGCGCGCAGGGGCAGGTGATGATCAGCACGGCGACGCCAGTCACGATCGCATCATGCCAACTCGCACCCGCAATGACCCAGCCCAAAATGGTGATCAGCGCGGTCGCATGCACCACCGGCGCGTAGAGCCGCGAGGCGCGGTCGGCAAGGCGCATGTAGCGCGAGCGAGCCTGCAGCGCGTTATCCAATAGCCGCGTGATCTCGGCGAGCAGCGTCGCCTCGGACGCCGCCGAGACCCGCACCCGCAGCGTGCCGGAGATGTTCATCGATCCGGCATAGACCGGCGTGCCCTGCTCCGCCGTGACATAGAGCGTCTCGCCGGTGATGAGGCTCTGGTCGATCTCGGAACGGCCCTCGATCACGGTGCCGTCGACTGCGCAGCGCTCGCCGGGCCGCAGCAGCACGATGTCGCCGGGATGGATCGCCGCCACCGGCACCTGCGAAATTTCATCCGGACCCACGAACTTGGCCGCCGTCTCCGCCTTGAGCGCGGCGAGATTGCCGGCGACCGCTCGGGTCCGCCGCCGCATGTTCTGGTCGAGGAAGCGGCCGACCAAAAGGAAGGTCAGCAGCATGATCGCCGCGTCGAAATAGGCGTGCTCGGCGTGGTGGATGGTCTCGACCACGGACATGCCGAGCGCCAGGATCACACCGATCGAGATCGGCACGTCCATGTTGGTCGTCTTCGCCGACAGCGCGCGCCAGGCCGAACGGAAGAACGGCTGACCGGCATAGGCCGCCGCCGGCAGCGCGATCAGCGCCGACAGCCAGTGGAAGAAGTCGCGCTGTTCCGGCAGCATGTCCGAGACGTTGCCCGACCATACCGGGATCGACAGCATCATCACGTTCATGGTGGCGAATGCCGCGACCCCGAGGCAGCGCAGCAGGAAGCGGGATTCGGCGACCTCGGCGACTTCCGCGCTCTCGGTCTCGAACGGATAGGCCTTGTAGCCGAGCTCTTCGAGCCGGTCGATGAAACGGCCGGGGTCCAGCGTGCCCGCCTTCCATTCCAGCGCGACACGGCGGTCGGTCAGGTTCACGCGTGCCAGCGTGACGTCGGGGATAGCGGACAGGCCGCGCTCGATCTTGGCCATGCAGCCGGCGCAGTGAACGCCTTCGACCGCGAGATCGATATGCCGCAGGCCCGCGCCCGCGTCGCGAACATAGTGAGAGAAATCGCGCGTGACCTGCATGACGAGATCCTTCAGTTCAGGATCACGCGGTTGCGCGAGAGGAACACACGGGACCCTCGCGCCTCACCCTCGATCACCAGATCCCACTGCCCCGGCGCGACGGACGCGGCATTGCCGCGATAGACGCCGATGCCGGCCTCCGCGAGCTCGACCTGGAGGTCGGCGCGCTTGTCGGTCGGCCGCTCCAGACGCCCGCCGAACTTCAATCCGGCGAGCGGCTGTCCGCTCGCATCACGCGCCTCGACCCGGATCGCGGCGCCACCGTCGGTGCTGCGCTCGATATGGGCGCTGACCTGCCATTTGCGCGCGGCCTGGTCCTGCGCCGCGGAGATCTCGCGGCCATAGGTCAGGCCCGCGGCATAGGGGCTGTCGACGTCCGTGCCCGGCAGCGTCGCGATCGCGAGCTTCATCATGGTCACGTTGACGCCGATCACGAGGCCGAAGAAGGCGACCAGCATCAGCAGCACCTTGGTTCCGGTCAGCGGCTTGGATGCCATGGCAGTCTCCTGGTCCTACGGCGCGACGAAATTGTCGGTGGCGGACGCGACTTCGCCGAGGCCGATATCGGTGACGTGGAAGCGCACCGGAATCGACTTCTCCGGATTGTTCTCCGCCGGCGCCGTGACGAGCAGCCGCAGCTCGCTGGTGGAGTCGCGGGGGATCACGATCATCGGCCTATCAGGCGTCACCGAATCGACGCCGACGACGTGGACCGTCAGATTGGCCGGACCGTTCGCATCGATCGCGATGACACGGTCATAGCCGCTCTTGTTCAAGAGACGCACCGTATAGGCGTTGCGGATCGAGCCGTCGCTGAGCTTGACCGCGACCGGATTGCGGTCGTGCAGCACGTTGACGTCGAGCAGGCTGCGCGTCGCCAGCGTATAGATCATGAAGCCGCCGACGGCGGCGATGATCGCGCTGTAGGCGATGGTGCGGGGCCGCACCATGCGGTAGATCGGCGCCTTGCCTTCCTGGCGGCGGTGGATGTTGATGTCGTTGTCATAGCCGATCAGCCGCTTCGGCCGGCCGATCTTGGCCATCACGTTGTCGCAGGCATCGATGCAGAGCCCGCACTGGATGCATTCCATCTGCGGTCCGTTGCGGATGTCGATGCCGGTCGGGCAGACCGCGACGCACTGGTAGCAATCGACGCAATCGCCGACCTGCTGGCCGAGCGCGCGCAGCTCGGCCGCCTTCTTCACCGAGGTGCGCTTCTCGCCGCGGTCGTAGCGGTAAGTGACGTTGAGCGCCCATTCGTCGGTGAGCGCCGCCTGGATGCGCGGCCACGGGCACATATAGGTGCAGACCTGCTCGCGCATGTAGCCGGCGAGCACATAGGTCGTTGCGGTGAGAATGCCGATCCAGACATAGGCGATCATCGGCCCCTGGAAGGTGACGAGCTCCTTCACCAGGGTCGGCGCGTCGTTGAAGTAGAGCACCCAGGCGCCGCCGGTCCACCAGGCGATCAGCAGCCAGATCGAATGCTTGAGCACGATCTCTGAGATGCGCTCGAGCTTCATCGGATCGCTCGACGCATCCTTCTTCATCCGCTCGCGCCGGTCGCCCTCGATCAGGCGTTCGACGGCATAGAACAGGTCGGTCCAGACGGTCTGCGGGCAGAGATAGCCGCACCAGATCCGGCCGCCGATGGAGTTCATCAGGAACAGCGCCACCGCGGCGACGATCAACAGGCCGGTGAAGTAGTAGACCTCCTGCGGCCACAGCTCGATGAAGAAGAAATAGAAACGGCTGTTGGGAAGGTCGATCAGCACCGCCTGGCTGGGCGCGCCGAGGCCGCGATTCCAGCGCACGAAGGGCAGGAAGTAGTAGACGCCGAGGCAGAACGCCATCAGCCCCCATTTGATCCGGCGAAACGTGCCGGAGACGCTCTGGGGATAGACTTTCTTGCGGGCTGCGTAGAGCGGCCCGTAATCATCACCCGATATGAGGTCTTTGGGGTTCACGGTCTTGTTCATCGCCAGGAGCTTCTCGAAAAGGTGCGATTAAACCTAGACCCGACACCGCCGTGTCAGTTGATCCAGCTCAAACGGGGGCGTTTTTGTTCGCCCCCGTTTGGACCCATTGTCCGCCGATCGATTACTTGCCGCCGCCCAGCGAGTGGACGTAGACCGCCATTGCCTTGATGGTGGCGGGATCGAGCCGGCCTTCCCAGGCCGGCATCACGCCGGCGCGGCCTTGGCTGATGGTCTCGATCAGGGCGGCCTCGTCCGAGCCATAGAGCCAGATCTTGTCGGTCAGGTTCGGCGCGCCGAGTTCCTGGTTCCCCTTGCCGCCATCGCCGTGGCAGGCGACGCAGTTCTCGGCGAAGATCTTCTCACCCTTGGCCGCATCAAAGCCCTTGCGAGTCGGAAGGCCCGACAGCGAGCGCACGTAATTGGCGACCGTGACGATCTCGTCGGCCTTCAGCACGCCGTCCTTGCCGAAGGCGAGCATCTGGCCTTCATGCGTCTTGGCATGGCCGGAACGCGCGCCGAACTGGATGGTCTGCATGATCTGGTCGAGCGTGCCGCCCCACAGCCAGTCGTCGTCGTTCAGGTTCGGGAACCCCTTGGCGCCGGCACCGCCGGAGCCGTGGCACGGCGCGCAATTGTCGCCGAACACGGTCTTGCCCTTGGCGCGGGCGAGCGCCAGCAAGGCCGGGTCCTTCTCGATGTCGGCGAGCGAGGCCGCGCCCAGCGCGACCATCTTGTCGCCCCGGATCTTCTCGAGATTGGCGAGCTCGACCGCGACGTCGGCACGCGAGGAGTAGCCGAACACGCCCGTGGTGTTGCTGGCGATCAGCGGCCAGGCCGGATAGACGATCCAGTAGCCGATCGCCCAGACGATGGTGAGGTAGAAGCAGATCACCCACCAGCGCGGCAGCGGCGTGTTGAGCTCCTTGATGCCGTCCCACTCATGTCCGGTCGTGGACTTGCCGGTGACGGTATCGACTTCGCTATGATCGGTCATGGTCTCTCACTCCTCCCGCAGCGGCAGGTGCGCCGCTTCGTCGAACGCAGCCTTGTTGCGGGGCCAAAATGCGTAGGCGATGATCGCGAGAAAGATCGCGACGAACACCGGCGTCCAGATCGTGGCGACGAGACCAGACGCGAGATTGTCGAGTGTCAGGATGGCTTTCATCGTTGATGCCTTCTCAGCGAAGATTGGCTTTCTCGTTGTAGATCTTGAAGTCGACCAGGGTGCCGAGCATCTGCAGGTACGCGATCAGCGCGTCCATCTCGGTCGGCGTGCCGGTCTTGCCGTCGAAGTTGCGCACCACCGCCTTGGCGTAGCGCTTGCTGAAGGCATCGCCGCCGGCATTGTCCGGATCGGCCTGGGCCTTCAGATCGGCGCCTGCGTTGGCGATCTGGTCGTCGGTGTAGGGCACGCCGACGGTCCGCAGCGTGCGCATGTGGTCGGCGATCGTGTCCGGATCCACCTCGTTCTGGCTGAGGAACGGATAGCCCGGCATCACCGACTGCGGCACGATCGCGCGCGGGTTGATCAGGTGGGTGACGTGCCAATCGTCGGAATATTTCGCGCCGACGCGGGCAAGGTCCGGACCGGTGCGCTTCGAGCCCCACTGGAACGGATGGTCGAACATGCTCTCGGCGGCGAGCGAGAAGTGGCCGTAGCGTTCGACCTCGTCACGCAGCGGCCGGATCATCTGCGAGTGGCAGAGATAGCAGCCCTCGCGGACGTAGACGTTGCGCCCCGCCAGCTCCAGCGGCGTGTAGGGCCTGACCCCGTCGACCTTCTCGATCGTGCTCTTGAGGTAGAACAGCGGGGTGATCTCGACGAGACCGCCGATCGAGATCACCAAGAGGATGCCGACGATCAGGATGATCGAGTTCTTTTCGAAGATTTGGTGGCGTGTCCAGAACGACATTGCTTTAGCTCCTCATTCCGCCGGCTGAAGAGCGACGGGCATCTGGACTTCCGCCTCGCCGACGCGAACGGTCATCCAGAGATTGTAGGCCATGATCAGCGAGCCGATCAGGAACAGGCCGCCGCCTGCGGCGCGGATGATGTAGAAGGGATGCATCGCCTCGACGGTTTCGATGAAGGAATATTCGAGGAAGCCGAGCGAGGTGTAGGCGCGCCACATCAGGCCCTGGAGGATGCCGGACACCCACATCGCCGAGATGTAGAGAACGATGCCGAGGGTCGCGACCCAGAAGTGCCAGTTGACGAGCTTCAGGCTGTAGAGGCCCTTGCGATTCCAGGCCCACGGCACCAGGCAGTAGAGTGCGCCGAAGGAGACGAAGCCGACCCAGCCGAGCGCGCCGGAGTGGACGTGGCCGATGGTCCAGTCGGTGTAGTGGCTGAGCGAGTTGACCACCTTGATCGACATCATCGGGCCTTCGAAGGTCGACATGCCGTAGAAGGCGACGGAGACCACCAGCATGCGCAGCACGGGATCGGTGCGCAGCTTGTCCCATGCGCCCGACAGCGTCATCAGGCCGTTGATCATGCCGCCCCAGGAGGGCATCCACAGCATGATCGAGAAGGTCATGCCGAGCGTCTGCGTCCAGTCGGGCAGCGCCGTGTAGTGCAGATGGTGGGGACCGGCCCAGATGTAGAGGAAGATCAGCGCCCAGAAGTGGATGATCGACAGGCGGTAGGAATAGATCGGCCGGTCGGCGCGCTTCGGAATGAAGTAGTACATGATGGCGAGGAAGCCGGCGGTCAGGAAGAAACCGACCGCGTTATGGCCGTACCACCACTGGAACATCGCATCCTGGATGCCGCCCCAGGCGACGTAGGACTTCGAGCCGAACACCGAGACGGGAAGCGCCGGGTTGTTGCCGAGATGCAGCACCGCAATCGTCACGATGAAGGCGAGATAGAACCAGTTCGCGACGAAGATGTGCGGTTCCTTGCGCTTGATGACCGTGACGAGGAAGACGAGCAGATAGACCACCCAGACGATGGTCAGCCACAGGTCGGCGTACCATTCAGGCTCGGCATATTCCTTCGACTGGGTGACGCCGAGCAGATAGCCCGTGCCCGCGACCAGGATGAAGAAGTTGTAGCCGATCACGACGAACCAGGGCGCAAGGTCGCCGGCGAGGCGAACGCGGCAGGACTTCTGCACGACGTAGAAGGACGTCGCGATCAGCACGTTGCCGCCGAAGGCGAAGATCACGGCCGAGGTGTGCAGCGGCCGCAACCGACCGAACTGGATCCAGGGCAGATCGAAGTTGAGCGCGGGCCAGGCCAGCTGCGAGGCGATGATGAGACCGACGAGGAAGCCGGCGATGCCCCAAAACATCGCCATGAAGGAGGAGAACTTGATCGGCCCCATGTTGTAGTTGGGGCGACCGTTGATCTCCGCCGGCGGCAGCGCCGCCGGGCGCTCGAAGTAGCGATTGATGATGCAGAACACCGCCGCCACGCTCGCTGCCGCGCCGAGCGCGGCATGGAAGGCGAAAGGCGCGTCGAGCGCCTTGGCCGAGGCGATCACGCAGAGGAAGGCGGTGGCTGCGAACACGACAGCCAGGCCGCTTTCACCGATGGTCATGGATTTGGAGATGGAGGGCTGGCTCATGCGGATTCTCTCTGAAAGAACACGGAGCCAGAAACCACATTCATCCTCGCGGGGAATTGATTGAAATCAAGACAGATGGATTTCTGTTAATGTGAGACGGCGGGGTTTCAACAAACGATATCAACCGCCTGCATCCGAAGTCGCGCACGCGGAAACCGCTCACCTCCGTGAAACCACGGAGCTTGAAACCACGGGACTTGAAATCGGGGAACTTGGCGGTGTCGCGTCAGTCGCGCGCCGTGGCCTTGAGCGCCTTGATGACATCCTCGCGCGCGATGATTCCGACCAGCTTCTGCGCGCCGTCGAGCACAATGATGCTCCTGATGCGGTGCTCGACCATGATCTGGAGCACGCGCGTCAGGCGCGTGTCGGGGCTGACATAGATGAACTCCGGCGTCATGACGTCGCCGATCTTGCGGCTCATCAGGTCATGATAGCGCGGCAGCATCTGGCTCGGCGTGAAGGCAAAGCACTTCAGGATGTCGAACTTGGTGACGATGCCGACCACCTGTCCGTCGTCCTCGACCGGATAGGAGTTGAAATCGTCGCGCTCGAACATCTCGCTGAGCTCGAGCATGTTGCGGTCGCGCTGCACCGTCTTGACGTTGCGCGTCATGTAGCCGTCGACGGTCTGCTCGAGAAATCTGTACACGGCGCGTCCTCCTCAATTCGCTATAGCCGACCGGCCGTCAGTGCGACAGCAGCACGCAACGCGTGGATTGAGTGACCAGATACTGGGTGACGCCGCCCAGGATCAGCTCACGGAACCTCGAATGCCCGTAGGCCCCCGCCACGATCAGGCCGGCGCCGACGTCGCCGGCGACCTTCTCCAATTGCGCGGCGGCGGGTTCGTTCCGCGCGGCCTCCGAGACGCGCGCCGTCGCGGTGACGCCGTGACGGGCGAGCCAGGCGGCGACGTCGGTGACGCCGGCCATCACGCCCGAACGGTCGTCGCCCTGCTCCGGAATCTCGACGATGGTGACGTCCCTCGCCTTGCGCAGCATCGGCAGCGCGTCCGCCACCGCCCGCCGCGCCTCCGCCGTATCCTTCCACGCCACCAGAACGCTACGCAGATCGAGCCAGTTGGCCCGGTCGGGCACGACGAGAAGCGGACGGCCGACCTGCATCACCAGATCCCTGGGGCTTGCCAGCGCGAAAGCATCGGAAAAGACCGTGCTCTGCCCGCCGCTGACGACGATGTCGGCGCAGCGTGCCTGTGCCAGCACGAAGCGTGCCGGGAAATCCTGGGCGCTGCGCCACTCCACGTGCCCGCCACGATTTTTTGTCGCGGCGCGGAATTGCGCCTCCAGACCCGCCAGCCGCCGCTTGACGGAAGCTTCGCCCTCGTCGATCAGCCTCTGGGCCTCGGCGCCGTCGGTGAAATAGAGCGGCGGCGCGAACTGCGCCGCGGCAACCCCGACGATGGCCGATTCGAATCGCTCGGCGAGTTCGCCCGCGACCTGAAGACGCGCCTCGTTGGATTGATCGAGCGCCAAGCTGACCATCACGGTCGCGTATGTCATCGGGATTCTCCGCACGGCAATGAACTGTGCGAAATCTAGTCCCGCCGACGCAAAGCGGGATGAGATAGATCAAACCGTTCGCCATCCGGGATCGCCGGAATTACACCAACGAAATCAAACATCGGAACTTGCCTCCGGCTCGGGCTTGGGCGAAAACTACCGGCACGCTTGCGGCATCCTGCCCGCCGCATGAGCAGAGGAGTGACGACTTGATGCCGACCCGCGTAACGCAACCGCCGGACGATGGCAGGGGCGAGCATTTCCGGGTCCGGATCGAGGGATTCGGCGTCGGCACCTGGGATCTCGACCTCCAGACGAGGGCTCTGGACTGGTCGGATACCGCGCGGACCCTGCTCGGGATCGGGCAGGACCAGCCGGCCAGCTACGACCTCTTCCTGTCGCGGCTCGAGCCGAAGGACCGCGACCGCGTGGAAAGCGCGATCAAGCACGTCAGCGAACGCGGCGGCGGCTTCGACGTGTCCTTCAAGGTCGCGGGCGCCGCCAACGGGGGACAGTGGATTCGCGCCCGCGCCGGCCTCATTCGGGACGAAGCCGGCACGGCCCGCCATCTCAGCGGCATCTTCCTCGATATCGACGAGGAGAAGCAGGTCGAGAGTGCGCTCCGGACCCGCGAGACTCACCTCCGCTCGATCCTCCACACGATCCCCGACGCCATGATCGTCATCGACGGCCACGGCATCATCCAGCTGTTCAGCACCGCCGCCGAGCGCCTGTTCGGCTGGTCCGAGCATGAGGCGATCGGCCAGAACGTCAGCATCCTGATGCCGGAGCCCGACCGCTCCCGGCATGACAGCTACATTGCGCGCTACCGCACCACCAGCGATCCCCACATCATCGGCATCGGCCGCATCGTGACCGGCAGGCGCCGCGACGGCACCACCTTCCCGATGCACCTGTCGATCGGCGAGATGCAGTCCGGCGGCGAGCCCTATTTCACCGGCTTCGTCCGCGACCTCACCGAGCATCAGCAGACCCAGGCGCGGCTCCAGGAGCTGCAATCCGAGCTCGTCCACGTCTCCAGGCTGAGCGCCATGGGCGAGATGGCGTCCGCGCTCGCGCACGAGCTCAACCAGCCGCTGGCGGCGATCAGCAACTACATGAAGGGCTCGCGGCGGCTGCTTGCCGGCAGCGTCGATCCGAACACCCCGAAGGTCGAGAGCGCGCTGGACCGTGCCGCCGAGCAGGCACTGCGCGCCGGCCAGATCATCCGTCGCCTGCGCGACTTCGTCTCCCGCGGCGAATCGGAGAAGCGGGTCGAGAGCCTGTCCAAGCTGATCGAGGAGGCCGGCGCGCTCGGGCTCGCCGGCGCGCGCGAGCAGAACGTGCAGCTCCGCTTCAGCCTCGATCCGGAAGCCGACCTCGTTCTCGCCGACCGGGTGCAGATCCAGCAGGTCCTGGTCAACCTGTTCCGCAACGCGCTGGAAGCGATGGCGCAGTCGCCGCGGCGCGAGCTCGTCGTCACCAACACCCGCGTCGCCGACGACATGATCGGGATCGAGGTATCCGACACCGGGTCCGGCTTCCAGGACGACGTCATTCCAAACCTGTTTCAGACTTTCTTCACCACCAAGGACACCGGCATGGGCGTGGGACTGTCCATCAGCCGCTCGATCATCGAGGCTCACGGCGGGCGCATGTGGGCCGAGAGCAACGCATCGGGCGGGGCGACATTCCGCTTCACCCTCCCGGCAGCCGACGAGAATTGATGCATGACGACCAAGGGACATGTCTACGTCATCGATGACGACGATGCGATGCGGGACTCGCTGAACTTCCTGCTGGATTCCGCCGGCTTCGGCGTCACGCTGTTCGACAACGCGCAGAGCTTCATCGACGCCCTGCCCGGCCTTGCCTTCGGCTGCGTCGTCTCCGACGTGCGCATGCCGGGTCTCGACGGCATCGAGCTTCTGAAGCGGATGAAGGCGCAGCAGAGCCCGTTTCCGATCCTGATCATGACCGGGCACGGCGACGTGCCGCTCGCGGTCGAGGCGATGAAGCTCGGGGCGGTCGACTTCCTGGAGAAGCCGTTCGAGGACGATCGTCTCACCGCGATGATCGAGACGGCGATTCGCCAAGCCGAGCCGGCCGCCAAGAACGAGGCCGTCGCGCAGGACATCGCCGCCCGCGTCGCATCCTTGAGTCCCCGGGAGCGTCAGGTGATGGAAGGACTGATCGCAGGCCTTTCCAACAAGCTGATCGCGCGCGAATACGACATCAGCCCGCGCACCATCGAAGTGTACCGGGCCAACGTCATGACCAAGATGCAGGCCAACAGTCTCTCGGAGCTGGTTCGCCTCGCGATGCGCGCCGGCATGCTCAACGATTGAGCCAAGCCGGATTGAGGCAAATCGGATTGAGGCAGGTCAAGGCGGTTGCGCCCATCTGTGCTAGCCAGTCAGAATGATCGAGATTGGCTCGCACCCTCAGCGGCTCCCAATGGCGTCATCGGCAAAGCCCACCGTCTACGTGGTCGATGACGATGCCGCCGTGCTGGGCTCCCTGCGCTTCCTGCTGGAAACCGACGGCTTTGCCGTGCGGACCTTCAGGAATGCGACGGCGTTGCTCAATGCCGCCGGAGCGCCGGGCGCGGACTGCTATGTGATCGACTACAAGATGCCCGATATCAACGGGATCGACCTCGCCGGCCGCCTGCGCAAGTCCGACAGCGACACGCCCGTGATCCTGATCACCGGCTATCCGGACGAGAACATCTCGACCCGGGCGGCCGCGGCGGGCGTCAAGGACGTGGTTTTGAAGCCGCTTCTCGATGAAAACCTGGTCAAGCGCATCCGCGGGGCCATCCAGGACCGCCGCGGCAAATAGCCTACGGGATTCTACGTAGGTAAACGTCCTTAAGATAACGCGCGAAATTTCCGGATTGCGCAAACGCGGGTAGCAATGTTCCATCACAACGGAGATGGCGCAGATGCTGACCCAGACACTCAAGACCCAGGCGATCAACACCCAAATCGGTGGTAAGATTGCCCCTGCTCACCCCGTTTCCGACCAGTTCGGCGCGATCACCGGCCATGTCGGTCTCGTCGCCACCGAGTTCTCCTACCGCAAGGACGAGGAGATCTATGGCGAGGACGAGCCGGCCGAATATGTCTACCAGGTCGTGTCAGGCGCGGTGCGCAGCTACAAGCTTCTCTCCGACGGTCGCCGCCAGATCGGCGCCTTCCATCTTCCCGGCGACGTGTTCGGCCTCGAATCCGGTCCCAGCCATCGCCTTGCCGCCGAGGCCATCATCGACACCACCGTGCGCCTCGTGAAGCGCGGCAGCCTCGAGAAGGCGGCCGGCACCGACGTGCAGGTCGCCCGCAAGCTCTGGGCCATGACCGCCTCCGAGCTGCGTCACGCCGAAGACCACATGCTGCTGCTCGGCCGCAAGACCGCGATGGAGCGCGTCGCGACCTTCCTGCTCGAAATGGACCGCCGCCTCGCGGTTGCCGGCATGATGGCGCTGCCGATGTGCCGCCGCGACATCGGCGACTATCTCGGCCTCACGCTCGAAACCGTCTCGCGCGCGCTGTCCCAGCTTCACACCCAGGGCATTCTCGGCTTCTCCGGCGCACGCCAGATCGTGCTGCGCAACCGCCAGCGCCTGCACAATCTCGACGCCTGACATTCTTCCTCCCTGCCTACTTTGGCCGGCTGAAATCCTTCAGCCGGCCATTTCTTTTGTCACGGTCATGCCGGTGCGCCGGGTCTCCGGCATGACGAACAGGATCAGCAGCAAGCCCGTCGCGGCGACGCCGGACAGCCCGATGAAGGCGGTGGCGTTGCCGAACTTGTCGCTGACATAGCCGCCGAGCGCCGTGCTCAGCGAGGCGCCGATGCCGGTCGCGGTGCCGACGATGCCCTGCGCCAGGTTGAAATGGCCGCTGCCGAAGGCGACGTCGGCGACGATCAGCGGAATCATCACCGCGAACACCGCCGCGGTGATGCCGTCGAACACCTGCACCGCGACCAGCAGATAGGGATCGCGCACGGTCGCGAACAGCAGACCGCGAATCGTCAGCGCGCCGAATCCGATCAACAGCAGCGGCCGGCGGCCCCAGGCTTGCGCCTTGCGCCCGATGGTCGGCGACAGCAGCGCCACGATCGCCTGCGGCACGATGATGCAGGCCGCGACCAGCACCGTCGCCCACTGGCTCGACCGCGCCGTCACCGCGCTCGCCATCAACGGCATCATCGCGGCGTTCGCGAGCTGCAACAGCAGCACGCTGAGTGCGAAGACGATGAGCGGACGCTGCCGGATCAGGTGCCAGATATTGGTGTCGCCGCGGTCGGCGGCTTCCGGCGGCATCTCGCCGTGACAGCGCCTGATGTCGACCTCCTCCTCGCGGATCCGCGACAGCGCGATCAGGGTTGGGATCGCGAGCAGGAAGGTGACGAGGAACACCGAGCGGCTCGACAGCAGATATCCGGCCGTGCCCATCACGGCAGCGGCGACGCCGTTGCCGAGCGAGGCGAACCGCGCGTTGCGGCCGAGCCGCTCGCCGATCGCGAGCGGGCCGACGAGACCGAGGCTGATCGCCGCGATCGCCGGCCCCAGCACGCAGCTCGCCATCGCATGCAGGGTGGCGGCCGTCACCACCACGGGGAAGACCGGCATCGCGGCATAGGCGAGCGCGCAGGCGCCGATGGTCGCGATCGCGAGCGCCGCAACCAGCCGTTCGGATTTCGCGGCATCGATGATCGCGCCGCCCGGCATCTGGCCGATCAGGGCGACAATGCCGCCGATCGACAGCACGAGGCCGATTTCGACCTGCGTCCATTTCTGCGTCGTCAGGTAGACCGCGATGAAGGGACCGAAGCCGGTCTGCACGTCGGCGAGGAAGAAGATGAACCAGTCGAGGCCGCGCAGGCTCTGACGCGACGGCGCCGGAATGCCCGCAGGCGGCAGCGCGGCGACGTCGTCCCGTTCAACGTGGCCATCGCGATCTGCATGGTTCGGCTTCCTGGACAACAGCACAGGCGGTCAGCCCTCCCGGCACCTCACTGGATCGCTTGCAGCGGTTGAAGGCTGCCGGACGCGCCGAGCACGACCATCGGCGTGTCTTCCTTGTATTCCGGCGCGGCCGCGACCTGCGCCTTGGTCAATTCCAGCGTGATGCTGTCCTTCTTGTTGGCGATCTTGCCGAACCGCATCGCGTTCCAGTCCACCACGATCTTGCGGCTGCCGACGCCGAGGAACCCGCCGAAATCGATGACCGCCGCGCGCACGTGCCCGTCCCGGTCAACGATGACATCGACGACACGGCCCATGTCCTCGTCCGCGGCGCTGCGCACGTCGCGGCCGAGCACGCCATGTGCATCGCTGGCGCCGATGATAGTCACCGACGGCGGCGGCGCGGCGTCCTTCGGCGTGACCGGAACGGTCGAGGCTGGCGGCTGGGCCGTCGCCGGCGCATTTGCTTCCGTCTGGCCCGCAGGCGGCTCATCGGCGGCGCGCGAGGTGGCGACCGCTAGGCCCGCGACCACGGCTACCCCCAGGATCAGCGTTCCGATCGCACGCATAACACCCTCCTCACGCGCGCCGCTAGCGCGCCAGCACGATCGACACCTGGATCTGGCCGCGCGTGCGCAACACCTCCAGCGCCACGTCGTCGCCGTGGCGGCTGACCCGCAGATCCACGCTGGAATCGCCGAGACGCAGATCGCGCAGGATGACCTCGTTCAGGAATGCCGGCAGATGCGGATTGCGCAGGCGAATCTCGCCGCGCGCCACATCGAACTCGATGCCCAGCGCCGCCTCCAGCAGCGTGAACGGCGTCGCGCTGGCCCAGGCCTGCGGCGCGCAGGCGACCGGATAGAGCGTCGGGCCGCGCCGCTTCTCGCGCCGGAAGCCGCAGAACAATTCGGGCAGCCGGCGCAGGTCCATATAGGTGGCGGCGTCGAACAGCCCCTTGAAGACATGCGCCACCGAATGCTTGAGGCCGTAGCGCGCGAGCCCAAGCGCGATCAGCGCGTTGTCGTGCGGCCAGATCGATCCGTCGTGATAGGACATCGGGTTGTAGCGCACCTCGCCGACGGCGACGGTGCGGATACCCCAGCCCGAGAAGAAATGCGGCCGCATCAGGTCGGCGGCGACGAGACGGGCGCGGTCTTCCCGGATCATGCCGCTGAATAGCACCTGCCCGGCATTGGACGTCCGCACCTTGCAGGGTCGCTTCTTGCCGTCGAGGGCCAGGGCGTAGGTGCCGAGCTCCTCGCACCAGAACGCCTGCTCGAAGCGCTCGGCCAGTGCCTTGGCCTCGGCCTCGAACTTGCGCACGAGGTCCGGCTTGCCGAGGCGCAGCGCGCAGCGCGCGGCCAGCTGCTTGGCCGCATAGACGTAGCCCTGGACTTCGGCGAGCGCGATATTGCCCTCCGCAAGCTGGCCGTCGGCATGGAAGATCGCGTCGTAGGAATCCTTCCAGCCCTGGTTGGCCAGCCCCTTCTCCGTCGCGCGCTGGTATTCGACAAAGCCGTCCTGGTCGGGATCGCCGGGACCGTCGATCCAGGCGAGCCCCGCCTCGATCGCGGGCCACAGCTCCATCAACGTCTTGCCGTCACCGGTGCGCTCGAAATAGCTTCCGGCGAGCAGCACGAACAGCGCGGTCGAATCGACGCTGCCGTAATATTGCGCGAACGGCACCTCGCGCAGCGCCGCCATCTCGCCGCCGCGCATCTCGTGCAGGATCTTTCCCGGCGCGGCATCGGCCAGCGGATCGATCGCCCTGGCCTGGAAATGCGCGAGCCGCCTGAGCACGCCCTTGGCGACCCGCGGATCGACCCACAGCATCTGCAGCGCGGTGATCAGCCCGTCGCGCCCGAAGGTCGTCGAGTACCAGGGAATGCCGGCATAGGGATAGCGGCCCTGCGGCGTCTCCGTCATCAGCATGTTGAGGTCGGCCATGGCCTGGCACAGCACCTCGTTGAAGATGTTGTTGGAGGTCTCGATACTGGCTGACCCCATCGTCGACTGCCGCATCTCGCGGCGGTGGGCGAGCAGGCCCCTGAAGAAGCGCGCCGGCTTCTCCGTGACCGGCCGGTTGCAGGACGCGGCCACGAACAGCGATTTCGACTGGTGCGGATCCAGCTCGAGCTGCCAGGTGGCGGCATTGACGGAGAGCCGCGTCGGACGCGGATCGAAATGCAGGCCGGTGGTGCGCTCGCAATCGTCGAGACCGCGATATTCGAACAGCACGTCGGTCGGCCCGAGCAACCGGCTCGTCCCCGTCCCGCGGCGCTGGCGCCGCTCGCCGCGGACCTCGAACAGATCGGCGAAGTCGTTGTCGAACAGCAGCGTCAGCTCGAAGCTGGCCGGCCGGTCGCCGTGGTTCTGCACGCCGATGCGCTGATAGGCGGTGCCGCGCCACAGGAACACCGTGCGCACGATGTGCAGCAGGTCCTTTTGCAGCACGAGGCTGCCCTGGCGGTAGATGTCGGGGTTGGTGAGATCGACGGTCAGCGCCGAATTGTCGTCGCGCAGGTTGGAGCCGAGCAGCAGGGGCTGGAGATCGTCGAGCACGAGTTCCAGCCGCGCGAGATAGCGCGTGTCGTGGTTAAACAGGCCGTCCGGCCCGCCGGCCGATGCGCCGATGTCGCCATGACTGTCGAGCACGATGAAGGTGTCATCGTGCTTGAGCGAGCGCCTGGGGCGCGCCGACGGCCCCGTCATCGGGATATAGAAGGGCTGCTCCACGACCTGCTCCACGGTCCGCGTCACAGAGACGAACTTGGTGATGACTTCGGCTGCCATGAGCTGCTCCCCTGCGCTTGTTTCGAGACGCAACCAACACGGACGCGACTGTCGGGCCTACGCGGCGAATTTCGCGAGCCGGCTCATCTCCTGCGTCACCAGCTCACGGTAGGGGCCGTGGCCCTGCATCAGGCGGTCGGGCGCGCCGTCCTCGATGATCCTGCCGGCCTTCAGCACCACCACGCGATCGAAATTGCGCAGCGTCGCGAGGCGATGCGCGATCGCAACCACGGTGCGGCCGCGCATCAGGCGTGTCAGCGCCTCGCGGATCGCCTCCTCGGACTCGCTGTCGAGCGCCGCGGTGGCCTCGTCAAGCAGCACGATCGGCGCGTCCTTCAGGAAGGCGCGCGCGATCGCGATGCGCTGGCGCTGGCCGCCGGACATCTTGACGCCGCGGTCGCCGACCATGGTGTCGAGGCCCTCGGGCAGGCTCTCGACGAAATCGCAGCGCGCCGCGATCGCCGCGCGCAGCACCTCGTCGTCCGTCGCGTTCGGCCGCCCATAGCGGATATTCTCGCGAATGGAGCGATGAAACAAGGAAATATCCTGCGGCACCACCGAGATCGCCTCGCGCAGGCTCAGCTGGGTCACCTTGGAAATGTCCTGACCGTCGATGGTCACGCTGCCCTCGTCGACATCGTAGAAGCGCTGCAGCAGCGTGAACAGCGTCGACTTGCCGCCCCCGGAGTGACCGACCAGACCGACGCGCTGGCCGGGCTGCAGCCGCAGGCTGAAGCGCTCGAAGATCTTCGCAGCCCCGGGATAGCCGAAGGTGACGTTGTTGAACGCGATCGCGGCGCCGCTCTTGACCAGGGGTTCGGCCTCGGGATGGTCGCGCAATTCGTGCGGCACGAGCAGTGTCGCGATCGCCTCCGTCAGCCGCGCCACGTGCTGGGTGACGTCGACCAGCGCCACCGCCAGATCCCGCGTCGCATTGAGGATGGAGAGGCCGAGCGTGCAGACCAGCACGACGTCGCCGGTGGTCGCCTCGCCGTTCTGCCAGAGTGTGATGGCCCAGGCCATCAGTGCCACGGTCAACACAACGGTCACGCCGGCATGGGTCAGCCGCAGCTTCTCGAGATAGCGCAGGCTGCGGCCGCGCGCGGTGAGCTCGCGATTGACGGTCGCATCGAACCGCTCGTGCTCATGGCTGATGCCGCAGAAGGCGCGGACCAGCGGCATGTTGCTGATGACGTCGATCATCTCGCCGTCGACAACGGCCGCCTTGTCGGCGAAATCGTCGTGCAGCGGCTTGCCGGCGGCGGCCAAATGGAACATGGCGATCACCATGCCGCCGGCGATCACGATCAGGCCGAGCGCCATATAGGGGCTAACGGTTCCAATCAGCATGATTGCCGCAATTGTGGCAATGCACGGCGGCAGGACATTCCAGACGAACATGTTCTCGACCGTGAACACCGCATTCGACGTCGCGGTGATGCGGCTCGTCAGCATGCCAGGCATACGGTCGGAGAAATAGCTCGGCGCGTGTCCGGTCAGATGGCGAAAGATGTCACGCCTGAGATCACCAGTGACGCGAACGAAGGTGAAGCTCGCTGTCCAGCTCGCGATCCGCCACAGGAAGTTGTCGGCGGCGATCAGCGACATGAGCAGAATGAATGCCAGCCATACGCTGCCGCCATGTGAAGTTCCCGCCGACAGACTGTCGACCAGGGATTTGACGCCGTACTGCGTGCCCACGGAGCAGGCAACGGCGGCCACGACCGCGGTCAGGATTACCAGATGTGACGCGAGGCGACGCCGGAGATATCGCAAGACAAAGGCAAATGGCCTGCGCGCGTATCCAGAAAGCTGATCCATATGGCTGTCGCCCCATCGTGATGATTTTCGATTTTGGTACTGATCGACTGAACATCGACCGCTTCGTCCCGGTTCCCGGGCTTGGTGATCACGACATGCGGATGCGGACGATCTGCGAAGATGTGATGGCAGCATCGCGACGACCCCCAACGTGTCGAATAAGTAACGTTTGGGAGAAGGAACTTCGCAACTGCGGGAACGTTCCCTTCCCTGGCATTGCCGGTGCCGTACAGGCGGGGGTTTCAACATTCATGATCGCAGAGGAGATGGCGAGATGCGCATCGCGCAGGTAGCTCCGTTGACGGAGGCTGTTCCACCCAAGCTGTATGGCGGCACCGAGCGGGTGGTGCATTGGTTGACGGAAGAGTTGGTGGCCCTGGGACACGACGTGACGCTGTTCGCCAGCGGTGACTCGCAAACATCTGCCAAGCTCGATGCATTATGGCCGCGGGCGCTGCGCCTCGACGGTTCCGTACGAGATCCCAACGCACTGCATATGGTGCTCCTGGAACGCGTGCGGCAGAAATGTGACGACGAGGAGTTCGACTTCCTCCACTTCCATCTCGATTACTATCCGTGGTCGCTGTTCTACCGCCAGCCGACGCCGTTCGTGACCACGCTGCACGGCCGGCTCGACCTGCCGGAGCATCAGCCGGTCTTCAACAACTTCTCGAAGATGCCGGTGATCTCGATCTCGAACGCGCAGCGGCGGCCGGTGCCGCAGGCACACTGGGTGACGACGATCCACCACGGCCTGCCGGAGAACCTGCTGACGCCGAAACCGGTGAAACAGGAATATCTCGCCGTGCTCGGCCGCATCGCCCCGGAGAAGGGCGTCGACCGCGCCATCAAGATCGCGACCCATTGCGGCATCCCGCTGAAGATCGCGGCCAAGGTCGATCGTGCCGACCAGGACTATTATGACGAGCTGATCCGTCCCATGATCGAGAACAATCCGCTGGTGGAGTTCATCGGCGAGATCAGCGATCACGAGAAGTCCGACTTCCTGAGCGGCGCGCTTGCACTCCTGCTGCCGATCGACTGGCCGGAGCCGTTCGGCCTCGTGATGATCGAGGCCATGGCCTGCGGAACGCCGGTGATCGCCTTCAACCGCGGCTCGGTGCCTGAAATCATCGACGAGGGCCTGACCGGCTTCGTGGTCGAGGACGTCATCAGCGCCGCCGGCGTCGTCAAACGGCTCCCGCAACTGAGCCGTGCCGCAATCCGCAAGCAGTTCGAGACCCGCTTCACCGCGCGGCGGATGGCACTCGACTATCTCGCCGCCTATCGCAGCCTGACCGAAGCACAGGCCCCGCGGATCAAGTTGGTGAGCAGCGCGGAGTAGCACTTTCGACACCGCTGCCAGTCGCAGTGCCCTCTCCCCTTGTGGGAGAGGGCTCAAGAATCAGGCGGCACACGCACTTGGGTGAGGGGTTGCCTCCGCATCGAACAGCCTCTCCGCGGAGAGAGACCCCTCATCCGGCGCTTCGCGCCACCTTCTCCCACAAGGGGAGAAGGGAAGAACCCGACATCCCTACCCCACCACCGCCCGCTTCGGCTCCACAATCTCGAACATCCTTGGAAACTCGTCCATCAGCCCCATCAGCTCGGCGAGCTTCATCGGATTGCCCGACAGCTTCACCTTCCCCGCAGCCACCGCTTCCGGAAAACTCGTCAGCTTCGCGATGACTTCGTCCAGCGTCGCGCGCGCCAGCGTGAAGCTGGCATCGGCGCCCTCCGCCTGCGCTCCCTCTCTGTAGGTCAGCGCCGAATTCTCCAGATTGAGCACGAAGGTCTCACCGGTGTCGGAAAACCGCCAGTTCAGCACGATGTGCTTTCCTTCCGCCTTCGGGCCGTTGAGGCGGATGCCGAGCACGTCCCAGAGCTGCGAGGTGCGCAGCGCCGCCAGCGTCTCGCGCGGCATCGGCGGGCGCGGCGGGGTGTTCGGCATGCCCTGGCGCAGCTCCTGCGCGCCGAACAGATAGGCGTTGCGCCAGGTCGAGCTCTCGGCCGCATAGCCGAGCTGCTCCAGCGTGTCGGCCAGCAGGCGACGTGCCGCCGCATTGTCGGGCTCGGCGAAGACGAGATGGCCGAGCGCCTGCGCGACGAAGCGGAATTCGCCCTTGTCAAAATCCGCGCGCGCCCGCGCGAGGATAGCATCCGCGCCGCCCATATACTCGACGTACTTCCTGCCCGACTCCACCGGCGGCAGCGGATCGAGATTGACCGGATTGGCGTCGTACCAGCCGAGATATTTCTGGTAGATCGCCTTCACATTGTGCCGGATATGGCCGTAATAGCCGCGGCCGTGCCAGGCACCTTCGAGGCTCTTCGGCAGCTGGATCGTCTCGGCGATCTCGGCGGCGTTGAGGCCATGGTTCATCAGCCGAATGGTCTGGTCATGCGCGAACTTGTAGAGATCGCGCTGCTGGCGGATCATCGTGCCGATGCGCTCGCGTCCCCACACCGGCCAATGGTGCTGGCCGCACATCGCCTCCGCCTTGCCGTCCCACAGCTGCAAGGCCTCGCCCAGGTACTTCGACCAGGCCAGCGCATCGCGCACATCGGCGCCGCGGAACGGCAGCAGATTGTGGAAATTGTGGGTGCAGTTCTCTGCTAAGTTCAAGACCTTGTAGCGCGGGATGAAGAAATGCATCTCCGCCGGCGCTTCGCTGTTCGGCGCCATCTGGAATTCGAATTCGACGCCGTCGATGACGCGCTTGTCGCCGGTCGCCATGATCAGATCGGTCGGGCGCAGCAGCGCAACGCCGCCTGCCGCCATTGACTTGCCGAGCCCGTTGTCGACCTGCCCCCGCGTCCCCTTGGCGAGGAACGGGCCGAACTGATATTGCGCCCGGCGCAGCATCGCCGGCCCCGCGATGATGTTCTCGGAGACCGCATGCTCCATGAACAGGTTCGGCGCGATGATTGGCACCGCGCCGGTCGCCTGCGCATCCTCCTCCAGCACGCCACGCGCGCCGCCCCAGTGATCGGTGTGGGTGTGCGTAAAGATGACGGCAGCGACCGGCTTCAGGCCCCGGTGCTTGAAATAGAGATCGAGCGCGGCGCGCGCGCCTTCGATCGAGGTCAGCGTATCCACGACGATGACGCCGCTGTCGCCCTCGATCAGCGTCATATTGGCGATGTCGAGCCCGCGCACCTGATAGACGCCGGGCACCACCTCGAACAGCCCATGGTGCATGTTGAGCCGCGCCTGCCGCCACAGGCTCGGATTGACGGTGGGCGGCGCCTGTTCGCTGGAGAGAAACCCGTAGGGCTTCAGGCTCCAGACCGTCCGCCCCTGCGGGTTCGAGATCTCTGCGTTGTCGATCGTGCCGAGGAATCCGCGCGCGGCATCGTCGAAATCCCGCGTGTCGGAAAACGGCAGCGCCTCCAGCATCGCCTCATGCTGCGCGATGACGGACGGCGTTGCGTCCTTGGGCTCGTTGCTGGGTGCGTCTGTCATCGCTGTCTCCTGCCGACCATTTGCGGATCATCTAACCGCATCTCGCGGTCGATTGCTATTGCTGGCAGAGGAAGGAGAGAAGCAACGGCGTCTTCTTCCCTTCTCCCCTTGTGGGAGAAGGTGGCGCGAAGCGCCGGATGAGGGGTATGTCTCCGCTCGCAAGACTGGTGGTGAGGAGAGAACCCCTCACCCGTCTCGCCGCTACGCGGCGAGCCACCCTCTCCCACAAGGGGAGAGGGTGCACCGTCATCGCGGCTTACGCTTCACACTTTCTCGGATCATGCTCAATGCATCCCCAGCACCCGCGGCAGCCACAGCGTCAGATCGGGCCAGTAGGTCACGATGATGAGGAAGCCGAGCATGGTGACCAGCCACGGCAACACCGCGACCGCCAGGTCGGTGATGCGCATTCGCGCGATCATCGACGCGACATAGAGGTTGAGGCCGACAGGCGGATGGCAGAGGCCGACCTCCATGTTGACGTCCATGACGATGCCGAAATGCACGAGGTCGATGCCGAGCTTCTTGGCCGCCGGCGCCAGGATCGGCGCCATGATCAGGATGATCGAGTTCGGCTCCATGAAATTGCCGGCGAGCAGCAAGAGGATGTTGACCACCAGCAGGAAGCCGACCCAGCCGAGATTCTGCGCCGCGATCCAGTCGGCGAGCGTCGCCGGCAGGTTCTCGTTGGACAGCACGAAGGAGAACAGCACCGCGTTGGTGACGATGTAGAGCAGCATCGCGCTGGTGTTGGCGGCCCGCAGCAGCACCCGCGGCACGTCGGCCATCTTGATCGCCTTGTAGACGAACACCGCGATGATGAAGGAGTAGACCGCCGCCATCGCTGCCGCCTCGGTGGCCGTGAACAGGCCGCTATAGATGCCGCCGATGATGATGACGACCAGCATCAATCCCCAGATGCTCTCGCGGAAGGTGCGCACCGTCTCGCCCCAGCTCGCCTTTGGCATCCGCGGATAGTCGCGCTGGCGGGCGATCCACCAGGTGACGATGCAGAGCATCGTCGTCAGCATGATGCCGGGGAGCAGGCCCGCGACGAACAGCGCACCGATCGAGGTGTTGGTGGAGACCGCGTAGACGATCTTCGGGATTGAGGGCAGCATCAGGATGCCGAGCGAGCCCGCCACCGTGATGATGCCGGCGCCGAAGCGCATCGGATAGCCGTGCCGCACCATCTCGGGCAGCACGATGGCGCCGATCGCGGCGACGGTGGCGACGCTCGAGCCGCACACCAGCGCGAACATGGCGCAGGCGACGATGCCGGCCAGCCCAAGGCCGCCATACCAGTGACCGATCAGCGAGGTCGCGAAATTGATCATGCGGCGCGCGACGCCGCCATGGGTGAGAAAATTTCCCGCCAGGATGAAGAACGGGATCGCCATGATCTCAAAGCCCTCGATACCCGTGAAGAGCTTCATCGAGACCGCCTCGATCGGCACCGTGGTCAACGTGAACAGGAACGTCATCACGGTGAGGCCGAGCGCGATCGACACCGGGATGCCGGTCAGCATCAGCGCGATCAGCAGCGCGAACACGGTCGCGGCGCGCATCCAGTGTGGCAGCACCACCACGCCGAACTTTTCGGCAAGGCACATCGCGAAGATCAGCACCGGCGCCGTGATCAGGATGACGCCGAGCGGCGACACCTTTCTTGCGGCGGCTTTCGTGACGGCGCCGGCCGGCTGCGGATGCAGTGCCGGCGAGGCGTCCGCCTGCACGCCCTCGACATGGGTCTCGTCATGATGCGGCAGATCGCCGGTCCAGTAGTAGAACCAGGAGACCTGGAGGAAGCGGAAGCACATCAGGCCGGAGCCGAGCGGGATCGCGAGATACACGAACCACATCGGCGCTTCCAGATCGTTGGACTGCTGCCCGGTGTGGAACATCTCGCGCACGAAGGAGGTGCCGAAGGCGGCGATCATGCCGGTGAACAGCGCCCCGCACAGCAGCGCGAACAGGATGACGTGCTTGCGCGAATGCTCGGGCAGGCGGTTGACGAGCAGGTCGACGCCGACATGGATGCCGGTGCGCACGCCATAGGCCGCGCCGAACTTCGCCATCCAGATGAACATGTAGATGCAGAGCTCCTGCGCCCAGGACAGGTCGAGCTCGGACAGGAAGGTGAACACCGCCATCGACAGCGACGCCAGCCAGGTCATCCCGTGCGCGGCCGCCCACCTGGAGAGCGCAATCGATTCGCCCGCGCCGTAGCGGTGCACGACAGCGATGAAGATCAGGCCGGTTGCAGCCGCAATCAGCGTCGCGATCAGCCATTCCTCAAGATGGTTGAGCGCCGAATTGAGCACGCGAAGCAAATCAAAGTCCCCCTATCGATACGAAACGGCCGGAAGTGCCTGCACTCCCGACCGTTGGTATTTTCCTCTCCGGAAAACGCGTCAGTTCATCTTGACGTCGAGTTCCTTGGCAACGAGATCGAGCACTTCCTGCCCAACGCGGCCCTTTGCCCATTTGTAGGTCGGCTGCATCGCCTCCTGCCACGCCTTGCGGTCGGCATCGGTCAGGTAATGCAGCGTGGTCTTGCCGGTCTTCTTGATCTCGGCCAGCGCGTCCTCGTTCTCCTGGTGCGCGATCTGGTTGGTGTAGTCGGTCGCCTCAACCATCGCCTTCTCGAGCTGGGCGCGGATGTCGGGCGGCAGGCCGGACCAGAACTTCGAGTTGACGATGACGGCATATTGCAGGTGCGCGTGATAGGACACGGTGATGTCCTTCTGCACCTCGTAGAACTTTTGCGTCAGATAGTTGGACGCGGTGTTCTCGCAGCCGTCGACGACGCCGGTCTGCAGTGCCTGGTAGACTTCGGAGAACGCCATGATCTGCGGGATCGAGCCCATCAGACGGAAATACTGGTCGGCGATCTTCGATCCGGAGATGCGGAACTTCAGCCCCTTGAAATCCTCCGGCTTCGTCAGCGCACGGTTCGACGACACCATGTGGAAGCCGTTGTCCCAGTAAGCGAGCCCGGTGATGCCTTTCGCTTCGAGTTTCTGGAACAGCCACTTGCCGACCGTGCCCTTCATCGCATTGGAATAGGTCGCATCGTCCTTGAACAGCCAGGGCAGATCGAGCGCCTCGAATTCCTTGATGCCGAGCGGCGCGAACTTCGCGGTCGATGGCGCGAGCATCTGCACCGAGCCGAGCTGGAGCGCCTCGATCTCCTCCTTGTCCTTGTAGAGCGAGGAGTTCGGATAGACCTCGATCTTGACCTTGCCGTCGGTGTACTTCTCGGCGAGCTCCTTGAACTTCAGCGCGCCCTTGCCCTTCGGCGTGTCATTGGCGACGACGTGGCTGAACTTGATGACGATGGGACTCTGGGCCTTGGCAATCGCGGGCGCCATGAGAACAGCCGCGGCGGCGACCGCAAGGAGCAGCTTGCGCATGAAGAACCTCCCAACAACCTCTAAAACCGGATCTTTTTTGTTATGCAGTCCGGTTTGGCACGTCAGTAGTGGCAGCAAACCGCCACCCGAACAACTAGACCTAAGCCCAATTTGCCGCAGCCAAGCTATCTTGACGACTGCTCGTGACGCAACCCGGCATCCGCTGCCGTCCCCGGCAGCGAGCGCTTATGTCGCATTGCGGCAATGCCGTCAGCCTTTGCGCTGGGCCACCATGAACAGACGCCGGAACGGAAACAGCGTCTGCCCCGCCGCATTCTTCGGATATGCCTTCGCGACACGCATCCCGTAAGCCGCCTCGAAGGCGGCCTTCTCCTCGCCCTCGAGGACGTCGAGATAGCGCGTCAGCCACGTGCCCTTGGTCCATTCCTTCACGGGGTTCTCGCCTTCCAGCACTTGCAGATATTCGGTCTCCCAGATGTCGATATTGGCCGACATCGGAGCGAGAAGATCGTGATAGAAGGCCGGCCCTTCGACCGGCGGCGGGGTGACGAGATGCTCGACCTTTGAGCGCCAGGGACCATCGAGCGCCGTCTCGCCGATCAGCACATGCGAGGGCGCGAGAAAATTGCGCGGCATCTGCACTGCAAGCATGCCGCCGGGCACGACCTTCTCCATCACCGACGGGAAGAGTGCCGCATGATTGGGCAGCCAGTGCAGTGCGGCATTGGAATAGACCACGTCATAGTGCTTCGCTGGCCGCCAATGACCGAGGTCCTCATGCGACCATTCCACGTCCGGCGCGGCCTTGCGGCCGGCGGCGACCATCTCCGCCGAGCCCTCGACGCCGGTCACCGCCGCTTCCGGCCAGCGCACCTTGATCAGTTTGGTGACGTTGCCGGCGCCGGCGCCGAGATCGGCGATCGTGCGCGGGGCAAAATCGGGAATCCGCATCAAGAGGTCGACAGCGGGCCGGAGCCGGTGGCCGGAGAATTTCAGATATTGCTGCGGATCCCAGACCATCGCTTCAGCCTTCTTCTTTTTCGTGTTTCCTTCACCGTCGCTTCTGGTTACCACTGCTCGTCCCGCTCAGGCAATTCGCAAGGCCCGCGGGACGGGCAGGAAACGACCAGCAACAAGCAAGAATCAAACAAGAGGGCGTGCGACCATGGATCTCGGGCTCACATCGAAAACCGCTGTCGTCACCGGCGCGAGCATCGGCATCGGCCGCGCCATCGCCAAGGGCCTGGCTGCCGAAGGCGTGCGCGTCGTCGGCGTGGCGCGGCGCCCCGACCTGCTCAACGAGCTGGTGAAGGAAGTCGGCGGCGGGTTGATCACGCCGTTCGAGCAGGACGTGATGGCCAAGGACGCGGCCGAGAGGATCGCCGCCTTCGCCCTGAAGGAGCTCGGCCATGTCGACATCCTCGTCAACAATGCCGGCGGCAGCCGTCCCCTGCCCGTCGATGCGCCCGACAGCAAATGGGACGAGGCGATCGCGCTGAACTTCACCAGCTACCGCCGCATCGCGCACGCGCTCTTGCCGCAGATGATCGCACGCAAATGGGGCCGCATCGTCAACATCACCGGCAAGTCCGAGCCGGAAGGCCTCAACGCCGCCTTCGCCGCGAAGGCCGCCGTCCACGCCTGGGCCAAGGGCCTGTCGCGCGAGATCGGTGAGCACGGCATCACCATCAACTGCATCCCGCCCGGCCGCATCATGAGCGAGCAGATCCGCCGCAACTACCCGCCGGACTATCGCGAGCGCTTTGCCGAGGAAGAGATCCCGGTCGGCTATTGGGGCGAGCCGGAAGACCTCGCCGCACTCGCGGTGTTTCTGGCCTCGCCGGTGGCGCGCTACATCACGGGCACGGTGATCCCGGTGGATGGCGGGTTGCGGAGGTATCAGTTCTAGGCGCACAGGTTCTTGATCCGCGTCCGAAACGTTGCTGCGTCGCCGAAGAGTGGAAGCATCGACAACGTTGATGTGCGTCAACGGTCGGTCATTTCCAAAGGCGGTCCATGATGAACCTTAGCCGTCACGGTCCGCATGGCGACCGGCCTTTGGAGTGAGCGCGGTGAGCGGTTGGACGCGTTGGGTGCCCGGGATCGATACGCTTCGCCACTACGAAGCTGATTGGCTTCGACATGATGTATTCGCGGGTCTCGTGCTCGCGACCATGCTGGTCCCGGTCGGAATTGCTTATGCCGTGGCGTCGGGCCTGCCGGGCATCCACGGCCTCTACGCGACCATCGTCCCTCTTCTGGCCTACGCAATGTTCGGTCCGAGCCGCATCATCGTGCTCGGACCAGACTCGGCGCTGGCGGCTGTCATCCTCGGCGTAATTGGCCCGTTGTCCGGCGGTGATCCGGTCCGTGCCGCAATGCTCGCCGCGATGATGGCGCTCGTTTCAGGAAGCGTGCTCATTGTGGCGGGCATCGCGCAGTTGGGGTTCGTGACCGAGCTTCTCTCCAAGCCGATACGGTACGGCTATATGAACGGGATCGCATTGACCGTTTTGATCAGCCAACTGCCAAAGCTGCTCGGCTTCTCGATCGAAAGCAAAGGACCGCTGAGAGACCTGTGGGCGATCGCCGGTGGGATCGCCGACGGCAAGCTAAATTGGGGCGCATTCGCAGTCGGACTTGGCACGTTGATGGTCATCCTGCTGCTCAAGGACAGCAAACGGCTGCCGGGAATCCTGATTGCCGTCGTCGGAGCGACCCTTGTCGTCGCACTATTTGATCTCGGAACCGGTTATGGCGTGAAGGTTCTGGGGCCGCTTCCTCAAGGTCTGCCGGCCTTCTCCATTCCCTGGATCGGCTATGGCGATCTGATTTCGGTCGTGGCCGGCGGCTGCGCCATCGCTCTGGTCTCGTTCGCCGATACCAGCGTGTTGTCGCGAACCTATGCTGCTCGATTGGGCGACAAGGTCGATCCGAACCAGGAGATGGTGGGTCTCGGCGCTGCCAACCTGGCAACCGGATTTTTTCAGGGCTTCCCGATCAGCAGCAGCTCCTCGCGCACGCCCGTTGCCGAGGCCGCCGGCGCGCGCACCCAGCTCACATGCGTCGTCGGCGCGCTCGCTATCGCTTTCCTTCTGCTGGTTGCGCCGAATCTGTTGCAGCACCTGCCGAATGCCGCGTTGGCGGCGGTGGTGATCGCAGCTGCGATCGGCCTGATCGAGATCAACGATCTCAAACGAATCTACCGGATCCAGCGTTGGGAGTTCTGGTTGACGGTGCTGTGCTTCGTGGGCGTGGCCGTGCTCGGCGCTATCCCGGGAATCGGCCTTGCCATCGCGGTGGCCATTGCGGAGTTTCTGTGGGACGGCTGGCGTCCGCACTCCGCCGTTCTGGGGCGAGCACACGGCGTCAAGGGCTATCACGACATCACGAGATATCCCGATGCCCGCCTGATCCCCGGACTGGTGCTGTTCCGCTGGGATGCGCCGCTGTTCTTCGCCAATGCCGAGTTCTTCAAGGAGCGAATTCTGGCCGCGGTCGAGACATCGCCAACACCTGTGCGCTGGCTGGTCGTCGCCGCCGAACCGGTCACGAGCGTAGACGTCACCGCCTGCGATACCGTTGCCGAACTGGACGAAGCGCTGCACGCCAGGGGCATTGAGCTTTGCTTTGCCGAGCTCAAGGATCCGGTGAAGGACAAGCTGAAGCGTTTTGGCTTGTACGCTCAGGTCGGCGAGGCTCACTTCTTTCCGACCATCGGCTCAGCCGTCTCGAGCTACCTGGAGATCAACAACGTCGAATGGGAGGACTGGGAGGATCAGGTCGAAGGTTAGCCCGCAGGATGGGTCGCTTGTTTCTACAAGCGGAGTGAGCGAGCTCAATACCGGTGTTCATTCGGGCAGCCCGGCTCGGCGCAATCCGTCCTCATATCGGGAAACATTCACCGCCTTCCGATACGGCCCTAACGTGTCCTTCAAATTGGAAAGGACCAGCGCTGGATCTAGCTCTCGCACCCTCGCCAATAGATGCCGGGCCTGATCCATATGTCCAGCCATCGCGTTGCTTGCGATGGCGATGCGCAGCGCGGGCCGGAAGTCCGGATTGTCCTGCAACGCCATCGCAGCCCAGCCCGCCGCTTCTTCATAACGGCCGGCGAAGAAATTTGCGTGCGCGATCGCGCTTCGCATTCCGCCGATCCGTGGATCCAGAGGATCCAGGCGCATGGCGCGCACGAAGCGTTCGATCGCAGCTTCGGGCTCTCCGAGCCAACATTTCACCCATCCGCCGAAGCGCCACGCTTCCGCCAGATTGGAGTTCAGCGTGAGAGCCCGCTCGGTTAAGTCGGCGGCTGTGTCGAGATCGTGAACGACAAACGCCAGCGCCCACCCGCTCGCGGCAAGCGCAACCGCGTCGTCTCTGCCCAGTTCGATCGCTCGGCGAGCGAGCCGCACGACCTCGGCCCTCTCGCTTGGTGTGACCGCGATCCGACCATCGGCCTTGAGACGGGCAAAGCAGGATGCGGCACGCCCGTAGGCACATGCGAATTCCGGGTCGAGCTCGATTGCCCGATAGAAAAGGCCTAACGCCTCTTCGTTCGCCGGCAGACTGGCAAATTGGTACAGCTTGGCGGTGCCGCGCAGATAGGCGGTGTAGGCATCCAGTCGCTCCGTCGGTCTACGCCTGGCATACTCGATCTCCGCCTTTTCCACCGCCGGCGCGATCGCGGCGACAACGCTCTCGGTCACTCGATCCTGAAGATCGAATATGTCGTCGAGCGTGCCATCGAAGCGATCCGCCCAAAGATGCGCCCGGGTTGCACTGTCGAGAAGCTGTGCCGTGATCCGTATCCGGTCTGCTGCTCTGCGCACGCTTCCTTCCAGGACATAACGCACCCCGAGATCGTGCCCGACCTGCTTCACGTCGACCGCGCGTCCTCCAAAAGTGAAGCTGGAGTTCCGGGCAATGACGACCAGCGCCTTGAAGCGCGATAGCGCGGTGATGATGTCATCGACCATTCCGTCAGCAAGATATTCCTGCTCGGGATCAGGGCTCATATTGACGAAGGGGAGAACGGCGATTGAAGGCTTGTCCGGCAGCCAGAGAGCCGGCTGAGGCGGCTCGATCCGGCGACCGACGATGATGGGATCTGCATCTCCTCGGACGCGTCCGACGAAGCGATAGCCCTTGCGTGGCAACGTCTTGATGAAGCGCTGTTCCTCGCCGGAATCGCCGATCGCGTTTCGAGCCGCGTTCAGCCGGGTCGTCAGCGCGGCGTCGGATACGACACGGCCGCTCCAGACTGCCTTGATGATCTCTTCCTTGCTGAGGACGCGTTCCCTGTTCCTGATCAGGTAGCCGAGCAGATCGAATACCCGCGGCGGTACGGCAACCATGTCCGCCCCGCGGCGCAGTTCACGCCGTTCAGCGTCAAACACGAACTCATCGAAGAAATAGCGCAAGCTGCCACGACCTGGGTTACGTGCGACGGTGCCGGCACCGAAAGATAATCCATCAGTAAGCAAATAGTAAGCCAGAGGTTAAGCGCCTCCGGACATGGCCCGGTATGGTCTTCGTGAAAGTTGAACACAGGTCGCTACGGGAGGATCCCATGAGCGTCTCCGGTCGCTCCTCCGTTGTCATCGGCATCCTTCTCGGCGTCGTCTTGTCCTGGAGTTCTGCCGTCCTCGCCGGCGACTGGCCGCATCGGACGGTCCGGTTGATTCTGCCCGTGCCGGCCGGGAGTGCATCAGATTTCAGCGCCCGGCTCCTTGCGGAGCGACTTTCCCAACGCTGGGGACAGGCCGTCATCGTGGACAATCGCCCGGGAGCCGATGGGGTGATCGGAGTTTCAGCCTTTCTCGGCGCCGAAGATGATCACACCCTGCTTTATGCAATCTCGGCCATATTTACCGTGCACCCGATCACGCGCGAGAAATTGCCCTATGATCCAGTTCGTGAGTTGGTCCCGATATGTCCGACCTCGGACGTTGTCCTTGCGATAGCAGCCAGCGAAAAAAGCTCGATCCGCTCGCTCGACGATCTGGTTCAAACCGCTCGCGCGCGACCGGGCAAGCTGAACTGGGGCGGCTCGCCTGGCCTGCCGCCCTTCGTTGTCGGAGGGTTCTTCAAGACCTCGAAGCTCGATCTCGCAGTCGTCCCCTATCGCGAGATTGCGCCTGCTCTCCAGGATCTTGGCGAGGGCCGCATAGATTTGTTCGTTCACGCGCTGGGTGTGCTCATGCCGCAGGTGCAGTCGGGCAAGGCGCGGCTGCTTGCAGTGGCGAGCGACGTTCGCATGCCGCTCGTCCCTGACGTGCCGACAGTCGCCGAAGCTGGATATCCCCAACTTCGAATGGAAGGTGTGGTGGGCTTTTACGGCAAACGCGGAATGCCGGATGCGCTGCGCGACCGGATTGCATCCGATGTCCGCGACGTTGCAAGCGATCCCGACATTCGCGATAGACTGGCCGCCGTCGGACAGGTCGCCCGTTCCGGCAGCCCGTCCGAGTTCGCCGCTTTGCTGGAGCAGTACCATCGGCGCCTTGCTGATCTCGCGAAGACAATCGATTTCAAGGCGACACAGTGACCGGGAGCCGTCAGATGACATCCGACCCTCGGCTCGATCTTCTGGGCCTGATCAATGGTTTTCAGATCACGCAGGCAATTCGTGTCGCAGCAACCTTGAGAGTAGCCGACCATCTGAATGACGGCGCTCGTTCCGCCCGCGAACTCGCGGCACTGACGAGGAGCCATCCTGATTCGCTCTACCGGCTGTTGCGGGCGCTCGCTGCAGTCGGCGTTTTCCGGGAAGGGGAAGACCGAACGTTCATACTCACTCCCATGGGGGAATGTTTGCGTACGGATTCCGGGACGCCGCTCGGGGCGTGGGCGGAAGTCGTCGGAAGCCCCTATTTTTGGCAGGCTTGGGGCCACCTGCTGCACAGCGTGCGAACCGGCGAGAACGCGTTTCAAGACCTGAATGGCACGGACGTCTGGCGCTTCCGCGCCGAGCACCCTGAACACGGCGCCTTGTTCAATCGGGCGATGACGCAATTTTCAAGCGCCAGCGCAGAAGCAGTGATCCGCGCCTACGATTTCTCTCCGTTTCGCCACGTCGTGGACGTGGGCGGCGGACACGGCTTGATGTTGGCCGCGATCCTGCACGCCCACCCCCTCGTTCGCGGCACGCTATTCGACCAGCCCGAGGTCGTGGGCCAGGCAAGGACCGTATTGGCGGAACACAGCGTCGCCGACCGGTGCAACATCGTGGGTGGAAGTTTCTTCGAAGCGATCCCTGAAGGCGCCGATGCTTATCTGATGCGAGCGGTCATTCACGATTGGAAAGACGATGAAGCCATCGCCATCCTGAAAGTGTGCCGGCGCGCGGCCGGCGAATCTGCAAGATTGCTTCTCATCGAACGGCTCATCGGCCCTCCGAATGAAATGCCGGGCGCCAAGTTCAGCGACCTGAATATGCTTGTCTCGCCGGGAGGACGAGAGCGAACGCGCGAGGAATTTTCAGATCTTCTTGGCAAGTCTGGCTTCGAGTTGACGCGCATCTTTCCGGCGAGCACCCACAATGTGATTGAAGCTCGACCGCGCTAGACCTCGCGGATCGGCAGGGACTTCGCTGCATCCCGCACATAGGACGCGATATCGCCTCCGGAAGCCATCCTCGCCGCATCAATTGCACACTTTGCGCATTCGTCCATCGACCCCGGATGCGTTGCCGATGCCGGCGGAGGTGGGCCCACCACTTCGGCGTCGGACCAACGGACGCCATCGGCCGCGCAGCACGAGACCGCCCGAAGGCGGTCTCGCACGCGGGAGAGAAGGCGCTCCGTCAAAGATCAACCTGGATGGCGACGTTGGAGCGCACCCAATCCGATTGCCCAGCCTTCAGCCGCTTGGCTTGAAATTCAACGAAAGCCGGATCGGCGCCTAGCGACGCCAAGGTACGACCATAGGCTTCCACGCTATCGAAACGAGCGACGAAGGCATAGTTCCCGACCTCGCCGCCGATCACCGACCAATAGCTGACATCGGCCCCGTGTTTCTTCCAGAGTGTCGCACCGTCTTTTGCCAGCTGTAGGACGGTCGCAAGATCGCTACCGGGTCTTGGATGCGAAACGAACTGCATAATGACTGCAGGCATTTTCCTCTCCAATAAAAAATAAGAATGATGGCGCCAGATGACCCGGCTGGTCATTTGGCCCGAAGAGAATTCCAAGCAGTGCACGCTCAAGCTTGATCTGGATCAATTCAATTTTCCGAGCCGGACGGCAGTCTGTCGCCCTTGCGCTGAGTTGCGGCATTGCATGGAGTTCGCCCATGATGGAGCAGCGCAACCGGGTTGTTCAGGTCAGCCGCTTCGGCGATCCCGAGGCACTGGAGATTGTCGACGCCCGCCTGCCGACCGCTGGCCGGGGCCAGGTGCGCGTTCGCGTCCTCGCGTCGAGCCTCAACTACACCGAGGTGCTGATCAGGCGCCATCTCTACCCGCAAACGATGCGCCTCCGGCCGCCGTTCGTGATGGGCTACGACGTGGTGGGGGCAATCGATCAGCTCGGCGAAGGCGTGCACGACTTTCAGATTGACGAGCGCGTGGCCGACATGACGGTGGTCGGGTCGAACGCCGAATATCGTACGCTTCGGGCGAAGGATCTCGCCCGCGTGCCGGTGGGCGTGGACGCCGCTGAAGCGGCCGCGCTGATCTTGAGCTGGACGACCGCGTACCAGCTTCTGCACCGCGCGGCCAAGGTCCAGCGAGGTCAGCGTGTGCTCGTGCACGGAGCCGCCGGCGCGGTCGGCCAGGCGCTGCTTGTGCTCGGAAGACTGGCCGGCCTCGAGCTGTGGGGCACTGTACGCGGCGAGCACATGGCGCTCGTCCGAGAGCTGGGGGCAACGCCGATCGACTACCAGCACGAGGACTTCACGCAGGTTCTGCCGGGCGGATTCGACGTCATCGTCGACGGCGTCGGCGAAGACGGCTATCGCCGCTCATACGCGGCGCTCAAGCCAGGTGGCCTGCTCTGTGCCATCGGCTTCTCCGCGAGCGTGCAGGCGCAGCGTCGAATGCTCCCCATCGTGATGGAGATCGCGCGCCTGTATTTGTGGAGATTGTTGCCCGGCGGCAAGCGAGCCCGGTTTTACTCGGTCAATGCCATGCGGGCGCGTCATCCCGCCTGGTTCAAGGAAGACCTGGAGCATCTGTTCGGGCTTCTGGCAACCGGCGCCATCCGGCCGCGCATCGCCGGGCGGATCTCCTTCGAGGAGGTCGCCGATGCTCACCGCCGCCTCGAAGCTGGCGGCCTCGAGGGCAAGCTCGTGCTGTGCCCTGATCTCTCCTCGCGACACAGCCAGCGCGCCGCCTGACGCGGCCCGGACCGGTGCCGCACCGTAACGCGCGATCGGGTGTCGCGCTTACACGCAGGCCTGCGCACCTCCCTTCAGCTTCACCGGGATCGTCAGGTAGCGTACCCCGTTGGCTTCGGCGGGCGGGAATTTGCCGGCGCGGATGTTGACCTGGATGGAGGGCAGCAGCAGCCTCGGCGCCGACAGCTTGGTGTCGCGTGCCTGGCGCAAGGTCACAAATTCGTCTTCCGAAACGCCGTCCTTGACGTGGACGTTGTTCTCGCGCTGCTCGCGGACCGTGGTCTCCCAAGCGAAACTGTCACGGCCTGGTGCCTTGTAGTCGTGACACATGAACAGCCGCGTCTGCTGCGGCAGAGCCAGCAGCCGCCTGATCGAGCGATAGAGTTTATGAGCGTCGCCGCCGGGGAAGTCGGCGCGCGCCGTGCCGTAGTCCGGCATGAACAGAGTGTCCCCAACGAATACGGCATCTTCGATCCTATAGGAGACGTCCGCCGGCGTATGCCCCGGGGTGTAGAGAACTTCGACATTGAGTTCCCCGAGATTGAAGCGCTCGCCGTCCCGGAACAGGTGATCGAAGTCGCTGCCGTCGGTCTTCAGATCGGTCGCGTTGAAGATCGGGCGGAAGATGCGCTGCACGTCCTTGATGTGCTCGCCGATGCCGATCTTTGCGCCGGTCTTCGCCTTGATGAAGGGTGCGCCGGAGAGATGGTCGGCATGCGCATGGGTCTCCAGCACCCATTCGACAGTGTTGCCTGCCTCCTCGGCGGCTGCGAGCATCGCCTCGACGGAACGCGTGTCCACTTCGCCCGAATTGTGGTCGTAGTCGAATACCGGGTCGATGATCGCGGCCTTTTTCGTCGCCGGATCGGCAACCAGGTAGCTCACCGTATTGGTTGGTTCGTCGAAGAACGCTCGAATGATCGGTTGTGACATTTCGGGGCCTCCTGATGTCGTCGGTTGGTTTGGTCTTGACGGATATATTAGCTATTACTAAATAAGCAATACCTAAAGTAATGGAGCAGGGCCGATGGCCTCGTTGTCGTTCGATCCGGAAACTTTCGAGAAGCAGGCCGTCGAGGTTGCCTCCATCCTGCGGGCGCTCGCCAATGAGCGCCGGTTGATGATCCTGTGCAGGCTCGTTGAATGCGGCGAGGACAACGTGAGCTCCCTCGCCGAAGTCGCGGGGCTATCGCAATCGGCCCTGTCGCAACATCTCGCCAAAATGCGCGAGGAGGGTCTCGTCACTTTTCGCAGGGAAAGCCAGACGCTTTGGTACCGTATCGCCGATCCGCGCATCGAGCAGCTCTTCGCCGCGCTGCACAAGCTGTTTTGCGCACCTGCCAAAACCAAGCGCAGATAATCCGGAGAAGGAATTGAGAATGTCGCTACCTCTTATCAATCCGACTGACGCCCGCCGTCTTCTCGACAATGGTGCTGTCCTCATCGACATCCGCGAGGCCGACGAGCACGCGCGCGAGAAGATTATCGGTGCGAGAAACCTGCCATTGTCGAGGCTCGACGAAGCCGATCTCGCCACGCATCCGGGCACGCCGGTCATCTTTTATTGCAAGAGCGGCGCTCGCACTCAGGCCAACGGATCGCGGCTCGCGGCGAAGCTTGATGGAACCTGCGATGCCTTCATCGTCGGGGGTGGGATCGACGCCTGGCGAAAGGCAGGTCTGCCGGTCGCGACCGACCGGCGTCAGCCGCTCGAGCTTCAACGTCAGGTGCAGATCGGTGCCGGAAGTCTCGCGTTCTTCGGAACGCTGCTCGGCCTTCTCGTCTCACCCTGGTTCTTCGCCGTGCCCGCTTTTGTCGGCGCCGGACTGATGACCGCCGGAGTCACGGGCTTCTGCGGCATGGCCCGCATCCTGATGCGGGCGCCCTGGAACCGCGGCCACTACGGTGCGCCGGCGCAAGCCGCGTAGCACTTGAATCGAGGAGTTTTCCCATGCTGTCGCTGACCCAAGGCGCGCTCGGTATCGCCTCCGGCTCGTTGGTCGGCTTTTCGCTGGGACTGGTCGGAGGCGGCGGCTCCATTCTGGCCGTCCCGCTGCTGATCTATCTGGTCGGGGTGCCGGATCCGCATGTCGCGATCGGGACTAGCGCCATCGCCGTCGCGGCGAACGCTGTCGTTAACCTGGCGAACCATATTCGCGCCGGTAACGTAAAGTGGCGCTGCGCCTCGGTGTTCGCGCTCGCAGGCGTGGCTGGTGCCTTTCTCGGTTCTACTCTCGGCAAGATCGTCGATGGTCAGAAGCTGCTCGCCTTGTTCGCCATCGTCATGTTGGTGGTCGGCATTCTGATGCTGAAGGGTCGCTCCGGCGAGGGCGAGCCATCGGTCAGGCTCAACCGGGAAAATCTTCCGAAGCTTCTGGCTTTGGGGCTCGTCACGGGAGCCTTGTCCGGCTTCTTCGGCATCGGTGGCGGCTTCCTGATTGTGCCCGCTCTGATCGCCGCCACCGGGATGCCGATCTTGTACGCGGTGGGTTCATCGCTCCTGGCGGTCACCGCCTTCGGGCTGACCACTGCGGCGAATTACGCCCTGTCCGGCTTTGTGGATTGGTCTCTCGCCACGTTGTTCGTCGTCGGCGGCGTCCTCGGCGGGCTTCTCGGCGCCAGCTCCGCGACCTCGCTTGCTCGCCGCAAGGGCGCCTTGAACACCGTGTTTGCTGCGCTCATTTTCGCGGTGGCGGTCTACATGCTGGTCCGCAATCTGGGCCTGATGTGACGAGACTCATCGCTCTACTGTCTGTTCTTCAGGGCCGTAGGACGGGTAGACCAGCGAAACCATCGACGGCATTCGAACGCAAATCGTGATGGGTTTCGCAAGTGCTCTACCCATCCTGCGGGCCGGGGCTCCCTGCTTAATGCGATCGGTCCGCGAGACCGATGTCTGCTTTGGGGCTCTTGACGGTATGCCAATCGGGTCTTCAGACGAAACCACCTGTTTCTCAAGCACCTCAGGTGGCGTAGAATGGAGTTGCCGTTGAAGCGGGATGTGCCGAAGTCGCCGTTCGGGACGAACGAGCAGAACTAATGCTGTCGGCAGGTATGCATCCTTAGGAGACCGCCCCTTTTTCGGTCTCGCATGACCATTCACAGTCCACGAATGCGCGAGCCGCTTTTGCGGCAGCGCGTTGCAGTAACTTCAGGAGAAAGCGATGAGCAAGATCAATCGAAGGTCTGCATTGGAAATCGGGTTGGCAGCGGCTGCCGCAGCCGTGATGAAGCCCGCCTCCGCTCAAACCGCGGGCTACAAGGATACGACGCCGTGGCCAGGAGTGGTGGTGCGCGAATACGAGGGCGAGACACCATCCCTCATCCCCGGTTTCAAGACTGTCTCGATGCGCGACGTCATCATGCAGCCGGGGTCGAAGACCATGGGTCCCCCGATGATGAATGCCATGGTTTGCCACATCACCGAAGGGGAGCTTCGGCTCGATCAGGAGGGAAAGGTCTTTACGGGCAAGAAGAACTTTGTCTGGACCTGCAACAAGGACACGAAAGAGCAGGCGTACAATGACGGAAACGTGGTCGCAATCATGAGGATCACGGACCTGAAAGCTTAAGGCTCGTTTCTTCGAGACCGATTTGCAGCATGCAGGGTGGGCAGAGCGCAGCGAAACCCATCGACAATGTCCGCTGTAAGACCTGATGGGTTTCGCAAGGGCTCTACCCCTCCTACGGGCTGACGCAAGTCCACCAAGGCCCCCGCGGCGCTCAATTACTGTCTGCCCTGCCGCGAGCGTCCGAATGCATAGCGCGGATTGATCCCGCAGGATGCCTGGGTGCCGGAGGCAGCTGCCCTGCACTGCTGGAGAGTCGAGAACTGGCAGTTGCCGGGATGGCCCCAGCGACGGCCTTGTAGACAGTAGCGATCTGCGACGGCGGGCGAGAGCGACCCGACCGTGACCAAGATCAAAATGGCGGAAACCGCAGCAAACAGAATACGGCGCATCGGAGTCCTCCTGTATTACTCGTTGGGCGAGTGCTCGCCCGTGCTCCACTTGGGTTGGAAGGCACCAAGACCAAGGTCGACTATAACTTCAGCGTTCCGAATGATCATCCGTTCATACCCTTAGAGTTCGCGGTGAATTTCCCGAGATCCCTGCAAGCCGCTTCCCGTCTACACGCGACACCCGACGCCTGGACGAGCGCCGAGAGGCAGCCTCGGGCCACAAGCCGGCTGCTTGCTCCCACAATCCAAGGACCGTTCACTTTTGCACTCCTTGGTCGATTGCGATTGCATGCTGTCCATGCGCGGATGCCGGGGACGAACAGAATGGAATGGGCTACGAACTGGTTGCATGGCCACCACCAACCAGAATGCTGACGCTGAAACCGCGATGCAGTATTTAATCTGGGCTCTCGAAGCACTCGAAAAGGCCGGCAACCAAGAAGCTGTCCACCACGCCCGCATCGCACTTGAGGTATTGCGCAAGAGCAGTGCCTCGATCAGATCGGAAGAAGCCAGTTAAACGGCAGAGAGGGAACGTCTGCTCCGGGATCACAAGCCGACAGTTGGCTGCCAGTTCTGCAAAACCAGCTAAGGGCCAGCAGGCGATCTCACCTGAACGGACGCTTCTGACCCAAACCACTCGTTTGCCTGCGCATGTCGTCAGCTCGGACGTTCTTGACGCGAATCTCGGTGCTCTTTCCACGCAGAAGCCGCCGCCTAGGCAGCAGCAGACGTTTGTTCATCCTTGGGGCAGAGACGCTTTTCCTAAATCATCGAGTACGCGCTGCCGATCAGCATCGGACCGGTAGGGGAACAGGTAGCGAATCTTGGCCAAGCTGATATTCGAATTCCAGTTTTGCAATCCTGCCACTGCCAGTCTGGCTTCTTCAAGTTGACCGAGCGAGGCATGACTCGCTGCGCTGTATACTAGATCCTTAAACGCTGGCTGATTGATTTTCGACAGCTCATCGACAGCTTCGCGGCTTTTGCCTGCCGCGTAGTATGCTTCTGCCAAAGAGGTGTGGAACCAGGTGGGATAGTTGGGATCGAGCTCGATCGCTTTGCGGATTGAGGCCAACGCCTCCATCGACCGTCCCGCAAAGGTCAACGTCTGTGATAGATCGGCGTGGACAATGGCATCGATCGGCGCCATCGCAAGCGTGGTCTCCCGCTCGTCAAGCGCGCGGCTGTAATCCTGTTTGCAATAGATGTAGGCCAGAGCCATCAGCCAATGACCGTGCATCTGCCCGAGCCGTGGGATGTCCTTCCCAGCCATTCCCTCACTTCCGAGGGCGAAGGCGCGTTCAAGATCGCGTCGTGGGTCGTCGCTAAAGCCTCTGCGGACGACGTTAAGATATGTCCAAGCGAGCTTGATCTTGATGATGGCCGAATCAGGGAAGCGCTTCAGCCCCTCAATGGCGACCTGCCGCGCTTGCTCCAGGTCCTCCTTTGGGCCCCGCATGATTAGCCCATGGATCCGCAGGAAATAATCATACTCCTGGAGCTTCGTGGGATCCTTGCTCCAAGCGTTCCGGTAATCCGCCGCACGGATTTGGCCGTGCATACCGCCCACTGAACTGACAATCTTATGGGTAACCGCATCCTGTAAGGCGGCCACGTCATTGCCCTCCTCATCGTAACGCTCCGCCCAGACGTGGTGCCCTGAGGCTGCCTCGATTAGCTGCGCCGTGATCCGCACCCGATCGCTATCCTTCCGAACGCTACCCTCGAGAATGTAGCGCGCGCTCAGCTCCCGGCCGACCTGCCGAATGTCAGGAGACTTTCCTTTATACGCGAAGGCAGAGGTGCGCGAAATCACACGGAGCTCCGGGTTTTGCGAGAGCCACGTAGTCAAGTCTTCAGTGATACCATCGACGAAATACTCAAGCGCTGGATCGCTGCTCATGTTTGAAAAAGGCAGCACAGCGATCGATGGCTGCTCGGAAAGCAAGCCTCCAACAGAAGGCATCGGTAGCACAGCGGTGGTTTCACTGGTGGAGGTTCGCTGCAGCCAATACGTAACGCCGGTCACTGCCATCAGCGCAAGTAGCATCGCCGCAACGAGCCAACCGCGGCGCCTCAGCAGCAATGGCGCACGCGAAGTGCTGCTTGGGCGGACGCGGTACACCCGCACGGCCTCTGAGATGTTCTTAACTCGCTGCTCGCCAAGAAAGTCGTATCGGAGAGGGAGTTTGTTCCTGACTTGATCGAAAACTGCGCCGGAGATGTAGACGGTGCCCGGCTCAGCAAGAGCCTCCAACCGAGCAGCGATGTTCACTCCATCGCCGTAAATGTCCCCTTGATCGAAAATGATATCGCCGACATTGACGCCCGCTCGAAACTCGATCCGCTTCTCCCTCGGCACATCCGCATTGCGTTCAATCATGCCGAGCTGGACCTCGGTAGCGCAGCGCAACGCCTCGACAACACTGGGGAATTCGATCAAAATGCCGTCACCGGTCGTTTTGACAATCCGGCCTTTATGCTCAGTAATTTTTGGATTGATCAGTTCCCGCCGATGCGCCTTGAGGCTTCCAAGGGTGCCCTCTTCGTCTGCGCCCATGAGGCGAGAGTAGGCGACTACGTCGGCGGCCAGGATCGCGGCGAGTCTCCGCTTGGCGTGTTTTAGAGTTGTAGATTTATCCACGCTGGACATGCGAGCCTCCCTTCTGGAAGAGCACACGGGTCCGCAGAACTCTCCGCTTGACGAGAGGAGGCGCACGTGCCGCCCTTGAACGCGGCTTTGCGCCGGCTGTTCCGGGCTTCCGTACATGCCGCCTACGCCGCCACCGCTTCGAATTGGGACTGCGGACGCGGAGCGGTCGGCTCAAATCGATCTCCATCCTCCGACCTTCACAACCTCTTTTCAAGCGCCTTCCCATATCGCCCGCCGTCGCGCTGCGGCGCAGCCACCATCGTTGCGAAGTCTCTGGACAGAGGGTCCTGCGATCGTACAAACCATTCAAATACTGGCGGCACAGCGGAGAATTAGTGTCAGCGATCCTGACGAACCGGACAGCTCCTACGGCAGCAGCAGGTCCAATCCTCAGGTCTTTGAGGAAGTGGGGTGCATCACAGCAAAAACCGAGCTGACCATGTCGCAGCGCGTAGGATGGGTAGAGCGCAGCGAAACCCATCGACCATGTCCGCCATAGAGCCTGATGGGTTTCGCAAGTGCTCTACCCATCCTACGTGCTTGTTTCCTTGTTGAGCAGAACACAGCCGTATTCGCTTCGTATCATTGCCGGGCTTGGCTGGGATGAACTCAGGCCCCCCGCTCCGGTGCGCCCCGGAGACGACCTCGATCTCGAAGTGGCAATTTTGGAGAAGCGTGAGTCAAAGTCCCATTCCGACAGGGGCGTTGTCCGTAACCAGCTACATCTCCGCAATTAAAAGCGCGAAACGGTTCTTCAATGCGTCAACACGGTTCTCGTGGCGCGACGCCCGCCTGCGAATTCCTGAGACGCCTATTGATCTTCGTTAAAAAGTAAACTGTCTTGACGGGGTTCAGGACGCTATTTGGCGCGCGAAATTTTCGATGCGAACTCACACGATTTGACTTGGCTCAATGCGACCGCACCGAATCGTAGATCGTATGCACACGAAAGCGGACAGCCGCACTGGGTTGTTACAGCCTAGGCGCCCGCGAATTCCCGCGCTGGGGCTCGCTACTCAGTGCGCCTTCGATCGCTCGCGTGCGGCTCGGGCCGGGAAGCTCCGATGTCGGTCGATGCAGATAACCTTCAGTCAACTGTGCGCTACGCTTTGTTGACGACGCGAGCTACCACTGTTTGTCCATTTCATCCGGATGTGATCATCCGCGTCGGCGACGATGGCGCCGAGACCCATGCATATTATCGCGCCCGAAACATCATTAAAAGCGATGGCACGTGCTGGGACCATGACGATCTGATGGACGAGATTGCACGCCAACTTGTGCATGCGGCCGATGGCGAGTGTCCCCGGTGTACACGGACCTCGTAATTGCCGCCGAAGGCAGTCTCGCATTGCGTTCCGTCATAACTGGGATGGAAAAGTCGTCCTGTAGCCTGTCAACCTAGCCGCCGACCAATGTCCCTTCCGGGTCGACAGCGTCGGTTTGAGCTTCGGCGATTGACTTCCGGTCTGCCGCGCACTTCGGACACATCCGGCTCGGCGCAATGAATTGCGAAGCGACATCGAAGCCTTTACGTTACGTCTAACTCCGCTGCCACGCCCCGGATGCTTGATCCAGATCAAGGCCGCCACGGCAGTGCCACAGCGGAATGGGCTCGATGGCCGCGCAGAACGCGCCGCCCCAGCCAAGGAGATGATCGATCATGACCTCCTCGAATTCCCTGCGTAGCCTCGTTCTCGCAGCTGCGAGCGCCGTGCTGCTCGGCACCGGCGCCCAGGCCGGGCCGATCCCGACGCATCTTTCGACCATGAAATCGATGGTCGATCAGGCCACGACCGAAGTGCGCTGGGTCGGCGGCTGGCGTGGCGGCTACGGCTATCGCGGCGTCGGCTGGGGTTATCGCGGCGGTTACGGCTATCGCGGAGGCTGGGGCTATCGCGGCTACGGTTATCGCGGCCTCGGTTACGGCGTCGCTGGCGCGGTTGTCGGCGGCGCGATCGCGCGAAGCGCCTATTATGGGAGCTATGGCGGCTATTATGGCGGTTATCCCGCCTACGGCTATCCGGCCGCGTCCTATTACGGCTATGGCGGCGATTACGGCTACGGCTACGGCGACGATTATTGCGCGCCCTCCGGCAGCTACTGGGCCTACTAGCGGGAACGCCTTCGCCTCTTCGGAGGATGGTTCGTCGCCGTTCGCCGATGAGCCAATTCACGCGCCGACGGGCAGCAGCACTTCATCCCTGGCCCGCCGGCGGGACGACATACAGCGTCAGCGCAAACACCGCGTAGATGAAGATCATCAGCGCGCCGACGAACCATGCCGATCGTCCGCTGGTGGTGATGAAGGTCGCCGTGACCGTCGCAATCATCACCATGGTGACGGCGCCGGGCCAGAACTGCAGGTCCATCGGCTTCGGCCCCACGACATAGCTGAGCAGCACCAGCGCGGGCGCAACGAACAGCGCGATCTGGGATGCGCTGCCGAGCGCGATGCTGACGACCATGTCGAGCCGGTTCTTGCGCGCCGCGGCGAACGCCACCGCAAATTCAGCGGCAGCACCGACCAGCGAGACGATGATGAAGCCGACAAAGGCCGGACTCATCCCGAAGGTTTCCGCCGCCTTCTGCACCGATTCCACGAAGATTTCGCTGACCAGCGCGACCAGCACCGTGACCACCAGCAGCGTGACGACGGCAATGCCGATCGGCCAGTGCGCCTCCTTCTCGTCGCCGTGATCGGAGCTTGCGAACAATTCCTTGTGCGTGCCCAGCGAGAACCACAGACCGAGCGCATAGGCGATGATGAGCAGGACCGAAATGCCGAGGCTGAGCTTGTTCAGGATGCCCCCGCCCTGCGGCAGGTGCTCGAGATCGGCGACCGCCGAAGGTGCAAGCAGGGCGACGGTTGCCATCAAGAGCAGGCCGGACGAGAGCCGCGCGCCGGCGCGGTTATACTCCTGCACGTGGTAGCGCAGGCCGCCAAGCACCAGGCAGGCCCCCAGCATGAACACTGCGTTGGTGACGATCGCACCCGCGATCGAGGCCTTCACCAGCGTGTACTGCCCTGCACGCAGCGCCGTGATGGCGATGATCAGCTCCGTCAGATTGCCGAGGGTTGCATTGAGCAATCCGCCCACGGCATCGCCGGTCTTGGCGGCGACCGCTTCGGTGGCGTGGCTGAGCAGCGCCGCCAGCGGCACGATGGCGAGCACCGACAGCACGAACAGCAGCGTGTGGGACTGCGGGGCCACCGCCTCGGCGACCAGTACGATCGGCACGAAGGCCAGCATCCAGAGCAAAGGGGTATCCCGGATTTCCCTGAGCAGAGTCTGCATGTCGGCCGCCCTTTCCATGGATGCGCTGATGGAAAGGTCCGGCGGGCGAGCCGGGCGAGTGTTGATCTGGCTCAACGGAGGGGCATGTCGCCGAGGTGTCGCCTATTGTCTATTCATGCAGCCGTGTTTGCCAGTCGGAAGGCACCGCCCCGGACGGTCCGGGCACCGGCTGGTCCAAGGGACGCGATTGGGGACCTTGAAGCTTCGGGCCGGCGAAAGCCTCTCCTGTGCGATAGTCGTAAAACCATCGTTCGCCCGGCTCGAAACTCGTGATGATCGGGTGCCCGGTCGCCGCGTTGTGTTTCGATGCGTGCTGATTGGGTGACGTATCACAGCAGCCGATGTGACCGCATTCGACGCATCGGCGAAGATGCAGCCACCACCCGCCTGCGGCCGAGCATTCCACGCAACCCGTTCCGCTTGGCTTGGCTGCGAGATTGATGCCATCCGTCTCAGACTTCATAGGTCGTCAACCCACTGCAAGTGCGTGCCGTCGCCGCAGATGCATTCACGCCGCGATCCGCCACGATAGCATCCTGCCAGTGTTTTGCCCGACGGGTCAACTTGATCGCGGCCGCGGATGTCGTGCCGACGCGAGGCGAAAATCCCTTATCGATCAAGGGGCGTTCTACTGTGCATGGGGTTGTTTTTCGACTTTTTCTTTGAGCCCCAAGAAAAAGCGAAGACGCCTCTCACTCCGCCTGCAGGATCTCCGCGATCGCCGCCCCCGCGGCGATCGTGCCGAGCTTGCCGCCGACATCGCGCGTCGCCCTGCCCTCGCGAAGCGCCTTCGCCACGGCCGACTCGATCGCACGCGCGGCTTCCTCATAGCGGACGGCACCGGTCTTCTCGCCGTGCCAGGCCAGCAGCAGCGCCGTCGACAGGATCAGCGACACCGGATTGGCGACGTCCTGGCCTGCGATGTCAGGCGCCGAGCCGTGCGCGGCCTGCGCCATGGCATAGCGGTCGCCGACATTGAGCGAGCCGCCGAGGCCGAGACTGCCTGACAGCTCCGCCGTGAGATCAGACAGGATGTCGCCGAACATGTTGGTCGAGACGATCACGTCGAAGCGGTCGGGGCTCCGCACCACATGCGCCATCATGGCGTCGACCAGGATGTCGTCGACCGCAAGGCCGGGATAGGCCTTCGCCGCCGCGCGGCAGATGTCGAGGAACATGCCATCGCCGATCTTGAGCACATTGGCCTTGTGCACGACGGTGAGATGCTTGCGCCGCTTCATCGCGAGACGGCAGGCGGCGTGCGCGATGCGCTCGCAGCACAGCCGCGTGATCCGGCGCAGCGAGATCACGACGTCGGGCGTGACCAGCATCTCGCCATTGCCCTGCTCCATGTTGCGGTCGGCGTAAAACCCTTCGGTGTTCTCGCGAACCACGACGAGGTCGAAATCACTGATGCGGCCGGGCCGCCCCGCATAGGTGCGCGCGGGCCGGACATTGGCGTAGAGGTCGAGGTTCTTGCGGAAGTGCCTGGACGGATTGATCTCGCCATGCGCCTCGTCCTTGAAGTCGAACGTCGCAGTCGGGCCGAGGATCAGGCCGTCGGCGGCGCGGACGATGTCGAGCAGCTCGGGACGCACCGTCGTGCCTGATAGCTTCAGGCTCGCATGCCCGACGGCGTGTTCCTCGAGCCGCAGATTGAGCTGGAAGCGTTCGGAGGCCGCGCGCAACACGCCCGATGTCGCGGTCGTGATCTCGGGTCCGATGCCGTCACCGGGCAGAACGACGATTTGCATGGCATTTCCCTGTCATTGCAGCAGCCGGCGCGATCATACGCCGGCGCGAGCTGTCAGCGCCTGACCTTCACGCATACACAGCATGCAAGCATATGCCTGTGGAAGCAGCCTTTGGCGTAGTACATGCGAAAAGTCCTCTCAGCCGCCGCCGGAGCAGTGCGCCAACGCAATGACAATCACGTTACCTGCCGCCGCGCGCGAGCCCGACCACATCACCGCCGACGGCCTTCCGGCAGCGCAGCGGCGCTGGGCGATTGCCGCGATATTCACCGCGCTGGCGATGGCCTCGCTCGACACCGCGATCGCCAACATCGCGCTGCCCGCCATTGCCGCCGATCTGCACGTCACGCCGGAACAGTCGGTCTGGGTGGTCAATGTCTACCAGATCGCGCTGGTGGCGACGCTGCTGCCGCTCGGGGCGCTCGGCGAGATCGTCGGACACCAGCGCATCTATCTCGGCGGCCTGATCCTGTTCACCATCGCCTCGCTGTTCTGTGCGGTGGCCTGGTCGCTGGACAGCCTGCTGGTCGCGCGCACGCTGCAAGGCCTCGGCGCCAGCGGCATCATGAGTGTCAACACCGCGCTGGTGCGCTTCGTCTATCCCGGGCGGATGCTGGGCCGCGGCTTCGGCCACAACGCGCTGGTGGTCGCGACCGCGTTCACTTTCGGCCCCTCGATCGCCTCCGCCATCCTCGCGCTCGGCCCGTGGCCATGGCTGTTCGCCGTGAACATCCCCTTCGGCCTGGTTGCGACCGGCATCGGCTTTGCGATGCTGCCGAAGACCCCGCGCGCCGATCACGGCTTTGACTTCCTCGGCGCGATCCTGGCGTCGGCCTGCCTCGGCCTGTTCATCACGGGCATCGGCAGCGCCGCGCACAATCTGTCGCCGGTCGTCGTGGGCGTCGAGCTGGTCGCGGCCATCGCGTTCGGCTTCATCCTGACGCGCCGCCATGCCGACCATCCCGCGCCGATGCTGCCGATCGATTTGTTCGCTCGGCCGATGTTCGCGCTGTCGGCCGCGACCGCGGTGTGCTCCTTCGCCGTGCAGGGCCTCGCCTTCGTCTCGCTGCCGTTTTATTTCGAGGACGTGCTCGGCCGCTCGCAGGTCGAGACCGGCTTCTTCATGACGCCGTGGCCGCTGGTGGTCGGCATCATGGCGCCGATCGCGGGCCGCCTGTCCGACCGCCACGCGGTCGGCCTGCTCGGCGGCATCGGTCTCGTGCTGCTCGGCCTCGGCATGGCGCTGCTCGCCATGCTGCCGTCCAACCCTGCCATCCCCGACATCATCTGGCGGATGGTGATCTGCGGCATGGGTTTTGGTTTCTTCCAGGCGCCGAACATGAAGGCGGTGATGTCGAGCGCGCCGCCCCATCGCAGCGGCAGCGCCTCCGGCATCGTCGCGACCGCACGCCTGACGGGCCAGACGACGGGCGCGGCGCTCGCCGCCCTCTGCTTTGCGCTTTCCGGCCACGACGGCGCAACCGTCGCGCTGGCCCTCGGCGCCGGCTTTGCCGCGCTCGGCAGCGTGATGAGCTTCTTGCGGCTGGCCGTGAAGTAAACGCTCAGGCCAGGTGCCGCGCCACCGTGACGTCGATCGTCGCTGCGGGGACGACCGGCTCGTCATCGATCGCGGCGAGGCGCGTGTCGATGGCTTCGATGACCTTGCGCGAGAACGGCCCGAGATGCGCATAGGCGGCAATCATCTGCACGGCAATGCGCGCCGATGAGGTGTCGCGCTTGGCGCAGTTCATGAAGGTCTGCCAGAGCGGCCCGCGCGCCTCGGGAAGGGCGGTGACCACACGGTGCACCGTTTCCATTGCGCCGATCTTCGATCGGATGTCACCCTCGGCGAGCTCATGGCGCTGCCTGGAACGGTCGAGCAGCGTCATCAGGCGGTCGACACGCCGCGCATACGCCGCCGGGCTGTAGATGTGCTCCAGCACGCGCTTGTAGTCCATCAGGATGTCGCGCAACGGGCGGACCGGATCGAAGTTGATGCCGTCCGTGCACTGATCGGCTCCGATGGTCGGCGCCAGATCGTGGCCCGGATGCAGCCGGCCTTCGCGCTCGAGTCGGCGCGTCAGCTGCGTGTTCGGCAACGCATAGAGCAGGCCGACCATGGCGACCGGAATCGCGGCCTCCTCGATGAAGTCGATCATCGCCTCGGCCATCGAGACCTTCTCGCTGTCGAAGCCGACGATGAAGCCGGCGGTGACGAGGATGCCGGCGGCGTAGATCTTGTGGATGCTCTCGGCGATGTTGCGCCGCGTGTTCTGCTTCTTGCGCATCGCGACCAGCGTCGCGGGGTCCGGGCTTTCGATGCCGACGAAGATGCCGAAGAAATTGGCGGCCCCCATCAGCTCCAGGAGCTCCGGATCGTCGGCGAGGTTGACCGAGGCTTCGGTCGACAGCTCGAAGGGATAGTTGTGGGCGCGCTGCCATTCGGCGAGCTGGGGCAGGAATTGCCGCAGCGACTTCTTGTTGCCGATGAAATTGTCGTCGACGAAATCGAGATGGCCGCGGTAGCCCATCTTGTAGAGCGTCTCGAGCTCGACGAACATCTGCTCGGTCGTCTTGGTCCTGGGCACACGGCCGTAGAGCTCGATGATGTCGCAGAACTCGCAGGTGAACGGGCAGCCGCGCGAATACTGCACACCGAGATAGAGATAGTCCTCGAATTTGAGCAGGTCGAAGCGCGGCACCGGCGTCTTGGTGACGTCGGCCTGGAATTTCGGCGCGGTGAAGACGCCGGAGCGCTTCCCGCTCTCCCACGCGGCAATGAACTCGTCGATGACGCTCTCGGCCTCGCCCAGCACCCGGAAGTCGGCCTTCTCGTAGATGTGCGGGCTGGAGGTGGGATCGGGGCCGCCGACGACCACCGGCTTGCCGGCGGCGCGGCAGAGCTCGATCAGGCGCAGCGTGTCGGCTTGCTGCGGCAACATGCCGCCGGTGAAGACGACGTCGGCCCAGGCGAGATCGGCGTCGCCGAACGATTGCGTGTTGCAGTCGATCAGCCGGACCGTCCAGTCCTTGGGTAACATCGCCGCCACGGTGATCAGGCCAAGGGGAGCAGCCGGGCGCTTCACGCCCATCAATTTGCAGGATTCACCGAAGCTCCAGAACGACTCAGCCGTAAACAACGGATAGAGCATCAGCACATTGCAAGGGCTCGCCACGTTCATGGAACTCCTTTTGACTCGGGCGCAGTGTAGCAAACCGCGATCGTCTTGCACCCCGGCAAAATGGACAAGCGGTCGCGGGGCCTCCTGCGCGGGAACCGCAGGACGTCGTCCCAGACCGGATGCTGGCGCCCGGAGAAAGGTCTTGTGGCCCGCCTTAGCCGGGCGAGGCAAACACCGCGGGCCCCCTAATCTTCCCGCGCCCGTCAGATTCTTCTGCGGCCACCCCGCGGACTGTTGATTTGAACAGTTCCAATTTGCCGGACACATTGCGCCCTGAGTCTAATCGGTGGATTGGACCAATCAGGGGACTGCGATGGCAAACCTAACAATCAACGGAAAAACCCTCACACTCGACGTCGAGCCGGACACCCCGCTGCTCTGGGCAATCCGCGAGAATGCCGGTCTGACCGGCACCAAATATGGCTGCGGCATCGCACAATGCGGCGCCTGCACGGTTCACATCGACGGCGTCGCCACCCGCTCCTGCGGCGTCTCGGTCGCCGAGGCCGAGGGCAAGAAGATCACCACCATCGAGGGGCTCGCCTCCGGCGCCACGCTGCACAAGGTGCAGGAAGCCTGGATCGCGAAGGACGTTCCGCAATGCGGCTATTGCCAGAGCGGCATGATCATGGCGGTCGCGGCGCTGCTGAACGAGAAGCCGAAGCCGACCGATGCCGACATCGACGAGGCCATCACCAATATCTGCCGCTGCGGCACCTTCCAGCAGGTGCGCGAGGCGATCCACACGATCGCAGCCGCGTAAGGAGCCGCCCCATGAACAAGCACGTCTCTCCCAAGATGAACCGTCGTGCCTTCGTCGTCGGCAGCGCTGCTGTCGGCGCAGGCCTCGCCATCGGCCTCGACCTGCCCTTCGGCGGCCCCACTGTTGTGCGCGCCGCCGATGGCTCGCCTGAGATCGGCGCCTGGGTCGTGGTCAGGCCCGACGACACCGTGGTGATCCGCATCGCCCGCTCCGAGATGGGCCAGGGCTCGCTGACGGGCCTTGCCCAGCTCGTCGCCGAGGAGCTCGAATGCGACTGGTCGAAGGTCACGACCGAATATCCGACCCCTGGCCAGAGCGTCGCCCGCAAGCGCGTCTGGGGCGATTTCTCCACCGGTGGCAGCCGCGGCATCCGCTCCTCGCAGGACTATGTCCGCAAGGGCGGCGCCACCGCGCGCGTGATGCTGATCGAGGCCGCCGCCAATGAATGGAAAGTGCCGGCGTCCGAATGCACCGTGGCCAGGGGCGTCATCACCCATAAGGCATCGGGCCGGACCACGACCTACGGCAAGGTCGCCGAGGCCGCCGCAAAGCTGACGCCGCCAGCCGACGTCAAGCTCAAGGACCCCAAGGACTGGACGATCATCGGCAAGGGCTTGCTGCGGCTCGACACCGCCGACAAGACCACCGGCACCATGACTTACGGCATCGACGTCAAGCTGCCGGGCATGCTGAACGCCGCGATCAAGGACTGCCCGGTGTTCGGCGGCAAGCTGAAGAGCTATGACGAGGCTAAGGTCACCAGCATGAAAGGCGTCAAGAAGGTCGTCAAGGTCGGCGATACCGCGGTTGCGGTCGTGGCCGACACCTGGTGGCACGCCAAGACCGCGCTGGAGGCGCTGCCGATCGTCTGGGACGAAGGCGACAACGCCAAGGTCTCCAGCGGGTCCATTGCGAAGTGGCTGACGGAAGGCCTCGACAACGACCAGCCGGCCTATGTCGGCAACAAGAACGGTGACGCCAAGGCGGCAATCGCCAGTGCCGCGAAGAAGGTCGAGGCCGTCTACTCCTATCCCTACCAGAACCACGCCACGATGGAGCCAATGAACGCCACCGCGCTCTACACGGCGGACAAGTGCGAGGTCTGGTGCGGCACGCAGAACGGCGAAGCCGCTTTCGCGGCAGTGCTGGAGGCGTCCGGCCTGCCGGCAGAGAAGTGCGACGTGCACAAGGTGATGCCGGGCGGCGGCTTCGGCCGGCGCGGCCAGACCGACTATGTCCGCCAGGCGGTGATGGTCGCCAAGCAGATGCCGGGCACGCCGGTCAAGCTGCTGTGGTCGCGCGAAGAGGACATGGCGCACGGCAGGTATCACCCGATCACCCAGTGCAAGATGACCGGCGCGTTCGATGCCAACAACAATCTGGTCGCGCTGCACTACCGCCTGTCCGGGCAGTCGATCCTGTTCTCGCTCCGCCCCGAAGCGCTGCAGAACGGCATGGATCCGGCTGCATTCCAGGGCGTCGCCCAATCCGGCGAAGCCGCGTTCGGCTACTCGGTGCCGAACCTGCTGGTCGAGCATGCGATGCGCAACCCGCACGTTCCGCCGGGCTTCTGGCGCGGCGTCAACGTCAATCACAACGCGATCTACATGGAATGCTTCATGGACGAACTGGCCCAGGCCGCAGGCCAGGACCCGCTCGAATTCCGCCGCAAGCTGATGGTCAATCACCCCAAGCATCTGGCGGTGCTCAATGCGGTCGCGGAGAAGATCGGCTGGGACACGCCGGCGCCGAAAGGCGTCTATCGCGGCATCGCGCAGGTCATGGGCTATGGCAGCTACGTCGCCGGCGCCGCCGAGATCTCGGTGACCGACGGCAGCAAGATCAAGGTGCATCGCATCGTCGCCTCCACCGATCCCGGCTACGTCGTCAATCCGGCGCAGGTGGAGCGGCAGATCGCGGGCTCTTTCGTCTATGGCCTCTCCGCACTGTTCTACGGCGGCTGCACGGTCAAGGACGGCAAGATCGAGCAGACCAACTTCGACACCTACAACTCGATGCGCATCAACGAGATGCCGAAGGTGGAATCGGTGATGGTGCCGAGCGGCGGGTTCTGGGGCGGCGTCGGTGAGCCGACCATCGGTGTCGCAGCGCCGGCCGTGCTCAACGCGTATTTCGCGGCGACGGGCAAGCGCATCCGCTCGGTGCCGCTGCGCGACCAGAACATCACCTTCGCTTGAAGCAACATGCTGCGGCGGCGAGAGATTGCCGCCGCAGCCTTTTCCAGATGCCCCTGATGACCACGCGCCCGGTGACACGGCGCAATGCCGTGTTCGGCATCACCATGGCGGCCGCAGCGTTGGCGCGGCCATCGATTTCGCGCGCGCAATCCACGGGACGTGTCGTCGTGGTCGGCGGCGGTTTCGGCGGCGCGGCTTGCGCCCGTGCGCTGAAGCGCGCGCAGGGAGACTTGCAGGTCATCCTGATCGAACCCAACGCGGTCTTCACCTCCTGCCCCTTCAGCAACGAGGTGATTGCGGGCCTGCGCGACATCGACGCGCAGCAGTTCGGTTACGACAAGCTTGCCGCCGAGGGTGTCACCGTGATCGGGCAGGCCGTGACCGCAATCGAGCCACAGCGGCGCAGCGTCATGACGACGGACGGCGTCGCACTGCCCTACGACCGTCTCGTGCTCTCGCCCGGCATCGACTTCCATGTCGAGGCCCTGCCCGGCTATGACGACGCCGCATCGGAAAAGATGCCGCACGCCTGGAAGGCCGGCGCGCAGACGCTGTTGCTGCGCAGGCAGTTGGAAGCGATGGAAGACGGCGGCACGGTCGCCATTGCCGTCCCCGCCAATCCGTCGCGCTGCCCGCCGGCGCCTTACGAGCGCGCCAGCCTGATCGCGCATTATCTGAAGACGAGAAAACCACGCTCGAAAGTGCTGGTCCTCGACGCCAAGGACAGCTTCTCCCAGCAGCGGCTGTTCGAGAAGGCGTGGAAGGAACTCTACGGCGACATGATCGAGCGCATTGGTCTGTCGCAAGGCGGCCGCGTGACCTCGGTCGATCCTTCAACCAGGACCATCATCACCGAGTTTGGCAATTACACGCCTGACGTCGCCAACGTCATCCCGCCGCAACGCGCCGGGCGCATCGCCGAGGTCGCGGGCGCGGCGGACCACACCGGCTGGTGTCCGATCGATCCTGTCACCTTCGAGTCAAAACTCGTTCCGAACATCCATGTCATCGGCGACGCCTGTCTCGGCGGCGGCATTCCCAAATCAGCGTCGGCCGCGAGCGCACAGGGCAAGGCGTGCGCGAGCGCGATCATCAGCCTGCTCGCGGGCCGCGCGCCCGAGGCGCCGCGGCTGACTGGCGTCTGCTACAACACCGTCGCCCCCGATTACGGCTTCTCGCTCGCCGGCAACTACCAGCCGAGGGGCGATATCTTTGCCGAGGTCGAAGGCGGCACCACCAGCCCGGTCGATGCGCCGCGCGAATTGCGCGCCCGCGAAGCCGCCGAGGCGGAACGCTGGTTTCAAACCATCACGGCGGACACCTTTGGCTAGAGCATCGGTCCATATCGCCGCGCTGATCGCCAGCCTCGCCTGCAGCGCAAGCGCGGACGAGCTCGTGCCCTACAAGATCGTCGGCGACGGCATTCCACAATCGCTCACCGGCGCGCCCGGCGATGCCGCGCGCGGGCGCACGCTGGTGCTGGCGCGCACGACCACCTGCATCCTCTGCCATTCCGGCCCGTTTCCGGAAACGCGGTTCCAGGGCGACCTCGCGCCTGATCTCACCGGCGCCGGGAACCGGTGGACGGCGAGCCAGTTGCGGCTTCGTCTGGTCGACGCGGCGCGCTTCAACCCGGACACCATCATGCCGTCCTATTATCGCAACGATGGCGTCGCCCGCGTCGGGCGCAATTTTGCTGGCAAGCCGATCTTGTCGGCCGCGGAGATCGAGGACATCGTGGCTTTTCTTGCAACGCTTCGGGACTAGGCTCATGCCAACCACGCGACGACAATTTTTGAGCCTTGCCGGAGGCGTCACGGCTGCCGGGACGGTCCCCATCGTCACGCTGCGGCCGCTCGAGGCGACGCCTGCGATGCTCAACACGGCGATCCGCAACGTCGTCGGTGAAGCACAGATCCGCACCGGCAGGGTGAAGCTCGACATTCCGCCGCTGGTCGAAAACGGCAACACGGTGCCAATGACCGTAAGCGTCGCAAGCCCGATGACGGCGGATGACTACGTCAAGAGCATCCACGTCTTCAACGAGAAGAACCCGCAGCCCAACATCGGCAATTTCTATCTCAATCCCTTCTCCGGCCGCGCCCAGGTCTCGACCCGGATCCGGCTCGCCGACACCCAGAAGGTGGTCGCGATAGCGCGCCTCTCCGACGACACCTTCTGGCAGGTCATGGCCGACGTGGTCGTGACACTGGCCGCCTGCACCGAGGAGATGAACTGATGGCCGCGCTCATCAACGTCCCGGCCAAGGCCAAACGCGGCGACATCATCGAGATCCGTACCCTGACCTCGCATATCATGGAGACCGGCTTCCGCCACACCGCGGACGGCAAGCTGGTGCCGCGCGACATCATCACGAGCTTCACCTGCCGCTACAACGGCACCGAGATCTTTCGTGCCGACCTGTTTCCGGCGATCGCGGCGAACCCCTACCTGTCCTTCTTCACCGTCGCGAAGGAGAGCGGCAAGTTCGAGTTCGAATGGATCGGCGATAACGGCTATTCCTCCACCGCCTCCGCATCGATCACGGTCGAATGATTGTTTGGCGCGCGATAGCCGCGGCGATCCTGCTGGTCACGGGTCCTGCCCTGCTCGCCGGAGAGATCCCGCCCGATGCGCGCCGCTCCGGCTATTCGTTCATGGGGCCCGACACGCGCGCGATGCAGGACGACGACACGTCCAATCCGGGCATGCTGTTCGTGCTCGACGGCGAGGCGCTGTGGGGCAAGAAGATGGGCGACGCCGGCAAGGCCTGCGCAGATTGCCACGGCGATGCGCGCAGCAGCATGAGGAGCGTCGCCGCGCGCTATCCCGCCTTCGACAAGACGCTGGCGCGCCCCGTTACGCTCGATCAGCGCATCAATCTCTGCCGGGCCAATCATCAGCAGGCAACGCCGCTGCCTTACGAAAGCCGCGACCTGCTGGCGCTGTCGGCCTACGTCGCGCACCAGTCGCGCGGCATTCCGATCACCGCGGGCGACGATCCGCAGCTCAAGCCGTTCGTCGACCAGGGCCGCGACCTCTTCATGCAGCGCGAGGGCCAGCTCAACCTCGCCTGCACCAATTGCCATGACGACAATTTCGACAAGCGCCTCGCGGGCGCCCCGGTCACGCAAGCGCAGCCGACCGGCTATCCGCTCTACCGCCTGGAGTGGCAAACGCTGGGGTCGATCGAGCGCCGGTTGCGCAGCTGCATGAGCGGCGTTCGCGCCCAGGCCTATGATTACGGGTCGCCCGAGCTGGTCGCGCTCGAGCTGTATCTGATGTCGCGGGCGCGCGGCCTGCCGATGGAGACGCCGGCCGTACGTCCCTGATCGAGATTAGGACTAGGCAGGCGTGGTACGGCCGCTAGTATCCATCCCAAAGAAGATGAATCAGAGGGAGGGACTGAATTGGCCAACCACAACATCTCGCGCCGCACGCTGCTTAAGGGCACCGCCGCGGCCGGTGCGCTCAGCCTGACCGGCCTGCCCGCCCGCGCCGAGGTCAACTGGAAGAAATACGCCGGGACCAAGCTGGAGGTGATCCTCGCCAAGGGTCCACGCGGCGACAACCTGCAGAAGAACATCAAGGAGTTCACCGAGCTCACCGGCATCCAGGTGGAATCCGAGCAGATTCCCGAGCAGCAGCAGCGCCAGAAGGTCGTGATCGAGCTCACCTCGGGACGGCCGAGCTTCGACGTCGTGCATCTCAGCTATCACGTGCAGAAGCGGCAGTTCGAGAAAGCCGGCTGGCTCGCCGACATCACGCCTTTCATGAAGGACCCGACGCTGACCGCGCCCGATCTCGTCGAGAGCGATTTCTCGGCCGCCGGCCTGCAATACGCCAAGAACGACAAGGGCCAGATGCTGTCTCTGCCCTGGTCGGTCGACTATTTCATCCTCTACTACAACAAGGAGCTGTTCCAGAAGAAGGGCGTCGCGGTGCCCAAGACCTTCGACGAGATGATCGCGGCTGCCGAGAAGCTCACCGACCCCAAGGAAGGCACCTTCGGCTTTGTCGGACGGGGCCTGCGCAATGCCAACATGACGTTGTGGACGAACTTCTTCCTCAATTGCGGCGGCGAATTCCTCGACGCCAAAGGCAACATCCTGACCGACGGTCCGGAAGCAATCGAGGCAACAAAAATCTACCAGACGCTGCTGACGAAGGTCGCTCCGCCCGGCGTCGTCGGCTTCAACTGGATGGAGTCGATGGCTTCGTTCACGCAAGGACGCTCCGCAATGTGGATCGACGGCGTCGGCTGGGCGCCTCCGCTGGAAGATCCTGCCGCCTCGCGCGTCGTCGGCAAGGTCGGCTACACCGTCGTCCCCGCCGGACCGAAGGGACAATATTCGGCCACCTATGGTGACGGCATCGGCATTGCGGCAGCGAGCAAGAACAAGGAAGCCGCCTATCTGCTCTGCCAGTGGGTGGTCTCCAAGAAGCAAGGCGCGCGGCTGTTGCAGGCCGGCGGCGGCGTGCCGTTCCGCAACTCGATCCTGAATGACCCCGAGGTCCAGAGCGGCGTAAAGATGCCCAAGGAATGGCTGCAGTCGGTGATTGATTCCGCCAAGATCAGCAAGCTGGGCCTGCCCGTGATCATCCCGGTCGCCGAATTCCGCGATCTTGTCGGGGCCGCAATTACCTCGACCATCACAGGTACCGACCCCGCCACAGAGCTGAAGAAGGCCCACGAGCAGTTCCGGCCGATCCTGGAGCGCAGCGAAAAAGCGTGAGTGCGTTGACACAATCGACTCCGGCCGCGGCACAGTCTGATGCCGCGCCGGAGAAGGAGTTGCGGCCGCCGTCCTACTGGCCCTTCGTGGTGCCGGCGCTGGTCGTCGTGCTCGCCATCATCATCTTCCCATGGGTCTTCACGATATGGATGAGCCTGAACGAATGGAAGGTCGGCTCGCCGACCACCTTCGTCGGGTTCTCCAACTATCTGCGGCTCACGAGCGATCCGCGCTTTCTCGAGGCGGTCGGCCACACGCTGGTCTACACCGTGCTGTCGGTGGCGCTGCCGCTGATCCTCGGCACGCTCTCAGCCGTGGTGTTTCACCAGAACTTTTCCGGCCGCGGATTTCTGCGCGGTGTCTTCATCATGCCGATGATGGCGACGCCGGTGGCGATCGCCCTGGTCTGGACCATGATGTTCCACCCGCAGCTCGGCGTGCTGAACTACCTGTTGTCGCTGGTCGGGATTCCCGCACAGCTCTGGGTCTTCCACCCCGCGACCGTGATTCCCTCGCTGGTGCTGGTCGAGACCTGGCAATGGACGCCGCTGGTGATGCTGATCGTGCTCGGCGGCCTCGCCGCGATCCCGACCGAGCCTTACGAGAGCGCGCAGATCGACGGCGCCAGCTTCTGGCAGGTGTTCCGCTTCATCACGCTGCCGCTGATCATGCCGTTCCTGTTCATCGCCGGCATGATCCGCATGATCGACGCGGTGAAGAGTTTTGACATCATCTTCGCGATCACGCAGGGCGGACCGGGCTCGGCCTCGGAGACGATCAACATCTACCTCTACAGTGTCGCCTTCACCTATTACGACCTCGGCTACGGCTCGGCGATCGCGGTGGTATTCTTCCTGCTGATCGTCCTGCTTGCGGCGGTGATGCTCTACGCCCGCCAGCGCATGCTGTGGACCGAAATCGCGAGCGGCGCATGACACCCCGTCAGATCATCGGCAAAATCGGCCTGTGGCTCTCCGTCTTCGTGATCGTCTCACCGGCAATCCTGTTCTTCCTCTGGATGATCTCGCTCTCGCTCAAGTTCGAGGTCGACAATGCCGCCTACCCGCCGGTGTTCTTTCCGGATCGCATCGCCTGGAAGAATTATGCCGACGTTCTCGCCTCCAACCGCTTCCTGACCTATTTCACGAACAGCCTGATCGTCACTGGCAGCGCGACGTTGCTAGCGCTCATCGTCGGCGTACCCGCCGGCTACGGCATCGCGCGCATGGCCGCGCATAAATCTGCGATCGTGATCCTGATCGCCCGCATCACGCCGGGACTGTCCTACCTGATCCCGCTGTTCCTGTTGTTCCAGTGGCTCGGTCTGCTCGGCACGCTGGTGCCGCAGATCATCATCCATCTGGTGGTGACCGTGCCGATCGTGATCTGGATCATGATCGGCTATTTCGAGACGACGCCGATGGAGCTGGAAGAAGCCGCACTCATCGATGGTGCCGGCCGCTGGCAGGTGTTCCGCCACGTCGCGCTGCCGATCGCCAAGCCCGGCATCGCGGTCGCCTTCATCCTCGCGGTGATCTTCTCCTGGAACAATTTTGTGTTCGGCATCGTGCTGGCAGGGCGCGAGACGCGCACCCTGCCAGTTGCGGTCTACAACATGATCTCGTTCGACCAGCTGAGCTGGGGCCCGCTGGCCGCCGCCGCGCTGATCGTCACCTTCCCGGTGCTGCTGCTGACGGTGCTGGCGCAGCGGCAGATCGTGGCCGGGCTGACGGCGGGGGCGGTGAAGGGCGGGTGATCGCCCGCCCTCAGCCTCTCATCCTGAAGCCTACGACGCGCGGTTGAGAAAGATCGGCAGACCCCGCTTGTTGGCGTAGATGGGACGGTAGCGCTCAGTGTTGTACGTGCTGGCGACATCCAATTTGCGCGGCCCGAGGCTGACGTCAGGGATGGGCACGAGGTCGTAGCGGCCTTCCACCAGCGCCGACATGAGGCCGGTCTTGCCTTCCAGGACGGCATCGAACGCCATGTTACCGAAAGTCAGGGCAACAAGCTTATCGATGAAGTCCGGATCGCCCGACCGCAGGTCGTAGGTGAGGTCAGAGGTCATCGTCTGCTCGCCGGCTCGCTGCTTGATCTCATCGGCAAGCGCATCAGCCACGTTGGCCTTCTTACGATGACCGTAGGGGTCAGGCTCGCCATATTCCTGCGGCTTGTAGCCCTCCCACTCGGCGCCCTCGCTGAGCACGATGAGCGCGTAATTGCTTGGGTTGGCACGTTTCTCCTCGATCAGCAACGCGATCAGTTTGTCGAGATTGATCTTGTACTCCGGAATGACGCAACGTATCGAGGTCGCGTACGCGGTGTAGAGCGCGGTAAATCCGGCATCGCGGCCAAAGACGCGAAAAATGCCAATTCGCTCGTGCGACCCGACGGTGGTGCGCTGCCGCTGGATGGCATCGCTGGCGCGGGTGATCGCGGTCGAGAAGCCGACGCAGTACTCGGTGTTGCGGACGTCGTTGTCCATCGTCTTCGGAATGGCGATGATCTTGACGCCGAGCTCGTTGAGCTTGGCCGCATAGCTGAGCGTGTCATCACCGCCGATGGCGATCAGGTGTTCGATGCCGAGCCCCGAGAGGTTCGCCAGCACCTGGCCGGTGAGGTCCCACGTCTTGGTCCCAACGCCCCCCTTGGCACTCGTGGAAGCCGGAAGGTCGCTGCCGACGAGATGATCGGGCAGCTTTTGTATTTTGGACGGATTGGTGCGGCTCGTGTGCAGCACTGTGCCGCCGCGTCGATCGATGGTGCGAGTGTTTTCACGATTCAGCGGCATGAGATAGCGGGACCTGCTGGCGGTATCCTCGAGGTTCAGGTGCGTGAGAGCCTCCCAACCTCGGCGGAGACCGACAACCTCGATGTCGTTCTCGCTCCCGCGATAAGTCACGCTCTTGATGACCGCGTTGAGGCCGGAGACGTCGCCGCCGCCCGTGAGAATGCCGATACGTTTTCTCGCCAAACCGACCTCCCAGCGTTAGCGTGTCGCACTCGTTGCACAGCGTGGCGTTCCTTACTCCGCCGCTTCCGGCTTTTGTTCCTCGCGCAGCCGAAAACGCTTCTGCAGTGCAGACACGGTGTCGCGGAAGCCGCCATACTCCAGCTCGGAATAGGGCAGCATCGCAGCGCCAGACCAGCCCTGGCTGCGCATCTCGATTGCCTTGCTCTGGGCTCGCCGGCGGACTTCGTCCCACGCCGGGTTGTCGAAGAAATCGGTGAAGGCGTCGGAAAAGCGGCCGTCCTTGTCGATCGAAAAGCCGGCGCAGGAGACGATCGGCAGGCAGTACATGCCCGTCACCGGTGTGTTAAGTGGCACCGGCATGAGCGGCATCACGTGCGATCCCCGCGCATCGCCGCCTACGAAGTGCGCCTTGGCGAACGGCGAGACGATTTCTTCGGGCGCCGGGAAAATCCCCTGGTTCCTGACGATCGCGACCGGATCGTCCTTACCGGTGTACTTGCCTGCGATCGAGTGAAGACGCTGCGCCGAAACCGCGACGACAACCTCGTCATATGTTCGAGAAACGATGCGATCGATCCCAAAGCGCTCATTGTCGCGGAGAAGCGCTGCAATGTGGTAACCGTCCACCGGTGCGTCGAGTTCGATGACACTGTCGCCAGCCGTGCAGTCCATGTCGATGACATGGAAACGGAACCCCTTGATCATCGGGGGCAGCATCAGCCCGGCGCAATACATGGGATCGGCGAAGGCGAGGTAGAGCGGCAGGTTGTACGCGCCGGGGCCACATTTGTCGGCGGCGAACACCATGAAGGACTCCGCGGGCCTCGAACCCGAGAGGCTATGGTCGAAGCTGAGTTCCGCGACAGCCGGTCCGGCGCCACGAACGTTTCCGGAAGGCGCGTCGGCGAGAAGATCCTGGCCGGCACCGTAGAGCCCGGAGGTTTTCGCGACCGACGTAGCCGCAAGAAACGTCTTCCATGCAAATTGATGGACCTCGGGGCTCCCTTCGCCCTTTGTATGCGTCATGATGATCGCTATGTCGTCGCCGGTGTGGCAGACGAAACTGTCGATCAGGAGACCCTTGTCGACCGCCTTCGCGGCTTCGCCCATGACAGTCGCCATCATCGGCGCAGACGGTTTCGTATGCCCGCCGACAGAGCCAACGTCAGCCTTAATGACCGAAAGAGTGAGTTTCATGAACATCCCTCCCAGCAGCACAGCTTCGCGCTTCGCCTCAGCGCTTGCTGCGCCGGGGCGACGGCGCTGCTCATTCGCGGAAAAGAACGTCTGATGCTGCGTTAGGTTCCACAGATGCTGCTTTGCTGGAAAAGCTCGGTCTCGTCGACGCGGCCCGTTGAGCGGAAAGATACGGGCGAGAGGCTGGTTTAGCGTCTTGCGGCCTCCGGCTGCGACGCGACCGACTGGACCGCGGCCGCGGGCGTCGCAACCGAGAGTCCATAGAGGCGCCAGTTACCGCCGACATTCTGAAACAGGAGATCGAAATCGATCTGCAACGGCCTGGTCGGGATGTTGCCGCTGAGCCGCAGCATGCCGCTGGCATCGACGGTTGGCGCCGCTGACAATCGCGGCGCGAGAAGCGCCGCACCAAACAGGTCGAACTTGCGCGCCCGCAGATCGGAGAACACGAGCGCGAGGTCGGCTGCACTGTTCCTGGCCTGGAATTCGGGTGCGGCGAGATCACGTAGCACCGAATAATTTCCGGAGCGATTGGCATCATTCAACGTCAGAAGCGCAGAGCGGATCAGATAGAGCGCTTGCTCGACGGCGACCTGCGGCCCGCCCGGCTTTGTCGCGGCTGCGGCCGGCTGAACCGCCCAGCGATCCGCGAAGCCGGACGGCGATGGTTGCGTCTCCGCTCGCACGGACGCGCAAGCCGCGACGAAGAGAAAGCACGCGGCCAATCGTGAGGATACGATCATGCGCTCACCAACCCATGCGCAGACCAACGCGTCCGCCGGCGACTTTCTCGTCCGGCCCGTAGCCGATACCGCCGTTGAACTGCATGTTCCCGTTGAGGCGCAGTGCCGCGTTGAACGCGAGGCCATTGGCCCGCTCGAAGGTCCCGTAGTTCATTGTCATGGCAAAGGTTTCGCTCGGCAGCAGCGTCGGTACGCCGGCCATGGCAAAGGCCATGGCAACGCCGCTGGTCGCCTTGCTGGTCCGGCTATTGAGGTCGTCGAGGCGACCGTTGATGGTGGCGAGATCGGCCGTCGAGGCGATCCCGAGTGCGCCGAGGCTGGTGGTTGCAAGATTACCGGCGCCGTCGGATGTCACGAGTTGCGTTGCGCCACTTTGCGCGGCCTTGCTTGCCGACGAGGTGATGCCGGCCATGGTGTAGGTGTTGCTGGCCGTGCCGAACGTCTGCTGATTGGCGCGCGTCACCGTGGCGCCATCTCCGAAGGCGGCGGAGCCCGCGAAACCGGCACTGGTGTTGTTACCGACGGCTACGGCGTTGGCGCCGGCAACCGACACGGTGTTGCCGATCGCAATGCCGCCCGATCCGGTGACGGTCGCCGTGTTCGCCATCACCAGCGCATTGGGCGCATTGACGGCGTTGCCGGAGCCGAACACGGAGGAGCCAGCGGCGCTCGCCGTGGCGGCCACGGCATTGTTGGAGCCGACCGTGTTGACGTTGTCGCCCCAGCCCGTCTGGTTGGTGCCGTTGATCGTGTTGCTGCCGCCCAGCGCAAAGCTGCCGTTGCCGCGAACGATCTGCACGGTGCCGAACGCACCGCTATTGTCGCCGGAGATGGCGTTGCTCGCGCCGACCGCGGTGCTGTTGGCGCCGTTCACACCGATATTGTAACCGACGGCCGTGCCGTTGGTGCCGGCAGCATAGACGTTCGCGTTTGCTCCTATCGCCAGCGCATTGTCGGCGTCCGCGCGGCTGGCATTGCCCGCGGCCGTGCTGCCGTTGCCACTGGCGACTGCCGCATAGCCAAGAGCCGTGCTGCCGTTACCGCCTGCGCCTGCCTGATAGCCAATTGCCGTGCCGGTGTAGCCGCTCGCAGAGCTCTGGTAACCAAATGCCGAACTTAAGCCGCCGGTGGCTGCGCTGGCGCTGCCAGCCGCTGTGCTAAAGAGGCCGCTTGCGGTGCTTCGATAGCCCAGCGCTGTGCTGAGGCCCGAGGCCCGACTGCCGGCGCCAAAGGCCGCGGCCTCGATACCGGCAGAGCTCGAATCGCCGAATGCGGAGCCACCCGTGGTCGCGGATGAATTGCTGCCGCAAGCCACGCTTTCTATGGAGACCGCGCTCGCACCGGCCGCACTGTTGCTGGCATTGACGCAAACGAACTGCGCCTGCGCCGACGACGCATCCAGCACGACCGCCAAGGGAGCAATCACCGCCGCCGCGCAAATCCCGAGCAAGGACTGCCAGCCCGCTCGGCGCGCCGCCCCCCTCTCGACGATCCGGTTCTCGACCGGCCTCAACGTAACCATCATCCCCTGCTCGCTCATCGCCTACCTTCACGTCATTGCAAATTGCGCGGGCCGGCAAACACACAGGTCTGGCCCACGCGCAATAATATGAATATTCATGTCCGAAGACTGCGGTTCGACGGTGCGGAAACTTGCCTGATCGTCCCAATTTGCAGACCAACTGCCCGAGGGAGCGGCCCGGCATGACCAAAATTCCGTATCTGCGCTTTGACAGCGCGGAATTGCCTGCCGGCGAGCGCCTCGACCGCTACCGCGCGATTCTCACGCATTATGAAGTGTCGCTCCCCGACGGCACCGACCACGATACGTTCGAGGTCCATGCCGAAGCGTGGCTGCTCGGCGGTCTGGTCGCCGCATCGACCCGGATGGGGCCGGTGCGCTTCACGCGCTCCGCCGCATTGGCAAAGGCCGATGGCCGCAACTCGTTCGCGCTGCTGCTGCTCCGTCGCGGCGCCTGGAGCGGCGAGGTCGAGGGTGAGCCGATCTCCGCCGGCCCCGGCCAGGTGCTGGTGCTGGATCTGACCCGCCCCTTCGATGGCATTGCGACGACGACCGACACCATCAGCCTGGATGTCGAGCGCGATCCCATCGTCAGCGCCGCGCCCGACGGGCTCGACCTGCACGGGCTGGTCCTTGACGGTGCAGCCGGCCGGGTGCTCGCCGATCAGATGGCGCTGTTGCGGAGAAGGCTTCCGGCGATGGACGAGACCGACGCGGCCGGGGCGGTGCAGACAACGCTCGGGCTGCTGCGCGGATGTTTTGGCGCGGCTACGCGGCGCGGCGAGCAAGGGCTTGCCCGGCGTGACATCGGCATCCTTCATCGCGCCAGCCGTTTCATCGACCAGAATTTGGGCGATCGCGACCTCTCGGTGGCGACCATCTGCCGCGAGATCGGCGTGTCGCGCTCGGTGCTCTACCGCGTCTTTGAGCCGCTCGCAGGCGTCGCGGATTACATCCGCGGGCGGCGGCTCGAGGCGATCCACGTACTGCTCGACGATGCGGACGAGGATCGCTGGAATGCAGAGATCGCCGCCGAATTCGGCTTCGTGAGCCAGGCGCATTTCAGCCGCAGCTTCCGGCAACGCTTCGGCTACTCGCCACGCGCGGCGCGCGACGCCCGCCTGCACGATCTTGCAGCCGTGGTCGAAGCCGGCCCCGAGTTGTTCCGTGAATGGATTGGCCGGCTCGGCTGACGCGCCGGAGTGTGCAGAAGCAAATGGAAACGGCCGGGCAACTCCTCGCCGCCCGGCCGCAATCGATGTCTCGCTTCCCTACTCCGCCGGCGCGGCGTGCATCTCCGGATGCGCGGCGTAGTGCTCGGTGGTGCCGAGCTTGCTGGCCGCGAACAGGCCGGCAGCCATCACGGCATAGGCCAGCGCGACCGCCGGTGTGACGCCGAAGCCCCCTCCGATGCCGACGGCTTCGCCATGCATGAAGCCGAAGTAAGTCAGGACGGCACCGACCAGCGCAAAGCTTGATGCCTTCTCGAAATCGCGCTCGATGATGAAGACGCCGATCGCGCCGAGGATGAGGCCGCCGAGGATGGAGCCGCCGCCCATGACTTCGAGCCCGTGATAGAACACACCCTGCTGCGGCAGCGCCGCCACCGCAGCCGTCTTGACCGCGTCGGCCTTGTCGGCCGCCATGCCGCCGACGGTCGCCGCCGCCGTCATGGTCGAGGCCAGCATGGTGTCGATCTGGAGCTTGGCCCAGGCAGCCAGATGCGGCGTCAGCGCCAGCACGATCGCGGGCGCATGCTTGACCGGCGTGGTCTGGAACGCCTGCGCGCCGATCAGCATGCCGATGTAGAGCAGGATCGGCGAGATCGCGACGACCGGCACCAGCGCCAGCAGCACCGAGATGATGCCGAACCAGGCCAGCACCACCACCATGATGCCGGTCGCGGCCGAATAGCCGATGCGGCCGCCCATCGCCTTCCAGCCGGGATGGCCGATATAGACAGCGTTGATGAAGGGATTGCCCATCAGGCAGCCGATCAGGCTGACGACGCCGTCGGCGGTCAAGACGCGCGTGGTCGGATATTCGTCGCCGGCCGCTTCCGCGCTCTCGACATTGTCCATGGCCTCGACGAGGTCATAGATGCCGAAGGGAATGGCGGTGACCAGGATGATGCCGAGGAACTCGAAGCCGGAGAAGACGTAGCCGACGGCCGGGATCGGCACCGAGAAACCGAAATTCGCAAAGGCCGCGCCGACACCCGCGATGCTCAATCCGCCGAGGCCAAGCCCGAACAGGTTCGAGCCCCAGGCGATGATCATACCGGCCGCGATGGCGACGAGGCCTGCGGGAATGCCGCGCCAGTATTTCACGCCACCAAACCAGCTCACCAGGATGATGGCGAAGCAGACGAGGCCGATCTGCGGCGTCATGTACATCTCGAGCGCCGGCCGCATCGAGATGAAGGTGACGGAGACGCCGGCGAGCGTGCCGAGCAGCGCCGCGCGAGGCGTGATCTTGCGGATGAACGGGGCAATGAAGCCACCGATCATCAGGATGAAGCTCTGGAAGAACACCCAGACCAGGCCCGCCGACCAGCCCTTGAGCGGATCGCCGGTCCTAAGCGTGATCGGCAGCATGATCACGAAGGTGACGATGAACATGTGCGGCACGCTGACGCCCGACGGCAGCGCGCAGACGTCGTTGCGGCCGGTCTTCTGCGCGAGGCGATAGGCGAGGAACGCATAGTAGAAGGTCGAAAGGCACATCATCAGCCCGAGCGCGGGCAGGATGCGGCCGAACACGAGGCTGTCAGGCATCTTCAGGACGAAGCGCAACAGGCCCGTGAGCACGAGCATGTTGACGAGGATGTTGGTGCCGAAGCCAAAAAACGCGTTCCAGTCGCCCGATGTCCATAGTGCCGGCTTGAAATCGGACTTGTTCAGATCAGATTTGCCGGCCGTCCCCATCAATGTGCTCATGATAATACCCCTATGTGGTCGAAACTTTCATTGCCTCCAGAACTGCGGCTGAATCCGCGACCCAGCCGAAGATGCCGCCCTGGGCCTTGATCATCTTCAGGCCCATCTCGTGAAACTCGGGGAAGTAGGATGCGCAGCCGTCGGAGATGACGACGCAGCGATAGCCGCGGTCATTGGCCTCGCGCACGGTGGTGTTGACGCAGACTTCGGTGGTGACGCCGCACACCAGCAGGTTCTCGATGCCGTATTTCTCCAGCACGTCGGTGAGCTCGGTGGCGTAGAACGCGCCCTTGCCGGGCTTGTCGATCACGACCTCGCTGTCGAGCGGATAGAGCTCCGGGATGATATCGTGGCCGGCTTCTCCGCGAATGAGGATGCGGCCCATCGGACCGGGATCGCCGATGCGAAGGCTCGGCGCGCCGCGCTCGACTTTCGCCGGCGGCGCGTCGGAAAGATCGGGCAGATGGCCCTCGCGGGTGTGGATCACCAGCATGCCGGTGTCGCGCGCCGCCTTCAGCAGCGCGCCGATCGGTTTCACGGCGCGCGCGAGCTGGCTGACGTCGTTACCTAGCGTCTCACCGAAGCCGCCGGGCTCCATGAAGTCGCGCTGCATGTCGATGATGAGAAGCGCGGTGGCGGGCCAATCGAGCTTGATCGGCTCGGGCTCGGCGCTGATGACGCCCGGTGTCGGCTTGGCTGAGTTCAACATGACGCAGGCCCCCGCGAGAACTCTCTTTGCCAGGAGTTCTGCAAGCGCCGTGCCATTGTGTACAATTGCGGTGGGGCGCGAGCGACGAACGAATTCGCTGTTTAGTCAGATGGTTACGTCGTCGATCGACGTCTGCTTATTCCCTGTGCGACGGCTTCGCGACGTGCATTTGCTTAAAGGATGAGCGGGGAAGCGGCGCACTCTCCGCCGTCATTCCGGGGCGACGCGTAGCGTCGAGCCCGGAATCTATCGGGCCGCAGTACGCGAGTTGAAATGGATTCTGGGCTCGCGCTACGCGCGCCCCGGAATGACGAGCAGAGACTACCGCCCCGCCCCATACAGCCGCCGATGCTCGTCCTCGTACGGCGCGTACGAATCCTTCAGCGTCGCCATGTTCAGCAGCATGGTTGCGACCAGCGTGCCCGCCTTGTCGAACACGCGCGTCTTCACCCAGGCGCTCTCGGTGCGACGGCTGCCGGAAAGCGCGACCACTTCGCGCTCGACTTCATATTCCTCGCCCTCGAAGAGCGGACCCTTCACCAGGCGGATCTCCTGGTCGGCAAACAGGCCAACGGCGGGTCCCTTGGCCGGCAGCGGATCCTCCTTGGAGCGGTACTGAAACAGCACGCTCAGCATCTCCATCGGGATGATCGGCTTGCGCCAAGGATTCGAAGAAGGATTTTCGGCGCCCGAATAGTACGGCGAGCTCTCGGTGATGACGGCGAGCTTCTGCCGCAGGGAGAACGGATAGAGGTCGCCCATGTTCTGGTCGAACGCCATCCGCACCGTCTGCCGCTTGCTCGTCTGCGCCACCCTCACGTCGCGCAGGATCACGGGATCGGCGAGCGGCTTGAGCTCGGCAAGGCGGGTCTCGAGCGCGGTCGCTGCGTGAGGGTCGCCGACGGAGGCCGTCCCGCGCAGCACCTCTGTGCCGTCGCGCTTCACCATCTGGATCTGGCACTGGCTTGCGCCGGGCAATGGCTTCGACAGGATCGCCTGCACCTCCTCGCCCTCGTAGCAGACGCTGCGGTAATGCGCCGAGAGGCAGCCGCTCTCGAACCAAGCCTGTCCCCAGAGCCGCGCGCCGAGCGGGGCGAACTGGCTGAAATGCGTCGGCCCCTCGATGGTGCCGCCCTTGAAACCTAGCTTCTGGGCGGTGGCATCGTCATGGATGGAGGCGTGCGCATCGTAAGTTTGCGCATGGAGCATCTGGCGCGGCTGACGCCACGGGCCGATCAGCGCTTCTGCGGTCTCGGTGATCTCGGTTGCGAACGCGTTTGCCATCATGGCTCTCCTCCACAGTCAGCCATGACTAACAGGACCGCCACGGATGCGGCCAGCGATATTGACTTCGGTGGTCCATGCTTTTGACTGCCAGCACCCGCTTCGCATGGCCGCACCTTATTCCGCGCCGCAAAATCCCCGCCGCACCAAGAAGAACAAGGACTCCTGAAATGACGCTGATGCAGGTCGAGCTGGACGACAAATACCGGCTCGAATCGAAGCGGATCTTCCTGTCCGGCACGCAGGCCCTGGTCCGCCTGCCCATGTTGCAGCGCGAACGCGACCGGCTCCAGGGGCTCAACACCGGCGGTTTCATCTCCGGCTATCGTGGTTCCCCGCTCGGCATGTATGACCACGCGCTGTGGCGCGCGAAGTCGCATCTTCAGCAGCACGACATCGCCTTCGTCCCTGGCCTGAACGAGGACCTCGCTGCGACCGCGGTCTGGGGCAGCCAGCAGGTCGGCCTGTTTCCCGGCGCCAAGGTCGATGGCGTGTTCGGCATCTGGTACGGCAAGGGCCCCGGCGTCGACCGCTCGGTCGATGCGCTCAAGCATGCGAATGCGGCCGGCACCTCGCTCAATGGCGGCGTGCTCGCGCTCGCCGGCGACGACCATGGCTGCCAGTCCTCGACGCTGGCGCATCAGAGCGAGCAGGTGTTCGCGGCGGCGCTGATTCCCGTGATCAATCCGGCGACGCTGCAGGACTATCTGGATCTCGGCCTCTACGGTTTCGCGCTGTCGCGCTTCTCCGGCTGCTGGGTCGGCTTCAAGGCGATCAGCGAGACGGTCGAGAGCTCGGCCTCGATTGATAGCGATCCGGAACGCATCAAGATCGTGCTCCCCGACGATTTCGAGATGCCGCCCGGCGGCCTCAACATCCGCTGGCCCGATCCGCCGCTGGAAGCCGAAAGGCGCCTGTTCGGGGCGAAGATGGCGGCGGTGCAGGCCTTCGCCCGCGCCAATCAGCTCGACCGCATCGTGCTGGATTCCAAGCCCGCACGTCTCGGCATCGTTGCGACCGGCAAGGCCTATCTCGACCTGCGCCAGGCCCTCGCTGATCTCGGCATCACCGACAAGGACGCGCAGGATCTGGGCTTACGCATCTACAAGGTCGCGCTGACCTGGCCGCTGGAGGAAAGCGGCGCCAAGCGTTTTGCCGAAGGCCTGCAGGACGTGCTGGTGGTCGAGGAGAAGCGTGGCTTCATCGAAGACCAGCTGATGCGCATCCTCTACAACATCGATGCTTCCCGGCGCCCGACCGTCACGGGCAAGCGCGACGAGCGCGGCGCGCCGCTGTTGCCGAGCGAAGGCGAGCTGACGCCGACCATCGTCGCGGGCGCGCTGGTGGCGCGCCTGCGCAAGCTCGGCCATCACAGCCCGGTGCTGGAGCAGCGCCTCGCCCGACTCGAGGCGTTCGACAATCCCGTCACCACCAGCACGCAGATCACGCTCGCGCGCACGCCGTTCTTCTGCTCGGGCTGCCCGCACAATTCCTCGACCCGCGTGCCGGAGGGCAGCCGCGCCATGGCCGGCATCGGCTGCCACGGCATGGCCCTGAGCATGCCGACCCGCCGCACCGATCTGATCTCGCATATGGGCGCCGAAGGCGTGAACTGGATCGGCCAGTCGCCCTTCACCACCGAGAAGCACATCTTTCAGAATCTCGGTGACGGCACCTACACGCATTCCGGGCTGCTGGCGCTGCGCGCGGCTTCGGCGGCCGGCATCAATATCACCTACAAGATCCTCTATAACGACGCGGTGGCGATGACCGGCGGTCAGCCGGCGGAAGGCGCCTTCAACGTCGCGCAGATCGCGCATCAGGTCTGGGCCGAAGGCGTCAAGCGCCTCGCGATCGTCTCGGACGATCCGAGCAAGTATCCGCAAGGCAATTACTTCCCGCAAGGCGCGACCATCCATCACCGCCGCGAGCTTGACGCCGTGCAGCGCGAGCTGCGCGACATCAAGGGTCTCACGGTCGTGATCTACGACCAAACCTGCGCCGCCGAAAAGCGCCGCCGCCGCAAGCGCGGGCTCTATCCCGATCCGGCCAAGCGCGCCTTCATCAACGAGCTCGTCTGCGAAGGCTGCGGCGACTGCTCGCAGGCCTCCAACTGCGTCTCGGTGCAGCCGCTGGAGACCGAATTCGGCCGCAAGCGCCAGATCGACCAGTCGAACTGCAACAAGGACTTTTCCTGCGTCGAGGGCTTTTGCCCGAGCTTTGTCACCGTGCATGGCGGCTCGCTCAAGCGCATGAAGACCTCGGCGGTCGATTCCGGGCAGCTGTTCGCCGATTTGCCGCTGCCGCCCGCGCGTGAGCTGGACGGCCCCTACAACATCCTCGTCACCGGCATCGGCGGTACCGGCGTCATCACCATCGGCGCGCTGCTCGGCATGGCCGCCCATGTCGACGGCCGCGGCTGCTCGGCGCTGGACTTCACAGGCCTGTCGCAGAAGAACGGCGCGGTGATGAGCCATGTGCGCATCGCGCCGAAGCCGGAAGATATTTCCGCGGTCCGCATCACCACTGGCGGCGCCGACGTCATCCTCGGCTGCGACATGATCGTCTCAGCCGGGCCGACCGCGCTGAGCCGCGCCGAGCGCGGGGTGACCAAGGCCTATATCAACGCCGATCTGCAGCCGACCGCGAGCTTCGTGCAGAATCCCGATCTCGATTTCGAGATGGGCGCGATGCAGACCGTGCTGCGCGACGCCGTCGGTGACAAGAACCTCGACATCATCGACGCCACGGGCATTGCCGCCGCGCTGATGGGCGACAGCATCGCGACCAATCCCTTCATGCTCGGCTTCGCCTTCCAGAAGGGCGCGATCCCGCTGTCGCTGGAGGCCCTGCTCCGCGCCGTCGAGATCAACGGCGCCGCGATCGAGATGAACAAGCTCGCCCTCACCTGGGGGCGCCTTGCCGCCCACGACATGTCGCGGGTGCGCGGCGTGCTGCAGTTCAAGGCCCGGGCGTCCGCGCCCGCAAAATCGCTCGATGACATCATCGCGACCCGTGCCGAATTCCTGACCGGCTACCAGGACAAGGCCTATGCCGACCGCTATCTCGCCGCGGTCGCCAAGGTGCGCAAGGCGGAGAGCGTTGCTTCGCCCGCGTCCACGGAGCTGACGGAAGCCGTAGCGAAGAACCTGTTCAAGCTGATGTCCTACAAGGACGAGTACGAGGTCGCGCGGCTCTACACCGACGGCAGCTTTGACAAGAAAGTGTCGGAAAAATTCGATGGCGACTTCACGCTGAAGTACCATCTGGCACCGCCGATCTTCGCCAAGCGCGATAAGGCGACGGGCCGACTTCAGAAGCAGGAGTTCGGCGGCTGGATGGTCCATGCGTTCCGCATTCTCGCAAAACTCAAGTTCCTGCGCGGCGGCGCGTTCGATCCGTTCGGCCGTACCGAGGAGCGCCGGACCGAGCGAAAGCTGATCGAGGATTATCTGGCGATGATTGATGGGCGGGTCGCCGGGCTGAGGGCGGAACAGATTCCGCTGCTGGCACGGCTCGCGCGTGTGCCGGAGAGCATCCGCGGCTTCGGGCATGTCAAGGAAGCCAACATCAAGCTGGCGGCGGCCGAGACGGCGCGGCTTGAGGCGGAGCTGGAGAACAGCCGCTTTGCGGCGGCTGCGGAGTAAGGCAAGCCGCCACCACACACTCGGTGTCATCGCCCGCCTTGTGCGCACTTGCGCACTGGGGCGGGCGATCCAGTACTCCGAGACGCGCGTTGGAGAGCTTGCTCTCGCCACACTCGCCGCGGCGTACTGGATACCCCGCCTTCGCGGGGCATGACAGTTGTGGGGATGGTTAGACCGAGGCTGCGGCCATACCCGTGGCGACCATCGCCCCCTCCGCCAGATGCCGCCCCGCGATGTACCCGAACGTCAACGCCGGCCCGAGCGTGATGCCCGGCCCGGGATAATTGCCGTTCATGATCGAGCCCATGTCGTTGCCGCAGGCGTAGAGGCCTGCGATCGGCGTGCCGTCCTCGCGCAGGACGCGCGCCTGCGCATCCACCTTCATGCCGATCGCCGTGCCGAGATCGGCGGGATAGATCCGCATCGCGAAGAACGGCGCATTGACGATCGGCGCAACGCAGGGGTTCGGCTTGTGGGCGGCGTCGCCGAGATGGCGCTGGTAGACGGTGCTGCCGCGGCCGAACTCGGGATCGCGGCCTTCCTTCGCATCTGCATTATAGGCCGCGACCGTTGCCGAGAGCGTGGACGGCTTGATACCGATTTTTGCCGCAAGCTGCGCGACATCGGGAGCCTCGACCAGCTCGCCGCTCGCCACATAGCGCCGCACATTGCGCGTGAACGGCTTGATGCGGCCGAGGCCGTAGCTCCACAGGAATGCGTGGTCGCAGATCAGGTAGAACGGCCGATCCGGCTCGCCATTGCCATCGCGCAACATGGCCAGCACGAACTCGTGGTAGGACAGCGCCTCGTTGACGAAGCGTCGGCCGGTCGCGTTGACAGCGATCACGCCGGGCTTGGCGCGATCGGTCACGGTATGCGGGAACACGCCGCGGGTGCCGTCGGCGCGACGGAACAGCGAGGCCGGCACCCAATAGGCCGGGCTGGTCGCCTCCGTGTTGAACGCGGCGCCGGCCGTGACCGCGAGTCGCAGCCCATCGCCGGTGCCTGATGTGTTGGTCGCCGAGACAAATCCCGCTGCCGCAGGGAAGAAGCGTTTGCGCAAAGTCGCGTCGTGCGAGAAGCCACCGGTCGCCAGCACCACACCGCGGCGCGCGGCGATCGGGCGATCACGGGCGCCATGGCGGATCACCACGCCGGCGACACGATCGCCCTGCATCGACAGATCCTCGACATCGGCGCTGAAGAGGATCTCGACCTGCCGCGCCAGCAGCGACGCATAGAGCCGCGCGGCGAGCGCATTGCCGAGATGCAGCGTGGTGCCGCGCGGCGAGCGGAGCCGCTGCAACGCGTATGCGGAAACAAGCCGCGCCGCGCGCAAGGTCGAGCGCAGCGATTTTCCAACGCGCCGCAGATGCGGAATGTCGAGCCGGTTGACCATCATGCCGCCGAACAGCGTGAACTCCGGCAGCGGCGGCCGCAGCCGCGCGAACGCCCGGCCAAGCCGCGTGCCGTCGAAAGCGACCGGCTCCAGCACGCGGCCGCCTGACGTTGCGCCCAGCCGTTCCGGATAATAGTCCGGATAGACCTTCACCGGCTGGAGCCGCACCTCGGTGTTGGCTTCGAGCCAGGCGACCGCCTCCGGCCCGCGTGCGAGAAAGGCGGCGCGGAGACCCGCATTGGCGGGCTCGGGGACCGTGCTCGACAGATACTGGACGGCATCCGTGATGCTGTCGGAGAGTCCCGCCTCTTTCATCTTGGCGTTGGCGGGGATCCAGACCATGCCGCCGGACCAGGCGGTGGTACCACCGACAAAGGCGGTCTTCTCGATCACCAGCACGCGCAGGCCTTCCGCGGCCGCAACGGCCGCCGCCGTCATGCCACCGGCACCGGCGCCGATGACAATGACGTCGTAGGTCTCGTGCGCCGGCATCATGCGGCGGGTGTGCGGGAGCGAGGCATGACACCGTCATACCCCGCCCGCGAGCTTGCAGCTAGCGCTGCGGCTTGCGCTCGATCGGGTCGATATCGATCGCCCGCAGGCGGCCGAGCCGCAGCACATCCATGGCCAGCCGCCGACCGATCCGGTCGCGGTCGAGCACGCGGATCAGGTCGTCGACGCCGTTGATCTCGACACCGTCCAGCCTGATCACGACGTCGCCGGGCAACAGGCCCGCCTTCGCCGCCGGGCCATCAGGCTCGATCTGCATCAACAGCGCGCCCATCTTGTTCTCGACGCCGGCGACAACCGCGTGCCGCCGCGGCACCGGAGCGGTCTGCCCGGCGACGCCGATATAGGCGCGGCGGACATAGCCGTGGCGGATGATCTCCGACAGCACAAATTGCGCGGTGTTGCTTGCGACCGCGAAGCAGATGCCTTGCGCGCCGTTGATGATGGCCGTGTTGATGCCGATCACCTCGGCATTCGACGACACCAGCGGCCCGCCGGAATTGCCGGGGTTGAGCGCGGCATCGGTCTGGATCACGTCCTCGATGGTGCGGCCGCTGACCGAGCGGATCGAGCGTCCCAGCGCCGAGACCACGCCGGCCGTCACGGTCGACTCGAAGCCGAGCGGGTTGCCGATCGCGATCACGAGCTGGCCACGCCGCAGGCTCTTGGAGTTGCCGAGCGCGGCATAGGGCAGATCGCGCACGCCATTGGCACGCAGCAGCGCCAGATCCGTGTCGGGATCGACGCCGAGCACCTGTGCGTCGCCGACATGGCCCTCGACGTCGCGCAGCCGGATCTCCTTCGACGTGCCGACCACATGGCTGTTGGTGAGCACGAGCCCGTCCGGCGAGATCACGATGCCCGAGCCGAGCCCGCCGCGCTCGCGGCTGTTCGGCACCTTGGGACCGGTCTCGACGCGCACGACCGCAGGGCCGACCCGGTCGGTCACATCGATCACGGCATTGGAATAGGCGTCCAGCAGCGCCCGGTCATTGTCCGGGGCAGCCGCCACCGTTCGCGATGACGGTGCGTCATCGGCGATATCTGATGTGAAATCCAGCATGGCAAGAGTCCTTGAGGCTCACACAGATGGTGGCCTGTTCCCTCCAGCGCAAGGGACCCGCCTGGGGCGCAAGGCTGGACCGCCCAGTGGGCTGCCCAAGTGGCTAGGGCGCGCGCCGCAACGTGCCCGCCCTCGCCCTGACCGGATCGAGCAGCGACCAGTCGCCGTCCGGGAGCACGTAGCCCTTCGGGAACGGCGCGCGCAGCTCCAGCCCGAGCGAGCGCAGCACGCGGTCGTCGCGGTAGTAGCATTGCAGGACGACGCGAACGAGGGTTGCGGCAGGTGCGCCGCCGGCGCTGCGGAACTGCTGCGCGACGCCATCACGCGCGTCAGGCGCGAGGTCAGCGAGCGGCATCCCCGCGAGCCGCGCCAGATGGTCGAGCGCCGCCGCGACCGGCTTGGTGTCCCGGCCGAGGGTTGCAAGGATGTCGGCCTGGATGATCTGGTCATCGGCGCCGGGGACGCGATATTCCTCGCTCGCTGGAATGATCATCGCGGCGATGGTGCCCAAGTCCTGGCGCTGCCGCGGCGTGAGGGAGGGCTGTTCGGACATGTCGGTCCTCTAATCGAACAAATTGGCGAGGCGCTGCTTCATCTGGTCGGCGATGTAGAGCGCGAGGGCCTGGATGGTGGAGGTCGGGTTCACGCCGCCCGAGGTGACGAAGATGCTGCCGTCGACGATGAAGAGGTTCTTCACGTCGTGCGTGCGGCCCCATTCGTTGACCACGGAACGGTCAGGATCGGTGCCCATCCGCGCCGTGCCGAGCAGGTGCCAGCCGCCCCAGGGGATCGGCGAGTTGGCGCAGATGTCGCTCGCTCCCGCCGTCTCGAGAAACTCGCGGCCGCGCGCCAGCGCGTGCTCCATCATTTTCCGGCTGTTCTCGCTGATGGTGTAGTCGATCTTCGGCGCGGGGATGCCATGGCTGTCCTTCAGGACCGGATCGAGCGTGACGCGATTGTGCTCCTCCGGCAGGTCCTCGCAGATCGCGGAGAAACCCAGGCGATGGCCGTTGAGCTTGCGGAAGACGCGATGGTGATCCTCGCCCCACGGCAGGATGCCCTTCTGCTCGCTGACGACGGCCTCGAAGACCGGCCCTGCCCCGCGCACGAACTGGACGCCGTAGCCGCGCACGAAACCGCGCGACAGGTCGGTGTCATACCACTCCTTACTCCACAGGCAGGTCGGCGGCGCGCGGTTAGAGTCGGTCGGCTCCTTCACGTAGCCATAGATCTGCGCGTAGGGGTGGAACATCAGGTTCTTGCCGACAAGACCGGACGAATTGGCAAGACCGTTCGGGAAGCGGCCGGACGCGGAGTTGAGGAGCAGCCGCGGCGTGCCGACGCCGTTGCAGGCGATGATGACGACATGCGCCGGCTGGAACTGCGCGACGCCGTCCTTGTCGTAATAGACCACGCCCGAGGCCATGCCGGTCTCGTCGGTGGTGATCTCGCGCACCCGGCAATGGGTGCGCAGCTCGACGCCGGCGCGGACCGCGTGCGGCCAATAGGTAATGTCGGTCGATGATTTCGCGCCCTGCGCGCAGGCCGGCGTGCAATGGCCGAGATTGACGCAGCGCGCGCGGCCCTCATAGTCCATCGTCGCGACCGTCGTGTCCGACGGCCACCAGTGCCAGCCGCGCTTGTTCATGGCCTTGCCGATGATCGCGCCAGACAATCCCATCGGCTGCTGCGGCATCGGCGGATGCGTCAGCGGCGACAATGGATCGCCTGACAGGCCCGACGTGCCCATCATGCGATCGTTTTCTTCGAAGAACGGGGTCAGCGCGTCGTAATCGATCGGCCAGTCGTCGGCGACGCCGTCGAGCGTCTTCACCTTGAAATCGGAAGGGTGCAGCCGCGGCCAGTGCGCAGTGTACATCACGGTCGAGCCGCCCACGGCATTGTAGTTCACGACCTTGATCGGCGAATTGTCGTCGTTGATCGGATAGTCCTCGGGCCGGCCGCGGACGTTAGGGCTCGACGACCACTCGCCGTAGAACTTGGCCTCCCAGTCCCGACCCGTGCTGGGATATTCCGCCGGGTTCATCCAGCCGCCCTGCTCCAGGCAGAGAATGTGCATCTTGGTTTCGGCCAGCGACCACGCCACCGCCGCACCCGATGCGCCGGCGCCGATGATCAGGACGTCCACGGGGTCTTTCATCGCAACCTTTTCCTCCCCCTCGCCGCTTACCGGGCGATTCGGCCTTTCGCGCTCCGCGAGGCCGGTGAACGATAGGGGTAGAGCTGCGGCCGAGTAAAGCCGCGAGGCCGGAATGTCGCACTTCGCAGGGCGCAGACCATTGGTATCGCCACGTCCGGATGCTAGGAACAGGGCGCACGAGCAATCGATAGCGAGATCTTATGTCCTTCCGAAATTTCTTTGCCGCCGCCCGCGCTTTTGCGCTCGTTTTGTTTTGCGCCTTGTCCGGCTTTGCGGGCACTTCGAGCCCCGCCTCCGCCCTGACCGCTGCCGCGACGGTCCGCGACGGCAACTCCATCCAGCTCGGCGACGTCACCTACCGGCTCGACGGCGTCGACGCACCCGAGCTGGACCAGGTCTGCATCGACGATCACGCCGATCCCTGGACCTGCGGCATCGAGGCCCGCGACCAGCTGACGAAACTGATCAACAAGCGCTCCGTGCGCTGTGACGACGTCGGGCCGGAAAAGAGCTTCGGCAAACGCCATCGCGCCATCTGCACGGCCGAGGGTGACAAGGCGACCTTGAACGAGCAACTGGTCAAGCTCGGCTATGCCATCGCCCGCGAGCCGATCAAGGCGAACGTCAAGCCGGCGGCGACCGAGGCGAAGACGGCTTCGGCCGGAATTTGGAAGGGCTGCTTTGTTGCACCGCAAGAATTCCGCAGCGGCAAGAAGGACGGTGCGCTGCTGGGCGCCGCCTGCCGCTCCGATCGCGACAAGGAGATCCGCGCCGTGCTGTTCCCGGACGAGCTGACGATGCCGCCGAGCTGCAGCATCAAGGGCAAGCTCGCGGTGCGTGCCCGCGTTACCGGCAATATCGGCATCTATCATTTGCGGGGGTGTCCGAGCTATCCGGCAACCACCAAGCCGGACCGCTGGTTCTGTTCCGAGGACGACGCCCAGGCCGCCGGCTTCCGCAAGGCCTATAATTGCCGCCGGCCAAAGTGAATAGTTCCTTCACGCACGTGTGAGTGGTAGTCCGAGACCGTATTGCTCCGGAATTGAACTTCGGCGGGAGTTGCTGCACTTATCAAAGTGCGCACGCGCTTTGCGCGAGCGCTTCCTTGGCAGACGATCCTCATCGGATTGTCTTTGCTCGGGCGTTTCCTCCCTAGACTTGGGCCGCTTGTCACAACAAGCGGCTCTTCTTTTTTCTGCGTCCTTCCATCGTCCCGCGCTACTGGCGCATCATGATCTGGTCCATCGGCGGCATGTTCCCGTTCAGATGCGACATGATCCAGACCGTGCCGCCGACCACCAGGAACACCACCAGCAGCCCGAAGGCCAGCGCCAGCACGTTGTTGGTGTTATCAGGGCCCGTGGTGATGTGCAGGAAGAACACCAGGTGCACGCCCATCTGCGCGATCGCCAGCACGATCAGCGCCACCGGGATCGAAGGCTGCCAGACCAGATCGGTGCCGGCGATGAAGAACGACGTCGCCGTGAGCAACAGCGCCAGAACGAGACCGACGACATAGCCCAGGATCCGCTCGCCAACGCTATGCTGCTCTTCCTCGCCCGGCGCGAGATCGTGCCCGGCTGGAATATGGGTCTGATCGCTCATGGGGCACCCCCAAGCAAATAGACGACGGAAAACACCCCGACCCAGATGATGTCGAGCGCATGCCAGAACAGCGCAAAGCACATCATCCGGCGCAGAACGTCGGCGCGAAAGCCCTTGGCAAAGACCTGGGCCATCATGGTCAGCAGCCAGAGCACGCCGGCGGAGACGTGCAGGCCGTGGCAGCCGACCAGCGAGAAGAACGACGTCAGGAACGCGCTACGCGAGGGGCCGTAGCCGCGCGCGACGAGATCGGCAAACTCTCGGAACTCGATGGTCAGGAAGATCAGGCCGAGCACGCAGGTCACGGCCATGCCGAGATAGAACCAGAACCGGTTGCGCACGTCGGCGGCGATGCTGGCCATGCCGCAGGTAAAACTCGACAGCAGCAGGCAGACCGTCTCGATCGCGACGTTCCGCTGCTCGAAGATCTCCGAGCCCTTCGGGCCATCCGCGGTCTGGCCGGACAGCACCGCATAGGCCGCGAAGAAGCAGGAGAACATCACGATGTCGGAGAGCAGAAAGACCCAGAAACCGTAGGCGGTGACGATCCGCTTCGACGCGGGCCCGGGATGCTCGATGACGACGCCGATGTGATGGGGATCTGCGTGCGCATGGCCGACGGTCACTGTGATCGACATCAGACCGCTCCCGCCATGCTGACGAGGCTGCGCCGCTCCTCGAGATTGACGCGATCGATGCGGGCGACCTCCTCGGCGGGAATGACGTATTCGTCATGGTCGCGCCAGGCGAACACGACGAAGGTCGCGAACGCGCCGATGCCGCCCAGGATCACCATCCACCAGATGTGCCAGATCAGCGCAAAGCCCATGATGCTGGCAAAGAACGCGCAGACGAACCCGGTCGGCGAGTTCCGGGGCATCTCGATGTCCTGATATTCGGGCACGTCATGCTCGAACGATTGCTGCCGGGCGCGCGCCTTCATGTCCCAATAGGCGTCCTCGCCGCGGACATCAGGATGGAAGGCGAAGTTGAACACCGGCGGCGGCGAGGACGTCGCCCATTCCAGCGAGCGGCCGTCCCAGGGATCACCGGTGCGATCGCGCAACGCCTCGCGGTTGCGGATGCTGACCACAAGCTGCATGATCTGGCAGATCACCCCGATCGTCAGCACGGCCATGCCGAATGCCGCAACGATCATCCAGGGCCGCCAGGCCGCGACGTCGTAATGCTGCAGGCGCCTGGTCATGCCGAGCATGCCGGCGATGTAGAGCGGCATGAAGGTGATCCAGAAGCCGGTGAAGGTGAACCAGAACGCGGCCTTGCCCCAGCGCTCGTCGAGGCGGAAGCCGAACGCCTTCGGGAACCAGTATTCGAAGCCGGCGAAGGCCCCGAACAGTACGCCGCCGATGATAACGTTGTGGAAGTGGGCGACCAGGAACATGCTGTTGTGGAGCATGAAGTCGGCCGGCGGCACCGCCACCAGCACGCCGGTCAGGCCACCGATGATGAAGGTGACCATGAAGCCGACCGACCACAGCATCGGCGTCGCAAATCGGATGCGGCCGCCATACATCGTGAACAGCCAGTTGTAGATCTTCACGCCGGTCGGGATCGCGATGATCATGCTGGCGATGCCGAAGATGGCATTGACGTCCGGCCCCGCCCCCATCGTGAAGAAATGATGCAGCCAGACCATGAAGGAGACGACGCAGATCGCCATGGTCGCAAGCACCATCGAGCGGTAGCCGAACAGCGCCTTGCCCGAGAAGGTCGAGACCACCTCGGAGAAGATGCCGAAGGCCGGCAGCACGAGGATGTAGACCTCCGGATGTCCCCAGGCCCAGATCAGGTTCATGAACATCATGACATTGCCGCCGGCTTCATTGGTGAAGAAGTGGAAGCCGAGATAGCGGTCGAGCAGCAGCATCGCGAGCGTCGCGGTGAGGATCGGGAAGGCCGAGACAATCAAGAGGTTCGAGGCCAGCGTGGTCCAGCAGAACATCGGCATGCGCAGATAGTTCATGCCCCTGGTGCGCAGCTTCAGCACGGTGGTGACGAGGTTGATACCGGCGACCAGCGTGCCGACGCCGGAGATCTGCAGCGACCAGGCGTAATAGTCGACGCCGACGCCCGGTGAATAGGACAGTCCGGAGAGCGGCGGAAAGGCGAGCCAGCCGGTGCGCGCGAACTCGCCGACCACCAGCGAGATGTTGACCAGCAGCGCGCCGGTGGCGGTCAGCCAGAAGCCGACCGAATTGAGCGTCGGAAACGCGACGTCGCGGACGCCAAGCTGGAGCGGCACGACGAGATTCATCAGCCCGATCACGAACGGCATCGCCACGAAGAAGATCATGATGGTGCCGTGGGCGGAGAAGATCTGGTTGTAGTGCTCAGGCGGCAGATAGCCTTGCGACTGGTAGGCGACCGCCTGCTGGATCCGCATCATGATGGCGTCGCTGCCGCCGCGCAGCAGCATCACCGAGGCCAGCAGGATGTACATGACGCCGATCCGCTTGTGATCGACGCTGGTGATCCACTCATGCCAGAGATAGGGCAGATGTCCCTTCACCACGACCCAGATCAACACCGCGAGGATCGCGACCAGCACCACCGCGCCTGCGACGAGCGGAATGGGCTGATCGAACGGAATGGCCGACCAGTCGAGCTTACCGAGCATCGTGGCCTCCACCGTGCGACCGGCCGGCGGCCGATATCAGCTCGGGGCCGGGCCCTGGCGGAATGTGCTGGGTCGCGATCAGGTCGAACAGGCGGGGATCTTCGAGGCGATAGGTCGGCCGGCTCCGCTCGATGCCCTGCTGCATCAGCTTCTTGTAGCTGTCCTCGTTCAGCACGGCATCGCTCTTCGCCGTGCTCGCCACCCAATCGGGAAACGCCAGCGGCGAGATCACGTTGACGTCGAACATCATGTCGGGAAAGCCGTCGCCGGAGAAATGCGCGGACAGGCCCTGAAGCTTGCCCTCGTTGTCGGCGCGCAGGTTCAGCCGCGTCACCATGCCGTTCATGGTGTAGATCATGCTGCCGAGCTGCGGGATGAAGAACGTGTTCATCACGCTCGACGACGTCAGCTGGAAATTCAGCTCGGCGCCGGCCGGCACCGTCAGCGTGTTGACCGTGGCGATGCGCTGGTCCGGATAGATGAAGAGCCATTTCCAGTCGAGCGAGACGGCCTGGATGCGAACCGGACTGCCGGTCCCCGGCACGGGCGCTGCGGGATCGAGCTGGTGCGAGCCGATCCAGGCGACGCCGCCGAGCAGGATCACGGTCAGCGCAGGAATTGACCACACCACCATCTCGACGCGGCCGGAATAGACGAAGTCAGGCTGGTAACGCGCTTTCGGATTCGAGGCGCGAAACCAGAGCGCAAAGGCCAAGATCGCGAAAATGGTCGGCACCACGATCACGAGCATGATGAAAACGGAATCGACCAGGATGGTGCTGTTCGCGGCAGCAACCGGCCCTCGTGGATCGAGCAGATTCATCGGCAAGCCACTGGCGATTGGGAAGCCCCAGGAGAAAGCCTAGCGCAGAAAAGGCTCCGCAACAAACGCGATCGGCTGGAAACGGTTCCTGAACCGCAAGGGCCAGCCATGCGTAATCGGTCGGCCGCCACATGCAATTCAATGTGATGTCAATGACATGAGCGCAGGACCCGCGCCTTCTCTCCGGTCGTGGCAATTGCTAATCTGCACGAAAATAATGAGAACGATCCGATCCCGGGAGTGAACTGACATGCGCCTGAACGACAAGATCGCCATCGTGGTCGGAGCCGGCCAGAGTCCCGGCGAAGGCATGGGCAACGGCCGCGCCACCGCGCTGACCTTCGCGCGCGAAGGCGCGAAAGTTCTCTGTGTCGACCATCATCTGGAATCGGCGCAGGAAACGGTGGCGATGATCGCCGCGAAAGGCGGCACCGCCGCGGCCTTCAAGGCCGATGTGACGAAGTCCGCTGACATCAAGGCGATGGTCAAGGACGCGCAAACGCGCTGGGGCCGGATCGACGTGCTGCACAACAATGTCGGCGTGAGTCTCTCCGGCGGCGATGCCGAATTGCTGCAACTGACCGAGGAGGCTTTCGACCGCGTCGTCGCCATCAATCTGAAGAGCTGCATCCTTGCGGCAAAAGAAGTCATCCCGATCATGCGCGCGCAAAAGAGCGGCGCCATCATCAACATCTCCTCGATGGCCGCGATCACGACGTATCCTTACGTCGCCTACAAGGCGACGAAATCGGCGATGATCGCCTTCACCGAACAGCTCGCCTACCAGAATGCCGAATACGGCATCCGCGCCAATGTCATCCTGCCCGGCCTGATGAACACCCCGATGGCGGTCGATACCCGCGCTCGCGAATGGCACAAGACCCGCGCCGAGGTCGAAGCCGAGCGCGACAGCAAGGTGCCGCTGCGCAGGAAGATGGGAACGGGCTGGGACGTTGCGAACGCCGCGCTGTTTTTGGCGTCGGACGAGGCGAATTTCATTACGGGTGTGACCCTGCCGGTGGATGGCGGAGCGAGTGTGAGGCGGGGGTAGAAGCGAGGCGAACTCGGTGCCCCTTCCCTTCTCCCCTTGCGGGAGAAGGTGGCGCGAAGCGCCGGATGAGGGGTTCTCTCCACTCACACGACCGTTCGTGGGGATAGAGACCCCTCACCCGTCTCGCCGCTTCGCGGCGAGCCACCCTCTCCCACAGGGGGAGAGGGTAAGAGAGGTCCTGACCGGCTACATGGGTAACAGTCTAGACCGGCGACATGGGTAACAGGTCAATTGGTCGGCAAGGAGGGCCTTGCCGATGGGTTGGAAGGAGACCTGTGCCATGGACGA